>NZ_KI973178.1:0-1300013 GCF_000534415.1 Enterobacter sp. BIDMC 27
CCCTCCTGTTCAGCTACTGACGGGGTGGTGCGTAACGGCAAAAGCACCGCCGGACATCAGCGCTATCTCTGCTCTCACTGCCGTAAAACATGGCAACTGCAGTTCACTTACACCGCTTCTCAACCCGGTACGCACCAGAAAATCATTGATATGGCCATGAATGGCGTTGGATGCCGGGCAACCGCCCGCATTATGGGCGTTGGCCTCAACACGATTTTACGTCACTTAAAAAACTCAGGCCGCAGTCGGTAACCTCGCGCATACAGCCGGGCAGTGACGTCATCGTCTGCGCGGAAATGGACGAACAGTGGGGATACGTCGGGGCTAAATCGCGCCAGCGCTGGCTGTTTTACGCGTATGACAGGCTCCGGAAGACGGTTTGCGCACGTATTCGGTGAACGCACTATGGCGACGCTGGGGCGTCTTATGAGCCTGCTGTCACCCTTTGACGTGGTGATATGGATGACGGATGGCTGGCCGCTGTATGAATCCCGCCTGAAGGGAAAGCTGCACGTAATCAGCAAGCGATATACGCAGCGAATTGAGCGGCATAACCTGAATCTGAGGCAGCACCTGGCACGGCTGGGACGGAAGTCGCTGTCGCTCACAAAATCGGTGGAGCTGCATGACAAAGTCATCGGGCATTATCTGAACATAAAACACTATCAATAATTTTGAGTCATTACCCAGTTAGCAATAACCCCCGCTTGCGGGGGCCATACCCACCAGGAGCAAACGCAGAAAGCCCGAGATACTTCTGCTGTACCGGGGGCTGGCGACATTTCAGGCAACACTCATAGTTGACATCCTCCCCGCCCTAAAGGGCGGGGAGGATGTCAATAATAGCAGACCACATCATGATGTCATTCTGACCGACAGATGCCAGAAGCAGAGGATCCATCCCATTTTATACCTACCTTATAACACTTAGAAAAACAACATGTTAAAAATGTTTATTGGAAACAATTTTATTTCCAATTGTAATGATAACCATTCTCATATTAATATGGCTACGTGATAATTAACTTTTGATGCACTCCGCATGTCTGACCGTGCCACTTCCACAGCTTCCTTAACGTTCGAGTCGCTTTATGGCACCCATCACGGCTGGTTGAAAAGTTGGCTGACGCGCAAACTCCAGTCTGCCTTTGATGCAGATGACATTGCCCAGGACACTTTTTTGCGGGTAATGAGCAGCGAAACGCTCTCGACGATCCGCGATCCTCGCTCTTTCCTGTGCACTATCGCCAAACGCGTGATGGTGGACCTGTTTCGCCGAAACGCGCTGGAAAAAGCGTATCTGGAGATGCTGGCGCTTATGCCGGAGGGGGTAGCGCCTTCACCTGAGGAACGCGAAAGCCAGCTCGAGACCCTACAACTCGTCGACAGCATGCTGGACGGGCTAAACGGAAAAACACGTGAAGCGTTTCTGCTTTCGCAACTGGATGGCCTGACATACAGCGAGATTGCGCACAAACTCGGTGTTTCCGTCAGCTCCGTGAAAAAATACGTGGCGAAAGCCGTCGAGCACTGCCTGCTGTTTCGTCTGGAGCATGGGTTATGAATCCTTCGTTAACCGATTCCCGCCGTCAGGCGCTGCGTTCAGCTTCCCACTGGTATGCCGTGCTAAGCGGCGAGCGCGTCAGCCCACAACAGGAAGCGCGCTGGCAACAGTGGTATGAACAGGATCAGGATAACCAGTGGGCCTGGCAGCAGGTTGAAAACCTGCGCAACCAGCTTGGCGGTGTGCCTGGCGACGTTGCCAGCCGGGCGCTGCACGATACCCGCCTCACCCGCCGTCACGTGATGAAAGGATTACTGCTGTTGCTCGGCGCTGGCGGAGGCTGGCAACTCTGGCAGTCGGAAACCGGCGAAGGTCTGCGGGCAGATTACCGCACCGCCAAAGGCGCAGTCAGCCGTCAGCAACTGGAAGATGACTCCCTGCTCACGCTGAATACCCAAAGCGCGGCGGATGTGCGTTTTGATGCGCATCAGCGCACCGTCCGGCTCTGGTACGGTGAAATCGCCATTACTACCGCGAAAGATGCGCAGCAACGCCCCTTCCGCGTCCTGACCCGTCAGGGCCAACTCACCGCTTTAGGGACAGAATTTACCGTCCGCCAGCAGGATAATTTCACGCAGCTTGACGTGCAGCAGCACGCCGTGGAAGTGCTTCTCGCCAGTGCCCCCGCGCAAAAACGCATCGTGAACGCTGGTGAAAGCCTGCAGTTCAGCGCCTCTGAGTTTGGCGCAGTGAAACCGCTGGATGACGAGAGTACAAGCTGGACGAAGGGCATCCTGAGCTTCAGCGATAAACCGCTGGGTGAGGTGATAGCCACGCTAAGCCGTTACCGCAACGGCGTGCTGCGCTGCGATCCCGCCGTTGCCGGGCTGCGCCTGAGCGGGACGTTCCCGCTGAAAAATACCGATGCGATCCTGAACGTTATCGCTCAAACGCTTCCCGTTAAAATTCAGTCTATTACGCGGTACTGGATAAACATTTCACCGCTGTAAGAAAAATAATTCTCATTTCGATTGTCCTTTTTACCCTTCTCGTTCGACTCATAGCTGAACACAACAAAAATGATGATGGAGAAGGTATGACGCCGTTACGCGTTTTTCGTAAAACAACACCTTTGGTTAACGCCATTCGCCTGAGCCTGCTGCCGCTGGCCGGTCTCTCGTTTTCCGCTTTTGCTGCACAGGTTGATATCGCACCGGGATCGCTCGACAAAGCGCTCAATCAGTATGCCGCACACAGCGGAATTACCCTCTCGGTTGACGCCAGCCTGACGCGCGGCAAGCAGAGCAACGGCCTGCACGGAGATTACGACGTCGAGAGCGGCCTGCAACAACTGCTGGACGGCAGCGGACTGCAGGTAAAACCGCTGAGAAATAACAGCTGGACGCTGGAGACCGCGCCCGCGCCAAAAGAAGATGCCCTGACCGTGGTCGGCGACTGGCTGGGCGATGCGCGTGAAAACGACGTATTTGAACATGCTGGCGCGCGTGACGTGATCCGCCGTGAGGATTTCGCCAAAACCGGCGCAACCACCATGCGTGAGGTGCTTAACCGCATCCCTGGCGTCAGCGCGCCGGAAAACAACGGCACCGGCAGCCACGACCTGGCGATGAACTTTGGCATCCGGGGCCTGAACCCACGCCTCGCCAGCCGCTCGACCGTCCTGATGGACGGCATCCCCGTCCCCTTTGCCCCTTACGGTCAGCCGCAGCTTTCACTGGCTCCCGTTTCGCTCGGCAACATGGATGCCATTGACGTGGTGCGCGGTGGTGGTGCGGTGCGTTACGGACCGCAGAGCGTGGGCGGCGTGGTGAACTTTGTTACCCGCGCCATTCCGCAGGACTTTGGTATCGAGGCGGGGGTGGAAGGTCAGCTCAGCCCAACCTCTTCACAAAACAACCCGAAAGAGACGCACAACCTGATGGTGGGCGGCACAGCGGACAACGGTTTTGGCACCGCGCTGCTCTACTCCGGCACGCGCGGCAGTGACTGGCGCGAGCACAGCGCCACCCGCATCGACGACCTGATGCTGAAAAGCAAATATGCGCCGAATGAGGTGCACACCTTCAACAGCCTGCTGCAATATTACGATGGTGAAGCCGACATGCCCGGCGGCCTGTCCCGCGCGGATTACGACGCCGATCGCTGGCAATCCACCCGCCCGTATGACCGCTTCTGGGGCCGTCGCAAGCTGGCGAGCCTGGGCTACCAGTTCCAGCCGGACAGCCAGCATAAATTCAACATTCAGGGGTTCTACACCCAAACCCTGCGCAGCGGCTACCTGGAGCAAGGCAAACGCATCACCCTCTCGCCGCGTATCTACTGGGTGCGCGGTATTGAGCCACGCTACAGCCAGAGCTTTATGATCGGCCCTTCCGCGCACGAAGTGGGCGTGGGCTATCGCTATGTGAATGAATCAACGCATGAAATGCGTTACTACACCGCCACCAGCAGCGGGCAGTTGCCGTCCGGCTCAAGCCCTTACGACCGCGACACGCGTTCCGGCACCGAGGCGCA
Source organism: Enterobacter sp. BIDMC 27 (assembly GCF_000534415.1). NCBI lineage: Bacteria > Pseudomonadati > Pseudomonadota > Gammaproteobacteria > Enterobacterales > Enterobacteriaceae > Enterobacter > Enterobacter sp. BIDMC 27. The sequence continues at coordinate 4,040 of NZ_KI973178.1, forward strand.
CGCCTGGTATCTGGATGACAAAATCGACATCGGCAACTGGACCATCACGCCGGGTATGCGTTTCGAACATATCGAGTCATACCAGAACAACGCCATCAAAGGCACGCACGAAGAGGTGAGCTATAACGCACCGCTTCCGGCGTTGAACGTGCTCTATCACCTGACTGATAGCTGGAATCTTTATGCAAACACTGAAGGCTCGTTCGGCACCGTACAGTACAGCCAGATTGGCAAGGCTGTGCAAAGCGGCAATGTGGAACCGGAAAAAGCGCGAACCTGGGAACTCGGTACCCGCTACGATGACGGCGCGCTGACGGCGGAAATGGGGCTGTTCCTGATTAACTTTAACAATCAGTACGACTCCAACCAGACCAACGACACCGTCACTGCACGTGGCAAAACGCGCCATACCGGGCTGGAAACGCAGGCACGTTACGACCTGGGTACGCTAACGCCAACGCTTGATAACGTTTCCGTCTACGCCAGCTATGCGTATGTGAACGCGGAAATCCGCGAGAAAGGCGACACCTATGGCAATCAGGTGCCATTCTCCCCGAAACATAAAGGCACGCTGGGCGTGGACTACAAGCCGGGCAACTGGACGTTCAATCTGAACAGCGATTTCCAGTCCAGCCAGTTTGCGGATAACGCCAATACGGTGAAAGAGAGCGCCGACGGCAGTACCGGCCGCATTCCCGGCTTCATGCTCTGGGGCGCACGCGTGGCGTATGACTTTGGCCCGCAGATGGCAGATCTGAACCTGGCGTTCGGTGTGAAAAACATCTTCGACCAGGACTACTTCATCCGCTCTTATGACGACAACAACAAAGGCATCTACGCAGGCCAGCCGCGCACGCTGTATATGCAGGGGTCGTTGAAGTTCTGATGTGTTAACGCCCGGCTTGCCGGGCTTTTAGCTGGAATGTGACTATGTTGGCATTTATCCGTTTTCTTTTTGCAGGCCTGCTGCTGGTGATCGGCCACGCCTTTGCCGCCACGGTTCAGGACGAACACGGCACGTTTACACTCGATAAAACGCCACAACGGATTGTGGTGCTGGAACTCTCGTTCGCCGATGCGCTGGCCGCCGTGGACGTCAGCCCGATCGGTATTGCCGACGATAACGATGCAAAACGCATCCTGCCCGAAGTGCGTGCGCACCTGAAACCGTGGCAGTCCGTCGGAACGCGCGCGCAGCCGAGCCTGGAAGCCATTGCTGCCCTGAAACCAGACCTGATCATTGCCGACAGCAGTCGCCATGCGGGGATTTACACTGCCTTGCAGCAAATCGCGCCGGTACTGCTGCTTAAGTCCCGCAACGAAACCTACGCTGAAAATTTGCACTCAGCGGCTATCATCGGCGAAGTGGTAGGTAAAAAACGAGAGATGCAGGCGCGTCTGGAACAACATAAAGAGAAGATGGCGCAGTGGTCCAGCCAGCTTCCCACAGGGACACGCGTGGCCTTTGGCACATCACGCGAACAGCTATTCAACCTGCATACCCAGGAGACCTGGACCGGCAGCGTGCTGGCTTCTCTGGGGCTGAACGTTCCCGCTGCGATGGCGGGCGCGTCCATGCCGTCCATCGGCCTGGAGCAACTGCTGGCGGTCAATCCTGCCTGGCTGCTGGTTGCCCACTATCGCGAAGAGAGCATTGTTAAACGCTGGCAACAAGATCCGCTCTGGCAGATATTAACCGCCGCGCAGAAGCAGCAGGTTGCTTCAGTCGACAGTAACGCCTGGGCGCGGATGCGCGGTATTTTTGCCGCAGAGCGTATTGCCGCTGACACGGTAAAAATCTTCCACCATCAGCCGCTTACCGATGTGAAATGACCGCGCTAAAACACCCGGTGCTGCTGTGGGGGCTTCCCGTTGCAGTACTTATTATTATTTTCTGGCTGAGTCTGTTTTGCTACTCGGCCATTCCTGTTTCCGGAGCAGACGCAATCCGCGCCCTGCTGCCTGGACACACGCCAACGCTACCAGAAGCGCTGGTGCAAAACCTTCGTTTGCCGCGAAGCCTGGTCGCCGTTCTGATCGGCGCAAGCCTGGCGCTCGCGGGCACGCTGCTGCAAACCCTGACCCACAACCCAATGGCCTCTCCTTCACTGCTCGGCATTAACAGCGGCGCGGCGCTGGCTATGGCGCTTACCAGCGCGCTGAGTCCGACGCCGGTTGCAGGCTATTCCCTGTCGTTCATCGCGGCATGCGGGGGCGGCGTGAGCTGGCTGCTGGTCATGACCGCAGGAGGCGGGTTTCGTCATACCCAGGACAGAAACAAACTGATCCTCGCGGGTATCGCGCTGTCGGCCTTTTGTATGGCCCTGACCCGCATCACCCTGCTGCTGGCCGAAGATCATGCTTACGGCATCTTTTACTGGCTGGCAGGCGGAGTGTCCCACGCCCACTGGCAGGATGTCTGGCAGCTCTTGCCGGTGGTGGTCACTGCAGTCCCTGTCGTGTTGCTGCTGGCGAATCAACTGAACCTGCTCAACGTCAGCGACAGTACCGCCCATACGCTGGGAGTGAACCTGCCGAGACTACGTTTGATCATCAATATGTTAGTGCTGCTTCTGGTTGGCGCGTGCGTCAGTGTGGCAGGTCCGGTGGCGTTTATCGGCCTGCTGGTGCCACATCTGGCGCGCTTCTGGGCAGGCTTCGATCAGCGCAACGTACTGCCGGTGAGCATGCTGCTGGGGGCCACGCTGATGCTGATGGCAGATGTACTCGCACGCGCGCTGGCCTTCCCCGGCGATCTGCCCGCAGGCGCAGTGCTGGCGCTGATTGGCAGTCCTTGCTTTGTCTGGCTGGTGAGGAGGCGAGGATGAAAATTGCGCTGGTCATTTTCATCACCCTTGCCCTGGCAGGTTGTGCGCTGTTATCACTCCATATGGGGGTGATCCCCGTGCCGTGGCGCGCGCTGCTGACCGACTGGCAGGACGGACGCGAGCATTATTATGTATTGATGGAGTACCGACTGCCGCGCTTGCTGCTGGCACTGTTTGTCGGTGCAGCCCTCGCCGTGGCGGGCGTGCTGGTACAGGGGATTGTGCGTAACCCGCTAGCATCACCGGATATTCTCGGCATTAACCATGCCGCCAGCCTTGCCTCTGTGGGAGCACTGCTTCTTATGCCATCACTATCCGTGATGGTGCTGCCGCTGCTGGCCTTTGCGGGCGGTATGGCGGGGTTGATCTTGCTGAAGATGCTGGCAAAGACCCACCAGCCGATGAAGCTGGCGCTCACCGGCGTGGCGCTTTCCGCCTGCTGGGCGAGCCTGACGGATTACCTGATGCTCCTGCACCCGCAGGATGTAAACAGTGCCCTGCTGTGGCTGACGGGTAGCTTATGGGGGCGCGACTGGCACTTTGTGAAGATTGCCGTGCCGTTGCTCATTCTGTTTTTGCCGCTGAGCCTGCGCTTTTGTCGCGATCTCGACCTGCTGGCGCTGGGCGATGCACGAGCAGCCACGCTCGGCGTGTCGGTTCAGCGCACCCGGTTCCAGGGGCTGATGCTGGCTGTCGCGATGACAGCAACCGGCGTGGCCGTCTGTGGCCCGATAAGTTTTATTGGTCTCGTCGTGCCGCACATGGTGCGCAGGATCGCCGGCGGGCGTCACCGCTGGCTGATGCCCGTTTCGGCCCTGACGGGCGCGTTGTTGCTGGTCATTGCCGATCTGCTGGCACGAATCATTCATCCGCCGCTGGAGCTTCCGGCAGGCGTGCTGACCGCCATTATCGGCGCACCGTGGTTTGTCTGGCTGCTTGTGAGAATGCGATAAATGAGATTACGTACTGAAAATCTGACCGTCAGCTATGGCGCACAAACCGTGCTGGATGGACTTTCTCTCGCCCTGCCTGCCGGAAAAATCACGGCCCTGCTCGGCCCTAACGGTTGCGGGAAATCGACGCTGTTGAACTGTTTTTCTCGCCTGTTAACACCAGACTCTGGCGAGATATTGCTTGATGAAAAACCCATAGCCGGTTTTTCCGCCCGCCAGCTGGCTCGCCGCCTGGCTTTACTGCCGCAACACCATTTATCCCCCGAGGGGATCACTGTACGGGAACTGGTTTCCTACGGCCGCAGCCCGTGGCTGTCGTTGTGGGGGCGACTCTCCGCGGAAGACAACGAGCGGGTCAACGTGGCAATGAGTCAGACCCGGACGCGCAATCTGGCTGACCGCAGGTTAACCCAGCTTTCCGGCGGCCAGCGCCAGCGTGCGTTTCTGGCGATGGTGCTGGCACAGGATACCCCACTCATTCTTCTTGATGAGCCTACGACCTACCTCGATATCAATCATCAGGTTGAACTGATGCGCCTGATGGTTGAACTCAAAAGGCAGGGGAAAACCGTAGTGACGGTACTCCACGATCTGAATCAGGCCAGCCGCTATTGCGATCATCTGGTGGTACTGGCAAGCGGTCGCGTGATGGCGCAAGGTGCTCCGGAAGCAGTGATGAAACCAGAGCTTCTAAAGACGGTGTTCAGCGTAGAAGCGGAAATCCATCCCGAACCGGTATCTGGCAGACCCATGTGTGTGGTGAAGTAGTCTGGCGAAGTCATAAGGATCATCACAGGACAGATAAAGGAAGTGATAACCACCTGCCAACAGGCACCAAAATCTGGCTGGTTGCCGGTATCACCGACATGCGCAACGGCTTCAATGGTCTCGCCGCAAAGGTGCAGACGATGCTGAAAGATGACCCGATATCCGGCCATGTCTTCATCTTCCGGGGCCGCAGCGGCAGTAAGGTCAAACTGCTGTGGTCCACCGGCGACGGGCTGTGCCTGCTGACCAAACGGCTGGAACGCGGCCGCTTCGCCTGGCCCTCTGCCCGCGATGGCAAAGTGTTCCTGACCCCGGCGCAGCTGGCAATGCTTCTGGAAGGCATCGACTGGCGGCAGCCTAAAAGACTGCTTACGTCCCTGACCATGTTGTAGGCCTCTTTATCCTGGTTGTCGTTGAATAAGCCTGGTAAAATGCGGGCTTATGAACAACACCTCCCCCTGACGACATCCTTCTGCTGAAACAGCGCCTGTCCGAACAGGAAGCGCTGAACCGCGCCCTGCTGGAAAAGCAGGCCGACCGGGAGCGCGAAATAGACCATCTGCAGGCGCAGCTGGATAAGATTCGCCGGATGAACTTCGGCAGTCGTTCTGAATAAATCTCCCGCCGCATCGCGCAGATAGAAGCCGACCTGAACCGGCTTCAGACAGAAAGCGATACGCTGACGGGTCGGGTTGCCGATACGGGCCGGGCCCCGTATCGTTTTAACCCTGAATATTCATCGCAGATATTGTTTCGGGTTTTCCGGTATACCAGCCCTGAACTAGGTAACCGGGGCCAAGAGAACGGACGAATTCAAACTGTCCTGGCGTTTCCACCCCTTCAAACACCAGTGGTTTGCCAGTACCACGTAACCCTTTCACCACAGAAACAAGTAGCGCTCGCTTCACCGGGTCATCAATATTGGCAATAAAAATACGGTCTATTTTTATCTCATCGAAATCCAGTACCGTCAGCCATTCAATATGGGGGCCGCTTGGCAAACGGAATCTATGGTCACTCCCGTTTTTGCAACACCGATTTTGACGACAAGTTGGCTTGCTTGAATCTATCCGGCGTCTGAATGGGATTTTATTCCCGCGCCTTGATGAGTTCCGCGCCTGATGAACCTCCAGAAAATATACGGCTTCAATGAGCCTTTCCGTTTTACAGGTTCCTCAACAGGCCGGTGGGCCGTTAGTATCATCAATATCAGTATTCGCAAAACCAGATCAGTAATTCTTTAAACCGGTGTATTTCTGCCGTTATGCTACATAAGTTTGCTGTCGTGCCGTTAGGGCCCAGGCTATTCTGGCCAGCTTGTTTGCCAGAGCACAAGTGACGACAAAGTTGCTTTTCCGGCACAGTAAATCCCTGACCCAATCGGCCAATTTGCCAGACTGGTGTTCCAGTTTTTGTATGAATACCCTGGCACATTGAACCAACAAAGTTCGGATCTTTTTATTACCTCGCTTACTAATTCCCAGCAATGTCGTCCTACCTCCCGTGCTGTACTGCCGAGGTACAAGCCCTGTTGCCGCCGCAAAGTCACGGCTGCTGGCGTACTGCTTCCCGTCGCCAATCTCAGTTGAAATAGTACTCGCTGTCAGTGTTCCGACGCAGGGAATGCTCAGCAAGCGCTGTCCAACCTCATCTTCGTCCAACTTTCGTTTCAACTGGGATTCCAAATCTTTAATCTGCTCAACAAGATAGTGATAATGCTGTTGTAATTTCAGCAATAACTGGCTGAGGTAAAGAGGCAAACTATTATCCTCAAGAATGGTACTCAGTCGGCTAATAACGGCAGCTCCTCGGGGAACGCTAATGCCAAATTCCAGCAGAAAAGCATGCATTTGATTGGTTGTTTTTACCTTATCCTGAACCAGGGATTCACGGACACGATGCAGAGCCCGCATTGCCTGCTGAGATTCCGTTCTGGGCTGCACAAAACGCATAGACGGACGCGATGCAGCTTCACAAATAGCTTCGGCGTCGACAAAGTCGTTTTTATTGCTTTTAACGAACGGGCGGACAAATTGTGGTGATATCAGCTTTGGGGAATGCCCCAACTCTTCCAACTTGCGTGCCATAAAGTGAGAACCGCCACAGGCTTCCATTGCGATGGTTGTAGCGGGGCATGTCGCCAAAAATTCGATCAACTTTGGCCGGGTAAATTTTTTACGGTAAACAGCCTTCCCGCGACGATCCTGGCAATGAATATGGAAAGAGTTTTTACCCAGATCGATACCAATGAGCGCAATGTTTTCCATGATAGTTCTCCGAATGAAAGCCTGTCCTCAGCATAATACCGGGAAGGAGGGAGTGACCATCTCATTAAATATCCTACGTTAAGCCTGTTTTTTGAGCTGGCATGGCGGGCAGCTATGAGCGAAGTATAGTCATTCGCCCTATCTCTTTTGTCGCACTTTCAACAAGGGGGTCGCTTGGAAAGCGGAACGAGGTCAGTCTCCGCCCGGACTGCTCAGCTCTTTAAACAGCAAAAGAGAGGCATCTTATGAGAAGGGATTGTTCAGTATGTCAGGGCAGACTGCTTTTTCATCCGCAGGTACTGAGGGTAAATGCTCAATTCCGGTACGATTCTTACTCTATAGCCAGACAGAATTCAGCATTGTGCTGAACCCGAATCTTTTTTTACTCTGACAGGCCTGTTCATCAGAACCCTGAAAAAACAATTTTCCCGTTCACATTTTTATTTTCCATGTCCTCATGAGCCCGGCGAAGTGCTTTAGCATTCAGCCTGCCATACTCTGCCAGCAACGGAGGTTTGAGCTTACCGGAATCCAGCATGCATGAGAGTTTGTTAAGAATATCATGCTGTTTAGACATGTCCGCAGTAGCATGCATGGGGCGGGTAAACATTGCCTCCCAGTGAACAGAAACGCTCTTAAATTTGATCAAACACAGATCCAGTGGTTCAGGGTCGTCGATGAGTCCGATACGGCCTTGTGGGGCAATAATTTCGGCCATATTTTCCCAGGCAGATGGCGTGGTGTACGTTGAGAAAATCCGGGTAATGGGAGGGAGTCCAGCAAGGCTGGCAACCTGTGGCGCAAGCGCACATGAATGATCCAGGACATAATGCGCACCAAACCCGCGAACCGCTCTGACACTCTCCTGCCGGGAGGCAGTCCCGATGATGTTCACCCGACTCAGAGTGCGGGCAAGCTGTATAGCCATACAAGGGACTCCGCCCGCACCGCCAAGCATCAACAGGGTCTGATCAGCATCTCCGTTCACTGACAACTGCAGACGATCAAATAACATTTCCCAGGCTGTCAGACCGGTCAGAGGAACCGACGCTGCAGCTTCAAAACTTAGTGCTGCCGGCTTTATCCCCGTAATGCGTTCGTCAACCAGCTGAAACTCTGCGTTGGCTCCCTGGCGATCGAGCACACCGGCATAGAAAACGTGGTCACCTGGCCTGAACAGCGTCACCTCTGGTCCGGTTGCTTCAACAACACCGGAAGCGTCGTATCCCATAACTACCGGATTGCCTGCAGAGGGACTGATGTTTCGCCGGCTTTTCAGGTCCCGTGGGTTAACCGCGACCGCCCTGACTCTGATCAAAAGATCACGCCCCTTGGGCATGGATGGGTGGGGAAGCGACAAATCTTCAATAACGGATGTACTTTCCCGGGTTGCCAGAAACCAACGGCTTTCATTCTGTCTCCTTAAAAAGGTCAGTCACCAGATAAATAAATGTAAAAGTGTGCGGAACGCGATACCCGCCAGTGCCCCCGGCAGTGCAAATCGAAAAATACGCGGAAAGCGGGCGCTGGGTAATGCTGTCAACCTGTTGATGACTATTTTAATCTGTAGTCATTCAATCCTTGTAACATCAGGATGATCCTGGTGTCAGTGAAAATACGAAATCAACACGTTGGTATCATTACCCACCTGTGAACTGACGTCGGCATTTTGAATCTCACTTCGGCGTGCCCCCTCCGAATGGCGCAAAACATTTCGTGGTATGGCATGATAGCACCCGAAGAGAGTCAATTCAGGGTGGTAAATGTGAAACCAGTAACGCTATACGATGTCGCAGAGTATGCCGGTGTCTCTTATCAGACCGTTTCCCGCGTGGTGAACCAGGCCAGCCACGTCTCTGCGAAAACGCGGGAAAAGGTGGAAGCGGCGATGGCGCAGCTGAACTACATTCCCAACCGCGTGGCACAACAACTGGCGGGGAAACAGTCGTTGCTGATTGGCGTTGCTACCTCCAGTCTGGCCCTGCACGCGCCGTCGCAAATTGTCGCGGCGATTAAATCTCGCGCCGATCAACTGGGTGCCAGCGTGGTGGTGTCGATGGTAGAACGAAGCGGCGTCGAAGCCTGTAAAGCGGCGGTGCACAATCTTCTCGCGCAACGCGTCAGTGGGCTGATCATTAACTATCCGCTGGATGACCAGGATGCCATTGCTGTGGAAGCTGCCTGCGCTAATGTTCCGGCGTTATTTCTTGATGTCTCTGACCAGACTCCCATCAACAGTATTATTTTCTCCCATGAAGACGGTACGCGACTGGGCGTGGAGCATCTGGTCGCATTGGGTCACCAGCAAATCGCGCTGTTAGCGGGCCCATTAAGTTCTGTCTCGGCGCGTCTGCGTCTGGCGGGCTGGCATAAATATCTCACTCGCAATCAAATTCATCCGATAGCGGAACGGGAAGGCGACTGGAGTGCCATGTCCGGTTTTCAACAAACCATGCAAATGCTAAATGAGGGCATCGTTCCCACTGCGATGCTGGTTGCCAACGATCAGATGGCGCTGGGCGCAATGCGCGCCATTACCGAGTCCGGGTTGCGCGTTGGTGCGGATATCTCGGTAGTGGGATACGACGATACCGAAGACAGCTCGTGTTATATCCCGCCGTTAACCACCATCAAACAGGATTTTCGCCTGCTGGGGCAAACCAGCGTGGACCGCTTGCTGAAACTCTCTCAGGGCCAGGCGGTGAAGAGCAATCAGCTGTTGCCCGTCTCACTGGTGAAAAGAAAAACCACCCTGGCGCCCAATACGCAAACCACCTCTCCCCGCACGTTGGCAGATTCCTTAATGCAGCTGGCACGACAAGTTTCCCGACTTGAAAGCGGGCAGTGAGCGCAACGCAATTAATGTGAGTCAGCTCACTCATTAGGCACCCCAGGCTTTACACTCTATGTGTCCGGCTCGTATGTTATGCGAAAATGTGAGCGGATAACAATTCACGCAGGATACAACTATGACAATGATTACGGATTCACTGGCCGTCGTATTACAACGTCGTGACTGGGAAAACCCTGGCGTTACCCAACTTAATCGCCTTGCGGCACATCCCCCTTTCGCCAGCTGGCGTAATAGCGAAGAGGCTCGCACCGATCGCCCTTCCCAAGAGTCGCGCAGCCTGAATGGTGAATGGCGCTTTGCCTGGTTTCCGGCACCAGAAGCGGTACCAGAAAGCTGGCTGGAGCGCGATCTTCCTGACGCCGATACTGTCATCGTCCCCTCAAACTGGCAGATGCACGGTTACGATGCGCCTATCTACACCAACGTGACCTATCCCATTGCGGTCAATCCGCCGTATGTTCCCACGGAGAATCCGACGGGTTGTTACTCGCTCACATTTAATGTTGATGAAAGCTGGCTACAGGAAGGCCAGACGCGAATTATTTTTGATGGTGTTAACTCGGCGTTTCATTTGTGGTGCAACGGGCGCTGGGTCGGTTACGGACAGGACAGTCGTTTGCCGTCTGAATTTGACCTGAGCGCATTTTTACACGCCGGAGAAAACCGCCTCGCGGTGATGGTGCTGCGCTGGAGTGACGGCAGTTATCTGGAAGATCAGGATATGTGGCGGATGAGCGGCATTTTCCGTGACGTCTCGTTGCTGCATAAACCGAGCACGCAAATCAGCGATTTCCATGTAGCCACTCACTTTAATGATGATTTCAGCCGCGCTGTACTGGAGGCAGACGTTCAGATGTACGGCGAGCTGCGCGATGAGCTGCGGGTGACGGTTTCTTTGTGGCAGGGTGAAACGCAGGTCGCCAGCGGCACCGCGCCTTTCGGCGGTGAAATTATCGATGAGCGTGGTGGTTATGCCGATCACGTCACCCTACGTCTGAACGTCGAAAACCCGAAACTGTGGAGCGCCGAAATCCCGAATCTCTATCGTGCGGTGGTTGAACTGCACACCGCCGACGGCACGCTGATTGAAGCAGAAGCCTGCGATGTCGGTTTCCGCGAGGTGCGGATTGAAAATGGTCTGCTGCTGCTGAACGGCAAGCCGTTGCTGATTCGCGGCGTTAACCGTCACGAGCATCATCCTCTGCATGGTCAGGTCATGGATGAGCAGACGATGGTGCAGGATATCCTGCTGATGAAGCAGAACAACTTTAACGCCGTGCGCTGTTCGCATTATCCGAACCATCCGCTGTGGTACACGCTGTGCGACCACTACGGCCTGTATGTGGTGGATGAAGCCAACATTGAAACCCACGGCATGGTGCCAATGAATCGTCTGACCGATGATCCGCGCTGGCTACCCGCGATGAGCGAACGCGTAACGCGAATGGTGCAGCGCGATCGTAATCACCCGAGTGTGATCATCTGGTCGCTGGGGAATGAATCAGGCCACGGCGCTAATCACGACGCACTCTATCGCTGGATCAAATCTGTCGATCCTTCCCGCCCGGTACAGTATGAAGGCGGCGGAGCCGACACCTTCGCAACCGATATTATTTGCCCGATGTACGCGCGCGTGGATGAAGACCAGCCCTTCCCGGCTGTGCCGAAATGGTCCATCAAAAAATGGCTTTCGTTGCCTGGAGAGACGCGCCCGCTGATCCTTTGCGAATACGCCCACGCGATGGGTAACAGTCTTGGCGGCTTCGCTAAATACTGGCAGGCGTTTCGTCAGTACCCCCGTTTACAGGGCGGCTTCGTCTGGGACTGGGTGGATCAGTCGCTGATTAAATATGATGAAAATGGCAATCCGTGGTCGGCTTACGGCGGTGATTTTGGCGATACGCCGAATGATCGCCAGTTCTGCATGAACGGTCTGGTCTTTGCAGACCGCACGCCGCATCCGGCGCTGACGGAAGCAAAACACCAGCAGCAGTTTTTCCAGTTCAGTTTATCCGGGCGAACCATCGAAGTGACCAGCGAATACCTGTTCCGTCATAGCGATAACGAGCTCCTGCACTGGATGGTGGCGCTGGATGGCAAGCCGCTGGCAAGCGGTGAAGTGCCTCTGGATGTCGCTCCACAAGGTAAACAGTTGATTGAACTGCCTGAACTACCGCAGCCGGAGAGCGCCGGACAACTCTGGCTAACGGTTCACGTAGTGCAACCGAACGCGACCACATGGTCAGCAGCCGGACACATCAGCGCCTGGCAGCAGTGGCGTCTGGCGGAAAACCTCAGCGTGACACTCCCCTCCGCGCCCCACGCCATCCCGCAACTGACCACCAGCGAAACGGATTTTTGCATCGAGCTGGATAATAAGCGTTGGCAATTTAACCGCCAGTCAGGCTTTCTTTCACAGATGTGGATTGGCGATAAAAAACAACTGCTGACGCCGCTGCGCGATCAGTTCACCCGCGCACCGCTGGATAACGACATTGGCGTAAGTGAAGCGACCCGCATTGACCCTAACGCCTGGGTCGAACGCTGGAAGGCGGCGGGCCATTACCAGGCCGAAGCAGCGTTGTTGCAGTGCACGGCAGATACGCTTGCCGACGCGGTGCTGATTACCACGGTCCACGCGTGGCAGCATCAGGGGAAAACCTTATTTATCAGCCGGAAAACCTACCGGATTGATGGAAGTGGTCAAATGGCGATTACCGTTGATGTTGAAGTGGCGAGCAATACGCCACATCCGGCGCGGATTGGCCTGACCTGCCAGCTGGCGCAGGTAGCAGAGCGGGTAAACTGGCTCGGATTAGGGCCGCAAGAAAACTATCCCGACCGCCTTACTGCGGCCTGTTTTGACCGCTGGGATCTGCCATTGTCAGACATGTATACCCCGTACGTCTTCCCGAGCGAAAACGGTCTGCGCTGCGGGACGCGCGAATTGAATTATGGCCCACACCAGTGGCGCGGCGACTTCCAGTTCAACATCAGCCGCTACAGTCAACAGCAACTGATGGAAACCAGCCATCGCCATCTGCTGCACGCGGAAGAAGGCACATGGCTGAATATCGACGGTTTCCATATGGGGATTGGTGGCGACGACTCCTGGAGCCCGTCAGTGTCGGCGGAATTCCACCTTAGCGCCGGTAGCTACCATTACCAGTTGCTCTGGTGTCAAAAATAATAATAACCGGGCAGGCCATGTCTGCCCGTATTTCGCGTAAGGAAATCCATTATGTACTATTTAAAAAACACAAACTTTTGGATGTTCGGTTTATTCTTTTTCTTTTACTTTTTTATCATGGGAGCCTACTTCCCGTTTTTCCCGATTTGGCTACATGACATCAACCATATCAGCAAAAGTGATACGGGTATTATTTTTGCCGCTATTTCTCTGTTCTCGCTATTATTCCAACCGCTGTTTGGTCTGCTTTCTGACAAACTCGGGCTGCGCAAATACCTGCTGTGGATTATTACCGGCATGTTAGTGATGTTTGCGCCGTTCTTTATTTTTATCTTCGGGCCACTGTTACAATACAACATTTTAGTAGGATCGATTGTTGGTGGTATTTATCTAGGCTTTTGTTTTAACGCCGGTGCGCCAGCAGTAGAGGCATTTATCGAGAAAGTCAGCCGTCGCAGTAATTTCGAATATGGTCGCGCGCGGATGTTTGGCTGTGTTGGCTGGGCGCTGTGTGCCTCGATTGTCGGCATCATGTTCACCATCAATAATCAGTTTGTTTTCTGGCTGGGTTCTGGCTGTGCATTCATCCTCGCCGTTTTACTCTTTTTCGCCAAAACGGATGCGCCCTCTTCTGCCACGGTTGCCAATGCGGTAGGTGCCAACCATTCGGCATTTAGCCTTAAGCTGGCGCTGGAACTGTTCAGACAGCCAAAACTGTGGTTTTTGTCACTGTATGTTATTGGCGTTTCCTGCACCTACGATGTTTTTGACCAACAGTTTGCTAATTTCTTTACTTCGTTCTTTGCTACCGGTGAACAGGGTACGCGGGTATTTGGCTACGTAACGACAATGGGCGAATTACTTAACGCCTCGATTATGTTTTTTGCGCCACTGATCATTAATCGCATCGGTGGGAAAAACGCCCTGCTGCTGGCTGGCACTATTATGTCAGTACGTATTATTGGCTCATCGTTCGCTACCTCAGCACTGGAAGTGGTTATTCTGAAAACGCTGCATATGTTTGAAGTACCGTTCCTGCTGGTGGGCTGCTTTAAATATATTACCAGCCAGTTTGAAGTGCGTTTTTCAGCGACGATTTATCTGGTCTGTTTCTGCTTCTTTAAGCAACTGGCGATGATTTTTATGTCTATTCTGGCGGGCAATATGTATGAAAGCATCGGTTTCCAGGGCGCTTACCTGGTGCTGGGTCTGGTGGCGCTGGGCTTCACCTTAATTTCCGTGTTCACGCTTAGCGGCCCCGGCCCACTTTCTCTGCTGCGTCGCCAGGTGAATGAAGTCGCTTAAGAAATTAATGTCGGATACGGCGCGAGCGCCTTATCCGACCAACTTATCAGGACGGAATGTTAAAAATGAACATGTCGATGACAGAAAAAATAAAAGCAGGCAAGCTATTTACCGATATGTGCGAAGGCTTACCTGAAAAAAGACTTCGTGGGAAAACATTAATGTATGAGTTCAATCACTCGCATCCATCAGAAGTTGAAAAAAGGGTAATGACTCCAACTTATTGATAGTGTTTTATGTTCAGATAATGCCCGATGACTTTGTCATGCAGCTCCACCGATTTTGTGAGCGACAGCGACTTCCGTCCCAGCCGTGCCAGGTGCTGCCTCAGATTCAGGTTATGCCGCTCAATTCGCTGCGTATATCGCTTGCTGATTACGTGCAGCTTTCCCTTCAGGCGGGATTCATACAGCGGCCAGCCATCCGTCATCCATATCACCACGTCAAAGGGTGACAGCAGGCTCATAAGACGCCCCAGCGTCGCCATAGTGCGTTCACCGAATACGTGCGCAAACCGTCTTCCGGAGCCTGTCATACGCGTAAAACAGCCAGCGCTGGCGCGATTTAGCCCCGACGTATCCCCACTGTTCGTCCATTTCCGCGCAGACGATGACGTCACTGCCCGGCTGTATGCGCGAGGTTACCGACTGCGGCCTGAGTTTTTTAAGTGACGTAAAATCGTGTTGAGGCCAACGCCCATAATGCGGGCGGTTGCCCGGCATCCAACGCCATTCATGGCCATATCAATGATTTTCTGGTGCGTACCGGGTTGAGAAGCGGTGTAAGTGAACTGCAGTTGCCATGTTTTACGGCAGTGAGAGCAGAGATAGCGCTGATGTCCGGCGGTGCTTTTGCCGTTACGCACCACCCCGTCAGTAGCTGAACAGGAGGGACAGCTGATAGAAACAGAAGCCACTGGAGCACCTCAAAAACACCATCATACACTAAATCAGTAAGTTGGCAGCATCACCTGGCAGCTGAAAGTATGAATAATAACGCCCTGACAGGATATTTTATTGCACCCTGTCAAAAGTCATACATTCTTTCCCGGTTTTTGCTTTCTCATACCGGATAACTCTATTTAAGGCTTAAGGATAACCTTCGTCCATCCTTCATCCCGCTCATCGAAGTGCTTATATCCGGCAGGAGCCTCTTCAAGCGAAAGACGATGAGAAATTATTTTGCCCGGACTGGCTTTATCGTGATGGATGAGGCGAGACAGCTGACGGTTATAGGCCTTAACGTTCGCCTGGCCGGTACGGATTGCCTGTCCTTTAAACCAGAAACTCCCAAAATCAAATGGCATCTTACCCTCTCTGGCAAGCTCCGATTCAGCCCCCGGATCCTGAGGAATAAAGACGCCAACCACACCAATTCCCCCGGTTGCTTTCGTCGACGCAACAAGACTGTTCATGGTGACAGAGTTATCTTCATGGCCATGTTTGTTACAGCACTGATAGCCAACACATTCGCAGCCACAATCCGTACCGCGTCCATCCGTCAGGTCGAGAATTTTTTGTACAGCTTCATCGCCAGTAGCATTGATGCCCGTCGCCCCCATTTTTTCAGCCAGAGCCAACCGGTCTGTGTGCGTATCAACCACAAACACCTGTGAAGCACCTTTAATGATCGCCGAATGAGCTGCCATCAAACCGACCGGCCCCGCGCCATAAATGGCCACGCTTTCACCAGGCTTCAATCCGGCAAGTTCTGTTGCATGCCAGCCGGTAGGAAAAATGTCAGAGAGCATCACATAATCATCTTCTTTTTCTGCCGCATCAGGGGGAAGAACAAGGCAGTTAAAGTCGGCAAATGGCACCCGAAGCAGTTCCGCCTGCCCCCCCTCCCAGGGACCCATTTCAGCAAAACCATAAGCTGCGCCTGCCGAACCTGGATTGGTAGTGAGACAAAAGCCGGTCAGACCTTTTTCACAGTTTTCGCAAAAACCACATCCCACGTTAAACGGCAGACAAACATAGTCGCCCACCTTAATACGTTCAACGCCTGAGCCAATTTCGACCACTTCACCCAGGTTTTCGTGACCCAGAATCCGTCCCTGTTCAAAGCTGGTCCGGCCCTCATACATGTGCAAGTCCGACCCACAAATGTTGGTGGTGGTGATGCGGACGAGTACATCCGTGGGGCGGACAATTTTCGCATCCGGTACGTCTTTTACTTTTACATCATAAGGACCGTTGTAAATTACTGCTTTCATGATCTTCTCCTTCTTGCGTGCGGAAAGGAAATGCTGCCCGGCGGATTGGGGTATCAATCGAGTTTAGCTGCCATAACAGATCTCGCGATCGGCGAAAGGACGATTAGGATGTTTCTTAACTAAGTGCATTGAAGTCTGTAAGACAGGTACTTACCGATGAAGGCTGCCTGGAAAACGTAAAAACATCACACGTTAATCCGGTTTTTTTAAGCAGGCAGGGGATTACGGACAGCTTTGAGCGAGAAGCGGATAAAGTAAATCTATCTCATTTCTGCATTGTGCCAGAAGTAGACATAGGTGAATTAGGTAACCCTAGTGAATCGCCACGGATAATCTAGACACTTCCGAGCCGTTGATAATACTGGTTTTCATATTCTGTCGGTGACATCTGTTCGCTAGAACCATGCCGACGCTTACTGTTATAAAACATTTCGATGTAATCAAAAATATCACTGCGGGCTTCTTCCCGCGTTCCGTAGATCTTTTTCTTTATCCGTTCACGTTTCAACAACTGGAAAAAACTTTCTGCAACCGCATTATCATGGCAGTTACCGCGACGGCTCATGCTACCCTCCAGGCCGTGTGATTTCAGGAACGACTGCCACTCATGGCTTGTGTACTGACTGCCCTGATCCGAATGAACCAGCACCTGTTTTTCGGGATTACGCCGCCATACAGCCATCAGCAGTGCGTTCAGGACAATGTCCTTTGTCATCCGGGATTGCATGGACCAGCCGATAATTTTGCGTGAGAACAGATCAACAACAACGGCAAGATACAGCCAGCCTTCGTGGGTCCTGATGTAGGTTATGTCCGTTACCCAACGCTCATCAGGAGCATCCGGATTGAACTGTCGCTGGAGCCTGTTGGGTGACACGATACTGGCCTCGCCTTTACGTGCCCGCGGGCTTCGGTATCCGACCTGAGCCTTTATTCCGACACGTTTCATCAGTCTCCAGACTCTGTTTACTCCGCACTGTTGCCCGCTGTCACGCAGATCCAGATGGATTTTGCGATAACCATAGACGCATCCCGATTCCAGCCAGAACTGTTTAATCTGTCCTGTCAGTCTCAGGTCTGCCTGATGGCGTTGTGAATGCGGCTGCTGAAGCCAGGCGTAAAAACCACTGGGATGAACATCCAGCACCCGACAGAGCAGGCGAACAGGCCAGCAACAGGAGTTGTCACGGATAAAGGCGTACCTCAGTCGGACAGCTTTGCGAAGTACGCCGCGGCTTTCCTGAGAAACTCCCGGTTCACACGCATAATTCAGGATCTTGCTGGAGAGAGTAACCCAGTGATTTTGCTCTTCGCTTAAGTCCATCAAGTACGCGACTACGGTAGCGTTCTTCATAATAATCCGCGCCAGGATCGACATATTTCTGACCATACTTCAGGGCATTGTAGAACAGTATTGCCAGTTTTCTTGCCGTTGCAGTGACTGCTTTTGCTTTCCCGATACGGGATGATAATCGACGATAGAAAGCGCCTAACGCGGTATCGCTCCGACCAATTGTTGTGGCTGCCAGCCTGAGTGCGGCAGCGATTCGACTGGATGAACGACGCGTTTTCGAGGACAGTACTTTTCCACCGGAGATCTTGTTCCCCGGAGACAAACATAGCCACGAGGTAAAATGGCTCGCATCCGGCCAGCGACTCATGTCAGTACCGCATTCGGCAACAAATTTTAGTGCCAGATAAGGTCCAAACCCATGTATCTGTGTCAGGTCTGCTCCGGTAATTTTCCAGAGTAACGGTCTGACATCAAAGGAAAGCTGATTGGGTTGTTTTGTACGATGTCTGGCGGGGGGCAATACTCCTTCCGGCTCTTTAATTTCGGTACTGAGTTGCAATAATGAAGTTTCGATTTGATCATCACACTCACAGATCTTTTCCTGGTAAAAATCGAAAAATGCCACCGACTGTTCAAGTTCAAAAAGATGCTCAGGCTGCCAGTTCCCTGTCAGTGCCTGCTGAAGTACTTCAGGCGTCTTCTTACATCTGACATCACGATACTGGATCAATATTGAAGGATCGCGCTCACCACTGACAATAGCTCTGACGATTGAAAGACCGGTAACGCCAGTGATATCCGATACGGCATGATGTAATTGCACATTCATCTGCATCAACGCCTTCTGCATATGCTGGATATGCGCAGCCCGGTATTCAGTCAGGCGTTCCCGTTGTCTCAAATAAGACCTGAGTACGGAAATGTCGTGTTCAGGTCTGAAACTGGCCCGGAGAAGACCAAATGAATGCAGTTTCTGCAGCCACTGTGCGTCGTTGACATCAGTCTTGCGACCGGGAACATTTTTTGCGTCTCTGGCATTAACAAGGATCACATTGAAACCCGCAGCTTCAAGGATCTCAAAAGCAGGCAACCAGTAAATGCCTGTGGACTCCATGGCGACGGTCGTAATGTGACAGGTTTTGAGCCAATCGGACATCCGATGAAGGTCGCCGGTGAAACTTTGAAAAGTTCTGACCGGCTCGGCGTCAGCATCAGGCGGTACGGCGACAACGTGGAATTCAGCGCCAATATCAACGCCCGCAGCATGAGGATGGACAATAGACATTCGGGAGGATTTTTTCATGGAAATCTCCTTGCTCATTTCGATGAACGAAGGAGGGGACGACGGAGAAATCACCTTCCTGAACGGGATCAAAGTCACCACTGTCGGATCCGCCACAGTCCCTGAACCATGTTTTTTTACGGGGTCATACCACCAAAAGGCCGACGGCTGCTTCCTTCGTTAAATTAGCCTGCCAACTTCTCCGGGGAGTTTCTGAGACTCAGGACAGGGTTTGACCCATGGACAGTTTTTTAATATGTCCCGTTCGTCGGTAACCCGTTTCAGCTCTTTCTGGAGACGGCGGATCTCGGCCTGAGCATCTGACTGTTCTTTATTAGTGGAAGAATCCGGACCGTACTTCTTTATCCAGGCATAAAGGCTGTGGGTGGTGATATCGAGACGTGTTGCAACGCTGGCAACAGAATAACCGCGATCAACAACCTGTTTGACTGCTTCAGTTTTAAACTCTTCAGGATAACGCTTACCGCTCATGGGCACCTCTCTTTAAGTCATCTTAAATGACTCTGAGGTGTCTGTTAAACGCGTGGCGATTCACCTCGCGTCCTTCCGTTCAGTATAGCCTCAGTCCCTGACACCACCCGAGAACGGAATGACGTCCCCTTTCTCCCTCCCGGTGTTGCGTTCAAGCTCCCTGACATACTGCTGTAAAAGTATAAGGTTATGTAACAGCTCTACATTTTCAGCCATCATCTTTTTGATTTCTTCCCTCAGCTCATTTCTCTGACGGCGATACTTTTCTTTCAGCTTGATCTGCTGCTCAATGCCCTGCTCATCAACCGGCGCGGTGCCCTGGCACGTTTTTTTCAGACTGCGGATAGCCTCCCTGACCTGCCTGTACTCAGGACAGTTATAATTCAGGGTGCCGTTTGCCAGCCCCGCTCGTTTTTCCACAGCATACTGGCTGATACGCTCCCCTGATAACATCAGTTCCCTCAGGGCCTGCTCTGCTCTTGCCTGTGTTTTTTTAACCCCCGACTGTTCGTTCGTCATGCTCTATTCATCCTTTTCAAAAAAGCGGACAGCATCTGCATAAAAATCTCTCTCAAGCATCAGAAAATCCCTGTCAGCCTGAGGAGCATTATTTCGCACGGCAATCTCCAGAAGGTTGTCATAATGAGCCATCCTGCGTTTCCACACGGGAACAGAATCAGCTCCGGCCAGCATGTTCTCACATCCCGGATTGCAGGACGCTGACTGAACAACCGCCTTAAACTCGCAGTCATGGCCATTCATGCAATAAAAACCGTTTCCAAGAGATACCAGTTTTTGCCCGCCTCGTTTAGCCATGCTCATCGCTTTTTTCAGTGTAGGAAACGTCATCTGATGTAAGTGCCCACCTCTCTGGGACATCAGTAACTTCCCGCCTTCGCCATAAAGCAGGCCTTCATGCTGATAAGAAACAGCCCTGGAAGCTGAGAGTTCGGTATCAACCCTTTCAATCTCGGCAGCGAATGCCTGAGGGATCGCCCGGCTAAAATGCGAAGCGTTGAGTGCACCGGACATATACCACTCCGTCATGCCTCTGATTAAGTGCTTAAACTGCCGGATAAGATCATTAGTAGAAATCAGATCAAGACGCCTGAGGTGTACAGCAAGTGAACGGCGAAACTGATGGGTTCGCAATGGCCAGAAAGCCCCCTCCCGAATCTCCATCGCAACGCGTTCATCATCACGTATGTTTGGATTTAAAAGCCTGAACTCATCAATATGGTCACGTCGGATGAACAGATGGTGTCTTTTCACAAATTTCTTTGCCCACTCAGTCTGGCGCTGCGTCCCCATAAAAGAGAGTTTTTGCTCCGAGAACCACGACCTGATATTTAAAGACAATGGAACATTGTCCAGCGTCTTCCCGTCCAGGCCTGTCATGATTTGATTAATTCTGCGTAAATGCTGAAAAGGCTTTTCCACATAGCGACAAACAACCCAGTCTTCGTGACTTCCACCTTCCGGGGCGAACTTATGCAACACCGAACGAAGTCCCAGGATATCACCATCATAAATCAGTGAACCGTGCATCACGCCAAGCACTTCGCTGTGTCTCATCCCCGACATGGCCTGTATCACATTCATGACTTTTAACGTCAGCTCAAAATGCCAGGTGTTCAGCTTTATGTGATCAACGCCAATAAAATCAGATCTCCAGCGCTTATTTTTATGTACCGAGAACCAGCCCTGCATCCCGGGGCCAAGTGTCGCGAAAAGCGCCCGAATTTCCCCGGCAACAATATTGTAGTAATACGCGGCCCGGTAATCCGGTATGCTTTTTGCTGTCCCTCTTTTACGGGCTTCCAGCATCGACGTATAGTAAGGCGAATCATAAAAACCGTTTATGATAGCGCACAGCCGGGAAAACCCGTCAAAATCGAAATCACTGATTTCAGCATCCAGTTCAGTAATCAGCCCTTCCCAGACAGACATCATAAGACTGAAAGGCATACAATATGTCTGGTTTGAATCATCCACACTGTTGTAACTGTCGAAGCTAATATCAGGAAAGTAACCGTATTTTCGAAGACGGGTATGACCTGTCAGCGAGATATCCGCCAGGTCCATAAAGTAATTACGTAATGTTCTTTCAGAACGCTTCCTGCCGTGCTCATCCTCCTCCTTCATCTTTACAATGAAAGCATTCCGGACAAGCGGAAAACGAAGCTGAAACAGACTGCGATACCCCATAGACTCAATAATACGGGCTCCCGCCACAATGTTTGCACATTTCCGGATCAGTGACTGCGTCTTCGCGGTCCTGCCGACAATCCAGAGCAGGCTGGCTGAGATGATTTTGGCTTCAAGACGCAGTTCAGGATCCCGTATGCCTGAAAAATTAACGGTTCTTAACGTTTCACCAATATGGGTTCTGACATAGCGATTGGTCCAGACATCATCCCTGAAATAAATATTCAGCGTCTCCTCATTGATAAAACGCATATCATGTTCATCTGAGCTGGCGATAACCAGGCAGTTATTCAGACGTTCAAAGCTTTTGTTTTCTAGTGCCTCACAGATGATATCCTCAGTCGGAAACTCATCCCCTGAACGAAGCGGCGTTCCGGCAGGAAACTCCGCCATTCGACTACGGCTTACCTCTTTTTTCTTCAAATCTGCCATACCGGAGCCACACCTTCTCGCTGAAGTTTAACGCGCGCTTTTTTCAGGGTCGCCTCATCTACCAGCCCAAGCCGTAAATCAATCTTCAGGAGTAACGTTTCATAACGCTCCACAGCATTGACCGAACCGATGTACAACGGTTTTCCATACTCGATAGCATGCCTGAATGACAGCAGGAGCCATACAGACTCCAGCGTTTCCACAACGCAACTTTTTGAACATTCGACACAATGAGAAAAATCCGCACAAGCCTTTGGTGTCCGGCCAAATCGTTTTTGCTTTTTTATAAAGCGCAATTCAATATCTGTAGGCGGCTCCTGCGATCGACATCCCAGGCCATTCAATAAAAGATCCACACCCTCATCGCTTCCACGCAGATCGATCCCCAGCTCATCAGCAACTTTTACCCGCTCGGATAACGCACGTGTCGCAATCCCCTGATTCATAAGCGTATCAAGTGCAGCACTGAAGTTTTCCTTCGCCCCCTGTGGGTTACCTGCAGCATAATTCCGCCTGTAAGTGCCCCAGTTATGCTGTGCTTTTTCCGCCGTAATCAGACCATTCTTTAATGTTCTGTCCGTATACTGCTCAGACGTTTTGCGCAAGCCAGAAACGGTAATTGATGGAAGCGAGGGATTAAGCTGCCGCATCGTGGCCCACGCCCCCTCAGAGTTAGAAAATTTAGTCAGATGACTGGGATTAAGAGAATAAAGCTTACGGAATTTCACCTGCGGCTCACTCAGAAACAGCGCCTGTACCGGAGGGAAGTTATCTGCGGAAACCAGATAGTTAACGATGTCGTCCCTGAGCCTGATAAAAGACAGAAACCAGTAATAGCCCGCACGTTTGGTCACATACTCCGATTTACCTATCGTCAGACGTATATACTTATTCGCTCTCCCCTTATAAACATAATCAGTGCTGATACCCTTTTCATCCAGATGTATATCATCCCGCGTCAGACCCAGAACCTGAGAGGTGTTTCCCCATGTGTGGTAACAGAACAGAAAAAAAGAAGTAAGAAAGTAATTTTCCAGAACGTCCCTGATGATGATCTCTGCCCTGCTGACCCCGTTCTCTCCCGGATACCGGAAATACGCTTCATAAACAGGTGCCAGCAAAGACGGTGAGAAATGCCGCACCCCTTTTTCCGATTTAGCGATATGCTCCCGGATACATCCCGCAAGGAACTCATTCATGGATGACAACTGCCTCAGGATCTCGGAAAGTTCATTCCTGGTATAGCTATCCCTTCCCTGCTGCTGATACGTTCCTTTCGGTAAGAATTCATATTCATACCGCCTCTGAATCTGCCCGCCCGTAAGCAAAAACCGGTTGACCACGGACAAGTAGTGTCTTGCCATCCTGACTGAAATTTTTCGCCGACGAATATCGTTCATGAGATGTTTAATATACATTTCAACGCCTTCAGCCGTGCCATAGTCATACTGATTGACTGACTGCCATATAAAAAACATATTGAGATAACGGAAAATGGTTAACCTTCCGGCGGGACGGTAAGACAGAAGAAATCGTTTCAGAGAGGCAATAAAATCGCGTTTTTCAGGGCGGGCAAGATGCGAATGTTCACTAAACCATCCGGGGAGCAACACATAATCTGAAAAATGAGCCTGAAGATAAACGTCAAGTAAATAATATCGGTTCAGATCCCGCTGAGTGATGTGTCCGCTGACCGTCTCCCATGACAGCACATTTTCGGCCATCCACGTTATCTGCGTTTCACTCCGGCTCATATATGGCTCCATCGCGACCTGCAGCACCGTCAATCAATGCGTCCATGACCCCGGCGACTGCATCAGAAATCTGGTTTTGCTGAAGAAAGACGATGTATTTCATCGTCGTATTTTCGCTTTTATGGCCCATCCAGTATTTTACTGTACCCAGCGCATTTGCGGCCTGATCGGGATAGCAACTCAGTGCCGAGCGTAAAAAATGGGTCGCAAACGTTGCCCGCAAATCATGGGGTTTATGTCTGAACACATTTCCCGGAGCAGACCGGGCCAGGCGATGGCGAAAACTGTACCAGCGGGAGTAAAAGGCTTTTTCAGACATCCGTTTCCCGTTTGCCATTAAAAATAAAGGCTCGTGCCGCCCTTCCCCACCCTGTCGTGCACGCCATTTTTGGATCTTCTTTTCATACTCCTCATCCGCCAGATAATCCAGAACCTGCTCGTACAATCGTCTGGTGATGAAGAGTTCTCGCGTCATCCCAAACTTCGTATGAACTCCGCATCTCGGACCAATATGAAGCCCCCTGATGGTCAACTCAGATACAGGGACACTGGCAAGGTACTCTTCAGTAAAGAGTGACGACGGCAGGGTCAGCATTTCATCCAGCCGTAGCCCACAATTTTTCATCAGCACAATCATTAAACTGAACAACCCGGACTCAGATTTCAGTGCCTCATCCAGGATATGAACCTCTGCATCATTCAGTGGGTTGATTGTCCTTTTTGTTGTGCTGGTTATCCTGATGGCAAGATCCGAACTTATCACCTTGCGTCGCCCGTCAACGACTTTTTCGACCAACGTAAAAAATGAGCTGGCAGCCAGCTCACCACACTTGCCCAGAAATACGTAAAACCGTCGGATAACGCTGATGTACACCGCCGCGGTGGATGAGGCGATGCGCCCCTGCCTTACGGCCCCCAGAAGATACTCCCTGAAGCCATATGTAGGGCTTTGGTATTTCAACGTTCCCGGGGTGAAAGGGTCAAGTCCGTTATCCTCCAGCCACCTTATCCAGCGTAAAAATGCCCGGGCTAAAGGCTTTAAATCCCTGGCCTGCAGGATAGCTTTATCCATAAGATAAAAGTGTACATATCGGCTCAGTTTTCGATTCTGGATGCCGCTAATATAAGGTATTTCAGCATACAGAAATCCGGGTTCAAATTTCAGTTTCGGCTCTGTTGCATCCAGTTTGCTGACACGCCCATAACGCGCATGAATGTTAGTGATTATCCTCACAGTCTGTCGCCCTGAAACGCCACCTCATGCCTACACTATAAATCCGGAAGAAGAAAAAACAAACAACCAGGTTGCCGGGAGTGAATATGCAAATCAGGAGGAAAGTAAAAGATGTAACGACACCATCACGATGCAATACATTGACCTCAACACGTTACCCGGACCATACGTGATAAACATCACAAATCCTTTGAGTGAAGAACTTAAGATGTGATTTTCATTTCCCGGCACAAACCGTGCCCTTAAAAAACAGGCAACGGATACATCTTAATGCCAGAAGTAAACCTTAATTGATTGAATACAGCCTGAGTCCATTGCAAAAATAACACACAGGGTAAATTCGCATATACAGAACCCAACGAAAAGCAAAAGAAACCTGTAACACATTTCGTTTACCTGTCACTTTCAATTGTAAAAGCCAGCAGAAAAAGCGCATATAACTATATTTATCCCTGCGGGGACTTTTGTTTGTGCTATATATTTTTTACAGAGAACCGCAACGCGTCCAAACACAAGAATATATTTACCTCTGGAAAATGGTCTGACTCCCTTTCACGTGGTTGTAGTGACCTGTTCTGTGATTCATGTAATGTCTTTTCTGGATGAGGAAAATATGTCATCACTGATATTTTATACAGACGAAGCACAAGCACTGATTGTAACAGATACCCTTGCCGTCACCGATAATGGGGAGCCGTTATCTTTTGTTTCCAAAGCAGGTTACATCCCCCAGCTAAGAACCATCATAGCAGGAACGGGGGCAGGTGGATTTTCTAACACCTGGTTGCTTGAAGCATCAACCAGAATGGTCGTATCAGGTATACAAAATCTCAATTATCATACATCGGCCTGTCTAAGGAGGCTGTGGAAACAATACAAGCATGACCATGCAATTCCCTCTTCTTCAACGGTGACAACCAGTGTTTATCAGTTCGCAATTTGCGAGGAAACAGGAAATATCGTTTCGTTCGCCTATCGCTCAGTCCATGATTTCGAATCAGAGCAATTACAATACGGAACAGGAGTAAAACCTGAGTGCCAAATCTTGGATGGGGATTTGTTGCAGACAATTCCTGTAATGATGAATGAACAAAGGGCTATACAGGCGACATACCCACACCCGGAACGGATCCATATTGGCGGTGAGATGATTGCGCATTATCTGACATCATCTATGTATCAATGCTTTAAGATTGGGGAATTTGAGGATTTCAGAACTCAGGGAGAGTATATATTGAGCAGGATTTAGGCAAAACGCGGTTCAGATAAAGTGCTTTTAACAGGCTTGCTGAACATTAAAAGGATATCTCTCAATTACGATGAATAGCTTGAATTCTAAAAATAGAAAAGTAGAGTTTAACTCTAAATACATAAAAACAAGAGTAAATGAGCACCCGCCGAAGCAGCCGCGCATGATGTTGATTGAGAAACGGATCATCTCGTAAGCCGGAATACGGCTGTTGCCATATGACGGATGCGGCACACGCTTGTACGGCAGAGCAAAGACGCTGTCCATCTCTTCGGTAGAGAGCGGGATCGCCGGTGGGTTAACCCAGATATAGCGCTCGCCGTGCTTTTGCATCAGCGCTCGCGCGCAGCCGGGGTTGGTTTCATGGTGTAAGATGCGCGATGCGTGGGCGTAGAGTACTTTATCGCTTTTTACTTTTTCGTAAGACGGCAGCAGCACATAGGTTTTTTCCCACGGCTTCGGACGCGGCGGCTGCACCACCACGGCCTTTGCTTCCGCTTTCTTCGGCTCAACCGGTTTGTTATCCGCGCACGGCAGATCGTCACCGTACGGATGTGGGATAGGGTCGATTTTGCCCGGCATATCGATAATGCGGGAATCCACCCCGCTCCAGCCCGGCAGCGCCTCTTTCACCATGATCGCGGTGTTGCGCACGTCGCGGATCTCGCTGACCGGTTCACCCTGCGCCAGGCGATGCGCCACCTCCACCAGCGGACGCTCGCCGTTGCCGAAGATCAGCATGTCGGCTTTCGAATCCACCAGCACCGAACGGCGCACGGTATCAGACCAGTAGTCGTAGTGTGCGGTGCGGCGCAGGCTCGCCTCGATGCCGCCCAGGATCACCGGCACGTCTTTCCATGCTTCTTTGCATCGCTGGGTGTAGACGAGGGTCGCGCGATCGGGACGTTTACCCGCCACGTTGTCAGCCGTGTAAGCGTCGTCATGGCGCAGCTTACGGTCGGCGGTATAGCGGTTGATCATCGAGTCCATGTTGCCCGCGGTCACGCCGAAGAACAGGTTAGGCTTGCCCAGACGCATAAAGTCGTCTTTGCTGTTCCAGTCAGGCTGGGAGATGATCCCCACGCGGAAGCCCTGGGCTTCAAGCATACGGCCACAGATCGCCATGCCAAAGCTCGGGTGATCGACATACGCATCGCCCGTCACCAGAATGATATCGCAGCTGTCCCAGCCCAGTTGATCCATCTCTTCCCGGGACATCGGCAGGAACGGCGCCGGTCCAAAGCAGGCTGCCCAGTACTGGGGCCAGGAGAAGAGGTCGCGATCCGGCTGGATCAGGGAAATAGCGCTCATAATGCTTCCGAAGAAAAAATAGACAAAAGGAGCGGGATTATACGCTGGTTTACCGGGGGAAATGAAGGGGTATTGTGCGGGCTGTTGCCCTCACCCCAACCCTCTCCCACAGGGAGAGGGAGAAAGCGTTTTATGGTGCCGGATTCACCAGCATCTGCCCTACCGATCCCCTGTCCATCATCTCCAGCGTCTGGCTGTGGAACAGGAACGGGAAGTGCGGCCAGGAAGGCTGACCGTAGTAGACGAGCAGTTCGACCTGGCCATCCACCCAGACGGTATCTTTCCAGCCCCTGTCTTCCGGGAACGGCATCGCCCCGTTGACGTTGCGGATCAGGAATGACACCCCTTCAATATGGAACGACTGCGGCATCTCCGAGCGGACGGTCCAGCGCTCCCATGTTCCCTGTTGGGCGGTGATATCAATGCGGTTTACGTCCCACAGCGAACCGTTGATGCCCGGATCGTCGCCAAGGCTGATATCGCGACTGCGTACTGCCGGGCCGGTCACAATCTCCTGCGGCAGCAGGCGCATCGGCAGGCTGTCGGTCACCAGCGGCAACAGGCCGGTCGGGCGCAGCGTCAGCACCAGCGTGGAGACCAGAACGCTCGACGGTTCAAAGAAGCCACGAATACGGTCAACAATGCTTGCCGCTTCGCCGCAGGTCACGGACACTTCATCCCCGTTGGTCATATCCACGAGGATCTCACGACGTTCGCCCGGTGCCAGCGCCAGCTGTTTTACCGACACCGGCGCAGGTAATAACCCCTGATCGCCTGAAATCACGTGCAGCGCGCGGCCGTCGCTCATCTGCAACTGGTAGCGGCGCGAGTTAGAGGCATTCAGCAGACGCAGGCGCACCCAGCCACGAGACACTTCGACATACGGGCTTTGCGCGCCGTTAACCAGCAGCGTATCGCCCACAAAACCACCGCTGCCCGGCTCGCTGTACTCCGGCGTGCCGAAGTTATCCAGCCGCTTGTCCTGAATAATGATCGGGAAATCATCGACGCCGTAGTGATTCGGGATCGGCAGCGTTTTGCTGACCTCATCTTCAATCAGCCACATTCCGGCCAGGCCGTTGTAGACCTGCTGGGCGGTGCGGTTCGGGGTGTTGGCGTGATACCACAATGTCGCCGCGCTCTGACGAATCGGGAGGACGGGCGCCCAGTCGGCATTCGGCGACATCATGCGTGCCGCGCCGCCAATCAGCGGCCCCGGCACCTGCAAACCACTGACGGTCATCGCGACATTTTCCGTCGTACGGTTACTGTAGATGAGCTTAACGTCATCGCCATTCCACACGCGAATGGTCGGCCCGAGGTAGCGTCCGTTAATGCCCCATACCTGCGCGCGCGTTCCCTGGGTAAAGGACCAGTGGCTACGCTGAAGCGTGAGGAATAGCGGCTGCCCGCGACGGGATTCAATCAACGGCGGAATAGGCAGCGGCTGTTGCTGCCCGGCGGCGCTGGCTGTCCGCGGCATCGCACCCGCACAAAGGGCGATACCCGAAGCCTGAATAAACTGACGCCGACTGAGTGACATATAAGCTCCATCTGAAACGACTAACAACGCGGGAATTCGTTTTCCCTTACACGACACCGGGTCAAATCTTACCGGCGGCTTCTCGCTCTGCAACTTCTTTATCGAGCTGCGCAATATGCTGAGCCATCAGCTCGCGGCAGTGCGTGGCCAGCTCGCGCACCTGGTCTTTACCGTATTTTGAGGTATCTACCGGCGGCAGCATTTCGACAATGACCAGTCCGTTATTCAGACGGTTAAGATTAATCTTATTCGATGTATTGGAAACACACACGGGAATAATTGGAACGCCTGCCGCAATTGCAGCATGAAACGCGCCGGTCTTAAACGGCAGCAGGCCGCGACCACGGCTGCGCGTCCCTTCCGGGAACATCCAGATGGAAATCCGGCGCTTTTTAAACTGATCCACCACTTCCGCAATGGTGCCATGCGCTTTGGCGCGGTTGTTACGGTCAATCAGTAAGTTACCGGTGAGCCAGTACAGCTGACCGAAAAACGGGATCCACAGCAGGCTTTTTTTACCCACGGTTACGGTCGGCGGAAGAACAATATTTGAGGCCGTCACCATATCGTAGTTGTTCTGATGGTTAGCGATATAGATGGCGTTACCGAAATTCTCCGCCCCTTCAGGCAGACGCTTTTCAACCTTCAGGCCAAATAGCGGCGCAAGACGACCAAACATGTGGCCAAACGTCGCGACATGCTTTGGGTTACGCGGGCTGAACAGGCAATAAATCGATCCGAAAATACAGACCAGAATGCAATAAATAACGGTAAGAATGAGACGAACAATGTATAGCATAGCGACCTCTGAAGCCCTGACAGCTGACAATTATACTTCACCTGTGGCCAGGTAAGGACTTTATTACGAGCGCGTATTGTTAATCGCAACGCACGAATTAACAACGTTTTTACGGGAAATTTTATGGTAATTCCCCCTCCGGAAAGAGGGGGGATGAAACAGGTTACTCTTCGCTGTCGTCCGCTTTGCTGCGCGCCGGCGAGTCGATCTCCACGCGGTCAATTCGCTGGAGGCCGCGCATCAGTGAGCCGCGACGTCCACGCTCACCCACCACCTTCTGCAACTCTTCCGGACGCAGTTTGATTTTACGCTTGCCGACATGAATGGTCAGGGTGCTCTGCGGCGGCAGCAGGAAGAGATGCGCGAGGCCATCGACGCCTTTTGCCGCTTCCGCTGACGGGATACTGATGATCTTGTTGCCCTTCCCTTTCGACAGCTCCGGCAGATCGCTGACCGGGAACATCAGCATGCGTCCGGCAGCGGTGATCGCCAGCAGCATGTCGCTTTCGTTCTCGATGATCAGCGGCGGCATGACGTGTGCGTTATCCGGCAGGCTAATCAGCGCCTTACCAGCACGGTTACGCGACACCAGATCGTTGAAGGTACAGATAAAGCCGTAGCCCGCATCAGACGCCATCAGCAGTTTTTGATCGTCGGCCTCCATCAGCATATGGTCCACCGTGGCGCCCGGCGGCAGCGTCAGCTTGCCAGTTAGCGGTTCGCCCTGGCCGCGCGCAGACGGCAGCGTGATCGGGTCGATGGCGTAGCTGCGGCCCGTGGAGTCGATGAACGCCACCGGCTGGTTACTCTTGCCCTTCACCGCCGCCTTGAAGCTGTCACCGGATTTGTAGCTCAGACCCGGCGCGTCGATATCGTGGCCTTTGGCGCTACGTACCCAGCCGCTCTGGGAAAGCACGATGGTCACCGGCTCGGAAGGCAGCATGTCGTGCTCGTTCATCGCCTTCGCCTCTTCGCGCTCGTGCAGCGGAGAACGACGGTCGTCGCCAAAGGCGTCGGCATCGGCCTGCAACTCTTTCTTCAGCAGGGTGTTCATCTTGCGCTCGGATGCCAGAATCGCCTGAAGCTGATCGCGCTCTTTTTCCAGCTCGTTCTGCTCGCCGCGGATCTTCATCTCTTCCAGTCTGGCGAGATGGCGCAATTTCAGTTCGAGGATCGCTTCGGCCTGGGTTTCGCTGATGCCAAAGCGCGACATCAGGGCAGGCTTAGGTTCGTCCTCGGTACGAATGATCTCGATCACTTCGTCAATGTTGAGGAACGCCACCAGCAAACCTTCGAGGATATGCAGGCGCTTAAGCACTTTTTCCAGACGATGGTTCAGACGACGGCGCACCGTATCGCGGCGGAAGGCCAGCCATTCGGTGAGGATCTCCAGCAGGTTTTTCACCGCCGGACGACCGTCCAGACCAATCATGTTCAGGTTGATGCGGTAGCTTTTTTCCAGATCGGTAGTGGCGAACAGGTGGTTCATCACCTGCTCCATGTCCACGCGGTTAGAGCGCGGCACGATCACCAGACGGGTCGGGTTTTCGTGGTCCGATTCGTCGCGCAGGTCGTCCACCATCGGCAGCTTTTTATTGCGCATCTGGGAGGCGATCTGCTCCAGCACCTTCGCACCGGACACCTGGTGCGGCAGCGCGGTGATCACCACTGCCCCGTCTTCTTTGGTCCACACCGCGCGCATGCGCACGGAGCCGCGACCGTTCTGGTAGATTTTGCGGATTTCCGCGCGCGAGGTGATGATCTCGGCTTCGGTCGGGTAGTCCGGCCCCTGCACGATATCCAGCAGATCGTCCAGAGAGGTTTTCGGCTGCTCAATCAGGGTGATGGCGGCTTTTGCCACTTCACGCAGGTTGTGCGGCGGAATGTCCGTCGCCATGCCCACGGCGATACCGGTCGTGCCGTTCAGCAGGATGTTCGGCAGACGCGCAGGCAGCATCTTCGGCTCCTGCATCGTACCGTCGAAGTTTGGCACCCAGTCGACCGTCCCCTGCCCCAGCTCGCCCAACAGCACTTCGGCATATTTAGACAGGCGGGATTCGGTATAACGCATTGCCGCGAAGGATTTCGGATCGTCCGGCGCCCCCCAGTTCCCCTGGCCATCCACCAGCGGATAGCGATAAGAGAACGGCTGGGCCATCAGCACCATCGCTTCATAGCAGGCGCTGTCGCCGTGCGGATGGTATTTACCCAGCACGTCGCCGACGGTACGGGCGGATTTCTTAAACTTGGCGGTAGCATTCAGTCCCAGTTCGGACATCGCATAGACGATGCGGCGCTGAACGGGCTTCAGGCCATCCCCGATAAACGGCAACGCCCTGTCCATGATGACGTACATGGAGTAGTTCAGGTAGGCGTTTTCCGTGAATTCATGTAGCGCGAGGCGCTCTGCCATATCGCTCATTACGTGTGATTCCTCAACTCAGAAACCGATGGGTTTCAGGCAATATTGCCGCAGATACTACCTCATCTGGCGAGTTGAGTCACAAAGAAAAAGGGCCGCATAAGCGGCCCTTTCCGGGTTATTTGTTCAGCTTGATAACCTGCTTCACGTCGATTTCAAACTCGTTCCAGTCTTTATCGATTTTACCCTGGAGTTCGACTTTATCCTGCGGGCTGACGGTCACGCCGTTCCAGCGCTTGTGGTCGATCTCCACCACCACCGTGCCGCTCTCATCGCGGAAGGTGTAACGGTCATCGGACAGGCGCTCGGTAATGTTCCCGCGCAGCTTCACCCAGGCATCGTCCTTCAGGTCTTTCACTTTAGCCGCGGGGGTGAGGTTGGCGTTGTTATCGACAAAGCCACCCTGCTGGGTTTGCGTCTGGTTCTGTGTCGCAGATGGGCCAGAGAAACCACCCTGTGCAGCAAAGACAGGGGCCGTGGTCATCATCATGATGGCAGCAATTGCAGCGAATTTTTTCATCTTTATCTCTCCCTTTAATGTCGTTTCACAATCCATTAAACAGGGTAAACCTTAACAACTTCTTAAGGGGAAAATTTATTTATTTTTACTGTACAGCAGGCGCTTGCAGAAGGTTTACTGACGGCATCAAGGAGGAAATATGCGCATTTTACTGGTAGAAGACGACAGGCTCATCGGCGACGGCATCAAAGCGGGCTTAAGCAAAATGGGCTTTAACGTGGACTGGTTTACCGACGGTAAAACCGGGCAGTCGGCCCTGTACACCGCGCCGTATGATGCCGTGGTGCTGGACCTGACGCTGCCAGAAATCGACGGGCTTGAGATCCTGCGCGCCTGGCGCGAAAGCGGTAAGAGCGAACCGGTGCTGATCCTGACCGCGCGGGATGCGCTGAATCAGCGCGTCGAAGGGTTACGCCTGGGGGCGGATGATTACCTGTGTAAGCCGTTCGCGCTGATTGAAGTGGCGGCCCGCCTTGAAGCGCTGGTGCGCCGCAGTCACGGGCAGGCGCGCAGCGAGCTGCGTCACGGCAAGGTCACGCTCGATCCGGCAAGCCTTGTCGCCACGCTGGAGGGCGAAACGCTGGTGCTCAAACCCAAAGAGTTCGCCCTGCTGGAGCTGCTGATGCGCAACGCGGGCCGCGTGCTGCCGCGCAAGACCATCGAGGAGAAACTCTACAACTGGGATGATGACGTCTCCAGCAACGCCGTCGAAGTCCACGTTCATCATTTACGCCGCAAGCTCGGCAGCGAATTTATCCGCACCGTGCACGGCATCGGTTATACCCTGGGTGACGCATGAAACTGACCCTACGCCTGAGCCTGAAGCTGCGCCTGACGCTCCTCTTTTTGTTGCTGTCCCTGGCGGCCTGGTTTGCCGCAAGCGTGGTGGCCTGGCACCAGACGACCGACAAGCTCGATAAGCTGTTCGATACCCAGCAGATGCTGTTTGCCAAACGGCTGCTGACGATGGACGTGGACGAACTCCGCGCCCCGGAACGCATGCGCGAGGTACCGAAAAAAGCCAAACACGGCCATCTGGACGACGATGCGCTGGCCTTCGCAATCTTCACCGCCGACGGCAGCATGGTGCTTAACGACGGCGAAAACGGGCGCGACATACCTTACCTCTACCGCCGGGACGGGTTTGATGACGGTCGCTTGCAGGATGACAACGACGAATGGCGTTTCCTGTGGCTGACTTCTCCGGACGGGAAATACCGCGTGGTGGTTGGCCAGGAGTGGGAGTACCGACAGGATATGGCGCTGGACGTGGTCAGCTCGCAGCTGACGCCGTGGCTGGTGGCGCTGCCCGTAATGCTACTGTTGCTGATTGTTCTGCTGAGCCGGGAACTGAAACCGCTGAAAAAACTGGCGCAGACCCTGCGCTCGCGCTCGCCGGATGCGACCGATACGCTGCCCACCCACGGCGTGCCGACGGAGGTTCGCCCGCTGCTTGATGCGCTTAACCATCTTTTCGCCCGTACGCAGGAGATGATGGCCCGCGAGCGCCGCTTCACCTCGGATGCCGCCCATGAGTTGCGCAGCCCGCTGGCCGCGCTGAAGGTGCAAACCGACGTGGCGCAGCTTTCCTTTGACGATCCCGGGGCGCAGTCTAAAGCGCTGGGGCAGCTGCATGCGGGCATCGACCGCGCCTCCCGGCTGGTGGACCAGCTTCTCACCCTGTCGCGCCTGGATTCACTGGATAATCTTGATGACGTCGAACCCGTGATGATGGCCGATTTGCTGCAATCCGCGGTGCTGGATATCTGGCATCCGGCGCAGCAGGCGGGCATTGATATTCGGCTCAACGTCAACGCGCCCGAGGTGATGCGTCACGGACAGCCGCTACTGCTGAGCCTTCTGGCGCGTAACCTGCTGGACAACGCCGTTCGTTACAGCCCGCGCGGCAGCGTGGTGGACGTGACGCTGCATACCCAAAGCTTTACCGTGCGCGACAACGGCCCGGGCATTTCTTCCGATGCGCTGGCGCGTCTCGGCGAGCGCTTTTATCGTCCACCGGGCCAGGACGCCACCGGCAGCGGTCTGGGGTTGTCTATCGTCAAGCGTATCGCGACGTTACATGGGATGAGCGTCTCGCTGGGCAATGCGCCGGAAGGGGGCTTTGAGGTGACCGTCAGCTGGTAGCCATTATTGCGCTGAGCGCAAAAGACTTTGCACATTTTGCTTATTTTTCCGCTCCGTCCTCGCGCGTAGAATACCCGGCATACTCTCAGCATCGAGGACAAATAATGAGCAATATTCTGATTATCAACGGCGCGAAAGAATTTGCGCACTCTAAAGGCCAGCTCAATGACACCCTGACCGAGGTCGCGGATGGTTTCCTGCGCGACGCCGGACATGATGTTAAGGTCGTGCGCGCGGACAGCGATTACGACGTGAAGGCCGAAGTGCAGAACTTCCTGTGGGCCGACGTGGTTATCTGGCAGATGCCGGGCTGGTGGATGGGCGCACCGTGGACCGTGAAAAAATACATGGACGATGTGTTTACCGAAGGTCACGGTTCGCTGTATGCCAGCGACGGCCGCACCCGCTCAGACGCGTCTAAAAAATACGGTTCCGGCGGCCTGATTCAGGGCAAGAAATACATGCTCTCCCTGACATGGAATGCCCCGCTAGAAGCGTTCACTGAGCAAGATCAGTTCTTCGAAGGCGTGGGCGTAGACGGCGCGTATCTGCCGTTCCACAAGGCGAATCAGTTCCTGGGTATGGAGCCGCTGCCGACCTTTATCGTCAACGACGTGATTAAAATGCCGGACGTCCCGCGCTATATCGCAGAATATCGCAAGCATCTCGCGGAAATTTTTGCTTAACTGGTAGCCTGGAATTAGAAGGAGTTAATTATGCTTACCGTTATTGCTGAAATCCGTACGCGTCCTGGCCAACATCACCGCCAGGCGGTACTGGATGAGTTCGCGAAGATCATCCCGACCGTACTGAAAGAAGAAGGCTGCCACGGCTACGCGCCGATGGTGGACGCCGCCACCAGCGCAAGCTTCCAGGCGACCGCGCCAGACTCCATCATCATGGTTGAGCAGTGGGAAACCGTCGCGCACCTTGAAGCGCATTTGCAGACTCCGCACATGAAAGCGTGGAGTGAGGCGGTAAAAGGTGACGTGCTGGATACCCATATCCGAATTCTGGAGCAAGGGGTTTAAGGTTCGTGGAATTTGCCGGGTGGCACTGCGTTTACCCGGCCTACAAAACCTGACTCGTAGGCCCGGTAAGCGCTAGCGCCACCGGGCTTTTTGTATCATCTTAATACTTAACTGCTATGCTTATTCTGACTTCATTGTTAACAGGAGGATGGAATGGGTCTTTTTAACTTCGTGAAAGAAGCAGGCGAAAAGCTGTGGGATAACCTGACCGATCATAAAGGTCAGGGCGACAAAATCACCGAGCACCTCAAGAAACTCAACATTCCCGGTTCCGATAAGGTTCAGGTTAACGTCACTGACGGCAAGGCCAGCGTGACGGGCGACGGGCTGACGCAGGAGCAGAAAGAAAAAATCCAGGTCGCCGTCGGCAACATCGCGGGCGTCAGCGAAGTGGAGAACAATATCACCGCGACAGATGCCAAAGATGAAGCCACCTACTATACGGTGAAATCCGGCGATACCCTGAGCGCAATCTCTAAAACCGTGTACGGCGATGCCAACCAGTACAATAAGATTTTTGAGGCTAACCGTCCAATGCTCTCCAGCCCGGATAAGATCTATCCCGGTCAGACGCTGCGTATTCCGAAAGCGTGATCGATAAGTCGGGGGTTACCCCCCGACTGTTTTTACCAGTACAGTTTCCAGCTCTGCGTAAAACGCACCAGTGCCTCAACGTAGAAGTAATCGCCCCAGCTCGCGCACTCATCCACGCCTTTATTGCTCGCCAGGTGATACACCGAGTGCTTAAGCAGCCCGTTGCCCTTCTCTTCTTTGCCCATCAGATAGTGCTTTGTCAGCGAGGACATAATCCCTTTCGCCCATTCGAGGTAACGTTCGCGATCCGGATCTGTGACCGGCAGATGTTTCACCAGCTCCAGCAGTCCACACACCGCAATTGCCGCCGAGGAAGAATCACGCAGTGCGTCGGTGCCCACCAGCGCCAGATCCCAGTGGCAGACGTAGTCTTCCGGCAGGCGATTGAGGAAGTAGTTTGCCAGCCGTTTTGACAGGGCGATCATCGTTTCGTCGCCGGTATAGATATAGCTCAGCAGGAAACCGTAAATGCCCCAAGCCTGCCCGCGCGACCAGCAGGAGTCGTCGGCGTAGCCCTGCTGGGTGTTGCCGTAGCGCGGTGCGCCGGTTGCCACATCCATATAGTAGGTGTGGAAGGTGGAGGCATCGTCACGAATGAGGTATGTCGCGGCCTGCATGACGTGCGCTTTTGCGGCGTCGGCAAAGCGCGGATCGCCCGTCTGCTCCGTTGCCCAGTAGAGCAGCGGCAGGTTCATGTTGCAGTCGATGATCATCCGCCCGGCCTGCTCCGGATCGGAGAGATCGCCCCACGCCTGGATGATTTTCGCCTTCTCGTGGAAGCGTTCCAGCAGGGCTTCCGCCGCCAGCAGCGAGAAGCCGCGCGCCTCGCGGTTTCCGGTCAGCCGCCACGCGGCTACGCAGGAGAGCGTGTAGAGGAAGCCTAAATCGTGGGTGTTGGTGTCGTTGCGCCCGGCGATGCGCAGGCCAAACGAGCGCACGTGTTTTTCCGCCATCGCGCGGAATTTTTCCTCGCCGCTCATCTCCCATGCCAGCCACAGCTGCCCGGTCCAGAAGCTGGTGGTCCACTCCACGTTGTCAGTCAGCGGATAAAAACCGTTCTGGCAGGTTTCCGCCGGGAATTTGTCGCCGAACTCCGTTAAATGACGGCTAATCAGGTCGAGAACGTGGCTGCGCGCCGAATTCAGTTCATCGCTGAATGCGCGGGAGTCAACGGGCGCAGCGATAACAGGCAGACGTTCTTCTTTGATACGACTTAACATATTTCGGTTCCTTCTTTGACGGCGTAATTTATCGAGTTGACGTTTCTGCTACGTTCAGCGCACGAGCCCCGCGCCATTTGCTCTGACAGGCGGATAACGTAAAAGCAGAAATAAGGGTAAAGGTCAGCGCCGTTGCGCCCATGATGATATAGGTGTGCTCAAAGCCAATACGGTCATACATATAGCCGGCAGGGGAAGAGACCACCACGTTGCCAACGTAGAGCATCGCCTGATAGCCGAGTAAATACATGGTGGCATTGACGCGCTTGTCGAAATGCTCGGCGATATATTTAAATACCGACACCAGCAGGAGACAAATTTCCAGACCGTACAGCGGCTTAAGCACTGAAATTAACAGGTGTGAATCACACATGCCGGAAATAATCAGACGCGCCCCAACCACCAGCCCGACAATTAACAGCCCGCGTTTGGCGCCAATAAAGTTCACAAACAGCGGGACCACCATATACATGACAAATTCCATGCCCGACTGTACGGTCCCGAGATAGCCGAATACGGCGTTGCCCTCATGAATATCATCGAAGAAGGTGACGAAATAGCGCGAGAATTGCTGCTCAGCGATAAACATCATCCACGCCACGCCCGCCACGTACAGGCAGAAGGCCCAGAATTTGCGGTTACGCAGCAGGGCGTAAACGTCGGACGGGGCAATTTTCTCTTTCGTCAGCACCTCGCCTGCGTGAGCGGAGTTAGTGTTCACTTTCAGGCTCAGCAGGACAATCAGCATCACCACCGACGCCACGCTGCCGAGAATAAAGTTATACGCCGGTGAGAGGTTGAACAGCAGGCCGGAGAAAGATGACGCCACCGCCCAGCCGAGCGATCCCCACATACGGATCTGCCCGAACTCCATGCCATTCAAACGGCTAAAGCGGTCGGAATAGGATTCACACGCCGCCACGCCCGCGTACCAGGCAAAGCTTAAATAGAGCGCGCCGATAATAATCCCCAGCAGGGTATTAGACATTAACAGCGGCTGGTAAACATAAATAAAGAATGGCGCCATCAGGGCCGACATGATCACCACAAAATAGAGCAGATATTTGCTCATGCCGATCTTATCGAGAATATAGCCGTAGATCGGCTTGAGAATAACGGAGAATATCCCGTTCACCGCAAAGACGGTTCCAATCACCGATCCGCTCAGGTTGGCTTTCTGACCGAGCCAGATCGCCAGCAGACCAATACTGGCAGACCAGGTAAAGAAATAGAGAAAGATAAAGCTGCTGATTTTGTAATATTCAGTTCTGTTGGTTGTCGATGTGCTTTTCATATCATCCTCGCCGGGGTGTAGGGCCAGATTTTTATAATGTGAACGACAGCTTACGTTCGCTTCCGGGTTCGCTAATCACGACCTGGTTATGGGTTATATTCAGCTGCGGCGTCGCCGCAGCGGGCTGTTTTCCGCCAGCCAGAACGGCGCAACAGAGCCAGCTTTCCCCTTGCGGGAGGTCAGCTTTTAACAGCGGAATGGAGGCGCACTCCGCAAACATAATGCTGCTGTTCGGCGGCGTGACGATGCTGTCTGGCTGGCGCTGAATGATCGGCGAAAGATCGACAATGACGCTGCTGCCGTTTTCAGCCAACAGATAACAACCGCGTTCGCGCACCTGATGGGCGGTTTTCATCACCGCAAAGCCGCCCTCGACGGTTTGCAGAGTGCGCGCGCTGTTGATACGGTGCAGGCGCAGGTGCCACTCCCCGAACGGGATCTGCCAGGTCGCAATCTGCACGTCGCGCCACGGCGACCAGCGCGAGAAAATGTAATTTTCATCCACCCGAACCTCGTCGCACTCGCGACGACCGCGGAAATAGTCATCTCCGTCCGCCAGCAGCAGCATGGAATCGCAGGCGGCATGCTTCAGGCCAAAACGCCCGCGCTCAAGGGTGAATCCGAAGCGGCTGGAGTAGGCAAATTTGGTGTATTTCGCTTCGGTGTTGACGTAGTTGTTCAGCTCCAGCTGACCGGCGGTGAGCATGACGACGTGCTGCGAATCTTTCGAATGCATCAGGATCTGCTGCGCATGCGGAATCACATGTTTTTCAGCAAGCGCGGGCAGCGGTTGTTCTTCCGCCTGCCAGAACGGGTGTGCTTCCGGCAGCGCCAGGATCAGATAGGTTTTCAGCGCCCAGTACGGTGAACCGGGGGAGTTGTAATCCTCGCACATCGCCAGGTTCGGATACGCAAACCCCAGGGTAAGAATACCGTCGCGATCGACAATCGACTGCTGCTGCCACCAGCGCAGATGCCGCAGCACAATGCCCTTCACGATGCCCGGGGTGAAGACGTCCAGTTGAGAAAAGGCCACCGCGCTCCAGAAGGCAACCATGGCAAAGCGGTAGGTCAGGCTGCGGCCAAACGGCACCGAGGCGCCATCGGCGGCGGACCAGTAGATAAAGTCTTCCGCGAACAGACGCGAGCGCTCGCGCAGCACCTTCGCCCTCGCCTCGTCGTCACTCAGCGTGGCGTAAATCAGGCCGTAGAAATGGAAAGCCATGGAGATGTAGTAATCTTTCGGGCGGCCGGGACCGTCGGAATACCAGCCGTCGCCGAGGTAGTAGGCGTCCATCAGCGCAAAGCGGTGGTCAATGGCGGCCCGATCGTACGGCAGGCCGGCGCGCTTAAAGCCGAGCTGGACCATAATGGCAAAATAGTTCCAGTTGCTGTCCGGCATCTGCGCGTCGGTGATTTGGTTGAGCCACGCGTGCAGGTTCATCACCTCGCGCCCGGTTAAATGGGCGGTGAGTTTATCCCCCAGCAGAGCGAGCCCCAGACCGTAGGCCGCCATCTCCACCAGACGTTGATCGTACGGGCCGGTTTCACCCCAGTAGCCGCTGCTTTGCGGGTCGGTACCAAGCTTAATGGCAGTAAGGTACTTCTCGCTGAACGGCGTGCTTTCGCCAGATGCCATCAGCGGAAACAGCCCCCACAGCGCGCGAGAAAGTCCCTCCATCTGCGCAATATCCGCTGTGTAATGGGCGCAGGTGTCGCCCAGCGGGAATCGTGAACGGTTCGCCGGAAATTGCGTGTCCAGCGCCTGTAAAAGTGCATTCAACGACGCCACTACCTCCTGGCGTGAAGACAACGGATTTGATTTTTCTTTGTTTGCCGCCCACATCGGTTCGCCCTCGTAATCAACTGCGGCAAAGCATAGTGAATCCGCAAGGGGCAGAAATGTTAGCCATGTCACAGGCATGAACGATGAATAAACCTCCAGTTGAGAAAATTTAAAAAGGTGGTTTATAAAGACGATCAGACGGGAAAAAGTTGAGTTTTATTGCACTATGCGCGACACGCCGACATCCGACCTTCTGGAACTGATCGCCCTGAATGATACCGTGGCCTCGTTCAGCCGCCTGTTTGCCAATACGGTGCGCTACCATCACTGGCATCAGTGTCTGGAGATCCTCTATGTGGAAGAGGGCTTTGGCGTGGCGATTGTCGATAATCGTCACTACACCATGCGCCCCGGACGACTGTTTTTCTTCCCGCCTTTTACGCTGCACAAGGTCATGGTGGACGAACAGGCGGAGGCAATTTACCGCCGCACCATTATTCATCTCGACCAGCACGCGGTGCTGAAGATCCTGCGGGATTTTCCCCAGACCCGGCAGCGCCTGGAGCGGCTGTCACGCCGTGGCGGCGAAGCGTGGGTCGCCGATTTAGCCCACTGTCACCACCATATCGACCATCTGTTTAGCTGCTATAAACCGCCGATGAACGGCGAGAGCATCGCCAGCCTGCTGATCGGCCTGTTCGCGATGCTCCCCGACGATCGCGACGGTGAGCCGGGCAACAGCCAGGGGATCGCCAGCCAGGTAATGTTCTGGCTCGACGAGCATTATCAGGAGAAATTTCGTCTGGATGCGCTGGCCGAAGAGCTGGGTAAATCACGCAGTTACGTATCGCGAAGATTCCATGCGGAAACGGGCGAAAAAATTCACGACTACCTGAACACGCTAAGGTTGCGTAAGGCGTGCGAGTGTTTACTCCACACGGATTCGAGCGTGCGTGACATTGCCGCACAGGCGGGATTTTCCGACGTGACGTGGTTTATCAGCGCATTTAAAAAGGGGATTGGCGAGACGCCGTTGCAGTACAGGAAGAACCATCGTGCGGTTTGACGCCCTCACCCCCGCCCTCTCCCACGGGGAGAGGGGGAAGATCAACCGCTCTTCTTCCCCGGCTTTAATCCGCGGTGTAACTCGTTGATGCGCTTCATCGACTTGATGGTGCGCTGCGGCTCAGTGGAGGCGACGGACAGAATAATCATCTCCAGGCACAGCAGCACCGTGCCGTGCAGCGGGATTTTGCCCTTCTCGCCGCCGCGCGGGACGTGGATCACTACGCTTGCCTCTTTGCTAAAGCGCGAGTCCGTGGCGTTGGTCAGCAAAATGGTGGGAATACCCAGGCGCTTCGCTTCGCGCAGCGTGGTCTGCCCCTCCCGGTGCGCGGATTTTTGCGCCATCATTACCAGCACGTCACCGCGCTGTAGGGCAATCAGCTGTTCGGCGAGGCCAATACCGGTGCGGTTGAGCGGGATCGCAGGCAGACCTATACGGCTAAACAGTCGCGAGGTGTACTCAGCCAGAATGCCGGATGCGCCAATGCCAAAAATAGCGACCTGTCTCGCCTGCGCAAGCAGTGACACGGCCTGCGCCATCGCGTAGCGGTTGCCCGGTTCGGACAACACCGCGCAGGTGTGCTGATGGCCTTCCAGCACAAAATCGATGCTCGCGTCGACGTCGCTGGTAAGCGTGTTTACCGTGGTGGACATCTTCTCGCTGGAGGTGACCACCGGGCCAAACCACTGCTCCAGGGTCTGCTTGAGATCCCGCAGCCCGCCAAACCCAAGCGCCTGAATGGCACGCACCACGGTGGCGTCCGAGGTGTGTAGCACAGCGGCAATCTCCATTGCCGTCTGCTCCATAACCGCTTCACGATTTTCATTGATATAGCTCGCCACCTGCAGCAGACGCGGCGTCAGCTGGTGCGCCCGCGAGCGGAGGCGGTCGCCGTAGACATCAATTTTTCGGATCATCGTGCGGCCTCCGGCAGCGGACGGCCCACTATCTGCGACTGCACCTGCGCGGCCATCAGCCCCAGCGAGGCAAATGAATTTGAGATCGCTTCCTCGCGGGAGATGAGCACGTAATGCCCGGTTCGGCAGGCGTTGAGAAACTGACACCAGCCCGGCATCACCGCATCCATCGCCGCCAGCTCGTCCTGCGGTTTTCCGCCGGTGTCCCCGCGCCAGGTGGCAAAGACAAAATCAGCATCCAGCTCCGGCAGGCGCTCGGCGCTGACGTCGATGCGCCCGCCCTCCGGGATGCTCTCAATCAGCGGCGGGAACCTGAACCCTGCGTCGCGCAGCACGCGCCCAAGCGAGTGGTAGCTGTGCATGGCGTTGATTTTGCCCTGATTGGCCTGAATCACCGAGACGGTCAGTTTGCTCGTATCGATGGTCGCCTTTAGCGCCTCGATCTGCTCCTGATAGCGACGCTCCAGAATCTTCAGCCGCGCCTCTGTCCCGGTAAGCTGCGCCAGCTTGCGGTAGATCTCCGGCGCACCGCCGTCGAGGTGATCGATACTCACCGTCGGGGCAATTTTTTCCAGCTGCTCGACCGGCGTGTTGCGGGTCGGCTCGGTGATGATAAGATCCGGCTTCGCCGCGGCGATGGCTTCAATATCGATATCCGCGGTGCCGATGAATGTGATGTCGGAATTATCAAAATCGATGCCCGTCAGCATACCGCTGGAACGCAGAAAATGGCTGCCGTCCGGTCGGGTGCGGCCATGGCTGGCAACCGGCGGTACGCCAAGCTCGATCAGCGGAATGGTGATATCCAGGTCGTGCAGGGACACAATCCGCTTCGGGTTAACCGGCACCACCACGTTGCGGTTCAGGTCGTCAGTAAACGTCTGCGTTGGCTCTGCGGCTCCTACAGCAAAACCCACCAGCACCAGCATTGCAAAAAATACGCGCATTTTTATCCCCTAAAATCGATCCCGACGCTGCCAGAGCAGCAGCAGGAAAAACGGTCCGCCAATCAGTGAAATGACAATTCCCGCCGGCAGCTGCAACGGGAGAAATGCCAGCCGCCCGACGTTATCCGCCAGCAGCACCAGCAGCGCGCCCAGTACGGCACTTCCCGTCAGCAGTGCCGTTTGCCCTCCGCGCAGCAGCAGGCGCGCCATGTGCGGGGCAATCAGCCCGACAAAGCCGATACTCCCCACGCAGGAGACGCAGGCCGCGGTGAGCACCACGGGGGCAAACACGCGCAGCAGAGCGAGGCGTGAAGTCCGCACGCCCAGCCCCGTCGCAGTGTGGTTGCCGAGCAAGGCTACGTCTGCGGCGCGTGCGGTAAAGAGCAGCAGCGCAAACGCCGGCACTGTCCAGGCAGCAGCGATGCTGACCAGCGTCCAGCTTGCTGCATGCAGGCTCCCCGCCAGCCACAGCATCGCCGTCTGGACGTCGCGCACGTCGGCGGTCGTCATAAAGACCCCCATCGCGGCGGAAAACACCCATGACACGCCGATGCCGATCAGGATGAATCGCGGGCGC
Organism: Enterobacter sp. BIDMC 27; assembly: GCF_000534415.1. Classification (NCBI taxonomy): domain Bacteria; kingdom Pseudomonadati; phylum Pseudomonadota; class Gammaproteobacteria; order Enterobacterales; family Enterobacteriaceae; genus Enterobacter; species Enterobacter sp. BIDMC 27. Next base: position 48,537 of record NZ_KI973178.1, read on the forward strand.
GAGATATCACGCGCCAGCGCCACTACCAGCAGCGCGGTCAGCAGCCCACCGGCCATGCCGATAAGTGGACGCCAGTACGGCCCCAATCCCGGAAACTGAAAAATCAGCAGCAGCACCGCCGCGCTACAGCCCTCTTTCACGCCGATAAGACCGGGGTCAGCAAGGCCGTTGCGGGTAATGGACTGCATGGCCGCCCCCGCCATGCCGAGCATCGCGCCGCACAGCACCGCCATCAGCAGGCGCGGCAGGCGGATATCCATCACAATGTAATGCGCATCCGCCGTCAGACGTTCAGGATAAAACAGCGCACGTCCGATGGCGGAAGCAGGAATGGGCAGCGAACCGTGCGTCAGGCCAAAACTTAGCAGCAGGAGAGCGGCAAGCGATAATACGGCCAGATACAGCAGCGCCCTCGGGCGAACCAGCGCCGAGAAGGAGAAAAATCGTACTGCCCTCAATCCAGCCCGGTTCATTTGAACATCCTTGACGCCATAAGGATAAAGACCGGCGCGCCGACCAGCGCAGTCATCACGCCGGTTGCCAGCTCATACGGCGTAAACAGCGTACGGGCGGCGATATCCGCCATCAGCAGAACCAGCGCCCCGCAGAGGGCTGAAAGCGGCACCATCACGCGCAGGTCCACCGATACCAGACGGCGAATCAGCTGCGGCACCACGAGTCCGATAAACCCGATCGGTCCGGCAACTGAAACCGCCGCGCCGCACAGCAGGGCGATGGCCAGCAGCGCGAGCAGGCGCGTTTTCAGCAGCGACACGCCAAGCCCCTGCGCCATTCTCTCGCCCAGCGCCAGCATGTTCAGCGACGGCGACAGCCAGAGCGCCAGCGCAAAACCCACGGCAGCGGCCCCCGCGGCGCTAGCGATCGTCTCGCCGATGACTCCCGCCACATCCCCCGCAAGCCAGGTCCGCACGGCCAGCAGCGTCTGTTCATCCAGAATCAACACCGTGGCGGTTATCGATGAGGCAAATGCCGACATTGCCACGCCGCACAGCGTGACCTTCATCGGCGTGAGACCGGTACGCCCGGATGAGGAGAACGTTAGCACCAGCAAAAAGAGCGCGGCGGCGCCAGCTGCGGCTATCAGAGGGCGGCCAAACGGCAGCGACAGCCCGAGGGCACTCGTCAGCACCACCGCCAGCGCCGCCCCTGCATTCAGCCCCAGGATATGCGGCTCGCCGAGCGGGTTGCGGATCACTGATTGCAGCAGCACGCCCGCGACGCCGAGCGCCGCGCCCGCCACCAGGGCGGCGCACAGCCGCATCAAGCGCAGCCTGACGATCACGCTATGCTCAAAATTGCGCGGGTCGAAGTGGAAAAATGCGTCTACTACCGTCCGGGGGGCGATAACGCGCGCCCCGATGCTCAGGTGCGCAATCGCGCCTGCCAGAAGCAGCAGCGTAAAGAGAATAAAGGCCACAGATGTGCGCATCATGGTTTGTCGTCAGCCTGACGGAACGGCATAAAGAACGGCTTGCCGGTCAGCGGGTTAACCGACATATGCACGTCGACGTCAAACACCGCTTTGATCAGCTCCGGCGTGCAGGCGTCGCCCTCATGCAGTACCCCCTCAACCTTTCCCTGACGTAAAAAGACCAGCGAATCACCGTAATTCACGGCGAAGTTGAGATCGTGCAGAACCACCACCACGGTGCGCCCGTGCCGGCGCGTCAGCGTGTGCAGTAGTTCGAGGATCTCCACCTGGTAGCGAAGATCGAGGTACGTCGTGGGTTCATCCAGCAGGATATAGGGCGTTTGCTGCGCCAGCACCATAGCGATCCAGCAGCGCTGGCGCTGGCCGCCGGACAGGCTTTCAACCAGATGATGGGCAAACTCTGCCGTTCCGGTCAGGCGTAACGCCTCTTCCACGGCCCGCTCGTCTTCCTCGCTCCACTGGCGCATCACGTTCTGCCAGGGGAAACGTCCGCGCGAGACCAGCTCAAATACGGTTAACCCTTCTGGAAGCAGCGGAGACTGCGGCAGGATCCCGAGCTGGCGGGCGACCGCTTTGGTTGGTTGCGAGTGGATGGCTTTGCCGTCCAGCACCGCGCTGCCGCCGAGCGGCTGAAGCAGCCGTGCGAGGGTACTTAACAGCGTCGATTTTCCGCAGCCGTTTGCGCCCACCAGAACAGTCATTTTCTGCTGGGGGATCGCAAGGGAGATATCATCAACGATGATTTTTTTCTGGTAACCCGCGGAGAGGTTCTCAAGAACCAGTCCCGGCTTTTTGATGTAGTGAGCCACGTGAACGCCAACGTAAGAAAAAAAACCAACAAATAAAAATAAAACTCATTCTCTTTTGTGAGTTTGCCGCCGCTCCATGTAGTAGTCAAGCGAAGATATACCCTGTAAATCCCAGGGATAATTGAGCGTCACCGCACAAATCAAAATTCATTTTTATTAATTATTTTCAATAGCTTAAAGAAGAAAGCGAAGCGTGTTAGCCAGAGAGAAACCTCTGTAGCGAAATTTTTATTTATTCCATTTACTACTACATGCCCTCATGCTTGAATGATTCTCAATTACAAGTCCGATGCCGTAGAGGCTAACGGACAGAGCGTAAGGGCAATGACTCACACATTCTTCCGCGAGCATTTCATCGCAGGATATTTTGGGAAAACAGATGTAATGGCTAAGTTCACACCTTCATTCGCCGGGGTAAAAGGGCGCGCGCTCTTTTCACTCCTGTTCATGGCGCCTCTGGTGCACGCAGCAGCAAAAGACGGTGAGACGCTTACCGTCACTGCCGATCCTTACGCTTCCACCGACGCCACCAGCGGCTATCAGCCCCTGAACACCTCCACCGCCACGCTGACCAACATGCCGATGCTGGACATCCCGCAGGTGGTCAATACCGTCAGCGATAAAGTGCTGGAAGACCAAAACGCGACCACGCTAGACGAGGCGCTGTATAACGTCAGCAACGTGGTGCAGACCAACACCCTGGGCGGCACGCAGGATGCCTTCGTGCGCCGTGGCTTCGGCGCAAACCGCGATGGCTCGATCATGACCAACGGCCTGCGCACCGTGCTGCCGCGCAGCTTCAATGCCGCAACCGAGCGCGTGGAGGTGCTAAAAGGCCCGGCCTCGACCCTTTACGGTATTCTCGACCCCGGCGGCCTGATTAACGTGGTGACCAAACGCCCGGAGAAAACCTTCGGCGGCTCGATTTCTGCCACATCAACCAGCTTTGGCGGCGGTAGCGGACAGTTTGACGTCACCGGTCCAATTGAAGGTACGCGTCTGGCCTATCGCCTGACGGGGGAGTATCAGGACGAGGATTACTGGCGTAATTTCGGCACCGAACGCAGCACCTTTATCGCCCCGTCTTTGACCTGGTTCGGCGATGATGCCACCGTGACCGTGCTCTATTCGCATCGCGACTATAAAACGCCGTTCGATCGCGGAACGATCTTCGATCTCAACACCAAAAAGGCCGTCGACGTCGATCGCAAAACCCGCTTTGATGAGCCATTTAACGTGACCGACGGTCAGTCCGACCTCGCTCAGCTTAACGCGGAGTATCGGCTCAACAGCCAGTGGACCGCGAAGTTCGACTACAGCTACAGCCAGGATAAGTACAGCGATAACCAGGCTCGCGTGATGGCCTACGATTCAAAAACCGGCAACCTGACCCGCCGCGTGGATGCGACCCAGGGTTCGACCCAGCGTATGCACACAACGCGGGCAGATTTGCAGGGGAACGTGGACATCGCGGGCTTTTACAATGAGATCCTGACCGGCGTGTCGTATGAGAATTACGATCTGCTGCGCACGGACATGATCCGTTGTAAGAACGTTAAGGATTTCAATATTTACAACCCGAGCTACGGCAGCCTCGGCAAGTGCACCACCGTCTCGGCAGCCGACAGCGATCAAACCATCAAGCAGGAGAGCTACTCCGCCTACGCGCAGGACGCGCTGTACCTGACCGATAAATGGATCGCCGTTGCCGGACTGCGCTACCAGTATTACACCCAGTACGCGGGCAAAGGCCGTCCGTTTAACGTCAACACCGACAGCCGCGACGACCAGTGGACGCCGAAGCTGGGCCTGGTATACAAGCTCACGCCGGCAGTCTCCCTGTTTGCCAACTATTCCCAGACGTTTATGCCGCAGTCGTCCATTGCGAGCTACATCGGCGACCTGCCGCCGGAAACGTCGAACGCGTATGAAATAGGCGCTAAATTCGACCTGTTCGACGGCATTACCGCCAACATCGCGCTGTTTGATATCCACAAGCGCAACGTGCTGTACACCGAGAGCGTCGGTGATGAAACCGTCGCCAAAACCGCGGGCCGCGTGCGCTCGCAGGGTGTCGAAGTGGATCTCGCCGGATCGCTGACCGAGAACACCAACATTATCGCCAGCTACGGCTATACCGATGCGAAGGTGCTGGAAGACCCGGACTACGCGGGCAAACCGCTGTCGAACGTACCGCGCCATACCGGCTCCCTGTTCCTGACGTACGATATTCACAATGCGTTTGCCGGGAATACGCTGACAATTGGCGGCGGCGGGCACGGCGTAAGCCGCCGCTCAGCGACTAACGGTGCGGATTATTATCTGCCGGGCTATTTCGTGGCGGATGCATTTGCGGCGTACAAAATGAAGCTGCAATATCCGGTGACGCTACAGGTGAACGTGAAGAATCTGTTCGATAAGACCTACTACACGTCGTCGATTGCGACCAACAACCTGGGCAACCAGATTGGCGACCCGCGTGAAGTGCAGTTTACGGTGAAGATGGAGTTTTGACGTAAAAAAGCCCGGTGGCGCTAACGCTTACCGGGCCTACGATCCTAACCCTCTCCCTGTGGGAGAGGGTTAGGGTGAGGGGACATCAGGCCTCTATATCCGCCATATCGCCTTTCTCCTGTAGCCAGTTACGTCGGTCTTCAGAACGTTTCTTGGCCAGCAGCATGTCCATCACGGCGTTGGTTTGCTGTTCGTCTTCATCGCTGATGGTCAGCTGCACCAGACGGCGGGTGTTCGGATCCAGCGTGGTTTCACGCAGCTGCATCGGGTTCATCTCGCCCAGCCCTTTAAAGCGCTGAACGTTCGGTTTGCCCTTCTTGCGTTTGAGCTGCTCCAGCACGCCCGCTTTCTCTTCTTCCGTCAGCGCATAGTAGACTTCTTTGCCAAGGTCGATACGGTACAGCGGCGGCAGCGCCACGTGGACGTGACCGTTTTTCACCAGCGTGCGGAAGTGCTTCACGAACAGCGCACAGAGCAGCGTGGCGATGTGCAGACCATCGGAGTCCGCATCCGCGAGGATACAGATCTTGCCGTAGCGCAGCTGGCTCAGATCGTCGCTGTCCGGATCGATGCCGATCGCCACGGAGATGTCGTGTACTTCCTGCGAGGCCAGCACTTCATCAGACGAGACCTCCCAGGTGTTGAGGATCTTACCCTTGAGCGGCATGATCGCCTGATATTCACGATCGCGCGCCTGCTTGGCCGATCCGCCTGCCGAGTCCCCTTCCACCAGGAACAGCTCGGTGCGGTTGAGATCCTGGGCGGTACAGTCCGCCAGCTTGCCCGGCAGCGCGGGGCCACTGGTCAGCTTTTTACGCACCACTTTCTTCGCCGCGCGCAGGCGACGCTGGGCGCTGGAGATGGCCATTTCAGCCAGCATTTCTGCGGCCTGAACGTTCTGGTTCAGCCACAGGGTAAACGCATCTTTCACCACGCCGGAGACGAACGCCGCACACTGGCGTGACGACAGGCGCTCTTTAGTCTGACCGGCAAACTGCGGATCCTGCATCTTCACGGAGAGCACGTAGGCGCAGCGGTCCCAGATATCTTCTGCGGAAAGCTTCACGCCGCGCGGCAGAATGTTGCGGTATTCGCAGAACTCGCGCATCGCATCCAGCAGCCCCTGACGCAGGCCGTTGACGTGCGTCCCGCCGAGCAGCGTTGGGATCAGGTTGACGTAGCTTTCCGTCAGCAGCTCACCGCCTTCCGGCAGCCACAGCAGCGCCCAGTCCACCGCTTCGGTGTCACCTTCGAAATTCCCGACGAACGGTTTTTCCGGCAGGGTCGGCAGGCCGTTAACCGCTTCGCACAGGTAGTCGTTCAGACCCTTTTCGTAGCGCCAGCTCTGTTCGGTGTTGTTTACGTGATCTTTAAAGGTGATTTCCACGCCCGGGCACAGCACCGCTTTGGCTTTCAGCAGGTGCGTCAGGCGAGAAACGGAAAAGCGTGGGCTGTCGAAGAAGCTTTCGTCAGGCCAGAAATGGACGCTGGTGCCGGTGTTGCGTTTACCGCACGTCCCGACGACCTGCAAATCCTGCACTTTTTCGCCGTTTTCAAACGCGATGTTATACACCTGGCCATCGCGACGAACGTTCACTTCCACGCGCTTTGACAGGGCGTTAACCACGGAGATCCCCACGCCGTGCAAGCCGCCGGAGAACTGGTAGTTTTTGTTGGAGAACTTACCGCCCGCGTGCAGACGACAGAGGATCAGCTCAACGGCGGGAACACCCTCTTCCGGATGGATATCTACCGGCATGCCGCGGCCGTCGTCGATAACTTCCAGCGACTGATCGGCGTGCAGGATAACGTCCACGCGTCTGGCATGGCCTGCCAGCGCTTCGTCCACACTGTTATCAATTACTTCCTGGCCCAGGTGGTTTGGGCGCGTCGTATCGGTGTACATCCCCGGGCGGCGGCGAACCGGCTCAAGCCCGGTGAGTACCTCAATGGCATCAGCGTTGTAGGTTTGCGTCATGATTTAAGCTAGCAATTCGCATTGATTGTCAGTGGCTGTGCAGTCCAAGAAAATCGACAATCTGGGTGAAATGATCTTCAAAGCCCGTGAAAGCATGGTTACCGCCCTCTTCTACAGTCTGGCGGCAGGATGCGTAATACGCCACTGCCTGGCGGTAATCCAGCACTTCATCTCCCGTCTGTTGCAGCAGCCAGATAAGATCGGGCGCTTCAAGCGGGTCGACCTGCATAACTTTGAGATCGTAAATATGGCGTGACTCTAGCACATATTGTTGGCCGGTGTAGGGGTTCTCGTTTTCGCCAAGAAAGTCCCTTAACAGCTCAAATGGCCGGACCGCCGGGTTGACGACGACAGCGGGTAACATAAAGCACTGCGACAGCCAGGTGGCGTAGTAGCCGCCGAGCGACGACCCGACAACGCCAAACGATTCGCCGCCGTGTTCAAGCACGATTGATTCCAGCATCTCTGCCGCATCCGCCGGATAAGGGGGCAACTGCGGAATAATCATCTCCACGTGAGGATGATTCGCGCTCAGCCACTGGCGAAGCTGCGTCGCTTTCGCCGATCGCGGTGAGCTGTTAAACCCATGCAGATAGAGAAGCGTCGACATCAATAGCCTTCCGAAGCGGTATCCGGGCGGAATTGAGCCCCAGCCAGACGGCAAACTTCGGTGGTCAGCGAGCCATCGGCATGCAGCTCCAGCCAACGCCAGCCCGGTGCGATGGTATCCAGCGTAAAGTTGGCGCAGTGCGGCTTAAACTGCACGCAGGTAGAGGGCGTCGCGAGCAGGCGGCGACCATTCCAGTCGAGATCCTGTTCCTGGTGAATGTGCCCGCACAGCAAATTTTTCACGCGCGGAAATTTCGCCAGTACGCCGTCCAGCGCCGCAGAGTTGCGTAAGCTGTGCTGATCGAGCCAGCTACAGCCCGCCGGCAGCGGGTGATGATGCAGCAACAGCAGCGTATTGCGATTCGGTTCGGCGGCCAGTTTTGTCTCCAGCCAGTCAAGCTGATAGTCGCTCAACTCACCGTGCGGAACGCCAAACACCTGACTGTCGAGGAGCAGAATTTGCCACTGGTCCCCCGCAAAGACACATTTTGCCGGTGAAATCCCCGCATCCTGAAGCGAACTGTACATAGCGGGTTGAAAATCGTGATTGCCCGGTAGCCAGACGCAAGGCACGCTAAAGCTCGCAATCCCTTCAGCAAAATGCTGATAGGCTGCGGAGGATTGATCCTGCGCCAGATCGCCCGTCGCGACGATCAGATCGCATGGCCGCTTTTCAGCATGGATCGCGTCAAGAACCGCCTGATAACTCTCCCAGGTGTTCACGCCCAGAAGCGTCTCATGCTTTTCGGCAAAAAGGTGGGTGTCGGTGATTTGTAATATCCTGACTGGCGCCCCACCAGCAACAGTCAGGTTCAACAGGCTTTCCAAATGGTGTCCTTAGGTAGGTTTATGACGCTAACAAACCGGAATCGCCATTGCTCCATGTGCTAAACAATATCTTAGCCAGTCGGCTAAAAACTGGTTAATTTGATGCTTTTCGTCGCGTTGATGCAACTTTTTATTCGGGTAATCATACCGCGCTTTAAAGCGAAAGATCTGCTGGCTTGAACACACTTCAGCGACCATCGCGTCATGATAAAGACGTACCGTCATCGACGGCAGGCTCCAGTAGCTGATGCTCGGCGCCGTTTGCTCAATCTCCACCAGCGTAGTGTAGCGCGTTGATTCTGTTATCGTTAACCGATACTGCGCGTTGCTCACCTGATAGCTCACCGTTTCGCCGGGCGCGTCGTTTCGCGGCAGCAGGCGGCGCAGCTGGGCGAAATTGGTTTCGCACAGGCGCATCATTTCTGGGAAGTCAGGTGTATAACGCTTCATTTTTTCCACTCGTGTCGTAATGTCTGATAATGCAGCTGTAGCCATTGCAGGGCGATGACAGACGCTGCGTTGTCGATTTTCCCCTCTTCTACCCACTGGTAAGCCTGCTCCCGACTCACCACATGAACCCGAATATCTTCGTTTTCATCTGCCAGACCGTGGATCCCTTCCGCTGTCTTGGCGTCCACTTCGCCCACCATAATAGATGAACGTTCCGTTGTCCCACCCGGGCTTGCCAGGTAGCTCAACACCGGTTTCGTCCGGCCGATCGCCAGGCCCGCCTCTTCCAGCGCCTCACGGCGAGCGACGTCTTCGACCGACTCACCTTCTTCGATCATCCCGGCCACCATCTCCAGCAACCACGGCGTATCGCTGGTATCATAAGCCGCAATACGCACCTGTTCGACCAGCACCACTTCATCACGCACTGGGTCATAGGGTAGCAACACAGCCGCATGCCCGCGCTCAAAAATTTCGCGTTTGATTTCACCGCTCATCTCACCGTTAAACAGACGATGCCTGAAACGGTAAAGTTCCATTGAAAAAAAACCGCTATAAAGCGTTTCTCGTGCAATAATTTCTACATCGTTTTTGGCGAAGGTGACAGGCACGTTTTCTGGTTTTTGCATCGGTCGAGTCCTGGTAGCAATGGTGATGAAATTGTGAATTTCAAGGCTGTTTGGCTGCCGTTTGTATGGCTATATGGTAGATTGGAGCAAATTACCGCCAGATGGCACGTTACGCCAACCTTTTGGTGTGGATGATTCTGTTAGAATCGGCAATTATTTTTAATTAGATCAGCGCTAATACTGCTTCACAACAAGGAATGCAAATGAAGAAATTGCTCCCCATCCTTATCGGCCTGAGCCTGACGGGCTTCAGTGCAATGAGCCAGGCAGAAAACCTGTTACAGGTCTACCAGCAGGCACGTCTGGGCAACCCTGATTTACGTAAATCAGCGGCCGATCGTGATGCTGCGTTTGAAAAGATTAACGAAGCACGTAGTCCACTGCTGCCGCAGTTAGGCTTAGGTGCAGATTATACCTACACTAACGGTTTTCGCGATAACAATGGCATCGATTCGAATGCCACCAGCGCCTCTTTACAGCTTACACAAACCCTGTTCGACATGTCCAAATGGCGGGAACTGAGCTTGCAGGAAAAGAGCGCCGGCATTCAGGATGTCACCTATCAAACCGATCAGCAGACGCTGATCCTGAATACCGCGACCGCCTATTTCCAGGTTCTGAGCGCGATTGACGCCCTCTCCTACACCGAAGCGCAGAAACAGGCGGTTTACCGTCAGTTAGATCAAACCACCCAGCGTTTTAACGTGGGCCTGGTCGCCATTACTGACGTGCAGAACGCCCGTTCACAGTACGATACCGTACTGGCTAACGAAGTGACCGCACGTAACAACCTCGACAACGCCCTGGAAGCACTGCGTCAGGTCACCGGTAACTACTATCCTGAGCTGGCCTCTCTGAACGTGGACAGTTTCAAAACGGACAAACCGCAGGCGGTTAACGCCCTGCTGAAAGAAGCGGAAAACCGCAACCTGACCTTGTTGCAGGCACGCCTGAGCCAGGATCTGGCGCGCGAGCAGATCCGTCTTGCACAGGATGGTCACCTGCCAACTCTGAGCCTGAGCGCCTCTACCGGCGTATCGGACACCAGCTACAGCGGGTCTAAAACGACCTCTCAGGCCTATGACGACAGCAACGTTGGCCAGAACAAAGTGGGTCTGAGCTTCTCTCTGCCGCTGTACCAGGGCGGGATGGTTAACTCTCAGGTTAAACAGGCGCAGTACAACTTTGTGGGTGCCAGCGAGCAGCTGGAAAGCGCACACCGCAACGTGGTGCAGACCGTGCGTTCTTCCTACAACAACGTAAATGCCTCTATCAGCAGCATCAACGCCTATAAACAGGCCGTCGTCTCTGCCCAGAGCTCACTGGATGCGAACGAAGCGGGTTACTCCGTAGGTACGCGTACCATCGTGGACGTGTTAGACGCAACGACCACGCTGTATAACGCGAAACAGCAGCTCTCCAGCGCACGTTATCAGTATCTGATTAACCAGCTGAACATCAAGCAGGCGCTGGGTACGCTGAACGAGCAGGATCTGCAAATGCTGAACAGCACGCTGGGCAAACCGGTCCCTACGTCGCCTGACAGCGTCGCGCCGGAAAATCCACAGCAGGATGCCGCCGTTGATAATTTAACCCCTAACAGCAGCGCCCCGCTTGCGCAGCCAGCGGCAGCGCGTAGCACCGCACCTGCCAGCAGCGGTACGAATCCGTTCCGTCATTAAGCCTTGCCCGATGGCGCTGAGCTTATCGGGCCTACTTAACCGTAGGCCGGGTAAGCACAGCGCCACCCGGCGCAAAATCACACCTGAACGTAAGCCAACGTAAAGATCCCCCGCATTTCGCCCCTCTTCGCTTCATTTTCAACCACTCATCCTCTATCCTGAGCGTTATTACCACTGGGTCCTGGAAGACAAATATGAAACGGACAAAAACGATGAATCACGCGTCGTTCCGCAAAAGCTGGAACGCACGCCACCTGACACCTGTCGCGCTGGCGGTCACCGCCGTCTTTATGCTGGCAGGCTGTGAGCAAAACGACGAAACGGTTTCGCTGTATCAAAACGCCGACGACTGCGCGAGCGCAACCGGTAAAGCCGCTGAGTGTACGACGGCCTATAACAACGCCCTCAAAGAAGCGGAACGTACCGCGCCGAAATATGCCTCTCGCGAAGACTGTGTAGCCGAATTCGGTGAAGGCCAGTGCCAGCAGGCACCTGCTCAGGCGGGTATGGCACCGGAAAACCAGGCGCAGGCACAGTCCAGCGGCAGCTTCTGGATGCCGCTGATGGCGGGTTATATGATGGGCCGTTTGATGAGCGGCGGTGCGGGCTACCAGCAGCAGCCGCTGTTTAGCTCCAAAAACCCGAACAGCCCGGCCTACGGTAAATACACCGATGCCACCGGCAAGGGTTACGGTGCTGCAACGCCAGGCCGTACGATGACCGTACCGAAAACCGCAATGGCGCCGAAACCAGCCACCACCAGCACCATTACCCGTGGCGGCTTTGGTGAGTCTGTTGCCAAACAAACCACCATGCAGCGTAGTGCGACCGGCTCCTCAACTCGCTCAATGGGCGGCTGATCATGGAACGAGTCAGTATTGTTGAGCGCCCGGACTGGCGCGAAAAAGCCACCGAATACGGTTTCAACTTTCACACCATGTACGGCGAGCCGTACTGGTGTGAAGATGCTTACTATAAGCTCACGCTCGCTCAGGTCGAAAAGCTTGAAGAGGTAACCGCAGAGCTGCACCAGATGTGCCTGAAGGTAGTAGAAAAAGTCATCGACAGCGATGAGCTGATGACCAAATTCCGCATTCCGAAGCACACCTGGAGTTTTGTTCGTCAGTCCTGGAAAACGAACCAGCCTTCGCTCTACTCTCGCCTCGATCTGGCATGGGATGGCGTGGGTGAACCGAAGCTTTTAGAAAACAACGCGGATACACCAACCTCTCTGTACGAAGCCGCGTTCTTCCAGTGGATCTGGCTGGAAGATCAGGCGAATGCCGGAAACTTGCCCGAAGGCAGCGACCAGTTCAACAGCCTTCAGGAAAAGCTGATTGAGCGTTTCGTCGAACTGCGTGAACAGCACGGTTTCAACCTGTTGCACCTCGCCTGCTGCCGCGATACCGAAGAAGATCGCGGTACGGTTCAGTATTTGCAGGACTGCGCAGCCGAAGCGGAAGTGGCGACGGAATTCCTCTATATCGAAGATATCGGTTTAGGTGAAAAAGGTCAGTTTACGGACATGCAGGATCAGGTCATCAGCAACCTGTTCAAGCTCTATCCGTGGGAATACATGCTGCGGGAAATGTTCTCTACCAAACTGGAAGACGCCGGCGTGCGCTGGCTGGAACCGGCCTGGAAGAGCATTATCTCCAATAAAGCCCTGCTGCCGATGCTGTGGGAGATGTTCCCGAATCACCCGAACCTGCTGCCTGCTTACTTTGCTGAAGATGATTTCCCACCGATGGAGAAATACGTCGTTAAGCCAATCTTCTCCCGTGAAGGGGCAAACGTCTCGATTATCGAAAACGGTAAAACGCTGGAAGCGGTTGAAGGGCCGTACGGTGAAGAAGGGATGATCGTCCAGGCGTTTTATCAACTGCCGAAGTTTGGCGACAGCTATACGTTGATCGGCAGCTGGCTTATTAACGATCAGCCTGCCGGGATTGGCATTCGCGAAGATCGCGCGCTGATTACGCAGGATCTGTCGCGTTTCTACCCGCATATTTTCGTCGAGTAAGACTTGCCCGGTGGCGCTACGCTTACCGGGCCTACGCTCAATATGTAGGTCGGGTAAGGCGAAGCCGCCACCCGACATGTTTTTACCCCACCTGCACCGACAGCATACTCAAGCTCCCCATCTCAATACCGTCGACCGGGATTGTAATAACCTCCTGACCATCCCACGCGCCTAGTACATACAGCAATGGCAAGAAGTGTTCCGGCGTCGGGTTAGAGAGCGAACCGCCGTCGTGATCCAGATAGTTCACCAAAGGGTGTCGTTCGGCCGGCCCTTGCCAGGTCAGGTTGTCTTTTACATAGTCATTAAAGGCTGTTGCCCAGGGGTACGGCGTATTTTCACCGTGCCAGCGTACCGTACGCAGATTGTGTACCACGTTGCCACTGGCAATCAGCATGATGCCCTCATCACGAAGCGAAGCCAGCTTACGCCCCATCTCCATGTGCCAGGCAGCCGGTTTGGTGCTGTCGATACTCAGTTGCACCATCGGGATATCGGCATCCGGATACATTTTGATCAACACCCCCCATGAGCCGTGGTCAAAGCCCCAGGCTTCTTTGTCCAGCGCAACCGGAACAGGGGCGAGCAGATCAACGAGCCGCTGCGCCAGCTCGGGGGAGCCCGGAGCAGGATAATGCGTGTCATACAGCGCCTGCGGAAAGCCGCCAAAATCATGAATCGTTTTTGGCGCTTCCATGGCCGTCACACCGGTACCCCGGGTAAACCAGTGCGCAGAGACCACCACAATTGCCTTCGGACGCGGTAACGTCTCACCCAGTTGACGCCAGGCGCGGGTATAGACGTTATCTTCCAGGACGTTCATTGGGCTGCCATGGCCTAAAAACAGTGCTGGCATACGAGAAGAAGACATGGTGATATCCTTAGAGGAGGTGGCAATGTGATGGGCCTACATTACGCGCATTCAGGTGAAGATGAACGCAGATAACCGTGAAGATCATCATCAGGAAATTTGAATGTCAGATATCGCTTAAGGAGAATGCATGTCAGTACCGTTGATTTTGACCTTACTCGCGGGCGCCGCAACCTTTATCGGTGCGTTCCTCGGGGTACTCGGGCAAAAACCCTCTAATCGCCTTCTGGCCTTCTCGCTGGGTTTCGCCGCCGGGATCATGCTGCTTATCTCGCTGATGGAGATGCTGCCCGCCGCGCTTCACACCGAAGGTATGTCGCCTGTTCTGGGCTATGGCATGTTTATCATTGGACTGCTGGGTTATTTTGCGCTTGACCGTATTCTTCCTCACGCGCACCCGCAGGATTTAATGCAAAAAAGCGTTACCCCCATCCCGGGCAATATCAAACGCACGGCCATTCTGCTGACGCTGGGTATCAGCCTGCATAACTTTCCGGAAGGTATCGCCACCTATGTCACGGCCAGCAGCAACCTGGAAATGGGTTTTGGTGTGGCGCTGGCCGTGGCTTTGCACAATATTCCTGAAGGACTTGCCGTTGCCGGGCCCGTTTATGCCGCCACGGGTTCAAAACGTACGGCTGTCTTTTGGGCGGGTATCTCCGGGATGGCTGAAATTCTCGGCGGCGTGCTGGCGTGGCTGATCCTCGGTAGCCTCGTCTCCCCGATTGTGATGGCTGCGATTATGGCTGCCGTGGCCGGGATTATGGTCGCGCTCTCTGTCGATGAGCTGATGCCGCTGGCGAAAGAGATCGATCCCAACAATAACCCCAGCTACGGCGTACTGTGTGGAATGTCAGTGATGGGGATGAGTCTGGTACTGCTGCAAACGGCCGGTATTGGCTAAGAATTTATGCCTCCGTTTTATACGGAGGCTATATATTATTCAAAAAAACAATCCTATATATTTCACCTATAATAACCTGAAAAATATAGTCCTGTTAAAATCCCGAAAAACCACGCCTCTTAAGATAGCCTGCAAATATTAATTAAAACCATCTAAAAATATATTTAAGTCATGTTAATCGCGTCTCCCCACCCCAATTCGTATACTTCGCGAGTATTCTGAAATTAATATTCACATTATGAATCACTCTGAAAAAGGATATTTTCATGTATATGGGTAAAAAACTACTGTTAGCGACGGCTATGGCAGTCATTGTATCGGGTGCTGCTTTTGCAGATGATCAAGGCTCAGGAAAAATCACATTCAAAGGTATTGTTATTGACGCACCGTGCAGTATCGCACCAGACAGCGTTGATAAAGAAGTCGATCTGGGTGAAGTGACCACGGCTGTTATCAACGCCAACAAAAAATCTACCCCGGTACCGGTCGATATCAATCTGGAAAACTGCCAGCTTGACGATCCGGCAGACGAGACCGACACGCCAATTACCAAAGTGGATGTGACCTTTACCAGCGCAGCGACAGACGCGGCGGATACCAGCCTGATGAGCAACACCTATGCAAGCGGTGCGCAAAACGTGGGGGTGCGTCTGCTGGATAACGCGGAGTCTGCTATCACGCTGGGAGAGGCCAACGAGGTTGAGTTGCTGGCGGGTTCAACCACCCAGACGCTGCATTTCAAAGCGGTTATGGAAGTCCCTACAGGTAAAACTGCGACGGCAGGCCAGGTTGAAGCCACGGCTAACTACGTCCTGATGTACAAATAATTCTGTTACGTCACGGCACCAGCCGACTGGTAATTCATACCGGTCGGCACTCTCTATTTACTCGAGTAACAGGATGATGACATACAAATTACAATGGATAATCATCATTGCGTCCCTGTTAATGACGAAAGTTGCCTCTGCCACCGAGTTTAATATAAACGCCATCGATAAAGATCAGCGCGGCAGCGTCGATTTATCACTGTTTAAAGATCAAATATCGGTTACGCCGGGAAGCTATTTCGTTACGGTTGCCGTCAATGATATTCCGCTGGCAAATGGCTGGCAGCTTCGCTGGCGAGAAATAAATAACGCCGTTCAGGTCTGTATTCCCCCCGAGCTGGTCGATACCTTTGCGTTGCAGGATGACGTTCGCCACGCTTTGCCTGAGAAAGAGGGATGCGTTGATTTCTCCGCCAGACCCGACATCCGATTTACTTTTGAGCAAGGCAGCCAGACCCTGAAAGTGACCATCCCCCAGGCGTGGCTGCAATACCGTGCGGTTGACTGGATGCCGCCATCCACCTGGGACATCGGCGTGCCGGGCGTACTGCTGGATTACAATCTTTTTGCCAGCCATTATCAGCCCAATAGCGGCAGCAACAATGACAACGCCAATACCTATGGCACCGCCGGCGCGAACATGGGCGCGTGGCGGCTACGCAGCGATTACCAGTACACGCAAAGCCATACTGACGCAGGCTCGGAGCATAATGGACGTTTTTCACGCGTGTATATGTTCCGCCCTCTGCCCTCGATCGGTGCGAAACTGACGTTGGGTGAAACGGATTTCCAGTCCGCAATTTTTGACGCCTTTACCTACACCGGCGCATCGCTAATCAGCGATGAACGTATGCTGCCATGGTCGCTGCGCGGCTATGCCCCGCAGATTACCGGGATAGCGCAAACCAACGCCACGGTAACCGTAAGCCTTGCCAATCGCGTGATTTACCAGAGTAAAGTGCCGCCAGGTCCTTTTGTTATTCAGGATCTTAACCAGTCGGTTCAGGGCACGCTGGACGTCAAAGTCACGGAAGAGGATGGACGCGTCAGCACCTTCCAGGTCTCGGCCGAATCCGTACCATTTTTAACGCGCAAGGGTCAGGTGCGCTACAAGCTCGCGGCGGGTAAAGCGCGCCAGGGCGCCTCCCATGACGTTGAAGATAACGCCTTCATGAGCGGCGAATTTTCCTGGGGCATGCTGTCGCACACCTCCCTGTATGGCGGTACGCTGGCCGATGGCGACCGCTATCGTTCCGTCGCTGCCGGAATCGGCCAGAATATGGCCTGGCTGGGGGCGCTCTCTTTTGACGTCACGCAGGCCACCAGCCAGCTGCCACACCAGCGCAGCCAGACGGGTTACAGCTATCGCATTAACTACAGCAAGCGTTTCGATACCACCGGCAGTCAGCTTACGCTCGCCAGCTACCGCTACTCAGATCCACAGTTTTTGAGCTACGCCCGCTACCTTGATTATGACGACGGTGACCGCCAGTCGGAAAAACAAACCCTGAGCGTGACGGCAAGCCAGTACATTTCGGCGTTATCCCTGAACCTGTACGTCAATATGCTGCGTCAGACATGGTGGAATGATTCACCCTCCACGACCGGCAGTATCACGGCGGGCTACAACTTTGATATGGGCCGCTGGAAGAACCTTGGCGTAACCCTGTCCTGGAGTAAAACGCATTACGATGAGAAAGACGAAAGTGACGATACTCAGTTCTATCTCTCGCTCAGCGTACCGCTCGATCCCGATCATCGACTTAACTATGACCTGCGTAACCGCGACACGCTGAGCCATAACGTGTCGTGGTACGACACGTCGGATCGCAATAACACCTGGGGCGTTTCCGCGGGCGCGGAGAGCGGGAAGCCAGACTCCGGGGCGCAGTTCAGCGGGAATTATCAGCATTATTCTGCGTACGGCGATCTTAATCTCTCCGGCAGCTATAAAGCTGACGAATATAACTCCCTCAGCGCAAGCTGGAGCGGTTCCTTCACCTCAACGGTGAAAGGCGCCGCGCTGCACCGGCGCAGCTACGGTAATGAACCCCGCGTAATGGTCAGCACCGACGGGGTAGGCAATATCCCGCTGAACATGTCGCGAGATGAGACCAACCGTTTTGGCATCGGCGTTTTACCGTCATTCTCCAGCTATTCCCCCTCCAGCGTGCAGATCAATATGAACAACCTTCCGGATGGCGTGGACGTGGACAACCGCGTCGTGACCTCAACCTGGACTGAGGGGGCCATTGGTTTTCGTCAGATTGCCACGCGTGCAGGTCGGGACGTGGCAGGTGTTCTGCGGATGTCATCAGGAACGCCACCGCTCGGGGCGATTGTTCGCCTGGAAGCAAACGATTTGCAGGTTGGGATGGTGGCCGATGAAGGCCACGTCTGGCTCGGCGCCGTTGAGCCAGAACAGCAGTTTCGCGTGACATGGGGCGACAACCAACAGTGTCGCTTCTCGTTACCTTCTCACTTAGAAAACAGTATGCAGTTGATACTGCCGTGTCAGTAAGAAATCATCATGAAATTAACGCCGATTAAAAGCCTGTGCCTGATGCTAATCAGCACAGCATTTACCACCCATGCGGCCATTAATCTGGACCGCACGCGCATTGTTTTTCCAGAAAGCGACAAGGCCAGCAGCCTGAAAGTGGACAACCAGAGCAAGGCGCTGCCTTATCTGGCGCTCTCCTGGATTGAAGATGAAAAGGGGCATAAAGAAGATGCGCACTTTATGGCGCTTCCCCCCATTCAACGTATCGAAGCGGGCGCCTCGTCGCAGGTAAGAATTGTTAAACAAGCCGCCACCCGCCAGTTGCCAAAAGACAGGGAATCGCTGTTTTATTTCAACCTGCGTGAAGTACCGCCAAAAAGCATCAGCGCCAGCGAGGAGCGCAGCGTGATGCAGGTTGCCATGCAGAGCCGAATCAAGCTGTTCTGGCGTCCGGAAGCGATTAGCAAAAAATCCGGCGAACTGGCTGAAATGCGCATGGAAATTACCGCCAGCGCGAAAGGACTCACGGTCCACAACCCTACGCCGTACTACATCACGCTGGCGTGGCTGAGCAAAAATGCCAAAACCATGCTGCCGGGTTTTGACAGTCTGATGATTGCGCCTTTCGCCACGGCAACCGCCTCTACCGGTGATTACCACGGTAGTTATTACAGCATCGGCTATATCGACGATTACGGCGCCCTAAAAAAAGTCGACGTGCAGTGCACCGGAACGGCGCTATGTAAACTTACCGAACGGAAAATCGATAAAGATGCAAAAGCTCGCTAGTTTCCTGTTTACACTGCTGCTTTCAGCGCTGCCTTTGAAAGATGCGCTGGCGCTTAACTGCTATCTGGGTGGATCTGGCGGCCCCGTCGAGGAGACAAAAACGATCACCCCTTTTGCGATACCCAGCAACGCTCAGGTTGGTCAAAAAATATGGGAGTCTGATGACATTAAAATTCCGGTGACGTGTGATAACAACGTCACGAGCAATTTTGAGCCGGAAGATGTCTTTGCATGGGTGAACCCTTATCCTGCCGCAACCGATCCCTATTATGAACTGGGCGTCACCTATGAAGGCATAGATTACGATGCCACGGGCCAGCCCAACGGCGTGGATACCCGCCAGTGCCTGGACAACGATAACATCACCATTTACACCGCGGATCAAATCCGCCAGATGGGTTGGGAGAATCGCATCTGCTCCGGCAATCCGGATGATATCCATATTTCACGCACGTTCGTCGCCCGATTACGACTTTTCGTGCGAATTAAGGCTATGCCGCCACATGGTTATATCAGTTCGCTCAGCGATTACATCGTTGTGCAGTTTGACGGTAAGGGTGGCGTTAATCAGATGGCCGACGCGAAGAACCTCAAGTATCACATCAACGGACTGCAAAACATTACGGTGCTTGATTGTGGAGCGACGTTTAGCATTTTCCCTGAAAATCAGGAGATCGACTTCGGCGCCTTCAGCGCGCGCGACATTGTGAATCAGCAGACGCGTATGCGCACGTTTTCAATACGAACCACCAAAGTGCAGGATGCCCAGTGCTCGGACGGATTTAAGATGGACTCGTCGTTTTACACAACCGAAACGCTTAGCGCAGACGACACCGCAGTACTGATAGGGAATGGGTTAAAGCTGCGTATTCTTAACGGAACGGAGCCTTACACCTTTAACCAGTACAAGGAGTACGCCGATTTTACGGGCGATAAGATGAATGTTGAGCAAAACTACACGGCTGAACTTTCACGGGAGGAAGGGAAAGCGATTCAGTCCGGGCCGTTTGAAACCGTGGTACTGTTCAAAATTAACTACCACTAGAAACAACAAAGCCGGGTTTCCCCGGCTTTTTCACATCAGCATGTTCAGCTGGCTTTGCGCTCGTGCGCGCGGCGGTACTCAACCAGATCTTCAATCGTCACCACTGGCATATTGTGCAGACGCGCAAAGGTGATGCACTCCGGCGCGCGCGCCATGGTGCCATCATCGTTGGTCAGTTCGCACAGCACGCCTGCGGGTTTGAAGCCAGCCAGCGTCACCAGATCGATGGTCGCTTCGGTATGACCACCACGGGTCAGCACGCCGCCCGGCTGCGCGCGCAGCGGGAAGACGTGACCAGGGCGGTGCAGATCGGATGGTTTCGCACCATCAGCAATCGCTGCACGCACGGTAGTCAGGCGGTCAGCCGCCGACACACCGGTGGTTACGCCATGCGCTGCTTCAATGGTCACGGTGAAGCCGGTACCAAAGGCGCTGGTGTTGTTTTCAACCATCATCGGCAGATCAAGCTGCTTGCGACGGTCTTCGGTGATGCACAGGCATACGATGCCGCTACCGTGACGGATGGTCAGCGCCATCTGCTCAACGGTCATGTTCTCGGCGGCAAAAATCATGTCGCCTTCGTTTTCACGGTTTTCATCATCAAGCACCATCACACCGCGGCCTTCGCGCAGTGCATCCAGTGCATGTTCAACACGTTGAGTTGAAGTGCCAAAAGAGGAAAGTAGCGTCTGATTCATGGTAAAAAAACCTCATTAACTTTATGGTTACCAGAATCAGGGCAGTCTTAGGAGCGCCGTACTAGCGGCAAAAAAATAACGTGAGCGGGCCATGCCCGACTGGATCGTTACTCTCTCCCATCCGGACTCTAACCGTCGGCCCCGGAATTACACCGGATCTGCTGACCTTTGAGAATTCACCCAAAGCGCTCGCGGGCTTTCAGCGTTAAGCTGATTTACCGCCGGTGGGGAATTTCGCCCCGCCCTGAGAATAAGCGAGATAACTATAACGCTATTGATTACCCTGGGCAATGCATAAGCTTCAAACAATTTTGTTTAACCCACGGCATGACGCGCTACAATAGGCACTAACACCTTTTCATCAAGGGAAACGACAATGATTGACCCAAAGAAAATTGAGCAGATCGCGCGTCAGGTTCATGAGTCCATGCCGAAAGGTATTCGTGAGTTTGGTGATGACGTTGAGAAGAAAATCCGCCAGACGTTGCAGGCACAGTTGGTTCGCCTTGATTTAGTCAGCCGCGAAGAGTTTGATGTGCAGACTCAGGTGCTGCTGCGCACCCGCGAGAAACTGGCGCTGCTGGAACAGCGTCTGAGCGAGCTGGAGAGCCGCAATGCGCCGGAAGAAGTGAAGCCAGCGCCAGCTATTCCACCGGTGGATGACCAGGCATAAGTGCGGCCTGCTGTGCCCGGTGGCGGCTACATGAACGCGTAGGTCGGGTAAGGCGCAGCCGCCACCCGACATAAAAAAACGGGCCTGTTGGCCCGTTTTTTACTGACTGTCTTTCTGGATCTTCTTAATGATGTTGGTGGTTGAACACCCGTCCTCAAAGTTGAGCACCATCACTTCACCACCATTTGCCCAGACCTCTTCGCTACCTGCGATTTGCTCTGGTTTGTAATCACCGCCCTTCACCAGCAGGTCAGGCAGAATTCCGGCAATCAGGCGCTGCGGGGTGTCTTCTTCAAATGAGACCACCCAGTCCACCGCTTCCAGCGCGCCGAGCACGATCATGCGCTGCTCCAGCGGGTTCACCGGACGCGTTTCACCCTTCAGACGTTTGGTTGAGGCATCACTGTTGACCGCCACAATCAGGCGATCGCCCAGCTTACGCGCATTCGCCAGATACGAGACATGACCCGCATGCAGGATGTCGAACACGCCGTTAGTCATCACCACTTTTTCACCGCGTTTGCGCGCGGCAGCAACGGCCACTTTCAGCTCGTCTTCGGTCATGACGCCAAAGCCGGTATCCGCACGCCCACGCACCGCGTTTTCCAGCTCGATTGGCGAAACGGTGGAGGTCCCGAGTTTACCAACGACCACGCCCGCCGCGGCGTTCGCGAAGTAGCACGCTTCTTCCAGGGAGTTACCCGCCGCCAGCGTCGCCGCCAGCACGCCAATCACCGTATCACCGGCACCGGTCACGTCGTACACTTCCTGCGCCTGGGTTGGCATATGCAGCGGCGCCTTGCCCGGTTGCAGCAGCGTCATGCCCTGCTCGGAACGGGTCACCAGCAGCGCAGACAGCTCGAAATCAGCGATGATTTTCATGCCGCGCTCAACCAGCTCTTCTTCAGTTTTGCACTTGCCCGCCACCGCTTCGAATTCAGAGAGGTTTGGCGTCAGCAGGGTTGCGCCGCGATAGCGCTCGAAATCGGTGCCTTTCGGATCGATCAGCACCGGTACGCTGGCTTTACGCGCCAGCTGGATCATGGTCTGCACGCTCGCCAGCGCGCCTTTGGCATAATCAGACAGCACCAGCGCGCCGATATTACCCAGCGCCTGGCTAATACGCTCGTGTAGCGGCTCAGGATCAACGCCTTCGAATCCTTCTTCGAAATCGAGGCGGATCAGCTGCTGATTACGCGACAGGACGCGAAGCTTGGTGATGGTTGGGTGGGTCGGAACAGAAACGAAGTCGCACTTCACGTTCACGTCCGCCAGCGACTGACTCAGGGCACGCGCCGCATCGTCAATGCCGGTCAGGCCCACCAGACGCGAATGCGCGCCCAGCGAGGCTATGTTCATCGCCACGTTTGCCGCGCCGCCTGGACGCTCTTCAATGGTGTCGACCTTAACTACCGGCACCGGCGCTTCCGGAGAGATACGGCTGGTCGGCCCATACCAGTAGCGATCCAGCATCACATCACCGACAACCATAACTCCAGCACGTTCAAACTCTGGCAGTGTTACTTTCATTCCTGACTCCAGAAAGATTCACAATTTGCGCGCGATAATATCACACTTGTTTTGTTACGCACGGTTCCACCAGCCACTTCTGCCAGCTTGTGGTCACCTGCGCGCGTTCATCGGCGAAACAGTCCAGCGCCACATGGCCCGGCTGTTCCTGTAAGGCCAGATGGTGCAACTCATCACGCAGCGTGGTGTAGGCGCGGGTTAATGCCTGCGCCTCCTGCTCATCCATAATGTCGTTCTGTGCCAGCAGTTCCAGTATGCGCACGTTATCCGACCAGCGGGTCAGCTTCGGCTTATCGTGCGCGTGCAGCAGCACCAGGTACTGAGTGATAAACTCGATATCGGTAATGCCGCCTTCATCGGCTTTAATATCAAAGCGATCGCGATGTTTGTTGCCAAGGTGCGCGCGCATCTTCTCCCGCATTTCCCGCACTTCGGTTTGCAGCGTACTGCCCTCGCGCGGGGTCGTCATGACCGCCTTGCGGATCGCATCGAACTGCGTTTTGAGCTGCGGATCGCCGTATACCACGCGGGCGCGCACCAGCGCCTGATGCTCCCACGTCCAGGCTTCGTTCTTCTGATAGTCGGCGAAAGCCTCCGTCGAGGTGACCAGCATGCCTGCCGCGCCGGACGGGCGCAGACGCGCATCCACTTCATACAGAATGCCGGATGAGGTGCGGGTGCTGAACAGGTGCATAATGCGCTGGGCCAGACGCAGGTAGAACTGCCGCCCGTCAATCTCACGTTCGCCGTCGGTCATGACGTCTGCCGGACAGTCGTGGAGGAAAATCAGATCCAGATCGGAGCTGTAGCCCAGCTCCCAGCCGCCCAGCTTGCCGTAACCCACCACCGCAAAACCGCGGCCTTCGCGCTCTGCAAGGTGTTTCGGCTGCCCGTAGCGGGCCACCATCTGCACCCACGCCTGATGGACAACCGCGTCGATGATCGCTTCCGCCAGCCAGGTTAAGTGATCGCTCACTTTCATTACCGGCAGGGTACCGGCGATATCTGCCGCCGCCACGCGCAGCATCTGCGCCTGCTTAAACTGACGAAGCGCCTCAAGCTGTTGCTCTTCGTCCTCTTCCGGTACGCGCAGCAGATACTGACGCAGCTCGTCGCGGTAGGCATCCGTCGCCGTCGGCTGATACAGCGTATTCGGGTCGAGCAGTTCGTCCAGCAGCAGCGGATAACGCGCCAGCTTGTTCGCCACCATCGGCGAGGCGGCGCAGAGAGAAATCAGGTGCTTCAGCGCGCCGGGAAACTCGCTTAACAGTTCAAGGTAAGTGGTACGCGTGACGATCCCGCTCAGCAGCGGCATCATGCGCGACAGCGGCACCGGCGCATCCTCGCGGGAGCAGACATCGCTCAGCAGATGCGGCATCAGATGATCCAGCACCTGACGACCACGTGGGCCAATGGCGCGTTTGTTCAGTTCGAAGCGGAAATCGGCAATCAGCGCCACCACGCGATGGCGGGCATCGTCGCTTAAGTGCGCCAGCACCGGCGTGGTGTCATCTTCCTGGAGCGCGTCCTGCCACAGCTCGCGCCAGTGCTCGGAGAGCGCATCGTCCTGCGATTCACTTTCGTCGTCGCCGATCAGATCGTTAAAGATGCGGCGCACGCCCGCCATTTGCGCTTCCAGCCGTTCCGTCAGCGCCGCCCAGTCATCCACCCGCATCCCCCAGGCCAGACGCGCCCGGTTCAGCTCGTCGCCCGGTAACGTCTGGGTCTGTTCGTCGTTGATACTTTGCAGCAAATTTTCCAGACGACGCAGGAAGAGATAAGAGTCACGCAGCGTTTGCGCATCGCCTTCCGGCAGCAGATGCAGCTGCTCGATAGCGCTCAGCGTCGGCAGCAGCGAGCGGGATTGCAGAGAAGGTTCACGCCCGCCGCGTATCAGCTGGAAGACCTGGACGATAAATTCGATCTCACGAATACCGCCCGCGCCGAGCTTGATGTTGTCCTTCAGGCCACGGCGACGCACCTCGCGGGCAATCATCCCTTTCATATTTCGCAGGGACTGGATCACGCTGAAGTCGATGTAGCGGCGGAACACAAACGGGCGCAGCATGGCGCGCAGCTCGTTGGCCCAGGCATCGTCGCTGTCACCCATGATCCGCGCTTTGACCATCGCGTAACGCTCCCAGTCGCGACCCTGCTCCTGGTAATAATCTTCCAGCGCGGCAAAGCTCAGCACCAGCGGACCGCTGTCGCCAAACGGACGCAAACGCATATCCACGCGGTAGACAAAACCATCCTGGGTGGGCTGATCCAGTGCCTTAATCAGCCGCTGCCCCAGGCGAGTAAAGAACTGGGCGTTGTCCAGCTCGCGACGACCGCCGCGCGTGGAGCCGTTCTCCGGCCAGGCAAAAATCAGATCGATGTCTGAGGAGAAATTAAGCTCGCAGCCGCCCAGCTTGCCCATCCCCAGAATCAACAGCGGTTGCGGAACCCCGGCTTCGCTGCACGGCGTGCCCCACTCTTTACAGCAGGCGGCGTAGAGCCAGTCCCGCGCGGCGACAATCAACGTCTGCGCCAGCTCGCTCAACTGCTGCAAGGTACTCTCTTCGCTCACCAGCTCCAGCGCCTGCGCCCAGGCAATGCGTACCATCACCCGGCGGCGGAACTGACGCAGTACGCGCATCAGCGTGGCTTCGTCTGCCACCTCTGCCAGCGCGGTTTGCAGCCAGCCAGCATAATGCCGCCACTCGTCAGCCTGCGGCGGCGCGCTTTCCAGCTCTGCCAGCCAGTCCGGGTTGGCGCTGACGCTCTCCTGCACAAAATCACTGAACGTGAGCACGCTTTTCGCCTGCTCGCTTAACGATGACGCGGGTAACGACTCAGGCAGGCGTTCGCAAACGGTCTGCCAGTGCTGCTGTAACTGCGAAGAAAGCGGCATATCAGGGGTTCCTTGCCAGAATTAACGTTTTCCGCTGTGCAGCCAGTACGGATCCTGCGAAATGGCCTCGTTGCGGAAATGCTCGATTTCGATCTGCTGACGGGTCTCGATGGCATGCTTCAGCCCCTGCCAGTTCTCCAGCCAGGCCTGCGCCTTCACGCCCTCATACGCACCTGACAGCAGCAACATGCTGTCAATGTTACGCGCCAGGCGGGGAAGCTGATCGCCATACTGGTCGCCCAGCGGATGCGCAAAGGTGGTTCTCAGCTCGGCCGCGTGACGGGAGAGGTGGATATCCGCAAAACGTTTGAAGTTTTCCGCAATTTTGGTCTGCCCTTTCGCATCGAGGAACGTGCGCCAGCCGCGCGTCACCAGAAACTCGGTCAGCGCCAGTTTCGCGCCGGCGTTTTGCGGGCTGTAGATCGCCGTTTGTGCCGACACGTCGGAAAGCATCAGCGTTTCGGTTTGAGTGAGCAAATCACGTAAGTGAGTGCTGGCTTTACGCGGTACAATGCCGCCAAAGAGCGTCAGGGTATGACGCACCAGCCCCATAGCGGCCAGCACCTGTTTTTTGGCATTTTTCACGTTACGCGCCCACAGCTCCTCGTGGTACTGCCACTGAGAGAGCGCCAGCTCCAGCGCCGCTTCCATGCCCTGCTCAACGGAGGCTTTCGGCACAACGCGCAGAATCGGGGTTTCTCGCAGCACGCGCGGCGCATTCCCGGCGGCCAGGTGATAGCCGCGTGCCGCTTTACTCAGGCTGCCCTGACGCAGGCCAGGCTGGTTCACCAGCTTGTGCGCCAGCTTCAGCACATCACTCGCCTCGCCTTCCAGCAGTTCGAGTTCCAATTCGCAGATCGGCTCCTGCTCTTCACCCGCCTTAATTTCACCCCGATCGAACGCGATCTCAATGCGGCTCTTGCCTTCCGACACCAGCCATTTTTCGCGCCAGAAATCGGTGCTGAACAGCGGTTGCGCCTCTGCCGACAGCGTTGCGGGCAGCGTCCCTTCCGGCCACACTTCCGCCGGAAAACGATCCAGCTCAAGTTCTGGCTTACTGATGTCGATATTGTATTCCGGACGCTGGTGCAAACCGCCCACCACGCGACCGGCGATTTTCATCGTCATCTCGTAGCGCCCGTTCGCACCCCGGATGCGCAGGCCCATATCGTGGTTGCGCAGCCAGTTGTCCGGCGTTTCGTAATAGATGTTGAGCAGCTGTACGGGTTCATGGTGCTCGCCGGACAGCGTATTCAGATGCTGGCGGAGCGCGTCAGCGCTGTCTTTTTCGACGATAAACTTTAATTCGATCTCTTGTGCCATAGCCTTGTACTTTTGCGTGCGTCACAGACGCGTCGATGAAGGCGAACTTCCTCGCCATTTGTTTGTCAGTACATAGTATTTTGCGCCAAATTGCCACGCAATGAGCAATTTGACGGGCGTAAAAGTTTAAAGCGGTGGAAATCATGACACAGATGATTCCGATTGATGATGAATCCTTTGCGTAGCGACACTGATACCACTACTATCGTTCCACTTTTTATGAAAATAACGACTGATATGCTTAAATTACGCCTGATTGGACTTACTTTACTCGCTTTTAGCGCCGCAACCGCGGTCCACGCTGAAGAGAAACGTTACGTTTCTGATGAACTGAATACCTGGGTACGCAGCGGCCCTGGAGACAATTATCGCCTCGTGGGTACGGTAAATGCCGGCGAGGAAGTGACTCTGCTGCAAACCAATGCAGACACCAATTACGGTCAGGTTCGTGACAGCTCTGGCCGCACCTCATGGATCCCGCTGAAAGAGCTGAGCACGGTGCCAAGCCTGCGCACCCGCGTGCCGGATCTGGAAAATCAGGTGAAAACCCTGACCGATAAGCTGAACAACATTGACGGCACCTGGAACCAGCGCACCGCAGAGATGCAGCAGAAAGTGGCGCAAAGCGACAGCGTGATCGCCGGTCTGAAAGACGAAAATCAGAAGCTGAAAAATGAGCTGATCGTCGCGCAGAAGAAAGTGAACGCCGCGAATCTACAGCTGGATGACAAACAACGCACCATCATCATGCAGTGGTTTATGTATGGCGGCGGAGTGCTGGGCGTCGGTCTGGTGCTGGGTCTGGTGCTTCCTCACCTTATCCCAAGCCGTAAACGTAAAGACCGCTGGATGAACTAACTCGTCTTCTCTGCCACACTTACGTATCATCTTGCGAAAAGAGAAAACGGGAGTGTTGGCGTGAAGAGTTATCTGGTCGGTGGTGCGGTACGTGATGCGTTATTAGGTCTGCCGGTCAAAGATAAAGACTGGGTCGTGGTCGGTGCCACGCCCGAAGCGATGATTGACGCGGGCTACCAGCAGGTAGGCCGCGATTTTCCTGTGTTCCTCCATCCGAAAAGCCGGGAAGAGTACGCCCTGGCGCGTACCGAACGGAAATCCGGTTCCGGTTATACCGGCTTCACCTGCTATGCCGCGCCGGATGTGACGCTGGAGCAGGACTTACTGCGCCGCGATCTCACCATTAATGCCCTGGCGCAGGACGAAAAAGGCCATATTATCGATGTCTACGGCGGCCAGAACGATCTGCGTGACCGTCTTTTACGCCATATCTCCCCCGCCTTTTCTGAAGATCCGCTTCGCGTACTGCGCGTGGCGCGTTTTGCCGCCCGTTATGCCCATCTCAGCTTCCGCATCGCCGACGAGACGATGGCGCTGATGACGGCCATGACCGACGCGGGCGAGCTGGAACATCTGACGCCAGAACGCGTCTGGAAAGAGACCGAAAACGCCCTGACTACCCGCAATCCACAGGTCTTTTTCCAGGTTCTGCGCGACTGCGGGGCGCTGAAAGTGCTGTTCCCGGAAATAGATGCGCTGTTTGGCGTGCCCGCCCCGGCGAAATGGCACCCGGAAATTGATACCGGCATTCACACCCTGATGACGCTGAGCATGGCCGCCATGCTCAGCCCGGAGGTGGACGTGCGCTTTTCTACCCTCTGCCATGACCTCGGCAAAGGGTTAACGCCAAAGGAGTTGTGGCCACGCCACCACGGGCACGGTCCGGCTGGCGTGAAGCTGGTTGAAGGGCTTTGTCAGCGCCTGCGCGTGCCGAATGACATTCGCGATCTGGCAAAACTGGTGGCCGAGTTTCACGACCTGATCCACACCTTCCCGATCCTGAAACCCGCTACCATCGTCAGGCTGTTTGATAACATCGACGCCTGGCGCAAACCGCAGCGCGTGGAGCAAATTGCGCTGACCAGCGAAGCCGACGTGCGCGGCCGCACCGGGTTTGAAGCGTCCGATTATCCGCAGGGTCGTTTGCTGCGTGAGGCGTGGGACGTAGCGAAAGCGGTGCCAACGAAAGAGGTGGTGGAGGCAGGGTTTAAAGGCCCGGCGATCCGCGAAGAGCTGACGAAACGGCGGATTGATGCGGTTGCAGCGTGGAAGGAAAAACGTTGCCCTCAGCCGAAAGACTGAGGGCGGTCGGTCATCAGAAGAAGACCACGTACACGGCAGCCGCGACGATAAAGCGGTAGATCGCGAACGGAATAAACGAAATACGCTTAATCAGTTGCAGGAAGGTTTTGATGGCGATCAACGCCACAATAAAGGCGGTGATAAAGCCCACGGCGAACATCGGAATGTCGCCCACGGTCAGGAAGCCGATGCTTTTGTAGAGATCCAGCGCGGTGGCACCCATCATCATCGGCACCGCCAGCAGGAACGAGAACTCAGACGCCGCGTAACGGCTCACGCCCATCAGCATCCCGCCGGAAATGGTTGCCCCTGAACGGGAGAAGCCCGGCCACAGCGCCAGACACTGGAAGCAGCCAATCATAAACGCCTGGCGATACGTCATATCGTCCAGACCTTCCGCACGCGGGGTTTTTGGCTTCAGCACTTCGGCGGCAATCAGCAGGAAGCCGCCGACAACCAGCGCGTACATCACGTTAATCGGGTTGAAGAGCGATTTAATGGTGTCGTGGAACACCAGCCCCAGCACCACCGCCGGGATCATCCCGAGCAGAATATGAATCAGCGTCAGGCGCCCTTTGCCCTCTCCTTCACGCTGCGGCAAACGCCCGAAGTGGATACCGATCAGACCAAACAGACGACGCCAGAACATCACGACCACCGCCAGGATAGAGCCCAGTTGAATAACCACCTCAAACGTCTTTGCGGTATCGCCTTCAAAGCCCAGGAGATGGCCAACGATAATCATATGGCCCGTACTGGACACCGGCAAAAACTCCGTCAATCCTTCGACCACACCCAGTATTGCCGCCACCAGCAGCGAGTGCATATCGCTCATCTATAAACCCCTAAAAAGATATAAAAAAACGGTGTCCCACGCGGACAACCGTGAAAGATACAGCTTTAAGACCGATATAACCTAAAATGGTTTAGCTATTATGACGTTAAATCTTTCCTTTCAGATTTGTGCCACGCTCGATAATCACGCCCACATTGGCGGCGCGCGCCACCGCTCCCGGCTTGCTTAGCTTAATGCGCACCCATGGGGAGTTAAATTTGCTCAGCAGCAGGTCTGCTACCTCTTCCGCCACGCGTTCTACCAGCGCAAAACGTTGCCCTTCCACATGGGCGATGACCGTTTCACTGATGTCGGCGTAGCTCAGACAGTCATTCACATCATCGCTTTTTGCTGACTTGCGGTTGTCCCAGCCCATTTCGATATCGAACACCAGTTTCTGCTCGATGGTCTGTTCCCAGTCGTAAACACCAATTGTGGTGATTACCGAAAGTTGCTCTATAAATACAATATCCATCACGACCTGCCTGCTTTTTGGCTAAACCGGATACCACTTCCGGCGAATTATGCGTATTATCCACAGATGCTGAGAATACAGATACATTTTCAAAACGGAACAGCGTTATGAGTGCAATCGCGCCTGGAATGATTATCCTCGCCTACCTTTGCGGCTCAATCTCCAGCGCCATTCTGGTCTGCCGCATCGCCGGGTTGCCTGACCCGCGTGAAAGTGGTTCCGGGAATCCGGGGGCGACCAATGTACTACGAATTGGCGGCAAGGGAGCAGCCGTAGCGGTTTTGATTTTTGATGTTCTGAAAGGAATGCTTCCCGTCTGGGGCGCGTATGCGCTCGGCGTCACACCCTTCTGGCTGGGGCTGATTGCCATCGCCGCCTGCGTCGGCCACATCTGGCCCGTTTTCTTTGGTTTTAAAGGCGGTAAAGGCGTTGCCACCGCGTTTGGCGCGATTGCGCCGATCGGCTGGGATCTCACCGGCGTGATGGCGGGCACCTGGCTGCTGACCATTCTGCTGAGCGGTTATTCGTCGCTGGGCGCCATCGTCAGCGCACTGATCGCCCCGTTTTATGTCTGGTGGTTTAAACCGCAGTTTACCTTCCCGGTGTCGATGCTCTCGTGTCTGATCCTGTTGCGCCACCACGACAACATTCAGCGCCTGTGGCGGCGTAAGGAAACGAAGATCTGGACGAAGCTCAGGCGTAAAAAGAAAGACGCTCAGTAAACCGTTCGTTATGCCTTATAACCAAATGTGATTTTTGTCACCTTCTGCCTGTGGTAACTGTTAGAGACACAACACAACCACACAAAAAGAAAATGGCAGAAATCACAGATTCAACTCCCCTTCCAACGGCAGGAAACACCCCGGATGGCGACATCAAGTGGGTACGCAGCGCATCGGACGTTTCACGTCTGGTTAACGACGGCTCTCAGGGCCGGGCCAATGCCCGCATCGTGGTCGGTATCGCGCTCGGGGGAATTT
The DNA here is from genome assembly GCF_000534415.1 of Enterobacter sp. BIDMC 27. NCBI lineage: Bacteria > Pseudomonadati > Pseudomonadota > Gammaproteobacteria > Enterobacterales > Enterobacteriaceae > Enterobacter > Enterobacter sp. BIDMC 27. The sequence continues at coordinate 80,021 of NZ_KI973178.1, forward strand.
TCCTCGATGCCTACGATCTCGGCGCGCTGGCATTCGGCATCAAAGACATCACCCGCGAATTTAACCTGACGCCCGCCGGTACCGGCATGGTGGCCTCGGCGATTACCTTTGGCGCGATTGTCGGGGCGCTGCTCGGCGGCTATCTTACGGATAAAATCGGGCGCTACCGCGTCTTTATGGCCGACATGGTGTTCTTTGTCGTTGCCGCTATCGCCTGTGCGCTGGCCCCGAACGAATATGTGCTTGCGGGCGCGCGCTTTGTGATGGGTCTTGGCGTTGGGATCGACCTTCCCGTCGCGATGGCGTTTCTCAGCGAGTTCGCCAGGCTGAAAGGCCCGGGGAATAAAGCCTCCAGCGTCGCAATGTGGTGCCCCACCTGGTACGCGGCCATCAGCATCTCTTATCTTCTGGTGCTCTTCTTTTACGCCGTGCTGCCGGAAAGCCACAGCGACTGGCTCTGGCGTCTGATCCTTGGCTTTGGCGCGGTGCCCGCGCTGGTGATTATCGCCATCCGCAGCCGCTATATGAGCGAATCCCCGGTCTGGGCGGCGAATCAGGGCAATCTGAAGGAGGCGGCGTCCATCCTGCGGCAGTCTTACAATATTAATGCCCACGTACCGCAGGATGCGCTCGACCAGCCCGCGCCTGTCGTGAACAAGGCAAAATGGTCGAACTACCTGAACCTGTTCCGCGGTATCTATCTGCGGCGTACCACGCTCGCCACGCTGCTGTCAGTGGTCTCCTCGTTCGCCTATAACGCCGTAGCCTTTGGCCTGCCGGTGATCATCTCCAGCTTCTTTGTGCAGTCGATGCTGACCACCATTCTGATCTCGCTGGCGCTTAACCTGCTGTTCGCGTTTGTCGGCGGGCTGCTGGCGGTGCGCTATGTTCCGCGCTTCGGCGCATGGCGGATGTCTCTGGCGGGTTATGTGTGCCAGCTTGCGGCACTGCTCGGCCTGGCGTTGATTGGCCGGCCTGACGGGGCCACGGAAGGCGTGTTCGCCGTCGCGATGCTGGCGCTGTTCCTGTTTGGTCAGGGTTTTGGTCCAGGTGCGCATACCATGACGTTTGCCTCCCTGAGCTACCCGACCTCGCTGCGCGGCGTGGGCGTGGGGCTTAACCAGACGCTGATGCGCAGCAGTTCAACGCTGTCACTGTTTCTGTTCCCGCTGCTGGTCGCCTCGCTGGATACCGCCGTGTTCTGGGTGATTGCGCTGGCGCCGTTTATCGGTCTGGCGTCGCTGCTGGCGATCCGCTGGGAGCCGTCGGGGTATGATGTGGATGCAGAGGATTATCGCTAGCCTTTCTTGCCGGGTGGCGCTGCGCTTACCCGGCCTACATTACTGAAACCGGCTCACATGAGCCGGTTTTTTTATCCATAAGCGACTCATATGACAGCCTTCATTTCCGCCAGGGCATACTGAAACGTACCCCGATAGTGTGGAAATGGAAGCACCATGTTAGCAACTCAGGTCACTGATAATTCATACAAAGGCTGGCAGGCCTCGCTTGCCCTCCAGTTTTGTCATACCCCTGAGAAAACCCTTCTCCATTCCGCGCGTCACAGCGGGCCGCTCACCGTTCAGCGTCCGTTTTATCCCGAAGGGGAAACCTGCCACCTTTACCTGCTGCACCCGCCAGGCGGAATTGTGGGCGGAGATACGCTGGATATTTCCGTGCGGCTCGACGCTAAAAGCCATGCCCTCATCACCATGCCCGGCGCCAGTAAGTTCTATCGCAGCAGCGGCCCGCTGGCCTGCCTCAGTCAGCATTTTTACCTCGACGAAGAGGCCACGCTGGAGTGGCTGCCGCAGGACACCATTATTTTCCCCGGTGCTAACGCCGCGCTGCGTTCCGTCTTTCACCTGCACGCCACCAGCACGCTGCTGGCGTGGGAGCTGTACTGTCTGGGCCGTCCGGTGATAAACGAAACCTTCAGCCACGGCACGCTGGAGAACCGCCTTGAGGTGTGGGTGGATGGCGAGCCGCGTCTGATTGAGCGACTGCATCTCAGCGGTGGCGATCTGACGCCCGTCGCGGACCATCCGTGGGTCGGCACGCTGCTGTTCTATCCGGCCCGGGAAGCACTTCTCGACGCGGTGCGTGCGCTTCTCGCCCCGCTGGAAAACGTTGGCGGGGCGACGCTCACCGACGATCTGCTGTCGGTGCGTTTTCTCTCCCACGACAACCTGATTTGTCAGCGGGTGATGCGCGATATCTGGCAGTCGCTTCGCCCGCTTTTAACTTCCAAAACCGCCTGTTCGCCGCGCATCTGGCAAACATAAGAGAAACGCTATGGAACTGACTCCCAGAGAAAAAGACAAGCTGTTGCTGTTCACCGCCGCGCTGGTTGCCGAACGCCGCCTCGCGCGCGGGGTAAAGCTCAACTACCCGGAATCGGTCGCGCTGATCAGCGCCTTTATTATGGAAGGCGCGCGCGATGGCGAAACCGTCGCCTCGCTGATGGAAGCCGGCCGCCACGTCCTGACGCGCGACCAGGTGATGGAAGGCGTGCCGGAGATGATCCCGGATATCCAGGTGGAAGCCACCTTTCCGGACGGATCCAAGCTCGTCACCGTCCACAACCCGATCGTGTAAGGAGCGCGTGATGATCCCAGGCGAATACCGGATCCAGTCCGGCAACATTGCTCTCAACGTCGGGCGCGAAACCCGAAGTGTGATCGTGGAAAACCACGGCGACAGGCCGATCCAGGTCGGATCGCACTACCACTTTTACGAGGTCAACCCGGCGCTGAAGTTCGATCGCGAGGCCACCCGAGGTTACCGGCTGAACATCCCGGCCGGCACTGCCGTGCGCTTCGAGCCCGGCCAGAAGCGGGAAGTGACGCTGGTGCAGGTGACGGGCGCACAGCGCATTTTCGGCTTTCGCGGCGAGGTCATGGGCGAGGTGAAACATGGCTGAGATTTCACGCCAGGCGTATGCCGATATGTTCGGCCCCACTACCGGGGATAAAGTGCGGCTGGCCGACAGCGAGCTGTGGATCGAAGTGGAAGGCGATCTCACGATCTACGGCGAAGAGGTTAAATTCGGCGGCGGAAAAGTGATCCGCGACGGCATGGGACAGGGGCAGATGACCGCCGACGACTGCGTGGATCTGGTGCTCACCAACGCGCTGATCGTCGATCACTGGGGGATCGTGAAAGCGGATATCGGCGTAAAAGATGGGCGGATCTTCGCCATCGGCAAAGCCGGAAACCCGGACATTCAGCCCGGCGTGACGATCCCAATTGGCGCGGCAACGGAGGTGATCGCCGCCGAAGGGAAGATTGTCACCGCAGGCGGGATCGACACCCACATCCACTGGATCTGTCCGCAGCAGGCGGAAGAGGCGCTGGTGTCTGGCGTCACCACCATGATCGGCGGCGGCACCGGGCCTGCGGCAGGCACAAACGCCACCACCTGCACGCCGGGGCCGTGGTATATCGCCCGCATGTTGCAGGCAGCCGATACGCTACCGGTGAATATTGGCCTGCTGGGTAAAGGGAACGGCTCCAACCCGGACGCGCTGCGCGAGCAGATCGCGGCAGGTGCCATCGGGCTTAAGATCCACGAAGACTGGGGCGCGACGCCTGCGGCCATCAACTGTTCGCTGGAGGTCGCTGAAGAGATGGATATTCAGGTGGCGCTGCACAGCGACACGCTGAACGAGTCCGGTTTTGTCGAAGACACGCTGGCCGCCATCGCCGGGCGCACCATCCACACCTTCCACACCGAAGGGGCGGGCGGCGGCCATGCGCCGGATATCATCACCGCCTGCGCGCACCCGAATATTCTGCCCTCCTCCACCAACCCGACGCTGCCCTACACGGTCAACACCATCGACGAGCACCTGGACATGCTGATGGTTTGCCATCACCTCGACCCGGATATCGCCGAGGACGTGGCGTTTGCCGAATCCCGCATTCGCCGGGAGACCATCGCCGCCGAAGACGTGCTGCACGATATCGGCGCGTTCTCGCTCACCTCGTCAGATTCACAGGCAATGGGCCGCGTGGGGGAAGTGATTATCCGCACCTGGCAGGTGGCGCACCGCATGAAGGTGCAACGCGGCGCACTGCCGGAAGAGACCGGCGATAACGATAACTTCCGCGTGAAGCGCTATGTCGCCAAATACACCATCAACCCGGCGCTGACCCACGGCATCGCCCATGAAGTGGGATCGATTGAGGCGGGCAAGCTGGCGGATCTGGTGGTCTGGTCCCCCGCCTTCTTTGGCGTCAAACCCGCCACCATCGTCAAAGGCGGGATGATCGCCTGCGCGCCGATGGGCGACATCAACGCCTCGATCCCCACGCCGCAGCCGGTACATTACCGCCCGATGTTTGGTGCCCTTGGTGCCGCACGCCACGCCACGCGGCTGACGTTTGTCTCTCAGGCTGCTGATGCCAGCGGCATTCCGCAACGGCTCGGACTGCAAAGCGCCACCGCGGTGGTGAGAGGCTGCCGGTCGGTGAAAAAGGCCGACATGATCCACAACGATTTACAGCCGAATATCACCGTTGACGCGCAAACCTATGAGGTACGCGTCGACGGCGAATTGATCACCAGCGAACCGGCAGAGGTTTTGCCGATGGCGCAACGCTATTTTCTGTTTTGAGGAGTCATGATGATCTATTTAACCCAACGCCTGGACCATGCGCATCCGATTACCGCCAGCGTCACGCTACCGATTGATGTGCGGGTAAAAAGCCGCGCCCGCGTGGCGCTGAACGACGGCCGCGAAGCCGGGCTAATGCTGCCGCGCGGCCTGCTGCTGCGCGGGGGCGACCTGCTGACTACCGACGATGGCAGCGAGGTGATCGAAGTGATCGCCGCCCCGGAGTCGGTTTCCGTGGTGCGCTGCGCCGACCCGTTCCTGCTCGCCCGCGCCTGTTATCACCTGGGCAATCGTCACGTACCGCTGCAAATAATGCCTGGCGAACTGCGCTACCACCACGACCACGTCCTCGACGATATGCTGCGTCAGTTCGGGCTGGAGGTGACCTTCGCCAGCCTGCCGTTTGAACCGGAAGCGGGCGCTTACACCAGCGATGCCCACAGCCATAGCCACTCTCACGCTCATTCACATTAAGGACTCATCATGCGCAAGTACTTACCGCTGTTACTGCTGGCTTTTTCCGTTCCGGCGCTTGCCCATCCCGGCCACGGGACCGACAGCTTCCAGGCAGGATTTCTCCATCCGCTGACCGGGCTGGATCACCTGCTGATGCTGACGGGGGCTGGCGTGCTCTCCGCCCTGAGCGGCCGCAAGCTGCTGTTGCCGTTAGCGACGCTCGGCATGATGCTTGCTGGTGCCGTTGCGGGCAGCCTGCTCGGCGGCTTTAGCGGCATGGAGATGCTGATTATCGCCTCGCTGGCGCTCTGCGGCGTGATGATGTTTAAGACCGAAAATCGCCTGCTGCTGGCGGTACCAGCCCTGGCGATGTTCCACGGCTGGGCGCACGGCGTGGAGATGTCCGGCCACAGCTTCTGGCTCTTCACCAGCGGGTTTATGTTAGCCAGCGCCACGGTGCTGTGTGCCAGCTTCGCGGCAGGGCTGCTGCTGCGCCGTCACGACGGCCTGCGTAAAACCTTCGGCGGCGGGCTGATCGTCTCCGCCCTGCTGGCGCTGATGAGCTGATGGAGCACGCCCGCCAGCGGCTGCGCCTGATGCAGCTCTCCAGCAGTAGCCTGCCGGTCGGATCGTTTACCTGGTCGCAGGGGCTGGAGTGGGCCGTTGAGGCCGGGTGGGTCACGGACGCTGAGGCCTTCAGGCGCTGGCAGATCCAGCAGATGGAGCAGAGCTTTTTCTGTGTCGACCTGCCGCTGTTTATCCGCCTGTATCGTGCCTGCGAGAAGCAGGACGTCGCGACAGCAAAACGCTGGACGGCATACCTGCTCGCCTGTCGGGAAACGCGCGAGCTGCGCGATGAAGAACGCAACCGTGGGGCGGCCTTTACGCGCCTGATTAAAAGCTGGGAACCCGCCTGCCCGCCAGAATGGCTGCCGCTGTTGATGCGAAGCCAGCTCGGCGGCATGGCGTGGCTCGGCGTGCGCTGGGGCATTAGCGCGCGCGAGCTGGCGCTGAGCCTCGGCTACAGCTGGATTGAGAGCGCGGTGATGGCGGGCGTCAAGCTGGTGCCGTTTGGGCAGCAGGCAGCACAACAGCTGATTATCGACCTGAGCGACCATTTTGCCGCCGGGTTTGAACAGGCATTTTTACGTGGCGACGACGCGCTGGGGGCCGCTACGCCGCTGTCGGCCATCGCCTCCGCGCGCCATGAAACCCAATATTCACGACTATTCCGTTCCTGAGGAGTCAACATGGCTGATTACAAACATCCCCTGCGCGTGGGCGTGGGCGGCCCGGTAGGGTCGGGCAAAACCGCCCTGCTGGAAGCGCTCTGCAAGGCGATGCGCGACACCTATCATCTTGCGGTGGTGACCAACGATATCTATACCAAAGAGGATCAGCGCATCCTGACCGAGGCGGGTGCGCTGGAGCCAGAGCGCATCGTGGGCGTGGAAACGGGCGGCTGCCCGCATACCGCCATCCGCGAAGACGCCTCAATGAACCTGGCGGCGGTGGAAGCGTTGAGCGAGAAGTTCGGCAATCTGGATCTGATCTTCGTGGAAAGCGGCGGGGATAACCTGAGCGCGACCTTCAGCCCGGAGCTGGCGGACCTCACCATCTACGTCATCGACGTGGCCGAAGGGGAAAAAATCCCGCGCAAGGGCGGGCCGGGGATCACCAAATCCGATTTTCTGGTGATCAACAAAACCGACCTCGCGCCGTACGTCGGTGCGTCGCTGGAGGTAATGGAGCGCGACACTAATCGCATGCGCGGCGAGCGTCCGTGGACGTTTACCAACCTGAAAGCGGGTGACGGTTTAGCGACGATTATTGCGTTTCTGGAAGAGAAAGGAATGTTGCGGGTGTAGGGTGGTTTATTGCACGTTAGCACACGTGGATCTTGTAGGCCCGGTAAGCGCAGCGCCACCGGGCAAAGAAACTCACGCCTCAGGCAGTTCCGCCAGCGGCCAGCGCGGACGCACAGACACGCTCAGGTCAGCCGTTGCGCCGGCGTTCAGACGCACCATCCCGGCGTAGGCGATCATCGCCCCGTTATCGGTGCAAAATTCAGGACGCGCATAGAACACTTCCCCGCGACGCTTTTGCATCATCTCAGCAAGCTTCGCGCGCAGCGTGCGGTTAGCGCTGACGCCACCGGCCATCACCAGGCGCTTAAAGCCGGTCTGATCCAGCGCGCGCTTGCACTTGATCATCAGCGTATCCACCACCGCGTCTTCGAACGCACGGGCGATATCGGCACGGGTCTGCTCACTGTCGTCATTATTGCGGATAGTATTGGCCGCGAAAGTTTTCAGGCCAGAGAAGCTGAAATCCAGCCCCGGACGGTCGGTCATCGGCCGCGGGAAGACAAAGCGCCCTTCCGTTCCCTGCGACGCCATTTTCGACAGCATCGGGCCACCCGGGTAATCCAGCCCCAGCAGCTTGGCGGTTTTATCGAAGGCCTCACCGGCAGCATCGTCGATCGACTCGCCCAGCAGCGCGTACTTGCCAATGCCCGTTACGCTAATCAGCTGGGTATGCCCACCGGAAACCAGCAGCGCCACAAACGGGAACTCTGGCGGATTGTCTTCCAGCATCGGCGCCAGAAGGTGCCCTTCCATATGGTGAACCGGAATGGCCGGAACATCCCACGCGAAGGCCAGCGAACGCCCTACCGTTGCGCCGACCAGCAGCGCGCCGACCAGGCCCGGCCCTGCGGTATAGGCCACGGCATCAATATCTTTTGCACTCAACCCGGCCTCTTTAAGCGCCGCCTGAATCAGGGGAACCGTTTTACGCACGTGGTCACGAGAGGCCAGTTCAGGCACGACGCCGCCGTAGTCAGCGTGCAATTTCACCTGACTATACAGCTGATTGGCCAGAAGCCCTTTTTCGTCGTCGTAAATCGCGATGCCGGTTTCATCGCAGGATGTTTCAATACCCAGTACACGCATGACTTGTTTTACCTCTTTTCAATACCGCGCAGTGTAGAGCCTGGGCGGATTGTTGTAAAACTTTGTTCGCCCCAGGAAGAAGCCTCGTGTATACTCCTCACCCTTATTAAAGTCCCTTTCAAAATCGCATCGGTGCTTTACAAAGCAGCAGCATTTGCAGTAAAATTCCGCACCATTTTGAAATAAGCTGGCGTTGATGCCAGCGGCAAACCGAATTTATTAAAGGTGAGAGTTACATGCCGGTAATTAAAGTACGTGAAAACGAGCCGTTCGACGTAGCACTGCGTCGCTTCAAACGTTCATGCGAGAAAGCAGGTGTTCTGGCTGAAGTTCGTCGTCGTGAGTTTTATGAAAAACCAACGACCGAACGTAAGCGCGCTAAAGCTTCCGCTGTGAAACGTCACGCGAAGAAACTGGCTCGCGAAAACGCACGCCGTACTCGTCTGTACTAATCTGTTGAGGGCCACAGCCCTCAATTGACAGACAGAGTTGTAGTCGTAAGGCCGTGCTTCCGGAAGGAATGCGCGGCTTGTTTTCGTTTATAAGTCGCTTAAATTTTTGGGGCATATGGCCGGAAGAATCCCACGCGTTTTCATCAATGACCTGCTTGCCAGAACCGACATCGTCGATCTCATCGACGCGCGGGTGAAGCTAAAAAAGCAGGGCAAGAACTACCATGCGTGCTGTCCGTTCCATAACGAAAAAACCCCCTCTTTCACCGTAAACGGTGAAAAACAGTTCTACCATTGCTTCGGCTGTGGCGCACACGGTAATGCCGTCGATTTTTTGATGAACTACGACAAGCTCGAGTTCGTTGAAACCGTCGAAGAGCTGGCGGCGATGCATAACCTTGAAGTGCCGTATGAAGCAGGCAGTGGGCCAAGTCAGATCGAGCGCCATCAGCGGCAAACGCTGTACCAACTGATGGATGGCCTGAATTCGTTTTACCAACAGTCTCTTAAGCACTCTGCGGCTGAGCCTGCGCGTCAGTATCTGAACAAGCGCGGACTGAGTGACGATGTGATTGCGCGTTTCGCTATTGGTTACGCCCCGCCCGGCTGGGACAACGTGTTAAAGCGTTTTGGCGGCAATAGCGAAGATCGTAAATCCCTCATCGACGCAGGCATGCTGGTCACCAACGACCAGGGACGAAGCTACGACCGCTTCCGTGAACGGGTGATGTTCCCGATCCGCGACAAGCGTGGCCGGGTGATAGGTTTTGGTGGTCGCGTGCTGGGTGATGCCCTGCCGAAATACCTTAACTCCCCGGAAACCGATATTTTCCATAAGGGCCGCCAGCTTTACGGTCTTTATGAGGCACAGCAGGATAATGCGGAACCTCCGCGTCTTCTGGTCGTCGAAGGCTATATGGATGTTGTTGCGCTGGCGCAGTACGACATTAACTATGCCGTTGCGTCGCTGGGAACGTCCACCACGGCGGACCATATCCAGCTGCTGTTCCGCGTCACCAACAACGTGATTTGCTGTTACGACGGTGACCGCGCAGGACGCGACGCCGCCTGGCGAGCGCTGGAAACCGCGTTGCCGTATATGACCGACGGGCGTCAGCTACGCTTTATGTTCCTGCCCGACGGTGAAGACCCGGATACGCTGGTGCGTAAAGAGGGCAAAGCGGCGTTTGAAGCGCGGATGGAGCAGGCTCAGCCGCTCTCCACGTTTCTGTTTAACAGCCTGATGCCGCAGGTTGATTTGAGTACCCCTGACGGGCGCGCGCAGCTCAGCACGCTGGCGCTGCCGTTAATCAGCCAGGTGCCCGGCGAAACGCTGCGCATCTATCTGCGTCAGGAGTTAGGCAACAAGCTCGGCATTCTGGATGACAGCCAGCTTGAACGTTTAATGCCGAAACAGGCTGAAAACGGCACGGTACGCCCCGCGCCTCAGCTAAAACGCACAACCATGCGTATACTGATAGGGTTGCTGGTGCAAAACCCCGAACTTGCTCCGCAAGTGCCGTCGCTGGCGGGTTTGAACCACGAAAAATTGCCCGGGCTTGGCTTATTTTCAGAATTGGTCAACACTTGTTTGTCTCAGCCAGGTCTGACCACCGGACAACTTTTAGAGCATTATCGCGGCACAAAAGAGGCCGCTACCCTTGAAAAACTGTCGATGTGGGACGATATAGCAGATAAGGATATCGCAGAAAAAACGTTCACCGACTCGCTCAACCATATGTTTGATTCGATGCTTGAGTTGCGCCAGGAAGAGTTGATAGCTCGCGAGCGCACCCATGGCCTGAGCAGCGAAGAACGCCGGGAGCTCTGGATGATTAACCAGGAACTGGCGAAGAAATAAAAAATTTAACGGCTTAAGTGCCGAATATCGATCGGGAAGCCCCCGGCAGCCGCACTGAGAGGCAGCGGCAAAAATATAAGTACGCCCTCGCTTTAAAGGTTGGCAGCCCATCGCCGACACCAATCAAACGAATTAAGTGTGGATACCGTCTTATGGAGCAAAACCCGCAGTCACAGCTGAAACTTCTTGTCCAACGCGGTAAGGAGCAAGGCTATCTGACCTATGCCGAGGTCAATGACCATCTGCCGGAAGATATCGTCGATTCAGATCAGATCGAAGATATCATCCAAATGATCAATGACATGGGCATTCAGGTGATGGAAGAAGCACCGGATGCCGATGATCTGTTGCTGGCTGAAACCTCCAACAACACTGACGAAGATGCGGAAGAAGCTGCTGCACAGGTCCTGTCCAGCGTGGAATCTGAAATCGGGCGTACCACTGACCCGGTCCGCATGTACATGCGCGAAATGGGTACCGTTGAACTGTTGACCCGCGAAGGCGAAATTGACATCGCAAAACGCATCGAAGACGGGATCAACCAGGTTCAGTGCTCTGTTGCCGAATACCCGGAAGCGATTACCTATCTGCTGGAGCAGTACGATCGCGTTGAAGCGGAAGAAGCGCGTCTGTCCGATCTGATCACTGGCTTTGTCGACCCGAACGCTGAAGAAGATATGGCGCCAACCGCCACTCACGTCGGGTCTGAGCTGTCTCAGGAAGAGATGGATGACGACGAAGACGAAGATGAAGAAGAAGAGGACGACAGCAGCGACGATGACAACAGCATCGACCCTGAACTGGCGCGTGAGAAGTTTGCCGAGCTGCGTACCCAGTACGAAGTGACGCGTGACACCATCAAAGCGAAAGGCCGCAGCCATGCCGCCGCTCAGGAAGAGATCCTGAAGCTGTCTGAAGTGTTCAAACAGTTCCGCCTGGTGCCAAAACAGTTCGACTACCTGGTGAACAGCATGCGCGTGATGATGGATCGCGTACGTACCCAGGAACGTATCATCATGAAGCTGTGCGTTGAACAGTGCAAAATGCCGAAGAAGAACTTCATTACCCTCTTCACCGGCAATGAAACCAGCGAAACCTGGTTCAACGCCGCTATCGCGATGAACAAGCCGTGGTCTGAAAAGCTGCACGACGTGAAAGAAGACGTACAGCGCGGCCTGCAAAAACTGCATCAGATTGAAGAAGAGACCGGCCTGACCATCGAGCAGGTGAAAGACATCAACCGTCGTATGTCCATCGGTGAAGCGAAAGCCCGCCGTGCGAAGAAAGAGATGGTTGAAGCGAACTTACGTCTGGTTATCTCTATCGCCAAGAAATACACCAACCGTGGCCTGCAATTCCTGGATCTGATTCAGGAAGGCAACATCGGTCTGATGAAAGCGGTAGATAAGTTTGAATACCGTCGTGGTTACAAGTTCTCCACCTATGCTACCTGGTGGATCCGTCAGGCGATCACCCGCTCTATCGCAGACCAGGCGCGCACCATCCGTATTCCGGTGCATATGATTGAGACCATCAACAAACTCAACCGTATCTCTCGCCAGATGTTGCAGGAGATGGGCCGCGAGCCGACGCCGGAAGAGCTGGCTGAACGCATGCTGATGCCGGAAGACAAGATCCGTAAAGTGCTGAAAATCGCTAAAGAGCCAATCTCCATGGAAACGCCAATCGGTGATGATGAAGATTCGCATCTGGGTGATTTCATCGAGGATACCACCCTCGAGCTGCCGCTGGACTCTGCCACCACCGAGAGCCTGCGTGCCGCTACGCACGACGTGCTGGCTGGCCTGACCGCCCGTGAAGCCAAAGTGCTGCGTATGCGTTTCGGTATCGACATGAACACCGACCACACGCTGGAAGAAGTGGGTAAACAGTTTGACGTTACCCGCGAACGTATCCGTCAGATCGAAGCGAAGGCGCTGCGTAAGCTGCGCCATCCGAGCCGCTCTGAAGTGCTGCGTAGCTTCCTGGACGATTAATCGGTCCTGAAATGAAAAAGCTCCCAATCGGGAGCTTTTTTTTTGTTTATTCCCTCTCCCTGTGGGAGAGGGTCAGGATGAGGGCATCAAGCCGCAGAGGAGCTAAAGCCCCCTCACCACCAGCGCCTCATCCAGTTCCCGATACGCCTCCACCAGCTTGTCCAGCGTCGCCCTGTTCAGCCCGCTCGGGTTTGGCAGCACCCACACCTGCGTTACGCCAATGGTAATGTTCTGCTTACCCCAGCTGGCGCCGCGCTGGCTGAACGCCTGCTCGTAGGCCTGCTTGCCGAGGATCGCCAGCGCCGCGGGCTGATAGTCTTCAATTTTCGCGATCAGCTCACGTCCGCCAGCGCGCAGCTCATGCAGATTCACTTCGCTTGCCTGTACCGTGGGTCGCTCGACCAGCATGGTGATGCCACAGCGCGTATCCAGCAGCTGCTGCTCTTCTTCCGGCTTAAGCTGTTTGTCGGTAAAACCGGCCTGGTGGATCACCTTCCAGAAGCGATTTCCCGGATGAGCAAAGTGAAAACCGGTGTGCGCCGATGACTTACCCGGATTGATACCGCAGAACACCACCCGCAGGCCAGGGGCCAGAATATCGTTGATCATCTCTACTCCTGTCTATGCATCTTAAGGTAAGTATAAAGGATTGATTATGCGTTGTTTATAAAAACAGCAGGCAGGTGTGAATGGCTGGATTGCTGAGGGGAGTTACTTTATAATTCACCGCCACGGCCCCTTAGCTCAGTGGTTAGAGCAGGCGACTCATAATCGCTTGGTCGTTGGTTCAAACCCAACAGGGGCCACCATAAATCAAGGGCTTGCGATGATTCGCAAGCCCTTATTACTTTCCAGGATACCTATAGGATACCGCCACTGAGTATTTATAGGTAATCCTGCATATCTTCAGATAATTTAGTTGCTAAACTATTTTCTCGACAATTTTATCAACCAAGCTATCAAACTGATCCCCAAGAACATCTATGTATTTTTTAATAGCTAGTATTCTCACCACTTCCTCCTCGCATTCCACTTCTTCTGAAATTGTTTTTGTATAGAAGTGATGATCTTCAACGCCTTTTCTTTGTATTAGCCAATCAAAATCAATTCCATATTCTTGCTGTAAAAATTCTTTAACAGCAGCATGTTGGTAAACCTCAACTTCCGGAGGACGATTGCCAGGAAAAGAAAATAAGTTCCCTCTAGGATCCTCACCTACATCAGCATCCCTAACTGCAATAGCATTTAGTCCAGATTTACTCAAAATCTCTACTGCCTTTCTTACGGCAGTTTTATCACCAACATCAGTAATCTGAATGGATTTGAGGATGTCTCGCCTTTTCAGCCTTATTACTTGGCTAAGTAGTACCTTAGCAAAATGATCCTCAACACAAACATGCAGCCCTTTAAAATGACCGTCTGAGAGTATTGATCTTATGTGCGTTGTTGAAATGCCGTCTTTTATATCCACGCCAGTTTCATCACGAATCAATAATTTACGAGCCTCTGGAGGCAATGCATTTAAAATAACACTAGAATGAGTAGAAAGAATAATTTGATGTTTTCTCCGCTCACAAACCTCCATAAGATATTTCGTAAATTCATATTGCGCACTTTCATGAAGAGACGTTTCTGGCTCTTCTAAAACAAATAAGCTCTGTTCCGGGGATGTTTCTAACATATCAACGGTATAAAGCACCCGACCTTCGCCAAAGCCCATGTTATTTTCTGAATATGAATATCCAAGTCTTTCAACCATCCCTATTTCTGTCTCTCGTTTTCTATGCGATATTCCCTGAAATGCAACATCGTCATATGGATGACCGATAATTTTAGCCATCCTTGATATTATCTCTTGGTCAACATTCCTTCTCACTGTCAAATCGAAATCCCTTCCCCCATAGACACTGAGATCACGACGCTCAACTTTTGGAATGTATACAGTAAAACCTATATAATAACAATGTCTCTCCGGCTGACGTTTATATCCAGACCAAGAAGATTTTATACGTGAAACGGTTACATCTTGAGTTCTATTAGGGTCATTGGTTTCATATTTATAAATGACACTTGAATCCATTTTAAATGGACTCGGATCAGCTTTTGATACGGGGAAAAAGTCTTTTATATAAAGCCGTTTATAATCTTGTGCTGTTACCGGTTTTTTATATGCACAAATAGCTAATTGCCCAAGAGTACTTTTACCTGCGCCATTTAAACCAGAAATTGCCGTCACAGGAAAATCCAAGCTCAGAGTAATATCCTCTATACCTCGAAAACCTTTAATATCTATACTTCTCAGAGCCGAGCCAAAATTAGCATATTTATTTCTTGGAGAGTACTTACTTTTCAATTTACTTCTTATATCAGCCATACAAATCCCTATTCTGCTGTGTAATAGCCTAAATTAAAAACATTTTTAGACTATCAGATCCTTTTTAAGCTTTCTATGCTTGATTTTGTAGTATGTAAACCCAAGTAACCTCAAGATGCAGCATGATAGTACTCAAACAAGTTACCCCGGCTGCGGCCCTAAGTACAGGCTCCTGCAACTTGAAGCATCAATGGTTGTTTATCGTCTGGGGTTTTCCGGTTTACGCCACTGATAAGGTGGAGACTTCATGCGTTGGCGGTGCCGCTGTTTAGCGGCCAACACCATAGCTGTTTTAGTGCGGATTACCAGCTTATCCTGCCCGTTAAGTTCATGGCCCTCGCGACTAGCAATCTCTTCCAGGGCAGCGATAAGTAAAATTTTATTCATATGAGCCTCTATTGCTGATCTTCTGCATAAATCCCGGCGGAGATAATTGCGCCGCCAATTTCCCGTTGCCCATAAAGCAGGGGAACGGGATTGCCAGATGCTGTCGTGTTAACGGGACCACCAAACGCATAGGAGGGTTTGTTATCAGGTTCCTGACGCATTCGCAGGCCTGATACCTGCGGGGAAAGTAACTGGACTACTCCACCCAAGGCCATTGATGCTCCAACAAGGCCAATGTTTAATGCAGCGCCCTTCCCAATCAGTGCGGCACCTGCTGGACCAAGAGCTATACCACCAGCAATCAATGCTACACCGAGAACAGCCTGGAACAGACCTGCCCGCTTACTTCCTCGTATTACCGGAATAATTCTCAGCTCATCACCCGGCCCCAGGAGTTCAAACTCTTCGTGTCCGATATTGCGGCGATCCCGGAAAATAACAAAATCCAGCCCCTTTGCCCGAGCCTCACGCAGGTAAGCATCAAAGCCATCAATGGTGTTAGATAGCGCCCTGAATACTTCATTGGCAGACGTTAACGCGCGGCGATGTGTCCTGCCAAATCGCTGAGCCATTGAGCCGCTGAGTTTTATCGTGGTTTTCATAGTAGTTAATACCTGTTGCATATTACCCCCTGTCAGATACCGTTAAATGTCGCCAACCGTTGTTTGTGGTTGTCGCTCATATCGAAAGCAAAATCCTCGTGCTCAGCCTGGAAGGTACCGAACGCCATCAGCGCGGATACAGCCGGGTCTATCTTGTTGGAGGATTTCTTCTTGTTGGGCTTAATGTTGGCGTTGGCATCCGTCTCCATCACCACGTTACCAATCGCCCAGGACAAAACAGGATCGCCGCGATGGCGCACTACCTTACGGTTAACGAACACCTCAAATGATTTCGCCACCGGACTGAACTTGAGATAGGTTTGCGGGAAAGGCTCCACATCAAGCCCTGCTCCCTGTAGCTGGGTGCGCAGGTGCGTGGCGTTCCACGTATCGAAACCCACCAGCCGGATATTGAATGTTTCAGCGTCGTGCAGAATATCGTCACGGATGCGGTCATAGTCGATGCAGTCGCCGGGGGTAGTGCGTATCCATCCCGCTTTTACCCACTGGCGGTAGATGGCGCGGTTTTTGTTGGCGACGTTAAGTAGCTGGGCTTCCGGCAGATAATGACGGGTCAGCAGGCGGATCTCCCTGTCGAACGGGAAAGCGTAACTCACGCTGGTGATGTCGCTGGTAGAGGACAGGTCAAACCCGGCGTAGCACTCCATTCCGGCCAGATCGTCTTCGTTATAGTCGAGCGCACAGGCATCCCATGCACCGGCACCCATCCACGGCGTGGAGCCCTGACACCAGATATTGAAACGTTTGGTCAGCATTTCCACCCACTGCGACGGTATGCCCCGCGCTTTCTGGATGGTGGATTCCAGTTTCGCTGAGTCAACGGACACATGCAGGTTAGGGTTAGCCTTGATCCACATTTCAGGCTGCTCAACCTCGCTTTCGTCGTCCAGTTCGTAGATCAGGACAAACAGCGAATCGTTGCTCTCTTCCCCGGCCAGAATCTGGCAGCAGTAGTCATAATGCTGTTTACAGGCAGAGACAACGTTACTCCCGGCGGTAGTGATGGCGAACAAAATCGCCTCCGGACGTGCGCCCATACCCAGCTCGAGGGCGGAATAAACGCCGTTATCCGGGTGAAGGTGGTATTCATCGACAATCGCCAGACTGGGGTTAGTCCCTTCAATGGTGGCCGCTTTCGCCGCCAGCGGCTTTAACAGGCTGTTGCTCTTCGGAAAAATGACCTTATGCGCCTGGATATTGACGCGCTTTTTCAGCGGTTTCGACAGCAGGCACATCTGGCGGGCATCGTCGAACACGATTCGGGCCTGATCCCGGCTTACCGCCGCCGTGTAGATATCCTGCTGGCCCTTCTCCATTACCAGAAACCAGTTAGCCAGCATGGCGGCTACGGTTGATTTGGCGTTCTTGCGCGGCACCTCAATAAAGGCGCTGCTGTACTTACGGCGGCCTGACTCCCTGACTTTAAAGCCCAGCAGGTTAGCAAAAGCGAACTGTTGCCACGGCTCCAGCTCGATTGGCTGGCCCCGCAGCGGGCCTTTGACGTGCGGACAGAGCCGGGAGAAGGCGATAAACCGCTCCACGGTCGCCGCGTCGAACACATAGCGGGGGTCATTCAGGTCTGAAAAGTACCTCTCAACGGCCTGTTTCACGCGCTTACAGGCCGGAATTTCACCCGATTTAATGGCGTTTGCGTAATCATCCCAGACGGTCAAGATCGTCCTCCTCTTCCGTTTCTACCGGATTGCGGCGGCGGCTTACCGGATCAAAGCCCAGGAGCGACGACATTTTTATGAGAATTTTTTCGGCATCCGCTTTTGCGCTCAGTGCCGGGTTACGGCTCTCACCGCCCTGGCTGTTCACTATGCTGAATCCCCGCGTGGCAAGGTCTTCCACGGCTTTGCGGTACATCGAGTAATTGACGCAATACAGCTCAAGGTTGTTCCAGTCGGCAGGCGTCAGATCACCGCGCTCCGCCAGCTGCTTCGCCTTTGCTTTCCACTGCTGCGCCGCGATCTCATCAAGATAGGCGGGCGGTTTGGGTGGTCTTGCCATAACTTACTGTTTACCTGTCTGTTTTATTTTCAAAAAAAACACTGTGCGTAAAAATTTGAGGGGGCGGGTGGTGCCTTGCGGCTGGGGTTTTGTCCTGAAAACCTCCCCCACCCCGTCCATGCGGCCTGTCAGCGGTTGCGGAAGCATTCCATCACCTCCCGCTCACGTTCGCTCATGCGCTTCACTGGCTGGCGCTCATTGCGTCTGGTGCGGGCCCGCACAAAGCCATCACGGCATCGGGCCAGTGACTGATACAGATTCACCACGTCTTTCTCATTCATCGCTGGCCTCATACATCCAGTTATTACGCTGTGCTGCCCGCTCTTCCTGCTCGATGTAGAGCCCTGCTTTACGATTCGCTTTGGTGATGGGGTCCTGCTGCGTGGTCTTCTGGTTATGATGTGTCTGGCATAACGGCTGGTGGTTCCACTCCGGCCAGAACAGAACATCATCACCGCCATTGATAGGGATGATGTGATCGACAATCTTTGCAGGAACGTAGAGGCCCAGCTTCTGGCACTCAACACAAAGGGGGTGACGTTTCAGATACTGAGCGCGGTACTTCTCCCATGAGGCAGAGTAACCACGGGCGCGCCGATGGCCGCGTCTGGCATCCTGCTCCCGCCACGCTTCCCGCCTGTGCTCGTCACACTTGCCGGACCTTACCCGCTTATTACATCCCGGCTCATTGCACCGGCGTAGTGGTTGCCACGGCATCAGTACACCCCCACATCACGATAGACAGACCACAACGCAGAGACAGCCATCGGTATCTCTTTGGCGTCGGTATCACCAATCATCGTGCGGTACTCGTACAGCTGAGATACGTACATCAGACAGCCAATCTTGATAGCTGGCGTAAACTCCAGCCCGTTATCAAACCGCTTGCCGATATGCTTCTGGCAAACCTCCAGCGCCGCATCGATGTACGCCTGTATCAACGTATCTTCGTAATCATCATCAATACGGCAATGCAGCTTTGCTTCATCTAGGGTGATTTCAGTAGTCATTTCTCGGTCCCCTGTTTGCAGAGAATCTCAAGGCGCGTCATACCTGAGTCCGGTATGGGCGGCCCGATAATGTTGAGCGTCGCCCCGGCAAACGGGCCAGTCAGCACCTTCAGACGGTTGGCAGCAGTAATATCTCGACGGAAACGCACCCAGACACGGATCGTTGCTTCAGCAACCTCGGCACCAGCCGCTACCAGTTCACGACCGCTGATCCCCTTAACCTCAGCCCAGATGGTTTCCCCGTCTTCCCAGATCTGAATAACCTGACCAGATGGATCTCTGTGAGTAGTGAATACCCGGATAGTTACCCGGTTTCTCAGTCCCCCGGCTCTCATGCGTCACCTTCCTTGCCGTCCTTACTGATCTTCACTTCCTGCTTCCATGCCTGGCTAAACTCATCACCACCGTCACGCGGCGGCATCCCCTCACGCTCACGGGCTTCGTTCGGGTTCATGATCCCGTTCTTGATGCCTCGCTCATAAGTGGCGTAACGCTCGGTTGGCGTGGCGCGGAGAAGGTCAGCAGAGTCAAACTCCACCTGATAGCGGCTTCCCGGAACCGGGGAGGCCACCAGCAGCGCAGATTTGATTTGTTGTTCGAAGTTCGCCAGCCACGGGCGCATGGTCATGGTGAGAAAGGCGCGGCTCGCTTCGCTAAAGTTGCTGTAGGTGCTGTTGCTGTATTCCTGGAGGAAAATAGGCGACACGTTGAACATGCGGGCAATGTCTTCGATGGTGAAGCGGCGAGAGGCCAGCCATTCGGCATCCTGGTTGCTCATACCAAGCTGCTTGTAGTCCATCCCACCTTCAAGGATCGGCACTTTCCCAGCATTTTTAGCGCCTTTGTACCGATCCAGCGCATCCATAGCCTGCTTGCCCTTCACGCTGTCGAGATACTCATTTGTGGTTATGACTCCCGCCGCCATCATGCCATCTTTCATAACGCTGGCACCGTGGCGCTGCTGAGCCAGACCTAACCCCAGCGCCTCGCGGCAGATGGAAATTGGAGAGCGCCCCAGAAAACCATCATCGGTGGCATAGCGAAGATGCAAAATCTCTTCCTGGAGGTAAGTGCGCACAGCCCCGGTAAACGGCTCAGTAATGGTGTATTTGTACTTATGCTGGCCGATACGCTCAGGAACAACCGCCCCCGGCGCATACGGATGCAGGGATTGCGGCTGACCGTCGCGCCCCCACTGGATCACCGCATAGGCGTTACCGTTCAGCAAACAATGACGCATCATTGTGCGTTTAAACTGGTAAGGCGTCTGGCAGTCGTTCGGCTGCTCGTTCAGGAGAAAATCCACCGGGTGATTGCTCAGCCACTCCCGCGCCTCACGACCATTATCATTACGGACGCGGTAGAGGTAGCAGGGCATTGTCGCCACCGCCTCACTAATAACTGACACGGCGTTCATCACCGCAGGCAGAGATTCCGCAGTACCCGCAGACACATACTCGCCTGATCCGGTATTTGGAATCCCTGCCATCGCCAGCCACTCATCAATGGTCATGCTGCGCTGTTCGGAGGATTCAGACTTACGGCCAAACGGCCAGATATTCCACATATCAAAGCCCCGCTAATTCAGCCCAGCGGCGACGGTTATCGCCAGCGCGGCGCAGTTCAGGATGTTGGGAGAAAAGCGAACGGTGAGCGATTTCCACGCCAGATTCCGGGTAGGCGGGCATTGATGTTACGGTAATTTCCCGTAGTTCAGCGGCGGTCACGGTGCGCAGATATGGAGACTGAGCAATATCCCACGCCTCTTTCAGCGCAAGGAAACCGAAGCTCATGCCTGAGATATCCCCGCGCTCCACCAGCTCCAGCACATCGTTGCCAAGCTGGGTATTCGGCGGGGTCAGCTCGAAGCGCAGCCCGGTATCGTCTTCGGACAGCACCAGCGTGCCGGATTTGGTGCGGCCCAGCAGCTGGGTATAGTTATGCTCGTACAGCGCACGCACATCGCTACCGGATGCCAGGCTGTCTTTAAACGCTCCCGGCGCAAACTGCTCGCGGAACTCATCCCAGATAACTTCTGACAGGCTGTTCCAGCGCACGGCATAGCCCACCAGCTTTTTGTTGCTGGCGCTCACTTCGGAGGTACGGATTTCAAAATCGGTTGTTTTCATTACTGGACTCCACAGAGGGCAAAAAGGGGCCGCAGCCCCTTAAACGTCAAATCAGGAACCGGAGCCGGAAAGCTCAAGCACCTTTATGGCGTTGGAGTCCACCACGCCGCCGCCCAGGTATTTATCGGTATGCACCTTGTAGAAACCCGGTTCGGTGATGTTGTCAGGACGGGTACGCACGCCAGTGGTGTGATCCACAATGAAATAGCCGCGCTTGAAGTCGCCAACCGCGAGGAACGCTTTACCCGCCTCCGCATCCGGCATGGTTTCCAGATACTGAACAGGACGGCCCAGCAGCGTATCGGGAGAACCGGCAACCAGACGATCGCGCCAGATGTAATCCCCGTTGCCGTTTTTCAGCTTTTGCAGTTTTGCGGCGGTGTTGGAGTTCATCACCCATACGGCGTTCTTGCGGTATTTGGCTTTCAGCTTGTACAGCAGGTCGATCAGGCCATCAGAGGAAACGTCAGCGGCTTCCATCTTCTCCAGCGTGCCGAACGGACGGGTTTTATCAGCAGTGGCCGCGCGAGGGTAAGACAGGAACCCTTTGGATTTTTTATCACCGTCGCCGTTCACAAAGTCGCTTTCTTCGGTAGCGGTGAAGGTGTCAGCGATTTCAGAAGACAGCCAGCCCAAGATATCCACCTCGGAGAAGTCGAGAATCTCCTGGGTGGTTTTCGGGTAGGCGTAGATCGGGTTGAGTTTGATATCAACACGCTCCACCCTCGGCGTGCTGGTTTCGGTACGTGGTTCACCTTCGGTGCCGCGATTAACGGTAGTGCCGCCCACAGATACCAGCTTCTGGTATTCGTTGGTTTTGGTGGTCTTCACCGTTGCGATGGAGCGCATCACGCTATCATCCTGCAACTGGCGCATAATCTCTTTGTCCAGCTCAGGGATAACGGTATAGCCGCCGTCAGCCTGCACCAGAGTGGAGAGAGAGCGGGTATCACCGGTCATGATGTAGTGGCGCAGCTCGTCGTTGCTTACTGGCTCGCCTTCAACGGAAGTACCAGGCAGATTGCGCTGATCGTCGGCGACGGCTTCAAGACGGGTGATTTCAACTTCGAGGGAATCAGCCTGGGCGCGGAGTTCATCGAACTTTTTGCCCTCTTCTTCGTTCAGGCTGCGCTTTTCGGTGTCGGCTTTGTCAAGCATGGAGCGCATCTGGGTTTTGAGTGCTGCTTTCTGCTGGCGTAATTCGAGTAATTTCTTCATGGAGTGGTTTCCGTAACAATTAACGTTGAGACGTGAAACCAGCGCTTGGAGGGAAGGCCGTTAAATCTTTTTCTGCATCCCACAGACTGTACTCGCTACAGCTTGATTTAACGGCCAGTGGCGGCTCACGTCTGAGTGCCACTCTTCAAGATATACATGAAAAAATTTAAGGAAACCCACCTCAGAGCAGGGGGGAAGAATGAGTAAGTATGAGTACGAATAATTTACAAAAAAAGCATGTATGGATTTATCATTGACTGACTTTACGACAGAGGAGAAAGCACCATGAACCTGAGCGCAATGATTTATCCTGATACTTTTATTATTGAGGGAGAGATTTTCAAAGGTAAAAGAAACTCCCAAAAGAAACAGGTGTTAATTCCATACACTAATGAACCCGAAGTAATTATTGGTCAGCATATTATTCAAAGTGTCGGAAAAAATGAGATCAAGTTGAAAGTATTAGATATGAAGATGGTTCAAGGTGGAACGCTCAAAAGAGGTACAAAACATCCACATATGCTCACTCTCAGCATTGAAAACATAACAGAAAATGAACACAAGTCACCTACTAAAAGCAGCACATTCCACATTGGCTCGATTAACGGTGAGCAGGTTCAAGTAGGTGAAAGCAACCATATGCTTGTTAATATCAGTATTACTGAACTGGTTGAGAAGGTTGCTAAATCTGGAGATCCACAGGCTAAATCCGTGTTGAAACAATTGCTGGAAAATAGCACTGTTGCCAGCATTGTTGGTGCAGGTGCCTCAGCGTTGTTGAATTTACTGTAAAAAATGGCCTGGTATCTACCAGGCCTAATGTATCATTTCTCGCTCATCCAATCTGGTGGCGTTGGCATCTTATCTCTATATTCTTGCAAATGCTCAATCATCGCATCCAATTGTTCTCGATTAGTAGCCAGTATTTCTTCTGAAAGAGTGCTTCGAACAAAGTCATGATGATCGATCCAGAATAGTGCCCCATCTGAAAGCGCCTTCCGATATTCAGCGGTAGGCATTGCACTCATATCATGAAGCCCATAATGATCGTAATGTTCCTTTATTTCATGAATCGTAATAGGCATAAATTCTCCTTGTTTGTCTAACCTGCCGCATTTAGTGCCGCGTTTAGCAATGCCGCACTTAGCGCCGCACCAGTTTTCTCAAAAAATTACGCAAACCCAGTAATGACGGGGGTTTCAGTGAAATGCCGCACTTAGCGCGTGTATACAGGGACTAAGTGCGGCATTTGGTCATAAAACATACTAAATGCCGCACGTGCCGCACTTACCGCCGCATTTACTCGACTGTTACTGGGTAAAGGTTCTCACCCTCGATGCGAATAATTTGCTCACTCTCCAGCTTGTCCAGCCAGCGCGGGAATGACTTTCTCACTTTATCTGCCCCCAGTGTTGCACGCAGATCGTCTTTAATAACGGAGATAGTGCATGGCTCCCCCTTAGCTGTTCGGCTGCGTACTGCCTGCCATAGTGCATGGTGGTTATCGCTAAGACGGGAGACATTGGCCAATTCAGGCTCAACTTCTTTAGCCTCTCTCGGCTGATCGTGCACAACCAGAGAGCAAACAAGCTCACCATCTTCATCGGTGTAAAGCTCTGCCGTTCTCAGGTCATACGCTTTACGCTCTGGCTCCTCCGCGTCTTTCATCTTGGTACAGGTCAGAATAAGCGCCTTTCCATCCCCTTCACGCTTAACGTTAAATTCAGTATCAAGCGCAGCGCGGAAAGCACTGGAACCGCGAGCGCCTTTCCCTTCATCTTTGCCGGAGTGGTGAACTACCAGCACCGTTGCACCCGTTTTCTGTTTGATAACGTCACACCCTTCAATAAATGCCCCCATATCACGAGCATCATTCTCGTCGTTACCGCCAAAACAACGGGCCAGCGTATCGATCACCACCATGCGAACCGGCACACCACATTCAGCTTCAATCTGTCTGGCAGCCAGAAGCACTTCCGTTACCTCTGACTCGCGCACAGGAAACACCGGACGATTGACCAGCCAAAGGTTGTCTGCCTGTATGCCGTGCACCTGCTCCCAAGCCTTTATACGCCGGGGAACGCCTACGCCCCCCTCACCAACCACATACAGCACCGCGCCGGAAGTGACCTTCTTCCCAGCCCATGGCAGACCCGCAGCAATGTGACAGGCCCACGATACAGCGAGAAAACTCTTATACGAACCGCTGGGACCGTAAATGCTGCACAGTGATTGCGCTGGCAGAAAATGTTTAAGGATATAGTCCTGACGGATATCAAAGCCCTCAGAACCGCGAGAGAGAGGCAGCTTTGTCCTGAACTTTGCACCAGCATCAGGGAAGACCCGGTGAATGCGCTGCACGTCAGACAGCATGGCATTCATTTCCCCTTCGCCTATCTCTTCCACCAGCACAGAACGCCGCGCGGTAATCATTTGTTTGCGGTCCGTGTCGAGATACCCGGCATCACAAAGCTCCTCATACGGCATTGCTGCTATCTGGTTGAGGCGAGCCACCAGCTTTCCGTAACGGGTAGTGGGGTCCTTATGCTGGTGGAGGGCTTTATCCAAATCGCTGCGACTGTACTGCTTGCCATGCGCCCACAGGTAAGAACAGGTGAACAGAGCATCAGATACAGTTTCTACAGCTGTCAGTTGTACCGTCATTTTGGTATGCCTCCGCTCATCTGGAATTTGCCGATCAGAGGATGGAACCAGTACGCAGAGCCATATTTGCGCTTAGCACTGCGCAACACCAGCCGCGCCGCTTCCCTGAACTTTTCATCAGGCGCAACGAACCCGCCAGATTTCAGCTTAACCAGCATCACCCCTGTGTTTTTCGCCAGCTCCTCAGCCTTTTTGGTTGAGATACCGTATTCAGCAGCCAGTGTTGCTACTGGCGTCATACCCGGAGGGATTTCTCCGCCCTGACTATCGGTAAGTGATTTAACCTGAGCCTCAAGGCGCAAAACCTTCTCAACCAGCAGATCAACGCGGTTAGCAAGTTCGTTAAACTTCACATTGCTGATCATGGTCTTGCCTCCTGCGTTTCAGGGTCTGAAAAAGTAGAAATATCCAGTGAGTTTGCCAGTTCGTCAGAAAGGCGCTGAGCCAGGTGCGTTAAACTCATTACATGGATACGCTCCGCCTCCCCCTTGATAGTTGAAAGGTAAGCAGCACATGACATGAGCGCAGCAACCTCTTGCGCCAGTAACAGCAAATCTTTTTTGCTGCGGTAGGTGTAAAAGTTATCCATTGAGCGCTCCCGTTTCATTCTGCTCCACCATGCTTGCCGCAAGTTGATCCGATACTCGTCTGGCCAGACTGATAAGGTTTTCACGCTCAACCTGATCAACGTCGTACTCTTCGACAACCATCAACAACGCAGCCAGTTCACAGGCTATTGACGCACTTTTATTGGTTAATTCACGCATGGCGCACCTCCTGAATAGCTGCGCTATCGAACTCCCAGCCACGGCGGGTGGTGTAATCGAAAAACGCAACGCGACAAGGAGACTGGGCGCGGATTTTGGCAGCGAAAACCAAATCCCAGCCGGGGAATGCAGCGCGGGCTTTATCTTCCGTATCAGCATCAAAGCGGAGTACTACAGGTGTGCATTTTGGGGTGTGGTCTGGGGTTGCCAGGAATAACCATGTAAATTCCGGGCGAGTTTGGGTATGCTGTTGATCAGCCATAACTGTTACTCCGATTAACGGTTTGGTTAGACGCCCTGGTACTGCTCTAACAGTCCGGGGCGTTGCTTTTTGGTATGCACCTGTCATACACTTGATTACCATTTCAAAGTAATCAGGTGTCAACCAAATGTCAACCATAGAAATTAAAGCCAAAGGTAACAAGCAGATCGCATTACGCGTAGAACCAAACCTAGAAGAAGGAATTAAACAGGCTCTGGCGCAAGATGGTGACGCTTCTGTATCAGCATGGATAAAGCGAATAATCCGCAAAGAGTTACAGCAGCGAGGCATTGAGCCGAAAAGCTGATACCCAAAATCTGGGTAACGGTCGAAACTACGGAGTTCCTCCGGGGTATGCTGCATTGCAGTACACCCCGCACGCCGATCCAGTTCTCCCCAGATTTGGGGAAATGGGGTATGCGCCAATGCCGTACACCTTAACCGCGCCAATGGCGCAGTTCCTGCAATCACAGGAGCGCTCAGGCTTTGACCACCAGCGCAAGGCCTGGTATGCTGATCCTGTTTAGATTTGATGTGACTACTTGGGCGACCCTGCAAGGTCGCCTTTGTTTTATTTATCACCCGCATTTTTACCCCCATCCAGTACACCAGCATCTATCAGCTTTTTAGCCAGCCACTGAACTCCCTTCGGAGTAAACTTCGCCTGCGTAAAAGCGTGCCCGTTGTTCGTGCTCTCGCCTGTCTTAAGAGTGAATCTGCCAGCATCCATATGGTGGGCATAAGGCGTCAGCTTTCCGGCCAGTGGATACATGACCCCCTGATCAATGAGGAACCGGCGCAGCTGGGTCTCTTTCACCCCAAGCAATTTCGATACCTCCCGAAATCCCATGCTGCCGGACGCCTCGACGAAGCGATCGACAAAACTTGCCTTGGTGGCAGTGATAGCGAGCTGGGTTTCGAGATGAAGGGACTTTTCAGCCAGATCAGCAGCAAGGCGCAAAGCATCCGGGAGAGACTGAGGGAGAGTAGAGACAGACTTAGCCTGGCGTTCGCAGTTGATAAAGTAGCGCCGTACCTCTCGCCCTTTATCGTTGCGCTCGACCATCGCCAGCTCTTTACCCATGTCGATAGTTATCATGTAGTCATGCTCAATCTGTTGGCGATTTTTTGCGCTCCCCGGAACGGGGGAGCTCAGATTTTCAACAGTGATGTAATCAACGCCCGCCAGAAACCCATACTGATTAATGCGCCCTTTGATCCATGTCGTGAAATCGCGCCCCACACCAAGAAAGGAATGGAGACTCCTGGCGCTAACAGATGAAACCGACTGACCGCCAATACTGCCAGGCGAGACGGGTACAAGCTCAGGTAAATTTCCCATACCATTCCTCAGGCTGTTTGTGTGCGACGAGTGGAGGCCAGATAGCAATCGAGATCGGCCTTCATATAAATGACCTTGCGCCCTACCTTATGATGTGGAATACCCACTTTTCCGGTATGAGCCCAATTAGCCAACGTTTGGGAGTTAACGCCAAGATAAGCAGCTGCTTCTGCGCGGGTCAGGCGTTCTAATGTGAAAGGAGAATTGACTAACTTCATATTTATCACCGTGTATTAATGGTTAACAACAGTGATAAATATCTATGATGACGTAATGCCTTATCAGTCCTGTAACTGGCTACAGGTTCTCATCTACCGGATGCAGAGACACAACAACCAGCAATATCCCCCCATTAACTGGCTAATGGGGGGAATACTAATTCAAGTCTTGTATATTTTTCTGGTTTTGGTGGCCTCAAGCCAGAGAGTGTTATCCAATTATCCAATGCATTCCGACTTACCCTCCCATGATAATGGGCAGCTAAAGCATCAAGAAGCGCAGTTTTCGCACCACAAGGATATTTTCCCCAGGTGAGTCTAATGACTTCAATTACCTCTGAATAATATGGACTACGTGGCCTTTTTGCCTTTTCTCTTTGAGATTCTGAAATTGCCTTCTGAGCTATTTCATTAAATTCCTTAAGAGATATCTCATCACTAAAAACCCCTTCCATTAGCAATTTAACGCCAATCCTGGCAAGGTTATCTGCATTGTTATTCATGCCAATAAAATGCAACGCAAGAGCGGCATTTAAAACAGTGATGCCATCACCCGACAATGGAACATCAGCCAAGAATGGGGTTTGTTTTTCATCCATATATAGTAAGGTTTTGATTACCTGTTCATCGCTACCAGATTCATTAGCATCCACACCAATAAAGTAAAGAAATTCCTCCAGGGGCTTTTCCGAGTCTTCAAAATAGCCAATTATTGTATTAACCATTTTGCGGGCAGAATTTTCTGAACCACCGGCTTTGAACGCATCACGCAAAATAGAAACAGATGTGGAATCAGTACCATCAACAAACAATTCGTTTATGTACGTACCAACTATCATTTTTCTAAAATCAATTTCTGATTTTGTCATGATTTATAACCTTTATTATCATTTGAAATCTCGAAGATTAGTTTTCTTTTCTGATCTTCGTTTAAACTTTCCAAAACAGCCATTAACTGAGTATTAATATCTTTTATATTTTCAGACATTCCAGCATGTTCAAGGATTGCCCGCTCTATTCTTGAGGCTGGCTCCAAAAGTTCATCGGCGCTGAAATGCAAATAACCCTGCGTAACATCGGCACTTCTCATCGTGCGGTGATTAAGTAGGCGTTTCAGGATGTAGTTTCCAACGCCCACCAGCTCAGCAACAGTGCCGAAAGTGCGACGACCGTCATGCCATTTAAACGAGATGGGCTGGAGCAAATCAGGGTTAAGTTCTGGTACGGTGGCAGCGCTTATGCGTTCGATAATATGCCTGTATTCCTTGATAACTCCCTTATCACCAGGGAAAACTAATACACCATCGGCAGCTTTCATTTTTGCTCGACGACGAAACAGTTTTAAAAGAGTCTCCGTGACAGGTAGCTCAAGCGGATCACCGTTCTTTGTGGCATCTATCCAGAAATAGCGGCCACCTAAATTAACCCTGTCCCAACTAAGCTCTAAAATTTCTGATTTGCGTAATCCGGTAAAAATCGACATTTCCACTGCATCACAAACTGCAGCAGCAATATCATCACGGCCCTGCTCGGCCAAGCTGCGAACGCTGGCTAAAGCGCTAAACCACCTGGCAAGCTCATTGGTACGGATACGCTCAGTTTTCCTGACTGTTCCATGCCATTTTCGCTTAGTGCTGAGCACCATCGTAGGAGGGTCAGGAAGAAGGGTTTTACCCTGATCGTCTCGGTAATGGTCGTGAGAGAAACGGTATATAGCCCGCAACACTCGCGCCCATAGATCAGCTTGCGCTTTACTACCGGTTCCTACACCAGCGCGTAGCGTTGATTTGTCAGCGCCAAACCACACGGAACCATCAGTTACAGCCTTATGTCTTGCCTCCACCCGCTCCCTGCTGATCGAAGCGATTGGCTGCTTCATCCAGTCACCTGAGTAATTTTGCAGGATGGAGCGATATTGCGTTGCTGTATCTGCGCTTAACCTTGCATCACGGCTCTCGATGTAAGTATCCAGTGCCTCAGCAAGCGTCACGGAAGCCTTTTCGCTAATACGCCTTTCAACATTCGGGTTTCTGCCAGTGGTGGCTACATCCCCCAACAGCTCAAGAGCCTTTGCCCTGGCATTATCAATCGTGAGATCAGGGAAGCGCCCCAGCGTGGCACGGATGAACTTGCCATTACGTTTACGGGAGATGCAGAAGCTCTTAACGCCACTGATGCCCACGCGAACACGCAGGCCGTTAACGACGGTATCACCATACTCAACCTGACCACGTTCCGCAGCTGGCAGACTTTCAAGTTTAGCTTTAGTGAATTTGAATGTTTCCACAAACACCCCATACCAAACGATTAGGGTATCCTGCAAATCGCTTGCAGGCTCCAGGATACCTATAGGATACCGCAAAGGAGTATTTTAGAGTATTTATGGTTATTTATACAGCAAATTGATATCGCATAACTAACTGAAAATTATAGATAAGTATTTTTAAGTAATAATTTGCATCCTAACTCATAATCGCTTGGTCGCTGGTTCAAGTCCAGCAGGGGCCACCAAATTTTAGCTTTATAATCATCCAGTTAAGCCACTCGATTGAGTGGCTTTTTTGTAAGTAATCCACCACACGTAGCCCGGCCTGTCGCTTCCCCTCACAAACCCTAAAAACTAAAGAAATCCCCCATCGCGCCGATCATCATCCGTGTGTATTATTTCCTGTAGCTTTTACAACAACTAACCTTAACTCAAATACTTAAGCGCCAGAGCGAAAGGCATCATGAGCACACCGATCAAACGGCTAGAAATCATTAAAAATGCCATTGAGCTGGAAGATGACGACATCATCCGGAGCCAGCTGAAACGTCTCAAAGAGGAAGCCTTTGACGATGATCTCCTGTCCATCGTCGCGGCGCTTGAGCAGAAAAACTACACCGCAGCCCTTCGCGCTATCACCGCCTGGCTGCAAAGCCAGCGCGCCGTTACCCCGTGGCGTGACCCACAGCTGGCGGCCAGCAAGCTGGAGCTGAAAGCCCTGGAAGAGCGTCTGCGCGATCTGATTGATCGCCGTAACGCCCGGGTACAGCAGCTAGATGAGTTCAACGATCTCTATTTCTCCCGCCTCGGGCCGTTGATGCAGCAGATCCTCGCCCTGCGTAAAACGCTGGCGGAGCTTAACCTGCGTCGTCAGCAGGCGGAGACGCGTCGTCGGGAAGAGGATTACCGCCGCTGCCAGGACTATATGGCGCAGGCCGTAGAGGTTCTGACAACGCTCACCCGGCGCTGGCGAGATCTGCCTGCGGATTCCGTTCAGGCGGCAGAGGCGCGCAAACATCTTCAGCAGCAAAGCAATCTGATTGCCAACCTGCTGGCCGAAGCAATGGAGCTGGAGACCGGTTTAACGCGTGAAGAAGAGCCGGCACGTCAGGCGCGCGATGAGGCCAACGAAGAGTACAAGAAGTATCGCGAACAGCATCATGATGCCGAAGTTCGCCTGCGTAAAGGCAAGGATCTCTCTGAAGAGGATCGGAACGAGCTGAAGCGGCTCTGGCGTCAGGCAAGCAAGCTATGCCACCCGGATCTGGTTGCCGATGATTTAAAAGAGGAGGCCAACAGGATGATGGTGCAACTCAACCAGGCCAAACAGCGCGGCGACGTGAAGGCCATTCGCTCGCTGGTCGCCCGTCTGCAACAAGGATTCGAACCGATGATGGCAAGCGACAGACTGAACGACCTGGAACGTATTCGTAAAAAGATGGCGCAGGTGCGTGAGCAAATCGACACTCTGGTGAACGAGCTGGCAGAGCTGGAGAAGGAAGAGTCCTGGCTGCTCGTCTCGTCGCTCAGCAATATGGAAGCCTACTTTGCCCAGCAGGAGAAAGCGCTGAAAGAGGTATGCGCCTCGCTCGAACATCAGGTGAGCGAAGCGCAGCTGGATCCCGCTGCCTGATTATTTGGCGTGCCAGTACGCGCTGGCACGCACCAGCTGCGGGTCAATTGCGTCGCTTTCAAACTGACGGCTCAGGCGTTTCACCACCTTCCCCTCTCCGGTCAGCCAGATAAAGTAATCCTCTTCCGGCACGGCCAGCGCGGCAAGATGGTCGGCCACCGCCTGCTCGTTGTGGCCGATAACCCAGGTGATGTTGAACCCGCTCAGGTGCGCCAGATAGTCCTGATACGCCGAATCGCCCACGGTGACGATGGCGTGGATCGCCGGGCGAACAGGCAGTTTTGCGATGCCTTCTAAACGGCGGCGCAGCGCGGGCATCCCCGACTCGTCGCACACGTACAGCTGCCAGGCGTAATCTTCCGGCACCACCAGCGAACCGCGCGGCCCGCCGATGGTCAGCTTGTCGCCCACCTTAGCCTCTACCGCCCAGTTGCTGGCAATGCCGCCATCATGAACGAAGAAATCGAGCGCCAGCTCATGTTTTTCGTCATCGTACAGCGGGGTATAGTCACGTGCCTGCGGACGCGTGCCGTCGCCCCAGTCGATGCCTTCATCGGTCACCACAGGCGGCACGAAAGTGGTGCCCGGTGCCGGGAAAAAGACTTTGGTATGGTCGTCAAAGCCGCGAGAGCTAAAGCCCTCCAGCGCCTCGCCGCCTAGCACAATGCGCTGAAATCCTGCGCTGACTCGCTCAGTGCGCAGCACGTTCAGCTCACGAAAACGCAGGTCATTGCGGACACGTTGAGGGTAACGGGTAGATGCCATGTTGATGCCCTTCTCAGGTGAATACGATATATCGGAATGAATTTTTAATGATAATGATTGCTATTAACTAAGAAATCAAGATTTTTTAGATTACATCTGAATATATCTTAGATATAGTTTAGATATATCAAATTGAGGGAAAAACATGCGACACGAACACGACGGCGGCGGACGCCGGCCACGATTTTTTGGTCATGGCGATTTGCGGCTGGTGATCCTGGATATCCTGACCCGCAACGCGAGCCATGGTTACGAACTGATCAAAGAGATCGAAAACCTGACTCAGGGACATTACACGCCTAGCCCTGGCGTGATCTACCCGACGCTGGATTACTTGCAGGATCAGGCGCTTATCACCATTACCGAAGAAGAGAACGGCCGTAAGCGGATTGCGATTAACGCCGCCGGAGAACAGTGGCTGGAAAATAACCGGGAACAGCTGGAGCAGATCCAGACGCGTATCAAGGCGCGCTCCGTCGGTTTCCAGCTGCGCAAAAACCCGCAGATGAAGCGGGCGCTGGATAACTTCAAAGCGGTACTGGATCTGAAGGTTAATCAGGGAGAGCTCAGCGACGCGCAGTTGAAACAGATTATCGGCGTGATTGACCGCGCGGCGCTGGAGATCTCCCAGCTGGATTAAGCCAGCACGCCGTCGCTCACGCGGAACACGCGAACCAGCTCTTTCAGGTGCATGGCCTGTTCGTTAAGGGATGCCGCCGCCGCAACGGACTCCTCCACCAGCGCGGAGTTCTGCTGGGTGGTGGCGTCTATCAGGCCAATCGCGCTGTTGATCTGCGAGATGCCTTCCGTCTGTTCGTGGCTGGCCTGGCGAATCTCACGCAGGATTACGTCCATCTCCTCTACGTTGCCGACCATGCCGTTGATAAGCCCGCTGGCCTTCTCCACAAGGTTCATGCCGTCCTGCGTCTGGCTTGTGGAGCTTTCAATCAGCTGGCGGATCTCACTCGCAGATGTTGCACTTTTCTGCGCGAGCTGGCGTACCTCGCCCGCCACCACCGCAAAGCCACGACCATGCTCACCCGCGCGCGCCGCTTCGACCGCCGCATTCAGCGCCAGAATATTAGTCTGGAAGGCAATGGCGTCGATCAGGTCGATAATGTCGGACATCCTGTTCGATGTTTCGTTAATCAGGCGCATCTTGCTGGTGACCTGCTTCATCATCTCGCCGTTGTTTTTGACCACAGCAGCCGCATCGGCAGACAGGTTCGTCGCTTCTCCGGTGTGGGACGCGGTGTTCTTCACCGTAGCGGTGATCTGCTCCATCGACGCGGCCGTTTGTTCAACGGAACTGGCCTGCTCCTCCGTGCGGGCAGCCAGATCCTGGTTGCCCGCGACAATTTGCGCGGCGGCGCTGGAGATGTTTTCCGATCCGGTTTGCACCTGCTGCACAATCTCCAGCAGGCGCGTTTTCATCTCCATCAGTGCGGTGAGTAGCAGTCCGGTTTCATCTTTACCGTGCGAGATAATGCTGCCGGTGAGATCGCCATCGGCAATGGCCTCCGCAAAATTCACCGCGTCGTTCAGCGGTCGGGTAATGGATCGCACAATGAACCAGCCAGTCAGGCTGGCTGCCGCGACGCTGAAAAGCGTAATCAGGACCAGCAGGAGACGATTGGTGCGGAAATCGCCTTCCACCTGCTCGCCCGCACTCTGCATTTCATGGTCCTGGATCGCAATCAGCGCCTGCACTTTCGCTTTATAGGACTGTTGCAGATTCAGGGTGTTGGTCATCATTTCGTTTATCGCGCCCGCACGGTCGTTATTCTGCACGGCCTGCAAAATGCGGTAGCGCGAGTCAAGATATTGCTGGCGTACGCCGTGGATATCGGCCAGCACCTGTTGGGATTTTTTATCCTTGAGAGCGTTGTCCAGCTCGCTCAGGATTGCGGAGATGCGCTCGCTGATCGCCTTCAGACGCTGCTCTGATTGCGCCGTGTACGTCCCCTGTTCGTCCAGCAGCATGAGCTGCTGCGTGCTTATAAATTCCTGGAAGTTGTCGATTAACTGGTTCGCTTTTACCGTCGTTGGATAGTCGCTGGTAAGGATGGTTTGCATTCCATTGTTTGCCCGATTCAGGCTCATCAGAGACAAGCTTGCGCTGACGACCATCAGGACAATAAATAATCCAAACGCCAGAAATAATTTCGTGCCGATCTTTACGTCATGTATGAACATATTTACCCCATCGATGTGATTATTTCTCAGACGATCGCTGTTATCGACAGGAAACACGCTAACTTTATGACTTTGATCGTTTTTTTATTTTTCACTCTCAATGAATCTGGATTGTAACAATTAAAAACCGGGCACTTTTTTTAGTTACTTAATATTTCATTAACAACATAACTTATTCTGAAAAACAAAAAAGCCGTTTACCCAGGAGGAATAAACGGCTTTATCGAAGCATGTATTTCTTAATGCAGCACGGTAACCGCATCTTCAAGGCGTCCGGCCCGGTGCTTAACCATCGCGGAAATCTGCGCGCTCTCTTCGACCAGGTCAGCATTTTTCTGCGTAATGCTGTCCAGCTCTGCCACGGCACGGGTCAGCTCTGTCAGGCCTGTCGCCTGCTCTGAGGTGGCGTGGCTGATCTGCGCGATAAGCTGCGTGACGTTTTTCACCTGCTCGACAATATCATCCATGGTACGTCCCGCGGCGTGAACCTGATCGGCGCCCGACTGCACTTTGCTGGCGCTGGCGTCGATCAGCTTGCGAATATCGTTAGCCGCGTTCGCGCTGCGGCTGGCAAGATGGCGCACTTCGCCCGCCACCACCGCAAAACCTTTCCCCTGC
The DNA here is from genome assembly GCF_000534415.1 of Enterobacter sp. BIDMC 27. NCBI lineage: Bacteria > Pseudomonadati > Pseudomonadota > Gammaproteobacteria > Enterobacterales > Enterobacteriaceae > Enterobacter > Enterobacter sp. BIDMC 27. Next base: position 114,845 of record NZ_KI973178.1, read on the forward strand.
TCGCCCGCGCGTGCCGCCTCAACCGCGGCGTTCAGCGCCAGAATATTGGTCTGGAAGGCGATGTCATTGATAAGCGAGGTAATAGAGCCAATGCGCTGGGTACTGTCGGCAATGTCATCCATGGTTTTCACCACGGTCTGCATCACGGTGCCCCCCTGCGTGGCCGCGCTGCTGGCGGCCATCGATAGCTTGTCGACTGCGGCTGCGGTCTCAGAGTTACTCTGCACCGACGCCGCCATCTGGTTCATTGTTGCCACGGTCTGCTGCACGTTAGCCACGGTCTGGCGCGTGCGGTCGTTGAGATCTTCATTGCCCTGCGCCAGCCTGTCGCTGCCGTCGCGCACGCTCACCACCTGGCTGGAGACGTCGTTGATCAGCCAGCGGCACATCAGCCCCAGCTGTCCGACGGCCCGCAGCGTCAGCCCCAGTTCATCGCTGCGGTTAAGATGCTGCACGCTGTTACGCTCTCCGGTAGCGACCCTGAGCGCCTGCCGTGCGACGTTTTCCACCGGGCGGACAATCTGTTGCTCAAACACCAGGGTGCCAAGCAGCATCACCACGGCTGCCGCCGCCAGCGAAGCCCAGCCCGCGGCACTGGCAACCAGCGTTGCGGCCATCACCGCGAAAAGTACCGCCATTACGCTACGCACGCGCCAGCGCAGCGGCATCGCCGGTAATTTGCCGAGCCAGCCTTTGCGCACCACCAGCCCTTTATGAATGCGTTTTTTGCAGCGTCCTTCGTTGAGCGCCTTATAAAGCGGCTCCACCGCGGCGACCTCGTCCTGCGTGGCGCGGGTACGAATGGACATATAGCCCGTCATCTGGCCGTTACGCACCATTGGTACCGCATTGGCACGTACCCAATAGTGATCGCCATTTTTACGTCGGTTTTTGACAATCCCGCTCCAGGGTTCGCCCTTTTGCAGCGTGTACCACATGTCGGCAAAAGCCGCTTTCGGCATATCCGGATGACGCACAATGTTGTGCGGTTGCCCGAGCAGCTCCTGGAGCGTAAAGCCGCTCACTTGCACAAAGGTGTCGTTAGTGTGGGTCATGTAGCTGTGGAGGTCGGTGGTCGACATAAGCGTGGTGTCATCGTCCAGCGGATATTCATTCTGGGTGACATAGTCAGGAGAGGACATAGTGAGCATCCCTTGCAGGTTATTTGAATGTTAATTTTGTGGCTTATGTTTTTTCGGCGATAAAAAATTTATCTTTAGTTGTTAAATATGATTGAGATCGCAAATCTCGGTTAAACCGCACTTTTCGTACGTTTTTCTAATTAATTGATTTGAAATACTTTCGGCATGAAACTACCTACAAAGCATGATACCCCGGTGCACACTTAAGGCGCATTCCCTGCCCTGGAGCAGTGCAATTGACGACACCCCATCCCCGGCTCGTTATCCCTTATCCCGTGCGGCGCGCGATGGCATGATTAAATATTGTGCAACTTTGATTTCACCTGGCGTTTATCCCGATTTTTGTTAAGGCATCTGAGGTGGCGTAATCCCTGCAATACTTAACTCAGTATCATGTGATACGCGATCCCCGGGAGCATATTTTGAACAGGTTACCTTCCAGCGCCTCGGCTCTTGCCTGTACCGCGCACGCACTGAATCTCATTGAGAAGCGAACGCTTGATCATGAGGAGATGAAACAACTTAACCGTGAGGTCATTGATTACTTTAAGGAGCATGTGAATCCAGGTTTTCTGGAGTATCGCAAATCTGTTACCGCCGGCGGGGATTACGGAGCCGTAGAGTGGCAAGCGGGCAGTCTGAATACGCTTGTCGACACCCAGGGACAGGAGTTTATCGATTGCCTGGGTGGTTTTGGTATTTTCAACGTGGGGCACCGTAATCCAGTTGTGGTTTCCGCCGTACAGAATCAACTTGCGAAACAACCTCTCCATAGCCAGGAACTGCTCGATCCGCTTCGCGCCATGCTCGCGAAAACGCTGGCAGCCTTAACGCCCGGTAAGCTGAAATACAGCTTCTTCAGCAACAGCGGCACCGAATCGGTCGAAGCGGCGATTAAACTCGCCAAAGCGTACCAGTCGCCGCGCGGGAAATTTACCTTTATCGCCACCAGCGGCGCGTTCCACGGGAAATCCCTGGGCGCTCTGTCGGCGACCGCTAAATCTACCTTCCGCAAGCCGTTTATGCCGCTGCTGCCGGGCTTCCGCCACGTGCCGTTTGGCGACATCAACGCCATGCGCATCGTGCTGAGTGAATGCCGTAAAACCGGCGACGACGTGGCGGCGGTGATCCTGGAGCCGATTCAGGGTGAAGGCGGCGTGATCCTCCCGCCGCAGGGCTATCTGCCCGCCGTGCGTCAGCTGTGCGATGAGTTTGGCGCGCTGCTGATCTTCGACGAAGTGCAGACCGGGATGGGGCGCACCGGCAAGATGTTCGCCTGCGAGCACGAGAACGTTCAGCCGGACATTCTGTGCCTGGCGAAAGCGCTCGGTGGCGGCGTGATGCCGATTGGCGCAACGGTCGCCACTGAGGAGGTCTTCTCGGTGCTGTTCGATAACCCGTTCTTACATACCACCACCTTTGGCGGTAACCCGCTGGCCTGTGCGGCGGCGCTGGCCACCATCAACGTGCTGCTGGAGCAAAACCTGCCCGCGCAAGCGGAGCAGAAAGGCGACATGCTGCTGGACGGCTTCCGTCAGTTGGGCCGGGAATATCCGGATCTGGTACAGGATGCGCGCGGGAAAGGGATGCTGATGGCGATTGAGTTCGTTGATAACGAAACCGGTTATAGCTTCGCAAGCGAGATGTTCCGCCAGCGGGTACTGGTGGCGGGAACGCTTAACAACTCGAAAACCATCCGCATTGAGCCACCGTTGACGCTTACCATTGAGCAGTGTGAGCAGGTGCTGAAGGCGGCGCGTAAGGCGCTGGCGGCATTACGTATTGCCGTAACATCCGCCTGAACATTTATTTTTCCTGCCCTTTTAGCAGTATCAGGGCGATATGCAAAGAAATCCCTGGGATAGCCAGGGATTTCTTTATGCAGTCAGACTGAGGAATAATGTGCATAAGTGCAAACACGGTTCATCATATAAATTTAAAATATTTCTTTATGTAATATCAGATTGTAAAAGCAGCCGGATAATAACACCACCGCATTCCCAACGCATGTCCGAATAATGACAACCGTAACGTCTTGCATTATTAACAAAACCACGATGACATTCATCGCAGACATTAATAAAACCGACCAGCGAATAGAAATGCGGTTCTGACGGCGTGCAATATCATTCAAACAAATAAATTATGAGTTAATTTTATATTTAGTAAAACTAATAAAACATCAACCCATTATCACATTGATATAATATTATTTAATCCGTAGAATCCCCTCATTCATCAGCGCAGTGGCGGATGATATAAAACCAGTAACAACGCCCTGGGTAAAAATAATATATTAATCTAAAAACATATCCTATACCACTGCCTCGAAAAAAGATTCACATGTCATTGTGAATATATTATTTCAATTGACAGCATGATGTTTATCTAAAAAGGATTTGTATGAAAAAGCAAGTTATAGCAATGGCTGTTGCCGGCGCGCTGGCTGGTGGCATGGCAATTAATGCGCAGGCCGATACCGTTACCGTTTCCGGCGGGACCGTCAACTTTGTCGGCCAGGTGGTAAACGCCGCCTGTTCCGTCGCGGCTGACTCCGTAGACCAGACCGTTACCCTGAGCCAGGTGCGTACCGTCAAGCTGACAACGGTCGGCATGCAGGCCAACCAGAAAGAAGATTTTAAAATCGTTCTGGAAGATTGCGACGCCACCGTTAGCCAGAATGCCGCCGTGATCTTTAACGGCCAGCAGGACCCTGCTGTAGAAGGCAGCCTGGCGAACACCGCTGGCGCAGGCTCGGCCAAAAACGTTGCGCTGCAACTGTTCGGGCCGGACGGCCAGGCGCTGAACATTGGCGATACCTCCTCCAACGTTAAGCTGATCAACGGCGAAAACATCATCCCGCTGAGCGTGGATTACGTGGCCACAGGCGCGGCCGAGCCGGGCAACGTCTCCTCCGTCGCAACGTTCCAGATGGTTTATTCCTGATTCGTTAGCCGATCTCGCTTCTTCGCCTGCGGGCGGAGAAGCGTTGTCCGGCAAGCGTTAGAGAGTTCGCAATGCAGCAATCCATAAATCGGGCGCTGCTGATAGCCGGCACTGCGCTTTTTGCCGTATTGCCAGCCGCGGCAAAGGACGATGGAAGCGTGACCTTTCAGGGTCAGGTCGTCAATGCGGCCTGTTCCGTCAGCATGGATTCCCAGGATCAAATCGTGCATATGGGACAGGTACGCAATAGCCAGTTCATCGCCGCCGGTGACTGGGCCAAACCGGTACCCTTCTTCATCACGCTGGAAGCATGCGACACCAGCGTAAGCCAGCGCGCCGGGGTGCTGTTTAGCGGCGAGTCTGACGGCAACGATCCCCAGGTTTTTCGCGCGGGCTATGGGCCTGGCGCCGCCACCGGGATTGGTATCGGTCTATTCGATGCGATGGGGAACCTGGTAAAGCCAGACACCGCGCCCCCCTGGTACAGACCTTTGCAGGACGGTGAAAACCGGCTGAGCTATATCGCCAGGTATCGCGCCACCGAAGATAGCGTCAACGCTGGTACCGCGAACGCGCAGGTCTGGTTCATCGTTTTTTACCAATAACTGACTCACAGGCAAGAAGCCTGACACATGAGAAACTGAGGGAACAATGCGTATCATTACATCACGCTGTAAACTGACTCGTCTGATAGCTGGCGCGCTAACGGCTCTGTTCGCGATGGGGATGGCCGGTTCTGCCAGCGCAGGCGGTATCGCGCTCGGGGGAACCCGGGTGATTTATCCCCAGGGTGATAAGCAGGCTTCATTAGCCATTATTAACTCTTCAACGAATACCACTTTTTTAATTCAGAGCTGGGTGTCCAACGCCGAAGGGGCAAAATCAGCGGATTTTGTCATTACGCCGCCGCTGTTCGTTATCCATCCTAAAAAAGAGAATACCCTGCGTATTATGTACGTGGGCCCCGATCTGCCTGTCGATCGTGAAAGCGTTTTTTATCTGAACAGCAAAGCCATTCCTTCCGTCGAGAAAAATAAGCTTTCCGGTAATACGCTACAAATTGCCACCCAGAGCGTTATTAAACTTTTTATCCGGCCGAAAAAATTGCCGTCGCTCTCTATTGATGCGCCCAAAACATTAACCTGCTCAGTCACCAATGGAAAAGTCACTATTACCAATCCATCGCCTTATTACGTTTCGTTGGTTCAGTTTTTCGTCGGCAGCACGCAACTGGCAAATAACATGGTAGCGCCCAAAAATAACCTGGTGGTGGAGATCCCCGGTGGCGGCACTGGCAGCGTGAGGTTTCAGACCGTTAATGACTTTGGTGCCAACACGCCCGTTCAGTCATGCGCGAAATAAGTCGTATACGGCGTTACGTATGACGTTTTGTCATTAAAAGCCTCGCAGGTAAGGGAAGACATGAAGCGTGTTCAGCCACGAAGATTTTACGCGCTCGTCAGAGCGTCGCTAACGCCGCTGGCGTTGACGATTGCGGGACTCCTTTCGTCCATCACCGTGCGCGCGGAGTATTTTTTTAACCCGGCATTTTTGTCGAGCGATCCTTCCGCCGTGGCGGATCTCTCCCGTTTTTCAACAAATGGCCAGGCGCCGGGCGTCTATCGCGTGGATCTCTGGCTGAATGGAACATTTGTCACCACCCGCGATATCAACTTTATCGCCAGAACCGTAACGGACGGAGCCGTACAGGGCGACGACACGGGGCTAATGGCCTGCCTGACGCCCAAAGCGTATGAAAACCTGGGCGTCAACGTTCAGGCATTCCCGGCGCTGGCCGCCGCGAAAGCCGACAGCTGCGTGGACATTGCCGCCATTATTCCGGCCGCTGCCACTCTCTTTAATTTCGAACAGCAGCGTCTGGAAATCAGCATTCCGCAGGCCGCATTACGCAACAACGCGCGCGGCTATATCCCGCCAGAGCAGTGGGATGAAGGTATTAACGCTCTGCTGCTGAACTATAACTTTAGCGGCTCATACAGCCGCGATCGCAGCGAAAACGGCACAACCCACAAAAGCTATTTCCTCGGCCTGAACAGCGGGGTGAATCTTGGTGCGTGGCGTCTGCGGGACTACTCGACGTGGAACTACTATAACAGCGACGAGAACCGCCATAGCGAATGGGAACATATCAACACCTATCTTGAGCGGACGGTGATTCCGCTAAAGGGCAGACTGACGGTGGGCGATAGCTATACCTCGTCGGAAATTTTCGACAGCCTTCCCTTTCGCGGCGCGCAGATCGCCTCGGACGACAACATGCTGCCAGACAGCATGAAAGGCTTTGCGCCCACCATTCGCGGGATTGCCAAAAGCAACGCGCAGGTCACCATCAAGCAGAACGGCTATAGTCTTTACCAGAGCTACGTTCCGCCCGGCGCCTTCGCCATTAACGATCTCTTCCCAACCTCCTCCAGCGGCGACCTCACGGTGGAAGTGAAGGAGACGGACGGCAGTATCTCCCGCTATTCCGTTCCTTACTCCGCCGTACCGCTCCTCCAGCGCGAAGGGCGGGTGAAGTATGCCCTGACGGCGGCACAGTACCGCAGCAATAACGGTCAGCAGGACGAGGTGAATTTTGCCCAGGGCACGCTGATTTGGGGGCTACCGCAGGGCGTAACCGTCTATGGCGGCTCACAGCTTTCCGGCGATTATCACGCGCTGGCTCTTGGCGCTGGCCTCAATATGGGCAACTTTGGCGCCGTCTCTCTCGACGTTACCCACGCGCGCAGTACGCTGGCCGACGACACCAGCCATACGGGGCAGTCTCTTCGTTTCCTGTATGCCAAATCCCTCAACAAGATGGGTACGAACTTCCAGCTGCTGGGCTACCGCTACTCCACGTCCGGGTTCTATAACCTGGATGAGACAACCTACACACATATGCAGGGCTATACGGGCGATGCGGAGCAGGATGACGCGAATGAGGCCACGAACTGGCTGGACTACTACAACCTCAACTGGACTAAACGCGGCAAGCTTCAATTCAATATTTCGCAGCAGCTAGGCAGGCTCGGCTCGCTGTTCGTGACCGGAAGCCAGCAGAGCTACTGGCACACGGACGACAAAAACACGCTCGTCCAGGTGGGATACAGCGGTACCTGGGCCGGGATCTCATACAGCCTGACCTACAACTACAACAAATCGCCGGGCATGTCGGATAGCGATGAGATTTATGCGATTAACCTTTCCTTCCCGCTTAGCCAGTGGCTTTCACCTGCCAATGACGTCAGCCAGAAGCGGAACTACGCCTATGCCACCTACGGCATGAGCGCCAATAAACATGGAGAAACATCTCAGAACGCGGGGATTAACGGCACGCTGCTGGCGGAGAACAACCTTAACTACAGCGTGCAGGAAGGTTATGCCCGCCAGGGGGCTGGCTCGCAAGGTTCCGCCAGTCTGGAATACGATGCCGCCTACGGCAACGCCAGCCTGGGCTACAACTACAGCGATAACGGCGATTATCGGGAAGTAACCTACGGCCTGAGCGGAGGCGTGGTAGCCCACCGCAACGGCATCACCTTAAGCCAGCCACTGGGTGATACCAACGTGCTGATTGCCGTACCGGGCGCAGCGGACGTCAGCGTCGAGAATGAACCCGGTATCCATACCGACGGACGCGGCTATGCGGTGGTGCCTTACGCCTCGGCCTACCATCTGAACAGGATGGCGCTGGACATTAACTCCCTCTCAGACGCCATGGATATCGATGATGCCGTCACCAGCGTGGTGCCGACCCACGGCGCCATCGTGCGCGCCACGTTTAACGCCCGTCTGGGCGCACGCGCGCTGGTAACGCTGCGCTACCACGGCAAGCCGGTGCCGTTTGGCGCCATGGTTTCCCGCGACGATAACGGCAGCGACACCATCGTAGGCGAAGAAGGCGAAACCTACCTCTCCGGCCTGAGCCAAAAGGGAGTGTTGAAGGCGCAATGGGGAGAAGGGGCGGATAAGCGCTGTACGGCCAACTACCACTTACCTGAAAGCAAACAGCCGCTGCTGCGGATCACCATGGAGTGTTCATAAATGAAATTAAGGATGATGCTTCTCTCTGCCGCTGGGCTACTTTTTTCGCTGAGCAGCCTGGCCGCAACGTGCAAAAACGCTAACGGCGGAATTTCCATGGTGAATTACGATCTGACCACCACGCTCACCACGGATCAAAACATCAAGGGCAACGGTACAGAGCTGAACCGAACCCAGGATATCCACGTCAACGCCACCTGTCCCCCAGGCAACTGGGAGAAGCGCACCTATCGTACCTATATCTCACCTTTCCCCGTGGTCAAAACGGAAGGCGAGTGGAAATATTTACAGCTTGATCCGGATTATATTATCGGTGCGATGAAAATCCATGATGCCACCATCGGCGATTTTTATCCGCCGGTGGAGTATGTCCACATGGGGGGGCACGAAGAGGTGGATACGGGCGGCGTCTTCCCGGTGAACGACAGCAATCTGACCTTCAAAATACAGATTGTCAGGCCGTTCATCGGCTCGGTCGTGATCCCGCCGAAACTGATGTTTAACGTCTATGTCACCACGACGGAAAATGACCGGCCCACCGTAATCGTTTATCAGATCACCTACAGCGGCGTAATAACCGTCCCGCAAAACTGCGTGATTAACGCCGGGCAAACCGTCACCGTCGATTTTGGGGCACTCTACCACGGCGATTTCACCCAGGCCGGACAGCGACCCGACAGCGTAGCGCCAAAAACCTTTACCGTGCCGATCGAATGCAACGCTGATGTCAACTCACCGGCGCAGCTCACCCTGCGGGTACAGGGGACGGCAGACGCTCGTTTCGCCAACGCGCTGGCGACGGATAACCCGGACGTGGCCGTCGTCGTGACCAGCCCGCAGGGCGAGATCCTGCGGCCAAACGTGTTCTCAAGCAGCGTCCCCTTTACCACGGATATGTCAGGACGCGCGGACGTGACGCTGCAAGCCTACCCCATCAGCACCACCGGGCAGTCGCCAGAGCTGGGCGTCTTCAGGGCGCTGGCGCTGTTACGCATTGATTTCGCCTGAGGAAGCGTAATGACCATTTCATGGAAAAACACCGTATGGCTGAGCGTGGCCCTGTTAAACCCGCCGCTGGTGAAGGCTGACGACACAAGCTTTAACGTGCAGTTTATCGGCACCATCGTTGGGGAATCCTGTAACGTCGATACTAACAGCGCAGAGCAAACGATCGACCTGGGTGAATTTACGACAGAGGAATTTCCGCGCGTGGGCGCCACGACACCGGAAAAGCAGTTTGCCATCACGCTCAAAAACTGCACCCGCGCAATCGGCGGCACGACCGTCTGGTTTACCGGCGACGCGGACGCCAACGATCCCACGCTGCTTGCCCTCTCAGATACGGGAAAAGGGACGCAGCACATGATGGCGACCGGACTGGCAGTCGAGCTGCTCGACAGCGCGCGGGCGTCTGTCCCGATCAATAATACCGAGTCGCCGCTATATCCCCTGCTGCCGGGCGATAACACGCTGACCTTCTTCCTGCGCTATAAATCTACGCTGCCGACGGTCACCACCGGCAACGCCACCGCCGTGATGTATTTCGATCTGCTTTACCAGTAAGGAGACAGAATGACGATCCTGAACAGGTTATTTATCTGTTGCGCGCTGCTGTTGTCAGGCAAGACGCTCGCCCATGACGGCACGGTCTATATTACCGGCGTGGTGAAAGGCAAAACCTGTATTGTCTCCCCCGGCTCGGAACAGCTGGTAGTGGAGATGCATGATGTGGCGGCCCGCCAGCTGGCCGGGCAAAAAAACGAAACGCCCTATGAGCCGTTCACTATTAACCTTGAAGCCTGCGGCGCCGGGTTATCCGCCGTCAGCACCCATTTTGAAGGCACGCCGGACGGTAACAATAGCGATCTGCTGGCCCTGACCGGCGGGCCGGACTATGCAACCGGCGTGGCTATCGGCCTCTATAATCCTGATAAATCGCTGATCGCCATGGGGGATGAAAGCCTGCCGTTCGCGCTAAGCAATGACCAGACCACCCTGGCGCTGCATTTTTACGCCCGCTACCTCGCCGTGACGAACGCCGTTACGCCGGGGGTGGCTAACGCTGCCGCCACCTTTGTGCTGACCTATGCGTGAGGCCAGCCTGCTGAAAAAAGCGGGGATAGCCCTGCTGACCGCCGCGTCTTTCTGGCTCTTGCCTGCTCAGGCCGGGGTGGTGATTGGCGGCACGCGGTTTGTTTATCCTCAGGATCAGCGCGCTATCAGCGTCACCGTGCGCAATAAGTCCTCGCTGCCGTATCTGATTGGCACAAAAATTTATCGCGGCGGCCGATGGCCGGGGGCGCAGCAGCCCCCCGAAGCGGCCACCGCGTGGTTTACCGCGACGCCGCCACTTTTTGCACTCCAGCCCGGACGTGAGAATAAGATCCGTCTGTTTCGCGCCGATGCGCCGCTTCCTGCCGATCGCGAAACGCTTTTCACGCTAAGCATTGCCTCCATTCCGGCCAGCCAGCGTCACAGCGATAACGTTCAGATGGCGGTACGTTCCAGCATGAAGTTTATCTATCGCCCGGAGGGGATTCAGGGCGAACCGGCGCTGGCCTATCGTCAGCTACGCTGGCAGCTGACCGCCGACGGGCTGACGGTTGAAAACCCGTCGCCTTATTACGTTACGCTGTATCAGCTTTCCGTTAACGGAACGCGGGTGGATAACGCCGGCGTTGTCGCCCCTCTGAGCCAGCGACGAACGGACTGGTGTAAAGGGACTGTCAGGTGCCAGCTCACCTGGCAGTCGCTGAGCGACGAGGGGCGGATATTGCCCTCGATCGCCCGCACGGTGAAATAATTGCTCGCGGGGGTATCCTGGCAGCGGACCGACACTAGCGGTGAAACTCCGCTACCGTCATGGTAAAGCGCAGCACTTTTTCTCCCTCATTGGCATAGCCGTGCGCCGCTTCCGTTTTCGCTACCGCCGACGCGCCAGCATTAACCTGTACCACCGTCTCGTCCACCGTCAGGGTTAATATGCCTTCGTTCACGTGCAGCAGCTCAAACGTTCCCGCCGGATGTCCCGGAGAGGTGAAAGTCTCTCCAGGATGCATCTCCCACTGCCACAGCTCAATCATGTCCGGTCCTGCGGTGCCTGCCAGCAATCTGGCATAACCGCCCTGTGCGCCCTGCCACAGAACCGGGATCGCCTCTTCCTGAATAATGTGTACCTGCGGCTCGCTGGAGACGTTAACGATGTCTGCCACCGAGACGCCAAGCGCGGCGGCCAGTTTGCACAGAATGGCAATGCTGGGGTTGGCAGCCCCTTTTTCGATCTCCACCAGCATGCCTTTGCTGACGCTGGCGCGGCGGGAAAGCTCGTCCAGCGACAGCTTTTTCTCTTTCCGCCAGCTGCGGATACGGTTCGCCACGGCCAGGCTTACCTGGGCAACATCGGCGCCCGCATCGGTCATTATATTGACTTTATCAGTCATTGGTCACTACCATGGTATAAAACAGTCAATACAGGATTATTTATGTCTCTTCTAACACCGTCAATAGATTCGCGACTTGTCGGGATCGCGCCCGGCTTTCGGGCGCTGAGCATTCTGGTTGAAGCTGCCCCGATTACCCAACCGGAGGTTGCGCCCGCCGTGCTGGCGCAGGCCTGCCAGCAGATGCTCAATGATGATGTGCCCTGGGCAGAAAATCATCTCGCCGCCTGGGATGAGGTGTTTAAAGCCTTTGGTGCAAAACCCAAACGTACGCCCTGCTCGGCCTCGGCCCTGCGCAAGCGCGTGATGAGAGACGGTTCGCTGCCGCCGCTCGACCCGGTGGTGGATATCTATAATGCCATCAGTATCCGTTACGCTATTCCGGTAGGGGGAGAAAATCTGGCGGCTTACTCGGGAGCGCCGCGCCTGACGCTGGCCGACGGCAGCGAGCCGTTTGATACCTTTAAAGAAGGTGAGCCGGTTGTAGAAAATCCGGAGCCAGGCGAAGTTATCTGGCGTGACGATCTCGGCGTCACCTGCCGCCGCTGGAACTGGCGACAGGGGGTACGCACGCGTCTGGACAGCCAGGCGCAATCCATGTGGTTTATTCTCGAAAGCCTGCCGTCGATGCCGCTGGCGGCATTACAGGAAGCTGGCGATGAGCTGGTGAGCAATCTGCAAAAGCTGATGCCGGGCGCGACGGCGCGTATTCAGTTGCTGGAGCTGGCGTGAACAACGCCGGGTGGCGCTTCGCTTACCCGGCCTACAAATACTGCATATGTAGGCCCGGTAAGCGCAGCGCCACCGGGCAAAGCCGCTACTCCGGCAACAACCCCACAAAACAGCGTTTTTTGCGCGGCTCTGACATCAGCTCTTCAAGCTTATCCACGCACGCCAGATAGTGTGGCGTTTGCTTATGCGCCAGCACCGCCGCTTCGTCTTTATAGGCTTCGTAGATAAAGAAGCGGGTTTTCACCCGCGGGTCCTGCAAGACATCAAAGCGCAGGTTTCCCGGCTCCTTGATGGCCCCCTCGTGGTTGGCGCGAAATACCTCCAGAAACTCGTCCACCCGCTCGGGTTTAATATTAATCTCCACCAGCGTCACGTTCATTTTGCTTCTCCCTGTTTCTCTTCCTGCCAGAGCTGGAACGCCTCCCGGGCGCTCATGTTCTCGTGAACGACTTTCTTCACCGCCTTCAGCATGGCGAGTGGCGCGCTGGACTGGAAGATGTTGCGCCCCATGTCCACGCCGGATGCGCCCTGGTCAATCGCCCGCCAGCACATCTCCAGCGCCTCGTGCTCTGGCAGTTTTTTGCCCCCGGCGATGACGATCGGCACCGGGCAGCTGGCGGTCACTTTTTCAAAGCCCTCGTCCACGTAGTAGGTTTTGACGAACTGCGCTCCCATTTCGGCGGCGATGCGGCTGGCAAGCGAGAAATAGCGCGCGTCACGCGCCATCTCTTTCCCCACGCCCGTCACCGCCAGCGTCGGCATGCCGTAGCGCGCCCCCGCATCCACCAGCTTGATGATGTTGTTGATCGACTGATGCTCAAACGGGCTTCCGATATACACCTGCGCCGCCACCGCGCAGACGTTCAGGCGCAGCGCGTCTTCCATCGCCACCGCCACGCACTCGTTGGACAGCTCGCCCAGAATCGAGTTACCGCCGGAGGCGCGCAGCACCACCGGTTTGTTCGTGGCGGCTGGCACCTGGCTCCTGAGGATGCCGCGGGTGCACATCAGCACGTCGGTTTCACCAAACAGCGGCGCGATGGAGAGATCGATACGCTCAAGGCCGGTGGTCGGCCCCTGAAAGTAGCCGTGGTCAAAGGCCAGCATCACCGTGCGGTTGCTCTGTGGGTTGAAGATGCGCGAAAGCCTCGACTGCATGCCCCAGTCCAGCGAGCCGCAGCCCTTCAGGGTGTACGGCACATTCTGCTGCGGCGTGCCGATGCCAAAATCCTTGCCGTCTTTGATGTCATCTAAATCAGCCATTTGCTCCCCCGTCAGAAATCGTATTTGTTGATGTTCTCTTTGGTGAACACCACCCGCTCCGGCAGCAGCACGATGCCGTTGCCCTTCGCCTCATACTGGTAGCCCTGCACGCTGTTCGGCTCGACCTTCAGCGTCCCGATATCTTTCACGTCGACGCTGTCGCCAGGGTTAAGATCGCCTTTTTTCAGTAAACGATCGGCGACATTGACCGCAATTTTGCCTTGTTGCACCACATCCCACAGGCCGAAGGCTTTCACCGTGCCGCGCTCAACGTACGGGCGCATCACGTTCGGCGTGCTGAAGCCGACAATCGCCACCCCTTCCCGTTTCAGGTTTTCCGCCGCCTGTGCCGCGGCTGGCAGGGCGTTGGCGTCCGGGGCGATGATCGCATCCAGATCCGGATAGGCTTTTAAGATCCCTTCGGCGGTTTGCAGAGATTTGGTGGCGTCGTTATAGCCAAACTGGGTGGTGACGACCTGCCACTGAGGATGATCTTTCTCGATTTTTGCCTTCGCCTCTTTCACCCACTGGTTCTGGTCGGTGACTGTCGGGCTGGAGTAGAAGAACGCCACTTTCGCGTTCGGTTTGGTGACCTGCTTGCCTGCCATCTCCACCAGCAGGCCGCCGAGCTGTTCCGGCGTGCCCTGGTTGATATAGATGCTGCGGCATTCCGGTTTGGTGTCGGAGTCCCAGGTCAGGACCTTCACGCCACGCTGCATCGCGCGCTTCAGCGCCGGGCAGAGACCGTCCGGCGACACGGCAGAGACGATGATGGCGTTATAACCCTGGTTGACGAAGTTATTGATGAGCTGCACCTGGCCGGAGACGCTCGGCTCGGTCGGGCCGTCGTAGGTCACGTCCACGCCAAGATCTTTCCCCGCCTCTTTCGCGCCGTTGCCGCCGCTGGTGAAGAATCCCACGCCTACCAGTTTCGGGATAAAGGCAATGCGGTCCGCCGCCTGCGCCGAAGCGAAGCTGAGGGCCATTGCCAGGACGAATAGTTTTGTTTTCATCTTACGCTCCGGATAGTTTTCTGAAGAGAGAACGCACCCATTCGCGGTGCAGACTCAGCGAACGTCCCATCACCACCACAACCAGCAGCGCCCCTGACAGCGCGCTCGACACCTGGTTGGGGATGCCGACCATCTGTAAACCCTGTTGCAGGTACCCCACCAGCAGCGCCGCCAGCGCCGTACCGACAACCGAACCTGACCCGCCGTAGATATTTGCCCCGCCGAGTACGGCGGCGGTGAGTGCAGGCATCAGTAAATCGCGCCCCAGATCCGAGCGCGCGGAACCGAAATAGGAAACCATCACCAGCGCGGCAACCGCCGAGGCTACCCCCACCAGGCCGTACAGCGCGTACGGCATGCCGTTCACCGACAGCGCCGCATAGCGCGCCGCGCGCGGATTCTGGCCGATTAAAAACAGATGCCGACCAAAGCGCCCGCGGTGGGTAATCAGCCAGAAGAAAGCGGTAATCACCGCGAACAGCACCAGCGGGATCGGCAGGCCCACCACCGTGAGGTTAGCGAAGGTGGTAAAGCTGTCCGGGAAGCCGCCGATCCCCTCGTAGCCCGTCGCCCCCGCCATGCCGGAGAGCAGCAGCGCCCCGCCGCCGTAGAGGTAGAGCGTGCCGAGGGTAATGACCAACGGGCTGATGCCGGTGTAGTGGATCAGCGCCGCATTCACCAGCCCGCACAGCAGGCCGAGCAGCAGCGTCAGAGGGATGGCAACCGCCATCGGCCACCCTGCCTGCATCATCACCCCCAGCGCGATGGCGCACAGGCCGATGGTTGAGCCGAGGGAAATATCGATCCCGCCGCTGATAATCACAAGCGTAAGCGGCAGCGCCACAATGCCAATGCAGATGAAGTCGCTGGTGCTGAACAGCAGCATGTTGATGTCGAGCATGCGCGGGTTGATGGCGCCAAAGAGCAGGATCTCCAGCACCAGTAAAATCAGCAGCGCGCTTTCCCAGTTAAGCCTCATTTACGCCACCTCTTTTTTGCGTTCTGGAAACGGGGTGACGTGCTTTCCCCCTTTGTTACCCGGCTGGAAACGGCTGTATTTCAGCGCCCGCTGATGCCGTGAGAGCGCCTGACGCAGCCGCCCGTCGAGCACCAGCACACCCAGCAGCACCAGCCCGGCGATAAAGTCGTTCCACCAGGCCGGGAGCCTGAACAGCACCAGCACGGTATCGATTTGGGTGAGGAAGAACGCGCCGAGGAAGGCGCCGACCAGCGTGCCGGTGCCGCCCAGCAGCGAGATGCCACCGAGCACGCAGGCGGCGATGGCCTTCATCTCCAGCCCGCTGCCGGTCTGGTTCGGCACGAAGCCAATCTGTGAGGCAAACACAATCCCGGCGCAGGCCGCCAGCATGCCGTTGAGGGTAAAGGCGATCATGCGGGTGCGGTTCACCGCCACGCCCAGCTGGCGCGCGGCGGCGAGGTTATCCCCCACGGCGTAAAAATCACGTCCAAAGGCGGTGCGCGACAGCGTCCACGCGCCGATGGCCGCGATAATCAACACCAGCATGCCGAGCGGCGAAATGCCGACGGCGGCGGGCTCAGAGAGAGATTTCAGCCCCGGCGGCAGCCCTTCTATCCACTTCCCGCCGGTCCACAGCAGCATCGCCCCACGATACAGCCCCAGCGTGCCGAGGGTGGCGACAATCGCCGGAATGCGCAGGCCCACCACCAGAAAACCGTTGAACGCCCCCGCCAGCGCGCCAATCGACAGCGCGAAGAGAAAGGAAACGGGCAGGCTGTAGCCGCTGTTCAGCGCCACGCCGACGGCAATAGCGGAAAGCCCGACGGTGGAGCCGACGGAGACGTCAATATTGCGGGTCAGCATCACCAGCGCCGCGCCGATGGCCAGCAGGATCAGGATCTGCGAGCTGGCGAATATCATCCCCAGCGTCTGTAAGCTCAGGTAGGACGGGTTCAGCGCCACCAGCACGGCGAACAGCGCCAGAATGGCGAGAAACGCGCTCAGCTCGCGGTTTTTCAGTAAGATCTTCATGATTGCCCTCCAAACGCCAGCGCCATCATCCGGTCGAGGCTGACGGCCTGGCGCGGCAGCTCGCCGCTGAGTACGCCCTGGTGCATTACCAGCACCCGATCCGCGAGGCCGGGAAACTCATCGAGATCGCTTGAGATCATCAGCACCGCCACGTTCTGCGCCGCCACGCTTTTCAGCAGCTGATAAATATCAGCGCGCGCCGATACGTCCACGCCGCGCGTCGGTTCATCGACGATCAGCAGCAGCGGATTGGCCTCAAGACAGCGCGCCAGCAGCACCTTCTGCTGATTACCACCGGAGAGCGTGCGCACGGTTTGATCCGCATGGTTGAGCTTGATCCCCAGCGCCCGGTGATAGCGTTCCACTACCGCAGACTCCCGCTTTCGCTGCTGCCAGAGCGACGGCTCGTTCAGCGCCACGGTGTTCCAGCGGATCGGCGCGTCGAGAAACAGGCCGGACACCTGCCTGTCTTCCGGCAGATAGACCAGCCCTTTTTGCAGGCGTGAACTGACCGGATCGGCGGTGATCTCCTGGCTCTCCAGCCACACCCGCCCGCCGCGAACCGGACGCAGGCCGTAGAGCGTTTCGGCAAACTCGGTGCGCCCGGACCCCACCAGCCCGGCCAGACCGACAATCTCCCCGGCGTAAATCTCAAGGCTGAGATCGATAAAGCCCTCCCCGGTGAGCGCTTCCACGCGCAGCACGGGAAAATCCTGCGCCTGGGTGCGGCGGTTGCCCGGCAGCGCCAGCCACAGCTTTTGCGTATCGCTCAGGGATGCTTCCCGGCTTACAGGCGTCATGGCGGCGATCAGGGCGTTATCGTCAAAATGCGCAGTTTCGCCGCTGAGCACCACCGCGCCGTCGCGCATCACTGAGACGTGACTCGCCAGCTGTCGAATCTCCGGCAGCTTATGCGAGATAAAAACAATCCCGACGCCAAGATCCTGCAAGGCGCGGATCTGGCGAAACAGCCGTTCGGTTTCACCGGGCGTCAGCGAGGCCGTGGGTTCATCAAGGATCAGAATTCTGGCGTTGCGCATCAGCCCGCGCAGGATCTCCACCATCTGCTGGTCCGCCACCTCGAGGGTGCTGGCGGTAGCGTCGAGGTTAAGCTGGCATTGCAGCTGCCGGAGTTTTTCCGCCAGGCGTTTTTCCCGATCGCGCTCTCGCGGCAGACGAAACAGGATGTTTTCCCGCACCGTCAGGTTGGGAAATAGCAGCGGCTCCTGCGGCACCAGATAAATGCCTAACCTGTGCGCCTGCGCCGGGGTAAGCCGTGCAAAAGACTCACCCGCCACCGAAAGTTCACCGCTATCCGGGGTTTCTACCCCGGCGATGATCTTCATCAGCGTCGATTTTCCCGCGCCGTTACCGCCCATCAGCGCATGCACCTGCCCCGCAAGCAGCGTGAAATCAATGCCTTTTAAGACCGGTACGCCTGAAAACTGCTTGCTGATATCACGCGCGTCGAGAAGTGGTGTCATCATCGCTCCGCTATTGAACAAATGATTTTTAGATTTAATAATGTTCAAAAGCGTAGACGGTGAACTATATTTACAACCGTGCAGGGATCACAGTTTTATCGATTGAGATTCAGATAAAGCGGAAACGATCGAAAAGATCCGTTTTGTCGCGTGGCTCACATTTTCACGTCGCACCATCACGAACATATGATCTAAATTTTTATAAGAGTTCAATTATGAGCGATAAACGCACTGCGGAAGAAGGACGGTTTGCCGGGCTGGCACTGGCGGAAGAGGAGCTGGTGGCGCGCGTGGCCTGGTGCTACTACCACGACGGGCTGACCCAGAACGACATCGGCGAACGGCTCGGGCTGCCGCGCCTGAAGATCTCCCGCCTGCTGGAGAAAGGCCGTCAGTCCGGGGTGATCCGCGTGCAGATCAACTCCCGCTACGAGGGCTGCCTGGCGCTGGAAACCGAGCTGCAACAACGATTTGGCCTGAAGCTGGTGCGCGTGATGCCCGCCCTGAATACGCCGCCGATGAACGTGCGGCTGGGCATTGGCGCGGCACAGTCGCTGATGGGCGTACTGCAACCCGGCCAGCTGTTAGCGGTGGGCTTCGGTGAAACCACCATGAGCAGTCTGCAACACTTAAGCGGCTTTATCAGCTCGCAGCAGATCCGCCTGGTGACGCTCTCCGGCGGCGTCGGGCCGTATATGACCGGTATCGGCCAGCTGGATGCAGCCTGTAGCGTCAGCATGATCCCCGCCCCGCTTCGCGTGTCATCCGCTGAAGTCGCCGGGATCTTAAAGCGCGAAACCAGCGTGCGGGACGTGATCCTCGCCGCCACCGCGGCTGACGTGGCGGTGGTCGGGATTGGCTCGGTAAACCAGCGCCGTGACGCGACGATACTGCGCTCCGGCTATATCAGCGAAGGTGAACAGCTGATGTACGCCCGTAAAGGCGCGGTGGGCGATATCCTTGGCTATTTCCTTAATGCCGAAGGGGAATGCGTTGAGGAGCTGGAGATCCACAAAGAATTACTGGGCGTCACGCTCGATGAACTGGCGCAGCTGCCCACCATCGTAGGCGTGGCCGGAGGGGAAGAGAAAGCCGATGCGATTTATGCCGCACTGAAAGGTCGCCGTATTAATGGCCTGGTGACGGAAGAGACGACAGCCCGCGCGGTGCTGGCTCTGGCCGGATAAGAGCAGCCCTGCGCCTGACACGAGGCAAGCTCATGAGTTACCTTTTAGCGTTAGATGCAGGGACAGGCAGCGTTCGCGCCGTGATTTTTGATTTACAGGGCAACCAGATTGCCGTTGGCCAGGCCGAGTGGAAGCACCTGAGCGTGGAGAACGTGCCGGGCTCGATGGAGTTCGACCTCGACACCAACTGGCGGCTGGCCTGCCGGTGTATTCATCAGGCGCTGGAGCGCGCACGCCTGAGCGCGGCGGATATTCAGTCCGTCGCCTGCTGCTCGATGCGCGAAGGGATTGTGCTGTACGACCGCAACGGCGAGGCTATCTGGGCCTGCGCCAACGTCGACGCCCGCGCCAGCCGCGAGGTGGCTGAACTCAAAGAGATCCACGACTACCGGTTTGAATCCGAAGTGTATGATGTTTCCGGCCAGACGCTTGCCCTCAGCGCCATGCCGCGCCTGCTGTGGCTGGCGCACCATCGTCCGGATATTTATCGTAAAGCCGCCACCATCACCATGATCAGCGACTGGCTGGCGGCGAAGCTCTCCGGTGAGCTGGCGGTCGATCCGTCCAATGCGGGCACCACCGGCATGCTGGATCTCTTCTCCCGCGACTGGCGTCCGGCGCTGCTCGACATGGCCGGGCTGCGCGCCGATATCCTCTCCCCGGTGAAAGAGACCGGCACCGTGCTGGGCGCTGTCACCAAAGAGGCCGCGCAGCAGAGCGGCCTGCGCGAAGGCACACCGGTGGTGATGGGCGGCGGCGACGTGCAGCTGGGCTGTCTGGGGCTGGGCGTGGTGCGCGCCGGACAAACGGCGGTTCTCGGCGGCACCTTCTGGCAGCAGGTGGTGAATCTGCCGCAGGTGCGCACCGACCCTGAGATGAACATCCGCGTAAACCCGCACGTCATCCCCGGCATGGCGCAGGCGGAGTCGATCAGCTTCTTTACCGGGCTAACCATGCGCTGGTTCCGCGACGCCTTCTGCGCCGAAGAGAAGCTGATTGCCGAACGAATGGGAATGGACACCTACTCCCTGCTCGAAGAGATGGCGAGCCGCGTCCCGGCGGGCTCCCACGGCGTGATGCCGATCTTCTCCGACGCGATGCATTTTAAGCAGTGGTATCACGCAGCGCCGTCGTTTATTAACCTCTCCATCGACCCGGAAAAGTGCAACAAAGCGACGCTGTTCCGCGCGCTGGAAGAGAACGCGGCCATCGTCTCGGCCTGCAACCTGGCGCAGATTTCGCGCTTCTCCGGCGTGACGTTTGAGAGCCTGGTGTTTGCGGGCGGCGGGGCCAAAGGCGCCCTGTGGAGCCAGATTTTAAGCGACGTTACCGGGCTGCCGGTGCGCGTGCCGGAAGTGAAGGAAGCGACGGCGCTGGGTTGCGCGATTGCGGCAGGTGCTGGCGCGGGGTTGTTTGCGGATATGGCCTCGACGGGCGAGCGGCTGGTGAAGTGGAGCCGCGAGTTCACGCCGAACTCGCAGCACCGCGAGCTGTACGACGGCATGATGCAGAAATGGCAGGCGGTCTACGCCGACCAGCTTGGGCTGGTGGACAGCGGGCTGACCACGTCGATGTGGCAGGCGCCGGGGCTGGTGCGGGCATCCCCCTCACCCCGGCCCTCTCCCTAAGGGAGAGGGAGATTAAGTCCCCTCTCCCTGTGGGAGAGGGTTAGGGTGAGGGCATCAGGCCACACCAATATTTGAATCCCATCACATTCACTGCATTCCCCTTTTCCCTTTTACTCCCCGCTGGCTAAATTAGTAACTCATCCGACCACATAACAATAATTTTACACTGGAAGAGACTATGAGCCGCTACCCGTCGTTATTCGCCCCTCTCGATCTGGGGTTCACCACCCTCAAAAACCGCGTGCTGATGGGCTCGATGCACACCGGGCTGGAGGAGCGTCCGGACGGGGCTGAACGTCTGGCAGCCTTCTATGTCGAGCGCGCGCGCCACGGGGTGGCGCTGATTGTCACCGGCGGCATAGCCCCTGCCCCTTCCGGCGTGACGATGGAGGGCGGCGCAGTGTTGAACGATGCGTCACAGCTGCCGCATCACCGCATTGTGACCGACGCGGTCCACCGCGAGGGCGGCAAAATCGCCCTGCAAATTCTGCATACCGGACGCTACAGCTATCAGCCGAACCTGGTTGCCCCCTCGGCTATTCAGGCGCCGATTAACCGCTTTACTCCCCATGCCCTCAGCCACGACGAGATCCTGGCCCTGATTGACGACTTCGCCCGCTGCGCGGCGCTGGCGCGGGAAGCGGGCTACGACGGGGTGGAGGTGATGGGCTCCGAAGGCTACCTGATTAACGAATTCCTCGCCGCCCGCACCAACCAGCGCGACGACGAATGGGGCGGTGATTATGCCCGCCGGATGCGCTTTGCCGTGGAAGTGGTGCGTGCGGTGCGTGAACGTGCGGGTGCGGATTTTATTATCATCTTCCGCCTGTCGATGCTTGACCTGGTGGAGGGCGGCGGCACGTTCGACGAAACCGTGCAGCTGGCGCAGGCGATTGAAGCCGCTGGCGCCACCATCATCAACACCGGGATTGGCTGGCACGAAGCGCGCATCCCGACCATCGCTACGCCAGTGCCGCGCGCGGCGTTCAGCTGGGTAACGCGCAAGCTGAAAGGCAAAGTCTCCGTTCCACTGGTCACCACCAACCGCATTAACGATCCGCAGGTGGCGGAGGATGTGATCTCACGCGGCGATGCCGATATGGTATCGATGGCGCGCCCGTTCCTCGCGGATGCCGAACTGCTCTCCAAAGCGCAAAGCGGCCGTGCGGACGAGATTAATACCTGCATCGGCTGCAACCAGGCGTGTCTGGATCAGATCTTCGTCGGCAAGGTCACCTCCTGCCTCGTTAACCCCCGCGCCTGCCATGAAACCAAAATGCCGATCGTTCCTGCGGTCAACAAGAAGCGTCTGGCCGTGGTGGGTGCAGGGCCGGCGGGCCTGGCGTTTGCAGTCAATGCCGCCTCGCGCGGGCACAGCGTGACGCTGTTTGATGCGCTGGCGGAAATCGGCGGGCAGTTTACTATCGCCAGACAGATCCCCGGCAAAGAGGAGTTCTACGAAACGCTGCGCTATTACCGCCGGATGATCGAGGTGACGGGCGTCGATCTGCGGCTTAAACAGTTTGTCAGCGCGGCGGATCTGATCGGTTTCGACGAGGTGATCCTCGCGAGTGGGATCGCCCCGCGCACGCCAGCGATCGAAGGCATCGATCATCCGAAGGTATTGAGCTATCTGGATGTATTAAGGGACAAAGCGCCGGTTGGCGAGAAGGTGGCGATCATCGGCTGCGGCGGGATCGGTTTTGATACCGCGATGTATTTAAGCCAGCCGGGCGAAGCCACCAGCCAGAACATCGCTGAGTTCTGCGTGGAATGGGGCATTGATACCAGCCTCAGTCAGTCCGGTGGTTTACGCCCGGAAGGTCCGCAGCTGCCGAAAAGCCCGCGTCAGATCGTGATGCTCCAGCGTAAAGCCAGCAAGCCGGGTGAAGGGCTGGGGAAAACCACGGGCTGGATCCACCGCGCCACCCTGCTCTCGCGCGGGGTGAAGATGATCCCGGGGGTGAGCTACCAGAAGATCGACGACGACGGGCTGCACGTGCTGATCGGCGGCGAACCGCAACTGCTGCGCGTGGATCATGTGATTTTGTGCGCCGGGCAGGAGCCGAAGCGGGATCTGGCGGATCCGCTGCGTGAGGCGGGGAAAACGGTGCATTTGATCGGCGGGTGCGATGTAGCGATGGAGCTGGATGCGCGGCGGGCAATTGCGCAGGGGACGAAGTTAGCTCTGGCGATCTAGGGCATTGCCGGGCGGCGCTTCTGTATGACCGGATACATAGGTGACAGATCAGACCGGGAACATAGGTAACACTTTTCAGTCTATCCGGAGCACACTCTGGGTTTTTCGGTCGTAGTACGCAAGCGTTATTCCGTTAAAGATGATGGCCTCAAGGCCATCATCCTGTTCTTCCAGCATGATGTACTCATCAGTCAGCGCTTCACTCAGGAACACCGTCCCCTTTTTCCCCATATAGAGTGTCCCCCTTGATTTCACCCTGTAGACCGTACCTCCTTCCGGATAAGCATATTCAGGAACCCTGCCATCCCAGTGTCGGCCTGAGGGCTGCCATACCGTTCCGGGCGTTGCACCCGCCAGGGCTTCATGCGGCCTTTCGTAGTTAAACTCTTCCCGGTAGTCACTGAACCACCGCTGTTGTTCTTCCATCGTCATAAAGGTGTTGCCCTGTTTTACTGCACTTTTCAGCGAACGGTGCATTCTCTCATGACGGCCGTTTTCTTCCGGATGCCCCTTTCTGATACGTTCCGGTCTGATGCCCAGCTTTATCAGCCAGACTGCAAGGCGACTTAACCCGGCGATACCTGTTCCTGCGAAAGGCTGTCCATTATCCGTTCTCAGGACTTCCGGCAGACCGTACTCCAGGAACGCATCCGTCAGGCACTGCCTGACGAAGGGCTCGCTCTCCCGGTCCGTTCCCCGGCAGCTCAGAAGATACCGGCTGTGATTGTCGGTCAGGGTGAAGGGATGACAGTATTTCCGGCTCAGCAGCCTGAACTTGCCTTTAAAATCAGCGCTCCAGACCTGATTGTTCTCACTGATGATGGTCAGGGGCTGGCGATTGCCCGGGGTTCTGCGTTTTCGCTTTTTATCCGGAACCAGGCCTTCACGCTTGAGGGTATCGCCGATAGTGCTGGCAGCGGGGACGGTAAAATCGACGTGATGATTGAGCAGCCACATCCGCAGTTTTTTGGGGCCCCAGTCAGGGTGTTTCTGCCTCAGGGCCGTAAGCTGCCCGGCGATATCATCAGGAACTGTACGGGAGTGGGAGTGCGGAGCACGCGACCGGTCAGAGAGAGATGACAGGTCAGAGGGGTCAAAACGCTGAAGCCATTTGTAACCGGTTTTTCGGCTGATGCCGAAGAGACGGCAGAGGGCTGAAAAAGAATCCGTACCTGCATGGCAGGCACGGATAAAATCAAGGCGTTGCATAGGTCGGGTCTCAGTCCAGGGCATAGCGAGTCTCCTCTTCTATGCCAGTTATAACTGTTACCCATGTATCCGGTCTAAAGTGTTACCCATGTTTCCGGTTCATACCCTTCGCTTGCCCGGCCTACGGGCTCGAGGCCATTGTAGGCCCGGTAAGCGAAGCGCCACCGGGCATCAGGCCGCACATACCCAATCTTACCGACGACGCCCCAGCTTCACCGATTTCAGCACCACGAATTTGTTATTGGTGGCAATGGTGACGCAGTTGCCGAAAATCTTCTTCAGCTTGTGGAAGTAGTCCAGGTGGCGGTTGGCCACGATATACAGCTGGCCGTTGATTTTCAGGCAGCGGCGCGCGTGGTGGAACATCTCCCACGCGACGTTATCCGTCAGGGCGTGCTTCTGGTGGAACGGCGGGTTACAGAATACCGCGTTGAAGCGGAAAGGCTCTACGCCCGACAGCGCGTTATTGATCATAAACTCGCAGCGATCCAGTGCCTCCGGCAGGTTGGTTTCCACGTTCAGACGGCTGGACGCCACCGCCATTGGCGATTCGTCGCTGAACACCACGCTGGCCTCCGGGTTCTTCGCCAGCAGCGTCAGGCCAATCACGCCGTTACCGCAGCCGAGATCAACGATTTCCCCTTCCAGGTTTTCCGGCAGGTGTTCCATAAAGAAGCGTGCGCCGATATCCAGACCGGTGCGGGAGAAAACGTTCGCGTGGTTGTGGATGGTCCAGTCGGTACCTTCCAGTTTCCAGCTCAGCGTCTCCGGCGCGTCGGCCAGCGCCGGTGCGCTGAAGGTACAGTTGATCAGGCGCGCTTTTTTCCAGGCAAGCGTCGTGGTGGTCGGGCCGAGCACTTTCTCGAACAATTCCAGCGTCGAGGTGTGAATATCGCGCGCTTTGGCACCCGCGATAATACGCGTATCCGGCGTCACGACCTTACGCAGCGCGCGAAGCTGCTGCTCCAGCAGCGCCATGGTTTTGGGCACTTTAATCAGCACCACGCCCGGCGCCTGCGGGTAGTCCGCGGTGCTGTCGAGGAACTTCACGCTGGATTCTTCGATATCGTTGTGACGCAGGTTTTCACGCGTCGCCAGCTCGCTTAAGTAAGAATCGCCGATACTGTAAGGCGCATGTTCCGCCAGCGCGCAGGCCAGCGCGCCAAACGCGTCATTCAGGATCAGAACCGGGCCGCTGATTTCAGTCCCATCCAACTGTTGCAGCAGATATTCATCCGCCGCTTCCCACGCCTGAAGCGGGTTAACGTCGTCCGTTTCCGGGAAACGTTTAAGGTTGAGTGAACGGAAACCGTTGTCTAAGTGGCTCATCGGCCCTCCTGAATGGTAAAATTTGGCGTATCCCTGAAAAGGGTGCGTGAGTATACCCGTTTTCACACTATTTTGGGGTTTTGATGAACCAGCTGACTTATCTCCAGGGCTATCCGGAGCATTTACTTTCCCAGGTTCGTGACCTGATTGCCGCGGGAAAGCTCGGTGCGGTGCTGGAGAAACGCTACCCGGGCACGCATGATTTCGCGACTGACAAAGCCCTCTGGCAGTATACGCAGGATCTGAAAAACCAGTATCTTAAGAGCGCTCCGCCGATCAACAAGGTGATGTACGACAATAAGATCCACGTGCTGAAAAACGCGCTCGGCCTGCATACCGCCATCTCCCGCGTACAGGGCGGCAAGCTGAAGGCCAAAGCGGAGATCCGCGTCGCGACCGTCTTTCGCAATGCGCCGGAAGCCTTTCTGCGGATGATCGTGGTGCACGAGCTGGCGCACCTGAAAGAGAAAGAGCACGACAAAGCGTTCTACTCCCTGTGCTGCCATATGGAGCCGCAGTACCACCAGCTGGAGTTTGATACCCGTTTGTGGCTGACGCATTTATCGTTAAAGAGTAATGCGCAGTAGCGCACGCGAAATGTCATGATGACGTGCTACAGTGGCTTTAGGTTCCCTGCTACGGAGTACGTAAACGTTTATGATACGTTTCGCAGTCATCGGTACGAACTGGATCACGCGCCAGTTCGTCGACGCCGCCCACGAAACCGGCAAATATAAGCTCACCGCAGTCTATTCCCGCAGCCTTGAGCAGGCGCAGAGTTTTGCGAATGACTACCTGGTTGAACATCTGTTCACCTCGCTCGATGAGATGGCGCAAAGCGACGCCATTGACGCGGTCTATATCGCCAGCCCGAATTCTCTGCACTTCCCGCAAACGAAGCTGTTCCTCAGCCACAAAAAGCATGTGATCTGCGAGAAGCCGCTCGCCTCGAATATTGAGGAAGTGGAAGCCGCCATTGCGCTTGCCCGCGAAAACCAGGTGGTACTGTTTGAAGCGTTCAAAACCGCCAGCCTGCCGAACTTCCTGCTGTTGCAGCAATCGCTGCCGAAAATTGGCAAAGTGCGTAAAGCCTTTATCAACTACTGCCAGTATTCCTCGCGCTACCAGCGCTACCTGGACGGCGAAAACCCGAACACCTTTAACCCGGCCTTCTCGAATGGCTCGATTATGGATATCGGTTTTTACTGCCTGGCCTCTGCGGTCGCCCTGTGGGGTGAACCGCACGGCGTAACCGCCACCGCCAGCCTGCTGGAAAGCGGCGTGGATGCACACGGCGTTGTGGTGCTGGACTACGGTGATTTTAGCGTGACGTTGCAGCACTCGAAGGTCAGTGACTCCGTACTGCCAAGCGAAATTCAGGGCGAAGACGGCTCGCTGGTGATCGAAAAAATCTCCGAATGCCAGAAGCTAAGCATCGTTCCCCGCGGCGGCAAAGCGCAGGAGCTGACGCAGCCTCAGCATATTAACACTATGCTCTATGAGGCAGAGGTCTTCGCCCGTCTGGTAGAAGACAACGAAGTGAACCACCCGGGGCTGGCGATCAGCCGCACCACGGCGAAGCTGCAAACGGAGATCCGCCGACAGACTGGCGTGATCTTCCCCGCAGACGGCGTGAATGTGGAAGCCGTCGCGTAAAACTGTGTAATGAAATCGTGCAGACCATTGACGAAACCGATGGTCTGACATAATTTGTTACCTGCAAAGGGGAGTAACTTCTTCGCCGGTGGATCGTCATTACGATGCGTGCAAAACCGCATCCGGTCGCCGGGCAACCTTCGTGGTTGTAAGTGAGACCTTGCCGGAAGGCGAGGTCTATGCATAAAAAGCTAACGGCTATCGTCTTCTGACCATGGCCGTTTTTGTTTTTTATGTGTAAGGAAAATAGTATGCATTCTGTCGGCACTCCAATGCTGTGGGGCGGATTCGCGGTTGTCGTGCTCATCATGCTGGCAATCGACCTCTTTTTGCAGGGTCGTCGCGGCGAGCACGGCATGAGCGTCAAGCAAGCCGCCGTCTGGTCGCTGGTATGGGTTACCCTCTCACTCCTCTTCTGCGCCGCCTTCTGGTGGTATCTGGCCTCAACCGAAGGCCGCGCGGTGGCCGATCCTCAGGCACTCGCCTTCCTCACCGGCTATCTGATTGAAAAAGCGCTGGCGGTTGATAACGTCTTCGTCTGGCTGATGCTGTTCAGCTACTTCGCCGTACCTGCGGCTCTGCAACGTCGCGTGCTGGTGTACGGTGTGCTGGGCGCTATTGTCCTGCGTACCATCATGATCTTCGCCGGTAGCTGGCTGATTACCCAGTTCGAATGGCTGCTGTATGTATTTGGCGCGTTCCTGCTGTTTACCGGGGTAAAAATGGCGCTGGCGAAAGAAGACGATACCGGTATCGGTGATAAGCCGCTGGTGAAGTGGATCCGGGGTCATCTGCGCATGACGGACAAGATCGAGAGCGAGCATTTCTTCGTGCGTAAGAACGGCCTGCTGTTCGCCACCCCGCTGTTGCTGGTGCTGATTCTGGTCGAACTGAGCGACGTGATTTTCGCGGTGGACAGTATCCCGGCTATCTTCGCGGTCACTACCGACCCGTTCATCGTGCTGACCTCAAACCTGTTCGCCATCCTCGGCCTGCGTGCGATGTACTTCCTGCTGGCGGGTGCGGCAGAGCGCTTCTCAATGCTGAAGTACGGTCTGTCGGTGATTCTGGTGTTTATCGGTATCAAGATGCTGATCGTCGATTTCTACCATATTCCGATCGCCATTTCGCTCGGCGTGGTGTTTGGCATTCTGCTGGTGACGCTGATTATCAATACCTGGGTTAACCGCCAGCACGATAAGAAGCAGCAGGCTTAGTGCAACGTTCGGTGCGGGCTGATGCCCTCACCCCAACCCTCTCCCACAGGGAGAGGGGGAAATGCAATGTAGGCCGGGTAAGCGTAGCGCCACCCGGCACTTTCGTTAACCAATAGTTAAAAAACATGACGCAGCACGTAAAATCCAGCATTTTACGCTTCCGCCTTTCGCTGCTTTCCCTGATACTCAACCAGGCAAACAAATACTTACATCCGGACACAAATGTGACCTAGAGCACATCAGGATGGAACGCAATTTCACTCAGGAATAACGTATGAGCACACAATCACGCGGTCTGTTCGCGCGCCTGGCGCAGGGCAGTCTTGTAAAACAAATTCTGGTCGGGTTGGTACTGGGTATTCTGCTGGCGATGGTGTCAAAACCTGCCGCGGAGGCCACGGGGCTGCTCGGGACGCTGTTTGTGGGCGCCCTGAAGGCCGTCGCCCCGGTACTGGTGCTGATGCTGGTGATGGCGTCGATTGCCAACCACCAGCACGGACAAAAAACCAACATTCGCCCTATTCTGTTCCTGTATCTGCTGGGAACCTTCTCTGCTGCCTTAACGGCCGTGGTGTTTAGCTTCCTGTTCCCGTCCACGCTGCACCTGACCAGCGCGGCCGGTGATATCACCCCGCCGTCCGGGATTGTGGAAGTCCTTCGCGGCCTGCTGATGAGCATGGTCTCTAACCCCATCACCGCACTGATGAGCGGAAACTACATTGGCATCCTGGTCTGGGCGATTGGTCTGGGCTTCGCGCTGCGTCACGGCAACGAGACCACGAAAAACCTGGTCAACGATTTGTCCAACGCCGTGACCTTTATGGTGAAGCTGGTGATTCGCTTTGCGCCAGTCGGGATCTTTGGTCTGGTTTCTTCGACGCTGGCCACCACCGGTTTCGATGCACTGTGGGGCTACGCGCAGCTGCTGGTCGTCCTGGTCGGCTGTATGCTGCTGGTGGCGCTGGTGATCAACCCGCTGCTGGTGTTCTGGCAGATCCGCCGCAACCCGTATCCGCTGGTGCTGACCTGCCTGCGTGAAAGCGGCGTGTATGCCTTCTTCACCCGCAGCTCGGCGGCAAACATTCCGGTCAACATGGCGCTGGCGGAGAAGCTGAATCTGGATCGCGATACCTATTCGGTGTCGATTCCTCTGGGTGCAACCGTGAACATGGCAGGTGCGGCGATCACCATCACCGTGCTGACGCTGGCGGCGGTGCATACGCTGGGCATTCCGGTGGATCTGCCGACCGCGCTGCTGCTGAGCGTCGTTGCATCACTGTGTGCCTGTGGCGCCTCCGGTGTGGCGGGCGGCTCGCTGCTGCTGATCCCGCTGGCCTGTAACATGTTCGGTATTCCGAACGAGATTGCCATGCAGGTTGTCGCGGTCGGCTTCATTATCGGCGTATTGCAGGATTCCTGCGAAACCGCGCTGAACTCCTCTACCGACGTGCTGTTTACCGCAGCGGCCTGTCAGGCGGAAGATGCACGTTTAGCGAAGAACGCCCTGCGCAGTTAAAAAGACAAGCCCGGTGGCGGCTACGCCTTACCGGGCCTACAGGATTTAGTAGGTCGGGTAAGCGCTAGCGCCACCCGACAAAGCACTTATAGCGTCACACCACTCTTAAAGATCGCCAGCTCGCGGAAGTCGTTCTTCTCGTTGCAGGTCTGCCTGCCGCTGGCAAATTCCACAATCGTGTCCACGAATTCGCTCAGCAGCTGCGGCATCGCTTTGCCGTGGATCAGCTGGCCGGCATCAAAGTCGATCCAGTGTTTTTTCTTCGCCGCCAGCTCGCTGTTAGTGGCGATTTTCACCGTTGGCACAAATCCGCCGTACGGCGTGCCGCGCCCGGTACTGAACAGCACCATGTGACAGCCCGCTCCCGCCAGCGCACTGGTGGCGACCGCATCGTTGCCCGGTGCGCTCAGCAGGTTCAGACCGTGCGTTTTCAGCCGTTCACCGTAGCGCAGCACGTCCACTACCTGGCTGGCGCCCGCTTTCTGGGTGCAGCCCAGGGATTTCTCTTCCAGCGTGGTGATCCCGCCCGCCTTGTTACCCGGCGACGGGTTCTCATAAATCGGCTGGTTATGGGCGATGAAGTACTGTTTGAAATCGTTGACCATGGTGACGGTCTTCTCAAAGGTCTCTTCGTCGCGGCAGTGGCTCATCAGAATGCGCTCTGCGCCGAACATCTCCGGCACTTCGGTCAGCACTGTCGTGCCACCGTTGGCAATCACGTAATCTGAGAAGCGGCCCAGCATCGGGTTAGCGGTAATGCCGGAAAGCCCGTCAGATCCGCCGCACTCCAGGCCAAACTTCAGTTCACTCAGCTTGCCCGGCTCGCGCTTGTCGTGACGCATCACCTCATACAGCTGGTGCAGCTGTTCAACGCCCGCTTCCACTTCGTCGTCCTGGTGCTGACACACCATAAAGTGCACGCGCTCAGGATCGAACTCGCCCAGCGTGTCGCGGAAGGCGTCGACCTGATTGTTTTCACAGCCGAGGCCAATCACCAGCACCGCCCCCGCGTTCGGGTGACGCACCATATTTTGCAGCATAGTGCGGGTATTGATGTGGTCGTCGCCCAGTTGGGAACAACCGTAGGTATGGCTGAACAGATGCACGCCGTCGGTGCCTTCAGCATTGTTGGTCTCTTTCAGGAAACGCGTCTGAATTTGACGCGCGATCCCGTTCACGCAGCCGACGGTCGGGAGGATCCACAGTTCATTGCGGATCCCCACCTCCCCGCTGACGCGGCGGTAGATCTGCACCTCACGATCGGCCGCCTGTCCTTCTTCTGCCTGGAAGTCAGGTTGATAGCTGTACTCGTCCAGATCGCTGAGATTGGTGCGGGTATTGTGGGAATGAATGTATTCACCCGGCGCAATATCCGCCAGCGCATGACCGATGGGCAAACCGTACTTCACCACGTTCTCCCCTTTCGCGATGGGGATCAGGGCAAACTTATGTCCACGTCCAATGGCCTGGCGTAACGTCACCGACTGGTTGTCGAAGGTCACTTCCGTCCCTTCGGCTAAATCGGCCAGCGCGACGGCAACGTTATCCAGCGAATGGATTTTGATGTATTGCATATCAACCTCAAACGGCCTTAGTTCAGTTCAATGGCGAAGTAGTCACGCGCATTGTTAAAGCAGATGTTTCTCACCATTTCGCCCAGCAGCTGGATATCCGCTGGCGCTTCGCCCGCGTGCACCCAGCGGCCAATCATCTGGCACAGAATGCGGCGGAAATATTCATGGCGGGTATAGGAGAGGAAACTGCGGCTGTCGGTCAGCATGCCAACGAAGCGGCTCAGCAGGCCGAGCTGCGCCAGCTGCGTCATCTGACGCTCCATGCCGTCTTTCTGATCGTTAAACCACCAGCCGGAACCGAACTGCATCTTGCCCGGCATCCCTTCGCCCTGGAAGTTGCCGATCATAGTGCCCAGCACTTCGTTATCGCGCGGGTTCAGGCAGTACAGAATGGTTTTTGGCAGCAGGTTTTGCTCGTTCTGTTTGCTCAGCAGTTTTGACAGCTCTTCCGCCATCGGACGGTCGTTGATGGAGTCAAAGCCTACGTCCGCGCCCAGCAGTTTGAACTGACGCTGGTTGTTATTACGCAGCGCGCCGATGTGATACTGCTGAACCCAGCCGCGACGGGCATATTCCGCACCGAGGAACACCAGCACCGCGGTTTTAAACTGCGCCACTTCGTGCTCGCTCAGGGCTTCGCCGGAGAGACGACGCGCCAGAATACTGTCCAGCTCAGCTTCACTGGATTCCGCGAACAGCACTACGTCCAGCGCGTGGTCAGACACTTTACAGCCGTGTGCGGCAAAGTGATCCAGACGTTTGGTCAGCGCGGTTTGCAGATCGCCAAAGCGACGAATGTCGGTATCCGAAACTTCCGCCAGCTTCGCCATGTAGTCGTTAAAGGTCGGCAGCTCGATGTTGAAGGCTTTATCCGGGCGCCAGCTTGGCAGCACTTTGATGTCAAACGTGCTGTCCTTCGCGACAACCGCGTGATGTTCCAGAGAGTCGACCGGATCGTCGGTGGTGCCCACCATCTTCACGTTCATCTGCTGCATGATGCCGCGCGCCGAGAAGCTATCCTGCGCCAGCAGTTCGTTGCACTGATCCCAGATTTCATCCGCCGTGGCGGGAGAAAGCAGCTTGCCGGTGATACCAAACGGACGACGCAGTTCGAGGTGCGTCCAGTGGTATAACGGGTTACCGATGGTGTGAGGAACGGTAGCGGCCCAGGCGTCAAACTTCTCGCGATCGGTCGCGTCGCCGGTACACAGGCGCTCGGCCACGCCGTTGGTGCGCATTGCGCGCCACTTATAGTGGTCACCCTTCAGCCAGATATCATACAGGTTTTTGAAACGGTAATTTTCGGCAACCTGCTGCGGCGGTAAATGGCAGTGGTAGTCGAAAATCGGCTGGTCTTTTGCGTAGTCGTGGTACAGGCGGCGAGCAAATTCGGTATCTAGCAGAAAATCGTCGGTCATAAACGGTGTCATTATCGTCTTCCTCATTACGGGAGCGTCAGAAAGCTTATGTTCAGATGCTGCAAAGTTATCACACCAATTTCCAGAGTCCGACGTTTTTTTCGTGAGTTAGATCAATAAACGTCGACAAATAAATTACCCTCAAAGGGGTAAACCCTCTCGCAGACCGCGCCAGTTCTGGCTTTGCGCACGCCGCATAATGTCCCTACAAAGATTCACACTTTTGTGATGTCACTCACCTTTTAAAGTTGTATGACAAGTTATCTTTTCGCCGTCGCAAACTATAAGCCGACGGAATGCATTACCGGTGTTTGATACATCGGATTTAACGGTACGGAAGCCGACTTAGCACGATTACTTATGGCAAGGTTCGGGCCGTTCCGGGACAGGTTCCCGGTTACGCCCCTCCCGTTACAGAACAGCTCCCGGCAACGGTTGAGTTGTTGCCGTGTCCCGACACGGAAATAACATAACGATGAGGTTTTACATGCGTAAAATTAAAGGGTTACGTTGGTACATGATCGCACTGGTGACGCTCGGCACCGTGCTGGGCTACCTGACACGTAACACCGTGGCAGCAGCGGCGCCAACGTTGATGGAAGAGTTACATATCTCCACGCAGCAATACTCTTACATCATTGCGGCTTACTCTGCCGCTTACACCGTAATGCAGCCTGTTGCAGGTTATGTTCTTGATATTCTGGGTACAAAAATTGGTTATGCCTTCTTCGCTGTAGCCTGGGCCGTCTTCTGTGGGGCGACCGCGCTGGCCGGCAGTTGGGGCGGACTGGCGCTGGCGCGTGGTGCGGTAGGTGCTGCCGAAGCAGCGATGATCCCCGCGGGTCTGAAAGCCAGCTCTGAATGGTTCCCGGCAAAAGAGCGTTCAATCGCTGTCGGTTACTTCAACGTGGGCTCCTCCATCGGGGCGATGATTGCTCCGCCACTGGTGGTGTGGGCGATTGTGATGCACAGCTGGCAGATGGCGTTCATCATCTCCGGTGTGCTGAGCTTTGCCTGGGCCATGGCGTGGCTGATCTTCTATAAACACCCACGCGATCAGAAAAAGCTGTCTGACGAAGAACGTGACTACATTATCAATGGTCAGGAATCTCAGCATCAGACCGACAACGGCAAAAAGATGTCCGTCTGGCAGATCCTGGGCACCCGTCAGTTCTGGGGTATCGCCCTGCCACGCTTCCTGGCAGAACCGGCCTGGGGTACGTTTAACGCCTGGATCCCGCTGTTCATGTTTAAAGTTTACGGCTTTAACCTGAAAGAGATCGCGATGTTCGCCTGGATGCCAATGCTGTTTGCAGACCTGGGCTGTATCGTCGGCGGCTACCTGCCACCGCTGTTCCAGCGCTGGTTTGGCGTGAACCTGATTGTGTCCCGTAAGATGGTGGTCACCATGGGCGCCCTGCTGATGATCGGCCCGGGCATGATCGGCCTGTTCACCAGCCCTTACGTGGCTATCGCCCTGCTGTGTATCGGGGGCTTTGCTCACCAGTCTCTGTCCGGTGCGCTGATTACGCTCTCGTCCGACGTGTTTGGTCGTAACGAAGTCGCTACCGCCAACGGCCTGACCGGGATGGCCGCCTGGACCGCAAGTACCCTGTTTGCGCTGGTGGTCGGCGCGCTGGCAGATACGATTGGTTTCAGCCCGCTGTTCGCGGTACTGGCTATCTTCGACCTGATGGGTGCGGTGGTTATCTGGACGGTGCTGAAGAGCAAATCCGCCGATGAACTGGCGAAAGAGTCCCTTGGGGGACCGGCGACGCAGAGTTAGCGTTGTTGTGCCGGGTGGCGGCTACGCCTTACCCGGCCTACAAAACCCATAGGCCCGCGCAAGCGAAGCGCACCCGGCAAAATCTTCTCAAAAGCCGCCTCCGGGCGGCTTTTTTCATGGTGAAATCTGGAGAGTGGCACGCAAAAGTGGTATAACAAATCATTCGCCGTACCCTGCCTGGAGCGCATATGGAAATCACCGAATCACGTCGTTTATATCAACAACTTGCCGCCGAGCTGAAAGATCGCATCGAGCAAGGGGTCTATCTTGTCGGTGATAAACTTCCCGCTGAGCGTTTCATTGCGGATGAAAAAAGCGTCAGCCGCACGGTGGTCCGCGAAGCCATCATCATGCTGGAAGTGGAAGGGTATGTTGAGGTACGCAAAGGTTCCGGCATTCATGTGATTTCCAGCCAGGCGAAACACTCCCCCACCCCGGACGAAAGTCTGGAGTTTGCCAGCTACGGTCCGTTTGAGCTTCTCCAGGCTCGCCAGCTGATTGAAAGCAACATTGCGGAATTTGCTGCGACGCAGGTGACCAAGCAGGACATCATGAAGCTGATGGAAATCCAGGATCATGCGCGTAAAGAAAAATGTTTCCGCGATTCCGAATGGGACCTGCAATTCCACGTCCAGGTCGCCCTTGCGACTCAGAACACGGCGCTGGCGGCAATCGTTGAAAAAATGTGGACTCAGCGCGTTCACAACCCGTACTGGAAGAAATTGCACGATCACATTGATTCCCGTACGGTAGATAACTGGTGTGATGACCACGACCAGATTCTTAAGGCTCTGATTCGTAAAGATCCGCATGCGGCGAAACTGGCAATGTGGCAGCACCTGGAGAACACCAAACAGATGCTGTTTAATGAAACAAGTGATGACTTTGAATTTAACGCAGACCGCTATCTTTTTGCCGATAATCCGGTCGTTCACCTCGATACCGCGACCAATCTCGCAAAATAATCCCCCGAACGGCTGGCAGGCGCACCGCCGCGCCTTCCGGCCAGACAGGGTAAGAAAACCTCTATAGTGTCAGCCTTTGTAAAATATCTCGCTCCCCTCCGTGGCTTACGCCAAAATCGTGTTTCCCCTCAAATTCTGTGACGCAGAACGTCGGGCTTTGTTACAATTGGATTCACTTCGTTATTTTGTAAGTTAGTGCTTGCTAACCAGCCAATTAACAGGGAACAGTGTTGGCCACACATCAATGTGTCCGCGAGCGACCATAATGAAATCATAACAATGTCGCCGTGCTGTTTTCCCGAATGACAGGCGTGACGTTAACCGATTTCCAGGAACACTGAATGGAACTTTTGACCCAACTACTGAACGCCCTCTGGGCTCAGGATTTCGAAACGCTGGCCAACCCGTCCATGATTGGCATGCTCTACTTTGTGTTATTTATGATCCTGTTCCTTGAGAACGGTCTGCTGCCTGCTGCCTTTTTACCCGGCGACAGCCTGCTGGTGCTGGTCGGGGTGCTCTGTGCAAAAGGGGCGATGGCTTTCCCGCAAACGGTCCTGCTTTTGACCATTGCCGCCAGCCTGGGCTGCTGGGTGAGTTACATTCAGGGGCGATGGCTGGGTAACACGCGAATCGTTCAGAACTGGCTTTCGCACCTTCCGGCCCATTACCACCAGCGAGCGCACCACCTTTTCCATAAGCATGGGCTTTCCGCCTTACTGATCGGCCGCTTTATCGCATTCGTACGCACCCTGCTGCCCACCATTGCGGGCTTGTCCGGCCTGAGCAGTACGCGCTTCCAGTTCTTTAACTGGATGAGCGGCTTGCTGTGGGTGCTGATCCTGACCACGCTCGGCTACGCGCTGGGTAAAACGCCGGTCTTTATGAAATATGAAGATCAGCTGATGTCTTGCCTGATGCTACTGCCCGTCGTTCTGCTGGTGTTTGGCCTGGTCGGGTCCCTGGTCGTACTGTGGAAGAAGAAATACGGAGCCAGGGGTTAACGATGGTTATCTCCCCGCTCGCGCTGCGCCGCTTCTCTTACGCTATCGTCGCGCTGATGATGTTCAGCGCTCTTATCCTGCTGTGGTCTGCGCTACAGCATCAGGAGTCGACGCTGGCTATCCGTCCTGTGAGCCAGGGAACCAGCGTGCCGGATGGTTTTTCCATCTGGCATCATCTGGACGCAAACGGGATCCGCTTTAAGAGCATCACGCCGCAAGACGATGTGCTGCTGATAAAATTTGACTCAAGTGCGCAAAGCGCCGCGGCGAAAGCCGTGCTGGACCGCACGCTGCCGCAGGGTTACATCATTGCGCAACAGGATGATGACAGCCACGTAGCCTCCTGGATGTCACGGTTACGCGACACGTCGCATCGATTTGGTTAACGACTAAGATTCCGAATATTTTCACCTACTTTGGTGAAACTCCCGTTTACTTACTATGCTTAAGTACGCGGAGCACCCCTCAGATGTTCTCCGCATAGTTCTGGAACACGGCTTACGCCGTAACACAATGGAAGGTTTCTATAATGAAATACCGCATCACTCTGGCTCTGGCCCTTTTTTCTTTAAGCACAGCTTCCTTCGCTATGTCTCTTTGTCAGGAGA
Organism: Enterobacter sp. BIDMC 27; assembly: GCF_000534415.1. NCBI lineage: Bacteria > Pseudomonadati > Pseudomonadota > Gammaproteobacteria > Enterobacterales > Enterobacteriaceae > Enterobacter > Enterobacter sp. BIDMC 27. The sequence goes on from NZ_KI973178.1 coordinate 152,220, forward strand.
AAGAACAGGATATCCAACGCGAAATCAGTTATGCCGAAAAGCATAACAATCAGCACCGGATCGACGGGCTGAAAAAAGCGTTGAGCGAAGTGAAAGACAACTGTACGGACAGCAAGCTGCGTGCCGATCATCAGGAAAAAATCGCTGAACAGAAGGACGAGATAGCCGAGCGCCGTCAAGACCTACAGGAAGCGAAAGAGAAAGGTGACGCGGAAAAAATTGCCAAGCGCGAGAGGAAGTTGCAAGAGGCGCAGGACGAACTGAAAGCGCTGGAAGCTCGCGATTATTGAGTTAACGGAAATCTCAACAGGAGAGAATCATGTCAAAAGATACAACTTCAGAAAATCTGCGCGCTGAACTGAAATCCCTGGCGGACACCCTGGAAGAGGTGCTGAACTCTTCTGCGGATAAATCGAAAGAAGAAGTAAGTAAACTGCGCAGCAAAGCGGAGCAGGCACTGAAAGAGAGCCGTTACCGTCTGGGCGAAACCGGTGATGCGCTGGCGAAACAGACCCGCGAAGCGGCAGCGCGCGCAGACGAATATGTACGTGATAATCCATGGACGGGTGTAGGTATTGGCGCCGCAGTGGGTGTGGTGCTGGGTGTCCTGCTGACGCGTCGTTGATTATGGAAGATCCACGTCACGCACAAGGGCCTGCTAAAAACGTCCTCGGCATCGGCCAGCGTATTCTTACGACGCTGGTCGGGATTGCCGAAACGCGCGTCCGGCTTGCGGTAGTGGAGCTGGAAGAGGAGAAAGCCAACCTCTTCCAGATGCTGCTCATGCTTGGGCTTACGATGCTCTTTGCCGCGTTTGGTCTGATGAGCCTGATGGTGTTAATCATCTGGGCTATCGATCCACAGTATCGTCTGAACGCGATGATTGCGACTACCGTGGTTCTGCTGGTGGCGGCGCTGATAGGCGGTATCTGGACCCTGCATAAAGCGCGCACGTCGACCTTCCTGCGCCATACGCGCCAGGAGCTGGCCAACGACCGCGCCCTGCTGGAGGATGATAAGTCGTGAGCGACAAAGCCGAACGTCAAAAGCGGAAAGCGTATCTGTTGAGCCAAATCCAGCAGCAGCGGCTGGATTTGTCTGCCAGCCGTCGAGATTGGGTTGAAGCCACGCATCGGTTTGACCGCGGCTGGAACACGGTCCTGAGCCTGCGCTCATGGGCGCTGGTCGGCAGCAGCGTGATGGCGATCTGGTCGGTTCGGCATCCTAACATGCTGATCCGCTGGGCACGCCGCGGCTTTGGCGCCTGGAGCGCCTGGCGTCTGGTGAAAACCACGCTGCGACAACAGCAGTTGCGCTAGCCTTCTTGCCGGGTGACGCTGCGCTTACCCGGCCTACGATTGCGTGTAGGCCGGGTAAGGCGTAGCCGCCACCCGGCAAAACCCCCTCCCTTACTCAATATCTTTGAAGAAGATTAACAGTTTTCCTTGCTAACATTTGCCATCCGCCCCGTTTACACTCCTCTCCATCGACAGCAAAGACGCGGTATCTACCCGAATTTGCACGCAAATAACGTTTAGCCGCTGATGTGGTTTCCTGGAGAGTAAAATGAAAAAATTAGAAGATGTTGGTGTACTGGTAGCGCGTATTCTGATGCCTGTTCTGTTCATCACCGCAGGCTGGGGCAAAATTACCGGCTATGCGGGCACTCAGCAGTATATGGAAGCGATGGGCGTGCCGGGGTTCCTGCTGCCACTGACCATTCTGCTTGAGTTCGGCGGCGGCCTGGCAGTGCTGTTCGGTTTCCTGACCCGCACCACGGCGCTGTTCACCGCAGGCTTTACCCTGCTGACCGCGTTCATCTTCCACAGCAACTTTGCGGAAGGCGTGAACTCCCTGATGTTCATGAAAAACCTGACCATCGCGGGTGGCTTCCTGCTGCTGGCTATCACGGGCCCGGGCGCCTACAGCATCGACCGTCTTCTGAATAAGAAGTGGTAAGCAGGCTATACTGATTACATTCAAAGCGAGGAGAAATCTCCTCGCTTTTGCTATCTGACGGAGGAGTAAAAAATGGGACAACTCGTAGACGGCGTCTGGCAGGATGTCTGGTATGACACCAAATCCACCGGTGGACGCTTTAAGCGCTCTGTTTCGGCCTTCCGTAACTGGCTGACCGCCGACGGCGCACCCGGCCCGAGTGGCGAAGGGGGCTTTGCGGCGGAAAAAGATCGTTATCATCTGTATGTTTCTCTCGCCTGTCCGTGGGCGCACCGCACGCTGATTGTGCGCAAACTTAAAGGTCTCGAATCGTTAATTCCGGTTTCGGTGGTTAACCCGCTGATGCTGGAAAACGGCTGGACGTTCGACAGTGACTTCCCGGCCGCGACGGGTGATGAGCTTTATCATCACGATTTCCTGTATCAGCTCTATCTGCGCGCCGATCCGCACTACACCGGACGCGTAACGGTGCCTGTGCTGTGGGACAAGAAAAACCAGACGATCGTCAGCAATGAATCCGCTGAAATCATTCGCATGTTCAATACCGCGTTTGACGCGCACGGTGCCCGCGCCGGGGATTACTACCCGGTTGAGCTGCGCGAGAAAATTGACGAGCTGAACGGCTGGATCTACGACAACGTCAACAACGGCGTCTACAAAGCGGGCTTTGCCACCAGTCAGGAAGCGTACGACGAAGCGGTCGGCAACGTGTTTGGATCCCTGGAGCGCCTGGAGCAGATCCTCGGCCAGCATCGTTATTTAACGGGCGATCGCCTCACCGAAGCAGACATCCGCCTGTGGACGACGCTGATCCGCTTTGATCCGGTGTATGTCACCCACTTCAAGTGCGACAAGCATCGCATCAGTGATTACCTGAACCTGCACGGTTTCCTGCGCGACATCTATCAGATGCCGGGGATTGCGGAGACGGTCAATTTTGACCATATTCGCACCCACTATTTCCGCAGTCATAAGACCATCAACCCAACGGGCATTATCTCCATTGGCCCGTGGCAGGACCTGGATGAACCGCACGGGCGCGACGTGCGTTTCGGATAATTATTTAGGGAATCAATTGATTCCCTTTTTTAATTCACAGCATACATCTATCCTTACCTCGATCGCTTAGAAAACAAGTGATTGACTGATTAAGAGGCAAGGAAAAATGGACTGGTATTTAAAAGTACTGCGCAACTACGTTGGATTTGGTGGCCGTGCCCGCCGTAAAGAGTACTGGATGTTCGTTCTGGTGAACTTCGTCCTGATTATGGTGCTGGGCATTGTGGACAAGATCCTCGGCTGGGAACGCGAGGGGGGTGAAGGCATTCTCACCACCATTTATGGTGTGTTAGTTCTGCTGCCTTCATGGGCCGTACTGTTTCGTCGTCTCCACGACACCGATCGTTCGGCGTGGTGGCTGCTGTTGCTGTTGATCCCGCTTATCGGCTGGATCGTGATTTTGATTTTCAACTGTCAGAGCGGGACGCCGGGCGAAAACCGCTTTGGTCCGGATCCTAAGGCAAGCGCGTAAATTCTGCCCGGTGGCGCTTACGCTTACCGGGCCTACGCTTATTTGTTGTGGTGGGCAAAGAGCTTTGGAATTTCACGCAAACACCACGATTTGGCTTCGCCCATGCTGTCGCGACGCCACGCCATAATGATATCCACTTCGCTGGTGTATTCCGGGCTGACGACGCGCAGCCGCCCTTCTGCAATGTCCTTTTCGACAAACGGGTACGGCATAGTCGCCACGCCCAGCCCCGCCAGGAGCGCCTGTCGCTTATCTTCCAGCGACGTTACCGTCAGTCGCGGCTGTTTATCCAGCAACTGTACCGTTAACACCGGGCGCTCTCGGGCGGTATCCGCGACCGCCACGCCGCGGTATTTCACGCGCGTGACCTCAGAGAGCGGCTCCGGCTCCTGATGGATAGGGTGATCCGGGGCTGCGACGTAGACGTTCATCACGCTGTACAGTTTGCGCGAATTGATTTCTGACGATGAGCGGAAATGCATGTCCGGCGCAATCACGATATCCGCCCTGCCCGTCTCAAGACGCTCCCACGCCCCGGCCAGCACCTCGGTGATGATCGACAGCTGGGTATTGGCTTTCGCGGCCAGTCTGTCCACCAGCGGGAACAGCGCCTCGGTGGGCACCAGCGCTTCGGTCACCAGCGTCAGATGGGTTTCCCAGCCGCGGGCCAGCGCTTCGGCATCGGTCGTCAGCTTATCCGCCGCTTCCAGCAATACGCGGCCGCGCTCCAGCAGCATCCGCCCAACGTTGGTGAATTTTGTTCGATGACCGGAACGGTCAAAGAGCACCACATCCAGCTCCTCTTCCAGCTTTTGCATGGTATAGCTCAGGGCAGACGGAACGCGCCCCAGTTCATCTGCCGCCGCGGCAAAACTGCCGCGCCTGTCAATCGCGTCCATGACGCGAAGCGCCTCAAGCGTCAATGCTCTCTCTTTAGCCATCTCGTTCTCATTCAGGAAATTTGAACATACCAGGCAGAATATCTGGCTAACAATGCAGCGTCCATACCTTTACCATTGATTTAGTGTAAAGAGAGGTCAAGTTTATGATTACGACAAGAACAGCGAAACAGTGCGGACAAGCCGATTTCGGTTGGTTGCAGGCCCGCTACACCTTTTCCTTTGGACACTACTTTGACCCTAAACTCCTCGGTTACGCTTCACTGCGCGTATTGAATCAGGAAATGCTCGCCCCGGGCGCGTCCTTCCAGCCGCGCACGTACCCTAAAGTCGATATCCTGAACCTGATCCTGGAAGGCGAGGCAGAATACCGCGATAGCGAGGGCAATCATGTCCAGGCAAAGGCTGGCGAGGCGCTGTTAATTTCCACGCAGCCAGGTATTAGCTACAGCGAGCATAACCTCAGCAAAGATAAAACGCTGACCCGCATGCAGCTGTGGCTGGATGCCTGTCCGGAGCGGGAAAATCCGCTGGTGCAAAAAATCGATCTGAAGGGCGGTAAACAGCAGCTGATTGCCTCGCCAGACGGCAGCAAAGGCAGCTTGCAGTTGCGCCAGCAGGTGTGGCTGCACCATATCGAACTGAAAAAAGGTGAACAGGCGAGCTTCCAGCTTCATGGCCCGCGTGCCTATTTGCAGTCCATTCACGGAACGGTGCATGCGGTCACGCATACGGAAGAGAAAGAAGCGCTCACCTGCGGTGACGGGGCGTTTATTCGTGACGAAGCGAATATCACCCTGGTTGCCGATACGCCGCTGCGCGCGCTGCTGATTGATTTGCCGGTTTAAGATCAACACGCCCCCTCGCTCGATCGGTTCCCTCTCCCTATGGGAGAGGGTTAGGGTCAGGGGTAACGGGTTGGATTAAATCACAACACCTTACTCGCCATAATCTCAATGATCTGCCGGTCCGTCGCCTGCATTGAGCGGCACGCCAGAGCGCACAGGTTAGCGATAGACTGTTCCACGTCGTGCGCCACAATCCCCTCGTTACCCGTCACCGCAGTATCATCCAGCGCCATCATCACGGCTTTCCAGGCGCTGGTGACGCTGGTCGAGACCTTCATTGCGCAGCTGTTAGAGGCCCCATCGCAGATCATCCCGCTCACGTCGCCGATCATACTGCCGATCGCCATGGCAATGGTCTGGTAAGATCCGCCCATCAGCCACGCCATCCCCGCCGCTGCCCCCATTCCGGCCGTTGTCGCCGCGCACAACGCGGACAAGCGCGGAAGCTGGTAGTGGATATAGATAGCCGACAGATGCGAGAGCATCAGCGCCCGCGCCAGCCGTTCGTCATCGGCCTGAACGTGCTCAGCCACCACCACTACCGGCATGGTGGCGGTGATGCCCTGATTCCCGGAACCCGAGTTGCTCATCGCCGGCAGCGTCGCGCCTCCCATGCGGGCATCCGAGGCTGCGCTGGTGCGGATAATAATGTCTGAACCCAGATCCTGCGCCATCCAGCCGCGTGCGCGCTGTTTATTGAGCGTCGCGCCAATATGCAGCCCCCAGTTGCCACGCAAACCTTCGCGGGAGAGCGCATCGTTCAGCCGCCCCGCATCGAGGATAAAGCGGATCGCGTCGATCGGCACCTGCTCTACAAACTCAAGGATCTGCGACAGCGTGGTGGTCGAGAGTACCGCCAGCGGATCGTCGTTGTTCTGGCTCTGACGATCGTCAAGCCTGAAGCGCGTTTCGCCCTGACAAACTACCTCCACCACGCGAGTGTGCCCGCCAGCGATGGTCACCGTCGCCGAGGATTCACCGACGTAAACGCAGGCGCGTGAATAGAGGATCTCCTCGCACGGCTCCTGCAATTTCACCTGCACCAGACCCGCGTTCAGCAGTGCTTTGGCGCGCGTTAGCGCCTCGGCCGATGCGTCTTTCAACACCTCCAGCCCGGCGTGTGCATTACCGCCTGTCGCCCCCAGCGCGGCCGCGATGGGTAAACCGACCATACCGGTGCCGGGCACCGTTACGCCAAGCCCGTTTTTCATCAGGTTCGGCGATACCCACGCCTCGATACGCGTCACCTCACCGTCAAGCTGTCCGGCAGCCATCGCGCACGCCAGCGCCAGCGAGACGGGTTCGGTACAGCCCAGCGCAGGCTTTACCTCTTCCTGCACAGCGCGAATAAAATGGTTCCATAAAGGATTAATTTGCTCAGACATCGTTACGACCTTATTTAGCCTCATGAGAAGGCGAGGAAAGGAGAAACACAAAGCAGCAGCCCGGTAATCACAATAATCACCAGCGATACGCCTTTATATTTATGAAGTGCGGGCACTTTGTAGACCAGCCACGCCGGAATTAAGCAGCCCACCATCCCGAAAATAGGGCTACAGATGGAGGTGAAGCTCAGCACCGGCGCGTTTAACACAATCGCGCTCCAGGCCAGCAGGATAGCGAACAGCATAATCCCGCGCTGGACGGTGCTTTCATTGATTTTCTCCGCCGGCATTTTGCGGCGCAGGATGTTCATCACGATGCCCTGCGTCGCCTCACGAAAGCCGAGATAGACGCCAAAGAACGCGGTCATCACGGCAAAAATGTTGAGGATCACGCTGACGATTTTGACCCAGCCCGCACCGTCACCGCTGATGAACTGTGCTGCGATTGCCAGGGCGGAAATATTCTGCTCGTAGGCTTTTACCGCCTCGTCGTGCCCCATCGCCAGCGTAAAGGAGACCGCGTAGAAAAAGACCGTCACAAACAGCACGCCAAAAGCGATATTCATTGCCCGCAGCGCCTTATGACGCGCCACCTCTACGGATTTTTCCCGTGAACGATAGGAAATCACCATCGGGCTTAATGTCTGAATAAACAGAATGGAGGTTAAGGTGAAAGGCAGCGTAATAATGGCGTTTTTAATCAGCAGGCCCATCGGCGGCAGCATACCGACGTTGGCTAAATGCCAGAGGCCAATCATCGAAAGCCCCAGCGCCGCCACCACAAATAATTTGGTCAGCACCATCAGGCTGGAGACTTTAAACAGCAATTTTTCACCGCGCGACGAAATGGCGACCAGAATGCAGATCAGGAATAAGCCGTAGAACGGATTTTCCGACAGCAAACCGTCGGTTACGCCGAAGGTGTGTAGGTAGGATGCGCTGTCGTTGGTGATAGCCGTGGAATAGACAAACATCCAGATCACCAGCATCACGAAATAAAGCGCACCCAATAAGATGCCCCAGTTTTTACCTAAATAACCGCTAATGACGCTCGGGTAATCTTTGCATTCCGGTGATTCCGCCAGCGTATTAATAAACAGGCGCTGGAACAGGTACATAGCCGGATAACCAATTATCGACGAGAGTAAAAACACCCACAGCCCCATTAACCCGACCTGCACAGGAAGAAAAACGATGCCCGCGCCGATAGCCATCCCGATACTCATGATGACCCAGCCCGTATCGGTGCTGTCGAATTTGATCGCCTCTCGCCATTCGCTTTCGCTCATTCCCGCCCGCCTTGCCGCAGGGGAATCACTCACAATCACACTGCTGTTTGTTGCCATATTCATTGGGCACTCGCTTATTTTGTAGGGTAACTGGTTGTTTTTATAAGGTTCCGATCGCCAGCGATTGCGAGTCAGAGGGTGCAGGTGTGAGTTATTGATATGGGAAGATCATATCCGGAGCGCGGGAGAAAAAAGTCACAAATTTTATATGGATTTTCTAAAGCGAGAGAATAATATTACTTCGGGATAGCAGAAAGGAGAGTAAGTTTTCTAAAATTGACGGCGTTCACAAAATTAAAAGCCTCCCCATTTGAGGAGGCTGAAGATGAAGCCTGTATTACATCGCCTGCGTAAACGTCCTCGAAATCACGTCCTGCTGCTGCTCGCGCGTCAGGGCGTTAAACCGCACCGCATAACCTGAAACGCGGATCGTCAGGTTCGGATAGTTCTCCGGATGGGCGACGGCATCCAGCAGCATCTCCCGGTTCATCACGTTGACGTTCAGGTGTTGCCCGCCCTCAATGGTCGCTTCGTGGTGGAAGTATCCGTCCAGCAGCCCAACAAGGTTGGTTTTGCGCACCGGCTCGTCCTTGCCCAGTGCCTGCGGCACGATGGAGAAGGTGTAGGAGATCCCGTCTTTGGCATAGGTGAACGGCAGCTTGGCGACCGAGGTTAACGACGCCACCGCCCCTTTTCTGTCGCGCCCGTGCATCGGGTTGGCGCCAGGCGCAAACGGCGTGCCGCCGCGACGTCCGTCCGGCGTGTTGCCGGTCTTCTGCCCGTAAACCACGTTGGAGGTGATGGTCAGGATCGACTGCGTCGGTACCGCGTTGCGGTACGTCGGCAGCGCCTGGATTTTCTTCATAAAGCGCTCGACCAGATCGCAGGCGATACTGTCCACGCGATCGTCGTTGTTGCCGTACTGCGGATAGTCGCCTTCGATGACGAAATCGACCGCCAGACCGGTGTGGTCGCGCACCGGTTTTACCGTGGCGTATTTGATGGCCGACAGGGAATCCGCCGCCACCGACAGCCCGGCAATGCCGCAGGCCATGGTGCGGTAGACGTCCCGGTCGTGCAGCGCCATCAGCGAGGCTTCGTAGCTGTATTTATCATGCATGTAGTGAATGAGATTCAGCGCGCTGATGTACTGTACCGCCAGCCAGTCCATGAAGTGATCGAGGCTCGCCATTACGGTGTCGTAATCCAGTACCTCATCCAGCAGCGGCTCGGTTTTCGGCCCCACCTGGATCTTCAGCTTCTCATCCACCCCGCCGTTGATTGCGTACAGCAGCGTTTTCGCCAGGTTGGCGCGTGCGCCGAAGAACTGCATCTGCTTGCCGATCACCATCGGGCTGACGCAGCAGGCAATGGCGTAGTCGTCGCTGTTGAAGTCGGCGCGCATCAGATCGTCGTTCTCGTATTGCAGCGAGGAGGTGACGATCGACACCTGCGCGGCGTATTTCTTGAACGCGATCGGCAGTTGTTCGGACCAGAGGATCGTCAGGTTTGGCTCCGGCGCAGGCCCCATGGTGTGCAGGGTATGCAGGTAGCGGAAGCTGTTTTTGGTCACCAGCGTACGGCCATCCAGCCCCATGCCGCCAATCACTTCCGTGGCCCAGATCGGATCGCCGGAGAAGAGCGTGTCGAACTCCGGCGTGCGCAGGAAACGTACCATGCGGATCTTCATGATGAAGTGGTCGATCAGCTCCTGGGCCTGCACCTCATTCAGCCTTCCTGCCTGCATGTCGCGTTCAATGTAGATATCGAGGAACGAGGCCGTGCGCCCCAGCGACATCGCCCCGCCATTCTGGGATTTCACTGCGGCAAGGTAGGCAAAGTAGACCCACTGCACCGCTTCCTGCGCATTCATCGCCGGACGTGAAATATCAAAGCCATAGTTCGCCGCCATCTGCTGGATCTGGAGCAACGCACGTTTATGCTCCGCCAGCTCCTCGCGCAGGCGGATCGTGGCCTCCAGATCTTCTCCGCGCTCCAGTTTCCCCTGGAGATCGGCGAACTGAAGTTCACGCTCGCGCACCAGATAGCTGATGCCGTACAGCGCCACGCGACGGTAGTCGCCGATGATGCGTCCGCGCCCGTAGCCGTCCGGTAGACCGGTCAGCACCCCCGATTTGCGGCAGCGCATCATCTCCGGGGAGTAAACGTCAAACACGCCCTGGTTGTGGGTTTTGCGCAGGTCTGTGAAGAGATATTCAAACTGCGGATCCATCTCGCGACCGTAGGCTTCGAACGAGCTGCGGATCATGTTGATCCCGCCGTACGGATGCAGGGCGCGCTTGAGCGGCTTGTCGGTTTGCAGGCCGACGATCGTCTCCAGCTCCTGATCAATATAGCCCGGCCCGTGCGCGGTAATAGTAGTGGCGATGTTGGTGTCAAAATCCACCGGGGCGTGAGTAGCATTCTCCTGACGAATGCCGACCATCACCTTCTGCCACAGCGCCGTCGTTGCTGGCGTCGCCTGCGCGAGGAAAGCTTCATCGCCTTCATAAGGGGTGTAGTTATGCTGAATAAAATCGCGCACGTTAATGGCGTTTTTCCATTCTTCACCGCGAAACCCGGCCCATGCGTCGCTGTAAGGTGCGACGCCCGTATCGATTGTTACTTTCATCAGATTCTCGCTTTATCAGGCGTAAGCCGCAGCCGGAGTAACCTTCCCAAGACGGAGGGCGTCCAGTGCGATCATTTTTTCTTCATTGGTAGGGATCACCGCGCAGGCCGCGCGGGACGACTCGGTGGAGATCACGCGCTCGCCCGCGCTGCCCGGCAGGGCATTTTTGGACTCGTCGAGGATGATGCCAAACACCTTAAGATGCTCCACCACCAGCGCGCGGATAAGCACGGAGTTCTCACCGATCCCGCCGGTAAACACCACGCCATCCAGACGGTGCAGGGACGCGGCATGACCGGCGATATGTCGCGCAATCCGGTGGACAAAGGTCTTCATTGCCAGCCGCGCCCGCTCGTTGCCGTCATGCCAGGCTTTCTCCAGCGCGCGCAAATCGGAGGAGATGCCAGAGATCCCCAGCAGCCCGGACTCTTTGTTGACCACGCGCTCCAGATCCTCGAACGACTGGCCGGTCTGCCGGGCAATCCACGCCATCGCGCCAAAATCCACGTCGCCGCAGCGCGTGCCCATCACCAGTCCTTCAAGCGGCGTCATCCCCATGGACGTGTCCACGCTTACGCCGTTACGCACCGCGCAGATGGACGCCCCGTTGCCGAGATGGGCAATCACCAGGCCGCTGTCATCGGGAGAGAGCCTGAGCAGCGCGTGCGCCTGCGCCGACACGTAGCGGTGAGAGGTGCCGTGGAAACCGTAGCGGCGCACGCCCAGCTCTTCAAAATAGCGGTACGGCAAGCCGTACAAATACGCCTGCGGCGCCATGGTCTGGTGGAAGCTGGTATCAAATACCGCCACCTGCTGCACGCCGGGGAACAGGCGCCCGGCGGCTTCCACGCCGCTCAGGTTGGCGTAGTTATGCAGCGGCGCCAGCGGGGAGACCTGGCGGATCTGCGCCATCACCTCTTCCGTGATCAGGGTCGACTCGCTGAAGAGGTCGCCGCCGTGGGCAATGCGATGGCCAATCAAGGCCACGCTGCCCATCAGGTTGCGTTTCTCCAGCTCCAGGGCGATGGCGGCCAGCGCCCCTTCGTAGTCCTGGTGAGCCAGTCTGACCGGCTCACCCCCATTCACGGAAATAAAGGCTTTTTCTGTGTTGATGCCGTCCGCAATGCCCGTCATCAGGGCATCGCAGCCTGCGGCGTCCAGCACCGAGAACTTAACAGAGGACGATCCGCAGTTAATGACCAGTACTACCGGAAACTCAATCATGGTATGGCTCCGCTCTTCCTGAGCTTTGGTTTAAAACAGTTTGTACACGATGTTCAGAATGGTCAGCAGGCCGACCACGGTTACGAAGATGTTCTCGGTCCGGCCTTTGTATTTCGCCAGCGCAGGCGCCTTGCGGATGGCGTACATCGGCAGCAGGCACAGCAGAGAGGCGATAATTGGCGCACCCATGGCTTCAATAAGGTCCAGGATGTTTGGGTTGGCGTAGGCCACAATCCAGGTGGAGCCCATGATGAAGACCATGCTGATGGTGTTCAGCTTGCCCACGGAGACTTTCTTCTTGTCGCCCTTGTAACCGAACTTGAGGATCAGACCGTTCAGCCCCTCCAGCGTGCCCAGATAGTGGCCGAAGAAGGATTTAAAGATAGCGACCAGCGCGATGATGGAGGCGCCGTATTCCAGCACCGTGGCGAACGTGGATTTACTGCCTGACATCGACGCGAAGTGGTTCGCCAGGTAAGAGAGCACCGGAATGTTCTGCGCTTTGGCGTCCGCCATGTTCTGCGGAGAGAGCGTAAACAGGCAGCTAAAGGCGAAGAACATCACCACCGCCACCATCAGCAGGCTGGCGCGACCAATGATTTTGGAACATTTCTGCTCGGTAAACTCTTTCCCGAACTCTGGTTCGTACTCTTCGCGTTTGGAGACCACAAACGAGGAGACGATAGGCGAGAAGTTGAAGGAGAAGACCATGATGGAGATCCCCAGCCACACCGTGACCAGAATGCCGTCATGACCGGTGAAGGCGATATCGCTCAGGTTAACCTGGTCGATCACCGCCGAGTTCCAGTACGGGATCAGCGAGAGAGAAATCAACACCAGGCTGGCGATGAACGGGAACACAAGGTAGCTCATCACTTTCACCATCAGGTCTTTACCGAACCAGATAACAAAAGCCATCAGCAGCAGCAGGAATAGCGCCACCACGCCGCGGTTCAGGGCGGGCATCTGGAGCTGGTTTTCCCAGAAGGTCATAAAGGTGTTGGTAATGGTGACGCCGTAAATCCACAGTAGCGGGCAAATGGCAAAGAAGTAGAGGAAGGTGATCACCACCCCTCCGGTCTTACCAAAATGCTCCTCCACCGTTTCGGTGATGTTGCCGGAGACGTTACTGCCGGACAAACACAGACGCGCCAGTGCGCGGTGGCAGTAAAACGCAATCGGAAACGCGAGTACCAGCATCAGCAGGATAGGGATCAGGCCGCCAAAGCCTGCACGGATAGGGAAGAACAGCACGCCTGCGCCAATGGCGGTACCAAACAGGCCGAGCGTCCAGGTGGTATCCGATTTACGCCAGGTGGACGTTTTTGTCTGGCCAACGATAATGCTTTCTGTGTTGCTCATAAGTCATCCTTTATGCGTCAACGAAGCCGGTAATTTGGGAAACACGGGAGAGATCGATATTGCCGCCGGAAATAATGCAGACGGTTTTTCGGCCCTGAATATAGTGGTCCAGCTTGCCGCTTAATAACGCCGCGCACGCCAGCGCACCGGCACCTTCCGTGACCACCTTATTTCGCTGAATAAGCGCGATCATGCTGTTGCGAATCTCGTCTTCGCTGACCAGCACAATGTCATCGACTAATTCACGAACAATTTCGAAGGTTAAATTACCTGGGCGAGACACGTCGCAGCCGTCAGCTAATGTGCCGGTAACACGATGACTGATTATTTCTCCGGCCTGATACGATGCCGCCATTCCGTGCACATTTTCAGACTGCACGCCGATAATATTGATAGTTGGGTTGATGGATTTAATTGCTGTCGCAATACCGGCAATTAAACCGCCGCCGCCGATGGGGACAATCACGTTATCCACGTCATATAAATCTTCGAGGATTTCCAGGCCGATGGTGCCCTGGCCGGCAATGACTTTCGGATCGTCGTAAGGCGGGATAAAAATGCGCCCTTCCATCTCGACGATTTCGCTCACTTTGGCGATGGTGTCGTTAAAGTTCTCGCCGTGCAGCACCACTTCGGCAGAGTAGTCACGCGTGGCGGCAACCTTGGATTTCGGCGCGCCCATCGGCATGACCACTTTGCCGTCGATGCCGAGCATGGCGCAGGAGAGAGAGACCCCCTGCGCGTGGTTCCCTGCGGAACAGGCCACCACGCCCTTGCGTTTTTCCGCATCGGTCAGCGAGCTTAATTTATTAAACGCCCCACGTATTTTAAACGAACCGGTACGCTGCATATTTTCAAATTTCAGGAATATCTCACCCTTACACCGTTCGCTCAGATAATTCGAGCGCGGCATACCGGTTTTATAGATCTTTCCCGCCAGTCTTTTTCTGGCGTCCTGAATATCTTCAATGGTCACCGGGAGATCGTAAGTAATGTGCATAATATCCTCGTTATAATAATTCATTGTTTTCAGGCAAAGTCAGGGTATCAGAGCGTTAAAAAGCGTCGCTCCGGGTGTTTTAAATCATCATTATTTCTATCGTCGTTTTTCGGTATTCATCGACGAATATTGTTTTGCCAGTTCAACTAATACTGACGCCGATTTTTTAATACTGTAATTTTTTGACCACACGGCGGCATAACGCGCCACGGGTAATTCATCTTCCACCGGCAGGACAATAAACTGGTCCGAGCCGAATGGCGCAATCATGTCACGGGGGATCACCGTCAGGTAATCGGCATTGAGGACAAGGTTATAGATGGTGACGACGGAATCGGTCTGGACGATGTTTTCAATGCTGATGTGGTTGTCTTGCAGGGTGGTCAGGAGTTCGTTGTAGTAGCCCATATCGGTTTGCGGCATCACCCACTGCTCGTGCGTGAGCGATGCCAGTCTGGTCGGGCCGGTGCACGTTCGTGATTTACTCGCCACCAGCACAAACTCGGATTCAAACAGTGGCTCAACGTGAAGATCCTGAAGCTGCATCCCGTCGCTCAGCGTGCCGATGGCGAAATCCAGCCGGCCATCGCGAATGGCGGGCAGGAATGAAGAGAGCTGCGCTTCATACATTGAGACGCGCGCTTTCGGGAACACTTCCTTGAATTTTTTGATCATCCCGGACAGGAAGGTGAAGCCAATCAGCGACGGATAGCCAAAAGAGACGTCCATGACGGTACTGAAACTGAGGCTGTTGATCTCGCTCACCATGTTTTTCATTTCGCGGGTGATCGACTCAGCGTAGGACAGCAGCACCTGACCGGCGGCAGTGAGTTTTACGCCGGTGTTCTTACGCACCATCACTTCCACCCCAAAGTAGGATTCGATGTCGCTGATGATTTTGCTGACGGCAGGTTGCGTCAGCCCCAGTTGTCTTGCAGCAGAACCTATGGAGCCACTTTTGATGACTTCCTGAAATACCACGAGGTGCTGTGTTTTCGGTAGAATAATAGTATTCATAATATTCTGCGCTTATTTCCCTATGACGCAGCGGATTCTACCCAATATTGTTTCAGGGGGTATGTGCTGTTACTCACAATTTGCCAGGACGCTCTGTTTTCAATCGCACCAGAAATCTATTTATGTCTTTATAAATCAAATGCTTATCACAATAAAAATACGCATTTACGCTGATATTGATCAATAAAAAACGCGGTAATAAATTTATTTTATGGCAATAACTAGCGTGAATTTTTTTGCTTTAAAAATATTAATAAAGGCTATCTTTCAGGCAATTAAAGGTTAATAAAACACCATTATTCCTTTAAAACATTTTTGTGGTTTATCAACTTTACCAGGAATATTTATTCACTTTCCGGTTAAAGAGTGGGATATATCACACATTCACCAGAAGAATGTTTTTAGATTCAATATTAAATTATCAAATGAATAACATTCGGCATCACTGACTAAACATTTACAACATCTTCTCAACACTAAAATTTTCTAATTTTACAGCGTTAAATTTTGTGATTACGATCATGCGCAGCAGATGAGAGGAACACACAGTCAAGCAAATAGTGAAATGTGCTTAGCGTCGCAAAATTGAGAATTGATGTCGTTTGGCGCTTCGCTTACCCGGCCTGCAACCGTCAGAAAGCAAAAACCCCGCCGAAGCGGGGTTTTGTAAGAAGTTGAAGCTGACCGATAAGCCGGGTTCTGTCGTGGACAGTCATTCATCTAGGCCAGCAATCGCTCACTGGCTCAAGCAGCCTACCCGGGTTCAGTACGGGCCGTACCATGTGAACCCCTATTTGGCCTTGCTCCGGGTGGAGTTTACCGTGCCACGGACTGTTACCAGCCGCGCGGTGCGCTCTTACCGCACCCTTTCACCCTTACCTGATCCCGCTTGCGCGGGCCATCGGCGGTTTGCTCTCTGTTGCACTGGTCGTGGGTTTCCCCCCCAGGCGTTACCTGGCACCCTGCCCTGTGGAGCCCGGACTTTCCTCCCCTCCGCCCGTCTCCCCCGAAAGGGACGACGACGAAGCGGCGACTGTCTGGTCAGCTTCGGCACGCAGTATAGAGGGTTTGCGCGCCGCTGTCACCCCTGGCTACGCATGCCTACCTGCAATGTGGCCGCGATATTCCGCGAGGCGCGGTAAATGTTGTCATATGCTCCCTGGAACGCCTCTTCCAGTGAACCGATACTGGTCAGTACGCTGAACACCGCGTCGATGCCGTACTGATGCACCACACCCACATCCTGCGTCAGACTTCCGGCAATCCCGATCACCGGCTTATGGTATTTTTTGGCGACGCTCGCCACGCCGACGGGCACTTTGCCATTAATGCTCTGGCTGTCGATGCGCCCTTCCCCGGTCAGCACCCACGTGCAATCGTGAATATGTTCTTCAAGATTGAGCGCCTGAGTGACAATCTCGATGCCGCTTTTAAGCTCAGCGCCCAGGAAGGCCATCAGCGCCGCGCCCATGCCGCCCGCGGCGCCAGCCCCCGGAACCCGGTTGACGTCAATGCGCAGCGATTTTTTGATCACCCCGGCGTAGTGGCTAAGATTGGCGTCGAGTTCGAGGATCATCTCCTCCGTGGCGCCTTTTTGCGGGCCAAAGATACGCGACGCGCCGCTTTCACCGACCAGCGGATTCGTCACGTCACAGGCGACGCGGATTGCGCATCCCTGAAGACGCGGATCGAGATCGGAAATATCAATCCGGTTAAGCGCCATCAGGCTGCCGCCGCCGTAGCCGATCTCCGTCCCGTTCGCATCCGTAAACTTCGCGCCCAGCGCCTGCATCATGCCTGCGCCCCCATCGTTGGTTGCGCTCCCGCCGATACCGATAATGATGTTGCGCGCGCCTTTATCCAGCGCGCTGAGGATCAGCTCCCCCGTCCCGCGCGACGTCGTGACCAGCGGGTTACGCTGCGCGGGAGGAACAAGCACCAGGCCGCTGGCGGCGGCCATCTCGATAAACGCGGTGGTACCGTCGCCCGAGATCCCCCAACTGGCCTTCACCTTTTCCCCTAACGGGCCGGTGACGACAGCCTGCTGCCAGGTGCCCTGCGTCGCAGCGATCATCGCTTCAACTGTACCTTCTCCGCCGTCAGCAACGGGAACAGACACGTAATGAGCGTCGGGGAAAATTTCCCGAAATCCTTTTTCTATCGCCTGCGCCACCTCGGTGGCAGACAGGCTTTCTTTATAAGAGTCTGGCGCGATTACGATTTTCATAGTTGTATGCCTGAGCCGTAGGCCCGGTAAGCGTAACGCCACCGGGCAGGACGTCATTAGCGAGCAATTTCAACCTTCGCCAGTTTTTCGTAATAGCACGCTAACGCGCTGTGATCGGCGGTACCCAGACCGTCCGCACGCAGCGCCTGCATCATCTCCATGACGGCGGCAGTCAGCGGCAGCTGCGCGCCCACGCCGTGGGAGGTATCCAGCGCATTCGCCAGATCCTTAATGTGCAGATCGATGCGGAAGCCCGGCCTGAAGTTACGATCCATCACCATCGGCGCCTTGGCATCCAGCACGGTGCTGCCCGCCAGACCACCGCGAATGGCCTGATAAACCAGATCCGGATTAACGCCCGCTTTGGTGGCCAGCGTCAGCGCTTCGGACATGGCCGCGATGTTCAACGCCACAATCACCTGGTTTGCCAGCTTGGTGACGTTGCCTGCGCCAATTTCACCGGTGTGCACCACGGAGCCAGCCATGGCTTTCATCAGGTCGTAGTATTTGTCAAACACGGCTTTATCCCCCCCCACCATCACCGACAGGGTGCCGTCGATGGCTTTCGGTTCGCCGCCGCTGACCGGCGCATCCAGCATTTCCACGCCTTTCACTTTCAGCGCCTCGCTGATTTCGCGGCTTGCCAGCGGTGCGATAGAACTCATGTCGATCACCACCAGACCCGGCTTCGCGCCGTCGATAATGCCGTTCTCACCCAGCGCCACCTCTTTCACGTGCGGGGAGTTTGGCAGCATGGTGATAATCACGTCGCACTGCTCAGCAATCGCTTTTGCGGTTGTCGCCGTTTCTGCCCCAGCCGCAATCACCTCTGCCACCGCGTCTGAATTACGATCTAAAACCACCAGTGAGTAACCTGCTTTGATGAGGTTTTTGCTCATTGGTTTGCCCATGATACCCAGGCCAATAAAACCCACTTTCAGCGTCATAATCTGTTTCCTCAATGATGGTTATTTTTTAAAAGCGTCCGCTAATTTCTGCGTGGCGGCGCGGAATACGCCGAGATCGCTGCCCACGGCGACAAACGTTGCGCCCCACTCCAGGTAGCGGCGGGCATCGGCTTCCACTGGCGCCAGAATGCCGCACGGTTTACCGTGCGCTTTGGCACGGGCAAAAATGTGCTGAATTGCGCGCTGCACGTCCGGATGGCTGGCGTTGCCCAGATGACCAAAGGCGGCCGCCAGATCGCTCGGGCCGACGAAAATGCCGTCTACCCCCTCCGTCGCGGCAATAGCGTCGACGTTATCGACCCCCTGCTGGCTCTCGATCTGAACCAGAATGGTGATGTTCTTGTTGGACTGAGCGAAATAGTCCGGCACGGTGCCAAACATGTTGGCGCGGTGCGAGACGGACACGCCGCGGATCCCTTCCGGTGGATAGCGGGTCGCCGCCACGGCCAGCACCGCTTCTTCTTCCGTTTCAACAAACGGGATCAGGAAGTTGTAGAAGCCGATATCCAGCAGACGCTTGATGATCACCGGCTCGTTGGTGGGCACACGCACCACCGGCGCGCTGTGGCTGCCTTTCAGCGCCATCAGCTGCGGAATAAACGTGTTGATATCGTTTGGCGCATGTTCGCCGTCCAGCACCAGCCAGTCGAACCCGGCCAGGCCCAGCACTTCGGTGCTAATGGGGTTAGCCAGCGCAGACCAGCAGCCAATCTGAATCTGGTGCGCCGCGAGGGCCGCTTTAAATTTATTCGGGAAGATGTCGTTACTCATTACTTATACCTTTTTTAATTCCGCAGTTTTAGCCAGTAGCTTTTCTTATTTATTCCGACTCAGCGTCAGCGTTATATTTATTTTCCTGACTGAATTTTGGCGTTATAAAATCGTCATTCAGTATAATCGTCACCACCCGGCAGCACATTGTCTCAATGCTCAATTATCCAACGGGAGTAGCACGCTATTTTGAGCATATGCCCAACACAGTGGGCGCTGATGCACAGAATCAACGATTAGTGGTTCGGGAGCGATCGCGATCACATTCTCACCTTTCCTCTCCTGGCATTCTTTATTTCCTCAATAAGAAACAATTAACCATCTGGCTATATTTAGTATCAGATATTTTGCTGGAGAAGAGTGAACAATGGCCGATATTGAAATTCGACAGGCGTCGCCGACGGCGTTCTATATAAAAGTGCACGATACCGATAACGTGGCGATTATTGTCAACGACAATGGCTTAAAAGCTGGCACCCGCTTTCCGGATGGCCTGGAGCTGATTGAGCACATTCCGCAGGGGCATAAAGTCGCACTGGTCGATATCCCGGCGCAGGGCGAAATCGTGCGCTACGGCGAAGTCATCGGCTATGCGGTGCGCGCTATCCCGCAGGGTAGCTGGATTGAGGAGTCGCTGGTTGAGCTGCCCACCGCCCCGCCGCTGGAGTCGTTGCCGCTGGCTACCCGCGTCCCTGAGCCGTTGCCTCCGCTGGAGGGTTATACCTTCGAGGGTTACCGCAACGCGGATGGCAGCGTGGGAACCAAAA
This sequence comes from Enterobacter sp. BIDMC 27, assembly GCF_000534415.1. NCBI lineage: Bacteria > Pseudomonadati > Pseudomonadota > Gammaproteobacteria > Enterobacterales > Enterobacteriaceae > Enterobacter > Enterobacter sp. BIDMC 27. The sequence goes on from NZ_KI973178.1 coordinate 172,099, forward strand.
ACCTGCTTGGCATCACCACCAGCGTGCATTGCGTGGCGGGCGTAGTGGATTATGTGGTGAAAATTATTGAGCGCGATCTGTTGCCGAAATACCCCAACGTTGACGGCGTGGTGGGTCTTAACCACCTGTACGGCTGCGGCGTGGCGATCAACGCGCCCGCAGCGGTCGTGCCGATCCGCACGATTCACAATATCGCCCTTAACCCAAACTTTGGCGGTGAGGTCATGGTGATTGGTCTCGGCTGTGAAAAATTGCAGCCAGAACGCCTGTTGCAGGGTACTGAGGATGTGAAAGCCATTCCGGTTGACGATGCCAGTGTTGTGCGACTTCAGGATGAACACCATGTCGGCTTCAGATCGATGGTCGACGACATTTTACAGGTGGCAGAGCACCATCTGGAGAAGCTGAACAAACGCCAGCGTGAAACCTGCCCGGCCTCTGAACTGGTCGTTGGGACACAGTGTGGCGGCAGCGATGCGTTTTCCGGCGTCACCGCCAACCCGGCAGTCGGTTATGCCTCCGATCTGTTCGTGCGCTGCGGCGCCACGGTGATGTTCTCCGAAGTCACCGAAGTACGTGATGCTATCCACCTGCTCACGCCGCGCGCCGTCAACGAAGAGGTGGGCAAACGCCTGCTGGAGGAGATGGCCTGGTACGATAACTATCTCGACATGGGCAAAACCGACCGCAGCGCCAACCCGTCTCCGGGTAACAAGAAAGGCGGCCTGGCGAACGTGGTGGAAAAGGCCCTCGGGTCGATTGCCAAATCCGGCCAGAGCGCGATTGTGGAAGTGCTCTCCCCTGGCCAGCGACCAACCAAACGCGGTCTGATCTACGCGGCAACGCCTGCCAGTGATTTCGTTTGCGGCACCCAGCAGGTAGCGTCCGGCATTACGGTACAGGTCTTTACCACCGGGCGCGGCACGCCGTACGGCCTGATGGCGGTACCGGTGATCAAAATGGCGACCCGCACCGAGCTGGCAAACCGCTGGTATGACTTAATGGATATCAACGCGGGCACCATCGCCACCGGGGAAGAGAGTATTGAAGAGGTGGGCTGGAAGCTGTTCCACTTCATTCTGGATGTGGCAAGCGGGCGGAAGAAAACCTTCTCCGATCAATGGGGATTGCATAACTCGCTGGCGGTGTTTAACCCGGCGCCGGTGACCTGATGGCCCCTCACCCTGCCCTCTCCCCACCGGGGAGAGGGTAAAAAACCGCACCGGGCAGTCCCCTCCCCCCTATGGGGCTGAGGGTTCCCCACAAAATAATGCCTGCACAGACGGCCCCCTCTCCCTTGAGGGAGAGGGCTGGGGTGAGGGGGAACATACGGCTCTGGTGGTCATTCCGTTCACGTTATGTTCCTTGCTACTCTGTCACGACATGACCGGTGAACGTGCCAGGGTGGCTCAGTCGCCACCACCCTGGCGACCCGGGCTTCCGGCGGAAAATCGCCGCTTCGCGGTGCCTTCGGCTTATTCCTTCCGGCTTATCGGGGACGGGCGGAGGTAACATCCCTGTAAAGCCCGCCCTCTCGGCGCATCCCTGCGCCTCGCCCCGGCCTACAGGAAACGCCTCAGCGATTTACAGCCGGACCGAGGCATCGCTGAAAGCCCTCAGTTATTCTGAGGCAACGTTATCGCTTTTGCTTTCAAATTACTGGGGAACCCTCTCCCTATGGGGAGAGGGTGAGGGAGAGGGTTAGGGTGAGGGGAAAAGCCCCTTTAGACCAGCACCACATCGATCCCGCTTTTGCGTAACCCTTCCAGGCTTTCCGCCGGAATGCCTTCATCAACGATAATCATGTCGATCCGCTGGGTATCAATGATTTTATGCAGGCTTGAACGGTTAAACTTGCTGGAGTCAGTGACCACGATAATACGCTCCGCCACTTCGCACATTTTGCGGTTCAGACGGGCTTCATCCTCGTTGTGCGTACTCACCCCCCGGTCGAGATCGATGGCATCGACGCCCAGGAACAGCAGGTCAAAATGGTAATTCTGTAAGGACTGCTCCGCCTGATCGCCATAGAAGGACTGCGACTGACGGCGCAAGTGCCCGCCGGTCATCAGCAGCTCTACGCCCTCCGCTTCCAGCAGCGCGTTTGCCACGTTCATCCCGTTGGTCATGGCAATGACATCGGTGTGCTGGCGCAGCATGCGGGCAATTTCAAAGGTTGTGGTGCCGGAGTCCAGAATAATGCGGTGACCCGGCTTCACCAGTTCAGCCGCCGCCTGCGCGATGCTGCGCTTCACTGCCGTATTAAGGGAACTTTTGTCCTCAACGGACGGCTCCACGCCGGGGGCATTGCCTTCGCAAATCAGCGCGCCGCCGTAAGCGCGAACGGCAATCCCCTGCTTTTCCAGAAAGGCCAGATCGTTACGGATCGTCACCGTCGACACGCCGAATAAAAGAGAAAGATCGTTAACCTGCACGCTTCCTTGCGCCCGCAACCGCTGAATGATCTGCTCTCGCCTTTCACTGGTGCCGGTGATGCGCTTCTCTGCGGATGAATCGGTGCTGCTCATACGAGCTCCTTAGTAAATACACTTTCGTTTCATTTCGTTTTGCTTATTAACGCCTTTCTTTTGAGGGAATGCAAGCCCTGTATGGTGTGCGGACGCAAGCTTAACCGCCGCTGAAACCTTTCATTATGTTTCTTTTGTGAAACAGATCGGAAAACTATTATCTTTCGTTTTATTTTTACCTCACCATAATGCAGTATCAAATGAAACAAAACGAAAGATGAATACCAACACCATCCGAAATGGAGAGGAAAGTGAAACATCTGACAGAAATGGTGGAACAACATAAACGGGGGAATACAAACGGGATTTATGCCGTCTGTTCCGCACATCCACTGGTACTTGAAGCTGCACTACGTTACGCCCATTCACAACAGACGCCCCTGCTGATAGAAGCCACCTCAAACCAGGTGGATTAGTTTGGCGGTTATACCGGTATGACGCCCGCCGATTTTTATGGGTTTGTCTGCAAGCTGGCGGGATCTCTTGGTTTCCCCACCTCGCAGCTGATCCTTGGCGGCGATCATTTAGGTCCAAACCGCTGGCAAAACCTGCCGGCTTCGCAGGCGATGGCGAACGCCGACGATCTGCTCAGAAGCTACGTGGCGGCCGGATTTAAAAAAATTCACCTCGATTGCAGCATGTCCTGCGAAGACGACCCGGTTCCGTTAACCGATGCAATCGTTGCCGGGCGTGCCGCTCGGCTGGCTAAAATTGCCGAAACCACCTGTCTCGAGCAATTTGGCGTAGCCGATCTGGTCTACGTTATCGGCACGGAAGTTCCGGTCCCCGGTGGGGCACACGAGACGCTGACCGAGCTTGAGGTCACCACGCCAGAGGCGGCACGCGCCACGCTTGAGGCACACCGCCACGCATTCGAGAAGGAAGGGTTAAGCGACATCTGGCCGCGCATTATTGGCCTGGTGGTTCAGCCTGGCGTTGAGTTCGACCATGCGCAGGTTTGTGACTATCAACCGCATAAAGCCGTCGCGCTGAGCGAGATGGTTGAAGCCTACGACACGCTTGTATTTGAAGCACACTCTACCGATTACCAGACGCCGCAGGCGCTGCGCCAGTTGGTGAAAGATCACTTCGCCATTCTGAAAGTCGGCCCTGCGCTAACCTTCGCGCTGCGCGAAGCGCTGTTCTCACTGGCAGCAATTGAAGAAGAGCTGCTGCCGGCAAAAGCCTGCTCAGGGCTGCGTCACGTCCTGGAAAACGTGATGCTCGATCGCCCGGAATACTGGCAAAGCCACTATCACGGCGACGGCAATGCCCGTCGCCTGGCGCGCGGTTACAGCTATTCCGACCGCGTGCGCTATTACTGGCCAGACAGCCAGATTGACGACGCCTTTGAGCGGCTGGTACGCAACCTGGCGGATGAACCGATCCCGCTGCCGCTGATCAGCCAGTATCTGCCGTTGCAGTACAGCAAAGTTCGCGATGGCGCTCTCAGGTCCACACCACGGGAACTCATCCTCGACCACATTCAGGACATACTCCAGCAGTACCATGCCGCCTGCGAAGGCGTAACGACTCAACACGCATAATTAAAAAGAGGAAAACGCTATGCCAAACATTGTCTTATGCCGCATTGATGAACGCCTGATCCACGGTCAGGTGGGCGTACAGTGGGTGGGGTTTGCGGGGGCGAACCTGGTGCTGGTGGCAAATGACGAGGTTGCAGACGATCCGGTTCAGCAAAACCTGATGGAGATGGTGCTGGCGGAAGGCATCGCCGTGCGTTTCTGGTCCCTGCAAAAAGTGATCGACAACATTCATCGCGCCGCCGACCGGCAGAAAATTCTGCTGGTCTGTAAAACACCGGCTGATTTTTTAACGCTGGTCGAGGGCGGCGTGCCCATCACCCGTATTAACGTCGGAAATATGCATTACGCCAGTGGCAAACAGCAAATTGCCAAAACGGTATCTGTAGACGCGAACGATATCGCCGCGTTTAACGGCCTGAAGGCGGCCGGAGTGGAATGCTTCGTTCAGGGCGTTCCAACAGAGACTGCTTTGGATCTCTTTAAACTGCTCTGAGGGATTCACAATGGAAATCAGTCTGTTGCAGGCTTTCGCGCTGGGGCTTCTCGCCTTTATAGCGGGCCTGGATATGTTTAACGGCTTAACACACATGCACCGTCCGGTGGTGCTCGGGCCACTGGTTGGCCTGATTCTGGGCGATTTGCACACCGGAATTCTGACCGGCGGTACGTTAGAACTGGTCTGGATGGGACTCGCGCCGCTGGCGGGCGCGCAGCCGCCAAACGTGATTATCGGCACCATCGTTGGCACCACATTTGCCATTACTACAGGCGTGAAGCCGGATGTCGCCGTTGGGGTCGCCGTGCCGTTTGCCGTGGCGGTTCAGATGGGGATCACTTTCCTCTTCTCGGTGATGTCCGGCGTGATGTCCCGCTGCGATCGCATGGCGGCTAACGCAGACACCCGTGGTATTGAACGGGTCAACTATCTGGCACTGCTGGCGCTCGGCGTCTTCTACTTCCTGTGCGCGTTTCTGCCCATCTACTTCGGGGCTGAACATGCGAAAACCGCCATTGACGTGCTGCCGGAACGTCTGATCGACGGTCTCGGCGTCGCGGGCGGCATCATGCCAGCGATCGGCTTCGCCGTGCTGCTGAAGATCATGATGAAAAACGTTTACATCCCTTACTTCATTATCGGCTTTGTCGCCGCGGCCTGGCTGAAACTCCCGGTGCTGGCGATTGCCGCGGCTGCGCTGGCGATGGCGCTGATCGACCTGCTGCGCAAATCGCCTGAACCCACGGCGCCTGCGGCCCAGAAAGAGGAATTTGAAGATGGCATCTAATCACACCACCCTGCCGGGCGTGTCTGAAAGTGAAGAGACACTGCTGACCGGCGTGAATGAAAACGTCTACGAAGACCAGAGTATTGGCGCTGAGCTAACGAAAAAGGATATTAACCGTGTCGCCTGGCGTTCCATGCTGCTACAGGCCTCGTTTAACTACGAGCGTATGCAGGCCTCCGGCTGGCTGTATGGGCTACTGCCCGCGCTGAAAAAGATCCACACCAATAAGCGGGACCTGGCGCGCGCCATGAAAGGCCATATGGGCTTCTTCAACACCCACCCGTTCCTGGTGACCTTCGTCATCGGCATTATTCTGGCAATGGAGCGTTCCAAGCAGGATGTGAACAGCATCCAGAGCACTAAAATTGCCGTCGGCGCACCGCTCGGTGGCATTGGTGACGCCATGTTCTGGCTGACCCTGCTGCCCATCTGCGGGGGGATTGGCGCCAGCCTGGCGCTACAGGGATCCATTCTTGGCGCGGTGGTCTTTATCGTGCTGTTTAACGTGGTGCATCTCGGCCTGCGTTTTGGTCTGGCGCACTATGCCTACCGAATGGGTGTCGCCGCGATCCCGCTGATCAAGGCCAACACCAAAAAGGTTGGTCATGCTGCGTCCATTGTCGGGATGACAGTGATTGGTGCGCTGGTGGCAACCTATGTGCGCCTGAATACCACACTCGAGATTAAAGCCGGGGATGCAGTCGTCAAACTGCAAACCGATGTGATCGACAAACTGATGCCCGCCTTTCTGCCGCTGGTCTACACCCTGACCATGTTCTGGCTGGTACGCCGTGGCTGGAGCCCGCTGCGCCTGATTGGTATCACCGTGGTGCTGGGCGTTGTCGGTAAATTCTGTCACTTCCTGTAAAAAGCAAAGAGGTTGCGATGTTAGGCATTATTTTGACGGGTCACGGCGGTTTTGCCAGCGGGCTGGAACAGGCGATGAAGCAAATCCTCGGCGAACAGCCGCAGTTTATCGCCATCGATTTTCCGGAAAGCTCCACCACTGCGCGGCTGACCGGGCAGCTTGAGCAGGCAGTGAATGAACTGGATGCAGAGCACGATATTGTGTTTCTCACCGATCTTCTCGGCGGTACGCCGTTTCGTGTGGCCTCTACCCTCGCGATGCAGCGCCCCGGCAGCGAAGTGATCACCGGCACCAATCTCCAGCTTTTGCTGGAGATGGTTCTGGAGCGCGACGGATTAAGCAGTGAAGCCTTTCGTTTGCAGGCGCTGGAGTGCGGCCATCGCGGCCTGACCAGCCTGGTGGATGAACTTGCACGCTGTCGCGAGGAAGCGCCCGCCGAGGAAGGGATATGAGCCAGCTGCTGCGCGCGCGTCGTCTGCTTACCGGGCAGGGCTGGCTGGATGACCATCAGCTGCGTATGGATAGAGGCGTCATCACCGCCATCGAGCCGATTCCGGCAGGGGTTAATACCCGCGAGGCAGACCTGCTTTGCCCGGCATACATTGATATTCACGTCCACGGCGGCGCGGGTGTGGATGTGATGGATGATGCGCCCGACGTGCTGGACCGGTTAGCCATGCACAAAGCGCGTGAAGGCGTGGGGGCGTTTCTGCCTACCACCGTCACCGCTCCGCTGGAGGCGATCCATGGCGCGTTACGGCGCATTGCCCGGCGCTGTCATGCCGGTGGCCCCGGCGCGCAGATCCTGGGCAGCTATCTGGAAGGCCCGTACTTTACACCGCAGAACAAAGGGGCGCACCCGCCAGAACTGTTTCGCGAACTGGATCTCGCGGAACTTGATGAGCTGATTGCGGTTTCGCAGAACACGCTGCGGGTGGTGGCGCTTGCTCCGGAAAAAGTGGATGCCCTGAAGGCGATCCATCACTTCAAGCAAAAAAGGATACGCGTCATGCTGGGCCACAGCGCCGCTACATACGCGCAAACCCTGGCCGCATTTGATGCAGGCGCAGCCGGGCTGGTGCACTGCTACAACGGCATGACGGGGTTACACCACCGGGAGCCCGGCATGGTTGGCGCCGGGCTTACAGACCCACGCGCATGGCTGGAGCTTATTGCCGACGGGCATCACGTTCATCCTGGAGCCATGCGGCTATGTTGTTGCTGCGCGAAGGATCGTACGGTGCTGATTACCGATGCCATGCAGGCGGCGGGTATGCCTGATGGGCGCTATACGTTGTGTGGTGAAAATGTCGAGATGCAGGGCGGCGTTGTCCGCACGGCCTCAGGCGGGCTGGCGGGCAGCACGCTCGCGCTGGATGCCGCCGTGCGAAATATGGTGGAGCATACGGGGATCGCCCCAGAAAACGCAATCCATATGGCCTCGCTGCATCCTGCCCGTCTGCTCGGGATGGATCACCTGCTGGGAACGTTAGCGCCAGGCAAACGCGCCAATGTTCTTGCGCTGGATGCGGGTTTACACCTCCGGCAGATCTGGATCCAGGGTCAGGCTCTTTCCCTGTAGCCCCTTCACAGTGTGCCCTGTTGGCCTTACGGAAGACGATCGTAAGGCCTTTCTTTTCCTTTCCTTGATTTTCGCCTTTCCTTTCGCGATCACACTTTTCGTTTTATTTCTTTTTCGCCATTGAACTTTCGATTTCTTTTCTATAAATTTTATTTAACTGCTAAAGTGAACAAGTGAAACGAAACGAAAGATAGCGACACATTTGCCAGCGTCTGATGTGGAATTCACACGACTAAGGACTGAGTTATGCCACAAACCACTATCGCCACCACCGGCACCTGGACCGAAAAAGAGATCCGCCAGCAGCCAGCCAGCTGGCTTCGCTCGCTCAACAATATTGATAATCTGCGCGCGTCGATCGACAGTTTTCTGACGCCACTGTTGCGCAAGCCCGATCTGCGGATCGTTCTGACTGGCGCGGGTACGTCTGCTTTTATCGGCGACATCATTGCGCCATGGCTTGCCAGCCACACGGGGAAAAACATCACCGCGATACCTACGACCGATCTGGTCACCAACCCGATGGATTATTTCAGCCCTTCGCACCCGCTGCTGCTGGTCTCTTTCGCCCGTTCTGGCAATAGCCCGGAGAGCGTCGCCGCCGTTGAGCTGGCGAATCAGTTTGTACCGGAGTGCTACCACCTGTCGATCACCTGTAATGAAGCAGGCAGCCTGTACCAGAATGCCGTCGACAGCGATAACGCCTGCGCTCTGCTCATGCCAGCCGAAACGCACGATCGCGGGTTCGCGATGACAAGCAGCATCACCACCATGATGGCGAGCTGCCTGGCGGTATTCGCACCGGAAACGATCAACAGCAAAACGTTCCGCGACGTGTCCGATCGCTGTCAGGCGATCCTCACATCGCTTGGCGATTTCAGTCCCGGCGTCTTTGGTAACGAACCGTGGAAACGCATTGTTTATCTGGGCAGCGGTGGATTACAGGGCGCCGCACGGGAGTCTGCGCTGAAGGTGCTGGAGCTGACCGCCGGCAAGCTGGCGGCATTCTACGATTCGCCAACGGGTTTCCGTCACGGGCCTAAGTCGCTGGTAGACAACGAAACGCTGGTCGTCGTGTTTGTCTCCAGCCATCCGTATACGCGTCAGTACGATCTGGATCTGCTCGCCGAACTGCGACGCGATCGTCAGGCCATGCGCGTGGTAGCCATTGCAGCCGAAACGGATCCGGTCATTGAAGCTGGCCCGCATATCCTGCTGCCGCCTTCCCGTTCATTTAACGATATGGAGCAGGCGTTCTGCTTCCTGATGTACGCCCAGGTCTTCGCACTGACCCAGTCTCTGCACGTTGGCAATACGCCGGATACGCCATCCGCCAGCGGTACGGTTAACCGTGTGGTCCAGGGCGTCGTTATTCATCCGTGGCAGGCTTAAGAGGACAGGCTCATGAGTATTATTTCTACCAAATATCTTTTGCAGGACGCACAGGCGAAGGGCTATGCCGTTCCGGCCTTTAACATCCATAACGCCGAGACGATCCAGGCGATCCTCGAAGTCTGTAGCGAAATGCGATCGCCGGTGATCCTCGCGGGTACGCCGGGGACGTTTAAACATATTGCGCTGGAAGAGATCTACGCCTTGTGCAGCGCATATTCCCTTACTTATGACATGCCGCTGGCGCTACACCTCGATCACCACGAATCGCTGGACGACATTCGCCGCAAAGTCCATGCCGGCGTACGTAGCGCAATGATCGACGGTAGCCATTACCCCTTCGAACAAAACGTCAAGCTGGTGAAATCGGTCGTCGATTTCTGCCACCTCAACGACTGTAGCGTCGAGGCCGAACTGGGCCGACTGGGCGGAGTGGAAGATGACATGAGCGTCGACGCCGAAAGCGCGTTCCTGACCGACCCGCAGGAAGCAAAACGCTTTGTCGAAATGACAGGCGTGGACAGCCTCGCCGTTGCCATCGGTACCGCGCACGGTCTTTATACCAAACGCCCAAAAATCGACTTCCAGCGGCTGGCCGAGATCCGCGAGGTAGTGACAGTGCCGCTGGTGCTGCACGGTGCGAGTGATGTGCCGGATGAGGATGTGCGCCGCACCATTGAGCTGGGCGTCTGCAAAGTTAACGTCGCAACAGAGCTGAAAATCGCCTTCTCTGACGCAGTCAAAGCCTGGTTTGCCGAGAACCCACAGGGCAACGATCCGCGCTTCTACATGCGCGTCGGCATGGATGCCATGAAAGAGGTGGTCAGAAGCAAAATCACCGTTTGCGGCTCGGCGAACCGGCTGCTGCTTGCGGCTGAAGCCTGAACCCATCGCGCATAACGTTAGTACCTAAAAAAATAACTATAAGCCTCGCAAATATGAAGGCGCGTCCTTAAGCCGGACAGCGCCTTCCATTATCCTAAAAAACCGAGGAGTCCCTACATGACACAGGAAAAGTCGTTTAAATCGAAAGCGTGGGAGTTTTTCCAGAGCCTGGGAAAGACGTTTATGTTCCCGGTCTCACTGTTGGCCTTTATGGGGTTGTTGTTAGGTATCGGTAGTTCTGTCACCAGCCCTTCCACCATCAAAAGTTTTCCCTTTCTGGGCGGCGAGTTAACGCAGCTCACCTTTGGTTTTATCGCCATGGTCGGCGGCTTTGCTTTTACCTATCTGCCGCTGATGTTTGCCATGGCGATCCCGATGGGCCTTGCCAGACGTAATAAAGCGGTGGGCGCTTTTGCCGGATTCGTTGGCTACATGCTGATGAACATGAGCATCAACTACTACCTGACCGCCACCCACCAGCTTGCGGATGCCGCCACCATGAGACAGGTGGGACAATCCATTGTGCTTGGCATTCAAACGCTGGAGATGGGCGTGCTCGGCGGCATTGTGGTAGGGGTGATAACCTACTTCCTGCACGAGCGTTTCCAGGACACGGTGCTGCACGACGCGTTTGCCTTCTTTAGCGGCACTCGTTTTGTACCGATTGTTACTGCCCTCACCCTGTCGCTGGTCGGCTTGTTCATCCCCCTGCTGTGGGAATATGTGGCAATGGGCATTGCCGGGATTGGTCATATCATCCAGAGCACCAGCGTCTTTGGGCCATTCCTGTATGGCGTGGGCGTACTGCTGCTCAAACCTTTTGGCCTGCACCACATCCTGCTGGCGATGGTGCGCTTCACCCCGGCGGGCGGCATTGAGATGGTTAACGGCCAGGAAGTGGCCGGTGCGCTGAACATTTTCTACGCCGAGCTGAAAGCTGGCCTGCCGTTTAGCCCGCACGTTACGGCATTTTTATCGCAAGGGTTTATGCCGACATTTATCTTCGGCCTGCCTGCCGTGGCTTACGCTATCTACCGCACCGCGCGCCCGGAAAACCGTCCGGTGATTAAAGGGCTGCTGCTTTCAGGCGTGCTGGTTTCAGTTGTCACGGGTATTTCAGAGCCGATTGAGTTCCTGTTCCTGTTTATTGCCCCTGTGCTTTACGCGTTTCATATCGTTATGTCTGGCCTGGCGCTGATGGTGATGGCGCTGCTCGGCGTCACCATTGGCAACACCGACGGCGGCATTCTGGATCTGCTGATCTTCGGCGTCATGCAGGGGATGTCGACCAAATGGTATCTGCTGTTCCCGGTGGGTATTGCCTGGTTTGCTATCTACTTCTTCGTCTTCCGCTGGTACATCCTCAGGCACGATATTAAAACGCCGGGCCGTGAGGTTGACGCGCAGGGTGCGCTCCAGGCGGTGGAAGCCAATACCCGGGCACGTGGAAAATCGAAATACGATCATGGGCTTATTCTTCGCGCGCTTGGCGGTAAAGAGAATATTGAGTCGCTCGACAACTGCATCACCCGCTTACGTCTGGTGGTAAAAGATATGGGGCTTATCGACCAGCAGGCGCTGAAGGCCGCGGGCGCCTTGTCAGTAGTGGTGCTTGATGCCCACAGCGTTCAGGTGATCATCGGCCCGCAGGTGCAGAGCGTCAAATCCGGCATTGAAGCCTTAATTTAACAGGGGGTCGTTGTGTTTGATTTCGACAGAATCATTGAGCGTAAAAGCGATAAATGCCGTAAATGGGATCATACGTTTGTGTGCTCGCGTTTCGGTGATGTCCCGGAGGGATTTATCCCGCTGTGGATAGCAGATATGGATTTCACCTCGCCACCCGCCGTGATTGAAGGCTTCCAGCGCATCGTGGAGCATGGCACCTTCGGTTACACCTGGTGCTTCGACGAATTCTACGATGCGGTCATCGCCTTCCAGCGTAGCCGTCATCAGGTTGAGGTGCATAAGTCATGGATCACCCTGACCTACGGCACCGTTTCCACGCTGCACTATACGGTTCAGGCGTTCTGCAAACCCGGCGACTGCGTGATGATGAATACCCCGGTGTATGACCCGTTTGCGATGGCGACACAGCGACAGGGCGTGCGGGTGCTTGCAAATCCGCTGAGCGTGAAGGAAAACCGCTATCAGCTGGATTTTAATCTGATTGAAGTTCAGCTCAAAACTCACCGTCCAAAACTGTGGTTCTTCTGCTCGCCGCATAACCCCTCGGGCCGAATCTGGCGCGCGGATGAGATACGTCAGGTGTCCGATCTCTGTAAGCGCTACGGCACGATTCTGGTGGTTGATGAGGTTCACGCCGAGCACATTCTGGACGGTACATTCGTCAGTTGTCTGACTTCGGGCTGTGCCGCCCAGGACAACCTGATTGTGCTGACCTCCCCCAATAAAGCCTTCAACCTTGGCGGGCTAAAAACATCCTACTCAATGATTCCAGACGATTCGCTGCGCCAGCGTTTCCGCCAGCAGCTGGAGAAGAACTCCATTACCTCGCCCAATATCTTCGGCGTGTGGGGAATTATTCTGGCTTATCAGCAAGGTCTGCCATGGCTCGACGCGCTGAATGGTTATCTGCGCGGCAATGCCCGCTACCTTGCGGATGCCATTCAGACCCATTTCCCTGCATGGAAGATGATGAACCCGGAGTCGTCGTATCTCGCCTGGATAGACGTCAGTGCGGACGATCGCAGTGCGACGGCGCTAACTCAACATTTCGCAAAACAGGCTGGCGTGGTCATTGAAGATGGCAGCCACTACGTACAAAACGGCGAAAACTACCTGCGTATTAACTTCGGCACCCAGCGCTACTGGCTGGAACAGTCCATCAACCGAATGCTGAAGCATTACTGATAAGGATCTTACCCCGATGAAAAAAATGCTCACTCTCTCGCTGCTGACTCTCTGTGTTTCTCATGGTGCGGCGGCAGCAAACTACGCGCTCAGTAACGACAATATTGCCCTTTCGTTTGATGATGCAAACGCAACGGTAGTGGTAACGGACAGCAAAGCTAACCATCCGCTCACGCCCCAGGAGTTGTTCTTTCTGACGCTACCGGATGAAACAAAAATCCACACCGCTGATTTCAAAATCAAGCACGTCGAAAAGCAGGACAATGCGATAGTCATCGACTTTACGCATCCGGATTTTATCGTAACGGTGAAACTGAACCTGGTGAAGGGAAAATACGCCAGCATTGGCTACACCATCGCCGCCGTCGGGCAGCCGCGGGACGTAGCGAAAATTACCTTCTTCCCGACGAAGAAGCAGTCTCAGGCACCTTACGTTGACGGGGCGATTAACAGCTCGCCAATCGTGGCCGACTCGTTCTTCATCCTGCCAGACAAACCGATTGTGAATACTTACGCTTATGAAGCCACCACGAACCTCAACGTGGAGCTGAAAACGCCAATTCTGCCTGAGACACCGGTTAGTTTTACCACCTGGTTCGGCACTTTCCCGGAAACTAATCAGCTGCGCCGCAGCGTAAACCAGTTTATCGATGCCGTGCGTCCGCGGCCTTATAAGCCTTACCTGCACTACAACAGCTGGATGGACATCGGCTTCTTTACCCCTTACTCCGAGCAGGATGTCATTGGGCGGATGGACGAATGGAATAAAGAATTTATTGCCGGACGCGGGGTGGCGCTGGACGCGTTCCTGCTGGACGATGGCTGGGACGATCGCACCGGACGCTGGCTGTTTGGCCCGGCATTCAGCAACGGTTTTGGCAAAGTCAGGGAAAAAGCCGACAGCCTGCATAGCTCGGTTGGGCTGTGGCTTTCTCCGTGGGGCGGATACAACAAGCCGCGCGATATTCGCGTCTCGCATGCAAAAGAGTATGGTTTCGAAACCGTAGACGGCAAGCTGGCGCTGTCGGGGCCGAACTATTTTAAAAACTTTAACGATCAGATCATCAAGCTGATCAAAAACGAGCATATTACCTCGTTCAAGCTCGACGGAATGGGTAACGCCAATTCGCATATCAAGGGCAGCCCATTTGCATCGGATTTTGACGCGTCCATTGCCCTGCTGCACAACATGCGCAGCGCAAATCCGAACCTGTTTATCAACCTGACCACCGGCACCGACGCCAGCCCGTCCTGGCTGTTCTATGCTGATTCAATCTGGCGTCAGGGCGATGATATCAACCTGTACGGCCCCGGCACGCCAGTGCAGCAGTGGATGACCTACCGCGATGCCGAAACCTGGCGATCCATCGTGCGTAAAGGTCCGCTGTTCCCGCTTAACTCACTGATGTACCACGGGATCGTCAGCGCAGAGAACGCTTACTATGGACTCGAGAAAGTGCAAACAGACAGCGATTTTGCCGATCAGGTCTGGAGCTACTTCGCAACCGGAACTCAGCTTCAGGAGCTGTACATCACGCCGTCCATGCTGAATAAGGCGAAGTGGGATACCCTGGCGCAGGCGGCGAAATGGTCGCGTGAGAATGCCAGCGTGCTGGTGGATACTCACTGGATTGGCGGAGACCCAACTTCGCTTGAGGTTTACGGCTGGGCCTCATGGAGTAAAGACAAAGCGATTTTTGGCTTACGCAACCCATCGGATAAGCCGCAACGTTACTTCCTGGATTTAACCAAAGATTTTGAGATCCCGGCAGGAGAGCGTTCGCAGTTTACCCTGAAAGCCGTGTACGGCAGTAATTCGACCGTACCAGAGGAGTATAAAAACGCTGTGGTGATTACGCTGCAACCGCTGGAAACGCTGGTGTTTGAGGCGATGCCGGAGAAATAGTGAGGCTTTGACACGGTGTAGGCCGGGTAAGGCGAAGCCGCCACCCGGCAAAACAGGCGGCAGGGTCTTACTCCCCCTGCTGCTCCAGCGCATATTTATACAGCGCATTTTTCTTCACGCCGTGGATCTCCGCCGCCAGCGCCGCCGCTTTTTTCAGAGGAAGTTCAGCCTGTAGCAGGGCCAGCGTACGCAGCGCATCGGCAGGCAGAGCGTCTTCCTGTGCTTTGTGCCCTTCGACAATCAGCACCATTTCGCCCTTGCGGCGGTTTTCGTCTTCTTTCACCCACGCCAGCAGTTCGCCGACCGGCGCACCGTGAATGGTTTCCCACGTTTTGGTCAGCTCGCGCGCCAGCACCACGTAGCGCCCTTCGCCCCAGACGGTCACCATATCCTCCAGGCTTTCCAGCAGACGGTGAGTGGATTCGTAGAAGATCAACGTACGCGGTTCGGCTTCCAGATCCTTTAATACATCGCGGCGACCTTTGGATTTAGCTGGCAGGAAACCTTCGTAGCAGAAACGATCGGACGGCAGACCCGCAGCGCTTAACGCCGCAATCGCCGCGCACGGCCCCGGCAGCGGCACAACGCGGATGCCAGCTTCCCGGCAGGTGCGTACCAGATGGTAGCCCGGATCGTTGATCAGCGGCGTTCCCGCATCGGAGACCAGCGCGATGTTCTGCCCTTCTTTAAGCTTCGCCACCAGCGTTTCGGCTTTTTGTTGCTCATTGTGATCGTGCAGGGCAAACAAACGGGCGTTGATGGCAAAGTGTTGTAGCAGTAAACCGGTATGACGGGTGTCTTCAGCCGCAATTAAATCAACAGCTTGCAATACGGTGAGCGCACGTTGGGTAATATCAGACAAATTCCCGATAGGAGTAGGTACAATATAAAGCTGGCCTTGAGAATTATCTGCCGTTTCGTGTTGTTTCATTGTTTCGTCCGTATTGCCGATTTAATATTGAGCATTGCGTAAAAAAATCACTGGATACAGTATGGTACCGTTAACGTTTCTTCGAAAAAAAGCCGCGCACAGCGTGCCCCTCCTGCTGGCAGCCCTGATCTTTACCGGCTGCGGCACCCAGGCACCTGACCAGAGCACTGCTCATATGCAGGGATCCGCTCAGGCTGATTCTGGCTTTTATCTGCAACAAATGTCGCAGAGTACAAATGATACCAGGATCAACTGGCAATTACTCGCCATTCGTGCACTGCTGAAAGAAGGGAAAACCCAGCAGGCCGCCGAGCTGTTCAGCCAGCTGCCGCAGGATCTTAACGACACTCAGCGCCATGAGCAGACGCTGCTGTCGGCAGAACTGAAGGTCGCGCAAAAAGATTACGACGGCGCGAAGAAGATCCTCGGCACCATCGATCTCAGCACGCTGGATAAAAACCAGCAGGCCCGTTTCTGGCAGGCCGGTATCACCGCTGAGCAGGGTCGCCCTTCCCTGACGCTACTCCGCGCGCTGATTGCCCAGGAGCCTCTGCTCGCGGGTGCAGACAAGCAAAAAAATATTGACGCAACCTGGCAGGCGCTCGCCTCCATGACCCAGGATCAGGCCAAGGCGCTGGTAATCAACGCCGATGAAAATGTCCTGCAAGGCTGGCTGGATCTGCAACAGATGTGGTTCAACAACCGAAGCGATCCGAACATGCTGAAAGCCGGCATTACCGACTGGCAAAAGCGTTACCCGCAAAACCCGGGAGCGAAAATGCTGCCAACGCAGCTGGTGAACGTGCAAAACTTTAAGCCCGCCTCCACCAGCAAAATCGCCCTGCTGCTGCCGTTAAACGGTCAGGCTGCGGTGTTTGGTCGCGCCATTCAGCAAGGTTTTGAAGCCGCGAAAAACGGCACCACCGCCGTCAGCGGCAGCGCGGTTCCGGCGCAGGCTGCACAGGCGGCGAATGTGAATGACGTTGTCAGCCCGTCCGCCGCCGAAACCAGCGACCTGACCACCGCGCAAACCCCTGCGCAGGGCACCATGCAGAATCCGGTTACCGCCCCAACGACGCAGCCTGCTACCCCAGCGCCTGCGGCAACACAGGCCCCGGCTGAAACACCGGCGCCCGCGACGGCAGAACAACCTCAGCCGCAAACCGCACAGCCGGAACAGCAGCCAGCAACCCAGCCGCAGGCTGTGGCCACCACCAGCGCTAATCCTGGTGCAGAGTTGAAAATCTACGACACCAGCGCCCAGCCGCTTGACCAGGTGCTGGCGCAGGTTCAGCAGGACGGGGCCAGCATCGTTGTCGGCCCGCTGTTGAAAAACAACGTGGAAGCGCTGATGAAGAGCAACACCACGCTGAACGTGCTGGCGCTTAACCAGCCTGAGCAGGTTCAGAACCGCGCCAATATCTGTTACTTCGCCCTCTCTCCGGAGGATGAAGCCCGCGATGCGGCCCGCCATATTCACGAGCAGGGCAAGCAGGCGCCGCTGCTGCTGATCCCACGCAGCACGCTGGGCGATCGCGTTGCCAACGCGTTTGCGCAAGAGTGGCAGACCCTTGGCGGTGGCGTGGTGTTGCAGCAGAAATTTGGCTCAGCTTCCGAACTGAGAGCGGGCGTGAACGGCGGGGCAGGTATTGCCCTCAACGGTAGCCCGGTATCCGCCAGCCTGCCGCAGCAGCAGAGCGTCACCATCGGCGGTCTGACGATCCCGGCGCCACCTACCGACGCGCAAATCAGCGGCGGCGGTAAAGTGGATTCGGCATACATCGTCGCTACCCCGGAAGAGATCGCCTTTATCAAACCGATGATCGCCATGCGTAACGGCAGCCAGAGCGGCGCAACGCTCTACGCCAGCTCACGCAGCGCACAGGGTACCGCAGGCCCGGATTTCCGTCTGGAAATGGAAGGACTGCAATACAGCGAGATCCCCATGCTGGCAGGCAGCAACCCGCAGTTGATGCAGCAGGCGCTGGGCGCGGTGCGCAATGACTATTCCCTGGCGCGTCTGTACGCGATGGGCGTCGATGCCTGGGCGCTGGCAAACCACTTCACCCAGATGCGTCAGGTACCGGGCTTCGAGCTTAACGGGAATACCGGCGATCTGACCGCCGATCAGGATTGTGTGATTAACAGGAAGTTATCATGGCTCAAATACCAGCAGGGGCAGATTGTCCCGGCCAGTTAAGCCGTAAACAGACCGGCGACGCGTGGGAGTTAAAGGCGCGTCGCTGGCTTGAAGGCAAAGGACTGCGCTTTGTCGCCGCCAACGTTCGCGGGCGCGGCGGCGAGATTGACCTGATCATGAAAGACGGTCAGACCATCGTGTTTGTTGAAGTTCGCTACCGACAGTCGTCCCGTTTTGGCGGTGCTGCCGCCAGCGTGACGCTCGCCAAACAACAAAAATTATTACAGACTGCCCACTTGTGGCTTGCCCGCCATAATGGGAGTTTTGATACTGTGGATTGCCGTTTCGATGTGGTAGCCTTCACCGGAAATGCGATCGACTGGCTTAAAAACGCGTTTGGCGAAGACGCATAAATAAGATTTTAAAGGGATACCGTGCTCGAACGAATTAAAGTGTGCTTCACAGAAAGCATTCAAACGCAGATTGCCGCGGCGGAAGCCCTCCCGGACGCGATCTCGCGTGCAGCGATGACGCTGGTTCAGTCGCTGCTCAACGGCAACAAAATCCTCTGTTGTGGCAATGGCACGTCCGCCGCCAACGCACAGCATTTTGCTGCCAGCATGATCAATCGCTTCGAAACCGAGCGCCCGAGTTTACCTGCCATTGCACTAAACACCGATAACGTGGTCTTAACTGCGATTGCCAACGATCGTCTGCATGACGAAATCTACGCCAAGCAGGTGCGCGCCTTAGGCCATGCCGGAGACGTGCTGCTGGCGATCTCCACGCGCGGTAACAGCCGGGATATCGTTAAAGCGGTTGAAGCGGCAGTGACCCGGGATATGACGATTGTCGCCCTGACCGGTTACGACGGCGGAGAGCTGGCCGGCCTGCTGGGGCCGCAGGATGTGGAGATCCGCATTCCTTCGCACCGTAGCGCCCGCATCCAGGAGATGCATATGCTCACGGTGAACTGCTTATGCGATCTGATCGATAACACGCTTTTCCCTCACCAGGATGATTAAGGAGTTCTCATGAAGGTTTTATCGGCCCTTGCAGTCGTGATGTCTGCATTACTGCTTCAGGGATGCATCGCTGCCGCTGTAGTCGGCACCGCAGCGGTCGGCACCAAAGCAGCGACCGATCCGCGTACCGTTGGGACGCAGGTGGATGACGGTACGCTTGAGCTGCGCGTAAACAGTGCGCTGTCGAAAGATGAACAGATCAAGAAGGAAGCACGCATCAACGTGACGGCTTATCAGGGCAAAGTGCTGCTGGCAGGCCAGGCGCCAAATCCTGAACTCGCCTCGCGCGCCAAACAGATCGCGATGGGTGTGGAAGGCACGGCGGAAGTGTTTAACGAGATCCGCCAGGGCCAGCCGATTGGTCTCGGCACCGCGTCATCTGATACCTGGATCACCACCAAAGTGCGTTCCCAGCTGCTGGGTACCGACCAGGTGAAATCCTCAAACGTGAAAGTGACCACGGAGAACGGCGAAGTGTTCCTGCTGGGTCTGGTGACGGAACGTGAAGGGAAAGCGGCAGCGGATATCGCCAGCCGGGTGAGCGGCGTGAAGCACGTCACCACCGCCTTTACTTACATTAAGTAATTCCCACCTGGCTACAGGCCCGGTAAGCGCTAGCGCCACCGGGCTTTTTTTCACACAAGCGCCATACTCCCCACAATCACTCCGCTTAACGCCACCAGCCCCGCAGTCAGCCACAGCGCTTTCGCCGGGAATGACTTACGCAGCATGATAAGCGACGGCAGGCTCACCGCCGGCAGCGTGATGAGCAGCGCCAGCGCCGGTGCGGTCCCCATACCGGCCATCATCATGGTCTGAATAATCGGAATCTCCGCCGCGGTTGGGATCACAAACAGGCACCCGGCCACCGCCATCGCAATCACCCACATCAGCGTGTTGTCGATAGCGCCATCCGCATGCGGGAACAGCCAGACGCGCGCCGCCCCCAGCACCAGTACGGCCAGGATATAGACCGGAATGGTGCTCCAGAAAAGCTGCCACAGCGCTTTGCCCCAGCGAGCAAAGAAACTGCCCTGCGGCTCGCTGACGTCCAGCTCAACGGAGGCAGGCCCGGCCTCGTTGTCTTTCACCAGGTGCTGCACCAGCGTAGCGACAAGCACCACCGTCAGCAGGCCAGCCGCCAGACGGATAAACGCGAAATGCCAGCCGAGAACGAAACCCATAAACACCAGCGTTGCCGGGTTCAGCAGGGGGTTACCCATCCAGAAGGCAAGCGCGCCGCCCATCGACACGCGCTGTCGGCGCATACCCGCCGCCACCGGTGCGGCGCAGCAGGAGCACATCATGCCCGGCAGGGAGAAAATCGTCCCCAGCAGCGTGCCCTGCAAGCGCGGCTGTCCCAGGGTTTTCACCAGCCAGTTACGCGGGATAAGTACCTGAATCAGCGAGCCCAGCAATACGCCCAATACCGCCGCTTTCCAGACGGCAAGAAAATAGACCATGGCGTAATCCCACGCCGCGCGTAGCGGGCTGGAATCGGCCTGCGCGAGAATCGATTTACCGATGCTGTGGGTGTCGGCGGCGGTGAAGGCTTTACCGTAGTACGGCTGCCATTTCACATACCAGAGGCCAATGATGACCACGAGAAAGAAGAGTGCGGGCTTCCACCACTGAACAGGTGTTGCCGCCTGAGATGAAGACTGACCAGTCATACCATTCCCCGGAAGGTGTTATTTAATAAGCCGGGGAAGTTTACGCCTCGCCCTGCGCGATTTCACGCAGTTTTGCCGAAGGGATAATATTAACCCCCTCCTGCGACGGAGCCAGCGCCTCTTTTAGCATCGCCAGCGCGACATCCCGCGCCTCGATGGACTTCCAGTTACCCGGCAGGATGCGAAACAGCGGAGCGAAAAAAGACTCGTTAAAACGACGTTCGTCACGGTGCCCCATCAGCATGGAAGGCCGCGCGATGGTCAGGCGCTCCCATTTCTGCGCGATTAACGCCTCTTCCATTTTGCCCTTCACCTGGTTGTAAAAAAACGGCGAGCCTGCGTTCGCGCCGTGCGCACTGACCACCAGGAAATGTTTTGCGCCCAGCTTTTTCGCCGTCAGGGCGGTATCCACCACCAGCGTGTAATCCGCATGGACAAAAGCTTCTTTACTGCCCGCTTCCCGTCGGGTGGTGCCAAGGCAGCAAAAGGCGATATCAATGGGATCCTGCACCTGCGCCAGCGCGTCGGTGAGCTGTGGATCGTGCGGGTTATAGACGCCGGTGATATCCAACAGCGGGCGACGCGTCGGGGCGGCGATATAATTGATATGCCGATCCTGGATCAGCAGCCGCAGCAGATGTCCACCCACCAGCCCGGTTGCGCCGGTAATCAGTACCTGACTCATCTTATCCCCTTTACAGAATTGTCCGTTTGCGTTCTGGGCCTGCTCTACCACACTTAAAAGTCTGTTACCGGTAAGTATTTACCACAAACGGGAAAAAAACAGTCTGAAGCGAAAACAACGGAGGAAGCATGGGTAAAAAAATCGCAGTCTTGATTACCGACGAGTTTGAAGATTCAGAATTTACGTCGCCAGCAGAGGCATTCCGCAAGGCGGGCCACGAGGTGGTCACCATCGAGAAAGAAGCGGGTAAAACCGTGAAGGGCCATAAGGGCGAAGCCAGCGTGACCATTGACGAATCCATTGATAACGTCAGCCCGTCGGATTTCGACGCCCTGCTGTTACCGGGCGGTCATTCACCGGATTCCCTGCGCGGAGACGAGCGTTTCGTCACCTTTACCCGTGACTTCGTCGGCACCGGTAAACCGGTATTTGCCATTTGCCACGGTCCGCAGCTGCTGATCAGCGCCGAGGTGGTACGCGGGCGTAAGCTCACCGCGGTGAAGCCGATCGTTATCGATCTGAAAAACGCGGGAGCCGAGTTCTACGATCAGGAAGTGGTGAACGATAACGATCAGCTGATCACCAGCCGTACACCGGACGATCTGCCAGCGTTTAACCGTGAAGCGCTACGCCTGCTCGGCGCGTAACCAGTGCAGCTTCTTGCCAAAGCCCAGGGTGTTGTCGGTAAATTTCAGCTCATCAAGGCGGATTTCCCACACCGGGGCTTTTAGCGCCGCGGCCACCGGGAAGCGGCGCGTATAGCGTTTACGTTGCGCGTCGCTCTCCTCATCTTCCAGGCGACGAATTTCGCCTTTAAACTGGACCCCGCGGATCAGCGCAACGGTTTTAGGCTGACCGTTTACCGTGCCCGCCACTTTTGCCCGCTGGCCCGTCATCTGCGCATGCCGCGTTTTATCTTCGCTCATCACGTAAAAGGCCACTCGCTCGGGATCGTAGTAATAAAAGGCATTTGCGCACCACATCTCCTCGTCTTTACAGACGCACCAGGTCACGACATGCTGCTTTGCCAGCCAGCGGTTAATGGCGGCCAGTGTTTCCATTTTCGCTCTCTCTCATGCTATGGTGCGTTCACCTTAACATACTGAATCTGTTTACCGTGTGCTGGTTTCTCTATCTTGTCCGAACCACTGATAACGCACTCTACACCGGGATCACTACCGATGTGGCACGGCGTTTTTTACAACATCAAACGGGGAAAGGGGCGAAGGCGCTGCGGGGGAAAGGTGAACTTCAGTTAGCGTTTTCAGCCGCCGTGGGCGACAGATCCCTGGCGCTCAGGCTGGAATACCGCATCAAGCAGCTGACGAAGCGCCAGAAAGAGCGTCTCGTCAACGGGGACGGCTCTTTCGAGGCGCTACGCGAAAGCCTGCTTAAAAACGATTGAAATGATCGTGGTACTCCACCAGACCGGTAACGCCGTCGAGCGCATCATCCGCCAGAGGATGCACCAGGAAAGATGTTTCCGTGCCCGGCCAGTGGCAGCGCAGATCGTATCTGGACGCTGGCTTAAAACCTAAACGTTCGTAGAACGCCGGATCGCCCAGAACGACGACAGCGGCATAGCCAAATTCATTCAGTGAATCCAGCCCTTCATAGACCAGCTGGCGCGCCAGGCCCTGGCCACGGTAGTTTTCATCCACAGCCAGCGGCGCCATGCCGACCCACTGTAACTCTTCACCCTGCACAATCACCGGGCTGAAGGCCACGTAGCCGACCACCTGCCCTTCATCGTCGGTGGCAACCAGGCCCAGCGTAATCAGGCCATCTTCGCGAAGATCGTGAACCAGTTGGGCTTCGGCGTCGCCTGCAAAAGAGCGGCGTAACAACGCATCGATACCCGGCGCATCAATCCCAATTTCGACTCGAATCAGCATGGCTCACCTACTGAAGTGTGTTTACTGTCCGGCGGGGTTTTTAGCCCGGCCTCAACGAAATCTGCCATTTGCATCAACATCATACGCAGCGCTTTCGGCATCTGCTCCAGCTCAATGGCATCCATTAAATTTTTGACGTACAGACCGAGCTCCGTGTCGCCTTCAATCACCAGACGACGCTGGAAGAAGAGGGTGTCCGGATCCTGTTTGCGCGCGGCGATCATCAGCAGATCGCTGGCATCCGCGCTAAAGCTGACATCCGCCTCGGCGGTTTCACGGACGATCAGCCGATCGTTCTCAACGGAAGTAAACCAGCGCAACCCGATATCGCGCACTTCAATCTTTAACCAGCGGCCTTCCAGAAACTCCAGCTCACCGTCCTGTAGCGCCTGGCGGAACTGCCAGCTCAGTACCTGTTCCAGCACCTGGCGTTTAAGCGCGAACGGCGCCAGTTTTACCGGCACGCTCAGCATTGATGGACCAAATTGTACGAGACGTGAACGCAGTTTATCCAGCACGAGCTTTACTCCCTGATAGCTATAGTCCTGCTATTTTGCCATATCCCGACAAGAAGATAGCGGCGTAAATCAACAAACCGTTGTCCGGTATACCTCATTATTGGTGCCATCAATACGCCATTAGCTGCCTTAAATCAAAAATTGTCGCGTATGGGTTAATTAAAATCCCAGCTCGTTAACATTTTTTACGATCCCTGCGATCGACAACATCGGGATAAATTATGGAGCTGCTCTGCCCTGCCGGAAACCTTCCGGCGCTTAAGGCGGCCATCGAAAATGGGGCCGATGCGGTCTATATCGGGCTGAAAGATGATACCAACGCCCGCCATTTTGCGGGTCTTAACTTTACGGAGAAAAAGCTTCAGGAAGCCGTTAACTTCGTTCACCAGCACCGGCGCAAACTGCACATCGCCATCAATACCTTTGCCCATCCTGATGGCTATGCCCGCTGGCAGCGCGCCGTGGATATGGCGGCCCAGCTGGGCGCCGATGCGCTGATCCTGGCCGACCTCGCCATGCTTGAGTATGCGGCAGAACGTTATCCGCATATTGAGCGCCACGTCTCTGTTCAGGCATCGGCCACCAATGAAGAGGCCGTGCGTTTTTATCATCGACACTTTGACGTAGCCCGCGTGGTGCTGCCGCGCGTGCTCTCTATTCATCAGGTTAAGCAACTGGCGCGCGTCACGCCAGTGCCGCTGGAGGTTTTTGCCTTCGGCAGCCTGTGCATCATGGCCGAAGGCCGCTGCTATCTTTCTTCCTATCTCACCGGGGAATCGCCAAATACCGTCGGCGCCTGCTCGCCTGCCCGCTTCGTTCGCTGGCAGCAAACGCCGCAGGGACTGGAGTCACGCCTGAATGACGTGTTAATTGACCGCTATCAGGACGGTGAAAACGCGGGCTACCCGACGCTGTGCAAAGGCCGTTATCTGGTGGACGGCGAGCGCTACCACGCGCTGGAGGAGCCCACCAGCCTCAACACGCTGGAATTGCTGCCGGAACTGCTGGCCGCCAATATTGCCTCGGTGAAAATCGAAGGCCGCCAGCGCAGCCCGGCCTACGTGAGCCAGGTGGCGAAGGTGTGGCGTCAGGCCATCGACCGCTGCATGGCGGACCCGCAAAACTATGCTCCACAAGCGGCCTGGATGGAGACGCTCGGCGCGATGTCTGAAGGCACCCAAACTACGCTCGGCGCGTACCACCGTAAATGGCAGTGAGATAATCATGAAATATTCATTAGGGCCGGTGCTTTACTACTGGCCAAAAGAGACGCTGGAAGATTTTTACCAGCAGGCGGCTAACAGCAGCGCCGATGTGATTTACCTCGGCGAAGCGGTGTGCAGCAAGCGCCGCGCCACCAAAGTGGGCGACTGGCTGGATATGGCGAAAAACCTGGCCGGCAGCGGCAAGCAGGTGGTGCTCTCGACGCTGGCGCTGGTACAGGCGTCCTCTGAACTGGGCGAGCTGAAGCGCTACGTCGAAAACGGTGAGTTCCTGCTGGAGGCGAGCGACCTGGGCGTGGTAAACCTGTGCGCCGAGCGTAAGCTACCCTTTGTCGCCGGACATGCCCTGAACTGCTATAACGCCGTAACCCTGCGCCTGCTGCTCAAACAGGGGATGACCCGCTGGTGCATGCCGGTTGAGCTCTCCCGCGACTGGCTGGCCAACCTGCTCACACAGTGCGAAGAGCTGGGCATTCGCAACAAGTTTGAAGTGGAGGTTCTGAGCTACGGCCATCTGCCGCTGGCCTACTCTGCCCGCTGCTTCACCGCACGTTCCGAAGATCGCCCGAAAGACGAGTGCGAAACCTGCTGCATTAAGTACCCGAACGGCCGCAGTATGCTGTCGCAGGAGAACCAGCAGGTGTTTGTCCTCAACGGCATTCAGACCATGAGCGGTTACGTCTATAACCTCGGCAACGAACTGGCGTCAATGCACGGGCTGGTGGATATGGTGCGTCTTTCGCCGCTTGATACCGGCGTTTTCGCGATGCTGGACGCCTTCCGCGCCAACGAAAACGGCGCCTCACCGCTGCCGTTGACGGCAAACAGCGACTGCAACGGTTACTGGAGACGTCTCGCCGGGCTGGAATTGCAGGCGTAAAAAAGGCTCACTTTGTTAACAACGGTTATCATTTTTTAATGCAGTATTAAAGATTGACCGTCGACAAAGTGAGCTGTTATGACTGACAAAACCATTCCGTTTTCGGTGCTGGATCTGGCGCCGATTCCACAAGGCTCCTCGGCCAGAGAAGCCTTCACGCACTCTCTCGATCTTGCTCAGCTTGCCGAAAAGCGCGGCTATCACCGCTACTGGCTGGCGGAGCACCACAATATGGTGGGCATCGCCAGCGCCGCCACCTCGGTGCTGATTGGCTATCTGGCGGCGAATACCACCACTCTGCACCTGGGCTCCGGCGGTGTGATGCTGCCGAACCACGCCCCGCTGGTGATTGCCGAGCAGTTCGGGACGCTGAATACCCTTTATCCGGGCCGTATTGATCTAGGGCTTGGCCGCGCGCCGGGCAGCGACCAGCCGACCATGCGCGCCCTGCGTCGCCATATGAGCGGCGATATCGATAACTTCCCGCGCGATGTGGCCGAGCTGGTGGACTGGTTTGACGCGCGGGATCCGAACCCGCACGTGCGTCCTGTGCCGGGGTACGGGGAAAAGATCCCGGTATGGCTGTTAGGCTCAAGCCTGTACAGCGCGCAGCTCGCCGCTCAACTGGGGCTGCCGTTCGCGTTCGCTTCCCACTTCGCACCGGATATGCTGCATCAGGCACTGCATCTTTATCGTACGCACTTCAAACCGTCTGAACGTCTGGAGAAGCCGTATGCGATGGTGTGTATCAATATCATTGCCGCCGACAGCAACCGCGACGCGGAATTCCTGTTTACCTCTATGCAGCAGGCGTTTGTGAAGCTGCGTCGCGGCGAGACGGGCCAGTTGCCGCCGCCGGTAGAGAATATGCATCAGCTGTGGTCGGCCTCCGAGCAGTATGGCGTGCAGCAGGCTCTGAGTATGTCGCTGGTGGGTGATAAGGCGAAAGTGCGTCACGGGCTGGAGGCGGTGCTGCGTGAAACCCAGGCGGATGAGATTATGGTTAACGGCCAGATTTTCGATCACCAGGCGCGTCTGCATTCGTTTGATTTGGCGATGCAGGTGAAAGAGGAGTTGGTGGGGTAGTTTTTTGCTTTGCCCGGTGGCGCTTCTGTATGACCGGATACATAGGTGACAGATCAGACCGGGAACATAGGTAACACTTTTCAGTCTATCCGGAGCACACTCTGGGTTTTTCGGTCGTAGTACGCAAGCGTTATTCCGTTAAAGATGATGGCCTCAAGGCCATCATCCTGTTCTTCCAGCATGATGTACTCATCAGTCAGCGCTTCACTCAGGAACACCGTCCCCTTTTTCCCCATATAGAGTGTCCCCCCTTGATTTCACCCTGTAGACCGTACCTCCTTCCGGATAAGCATATTCAGGAACCCTGCCATCCCAGTGTCGGCCTGAGGGCTGCCATACCGTTCCGGGCGTTGCACCCGCCAGGGCTTCATGCGGCCTTTCGTAGTTAAACTCTTCCCGGTAGTCACTGAACCACCGCTGTTGTTCTTCCATCGTCATAAAGGTGTTGCCCTGTTTTACTGCACTTTTCAGCGAACGGTGCATTCTCTCATGACGGCCGTTTTCTTCCGGATGCCCCTTTCTGATACGTTCCGGTCTGATGCCCAGCTTTATCAGCCAGACTGCAAGGCGACTTAACCCGGCGATACCTGTTCCTGCGAAAGGCTGTCCATTATCCGTTCTCAGGACTTCCGGCAGACCGTACTCCAGGAACGCATCCGTCAGGCACTGCCTGACGAAGGGCTCGCTCTCCCGGTCCGTTCCCCGGCAGCTCAGAAGATACCGGCTGTGATTGTCGGTCAGGGTGAAGGGATGACAGTATTTCCGGCTCAGCAGCCTGAACTTGCCTTTAAAATCAGCGCTCCAGACCTGATTGTTCTCACTGATGATGGTCAGGGGCTGGCGATTGCCCGGGGTTCTGCGTTTTCGCTTTTTATCCGGAACCAGGCCTTCACGCTTGAGGATATCGCCGATAGTGCTGGCAGCGGGGACGGTAAAATCGACGTGATGATTGAGCAGCCACATCCGCAGTTTTTTGGGGCCCCAGTCAGGGTGTTTCTGCCTCAGGGCCGTAAGCTGCCCGGCGATATCATCAGGAACTGTACGGGAGTGGGAGTGCGGAGCACGCGACCGGTCAGAGAGAGATGACAGGTCAGAGGGGTCAAAACGCTGAAGCCATTTGTAACCGGTTTTTCGGCTGATGCCGAAGAGACGGCAGAGGGCTGAAAAAGAATCCGTACCTGCATGGCAGGCACGGATAAAATCAAGGCGTTGCATAGGTCGGGTCTCAGTCCAGGGCATAGCGAGTCTCCTCTTCTATGCCAGTTATAACTGTTACCCATGTATCCGGTCTAAAGTGTTACCCATGTTTCCGGTTCATACCCTTCGCTTACCGGGCCTACGGGATCGCGTAGGCCGGATAAGGCGTAGCCGCCATCCGGCACAAAAACTTACTGATATACCGGCAACAGATTAAAACTCGACAGCACGTGGACCACCGCGTTGCCGATACCAAATACCAGAATCAGCGCAATCATCGGTTTTCCGCCCCAAACGCGGAATTTCGGGCTGCCGAAGCGCTTACGTGATTTGCGCGCCAGCAGCGCCGGTACAATCGCCGCCCAGATGGTGGCCGCCAGTCCTGCATAGCCGATGGCGTACAGGAAACCGTTCGGCCACAGCAGGCCGCCCACAATCGGCGGCAGGAAGGTCAACAGCGCCGTTTTGAAGCGCCCCATCGCAGAGTCATCAAAACCAAACAGATCCGCCAGGTAGTCAAACAGGCCCAGCGTCACGCCGAGGAATGAGCTCGCCACCGCAAAGTTCGAGAAGACCACCAGAAGCAGATCCAGACTGCGGCTGTTCAGCACGCCGCTTAGCGCCTGTACCAGCACATCAATGTTACCGCCCTTCTGCGCAATGCCGATAAATTCCGGACGCGGGATGTTACCCATCGTCCCCAGCAGCCAGATCACATACAGCCCCAGCGCCAGCAGCGTTCCGTAAACCAGGCATTTCACGATGGTGCGCGGATCCTTGCCGTAGTATTTCATCAGGCTCGGTACGTTGCCGTGGTAGCCGAACGACGCCAGACAGAATGGCAGCGTCATCAGCAGGTACGGCGTGTAGGAGGTGTTCACTTCCGCAACGTTAAACAGCGTGGCCGGCGTGACGTGCCCCAGCAGGCTGCCGAAGGTCAGAAAGAAGGTGATGACCTTTGCGCCCAGCACGATCGCCGTCATGCGGCTGACCGCTTTGGTGCTCATCCAGACGATAAACGCCACGACCAGCGCGAAGCAGAGACCCGCCAGACGCGCCGGAACGTTCAGCGACATCTCTGAGAAGGTGTGATGCAGAATCGACCCGCTCGCTGAAATGTACGCGTAGGTCAGGATATAGAGTACAAACGCGATGGACAGCCCGTTCACCAGGTTCCAGCCTTTGCCCAACAGATCCCGGGTGATGGTGTCGAAGCTGGAGCCAATGCGGTAGTTCAGGTTTGCTTCAAGGATCATCAGCCCGGAATGGAGCATGCAGAACCAGGTGAAAACCAGCGCCGCCAGCGACCAGAAGAACCACGCACCGGACATGACCACAGGCAGGGAAAACATCCCGGCACCAATGATGGTTCCGCCGATGATCACCACGCCGCCAAGCAGCGAAGGTGACGTTTGGGTGGTGGTTAGTGTTGCCATGCGGCCTTATCTCCAGTGAAAAATGTGGTTCTGCATTTTAGTGCGTTGCACTGTACCAGTACAAGAGTACAAAAGGAATAAAAAAAGCCCCGATAGCAACTATCGGGGCTGTATATTTTACTTTACGTCAGAAGCGAAAGGCTTACGCGTCACCGAAACGACGACGGCTGGCGCCTTCTTCACGGCGTGGACCACGGTTTTCGCGGCGCTCACCGGAGAAACGACGGCCTTCACCACCGCGACCTTCGCTGCGACCGCCTTCACGACGCTCGCCACCGAAACCGCGACCACCGCCACGACGTTCGCCGCCACGGTCAGGACGTGGCTGTGCATCGCCCAGCAGCTGCATGTTCATCGGCTTGTTCAGGATGCGGGTGCGAGTAAAGTGTTGCAGTACTTCGCCCGGCATGCCTTTTGGCAGCTCGATGGTGGAGTGGGAACCGAACAGCTTAATGTTACCGATGTAACGGCTGCTGATGTCGCCTTCGTTAGCGATCGCGCCAACGATGTGACGAACTTCAACACCATCATCACGGCCCACTTCAATGCGATACAGTTCCATTTCGCCAGCGTCACGACGCTCGCGACGTGGACGGTCTTCACCACCACGCTCTGGACGGTCACCGCGTGGACCACGGTCGTTACGGTCGCCACGACGTTCGAAACGATCGTCACGGTCACGGAACTCACGCTTAGGACGCATCGGCGCATCAGGTGGCACGATCAGGCTACGTTCGCCCTGCGCCATTTTCAGCAGTGCTGCGGCCAGGGTTTCCATGTCCAGCTCTTCGCCTTCAGCGACAGGCTGGATCTGGGACAGCAGCGCACGGTACTGATCCAGATCGCTGCTTTCCAGCTGCTGCTGTACTTTCGCGGCGAATTTTTCCAGACGGCGTTTGCCCAGCAGTTCTGCGTTTGGCAGCTCGGCTTCTGGAATGGTCAGCTTCATGGTGCGTTCAATGTTACGCAGCAGACGACGCTCGCGGTTCTCAACGAACAGCAGCGCACGGCCTGCACGACCCGCACGACCGGTACGGCCGATACGGTGAACGTAAGACTCGGAGTCCATTGGGATATCGTAGTTTACAACCAGGCTGATACGCTCAACGTCCAGGCCACGTGCTGCCACGTCGGTTGCAATCAGGATATCCAGACGACCGTCTTTCAGACGCTCCAGAGTCTGCTCACGCAGGGCCTGGTTCATGTCGCCGTTCAGCGCTGCGCTGTTGTAACCGCTACGCTCCAGGGCTTCAGCCACTTCCAGGGTCGCGTTTTTGGTACGAACGAAGATAATCGCCGCATCAAAATCTTCCGCTTCCAGGAAACGCACCAGCGCTTCGTTTTTGCGCATGCCGTACACAGACCAGTAGCTCTGGCTGATGTCCGGGCGAGTGGTCACGCTGGACTGAATACGCACTTCCTGCGGCTCTTTCATGAAGCGGCGGGTAATGCGACGGATCGCTTCTGGCATAGTTGCAGAGAACAGAGCGGTCTGATGACCTTCCGGGATCTGCGCCATGATGGTTTCTACGTCTTCGATGAAGCCCATACGCAGCATTTCATCGGCTTCGTCCAGTACCAGACCGCTCAGTTTAGAGAGGTCCAGGGTACCGCGCTTCAGGTGATCCAGCAGACGGCCCGGCGTACCGACAACAATCTGTGGACCCTGGCGCAGGGCGCGTAACTGCACGTCATAACGCTGGCCGCCGTACAGGGCTACCACGTTTACGCCGCGCATATGTTTAGAGAATTCCGTCATAGCTTCAGCAACCTGAACAGCCAGTT
Organism: Enterobacter sp. BIDMC 27; assembly: GCF_000534415.1. Taxonomy (NCBI): domain Bacteria; kingdom Pseudomonadati; phylum Pseudomonadota; class Gammaproteobacteria; order Enterobacterales; family Enterobacteriaceae; genus Enterobacter; species Enterobacter sp. BIDMC 27. The sequence continues at coordinate 203,438 of NZ_KI973178.1, forward strand.
CACGGGTTGGAGCCAGGACGAGGATCTGCGGCGCGCGCAGGTCCGGATCAATGTTGTTCAGCAGCGGCAGCGAGAATGCTGCGGTTTTACCGCTACCAGTCTGGGCCATGCCCAGCACGTCACGACCAGAAAGCAGGTGTGGGATACACTCAGCCTGGATCGGAGATGGTTTTTCGTAACCCAGATCGTTAAGGGCTTCAAGGATAGGAGCCTTCAGGCCCAGATCTGCAAAAGTGGTTTCGAATTCAGCCATGTAGTACAAGTGCCTCGATATTAATGGCGGCCAGTCTACTTAGCTCATCGTGAAAATGATTAGCAATTTTCATTGAAAAGTGTGAACCGGCTCAAATTAGGTGTATTGACGAACAACAACGCCCTCACCAGTGAAGGTGATGGCAATCAAAAGATTACGGGCTGATGTTTATGTCGTCAGCTATTGCTGGTCCGATTCTGCCAGGTCGTCTTGCTCCTGGCCCAAGAGCGATAATTCCAACAATGCATAACGGTGCTCAACGAAGTTATGTACGTTGTTAGCAACCGCTAATTTGAACAGTGCCGTAGCGCTGTCCATATCCCCCAGACTTAGGTAGTACTTACCTAAATAGAAGTTGGTTTCACTGAGATGCTCAGCGAGCGAGGTGTTATCCGTTGCGTCCGCCTTGAGGCGTTCCATCAGCGTTGCTTCGCTAATGTTGCCCAGGTAGAACTCGACAATGTTCCATCCCCACTGTTCCTTGTCCGATTTATCGAAGCGCTGTTTCAGTGCTTCTTTGGCCTGCTTCTCATCGAGCTTCTGCTCAACGATGTAAAGCCACAGGCTGCGGAAAGGATCATTAGGATCGTCTTGATAAAACGCCAGCAGATCATCTTGCGCTAACTTATCACGACCGCCGTAATACAATGCGATACCGCGATTCAAGTGCGCGTAGTTGTAAGTTGGATCAAGCTCAAGTACAGAATCAAACGCTTCATAGGCAGCATCAAAATTGCCTGCCTGCGTTAAATAAATGCCTAAGTAATTGAATACTTCAGGCATATCAGGTCGAATCGCCAGCGCTTGTGAAAAATCATTTCGCGCCAGTGCCCTCAGACCGAGACTATCATACAACACTCCGCGCTCATATAAAAGCTGTGCGCGTTCGTCATCGGTTAAAGCCCGACTGGCAAGTATTTGTTCCATGCGTGCCAGAATGACTTCCTGCTGCAAAGTCGGTTGCAATGGCACTGCGAGGACTTCGCTCTTACGCCAGGCAGAGTTGCTGCATCCTGCCAGCGTTAAAGCTGTCGCAACGAAACACCAGCGCAAAAAAGGCTTCATTTCCCACTCCCGAAGACAACTATTGGATGAACGTCCTGTCCCCCGGCGGCTTAACAAGGCGTCCTGCCTGATAATAAGCCCTCCGCCTGCGCGGAGGGCAAATGGCAACCTTACTCGCCTTGCTGTTCAGCAGCCGGAGCTTCCGGCGCCGCAGCAGGCTGAGACTGCTCGGTTGCTTCTTTAATGCTCAGACGGATACGGCCCTGGCGGTCAACTTCCAGAACTTTCACCGGTACTTCCTGACCCATTTGCAGGTAATCGGTCACTTTCTCAACGCGCTTGTCAGCGATCTGAGAGATGTGTACCAGACCTTCTTTACCGCCACCGATGGCAACGAATGCGCCAAAGTCAACGATACGGGTCACTTTACCATTGTAGATACGGCCCACTTCGATTTCTGCCGTGATCTCTTCGATACGACGGATAGCGTATTTCGCTTTCTCGCCGTCGGTTGCTGCGATCTTCACAGTACCGTCATCTTCGATTTCGATGGTGGTGCCCGTTTCTTCGGTCAGTGCACGGATAACAGAACCGCCCTTACCGATAACATCTTTGATCTTGTCTGGATTGATCTTGATGGTGTGGATACGTGGAGCGAACTGAGAAATGTCGCCACGCGGCGCATTAATCGCCTGTTCCATCACGCCCAGGATGTGCAGACGCGCACCTTTAGCCTGGTTCAGAGCAACCTGCATGATCTCTTTGGTGATACCTTCAATTTTGATATCCATCTGCAAGGCAGAGATACCGTCACGGGAACCCGCTACTTTGAAGTCCATATCGCCCAGGTGGTCTTCGTCGCCCAGAATGTCAGACAGAACAACGTAGTTGTCGCCCTCTTTCACCAGACCCATTGCGATACCCGCAACGGCGGCTTTAATTGGCACGCCTGCATCCATCAGCGCCAGAGAGGCACCACACACGGAAGCCATAGAAGAGGAACCGTTGGATTCGGTGATTTCAGACACCACACGTACGGTGTACGGGAATTTGTCTGCTTCTGGCATCACTGCCAGCACGCCGCGCTTCGCCAGACGACCGTGACCAATTTCACGACGCTTCGGTGAGCCAACCATACCGGTTTCGCCCACAGAGTACGGAGGGAAGTTGTAGTGGAACAGGAAGCTGTCAGTACGCTCGCCCATCAGTTCGTCGATGATCTGTGCGTCACGTGCGGTACCCAGGGTCGCGGTTACCAGCGCCTGCGTTTCACCACGGGTGAACAGCGCAGAACCGTGAGTACGTGGCAGTACGCCAGTACGCACGTCCAGACCACGGATCATGTCTTTTTCACGACCATCGATACGCGGCTCGCCTGCCAGGACGCGGCTACGAACAACGTTTTTCTCGATGGCGTGCAGGATTTCGCCAATCTCGTTAGCGTCCAGCGTTTCGTCTTCGGCAACCAGGGTCGCGGTCACTTCAGATTTGATCACATCAACCTGAGCATAGCGCTCCTGTTTGTCGGTGATGCGGTATGCGTCGCTCAGACGAGATTCTGCCAGTGCAGCAACGCGTGCGTTCAGCGCCTCGTTCACCGCTTCTGGCTGCCAGTCCCAACGTGGTTTACCGGCTTCTTTCACCAGGTCGTTGATGTTCTGGATAACGATCTGCTGCTGCTCGTGGCCAAATACCACAGCGCCCAGCATCTGATCTTCGCTCAGCAGTTCAGCTTCGGATTCAACCATCAGAACCGCTGCTTCAGTACCGGCAACAACCAGGTCCAGCTTACTCTCTTTCAGCTCTTCCTGAGTTGGGTTCAGTACGTACTGGTCGTTGATGTAGCCAACGCGCGCGGAACCGATTGGGCCATTGAATGGAATACCAGACAGTGACAGGGCCGCAGATGCGCCGATCATAGCAACGATGTCCGGGTTAACCTGTGGGTTAACGGAAACAACGGTCGCAATAACCTGAACTTCGTTTACGAAGCCTTCCGGGAACAGCGGACGAACCGGGCGGTCAATCAGACGCGCGATCAGGGTTTCGCCTTCGCTTGGACGGCCTTCACGACGGAAGAAGCCACCCGGGATTTTACCGGCAGCGTAGGTACGCTCCTGGTAGTTAACGGTCAGTGGGAAGAAGTCCTGACCTGGTTTAGCTTTTTTCTGGCCAACTACGGTAACGAATACAGCGGTGTCATCCATGCTTACCATAACGGCAGCAGTAGCCTGACGCGCCATCATGCCGGTTTCCAGCGTGACGGTATGCTGACCATACTGGAATTTACGAACGATCGGATTCAGCAAAATTCTGTCCTTTCTTAAATGTTTGAAAGCACACCTCAGGTGTGCTGACGATTTAACCCGACCTTCTTCGCATCCTCGCGACTAATGACAACCGACACCCCCATGGGTGAAGCCTCTCATTAGCCGCGCGAACCTCTGCAATGAAGATCATTTATAGCAACAATACAATAGTTTCCATTGAATTGCTGCCGTCTGGTTGAAAAAAGGGGCCATCAGGCCCCCTTTTCTGAAACTCGCAAGAATTAGCGACGCAGGCCCAGACGCTCGATCAGCGCGGTGTAGCGTGCAACATCTTTACGCTTCAGGTAGTCGAGCAGTTTACGACGCTGAGAAACCATACGCAGCAGACCACGACGGCTGTGGTGATCTTTTTTGTGCTCTGCAAAGTGACCTTGCAGGTGGTTAATCTGTGCAGTCAGCAGTGCAACCTGAACTTCGGTAGAACCGCTGTCGTTAGTACCACGACCAAACTCAGAAACGATTTTAGCTTTAGCTTCAACGCTTAGAGACATTTTCAAACTCCAAAGTATAAAGAATGTAAGGATGCCGATCTCTAATTCAGCTATCCCATGTACGCCCCGCAGATTGTTAAACAATTTACCAGGCGTTAAGCGGCGATATTCTACTCGTCTCCCCTGCTTATCGCAAGGTGAGGCGTTATCACCGTCACGCTTCGACCGGATATTCGACGACCAGACGACGCGGCGCCACACGCCCTTCGCCGTCCATTTCGCCCATACCGATGAATTTCCCTTCGTCACCTTCCGTCACGCGTACCAGGCCCTCAAGCGGCGCCCCCGATGTGCGAACCGGGTTTCCGTTCTTAAAGTAAACGGACGATGTTAAAGGAAGATTAACAACCGGGAAGTCCACTGCCGGACTGTCCATTGGCATCAGCAGCGGGTCCAGCAGATCGGCTGGCGCAACGCCCTGCGCTTGCGCCTGTTCAACCAGGGCGTGCAGATGCTCAAGCGTCACCATGCGTTCGACCGGATATTTGCTGACCGCCAGACGACGCAGATAAATCACATGCGCGCCGCAGCCCAGCTTTTCACCGAGGTCATCAATGATGGTGCGGATATAGGTCCCTTTCGAACAGTGTACTTCCAGCTCGAGTTCATCACCTTCGTGGCGAATGAACAGCAGCTCATACACGGTAATCGGACGAGCTTCACGCGGAACCTCAATGCCCTGACGCGCATATTCGTAGAGCTTTTTGCCCTGATATTTCAGCGCCGAATACATCGACGGCACCTGTAGCGTATCACCACGGAAGCTGTCCAGCGCCGCATCAAGTTGCTCCGCGCTGAAGGTCACCGGGCGCTCTTCCACCACCAGGCCATCTGCATCGGAGGTATCCGTGCGCTGGCCCAGTTTGGCAATCACGCGGTAGCGCTTATCCGAATCCAGCAGGTACTGGGAAAACTTTGTCGCTTCCCCCAGGCAGATCGGCAGCATGCCAGTTGCCAGCGGATCCAGCGCGCCAGTGTGCCCTGCACGGTTGGCGTTATAAATACGCTTCACTTTTTGCAGCACGTCGTTGCTGGATGCGCCCTGTGGTTTATCCAGCAACAGCACGCCATGCACGTCACGACCGCGACGACGAGGACGACTCATCAGTCCTCCTTGCTGTCGTCCGCCGGGTTAACACGACGCTCATCGTCATGTTTCACCACGCTGGTCACCAGGTTGGACATACGCATACCTTCAACCAGCGAGTTGTCGTAGAAGAAGGTCAGCTCTGGCACGATACGCAGGCGCATTGCTTTGCCAAGCAGAGAGCGGATGAAACCAGAGGCTTCCTGCAACGCTTTAATGCCGTTCTTCACGGCGTCTTCATCCTGGTCATTCAGGAAAGTAACAAACACTTTGGCGTACGCCAGGTCGCGGGACATTTCCACGCCAGACACGGTGGTCATCATACCCACGCGTGGATCTTTGATTTCACGTTGCAGAATGAGAGCGATCTCTTTCTGCATCTCCTGCGCGACGCGCTGTGGGCGACCAAATTCTTTCGCCATAATAAATTCTCCAGACAAAAAAGGGGCTTAAGCCCCTTTTTAAAATTACTGCCGGGTGGCGCTTCGCTTACCCGGCCTACGCTAATTAATCTTCAGTTGACGAAGATTACGCGATGGTACGCTGAATTTCGATGATCTCGAACACTTCGATCATATCGCCAACGCGAACGTCGTTGTAGTTCTTCACGCCGATACCACATTCCATGCCGTTACGGACTTCGTTAACGTCATCTTTGAAGCGGCGCAGGGATTCCAGCTCACCTTCGTAGATAACCACGTTGTCACGCAGTACGCGGATTGGGTTGTGACGCTTGATGGTCCCTTCGGTAACCATACAGCCCGCGATCGCACCGAATTTCGGTGATTTGAACACGTCACGTACTTCAGCCAGACCGATGATCTGCTGTTTCAGCTCAGGAGACAGCATGCCGCTCATCGCTGCTTTCACTTCGTCAATCAGGTTATAGATGACGGAGTAGTAACGCAGATCCAGGCTTTCAGCATCAATCACTTTACGCGCAGATGCGTCAGCACGAACGTTGAAGCCAACCAGGATCGCGTTGGACGCTGCTGCCAGGGTTGCGTCGGTTTCGGTGATACCACCTACGCCAGAACCGATGATCTTCACTTTCACTTCGTCGGTAGACAGTTTCAGCAAGGAGTCGGAGATCGCTTCCACAGAACCCTGAACGTCCGCTTTCAGAACGATGTTCACTTCGTGAACTTCGCCTTCGGTCATGTTGGCAAACATGTTCTCGAGTTTAGATTTCTGCTGACGAGCCAGCTTCACTTCACGGAATTTACCCTGACGATACAGAGCGACTTCACGCGCTTTCTTCTCGTCACGTACCACGGTGACTTCGTCACCGGCAGCCGGAACACCGGACAGGCCGAGAATTTCCACTGGAATGGACGGACCCGCTTCCAGCACTTCCTGACCCAGTTCGTTACGCATCGCACGAACGCGACCGTATTCGAAACCACACAGAACGATATCGCCCTTGTGCAGAGTACCTTCGCGAACCAGAACGGTTGCAACCGGACCACGACCTTTATCCAGGAAGGATTCGATTACCGCGCCGCTCGCCATACCTTTACGAACCGCTTTCAGCTCCAGAACTTCAGCCTGAAGCAGGATAGCGTTCAGCAGGTCGTCGATACCGGTACCTGCTTTTGCAGATACAGGGATGAACTGCGCTTCACCGCCCCACTCTTCCGGCATAACGCCGTACTGGGACAGTTCGTTCTTCACGCGATCCATATCGGCTTCTGGCTTATCGATTTTGTTAACTGCGACAACCAGAGGCACCTGCGCCGCTTTCGCGTGCTGGATAGCTTCAATGGTCTGTGGCATCACGCCATCGTCGGCAGCAACAACCAGAACAACGATATCCGTTGCCTGAGCACCACGAGCACGCATTGAGGTAAACGCTGCGTGGCCTGGGGTATCCAGGAAGGTGATCATGCCGTTTTCGGTTTCTACGTGGTAAGCACCGATGTGCTGGGTAATACCACCCGCTTCGCCGGAGGCAACCTTAGTAGAACGAATGTAGTCAAGCAGAGAGGTTTTACCGTGGTCAACGTGACCCATGATGGTCACAACCGGTGCGCGCGGTTCAGCCGCTGCGCCCGTATCACGGTCGCTCATGACTGCTTCTTCCAGCTCGTTTTCACGACGCAGGATAACTTTGTGACCCATCTCTTCGGCAACCAGCTGTGCGGTTTCCTGGTCGATGACCTGGTTGATGGTGGCCATTGCGCCCAGTTTCATCATCGCTTTGATGACCTGAGAGCCTTTCACCGCCATCTTGTTAGCCAGTTCGCCAACGGTGATGGTTTCGCCGATCACAACGTCACGGTTAACGGCCTGAGCAGGCTTCTGGAAGCCCTGCTGGAGAGCGGAACCTTTACGCTTGCCGCCTTTACCGCCGCGAACCGCTGCACGCGCTTCTTCACGGTCAGCTTTTGATTCAGCGTGTTTGTTACCTTTTTTCGCAGGACGCGCAGCTTTTGCACTGCGAGTACGGCCACGACCACCTTCAACTTCGCGGTCGTTGTCGTCTTCTGCCTGACGCGCATGCTGAGACGTGGTGACGTGATAATCGCTGGTATCTTCAGTTGGTTCAGCGGTATTCACACCGTTCTTCTCGTTTTCTTCTGCCATGCGACGCGCTTCTTCGGCGACGCGGCGAGCTTCTTCTTCAAGCTTGCGGCGGGCTTCTTCTTCCGCTTTACGCTTCAGCTCGGCAGCTTCATTTTCACGGCGGGCTTTTTCAGCCTGGGCAGTTTTGGTCATTTCGTCGGTCTGTTGATTGCTCACTTTGTCTTTTTCCGCAGCGTCACGCTTCGCTTTTTCACCGGCGTCGCGTTTCGCTTTTTCTGCGGCCTCACGTTCAGCTTTTAATTCTGCTTCACGTTTGGCAGTGGCTTCTGCCTCACGCTGAGCTTGTTCTTCCGCTTCACGCTGTGCCTGCTCTTCCGCGGCAAGGCGTTCTGCCTCTTGCGGATCACGTTTTACAAAGGTGCGCGTCTTGCGGACTTCAATTTGTACCGACTTGCTTTTGCCACCGGTACCAGGGATGTTCAACGTGCTACGCGTTTTACGCTGTAGCGTTAACTTGTCAGGCGTAGAGCCGTGTTCACGGTTCAGGTGCGCTAACAAGGTTTGTTTTTCTTGCGCGGTCACCGAGTCATCAGCGGACTTCGGGATCCCTGCATCAGCAAATTGCTGTACCAGGCGGTCCACGGAGGTCTGAATCTCAGCAGCCAGCGATTTTACAGTTACATCAGTCATGCTGTTCCTTCCTGCTACAGTTTATTACGCTTCGTCGCCGAACCAGCAAATATTACGTGCGGCCATGATGAGTTCGCCGGCTTTCTCGTCGGTTAAACCTTCGATATCGGCCAGGTCATCAACGCCTTGCTCAGCGAGATCTTCCAGCGTACAAACACCACGGGCAGCCAGCTTGAACGCAATCGCACGATCAAGACCTTCCAGATTCAGCAGGTCATCAGCCGGCTTCTTATCGCCAAGGCTTTCTTCCTGAGCCAGCGCCAGGGTGGTCAGTGCGTTTTTAGCGCGTTCACGCAGGGCTTCAACGGTTGGTTCATCCAGACCGTCAATTTCCAGCAGCTCTTTCATTGGCACGTAGGCCAGTTCTTCCAGCGTAGAGAAACCTTCTTCAACCAGCACAGTGGCGAAGTCTTCGTCAATGTCCAGGTATTTGGTGAAGGTATCGATCGCCGCGTGGGCTTCAGCCTGATGCTTGGCCTGAAGGTCATCAACGGTCATCACGTTGAGTTCCCAGCCGCTCAGCTGTGACGCCAGACGTACGTTCTGACCGTTACGGCCAATCGCCTGCGCCAGGTTGCCCGCTTCTACAGCGATATCCATGGTGTGTTTGTCTTCGTCAACAACGATAGACGCCACATCAGCCGGTGCCATTGCGTTGATCACGAACTGCGCCGGGTTATCGTCCCACAGAACGATATCAATGCGCTCGCCGCCCAGTTCGGTAGAAACCGCCTGAACACGTGCGCCACGCATACCGACGCAAGCACCGACCGGGTCGATACGCTTGTCGTTGGTTTTCACCGCAATTTTCGCACGGGAACCCGGATCGCGGGCCGCCGCTTTGATTTCGATAACTTCTTCGCCGATTTCCGGCACTTCGATACGGAACAGTTCAACCAGCATTTCTGGTTTAGAACGCGTCACGAACAGCTGTGCACCACGCGCTTCAGGACGTACGGCATACAGCACACCACGAATACGGTCGCCTGGGCGGAAGTTTTCACGCGGCAGCATGTCTTCGCGCAGGATCACGGCTTCAGCGTTACCCGGCAGCCCTTCGGATTTGATCTCCAGAGAGATGTTGTCGCGGTTCACTTTCTTCACCACACCAGTGATGATTTCGCCTTCCTGATCGCGGAACTGATCGACAACCAGCGCGCGCTCGGCTTCGCGCACTTTCTGCACAATAACCTGCTTCGCGGTCTGGGTGGTGATACGGTCGAAGGTAACAGATTCAATCTGATCTTCAACGTAGTCACCCACGTTCAGACTTTCGTCTTCAAAACGTGCCGCTTCCAGGGTGATCTCTTTGGTCGGTTGGGTCACTTCTTCAACGATTACCCAACGACGGAATGTATCGAAGTCACCGCTTTTACGATCGATTTCTACGCGAACATCGATCTCTTGTTCGTATTTTTTCTTGGTTGCTGTAGCCAGTGCACTTTCCAGCGCTTCGAAAATCTTCTCACGCGGCAGTGATTTCTCGTTGGAGACGGCTTCAACAACAGCCAAAATTTCTTTGTTCATCGCGGGCTTTTCACCTCAATCCAGACTGTTAAAAGTGGGGAACCAGGTTCGCCTTCTGGATATTACTCAGCGCGAACACTTCATCTTTGCCTTCGACTGTCACCGTGATCATTTCACCATCAACGGCTTTGATAATTCCCTGCCATTTACGGCGGTTCTGTACGGCCATACGCAGAACGAGAGCCACTTCTTCACCGGTAAAGCGCACGTAGTGCTCGGCCGTGAACATCGGACGATCGAGGCCAGGTGAGGAAACTTCCAGGTTGTACGCAACGGTAATCGGATCTTCAACATCAAGAACCGCACTCACCTGGTGGCTGACATCAGCACAATCATCAACATTGATGCCATCTTCACTATCAATATAGATGCGCAGTGTGGATGTACGGCCGCGAACGAATTCGATGCCGACCAGTTCGTAGCCCAGTGCTTCGACCGGCGCAGTAATCATCTCTGTTAATTTTTGCTCTAATGTGGACAAGCCCACCCCCAAGACATAAAAAAAGGGCGTAAAGCCCAGTTATTCTGTAGTCAGATAACAAAAAACCCCGATAAATCGGGGCTTTAGATAACTGAACCCTATAGCCACAACTGTGGCCTGGAGCACTCTCCGAAAGCATTTTTTCAAATCCAGCTACGAAGGCTCTAAGTCTTCACAGTATATTTGAAAAAGAACTTTATAGGAAAGTGGTTGCGGGGGCCGGATTTGAACCGACGACCTTCGGGTTATGAGCCCGACGAGCTACCAGGCTGCTCCACCCCGCGCCTGAAACGTGGCAAATTCTACGCGTTTTGGACAGAATTTGCAAATAATGCTGGGATTTGGTACCGAAGACGGGACGTAAAATCGGCGTTCAGTATATTGATAGTTGACCCCACCTGTCAACCCAACTTCAGGCAGGGCAATAAAAGGGAAATTTTTACAAAAAACGCACACGTCTCTTTCGGTCGTCGATAAAAGATGATTAAATGAATACTCACTTATTTTGCATAAACATGCATCGAGAGCGAAAGCGGTCTCTAATCAGTCAATCAAGCAGGGTTTTATTATATGACGACGATTCTCAAGCATCTCCCGGTAGGACAACGTATTGGCATCGCTTTTTCTGGCGGCCTGGATACCAGCGCTGCACTGCTGTGGATGCGCCAGAAGGGAGCGGTTCCTTATGCATATACTGCGAACCTGGGTCAGCCGGACGAGGAAGATTATGACGCGATCCCTCGTCGTGCCATGGAATATGGCGCAGAGAACGCACGTCTGATCGACTGCCGTAAGCAGCTGGTTGCCGAAGGGATTGCCGCGATCCAATGCGGTGCTTTCCATAATACGACCGGCGGCCTGACCTATTTCAATACCACCCCGCTGGGTCGTGCCGTCACCGGCACTATGCTGGTTGCCGCCATGAAAGAAGATGGCGTGAACATCTGGGGGGACGGTAGCACCTATAAAGGCAACGATATTGAACGTTTCTATCGTTATGGCCTGCTGACCAACGCCGAGTTGCAGATCTACAAACCGTGGCTGGATACCGACTTCATCGACGAGCTGGGTGGCCGTCATGAAATGTCTGAGTTTATGATTGCCTGCGGCTTTGACTACAAGATGTCCGTTGAGAAAGCCTACTCAACCGACTCCAACATGCTGGGTGCGACGCACGAAGCGAAAGACCTGGAATTCCTGAACTCCAGCGTAAAAATTGTTAACCCGATCATGGGCGTGAAGTTCTGGGATGAGAACGTGAAGATCCCGGCGGAAGAAGTGACCGTGCGTTTCGAACGTGGTCATCCGGTTGCCCTGAACGGTAAAACCTTCTCCGACGATGTTGAACTGATGCTGGAAGCAAACCGCATCGGCGGTCGTCACGGTCTGGGTATGAGCGATCAGATCGAAAACCGTATCATTGAAGCGAAAAGCCGTGGCATTTACGAAGCGCCGGGGATGGCGCTGCTGCACATCGCTTACGAACGTCTGCTGACCGGTATTCACAACGAAGACACCATCGAGCAGTATCACTCTCATGGCCGTCAGCTGGGCAAACTGCTGTATCAGGGTCGCTGGTTTGATCCACAGGCGCTGATGCTGCGTGACGCCCTGCAACGTTGGGTGGCAAGCGCAATCACCGGCGAAGTGACGCTGGAACTGCGTCGCGGCAATGATTACTCCATCCTCAATACCGTGTCTGACAACCTGACCTATAAAGCAGAGCGTCTGACCATGGAGAAAGGTGAGTCAGTGTTCTCTCCGGACGATCGTATTGGTCAGCTGACCATGCGTAACCTGGACATCACCGATACCCGTGAGAAGCTGTTCAACTATGTTGAGAATGGCCTGCTCTCCGCCAGTTCCGGTAATGGCCTCCCTCAGGTTGAGAACCTGGAACACAGCGATAAGAAATAATCGACAGCAAGTCATGCAAAAGGCGCCCATTGGGCGCCTTTTTTGTGGTCTTCGTAGGCCCGGTAAGCGCAGCGCCACCGGGCAAAACGGCGGGTGGCGCTGCGCTTACCCGCCCTACAAAAGATCGGATACACAGAATGTACAGACGAAAAAAAAGACGTCTTGCGACGTCTTTCTTCTGGAATATTGGTACCGAGGATGGGACTCGAACCCACAAGCCCGTTAGGGCACTACCACCTCAAGGTAGCGTGTCTACCAATTCCACCACCTCGGTACGGAATACTTACTGCGGGATATCGCTGGTTGGCTTAGCCGGTGCAGCTGGCTGAGTTTGCTCAGTTTTTGCTGGCGCGCTCAGATTTTCCCACTCGCTTCCTTTACTGGTCTTGTTGCTGTTGATATTGCCCAGCACCAGACTGATGATGAAGAACAGCGTAGCCAGAATCGCCGTCGTACGGGTCATGAAGTTCGCAGAACCACTTGAACCGAACAGCGTACCGGAAGCGCCTGCTCCGAAGGAGGCTCCCATATCAGCGCCTTTACCTTGCTGTAGCATAATCAGCGCTACGAGAGCGATGGCTACAATAAGGAAAATAACTAAAAGAGCTTCGTACATAATCAACCTGTTCCTTGCGGATTTGCCGCATACCAATGCTTCGACCAATTAGCAGGATTTTGTTTCCCACTGAAGCGGGTGTGAATACTAACCAAAGCGAATGGCCTTCGCAAGGGCATTTTCGACGCATTGTATCAACTGCGGAAAAAAACAGCAAAAAGCCATTAATTGCTTAAAACAAAGGCGGCAAACGCCGCCTTTTTAAACATTTAGCATGCAAGATTATGCAGCTTTTACGGCATCCGCAATACGGTGCGCAAATTCGGTGACCTGCGCTTCGTCTTCGCCTTCCACCATCACGCGGATCAGTGGTTCGGTACCGGACTTACGCAGCAGCACGCGTCCACGGCTGCCCAGCGCCGCTTCAACGTCAGCCATTACCGCTTTCACGTTGTCATTTTCCAGCGGTTCGCCTTTACCCGCAGTGAAACGCACATTAACCAGAATCTGCGGGAACATTTTCATGCCGCTGCACAGATCGTGCAGGCTCATATGGTTACGCGCCATCGCGGCAACAACCTGAAGCGCCGCCACAATACCGTCACCGGTGGTGGTTTTATCAAGCAGGATCACGTGGCCGGAGTTTTCCGCGCCAATACGCCAGCCTTTCTCCTGAAGTTTTTCCAACACGTAGCGGTCACCCACTTTCGCACGGACAAACGGGATGCCCAGCTGTTTCAACGCCAGTTCCAGGCCCATATTGCTCATAAGCGTACCGACCGCGCCACCGCGCAGCTGCCCCTGACGCAGGCCTTCACGCGCAATGATGTAGAGGATCTGATCGCCATCGACCTTGTTACCTTCGTGGTCAACCATGATCACACGGTCACCATCGCCATCCAGGGCAATACCCAGATCGGCCTTTTCAGCCAGCACACGCGCCTGCAAGGCACGCACGTCTGTCGCGCCGACTTCTTCGTTGATGTTCAGACCATCCGGCTCGCAGCCGATAGTGATCACTTTGGCACCCAGCTCGCGGAACACATTCGGCGCAATGTGGTAAGTCGCACCGTTGGCACAGTCCACCACAATTTTGAGGTGTGCCAGGCTCAGCTCATTCGGGAAAGTGCCTTTGCAGAATTCAATGTAGCGGCCTGCGGCATCGACAATACGGTTTGCTTTACCCAGCTCAGCGGAGTCAACACAGGTGATCTCTTTTTCCATTTCCGCTTCAATCGCCTCTTCCACGTCATCCGGCAGTTTGGTGCCGTCGATGGAGAAGAATTTGATACCGTTGTCATAGAACGGATTATGGGAAGCTGAAATGACGATGCCCGCTTCCGCACGGAAGGTGCGGGTCAGATAGGCAACAGCAGGGGTCGGCATTGGCCCCGTAAAGGAAGCTGAAAGCCCCGCCGCCGCCAGCCCGGCTTCCAGCGCGGACTCCAGCATATAACCCGAAATACGGGTATCTTTCCCAATAATGATCTTACGGGAGCCATGACGCGCCAGCACTTTCCCCGCTGCCCAGCCCAGCTTCAGGACAAAGTCAGGGGTAATTGGCGCATCGCCTACGCGCCCACGGATGCCATCGGTACCAAAATATTTACGATTACTCATAGCGTTTGTTTTCCTTCGCTGCCAGTGTGGCTTCCACCACACGCATGGCTTCTACTGTTTCTTTTACGTCATGGACGCGAATGATGTGTGCACCTTGCATCGCGGCAATCACCGCGCAGGCCAGACTGCCGCTCAGACGTTCGCTCGGCCCGACATTCAACAACTGACCAATCATCGATTTTCTCGACATTCCCACCAGCAGTGGCAGGCCGAACTGATGAAACTCTGATAAGCGCGCAAGCAACGCGTAATTGTGTGAGAGATTTTTACCGAAACCGAAGCCCGGGTCGAGCAGCAATTTCTCTTTTGCGATACCCGCACGTTCACAGCGTTCGATATGCTCAATAAAGAAGCGGGTGACGTCGGCAAACACATCTTCATATTTTGGCGCCTCCTGCATTGTCTTAGGCTGACCCTGCATATGCATCAGACACACCGGTAGCCCGGTTTCTGCGGCGGCTTCAATCGCGCCCGGCTCGGTCAGCGAGCGGATATCATTGATAATGTGAGCGCCCACTCTCGCCACTTCACGGATCACTTCGGGTTTGGAGGTATCAACGGAGATCCACACTTCAAAGCGCCGGGCGATAGCCTCCACCACCGGCACCACGCGCGCCAGCTCTTCTTCCACCGAAACCTCCGCCGCGCCAGGCCGCGTTGACTCCCCTCCAACGTCAATGATGGTGGCACCCGCGTTAATCATTAAATTCGCGTGTTTAACCGCGTCGATAAGCGAATTATGCGTGCCGCCGTCAGAGAAGGAATCAGGCGTGACATTCAGGATCCCCATCACATGGGGATGTGAAAGGTCGAGATGCGAGTCCTGGGCGAATAGTTTCATGGTGAAGTCCCTGGGGTTAATGTGGTTAAACAGATAAGAAAAACCCCGGAGCAAGCTCCAGGGTTTGAGATACAGACAAACGCTTCAACAGCAGTGACTTACTTGTCGCCCAACTGCTCTGACATGGTGTTGCCCGGGTTTGGCGTACGCGGTTCATCGACCGGACGCGGCGCACGCGGGGTGCCATTGTTGTCAGAATTGTTAGACGCGCCTGGGTCTTCCCAGCCTGCCGGCGGACGCACTTCGCGGCGCGCCATCAGGTCGTCAATCTGCGGTGCATCGATGGTCTCATATTTCATGAGCGCATCTTTCATCGAATGCAGGATGTCCATATTGTCGTTCAGGATCTGACGGGCGCGAGCGTAGTTACGTTCAATCAGCGCTTTCACTTCCTGGTCGATGATACGTGCCGTTTCATCGGACATATGTTTCGCTTTTGCCACAGAGCGGCCTAGGAATACTTCGCCCTCTTCCTCTGCATACAGCAGCGGACCGAGTTTGTCGGAGAAGCCCCACTGAGTCACCATGTTACGCGCCAGGTTTGTCGCCACTTTAATATCGTTCGACGCACCGGTGGAAACATGTTCCGCACCGTAGATAATCTCTTCAGCCAGACGACCGCCGTACAGGGTTGAAATCTGGCTTTCCAGCTTCTGACGGCTGGCGCTGATCGCGTCGCCTTCAGGCAGGAAGAAGGTCACACCCAGCGCACGACCGCGCGGAATAATCGTCACCTTGTGTACGGGATCGTGTTCCGGCACCAGACGACCGATAATCGCGTGGCCCGCTTCGTGATATGCCGTGGACTCTTTCTGCGCTTCCGTCATCACCATGGAGCGACGTTCCGCACCCATCATGATTTTGTCTTTCGCTTTCTCGAATTCCACCATGGACACCACGCGCTTGTTACCGCGAGCGGCAAACAGTGCTGCTTCGTTGACCAGGTTAGCCAGATCCGCACCGGAGAAGCCTGGAGTACCACGCGCGATGATTGCCGCGTCGATATCTGGCGCCAGCGGTACGCGTCGCATATGCACTTTCAGAATCTGTTCACGACCGCGAACATCCGGCAGACCGACCACAACCTGACGGTCAAAACGGCCTGGACGCAGCAGCGCAGGGTCGAGTACGTCTGGACGGTTAGTTGCCGCGATAACGATGATACCTTCGTTACCTTCGAAGCCGTCCATCTCAACCAGCATCTGGTTCAGCGTCTGCTCACGTTCATCGTGACCACCACCCAGGCCTGCGCCACGCTGGCGGCCTACGGCGTCGATTTCATCGATGAAGATGATGCACGGTGCTGCCTTCTTAGCCTGCTCGAACATGTCACGCACACGAGATGCACCGACACCCACGAACATTTCAACGAAGTCAGAACCTGAAATAGTAAAGAACGGCACCTTCGCTTCACCCGCGATGGCTTTTGCCAGCAGGGTTTTACCGGTACCCGGAGGGCCGACCATCAGGACGCCTTTCGGGATCTTACCGCCCAGTTTTTGGAAACGGCTCGGCTCGCGCAGGTATTCAACCAGTTCACCCACCTCTTCTTTTGCTTCGTCACAACCTGCTACGTCAGCAAACGTGGTCTTGATCTGGTCTTCCGTCAGCATACGCGCCTTGCTCTTACCGAACGACATGGCACCTTTGCCACCACCGCCCTGCATCTGGCGCATAAAGAAGATCCAGACGCCGATAAGAAGCAGCATCGGGAACCAGGAAATGAAGATAGAAGCCAGCAGGCTTGGTTCTTCCGGCGGCTCGCCTACCACTTTGACGTTTTTGGTCAGAAGGTTATCAAGCAGCTTAGGATCGTTCACCGGGATGTAAGTCGTGTAACGGTTACTATCTTTCTTGGTAACGTTGATCTCACGTCCGTTGATACGCGCTTCGCGAACCTGGTCCTGATTGACCTCTTGCAGGAAGGTAGAATAATCCACCTTGCGGCCATTCGACTCGCTGGGCCCAAAGCTCTGGAATACTGACATCAGCACAACGGCAATGACCAGCCAGAGTATTAGGTTTTTCGCCATGTCACTCAAGGGATTAACCTCATATTACAACTGTGTTAAAAACAGCGTCAGGATACTCTATATCCAGTTTCATTCAAACTTTCGCCTGAAATCTACCGGTTATCATTTTCGCCCGGTCGCTACAATATACACTTCACGGGAACGGGCCCGGGAAGAGTCCGGCTTACGAACTTTGACCTTCGCAAACAGGGAGCGAATTTCCTTAAGATACTCCTCGAAACCTTCGCCCTGAAACACCTTCACAACAAAACTACCACCAGGCGCTAGTACATCACGACACATTTCTAACGCTAGTTCCACCAGATACATGGCGCGGGGGATATCCACCGCCGGTGTTCCACACATATTTGGCGCCATATCCGACATGACAACCTGGACCTTACTGTCACCTACACGATCAAGTAGTGCTTTAAGCACTAATTCATCACGAAAGTCGCCCTGAAGGAAGTCGACACCGACGATGGGATCCATTGGTAAAAGATCGCATGCGATGATTCGGCCCGTTCCGCCGATCTGCGTAACCGCATACTGGGACCATCCGCCAGGTGCCGCACCGAGGTCGACCACCGTCATTCCCGGTTTAAAAAGTTTGTCACTTTGCTGTATTTCATCAAGTTTAAACCAGGCGCGGGAACGCAACCCCTTTTTCTGCGCCTGTTGAACATATTTATCGCTAAAGTGTTCCTGAAGCCAGCGGCTGGAGCTGGCAGAACGCTTTTTACCTGTCATTTAACATTTCCGTCCTGGTTCATCGTTGCTTGCCTGTGACGTAAATTTCTACGCAGCTATTTGGCGATATTAGGGAGATGGCGGTAGAATGAACCGTTTTCAATCCCAACGTAAGCAAAAATATACGATGAATCTGAGTACTAAACAAAAACAGCACCTTAAAGGTCTGGCACATCCGCTCAAGCCTGTAGTGATGCTTGGCAACAATGGTTTGACCGAAGGGGTGCTTGCCGAGATTGAACAAGCGCTGGAACACCACGAGCTGATCAAGGTGAAAATCGCCTCTGAAGACAGAGACACTAAAAACCTGATCGTGGAAGCCATCGTGCGCGAAACCGGCGCCTGTAATGTACAGGTCATCGGTAAAACGCTGGTGCTCTATCGCCCATCTAAAGAGCGCAAAATCTCGCTGCCACGTTAAGGATATCCTGAATCGAACACATTTTCTGTGTGAAACGAGGGATTTCTTTCAGCAGGCGAGCAAAATGCCATGCTCCTTGAGTTGATAAAAGGCCGCTATGCGGCCTTTTTCTTTTCTTTACAATGTATCAACATCTTAGTAGCGAAGCGAATTACAGGTATTCAACCTTAATAATTTCGTATTCCACTTCACCACCAGGGGTGCGGATGGTGACCACATCGTCCTGCTCTTTGCCAATCAGGCCACGAGCAATCGGCGAGTTCACCGAAATCAGGTTCTGTTTGAAGTCCGCTTCATCATCACCCACGATGCGATAGGTCTGCTCTTCGTCGTTGTCCAGATTCAGGACGCTGACGGTAGAGCCGAAGATCACACGGCCATTATTTGGCATTTTGGTGATATCGATAACCTGCGCGTTAGACAGTTTCGCCTCGATATCTTTAATGCGCCCCTCACAGAAACCCTGCTGCTCACGCGCCGCGTGGTATTCAGCATTCTCTTTCAGGTCGCCATGCTCACGCGCTTCCGCGATAGCGGCGATGATTTCAGGGCGACGCACGGATTTGAGAAAATCCAGCTCTTCGCGCAGTTTTTCGGCACCACGTAAGGTCATCGGAATAGCTTGCATTTGTTATACCTCTTAAACATTCCTGTTGGGAGCAGTGTTCCCTGCTCCAGCCCACCTGAACAGGCCAGAAGCAAAAAGAAAACCGACCCGGGAGCAACGCCCCAGGTCAGCAGCAATTTTTCAATTTGATACGTATTTTACCGCGAAGTTCACTATGGGTCATCGTTTACTTTACAGTGCCATGCACCGTAGTATGACGGTTTGTTTTCGGGTTGTTAGCGCGAGATTATGCGATTTTCCAGTTTTATCATCGGATTGACTACCAGTATAACGTTCACCGTTCAGGCCGCGAATGTTGATGAGTACATTAATCAACTGCCCGCCGGCGCGAACCTTGCCCTGATGGTGCAGAAGGTTGGCGCGCAGGCTCCCGAGATTGACTATCACAGTCAACAGATGGCGCTGCCTGCCAGTACCCAGAAGGTGATCACTGCCCTCGCCGCCCTGCTCCAGCTCGGGCCTGACTTCCGTTTTACTACCACCCTTGAAACCAGAGGTAACGTTGAGGGTGGCGAACTGAAAGGCGATCTTATCGCCCGTTTTGGTGGCGATCCCACCTTTAAGCGCCAGGATGTCCGCAATATGGTGGCGGTACTGAAAAAATCCGGCGTAACAAAAATTGATGGCAACGTGCTGATCGACACCTCCATTTTCGCCAGCCACGATAAAGCGCCTGGCTGGCCGTGGAACGACATGACGCAGTGCTTTAGCGCCCCGCCAGCCGCCGCCATCGTTGACCGTAACTGCTTCTCCGTATCGCTTTACAGCGCGCCAAAACCAAATGACTTAGCTTTTATCCGCGTGGCCTCATACTACCCGGTCACGATGTTCAGCCAGGTGCGGACGCTGGCGAAAGGCTCCCCGGAGGCGCAGTATTGCGAGCTGGACGTGGTACCGGGCGATCTCAATCGCTATACGCTCACCGGCTGCCTGACCCAGCGGTCCGATCCCCTCCCGCTGGCCTTCGCCATTCAGGATGGCGCGGGCTATGCCGGTGCCATTTTTAAAGATGAACTGAAGCAGGCGGGCATAACCTACACCGGAACGCTGCTGCGCCAGACGCAGGTGAATGAGCCAGGCACGGTGATCGCCAGCAAACAGTCCGCGCCACTGCATGATTTGCTTAAGATTATGCTGAAAAAGTCGGATAACATGATTGCCGACACGGTGTTCCGCATGATTGGGCACGCGCGATTTGGTGTGCCGGGCACCTGGCGGGCCGGTTCTGATGCCGTACGTCAGATCCTGCGCCAGCAGGCGGGTATCGATCTGGGCAATACGATCGCCGTTGATGGTTCCGGTTTATCGCGTCATAACCTGATCTCGCCGGCCACCATGATGCAGGTGTTGCAGTACATTGCTCAGCATGACGCTGAGCTAAACTTTATTACGATGCTGCCGCTTGCCGGACACGACGGCTCTCTTCAGTACCGCGCGGGCCTTCACGCTGCGGGCGTGGATGGCAAAGTGTCAGCCAAAACGGGTTCCCTGCAAGGCGTTTACAACCTTGCCGGTTTTATCACTACCGCCAGCGGACAACGCATGGCATTTGTGCAGTATCTTTCCGGCTATGCCGTCGAACCGGCTGACCAGCGCAATCGCCGTATTCCACTGGTGCGTTTCGAAAGCAGGCTCTATAAGGACATCTACCAGAATAACTAGCGATGAAACTACTGATAGTTGAAGACGATCTGTTATTGCAGGAAGGGTTAGCGCTGGCGCTGGGGAATGAAGGCTACGCCCTGGATTGTGCCACCACGGCCGCTGAAGCAGATGCCCTGATCCAGAGCGGTGAATACAGCCTCGTGATCCTGGATTTAGGGCTGCCGGATAAAGACGGCGCGACGCTGCTCTGCCAGTGGCGTCGTCGCGGGGTTGAGAATCCCGTCTTGATTCTCACCGCCCGCGATGCCATTGAAGACAGAATTAACGGGCTGGATTCTGGCGCTGACGATTATCTGGTAAAACCCTTCGCCCTTGCCGAGCTACAGGCTCGCGTACGGGCGTTGATCCGCCGCTATCAGGGCCACAGCGACAACCTGCTGACGGACGGAGATATCACCCTCAATCTGCAAACTCAGCAGGTGTTGCGCCAGTCTCAGCCTGTGGAAGTGACGCCAAAAGAGTTCGCTCTGCTGACGCGCCTGATCATGCGCAGCGGGCAGACCGTGCACCGTGAAACGCTGCAACAGGACATCTACTCCTGGCAGGACGATCCAGGATCAAACACGCTTGAAGTTCACATTCATAATCTGCGGCGCAAGCTCGGTAAAGATCGCATCAAAACCGTACGCGGCGTGGGTTACCGTCTGGAGAGCCAGAAATGAACAGTATGCGCCGGCGATTAATGGTGTTGCTGGCGGTTATTCTGCTATTTTTTCAACTCATTAGCGTAGTCTGGCTGTGGCATGAGAGCCGCGAGCAGATCGGTTTTCTGGTGAACGAAACGTTGTCCGCCAAAGCGCGCAACAACCATGTCGAAAAAGAGATCCGCGAAGCCATTGCCTCCCTGCTGGTCCCTTCTCTGGTGATGGTCGGTTTTACCCTGCTCTTCTCATTTTGGGCCGTCACCTGGATCACCCGACCACTCAACAAACTTCGCGCCAGCCTTGCGAACCGTTCGGCGGATAATCTGACTCCCCTGCCGATGTATTCCGATATGGAAGAGATAGGCGCTGTGACCACCTCGCTCAATCAACTCCTCGCCCGGCTGGACCACACTATTCAACAGGAACGCCTGTTTACCGCCGATGCGGCACACGAGTTACGTACGCCGCTTGCGGGGATCAGGCTCCATCTGGAACTGATGGCTCAGTCCGGTTCCCCGCAGGCCACGCCACTGATAAGCCGTATCGATCAGCTGATGCACACGGTGGAACAGCTGCTGATGCTGGCGCGTGCCGGGCAGGCGATGGCCAGCGGCCATTACGATACCGTGAACTGGACGGAGACGATCATTGCTCCGCTCAGCCTGGAGCATGAAGCCAAAGAGCATACGGTAATATGGCCGGCCCACAGCGCGCTGACGGTACAGGGGGACGCCGTCCTGTTACGTCTGATGCTAAGGAACCTTCTGGAGAATGCCGCCCGCTACAGCCCGGCAGGCACAACCATTGAAGTGGCATTAACAGCGACGGAGGGCGGTACCCGGGTGAGCGTTACCGATCAGGGGCCGGGTATTGATGAGGCGCACCGCCAGTCGATCACCGAACCTTTCCGACGTCTCGACCAGCGCTACGGCGGCAGCGGCCTTGGGCTGAGCATCGTACAGCGTATCGTACAGCTCCATCATGGCCATTTAACGCTGGAGAACGGCGCTGAGGGCGGCCTCATCGCCAGCTGTTGGTTACCGGCGAAAATAGGATAAAAAAAAGCCCCGTTAAGGGGCTTTATACAGGGGTTAGTGCTTGTAGATGAACTCGACGCCTTCTTCGTCGTCTTCATCCCAGTCATCGTCCCAGTCTTCATCATCTTCTTCCGCTTCCAGCTCTTCGAGCTGCTGGCGGTGGTAGTCATCCCACATGAATTCGACTTTTTCAGGCTGTTTCGCCTCTTCTGCCTGAACAACCGGATTCTCGATGATAAAGGTCATCACATCCCAGCAGAGATCTTTCACGCCAACCTGGCTGGCGGCAGAGATCAGATAGTACTTATCTTCCCAACCCATCGCTTCGGCAATCGCTTTAGCTTTCGCTTCAGCTTCCGCTTTATCCATCAGGTCGATCTTGTTAAATACCAGCCAGCGCGGTTTTTGCGCCAGTTTTTCACTGTATTTCTCCAGCTCGCCAATAATGATACGGGCGTTTTCAACCGGATCGGAACCGTCGATTGGATCGATGTCGATGAGGTGCAACAGTACGCGACAACGCTCAAGGTGCTTCAGGAAGCGAATACCCAGACCGGCGCCTTCTGCTGCCCCTTCAATCAGACCCGGGATGTCAGCGACCACAAAGCTCTTCTCGTTATCCATACGGACAACGCCCAGGCTCGGCACCAGCGTCGTAAACGGATAATCCGCTACTTTGGGTTTCGCCGCAGAGACCGCACGGATAAACGTCGATTTACCGGCGTTTGGCATACCCAGCATCCCCACATCCGCCAGCAGCATCAGTTCCAGTTGCAGGTCGCGCTTATCACCCGGGGTACCCATGGTTTTCTGACGCGGGGTACGGTTAACGGAAGATTTGAAACGGCTGTTACCCAGACCATGCCAGCCGCCTTTCGCCACCATCAGGCGCTGACCGTGTTTGGTCATATCACCCATGGTTTCGCCCGTGCCCTGATCGATGACACGCGTACCCACCGGCACTTTGATCGTCACGTCTTTACCGCGTTTACCGGTACAGTCGCGGCTCTGGCCGTTCTGGCCACGCTCGGCGCGGAAAGATTTTTCGAAACGGTAGTCGATCAGCGTGTTGAGGTTTTCATCCGCCTCCAGCCACACGTCGCCACCGTCCCCACCGTCACCGCCGTCAGGACCGCCACGAGGAATATATTTTTCACGGCGGAAGCTTACACAACCGTTACCGCCATCACCTGCCACGACCAGAATCGTCGCTTCATCAACAAACTTCATTTTACTCTCCGTAACTCATTCGCCTGAGCGGGGGACTATTACAACCGCTTCATTTTTGCGCCAACGCCCCCAAAGACGATGACCAATGGCGGAATACATCGCGCCCGCAACCACGACAAACGCACCGAGATAACCCAACAGGTTGAGCATCGGCTTGACGAAGACATCGGGCCAGGCCATTGATAACAAATCTGAAAATAACAGCGTAAACAGCGGGGTAAGCGTGATTAAGGCGCTCACCTGTGCTGCCTGCCAGCGCGCCATGGCTTCAGCCAGAGCGCCATAACCGACCAGCGTATTCAGCCCACAAAAAATGAGGCACGCCAGTTGCCAGTCGCTGAGCTGGGTAATTACACCCGGCTTCGCTAAAGGCAATAATGCCAGTGTACACAAAGTGTACAGCAAAAAGAGGATCTGCTGTGAGGCAAGACGGCGCAATAACACCTTTTGCGCGACGCCATAACTCACCCAGACCGTTGCTGCACCCACCCCAAAAATGACACCCCAGGTGTAATCCGTCAGGCGGGTAAAAATCTCAATCAGGCTGGTGTTAAAGAACATCACCAGCCCGCAAAGCAGCATGCTTGCCCCGATGATCTGCGTGCCGCGCATCTTCTCCTTGAGGATGAATACGCTGGCGACCATCATGCCGACCGGTGAAAGCTGACCAATCACCTGCGACGCTGTAGGGCTAAGATATTGCAGGGAAGAGCTGAACAGAATGAAGTTACCGAACAGACCGCCCGTCGCGATAGCCAGTAACACCAGCCAACGCGGTTTTCGGAAGATGCGCAGCGGTGGCAGCTTACCTTTGACGGCCAGAATGGCGCCCAGGCCTATGCTTGCCATCAGGAAGCGATAAAACACCACCGTCGGTGGCTCCATGACTTCCAGTACCTGCTTCATTGCAATTGGCAGCGCACCCCAGCACATTGCGGTAGTGAGCGCCAAAAGAATACCCATGCCGGCCTGCTGCTTCATGCCCGTTTTCCCTACAGAAAATTTTCCGGGTTTCCAATGTAAAAAGCCCCGCAACACGTTGCGGGGCTTTAATCCGTTACCGGACCGAGAAAACCTTACTCAGCAACGATGCTGATGTATTTACGGTTGTTCGGGCCTTTAACTTCAAATTTCACTTTACCGTCTGCTTTAGCAAACAGAGTGTGGTCACGACCGCAACCTACGTTGGTACCCGCGTGGAACTTGGTGCCACGCTGACGAACGATGATGCTACCCGCCAGAACGGATTCGCCACCGAAACGCTTAACGCCCAGGCGTTTAGCTTCTGAATCGCGACCGTTACGTGTGGAGCCGCCAGCCTTTTTATGTGCCATTTAAATCTCTCCTCAGGTCTTAGGCGCTGATGCCAGTAATTTTCACATCAGTGAACCACTGACGGTGGCCCTGCTGCTTACGATAGTGTTTACGACGACGAAACTTAACGATTTTAACTTTCTCGCCACGACCGTGAGCAACAACTTCAGCTTTGATAACGCCGCCATCAACGAAAGGAACGCCGATTTTGACTTCTTCACCGTTTGCGATCATCAGAACTTCAGCGAACTCAACAGATTCGCCAGTTGCGATGTCCAGCTTTTCCAGGCGAACGGTCTGACCTTCGCTTACTCGGTGTTGTTTACCACCACTTTGGAAAACCGCGTACATATAAACTCCGCTTCCGCGCACATCCTCGTATGATTCAGAGTGCGCTATAAATATTCACAATAGGGCGCGAATATTACGCAAAACGCGAGCCTTTGACAAGTGCTACCATCAATACATGAAGAAAAAAAACACAACACGTACGGTAACGTTTATCTGAGCCGTTTTTTCAGTACAATCAGCAATACTATTTATAAACCGAAACCCTTTGTGTACCCATCTCGTGTGGGATAAACAGGATAAAAAGCCCGGCTTTTGCGATGAATTTAGAAAAAATCAATGAGTTAACCGCGCAAGATATGGCGGGTGTGAATGCAGCAATCCTGGAGCAACTCAACTCTGACGTTCAGCTGATCAATCAGTTGGGCTATTACATCGTCAGCGGCGGCGGTAAACGTATTCGTCCGATGATTGCCATTCTGGCCGCACGCGCGGTTGGCTATCAGGGAAATGCCCACGTCACGATCGCGGCGCTGATCGAATTTATCCACACCGCCACCCTGCTTCACGACGATGTTGTGGATGAATCAGACATGCGTCGTGGAAAAGCCACCGCCAACGCCGCGTTTGGTAATGCGGCAAGCGTTCTGGTAGGCGATTTTATCTATACCCGCGCCTTCCAGATGATGACCAGCCTTGGCTCGCTGAAGGTGCTGGAAGTGATGTCAGAAGCCGTGAACGTTATCGCTGAAGGTGAAGTCCTACAGCTGATGAACGTCAACGACCCGGACATCACCGAAGAAAACTATATGCGGGTGATTTACAGCAAGACCGCACGTCTGTTCGAAGCCGCCGCGCAATGCTCCGGCATTCTGGCAGGCTGTAGCGAAGCTCAGGAAAAGGGCCTTCAGGACTATGGCCGTTATCTCGGCACCGCGTTCCAGCTGATTGATGATTTGCTGGACTACAGCG
The DNA here is from genome assembly GCF_000534415.1 of Enterobacter sp. BIDMC 27. Taxonomy (NCBI): domain Bacteria; kingdom Pseudomonadati; phylum Pseudomonadota; class Gammaproteobacteria; order Enterobacterales; family Enterobacteriaceae; genus Enterobacter; species Enterobacter sp. BIDMC 27. The sequence continues at coordinate 229,723 of NZ_KI973178.1, forward strand.
CGGATGGCGAAACGCTCGGTAAAAACGTCGGCGATGACCTGAACGAAGGCAAGCCAACGCTGCCGCTGCTCCACGCGATGCGCAATGGCACACCAGAGCAGGCGAAAATGATCCGGGAGGCTATCGAGCAGGGAAATGGACGCCATCTTCTGGAACCGGTACTGGAAACAATGGCTATCTGCGGCTCCCTGGAATGGACGCGTCAGCGCGCTGAAGAAGAAGCGGACAAAGCCATCGCCGCCATTCAGGTCATTCCCGACAGCCCATGGCGTGATGCGCTAATCGGCCTCGCGCACATCGCCGTCCAGCGCGATCGATAATCCCCTCCTCATCTCCCTGCGCCCACGCAGGGAGATTCCAGTACACACCAATAAATTACATTTCCGCGTAAGCCCATCGGGTTACAGGCCGCATGTATAAAGCCGTGCCTTATTCTGAATATTGCTTCTCGTAACATGAACTTTTTAGAACACATGTTCGAAGTGAGTATAGTAATGCTGTCTTTTCACACGAAACGACGTGGACGATAACGAACACAAGGACAGCATTATGGATACAAAATTCATCGACTGGCATTCTGCTGACATTATTGCGGCACTGCGTAAAAAAGGAACATCGCTGGCTGCCGAATCACGTCGTCATGGGCTAAGCTCGTCGACGCTGGCAAACGCCCTGACCCGCCCATGGCCGAAGGGGGAACTGATTATCGCGACGGCGCTGGATACGCATCCGTGGGTGATATGGCCGTCACGCTACCACGATCCTATTACCCATGAATTTATCGACAGAACGCGCATGATGCGCCAGGGCAAAACGAAGAAAGCACATCAGGACTGATGCACCAGGATTGACAGGAACAGCAATCCCCCGGCCTGTTATGGCAGGGGGGTGCCGGAACGATTACTCGCCCTTCACACGCTCGATATTTGCACCCAGCGCGCGCAGTTTGTCCTCAATACGCTCGTAACCACGATCGATGTGGTAGATACGATCGACAACGGTAGTCCCTTCCGCAATACAACCTGCCAATACGAGGCTCGCAGACGCGCGCAGATCGGTCGCCATCACCTGCGCACCGGACAGTTTTTCAACGCCGTGGCAAATTACCGTGTTGCTTTCAATCTCAGCATGCGCACCCATACGGATCAGTTCCGGTACGTGCATGAAACGGTTTTCGAAGATAGTTTCCGTGATGAAGCCCGTGCCTTCGGCCACCAGGTTCAACAGCGTGAACTGTGCCTGCATATCCGTCGGGAATGCCGGATGTGGCGCAGTACGCACGTTAACGGCTTTAGGACGCTGCCCGTGCATATCGAGGCTGATCCAGTCTTCACCGATTTCGATATCCGCACCCGCATCGCGCAGTTTCGCCAGCACCGCATCCAGGGTATCTGGCTGGGCGTTACGGCAGACAATCTTACCGCCAGAAATGGCCGCGGCCACCAGGAAAGTACCGGTTTCGATACGGTCTGGCAGTACGCGATACACACCGCCACCCAGACGTTCAACGCCTTCGATGGTGATACGGTCTGTGCCCTGCCCGCTGATCTTCGCCCCCAGCGCGACCAGGAAGTTCGCGGTATCCACGATCTCCGGCTCACGGGCGGCGTTTTCGATGATGGTAGTGCCTTCTGCCAGCGTAGCAGCCGACATGATGGTGACTGTTGCGCCCACGCTCACTTTGTCCATGACAATGTGCGCGCCTTTCAGACGACCATTGACGGACGCTTTAACGTAACCCTCTTCCAGCTTGATCTCCGCGCCGAGTTTTTCCAGGCCGAAGATATGCAGGTCAACGGGACGCGCGCCGATAGCGCATCCGCCCGGCAGTGAAACCTGTCCCTGACCGAAACGCGCCACCAGCGGACCAAGCGCCCAGATGGAAGCACGCATGGTTTTCACCAGCTCATACGGCGCTGAGAAGTTGTTCACGTTGCTGGCATCGATCCAGACGGAACCGTTACGCTCCACTTTGGTGCCCAACTGGCCGAGCAACTTCATGGTCGTGTCGATATCTTTCAGCTTCGGTACGTTCTGGATCTCTACCGGCTCTTCTGCGAGCAGCGCAGCGAAAAGAATGGGCAGCGCGGCGTTTTTAGCGCCAGAAATTGTGACTTCGCCCTGGAGACGCGTGGGTCCCTGTACACGAAATTTATCCATCGTTTGCTCTCTTATAAATTCAACCGTGCTGCGGGCGTTCCGCCCTCAGCTCAAAAACCGTTTAGTTTGCGATCGCGTGCCCACTCCTGTGGGGTGAACGCTTTAATCGACAGGGCGTGGATGCGGTTATCCGCAATGTATTCCATCAGCGGCGCGTACACAGCCTGCTGTTTCTTCACGCGACTCATTCCGTCGAACATCTCACCCACAGCAATAACCTGGAAGTGACTGCCATCGCCAGAGACGTGGGCTTCCTGAAGGGAGAGTGCATTCATCAGCACAGTCTGGATTTCATTATTTTCCATGGGGTCTACATCATCTGATAGTGAAAACAAGCTCAACATCTTAGAGCAAAGTGGCGCGGTCTTAAACAAGCAAAAAGCCCCGACGCGTAAACTGTCGGGGCTTTCAGAAGTAACGTACTGAAAAAATTAGCGAGGTAATACGTCTTCGGGCAAATTGTAAAGCTGTGCAAGGGTAATCACGTTATCGCTTACCCCCGTCAGGGTAACGCTGCTCCCCTGCTTTTTGCCCGTGGCCACCAGGTACGCCAGCAGGGCGATACCGGCGGTATCTACCCGCGTAACGCCATGGAGATCAATCAGCGTCACGCCCTGCATCGCGTTATGGCGAGCGTCCCACAGCGGGTTAAGCAGATCCTGATCCAGCTCTCCCGTCAGCGTCAACGTCTCGCCGTCACGCGCCCAGCTAAGCTGCTGTGACATTACTTCTTCTCGTCCAGGGTAATTTTCTGACGAGAGATGGACTGAAGCTGAGCCGTCAGGCCATCGATGCCTTTAGTGCGCAGCAGATCGCTCCACTCGTTCTGTTTAGTGGTGATCATGCTGACGCCTTCAGCGATCATGTCGTACGCCTGCCAGTTTCCGGTCTGGCTGTTTTTACGCCACTGGAAGTCCAGACGAACCGGTGGACGACCGTTTGGATCGATAATCGTCACGCGAATAGGAATGATAGTGGCATCGCCCAGCGGCTGTTCAGGGGCAATCTGATAGGTCTGCCCGTGGTACATCGCCAGCGCCTGGCCGTAAGCCTGTTTCAGGTATTCACGGAACGCTGCAAAGTAAGCCTCGCGCTGTGCAGGGGTCGCGTCTTTGTAGTAACGGCCCAGCACCAGTGCGCCCGCATACTTGATCTGCACATACGGCAGCAGTTCCTGATCCACCACATCACGCAGATAATCAGGGTTAGAACGGATTTTTGGCTGTTCGTTTTTAAGACGGTCGAAGGTTTTCTTCGCGGCCTCATCCATCAGTTTGTACGGGTTACTCTGATCCGCAGCGTGCGCCGCGGTAAGAGGGGCAATGACCAGCATGGCAACCATTAACAGTCGTTTAAACATGAATGACTTCTCCTGAAATTAATTCGTCGCGCCTGGCGTCGGTTCGACGTTGGTGTGGTCTTCACTCTGCGCAGGGGCATCGTCAGACTTTTTATCATCCCCTTTACTGTTGTAAAGGAACTGACCAATCATATCTTCCAGCACCATCGCTGACTTGGTATCTTGGATTACGCTACCGTCTTTAAGGATAGTCGTTCCCAGCTCAGGATCTTCAAAACCAACGTTAAGGGCCAGATATTGCTCCCCCAGCAGGCCAGAGGTGCGGATAGAAAGCGAGCTGGTGTCCGGAATGTGGTTATAGCGCTCTTCGATATCCATCGCGACGCGCGGCAGATAGGTTTTCTCATCAAGCGTAATGTCAGCGACACGTCCGATAACGACGCCACCAATACGCACCGGTGAGCGCGCTTTCAGGCCGCCGATGTTATCGAAAGTCGCGTAGACACGATACGTCGGCTCGGCGCGAACAGAGGTGATGTCCGCCGCTCGCAGGCAGATGAACAGCGCGGCCAGCAGCGCCAGAAGCAGAAACACGCCAACCCAAATTTCATTTTTTCTCGTTTGCATGAACTCAATTCCCAAACATCAGTGCGGTGAGCACAAAATCCAGACCTAAAACGGCCAGCGACGAATGTACGACAGTACGCGTCGTTGCACGGCTAATGCCCGCCGACGTCGGAATGGCATCGTAACCATTAAACAACGCAATCCAGGTAACCGTCACAGCGAAAACCACGCTCTTGATCAGACAGTTCACCAGATCCATCCGCAGATCGATGGCGTCCTGCATGGCAGACCAGAAGAATCCGGCATCAATGCCTTTCCAGTTAACGCCAACCAGCGCGCCTCCCCAGATACCTACCGCCACAAAGAGGATAGTCAGTAACGGCAAGGAGATAACCCCGGCCCAGAAGCGCGGCGAGATTACCCGGCGCAGCGGATCGACTGCCATCATCTCCATACTGGAGAGCTGCTCGGTGGCGCGCATCAGGCCAATTTCCGCCGTCAACGCTGACCCGGCACGCCCGGCGAACAGCAGCGCGGCAACCACCGGCCCGAGTTCACGCAGCAGCGAGAGCGCCACCAGCATGCCAAGGCTGGTTTCCGCGCTGTAGGTTGTCAGCACCAGATACCCCTGCAACCCCAGCACCATGCCAATAAACAGACCCGACACGATGATGATAAGCATCGACAGCACGCCGACGTTATAAAGCTGCCGTACCAATAACGGCGCATGCTTGCGGAACTCCGGTTTGCCGACCAGCGCGTTGAACAACATTAATCCGGCACGCCCGAACGTACTGATGGTTTTTAGGCCACGGTGTCCAAGACCCGCCAACGCATTTAACAGCATGAGTGGCTTAACTCCCTATTCCGAGTAAATCGTCATGATAGTCGCCCGCCGGATAGCGGAAAGGCACCGGCCCATCTGCGATACCGTCCAGGAACTGCCGCACGCGCGGATCGCCATTCTCCTGCAACGCCTGCGCGCTGCCGTGGGCGACGATCTTTTTGTCAGCCACAATATAGGCGTAATCAGCGATACTCAGCACTTCCGGCACGTCGTGGGAAACCACCACGCAGGTGACGCCAAGGGCGCTGTTCAGCTCCGAAATTAACTTCACCAGCACGCCCATGGTGATGGGGTCCTGCCCGACGAACGGTTCATCGAACATGATTAAATCGGGTTCCAGGGCAATAGCACGCGCCAGCGCGGCGCGGCGCGCCATCCCACCCGAGAGTTCGGACGGCATGAGTTTCGCAGCCCCCCGCAGCCCCACGGCTTCAAGCTTCATCATCACCGTACTGTGCAACAGCTCAGGAGGAAGATGGGTGTGCTCACGCAACGGATAGGCCACGTTGTCAAAAACGTTCATATCCGTGAACAGCGCGCCCGACTGAAAGAGCATGCTCATCCGTTTGCGAACCGTGTAGAGGCGCGAGCGAGACATCGCCGGGACATTTTCGCCGTCGAAGAGAATTTCGCCGCTGTCAGGGGGGATTTGCCCGCCGATAAGACGCAGCAACGTGGTTTTACCGATCCCTGACGGCCCCATGATGGCGGTGATTTTACCGCGCGGCACGGTCAGCGAAATATCATCAAATATTAACCGGTTGCCGCGAGAAAAACTGACGCCCCGGACATCGACTATATTCGCCATCGTTTGGCTCATTTATGGTTCCTTACTTACCTTGCTTCACGGCTGGCATGAAGCGTAAATCAGCCCTAAACCCCGCATTTTTACAGAATATTCACTATTGGGGTTAGCGAAAGCTGGCATTTGTTTTACTTTTCCGGCGCATAAAGTCAAAATTAGGAATTCGTTACGTCTCAGACTTCATCTGGCGCCAACATTCGTGCGCAGTGGACCAGCGAGTATACCTGAAGAAAGGACTTTTGATGCTTTTAGCAACAGCACTGTTAATAATTGGTTTACTGTTGGTGGTCTACAGTGCTGACCGTTTGGTCTTTGCCGCATCCATTCTCTGTCGACTCATTGGCATGCCGCCCATCATTATCGGCATGACGGTGGTCAGTGTAGGCACATCGCTTCCTGAAATCATCGTTTCTGTTTCAGCCTCGCTGCATGGGCAAGTCGACCTCGCTATCGGCACCGCGATTGGCTCTAACATCGTCAATATCTTACTGATTTTAGGCTTAGCCGCATTACTGCATCCATTTCGCGTGCATTCTGATGTTTTGCGCCGGGAATTGCCGTTAATGTTAGTCGTCAGTCTGCTGGCAGGCTACGTACTTTATGACGGGGTGCTGAGCGTCGGTGACGGTATATTCCTGCTCGCCCTGGCCGTGATCTGGTTGCTTTACAGCGTGAAGATCGCACGTCTGGCGGAAAAACAGGGTAACGATAGCCTTACGCGTGAGCATCTCGCCGAGCTGCCCCGGGAAGGGACCTTACCCGTCGCCCTGCTGTGGCTGGGCGTCGCGCTGATCATCATGCCAATGGCCACGCGGATGGTGGTCGATAACGCGACGGTGCTGGCGAACGCGTTTGCGATGAGCGAACTGACAATCGGTCTGACGGTAATCGCCATCGGCACCAGCCTGCCAGAGCTGGCCACCGCCATCGCCGGGGCGCGTAAAGGGGAAGATGATATCGCCATCGGCAATATCATTGGCTCGAATATTTTCAATATCGCAATCGTGACAGGGCTGCCGGCGCTAATCTCGCCGGGGCCGTTTAACCCTATGGTTTTCACGCGCGATTACGGTGTGATGCTGCTGGTCAGCGTGATTTTCGCCCTGCTCTGCTGGCGGCGAAAAGAGCAGATCGGCAAAGGCGCAGGCGCGCTGCTGACGGGTGGATTTATCGTATGGCTGGCGATGCTGTACTGGCTTTCGCCTCTTCTCTCTGGGTAAACGGAAACGCATTATGTCGCAAATAGAATTGCAGCCGGGTTTTGACTTTCAGAAAGCAGGCAAAGACGTTCTGGAGATTGAACGTGAAGGTCTGGCGCAGTTAGATCAGTACATTAATCAGGATTTTAGTCTGGCCTGTGAGAAGATGTTTTACTGTGCCGGCAAAGTCGTGGTGATGGGGATGGGCAAATCCGGCCATATCGGACGCAAAATGGCGGCGACCTTTGCCAGTACCGGCACGTCGTCATTCTTCGTCCATCCCGGTGAAGCCGCGCACGGTGACCTCGGCATGGTTACGCCGCAGGACGTGGTTATTGCGCTGTCCAACTCCGGGGAATCGAATGAAATCCTGGCGTTGATCCCGGTGCTGAAGCGTCTGCACGTACCGCTGATTTGCATGACCAGCCGCCCGGAAAGCAGTATGGCGCGTGCGGCGGATATTCACCTGTGCGTGAAGGTGCCTAAAGAAGCCTGCCCGCTGGGGCTGGCGCCGACCTCCAGCACAACCGCCGCGCTGGTGATGGGCGATGCCCTTGCCGTTGCGCTGCTGGAAGCCCGCGGTTTTACGCCTGAAGATTTCGCCCTGTCTCACCCCGGCGGCGCGCTCGGGCGTAAACTGCTGCTGCGGGTTAACGATATTATGCACACTGGAGATGAGATCCCGCACGTGAGCAAAGAGGCCTCTTTGCGCGACGCGTTACTGGAGATCACCCGTAAAAACCTGGGCATGACGGTTATCTGCGACGATCTGATGAAGATTCAGGGCATTTTCACCGACGGCGACCTGCGCCGGGTATTCGATATGGGTGTGGATGTCCGAACGCTGGGCATTGCTGATGTTATGACGCCAGGCGGGATCCGCGTCCGTCCGGGCACGCTGGCGGTAGATGTGCTGAACCTGATGCAGTCCCGTCATATTACCTCAGTGATGGTTGCCGATGGCGACCAACTGCTGGGTGTGGTACATATGCATGATCTGCTGCGCGCTGGCGTAGTGTAATGAAGGATAAGACAATGAGTAATGCGGGTGCATCCCTTGCAACCTGTTATGGCCCGGTGAGCGCCCACATGATGGCAAAGGCGGAAAATATCCGCCTGCTGATCCTCGATGTGGATGGTGTGCTCTCCGACGGTCTGATTTATATGGGCAATAACGGCGAAGAGCTGAAAGCCTTTAACGTTCGCGACGGTTACGGTATCCGCTGTGCGCTCACGTCCGGTATTGAAGTTGCTATCATCACCGGGCGGAAAGCTAAACTGGTAGAAGATCGGTGTGAAACGCTGGGCATTACCCATCTCTATCAGGGGCAGTCTGATAAGATGGTAGCTTTCCGGGATCTGCTGGGAAAACTGGCCATTGCACCAGAGAATGTGGCATACGTCGGGGATGATTTGATCGACTGGCCAGTGATGGCGGAGGTGGGTCTGAGCATCGCCGTGGCTGACGCGCACCCGCTGCTGATCCCGCGTGCTGATTACGTTACCCATATTCACGGTGGCCGCGGCGCCGTCCGTGAAGTCTGCGATCTGCTTCTGCTGTCGCAGGGCAAGCTTGATGAGGCGAAAGGGCAATCGATATGAGTAAAACCAGACGTTGGGTTATCATTCTGCTTGCGCTTGCCGCCCTGGTACTGATTGGCGTCAACCTCGCTGACCGCGATGATACGCAAGCGGAAGTGGTTAACACGAGCGACCCGACCTACAAAAGCGATCACAGCGACACCGTGGTCTATAGCCCGGAAGGCGCGCTGAACTATCGCCTCGTTGCTCAGCATGTAGAATATTTTTCAGATGACGGTACCTCGTGGTTTACCCAACCGGTCATGACCACCTTTGATACGGACAAAGTGCCGACGTGGTCTATCAAGTCTGACCGGGCAAAACTGACAAATGACCGTATGCTTTACCTGTATGGTCACGTTGAAGTCAACGCCCTGACCGCTGACGCGCAACTGCGAAAAATTACGACGGATAACGCCCAGATCAACCTGGTCACCCAGGATGTCACGTCGCAGGATCTAGTCACCCTGTATGGCACAACATTTAATTCCAGCGGTTTAAGAATGCGCGGGAACTTACGCAGCAAAAACGCCGAGCTGATTGAAAAGGTTAGAACCTCCTATGAAATTCAAAACAAACAAACTCAGCCTTAAAGTTGTTATCGCCAGCGCGCTGCTGGCGGCCAGTCTTCCCGCGCTTGCTGTGACTGGCGACACCGAACAGCCGATTCATATTGAATCCGATACCCAGTCTCTGGATATGCAGGGTAACGTCGTCACCTTTACCGGCAACGTCGTCATGACCCAGGGCACCATTAAAATCAACGCCGACAAAGTGGTCGTTACCCGTCCGGGCGGCGAGCAGGGCAAAGAGATTATCGATGGTTATGGCAACCCGGCCACCTTCTACCAGATGCAGGACAACGGCAAGCCGGTGAAAGGCCATGCCTCGCATATGCACTATGAACTGGCGAAGGATCTGGTCATCCTGACCGGTAATGCTTACCTGGAACAGCTGGACAGCAATATCAAAGGCGACAAGATCACCTATCTGGTGAAAGAGCAGAAAATGCAGGCCTCCAGCGAAAAAGGCAAACGCGTCACGACCGTGCTTGTGCCTTCGCAGTTGCAGGACAAGAACAACGGTCAGGCTCCGGCACAGAAAAAGAGTAACTAATTCGTTATGGCAACTTTAACTGCAAAAAACCTCGCGAAAGCGTATAAGGGCCGCCGCGTCGTCGAAGATGTCAGTCTGACCGTCAACTCCGGCGAAATCGTGGGTTTGCTTGGCCCTAACGGGGCGGGTAAAACCACGACCTTCTACATGGTGGTGGGCATCGTCCCGCGTGACGCCGGCAACATCATCATCGATGATGAAGATATCAGCCTGCTGCCGCTGCATGCCCGCGCGCGTCGTGGCATCGGCTATTTGCCGCAGGAAGCGTCTATTTTCCGCCGCTTAAGCGTGTTCGACAACCTGATGGCCGTGCTCCAGATCCGTGACGATCTGACCAGCGAGCAGCGCTCTGACCGTGCGAACGAGCTGATGGAAGAGTTTCATATCGAACATCTGCGTGACAGCCTCGGCCAGGCGCTGTCCGGTGGTGAACGCCGCCGCGTTGAGATTGCGCGCGCGCTGGCAGCAAACCCAAAATTCATCCTGCTGGATGAACCGTTTGCGGGCGTTGACCCCATCTCCGTTATCGATATCAAACGTATCATTGAGCACCTGCGCGACAGCGGGCTTGGCGTACTGATCACGGACCACAACGTTCGTGAAACGCTGGCCGTGTGTGAGCGCGCCTACATAGTGAGCCAGGGCCATCTGATTGCCCACGGTACGCCGCAGCAAATCCTCGAAGATGAGCATGTTAAGCGCGTGTACCTTGGGGAAGACTTCAGACTCTGATAGGGTAGAGGTTAAGTCACGCCGAACCGGAGAAAAACGCTCTGAACATGAAGCAAGGTTTGCAATTACGGCTCAGCCAGCAACTGGCCATGACGCCGCAGCTACAGCAGGCAATCCGTCTGTTGCAGCTGTCCACGTTAGAACTCCAGCAGGAGCTCCAGCAGGCGCTGGACAGCAATCCGCTGCTGGAGCAAACCGATCTTCATGACGAGGTAGACGCCCAGCAGACGCAGGACACAGAAACGCTCGACTCCGTAGATGCGCTCGAACAGAAAGAGATGCCGGACGAACTGCCGCTGGATGCCAGCTGGGATGAAATCTACACCGCGGGTACCCCTTCCGGGACGCGTGCAGACTACCAGGACGATGAACTCCCGGTCTACCAGGGCGAAACCACCCAGTCGCTTCAGGACTACCTGATGTGGCAGGTAGAGCTGACTCCTTTCTCCGATACCGATCGCGCCATTGCCACCTCGATTGTCGATGCCGTTGACGACACGGGCTATTTGACCGTGACGCTGGACGAGATTCTTGAAAGCATCGGCGATGACGAGATTGAACTGGAAGAGATCGAAGCCGTTCTGAAACGCGTTCAGCGTTTCGACCCGATAGGTGTCGCCGCGAAAGATCTGCGCGACTGCCTTCTGATCCAGCTTTCGCAGTTTGCCAAAGAGACACCGTGGATTGACGAAGCCCGGCTCATCATCAGCGATCATCTGGATCTGCTGGCGAATCACGACTTCCGCACCCTGATGCGCGTCACACGCCTGAAAGAAGAGGTGCTGAAGGAAGCGGTGAATCTGATCCAGTCGCTCGATCCGCGTCCGGGGCAGTCGATCCAGACCAGCGAACCGGAATATGTCATCCCCGATGTGCTGGTGAGAAAACACAATGGCCGCTGGGTCGTTGAACTGAACGCCGACAGCATTCCTCGCCTGCAAATCAACCAGCAATACGCCTCCATGTGCACCAGCGCCCGTAACGACGCTGATAATCAATACATTCGCAGCAACCTTCAGGAAGCACGCTGGTTGATCAAGAGCCTGGAGAGCCGTAATGACACGCTGCTGCGCGTCAGCCGCTGTATTGTCGAACAGCAGCAGGCGTTCTTTGAGCAGGGCGAAGAGTTTATGAAACCGATGGTGCTGGCGGACATCGCCCAGGCCGTCGAGATGCATGAATCAACCATTTCCCGCGTGACCACGCAGAAATATCTGCACAGCCCACGCGGTATTTTTGAGCTTAAGTATTTCTTCTCCAGCCACGTGAACACCGAAGGCGGCGGCGAAGCCTCGTCAACGGCTATTCGCGCACTGGTGAAGAAGTTGATCGCCGCGGAGAACCCCGCGAAGCCACTCAGTGACAGTAAGTTAACCACCATGCTGTCCGATCAGGGTATTATGGTGGCACGTCGTACTGTCGCGAAGTATCGAGATTCTTTATCCATTCCGCCGTCTAACCAGCGTAAACAACTGGTTTGACACAACCGATAAGGAAGACACTATGCAGCTCAATATCACCGGACATAACGTCGAGATTACTGAGGCTTTACGCGATTTTGTAAACACTAAGTTTGCGAAACTCGAGCAGTATTTCGAGAGGATCAACCAGGTCTATGTTGTGTTGAAAGTGGAGAAAGTGACGCATATCTCGGATGCGACCCTGCACGTCAACGGAGGGGAACTCCATGCCAGTGCGGAAGGGCAAGACATGTACGCGGCTATCGACGGCTTGATTGATAAGCTTGCGAGACAGCTCAATAAACATAAAGATAAACTGAAACAACACTAATTGTCCGGGCAGTTAACGGGTGCAGGACGGCCTGTTGTGAAACACAACAGGCCATTTGTACAGTTAGCGCTTAGGTGAAATTATGATAAACAACGATTCCGCTCTTCAACTGAGCAATGTCCTTAACCAGGATTGTACCCGCAGTGGCGTTCACTGCCAGAGCAAAAAACGTGCGCTGGAAATCATCAGTGAGCTGGCCGCAAAACAGCTGGGTCTGCCGCCGCAGATCGTGTTTGAAGCCATTCTGACCCGTGAAAAAATGGGCAGTACCGGCATCGGCAATGGCATTGCGATCCCGCATGGCAAGCTGGAAGAAGATACGCTGCGTGCCGTGGGGGTGTTTGTGCAACTGGAAACGCCTATCGCTTTTGACGCCATCGATAACCAGCCTGTGGATCTGCTTTTCGCGCTGCTGGTTCCTGCCGATCAGACCAAAACCCACCTGCACACGCTGTCGCTGGTTGCCAAACGTCTGGCGGATAAAACCATTTGTCGTCGACTGCGCTCAGCCCAAAGTGATGAAGAGCTTTATCAAATTATCACTGAAGCAGAAGGCAATCAGGATGAGGCATAATCGGGAAAGGGCCTTCAGTACGGCTGCCCTGAGGAGAAACGGAACATGGTGCTGATGATCGTCAGCGGTCGTTCGGGGTCCGGGAAGTCCGTGGCCCTGCGCGCGCTGGAAGACATGGGATTTTACTGTGTAGATAACCTGCCGGTAGTGTTGTTACCCGATCTGGCGCGGACGCTGGCGGACAGGCAAATCTCTGCCGCCGTCAGTATCGACGTGCGTAACATGCCGGAATCGCCGGAAATCTTCGAGCAGGCAATGAACAGCCTGCCGGAATGCTTCTCGCCTCAGCTCTTGTTCCTGGATGCTGACCGCAACACGCTGATCCGTCGCTACAGCGATACACGTCGTTTGCATCCGCTCTCCAGTAAAAATCTTTCGCTGGAAAGCGCCATCGATAAAGAGAGCGATCTGCTTGAGCCGCTGCGTTCCCGGGCCGACCTGATTGTCGACACTTCCGAAATGTCCGTCCACGAGCTGGCGGAAATGCTGCGTACGCGCTTACTCGGCAAGCGCGAGCGCGAACTGACGATGGTGTTTGAATCCTTCGGCTTTAAGCACGGCATACCTATTGATGCGGATTACGTTTTTGATGTGCGTTTCCTGCCGAACCCACACTGGGATCCGAAACTGCGTCCGATGACCGGTCTGGATAAGCCGGTGGCAGCGTTCCTCGACAGACACACAGAAGTACACAATTTTATCTACCAGACGCGAAGCTACCTTGAGCTATGGTTACCTATGCTGGAAACAAACAATCGCAGCTACCTGACGGTGGCGATTGGCTGTACCGGCGGTAAACATCGTTCGGTCTACATTGCCGAACAGCTGGCCGATTACTTCCGCTCACGCGGGAAGAACGTTCAGTCCCGTCATCGCACGCTGGAAAAACGCAAAACATGACCGTAAAACAGACCGTCGAAATCACCAACAAGCTGGGCATGCATGCGCGCCCGGCGATGAAGCTGTTTGAACTGATGCAGGGTTTTGATGCTGAGGTGCTGCTGCGCAACGACGAGGGAACCGAGGCAGAAGCCAACAGCGTGATTGCGCTACTGATGCTGGATTCTGCCAAAGGCCGTCAGATTGAAGTTGAAGCCACCGGCCCGCAGGAAGAAGAAGCGCTGGCGGCAGTGATTGCCCTGTTCAACGCCGGGTTTGACGAAGACTAACGTTCGCCATGTCGGCGGGTAGCGCTGCGCTTACCCGCCCTACCTAAGATTATTTCGCTCCATAAACCCTTCCCCACCCAGCTGACGCATCTGGCGCATAATCCACGCCTGGCGGCTTCGCACGTAGCCTGACGGGGCGCTGGCCTTAAAACGCAGCGGGTTCGGCAGCACGGCGGCAAGCAGTGCCGCTTCGGACATAGTCAGCCTGCTGGCGGGCTTGCCAAAATAGCGCTGCGATGCCGCTTCGACACCAAATACGCCGTCACCAAATTCCGCGATATTCAGGTAGACGGTTAAAATGCGTTTTTTGCTCCACACCGTCTCGACGCCCAGCGTCAGCCCGGCCTCCAGCCCTTTTCTCACCCAGCTGCGACCGTCCCATAAGAACAGGTTTTTTACCGTCTGCTGAGAAAGCGTCGATGCGCCGCGGACGCGGTTTTCATGACGTTCATTATGATCCAGCGCCTTCTCGATAGCCGCCACGTCAAAACCCCAGTGCTCCGGGAATTTCTGATCTTCTGCCGCAATGACCGCCAGCCCCATCCACGGCGAGATTGCATCCATGCTGACCCAGTCAGAATGGGCAACATAGCCAAAATCCCCAGAGAGCCAGGCGCTAATCTGCCGCTCTGCCATCACGGCCGAGAACGGGACGGGCAGGATGCTGAACAGCGCAATACCGCCGCCCCAGAACACAGCCAGGACCAGCACAATACGCAGCAGGATCCGTTTTAACCACCCGCCGGGGGAGAATTTACGACTCATTCGGTCAGGACCAGCACTCTGTCCACCAGCTTTTCAATGCCTGCGGCAGCCTCGGCGATGTTCTGCGCCAGCATATACGCTGGCGTGGTGATGATCTTGTTGTCCTCGTCCACCACAATGTCGTCTACCGGACATGGCACGTGTTCGCCGCCCATATCCTCGACAATCTCAGCGGTATCAATGTCGGTTCCGATCGTGAGCCGCAGCGGGAAATCAAAAATCTTCGGCAGCATGGCCGGCGCAATGCAGATAAAGCCCTGCGGCTTACCTGCCGCATGCATCGCCAGCGATAGCGCTTTCAAATCGGGATCGACATGACACGCCGTGCCTTCCGTTGCAAACGTGCTCAGGTTTTTCGCCGCGCCAAAACCGCCCGGCACGATGAGCGCATCAAGTTCAGCGGCATCGGCCTGTGCCAGCGGGTGAATATCGCCGCGCACAATACGCGCCGCTTCAATCAGCACGTTACGGCTTTCCGCCATTGGCTCGCCGGTGAGATGATTAATCACGTCTGCCTGGGTTTTATCCGGGGCGAAGCAGATAACGTCTGCCCCCTGGCGCGATAATGCCAGCAGCGTTAATACGGTTTCATGTATCTCTGAACCATCGTAAACACCACATCCGCTCAGCACGACACCAATCTTTTTCATTCTGACGATCCTTCTATGCAACTCGCTGAAGCACATTAAAAATTCTGATTAAAACGCTATGCTTCACACATTTCACTGATTCATGTAACAAACTGTTTAAGATTTGCTATCTTATCTGCGTGCGGCCTCAATTTTCAGGCGGCGTCCATGCGAAAACAACCCATAAAAATCAGGCGCAGCCACGATTTCCCTGGTGTTGGCGCAGTATTCGCGCACCCCGGTATAGCCGGGGTCATTTTTTTCTGGCGTCCACCCAGGCTTTCAGCACTGCCACATCGTTTTGCCACTCTTGTTTCATCTCTTCGACCCAATCACCTACGTTATCTTCCCAGGCAGGTAAATCAGGAGACTGAATCTGTTGGCCCAGCTGCTGGAGATGGCGTAACCCGACAGATCCTGCCGCGCCTTTGATTTTATGTCCCTCTTCGACGATGCCCTTCTGGTCACGCGCCGTCAGGTTGGATTCGAGCACGTTCAGATAGCCCGGCATCATTTTTTCGAACACGGCGAGGCCATCGGTGATCAGTTTTGGTCCCACCAGATCGATATACTGCTCCAGCATGGCGGTATCCAGTATCGTTTGGGCTTTAGCGCTATCAACAGACGTCATGGTGCTCTCCTCTTCATCACAGGTATCCCAGAACTTCTTGATCATCGCCGTCAGGGCGGGTACCGCCAGCGGCTTGCTGAGCACATCGTCCATACCGGCCTCGAGATACTCTTTTTTATCTTTCAACACGTTTGCGGTCAACGCCACCAGCGGCGGCAGCTCGTCAGGAGCATATTTGCGCGTCAGCTCGCGGGAGATATCCAGCCCGGTCATGTCCGGTAGCTGAATATCGAGCAGCACCAGGTCATACTCGCCCGGCGTGAACATCTCCAGCGCGGCTTTCCCGGTCATCGCCACATCCACGCTGTTACCGAGTTTTTCCAGTACCGACCGAGCGACAATGACGTTCAGCTCAATATCTTCCACCAGCAGAACGTGCAGGGCTGGCAGCGGCATATCGTCGTTCTCAAACGTATCTTCCACCTCTTCCGCCACGGCAGGCGCGTGGACGGTAAGCGTAAAGGTGGAGCCTTTACCCGGCTGGCTGGCAACGGTGATATCCCCGCCCATACTTTTCGCCAGACGTTTCGACACCGCCAGTCCAATGCCCGTACCGGTCGCCGGTTTACCGCCGTGGCTGTCTTTAACCTGATAATACATGGCGAAGATCTTATCCTGCTCCTCCTGAGGAATGCCGATACCCGAGTCCTCAACTTCAAAGTGCAGCATGTCGCCTTCGTCATAGCGAATGCGCACCGCAACCTGCCCCTTCTGGGTAAACTTCACGGCGTTGCTGATGAGGTTCCACAGGATCTGCCGCAGACGTGTGCCGTCCGTCACCACTTTATGCGGCAACGGCAGCGTTGGCTCCATCACAAAGCTCAACCCTTTTTGCTGAGCCTGTAAACCTGACAGGTTTTCCAGGTCCGCGAGGAAACCGGTAAAATCAACCGGCTGGTTGTCGAGCTGAACTTTACGGCGCTCCATCTTATCCATGTCGATAATATCATTGAAGATATTACCCAGCGTGACCGCCGAGACGTGGATCGTTTTCAGGTATTTTTCCTGCTCGCTGGTCAGCTCGGTATCCAGCAGAATGCGGCTCAGCCCCACAATGCCATTCAGCGGGGTGCGCAGTTCATGGCTGATGGTGGAGATGAAGGTTGTTTTATCCCGGCTGGCGCGCTCCAGCGCATCCTGATAGCGCTTACGCTCGGTGATATCGCGGCCAAAGCCCATCAGACCATGACGTTTCCCCACCCGGTCGTAATAAGGCACTTTGCGGATCTCAAAGCAGGCTTTGCGCCCGTCAGGATAGTCCAGCCACTGCTCATAGGTCAGCGAAACGTTATGGCGGAAGACCTTTTCATCCGTCTCCATCACTTTTGCTGCCGCCTCTTCGGAATAGACATCCTGAGGTTTCAGGTGGATCAGCTGCTTTTCGCTTTTCCCGGTCAACAGTTCCATGGCCCGGTTACAGCCGGAGAACTCTTTATCTTCATTACGGTAGAACACCAGATCCGGCGACGCATCGAGGAACGAGCGCAGGAAAGAGGATTGCTGTTCAAGCTGGATCTGCGTCACTTCACGCTCTTTCATCTCAACTTTTAGCTGCTCAAGCGTGGTCTGACGCTCGGCTTCCGCCTTCTCACGGTCTGAAATTTCCTGATTCAGCTGGGCAATGTTGTCCTTGAGCTGGACGTTGAGTTTGAGATCGCGCTCGCGCATCTCTTCCAGCTTATCCACCAGTTTCGATAAACGCTGTCGGGACTCTTCCAGTTGCTCAACCACCACGGAGAGAAAATAGACCGCCCATGGGGTAATCAGCAGGCCAAAGAAAATAGAGCGGATCACGTCGATGCTCTCGACCTGACCATGCAGAACCATGGTCACGGCCATTTGCACGACGATGGCCAGAACGACCAGCGCCAGCGCCAGCAGCATGGAAAAACGCACCAGCCCGAGCTTCATCATCAGGTCGACGTAGTACTGGGCCAGCATTCGAATTTGCTTCATAGAGGATCCCTTCACGACTTTATCGCTCAATAATACTCAAATTCACGGCGAGGCGTTGAAGGTTGTGAGAAAAAGTGCGGGGTGAAACAGGAGATTAGCCTCGCCCCCGGGCAACCGGGAGCGAGGAAGAAGGTTTATCAGGAGCGTTTTAGCAGCATCCAGAGGCTGATCAGGAAGAAACTGGCGCTCGGCAACAGCGCGCCGATAATTGGAGGAATGCCATACACCAGCGTCAGCGGACCGAAAATCTGATCGAGGACGTAGAACACGAAACCAAAGCTGATACCGGTTACCACGCGAACCCCCATCGGCACGCTACGCAGCGGTCCAAAGATGAACGATAGCGCCATCAGCATCATCACGGCCACGGACAGCGGCTGGAAGATTTTGCTCCACATGTTGAGCTGGTAACGCCCCGCATCCTGTCCGCTCGATTTCAGATACTTCACGTAATTATGCAGACCGCTGATGGAGAGCGCATCGGGATCGAGCGCTACCACCCCAAGCTTGTCCGGCGTCAGGTTGGTTTTCCAGGTACCGCTAACGGTCTGCGAACCGGTGATCTGTTTCGGGTTCGTCAGGTCAGATTCATCAACCTGGGATAACCGCCACAGCTTGTTGTTCGCATCAAATTTAGCGGAGGCGGCATAACGCACCGACTGTAAACGACGATCGTTATTGAAGGCATAGATACTCACGCCGCCCAGTTCATCGTCCCCTTTCACGCGTTCGATATAGACAAAGTTCTGACCATCTTTCGCCCATAATCCCTGCTGCGTGGAGAGCAGTGAACCGCCGTACATAGCCTGAGCACGGTAGTTACGCGCCATCTGTTCGCCCTGCGGCGCGACCCATTCGCCAATCGCCATGGTCAACAGCACCAGCGGGATCGCGGTTTTCATCACCGACAGCGCAACCTGCATACGGGTAAAACCCGATGCCTGCATCACCACCAGCTCGCTACGCTGAGCCAGCATCCCCAGGCCCAGCAGCGCCCCCAACAGGGCCGCCATCGGGAAGAAGATCTGCACATCTTTTGGTACGCTGAGCAGGGTATACATCCCGGCGCCCAACGCGTCGTAACTCCCCTGCCCGGCTTTTTTCAGCTGGTCGACAAATTTGATAATGCCCGAGAGCGACACCAGCATGAACAGGGTCATCATGATGGTGGTGAAAATCGTTTTACCGATATAGCGGTCAAGTACGCCAAACGCCTGCATTAGATGGCTCCTTTACGCGTAAACCGGGCACGAAGACGACGCACAGGCACCGTGTCCCACAAGTTGAGTCCGACTGCCAGCAGCAGATACAAACCATTCACGACCCAGGTCCAGATCATCGGGTCAATTTTTCCTTTCCCGCCGTTAGACTTGATTGAGGTTTGCAGCAGGAAGAACACCAGATACAGCAGCATCGCTGGCAGCATCGACAGCACGCGGCCCTGGCGCGGGTTTACCACGCTCAGCGGAACCACCATCAGCGCCATCATAAATACGGTGAATACCAGCGTGATACGCCAGTGCAGTTCAGCACGCGCACGATCGGTATCGGTATTCATTAAGGTGCGCATATCCATCTGCTCAGTATCCGTGGGATCGAGCGCGACGGCCTGATGGCCAATGATGGCCTGGTAGTTCTGAAAATCGGTAATACGGAAGTCGCGCAGCATAGCCGTGCCTTCGAAACGCGTTCCTTTGTTCAGCGTGACAACCTGAGAGCCGTCTTTACGCTGAGACAGCTGACCGGAGTCCGCCACCACCACAGAAGGCCGAGCGTTACCTTTCGGGCGCAGTTGAGCAAGAAACACGTCATTGAAGCGGTTGCCATCGACGCTTTCGATAAACAGTACGGAGTTACCGTCGGTAGCCTGCTGGAACTGCCCCTGCGCCAGCGCCGCCAGCCCTGGGTTAGCTTTTGCTTCCGCCAGCACCTCATCCTGATGACGAGAGGAGGTCGGCCCCGCCCACATGACGTTAACCGCGGCAACAATGCCCGTAAACAGCGCCAGCACCATGGCTGCTTTTACCAGTACGGCTTTACTGAGGCCGCAGGCATGCATCACGGTGATTTCACTTTCGGTATAGAGCTTACCCAGGGTCATCAGCAGACCAAGGAACAGGCTTAACGGCAGGATAAGCTGCGCCATTTCCGGCACGCCAAGCCCGAGCAGGGAAAGCACCAGATTCGTTGGGATTTCGCCATCAACCGCCGCGCCGAGGATCCTGACCAGCTTCTGACAGAAAAAGATCAGAAGGAGGATAAAGAGGATCGCCAGTTGGCTCTTCAGCGTCTCCCGAACCAGATATCTTATGATTATCACTTTAAATACGCCCGTTAAAACTCGTCTTATGCAGGAATTTAGCTTGTTTCATGGCTTAAACGTCATTTATTCTCTTGAGTCGTCGAAATCATCGCTAAGATTAAAAAACCCGGCGGATTCGCGCTTCATGACATTTATTGACGTGTCGAAACCGTAGTAACGTAAGATTAACACGAAGTCACCACAACGGCGGACATGAGTTACGAAAGGTTTCAATTCTATCCGTAGCCGCCGCCGTTGTCTTTAAGATTCAGGAGCGTAGTGCATGGAGTTCAGTGTAAAAAGCGGTAGCCCGGAGAAACAGCGGAGTGCCTGCATCGTTGTGGGCGTCTTTGAACCACGCCGACTCTCCCCGATCGCCGAGCAACTCGATAAAATCAGCGACGGTTATATCAGCGCCCTGCTGCGCCGTGGCGAACTGGAAGGCAAACCAGGGCAGACCTTGTTGCTGCACCATGTTCCGAACGTCCTGTCCGAGCGTATTCTGCTGATTGGCTGTGGTAAAGAACGTGAGCTTGATGAGCGCCAGTACAAGCAGGTTATTCAGAAAACCATTAATACACTGAATGATACTGGTTCGATGGAAGCCGTCTGCTTCCTGACGGAGCTGCACGTTAAGGGCCGCAACACGTACTGGAAAGTGCGCCAGGCCGTCGAAACCGCAAAAGAGAGCCTCTACAGCTTTGATCAGCTGAAAACCACCAAAAGCGAGCCGCGTCGCCCGCTGCGTAAAATGGTCTTTAACGTGCCGACCCGTCGCGAGCTGACCAGCGGCGAGCGCGCCATTCAGCACGGTCTGGCCATTGCCGCCGGTATTAAAGCGGCAAAAGATCTTGGCAATATGCCGCCAAACATCTGTAACGCCGCGTACCTGGCGTCTCAGGCGCGCCAGCTGGCTGACGCCTACAGCAAGAACGTCATCACCCGCGTTATCGGCGAACAGCAGATGAAAGAGCTGGGGATGCACTCTTATCTGGCGGTCGGTAACGGTTCCCAGAACGAATCCCTGATGTCGGTCATTGAGTACAAGGGTAATCCGTCTGAAGATGCGCGTCCCATCGTGCTCGTCGGTAAAGGGCTGACCTTCGACTCCGGCGGTATCTCCATCAAGCCTTCAGAAGGCATGGATGAGATGAAATACGACATGTGCGGCGCGGCGGCGGTTTACGGCGTCATGCGCATGGTCGCGGAACTTCAGTTGCCCATCAACGTGATCGGCGTGCTGGCGGGCTGCGAAAACATGCCTGGCGGCCGCGCTTATCGTCCGGGTGATGTGCTGACCACCATGTCCGGCCAGACCGTTGAGGTGCTGAACACCGACGCCGAAGGCCGTCTGGTGTTGTGTGACGTGCTGACCTACGTTGAGCGTTTCGAACCTGAAGCGGTTATCGACGTGGCTACCCTGACCGGCGCCTGCGTGATCGCGCTGGGCCATCACATCACCGGCCTGATGTCGAACCACAACCCGCTGGCGCATGAGCTGATCGGCGCGTCCGAGCAGGCCGGCGACCGCGCGTGGCGTCTGCCGCTGGGGGACGAGTTCCAGGAACAGCTGGAGTCTAACTTCGCAGACATGGCGAACATCGGCGGTCGTCCTGGCGGAGCTATTACCGCGGGCTGCTTCCTGGCGCGCTTTACCCGCAAGTACAACTGGGCGCACCTGGACATCGCGGGGACCGCATGGCGCTCCGGTAAAGCCAAAGGCGCGACCGGACGTCCGGTGGCGCTGCTGTCGCAGTTCCTGCTCAATCGTGCGGGTTTTAACGGCGACGAGTGATGTAAAACGCCGGGTGGCGGCTACGCCTTACCCGGCCTACACGCCACTCAACCGTAGGCCGGGTAAGCGAAGCGCCACTCGGCTTTGCATTTAAATCCACGACAAGAAGCCCCATATATGAAGAATGCAACGTTCTACCTTCTGGACAATGACACCCATCAGGATGGCCTCAGCGCCGTTGAACAGCTGGTGTGTGAAATTGCCGCAGAACGTTGGCGCGCAGGTAAACGCGTCCTGATTGCCTGTGAAGATGAGCAGCAGGCGATTCGCCTGGATGAAGCGCTATGGGCGCGCCCGCCGGAGAGTTTTGTTCCGCATAACCTGTCGGGCGAAGGTCCACGCGGCGGGGCACCGGTGGAGATTGCCTGGCCGCAAAAACGCAACAGCAGCGCGCGCGACATTCTCATTAGCCTGCGGACAGACTTTGCAGATTTTGCCACCGCTTTCACAGAAGTGGTAGACTTTGTCCCTTACGAAGAATCCTTGAAACAACTGGCGCGCGAACGCTACAAAGCGTACCGCCTGGCCGGTTTTAACCTGAATACGGCAACCTGGAAATAATGGAAAAGACATATAACCCACGCGATATCGAACAGCCGCTTTACGAGCACTGGGAACAGCAGGGCTATTTCAAGCCTAACGGCGACGAAAGCAAAGAGTCCTTCTGCATCATGATCCCGCCGCCGAACGTCACCGGCAGTTTGCATATGGGGCATGCTTTCCAGCAGACCATCATGGATACCATGATCCGCTACCAGCGCATGCAGGGCAAAAATACCCTGTGGCAGGCGGGGACTGACCACGCGGGTATCGCGACCCAGATGGTGGTTGAGCGTAAAATTGCCGCTGAAGAGGGTAAAACCCGCCACGACTACGGTCGCGACGCGTTCATCGACAAAATCTGGCAGTGGAAGGCAGAATCCGGCGGCACCATTACCCGTCAGATGCGCCGTCTCGGCAACTCCGTAGACTGGGAGCGCGAGCGCTTCACCATGGATGAAGGCCTGTCCAACGCCGTGAAAGAAGTCTTTGTGCGCCTGTACAAAGAAGACCTGATTTATCGTGGCAAGCGCCTGGTCAACTGGGACCCGAAACTGCGCACCGCCATCTCTGACCTGGAAGTGGAAAACCGCGAGTCTAAAGGCTCCATGTGGCACATCCGCTATCCGCTGGCCGACGGCGCAAAAACCGCCGACGGTAAAGATTACCTGGTGGTGGCGACCACCCGTCCGGAAACCCTGCTGGGCGATACCGGCGTGGCCGTTAACCCGGAAGATCCGCGTTATAAAGATCTGATCGGCAAATTCGTGGTGCTGCCGCTGGTGAACCGCCGTATTCCGATTGTGGGCGACGAACACGCCGACATGGAAAAAGGCACCGGCTGCGTGAAAATCACCCCGGCGCATGACTTCAACGACTATGAAGTCGGTCGTCGTCATCAACTTCCGATGATCAACATTCTGACCTTCGACGGCGATATCCGCGAAAGCGCAGAAGTGTATGACACCAAAGGCAACGAATCCGACGTTTATTCCAGCGACATCCCGGCTGAGTTCCAGAAGCTGGAGCGCTTTGCCGCGCGTAAAGCCATCGTAGCCGCCGTTGACGCACTCGGCCTGCTGGAAGAGATTAAACCTCACGATCTGACCGTGCCGTACGGCGACCGTGGCGGCGTGGTTATCGAGCCAATGCTGACCGACCAGTGGTACGTGCGTGCCGACGTGCTGGCGAAACCGGCTGTTGAAGCGGTTGAGAACGGCAGCATCCAGTTCGTGCCGAAGCAGTACGAAAACATGTACTTCTCCTGGATGCGCGATATTCAGGACTGGTGTATTTCCCGTCAGCTGTGGTGGGGTCACCGTATCCCGGCGTGGTACGACAACGAAGGCAATGTCTACGTTGGCCGCACCGAAGAGGAAGTGCGTCAGGAAAACAACCTGGGCGCTGACGTTGCCCTGCGCCAGGACGAAGACGTGCTGGATACCTGGTTCTCCTCCGCACTGTGGACCTTCTCTACCCTCGGCTGGCCGGAAAACACCGACGCGCTGCGTCAGTTCCATCCAACCAGCGTGATGGTATCCGGCTTCGACATCATCTTCTTCTGGATCGCCCGCATGATCATGATGACCATGCACTTCATCAAAGACGAAGACGGCAAGCCGCAGGTTCCGTTCCATACCGTCTACATGACCGGCCTGATCCGCGACGACGAAGGCCAGAAGATGTCCAAATCCAAGGGTAACGTTATCGACCCGCTGGATATGGTGGACGGTATCTCTCTGGAAGAGCTGCTGGAAAAACGTACCGGCAACATGATGCAGCCGCAGCTGGCAGAGAAAATCCGCAAGCGTACCGAGAAGCAGTTCCCGAACGGGATCGAATCTCACGGTACCGACGCCCTGCGCTTCACCCTGGCGGCGCTGGCCTCCACCGGTCGTGACATCAACTGGGATATGAAGCGTCTGGAAGGTTACCGTAACTTCTGTAACAAGCTGTGGAACGCCAGCCGCTTCGTGCTGATGAACACCGAAGATCAGGATTGCGGCTTTAACGGCGGCGAAATGACCCTGTCTCTGGCAGACCGCTGGATCCTGGCGGAATTTAACCAGACGGTGAAAGCATTCCGCGACGCGCTGGACAGCTACCGCTTCGACATCGCGGCAGGCATCCTGTACGAATTCACCTGGAACCAGTTCTGCGACTGGTACCTGGAGCTGGCGAAGCCGGTCATGAACGGCGGTTCTGAAGCGGAACTGCGCGGCACGCGTAATACGCTGATTACCGTTCTGGAAGGTCTGCTGCGCCTTGCGCACCCGATCATTCCATTCATCACCGAAACCATCTGGCAGCGCGTGAAGGTGATTGCCGGTATTAATGCCGATACCATCATGCTCCAGCCGTTCCCGGCATTCGACGCCGCGAAAGTGGATGAAGCCGCATCTGCGGATACCGAGTGGCTGAAACAGGCGATCGTTGCGGTACGTAACATCCGCGCGGAAATGAACATCGCTCCGGGTAAACCACTGGAGCTGCTGCTGCGCGGTTGCAGCGAAGCTGCCGTTCGTCGCGTCACCGAGAACAACACCTTCCTGAAAACCATGGCGCGTCTGGAAAGCATCACCGTGCTGCCTGCCGATGACAAAGGTCCGGTTTCCGTGACCAAAATCATCGACGGCGCGGAGCTGCTGATCCCGATGGCGGGCCTGATCGACAAAGATGCGGAGCTGGCGCGTCTGGCGAAAGAAGTGGCGAAAGTCGACGTGGAAATTGGCAAAATCGAAAGCAAACTGGCGAACGAGGGCTTTGTGGCCCGCGCGCCGGAAGCGGTCATCGCCAAAGAGCGTGAGCGTCTGGTTGCCTTCGCCGATGCGAAGACCAAACTGATCGAGCAGCAGGCGGTTATCGCGGCGCTGTAATGCTTTTACCCCTTACGCTTCAGGGCGTAAGGGGTATCCTTCCTGAAAACTCCTCGCTTGCACTCCCCTTTCTGCGGTGCTATTAACAGCAGTTGTGTGTCAATTTTTGTCATGAGTAATGCTATGAGCGTGATTACCCCCGTCGCGACGACAATGCGTCGGATCACTGAGCAGGACAACCCGGCTATCGCCGCCGTTATCCGCACGGTTTCTGCCGAATATGGCCTGACCGCCGACAAAGGCTACACCGTGGCCGACCCAAATCTGGACGAACTTTTTCAGCTGTACAGCCAGCCGGGTCATGCCTACTGGGTCATCGAGCAGGACGGCCAGGTCGTGGGCGGCGGCGGCATTGCCCCACTGCTTTGCAGCGAGCCGGATATCTGTGAACTCCAGAAAATGTATTTCCTGCCAACGATACGCGGACAAGGCCTGGCGAAAAAGCTGGCGCTGGTCGCCCTGGAACATGCACGCTCACAGGGCTTTAAACGTTGCTACCTTGAAACCACCGCTTTCCTTAAAGAGGCCATTGGCCTGTATGAACATCTCGGCTTTGAGCATATCGATGCGCCACTGGGCTGCACGGGCCACGTGGACTGCGAAGTCAGGATGCTGAAAAGTCTGTAAGTTTTGTTCCTGCCGTCTTCTGTTAAGCGTCTGTAAACTGAATGCTCTACACTCACAGTTCACACCAAAACAGGGGAAATGCGATGTCGAAGATAAAAAGCTACGCCGCACCGCAGGCGGGTGCAGAACTTGAGCTGTACGAGTACGATGCGGGCGAACTAAAAGCGGAAGACGTCGAAGTACAGGTTGATTACTGCGGGATCTGCCACTCAGATCTCTCGATGATCGACAATGAATGGGGCTTCTCCAGCTATCCGCTGGTGGCCGGGCACGAAGTCATTGGCCGCGTCGTGGCGCTCGGCAGCGCCGCGCAGGACAAAGGGCTGAAAGTGGGCCAGCGCGTGGGTATCGGCTGGACGGCACGCAGCTGCGGCCACTGCGACGCCTGTATCAGCGGCAATCAGATCAACTGCCTTGAGGGCGCTACGCCGACCATCCTGAACAAGGGCGGTTTCGCCGATAAGCTGCGCGCCGACTGGCAATGGGTTATCCCGCTGCCGGACAGCATTGATATCGAATCCGCCGGTCCGCTGCTGTGTGGCGGTATCACCGTCTTTAAACCGCTGCTGATGCATCACGTCACCGCCACCAGCCGCGTGGGCGTGATCGGGATTGGCGGTCTGGGCCATATCGCCATCAAGCTGCTGCACGCGATGGGCTGTGAAGTGACGGCGTTCAGCTCTAACCCGGCGAAAGAGCAGGAAGTGCTGGCGATGGGTGCGGATAAAGTGGTGAACAGTCGCGATCCCCAGGCGCTCACCGCTCTGGCAGGCCAGTTTGACCTGATCATCAACACCGTCAACGTCGATCTCGACTGGCAGCCGTACTTTGAAGCCCTGGCCTACGGCGGTAACTTCCACACCGTGGGTGCGGTGATGAAGCCGCTGCCGGTTCCGGCGTTTACCCTGATCGGCGGCGATCGCAGCATATCCGGCTCTGCTACCGGCACACCATATGAGTTACGCAAGCTGATGAAGTTTGCCGGACGCACAAAAGTGGCGCCAACCACCGAGCTGTATCCGATGTCAAAAATCAACGAAGCGATCCAGCACGTGCGCGACGGCAAAGCCCGCTACCGCGTGGTGTTGAAAGCGGATTTCTGATGTGAGATTGCCGGGGAATGTGCGGCCTGATGCCCTCACCCCAACCCTCTCCCACAGGGAGAGGGCGCAAACACTAAAAACGGTAACGGTTGTTACCGTTTTGCATCTACCATGGTCTTAAACACTTCCGCCACCGCGACCGCCCCCGGATCCATCACCCCGTCCAGATTCTCTTTATTCACGTACGACGAGCGTCCCGCGCCGGCTTTCGCCATTTTCGCCGTTGCTTCAGCCCCTTGCTGCGCGGCCTGCGCTGCCGCCTGAATATTGCCTTTCTGTAACGCCTCCAGCGCCGGTTGCAGGGCATCGATCAGCGTACGATCGCCGAGATCTGCACCGCCATACTGCTTCATCTGCGCCAGTCCTCTCAGCAATGCTTCAGGTAGCGACTGTCCATCGTGAAGCTTTTGTCCTGCCGCCGTGAAGAAGATCGACATCAATACGCCGCTCGATCCGCCCATTACCGTTGCCAGCCGCTCCCCCACCAGCAGGAGTAATGTCGGCACGTCGTTAAGGGGCAGGTTGTTCTCCTCAAGTCGCTGCGCAATATCCCGCGCCCCTTGCGCAAAGGTGGAGCCCGTATCGCCATCGCCTACTTTGGCATCCAGCGCGTTAAGGCGATTTTCCAGCTGGATCAATGTTTTCGTTACCGAGGCGACGGCCTCGCTCACCTGCGGATTGTCCGACGGGGTATATTCCACGCGATCATGAAGGGCGCTATGGGGGACGGTACGCAGGGGCGCGAACGCGACGGGCTTCTGCCAGCCCAGCGTCTCGACCTCGGCGTGAATCGCCTTCTCGAAGAAATCGTTGAGCTTTAACAGCGTTAGCGAAAAGCCTTTCATATCCAGCGCACTCACCAGCGGCGCCGGGCCAATCAGATACGCAATGTTCTCTTTCAACGCCGAATGCGCCAGCTCTTTGGTGAGCAGAGCCATCTCCAGCGCTGACACGCCGCCGAGGTTGTTGATCAGCACCGCAAAGCGCCCGTCACCCGCCTGGGCTTTTAGCGGCGTCACCAGCGTATCGATAATCGCCCTGCTGTTCTGCGTATCCACCACCGATGCCCCCGGCTCGCCGTGAATCCCCAGCCCCAGCTCCACGTGGCCTTGCCTGATGCGTCCTTCTTCATCATCGCTACCCGGCAGGTTACAGGTTTGTATCGCAACCCCCAGGCTCCAGAGGTTATCGCAGGCCTGTTGCGCAATATCCCGCACGTCGTTTAGCGATTTCCCCTGTTCTGCCGCATATCCCGCAATCTTATGCACCAGCGCCGTTCCCGCGATACCACGCGGCTGCTTGTTATCCGGTAGGGCGATATCATCCGCCACGATAACCATCTCGACCTTCAGGCCGTAGCGTTTGGCTTTTTCCGCCGCCAGGCCAAAGTTAAGCCGGTCACCGGTGTAGTTTTTCACAATCAGCAGGCAGCCACGATCGCCCGTCACCGCCACAATGGCATTGAGGACCGCATCCACGCTTGGGGAAGCGAACAGATCGCCACACACCGCTGCGGTAAGCATGCCTTTACCGACGAACCCGGCATGTGCCGGTTCATGGCCGGAGCCGCCACCGGAGATCACCGCCACGCGGCTTTTATCCCAGTCGCCGCGAGCCACCACGCGGATGGCCGGATCGATATCCAGTTTGACGAGATTACCGTGCGGCGCGGAGAGAAGTATGCCTTCAATGGCATCGTTGACAAGCTGTTTGCGGTCGTTAAAAAAGAATCTGGACATAGTTTCCCAAAATTTTGTTTACCGTATGCAAAAGCATAGTCCGCACTGGATAATGCGCCGCAAAGTGAGGAATTTACGCAGACATTTTGCCGTCAGGTTGCCTATACTCCACCCAGGACTACGAGAGGACGTGCATCATGAGTACACCATTGTTAATCGCCAGGACGCTGGAAAAAGAGCTGTTTTTACTGCCCGCGATGGCGAACCGTCATGGCCTGATCACCGGCGCGACCGGGACGGGAAAAACCGTCACCCTGCAAAAGCTGGCTGAGTCGTTGTCAGAGACTGGCGTGCCGGTATTTATGGCTGACGTGAAGGGCGATTTAACCGGGGTGGCTCAGGAAGGTGCAGCGTCAGAAAAACTCCTCGAGCGCCTGAAAAATATCGGCATCACCGACTGGACGCCGCACGGTAATCCGGTGGTGGCCTGGGATATCTTCGGCGAAAAAGGCCATCCGGTGCGCGCCACCGTCTCCGACCTCGGCCCGCTGCTGCTGGCCCGTCTGCTTAACCTCAACGACGTGCAGTCCGGGGTACTGAACATTATCTTCCGTATCGCCGACGATCAGGGGCTACTGCTGCTCGACTTCAAAGATCTGCGCGCCATCACCCAGTACATTGGCGATAACGCCAAATCCTTCCAGAACCAGTACGGCAATATCAGCAGCGCCTCGGTGGGCGCCATTCAGCGCGGGCTCCTGACGCTGGAGCAACAGGGTGCCGAACACTTCTTCGGCGAGCCAATGCTGGATATCAAAGACTGGATGCGTACCGACAGCAGCGGCAAAGGCATCATCAACATTCTGAGCGCAGAGAAGCTCTACCAGATGCCGAAGCTTTACGCCGCCAGCCTGCTGTGGATGCTCTCTGAACTGTACGAACAACTGCCGGAAGCAGGCGATCTGGAAAAACCCAAACTGGTGTTCTTCTTTGACGAAGCGCACCTGTTGTTTAACGACGCGCCGCAGGTGCTGCTGGATAAAATTGAACAGGTTATCCGCCTGATCCGCTCCAAGGGTGTCGGGGTCTGGTTTGTGTCGCAAAACCCGTCGGATATTCCGGACAACGTACTGGGGCAGCTGGGTAACCGCGTGCAGCACGCCCTGCGCGCCTTTACGCCGAGAGATCAGAAAGCGGTGAAAGCCGCGGCGCAAACCATGCGTGCCAATCCGGCCTTTGATACCGAAACCGCCATTCAGGCGCTGGGTACCGGTGAAGCGCTGATTTCGTTCCTCGATGCAAAAGGCAGCCCGACAGTTGTCGAGCGTGCGATGGTGATTGCGCCCTGCTCGCGCATGGGGCCGGTAACGGACGATGAACGCAACGGCCTGATTAATCACTCCCCGGTGTACGGGAAGTATGAAGACGAGGTGGATCGCGAATCCGCGTTCGAGATGCTGCAAAAAGGGGTGCAGGCGACTGCCGAATCGCAGGATGCCCCTGCCGCAAAAGGGCAATCTGTTGCCGTGGACGACGGCATTCTCGGCGGGCTGAAAGATATTCTGTTCGGCAGCACCGGGCCACGCGGCGGCAAACGCGATGGCGTGGTTCAGACCATGGCAAAAAGCGCGACGCGTCAGATTACCAACCAGATAATACGCGGCATGCTGGGAAGTCTGCTAGGCGGCCGTCGCCGGTAGCGGGGGAACCCACGGGCGGCCAAGCGCCGACCCCTGTACGCCGTTCTCCTGTAGATAGCGGTCGATTTCCAGCATCCCCGTCCAGCGGTTCTCACACCAGAGCGGTGCCAGAAGCGTTGGGCGGCGGGCGCTGGCCGAGATGCGGTGGTAAACAATCTCCGGAGGCGTGTGGCGAATCATCTCCCCCGCCGTCACCGTATAGTCGTCGAGTTCGATACCACTTAACCGCCCCGCTTCCCAGGCTTTCGCCATTATGCTGCCCTTCACGATATGCAGCGGATGCAGCTTAATGCCATCCACGCCGGTCTCGACGACTTTTTCCAGCGTTTCCAGCCCGTGCTGCTGCCCTTCTCCTGGCAAGCCGACAATCAGATGCGAGCAGACTTTTAATCCACGCTCACGGGCGAGACGCGTGGTGCGCTGGTAGCAGGCGAAATCATGCCCGCGATTGATACGGTGCAGGGTTTTGTCATGCGCGGTCTGCAAGCCCAGCTCCAGCCAGATCTCGTAGCCCTTCTCTTTGTACTCACTAAGTAAATCCAGCACGGCCTCCGGCACGCAGTCCGGACGCGTCCCCACGCACAGCCCGACAATGTTCGCTTGAGCAACCGCCTGCTGATACATCGAGCGCAGCACCTGCACCTCAGCCCACGTGCTGGTGTAGGCCTGGAAATAGGCCAGATACTGCTTCGCGCGATTCACCAGACTCGCCTGATGGGCGAGCTGTTCAGCGATAGATTTATGCTGCTGGGCCTCGTCAGCAAACGAGGCCACGTTACAGAAAGTGCAGCCACCACGCCCGATGGTGCCATCGCGATTCGGGCAGCTAAAGCCGCCGTGCAGCGTCAGTTTGTGAACCTTTTGCCCATAGCGCTGCAAAAGATCCCCACCAAACATATTGACTAATTTCTGTAACTGCATAATCTGATAGACCGTCCCGAAGAAAGGGGACAAGCCTGCCATTTTTAGCCTCTGTCGGCGATGACCTGGATCAATCGCCCTGGACGGCCTTTATCTGTTTGAATAAATAATCACGATTACCGAGATTTCATTCACCCTGTACGTAATTACTTTTCCTTATGTTCTGATGGTTTTTTTCATTTATAGCGCCAGGACTGAAAAACAGTGATTTTATGCGGGTTTGAATGCAACACCAGATTAATATTCTGCTATAAATCTGCATTTCAGCACGCTGCATCGATAATACCGCTTTCATATAGTGAGTCAGATCACACTCCCCTGCACCTCCCCGGTGCTTTAAGTGGTTGTAAAAATAGTTAAATACATATTAAAAACAAAAAGATAACTACGCTTTAGCACATTTTTGTATAAATAAGATTGCCATTTGACCTGTGTACCAATTCCCGATAAGTTGGAAATCCGCTGGAAGCTTTCTGGATGAGCGGCCTGCTCATCATATTTATGCAGTAATTGAGATTCCCTCTGAAGCAAGTCCTCAAACTTGTTTACCTGCGCGAAAGGATGAAAAAGAGGGCGAATGCGAGGTCCGCGTATGAAACGCTAACCCCGTCGCCATGCTCTTTCTGCGCCTGTGCGCCACGGTAAAGTTCAGTGGGAAGCCCGACGAGCCTGGGGAGGTTCACTGATATGTTGTACGATAAATCCCTTGAGAAGGATAACTGTGGTTTCGGCCTGATCGCCCACATAGAAGGCGAACCTAGCCACAAGGTAGTGCGTACTGCTATTCACGCACTGGCCCGTATGCAGCACCGTGGCGCCATCCTTGCCGATGGTAAAACCGGCGACGGTTGCGGCCTGCTGCTGCAAAAACCGGATCGTTTCTTCCGTATCGTAGCGGAAGAGCGCGGCTGGCGTTTAGCCAAAAACTACGCTGTCGGTATGCTGTTCCTGAATCAGGATCCTGAAAAAGCTGCCGCCTCACGCCGCATCGTTGAAGAAGAACTTCAGCGTGAAACCCTGTCGATCGTCGGCTGGCGCGATGTGCCAACCAACGAAGGGGTGCTCGGTGAAATCGCCCTCTCCTCGCTGCCTCGTATTGAACAGATTTTTGTCAATGCGCCTGCGGGCTGGCGTCCGCGTGATATGGAACGCCGTCTGTTTATCGCCCGCCGCCGCATTGAAAAACGTCTTCTGGATGATAAAGAGTTCTACGTCTGTAGCCTCTCTAACCTTGTGAACATCTATAAAGGTCTGTGTATGCCGGCTGACCTGCCGCGCTTCTACCTGGACCTGGCGGACCTGCGTCTGGAATCGGCCATTTGCCTGTTCCACCAGCGCTTCTCCACCAACACCGTTCCACGCTGGCCGCTGGCGCAGCCGTTCCGCTACCTGGCGCATAACGGCGAGATCAACACCATCACCGGCAACCGCCAGTGGGCCCGCGCCCGTACCTATAAATTCCAGACGCCGCTGATCCCGGACCTGCACGATGCCGCGCCGTTCGTGAACGAAACCGGCTCGGACTCCAGCTCCATGGATAACATGCTGGAACTGCTGCTGGCGGGCGGGATGGACATCGTGCGCGCCATGCGTCTGCTCGTGCCACCGGCCTGGCAGAACAACCCGGATATGGACCCTGAGCTGCGCGCGTTCTTCGACTTTAACTCCATGCACATGGAGCCGTGGGACGGCCCGGCGGGCATCGTTATGTCCGACGGTCGTTTTGCCGCCTGTAACCTGGACCGTAATGGTCTGCGTCCGGCGCGCTACGTTATTACCAAAGACAAGCTCATCACCTGTGCCTCTGAAGTCGGGATCTGGGATTACCAGCCAGACGAAGTGGTCGAGAAAGGCCGCGTCGGACCGGGCGAGCTGATGGTGATCGACACCCGCGGTGGGCGTATTCTGCATTCCGCCGAAACAGACAACGATCTGAAGAGCCGCCATCCGTACAAAGAGTGGATGGAGAAAAACGTGCGTCGTCTGGTGCCGTTTGAAGATCTGTCGGACGAAGAAGTGGGCAGCCGCGAGCTGGACGATGACACCCTCGCGAGCTTCCAGAAGCAGTTTAACTACAGCGCGGAAGAGCTGGACTCGGTTATCCGCGTGCTCGGTGAAAACGGCCAGGAAGCGGTCGGCTCAATGGGTGACGATACCCCGTTTGCCGTGCTCTCCAGCCAGCCACGCATTATTTATGACTACTTCCGTCAGCAGTTTGCGCAGGTCACTAACCCGCCAATCGATCCGCTGCGCGAAGCCCACGTCATGTCGCTGGCCACCAGCATCGGCCGTGAGATGAACGTCTTCTGTGAAGCTGAAGGCCAGGCGCACCGTCTGACCTTTAAATCACCGATCCTGCTGTACTCCGATTTCAAACAGCTCACCACCATGACCGAGGAGCACTATCGCGCCGACACGCTCGATATCACCTTCGACGTGACCGAAACGAGCCTCGAAGAGACGGTGAACGCGCTGTGCGATAAAGCCGAGCAGATGGTGCGTAACGGCACCGTTCTGCTGGTGCTGTCTGACCGCAACATCGCGAAAAACCGTCTGCCGGTGCCTGCACCCATGGCGGTGGGGGCTATCCAGACGCGTCTGGTGGACAAGAGCCTGCGCTGCGATGCCAACATCATCGTTGAAACCGCGAGCGCGCGCGACCCGCACCACTTTGCGGTGCTGTTAGGCTTTGGCGCCACGGCAATCTACCCGTATCTGGCCTACGAAACGCTGGCCCGCCTGGTAGATACCCGCGCGATCGACAAAGACTATCGCGCCGTGATGCTGAACTACCGTAACGGCATCAACAAAGGTCTGTACAAGATCATGTCCAAAATGGGCATCTCGACCATCGCCTCTTACCGCTGCTCGAAGCTGTTTGAAGCGGTCGGCCTGCATGACGACGTTGCCAACCTCTGCTTCCAGGGCGTGGTCAGCCGTATCGGCGGCGCCGGTTTTGCTGACTTCCAGCAGGATCTGGTGAACCTGTCGAAACGCGCCTGGCTGGCACGTAAGCCGCTGGAACAGGGCGGCCTGCTGAAATATGTCCACGGGGGTGAGTATCACGCTTATAACCCGGACGTGGTGCGCACGCTGCAACAGGCAGTGCAGAGCGGCGAGTACAGCGATTATCAGCAGTATGCAGAGCTGGTGAATAACCGTCCGGCAGCGACGCTGCGCGATCTCATTGCCCTCAATCCAGGTGATGAAGCGGTCAGCATTGACGAGGTTGAACCCGCGTCTGAGCTGTTCAAACGTTTCGACACCGCGGCGATGTCTATCGGCGCGCTGAGCCCGGAAGCCCACGAAGCGCTGGCGGAAGCCATGAACAGCATCGGCGGCAACTCCAACTCCGGCGAAGGCGGTGAAGATCCGGCCCGCTATGGCACCAATAAAGTGTCCCGTATTAAGCAGGTGGCGTCTGGTCGCTTTGGCGTAACGCCTGCGTACCTGGTTAACGCCGACGTGATTCAGATTAAAGTCGCGCAGGGTGCGAAACCGGGTGAAGGCGGTCAGCTGCCGGGTGATAAAGTCACCCCATACATCGCTAAGCTTCGCTATTCAGTGCCGGGCGTGACGCTGATCTCCCCGCCGCCGCACCACGATATCTACTCTATCGAGGATCTGGCGCAGCTGATTTTCGACCTGAAACAGGTCAACCCGAAAGCGATGATCTCCGTGAAGCTGGTTTCCGAACCGGGCGTTGGCACCATTGCCACCGGCGTGGCGAAAGCCTATGCGGATCTGATCACCATCGCCGGTTACGACGGCGGCACCGGCGCAAGCCCGCTCTCCTCCGTGAAATACGCGGGTTGTCCGTGGGAGCTTGGCCTGGTGGAAACCCAGCAGGCGCTGGTCGCTAACGGCCTGCGTCACAAGATCCGTTTGCAGGTGGACGGCGGACTGAAAACCGGCCTCGACATCATCAAAGCGGCGATTCTGGGAGCGGAAAGCTTCGGCTTTGGTACCGGCCCGATGGTTGCGCTCGGCTGTAAATACCTGCGTATTTGCCACCTGAACAACTGTGCAACGGGCGTTGCTACCCAGGACGAAAAGCTGCGTAAAAATCACTACCACGGCCTGCCGTTCAAAGTGACCAACTACTTTGACTTCATCGCCCGTGAAACCCGCGAGCTGATGGCGCAGCTGGGCGTGAAGCGTCTGGTAGACCTGATTGGCCGTACCGACCTGCTGAAAGAGCTTGAGGGCTTCACGGCCAAGCAGCAGAAGCTGGAGCTGTCTAAGCTGCTGGAAACCGCTCAGCCGCATCCTGGCAAAGCGGTTTACTGTACCGAGAACAACCCGCCGTTCGACAACGGCGTGCTGAACGCACAGCTGCTGCAACAGGCGAAGCCGTATGTGGATGAGAAGCAGAGCAAAACGTTCTGGTTTGATATCCGCAACACCGACCGTTCCGTGGGTGCGTCCCTCTCCGGTTACATCGCGCAAACGCACGGTGACCAGGGTCTGGCGTCGGATCCGATTACCGCGCACTTCAGCGGTACCGCGGGTCAGAGCTTCGGCGTGTGGAACGCAGGCGGAGTTGAGTTATACCTGACCGGCGATGCCAACGACTACGTCGGAAAAGGCATGGCGGGCGGTCTGCTGGCGGTGCGTCCTCCGGTTGGTTCAGCCTTCCGCAGCCATGAAGCGAGCATCATCGGCAATACCTGTCTGTACGGCGCAACCGGCGGTCGTCTGTTTGCCGCGGGCCGTGCGGGCGAACGTTTTGCGGTGCGTAACTCCGGCGCCATCACCGTGGTGGAAGGCATCGGCGATAACGGCTGTGAATACATGACGGGCGGAATTGTGTGCGTCCTGGGTAAAACCGGCGTGAACTTTGGCGCGGGCATGACGGGCGGTTTTGCCTACGTCCTGGATGAAGACGGTGAGTTCCGCAAACGCGTGAACCCGGAGCTGGTGGAAGTGCTGGACGTTGATACGCTGGCCATCCACGAAGAACACCTGCGCGGTTTAATTACCGAACACGTGCAGCATACCGGTTCTTCGCGCGGCGAAGAGATCCTGGCCAACTGGCCGGCGTTCTCTGCGAAATTCGCGCTGGTGAAGCCGAAGTCCAGCGATGTTAAAGCCCTGTTGGGTCACCGTAGTCGTAGCGCAGCAGAGCTGCGCGTGCAGGCGCAGTAAGGAATTCAGATGAGCCAGAACGTTTACCAGTTTATCGACCTTCAGCGTGTTGATCCGCCAAAGAAACCGCTGAAGATCCGTAAAATTGAATTTGTTGAAATCTATGAGCCGTTTTCAGAAGGCCAGGCCAAAGCACAGGCAGACCGCTGCCTGTCCTGCGGTAACCCTTACTGCGAATGGAAGTGTCCGGTCCATAACTACATCCCGAACTGGCTGAAGCTGGCCAACGAAGGGCGTATTTTTGAAGCCGCCGAGCTGTCTCATCAGACCAACACCCTGCCGGAAGTGTGCGGCCGCGTGTGCCCTCAGGATCGTCTGTGTGAAGGCTCCTGTACGCTGAACGACGAGTTTGGCGCGGTAACCATCGGCAACATCGAACGCTATATCAACGATAAAGCGTTCGAGATGGGCTGGCGCCCGGATATGACCGGTGTGCGTCAAACCGACAAGCGCGTAGCGATTATCGGCGCGGGCCCGGCAGGCCTGGCCTGTGCGGACGTGCTGACCCGTAACGGCGTGAAGGCGGTGGTCTTTGATCGCCACCCGGAGATTGGCGGCCTGCTGACCTTCGGTATCCCGGCCTTCAAGCTGGAGAAAGAGGTGATGACCCGCCGCCGCGAAATCTTCACCGGCATGGGCATTGAGTTCAAACTCAACACCGAAGTGGGCCGCGACGTGCAGCTCGACGACCTGCTGAAAGATTACGACGCCGTGTTCCTGGGCGTAGGCACTTATCAGTCCATGCGCGGTGGTCTGGAGAACGAAGATGCGCCAGGCGTGTACGACGCGCTGCCGTTCCTGATTGCGAATACCAAACAGCTAATGGGCTACGGCGAGACCGCCGATGAGCCGTTCGTCAGCATGGAAGGCAAACGCGTGGTGGTGCTGGGCGGCGGTGATACCGCGATGGACTGCGTGCGTACCTCCATTCGCCAGAATGCGGCGCATGTCATCTGTGCCTACCGTCGTGACGAAGAGAACATGCCGGGCTCTAAGCGCGAAGTGAAAAACGCACGTGAAGAGGGCGTCGAGTTCCAGTTCAACATCCAGCCTCTGGGTATTGAAGTGAATGCCAACGGTAAAGTGAGCGGCGTGAAGATGGCGCGCACGGAGATGGGTGCGCCAGATGCGAAAGGCCGTCGTCGCGCGGAGATCGTGGCCGGTTCTGAACACGTGATCCCGGCTGACGCCGTGGTGATGGCGTTTGGTTTCCGTCCTCACAGCATGGAGTGGCTGGCGAAGCACAGCGTAGAGCTGGACTCTCAAGGCCGCATCATTGCGCCAGAAGGCAGCGATAACGCGTTCCAGACCAGCAACCCGAAAATCTTCGCCGGTGGCGACATCGTTCGCGGCTCTGACCTGGTGGTCACAGCGATTGCCGAAGGCCGTAAAGCGGCTGACGGGATCATGAACTTCCTGGAAGTGTAAGCCCCTCTGACTCCCCGGCAGAAGCATAAAGCGGAACGCTGGGGAGCCTGTTTTCAGTAGCCTACCCTTAAGTTAATGGTGCCTTTTTAAGCAAAAAAGCAGCGTAAATCCCGACGTAAACGTTTGCTTTCGTGAAAAAAATGTATATTATGCGGCGGATTTTTTGGCCAAAATTCAAGGAGGCGTTGTGTCGCAAGATAACAATTATAGCCAGGGCCCCGTCCCTCTGGCGGCGCGGAAAGGCGTGGTTCCACTCACTTTTGTGATGTTAGGGTTAACGTTTTTTTCCGCCAGTATGTGGACCGGAGGCACGCTCGGTACCGGTCTTTCCTATAATGATTTCTTCCTCGCAGTTCTCTTCGGCAATCTCCTCCTCGGTATTTACACTGCTTTTCTTGGCTACATTGGCGCAAAAACCGGCCTCTCAACCCATCTTCTTGCGCGTTACTCGTTCGGTATAAAAGGTTCCTGGCTTCCCTCCATGCTTTTAGGCGGTACGCAGGTAGGGTGGTTTGGCGTCGGCGTAGCGATGTTTGCCATCCCGGTGAGTAAAGCCACGGGCATCGACGTGAACATCCTGATTGCAGTTTCCGGCCTGTTGATGACGTTAACCATTTTTTTTGGCATCTCGGCACTGACGATTTTATCCATCATCGCCGTACCCGCTATCGTCATCCTGGGTAGCTACTCCGTCTGGCTGGCGGTGGACGGCGTGGGAGGATTGGACCACCTCAAATCCATTGTGCCGCAGACGCCGCTCAACTTTTCCAGCGCGCTGGCGCTGGTTGTAGGCTCGTTTATCAGCGCAGGCACGCTGACCGCCGACTTCGTCCGCTTTGGCCGCAATGCCAAAGGTGCCGTTCTGGTGGCGATGGTGGCATTTTTCCTTGGCAACTCGCTGATGTTTATCTTCGGTGCGGCAGGCGCTGCCGCCGTAGGACAGGCCGATATTTCTGACGTGATGATCGCCCAGGGACTGCTGCTGCCGGCCATTGTCGTTCTTGGCCTGAATATCTGGACCACCAATGACAACGCGCTGTACGCCTCTGGTTTGGGTTTCGCCAATATTACTGGCCTTTCCAGCCGTACGCTGTCGGTGGTTAATGGCATTATCGGTACGCTGTGCGCGCTGTGGCTATACAACAACTTCGTTGGCTGGCTGACCTTTTTGTCGGCAGCGATTCCGCCGGTTGGCGGGGTGATTATCGCCGACTACCTGATTAATCGCCGCCGCTATGCCAGCTTCGACCACGCAAAATTTGTGTCCGTTAACTGGATTGCCATTTTCTCGGTCGCCCTGGGTGTTGCTGCCGGGCACTACATTCCGGGAATTGTCCCCGTTAACGCAGTATTGGGTGGCGTCTTCAGCTATTTGGTGTTAAACCCATTCGCCAAACGTACCCTTGCTAATCCTTCGGAGGTTTCCCATGCAGAATAATTCCCTCACTATCCGTCAGGCCCGTTTGCAGGGGCAAGAGGGTTTATGGCAAATCACGATTGAGGACGGACGCTTCAGCCGTATCGATCCTCAGGAAACCGCCTCTGCGCCAGTCGGTCAGGTGCTGGACGCCGAATGCGGGCTGGTTATCCCTCCTTTCATCGAGCCGCATATCCATCTGGATACAACGCAAACGGCGGGTGAACCGAACTGGAACCAGTCCGGCACGCTTTTCGAGGGAATCGAGCGCTGGGCCGAACGCAAGGCGATGCTTACCCACGAAGACGTTAAAACTCGCGCGATGCAGACCCTGAAGTGGCAAATCGCCAACGGCATTCAGTACGTACGTACACACGTTGACGTCTCGGACCCCACCCTTACGGCACTGAAAGCCATGCTGGAGGTGAAGCAGGAAGTCGCCCCGTGGGTCGATATGCAAATTGTGGCATTCCCGCAGGAAGGCATTCTTTCTTATCCGAACGGTGAAGAACTGCTTGAGGAAGCCGTGCGTTTAGGGGCGGATGTCATCGGCGCAATCCCCCACTTTGAATTTACGCGTGAATATGGCGTTGAGTCGCTGCATAAAACGTTTTCCCTGGCCAGAAAGTACGACCGACTGATCGATGTCCACTGTGATGAAATTGATGATGAACAATCGCGCTTCGTTGAAACCGTTGCCGCACTGGCACATCGTGACGGAATGGGTTCACGCGTGACCGCCAGCCATACCACGGCGATGCACTCCTATAATGGCGCGTATACGTCCCGACTGTTCCGCCTGTTAAAAATGTCAGGCATTAACTTCGTGGCAAACCCGCTGGTTAACACGCATTTGCAGGGCCGTTTCGATACCTATCCCAAACGCCGAGGCATCACACGCGTCAAAGAAATGCTGGAAGCGGAGATCAACGTCTGCTTTGGTCATGACGACGTTTTCGATCCGTGGTATCCGCTGGGAACCGCGAATATGCTTCAGGTTCTGCATATGGGGCTGCACGTTTGCCAACTGATGGGTTACGGGCAAATAAATGATGGGCTTAACCTGATCACTACCCACAGCGCGAAAACGCTCGATTTGCAGGACTATGGCGTGCGCGTTGGGAATACAGCAAACCTGGTGATTCTCCCGGCAGAGAATGGGTTTGATGCAGTTCGTCGCCAGACGCCGGCACGATACTCTGTTCGCCACGGCAAGGTGATTGCCGAGACGGTGCCCAGCCAGACAACCTTGCACCTGACGCAGCCGGAAGCGGTGACGTTTAAGCGCCGGAATATCGAATAACATTGCCGGATGGCGGCTGCGCCTTATCCGGCCTGCAAATTACGTTATGCCCGCAGGCCTGATAAGCGAAGCGCCATCAGGCCTATAAACTACGTATCCAGCAAGCGGGCGCGTACCTTCACCACGACTTTCTTTATCTCGCCTGGCTCAAGGATTGCGCATCCTGGCTTATGTGGCTCTCCCGGCATAAATACGGCGCACATCCCCGGCCGGAGGGTGACACACTGTTCACCTGCAATCTCACTGCACAACTGATAATCTTCTTCAGGATGAAAATCTTCACGCTGGCGTGCCGAGCCCGTCACGCCAAAGAGGATGCGCTCTTCTCCCGTCAATAACACCTGGATATCAATATATTGCTCATGCAGTTCCGCTTTCTTCCGGTCTGGAAACTGCGTGGCAAACGTCATCACGTTCATGAAGATATCCTCACCGCGAAGCTCATAACGTCCTGCCGCTTTTTCCAGCGGACGGGCAGCCAGCGCGAGGGTTAGCGCCTCCAGAAGAACGGGATGCAACCCCGTGGAGGGAAGCGTCCGAATCTCACCAAAAAACATCATCTTTCTCCCTGAGCTAACAGCGCCGCGCCCAGTAAGCCCGCATCGTGTCGATAGTGCGCGGCGGTTAATTCAACGTGATAAACAGAAGGATGCTCCTCAAGATACGCGCGGACCCGCGCCAGATACCCTCCTGCCAGCCCGATGCTGCCGCCAATCACCACGCGCTGGCAGTCCATCACCGCTTTCGTGTCGGCAATAAGCCGCGCCAGTACCTGTGCAGAACGTTGGACCAGTTCCGCCGCCTGTTTATTTCCCTCTGCCGCGCGCGCAAAAATCGTTTTTGCATCGCATCCTGCAAGCTCTCCCCTGGCTGCGGCGGCAATACCGCGACCAGACGCGATGGCTTCCACGCACCCCACGCGACCACAGCCGCATTGCGGGCCGTTTGGATCGGCGAGCGTATGCCCAAGATGCCCTGCCAGTCCGACGCTTCCGGTCACGAGTTTCCCGTTACTGACTACGCCGCCCCCCACGCCCGTTGAAACAGTCAGGAATACCATGTCTTTAATTTCCTTCGCACTAACGTGATATTCCGCCCATGCCGCAGCCTGAGCATCATTGATCGCCAGGGTCGGCAAACCAGCAATGTCTTCGAGCGTCTGCACCAGCGGAAAATGGTGCAATCCTCCGAGATTTTGCGGGTTAATCGCCAGCAGATTGCCGTCCTGAATGATTCCGGTTGAGGCAATGGCCGCACGCGTTGCCTGGGTCTGTAACGGCTTGACCAGCTCAGCCAGCGCCTCACGCAGCGCGTCAGGCGTCTTACTGGCGGGCGTAGGGCATTCGCGTCGCGCGTGGATCTGTAAACCGTCATCCACCAGGGCGGCGGCAAGTTTAGTTCCACCTATGTCTATCGCCAGTGTCGTCATAGCACCGCCCCGCTCGGAAATGTTTTTATCCCGTTGTGACATACTTCATCCCTTACGAATGTGCCCGGTACAGGTCCGGGCAAGCGGATTAACTTTTGCTTTTCGCTAAAGCGCTTTTATCGCCGCCAAACGGGACGGCTCCGCTGAAAGGTTTACCGTCAATAGCGTCATGCGTACGCAGGGCTTCTGGCCTGATCCAGCGCTGAACGCGGGAGGGCATATCCAGACCAATAAGCAAGATCACCACAAACGTCAGGCCAAAGGAGAGCGATCCCAGGGCCGTGCCCAGCGCCATATCCTGCGACAGCAGCGCGCCAATCACCGGGGCAATCGCGCCACCCAACGCGCCAACGTTGTAGGTAAAGCCCAGACCCGCCGCACGCTGGTCGGTATCGAAATAGCCGCCGATGAGTTTGGGTAAGATCCCGGAGATCCCCTGCCCCAGCATCTGCTGGAAAAAGAGTAACAAGCCCAACACCCAGACATTGGCGCCGCCGATCGCAAAGACGGGAACAATCAGGAGCTGTGAGGCCAATAGGCTACAGACATAGGCCTTGCGGGTGCCAAGCCAGTCACCGAGAAAACCACCCACGCAGCAGCCTACTGCCGCGCCGAAGCCGCTAAAGAACAGCACCTTCGCCACCGTTGAGGGATCATAGGTCAGGTCGGTTTTCAGATAAGTGGGTAATAGCGCCTGAATCGGCCAGGAGTAGAGAAAGGCGAAGAGCACGACAACCATCAACGTGACGCCCGTCGGCCAGCGTTTACCGCTGCTTTGCACCATAAAGCTGATAAAGACGATGGCGCACAGCAGGCCGAGAATAACGACCAGCCCCGCGTTGTTGAGTTCGCCTGCAAAACAGAACCACAGCGCCGTACCGGCAAACAGCGTCATCGCCATATTGATGACGCGGTATTTGCCGCGATACAGAATATCAACCATGGTGCGCACCGGGGCTTTGCCTTCGTGCTTCGCTTTCCAGTCCTCAGCTTCCGGAATATTTTTCCGCAGCCACAGGGCAAAGACGATGGGCAGAATGCCGATAAAGAACAGCGCCCGCCAGCCCCAGACGGGCACGACAAGGCTGTAGACCTGGGCCGCAACCACGGCGCCGACGGAGAAACCGGAAATCAGAAAACCACTCGCCTTGTTGCGCAGGTGCTTTGGCCAGCTTTCAATCACATAGGTTGCGCTGGAGCCATATTCCCCCGCCATCCCCATGCCTATCACCATGCGGGCGATAAACAGGGTGACGTAACCCGGCGCAAAACCGCAGGCCAGCGTACCGCAGGAAAAGAGCACGATGCTGGTGATCATCGCCAGCTTGCGGCCATAGCGGTCGCCCATGGCGCCCAGCAGCAGGCCGCCGAACCAGCGCGATATAAAGGCCGCCGAAATCAGGCTCGCCGCTTCCACTGTCGTCAGGGCAAACTCGCTTTTTATTTCTGTCAGGACTAAGGCTATCAATACAAAATCGAAGCCATCAAGCAGATATCCCAGCCAGGCGGCGGAGAAGGCGCGCCACTGAGGACGGGTAAGATGGCGGTACCACGGGATGCTTTGGGTAGACTTACTCATTTCACTCTCCCGACGATTTCTCTGTCGTTTTGCCGGATGGCGGCTGCGCCTTATCCGGCCTACGTAGCATGTTTTTGTAGGCCGGATAAGGCGAAGCGCCCCCGGCTATGCGTTAGCGTTTTTCCGCCATTAGCTGCTCCGCCAGCGCTTTCAGCGCTGGCACGAATTTTTCATCCACAGGGGCAAACGGCTTACGGCACAGCGGCACGGATACCACGTCCATATAGTGCAGAACCGTTTTCAGACCACGGAACACCCCGGCTTTAATCAGCAGATCGATCACCGTGTTGCATTCGCTTTGCAGGCGCTGTGCGGTGGCGTTATCCCCTTCACGAACCGCTTTAGCGATCGCCTGGTAGCGCCAGCCCATAATGTTGTAGGTGCTGCCGATCCCCCCGTCCGCGCCGGCCAGCAGGCCGGAGGCGAAGATCTCGTCATAGCCGTTGTAGAGCACCAGATCCGGATGTTCACGACGGATCTGCTCCATCTGGAAGAGATCGCCGGAGGTTTGCTTCAGCGCGCCGACGCCCGGCAGCGTCACCAGCGTGTTGATCTGATCCAGCGTTAACTTAACGCCGCTTAACGCCGGAATGTTATAGACCACCATCGGCAGACCATCCGCCGAATCAATAATTGCACGGTAATGATCGCAATGTTCTTCAAAGCTAAAGGGATAGTAAAACGGTGTGACGGCGGATACAGCGTCAAAACCGACGCGGGCGGCGGCCATGGCTAACTGCTGGCTTTCCGCCGTGCTGACGCAGCCAACATGGGCGATGAGCGTGATTTTCCCCTTCGCCTCTTCCGCCACAATCTCCATCACCTGCTCTCGTTCCGAAAGGCTCTGTACAAAGGCCTCTCCCGTTGAACCGCCGACGTACAGCCCATCGATACCCTGTTCAATATTGAACCGCACCAGACGGCGCAGGCTTTCTTTATCCAGCATCTGCTCAGAGTTAAACGGGGTCAGGAGTGCGGCCATTACGCCGCGTAATTGCGTTGCCATAGTTACCTCAATCGATCGTGTGTTTGTTATAACGACATACCTTTATACCTGTTATACCAGATCAATTAAGCAGCAGTAGAATACAGAACGCTTATATTGCGATCTGCTTCACTAAAGGATCGTTAT
Organism: Enterobacter sp. BIDMC 27; assembly: GCF_000534415.1. Classification (NCBI taxonomy): domain Bacteria; kingdom Pseudomonadati; phylum Pseudomonadota; class Gammaproteobacteria; order Enterobacterales; family Enterobacteriaceae; genus Enterobacter; species Enterobacter sp. BIDMC 27. Next base: position 274,524 of record NZ_KI973178.1, read on the forward strand.
TTTTTGGCTTTTGAATGCTGGCCGAAAGCGTGCCAGGTGGCGGAGACGCTGTTAAGGTGAGTTTGCAACGCCCGATCCGCTTCATCGGGATCGCGGCGGCGGATCGCATCCACAATTGCGATATGCTGGCGATAGCTGACTTCATTATGCTGATAAAGCTCTGCGTCCGGCACTTTAGGACGCGCCGCAATTAACCAGTCAAGCAGCGCAACGTGGATCGCATTGAAGATCGGATTGCCGGGGATCTCCGCCAGCACGCGGTGAAAATCGACATCGGAACGAATAAATAGCGTGTTGTCATCCAGGGACTGGCTGTTGATCTCCAGGGCTTTCGTGAGCTGCGCAATCTGATCGTCAGTGGCATATTCTGCGGCATAACGAACGAGGCTGGATTCAAAGAACAGGCGAAGCTGCTCGAAATGGGCAATACCGCCGGGCTGGGTCAGAAAGTCTTTCGCCATTCCCGACAATTCACTGATGATGGTATCGGCAGACGGCATGGTTACGCGGGCACGTTCACCGTTGTTAATCTGCACTAGCCCTTTACGCTTTAGCGCCGCCAGCGCTTCGCGCACCGAGGGGCGACCCACGTTGAAGAACTCCATCAGTTCGCGCTCGGAGGGTAACTGCTCTCCCTGGGCAAATTCCTTCCGACGGATCATCTGCTCCAGCTCTTCTTCCACCATATCAGACAGTTTTTTGCGCGCCAGCGGCCGACGGCGCAGGCTGCGACCAATGGTTTCATCAGAGTTTTCAGCTTTAAGATCAGTCGGTTTCATTGCAGTCCGGTGCCATTGAAGGAAAACAGTTCATCATAACACAGGAAATTAGAGGGGGCGAAAAGGGACGGAAAGCAAAACAGGCCCGTCGGGCCTGTTTGTTTATTTCACAACGCGCAGTGCGGGACGACCACCGCGTGGTGGTGGCTCGTCATCCGGATCGGTGTCATCATTATGATCGGGTTTATCGCCATCGATGACAGACATTACCGTGTCGCTTTCGCGTTCATCGGATGCCTCATCATCATTCAGGCTGGCAACCTCTTCATCATAAGCTGCTTCCGGCTCAAACATGGTGCCCGCACCGTTTTCACGGGCGTAGATAGCCAGCACAGCTGCCAGCGGCACGGAAACCTGACGCGGCACGCCGCCGAAGCGCGCATTAAAGCGCACTTCGTCGTTCGCCAGCTCCAGGTTACCCACTGCGCGTGGCGCAATATTCAGTACAATCTGTCCGTCGCGCGCGTATTCCATTGGAACCAGCACGCCCGGCAACGTCACATCCACAACCAGGTGCGGCGTGAGCTGGTTATCCAGCAGCCATTCATAGAAGGCGCGCAGCAGATACGGACGGCGTGGTGAAAGTTGTGACATTTCCACAGTCATTAGCCTCGGCCGAGACGCATTTCACGTTCCGGTTCAGTTAAAGATGCCAGGAAAGAGTCGCGTTCAAAGACGCGAGTCATATAGCCTTTCAGCTCTTTCGCGCCAGGGCCGCTGAACTCTACGCCCAGGGTTGGCAGACGCCACAGCAACGGAGCCAGGTAGCAATCCACCAGGCTGAACTCGTCGCTCAGGAAGAAAGGCTTTTGACCAAAGACTGGCGCGATTGCCAGCAGCTCTTCACGCAGCTGTTTACGTGCAGCATCCGCTTCAGAAGAGGAACCGTTGACGATAACGTTCATCAGCGAGTACCAGTCTTTCTCGATACGCTGCATGTACAGGCGGCTTTCACCACGCGCAACAGGATAAACAGGCATCAGCGGCGGATGCGGGAAACGCTCATCCAGGTATTCCATAATGATACGGGATTCCCACAGGGTCAGCTCGCGATCCACCAGCGTCGGTACGCTTTGGCTCGGGTTGAGATCGATCAGATCCTGAGGCGGGTTATCCTTTTCCACATGCTCGATCTCAAAACTGACACCCTTCTCGGCCAGCACGATACGAACCTGATGGCTATAAATGTCAGTAGGACCAGAAAACAGCGTCATTACCGAACGTTTGTTGGCAGCGACAGCCATGAAAACCTCCAGGTATATTCAGAATTTTTACTGCTACCAGCCCAACGGGGCCAGCCAGATGATGTATCGCCCATCCCAGAGAAGACACATTGTTCAAGAATCGAACAAAAATCGAGTATTCACCGATATTTGGGCAGAAAATTGGATGATAGTTTACCAGATTTTGATGGCTTTGTGGTGAGGGGATTCCGGAAATGTGGAAAAAGAGAAGATATATGAAATGTTACTGTGGATAACCTGCGCATTATCCATAAAAAAACCCGCCGAAGCGGGTTTTTCGCCAATCGTTCTGCGTAAGCAGAATGGATTAACGTTTGGAGAACTGTGGACGACGACGTGCTTTACGCAGACCCACTTTCTTACGTTCAACCTGACGAGCGTCACGAGTAACGAAGCCAGCTTTACGCAGTTCAGAACGCAGGGATTCGTCGTACTCCATCAGCGCGCGGGTGATACCGTGACGGATCGCACCTGCCTGACCGGAGATACCACCACCTTTAACGGTGATGTACAGATCCAGTTTTTCTACCATATCAACCAGTTCCAGCGGCTGGCGAACTACCATGCGGGCAGTTTCGCGACCGAAGTATTGTTCCAGAGAACGCTGGTTGATTACGATTTTACCACTGCCCGGTTTGATGAAAACGCGAGCTGCGGAACTTTTGCGGCGACCAGTGCCGTAGTATTGATTTTCAGCCATTGCCTATAATCCCGATTAGATGTCAAGAACTTGCGGTTGCTGTGCCGCGTGGTTGTGCTCGTTGCCTGCGTAAACTTTCAGTTTACGGAACATAGCACGACCCAGCGGGCCTTTTGGCAGCATGCCTTTAACCGCGATTTCAATCACACGCTCAGGACGGCGGGCAATCATCTCTTCAAAGGTCGCTTCTTTGATACCACCGATGTGGCCGGTGTGGTGGTAGTACATTTTGTCAGTACGCTTGTTGCCGGTAACAGCAACTTTGTCAGCGTTCAGAACGATGATGTAATCACCGGTATCAACGTGCGGAGTGTATTCCGCTTTATGCTTACCGCGCAGGCGACGAGCCAGTTCAGTAGCCAGACGGCCCAGAGTTTTACCGGTCGCGTCAACAACATACCAGTCGCGCTGTACGGTTTCTGGTTTAGCTGTAAAAGTTTTCATTAAAAGCTTACCCAAATAATAAGTTACACGTTGGTGAACACCCAAACGTTTAGTCAGTTGAGGTTCACACGACAAAGTCCGGCAAACCTACCCCTTCGAATAGCACATGCCGACACATAGAAAGTTTCGGGAAAAAAACCTTCTCGTAACGTGGGGTCGCAAGATTATAGAGAAGTTGAGGTCAAAGATCGACCCTTAAATGTGATTTGGAATGGGTTTTTCGGGGTCAGGTATTGTGCGGTCTGGTGCCCTCACCCCCAGCCCCTCTCCCACGGGGAGAGGGGAGCATTTATTACGGCATATGCTCACGCTTGAGGTACTCTTCGCTCTGCATCTCTTGCAGGCGCGACAGGCAGCGCTGGAACTCAAACTTCAGGCGCTCGCCCTGATAAACCTCATATAAAGGCACCTCGGCGCTGACCACCAGCTTAACGTGGCGCTCGTAAAACTCATCTACCAGCGCGATGAAGCGGCGCGCTTCGCTCTCCATGAGTGGGGTCATAACGGGCACATCCCACAACATAACGGTATGGAACAGACGCGAAAGTGCAATGTAGTCATGCTGGCTGCGGGCGTCCACGCAGAGCGTTGCAAACGAGACGGCCAGCGTCTGGTTTTCTACGCCAAGCGTCGGCAACGGACGATGATTAATCTCCAGCGCTGGCGCGTTATCCCGCGGCGCTCCCGCCAGCGCCAGCCACAGTTTATCCATCTCGCGGGCTGTGTCGGCGTTCAACGGCGAAAGCCACAGGTGTGCCTGCGTTAATGTGCGCAGTCGATAATCGACGCCGGCATCGACGTTCATGATGTCGCAGTGCTGTTTGATAGCATCAATGGCCGGCAGGAAACGCGCCCGCTGGAGACCATTGCGATAAAGCTCATCCGGCGGGATATTGGAGGTCGCCACCAGAGTGATCCCACGCGCAAACAGCGCTTTCATGAGGCCCCCCAACAGCATGGCATCCGTAATATCGGAAACAAAGAACTCGTCGAAGCAGAGCACGTCCGTTTCCGCCTTAAAGCGATCGGCCACAATGTCCAGCGGGTCGGTTTCGCCCTGGAGCGCCGTCAGCTCTTCATGGACCCGCAGCATAAAACGGTGAAAGTGCAGGCGCTGCTTACGCGTGCCGGGCAGGCTCTGGTAGAACATGTCCATTAGCCAGGTCTTACCCCGCCCAACGCCGCCCCACATATATAAGCCACGAACCGGTGCGTTTACCGTGGGCTCTTTTTTGCCCAGTAAACGGCCGAATGCCGCCTTCAGCCCACTGCTCTGCACCGCATCGGCGGGTTTCGCCAGAAGTTCCTGATAAATCGTGTCCAGGCGGTTAACCGCTTCACGCTGGACATCATCCGGCTGGTGTGTGCCCTCGCTCAGGGCCAGTTGGTAACGCGATGAAGGGGACAGGTTTTGCATGATGTTGTTGTTATTCCTTTAGTTAAACCTCACCAGCGCGCGTGGCTGATGAAAAAAAGGCCGTTCTACACTACGCGATGATACGTCAGGATTCCACTTCTGCGGAAATAGCGGTTATAGTGGCATAATCAGGCACAGGCAGGAGCCGAGCCAACACCCTACGGAACAACAAGACAACGGGAGAAGTTCATGACCTGGGAATATGCGCTAATCGGTTTAGTCGTCGGCATCATCATTGGTGCTGTGGCCATGCGTTTCGGTAACCGCAAATTGCGTCAGCAGCAGTCACTGCAATACGAACTGGAAAAGAACAAAGCCGAACTGGAAGAATATCGCGAAGAGCTGGTCAGCCACTTTGCCCGTAGCGCTGAGCTGCTGGACAACATGGCGACAGATTATCGCCAGCTCTACCAGCACATGGCGAAAAGCTCCAGCAGCCTGCTGCCGGAAATGACCGCGGAGACCAACCCCTTCCGCAATCGTCTGGCTGATTCTGAAGCCGGTAACGATCAGGCTCCGGTTCAGATGCCACGCGACTATTCAGACGGCGCGTCCGGCCTGCTGCGCGGTGGCGTAAAACGCGATTAATCGCACAACCTGAATAAATTTTACGGGCGCACCTTATGCGCCCGTCCTTTCTTCCCGTCCCCAGCTATTATTTAGTCAAACACCTCATTGTTCAGCGGTTGAAAATTCAATAACATCAAGATGTTTTTGGGGCCGTTCTTTTTCATTCCAGGATACGAGAGTCAGCATCAATGAAGAAAAAAAACCAGCTGTTGAGCGCCTTAGCGTTAAGTGTCGGGTTATCTCTCTCGGCGTCCTTCCCCGCCAGTGCGGCACTGCCTTCGCAGGTGCCTGGACAAGAAGCCATTCCCAGCCTTGCGCCGATGCTTGAAAAAGTCCTGCCTGCGGTAGTCAGCGTTCAGGTGGAAGGGACGGCACGCCAAAGCCAGCGTATTCCTGAAGAGCTGAAGAAATATTTTGGCGAAGACGCGCCGGATCAGCAGGCTCAGCCGTTTGAAGGCCTGGGCTCAGGGGTGATTATCGACGCGGCTAAGGGCTATATCCTGACCAATAACCACGTGATCAGCCAGGCCGATAAAATCAGCGTTCAGCTGAACGATGGTCGGGAGTTTGACGCCAAACTGATCGGCGGTGACGATCAGAGTGATATCGCCCTGCTACAGGTGCAAAACCCCAGCAACCTGACCCAGATCGCCATTGCAGATTCCGATAAGCTGCGCGTCGGTGATTTTGCCGTCGCGGTCGGTAACCCGTTCGGTTTAGGCCAGACCGCCACCTCCGGGATTGTCTCCGCCCTGGGGCGCAGCGGCCTGAATCTCGAAGGGCTGGAAAACTTCATCCAGACCGATGCCTCCATCAACCGGGGCAACTCCGGCGGTGCGCTGCTTAATCTGAACGGCGAGCTGATCGGCATCAACACCGCTATCCTCGCGCCAGGCGGCGGCAGCATCGGGATTGGTTTTGCCATTCCGAGTAACATGGCGAAAACCCTGTCTCAACAGCTGATTCAATTTGGCGAGGTTAAGCGCGGTCTGCTGGGCATCAAAGGCATGGAGATGAGCGCCGATATCGCCAAAGCCTTTAAGCTCAACGTCCAGCGCGGGGCGTTTGTCAGCGAAGTGCTGCCCAACTCAGGCTCTGCAAAAGCGGGCGTGAAATCCGGCGACATTATTGTCAGCCTGAACGATAAACCGCTGAGCAGCTTCGCTGAATTACGGTCACGTATTGCCACCACGGAGCCGGGCGCTAAAGTGAAGCTGGGCCTGATCCGTGAGGGCAAACCGCTGACCGTGGAAGTGACGCTGGACAAGAGCACCTCCTCTTCCGCCAGCGCAGAACAGATCTCCCCTGCTCTACAGGGCGCTACGCTGAGCGACGGTCAGCTTAAAAACGGCACGAAAGGCATTACCGTCACTACCGTTGAGAAGAGCAGCCCGGCCGCGCAGGCAGGTTTACATCAGGACGACGTGATCGTGGGCGTGAACCGCACTCGCGTGCAGTCTATTGCCGAAATGCGTAAGGTGCTGGAGAGTAAACCGGCGGTCATTGCCCTGCAAATTATCCGTGGCAACGACACCCTCTACATTTTACTGCGTTAACCATTTGCGACTCCGGACATCGCCGCTGCGTGTGATGTCCGGATAACTCATGTTATGCTGCAAACCGTTCCTATTTTAACGACACACGCATCATGCTTTTAAAGCTCTTTCGTTCAATTGTCATTGGTTTGATCGTTGCCGGTCTGCTGCTGGTGGCTATGCCATCTTTACGCCAGTTCAACAAACTGTCGGCTCCTCAGTTCGACAGCACGGATGAAACGCCTGCGACGTACAATCAGGCGGTACGCCGTGCCGCCCCCGCCGTGGTTAACGTCTATAACCGCGGGCTTAACAGTTCCGCTCATAACCAGCTGGAGATCCGCACGCTCGGTTCCGGTGTGATCATGGATGACCGGGGCTACATCATCACCAATAAACACGTCATTAACGATGCCGACCAGATTATCGTCGCCTTGCAGGATGGCCGCGTGTTTGAAGCCCTGCTGGTGGGGTCGGACAGCCTGACCGATCTGGCGGTGCTGAAGATCAACGCCACGGGCGGTCTGCCGACTATCCCGATTAATCGCAAACGCACGCCGCACATCGGCGATGTGGTGCTGGCGATCGGTAACCCGTACAACCTGGGCCAGACCATCACTCAGGGGATCATCAGCGCGACCGGTCGAATCGGCCTGAACCCGTCAGGGCGGCAGAACTTCCTGCAAACCGATGCCTCAATCAACCACGGTAACTCCGGCGGTGCGCTGGTGAACTCTCTGGGCGAACTGATGGGCATTAACACCCTCTCGTTCGACAAGAGCAACGACGGCGAAACGCCGGAAGGGATTGGCTTTGCCATTCCGTTCCAGCTGGCGACCAAGATCATGGACAAGCTGATCCGTGATGGCCGCGTGATCCGTGGCTACATCGGTATTGGCGGGCGTGAAATCGCGCCGATGCATACGCAGGGCGGTGGTATCGATCAGATCCAGGGGATTGTGGTCAACGAAGTGGCGCCTGGCGGCCCGGCGGCCAACGCAGGTATCCAGGTGAACGACGTTATCCTTTCCGTCAACGGTACGCCAGCGGTCTCTGCGCTGGAAACCATGGACCAGGTGGCTGAGATTCGCCCGGGCTCCATCATCCCTGTTGAAGTCATGCGTAATGACAAGAAGCTGACGATTCAGGTCACCATCCAGGAATACCCGGCCACTAACTGACGGGCATAAAAAAACGGAGCTTAACGCTCCGTTTTTTTTACCGGGATAAGATCACTTGTTAACGAATTCTTCGCCCAGCGTAATGTCTTTCTTCAGCGTATCCAGCATGCCTTCCATCGCGTTTTGCTCAAACGCGCTCAGCGTGCCGATAGACTTACGCTCTTCAACACCGTTTTTACCCAGCAGCAGCGGCTGAGAGAAGAAGCGCGCGTGTTCACCGTCGCCTTCAACATAGGCGCATTCAACAACGCCTTTTTCGCCCTGCAACGCGCGAACCAGAGACAGGCCGAAACGTGCCGCCGCCTGGCCCATAGACAGGGTTGCAGAACCGCCACCCGCCTTCGCTTCCACCACTTCGGTGCCTGCGTTCTGAATACGTTTGGTCAGGTCAGCCACTTCCTGCTCGGTGAAGCTCACGCCCGGGATCTGCGACAGCAGAGGCAGGATGGTCACGCCAGAGTGACCGCCGATAACCGGCACTTCCACTTCCGTTGGCTGCTTGCCTTTCAGCTCAGCCACGAAGGTATTGGAGCGGATGATATCCAGCGTAGTTACGCCGAACAGTTTGTTCTTGTCGTAAACGCCCGCTTTCTTCAGCACTTCTGCTGCGATAGCAACGGTGGTGTTCACCGGGTTGGTGATGATCCCGATGCACGCTTTCGGGCAGGTTTCAGCAATCTGCTGAACCAGGTTTTTCACGATGCCCGCGTTGACGTTGAACAGGTCTGAACGATCCATACCCGGTTTACGCGCAACACCCGCGGAGATCAGCACCACGTCGGCACCCTGCAACGCAGGACGCGCATCTTCACCGGAGAAGCCTTTGATTTTCACAGCTGTCGGGATGTGGCTCAGGTCAACCGCCACACCTGGGGTTACCGGAGCAATATCGTACAGGGAGAGTTCTGAGCCTGAAGGCAGTTGGGTTTTCAGTAGTAGGGCAAGCGCCTGGCCGATACCACCAGCAGCGCCGAGGACTGCGACTTTCATCCTAAACTCCTTATTATGGTTAACTTAAGTATCTGTAACTCCGTTGCGGCGACCATAATTCAGCACGTCATTAATTACAATTTTCATCGCTAAAGAATTTGAGGTCGCACGTCTTTCGCCTTCACCTGAATACTATCGGGATGTAGGCAACAACGAATTAAGAGGGGGTTACAATACACCCTGCCACGCCACCAAAACAACATCATTTTGATAACATTTAATTTACTTTTAAGCTTATTTGCGCGGCGTGACCCAGGCATGTTTTCCGATAACGAAATCTGATAAAATCTCTCCCTTTCATAACATTATTTCAGCCTGGTGCCAGGTAGATAATTTGCATAAAAATTCATCCACATGCATAATAATGTTGTTTCTATCGTCATATTCCGGGTGACTTATGCGAAGCTCGTCTAAGCAAGAAGAATTAGTGAAGGCGTTTAAAGCGCTACTCAAAGAAGAGAAATTCAGTTCTCAGGGAGAAATTGTTCAGGCGTTGCAGGAACAAGGCTTCGACAACATCAACCAGTCGAAGGTCTCTCGCATGTTAACCAAGTTTGGAGCGGTGCGTACGCGCAACGCCAAAATGGAAATGGTTTATTGCCTGCCTGCTGAACTTGGCGTGCCAACGACCTCCAGCCCGCTGAAAAACCTGGTTCTGGACATCGACTACAACGATGCCGTGGTCGTGATCCACACCAGCCCGGGCGCAGCCCAGCTGATTGCCCGCCTGCTGGACTCGCTGGGTAAAGCAGAGGGGATCCTCGGAACTATCGCTGGCGATGACACCATTTTTACCACCCCGGCAAATGGTTTCTCGGTGAAAGACCTCTACGAAGCGATTCTGGTCCTGTTCGAACAGGAGCTGTAATTGTCTGCCCCGTAGCGCCTGGCTGCGGGGATCATTCTGCTCTTGCCTCGTTTTACCCTGCTTTTCTCTGCCTGCTACTTTTGCAAATAGTGCTTTTTACCGCCTGTTAACATTCATTCAGTGAATGATATGCCGCAAAATCGCACTAAAAATCAAATTGTCCCATCCCTTTGATTTACATAAGAAAAAACCACAAACCTCGCATTGTGACGCCCTTTTTTATGCATTCTCGTTATAAAAAATGAATTTTTTAACGCGTAATAACAAACGTAACCATTAGTCTGGTATTAATTTTTTGCGTGATTAGTGTATACTTGATTTTGTGATGAGGGTCACAGAACAAAGACCCCAGTAAAATAATTGACGAGGTAAATAATCATGAAAATTAAAACCACTGTAGCTGCCCTGAGCGTACTGTCAGTCCTGTCATTCGGTGCGTTTGCAGCCGACACCATCAATGCTGAACAGGCACAATCCCGTCAGGCTATCGGGACTGTTTCTGTTGGCGCCATCGGTACGTCTCCGATGGACATGCACGAAATGCTGAACAAAAAAGCGGAAGAACAGGGTGCGTCATCCTATCGCATCATCGAAGCGCGCAGTGGCGACCACTGGCACGCTACCGCAGAACTGTACAAATAAACCCTCGTCGTATCTCATCATACGACTTGCCCCTGACCTCCCGGTCAGGGGCTTTTTTATCACTGGCGCACGTTGAAACGCAGTTGCCCTTCCAGCTCCTCCTCCGCTTCATCAAACAATAAAATCAATGCACCAAAGCGTCTGCGTAGTTTTTCAGGCAGATGGGTAAATTCGATTTCCAGCGGTAACGGCAGACGATCGCCGGTAACCACATCCCACAGCATATCAAGATTGCTTACGCTGCCCCGCTCCAGGTCGAACGCCCGAATAAACTCGCGATAGAAGTCTTCCTGACTCTCAATTTCGTCAAAATCAAAGGTATAAATTTTCATTGCCAGCCACCCGGTACAGGCGGGCGGCAAATGCCGCCCTGTCTATTATAATCCCCCGATATGCAGGGTTTTGACTTCCAGAAACTCCTCCAGCCCCAGCACGGACCCTTCGCGGCCCAGCCCGGACTCTTTTACGCCCCCAAACGGACCCAGCTCGGTCGAGACCGCACATTCATTAATTCCGATCATGCCGCTCTCAATGGCCTGCGAGACGCGGAACACGCGCGAGAGATTCTGGGTATAAAAGTAGGCTGCCAGCCCGTAAGGCGTATTGTTAGCGCGCATAACCACTTCGTCTTCCGACGTGAAGCGGAAGCAAGCGGCAACGGGACCAAAGGTCTCCTCTTCTGCCAGCTTCATGCCTTCATGGCAGTCACCGAGTACGGTTGGCATCCAGAAGTTGCCGCCAAGTTCGTGCGGTTTACCCCCAGCCAGCACCGTGGCGCCCTTCGCTACCGCATCTTCGACGTCCTCACGGACTTTTTCGACAGCCGAAGGCTCAATCAGCGGGCCGACAACGACGCCCTCGTCCAGACCGTTACCCACCTTCAGCGCCTTCACCGCATCGGCAAGTTGATTGACAAACTTGTCATAGACCGTCTCCTGAATATAGAAACGGTTTACGCTGACGCAGACCTGCCCGGCGTTACGGAACTTATTGGCAATGGCGCCTTTGACGGCGGCCTCAATATCCGCGTCCTCGAAAACGATATATGGCGCATTACCGCCCAGCTCCATCGATACCTTTTTCATGGTCTCTGCGGAATTGCGAACCAGTGTTTTCCCGACGGCGGTTGATCCGGTAAACGAGATTTTGCGCACGTCATGGCTGGCCATAATGGCGTCACTAATTTCTGAGGTGCTCCCCGCGACCGCATTCAGCACACCATCCGGCACACCGGCCTGCTTCGCCAGCGTCAGCAGCGCAAAGGCGCTCAGCGGCGTGTTGTTTGCAGGCTTGATGACGCCGGTACATCCTGCTGCCAGCGCCGGGCCGAGCTTACGGGTGAGCATGGCCATCGGGAAATTCCATGGCGTGATAGCAGCAACCACCCCGACAGGTTCACGAGTGGCCAGAATACGGGAGCCGGGTTTAACCGGAGGAATGATTTCACCGTTGGCGCGCTTAGCCTGCTCCGCAAACCACTGAATGAAGCTGGCAGCGTAGTCCACCTCACCTTCAGCCTCTTTCAGCGGCTTGCCCTGCTCGGTAGTCATCAGCCGCCCGAGCCAGCTTTTGTTCTCGATAATCAGTTCATACCAGCGATAGAGGATCGTGGAGCGCTCTTTTGCCGTTTTTGCGCGCCATGCGGGAAAGGCCTTCGTCGCGGCCGCAATGGCCTCTTCGGTTTCGGCTTTCCCTGCTTTCGCCACTTTCGCGACCACCTCACCCGTGGCCGGGTTTAGCACATCAAACGTGGTGTCGAGTGTTTTCCAGATACCGTTGACCAGATACCCGGTCTGAAAAAGAATACTGTCCTGAAGAGCCTGGGTTGTCATGTGTCCTCCCTTCCTGAATGTTTGAACCTGCAAGAATAAGTATAGCCACAAAAAAACCGACGCTTTTGGCGTCGGTTTTCTCTTCATTAGCTGTCTGTCAGCGCATTCTGGTAGCGGTGCAGCATAAACACCAGCCGCTCTACCGGCTCGGTAACCTGCGGCGGCGCTTCCCAGATCCGCAGTTTCTCCTGGTAGATATCCAGTTCCTCCAGCAGTTGCTTAAAGTAGCGGCGACGTTTGTCATCACTGGATGCCGATATCACATGGTCCGCCGTTCGCCGTAGCTGGCGGTGGTAGGCGGACAAATCGTCGTTGATCGGCACTGGCGCGTTCCGCAGACGCTGGTGCGCGATAATCATGGTTAACGCCAGGCGGAAGCGGGCGACATCGCCCGGGAATTTATTCAACAACAGGAACAGCTGCTGATAGAGCGCCGGCAGGTGGTTCTCCTTACGCCGCGCGGTGTTGGTAGTCAATGACGATACGGCGGCCGACACAAACTGATTCAGCAGCACACGCCCTGTCCGCGCCTGAGAGTTATCCCGCACCAGCAGGATCACCATCATCGCCAGGAAACAGCCCACCAGCTGACCTAATGCGCTATCCAGGAACTGGCTGAAATGGAAGGTCATCGGGTTATCCAGCACGATGATGTTAATCGTGCTCGCCAGCGCACCCAACGATCCCAGACGGCGTTTTTGTACCTCAATCCCGATAAAGAACGCCATCACCGCCAGGCTGATGCAGAGCAAAAGCATGCTTTGCTGCGTCGAGGGAATAATCACCAGGAAGTAGAGCGCACCAATGGGTAACGCCGCAATGGTGCCGTACAGAAAATCGATAGCAACCATGCGCGGGTTGGGCAGACGCATCGCCAGCGCGGTGACGACGGCAATCATCACCATCGCGCCGCTGCCGGACGTCCAGCCGGTCCACAGCCAGAACAGCGTGCCGAGTATACAAGCCAGGGTGGTACGCCAGAAATTAACCATCGCATGGTGGCGTTCGGCGGACTCCGGTTTGATCACCACTTCGCCCTGCAATACCTCTTCTTCCGCCGCACTGATTTTGGTGTTGCTAATCACGCCGCGTTTCAGGAGCAGGTAGCGCGTTGCGGCGCCAACCCAGGTATAAATGGTGACTGGCGTATCCCGTTCTCCTGTCCAGGCAATCACACGACGCATGCGTTTAAGCTGTCGATGCACGTCCTGCACCGTCTCCACGGGCTCATCAAACAGTTCGCGGAAAGTATCCGTTACCACTTCGGGGCGGGTGTTCTGAATCAGGTAGGTTTCACACGCCTGGGTGATCAGCGTTAACGAGACGGTATTGATCGCTTTCAGACGACGATTGGCCCGCTCCCAGCGGGAAGACTCCATGTTGAGATTACTGCGCATCCCTTCCAGCGCCTGCGTGCGGCGCACCAGCGCGCTCCAGGCCTTGTCGACCTCTTCGCTGTCGCCGTGCTTAATGCACAGCTGCATAAGCTGGTACTGAGCAACAATCAGCGCGTCCAGCTCACGATCGACTTCCTGCTTGATGGATCGCGGAGAGAAGAGCAGATCTGCGACAATCGCGCAGACGATACCAATGACAATCTCGCTACAACGTTCCACGGCGAACTGCGGAGCAAGCAGCGGTTCACTCTGAATGGTGATGATAATAATCAGCGCGGTATACCCCGCCAGACCCCAGGCGTACGAGTTCTCCACCTTCACCAGCGAAGAGACCCAGGTGCAAAAACCCGCCCAGATACAGCACACAATCAGCATCAGCAGCGGCGTGCGGATCATCAGGATGATAATGGTCAGAGCGGCGATACAGCCGATAAAGGTGCCGATAATACGCAGCATCCCGCGATAGCGAATTGCCCCGGAGTAAGGTTCGCCACCCGCCGCGAAGGCTGGACCGGCGGCGACGATCGCGGCGGTCAGAACGGCCCAGCGCGGCGTTTCAAGCTGGAAATGGAAGCCAACAAACAGCGCCAGCACAATGGCGCATGCCAGCTTAACGGCGAAGCGGATGTGCTGGCTGGCGATGGAAAAAATGCCCATAGCGATCAACCAAACTCGCGCAGGCGATGGGCGATTTGACGGAAGATAGAATCCTGGCTGGCATCACGGTCTTTTTCACCCGTGATCACCACCGTCGCGGTGGTGCCTGCGGGCCAGAGGTTGCTCTGCTGCTCATCCAGACGAATGCGTACCGGTACGCGCTGCGCCAGGCGAACCCACTCGAGGTTAGAATCGACGGTCGCCATCCCTTTTGTATCATTGGTACTGCTGGAGTTGGTCACCCCCGCGGCCACGCTGTCCACGGTTCCCTTCAGGACCCGGTTGCTGCCGAGCGGCGTGATTTCGGCGCGATAGCCCGGACGCACGCCTTCCAGCTTGGTCTCTTCCATATAGGCGAGGACGTAGAAGGAGTTCTGTTTCACCAGCGCCACGGCAGTTGAGCCGCGCGTGATAAACTCACCCGCATAGACGTTGAGGTTGGTCACCCAGCCATCGGACGGGGCGCGGATAACGGTACGTTCCAGATCGAGCTTCGCCAGATCGCGCGTCGCCTGCGCTTTTGCCAGCTGATGCAGCACGGTTTGCAGCACGTTATTAGACTGGTCAATCTCTTCCCGGGACATAGCCTGGATGCCCAGTTTGTTACGGCGACCTGCTTCACGGCGTTTTTCAGCGGCCAGCGCGTTGTAATACGCCACGTCGGCTTCCGCTTCTTCCAGCGCTTTTTGATAGCGCGGCTGGTCGATGGTGAACAGTACCTGATCTTTTTTCACCAGTTGGTTATCGTGGACGTTGACCGCCGTAATGAGACCGGCGACATCGGGCGCTATCGCGACCACCTCCGCGCTGAAACGCGCATCGCGCGTCCACGGGGATTCGGTGTAATAAACCCAGGCGCGAAAAATAGCGATGAACGCCAGGATGACCAGCGCCATAGTGATGGCAGTGCGGGAGATTTTTCTTGTTAGCGTTTTCACATCAACCTCAGACAAACATGCGCGATATTAAATAGAACAGGCAGCAATACAGCGCGGTATTGAACAATGCAGGATGCCAGACGAAATCATAAATCCCGGTAGGGACCAGCACCTTGCGCACCAGCCAGAAGATCGCCAGTGATAAAAGAAGCTCGAAAAATATCGGTGGGAACGACAAACCGAACACCACGATAACGGGAAACAGACTCATGTTGACCTTGATTAAAGAGAGTGCAGGTTACTGGATTTTTAAGCTCGCGCCGCCGCAGGAGAGCAAGAATTGCCGGGCGAGAGTGGCGCAGCCGTTATGTAATTAATAATATATTAACGTAACTGTTATGCTGTTATCTATCATATGTGATCTAAATCACTTTTAAGCCAGAGTGAATAATGGAACGTCTAAAACGCATGTCCGTCTTTGCGAAAGTGGTTGAGCAAGGCTCTTTTACCGCCGCAGCACGTCAGCTACAAATGAGCGTCTCATCCATTAGCCAGACAGTGTCAAAACTGGAAGATGAGCTCCAGGTGAAGCTGCTCAACCGCAGCACCCGCAGCATCGGGCTGACGGAAGCGGGTAAAATTTACTATCAGGGCTGCCGTCGAATGCTGCATGAGGTGCAGGACGTTCACGAGCAGCTCTATGCCTTTAACAACACGCCTATCGGCACGCTGCGTATCGGGTGTTCTTCAACTATGGCACAAAATGTTCTCGCTGCCATGACGGCGGAAATGCTGAAAGAGTATCCCGGTTTAACCGTTAATCTGGTAACGGGCATTCCGGCACCGGACCTGATTGCCGATGGGTTAGACGTGGTGATCCGCGTTGGCGCGTTGCAGGACTCAAGCCTGTTCTCGCGTCGACTGGGCAGCATGCCGATGGTGGTCTGCGCGTCGAAAAGCTATCTGGCACAGTATGGCGTGCCGGAAAAACCTGCCGACCTGAGCAACCACTCGTGGCTGGAATACAGCGTTCGGCCAGATAACGAATTTGAACTGATCGCGCCGGAAGGGCTTTCCACTAAACTGCTGCCTGAAGGCCGCTTCGTGACCAACGATCCGATGACCATCTCACGCTGGCTGGTGGCCGGGGCCGGGATCGCCTACGTACCGCTGATGTGGGTGATCAACGAGATCAACAGCGGCGTGCTGGAGATCCTCTTCCCGCGCTACCAGTCCGATCCGCGTCCGGTGTACGCGCTCTATACCGAAAAGGACAAGCTGCCGCTGAAGGTGCAGGTCTGTATTAACTATCTGACGGACTATTTTGTGGAAGTGGCGGAGCTGTTTCAGGGCATGCGAGGTAGAAGGAAAGAGTAGGCTTTTCCCCTCTCCCCGTTGGGGAGAGGGTTAGAGTGCGGGGGAAAATTTACGCCGTGCCGCCCACCGTCAGATTATCCACTTTCAACGTAGGCTGACCGACGCCCACAGGCAGGCTCTGGCCCTCTTTGCCGCAAACGCCCACGCCGTTATCCAGTTTCAGGTCGTTACCGACCATGGAAATCTGCTGCATGGCCTCAATGCCGGAGCCAATCAGGGTTGCGCCCTTCACCGCTTTGGTCACTTTGCCCTTCTCAATCAGATACGCCTCTGAGGTAGAGAAGACAAATTTGCCGGAGGTGATATCCACCTGACCGCCACCAAAGTTTGGCGCGAAGATACCATAATCAACGGATTCGATAATCTCCTGCGGCGTGGACTGGCCCGGCAGCATGTAAGTGTTGGTCATGCGCGGCATCGGCAGGTGCGCGTAGGATTCGCGACGGCCGTTACCCGTTGGCGCTACGCCCATCAGCCGTGCGTTAAGCTTGTCCTGCATGTAGCCTTTCAGTACGCCGTTTTCGATCAGCACGTTGTACTGACCCGGCGTACCTTCATCGTCGATAGAAATCGAGCCGCGACGGTCGAGCATGGTGCCATCATCCACCACGGTACACAGTTCGGAGGAGACAAGCTGCCCCATCTGACCGCTGAATACGGACGTCCCGCGACGGTTGAAATCACCTTCCAGGCCGTGACCGACCGCTTCGTGCAGCAGCACGCCCGGCCAGCCTGCGCCCAGTACCACCGGCAACGTACCGGCGGGTGCAGCCACGGCAGACAGGTTGACCAGCGCCATGCGCACGGCTTCTTTTGCCCATGCATCTGCGCGGGCTTCGCCGTCGACATCGCCCAGGAACCAGTCATAGCCAAAACGACCGCCGCCACCGCTGGAGCCGCGCTCGCGCTTGCCGTCGTCTTCAACCTGCACGCTGATGGAAAGACGCACCAGCGGACGCACGTCGGCGGCCAGGGTACCGTCCGTCGCCGCCACCAGGATCAGTTCATAAACACCGGTCAGGCTGGCAGAGACTTCCTGCACGCGTTTATCCCCCGCGCGAGCCACTTTGTCCACGCGACGAAGGATGTCCAGCTTCTCTTCGCGGCTCATGCTTTGCAGCGGGTCGATGCTGGTATAGAGCGCAGCGTGCTGCACTTCACCCAGCGTTTTCACCCGTCCGTCGCCCGTATCGCGCACGATGGTTCGCGCCGCCTGCGCGCTCTGCTCCAGCGCGGCCAGGCTTATCTGGTCTGCATAGGCAAAACCGGTTTTTTCGCCGCTGACGGCGCGCACGCCGACGCCCTGGTCAATGTTATAAGAGCCATCTTTAATGATGCTGTCTTCTAAAACCCAGGATTCGTGATAGCTCGACTGGAAATAGAGATCGCCGTAGTCGAGGCGGCGTTCGGTCAGTTGACCAAGAATGGAGAACAGGTCCTGATGGCTCAGGCCGTTCGCTGCGAGCAAATGTTCACTTACCAGGTTCAGACTCATCTATTGCTACTCGTTCGTTGCCGCCCGTGGCGGTATAAAGATCGTATTTATTGAGAGTGAGGCAATTACCTGCCCACGTCAAATCATTGCTGTGCTTCTTTGCGCGGCTGGCGCAGCACCTCATTAATCTGTGGTTTATCAACCGGCCCGGTGATGCGATAGCGCAGAATCGAGACTTTGCTCCAGAGCGGTCCCAGCACTTTACTGGCCGCAAACACCGCCGCCCCGACGATCGGATTGACCACAAAGGCTGCCGCAACGCCCACGCTTGCGGAAATCTCCGGCGCCACCACGGCTTCCATATCCAGCTCGCGGCGCACGAGATCCACTGACCCTTTCATCGCGATATCCGCTTCCAGGCCGTCCACCAGCGTGTCGTCGGTGTGCAGAACGCCGTCTTTGATCCACGCCGTGCTGCGAATGGAATCGTAGTAGAAACCTTCGCTGAAGGTGTCGCTAAAGTCGAAGCGCAGCTTGCGCAGCAGCGCGTCAAAACTCAGCAGACGCAGGATCTGCCCGGCGCGCCCCGTGCTCACATCGGCAATCTCCCCCTTACCGAAGTGGGTTTTCAGGATGCCGTTAAGCGAAGCTTCATCGGGTGTCCATGGCGCTGCGCGCCAGTGCAGATCGTAATTCACATCGAAGGACGATCCGCGAAGCGGCGTGCTAATGCCGAAGAAGTTAGCTGCGGCGTCCAGCTTGTTGCCTTTAATATCGCCTTTCAGCGAGGTGCGCTGTTCACCCGGTTTGTTCACCCATTCGCCAGCGGCAGTCATGCGGCCAAAGCCGGTATCCACCAGCCCACCAGAGAGGCTCAGCGTATTGCCCTGAATAGCAAAATCACCGTCGATACGGCCATATTTTTGCCCCCACAGCCAGCACTCCGCACAGCGCAACTGGAGATCGGGCCAGCCGCTGAAATCCACGCGCGACCTCCCACTGCCACTGACAGGAGAAGCGCTTGTCGACTCTGCTTTAGACGCCGTAAAGGTCGGATTGTAATAGAGATAACGGATAGCCGCCTGCCATGGCGCGTGATCGCGCATGGTCAACGAACCGTTAATCTCACGCCCCTGCGCCTCGACCTTTGAGCCGTTTACCGTCGGCCGGGAGACAATACTCAGGTTGTTCCACTGCTGCCCGCCCAGCGTCAGCGCAGGCGTGCGCAAGGTAATGGACTGTGGGAACTGCGCCGTTTGGTCGACGTTTTGCCCGACACCTTTCTGGAACAGTGCCAGCCACTCTGCGCCATCCATCGGCGGGAGATTCAGTTCAACGCCCGCCTGCTCCGGCAGCGGCGGCGTGGTACGGCTGTCCGTCGTCCAGATCGCTCTGTCCAGCGTCAGCTTGCGGTTAAGCAGCCAGCGGCTGTTGAAGTGGTTTGTTCCACCAGCGTTTCCGGTTAAATCGAAGCTGTTAAGGTTGCCCGCAACCTTAACATTGACGGGCAATGCTTCACCGCTTTTCTTATTCAGCGGCGCGGGAAGTTGGCTGCTGAGGTTTTTCAGATCGCCCGTAATGTCGACGTTATAGCGCGCACCGGCATGATAAGGCAGGTCGATGGCGACCTTGCCATTCCATGACACCGCGCCGTCCACCGCATTTTCAATCGGCTTCGGCAGAACATCCATGCGTGACGGCTGCCAGTTCGCGTCCATATTGACCGCCACCTTGTAGGCTTTATCGCCCTCGGTGGTGGAGAAATCGATATTGACGGGTTGATTGAACCAGGTCGCTTTCAGCGGCTCACTTTTCAGCGTGCCGTTAACAAAGCTGAACTGACCGCTGAGGTTTTTCAGCGTGCTGTCCAGCGGCTTGATATAGAGGCTGTTGTTATTAAGGCGAACGTCACCTTTGGCGGTGGTCATTTCACCGTCCAGCGGGATATCCAGATGTAAGCGAGCATTCACATCGCCATCTAACTGCAACTGCTGAAGGGTGGCTGCCAGGGAGTCATTCAGCGGCGTATCTTCAAAGTACGGGCCAACCGCTTTACCCGGCCCCTTAATATCCGCATCGATCAGCAGTTTCTCTTTGGAGTAATCCGGGATGTTTGCCCTCAGGTTGCTTGCCGTTACGCCGCCCAGCGCAACGCTGTCCGTCTTCATCCACAGGCCGTCATTCAGGAAGTTGAGTTCAATATCCAGATTCTTCAGCGCCGGCCAGTCCGGCTGGAAGGCATAGGTGGCGTTGCGTAGCGGCACCAGAACCTGGAACTGGCCTTCGTTGTGCTTATACGGGAACAGGTGCGGGTTGCCGCCGTAGACCAGCGTGGCGTTATCCGCCTGGCCGCCCTGAATGGCGCCGCTGAGATAGTCCACCAGCGCTTTCCCCATCAGGTTTTCCGGGAAGTAGCGCCACGCCTGCGAACCGTCATCCGTGCTGATGCCCGCCAGAATACCCAACCACGGCTCATCGCCTTCAGGCTGTAGATAACGGAAATTACCGCGGGCATGTACCGCTTTGGCTTTCACATCGATATCGCGGCCATCGAGCTGAAAACCTTTGTCATTCTTCAGCCAGTTGAGGGTGGCATTTCCCTTTTCGATCTCCAGTGGCGCACGGAAGACCGTTTCGTACGGCATTTTCGCGTCCTGCATTTCTGCTGTCAGCCTGCCGTTTTCCACGCTTCCTTCCAGTTTACCGCTGAAGTGCTCGGCACCCGGCAGCAGTTTCCACTGTTTCCATGCGAGATTTTTCCATGCCGCCTGAAAACGCGTCTTTTCCGTAGCCTGGAGCGGAATATCCAACGCCAGCCGGTTTATTTGCCCGCTCGGCTGCGTCGCCAGCCAGATTTCGCCCAGCTCCGGGGAGAGTTTTGCGGCCATTGAACGCAGCCCTTCGATCGCCGTCAGATCCAGGTTACTGGCGCGGATACGCAGCTCGTCGCTGCGTTTACCGTTTATCCCGCCGACGTCCTGCTCCGGCATCCACGCCAGCGTCAGCGCGCCGCGCGGCCAGGGTTTGTTATCCATGGAGATGCGCGTATCCGGTATAGCGAACTGCCAGCCGCCTTTATCCTGCGTCACGTGTGCGGTGAGGTTATCGACGGAAAGTTGATGCTGATGGTTTTCCCCTTTCCAGCTCGCGCCCCCCTGCTTAAGCCAGATATCGCCGCTGGCGAACGTCCCGTTCGTCAGGGTCATCCAGCCTTCCAGGCTGAAGCGCGCGGTCTCCAGCTGCATGTTCTGCTGTAACCACTCACCGAGCCACGGCTTCACGTCCACGTCGTCCGCCTGTAGCCACACCCTGCCGTTGTTCAGCAAGCCATTGTCGTCACGCAGATCCATCCGCACCTGCATAACGCCGTGCTGCCCGTTCAGGCTGGAGAGATTCACCTGCCCCTCGGCGCGGTGGCGATCTTTCCCGTTTAACCAGGTCAGCTGTGGGATCGCCAGCTCAGCGCGCTGGCCGGAAAGAGTAATAAAGCTCACTTCGCTGTCGCGCAGATCGAAATGATCGAACTGCCGCAGGAACAGATCGCTGATACGGCTGGTTTCCAGCCCCCGATCGCTGTCGCCGCTTCGCAGCGGCGTGTTAGTCATCAGCTGAAGTTGCCAGAAGGTGAGATCGCGAAACTGCCAGCGCAGATGCAGCAGGCTTTGCCAGATATCCAGCGCCAGGGTGACGCGTTTGATTTTGAGGTGGCCGCCATCTTTCAGGCCGGCGCTGATATCCCGGGCATCTAGCGTCGGGCCAAAGTTCTGCCAGCTTGCCTCGATATGACTCACGTCCACCGGCAGGCCGGTGGCGGATTCGATTTTTGCCAGGATCTGCGGACGCCAGCTGTCCAGATGCGGCAAGGCGAGACGCAGCCCGCTCACGAGCAACGCGACAATCACGACCAGCGTTGCCCCTGTAAGCAGTAAAATCCCCGGCAATCGCCTCACGCGTCTCTCCTTGTCAGCCTTAAATCTCGCAGCGAACTGCGTTTACATCATGACGACGTCAAACTGCTCCTGGTTATAGAGCGGCTCAATTTGCACTTTTACCTGTTTGCCGACAAAGATTTCCACTTCTGCCAGCGCGTGCGACTCTTCCCCTTTCAGGGCCTCCGCCACCGCAGGGGAAGCATAGACCAGAAAACGGTCTGAGTCGTAGGCATGATGGACACGGACAATCTCACGCATGATCTCGTAGCAGACCGTCTCCACCGTCTTTACCGTTCCGCGTCCATGGCAGGTTGGACACTCATTACACAGGACATGTTCCACGCTTTCGCGGGTCCGTTTCCGGGTCATTTCCACCAGACCGAGCTGCGAGAAGCCATTGATGCTGGTTTTCACGCGATCTTTACTCAGCGCCTGCTCCAGAGAGTGCAGCACGCGACGGCGGTGATCTTCATTGTTCATATCGATAAAGTCGATGATGATAATGCCGCCCAGATTACGCAGACGAAGCTGACGCGCGATGGCCTGCGTCGCTTCGATGTTGGTGTTGAAGATGGTGTCATCGAGGTTGCGATGTCCGACAAACGCGCCGGTGTTGATGTCGACGGTGGTCATCGCTTCGGTTTGATCGATGATCAGATAGCCACCCGATTTCAGCTCAACCTTACGCTCCAGCGCACGCTGGATTTCGTTTTCAACGTCATAGAGGTCAAATATTGGCTGGCGTCCAGTGTAATGCTCCAGCAGACCCGGCATTTCCGGGATGTACTCGGCGGTGAACTCCAGTAAGGCTTCGTACGTCAGACGGGAGTCCACGCGGATGCGGTCAAGCTGGGCGTCGGCGAAATCACGTAATACGCGCTGAGCGAGCGCCAGCTCACCGTACAGCCGGTAGCGGGTCTGGTTGCGTTTTTTACGCTCCATCACTTTGGTCCAGACGCGCTTCAGATAGGCCGCATCCGAGGCCAGATCTTCTTCGCTGATCCCTTCCGCCGCGGTACGGATAATAAACCCGCCCTGCTCGTCGCAGTAGGCGCTGACCACCTTTTTCAGGCGCTCACGCTCGCTTTCGCTCTCAATGCGCTGTGACACGCCGACGTGCGACGCCCCCGGCATAAAGACCAGATAGCGTGAAGGCAGGGTGATGTCGGTGGTCAGACGCGCGCCTTTGGTGCCAAGCGGATCTTTTACCACCTGTACCATCAGATCCTGGCCCTGACGCACCAGCTCAGAGATGTCGCGCACGGCAAACTGCTTTTGCTCTTCGCCTGCCACACATTCGGTGTGCGGCATGATATCGGAGGCATGTAAAAACGCCGCCTTATCGAGCCCAATATCTACAAAAGCCGCCTGCATACCCGGCAGGACACGACTGACACGACCTTTGTAGATATTGCCTACGATTCCGCGTCGCGCTTCACGCTCAATATGAATTTCCTGGAGAATGCCACCATCAATGTAGGCCACACGGGTTTCCGATGGCGTTACGTTTACCAACAATTCAGCCGTCATAATTATCCCTTCCCTCACGCAGTGAGTTAAAATTGCTCAGCAACTCATACGTTTCCACCAGCGGTAAGCCGACTACGGCGTGATAGCTGCCATTTATCTTCCTGACAAAACAGCCACCCAACCCTTGAATACCGTATGCACCTGCTTTATCCATAGGTTCACCGCTGGCGATATAGCCGGCGATCTCCTCGTCGGTGAGGACTCTGAACGTCACTTCCGTTACCACAAGGCAATCCAGAACGTACTGGCTATCTGCCAGCGCTACCGCCGTCATCACCTGATGGGTTTGTCCGGACATATTACGCAGCATCCGCGCCGCATGGTCTACGTCGCGGGGTTTCTCAAGCACCTCACCATTGAGAATAACGATGGTATCCGCACCCAGCACCGGTAAGTCACGCGGCACGCATGCCACGCCCGCCTGCGCTTTTTCACGCGCCAGACGAGAGACATACTGCTGAGCGCTTTCACCCTCAGCACGTTTTTCTTCGATACCGGTAACGATGCGTTCGAAGGAGACACCCAACTGCGCGAGCAGTTCCTGGCGACGCGGAGAACCGGAGGCAAGATACAAAGACGTCATAGAAACCTTTTATTGCACGGCAAACTGCTGGCGAATTTTACGCATCAGCAGGAACAGCCACGGCCAGAGCACACCGTTTACTACACTACTCCAGAACACTTCCGGTCGGAAAGAGACGTTGATCACTAAAAACTCTGCCCAGAAAACAACGATATCCGCAGCGAGCGACAACAACATCACTACCAGCGCCTGTTGCCAGAGCGCAAGGTTACGAAAGAGCTGGAATTTGAGTGCGACGAGATACGCAATAATGCTCATGGATAAGGCGCGGACGCCAAGCGTAGAGCCACTGATAAGATCCAGTATGGCACCCATCACAAAACCTGTGCCGACATTTACGCGGTGCGGCAGGGCAAGGATCCAGTAGAGCAAAATGAGCAATACCCAGTTTGGCCGGAAAACAAGAATGTCGTCCGGCCAGGGCATAATTTGCAGCAACAGTGCAACGAGGAATGAGAGCCAGATTACCCAGCGCCCCTGGCTACGATAACTGGCCACTACTGCCCTCCACCCGAGACTTGCGGCGGTGGGGGCGCATCCGGCAGCGGCTGCGTTAACCCCGTCGCCGGAGCCGGTACGGGTGCAGGTGGTCCCATCGCATCCGGCGCAGGCAGCACCTGCGGCATCATCTGCATCAGGCGTTCGTTGGCCACGCGATGCACATCTTCCGGGGTCATCGGGTTAGCGCCGTTACGATCGGCCCCCCACAGCAGCAACAGGTAGCGCAAACGCTGCAAGCCGGCCGTTGGACGCGCCTGAATCACGGTGTAGGCACGCTGAGTGTCGAGCTTCACGGAAGAGACAACCGCAACCGGGTAGCCCTCAGGGAAACGACCGCCCAGACCGGACGTCACCAGCACGTCGCCCACTCGGATATCCGTGTTGGCAGGCAGGTGTTCCAGTTGCAGATCGTCCGTGCAGCCATTACCGGCGGCAATCACGCGAATATCGTTACGCAGCACCTGAATCGGCAGTGCATGGGTGGCATCGCAAATCAGCAACACGCGGCTGGTCAGTTTGGCAACCGCCACAACCTGGCCCACGACGCCCTTATCGCTGATGACAGGCTGACCTTCGTATACGCCGTTCACGCTGCCTTTATCAATCACCACCTGATCACTGTACGGATCGTTTACGGTGGAGATTACCTGGGTGACCATTTTCTGTTCATCCTGGCGCAGCGGCGAGCCGAGCAGTTCGCGCAGACGGGCGTTTTCCTGCTTATATTGCCCCAGCATCAGCAGCTCGCTATTTTTCAGCAGCAGTTCCTGGCGTAACGCACGGTTTTCGAGTTCGAGCTGGTCACGCGATGAGAGCGTTTGCGACACGGAGTCGAGCAGTTCACGGGGACCATTTGAAATAAAGTAGAAAGGACTGACGGCGGTATCCATGTACGTTCGGATCTGGCTGAACGTACCGAGGCGGCTATCGGCAATAATGACCCCGAGCGCAACCAGAACCGCCAGGATCAGGCGAAACTGTAGCGACGGGCCACGGCTAAAAATTGGCTTCATAGGCTATGCGTATTCTCGCGTCAGAGAGAAAGGGTAGCGAATTGCTACCCTCTCACACCCGACTACTCTTCGCTAAACAAGTCGCCGCCGTGCATGTCGATCATTTCCAGCGCCTTGCCACCACCACGGGCGACGCAAGTCAGTGGATCTTCTGCAACTACGACAGGAATACCTGTCTCTTCCATTAACAGGCGGTCGAGGTTACGCAGCAGCGCACCACCACCGGTCAGAACCATACCGCGCTCGGAGATATCGGAAGCCAGCTCTGGCGGGCACTGTTCCAGCGCAACCATCACCGCGCTCACGATGCCGGTCAGCGGCTCCTGCAACGCTTCCAGGATTTCGTTGGAGTTCAGGGTGAATCCGCGTGGCACGCCTTCAGCCAGGTTACGACCGCGAACTTCGATCTCGCGTACTTCATCACCCGGATAGGCAGAACCGATTTCATGCTTGATGCGCTCTGCGGTTGCTTCACCGATCAGAGAGCCGTAGTTACGGCGAACGTAATTGATGATGGCTTCGTCGAAACGGTCGCCGCCGATACGCACGGAAGAGGAGTACACCACACCGTTCAGGGAGATAACGGCCACTTCAGTGGTACCGCCACCGATATCCACCACCATAGAACCGGTAGCCTCAGAAACCGGCAGACCCGCACCAATTGCCGCAGCCATCGGTTCTTCAATCAGGAACACTTCACGCGCACCGGCACCCTGAGCGGATTCACGGATCGCACGGCGTTCAACCTGGGTTGCGCCAACCGGCACACACACCAGCACGCGCGGGCTTGGGCGCATGAAGCTGTTGCTGTGAACCTGCTTGATGAAGTGCTGAAGCATTTTTTCGGTCACGAAGAAGTCAGCAATAACGCCGTCTTTCATAGGGCGGATCGCGGCGATGTTGCCCGGCGTACGGCCCAGCATCTGCTTCGCATCATGACCTACTGCGGCCACGCTTTTTGGCGAGCCGGCACGATCCTGACGAATGGCCACAACGGAAGGCTCATTCAATACGATGCCTTGTCCTTTTACATAAATAAGGGTATTCGCGGTACCCAGGTCAATGGACAGGTCATTGGAAAACATGCCACGAAATTTTTTCAACATACTAAGGGATAATCCTGAAAGCTGGGGCGGAAAACAAAATCCGCTTACTTTACCAACCACACGCAGCAGCGACAAGGCGCAAAAATCGTCTGCTACGGTGAAAATTAGTGCAGCACGTTTCCTTTGTTACAAATTCATCCCCTGAATCCCTCAGGGCTGAGTAAACAGCAGCGTCCCTCACTTTCACTTGTAACCCACTAAAGGTCGTTCACTGGCTTTTATGCTCGTCTTACTCAAAGCTACAGGCGCGATATTCTACGTGAAAACAAAGTAAACGGCAGGTCAAACAGAGTATCTTTGCAAATATTTTTTCACATTGGTGTCAAGCGGCTGAGAGGCGGCAAAAAAATCCCCCTGACCGCCCGTCACGCCGCGCTCTGTCAACATCTGCCATTCACTACGTGAACGTACGCCTGTGGCAAATACTTGCGTTTGCGTTCCTTTGCACGCTTCCACCAGGCTTTGTACCAGCAGCTGGTTTTCCGTGCGTTTTTCAATATTCCTTACCAGACCCGGATGCAGCTTCAATAATTCAACATCCAGCTCTTTGATCCAGCGGGTGCTCACCAGCGTCAAACCCGCCTGGGTTACCGCCACGCGAGCCCCAAGCGCATTGATTAAACGCACTACCGGGCGCAACCGGCTGATGTGTTGACCTACATCTGCCTCTGCAAGTTCAAAAATAATGCGTTTGCGTTGCGATTTTTCGCATTGCATTAACGTGTCACGTAACCAGCGCTGGAAACGCGGACGGATCAGCGATTCGACGGTCACCTGTAAAGCCAGATTTTCTTCAGGCCAGTACGATAAAAACGGAATGAGACGGGTGATTTGCTGACGGTCATACTCTTCGGACAATCCGAATTGCAACACCATGGGCAGATATTCCGCGGAGATAACCTCTTCAGTGCCATCAAAAATACGGCACATCAGCTCACGATGATGAACATGACCATTCTTCATGACCGCCGGTTTTTGATAGATGCGCGGTCCGCCCCGGCTCAGCATCTGTTCAATCAGGGTTCGCCAGCGCACGTTGCCGCGCCCTTTCTCCGGCAGCGTATCATCATAGACTGCCCAGCCGTTCGCCCCCTGCAATACGGCGTTACGCGTGGCCGCTTCCGCATGTTCCATCACCTGCTCCGTCGACTGACCGCCGCGCCAGGCACAGATGCCCATATGCACCATATCGTCTCTGTCGAGCATTTTGCTCTGGGGCAGCGCATCGACGGCTTTCAGCAGCTGGCTGGCGATACTCTCGGACTCCTTTAAGGTGCGATGCGGCAGCAAGACGGCAAAATCGCTGCGGTGGTAGCGTGCCAGTAACGCGCCGGGGTAGCGCATAATAAAGGTGGACAGCAGGTTAATCAGCGTAAAGAGGTTCTCTTCCGCCACGCGCTGACCCCAGGTATCACGGAGCAGATCGAAGTCGGGCAGGCGAATCATCATTACCACGCCATGCGTACCCACCTTTTCGGGGTCATCAAGAAGGGTAGCCAGCTGATTATCAAAGAAGAGACGGTTGTTGAGGCCCGTTTTGTTATCCTGCGCGGCGTAAGAGCGAATCAATGTGTCCATACGGCTACGCTGATCGCTGGCAAACTGGATTTCGGAGAGCAGCACGTCCAGGGCGCTACTGGTGCGTGATGGCCATTCATAAACCGATCCCCGCACCTGTGGACCCCGTTCGCCATTCAGTATCCGCACGGAGCGTGTTTCCAGCAGTTCCTGGCCGGAAAGTTGACGACGCTGCCAGCGAACGGCGAGGAAAATCAGCAGTACGATAAAGGCAACGGCGATGGTTAAGGGCGCGGTGGTCATAAGCGAGCGTAAATAGTTGCTCATCGGATCCTGGTACATCAGATGAATTGTCATACCCGGATGTTTAAGTGAATTAACCGTGACGTTCCGATACTGATCTACCGTGCCGGCAGGACGATAGCTGCCCTGGCGGGTATGGCTGAAAACGGTCTGCTTCCCCTGTTTAATGTCGATCTGCACGATATCCACAGGCACCATTAACTCATCCAGCTCACGCGAAAGCGCCGGGAAGGAGGTTGCAATCAGGCGAGTGTCGATAACCGATGCAACCGATTCAACCCGGTTAACCAGCTTATCCTGGATGGCATTGTAAAAGCTCAGCGAGCAGCCGATTAGCGTGACAAATATGGTCAGCCCCGTCAGCAAGGTGATAAAAGCTGAGAACTTCGTCGTTAATCGCATCCTTGAGATTACTCCGTGGGTTGAAGGGGGTGCAAGTGAGCACTAACTTGCATTTCAAATGCGGCATACTACCAAACCTGGCGTATCTGGCAATTTATTGCGTTAAATCGGCACTGCGTTTCATTGAGCGAGTATAGTCATCAGAACATATTTTCCCATCATCAAACCTAGTGAGGACCCAGTATGCAGGCTTTGATCTTAGAACAGCAGGACGGCAAAACCGTTGCCTCAGTGCAAGCCATCGAGGAGAGCCGCCTGCCGGAGGGCGACGTGACCGTAGATATCGACTGGTCCAGCCTGAACTATAAGGATGCGCTGGCCATTACGGGAAAAGGTAAAATCATCCGAAATTTCCCGATGGTGCCAGGAATCGACTTTGCAGGCCGCGTACATACCAGTGAAGATCCACGTTTTCACGCCGGACAGCAGGTGCTGCTCACCGGCTGGGGCGTAGGTGAAAACCACTGGGGCGGACTGGCAGCGCAGGCGCGCGTAAAAGGTGACTGGCTGGTCCCGATGCCGAAAGGCCTGGACGGTCGTAAGGCGATGATCATCGGCACGGCAGGTTTCACCGCCATGCTGTGCGTGATGGCGCTGGAAGAGGCCGGGATCCGCCCTGACTCTGGCGAAATTGTCGTCACCGGCGCCAGCGGCGGCGTGGGCAGCACGGCCGTCACGCTGCTGCACAAGTTGGGGTATCAGGTCGCTGCCGTCTCAGGCCGCGAAAGTACGCATGACTATCTACGTCAATTGGGCGCAAGCCGCATTCTGAGCCGCGACGAATTTGCCGAGACCCGCCCGCTGGAAAAACAGGTCTGGGCTGGCGCAGTAGATACCGTCGGCGACAAAGTGCTGGCGAAGGTGCTGGCGCAAATGAATTACGGCGGCTGCGTGGCGGCCTGTGGACTGGCGGGTGGTTTTGCCCTGCCGACGACGGTGATGCCATTTATTCTGCGTAACGTGCGTCTTCAGGGTGTCGATTCGGTCATGACCCCAGCCGAGCGGCGGGCTGAGGCCTGGGAACGTCTGGTGCAGGATCTGCCAGCCTCATTCTTTGACCAGAGCGCCACTGAGATTACCCTGAGCCAGGCGCCAGAGTTCGCCAATAAAATCATGGACAACCAGTTCCACGGTCGTGCGCTTGTTAAAATCGCCTAATCTTCAAATTTTCGTGACATATTCGCGCTAACCCTCCTCCTCCGTCATGCTTAGAAAAAC
The DNA here is from genome assembly GCF_000534415.1 of Enterobacter sp. BIDMC 27. Taxonomy (NCBI): domain Bacteria; kingdom Pseudomonadati; phylum Pseudomonadota; class Gammaproteobacteria; order Enterobacterales; family Enterobacteriaceae; genus Enterobacter; species Enterobacter sp. BIDMC 27. The sequence goes on from NZ_KI973178.1 coordinate 304,576, forward strand.
GCCTGACGGAGGATGCCATGAAAACCCGAAAACTGACGGAAGCCGACGTAACGTCTGAATCTGTCTTTATGCTACAGCGCCGCCAGATCCTGAAAATGCTTGGCATCAGCGCCACCGCCCTGACGCTCACCCCTGCGGCCCATGCCGATCTGCTCGACTGGTTTAAGGGCAACGATCGCCCGAAAGCCCCCTCCGGCGCACCGCTTAACTTCACCAAACCGGCGCAGTGGCAGAATAAACTGGCGCTGACGCCGGAAGATAAAGTCACCGGCTATAACAACTTCTATGAGTTTGGTCTCGATAAGGCCGATCCTGCCGCCAACGCCGGGAGCATGAAAACCGATCCCTGGACGCTGAAGATAGATGGCGAGGTGGCAAAACCGCTGACGCTGGATCATCATGACCTCACCACCCGCTTCCCACTTGAAGAACGCATTTACCGTATGCGCTGTGTGGAAGCCTGGTCGATGGTGGTGCCGTGGGTAGGTTTCCCTTTGCATAAACTGCTGGCGCTGGTTGAGCCCACCAGCAACGCGAAGTATGTTTCCTTCCAGACGCGCTACGCCCCGGACGAGATGCCAGGCCAGAAGGATCGGTTTATCGGCGGCGGGCTGGAGTATCCCTACGTTGAAGGTTTACGTCTCGACGAAGCCATGCATCCGCTTACGCTGCTCACCGTCGGGGTTTATGGCAAAGCGCTGCCGCCGCAAAACGGGGCGCCCATTCGCCTGACCGTACCGTGGAAATACGGTTTCAAGGGCATCAAATCGATCGTCAGCATTAAGCTCACCCGTGAACGCCCCCCCACCACCTGGAACCTGGCAGCGCCTGACGAGTATGGTTTTTTTGCCAACGTTAACCCGCACGTTGACCATCCGCGCTGGTCGCAGGCAACGGAACGTTTTATCGGCTCCGGCGGCGCGCTGGATGTTAAACGCCAGCCAACGCTGCTGTTTAACGGCTATGCGGATGAGGTGGCATCCCTCTACCGTGGGCTGAATTTACGGGAGAACTTCTAAGTGCGTTTAACGGCAAAGCAGATAACCTGGCTGAAGGTACTCCTGCATTTAGCAGGATTGCTCCCCTTTATCTGGCTCTTCTGGGCAGCCAGCCAGGGACAGTTCAGTGCCGATCCGGCGAAAGATATTCAGCATTTTACGGGTCGGATGGCTCTGAAATTTTTGCTGGCGACCTTGCTCGTCTCACCGCTGGCGCGCTACGCTAAACAGCCATTATTGATACGCACCCGTCGGCTTTTAGGGCTATGGTGTTTTGCCTGGGCGACGCTGCATCTCACCAGTTATGCCCTGCTGGAACTGGGCATTAACAACCTGGCACTCCTTGGCAGCGAACTGGTGACGCGTCCCTATCTGACGCTGGGTATCGTAAGCTGGCTGGTTTTACTGGCGCTGACGCTGACATCCACGCAGTATGCGCAGCGAAAACTGGGTCGACGCTGGCAACTGCTGCACAACTTCGTCTATCTTGTCGCGATCCTCGCCCCGATTCATTACCTGTGGTCGGTGAAGATTTTATCCCCTCAGCCGGTCATCTACGCCCTGCTGGCCCTGGCCCTTTTAGCGTGGCGTTACAAGAAGTTCCGCCAGTGGTTGCGATAGTTCACGAAACTGTGCGTTTTCCCGCAGATTATTTATCAACCGCGAATCTTTTTCGGATAGCGGTTGATAATCTTCCCTGATAAGACCAGTATTTAGCTGCCAAATGCTACGAAATCGTTATAATGTGCGACTTCGGTTTTCCGGACAGGGGTTTTAGGCCTCTGAAAGGGTGACAATTGCGCGTTGAGGGTATATGTTGTTTTTTACCCGAAAATCGCAGGAGATAGCGGCGCAATGGCTGACAAATTCCAAATTTTAGTATTGAACGGTCCGAACCTGAACATGCTCGGCACCCGTGAGCCAGAGAAGTACGGCACGCTGACATTGAGCGAAATTGTTAACCGTCTGAGTACGGAAGCAGCCTCGCTGAATGTGGATTTGGACCATTTTCAGTCAAACGCGGAGTACGCAATCATCGACCGTATTCATCAGGCTAAAGACACTGTGGACTATATCCTGATCAATCCGGCCGCGTTTACGCACACCAGTGTTGCTATACGCGACGCACTGCTCGCGGTGAGTATCCCGTTTATCGAGATCCACCTGAGTAACGTGCACGCCCGAGAGCCGTTCCGCCACCATTCCTACCTGTCAGATATCGCCGCTGGCGTGATTTGTGGGCTGGGTGCAGACGGCTATTCATACGCTTTACAGACAGCGGTAAAACGCTTGTCACAATCACACTAAACAAGAGTACGGAACCCACTCATGGATATTCGTAAGATTAAAAAACTGATCGAGCTGGTTGAAGAATCAGGCATCTCCGAACTGGAAATTTCTGAAGGCGAAGAGTCTGTACGCATCAGCCGTGCAGCCCCGGCCGCTAGCTTCCCGGTAATGCAGCAAGCTTACGCTGCGCCAGTGCAGCAGCCTGCGCTCTCCGCAGCCGTTGCACCAGTGGCAGCAGAAGCGGCACCTGCGGCTGCAACAGAAATCAGTGGTCACATCGTACGTTCCCCAATGGTTGGTACTTTCTACCGCACCCCGAGCCCGGACGCGAAGGCGTTCATCGAAGTGGGTCAGAAAGTCAACGTAGGCGATACCCTGTGCATCGTTGAAGCCATGAAAATGATGAACCAGATCGAAGCAGACAAATCAGGTACTGTGAAAGCGATCCTGGTCGAAAGTGGTCAGCCGGTAGAATTTGACGAGCCGCTGGTCGTCATCGAGTAACGAGGCGAACATGCTGGATAAAATTGTTATCGCCAACCGTGGCGAGATTGCACTGCGTATTCTTCGTGCCTGTAAAGAACTGGGCATCAAGACCGTGGCCGTGCACTCAAGCGCGGATCGCGATTTAAAACACGTATTGCTGGCGGATGAGACGGTCTGTATCGGTCCGGCTCCGTCCGTAAAAAGCTATCTGAACATCCCGGCGATCATCAGCGCCGCCGAAATCACTGGCGCGGTCGCGATTCACCCGGGTTATGGTTTCCTCTCTGAGAACGCCAACTTTGCTGAGCAGGTTGAACGCTCTGGCTTTATCTTCATTGGCCCGAAAGCCGACACCATTCGCCTGATGGGTGACAAAGTGTCTGCCATCACCGCGATGAAAAAAGCCGGCGTGCCAACCGTACCGGGCTCTGACGGCCCGCTGACCGACGATATGGATGCTAACCGCGCCCATGCTAAACGCATTGGCTATCCGGTGATCATCAAAGCGTCCGGCGGCGGCGGCGGTCGCGGTATGCGCGTTGTACGCAGCGATGCTGAACTGGCGCAGTCCATCTCCATGACCAAAGCGGAAGCGAAAGCGGCCTTCAGCAATGACATGGTGTACATGGAAAAATACCTGGAAAACCCACGCCACATCGAAATTCAGGTGCTGGCTGACGGTCAGGGTAACGCGATCTATCTGGCAGAACGTGACTGCTCCATGCAGCGTCGTCACCAGAAAGTGGTCGAAGAAGCGCCAGCGCCGGGCATTACGCCTGAACTGCGTCGCTACATCGGTGAGCGTTGCGCCAAAGCGTGTGTCGATATCGGCTATCGCGGGGCGGGTACCTTTGAGTTCCTGTTCGAAAACGGCGAGTTCTACTTCATTGAGATGAACACCCGTATTCAGGTTGAACACCCGGTTACCGAAATGATCACCGGCGTTGACCTGATCAAAGAACAGCTGCGTATCGCAGCCGGTCAGCCGCTGTCCATCAAACAGGAAGAAGTTGTGGTTAAAGGCCATGCGGTAGAGTGCCGTATCAACGCCGAAGACCCGAATACCTTCCTGCCAAGCCCGGGTAAAATCACGCGTTTCCACGCGCCGGGTGGCTTTGGTGTGCGCTGGGAGTCCCATATCTACGCCGGTTACACCGTACCGCCGTATTATGACTCAATGATCGGTAAGCTGATCTGCTACGGCGAAAACCGTGACGTGGCCATTGCCCGCATGAAGAACGCCCTTCAGGAGCTGATCATCGACGGGATCAAAACCAACGTTGATCTCCAGATGCGCATTATGAGCGACGAGCACTTCCAGAATGGTGGGACTAACATCCACTACCTGGAGAAAAAACTCGGTCTGAACGAGAAGTAAGAGACCAGTGTTGCTAAAAGGCCGGATTATCCGGCCTTTTTTATTTCTGGGGATCGCTAAGCCCCATCATGTACAATCCCCGCTTTCTTCATCCACAAGGGACAAAAAATGGACAAACGTTTTGTTCAGGCCCATAAAGAAGCGCGCTGGGCGCTGTGGCTGACCCTTCTCTATCTCGCCGCGTGGTTAGTAACTGCTTACTTACCTGATTCGGCGATTGGCATTACCGGCCTCCCGCACTGGTTTGAAATGGCCTGCCTGCTGCTGCCGCTGGTGTTTATCCTGCTGTGCTGGGCGATGGTGAAATTCATCTATCGCGATATATCACTGGAGGACGATGATGCAGCTTGAAGTCATTCTGCCCCTTATCGCTTACCTGTTCCTGGTGTTTGGCCTGTCGGTTTATGCGATGCGTAAACGTTCGACCGGCACCTTTCTGAACGAGTATTTCCTCGGGAGCCGCTCAATGGGTGGCGTCGTGCTGGCCATGACGCTGACCGCCACGTACATCAGCGCCAGCTCGTTTATCGGTGGCCCCGGCGCCGCTTATAAGTACGGGCTGGGCTGGGTACTGCTGGCCATGATCCAGCTGCCTGCCATCTGGCTCTCTCTGGGCATACTGGGTAAAAAGTTTGCCATTCTGGCCCGTCGCTACAATGCCGTAACGCTGAACGATATGCTGTTTGCCCGCTATCAGAGTCGCTTGCTGGTATGGCTGGCAAGCCTGAGTCTGCTGGTGGCGTTTATTGGCGCAATGACGGTGCAGTTTATCGGCGGGGCGCGTCTGCTGGAGACGGCAGCCGGTATCCCCTATGAAACAGGTCTGGTCATTTTCGGTGTGAGTATCGCGCTGTATACCGCGTTTGGCGGGTTCCGCGCCAGCGTACTCAACGACACAATGCAGGGGATGGTGATGCTCATTGGCACCCTCGTTCTGCTGGTAGGTATCGTGCATGCCGCAGGAGGCCTGAGCCATGCGGTTGAAACCCTGGAAGCGATCGATCCGAAACTGGTCTCACCGCAGGGGGCGGATGACATCCTCTCTCCAACCTTTATGACCTCGTTCTGGGTACTGGTGTGCTTTGGCGTGATTGGCCTGCCCCATACTGCCGTGCGCTGCATCTCATATAAAGACAGCAAAGCGGTGCACCGCGGGATCATTATCGGGACAATTGTGGTGGCGATCCTGATGTTCGGTATGCATCTGGCGGGCGCGCTGGGACGCGCGGTGATCCCTGACCTTACCGTACCGGATCTGGTCATTCCGACCCTGATGGTGAAAGTGCTTCCGCCGTTTGCCGCCGGGATTTTCCTCGCCGCACCCATGGCGGCCATTATGTCGACCATCAACGCTCAGTTGCTGCAAAGTTCCGCTACGATCATTAAAGATCTCTATCTGAATTTGCGCCCTGAACAGGTCGAAAATGAGCGACGCCTCAAGCGTATGTCGGCGGTGATTACCCTGGTGCTGGGGGCGTTGCTGCTGCTGGCCGCATGGCGTCCACCGGAGATGATCATCTGGCTGAACCTGCTCGCCTTTGGCGGGCTGGAGGCCGTTTTCCTGTGGCCGCTGGTGCTGGGGCTGTACTGGGAACGCGCGAATGCCGCGGGTGCATTAAGCGGCATGATTGTCGGGGGCGTCCTGTATGCCGTTCTCGCCACGTTTAAAATTCAGTATCTGGGCTTCCATCCTATCGTGCCTTCGTTACTGGTAAGTTTACTGGCGTTTGTGGTGGGAAACCGTTTTGGTCGACCGGTGCCACAAACTGTCCTGATTTCTACTGACAAATAAAGAGTTTTGCCATGCCGTGGATCCAATTAAAACTGAACACAACCGGCGCGAACGCCGAAGAACTGAGTGATGCGCTGATGGAGGCCGGTTCGGTCTCTATCACCTTCCAGGACACGCATGACACGCCGGTCTTTGAGCCGCTGCCGGGCGAAACGCGCCTGTGGGGTGATACGGACGTTATCGGCCTGTTCGATGCAGAAACCGACATGAAAGAGGTCGTGGCGATTCTGGAAAACCATCCGCTGCTGGGCGTGGGTTTCGCGCATAAAATTGAACAGCTGGAAGACAAAGACTGGGAACGCGAGTGGATGGACAACTTCCATCCGATGCAGTTTGGTCAGCGTCTGTGGATCTGCCCAAGCTGGCGTGAAGTTCCCGATAAAAACGCCGTCAACGTGATGCTGGATCCGGGTCTGGCGTTCGGCACCGGCACCCACCCGACAACCTCCCTGTGCCTGCAATGGCTGGATGGCCTGGATCTGGAAGGCAAAACCGTGATCGACTTCGGTTGCGGATCCGGGATCCTTGCTATCGCGGCGCTGAAACTGGGCGCGGCAAAAGCCATCGGGATCGACATCGATCCGCAGGCGATTCAGGCCAGCCGTGATAACGCCGAGCGTAATGGCGTTTCCGATCGCCTTGAACTGTATTTGCCCGATGCACAGCCAGAGGCGATGAAAGCCGATGTTGTGGTCGCGAATATCCTGGCTGGCCCGTTACGCGAGCTGGCGCCGTTAATCAGCGTGCTGCCGGTTGAAGGCGGTCTGCTGGGCCTGTCCGGTATCCTTGCCAGCCAGGCAGACAGCGTCTGTGAAGCCTACGCCGATCTCTTCGCGCTCGACCCGGTGGTCGAGAAAGAAGAGTGGTGTCGCATCACCGGCCGTAAAAAATAAGCGTTTGGCGTGGTCGTCTGACCACGCCTTTTCCCTTCGGTTTTTTCTCCCGCCTTCTTCCTTTCTTCGATAAAATAACCGCACAAATCATAATGTTACTCATTGATTTGGATAATAAAATTCACAGGAAGAATATGATGAAACACATTTCAGGCAAGGCAGTGCTGCTGGCGCTGAGCATGATTTCGGCTACGGCTTACGCATCACACTGGAGTTATCAGGGAGAAGGCGCACCGGAACATTGGGGCGAACTGGACGAGGCGTACAAGACGTGTAAAAGCGGAATGTATCAGTCGCCGGTCAACATAGATAACACGGTCAAAGCCCACATCTCTCCGCTGGAAACGCACTATATCGACGGCCCGGTCATTCTGACAAACAACGGCCATACTATCCAGGCAAGTGAAAATGCCGATACACGCGACAGCATCACGCTTGATAAACAGCGCTGGACGTTACAGCAGTTCCATTTCCATGCGCCATCCGAAAACACGGTGCACGGTAAAAAATACGCAATGGAAATGCATCTGGTCCATAAAAACGCTGACGGCGAACTGACGGTCGTTGCCGTTATGTTCGATCAGGGCGCGGCAAACACTGAACTGGATAAACTCTGGGGCGTGATGCCTGGACAGGTTGACCAGAACGTAACGATTAAGCCAACCCTCGATATGAATAAATTACTGCCCACGGATAAAACCTACTGGCGTTTTAGCGGCTCTCTGACCACGCCACCGTGTTCAGAAGGGGTGACATGGCTGGTGCTCAAGCACCCGCTGACCGTCTCTGCTGAACAGCTGCAAAAATTCACTCACACCATGCGCCATGAAAACAGCCGCCCGGTTCAACCGCTTCATGGCCGTCTGGTTGTTGAATAAGTCGATTTTTTTACGCTGATATCCTGTGCTGAAATGCGACGCATATCGCAAAGAAGCGCCATAATCTGCTGCTTATAGCAGCAGATTATCCCGGACAATTGATTCATTTATTCAGAAATGATGAGAAGTTACGGGAAATTGTAAGCGCCCACAAAATGTTCATTTATTCATAACACAATGATTTAAATAGCGAATAATCTTATCCAAAAAGAATGACTGGCGATTCCTTGATCTACAACAGAGGATTGTTCAAAGTTTGGCCTTTCATCTCGTGCAAAAAATGCGTAATATACGCCGCCTTGCAGTCACAGTATGGTCATTTCTTAACTCATGCGCATCGGACACCACCAGCTCAGAAATCGCCTGATCGCAGCCCCAATGGCAGGTATTACCGACCGGCCGTTCAGGACGCTGTGTTACGAGATGGGAGCAGGCCTGACCGTTTCCGAGATGATGTCGTCTAACCCGCAGGTTTGGGAAAGCGATAAGTCCCGCCTACGGATGGTGCACATTGATGAACCAGGTATCCGCACCGTGCAAATTGCCGGAAGCGTGCCTGAAGAGATGGCAGATGCCGCGCGTATTAACGTGGAAAGTGGCGCCCAGATTATTGATATCAATATGGGTTGCCCGGCCAAAAAGGTGAATCGCAAGCTTGCAGGTTCAGCCCTTCTGCAATACCCCGACCAGGTGAAGTCAATCCTGACGGCGGTTGTCAGCGCAGTGGACGTTCCTGTTACGTTGAAGATTCGCACGGGTTGGTCGCCGGAACACCGTAACTGCGTAGAGATTGCCCAACTGGCCGAAGACTGTGGCATTCAGGCCCTGACCATTCATGGACGCACTCGCGCCTGTTTGTTCAACGGTGAAGCTGAATACGACAGCATTCGGGCAGTTAAGCAGAAAGTTTCCATTCCGATTATCGCGAATGGCGACATTACTGACCCGCTTAAAGCCAGAGCTGTGCTCGACTATACGGGAGCTGATGCTCTGATGATAGGACGTGCCGCTCAGGGAAGACCCTGGATCTTTCGGGAAATCCAGCATTATCTGGACACTGGGGAGCTGCTTGCCCCGCTGCCTCTGGCAGAGGTCAAGCGCTTGCTTTGTTCGCATGTTCGGGAACTGCATGACCACTACGGCCAGGCAAAAGGGTACCGAATTGCGCGTAAACACGTCTCCTGGTACCTCCAGGAGCACGCTCCAAATGACCAGTTTCGGCGCACATTCAACGCCATTGAGGATGCCAGCGAACAGCTGGAGGCGTTGGAGGCATACTTCGAAAATCTTGCGTAATGAAATAAAGAGCTGACAGAACTATGTTCGAACAACGCGTAAATTCTGACGTACTGACCGTTTCTACCGTTAACTCTCAGGATCAGGTGACTCAAAAGCCCCTGCGTGACTCGGTTAAACAGGCACTGAAGAACTATTTTGCTCAACTGAACGGTCAGGATGTTAATGACCTGTATGAGCTGGTACTGGCTGAAGTTGAACAGCCACTGTTGGACATGGTGATGCAATACACCCGTGGTAATCAAACCCGCGCTGCCCTGATGATGGGCATCAACCGTGGTACCCTGCGTAAGAAACTGAAAAAATACGGCATGAACTAATTTCGATTAGCTAACTGCTTGTTTAAAAAGGCGCTCTTCGGCATGGGGAAGCGCCTTTTTTATCGTCCGGACGGGCAACCGTCAATGCTTTGTAAACCTTCTCTTTCCCCACTTTTCAACGCCCGCTTTTCGTGTATATTTCCAGCAACTTACAGGCTCTCTTTTCACGGAATGACACATGATTCGTAAATACTGGTGGCTGGTCGTTTTTGCTGTCTCTGTTTTCATTTTTGATGCGCTGCTGATGCAGTGGATTGAACTGATGAGCACCGAAACCGATAAATGTCGCAATATGAATTCCGTGAACCCGCTTAAACTGGTCAACTGCTCAGAGCTGGACTAACCGCTTCCATCCTGTCCCCCCCTGTTATCACTCAATAAAAACAGGGATTTAAATCACTTTTCGTCATTTCCTGACGATGATAATGTCTGTGCCCTTTCCAACCGCTCTTGCTTAACGTCTCACAACGAGTGAACAGACCATGCTGGTTAGCCAATACAACCAAATCCTCGTAGTCATCTCCTTTGTTGTTGCCATTCTTGCCGCCTATACCGCGCTGAATATGGCTGCGCGCGTTGCCGGAAGCCAGGGCATCGCTGCACGCGTCTGGCTGGCAGGTGGCGGTGTTTCGATGGGGATTGGCGTGTGGGCGATGCATTTCATCGGTATGCTGGCGATGGATCTTTCCATGAGCATGAGTTACAACGCGGTCCTGACCGTGCTTTCGATGGTTATCGCCATCAGCTCGTCAATGTTTGCCCTGTGGCTCGTTAGCGGCGAGCAGCTACGTTTGCGCCGGCTGCTGCCTGGCGCCGTCGTGATGGGAGCGGGCATTGTTGCCATGCACTACACTGGTATGGCTGCCCTGGAGGTCACACCGGGTATTGTCTGGGATAAAAAGTGGGTGGCTATCTCCGTGGTCATTGCCCTTGCCGCTTCACTGGCCGCTCTTTGGCTGACGTTCCGTTTACGTCAGGAAGCAGCACGAATGGCGTTGATGCGGCTGGGGGCGGCGATCACCATGGGCATCGCTATCGCTGGCATGCATTACGCCGGCATGGAAGCAGCACAATTTCCAATGTCGACGATGGTCCACCATCATGGCATTAACGGGAGCTGGCTGGCGATACTGGTTAGCGTGGTCGCGCTCGCTATTCTGGGGATTACGCTGCTGGTGTCGATGTTCGATGCCCGCCTTCAGGCTCGTACCTCGCTGCTGGCCTCATCACTGGCAGAAGCTAACCGTGAACTCGCACAGCTGGCGTTGCATGATACGCTGACGCGATTACCCAATCGTATTCTGCTTGAGGATCGCCTCGATCAGGCCATCAGCAAGGCCGATCGCGAAGGAAGCCCTTTCGCGCTGATGTTTATGGATCTTGATGGCTTTAAAACCGTCAACGATGCCTATGGTCATGATGTCGGTGACAAGCTTCTGGTTGCGGTGACTCAGCGTTTGCTGTTGCAGCTGAAAGGTCAGTATACGCTGGCGCGTATCGGTGGGGATGAATTCGTCCTGCTGGCCGAAACCGCCACTCCGGATGATGCTGCCTCACAGGCAAATTCACTGGTGCGCGTCATTGATAGCCCGTTCCATCTCGATCCTTATGAACTGATGGTCACCCTGAGCATTGGCATTGCGCTCTATCCACACGATGGCAAAACCGATCGTGAACTGATGTTTAACGCTGATGCTGCGATGTACCACACGAAACATATGGGTCGTAACGGCTATCACTTCTTCCAGCCGTCAATGAATACGCTGGCGCAGACGCATCTACAGCTGATGAATGATCTGTGGCAGGCCATCGACCGTAATGAGTTACGCCTGCTTTATCAACCTAAATTTCACGCCCCTGCCGGGCCAGTCCTCGGGTTCGAAGCGCTGTTACGCTGGCAGCATCCCAAACAGGGTTACTCTCCCCTGACCTGTTTCTACCGCTGGCAGAGAAAACGGGGCTGATTATTCCGATTGGAAACTGGGTAATCGACGAGGCCTGCCGCCAGCTGCGTGAATGGCATCTTCAGGGCCACACGGACTGGTCAATGGCGGTGAATCTTTCTACATTGCAGTTCGAACAGCCGTCGCTGGTTAAAACAGTTCTCGATTGTCTGACGCGCCATAGCGTACCGCCCGGCATGTTGATCCTGGAGGTGACCGAAACCACGGCAATGAACAATCCGGACGAAAGCGTGCGTGTCCTGACAGCGCTGACGGATGCGGGAGTAAAAGCCTCGATAGACGATTTTGGCACCGGTTACTCAAGCCTTCTGTATCTTAAGCGACTCCCCGCCTGCGAGTTGAAAATCGATCGTGCTTTTGTGAAAGAGTTAAGTGGTGAGAGCGAAGATGCGACGATTGTCTCGGCGATTGTCGCCCTGGCAAAAACGCTGAATCTGAAGGTCGTGGCGGAAGGGGTCGAAACCGCAGCGCAGCAAACCTTTCTGACAGAACTGGGATGCAATACGCTACAGGGTTACCTGCTGGGCAAACCGATTACCGCGCAAGCTATTATGGAACAGTGCCAGCACGGGGAGATGTCGCTACCCCGGACGCGGTCATGAGGCTGTATCGTAAACCACTGGCGCCACTCGGGTGATATTTAGTGTCGCCAGAATATTATCCACCAGCGCCGGTGCTTGTTTGTACAGATTAAAATTGTTGCTATCCATTAACCAGTTTTTAATGACACCGCTAAAAAAGGCGTGGAAAACAATCAGCGCCAGTTCAATATTGGTTTGCGAAGAGATAACGTTACGAGCAATGCATCGCTTTAGCGTCTTGCGAAGATAATCATCGTTTAAACCGATCCGCTTTCGTATTTCACATTCTGAAATCACATCGTCATGAAATTCACACTTATGATACAAAATTTGTAAAAGCGCATATTGCCGCGGCTCGCTCGCAATATATTGTAGTGCGACAATAAATTGTTCACGAAGCATTAACAAAGGGTCGTCATTTTCGGAAAGTATTAACCTGTCACGAATCATCTCACGCATCGGCGGTAATGACTCCAACTTATTGATAGTGTTTTATGTTCAGATAATGCCCGATGACTTTGTCATGCAGCTCCACCGATTTTGAGAACGACAGCGACTTCCGTCCCAGCCGTGCCAGGTGCTGCCTCAGATTCAGGTTATGCCGCTCAATTCGCTGCGTATATCGCTTGCTGATTACGTGCAGCTTTCCCTTCAGGCGGGATTCATACAGCGGCCAGCCATCCGTCATCCATATCACCACGTCAAAGGGTGACAGCAGGCTCATAAGACGCCCCAGCGTCGCCATAGTGCGTTCACCGAATACGTGCGCAACAACCGTCTTCCGGAGCCTGTCATACGCGTAAAACAGCCAGCGCTGGCGCGATTTAGCCCCGACGTATCCCCACTGTTCGTCCATTTCCGCGCAGACGATGACGTCACTGCCCGGCTGTATGCGCGAGGTTACCGACTGCGGCCTGAGTTTTTTAAATGGCGGAAAATCGTGTTGAGGCCAACGCCCATAATGCGGGCGGTTGCCCGGCATCCAACGCCATTCATGGCCATATCAATGATTTTCTGGTGCGTACCGGGTTGAGAAGCGGTGTAAGTGAACTGCAGTTGCCATGTTTTACGGCAGTGAGAGCAGAGATAGCGCTGATGTCCGGCAGTGCTTTTGCCGTTACGCACCACCCCGTCAGTAGCTGAACAGGAGGGACAGCTGATAGAAACAGAAGCCACTGGAGCACCTCAAAAACACCATCATACACTAAATCAGTAAGTTGGCAGCATCACCCGACTCTCCATGTGTACCGGTATACGACGATCAGGGCCGACTGGTTCACACCAATACCTGTATGAAGGGCACTACCCAGGATAACTGGGAAACAGCAGGTGCGATTGCTGGTGGCGCCGCGGCAATCGCAGGCCTGACACTCGGTATTGTTGCCCTGACTAAATAAGGCTTCTAAAAGCGCGGCGATGGCCGCGCTTTTATTTTTGCCTGATATAAGAAATGCATACTCCCCATCACGAATAGCATCAGATATTAATTAAATTCAATACGCTACCTTACTCTCCGCTATACCCCATACCTGTACATAACATTTAATTGATTTAACGCTGCTGCGAGCCAGCATAATGCATTCCACAACTTCAGTTTCAGTAGGGTAAAACGCTTTAATACGTCCGTAAGGTATTAATGGCGACAGCAGGAATATCGAATGAGGGAATTGGTTTGGCTGGAGCGATAACGCAAAAAGGCCATCCTTTCGGATGGCCTTTCTACTTGTTTGATGTCTGGCAGTTCCCTACTCTCACATGGGGAGACCCCACACTACCATCGGCGCTACGGCGTTTCACTTCTGAGTTCGGCATGGGGTCAGGTGGGACCACCGCGCTAAAGCCGCCAGACAAATTCTTTTACTTCTTGCCGAACTTTAACCTAAGTATAAAGTGGTGCTGATACCCAGAGTCGAACTGGGGACCTCACCCTTACCAAGGGTGCGCTCTACCAACTGAGCCATATCAGCACGCTAAATTTGATGCCTGGCAGTTCCCTACTCTCACATGGGGAGACCCCACACTACCATCGGCGCTACGGCGTTTCACTTCTGAGTTCGGCATGGGGTCAGGTGGGACCACCGCGCTAAAGCCGCCAGACAAATTCTTTTACTTCTTGCCGAACTTTAACCTAAGTATAAAGTGGTGCTGATACCCAGAGTCGAACTGGGGACCTCACCCTTACCAAGGGTGCGCTCTACCAACTGAGCCATATCAGCACGCTAAATTTGATGCCTGGCAGTTCCCTACTCTCACATGGGGAGACCCCACACTACCATCGGCGCTACGGCGTTTCACTTCTGAGTTCGGCATGGGGTCAGGTGGGACCACCGCGCTAAAGCCGCCAGGCAAATTCTGTTTAATCTGTATCAGGCTGAAAATCGTGTCTGTCTCTTCGCCAAAACAGCTTCGGCGTTGTAAGGTTAAGCCTCACGGTTCATTAGTATCGGTTAGCTCAACGCATCGCTGCGCTTACACACCCGACCTATCAACGTCATAGTCTTTAACGTTCCTTCAGGAGACTCAAGGTCTCAGGGAGAACTCATCTCGGGGCAAGTTTCGTGCTTAGATGCTTTCAGCACTTATCTCTTCCGCATTTAGCTACCGGGCAGTGCCATTGGCATGACAACCCGAACACCAGTGATGCGTCCACTCCGGTCCTCTCGTACTAGGAGCAGCCCCCCTCAATTCTCCAGCGCCCACGGCAGATAGGGACCGAACTGTCTCACGACGTTCTAAACCCAGCTCGCGTACCACTTTAAATGGCGAACAGCCATACCCTTGGGACCTACTTCAGCCCCAGGATGTGATGAGCCGACATCGAGGTGCCAAACACCGCCGTCGATATGAACTCTTGGGCGGTATCAGCCTGTTATCCCCGGAGTACCTTTTATCCGTTGAGCGATGGCCCTTCCATTCAGAACCACCGGATCACTATGACCTGCTTTCGCACCTGCTCGCGCCGTCACGCTCGCAGTCAAGCTGGCTTATGCCATTGCACTAACCTCCTGATGTCCGACCAGGATTAGCCAACCTTCGTGCTCCTCCGTTACTCTTTGGGAGGAGACCGCCCCAGTCAAACTACCCACCAGACACTGTCCGCAACCCGGATTACGGGTCTACGTTAGAACACCAGCCATTAAAGGGTGGTATTTCAAGGTTGGCTCCACGCAGACTGGCGTCCACGCTTCAAAGCCTCCCACCTATCCTACACATCAAGGACCAGTGTTCAGTGTCAAGCTATAGTAAAGGTTCACGGGGTCTTTCCGTCTTGCCGCGGGTACACTGCATCTTCACAGCGAGTTCAATTTCACTGAGTCTCGGGTGGAGACAGCCTGGCCATCATTACGCCATTCGTGCAGGTCGGAACTTACCCGACAAGGAATTTCGCTACCTTAGGACCGTTATAGTTACGGCCGCCGTTTACCGGGGCTTCGATCAAGAGCTTCGCGTTGCCGCTAACCCCATCAATTAACCTTCCGGCACCGGGCAGGCGTCACACCGTATACGTCCACTTTCGTGTTTGCACAGTGCTGTGTTTTTAATAAACAGTTGCAGCCAGCTGGTATCTTCGACTGATTTCAGCTCCACCCGCAGGGGCTTCACCTACACATCAGCGTGCCTTCTCCCGAAGTTACGGCACCATTTTGCCTAGTTCCTTCACCCGAGTTCTCTCAAGCGCCTTGGTATTCTCTACCTGACCACCTGTGTCGGTTTTGGGTACGATTTCGTGTTACCTGATGCTTAGAGGCTTTTCCTGGAAGCAGGGCATTTATCACTTCAGCACCGTAGTGCCTCGTCATCACACCTCAGCGTTAACAAGGTACCGGATTTACCTGGAACCTCCGCCTACATGCTTAAACCGGGACAACCGTCGCCCGGCTGACATAGCCTTCTCCGTCCCCCCTTCGCAGTAACACCAAGTACAGGAATATTAACCTGTTTCCCATCGACTACGCCTTTCGGCCTCGCCTTAGGGGTCGACTCACCCTGCCCCGATTAACGTTGGACAGGAACCCTTGGTCTTCCGGCGAGCGGGCTTTTCACCCGCTTTATCGTTACTTATGTCAGCATTCGCACTTCTGATACCTCCAGCATGCCTCACAGCACACCTTCAACGGCTTACAGAACGCTCCCCTACCCAACAACGCATAAGCGTCGCTGCCGCAGCTTCGGTGCATGGTTTAGCCCCGTTACATCTTCCGCGCAGGCCGACTCGACCAGTGAGCTATTACGCTTTCTTTAAATGATGGCTGCTTCTAAGCCAACATCCTGGCTGTCTGTGCCTTCCCACATCGTTTCCCACTTAACCATGACTTTGGGACCTTAGCTGGCGGTCTGGGTTGTTTCCCTCTTCACGACGGACGTTAGCACCCGCCGTGTGTCTCCCGTGATAACATTCTTCGGTATTCGTAGTTTGCATCGGGTTGGTAAGCCGGGATGGCCCCCTAGCCGAAACAGTGCTCTACCCCCGAAGATGAATTCACGAGGCGCTACCTAAATAGCTTTCGGGGAGAACCAGCTATCTCCCGGTTTGATTGGCCTTTCACCCCCAGCCACAGGTCATCCGCTAATTTTTCAACATTAGTCGGTTCGGTCCTCCAGTTAGTGTTACCCAACCTTCAACCTGCCCATGGCTAGATCACCGGGTTTCGGGTCTATACCCTGCAACTTAACGCCCAGTTAAGACTCGGTTTCCCTTCGGCTCCCCTATACGGTTAACCTTGCTACAGAATATAAGTCGCTGACCCATTATACAAAAGGTACGCAGTCACCCCATAAAGAGGCTCCCACTGCTTGTACGTACACGGTTTCAGGTTCTTTTTCACTCCCCTCGCCGGGGTTCTTTTCGCCTTTCCCTCACGGTACTGGTTCACTATCGGTCAGTCAGGAGTATTTAGCCTTGGAGGATGGTCCCCCCATATTCAGACAGGATACCACGTGTCCCGCCCTACTCTTCGAGTTCACAGCAAGTGTGCTTTCGTGTACGGGACTATCACCCTGTACCGTCGGACTTTCCAGACCGTTCCACTAACACACAAGCTGATTCAGACTCCGGGCTGCTCCCCGTTCGCTCGCCGCTACTGGGGGAATCTCGGTTGATTTCTTTTCCTCGGGGTACTTAGATGTTTCAGTTCCCCCGGTTCGCCTCGTTAACCTATGTATTCAGTTAACGATAGTGCAACGGATTGCACTGGGTTTCCCCATTCGGACATCGCCGGGTCAAAGGTTCATATCACCTCGCCGACGCTTTTCGCAGATTAGCACGTCCTTCATCGCCTCTGACTGCCTGGGCATCCACCGTGTACGCTTAGTCGCTTAACCTCACAACCCGAAGATGTTTCTTTCGATTCACCATCGACTTGCGAAAATTTGAGAGACTTGAACACACATGAGCTGTGTGTCGTTTCAATTTTCAGCTTGATCCAGATTTTTAAAGAGCAAATATCTCAAACATGACTCGCAAGTCAGTTTTGAGATATTAAGGCAGGTGACTTTCACTCACGAACCAGCAAGTGGCGTCCCCTAGGGGATTCGAACCCCTGTTACCGCCGTGAAAGGGCGGTGTCCTGGGCCTCTAGACGAAGGGGACGTACAGTCTCAATCGCAAGACGCCTTGCTATTTACTTTTCATCAGACAATCTGTGTGAGCACTGCAAAGGCAGGTTCTTTAAGGTAAGGAGGTGATCCAACCGCAGGTTCCCCTACGGTTACCTTGTTACGACTTCACCCCAGTCATGAATCACAAAGTGGTAAGCGCCCTCCCGAAGGTTAAGCTACCTACTTCTTTTGCAACCCACTCCCATGGTGTGACGGGCGGTGTGTACAAGGCCCGGGAACGTATTCACCGTGGCATTCTGATCCACGATTACTAGCGATTCCGACTTCATGGAGTCGAGTTGCAGACTCCAATCCGGACTACGACGCACTTTATGAGGTCCGCTTGCTCTCGCGAGGTCGCTTCTCTTTGTATGCGCCATTGTAGCACGTGTGTAGCCCTACTCGTAAGGGCCATGATGACTTGACGTCATCCCCACCTTCCTCCAGTTTATCACTGGCAGTCTCCTTTGAGTTCCCGGCCTAACCGCTGGCAACAAAGGATAAGGGTTGCGCTCGTTGCGGGACTTAACCCAACATTTCACAACACGAGCTGACGACAGCCATGCAGCACCTGTCTCAGAGTTCCCGAAGGCACCAAAGCATCTCTGCTAAGTTCTCTGGATGTCAAGAGTAGGTAAGGTTCTTCGCGTTGCATCGAATTAAACCACATGCTCCACCGCTTGTGCGGGCCCCCGTCAATTCATTTGAGTTTTAACCTTGCGGCCGTACTCCCCAGGCGGTCGACTTAACGCGTTAGCTCCGGAAGCCACGCCTCAAGGGCACAACCTCCAAGTCGACATCGTTTACGGCGTGGACTACCAGGGTATCTAATCCTGTTTGCTCCCCACGCTTTCGCACCTGAGCGTCAGTCTTTGTCCAGGGGGCCGCCTTCGCCACCGGTATTCCTCCAGATCTCTACGCATTTCACCGCTACACCTGGAATTCTACCCCCCTCTACAAGACTCTAGCCTGCCAGTTTCGAATGCAGTTCCCAGGTTGAGCCCGGGGATTTCACATCCGACTTGACAGACCGCCTGCGTGCGCTTTACGCCCAGTAATTCCGATTAACGCTTGCACCCTCCGTATTACCGCGGCTGCTGGCACGGAGTTAGCCGGTGCTTCTTCTGCGGGTAACGTCAATCGACAAGGTTATTAACCTTATCGCCTTCCTCCCCGCTGAAAGTACTTTACAACCCGAAGGCCTTCTTCATACACGCGGCATGGCTGCATCAGGCTTGCGCCCATTGTGCAATATTCCCCACTGCTGCCTCCCGTAGGAGTCTGGACCGTGTCTCAGTTCCAGTGTGGCTGGTCATCCTCTCAGACCAGCTAGGGATCGTCGCCTAGGTGAGCCGTTACCCCACCTACTAGCTAATCCCATCTGGGCACATCCGATGGCAAGAGGCCCGAAGGTCCCCCTCTTTGGTCTTGCGACGTTATGCGGTATTAGCTACCGTTTCCAGTAGTTATCCCCCTCCATCAGGCAGTTTCCCAGACATTACTCACCCGTCCGCCACTCGTCAGCAAAGCAGCAAGCTGCTTCCTGTTACCGTTCGACTTGCATGTGTTAGGCCTGCCGCCAGCGTTCAATCTGAGCCATGATCAAACTCTTCAATTTAAAAGTTTGATGCTCAATGAATTAAACTTCGTAATGAATTACGTGTTCACTCGTTGAGACTTGGTATTCATTTAGTGTCCGAAGACATTAAGAATCCATGTCACTTTGAGTGCCCACACAGATTGTCTGATAAATTGTTAAAGAGCAGTTGCGACGCGCTTCAGCGCTCTGTCGCGAGGTGGCGTATATTACGCTTTCCTCTTTCAGAGTCAACCCGTTATTTCAGGATTTTTTCTCTTCAGCCGACCGGGTTGTCTGTGAAGTGATTCACATCCGCCGTGTCGATGGAGGCGCATTATAGGGATCCCAGTTTTTAGCACAAGTATTTTTTAGATCTTTTTTTCCAACTGATGATTTTCCGTGCTTTTCGCTGAAAACCCACCCGATCCGCTTAAAAATTGACGCATTTTGCCTTGCCTCGATCCAGGAATACGATCAAAGTCTTCTTTAATAGCGCTCATCTGTATCGAGGTAGATATGTTTGCAGTATTACGTCCTTATAAAGATCTGTTCCCCCAAAAAGGCGATCGCGTGATGATCGATACCAGCAGCGTGGTCATTGGTGATGTTCGCATGGCCGAGGATGTCAGCATCTGGCCACTCGTCGCGATCCGGGGCGATGTTAACTACGTTGCAATCGGTGCACGCACCAATATTCAGGACGGCAGCGTGCTGCATGTGACTCATAAGTCATCTTATAACCCTGAGGGCAATCCGCTCATCATTGGGGAAGATGTCACCGTCGGTCATAAAGTGATGCTCCACGGTTGCACAATCGGTAACAGGGTTCTCGTTGGGATGGGATCGATTTTGCTGGATGGCGTCATAGTAGAAGATGACGTAATGATTGGCGCAGGAAGCCTTGTTCCGCAAAACAAACGTCTGGAAAGTGGCTATCTCTATTTAGGCAGTCCGGTTAAACAGATCCGCCCCCTAAAAGAGGCGGAGATCGAAGGATTGAAATACTCAGCGAACAATTACGTTAAATGGAAGAATGACTATCTGGATCAGGATAACCAGACCCAACCCTGATCGTCTTCCTGCTGATCGCGGATCAAATCGCTGGCTTCCTCTTCCAGATCCCAGCGATTTTCGCAAAAGACCGCTAACGGATCTGAACCACCAAAGCGCTGATGCAACGTCTCCCCTTTAATCGCACAGGTGAGCTGCATTCCATGCACCAGCACCGGGAAACAAACCGCTTGCTTATTTTCATCCCAGATTTCTCTGTCGGGAAAATGAATCGCCTGATTCATGCCATCAGTTCCTGTTTCAGCTTTTCGATCACCGGTTCTACAGCAGGTAACACGCCATGCCAGAGTAGCACCGCATGAGCCGCCTGCCCCACCAGCATGCCCAGACCATCAGCCACGTGTTTTGCCCCCTGTTGTTCACACCAGGTCAGAAATGGCGTTTTCCCTTTTTGATAAAACATGTCATAGGCGTAGATGTGGGAATGAACCAGGGATGCAGGAATCGCCGGGATCTCTCCATTAATACCGCTTGAGGTGGCATTAATCACAAGATCAAATTCGTGACTCGCGAGATCGTCAAGTGCTACCGCAGTTACGCTGCCTGTGTGTGCGAACAACGCCGCCAGCTCTTCTGCTCTGGAGAAGGTACGGTTGGTGATTGTCACCGCACAATCCAGCGAAAGAAGAGGAAGCAATACGCCGCGCGACGCGCCACCCGCGCCGATCAGCAGGATCCGAAAGCCTGGTTTAATAAACGACAATCGCTCCAGATCGCTGAGTAAACCTATGCCATCGGTGTTATCGCCCAGAAGGCGACCATCTTCGAGCCGCTTAAGAGTATTGACGGCACCAGCGAGCGAGGCACGCTCGGTCAGCTCATCCGCACGCCCGAAAGCCTCTTCTTTAAAAGGCACCGTGACGTTCGCACCTTTACCACCCGCATCAAAAAAGCTATTCAGCGTCGGTATAAATGCATCAACAGGCGCAAGAACCCGACCATACGGGTGATCTATCTGCAATTGCTCTGCAAACAGCTGATGGATCAGAGGCGACTTGCTGTGCGCGATCGGGTTACCAAAAACAGCATAGGTTTCCATAACATTATCCCTGGCGAAAACGTTCGCCGGTCAAGGCATCGCGAATTTCTGACGGGTTAAGACGCCCCCCGGTTTCACCCACGGCTACAGGGAAATCATTCCCGAACTGCGCCAGAACTTCTTCTGTTGTCCGACAAGGGGGAAGCCCGGTCAGGTTGGCGCTGGTTGAAACCAGGGGTTTACCAAATGCCTGGCATAACTCCACCACCAAGGGATGGTCCGTAACGCGTACCGCGAGTGAATCGAAACGCCCGGTTAGCCAGCGCGGCGTTGTCGGTTGTGCAGGGAAAACAAACGTCACGGGACCAGGCCACGCAGAGAAAATGGTTTCCCGCTGTGCAGGCGTCAGCATGGAATCATCAATATAAGGCTTAAGCTGCTCGTAGTTCGCAGCGATCAAAATCAATCCTTTTTCGACAGGCCGCTGTTTTAGCGCCAGCAGACGGTTAACGGCGACTTCGCTGTCAGGATCGCACCCGACCCCGAAAACGGCTTCTGTTGGATAGGCGATGACTTCTTCTTTTTTCAGGATGTCCACCGCCTGCGCGATGGAGCCTGATGACAGGTTATTATTCACTGATTTGATCCGCCGAAACCGGCTTTCCACATTGTTTACTGGCGCAAAAGCGTTTCAAGCCTTGCGCGGTTTTCTTTTCTATAAGTAACGGATAATCGCAATGAGGGCAGACGCCCGCTACTGGTTTGAAATTGATAACGAACTGGCATTCAGGATAGCGATCGCACGAATGGAAGGTCTTGCCATAACGAGAGCGGCGCTGCACCAATTGACCACGCTGGCACTGAGGGCAGGCAATTGCCGTTTCATCTGGTTTATCAATTTGTTCCGTATGTTCACATTCCGGATAGCGGCTGCATCCGATAAACATCCCGAACCGCCCCTGCCGCAGCGCCAGTTCGCCGCCACAGAGTGGACAAAGCTGTCCCTCCAGAATTTTGACGATATGTCCGTCCGCCTGGCTTTTCAGGGGACGGACATAATCACATTCCGGATAGTGTGAACAACCGAGAAACGGACCGTGTTTCCCGGACCGAATAACAAGTTCAGCCCCACACTGTGGGCAGGGCTCGTTTTTATGCACCGTGAAGAGTGCTGATTTGGCCATAACAACTCTTGTTGCTGCACATAGAATTAATGCAGCATACCTTCATTCACTTCAAAGAGTAATTCTTCCATTTGCTGATAGGCATTTTCACAGCCTGGGATGTTGAACAGAACCATCAGGATCACCCATTTGAGATCTTCCAGTTCAAACTCAGCAGTATCCAGCGCCATGACGCGCTCTATCACCATCTCTCTCGTTTCGAGGTTTAGCACCTGAATCTGCTCGAGGAATAAAATGAATCCCCGGCAGCTGGCATCCAGCCTTTCACACTCTTCAGCTGTATAGATGCGCACAGACAATGGGTCAGAAGCAAGCTGCATCGGTTCGGCGAGGCCGTCCTGATAATCAGCCAACTTATCCAGCCACATCAACGCATTATAAATATCTTCCCGCTCAAAACCTGCGTCGGTCAGATCCCGTGTTAATTTGTCCTGATCCACCTGCATTTCTGCTTCGTTGTGGATGTAAGTCTCAAACAAATACATCAGTACGTCGAACATGGCATGCCCTCCTTAATCGGACATAGCCGCCGGGTACAGCTGCGATCCACCCTGCTAACTCCAGTTCGAGTAGCTGTGCTACCGTTACTGGCACAGGTTGGCCGGCACGTTCAGCGACAACGTCAACAGGTGTTACCTCATCTCCTACGTTAGCCAGGAGCTTGGGAAATGGCAATGCTACTGCCTCCTGATCCGATGAAATATGTCGCTTTTGGAGATCATCCTGCAACCAATGCAATCCATATTGCAAATTTTCCAGGATATCCTCTTTACAGGTCACCAGCGTCGCCCCCTGTTTTATCAGCCAGTGAGGGCCTTCGCAGCCAGGGTTCCCCAACGGGCCGGGTAGCGCAAAAACTTCACGCCCCTGCTCCAGTGCGCACCTTGCGGTAACCAGCGATCCACTCCGAATCGCAGCTTCGACCACCAGCACGCCCTGGCTTAACCCACTGATGATCCGGTTACGCCGTGGAAAGTTACCCGGTCTGGGCGATGTCGAAAGTGAAAACTCAGACACTATCGCCCCCTCTGAAGCGATAAGTTGCTCAGCCAGAATGTGATGACGACGCGGATAGAGACTAAAAAGACCATTGCCAAGCACGGCGACACTTCGCCCTTTTGCTGACAACGCCGCATGATGTGCCACACCATCGATGCCGCAAGCCAGGCCACTGGTGATCGTAAAGCCACATTGGGACAGCTGTTCACTCAGCATTTTCCCCCACCGCTCGCCATACCACGAGGGCGCACGGCTGCCCACAACCGCAAGCTGCATGCTATTAAGCACGTCAACGCGGCCTCGCACAAATAGCGCCCCGGGAAAATCAGGTATAGAACGTAACAATGGCGGAAAGCGAGGATCATCCGCTGTGAGAAGGTGGTTGTCGGTGTGTTCCAGCCATTCCAGACTACGTTCAAGCTCACTCTCACTGAACGAAAAAAACTTTACGGCATGTTTGGGCGAAAGCCCTGACGCGTTGACAGCTTCAGCATCGACGGTTGCCTGGCGAAGCAGCCTCTGCGCAATCTCCAGCATCGCGTCACCGTATAACGACCCGATGTTTATAAGCCGTAACCATATCTCTGTGGACGTCATCCTTTTCCCTGCCATAAGCAGCCTCAGCAATCTTTGCGATTGGTCACTGATGCTGTCAATCGACCGGGGATTTGTCTAGAATAGAAGTAATATTCTTATCAACTCCTGAACACGACTCTGGAAATTTATGGCAGTTTTGCAAGTGTTACATATTCCTGACGAGCGCCTTCGCATCGTCGCGGAACCGGTTAAAGAAGTGAATGCAGAAATTCAGCGTATCGTCGATGATATGTTCGATACCATGTACGCTGAAGAAGGCATTGGCCTTGCCGCGACCCAGGTAGACATTCACAAACGTATTATTGTGATCGACGTTTCTGAAAATCGTGATGAGCGCCTGGTGCTGATCAACCCTGAGATGCTGGAAAAAAGCGGCGAAACAGGTATTGAGGAAGGCTGTCTGTCTATCCCTGAACAGCGCGCTTTGGTGCCACGTGCCGAAAAAGTTAAAATCCGCGCACTGGATCGTGACGGCAATCCGTTTGAGCTGGAAGCCGACGATCTGCTGGCGATTTGCATTCAGCATGAGATGGATCACCTGGTCGGTAAGCTGTTTATCGATTACCTCTCACCGCTGAAGCAACAGCGTATTCGTCAGAAAGTTGAGAAACTGGATCGTTTACGTTCTCGCGCTTAACGCCCCCCGGATACAAGGAATAACGTGTCTACATCACTACGTATAATCTTCGCGGGTACCCCTGATTTTGCGGCGCGTCATCTCGACGCGCTGCTATCGTCTGGTCATCAGATTGTTGGCGTATTTACTCAGCCTGATCGTCCGGCTGGCCGCGGTAAAAAACTGATGCCTGGCCCGGTTAAAGTGCTGGCAGAAACGCATGGTTTGCCGGTTTTCCAACCTGCATCATTACGACCTCAGGAAAACCAGCAGTTAGTGGCAGACCTGAACGCTGACGTGATGGTAGTTGTGGCTTACGGCCTCATTCTGCCGAAAGCGGTACTCGATATGCCCCGCCTGGGCTGTGTTAACGTTCATGGTTCCTTGCTCCCACGCTGGCGTGGTGCAGCCCCTATTCAGCGCGCTCTGTGGGCAGGCGATGCTGAAACTGGCGTGACAATCATGAAGATGGACGTAGGTTTAGACACGGGCGACATGCTGTATAAACTGGCGTGTCCCATTACCGCAGAAGATACCAGCGCCACGCTGTATGACAAGCTGGCGGATCTCGGTCCGCAGGGGCTGATTGAGACGTTGCAACAGCTTGCTGACAATACAGCGTCACCTGAAGTGCAGGATGAGGCACAGGTGACCTATGCTGAAAAACTGAGTAAAGAAGAAGCCCGGATCGACTGGTCCCTGTCAGCAGCTCAACTCGAACGCTGTATCCGCGCCTTTAATCCATGGCCGATGAGCTGGTTGATGATTGATGAGCAGCCAGTGAAAGTCTGGAAAGCTTCAGTTATTAACGGCAATACTTCGGCAGAGCCCGGTACGATTATCGACGCCAGCAAAAACGGTATCCAGGTTGCGACCGGAGAAGGGATCCTGAATCTTGAATCGCTGCAACCGGCCGGTAAAAAGGCAATGAGCGCGCAGGATCTATTAAATTCCCGTCGTGAATGGTTCATCCCTGGCAATCGCCTTGCCTGAACAAATTTACTCTTAAGGCCCGGTGTTT
Source organism: Enterobacter sp. BIDMC 27 (assembly GCF_000534415.1). Taxonomy (NCBI): domain Bacteria; kingdom Pseudomonadati; phylum Pseudomonadota; class Gammaproteobacteria; order Enterobacterales; family Enterobacteriaceae; genus Enterobacter; species Enterobacter sp. BIDMC 27. The sequence continues at coordinate 330,096 of NZ_KI973178.1, forward strand.
CCGGGCATTTTTATTTTTACGGTTATGAAAAGACAAAATCTACGCACTATGGCGGCTCAGGCCGTTGAGCAGGTTATCGAGCAGGGCCAGTCACTGAGTAAAGTCCTGCCTCCACTGCAACAAAAGGTTTCCGATAAAGACAAAGCACTGCTTCAGGAGCTGTGCTTTGGCGTGCTGCGCACCCTCTCTCAGCTTGAATGGTTAATTAATAAGCTGATGTCACGCCCGATGAGCGGCAAGCAGCGTACCGTGCATTATTTGATCATGGTCGGTTTCTACCAGCTTCTTCATACCCGCATTCCACCTCATGCTGCGCTGGCTGAGACAGTGGAGGGTGCCGTTGCGATTAAACGTCCTCAACTGAAAGGGTTGATTAACGGCGTGCTGCGTCAGTTCCAGCGTCAGCAGGACGAACTGCTGGCAGAATTTGCGCAAAGCGAAGCGCGCTTCCTGCACCCTGAATGGCTGCTGAATCGCCTTAAAAAAGCCTATCCACAGCAATGGCAAGACATTGCTGATGCCAATAACCAACGTCCGCCGATGTGGTTACGCGTCAATCGTAACCATCATACCCGCGACGCATGGCTGGCCCTGCTGGAAGAGGCCGGAATGAGCGGCTTCACACACGCTGCTTATCCTGATGCGGTTCGTTTAGCCTCCCCTGCACCGGTACATGCATTACCCGGTTTTGAAGAGGGCTGGGTAACGGTACAGGACGCATCCGCTCAGGGCTGCATGACCTGGCTTGAACCGAAAGACGGGGAGCAGATCCTTGATCTCTGTGCAGCGCCAGGGGGGAAAACAACACATATTCTGGAAGTGGCGCCGCAGGCCAGCGTGATGGCCGTGGATGTTGATGAGCAGCGTCTTTCACGCGTCTATGACAACCTCAAGCGTCTGGGTATGAAAGCACAGGTTAAGCAAGGCGATGGACGTAAACCCGCAGACTGGTGTGGTGATACCAGGTTCGATCGTATTTTGCTGGACGCCCCTTGCTCAGCAACTGGCGTGATTCGTCGTCATCCCGATATCAAATGGCTGCGTCGCGATCGTGATATCAAGGAGCTTGCCCAGTTGCAATCCGAAATTCTGGATGCCATCTGGCCGCATCTCAAACCCGGCGGAACCCTGGTGTATGCAACCTGCTCTGTTCTTCCGGAAGAGAACCGTCAGCAAATTGCGGCTTTCCTGAAACGCACCCCGGACGCTACGCTGCATGATACGGGAACACCTGAGCACCCGGGTCTGCAAAACCTGCCGGGCGCAGAAGAGGGTGATGGTTTCTTTTACGCTAAGCTAATCAAAGAGTGATGTTGAGAACAGGTCACGAAAGATGAAAATTATCATTCTGGGCGCAGGGCAAGTTGGCGGAACGCTGGCGGAAAATCTCGTGGGCGAAAACAACGATATCACCATTGTGGATACCAATGGCGATCGCCTGCGCGTTTTGCAGGACAAGTTTGATCTTCGTGTTGTACAAGGGCACGGCTCTCACCCACGCGTGCTTCGGGAGGCGGGCGCGGACGATGCCGACATGCTGGTTGCAGTAACCAGTTCTGATGAAACCAACATGGTTGCATGTCAGGTGGCCTACTCGCTTTTCAACACACCGAACCGCATCGCCCGCATTCGCTCCCCGGACTATGTCCGGGATGCGGAAAAGCTGTTTAATTCCGAAGCAGTACCTATCGACCATCTTATTGCCCCTGAACAGCTGGTTATCGACAGTATTTATCGTCTGATTGAGTACCCGGGCGCGTTGCAGGTTGTGAACTTTGCGGAAGGAAAAGTAAGCCTGGCGGTCGTGAAGGCGTACTACGGCGGCCCGCTGATTGGTAATGCCCTGTCGACAATGCGCGAGCATATGCCACATATCGATACGCGTGTTGCGGCGATTTTCCGTCACGACAGACCTATTCGTCCGCAAGGGTCCACCATTGTCGAAGCCGGGGATGAAGTCTTCTTTATTGCGGCTTCTCAGCATATCCGTGCGGTGATGAGTGAACTTCAGCGTCTCGAAAAACCGTATAAACGTATTATGCTGGTTGGCGGCGGTAATATTGGCGCAGGTCTGGCGAGACGGCTGGAAAAAGACTACAGCGTGAAGCTGATCGAACGAGATCAACAGCGCGCGTCGGAGCTGGCTGAAAAGCTTCAGAATACTATCGTGTTTTATGGCGATGCTTCGGATCAGGAATTGCTGGCCGAAGAGCATATCGATCAGGTTGATCTTTTTATTGCCGTCACCAACGACGACGAAGCGAATATTATGTCCGCCATGCTCGCTAAACGTATGGGGGCGAAAAAAGTAATGGTGCTTATCCAGCGTAAGGCTTATGTCGACCTGGTACAGGGTAGCGTAATTGATATTGCTATTTCGCCTCAGCAAGCCACCATTTCTGCCCTGCTAAGCCATGTACGTAAAGCGGATATTGTCGGCGTGTCGTCTCTTCGTCGTGGTGTTGCTGAAGCCATTGAAGCCGTCGCTCATGGGGATGAAACGACGTCGCGCGTTGTTGGTCGCGCGATCGACGAAATTAAACTTCCACCAGGCACCATTATCGGCGCCGTAGTGCGAGGTAACGATGTCATGATCGCCAATGATAATTTACGTATTGAGCAGGGTGACCACGTTATTATGTTCCTGACCGATAAAAAATTTATTACCGACGTCGAGCGTTTATTCCAGCCAAGCCCGTTCTTCCTGTAATGATTTGGGTGCTCAGACGAGAGCACCCAAATATTAACCTTCTAATTTTCATGCCTTTTATTTTTCATAACGATTATTTATCCCCAATGGCAATTAGCTAATCATTTGTTAAACTTATAGGCGTCAGCTGGCACAAGGAGAACATAATGAGTTTTATTAAAGAGTTTCGCGAATTTGCGATGCGCGGGAATGTGGTGGATTTGGCTGTGGGTGTCATTATTGGTGCGGCGTTCGGTAAGATCGTTTCATCATTAGTCGCCGACATTATTATGCCGCCGTTAGGACTGTTGATTGGAGGCATTGATTTCAAACAGTTCGCCTTCACCCTTCGGGAGGCTCAGGGCGATATCCCTGCGGTTGTAATGCACTATGGCGTATTCATTCAGAACGTATTTGATTTCGTGATCGTGGCATTTGCCATTTTCATGGCGATCAAACTTATCAACAGACTTAACCGTAAAAAAGAAGAACCGGCTGCTGCCCCGCCAGCACCAACTAAAGAAGAAGTCTTACTGACTGAAATTCGCGATCTGTTAAAAGAGCAGAACAACCGCGTTTAATCAGGCGACAGAAACAGAAAGGCCAGTGGTAAAAAAGGCGATTAGCTTGCTTGCCACTGGCCTCCCAGTTACCCCGTTGTGCATGTTTACCTTTACGTAAATAACTCCCTTTTCCTTTCTTGTTCTTCTCAACACGCTGTCTGAAAAGCGGGTCGTGAAGCAATGCCTCAATGGCGTTATCCTTAATTTGTCCCTTCGTATGCTGATAGCGGCTCATCATTTCTCCTGAGCATAGTTAATGTCGGCGGGAGTCTAGTCCCTGGCTGATAAAAAATCAACAACCCTGAGTTTCACTACTGGCGCCCTGTTCAAGAGCTTCCAGTATTGAGCAATAAACACTGCTATGAGCGGTACCGCAGCACGCGTCATTTAACCTTTGCAGAGATCGCTGCATGGCTTGCAGCTCCTGAATGCGTCCTTCAACTTCATCCAGCCGGGCCTGAACGATGCTTTTAGATTCCTGACACGTATGATGTTCAGGATCGATACGGATCGACAGCAGTTCACGGATCGACTCCAGCGTGAAGCCGAGTTGCCGTGCATAGCGGATAAAACGAAGGCGTTGCAGGTCGTTATCCGTATAAAGGCGAAATCCACCTTCCGTTCTGACCTCATGATCGATCATCTGCTGCTTTTCGTAGTAGCGGATAGTATCCGGCGTTACGTTAGCAAGCTTCGCAAGTTCACCTATGCGGTACATGGCTACTCCTCGTTTATTTTTTGCATTAACCTTTCACTGTACTCACCATGCAAAAAGTCAGTATTCATTCCCGTCTGGCGCAGTTTTAGCTCGATGAGCGCCAACCGACGACTGATTTCGGAGTACCGCGGGTCATTCTTATGAATGCCTTTAAGCAGATCGGCAAGCTCGACGGCTTCATTGCGTTGCTGAAGTTCAGGCGGTAAACAACCTGCGTTTTTCAGTAAGCGATAACCGGCCCGTAATTCAGGGGGAATATGTGAATCATCGTCCAGAATCAGCGGCTCACCGCTGCCGGGAAGATTTTCGAACTCGCCTTTGTTTTGGGCATCGCAAATATGGCGTTCAGCCCACTGATCGAGCAACCACATAATGAACTCCAGGGGGTGAGCAGAAAAGATACAGACATTGTAGATAAGTGGAGATTCTGCGGATATAAAAAAACCCGCCGAGGCGGGTTTTTTTACGTTACTACAGATTACTCTGCAGCAGCTTCTGCTTTTTCTGAACGATCAACCAGCTCGATGTAAGCCATCGGCGCGTTGTCGCCTGCACGGAAGCCACACTTCAGAATGCGAGTGTAACCACCGGCACGGCTCGCGAAACGCGGGCCCAGTTCGTTAAACAGTTTTGCCACGATCTCGTTATCACGAGTACGGGCGAATGCCAGACGACGATTAGCAACGCTGTCAGTCTTGGCAAGAGTAATCAGCGGCTCAACTACGCGACGCAGCTCTTTCGCTTTAGGCAGGGTCGTCTTGATGATTTCATGACGAACCAGTGAACCTGCCATGTTGCGGAACATAGCCTGGCGATGGCTGCTGTTGCGGTTCAGTTGACGACCACTCTTACGATGGCGCATGACCTTATCCTTCTCAGTAAAACCTTAACCTGTGATCCGGTTACTCGTCAGCAATGCTTGCCGGTGGCCAGTTTTCCAGGCGCATGCCCAGAGACAGACCACGTGAAGCCAGCACGTCTTTAATCTCGGTAAGAGATTTTTTACCCAGGTTCGGCGTTTTCAGCAACTCAACCTCGGTACGCTGTACCAGATCACCGATATAGTGGATAGCTTCTGCCTTGAGGCAGTTAGCAGAGCGGACAGTCAATTCCAGATCGTCAACAGGGCGCAGCAGGATCGGATCGAATTCTGGTTTCTCTTCTTTCACTTCCGGCTGACGTACATCACGTAAGTCAACGAAAGCTTCCAGTTGTTCTGCCAGGATGGTTGCCGCACGACGAATCGCCTCTTCAGGATCGATTGTGCCATTGGTTTCCATTTCGATGACCAGCTTGTCCAGGTCGGTACGCTGTTCTACACGCGCTGCTTCAACATTGTAGGCAATACGCTCTACAGGGCTGTAACATGCGTCGACCAGCAGACGGCCGATTGGGCGCTCATCTTCTTCCGAATGAATTCGGGCAGAAGCCGGCACATAACCACGACCGCGCTGAACTTTGATACGCATGCTAATAGCTGCGTTCTCATCGGTCAGGTGGCAGATCACGTGCTGCGGCTTGACGATTTCAACATCACCGTCGTGGGTGATGTCGGCTGCAGTCACAGGGCCAATGCCAGATTTATTCAGAGTAAGAATAACTTCATCTTTACCCTGAACTCTCACCGCCAGCCCTTTCAGGTTGAGCAGGATTTCAAGGATATCTTCCTGAACGCCTTCTTTGGTGCTGTACTCATGAAGTACACCATCAATCTCAACCTCGGTCACCGCGCAACCCGGCATCGATGAGAGCAGAATACGGCGCAGTGCGTTACCCAGAGTATGGCCAAAGCCACGCTCTAAAGGCTCAAGGGTCACCTTGGCGTGCGTCGAACTCACTTGCTCGATATCTACCAGGCGCGGTTTTAGAAACTCTGTCACAGAACCCTGCATTGTGTCCTCTCTTTGGTACTAAGCTTTACTTGGAGTAAAGCTCGACGATCAGGTGTTCGTTAATGTCCGCAGACAGATCAGAACGTTCTGGCTGACGCTTGAACGTACCTTCCATCTTGCCAGCATCAACTTCCAGCCAGGTTGGCTTTTCACGCTGCTCAGCCAGCTCCAGAGCGGCTTTCACGCGAGATTGCTTTTTCGCTTTCTCACGAATGCTAACAACGTCATTCGCTTTAACCTGATAAGAAGCGATGTTAACAACACGACCGTTTACCATGATTGCTTTATGGCTAACCAGCTGGCGTGATTCAGCACGAGTCGCGCCGAAGCCCATACGGTATACAACGTTGTCCAGACGACCTTCCAGCAGAGCCAGCAGGTTTTCACCTGTGTTGCCTTTCAGACGTGCTGCTTCTTTATAGTAGTTACGGAACTGACGCTCCAGCACACCGTAGATACGGCGAACTTTTTGCTTTTCACGCAACTGCACACCATAGTCAGACAGACGCGGTTTACGCGCACCGTGCTGGCCAGGAGCTTGTTCAATTTTACACTTGGTATCGATCGCGCGAACGCCAGACTTAAGGAATAAGTCGGTGCCCTCACGACGGCTCAGCTTGAGCTTAGGACCCAAATATCTTGCCATTTTCTATCTCCAACTAACCTAAAAAACGAGCGTTATACGCGACGTTTTTTCGGCGGACGACAACCGTTATGAGGGATCGGAGTCACATCAGTAATATTCGTGATGCGGAAACCAGCGGCGTTCAGAGCGCGAACAGTAGATTCACGACCCGGACCCGGACCTTTAACCATAACTTCCAGATTCTTGATGCCGTATTCTTTTACGGCTTCAGCGCAACGCTCTGCTGCAACCTGAGCTGCGAACGGAGTGGATTTGCGAGAACCACGGAAACCGGAACCACCGGCTGTTGCCCAACCCAATGCGTTACCCTGACGATCAGTAATAGTAACGATGGTGTTGTTGAAAGAAGCATGGATATGAGCCACGCCGTCAGAGACTTGTTTTCTTACACGTTTACGTGCACGAACTGGTGCCTTTGCCATTATTCAATCACCCCGATTATTTCTTGATCGGTTTGCGCGGACCCTTACGGGTACGTGCGTTGGTCTTAGTACGCTGACCGCGCACTGGCAGACCACGACGATGACGCAAACCGCGATAGCAACCAAGATCCATCAGGCGCTTGATGCTCATGCTGATTTCACGGCGCAGATCACCTTCAACGACAAATTTGGCAACTTCGTCACGCAGCGTGTCGATTTGTTCTTCAGACAGCTCACTGATCTTAACATCTTCAGCGATACCCGCTGCAGCCAGAATGGCTTTAGAACGGGTCTTGCCGACGCCATAGATCGAAGTTAATGCGATCACAGCATGTTTCTGATCAGGAATGTTAATGCCTGCTATACGGGCCACTATGCACTCCTACTATTTAATATGTACGCACCATGCTGAAAAGCCCGTTTTCAGGATACTCAAATGGAAACGTACAGACATACAAAAGATTGGCTGGCTAATCTAGCCAGCTCAACCCAACTTTGCAAGAAAAATATGCGAAATAATCAGCCTTGGCGCTGTTTATGCTTCGGCTCGGCACTGCAAATCACACGGATGACACCATCACGCTTAACGATTTTGCAGTTACGGCATAATTTCTTGACGGAAGCACGAACTTTCATTTTTACTCTCCGTAACTTCTCAGGCGACCAGTTAGCGGCCGTAGCCTTTCAGGTTCGCCTTCTTCAATGCAGACTCATACTGACTGGACATCATCAGAGTTTGCACTTGAGCCATAAAGTCCATAATCACGACAACAACGATAAGCAGTGAGGTCCCACCGAAGTAGAACGGTACTTTCATTGCATCACGCATGAACTCCGGGATCAGGCAGATAAAAGTAATATAAAGCGCACCAACCAAAGTCAGGCGAGTCATTACTTTATCGATATACTTCGCCGTTTGCTCTCCCGGACGAATTCCTGGTACAAATGCACCGGACTTCTTCAGGTTATCTGCTGTTTCACGCGGGTTGAAGACCAACGCCGTGTAGAAGAAACAGAAGAAGATGATCGCAGACGCATAGAGTAACACATAAAGTGGTTGCCCAGGCTGCAAATACAGCGAAATTGTTGTCAGCCAGTTCCAACCAGTACCGCCCCCGAACCATGACGCGATGGTTGCCGGGAACAGAATAATACTGGAAGCGAAGATAGCCGGGATAACCCCCGCCATATTCACTTTCAGCGGTAAATGTGTGCTCTGTGCAGCATAGACACGACGACCCTGCTGACGTTTAGCGTAGTTCACCACAATGCGGCGTTGACCACGTTCAACGAAGACAACAAAGAACGTCACTGCAAATACTAATACTGCAACCAACAGCAACAGGAGGAAGTGCAGGTCGCCTTGACGCGCTTGCTCGATAGTATGGGCGATGGCCGGCGGGAGACCCGCAACGATACCGGCGAAGATAATGATTGAGATACCGTTACCGATACCTCGTTCAGTAATCTGTTCGCCGAGCCACATCAGGAACATGGTCCCTGTGACCAGACTTACAACAGCGGTGAAATAGAATGCAAAGCCTGGGTTTAATACCAGGCCCTGCATACCAGGCATATTCGGAAGACCGGTAGCAATACCGATCGACTGGAATATTGCCAGCACCAGAGTGCCGTAACGGGTGTACTGGCTAATCTTACGACGTCCAGACTCCCCTTCTTTCTTCAACTCTGCCAGGGCCGGATGAACGACCGTCAGCAGCTGGATAATAATCGATGCCGAAATATACGGCATAATACCCAGTGCGAAAATAGAAGCACGGCTGAGAGCACCACCAGAGAACATGTTGAACATTTCAATGATGGTGCCTCGCTGTTGCTCAAGCAGTTTGGCAAGTACAGCGGCATCAATACCAGGGATCGGAATAAAAGAGCCAATACGGAACACAATCAGCGCGCCGATTACAAACAGCAGTCTGCGTTTCAGCTCGCCAAATCCACCTTTGGCACTTTGAAAATCTAATCCCGGTTGCTTAGCCATCTGCTACTTATTCCTCAATTTTACCGCCAGCAGCTTCGATAGCAGCACGAGCACCTTTAGTAACACGCAGGCCACGAACAGTTACCGGAGTAGAAACTTCACCAGCCAGGATCACTTTCGCGAACTCGATCTGGATACCGATAATGTTAGCCGCTTTCAGCGTGTTCAGGTCTACAACGCCGCCTTCAACTTTCGCCAGGTCAGACAGACGGATTTCCGCTGTGATCGCTGCTTTGCGAGAGGTGAAGCCGAACTTCGGCAGACGACGGTACAGTGGCATCTGGCCACCCTCGAAACCGCGACGTACGCCACCGCCAGAACGAGAGTTCTGACCTTTGTGACCACGACCACCGGTTTTGCCGAGGCCAGAACCGATACCACGACCCAGGCGTTTACCCGCCTTTTTAGAGCCTTCGGCCGGAGACAGAGTATTTAAACGCATCTCTTACTCCTCAACTTTAACCATGAAGTAAACCGCGTTGACCATACCACGAACAGCAGGAGTATCCTCGCGCTCAACGGTATGACCAATACGACGCAGACCCAGGCCAAGCAGCGTTGCCTTGTGTTTCGGCAGACGACCGATTGCACTGCGGGTTTGAGTGATTTTAATAGTCTTTGCCATGGTCAATTACCCCAGAATTTCTTCAACGGATTTACCACGCTTGGCAGCGACCATTTCTGGAGAATTCATATTTTCCAGGCCATCAATAGTTGCACGAACCACGTTGATCGGGTTGGTGGAACCATATGCTTTAGCCAGAACGTTATGAACTCCAGCAACTTCCAGAACGGCGCGCATTGCACCACCGGCGATGATACCGGTACCTTCGGAAGCTGGCTGCATGAATACACGAGAACCCGTGTGAACACCTTTAACTGGGTGTTGCAGGGTACCGTTGTTCAGCGCGACGTTAATCATATTGCGACGGGCTTTTTCCATCGCTTTCTGGATCGCTGCTGGAACTTCACGCGCTTTACCGTAACCAAAACCAACGCGACCGTTACCATCACCCACTACAGTCAGAGCTGTGAAGGAGAAAATACGACCACCTTTAACGGTTTTAGATACGCGGTTTACCGCGATCAGCTTTTCCTGCAGTTCGCCAGCCTGTTTTTCGATGTGAGCCATCTTACACCTCTACCTTAGAACTGAAGGCCAGCTTCACGGGCAGCATCTGCCAGTGCCTGGACACGACCATGATATTGGAACCCGGAACGGTCAAAGGAAACATTGCTGATGCCTTTTTCCAGAGCGCGTTCAGCGACAGCTTTACCTACAGCTGCTGCGGCGTCTTTGTTACCGGTATACTTCAATTGTTCTGAGATAGCTTTTTCTACAGTAGAAGCAGCTACCAGAACTTCAGAACCGTTCGGTGCAATTACCTGTGCGTAAATATGACGCGGGGTACGATGTACCACCAGGCGAGTTGCACCCAGCTCTTTGAGCTTGCGGCGTGCGCGGGTCGCACGACGGATACGAGCAGATTTCTTATCCATAGTGTTACCTTACTTCTTCTTAGCCTCTTTGGTACGCACGACTTCGTCGGCGTAACGAACACCCTTGCCTTTATAAGGCTCAGGACGACGGTAGGCGCGCAGATCTGCTGCAACCTGACCGATCAGCTGTTTATCAGCGCCTTTCAGCACGATTTCAGTCTGAGTCGGGCATTCTGCAGTGATACCGGCCGGCAGCGGATGCTCAACAGGGTGTGAGAAGCCCAGAGACAGGCCTACTGCATTCCCTTTGATAGCTGCACGATAACCTACACCAACCAGCTGAAGCTTTTTAGTGAAGCCTTCGGTAACACCAACAACCATTGAGTTCAGCAGGGCACGCGCGGTACCAGCCTGAGCCCATCCATCCACGAAACCATCACGTGGACCGAAGGTCAGAGCGTTATCTGCATGTTTAACTTCAACAGCATTGTTGAGGGTACGAGTCAGCTCGCCGTTTTTACCTTTGATCGTAATAACCTGACCGTCGATTTTTACATCAACGCCGGCAGGAATAACGACCGGTGCTTTAGCAACACGAGACATTCTTTCCTCCGATTAGGCTACGTAGCAGATAATTTCGCCACCAAGACCAGCCTGGCGCGCTGCACGATCAGTCATAACACCTTTAGAGGTAGAAACAACTGCGATACCAAGACCAGCCATTACTTTTGGCAGCTCATCTTTTTTCTTATAGATGCGCAGGCCTGGGCGGCTGACACGCTGAATGCTTTCTACAACAGCTTTACCCTGGAAATACTTGAGAGTAAGTTCCAGTTCCGGCTTGGTGTCGCCTTCAACTTTAAAATCTTCGATAAAACCTTCTTCCTTCAGCACGTTGGCAATTGCCACTTTCAGCTTGGCGGAAGGCATGGTGACCGCAACTTTGTTCGCGGCCTGACCGTTACGGATACGGGTCAGCATATCCGCGATCGGATCTTGCATGCTCATCTGTCTTTACTCCCGTGATTCAATTGGTAATTACCAGCTAGCCTTTTTCAAGCCTGGCACTTCACCGCGCATGGCGGCTTCACGCAGTTTGATACGGCTCAACCCAAACTTGCCCACATAACCATGTGGACGACCTGTTTGACGACAGCGGTTACGCTGACGAGACGGGCTGGAATCACGCGGCAGAGACTGCAGCTTGAGAACCGCATTCCAACGATCTTCGTCGGAAGCGTTCACATCAGAAATGATCGCTTTCAGTTCAGCGCGTTTAGCGAAGAATTTATCAGCTAAAGCTACGCGCTTTACTTCGCGTGCTTTCATTGATTGCTTAGCCATTCAGTAACCCTACCTTACTTGCGGAACGGGAAGTCAAAGGCAGCCAGCAGAGCACGGCCTTCTTCATCAGATTTCGCAGTAGTGGTAATGGTAATATCCAAACCACGCACGCGGTCGACTTTATCGTAGTCGATTTCTGGGAAGATGATCTGCTCACGGACACCCATGCTGTAGTTACCACGACCGTCGAAAGACTTAGCGGACAAGCCACGGAAGTCACGGATACGTGGAACAGCAATAGTGATCAGGCGCTCAAGGAACTCCCACATGCGTTCGCCACGCAGAGTTACTTTACAGCCGATCGGATAGCCCTGACGGATTTTGAAGCCTGCAACAGATTTGCGTGCTTTGGTGATCAGCGGTTTTTGACCGGAGATTGCTGTCAGGTCAGCTGCTGCGTTATCCAGCAGTTTCTTGTCAGCGATCGCTTCACCAACACCCATGTTCAGGGTGATCTTCTCGACCCGAGGGACTTGCATGACAGAATTGTAGTTAAACTCAGTCATGAGTTTGTTAACTACTTCGTCTTTGTAGTAATCATGCAGTTTCGCCATCGTACTACTCCAAATTACTTGATAGTTTCGCTGTTAGATTTGAAGAAACGGACTTTTTTACCGTCTTCGAATCTAAAGCCTACACGGTCAGCCTTGCCGGTAGCCGCATTGAAGATTGCAACGTTAGAAACCTGAATAGCAGCTTCTTTTTCAACGATGCCGCCTGGTTGGTTCAGGGCCGGAACCGGCTTCTGATGTTTCTTAACCAGGTTAATACCTTCAACGACAAGTTTGCCGGAAGACAGAACATTTTTTACTTTACCGCGTTTACCTTTATCTTTACCGGTTAACACGATAACTTCGTCATCACGACGGATTTTCGCTGCCATGATTCGCTCCTTAGAGTACTTCTGGTGCCAGAGAGATAATTTTCATGAACTTCTCAGTACGAAGTTCACGAGTTACCGGCCCAAAGATACGCGTGCCGATAGGCTGCTCGCTGTTATTGTTTAAAATAACGCATGCATTACCATCGAAGCGAATGACAGAACCGTCAGGGCGACGAACACCCTTCTTGGTGCGCACCACTACCGCCTTCAGCACATCACCTTTTTTGACCTTACCACGTGGAATTGCTTCCTTGATGGTGATCTTGATGATGTCGCCTACGCCTGCGTAGCGACGGTGCGAGCCACCCAGAACCTTGATACACATTACGCGACGTGCACCGGAGTTGTCGGCGACGTTCAGCATAGTCTGTTCTTGGATCATTTTAGTGCTCCGCTAATGTCAACTACTACCTGAGACTCTAAAATCAGAGCCGTTAAAAAGCCCCATATCGAGGGCGCGGCATTATAACACCGCTTCTGCAATATGGGTAGAAAAAATAAACGGCTCATCGCTGAGCCGTTTATTCGTATTGAGAATGCGTACTCTATTACAGAACCGCTTTCTCTACAACGCGAACCAGCGTCCAGGACTTAGTCTTGGACAGTGGACGGCATTCACGGATTTCCACCTTGTCGCCGATACCACATTCGTTGTTCTCGTCATGTACGTGCAGTTTGGTCGTACGCTTGATGAATTTACCGTAGATCGGGTGTTTCACAAAACGTTCGATAGCTACAACAATGGATTTCTCCATTTTATCGCTAACAACACGACCTTGCAGAGTACGGATTTTATCGGTCATTACGCACCCGCCTTCTGAGTCAGTAAAGTCTTAACGCGCGCAACATTGCGACGCACTTGCTTCAGCAGGTGAGTCTGTTGCAGCTGGCCACTTGCAGCCTGCATACGCAGGTTGAACTGCTCACGCAGCAGGTTCAGCAGCTCAGCGTTCAGCTCTTCAACGCTTTTTTCACGCAGCTCTTTTGCTTTCATTACATCACCGTCTTAGTTACAAAGGTGGTTTTGATAGGCAGTTTCGCTGCTGCCAGGCCGAAGGCTTCACGGGCCAGCTCTTCCGGAACACCGTCCATTTCATAAAGGACTTTGCCCGGTTGGATCAAGGCAACCCAGTACTCCACGTTACCTTTACCTTTACCCATACGAACTTCCAGTGGCTTCTCGGTGATCGGTTTGTCCGGGAATACACGGATCCAGATCTTACCTTGACGCTTAACTGCACGGGTCATTGCACGACGTGCTGCTTCGATCTGACGTGCAGTCAGACGACCACGGCCAACAGCTTTCAGACCGAAAGTGCCGAAGCTAACATCCGTACCCTGCGCCAGACCACGGTTGCGGCCTTTGTGCACTTTACGGAATTTTGTACGCTTTGGTTGTAACATCAGCGACGCTCCTTATTTACGGCCTTTACGCTGCTGCTTTTTAGGTTGAGCAGCCGGTTTTTCCGGTTGTTCAACAGCAGCCATACCACCCAGGATCTCACCTTTGAAGATCCATACCTTAACGCCGATTACACCGTAAGTGGTGTGCGCTTCAGAGGTGTTGTAGTCGATGTCAGCACGCAGAGTGTGCAGCGGTACGCGACCTTCGCGGTACCATTCGGTACGTGCGATTTCCGCGCCGCCCAGACGGCCGCTAACTTCAACTTTGATACCTTTAGCGCCCAGACGCATTGCGTTCTGTACAGCACGCTTCATAGCACGACGGAACATAACGCGACGTTCCAGCTGAGAAGTGATGCTGTCAGCAACCAATTTAGCGTCCAGTTCAGGCTTACGAACTTCAGCGATATTGATCTGTGCAGGAACGCCAGCGATATCCGCTACGACCTTGCGCAGTTTTTCTACGTCTTCGCCTTTCTTACCGATAACGATGCCAGGGCGAGCAGTGTGAATAGTCACACGGATGCTCTTAGCTGGACGCTCGATAACGATACGAGATACAGACGCTTTAGCCAGTTCCTTAGTCAGGTACTGACGTACTTTAAAATCGCTGTCCAGGTTGTCAGCGAATTCTTTGGTGTTCGCAAACCAGGTAGAGTTCCATGGTTTTACAATACCCAGGCGAATACCATTAGGATGTACTTTCTGACCCATTGCTAGTCTCCAGAGTCTCAGCGATCGGACACAACCACAGTAATGTGGCTGGTGCGCTTCAGGATGCGATCTGCACGACCTTTCGCACGCGGCATAATGCGCTTCATGCTTGGGCCTTCATCTACGAAAATTTTCGCGACTTTCAGATCGTCGATGTCAGCGCCATCGTTGTGTTCAGCGTTAGCAATGGCAGATTCCAGTACTTTCTTGACCAATACCGCAGCTTTCTTGTTGGTATAGGTCAGGATGTCCAGGGCCTGCGACACTTTCTTACCGCGAATCAGGTCAGCAACAAGGCGAACCTTCTGTGCAGAAGAACGAGCATGGCGATGTTGAGCTAAAGTTTCCATCTCTTCCTCCTACCTTATTTCTTCTTCGCTTTTTTATCAGCAGCGTGGCCGCGATAAGTACGAGTCGGTGCGAATTCACCCAGTTTGTGACCAACCATTTCGTCGGTAACAAAGACTGGAACGTGCTGACGACCATTATGGACAGCGATGGTCAAACCGATCATGTTAGGAAAGATCGTTGAACGACGGGACCAAGTGCGCAGGGGCTTCTTGTCTCCGCTTTCCACCGCTTTCTCTACCTTCTTCAGCAAGTGCAGGTCAATAAAAGGACCTTTCTTGAGAGAACGTGGCATGGCTTATCCTCTAAAATTATTTGCTACGGCGACGTACGATAAATTTATCAGTACGCTTGTTGCTGCGGGTCTTCTTACCTTTGGTCTGAACGCCCCACGGAGTTACCGGGTGCTTACCAAAGTTACGACCTTCACCACCACCATGTGGGTGGTCGACTGGGTTCATCGCAGTACCGCGAACGGTAGGACGAACACCACGCCAGCGTGCAGCACCAGCTTTACCCAGAACGCGCAGCATATGCTCAGCATTGCCAACTTCGCCCAGAGTAGCGCGGCAGTCTGCTTCGACTTTACGCATTTCACCAGAACGCAGACGCAGGGTGACATAAGCACCGTCACGCGCAACGATCTGAACGTAAGTACCCGCGGAACGCGCCAGCTGACCGCCTTTACCTGGTTTCATTTCTACGTTATGAACGGTAGAACCAACCGGGATATTGCGCATCGGCAGGGTGTTGCCTGCTTTGATTGCAGCATCAACGCCAGACTGAATCTGGTCGCCAGCTTTCAGGCCTTTAGGGGCCAGGATGTAACGGCGTTCGCCATCTTTGTACAGAACCAGCGCGATGTTCGCGGAACGGTTCGGATCGTACTCAAGACGCTCAACAACTGCTGGGATACCGTCTTTGTTGCGTTTGAAGTCAACAATACGATAAGCCTGCTTGTGGCCACCACCGATGTGACGAGTGGTGATACGGCCATTGTTGTTACGACCACCGGATTTGCTGTTTTTTTCCAGCAACGGAGCAAAAGGTTTGCCCTTGTGCAGCTCAGGGTTAACCACTTTAACTACGTGGCGACGACCCGGAGATGTCGGTTTACATTTAACAACTGCCATTGTATTACTCCTCCGACTTACTCAGCGCCGCCAACGAAGTCCAGGTTCTGGCCTTCTTTCAGGGTGACGTAAGCTTTTTTCCAGTCGCTACGACGACCGATACGCTGTCCGTGACGTTTAACTTTCCCTTTAACTACCAGGGTGTTAACGACTTCGACTTCGACTTCAAACAGTTTCTGCACAGCAGCTTTGATCTCTGCTTTGGTCGCGTCTTTAGCAACTTTGAGAACGATGGTGTTTGTTTTTTCCATCGCAGTAGACGCTTTTTCAGAAACGTGCGGTGCGCGCAGCACCTTCAGCAGACGTTCTTCACGAATCATGCCAGCATCTCCTCAACTTGCTTAACAGCATCAGCAGTCATTACGACTTTGTCGAAGGCGATCAGGCTAACCGGGTCGATACCAGTCGCGTCGCGTACGTCAACCTTGTGCAGGTTACGCGCGGCCAGGAACAGGTTCTCGTCCAGCTCACCGGTGATGATCAGCACATCTTCCAGAGCCATGTCTTTCAGTTTCTGTGCCAGCAGCTTAGTTTTAGGCGCTTCAACAGAGAACTTCTCGACAACGATCAGACGATCCTGACGTACCAGTTCGGACAGAATGCTTTTCAGCGCGCCGCGGTACATCTTTTTGTTAACTTTTTGACTGTGGTCCTGTGGACGCGCAGCGAAGGTCACGCCACCTGAACGCCAGATCGGGCTCTTGATAGAACCTGAACGCGCACGGCCGGTACCTTTCTGGCGCCATGGCTTTTTGCCTGAACCAGTTACTTCAGCACGAGTCTTCTGAGCACGAGTACCCTGACGAGCACCAGCTGCATAAGCAACAACAACCTGGTGAACCAGCGCTTCGTTGAAATCACGACCGAAGGTAGTTTCGGAAACAGTCAGCGCGCTCTGCGCGTCTTTCAATACTAATTCCATTGCTATCCCCTTACGCCTTCACAGCTGGTTTAACGATCAGGTCGCTACCGGTTGCACCCGGGACCGCACCTTTAACCAGCAGCAGGTTGCGCTCAGCGTCAACACGTACTACGTCCAGGCTCTGAACGGTTACACGTTCGTTGCCCAGCTGACCTGCCATTTTCTTGCCTTTGAACACTTTGCCCGGAGTCTGGTTCTGACCGATAGAACCCGGAACGCGGTGAGACAAGGAGTTACCGTGAGTAGCGTCCTGGGTACGGAAGTTCCAGCGCTTAACGGTACCAGCAAAACCTTTACCTTTAGAGGTACCGGTTACGTCAACTTTTTTAACGTCAGCAAACAGCTCAACGCTAATGTCCTGACCTACGGTGAACTCTTCGCCTTCAGCAAGACGGAATTCCCACAGACCACGGCCAGCTTCAACGCCAGCTTTAGCGAAGTGACCCGCTTCTGGTTTGGTTACACGGTTAGCTTTTTTAGCACCAGTGGTAACCTGAATAGCGCGGTAGCCATCGTTAGCCAGATCTTTAACCTGAGTAACGCGGTTTGCTTCAACTTCGATTACGGTTACTGGGATAGAAACGCCATCTTCAGTGAAGATGCGGGTCATACCCACTTTTTTACCGACTAAACCAATCATTGTTTCAACCTCTCAATCGCTCGATGACCTGATTAACCCAGGCTGATCTGCACGTCTACACCGGCAGCCAGATCCAGACGCATCAGAGCATCAACGGTTTTCTCAGTTGGCTCAACGATGTCAACCAGACGCTTGTGAGTGCGGATTTCGTACTGATCACGCGCATCTTTGTTAACGTGCGGAGAGATCAGAACGGTAAAGCGCTCTTTGCGGGTCGGCAGCGGGATCGGACCACGGACTTGCGCACCAGTGCGCTTAGCAGTCTCGACGATTTCCGCGGTTGATTGATCGATCAGACGATGATCAAACGCTTTAAGGCGGATACGGATTCTTTGGTTCTGCATGAGACCAGAGCTCCAATTATTTTATAAACGAAAATGATTACTCCTCAAACCCATTACGATTGATGGGAGAGTGTAACCGTTCTTACGTAGCTCCCCAATTGGGAGCATTGTTGAGTAACAAAGTGAGCTACTCTGGTTCAGATTGAACCCGCCGTCAATTACGACAAGCCCGCGCATTATACGTAAATCAGAGAAAGACGCAAGTGCCGTTTAGAAATTAAGCGCCAAAGACGTACTATACGTAAGGCCGCGCAATTTTTTATGCAAAGTATCCCTTCTCAACTCTTTGTCTGAAGCCGCTACGCAATTGCTGTTTTTACACATTGCCGGGCATGCAGATTATTACGAGTATGCGCTCAAACCATTTTGAGGCTCTCGCTATGCTACTGTCCCTCCCCTTTCTGCTGATCTATTTTGCGTTATCGGCCTTGCTTGTTCGCACCGATATCCGCACGGGGCTTCTTCCCGATAAATTTCTTTGCCCGCTGCTATGGACGGGCCTGCTCTACCAGCTTTGTCTCCATCCTGATTTTTTGCCGAGCGCGGTAGTGGGTGCGATGGCAGGATACGCCGGATTCGCCATTATCTATTGGGGATACCGTCTCATCTGCCGACGTGAAGGGATGGGATATGGCGACATAAAATATCTGGCGGCGCTGGGGGCATGGCATGGCTGGTGTGTACTACCAATACTGGCATTAGTGGCCGCGTTAATGGCTCTGCTGTATCTGGTTGCTTTCTCGTTATTTACCCCTGATAAGCAGGCATTAAAAAACCCACTGCCTTTTGGGCCATTTCTGGCGGCAGCGGGTTTATGCGTTGGCTGGGAAAGCCTGATTAACTTTCCACTTTGATCTGAGACTGAAGGTAGTTCTGTAGGCCAATTTTGCTAATGAGATCCAGTTCGGTCTCAAGCCAGTCGATGTGCCCTTCTTCATCGGCCAGGATCTGGATCATCATATCGCGGCTGACGTAGTCATGTACGCTGTCCGCATAGGCAATGGCTTCACGCAGATCTTTTGCACCCTCCAGCTCCAGCCGGAGATCAGAACGCAGCATCTCTTCGACATCTTCTCCGATGCCCAGTTTTCCGAGATCCTGTAGGTTAGGAATGCCTTCGAGGAATAAAATACGCTCAATGTATTTATCGGCGTGTTTCATTTCATCAATGGACTCATGGTATTCAACATCGTTGAGGCGAGTCAGTCCCCAGTTTTTAAACATTCTTGCATGGAGAAAATACTGATTGATTGCGACAAGCTCATTTCCCAATAATTTATTGAGATAACTTATGATTTTAACATCACCTTTCATTATATAGTCCCTCCGCTTCCACTCATTGAAGCGTAGATCGGGCTACGGGGATGTCAAAAAAAAGATAGAGGCTTACGCGATCTCTTTGAATTCCGGGATCTGCATCAGTTCGTCCTGCATGATCTCACGCGCTGCGCGAACGCATTTACCGCATTGATTTCCCACCGGAACAAACTTGCGAAGCTGCTGGAAAGATTGTGGTTGAAACTGGCGAACGGCCTGACGAATTTTTTTGTCGCTTACACCATTACATAAACAAACGTACATAAAGACTCCCGTTCAAAATATGCGCAAAGTGTAAGTGAGAATGGTTATGATTACAATAGCGCGGGCGTCGGAATACGTGGCGGGAGAAAGCAAAAAATGCGAATTTTTATGACAATGCCCCAACGGCAGAAAACAAAAAAGGACGCCGAAGCGTCCTTTTTATTTCAGGGATAATTAATTAGCCCAGAACTTTAGCAACTACGCCCGCGCCAACGGTACGGCCGCCTTCGCGGATTGCGAAGCGCAGACCGTCGTCCATCGCGATTGGGTGGATCAGCGTCACAACCATCTTGATGTTGTCGCCTGGCATTACCATCTCTACGCCTTCTGGCAGTTCGATGGTACCGGTCACGTCAGTTGTACGGAAGTAGAACTGTGGACGGTAGCCTTTGAAGAACGGAGTATGACGGCCGCCTTCGTCTTTGGACAGAATGTACACTTCAGATTCGAACTTGGTGTGTGGCTTGATTGAGCCTGGCTTCGCCAGAACCTGACCACGTTCGATTTCTTCACGTTTGATACCACGCAGCAGAACACCAACGTTCTCACCAGCACGGCCTTCGTCCAGCAGTTTGCGGAACATTTCAACGCCAGTACAGGTAGACTTCGCAGTCTCTTTGATACCAACGATTTCAACTTCTTCACCCACTTTGATGATACCGCGCTCTACACGACCGGTAACAACGGTACCACGACCGGAGATGGAGAATACGTCTTCGATTGGCAGCAGGAATGGCTTGTCAATCGCACGCTCTGGTTCTGGGATGTAAGAATCCAGGTAGCCAGCCAGTTCGATGATTTTCTCTTCCCACTCTGCGTCGCCTTCCAGCGCTTTCAGCGCGGAACCACGAACGATTGGAGTGTCGTCGCCTGGGAAATCGTACTGAGACAGCAGTTCACGAACTTCCATCTCTACCAGTTCCAGCAGCTCTTCGTCATCAACCATGTCGCATTTGTTCAGGAACACGATGATGTAAGGAACGCCTACCTGACGACCCAGCAGGATGTGCTCACGAGTCTGAGGCATAGGGCCGTCAGTCGCAGCAACAACCAGGATCGCGCCGTCCATCTGCGCAGCACCGGTGATCATGTTTTTAACATAGTCGGCGTGGCCTGGGCAGTCTACGTGTGCGTAGTGGCGAGTCGGGGTGTCATACTCAACGTGAGAGGTGTTGATGGTGATACCACGAGCTTTTTCTTCTGGTGCGTTATCGATCTGGTCGAAAGCACGAGCAGCACCGCCGTAGGTTTTAGCCAGTACGGTAGTGATTGCAGCAGTCAGGGTAGTTTTACCATGGTCAACGTGGCCGATAGTACCAACGTTGACGTGCGGTTTTGTACGTTCAAATTTTTCTTTAGACACGGCTATATTCCTTACTATAGTGCTCTCCCCTTCGGAGAGAGCACGGGACTTAGGTTTTAATCCTGTGGATTACTTACCACGGGCTTCGATAACGGCCTGAGCAACGTTGTTCGGCGCATCATCATACTTCAGGAATTCCATAGTGTATGATGCACGACCTTTGGTCAGAGAACGCAGCTGAGTCGCATATCCGAACATTTCAGACAGCGGAACTTCAGCGTGGATCTTAACGCCAGTTACTTCGGATTCCTGACCACGCAGCATACCGCGACGACGGCTCAAGTCACCGATAACGTCACCGGTGTTCTCTTCAGGAGTTTCTACTTCAACCTTCATGATCGGCTCAAGCAGAACTGGTTTTGCTTTCTTAAAGCCTTCTTTAAAGGCAATAGACGCAGCCAGTTTAAACGCCAGTTCAGAGGAGTCAACGTCGTGGTAAGAACCGAAGTGCAGACGAACACCCATGTCTACAACCGGGTAACCAGCCAGAGGACCAGCTTTCAGCTGCTCCTGGATGCCTTTATCAACGGCAGGGATGTATTCGCCAGGAATTACACCACCTTTGATGTCGTTGATGAACTCGTAACCTTTAGGGTTAGAGCCCGGCTCCAGTGGGTACATGTCGATCACAACGTGACCGTACTGACCGCGACCACCAGACTGCTTAGCGTGTTTACCTTCAACATCGGTAACTTTCGCGCGAATCGCTTCGCGGTAAGCAACCTGAGGTTTACCCACGTTCGCTTCAACGTTGAATTCACGCTTCATACGGTCAACGATGATGTCCAGGTGCAGTTCACCCATACCAGCGATGATGGTCTGGTTAGATTCTTCATCAGTCCATACGCGGAATGATGGGTCTTCTTTCGCCAGACGGCCCAGAGCCAGACCCATTTTTTCCTGGTCAGCTTTGGTTTTTGGTTCAACTGCGATGGAGATTACCGGCTCAGGGAATTCCATACGCTCCAGAATGATCGGGTGATCCGGGTCACACAGGGTGTCACCAGTGGTCACGTCTTTCAGACCGATAGCAGCAGCGATGTCGCCCGCACGAACTTCTTTGATCTCTTCACGTTTGTTAGCGTGCATCTGTACGATACGGCCAAAACGTTCACGCGCCGCTTTCACGGAGTTCAGGATGGTGTCACCGGAGTTAACCACACCAGAGTAAACGCGGAAGAAGGTCAGGTTACCCACGAATGGGTCGGTAGCAATTTTGAACGCCAGTGCAGAGAACGGCTCGTCATCACTTGCGTGACGCTCAGCCGGAGTATCTTTACCGTCGTCCAGGATGCCGTTGATCGCAGGAACGTCAACCGGGGATGGCAGGTAGTCAACTACCGCATCCAGCATCGCCTGAACACCTTTGTTCTTGAACGCAGAACCACAGGTTACCAGGATGATTTCGTTGTTCAGAACGCGCTGACGCAGAGCAGATTTGATCTCTTGCTCAGACAGTTCTTCACCACCCAGGTATTTCTCCATCAGCTCTTCAGAAGCTTCTGCTGCGGATTCGATCAGGTTCTGGTGCCATTCGTCAGCCAGGTCCTGCATCTCTGCCGGGATATCTTCGTATTCGAAGGTAACGCCCGCATCTGCTTCGTTCCAGTTGATGGCTTTCATTTTCACCAGGTCGATAACGCCGGTGAAACCTTCTTCAGCACCAATTGCCAGCTGAAGCGGAACAGGGTTCGCGCCCAGACGGGTTTTGATCTGGCCAACAACTTTCAGGAAGTTAGCACCCATACGGTCCATTTTGTTAACGAACGCGATGCGTGGAACTTTATATTTGTTTGCCTGACGCCATACGGTTTCAGACTGTGGCTGAACACCACCAACTGCGCAATAAACCATTACCGCGCCGTCAAGAACACGCATGGAACGTTCTACTTCGATGGTGAAGTCAACGTGCCCTGGGGTGTCGATGATGTTTACGCGATGCGGTTCGTACTGCTTAGCCATACCTGACCAGAATGCAGTAGTCGCTGCGGAGGTGATAGTAATACCACGCTCCTGCTCCTGTTCCATCCAGTCCATGGTGGCTGCGCCGTCATGAACTTCACCGATTTTATGGTTTACACCGGTGTAGAACAGAATACGTTCGGTAGTAGTGGTTTTACCGGCGTCGATGTGCGCACTGATACCGATGTTACGGTAGCGTGCGATGGGTGTTGTACGAGCCATTTGATTCCTCGTTTATATCTTTAGGCGTTCAGTTAAGTTACCCAGAGCGGGCGGCTTCTCTGAAGCGCCCGCCTGGTGACTACGACTCCGAAGGGATTACCAACGGTAGTGTGCGAACGCCTTGTTGGCTTCTGCCATACGGTGAACGTCTTCACGTTTCTTAACTGCGGTACCTTTGTTTTCCGCAGCATCAGAAAGTTCGTTCGCCAGACGCAGAGCCATGGATTTATCACCGCGTTTACGAGCAGCTTCAACGATCCAACGCATTGCCAGAGCATTACGACGAACCGGACGAACTTCAACTGGAACCTGATAAGTAGAACCACCAACGCGGCGAGACTTAACTTCTACAGTCGGGCGCACGTTGTCGAGAGCGACTTCGAAGGCTTCCAGTTCATTTTTACCAGAACGCTGAGCCAGGGTCTCCAGCGCGCTGTATACGATTGCTTCTGCGGTAGATTTTTTACCATCTACCATCAGGATATTTACAAATTTTGCCAGCAGTTCTGATCCGAATTTCGGATCTGGAAGAATTTTACGCTGACCAATGACGCGACGACGTGGCATGGGATTACTCCGTTGTTAATTCAGGATTGTCCAAAACTCTACGAGTTTAGTTTGACATTAAGATAAATCAGTTTGGCCTTACTTAACGGAGAACCATTAAGCCTTAGGACGCTTCACGCCGTACTTGGAGCGAGCCTGCTTACGGTCTTTAACACCTGAGCAGTCCAGCGCACCACGAACGGTGTGGTA
Organism: Enterobacter sp. BIDMC 27; assembly: GCF_000534415.1. Taxonomy (NCBI): domain Bacteria; kingdom Pseudomonadati; phylum Pseudomonadota; class Gammaproteobacteria; order Enterobacterales; family Enterobacteriaceae; genus Enterobacter; species Enterobacter sp. BIDMC 27. Next base: position 354,081 of record NZ_KI973178.1, read on the forward strand.
ACGAACACCCGGAAGGTCTTTAACACGACCGCCACGGATCAGGATCACGGAGTGCTCCTGAAGGTTGTGACCTTCACCACCGATGTAGGAAGTCACTTCGAAACCGTTAGTCAAACGCACACGGCATACTTTACGCAGTGCGGAGTTTGGTTTTTTAGGAGTGGTGGTATATACACGAGTACATACGCCACGTTTCTGCGGGCAGGCTTCCAGCGCAGGCACGTTGCTTTTTGCAACTTTGCGTGCACGTGGTTTGCGTACCAGCTGGTTAACTGTTGCCATTAAATAGCTCCTGGTTTTAGCTTTTGCTTCGTAAACACGTAATAAAACGACCTCATACAATATGAGGACGCGAAATTTTAGGGCTACGTCGAAAAGGTGTCAAGAAATATACAGCGATCTCAAATCACCAGTTCATTTGACTGGCGTGCGTCACAGTAAGATTGACGAAATCAGTATAGCCAACCACATCAATTTTGGCTGAAATTTGACCAGAAAGACCCCGCGCATCCAGATCCTCTTTCAGCGCAGAGACTGTTATGGGGGCATTAGCGAGGATTTCAACAAAACGGCTGCCTTCAAGCGCCGCAAGCACGCCATCCTGAATCAGCAGCAGATCATCACCTTCGCGCAGCATGCTCAGTAACGTGTCGATATCGCATTGCCACGGTGAACGGCTCAGGGTATGGAGCATGACAGCCTCAGAAAGTCAGAACGGTATCGTAGTGAGAGAGTTGTTCGCGCAGCGCAGCAGAGGTCAGGAGCGTCACGTCCAGCACGAACGGTGTTTTCTCGTTTAACCCACGCGCGGCCAGCGAATCGGCGCACACATAGAAGGTTTCAATGTCATAGAGCGGCAGAACTTTAAAGGTCGCAATGTAGTCGCGCGCAAGAATGGCCTGCGGTTGTTGGCCAGCCAGAAGCTGGAATACGCCATCGCCTAAAAAGAAGACGCCAATATCTTCGGTTAAAGCCGATGTCGCGAGCAATGCATCCAGCCCTTCCCGGCCTGAAGCGCTGCCATGCGGCGCAGAAGTAAAAACAAACGCTACGCGCTTCATCAAAATTGCACCACTCTGTCGCAGGTCAACGCCGCCTGTGCCAGGGCACCTAGTCCGCTGAGCGAAAAGCCCGGTTGCAGGTTAGCCCCCGCCAGACCAAGGCGTTCGGCTTCGGTCACATCCGTCACGCCGCGACGCAGTGCCGCCGCGACGCAGATATGCAGGTCAACGCCCTGCGTTTCGTTTAATTTTTGCCAGGCGCGCACAAGGTCAAACTCATCGCTCGCCGGAGACGTAAACTGGTTCGCGTTATATACGCCTTCGCGATAAAAGAAGACGCTTGCCAGTTCATGACCGGCATCAAGCAGCGCATGGGCAAACTGTAGCGCGCTGCTGGCCTGCTGGGTACCGTACGCCGGGCCCGTCACCATTAACGCAAAACGCATTACTTGTCTTGTCCCAGAAAGTCGCCGCTTTTGAACTGGCGAATATAGAGGTAAACCGTGTGTTTGGAGATATTCAGGCGATCGGCCACCTGGTTGATGGCATCTTTGATATCAAAAATCCCTTTCTCATAGAGGTTCAGGACGATCTGACGATTCTTGGCGTTGTTGGATACGTTGCGATCGGCATTCACCTCTTCAATGGTGAACTCCAGCGTCTGGGTCACGAGATCCTCAACCGAAGAAGCAAAGTTCACCGATGAGCCCACGTCCGGCGTTTCTGGCGGGATGAAGGTGCTCATGATTTGCGAGAATGGCACATCAAGGTTCATGTTGATGCACAGCAAACCGATTACCCGGTGTTCGCGATTTCGAATCGCGATCGTTTCTGATTTCATCAGCACGCCACTTTTGGCGCGGGTGAAATAGCATTTTGAGACGCTGCTGTCCGCGCCGGTCATGTCATGCAACATACGCAATGCAAGGTCGGTGATTGGCGAACCAATTTTACGGCCAGTGTGCTCACCATTCGCAATGCGGATAGCGGAACACTTAAGATCTTGCAGGGAATGCAATACGATTTCGCAGTGGGAACCAATGAGCATCGCTAACCCGTCCACTACCGCTTCGTAGGATTTCAGAATATCGAAGTCGGTCTGGTCAAATGGACGTTGATCCAGCAAATCAAGTTCACTGGTTTCGTTGGTTAAAAGCGACCTGGACATGAAAAAAACACTCCTTTTCAGGAGCCTGTCGTTAGGTTTTCAGGGCAGGCTCATTATCTACACGGACAACTAAATTAATACAGCGTGTATAACGCTTTCCAGTGTTAATTATATCTGCCCCACAATAAAAAAACCGCCGCCTGTAAAGGCGGCGGTTTTTTTCAGCATTACTTCTTAGCTGCTGCGGCTTTGTCGTCAGCCGGTGCGTCTGTTTTCGCATCCGCTTTCGGCGCCGGTTTGATGTCCAGCAGTTCTACATCAAATACCAGCGTGGAGTTAGCCGGGATACCCGGAACGCCGGTTTTGCCGTAAGCCAGATCCGGTGGGATGACCAGCTTGATTTTACCGCCTTTCTTGATGTTCTTCAGGCCTTCGGTCCAGCCCGGGATCACACCATCCAGACGGAAGGAGAGAGGCTCACCGCGGGTATAAGAGTTATCGAACTCTTTACCGTCGATCAGCGTACCTTTATAGTTCACCACAACGGTGTCGCTGTCTTTAGGCGCGTCGCCGGTACCTTCTTTCTCAACTTTATAGATCAGGCCAGTAGAAGACGTTTTAACGCCTTTCTCTTTAGCGAACTTGTCGCGGTAGGCTTTGCCTTTCGCTTCGTTATCTTTAGCGTCTGCTTCCATCTTGGTCTGAGCGGCGCCTTTCACGCGCGCTTCAAACGCTTGCAGAGTCTGCTCGATTTCCTGGTCAGACAGTTTGCTCTTGTCTGCGAACGCATCCTGAACCCCTGCGATCAGCTGGTTTTTGTCCAGTTTGATGCCCAGTTTCTCTTGTTCTTTCAGAGAGTTTTCCATGTAACGACCCAGAGACGCGCCAAGTGCGTAGGCGGATTTCTGGTCGTCATTTTTGAATGCCGCTTTGCTGTCTGTAGTCGCAGCAGGCTTCGCAGCAGTATCAGCAGCGAAAGACAGCGGCGCATTGAGCGCTACAGCCATAGTGGTCGCCAGCAGCGTAACTTTAAACAGTGATTTCATCCATATCTCCAGGACCTGAGGTCTCTCACCCCAGTGTTAAACGTAAATGAGTGACGTACTATAAAACGTTGCGGAAGAAATCTACAGACAGACTCCCCCGAATGTCGCTTCTTTTCAGACTATTTTTGTTTAAATAAGTTTCTTGTCAGGGAGATGGATACTGTACTTAAGGAAAAAGTCAGCTAAACTTCGCCGCCGCTGGTCCATTATGGCGAATGAGAGATAAACGAGGTGAATGATGAAGGATACAACGATCGAAGCGAGACTGGCTGAGCTGGAAAGCCGCCTGGCTTTTCAGGACATCACCATCGAAGAACTGAATCAGACCGTGACGGCCCATGAGCTTGAAATGGCAAAACTGCGCGATCACATGCGCCTGCTGACGGAAAAGCTGAAGGCCACACAGCCGTCAAACATTGCCTCTCAGTCAGAAGAGACGCCACCACCTCATTATTGAGGCGTAAAAAAAGCGGGATTATCCCGCTTTTTTATTTTCCGGAGTACGGAATCAGTGGCAACCGCAGCCGCCGTTACCGCAACCACCTTTACCGTGGCCGTGGTCATGACCATGGTCGTGGCCGTGACCACCGCAGCAGCCGTCGTGGCCGTGATCGTGGTCATGATCGTGACCGTGCGCACCGTGAACGTGGCCATGAGCCAGCTCTTCTTCGGTCGCTTCACGGATCGCAACAACTTCTACGTTGAACTTCAGGTTCTGACCCGCCAGCATGTGGTTGCCGTCAACCACAACGTGGTCGTCTTCAACTTCAGTGATTTCAACCGGCACCGGACCCTGGTCAGTTTCCGCCAGGAAGCGCATGCCAACCTGCAACTCGTCAACGCCCATGAATACGTCTTTAGGAACGCGCTGAACCAGGTTGTCATCATACTGACCGTAAGCGTCGTTCGCGCCTACAGCAACGTCGAATTTGTCGCCAACTTCATGGCCTTCCAGCGCCGTTTCCAGGCCGGAAATCAGGGAACCGTGACCATGCAGGTAGTCCAGCGGCGCACTCACCGGAGACTCATCAACCAACACACCGTCTTCTGTACGTACCTGATAGGCCAGGCTGACCACCAGGTCTTTTGCTACTTTCATGATATCTCCTGAGCGTGGGAAAATTGCTGGCGCAGATTGTAGCGGAAATCTGCACCCGTGTACCCTTAAGCTTAAAAAAACTCAGAGCATATCGCTAGTCTGGATGAAAAATGCCGATCACTTGCTCTTCTTTGCGAACGTGATCGCGGGCTTCTTTATCGGCCTCACGCATCTGGTGACCGCACTTAACACATTCAACGATATCGATATTATTTTCACGCCACATGGCCAGTGTATCTTGCGCCTGGCAGGATGGGCATTTTGCGCCCGCGATAAAGCGTTTACGTACAGCCATCTTTCGTTACCCTTTATTCAAATTCATCCCAGCCGTCGAGCTGGCGTCGTTCCTGTTGCATCTCACGCTGGAAGATCTCCTCCAGTTCGCGACGCGCTTCCCGCACGCGGGAGATCTGCGCCGTGTCGCTGTGCACGGGCATCAGTTCACGCAGCATTCGCATATCCAGCCGGCGGAAATGCATCTGGGCGCGTTGCGCCTGGTGAGGATGCATACCCAGCGAAACCAGCGCCTTGCGTCCCAGCTCCAGCGCGCTGGAGAAGGTTTCGCGGGAGAAGTGTTTCACACCCGCCTGCAAAAGTTCGTGAGCCTCCACACGTCCACGCGCACGCGCCAGAATATGCAGATGCGGGAAATGCTGCTGGCACAGCTCCACCAGCTTCATCGTGTCTTCCGGATCGTTGCAGGTGATGACGATGGACTCCGCAGCCTCTGCCCCCGCCGAGCGCAACAGCTCAAGCTGCGTCGCATCGCCGTAGTACACCTTATAACCATATTTGCGCATCAGGTTGACGGCGCTGATATCACGCTCCAGCACCGTAATGCGCATTTTATTCGCCATCAACAGGCGACCAATCACCTGTCCGAAGCGACCAAAGCCCACGACGATCACCTGCGGTTTATCATCTTCCACCCACGGCGCTTCGTCTTCATCGTCTGCGGGATTCAGGCGGCGCGACAGCAGTTTGTCCACCAGCTTCATCAGCAGCGGGGTGGTCATCATCGACAGCGTAACCGTCACCAGCAGCAGCGCCATCTGGTCATCTTTGAACAGCTTCTGAGACGACGCCGTGGAAAACAGCACAAACGCAAATTCTCCACCCTGGCTTAACACGCTGGAAAACTGCATTCTTTCCGAGCTGCGCAGCCCGTAAATCCTCGCGAGGAGATACAGCACCAGCGTTTTGACCGCCACCAGCACGGCGACACTCGCAATAACCCACAGCAGATGGGTATAGAGCACGCCAAGATTAAGCGCCATACCCACCGAGATAAAGAACAGCCCTAACAGCAGCCCCTTAAACGGATCGATGGCGGTCTCCAGCTCGTGGCGGTACTCACTTTCCGCAAGCAGCACCCCGGCGATAAACGTCCCAAGCGCCATCGACAGCCCCAGCGCATCCATAAACAGCGCTGAGCCAAGCACCAGCAGCAGCGTTGCGGCGGTGAATACCTCGCGCACGCCGGATGCGGCAATAAACCGGAATACCGGACGCAGTAAAAACCGTCCGCCGATCAGCATCCCCGCGAAGGCCAGCACCTTCATGGAGATCTTCATCCAGTCGAAATGATCGTCTCCGGAGCCCGCCAGCAGCGGCACCAGCGCCAGCGCCGGGATCACCGCTAAATCCTGGAACAGCAGCACCGAAAAACCCAGTTGCCCCGCCTCGTTGCGGTTCATCCCTTTGTCGCGCATCAGCTGAAGCGCCATCGCCGTCGACGACATCGCAAGACCGATCCCGCCAATCACCGCGGCCTGCCAGGAAAACTGCGTCAACATCAGCAGTCCCGCGAGAATGGCCGCGCTGAGTAACACCTGCGCCGCCCCGACGCCAAAAATAGATTGCCGCAGTTGCCACAGCTTGGCGGGGTTCAGCTCCAGCCCGATGATAAACATCAGGAAGACCACGCCCAGCTCGGAGAAGTGGAGAATTTCATCCACATCGCTGATAAACCCAAGCCCCCAGGGGCCAATGGCGATCCCTGCCAGCAAATAGCCCAGCACCGCGCCAATGCCGAGACGCGCAGCAAGCGGGACCGCGACGACGGCGGCAAACAGAAACAGCACCCCGGCAAGGAGTAAATTCGAACCGTCCATTAGCGTCCTCCCGCCGGAATCGGTGACGCCAGCCATTCGCCATAGGCCCTGGCATGGCTCGCCAGTGCTTTCGGATCCTGTCGCCGTGCCCAGTAGATAATAATCGGGCTCATCCAGTGCATACGGCACATCGCCGCCGTCAGCTCAAACGGCCGCAGAATGTCGCTCATGGGGTAACGGTTCAGCCCGTCGTGACGGTAAGCGCTTTCCGGCTCACCGGTGGTAATGACACTCCGCCAGTACTTTCCCGCCAGTTGGTTGCCCCCCACCCCGCTGGAGAAGCCCCGGCTCAGCACGCGGTCCAGCCACTCTTTGAGCAGCGCCGGACAGCTGTAGGTATAAAGCGGATGCTGGAACACAATCACGTCGTGCTGACGCAGCAGTTCCTGCTCGTAAGGAATATCGATAAAAAAATCAGGATAGTGCGCGTAGAGATCGTGCACCGTTACGTTACTGAGCTGTGTGGCCGGCTTAAGCAGCACCCGGTTCGCCACCGAGTCCTGTGATTCCGGATGGGCATACAGCAGCAGCACTTTCGCTGTCTGAGACATCACTCCCCTCCCGGTTCTGTTTTTGTGTATTGTTGTCGTTTTGGGCTACCATGGCGGCCCGGTGGGGAAAATGGCCCACACCTTACATTATCATAATGACAAATTAACATAGTCGGAACATACGGCGCTTCTATGATTGTTTTCTCCTCGTTACAAATTCGTCGCGGCGTGCGCGTCCTGCTGGATAACGCGACTGCTACCATCAACCCGGGCCAGAAAGTGGGGCTGGTCGGCAAAAACGGCTGCGGTAAATCCACCCTGCTGGCGCTGCTGAAAAACGAGATAAGCGCGGATGGCGGTAACTTTACCTTCCCGGGCAACTGGCAGCTCGCCTGGGTGAACCAGGAGACGCCCGCGCTGAGCGAACCCGCGCTCGACTATGTTATCGACGGCGATCGTGAATACCGCAAGCTCGAAGCGGAGCTCAACGCCGCCAACGAACGTAACGACGGCCACGCCATCGCCACCGTCCACGGCAAGCTGGACGCCATCGATGCCTGGACCATTCGCTCCCGTGCCTCCAGCCTGCTGCACGGTCTGGGTTTCAGCAACGAACAGCTTGAACGCCCGGTGAGCGATTTCTCGGGCGGCTGGCGCATGCGCCTTAACCTGGCCCAGGCGCTGATCTGCCGCTCCGACCTTTTGCTGCTCGATGAACCCACCAACCACCTCGATCTTGATGCGGTTATTTGGCTGGAGAAGTGGCTCAAGAGCTATCAGGGCACTCTGATTCTGATCTCTCACGACCGCGACTTCCTCGATCCGGTAGTGGATAAAATCATTCATATCGAACAGCAAAGCATGTTCGAATACACCGGCAACTACAGCTCCTTCGAGCGCCAGCGCGCGACGCGCCTTGCCCAGCAGCAGGCGATGTATGAAAGCCAGCAGCAGCGCGTGGCGCACCTGCAAAGCTTTGTGGATCGCTTCAAGGCCAAGGCTTCAAAAGCCAAGCAGGCGCAGAGCCGCATCAAGATGCTGGAACGCATGGAGATGATCGCCCCGGCGCACGTGGATAACCCGTTCCACTTCAGCTTCCGCGAGCCTGAAAGCCTGCCTAACCCGCTGCTGAAGATGGAGAAGGTCAGCGCGGGCTATGCCGAGCGCATTATTCTCGATTCCATCAAGCTCAACCTGGTGCCGGGTTCACGTATTGGTCTGCTGGGGCGCAACGGTGCCGGTAAATCCACGCTGATCAAACTGCTGGCGGGCGAGCTTAACCCGGTCAGCGGCGAAATCGGGCTGGCGAAGGGCATCAAGCTAGGCTACTTCGCCCAGCATCAGCTGGAATTTTTACGCGCGGATGAATCGCCGATCCAGCACCTGGCGCGCCTGGCGCCGCAGGAGATGGAGCAGAAGCTGCGCGACTACCTCGGCGGCTTTGGCTTCCAGGGCGATAAGGTGACTGAAAACACCGAGCGCTTCTCCGGCGGCGAAAAGGCCCGTCTGGTGCTGGCGCTGATCGTCTGGCAGCGTCCAAACCTGCTGCTGCTTGATGAACCGACCAACCACCTCGATCTCGACATGCGCCAGGCGCTGACCGAAGCGCTGATCGAGTTCGAAGGGGCGCTGGTTGTCGTATCGCACGACCGCCACCTGATCCGCTCCACCACCGACGATCTCTACCTGGTGCACGGCGGCAAAGTGGAGCCGTTCGACGGCGATCTGGAAGATTACCAGCAGTGGCTGACGGACGTGCAGAAGCAGGAAAACCAGCCGGAAGAGTCAGCGAAAGACAACGCCAACAGCGCCCAGGCGCGTAAAGACCAGAAGCGCCGTGAAGCGGAACTGCGCACCCAGACGCAGCCGCTGCGTAAAGAGATTGCCCGTCTCGAAAAAGAGATGGAAAAGCTCAACGCCACGCTTGCTGCCGTCGAAGAGAAGCTGGGCGACAGCGAACTGTACGATCAGAGCCGCAAAGCGGAGCTGACGGACTGTCTGCAAACTCAGGCGAAAGCCAAATCCAGCCTCGAAGAGTGCGAAATGGCATGGCTGGACGCGCAGGAACAGCTGGAAGCGATGCTGCAAGCCGACTAACACGCCGGGAGGGTTATGGGCTTCGATACCACGAGCGAGATTACATTCCGTAAGCTCAGCATCTTCATGACGTTCATGGAGAAGGGCAATATCGCACGTACCGCCGAAACGCTCGGCCTGAGCGGTGTCAGCGTGCACCGCGCGCTGCATACCCTCGAAGAGAACGTCCGCTGCCCGCTCTTTGCTCACAAAGGGCGTAACCTGATTGCCCTCCCCTCCGCGTGGACGCTGCTGGAGTATTGTCAGGAGGTGATGCAGGTGATGGAGCGCGGGCTGGAAGAGTCGCGCAAGATCGCCGGTATCGGCCAGGGACGGTTGCGCGTCGGCACGCTCTACTCGCTGACGCTGGAAACCGTGCCGCGCCTGATAATGGGCATGAAGCTGCGCCGTCCGGATCTGGAGATGGATCTGACGATGGGCTCGAACGAAACCCTGCTCCATATGCTGGATGAGGGATCGCTGGATGCGATTTTAATCTCTATTTCCGAAAGCGATATCGACCGTAACAGCCTCGAAGTGCTTCCTCTGTTCCATGACGATATTTTCCTTGCCGCACCGGCCTCTGCCACGCTGAATACCAACGGCCCCGCCGATCTGCGTGATTATAAAGATCAGAAGTTTGTCGCCCTCGCGGAAGGGTTCGCCACTTACGCCGGGTTTCAGGAAGCGTTTCATATCGCCGGTTTCGAGCCGGAGATTGTGACGCGCGTAAACGATATCTTCTCGATGCTGAGTCTGGTGCAGGCGGGGGTCGGGTTTACGCTGATGCCGGGCAGGATGAAGAAAGTGTATGAAAATTCGGTACAGCTACTGAAGCTGGCGCAGCCGTACCAGATGCAGCAGCTGATTGCGATCGTCTTTGCCCGCAACCGCGAGCAGGATCCGAGCCTGCGGGCATTGGCCGCGGAAGGGCGGATGTATGCGAGAAGTTTGCAGGATAGTGCCTGATGTTATTGCCCGGTGGCGGCTGCGCCTTACCGGGCCTACTCCCGAATTGTAGGCCCGGTAAGCGTAGCGCCACCGGGCTAAAAACTCATGCACGAAGCCGACCCGCCAGATGCACCGCCACGTCCACCCCGCTGCGCTCCAGCGAAATGGATTCACCTTCCCACGCCGCCTGCCGCGTCAGACAGGTCAGGATGCCCCCTGGCGGCATCTCAATCGCCAGCCGCGCTTCACGCTCGTTAGCGGAAATCACCGCCTCCTGCCAGCGCACGGTTCGCGCCATATTCATCGCCAGATCGTCGGCAATTTTCTCCGGCTGCCAGAGCACGCGTCCGGTACTGCCGCTCAGGTACGCACAGCGCGGACGTGAAAGCGTGACCGAATTAAATGCTGCCACCAGCTTCTGCGCCGGTTCCGCCAGCAGTTCACAGTGCGACGGTACGCTCACCGCCAGCCGCTTAGCCTTGCTCGCGCCTTTTGCCAGGGCGCGCTCCGCCACCTGCGCCATGCCGTCATCGGCTCCGGCAATCACGATCTGCGTTTCGGCGTTCAGGTTAGCAATATAGGTTCCTGTCCCCTGAAGCAGGTTTTCCACCTGGGGCAGGGTCAACCCCATAATCGCCGTCAGGCCGTAGCCGTGCGGGTATGCCTGCTCCATCAGATCGCCGCGCAACGCCACCAGCTTCAGCGCGTCCATAAAGTCCAGCGCGCCGGCGATAACCGCCGCAGGATAAGCGCCAATGGACAGCCCGCTGACGATATCCGGCGACACGCCGCGACGTTCCAGCTCGCGCGCCCACGCCACGCCGGCAATCAACAGCGAAAGCTGAACCGCACGGGTGTGGGTTAACGAGCATGCGCTGTCCAGGGTATCAACTTCCGCCCCCAGCACAGCACGGGCCTGCTCCAGCTCCGTTCCCGGCAGGTTTTGCAGCATACCTTCATGCTGTGTGCCCTGCCCCGGAAAGGTAAACAGTATTTTCATTACTCCTCCCTGTGCCATGGATCCGCCACCAGGCGCGGTCCACATTGCGTTTTTAGCAGCGTTTTGCCGTCGCGTAACCATTCCGCCAGCGCGAATCCGCCCTCGGGCGTGTCCACCTGCGTATCCGCCCGGCACAACGCACGGCTGAGCTGAGCCTGCCAGCCAGTAAACGCCTCAGGGGAAACGGCACGCGGGGCGCGGATGAGCAGATCGAGATCGCTGTCGGCGTGGATCACCGGAATGCCGGTCGCCAGCGCGTAACCCGTACTGCCGGTTATCCCCCACGTCCACGTCCACGACTGCTGCGCAAGCTGAAGCGCCACCTGAACCGGCGGCTGAGTGATAAACGGCGAACGCAGCAGGTCGGCGGCAACGCTCAAATCTTCGGGCGACACCACGCGCAACACGTTCTCAGGCTTCACCCATCCGCCCGCCCGCTGGTCGCGGCGCAATCCGCGCACGCCAACGGGAATACGGCCTTCATTATCAACATCACGCCGCACCACTACCGGTAGTCCGGCATGCCAGGCCGCGTCCACCCAGGATTCGGTAATCCCTTCCAGGGCGTCGCGCGCGGTAAGCCAGATGAGGTCGTGTGGGCGTAATGTTGTGGTCATGATTACATTCCTGAAGTCAGCGAGATAAACAGCGGCAGCGACAGGATACACAGTACGGAGCTCAACAGCAGCACGGCTTCAGCATCCGGCGACTGCACGCCAAAGCGGTTACCGAACACCACGCCAAAGAAGCCCGCGGACAGCGCAATCATCAGGATGGCGGTGATCGCCACGGAGCCGTGCAGACCGAAGATTAAAACGATACCCCAGGCGATCGCTGGCTGGATCAGCAGCTTGGCGATAGTGGAAGTGATCACCATGGTGTTGATCTGAAGTTTACGCGCGGAGAGGATCACCCCGGTCAGGAACAGCGCCGCAGCGGTCGCAGACAGTCCCAGCGGTTTAATCGCCGCCAGTACCAGCTCCGGCATTTTGATGCCGATAGCGGACAGGATCACACCCAGCAGCGGGCCCATCACGATCGGTTTTTTAATGGAACGCCACATCAGCACCGGCAGCATGGAAAGCGTTGAACCCGAGTTATTGCCTTCGGCGCGGGCTTTCTCACGCTCCAGAATCAGCAGGCAGAACGGGGTCATCAACACTGAACCACAGGCGATGGAGACCGCCACGGACAGTGAGGTTGAAGGGCCTTCGCCCAGCACGCTGCCCAGAATCGGCAGGCCAAGCGCCGCGTAGTTTGGCAGGGCGACGGTAAGCGTCAGCACGGCCGCATCCTGCGGGGATTTTTTAAACACTTTCGTCGCGAGGAAGTAGATGACCGCATAGGTGATCCACATCGCCAGGGTGAGCACCAGGATCAGCGGCGACTGCGCCACGATGCCGGTCCACGGAGTTTGCACGGTGGCGCTGAACAGCGCAGCCGGGAGTGCAAAATCCATCACGAAGATATTCAGCAGGGAAACATTTTTGTTATCGACCATCTTTGCCTTACCGGCCCAGAATCCCAGCAGCATGATGACGAAAATCGGTGCAAGAGCATGAACAATTACGTAAGTCATAAATCACCTGTAGTAAAAAAGTTTAAGCACTGGCGCGATGTTTATTATTTTCAGGATGCAGGTTCCCGCGTGGACGCAACGGGCGCGCCCACGGGGTGATGCATCTGGCAGGTCTCTTTTTACTTACCAGCTGGCTCGCATACGTTCACGTACGAGCGCCGAGCTGCGGCGGTTGTCAGCACCCAGACGGTTTTTCAACGTGGTGTCCTGACGCGCGTCGCTGATGGCCTGTTGCAGGGTGGTTTTCACCCGCGTCAGATCGCTTTCGGTAGGGGCATCCGGATTGCTGATATCCAGCAGGTCGGAAAGCAGCCCCAGCGTGGCGTAGTTGCTGATGTCATACGCCATTGGCGGAATGGTTGCAGCCAGTTTTTCCAGCGCCTCAACGGTACGCAGCGTAATGCGCGCCGCAGACTCTTTGCCCATGGCATGGATCAGCACGCCTTTATCGTTGAAGGCAATCAGACGGTTAGCCTGGTAGCCGTGCGCCAGAAACGCGCCGGACATGGCCTTACCGACGATAAGACCAATCACCGGATGACCCGCCAGCCGCGCATTAGCGTAGGCGGCAGCGGCGCCGGCCAGCGCCTGGTGGATACCAAACGCCTCTTCGCGACGGCCATAGGCCTGGCTTGGGACGTCGATTACCGCCACAATCGGGCGCTTCACGGCTTTATCTGCGTCGGCGGCGACGGTTTCGCTGACCACTTTTGCCAGCGTCCATCCTTCCAGCAGGCCGACTTCACCCTGCGCCGCGCGCGGGAAGTGGTTGTTGGCGTCCGGCACCACGGCGACAAAACGCACCGTTTCACCGTTTAGCTCGCCGTCTGCGGCCTGCACGGACGGGCATAACCCCTCCAGACGTTTCGCGTTCGGGGCCAGAGTTTCCAGCCAGAGTTCGCCACGGCTAATTGAGTTAGTCATCATTTCACCTCCCGGGCAAAAAGCGCTTTAATCTGTTCGGCATCGGCCTGTTTGCGGGTGTCGAAATTCGTCAGACGGTTCAGGTAATCGTCGTAGTTATCGGTGCGATGTTTCGCCGGTACGCCTTTGGCGATGGCTTCGTTCATCGCGGCTTTCACCGCGTTCACGCCGTCGCCCACCAGCGCGTCCACCAGCCCGCTTTCAAAGCGTACTTCGCCGCCGGTCATGCTCCAGATAAACGGACGGTCGCGGGAGTCATACTCTTCAATGCCCGCTTCCTGCTCGATAACCTGCGGACCGTTGAGGCCGAGCCGCGCTTCGCGGGTCACAATCAGGTAGCTGCACAGCGCCGCGGCGATAGACATCCCACCGAAGCAGCCCACGGTCCCGGCGACAATCCCGACGACCGGGGTATAGCGACGCAGGTCAACGATCGCGGCGTGGATATCGGCAATCGCCGCCAGGCCGAGGTTGGCTTCCTGCAAACGTACGCCGCCGGTTTCGAGGCACAGCACCGCCTGAGTCGGAATGCCGTTGCGGTTATCTTCCGCCGCCAGCTCCAGCGCTGCCGCCATTTTGGCGCCGGACACTTCGCCCATGCTGCCGCCCTGGAAGGTGCCTTCAATCGCCACCACCACCGCAGGCTGGCCGTTGATGGTCCCTTTCGCGACCACCATGCCGTCATCGGCCTGAGGAACAATCCCCTGTGGCCCAAGCCACGGAGAGATAATGCCTTCAAACGGATCCAGCAGTTCGCGGTAGCTGCCGTCGTCGAGCAGCGCCTGCGCACGCTGGCGCGCTTTTAATTCGATAAAGCTGCTGTCATCACGCATGGTTCACCCCTTCAAAAACCTGTTCGATACGAATGCGTGCCACGCCCGGCGTCGCGCCGAAGTCGTGGATGGTCAGCTTACCGGCGGGCAGGCTGCTGACGGTTTGCAGGCGGTTGAACAATGCCTCCCAGCGCCCGCGGCTGTTGTCGACGGAGGTGGTGATATCAATGGTTAAGGTCTGGCCCGGTTCGGCGGTGAAAAGCACCTCCATATCCCCGGAACCGACGACCCCTGCCAGCGCCCTGCCGCTTACTTCGCGGCTGGCGGGCACGGTCAATGTGATTTTTTCCATAACATCCTCTTAATGCTTTGAATAGGGCGTTTCGGCGCGGTCAAGAAACAGCGTGGCGGCAAGCAGGTCTGCGGCTCCGCCCGGCGAGGCGTTAAGCGCCAGCATCTGACGGTCTAACCGCGCCAGCGCCTGCTGCCCGGCGAGGGTTGCGCATCCTCCGGCGTTCAGCACCGCACGGGCGCCGTTCTGCATGGCGTCCAGCCCCTCCATGCCGGCGCGCGACAGCACGCAGGTGTCGGTGAGCGAGGTCATGATCGCCATCAGCGCGTCGAGTCTGGCCTGCGTTTCGCTGCTGCCGTTGAGACGGCTGAGGCGAAGCTGCGGCAGCGCGCGCTGCATAACGTGCGGAAACGCCTGCTGAGCCTCTTCACGCGCGCCCGGTACACGGTAGCGGTGCGTGACGCGTAACCCCTTGCTGAACACTTTCGGCGCCGCGTCATCCGGCAGCTTCGCCAGCTGAGCGGCGGTGTTCGCGACGGTTTGCGCCCGGGCATCGCCGCCCAGCATCGCCACCGCGCTCACCAGCAATCCCAGCGCCCAGATCGCGCCACGGTGCGTGTTCACGCCGTCGGTAGCGGCCATCATCTGCCGTTCACCTTCGCGACCCAGGCGGCCAACGGTTTGCCTGAGGGCAATATCCGCCGGACGCTGCCAGCTCTGCTGCGCCAGCGCCTGAAACGTGGGGGTCAGGCTGTGAGCGGAGCGCTCCATCAGCGCAAGCGATAAATCGTGGTGCGCGCCGTTCCCCCGGCTGTCCACCAGACCGGGCTTCGGGCTTAAACGTGCTTCGTCAATCAGACACTGCGTGGCGGTTCGCGCCAGCCATTCGGCACCGCCTTCAACCTGGATCTGGGGCAGAAGTTTCATTACCAGCTCCGGAATTTCGCAGGTGGGTTGTAAAGACCGCCGGACCATTCCACCAGGTCCGCGACGCTACCGGCCGCCAGCAGCGAACGGGTGGCATCGGTGCGGCGAATGCCCATATCTTCCGGATACACAACCTTGCCGCTCTGGCGCAGTTCCGCCACGCGTTTGGCGTCAACGCCCAGACCGATATCGGTGATACCCGCCACGGCGGCGACCATGGCGCGACGCTCTTCCAGATCTTTCGCCCGGTAGAGGTAAGCAATCCCCTCTTCCGTCAGCACGTGGGTGACGTCATCGCCGTAAATCATGACCGGCGCCAGCGGCATACCAGAGGCTTTCGCGACCTCAACGGCGTCGAGTTTTTCCACGAAGGTTGGCTTCACGCCCGCCTGGAAGGTTTCCACCATCTGCACAACCAGCTTTTTACCGCGCTGCATCGGGTCAGGCTCGGTGATCATGTTCAGCCAGGCCGGTGTGGCGTGGCGACGACCGTGCGGATCGTGGCCCATGTTTGGCGCGCCGCCGAAGCCGGAAAGACGGCCGCGAGTCACGGTTGAGGAGTTAGCGTAACCGTCGACCTGTAGCGTGGAGCCGATAAACATATCGACCGCGTACTGACCTGCCAGCTGACAGAAGGCGCGGTTAGAGCGCATGGAGCCGTCGGCACCGGTAAAGAACACGTCAGGACGGGCGCGGATGTACTCTTCCATTCCCAGCTCGCCGCCGAAGCAGTGGACGCTCTCCACCCAGCCGCTTTCGATGGCCGGGATCAGCGTTGGATGCGGGTTCAGGGTCCAGTGTTTACAGATTTTGCCTTTGAGTCCGAGCTGTTCGCCGTAGGTTGGCAGCAGCAGCTCGATCGCTGCGGTGTTAAAGCCAATCCCGTGGTTCAGGGACTGCACCTGGTGTTCAGCGTAGATGCCTTTAATCGCCATCATCGCCATCAGGATGTGTTCCTGTTTGATCAGGCGCGGGTCACGGGTGAAGAGCGGTTCGATAAAGAACGGCTTATCGGCAACCACCACAAAATCAATCCACGAGCCCGGAATATCCACACGCGGCAGGTCGCACTCGTCGTCCACCAGCTCGTTTACCTGCGCGATGACGATGCCGTCATGGAACGCGGCGGCTTCCACCAGCGCCGGAGTATCTTCGGTACTCGCCCCGGTATAGAGGTTGCCTTTGCGGTCCGCTTTAAAACCGGCAATCAGCGCCACGTTTGGCGATAGGTCGACGTATAAACGTGAGTAGAGTTCGATGTAGGTGTGAATCGCCCCGATTTCGAGCTGACCATCCTCCAGCAGTTGGGAGATTCGCAGGCTTTGCGTACCGGAGAAGGAGAAGTCCAGCTTGCGGGCGATGCCTTTCTCAAAGATGTCCAGATGTTCGCTGCGGCCCACGCTCGGCATGATCATATGCAGATCGTGCACGATTTGCGGGTTCACTTCCGCCAGTGAACGGGAAAGGAAATCCGCCTGCTTCTGGTTGTTGCCTTCCAGAACGACTTTGTCGCCTGGTGCGATCAGTTTTTCCAGCATGGCGACAAGATCGCCGGTTGGCAGTACCTTGCCCTGCACCGGTACGGACGCCAGACGACGCGCTTTCTCACTGCGTCGGGTGTTCCATTGCCGGGTGGGTGTTTGCCCAGATAACATTATTAACCTCCTGATTCAGCACATCATTCTGATTTGCTTAACGTTGAGTAAAGTGTGCGCTCTGGTGAGAAAGGCATCAATTAAGCGTAGAGCCAAATCATTAGCCTGAGAGTAATAATCAAGGTAAATATTTGTGATCGGGATCAGTTCATGTTTCGGAAAAACGGGCTAAACGGGGTACAATTCGGAAGGTATAGTTAATTTCTGACAAGAATCAGCATCGCCCTTATGACCCAAATCATTCCCTCAGACTTCGACATTGCAGCCGAAGAGAGCGCAGAGTTCGTGCCCATGCGCGGTGTGGCTAACCCTCACCTGCAAACCATGCTGCCGCGCCTGATCCGCCGCAAGGTACAGTTCACCCCGCACTGGCAACGGCTGGATTTGCCGGATGGCGATTTTTTGGATCTCGCCTGGAGCGAAGATCCGGATCGGGCCAGACATAAACCCCGTCTGGTGGTGTTTCACGGTCTGGAAGGCAGCCTGCACAGCCCTTACGCACACGGTCTCATTGAGGCGGCGAAAGCCCGCGGCTGGCTTGGGGTAGTGATGCATTTTCGCGGATGCAGCGGCGAGCCTAATCGTCAGAAACGTATTTATCACTCGGGTGAAACCGAGGACGGTACCTGGTTCCTGCGCTGGCTAAGAGACAATTTCGGCGAGGCGCCAACGGCAGCGGTGGGGTATTCGCTGGGCGGCAATATGCTGGCCTGCCTGCTGGCGAAGGAGAGCGACGCCGTACCGCTGGATGCGGCGGTGATCGTCTCTGCGCCCTTTATGCTGGAGCAGTGCAGCTATCATATGGAAAAGGGGTTTTCGCGAGTGTACCAGCGCTACCTGCTCAACCTGCTGAAAGCCAACGCCGCGCGCAAGCTGAAGGCCTATCCGGATACGCTGCCTGTGACGCTGCAACAGCTCAAACGCGTGAAGCGCCTGCGCGAGTTTGATGATTTGATCACCTCGAAAATTCACGGCTTTGCCGATGCGATTGACTATTACCGTCAGTGCAGCGCCATGCCTTTACTGAACCAAATCACGAAACCTACGCTGATTATCCACGCCAAAGATGATCCGTTTATGGATCATCACTCGATTCCGGCGCCCGATCATCTGCCGGCCAACGTGGAGTATCAGCTCACCCAATTCGGGGGACACGTCGGCTTTGTCGGCGGCACGCTGCGTCGGCCAAAAATGTGGCTTGAGACGCGTATTCCCGACTGGTTAACGGCTTATCTGGACGGTAAATAATGATTATTCCCTGGCAGGATCTCTCTCCCGACACGCTCGATAATCTGATTGAAAGCTTTGTCTTGCGCGAAGGCACCGATTATGGTGAACATGAACGTTCGCTTGAACAAAAGGTCAACGATGTTAAGCGCCAGCTTAAAAGCGGCGACGTGGTGCTGGTATGGTCCGAACTGCATGAGACGGTCAATATCATGCCCCGCAACGCGTTTCACGGCTGATCTTTACACTTTTCCAGTCAGGGAGTTGCTATGTCTGCCAGACATCCGGTTATTGCCGTTACGGGTTCGAGTGGGGCGGGAACCACTACCACCAGCCTCGCCTTCCGCAAGATCTTCGCCCAGCTTAACTTACGGGCGGCAGAGGTAGAAGGCGACAGCTTTCACCGCTACACGCGCCCGGAGATGGATATGGCCATCCGCAAAGCGCGCGATCTGGGTAAACACATCAGCTACTTCGGCCCGGAGGCGAATGACTTCGGCCTGCTGGAGCAAACCTTCCGTGAATACGGGCAAAGCGGTACCGGGCAGTCCCGCAAGTATCTCCACACCTACGATGAAGCCGTGCCCTGGAACCAGGTCCCCGGCACGTTCACGCCCTGGCAGCCGCTGCCGGAACCGACTGACGTGCTGTTTTACGAAGGATTGCACGGCGGCGTGGTGACGCCTCAGCACGACGTGGCGCGCCACGTGGATTTGCTGGTGGGGGTGGTGCCGATTGTTAACCTTGAGTGGATCCAGAAGCTGACGCGTGACATGAGCGAGCGCGGCCATTCGCGAGAGGCGGTCATGGACTCGGTGGTGCGCTCCATGGAAGATTACATCAACTTCCTGACGCCGCAGTTCTCCCGAACCCACATTAACTTCCAGCGCGTCCCCACCGTGGACACCTCCAACCCGTTCGCTGCAAAAAGCATCCCTTCCCTGGACGAGAGCTTTGTGGTGATCCACTTCCGCAACCTGGAAGGCATTGATTACCCCTGGCTGCTGGCGATGCTACAGGGTTCGTTTATTTCGCACATGAATACGTTAGTGGTGCCCGGGGGAAAAATGGGGCTGGCAATGGAGCTGATCATGACACCGCTGGTGCAGCGGCTGATGGAAGGAAAGCAGATCGCGTGACGCCTGTTGCCGGATGGCGCTTCGCTTATCCGGCCTACGTTCGTGCAGTTGTAGCTTTTGTAGGGCGGGTCAGCGAAGCGCCACCCGCCAAAAATTAAGCCGCGATCACTTCATACGAATGGGTGATTTTTACCGCTTTCTCCAGCATTAACGCCACAGAGCAGTATTTTTCCGCAGACAGGTCAACCGCACGCGAGACCGCCGCGTCCTTCAGTTCTTTGCCGGTGACGATAAAGTGCAAATTAATATGCGTGAACAGGCGGGGCGCCTCTTCACGACGTTCCGACGTCAGCTTCACTTCACAATCGGTCACGTCATGACGGCCTTTTTGCAGGATCGACACCACGTCGATCGCACTGCATCCGCCTGCCGCCATCAGCACCATTTCCATTGGGCTTGGCGCTTTATCGCCGGAGTTGCCATCCATCAAAACCTGGTGCCCAGAAGCAGACTCGCCCAGGAACGTTAACCCTTCAACCCATTTCACACGCGCTTGCATATTCACTCACTCCAACGTTGCATTTTTTATGACAGATTACGTGTACGTTACATTTCTCGCAACGGAAGGCGACCTGCGTCATGCTGAAGCGAGACACCAGGAGACACGCGGCGAAAGCTATGCTAAAACACTCTGGATGCTACAGTAATACATTGACGTTACACATGTATGCAGAGGACATCAAACTTTACTGGCTGCGAAACGTTACGACAGCCGACTTCCCAGGTATGGGTAAGAATTCGATTGCAACCCCAGAGTCCGGATGCATCTTATGACTCTGGTGACAGCTTATAACAGAGGATAACAGCGCATGGTGCTTGGCAAACCGCAAACAGACCCGACTCTCGAATGGTTCTTGTCTCATTGCCACATTCATAAGTACCCATCAAAGAGCACGCTGATTCACCAGGGTGAAAAAGCGGAAACGTTGTATTACATCGTTAAAGGCTCGGTGGCCGTGCTGATCAAAGATGAAGAAGGAAAAGAGATGATCCTTTCTTATCTGAACCAGGGCGATTTTATCGGTGAACTGGGCCTGTTTGAAGAAGGCCAGGAACGTAGCGCCTGGGTTCGTGCAAAAACAGCATGTGAAGTGGCTGAAATTTCTTACAAGAAATTCCGTCAGCTGATTCAGGTCAACCCTGACATCCTGATGCGTCTTTCTTCCCAGATGGCACGCCGTCTGCAAGTGACCTCTGAGAAGGTGGGTAACCTCGCCTTCCTGGACGTGACCGGTCGTATCGCGCAGACGCTGTTGAACCTGGCGAAACAGCCAGACGCCATGACCCACCCTGACGGTATGCAAATTAAAATTACCCGTCAGGAAATCGGTCAGATCGTCGGCTGCTCCCGTGAAACAGTGGGCCGTATCCTGAAGATGCTGGAAGACCAGAACCTGATCTCTGCCCACGGTAAAACTATCGTGGTCTACGGAACCCGTTAATTTCGGTCAAACGGCGTGCCGCCGCAGGGTGGCACGCCGTTTTTGTCTCTACTCCTCATGTGGCGCAGGCTGATCTATCACCCGGAAGTTAACTACGCACTACGACAAACGCTGGTGCTGTGTCTTCCCGTGGCCGTGGGCCTGATCCTCGGACATCTTCAGCAAGGCCTGCTGTTTTCCCTCGTGCCCGCCTGCTGCAACATTGCCGGTCTGGATACGCCGCATAAACGCTTTTTTAAACGTCTGATTATTGGCGGCTGCCTGTTTGCCGGCTGTAGCCTTGCCGTACAACTTTTACTGGCCCGCGACATTCCTCTGCCGTTGATCCTGACCGTGCTGGCGATGACGCTCGGCGTCACCGCCGAAATCAGCTCGCTGCACGCCCGCCTGCTTCCCGCGTCGCTGATTGCCGCCATCTTCACCTTAAGCCTTGCGGGCAATATGCCGGTGTGGGAGCCATTGCTGATCTACGCCCTCGGCACGCTGTGGTACGGGCTGTTTAACTGGTTCTGGTTCTGGTTCTGGCTGTGGCGGGAACAGCCGCTGCGCGAATCCCTGAGCCTGCTCTACGTGCAGCTTGCTGAATACTGCGAAGCAAAATACACCCTGCTCACTCAACATACCGACCCGGAAAAATCCCTGCCGCCGCTGCTGGCGCGCCAGCAAAAAGTGGTGGATCTGATCAGCCAGTGCTATCAGCAGTTGCACATGCTTGCCGCCAACAAAAATCATGAATACAAGCGGCTGCTGCGAACCTTCCAGGTCGGGCTGGATTTGCAGGAGCATATCTCCGTCAGCCTTCATAATCCGGAAGAGGTGCAAAAGCTGGTGGAGCGCAGCCATGCGGAAGCGGTGATCCGCTGGAACGCGCAGACCGTCGCGGCCCGCCTGCGGGTGCTGGCTGACGATATCCTCTATCACCGCTACCCGACGCGCTTTAACATGGACAAACAGCTCGGCGCGCTGGAAAAGATTGCGCGTCAGCACGCGGATAACCCGGTCGGGCAATTTGCTGCCTGGCATTTCAGCCGCATCGCCCGGGTGTTACGCACCCAGCGCCCGCTTTATGCCCGGGACCTGATGGCCGATAAGCAAAAACGGCTGCCGCTGCTGCCCGCGCTCAAAAGCTATCTATCACTGAAATCTTCCGCCCTGCGCAATGCCGCGCGGATCAGTGTGATGCTGAGCATCGCCAGCCTGATGGGAATGGCCCTGCACCTGCCGAAACCCTACTGGATCTTAATGACCGTGCTGTTTGTCACCCAGAACGGCTATGGCGCCACGCGGGTGCGCATTCTGCATCGGGCGGGCGGTACGATGGCGGGGCTGATTATCGCGGGCGTGACGCTGCACTTCCACGTGCCGGAAGGCTATACCCTGGCCGGTATGCTGGCAATCACGCTGGTGAGCTACCTGATCATCCGCAAAAACTACGGCTGGGCGATGGTGGGCTTTACGGTGACGGCGGTGTATACCCTGCAACTGCTCACGCTTAACGGGGAACAGTTTATTATTGCCCGGCTGGTCGATACGCTAATTGGCTGCCTGATCGCCTTTGGCGGCATGGTCTGGCTGTGGCCGCAGTGGCAAAGCGGGCTGCTCAGGCAGAACGCCCACGACGCGCTCGAAGCTGACCAGCAGGCCATTCGTCTTATTCTGAGCGATGACCCGCAGCCCTCTCCGCTGGCCTACGAGCGCATGAAGGTCAACCAGGCGCATAACGCCCTGTTCAACTCCCTTAACCAGGCCATGCAGGAGCCGGGCTTTAACGCGCACTATCTGGCTGACATGAAGCTGTGGGTCACGCACAGCCAGTTTATCGTCGAGCACATCAATGCCATGACGACGCTGGCGCGGGAGCACACGATGCTGACGACGGATCTGGCGCAGCGCTATTTGCAGTCGTGTGAAATTGCGTTGCAGCGCTGTCAGCAGCGTCTGGAGTATGACGCGCCGGGCGAGTCAGGGGATTCGAACATTCTGGAAGCGCCGGAGACGCTGACCCACGGGCCGATGAGCACCCTTGAGCAGCATTTACAGCGCGTTCTCGGGCACCTGAACACCATGCACACCATTTCGTCGGTGGCATGGCGTCAGCGCCCGCATCACGGGATTTGGTTAACGCGCCGGTTAAAACGAACCGCGTATTAGCCGCTGACGATCTTCGCGACCGCCGCGGCAAAACGGGTTAATCCGTCTTCGATGTCTTTGTCTTCCACCACCAGCGATGGCGCAAAGCGCATCACGTCCGGCCCGGCGTTGAGCACCATGACGCCTTCGTGCGCGGCGGCGTGCAGGAAATCGCGCGCGCGGCCTTTGTACTGCGGCTTCAGTTCGGCGCCGATCAGCAGCCCCATCCCACGGATGTCGCTGAAGACATCAAACTGTTGGTCAATCTGCTGGAGATGTTTCACAAACAGGTCGCGTTTCGCATTCACGCCATTCAGGACGTCCGGCGTATTAATGATGTCGAACGCCGCACCCGCCACGGCGCACGCCAGCGGATTACCGCCGTAGGTGGAGCCGTGTGAGCCCACATGAAATGCGGAAGCGATATCCTGGGTGGTGAGCACCGCACTGACCGGGAA
Organism: Enterobacter sp. BIDMC 27; assembly: GCF_000534415.1. Classification (NCBI taxonomy): domain Bacteria; kingdom Pseudomonadati; phylum Pseudomonadota; class Gammaproteobacteria; order Enterobacterales; family Enterobacteriaceae; genus Enterobacter; species Enterobacter sp. BIDMC 27. The sequence goes on from NZ_KI973178.1 coordinate 377,513, forward strand.
ACCGCCGCCGAGCGCTTTCGCGCTGGTCAGAATATCCGGTGTTACGCCGTAGTGCATATAAGCAAACAGGTCTCCGGTACGCCCCATCCCACACTGCACTTCATCAAACACCAGCAGCGCCTGGTGCTCGTCGCACAGCTCGCGCAGCCCTTGCAGAAATTCCGGGGTGGCCGCCGTGACGCCGCCTTCCCCCTGAATGGGCTCGACCACCACGGCACAGGTGTGATCGTCCATCACCGCTTTAACGGCGTGGAGATCGTTAAACGGCACGTGGATGATATCCGCAGGTTTCGGACCAAAGCCGTCGGAATACTTCGGCTGGCCGCCAACGGAAACGGTAAAGAAGGAGCGTCCGTGAAAGGCGTTATGGAAGGCGATGATTTTGGTTTTGTACGGGCTATGACGCGTGGTTGCGTAGTAGCGCGCCAGCTTAAAGGCGGTTTCGTTGGCTTCGGTGCCGGAGTTCATAAACAGCACGCGTTCGGCGAAGGTGGCATCGATGATCTTACGCCCCAGACGCAGCGCCGGTTCGTTGGTGAACACGTTGCTGGTGTGCCACAGCGTTTCGCCCTGCGTTTTCAGCGCGTCCACCAGCGCAGGATGGCAATGGCCCAGCGCCGTCACCGCAATACCGCCTGCGAAATCAACATACTCGTTGCCCTGCTGATCCCAGACGCGGCTGCCTCTCCCTTTCACCGGGATAAACTCAGCCGGTGCATAAATCGGCAGGATCACTTCATCGAATGTCGCGCGGGTAATTGCTGGTTGTTCAGTTGCCATGTCATGACCATCCATTTTTATGTCACATTGATTGTGAAAATATAATCACAAAATATGCATAAAAAATCACAACAAGGCAACAGATATTCAGCGATTAAGGAAATTGGCCAGCAGCGCGTGCCCCTGTTCGCTGAGAATGCTTTCCGGGTGGAACTGCACGCCTTCCAGATCGTACTCACGGTGACGAATGCCCATGATCTCCTGCGTCTCGCTCCAGGCGGTGACCTCAAAGCAGGCCGGCAGGGTCGGCGGATCAATGATCAGAGAATGGTAGCGCGTCACGGTTAACGGATTGTTTAGCCCCAGAAATACGCCGGTACCGGTGTGCGTGACCGGAGAGGTTTTGCCGTGCATGACTTTCGCGGCACGGACAATGGTGGCGCCAAAGACCTGCGCAATGGCCTGATGACCCAGGCAGACGCCCAGAATCGGCAGTTTGCCCGCATAATGGCGGATCGCCTCCAGCGAGATACCGGACTCCGAAGGGGTACACGGCCCCGGCGAAATCACGATTTTCTGGGGTGCCAGCGCGTCAATGTCAGCCAGCGCGATCTCATCGTTACGGCGGACAGCCACCTCTGCCCCCAGCTCACAAAAATACTGGTAAAGGTTCCAGGTAAAGGAATCGTAGTTATCAATCAGCAGAATCATGGCGGCTCCTGAAAAAATGGCCGCCCTATTTTACGCAGATTCCCGCGCTTCGCTCACAACTTTGGCAAAGATGGCGTTCAGGGCTGTCAAATCCCCCATTGCCCCGCTCTGATTGGCGGCTGCCCAGTCGTTCGGGTCGATCCCCTGCCAGTTCAGCACATAGCCCGCATGAATAGCCAGTTGTTCAAAGAAGATCCGCTGGGCCACGCCATTACCGCTCATAAACGGATGTAGCATGTTGATTTCACAGTAGTAATGACTGATTCTGTCTGTAAACTCTGCTTTCTGAAGGCCCACCAGATATTTATCACTTTCCAGCGAAGCCATCAGCTCATTACCCACTTTCTCGATGTACTCGAAATGGCAAAAAGGAATGTCGCCCTTAGAAATATCGGCGGTGCGCAGCTCGCCCGCGCCTTTCATTTCGTTGCGGAATAAATGGCGGTGAATAAGACACAGATGGGGTAAACCCGGTGCGGAAGGCCCCAGTTCCAGCGTCTCGATATCGGGTTCAGCGGGACCCTTACCTTTTTCAAGGAGGCAGCTGGCCTGAAAATTGACCTTACGTTGTTGCTCCCAGAGACGGGATTTTTGCTTGTCGGTGAGTTTTTTCACTACGCCTCCCTGAATAGTCCGTTTGCCACAAGTATAAGCAGCAAAACGCGCTTTCGCAGGGAGGGTGGAAAGACACGGGCAAGATGTGCCCGTGTGGGGGAACGATTACGGCAGCACTTTCGCGGAGAGAATGACGACTGGCTTAGACGGCACATTCTGGTATGGACCGACATCGTGAGTCTGAACCTGAGAGATCTTATCCGCAACGTCCATGCCTTTCACCACTTTGCCAAACACCGCGTAGCCAAAGTCGCGCTGACCGTGGTCCAGGAAAGCGTTATCAGCCACGTTGAGGAAGAACTGGCTGGTGGCGCTGTCTTTGTCCGCCGTACGCGCCATGGAGATGGTGCCGCGCTTGTTCAGCAGGCCGTTGTCTGCTTCATTTTTGATAGGCGGGTTGGGCTGTTTCTGCTGCATCTGCTCGTTAAACCCGCCACCCTGAATCATAAAGCCCGGGATCACGCGGTGGAACGTGGTGTTGTTATAAAAACCACTGTTCACGTAGTCGAGGAAGTTTTTCACCGAAACAGGGGCTTTCTGGCTATCCAGCTCCAGCTCAATATTCCCCGCAGAGGTAGTCAGCAGGACGTGGGGGTCTCCTTTAGCTGCCAGCGCAGCAGGGGAAACGGCAGAAAGAGCAAACACAGCTGCGACAGCCGCCAGTGTTGATTTGAGCATGAGAATTCCTTAACAAAGCGCAGTATAAAAAGCGAATGGCTTGATTCTAAAGAGCAGTATGAACCCAGACCAGTCTTTTACCTAATTTTACCAAATTGAAACAATTATTACCGCGCAAACGATTGTTCACCCCACAACGTAATGTGATCTGCATCACGTTAAAACCTGCAATTGTGCTCAAAATTTTCTGAAAAGATTTAATTAGATCACTTTCGCGACTAAAATCTGCCCGCTCAAACGCAGTCATTGCGTTTTTCTTTACTTTTAACAGGCCAGACATGACTAACAGCAATCGCATCAAGCTCACATGGATCAGCTTCTTCTCTTACGCCCTGACCGGCGCGTTGGTGATCGTCACCGGGATGGTGATGGGAAATATCGCAGACTACTTCCAGCTGCCCGTTTCCAGCATGAGTAACACCTTCACCTTCCTGAACGCGGGGATCCTGATCTCTATTTTCCTTAATGCCTGGCTGATGGAAATCGTGCCGCTGAAAACGCAGCTGCGTTTCGGCTTCGTGCTGATGGTTGCCGCCGTGGCGGGCCTGATGCTGAGCCACAGCATCGCCCTCTTCTCTGCCGCCATGTTCGTGCTGGGCCTGGTGAGCGGGATCACCATGTCGATCGGTACATTCCTGATTACGCACATGTATGAAGGCCGCCAGCGCGGCGCGCGTCTGCTGTTCACCGACTCCTTCTTCAGCATGGCCGGGATGATTTTCCCGATGGTCGCCGCGTATCTTCTGGCGCGCAGCATTGAGTGGTACTGGGTGTACGCCTGCATTGGTCTGGTTTATGTCGCGATCTTTGTTCTCACCTTCGGCTGCGAGTTCCCGGTGCTGGGCAAAAAAGCGCAGACTACGTCCGAGCCGGTTGCGAAAGAAAAATGGGGTATCGGCGTACTGTTCCTCTCCATCGCCGCGCTGTGTTACATCCTCGGTCAGCTGGGCTTTATCTCCTGGGTTCCTGAATACGCGAAAGGTCTGGGCATGAGCCTGAACGACGCGGGTAAACTGGTGAGCGATTTCTGGATGTCTTACATGTTCGGCATGTGGGCGTTTAGCTTTATCCTGCGCTTCTTCGACCTGCAACGGATCCTGACCGTTCTGGCGGGTCTGGCGACCGTGCTGATGTATCTGTTCATCAACGGTTCCCCGGAGCATATGCCGTGGTTCATCCTGACCCTGGGCTTCTTCTCCAGTGCGATTTACACCTCGATCATCACCCTTGGCTCTCTTCAGACCAAAGTGGCCTCGCCAAAGCTGGTGAACTCCGTGCTGACCTGCGGCACCATCGGCACCATGCTGACCTTCGTGGTCACGGGCCCGATTGTTGCGCACAGCGGCCCGCTGGCGGCGCTGCATACCGCTAACGGTCTGTACGCCGTGGTGTTCATCATGTGCTTCGTGCTGGGCTTTGTGACCCGTCACCGTCAACACAACCCGGCAACAGCTACCCACTAATCGCCATAACCCCTTTGCGTACTGCAAAGGGGTTTTCCCCTGCTCACCCGCCCTGCCCGCCGATGGGTAAAAAACCCCACTATATTTGTGCAAAAAATAAGCAAGCACAAAAATCAAACAATATCCGTCACTTATAAAAATCCTGACAAATCATAGATATACCCACTAAGGGGTAGGTGAAGGCGTATTTGATTTGCATCAATAAGTGCCCCTGCTGAATCGTTAAGGTAGGCAGTAATAGAAAAGAAATCGAGGCAAAAATGAGCAAAGTCAGACTCGCTATCATCGGTAACGGCATGGTCGGCCACCGCTTTATTGAGGATCTTCTCGATAAAGCCGATGCTGAGCAGTTCGATATTACCGTGTTCTGTGAAGAACCCCGCAAGGCGTACGACCGTGTGCACTTGTCTTCCTACTTCTCTCACCATACCGCCGAAGAGCTCTCTCTGGTGCGTGAAGGGTTCTACGAGAAGCATGGCGTAAAAGTGCTGGTGGGCGAACGCGCTATCACCATCAACCGTCAGGAGAAAGTGATCCACTCCAGCGCCGGACGTACGGTTTTTTACGATAAGCTGATCATGGCGACGGGCTCGTATCCGTGGATCCCGCCTATTAAAGGGTCGGAAACCCAGGATTGCTTCGTTTACCGTACCATTGAAGACCTCAACGCCATTGAATCCTGCGCACGTCGAAGCAAACGCGGCGCGGTTGTCGGCGGTGGTCTGCTGGGTCTGGAAGCGGCAGGCGCACTGAAAAACCTCGGCGTTGAAACCCACGTCATCGAATTTGCCCCGATGCTGATGGCGGAACAGCTGGACCATATGGGTGGCGACCAGCTACGCCGTAAAATCGAAAGCATGGGCGTGAAGGTTCACACCAGCAAGAACACCAAAGAGATCGTGCAGGAAGGCACCGAAGCGCGTAAAACCATGCGCTTTGCCGACGGCAGCGAGCTGGAAGTGGATTTCATCGTCTTCTCCACCGGTATTCGCCCGCGCGACAAGCTGGCCACCCAGTGCGGTCTGGCCGTTGCGCAGCGCGGCGGGATCATGATCAACGATACCTGCCAGACCTCCGATCCGGATATCTACGCCATCGGCGAATGCGCCAGCTGGAATAACCGCGTATACGGTCTGGTTGCACCAGGGTACAAAATGGCGCAGGTCGCCGTTGACCATATCCTCGGCAGCGAAAACGCCTTCACCGGCGCAGACATGAGCGCCAAGCTGAAACTGCTGGGCGTGGACGTGGGCGGTATTGGTGATGCGCATGGCCGCACCCCGAACTCCCGCAGCTATGTTTATCTGGACGAAAGCAAAGAAGTCTACAAACGTCTCATCGTCAGCCCGGACAACAAAACCCTGCTCGGGGCGGTGCTGGTGGGTGATACCAGCGACTTCGGTAACCTGCTCCAGCTGGTGCTGAACGCCATTGAGCTGCCGGAGAACCCGGACGCGCTAATCCTCCCGGCGCACGCCTCCAGCGGTAAGCCGTCCATCGGCGTGGATAAACTGCCGGACAGCGCGCAGATTTGCTCCTGCTTCGACGTGACCAAAGGCATGCTGATCTCCGCCATTAACAAAGGCTGCCACACCGTTGCGGCGCTGAAGGCGGAAACCAAAGCCGGGACCGGCTGCGGCGGCTGTATTCCTCTGGTCACTCAGGTGCTGAACGCCGAGCTGGCAAAACAGGGCATTGAAGTGAACAACAACCTGTGCGAGCACTTCGCTTACTCTCGCCAGGAGCTGTATCACTTAATCCGCGTGGAAGGCATTAAGTCCTTCGACGAACTGCTGGAGAAACACGGCCAGGGCTATGGCTGTGAAGTATGTAAGCCTACCGTCGGTTCCCTGCTGGCGTCCTGCTGGAACGAATATGTGCTCAAACCAGAACACACTCCGCTTCAGGACACCAACGATAACTTCCTGGCCAATATTCAGAAAGACGGGACTTACTCGGTGATCCCGCGTTCTGCCGGAGGGGAGATTACCCCGGAAGGGCTGGTCGCCGTGGGCCGTATCGCCCGTGAGTTTAACCTGTACACCAAAATCACCGGCTCCCAGCGTATCGGCCTGTTCGGTGCGCAGAAAGATGACCTGCCGGAAATCTGGCGTCAGCTGATTGAAGCGGGCTTTGAAACCGGTCACGCGTACGCCAAGGCGCTGCGCATGGCGAAAACCTGCGTCGGCAGCACCTGGTGCCGCTACGGCGTGGGCGACAGCGTGGGCTTCGGCGTAGAGCTGGAAAATCGCTACAAAGGCATCCGTACGCCGCACAAAATGAAGTTCGGCGTGTCAGGATGTACCCGTGAATGTGCGGAAGCCCAGGGGAAAGACGTGGGTATCATCGCCACCGAGAAAGGCTGGAACCTGTACGTGTGCGGTAACGGCGGGATGAAACCTCGCCACGCGGATCTGCTGGCCGCCGATCTCGATCGCGATACGCTGATCAAATACCTCGACCGCTTCATGATGTTCTACATTCGTACCGCCGATAAGCTGACCCGTACCGCGTCCTGGCTGGATAATCTCGAAGGCGGCATCGACTACCTGAAGTCGGTCATTATCGACGACAAGCTGGGTCTGAATGAACAGCTGGAATCCGAGATGACTCGCCTGCGCGAGGCGGTGATCTGCGAGTGGACCGAAACCGTGAACACGCCAGCGGCGCAGACGCGCTTCAAACACTTTATCAACAGCACCCAGCGCGACCCGAACGTGCAGGTGGTGCCGGAGCGCGAACAGCACCGTCCAGCGACCCCGTATGAACGTATTCCGGTGATGCTGGTGGAGGAAAACGCATGAGCCAGTGGGTAAACATCTGCAACATTAACGACATTCTGCCAGCAACCGGCGTCTGTGCCCTGCTGGGCAACGAGCAGGTGGCGATTTTCCGCCCTCGCCACGATGAACAGGTCTATGCCATCAGCAATATCGACCCGTTCTTCGAGGCCAGCGTGCTCTCCCGCGGTCTGATTGCGGAGCACCAGGGCGAGCTGTGGGTTGCCAGCCCGCTGAAAAAGCAGCGCTTCCGCTTAACCGACGGACTCTGCATGGAAGATGAAAGCTTCTCGGTCAAACACTACGACGTCCGCGTGAAGGACGGCGAGGTGCAGCTGAAAGCGTAACCTCTCGCCTTTTCAATAGGAAAGGCTTATGACCCCTTATGGGTAACGGCAGGAAAAACCGTATGTTCTGTACGATTCCTGCTGTTATCCTGACGTCAATTCTTCCCCCGCCATGAATGCTGTGAGGTAACGTCGTGGATCACCTGCCGATTTTTTGTCAATTACGCAACCGCGACTGCCTGCTCGTGGGCGGCGGCGATGTGGCTGAACGCAAGGCACGCCTGCTGTTAGAGGCGGGTGCCCGGCTGACCGTCAACGCCCTCACTTTTGCCCCACAGTTTGACGTCTGGGCGCAAGAAGGGATGCTCACCCAGGTGCAGGGCGAATTTGATGAATCCCTGCTGGATACCTGCTGGCTGACCATCGCCGCAACGGATAACGATGACGTTAACCAGCGCGTCAGCGACGCCTGCGAAGCGCGCCGCATCTTCTGTAACGTGGTGGATGCGCCGAAAGAGGCGAGCTTTATCATGCCGTCGATTATTGACCGTTCACCGCTGATGATTGCGGTGTCGTCCGGCGGGCGCTCGCCCGTTCTTGCCCGTCTGCTGCGGGAAAAACTGGAAGCCGTGCTGCCGCAGCATCTTGGTCAGATAGCCCATTACGCCGGGCAGTTGCGTTCCCGCGTGAAGCAAACCTTCGCAACCGTGGGCGAACGCCGTCGCTTCTGGGAGAAGTTCTTTGTCAACGACAGGCTGGCGCAGTCGCTGGCCAATCAGGACACCAAAGCCGTTGAAGAGACGACCGAGCAACTCCTCTCTGAACCGCTGGATCATCGCGGTGAAGTGGTGCTGGTGGGCGCTGGCCCCGGCGATGCGGGCCTGCTGACGCTGAAGGGTCTCCAGCAGATCCAGCAGGCGGACATCGTGGTGTATGACCGTCTGGTCTCTGATGACATCATGAATCTGGTGCGCCGGGATGCTGACCGCGTGTTCGTCGGCAAACGGGCAGGTTATCACTGCGTACCGCAGGAGGAGATCAACCAGATCCTGCTGCGGGAAGCGCAAAAAGGTAAGCGCGTGGTGCGCCTGAAAGGGGGCGATCCGTTTATCTTTGGTCGCGGCGGCGAGGAGCTGGAAACCCTGTGCAACGCGGGTATTCCGTTCTCCGTGGTGCCGGGCATTACGGCGGCGTCCGGCTGTTCTGCCTATTCCGGCATTCCGTTAACCCATCGCGACTATGCCCAGAGCGTGCGCCTGGTGACGGGCCACCTGAAAACCGGCAGCGAACTGGACTGGCATAATCTGGCCGCTGAAAAGCAGACGCTGGTGTTCTATATGGGGCTAAATCAGGCAGCCACGATTCAGGCGAAACTGCTGGAGCACGGCATGGAAGCAGATATGCCGGTCGCACTGGTGGAAAACGGCACCGCCATTACGCAGCGCGTGGTCGATGGCGTGCTGACGCAGCTGGGCGAGCTGGCGCAGCAGGTTGAAAGCCCGGCGCTGATCGTGGTGGGTCGCGTGGTAGCCCTGCGCGAAAAACTGAACTGGTTCTCCAGCCACTAACGCATAATCTCTCCCGGGAGTAGTCTTTAAGCGGACTACTCCCTTCTTACCTCAGTCGATAACATACCGCCCGCATAATGGAACTTTTCCATTTATTCCCTCGTGTTACATCCAATTTTCGATTTTTTGACAAGGAATGCGTATGTTCAAACTGGCAAAAGCTGCCGTACTGGTCGGCCTGTTATCAACTCTGACGGCCTGCACCGGTCACGTTCAAAATACTAAAAATAATTGCAGCTACGATTACCTGCTTCACCCGGCGATCTCCATTTCGAAGATCATCGGCGGTTGCGGCCCGGCGGCACAGCAGTAAGCGTTTTTCAGGCGTAAAAAAACCGGGGATGTCCCGGTTTTTTTGTTTCGTCAGTTTTGTCGGGTGGTGGCTCCGCCTTACCCGACCTGCAAAGTCCCGTAGGCCGGGTAAGCGTTAGCGCCACCCGGCAAAGCGGCTTAAGGTTTCGCCACAAACCCAATCGCGTCGTACACCGCTTTCAGGGTTTCGGAGGCGCGCGCGCTGGCTTTTTCCGCGCCCTCTTTCATCACTTTTTGCAGGAAAGCTTCGTCGTTACGGTAACGGTGATAGCGCTCCTGCAACTCGGTCAGCATGCCGGAAACGGCGTCTGCCACTTCGCCTTTCAGGTGGCCGTACATCTTGCCTTCAAAGTGCTTTTCCAGCTCAGGAATGCTCTGTCCGGTCACACCGGAGAGAATGTCCAGCAGGTTTGACACGCCCGCTTTGTTCTGCACGTCGTAGCGCACCACTGGCGGCTCGTCGGAGTCGGTCACCGCACGCTTGAGCTTTTTCACCACCGATTTCGGATCTTCCAGCAGGCCGATAACGTTGTTGCGGTTATCGTCAGACTTGGACATCTTTTTGGTCGGCTCCAGCAGCGACATCACGCGCGCACCGGATTTCGGAATAAACGGCTCAGGCACTTTGAACACGTCACCGTAAAGCGCATTGAAGCGCTGGGCAATATCGCGGCTCAGCTCCAGGTGCTGCTTCTGGTCTTCACCCACCGGCACCTGGTTGGTCTGGTACAGCAGAATGTCGGCCGCCATCAGCACCGGATAGTCAAACAGACCGGCGTTGATGTTTTCAGAGTAGCGGGCAGACTTATCCTTGAACTGGGTCATGCGGCTCAGCTCGCCGAAATAGGTGTAGCAGTTCAGCGCCCAGCCCAGCTGCGCGTGCTCTGGCACGTGAGACTGAACGAAAATGGTGCTCTTCTCTGGATCGATACCGCACGCCAGGTACAGCGCCAGCGTATCAAGTGTTGCTTTGCGCAGCTTCTCGGGATCCTGACGCGCGGTGATAGCATGCAAATCCACGATGCAGTAAATGCAGTGGTAGTCATCCTGCATGCTCACCCACTGACGTAACGCACCCATGTAGTTACCAATGGTCAGTTCACCTGAAGGCTGTGCGCCACTAAAAACGATGGGCTTAGTCATTATTCAATTCCTGATGTTCACTGTGCGAGAGCCCGAGTGCGGGCAACAAATCTTTGAAGTGGTCGAACACAACGTCCGGCTCACTCAGCGTAATGGCTTCACCGTAGTTGTAGCCGTAGGTCAACCCAACCGACGGGCAACCTGCCGCTCTGGCAGCCAGAATATCATTGCGGGAATCCCCGACAAAGAGCAGCTCCGCAGGCGCTAAGGATAATTTTCCTGCCACCAGCAATAGCGGTTCCGGATGCGGCTTTTTATTCTGCACGTCATCGCCGCCCACAATTACGGAGAAGTATTTCGCGATATCCAGCGCTTCCAGCAGAGGCGCAACGAACGGTGTCGGCTTGTTAGTCACCAGTCCCAGCGGGATGCCTTTGGCATGTAGCGCGCTCAGCGTTTCAGCGACATCCGGGAACAGGAAGCTACCCTCTTCGACGGTCTCTTCGTAGAAACGGTCGAACAGTTTGCGCAGAATACGCTGCTGCTCATCCTGGGGAATATCCGCGTGGTCAACACTCGGTTTACCTTGCGCGGAACGCTGAGAGGCACGCTCCTGACGAGCCCAGGTCAGCGCGCGCTCCATCAGCACGTCTGCACCGTTACCAATCCACGTCACCACGCGCTCTTCGCCTGCAACGGGGAGTTCAAGGGCATACAGCGCCTGATCGACGGCGCGGGTTAATCCTGGCGCGCTGTCGACCAGCGTGCCGTCGAGGTCAAATGCTACACCCCGAATAGCCTGCAATTTATCCATGACTTACCTTCGCCAGTTCACGGCGCATTTCATCAATGACTTTTTTGTAATCCGGTTGATCGAAGATGGCGGAGCCTGCGACGAACATATCCGCCCCTGCCGCCGCAATCTCACCGATGTTATTGACCTTCACGCCGCCGTCCACTTCCAGACGAATATCATAGCCAGACTCATCGATACGGCGGCGCACTTCACGCAGTTTGTCGAGGGTCTGAGGGATAAATGACTGACCACCAAAGCCCGGGTTGACGGACATCAGCAGGATCACGTCCAGCTTGTCCATCACGTAGTCGAGATAGCTCAGCGGGGTCGCCGGGTTAAAGACCAGTCCCGCCTTACAGCCGTTCTCTTTGATCAGCTGTAGCGTGCGGTCAACGTGTTCGGAGGCTTCCGGGTGGAAAGTGATGATGCTGGCACCCGCCGCGGCGAAATCAGGCACGATGCGGTCAACCGGTTTCACCATCAGATGCACGTCAATGGGCGCGGTGATCCCGTAGTTACGCAGTGCTTTAAGCACCATCGGACCGATGGTCAGGTTGGGAACGTAGTGGTTATCCATAACGTCGAAATGGACGACATCCGCGCCAGCCGCGAGAGCTTTGGCAGTGTCTTCACCCAGGCGGGCAAAATCGGCCGACAGAATTGAGGGGGCAATCAAAAACTGTTTCATCCGCATCTCCTTGAAATGTGTTTACCGGCGGGCAAAGGCTCAGGGTCGATAAAGCGCCAGAAGTTCGTCCACCTTTTTACGTGTGCCGCCGTTGCTGCTAATGCTACGCCGCACTTTTACCTGAAAATGCTTCGCGGCTTTGTACCATTCGCGCGTATCAGGCGTGTCGTGATTCGAAATTAACACCGGAATTCTTTTGCTGACCAGCTTTTCCGCCATCTCAGCCAGACGAGCCTGCTCGGCCGGGCTGAAGCTATTGGTGTGGTAGGCGGTGAAATTTGCCGTGGCAGACAGTGGCGCGTAAGGCGGGTCGCAGTAGACCACCGAGTTTACGCCCGCCAGATCCATGCACTCTTCATAGGAGAGACAGTAGAACTCGGCATTCTGCGCTTTTTCAGCAAAGTGATACAGCTCGTCCTGTGGGAAGTAGGGACGCTTATAGCGGCCAAACGGCACGTTAAACTCGCCACGCAGATTATACCGGCACAGACCGTTGTAACCATGGCGGTTGAGATAAAGAAACAACAGCGCGCGACGGAACGGATCCTGGCTTTGATTAAACTCAGCGCGGAACTGATAGTAGACGTCCGGGTTGTTGTTCTCTGGCGTAAACAGCTTCCGCGCCTCTTCCACATACTCATCGGTACGCAGTTTGACGATGTTATAGAGGCTGATAAGGTCGCTGTTGATATCCGCCAGGATATAACGAGAAAAATCGGTATTCAGGAACACCGATCCAGCACCCACGAAGGGCTCGATAAGACACTCGCCTTTCGGCAGGTGCTTTTTAATATCGTCGAGCAGGGGGTATTTCCCCCCTGCCCATTTCAGAAAAGCGCGATTTTTTTTCATGCTGACTAACTGATTACACCTTCTCCGGCTGTGGAGAAAGCTCCGACAGCATCCTGCGCTTTAAACATTACTTCAGATCGGCCTGCACCTGATGAATCGGCTTCGCCCACGGGTTTTTCGCCTGCACGTCGGCTGGCAGCGTGGAAACGGCACGTTTTGCTTCATCTTTGGAAGCATAAATACCACTCACCAGCACATACCACGGTTGACCGTTACGGGTCGTCTGATAAACCACGTAGTTTTTCAGATTCGATTTCTTCGCCCAGGCGTTGAGGTTGTCATAGTTAGACGAACTGCTCAGCTGAAGGGTGTAGTTGCTGGAAGAGGCCGACTGCAAAGAACCCACGTTGCCCGTCGTTTTACCTGATGCAGCGCCCGTTTTGGCTGCGGGAGCCGCAGGTGTTGTTGCAGAAGGTGTTGTTGCAGCAGGCGCGGTTGTGGTCGCCGTTGCTTTCGGTGCAGTGGTTGCCGCAGGCGTTGGCGCTTTAACCGGCTGGCTCACAGCAGGTTTGGTCTGCGCTGGCGCTTTCGTTTCTGGCGCTTTTGCCACGGTTTGCGGTTTCGTCTCACGCTTCGGCTCAATCACAGCCTGCTTACGCTCCTGGCGTGGCGCAGTCTGCGTCTGGCGCGGTTTGGTTTCCGTTGTCGCCGTTTGCTGCTGGGCATTGCTGCCATGAACTGGCGCAACGGTGGCTGGTTCAGTTGGCAGCGTGGAGTTCACCACGGCAGCGTTAACCTGCTCCTGATTCTGCGGCTGCATCAGCGCATTGTTCAGATCGCCCTGAACTTCAACACGCTGCTGACCTTCAGGCGTCGCAGGCGCCTGGCCCTGAGTCGGGGTCGCAGAGACAGGCGGCAGAGAGATATCCTGGCCAGCGCTGGTGTTACCTGCGGTCTGCTCTGCGGAAGTGGTGCCCGGCGCAGGCTGAGCGCCATTCGCCTGGTTGCTCGCATCGTTACCAGACAGGTCAATGCTCTTCTCGGCAGACGCCGTCTGCTCGGTAGAATTGGTAGAAGGTGCTTTTAGCGCGGACCCAATGCCGACAATCAGCAAGACCAGCACCAGAACGCCAAGGCCCATCATAATGTACTGACGGGAGGCCGGTTTTGCCGCTACCGCTTTTTTACGTTTGCGCGGACGACGTTCAACAGGCTGTTCATCCATTAACTCTTCTTCGGATTCATACTCCTCGTCTTCTCGCTCATTTCGCGCGTTACGGCTACGCGAAGGGCGACGATCGTCTGCATCCAGTTCGACATCGTCAAAATTGATCTGCGGCTCGTTATCACGTTCTGAAGATTGACGAGAACGACCAGTACGACGATCGCTGGGATCGGGTTTCAGCTCGTCTTCTGGTTTGAATTCATCCATTTAACACCCCACTCAAAGGCTTCTGCCAACGACTCTGCATTTACCTGAAGCTAAAACGACCACCTGTTACAGCGGTCTGACCTTTCTAGTTGTTACGCCTGCTGACAATCAGCAATAGCGCCAAGTACGACTTCGTGCGGCACTCCGCCGCGCACTTCACTTTTCCCTATTGCAAGCGGGAGTACCAGACGCATCTCACCTGCCAATACTTTTTTATCGCGCATCATGTGGGGAAGGTACGCCTGCGCAGACATTTCCTGCGGACCACTCACCGGCAAGCCAGCACGTTTAAGCAACGCGATGATACGTGCTGTCTCTTCCGGCCTGAACTGCCCCAGACGTTCAGAGGCTCGCGCCGCCATAACCATTCCGGCAGCGACAGCTTCACCGTGAAGCCAGTTACCGTAGCCCATTTCGGCTTCGATCGCATGACCAAACGTATGCCCCAGATTCAGTAAAGCACGTAAGCCGGTTTCACGCTCATCTGCGGCAACGACTTCTGCTTTCAGCTCACAACAACGGCGAATACAGTAGGCCATTGCCTGCCCGTCGAGGCGCAGCAGCGCATCCATATTCTCTTCCAGCCAGGTGAAGAATTCCCCGTCAAGAATAATGCCGTATTTGATCACTTCTGCAAGGCCGGACGCCAGTTCGCGCGCTGGCAAGGTTTTCAGACAGTCGAGATCCACCACCACCGAGGCAGGCTGGTAGAACGCGCCAATCATGTTTTTGCCGAGCGGATGGTTTACCGCCGTTTTACCGCCCACAGAAGAATCGACCTGTGAGAGCAACGTGGTTGGAATTTGAATAAAGCGCACGCCGCGCTGATAGCTGGCGGCTGCAAAACCGGTCAGATCGCCCACAACGCCGCCGCCCAGGGCAAGCAGTGTTGTATCACGACCGTGCGGTTTTTGCAGAAGTGCGGTAAAGACGGTATCCAGTACCGTCAGGCTTTTGTACTGCTCGCCATCGGGCAGAATCACACTGTCGACCTTCACGCCCGCCTGCTCAAGCAGGTGACGTACACGGTCGAGATAAAGCGGAGCCAGCGTCTCGTTGGTGACCAGCATCGCCTGATCACCCGCTTTCAGTGGTAAGAAGGAAGCTGGGTCGTTAAACAAACCAGCCGCGATGGTGATAGGGTAACTACGTTCCCCGAGAGTAACTGTAATCCTCTCCATGACGCGACATCCACCTTAAATGCTTTTACCCGCAGGCGAGTGTATATAAAGCCAGAATCAGTTGCTTTCCAGCATATGAATAATCTGGTTTGCAACCACTTTAGCGCTTTGATCGTCAGTACGAATGGTCACATCAGCAATCTCTTCGTACAGAGGATTGCGTTCATCGGCCAAAGCTTCCAGAACTTCACGTGGCGGTGTTTCAACCTGCAACAACGGGCGCTTTTTATCACGCTGCGTGCGTGCCAGCTGTTTTTCGATGGTCGTCTCAAGATAGACCACTACGCCACGGGCGGAGAGACGGTTGCGGGTTTCGCGAGATTTTACAGAGCCGCCGCCAGTTGCCAGCACAATGCCCTGTTTTTCCGTGAGTTCGTTGATCACTTTTTCTTCTCGGTCACGGAAACCTTCTTCGCCTTCTACGTCGAAGACCCAGCCCACATCCGCTCCGGTTCGTTTCTCAATCTCTTGATCAGAATCGTAAAATTCCATATTGAGTTGTTGAGCTAACTGACGCCCAATAGTGCTTTTGCCGGCACCCATAGGCCCAACCAGAAAGATATTGCGTTTCTCTGCCATTTTTTCGGTACTACTAAGACTATTCGTTAATGGTAATCCCCGCTGCGCAGACACCCGGCGTAGCAGGACATGAACTGAAACCTCATTTGCAATAGAGCGAGAGTCAGACGAAAAATTATCTCAATACTCCGGCTTGTTTGGCAACTGATTAAATCACCGTTCCCGGCGCATAAGGAAATAAGACGTAAGTCCAACTCAAATCGGTACTCCTTGTATGCTAATTCATGCCCCACGTCAAACATCTGCAACAAACTGAATGCAAAATCATTGCGGGGATCGTTACCCATTAATGAATACTGACCAGACGTGGCGTGATAAACACCACTAACTCGCGCCGTTCGTTATCTTTTCCGTCATGGCGGAACAGCTGACCCAGCCACGGAATGTTGCCCAGCACGGGCACGCTGTCGCGTCCGGTTTTATTCTTTTGCGAAAAGATCCCGCCCAGCGCGAGCGTTTCCCCACTTTTTACCTCTACCTGCGTTTCGATCTCCTGCTTATCGATCGCCAGCGTTTCGCCGTCTGCCTGTTGCAGCACCTGGCCGGGCATATTTTCACTGATATGCAGTTTCAGGCGCACGCGACCGCCCGGCAGGACCACCGGCGTGACCTCCATGCCTAATACCGCCTCTTTAAATTCAACGGACGTCGCCCCGCTCTCGCCGCTGGAAACCTGATACGGAATTTCGCTGCCCTGCTTGATGCTGGCCGGCTGCATGTGCGATGCCAGCAGCCGCGGGCTGGCGATGATATCCACCTGCTGCTTTTGCTCAAGCGCCGACAACTCAAGATCCAGCATCCTGCCGTTGATGCGCCCGATGTTAAACCCTGCGTGGGTGGTTGCACTGGCCACCGACAGGTCCGCCCCCAGCGTCGTGACCTGACCCACCTTACCGGCCTCCGTTGCGTCAGCGAGGTTCCATTTCACCCCCAGTTCACGCAGGCTTTTTTCACTGATGGTCACAATCTGCGCCGCCAGTTCCACCTGCTCGACGGGCAGATCCATCTGCACAGCCCAGCGCTGGAGCATATCCACCACCGTCTGGTTATCCCTGACCAGGAAACGGTTGGTGCGCTTGTCGACGGAGAGACTGCCTTTCGGGCTTAAGAGCTTTTCTGCCGCTTTTTGCAATTCGGCTGCATCCGCATAAGCAAACGGAATGCTGTGAGAGTGCAGCGGGGCGTCAAGCAGACGCTGGGCCCGCTCCTGCTCTTTACGCGTCTGTTGCTCCCGTTGCCAGGCCGCCGTATGCACATAAAAAATGCCGCCCTCTTCCCGCAATACCAGCCCGGCGCTGTTCACGACCGTCTGAAGCGCCTGTCTCCAGGGCACCCGCGTTAAATTCAGCGAAAGCGAACCGCTGACATCCGGCGACACCACCAGATTGCGATCCTCCTGCGCCACCAGCGCCTGTAATATCTGCACCACCGGGACATCATCCACCAGCAGGGTGACCGGTTTTGGCGTCGCGGCCCACAGGGGCTGGCTGAGTGCCGCCAGTAACAGCCCTATCCTTATCTTCACTTTTTTTCGTTCCTTCTCGTTGCCATGTCCATCGCTTCGGCTCGCACATGTCGCCGACATCAACGGTCAGTTGTTGTTTATCTATCGCGCTCACCCGCCAGCCTGTCGGTAACCGCACCTGCGTTTTTACCCGGTACCAACGCTTCTGCCCGTCCTGCATAAGGCCGATATCCCTGCTGCCGCTGACTATCCCCTGATACCGCCACTGGCTGAGCTGCCCGGCTGCGCAACGCTCTTCCGGCACAGAGAAGGGATCCCGCATCCCGGTCAGGAAAAGCGGAGAAAGCAGGATCAGCAAACGGGCTTTACTGCGCATGACCGATCTCCAGTTGCAGGCTGAGGCGTAACTGTTTGCCCTGTGGGGTGATGGAAAACGCGCTCACCCGCGCGTTCTCAAGCGCCAGCCGGGAAAAGAGCGCCGGGACCGCGCCCCAGGAGGCATCCAGCGCCAGCTCTCCCCCACTCTGCTGCGGCTTCCAGTACACCAGCCTTGCGCCCTCACGCTGAAAAGCCAGGGGAGAAAAGGGCTGCGAGGGCGTCACTTGCGTAACCACTGCTCGCCGTCCGGCCTCTGGCCACAGCGAGGCGTTGATTCGCTTCGCACTGATGGCCTGCGCCTGAATATCGGCGTAACGCAGAGCTGCGGGCCTGAGCAGCAGTCCCCAAATTGCCCACGCAACAAGCCCCGATGCGATCAACCAGCAAAGGACGCGCCGGGAAGGACGTGCATCAGTCCAGCGTTGATACCAGATACCCACGGGCTACCTCCGGCTATGCAGTTGAAAAGAGAACATCCATCGCCCCTGGCTATCCTGTTGCATTTCGCCTGCCGGTCCGGGGTTAAATCCCGTCACCCTTTTCAGGGCATCGGTCATGGCGGTGAGCGCTGGCAGTGAGGTGGTATAGCCGGTCAGGGTCAGCGAGGGTGGCTGATAACGCAGCGCCGTTAGCCACGCCTGCCGGGGCATTGCGCTGGCAAGGGACTCCAGCGCAGGTTGCCAGGCCGGATCAAACGGCAGCGAAGGGGTTTTCTGCCCCGCTGACTGCGGCTGACGGGCTCTCAATACTTTCTGTACCGCACGTGTCCCCGCCAGTTCGCTCTGCAACGCCTGCAATGCGAGAGTCTGCGTCGCCCGCAGGCTGATACTCCCCGCCAGCATCACCAGCCATGAGCCAGCAAACAGCAGCCCCCAGAAACGCAGGCGCTGATTACGTTGCTGCCGACGCCAGGGTAAAAGATTGGGCATGCTCATTACGGCGCCTCGCTCATGGCCAGCGCCAGGGCGACGGTGTAATCAGCACCGCATTCCGGCAGCGGCGGCTGGCACAGCGTCACCGCTTCCCAGGGATCGCGGGCAGCATCAAACACGGCGATATCAGAAGGAGAAAGCGCAAGCAGCGCCGCCAGTTCATTCACCGTCGCCGCTTCTGTGGTGTAGCGCCGCCCCCACTGGTGACGCATCGCCCATAGCCACTGGTGTTGATCTCTCCAGGCGACGCACCGGGCGGGGGCAACAGCAGAGAGAAGATTAGCCAGCGCGCCGGCATCCGGGGCGATTGCTGCCAGACGCAAACGCAGCGCGTTCGCCAGCGTCAACAGGGTATCGACCTCTCTGTTTTGCGCTGCGGTAACCTGAAAAGTGTTGCTGAACGTATCATGCGCGTAGTCAAAGCAGAGCGTATCGGCGGGCATCTCCAGCTCACGCGCTAATGCGGCGCCTACCCAGGTGAGCTGTTCGCTGTCACGCAAGGTAACGGATGGACGGGGCAACGCGCGTTGCAGAACGCGCGTCGCCGGAAATGAGAGAAATACCCGATGCGAGTGCGGCAATGTTTTCCGCCAGCCACGTAATGCGTTAACCAGCTGTTCTGGCTTAAGTATTTTGCCTTCCCCGATAACGCCGTCCGACAGCGGCACCGCCCACCAGCGCCGTAAACGCCATCCGGCCCGCTCTCTGGTCAGCGCTACCGCAACCACCTTATCCTGTTGAATATGAACGCCTGTTTGCCACGTTTTAAAAGCCATGCTTCACGATCTCCTTATCGCCCGTCGGAGTGACGGCTATATCAATGAATCAGGCTTGCCTTTATACTACCGCGCGATTGTTTAGAAACTGCCCAGGCTAAACCAAATGGGAAATCTCCGGTGAAGTTCGTAAAGTATTTATTGATCCTTGCAGTCTGTTGCATTCTGCTGGGAGCAGGCTCGATTATTGGTTTGTACAAATATGTCGAGCCGCAACTCCCTGATGTCGCCACGCTTCGTGATGTGCGGCTTCAGATCCCTATGCAGGTCTATAGCGCCGATGGTGAACTGATGGCGCAATACGGCGAGAAACGTCGTATCCCTCTGACCTTAAATCAAATTCCACCCGTGATGGTGAAGGCTTTTATCGCCACCGAGGACAGCCGTTTTTACGAGCACCACGGTGTCGATCCGGTCGGTATTTTCCGTGCGGCAAGCGTGGCGCTGTTCTCCGGTCATGCCTCTCAGGGGGCAAGTACCATTACCCAGCAGCTGGCGCGTAACTTCTTCCTCAGCCCGGAAAAGACGCTGATGCGTAAGATCAAAGAGGTGTTCCTCGCGATCCGCATTGAGCAACTGCTGAGCAAAGACGAGATCCTTGAGCTTTACCTCAACAAGATCTATCTGGGCTACCGCGCCTATGGCGTAGGGGCTGCGGCTCAGGTCTATTTTGGTAAGCCGATCGATCAGCTCACGCTGAGCGAAATGGCGACCATTGCCGGCCTGCCAAAAGCGCCATCCACGTTTAACCCGCTCTACTCGCTGGACCGCGCCACCGCGCGCCGTAACGTGGTGCTGTCGCGTATGTTGAGCGAAGGCTATATCAGCCAGTCTGAGTACGATAAGGCGCGCAGCGACGTTATTGACGCCAATTACCATGCGCCGGAAATTGCTTTCTCTGCACCGTATCTCACTGAAATGGTTCGCCAGGAGATGGTGAGTCGCTACGGTGATAAAGCGTATGAAGATGGTTATCGCGTCTATACCACCGTGACCCGCAAGGTGCAGCAGGCTGCCCAGCAGGCGGTGCGTAATAACGTGATGGATTACGATATGCGTCACGGCTATCGCGGCCCGTCCAACGTGCTGTGGAAAGTGGGTGAAGGCGCATGGGACAGTAAAAAAATCACGGATTCCCTGAAAGCGCTGCCGACCTATGGCCCGCTGCGTCCGGCGGTCGTCACCCAGGCCGATCCACAGGAAGCAGTGGCGATGATGGCCGATGGCACATCCGTTTCGCTGCGCATGGAGGGTGTCCGCTGGGCGCGTCCATACCGTTCTGACACCCTTCAGGGGCCTACGCCACGTAAAGTGACCGATGTCGTACAAACCGGACAACAAATCTGGGTGCGTCAGGTCGGCGATGCCTGGTGGCTGGCGCAGGTGCCGGACGTAAACTCTGCGCTGGTCTCCATCAATCCGCAGAACGGCGCCGTGATGGCGCTGGTTGGCGGGTTCGATTTCAACCAGAGCAAATTTAACCGCGCGACCCAGGCGCTGCGTCAGGTTGGTTCGAACATCAAACCGTTCCTGTATACCGCGGCGATGGATAAGGGGCTGACTCTCGCCAGCATTCTCAACGACGTGCCAATTTCCCGCTGGGATGCCGGTGCGGGCTCTGACTGGCAGCCGAAGAACTCTCCGGCGCAATACGCTGGCCCTATCCGCCTGCGCCAGGGCCTTGGCCAGTCGAAGAACGTGGTCATGGTTCGCGCGATGCGTGCGATGGGCGTGGATTATGCGGCAGAGTATCTGCAACGCTTTGGCTTCCCGGCGCAAAACATCGTTCATACTGAATCTCTGGCGCTCGGCTCCGCGTCCTTTACGCCGCTCCAGGTTGCGCGTGGCTACTCGGTGATGGCGAACGGCGGCTTCCTGGTCGATCCGTATTTCATCAGCAAAATCGAGAACGATCAGGGCGGCGTACTGTTTGAAGCGAAACCGAAAATTGCCTGCCCTGAATGCGATATTCCGGTGATTTACGGCGACACGCCAAAATCCAATGTCCTGGAAAACAAGGATATGGAAGATGTGGCGATCTCTCAGGAACGTCAGAATCTGGCGGTGCCGCAGCCTCAGCTGGAACAGGCCAATCAGGCGCTGGTCGCCCAGAGTGGCGCGCAGGAGTATGCCCCGCACGTGATCAGCACGCCGCTGTCGTTCCTGATTAAGAGCGCACTGAACACCAACATCTTTGGCGAACCGGGCTGGCAAGGCACCGGCTGGCGAGCGGGCCGCGATTTGCAGCGCCACGACATCGGCGGCAAAACCGGGACAACCAACAGTTCAAAAGATGCCTGGTTCTCAGGTTATGGCCCGGGGGTTGTCACCTCCGTCTGGATTGGTTTTGACGATCACCGCCGCGATCTGGGGCGCACCACCGCCTCTGGCGCGATTAAAGATCAGATTTCCGGATACGAAGGCGGCGCGAAGAGTGCGCAACCTGCCTGGGATGCATACATGAAGGCCGTTCTCGAGGGCGTACCAGAGCAGCCGCTAACGCCTCCACCGGGCGTGGTGACGGTGAATATCGACCGCAGTACCGGACAGCTCGCGAATGGCGGTAACAGCCGTGCCGAGTATTTCATTGAGGGTACGCAGCCAACCACGCAGGCAGTGCATGAGGTGGGTACAGAGATCATTGATAACGGCGAGACGCACGAGCTGTTCTGACGCCAACAAAAAAGCCGGGTGGCGACTACGCCTGACCCGGCCTACAACGTCAATGCAAAACGGCAACCTTCGGTTGCCGTTTTTAATGGTGGCGCTACAAACGCCCCTGCCCCTTCAGCCATTCCCGCACCAGGAACAGTGCGCTCACGTTGCGCGCCTCGTTAAAGTCAGGATCTTCCAGCAAATCCATCAGATGAGCCAGCGGCCAGCGAACCTGCGGCAGCGGTTCCGGCTCGTCTCCTTCCAGCGATTCAGGATAGAGATCTTCCGCGACAACGATGTTCATTTTGCTGGAGAAATAGGACGGTGCCATGCTCAGCTTTTTCAGGAACGTCAGCTCTTTCGCGCCAAAACCGACCTCTTCTTTCAGCTCCCGGTTTGCCGCTTCAAACACCGTTTCGCCCGGGTCGATCAGTCCTTTGGAGAAACCCAGCTCGTAGGATTCTGTGCCCACGGCGTATTCACGAATGAGGATCAGGTGCTCGTCGACGATGGGCACAATCATCACCGCTTCACGCGAGGAGGGGCGCATACGCTCATAAACACGACGCACACCGTTGCTGAACTCCAGATCCACGCTTTCGACATTAAACAGACGCGATTTCGCGACGGTTTCAACATTCAGAATGGTGGGCTTTTGTAAGGGTTTGGTCATCTTGACGGGTCTTTGCTGGGTGAACTGGCTTTATTGTGCGATACGCCGCACGGTTTCGGCAATGTCAATTGCTCTTTATTTACATTTATGCAACGTAACTGTAGGCGATTCTCATTTCAAAACAAATGTCAAGAGGTTGAAATGTTTCCAGGAATTTGCTGATATCGCGCCGGAACAGGCTTTGTTATCATTACCGGTCACTGGGATGCGCGTCAACATGCTCAAGTTAGACTCCATACTTGCCGATAGCCGACCACAGAATCTCATTCATTGTACAAAAGGTGCGACTGACAACACCTGTAAGAAGATAAGTAAGATGGGGAAAGCATGAGCACCATTTTGATTTTTCTCGCTGCTGTGCTGGCCTGCGCGTCGATTGCGGTGTGGGTATTCAGGCGCCGCGTACATCGCCGTTATCGGCTGCCCTTTTTGAACGCGTTTGCCGGGGCAAACACGCGCAAGCTTTCGCCAGAGGAACGCAGCACCGTTGAGCAGTATCTCGACACGCTGAACCGATCCCGGCTTTCGCCTGGCCCTACCGGCGCCAGCGCCGCCCCCGTATCGCTCAACCTGAACGCCCAAAGTGACACCGTTCTGTGCGTAACGCGCTCCATTACCCGCTACGGCATTACAACCGACGATCCCAACAAGTGGCGTTACTATCTCGACTCTGTTGAAGTGCACCTGCCTCCCTTCTGGGAGCAGTATATTAACGACGAAAACAGCGTCGAGCTCATCCATACCGATACGCTGCCGCTGGTTATCTCCCTCAATGGTCATACTCTGAGCGAATATGTTCAGGAAGCGCCACGCTTTGCGCTGGAACGCGCAAGCGGAACGCAGGCCTCTATTCGCGGTGAAGAGACTGAGCAGATCGAACTGCTGAACATCCGCCAGGAGACGCATGAAGAGTACGTCCTGAGCCGCCCGGATGGCATTCGCGAAGCGGTGTTGATTGTCGCCTCGTTCCTGCTCTTTTTCATCTGCCTGCTGACGCCGGACGTGTTTGTTCCGTGGCTCGCGGGTGGCGCAGTACTGCTTCTGGCCGCCGGGCTGTGGGGCATATTTGCTCCGCCGGCAAAAACGTCATTACGCGAAATTCACTGCCTGCGCGGAACCCCAAAACGCTGGGGACTGTTCGGTGAGAACGATCAGGAACATATCAACAATATCTCGCTCGGGATCATCGATCTTATCTATCCGCGCCACTGGCAGCCGTGGATAGCGCAGGACCTTGGCCACAAAACGGATATTGATATCTATCTCGACCGCCACGTTGTACGCCAGGGGCGCTACTTATCCCTGCACGACGAAGTGAAAAACTTCCCGCTTCAGCACTGGCTCCGCAGCGCGGTGATTGCCGGTGGTGCCGCGTTAATCTTCGTCATGCTGCTGCTCTTCGTGCCGCTGGATATGCCGATTAAATTTACCCTGTCGTGGATCAAAGGGGCGCAAACTGTGGAAGCCACCAGCGTACAGCAGCTCGAAGAAGCGGGTGTACGCGTGGGAGATACGTTGCGCCTCAAAGGCACCGGGATGTGTAATATCCACACGCCGGGCGCCTGGAACACGCGCCAGAACTCGCCGTTCGCGCCGTTCGACTGCTCTCAGATCATCTGGAATGACGCCTCTCCGCTGCCGCTGCCGGAATCGGATGTGGTCAACAAGGCCACTGCGCTCACCCAGACGATTAATCGCCAGCTCCATCCAAAACCGGATGATGATTCTCGCGTCAGCCCTGCCCTGCGTTCGGCTATTCAGAAGTCGGGCATGGTACTGCTGGATGACTTTGGCGAAATCGTCCTGAAAACAGAGGATCTCTGTTCCGCCCAGGATGACTGTATCCGGCTCAAGAACGCGCTGGTCAACCTCGGCAACAGCAAAGACTGGGACGCGCTGGTGAAACGCGCCGAAGCGGGACGCCTGGACGGTGTGAACGTGCTTCTGCGTCCGGTCAGCGCCGAGTCGCTGGATAACCTGGTGGCGACCTCTACCGCCCCCTTCGTGATGCGTGAAACCACCCGTGCTGCCCAGGCGCTTAACAGCCCGGCGCCCGGCGGTTTTGTGATTGCCAGCGATGAAGGCAGCGACCTGGTGGATCAACCTTATCCGCAGGTTTCGCTCTATGACTATCCTGCCCAGGAGCAGTGGAGCGAATTCCAGCGTCTGGCGCAGATGCTGATGCAGACGCCATTCAGCGCGGAAGGGATCGTCACCACCCTCTTTACCGACGCCAACGGCACGCGTCATATTGGCCTGCACCGTATGCCGGATAGCGCTGGCCTGTGGCGCTATATAGGGACATCCCTGCTGCTGATTGCAATGCTGGCGTGCATTGTCTGGAACGGTTATCAGGCCGTACGCCGCTATCAGCGTTCCCGCACGCGGCTGGCAGAAATCCAGGCCTACTACGAAAATTGCCTGAACCCGAAACTGATCTCCTCTTCCGAGAGCCTGATCGGATAACGTCCCTGCGCGACAAGTTGTGCTACCCTGTCGCGCACGTTTCTTCTGGCTGGAGTTCCCCCTTATGCATCTTAATATCGACTGGCAGGCGGTCGATACCGTCCTGCTTGATATGGACGGCACGCTGCTTGATCTCGCCTTTGATAACTATTTCTGGCAAAAGCTGGTCCCGGAAACATACGGTGAACAGCAGGGGATCTCCCCGGCGGAAGCGCAGGAATTCATTCGTTCGCAATATAGCGCGGTGCAGCATACGCTAAACTGGTACTGTCTTGACTACTGGAGCGAGCGACTCGGTTTGGATATTTGTGCCATGACCACCGCCCAGGGCGCACGCGCTGTACTGCGCGACGATACGGTCCCGTTCCTGGATGCGCTGAAAGCCTGCGGTAAGCGCCGCATTTTGCTGACGAATGCGCATCCCCATAACCTGGCCGTGAAGCTGGAACATACCGGTCTTGCTTCACACCTTGATTTATTGCTTTCCACCCACACATTTGGTTATCCGAAAGAGGATCAGCGGTTGTGGCATGCCGTGGTGGAAGAGACCGGTTTACAGCCGGAACGCACGCTGTTTATTGACGACAGCGAGCCGATTCTGGATTCTGCGGCCGCTTTTGGCATTCGCTATTGTCTGGGCGTGACTAATCCGGATTCCGGCCTGGCTGAAAAAAGCTATCTGCGACATCCGGGGCTGAACGACTATCGCCGGATGATCCCCTCACTCACTGTGAAGGAGACGCCATGAAAGAAAAACCCTCTGATGGGGTAAGACTGGATAAATGGCTGTGGGCCGCCCGTTTTTACAAAACGCGCGCCCTTGCCCGTGAAATGGTTGATGGCGGAAAGGTGCATTACAACGGTCAGCGCAGCAAACCGAGCAAACTGGTTGAACTGAATGCCACGCTAACGCTTCGCCAGGGCAACGATGAGAAAACGGTGGTGGTGAAAGCCATTACCGAGCAGCGGCGGCCCGCAACCGAAGCCGTTTTGCTGTATGAAGAGACGGCCGAAAGCATAGAGAAGCGCGAGAAAACCGCGCTGGCGCGCAAGATGAATGCGCTGACCATGCCTCACCCGGACCGGCGACCGGATAAAAAAGAGCGCCGCGATCTGATGAAATTTAAACACGGTGAGAGCGAGTAACCCTCACCTGCACGAGAGATGAAAATGGCCCAACACGACCAATTACACCGCTATCTGTTTGAACAATTCGCCGTGCGCGGCGAGCTGGTCACCGTATCCGAAACCTGGAAACAGATTCTGGAAAACCACAACTACCCGCTGCCGGTGAAAACCCTGTTGGGCGAACTGCTGGTTGCCACCAGCCTGCTGACCGCCACGCTGAAGTTCGCTGGCGATATTACCGTTCAGTTGCAGGGTGATGGCCCGATGTTGCTGGCGGTGATCAACGGCAATAACCAGCAGCAGATGCGCGGCGTGGCGCGCGTTCAGGGCGATATCCCTGAAAATGCGGATCTGAAAACGCTGGTCGGAAATGGCTATCTGGTTATCACGATCTCGCCTGAAGAGGGTGAGCGCTATCAGGGCGTTGTCGGTCTGGAAGGCGACACGCTGGCCGCCTGCCTGGAAGATTACTTCATGCGTTCCGAACAGCTGCCAACCCGCCTGTTCATCCGCACCGGTGAAGTGGATGGTCAGCCTGCTGCCGGTGGTATGCTGCTTCAGGTTCTGCCTGCGCAGGATGCGCAGACCAATGATTTCGAGCATCTGGCAACGCTGACGGAAACCATCAAAGCGGAAGAGCTGTTCACCCTGTCGGCGACCGACGTGCTGTGGCGTCTGTACCACGAAGAAGAAGTGACGGTTTACGATCCGCAGGATGTGGAATTTAAGTGCACCTGCTCTCGCGAGCGTTGTGCTGGCGCCCTGAAAACGCTGCCGGATGAAGAGATCGACAGCATCATGGCGGAAGACGGTGAGATCGATATGCACTGTGATTACTGCGGTACGCACTACGTGTTCAATTCCATGGATATCGCGGAGATCCGCAATAACGCCTCTCCGGCGGACCCGCAGGTTCACTAAGCTCTGAGCCTGTTGCCCGGCGGCGCTATGCTTGCACGGGCCTACAATGAATTGTGCAATTTTTTGATATGATTGCTAATTGTAGGCCGGGTAAGCGTAGCGCCACCCGGCAAGAAAAAGCACTAACGCCACTGCGCATTATTGTAACTGTCGTAGCTCATATCGACACGCTCCCCAAAAATCTCAATATCCGCCCAGGGCTTCACGACAGATTTCACTTTCCTCTGCCTTAATGCGCGGTCAAGTTCTTCTCTGGTCAACGCCTCCGGCATTTTCCACGCGTCCCCGGCGATCCTCCAGCCCGTGTTGGTTTGTGTGTAAGCCACGATCCTGCGATCGGTAAATTGAAATAGCACGGCTTCCGGCTTGCCGTCGCTGTTAAGATCCAGCGGCATGAGTAAACAGTTTCTCTGGGCGCTATCGCAGCTCTCAAAGCGATACTGATTGCTGAGCATGGCTCGCCACAATGCCTTATCAGGACGGGCCATTCCCGGTGCGAGCTGGATCTGTTTTTCCAGCATCGCGGCGGTCATCTTACCTGCTCCGCCAGCGTTCCCGGAGAGAAGACCATTTATTTCACGCTGGCGTTTTGGGTTTGAGATAAACTGTGGATCATTTTGCAGCATTTGCATCGCCTCTCGCCCCTTTCGTCCGGTATTGCTGAGCATATACAGGCTTACCTGGTCTGCGTTTATTCTGCCATCCTGATAACGCGCCATATGGCTTTCAACGCTGATACGCCAGGGATCAAGCACCGGTGTATAGACCAACACCAGGAAGATCAGCGCCAGTAATCCGGTAGCCGGAGTGATATGAGCCTGGAGCCTTTGTGGATCCCGACGGTAAAAAAGTACGCTAAGACAGAATCCTACCGTCCAGACCAGCGCCACTATCGTAATCAGCACACCGTACAGACGCTCCGGTGACCAGCCATACTGTGCGATGCGCAGCCAGAGCGCCCAGCCCGCCAGGACGGGATACGCAGGAGCGATAATCACGGCAAGATGAATCATTCCTCGCAGGGGAGAGAAGTAAGGCAGCTTTTGACGTTGTGGGTGCCATACGACAGTCACCAGCAATAACAGCAACAGCGCCAGCGTCGTCAGTAAGCCCGCAGCCGAGATCC
Organism: Enterobacter sp. BIDMC 27; assembly: GCF_000534415.1. Lineage (NCBI taxonomy): Bacteria > Pseudomonadati > Pseudomonadota > Gammaproteobacteria > Enterobacterales > Enterobacteriaceae > Enterobacter > Enterobacter sp. BIDMC 27. Next base: position 405,718 of record NZ_KI973178.1, read on the forward strand.
GTGCTGAAACAGCCTCTAAGCCAACGAAGGGCAATATGCCTATAAAGAGCAGCGCCAGCGCAGCCATCAGTGGAAGCAAACCTGTCGCGATAAGCGTAAGGAGATTTTGCAATGCCAGAATCAGCCGAACCTGCATACGCGCAAGTACTGCCGCGCTGGCTGAAACCACGCCAATCGCCACTGAAATAAACCAGTCAGAATTAAAGAAAAGCCGATCAAAAAAAGAGATGCCAATGAGTTTAAAAAGCTCAGCCCAGAGGAAAAGCACCAGCCAGAACAGCCCATTCGAGACAAAAACAAGAAGAAATGTCAGCGCGTTATGCCAGTTTTTATCGTTGAAATCGCGGTAGAAAGCGTCCGTCGGTGCGGTCTCAAGGCGTCGCTGAAGCCATGGCAACAGGAGAAGCGTCATCAGGAGCAGATGAAAACCGAAAAGGAGCACCGCATTTCTGGTATCCCAGTTGTCCAGCCCCGCAACGCTCCACTTAAGCCAGCCGCCCATCCCCGCGACTGCCGCGCCAATCATCCCGAGTGACAGCCACAAAAATGGCTTTCTGAATGACGTCATGGCAAGCGACAACGTGGTTGTCATTACCACGGTGGCAGGTACTACACACATCAGCCACAGCGTATCCGATGGCAATTTTGCGTACTCGATATACCACGTGATTACATAGCAAATTACGCCCTGTAAAGCCCCCGCCAGCACGACGGCTACGCGCGTTGAAGGGGATAACGTCTCACGGTTTTCCATTTCTCATCCCTTGTTCATGAAAAATCTATTGTCTCATCAAAGCAAAACTCTGGCCCCCACCTCAAACTCTGAAAATAGCTGACCCAAGAGACCTGAATCGTTTTCCCAATGTAACCCTTACGTAATTTTCTTACATGTATGCGATTACATTCACATTCTTCTGGATAAATTCACCAGAGATTAACCTTTTAAGAACATTTTCCCCATCCAAAAAGCGATTCCTGCGATAATCTGCCCGCCCTGTGACTGGAGTCGCAGCGTTTTCCGTTAGTAAGGGTTTTGACCAGATACGTAAATCTATGAGCCCCGTCGCGGTTAACATCCCCAGAAAAACCCTACAATTTCAGGCAGTACATATTGGCTAAGGAGCAGTGATATGCGTGTTAATGGTTTAACCCCGCAAGATCTCAAGGCTTATGGTATTCACGACGTCCAGGAAGTGGTCTACAACCCCGATTACGATACGCTGTATCAGGAAGAGCTCAATCCGGCACTGGAAGGATACGAGCGTGGTGTGTTGACGAACCTGGGTGCTATCGCCGTCGATACGGGTATTTTTACCGGTCGTTCGCCTAAAGATAAGTATATCGTCCGAGACGACACCACCCGCGATACGCTGTGGTGGGCTGATAAGGGCAAAGGGAAGAACGATAACAAACCGCTCTCCCCGGAAACCTGGCAGCATCTGAAAGGACTTGTCACCCATCAGCTTTCCGGCAAGCGTCTGTTTATTATTGATGCGTTCTGCGGCGCTAACGCCGACACCCGTCTCTCCGTACGGTTCATTACTGAAGTGGCCTGGCAGGCGCATTTCGTGAAGAACATGTTCATTCGTCCGACCGATGAAGAACTGCAAGACTTCACCCCTGACTTTATCGTGATGAACGGCGCGAAATGCACCAACCCGCAGTGGAAAGAGCAGGGTCTGAACTCCGAAAACTTTATCGCCTTCAACCTGACCGAGCGTATCCAGCTGATCGGCGGTACCTGGTACGGCGGCGAAATGAAGAAAGGGATGTTCTCAGTCATGAACTACCTGCTGCCGCTGCGCGGTATCGCCTCCATGCACTGCTCGGCGAACGTCGGGGAAAAAGGCGATGTAGCAGTGTTCTTCGGCCTTTCCGGCACCGGTAAAACAACGCTGTCCACCGATCCAAAACGTCGTCTGATTGGCGACGATGAACACGGCTGGGATGATGACGGCGTGTTTAACTTTGAAGGCGGCTGCTACGCGAAGACCATTCGCCTGTCGGAAGAGGCAGAGCCGGATATCTACCACGCGATTCGCCGCGATGCGCTGCTGGAAAACGTCACCGTGCGTGCCGATGGTTCTATCGACTTCGACGATGCCTCGAAAACGGAAAACACACGCGTCTCTTACCCGATCTACCACATCGAGAACATCGTCAAGCCGGTGTCGAAGGCGGGTCATGCCACGAAGGTGATTTTCCTGACCGCGGATGCGTTCGGCGTGCTGCCACCGGTTTCCCGCCTGACCGCCAGCCAGACGCAGTACCATTTCCTCTCCGGCTTTACCGCTAAACTGGCGGGTACCGAGCGCGGTGTGACCGAGCCAACCCCAACCTTCTCCGCCTGCTTCGGCGCGGCGTTCCTGTCGCTGCACCCAACGCAGTACGCGGAAGTGCTGGTGAAACGCATGCAGGCATCCGGCGCCCAGGCGTACCTGGTGAACACCGGCTGGAACGGTACGGGCAAACGTATCTCCATCAAAGATACACGCGCCATCATCGACGCGATTCTGGATGGTTCGCTGGATAACGCCGAGACCTTTACGCTGCCGATGTTCGATCTGGCGATCCCAACAGCGCTGCCGGGCGTGGATACGCGTATCCTGGATCCGCGTAACACCTACGGTTCACCGGAACAGTGGCGTGAGAAGGCTGAATCGCTGGCGAAACTGTTTATCGAAAACTTCGAGAAGTATACCGACACACCGGCGGGTGCTGCGCTGGTGAGTGCGGGACCAAGGTAAAAGCAAAAAGGCAACGAAAGTTGCCTTTTTTAATGTTTTCTCTCTCTCCCCGTGGGAGAGGGCCGAGGTGAGGGCATCAGGCCCCCCCCCTTTTTTAACTCTCTTTCACCTGCCCCCGTAAAACCGGCACCGGTAACCACGCACGAATACTCAAACCGCCCCGCTCGCTGGTGCCAATTTCCAGCAGTCCGTTATGGTTATCAACTATACGCTGCACAATCGCCAGGCCTAAGCCGGTTCCGCTGGTGCTGCGCGCGCTGTCGCCACGCACAAATGGCTGGAACAGGTGCTTACGCTGCTCAGGCTTAATGCCCGGGCCATCGTCTTCCACCTGGAACCAGGCGCGGTTGAGTTCCGTACCGCTGCTGACTTTGATCCAGCCGTTGCCGTAGCGCGCCGCGTTGACCACCATATTCGCCACCGCGCGTTTAATGGAGAGCGGGTGCATACGTACCTGAATCTCACCTGCCTGAAGGTCGGTCGCAATTTCACGTTCGTAGCCGCTTTCGGCAGCAACCACTTCGCCCAGAACTGCGTTCAGATCCGCCATCTCCATCGGCATCTCCTGCCCGGTGCGCAGGTAGTCGATAAACTGCTCGATGATGGCGTTACACTCTTCGATATCCTTGTTGATGGACTCTGCAAGATAACCATCCTGCTCGCCCATCATCTCTGTTGCCAGCCGGATACGCGTCAGCGGGGTGCGAAGGTCATGGCTGACCCCCGCCATCAGCAGCGTACGGTCGTCCGCCAGCTGTTTAACGCCTGCCGCCATGTGGTTAAACGCACGCGTTACCGAGCGCACTTCCGATGCGCCATACTCACGCAGCGGCGGTGGGATAATACCTTTACCGACCTGCAATGCCGCATGCTCCAGGTCGACTAGCGGTCGGTTCTGGATACGAATAAACAGCCATGCGCCGCCGATGGCCAGCAGCATGATCGCCAGGGTGTATCGGAACAGCGGCGAGAAGTCGCCCTGATGAATCTCGGTGAGCGGAACGCGCACCCAGATGTTGGGTGACAGCCAGGTTTTCAGCCAGACAACCGGCGAGCTTTTATTGACCTCAACGCGCACTTCCGTCGGGCCGCCAAGCTGCTGCGCCATCTGCTGACTGAGGAATTCATAGTGCTGCGCCCAGCGCAGGCCGGCATCTTCCGCCGCTTCGTTCGAGTAGAGAGAAATGCCCAGCTCACGGTAGATTTCCCGACGGAACGCCGGGGGAACAACCAACTGCGTGCCGTCCTCCAGTTGCAGTTTGTCGGTCATCAGCATACGCACTTCGTATGCCAGCACCTTATTAAACTGCTGAAGGCTCGGCAGGATTGCAAAGTTCAGCACCACCAGGTAGGTCGTCACCAGGCTGACGAATAGCAGGGTGACGATCAATAACAGCGTGCGGGCAAACGAACTTCGCGGCGAGAAGCGCATTCGCCTCATGCTTTAGAGCCGTCCGGGACAAACACGTAGCCCAGACCCCACACGGTCTGAATATAACGAGGATGCGCCGGATCTTCTTCCACCATACGGCGCAGACGAGAGATCTGCACGTCGATAGAACGCTCCATCGCGGAGTATTCACGACCACGCGCCAGGTTCATCAGCTTGTCACGGGAGAGCGGCTCACGCGGGTGACTGACCAGCGCTTTCAGCACCGCGAACTCGCCGCTGGTGAGCGGCATTGGCTCATCTTCACGGAACATTTCACGGGTGCCGAGGTTCAGCTTGAACTTACCGAATGCAATGACGGCCTCTTCCTGAGACGGCGCGCCCGGCAGCTCGTTCGCCTGACGACGCAGCACGGCGCGAATACGCGCCAGCAGTTCACGCGGGTTGAACGGCTTTGGAATGTAGTCATCAGCGCCGATCTCAAGGCCGACGATACGGTCAACTTCTTCACCCTTCGCCGTCACCATGATGATCGGCATCGGGTTGCTCTGGCTGCGCAGACGGCGGCAAATAGAGAGCCCGTCTTCGCCAGGCAGCATCAGGTCCAACACCATCAGGTGGAAGGATTCACGCGTCAGCAGACGATCCATCTGTTCCGCGTTCGCGACGCTACGAACCTGGAAGCCCTGCTCGGTCAGATAACGTTCCAGCAGCGCACGCAGGCGCATGTCGTCATCTACGACCAGAATTTTGTAGTTCTCTTGCATTGTGTGTACTCCCAAAGGTTCGGATAAGCCTGGAACAGCGTATTCTAAAAAAGTGCACGGGTTCGACCAGCAAATTCTGGTATAAATTCTAGACGAAATTGTTACAAAGCATATTTAACAGCAGCTTATCTGTTCATTTCATCACATAAATCATTATTAATCTTGTCTGTTACACTGTGCGCTACGTATTGTGCGCAAAGACAGTTAACCGGCATTAAAGGCTGCACCATGAAAACGCCTCTGATCACCCGTGAAGGGTACGAGAAACTCAAAAAAGAGATGGATTACCTGTGGCGCGAAGAGCGTCCGGAAGTGACCAAAAAAGTCACCTGGGCAGCAAGCCTGGGCGACCGCAGCGAGAATGCGGACTACCAGTACAATAAAAAGCGGCTGCGCGAAATCGATCGCCGGGTACGCTACCTGACGAAGTGCCTCGAGAATCTCAAAATTGTCGATTACTCCCCGCAGCAGGAAGGTAAAGTCTTCTTCGGCGCGTGGGTCGAAATTGAAAACGACAGCGGCGACACCCTGCGTTTTCGTATCGTCGGCTACGATGAAATTTTCGGTCGTAAGGATTACATTTCTATCGACTCACCCATGGCCCGCGCCCTGCTGAAAAAAGAGGTAGGCGATTTAGCCGTTGTCCAGACGCCTGCGGGTGAAGCAAGCTGGTACGTCAACGAAATCGAGTATGTTAAATAGTCCGAGAGCGCCCTCCCCGGCTGGCATTTTTTGGTGTCAGCCCGTATAACTATCCCCCTGATTTTCGATCCACAAGATGAACTGACCATGATGAAAGAGTCGCTCTGCCGCATTATTGCGGGTGAACTTCAGGCCAGAGCCGAACAGGTAGAAGCTGCCGTTCGCCTGCTTGATGAAGGGAACACCGTGCCGTTTATTGCACGTTATCGTAAGGAAGTCACCGGCGGTCTGGATGACACGCAGCTGCGAAACCTGGAGACCCGTCTGGGCTATCTTCGCGAGCTGGAAGACCGACGTCAGGCGATCCTCAAATCTATCGGCGAGCAGGGCAAGCTGACCAGTGACCTGGAAAAAGCCATTAACGGTACCCTGAGTAAAACCGAGCTCGAAGACCTCTATCTGCCGTACAAACCGAAGCGCCGCACGCGCGGGCAGATTGCGATCGAAGCCGGCCTTGAGCCACTGGCCGATCTGCTGTGGAACGAGCCGTCTCACGATCCGGAAACCGAAGCCGCCAAATTTATCGACGCCGATAAAGGCGTAGCGGACACCAAAGCCGCGCTGGACGGCGCGCGCTATATTCTGATGGAGCGCTTCGCCGAAGACGCGGCGCTGCTGGCCAAAGTGCGTGATTACCTGTGGAAGAACGCGCATATCGTCTCCACCGTGGTGTCCGGCAAAGAGGAAGAAGGCGCGAAATTCCGCGACTACTTCGATCACCACGAACCCATTTCTACCGCGCCGTCTCACCGCGCGCTGGCGATGTTCCGCGGCCGTAACGAAGGCGTGCTGCAACTCTCCCTGAATGCCGATCCACAGTTTGACGAGCCGCCAAAAGAGAGCCACTGCGAGCAGATCATTATCGATCATCTCGGCCTGCGCCTGAACAACGCCCCGGCGGACAGCTGGCGCAAAGGCGTGGTGAGCTGGACCTGGCGCATCAAGGTGCTGATGCACCTCGAAACCGAGCTGATGGGCACCGTGCGCGAGCGCGCCGAAGACGAAGCGATCAACGTCTTCGCCCGTAACCTGCACGACCTGCTGATGGCGGCGCCAGCTGGCCTGCGCGCCACCATGGGTCTCGATCCGGGTCTGCGTACCGGCGTGAAGGTGGCCGTGGTTGACGGCACCGGCAAGCTTGTCGCCACCGACACCATTTACCCGCACACCGGTCAGGCAGCGAAAGCGGCTGTCGTCGTCGCCGCGCTGTGCGAGAAGTACAACGTTGAGCTGGTTGCCATCGGTAACGGTACGGCGTCCCGAGAAACTGAACGTTTCTATCTCGACGTGCAGAAGCAGTTCCCGAAAGTGACGGCGCAGAAAGTGATCGTCAGTGAAGCGGGGGCATCTGTCTATTCCGCCTCGGAACTGGCAGCGCAGGAGTTCCCGGATCTGGACGTTTCCCTGCGCGGTGCGGTCTCTATCGCCCGTCGTTTGCAGGATCCGCTGGCGGAGCTGGTGAAGATTGACCCGAAATCCATCGGCGTGGGCCAGTATCAGCACGACGTGAGCCAGACGCAGCTGGCGCGTAAGCTGGATGCGGTAGTGGAAGACTGTGTTAACGCCGTTGGCGTGGACCTGAACACCGCTTCCGTGCCCCTGCTGACCCGCGTGGCGGGCCTGACCCGTATGATGGCGCAGAATATCGTCGCCTGGCGTGATGAAAACGGTCAGTTCCAGAACCGCCAGCAGCTGCTGAAGGTGAGCCGTCTGGGGCCGAAAGCATTTGAGCAGTGCGCGGGCTTCCTGCGCATCAACCACGGCGATAACCCGCTGGATGCCTCTACCGTTCACCCGGAAGCGTACCCTGTTGTTGAGCGCATCCTGGCCGCCACCCGGCAAGCGCTGAAAGACCTGATGGGCGACAGCAGCGCGCTGCGTAACCTGAAAGCGGTGGATTTCACCGACGAACAGTTCGGCGTGCCGACGGTCACTGACATCATCAAAGAGCTGGAAAAACCGGGCCGCGATCCGCGTCCTGAGTTTAAAACCGCGACCTTTGCTGAGGGCGTAGAAACCATGAACGACCTGCTGCCGGGCATGGTGCTGGAGGGGGCGGTAACCAACGTCACCAACTTTGGCGCGTTTGTGGATATCGGCGTGCATCAGGATGGTCTGGTGCATATCTCTTCCCTCGCCGACAAGTTCGTTGAAGATCCGCACACCGTGGTCAAAGCGGGCGACATCGTGAAGGTGAAAGTGCTCGAAGTGGATCTCCAGCGCAAGCGTATTGCCCTGACCATGCGTCTGGACGAGCAGCCGGGCGACACTAACGCGCGCCGTGGCGGTAATGGCGGTGGCCGTGAACAGCAGCGTCCGGCAGCGAAAGCCGCGAAGCCACGCGGACGTGACGCACAGCCGGCGGGCAACAGCGCGATGATGGATGCGCTGGCAGCGGCGATGGGTAAGAAACGCTAATGCTGTAAATGCCCGGTGGCGCGACGCTTACCGGGCCTACGGTTTTGTAGGCCGGGCAAACGCAGTGCCGCCCGGCAAGCAGGCCGCAGGGAATTAAAATAAATATGTTGTATCCATATTTAAACCACGAATTATCACCTCATTAACAAATAGCCCTCTTTTTATTTTCACCTCAATTTCGAAAATATTGAGCAAGGTCAAGCAGACCGCAAATTAATACGATTAACAACATCCCGTCACATTTTTATTATTGCTGATAAAAACTATTCTCATTATCATCGCAGTGTAGATTATTTAACCTATCGTGGAATCAGGCGCTATGCAATTCACTCCAGACAGTGCGTGGAAAATTATCGGTTTTACCCGTGAGATAAGCCCGGCCTATCGGCAGAAGCTCCTGTCACTGGGCATGCTACCCGGCTCATCATTCCAGGTTGTGCGCGTTGCGCCGTTGGGCGATCCAGTTCATATCGAAACCCGACGCGTTAATCTGGTTCTGCGTAAAAAAGACCTCGCATTAATTGAAGTTGAATCTTTATCCCGTTAACAAGCCAGCGGTTTCAGTGAGTCTATTACAATGAAAAAATTAACTATTGGCTTAATTGGCAATCCTAATTCCGGCAAGACAACCTTATTTAATCAGTTAACCGGCGCACGCCAGCGTGTGGGAAATTGGGCAGGCGTGACGGTGGAACGCAAAGAAGGCCAGTTCACCACGACAGATAATCAGGTCACGCTGGTTGATTTACCGGGGACCTATTCCCTCACCACGATTTCATCGCAGACCTCTCTCGATGAGCAAATTGCCTGCCACTATATTCTGAGCGGCGACGCAGATCTGCTTATCAACGTGGTGGATGCCTCCAACCTCGAACGAAATCTGTATCTCACGTTACAGCTGCTGGAGTTGGGTATTCCCTGCATCGTGGCGCTTAACATGCTCGACATCGCGGAGAAGCAAAAGCTGCGCATCGACGTCGATGCCCTCTCCACCCGTCTGGGCTGCCCGGTGGTTCCGCTGGTTTCTACCCGCGCGCGCGGCATTGACGCCCTGAAGCTGGCGATTGACCGCCACACGGGCAATGCCGACGTCGAACTGGTGCACTACGCCCAGCCGCTGCTGCGCGAAGCCGGGCAGCTGGCGCAGGAGATGGATAACAGCATGCCCGCCAGACAACGTCTGTGGCTTGGCCTGCAAATGCTGGAAGGCGATATCTACAGCCGCGCCTACGCAGGCGATGCGGCGGATAAGCTGGATGTCGCACAGGCTCGCCTTAGCGACGAGCTGGATGACCCGGCCCTGCACATTGCGGATGCGCGCTATCAGGCCATCGCCGCTATCTGTGACGTGGTCAGCAATGCATTAACCGCTGAACCCAGCCGCTTCACCGCCGCCGTGGATAAGATTGTGCTCAACCGCTTCCTCGGTTTACCGATCTTTTTACTGGTGATGTATGTGATGTTCCTGCTCGCCATTAACATCGGCGGTGCATTACAACCTATCTTTGATGGCGGCTCTGTCGCTATCTTCGTGCACGGTATTCAGTGGCTGGGCTACACCCTCCACTTCCCGGAATGGTTGACCATCTTCCTTGCGCAGGGGATCGGCGGCGGGATCAATACCGTCCTGCCGCTGGTGCCGCAGATCGGCATGATGTACCTGTTCCTCTCCTTCCTTGAGGATTCCGGTTACATGGCGCGCGCCGCCTTCGTGATGGACCGCCTGATGCAGGCGCTGGGGCTGCCGGGCAAATCCTTCGTGCCGCTGATTGTCGGCTTTGGCTGTAACGTGCCGTCGGTGATGGGCGCACGCACGCTGGATGCCCCGCGCGAACGCCTGATGACCATCATGATGGCGCCGTTCATGTCCTGCGGCGCGCGGCTGGCGATCTTCGCGGTCTTTGCCGCGGCGTTCTTTGGTCAGGAAGGAGCGCTGGCCGTCTTCTCCCTGTATGTGCTGGGTATCGTGATGGCTATTCTCACCGGCCTGATGCTGAAGCACACCATCATGCGTGGCGAAGCGTCGCCGTTCGTGATGGAACTGCCGGTTTATCACGTTCCGCATCTGAAAAGCCTGATTATTCAGACATGGCAGCGCCTGAAGGGCTTCGTTCTGCGCGCCGGTAAGGTGATTGTGGTGGTCAGCATTTTCCTGAGCGCCCTGATCAGCTTCACTCTGAGCGGCCAGGCCGCGGACAACATTAATGACTCTGCCCTGGCCTCCGTCAGCCGGATCATTACGCCGGTCTTCAAACCGATTGGCGTTCAGGAAGACAACTGGCAGGCAACCGTGGGCCTGTTCACCGGCGCGATGGCAAAAGAGGTGGTTGTCGGCACCCTGAACACGCTTTACACCGCGGAAAACATCCAGGAAGAGGAGTTTAATCCGGCAGCGTTCAACCTCGGCGATGAACTGCTTGGCGCGGTGGAAGAGACCTGGCAGAGCCTGAAAGACACCTTCAGCCTGAGCGTACTGGCGAACCCGATTGAAGCCAGCAAAGGCGACGGCGAAATGGCGACCGGAGCAATGGGCGTGATGGGCCAGAAATTTGGCAGCGCGTCGGCGGCCTACAGCTACCTGATCTTCGTCCTGCTCTATATTCCGTGCATCTCGGTCATGGGCGCCATTGCCCGTGAGTCCAGCCGCGGCTGGATGGGCTTCTCCATTCTGTGGGGGCTGAACATTGCCTACTCGCTGGCGACCGTGTTTTATCAGGCCGTCAATTACAGCCAGCATCCGCGCTACAGCCTGGTCTGTATCCTCGCGGTGATCCTGTTTAACGTGATGGTGATTGGCCTGCTGCGCCGGGCGCGTAGCCGCGTTGACGTTAACCTGCTGGCAACGCGCAAAACCCCGACGACCTGCTGTAGCAGCCCTGCGGGCGACTGTCACTGAGGGGAAAAAAGATGGCATCGTTGATTCAGGTTCGTGATTTACTGGCGTTACAGGGACGAATGGAGGCGAAGCAGCTCAGCCTCAGCCTGCATACGCCGCAGCCGATGATCGATGCCATGCTGGAAAGGCTGGAGGCCATGGGGAAAGCCGTGCGCATTCAGGAAGAGCCGGACGGTTGTCTGTCCGGCAGTTGTAAGAGTTGTCCTGAAGGTAAAGCCTGTCTCAGGGAGTGGTGGACGCTTCGCTGATAAAACCGGACAGCGCCGAACAAAACTCAGCAGGATGAGAGATGAACGGCGCATGTGCCGCTTTGGCAACCACCATTGATTTACTCTCCGGCCACAGCGCATCCAGCAGCGGAACCACCTTGCGCGGAACCAGTCCATCCAGATAGCCATAAATACGCAGATGCGGCACCGTTAACGACGCCAGCGGCTCGCGCAGATCGACCGTTTTCAGGATCTCCAGTCCACCGTTCAGCACCTCAACCTCCGGCATCGGCAGAGAAAGCACCGTCTGCTTCAGCGTCCGCGCATCCTGACGGGCGGTTTCTGTTCCCATCGTCTGTAATGCCAGGAAACGCTCCACCGTCCGCTGGAAGTCTTCGCTCAGCTGGTGCTGGAACCCGGCCAGCACCTCCGGTTTGATGCCCGGCCACGCCTCGCGGGCGCTGAAACAGGGTGATGAGGCAACGGTGATCAGCGCCTGCACCCGTTCAGGATGGCGCAGCGCAATCTGGCTTGCCACCAGCCCGCCCAGGCTCCAGCCGAGCCAGACGGCTTTTTGCGGCGCCGCCTCCAGAACCTGCTCCGCCATGTCGTCGAGCGTCATCGCGCCGTAGCCGTGGCTGCGGCCATAGCCCGGTAGATCCACCAGGTGTACCGTGAATTGCGAGGCCAGTTCCTCACTTATGCAACGCCACACTTCGGCGTTCAGTCCCCATCCGTGCAGCAGCACAAGATGACAATTTCCCGTCCCAACGGTCTGCCACCACAGCGTCTTCATCAGTTAACGTTCTCTTTTTTCACATGGAGGTTGCGTATGCTAACAGTGCCCGGCTTGTGCTGGCTATGCCGAATGCCACTTGCGATGAGCGCGTGGGGCGTCTGTTCCGTTTGCACGCGAGCGCTGGGTTACCTGAAGGGCTGTCCGCAATGCGGCTTGCCTGCCGTAAGCCAGACGCTCCCCTGCGGCCGTTGCCTGAAAAAAGCGCCGCCGTGGAGCGCGCTGGTGGCGGTGGATGATTACGTTTTGCCGCTGAGTCGTCTGGTTCATCAGTTTAAGTTTTCCAGCCAGACTGCACTGGCGCAGCCCCTGGCACGCCTGTTGTTACTGGCGGTATTACAGGCGCGAAGAACGCGCGGGCTGCCGCCGGTCGACACGCTTGTGAACGTGCCACTGTTTCAGCGTCGGCACTGGCGGCGGGGATACAATCAGAGCGACCTGCTGTGCCGTCCGCTCGCCCACTGGCTGGGTTGCGGGTACCCAGCCTCTGCGCTGAAACGTACTCATGCCACTGCCGTTCAGCACCGGCTCAACGCCCGGTCGCGCAAAAGGAACCTGAAAAACGCCTTTCGCCTTGAATTGCCGGTCAACGGCCTCCATATCGCGATTGTGGATGATGTCGTCACCACGGGCAGTACCGTGGCTGAACTTTCCCGACTGCTTTTGCAAAGCGGCGCCGCGTCAGTTCAGGTATGGTGTCTGTGCCGTACCTTGTAGCCCTTCTTCAATGGGCGTATGATTATACCCAGGTAATTTAGTCAACTATTAGGCCAAAGCTATGATCCGTATTTCCGATTCTGCACAAGCGCACTTTGCCAAACTGCTGGCAAATCAGGAAGAAGGGACGCAGATCCGCGTGTTTGTGATCAATCCAGGCACTCCGAATGCAGAATGTGGTGTCTCTTATTGTCCTCCGGATGCTGTGGAAGCAACTGACACTGCCCTTAAATTTGAACAGCTCACCGCGTACGTTGATGAGCTGAGCGCGCCGTATCTTGAAGATGCGGAGATTGATTTCGTCACTGACCAGCTGGGTTCTCAGCTGACGCTGAAGGCGCCAAACGCGAAGATGCGTAAAGTCTCTGACGATGCCCCGCTGATGGAGCGTGTGGAATATCTGCTGCAATCGCAGATCAACCCGCAGCTGGCCGGCCACGGGGGACGTGTTTCCCTGATGGAAATCACCGAAGATGGTCTGGCGATCCTGCAATTCGGCGGCGGCTGTAACGGCTGCTCCATGGTTGATGTAACCCTGAAAGAAGGGATCGAGAAGCAGCTGCTGAACGAATTCCCGGAACTGAAAGGCGTGCGCGATCTGACCGAGCACCAGCGCGGCGAGCACTCTTACTACTGATTCAGTCCCTGTCTGTATTGCCCGGTGGCGCTGCGCTTACCGGGCCTACAAAAACAGTGCGGTCTGATGCCCTCACCCCGGCCCTCTCCCACGGGAGAGGGTGAAAACATTAAAAACGGTAACCTCAGGGTTACCGTTTTGCGTTTACCTCTCCCTCTGTATGTTGACCTGCGTCTCATAATTCAAATTTTGCCTCCCTGGGTGATTCTCAATCACCGCATGTTACCCGTATCATTCTCGTGGGCACTCAACACCCTTATAACAGCCGACTAAACTTAACGTTTTCGCAGGCATCAGTATGAGTGCCGTTAACACTCTGTTCCCAGTTGGGACAACCGGAATTTGTCGTTGAAACAATGACGTTACCCATAACAATTCAAAGGCCAGGTCAATCATGCCATTAGTCATCGTCGCTATCGGTGTTGTGTTATTACTGCTCTTGATGATCCGCTTCAAAATGAACGGATTTATCGCTCTGGTTCTGGTGGCACTTGCAGTCGGTCTGATGCAGGGAATGCCGCTGGTTAAAGTTATCAGCTCCATTAAAGCCGGTGTCGGCGGTACGCTCGGCAGCCTGGCGCTGATCATGGGCTTCGGCGCCATGCTCGGTAAAATGCTCGCGGACTGCGGTGGCGCACAGCGTATTGCCACCACGCTGATCGACAAATTTGGTAAGAAGAACATTCAATGGGCGGTGGTGTTAACCGGTTTTACCGTCGGTTTCGCGCTGTTCTATGAAGTGGGCTTCGTGCTGATGCTGCCGCTGGTGTTCACCATCGCCGCTGCCGCCAACATCCCGCTGCTGTTCGTGGGTGTGCCGATGGCTGCGGCGCTGTCCGTCACCCACGGTTTCCTGCCGCCGCATCCGGGCCCAACGGCTATCGCCACCATCTTCCATGCCGATATGGGTAAAACCCTGCTGTTCGGTACGATTCTGGCGATCCCGACGGTGATTCTGGCAGGCCCGGTGTATGCGCGCTTCCTGAAAGGCATTGATAAGCCTATCCCGGAAGGGCTGTACAGCGCCAAAACCTTTACTGAAGAAGAGATGCCAGGCTTTGGCGTCAGCGTCTGGACCTCACTGGTACCGGTGATCCTGATGGCGATGCGTGCCATAGCAGAGATGGTTCTGCCGAAAGGTCACGCGTTCCTGTCCGTTGCGGAGTTCCTGGGCGACCCGGTGATGGCGACGCTGATTGCGGTCCTGATCGCCATGTTCACCTTCGGTCTTAACCGTGGTCGTTCCATGGATCAGATCAACGACACGCTGACTTCTTCCATCAAAATCATTGCCATGATGCTGCTGATCATCGGCGGTGGCGGCGCGTTCAAGCAGGTGCTGGTCGACAGCGGCGTGGATAAATACATCGCGGCCATGATGCATGAAACCAACGTCTCCCCGCTGCTGATGGCATGGTCTATTGCCGCGGTGTTGCGTATCGCGCTGGGCTCTGCGACCGTTGCGGCGATTACCGCGGGCGGTATCGTTGCGCCGCTGATTGCGACCACGGGCGTAAGCCCTGAGCTGATGGTTATCGCGGTTGGTTCCGGGAGCGTGATTTTCTCCCACGTGAACGATCCGGGCTTCTGGCTGTTCAAGGAGTACTTCAACCTGACCATCGGTGAAACCATCAAGTCCTGGTCCGCGCTGGAAACCATTATTTCGGTGTGCGGTCTGGTCGGGGTGCTGCTGTTGAATATGGTGGTTTGATGTATTAAGTCGGGTGGCGGCTATGCCTTACCCGACCTACTTAATGCACGTAGGCCCGGTAAGCGTTAGCGCCACCGGGCAATAAAAAACCCGCCACTGGCGGGTTTTTTATCACTTCTTCGCGGCTGCTTTTCGCCGTTTATCCAAATCCTTAATCAACCTGTTCACCCCGTCATCGGCGAACATCGCTTCAAGCGTTGTGGACAGCTTGCGACGCCAGTT
This sequence comes from Enterobacter sp. BIDMC 27, assembly GCF_000534415.1. Lineage (NCBI taxonomy): Bacteria > Pseudomonadati > Pseudomonadota > Gammaproteobacteria > Enterobacterales > Enterobacteriaceae > Enterobacter > Enterobacter sp. BIDMC 27. The sequence goes on from NZ_KI973178.1 coordinate 420,930, forward strand.
TTTGTACTGATAGCTGGTGCCGGGGATGTTTACCGGCTCCGCCATATCAATCCAGTCTTCCGGTTGCAGACCGAGCAACGCGCTGTTGCTGTCGGCAATATAGCGCTGTAAGCCACGGTTAAGCGTTGGCGTCATCGACATCAGCGACGCCTTATGCCCGGCGCGCTTCGGCAGACAGCCATGCTTATGCAGCGCATCCAGCAGCCCCTGCTTCGCCAGCTCGCGATCCTGATACAGCCCACGCAGAACCTCTTCATCCGGGTAGAGACCCAGCGTTTTGCCGAGCGTCAGGTCGCCGCTTTCCCAGTAGCCTCTGAGCGTAGGAAGATCATGCGTCGTCGCGACTGCCATTGACTGTTCAGGGTACGCTTTCGGCGCGCGGAAGGTTTTCTCATGGTCGTTTTCAAAATAGAGCACTTTGTAGGAGTAAACCCCGCTGTCGCGGAGCTTGCTGACAATTTCCACCGGCACGGTACCGAGATCTTCGCCAATCACCATGCACTGATGACGTTTACTCTCCAGCGCGAGAATTGAGAGCAGGTCGTCCACCGGATACTGCACGTACGCCCCGTGGTCAGCCGTTTCACCGTACGGGATCCACCACAGGCGCAGCACGGACATCACGTGGTCGATACGCAACGCACCGCAGTTCTTCATGTTAGCGCGCAGCAGGTCGATAAACGGCTCGTAGGCACGCGCCGCCATCACGTGCGGATCCATCGGCGGTAAGCCCCAGTTCTGACCAAGCGGGCCCAGAATATCCGGCGGCGCCCCCACAGAAGATTTCAGGCAGTAAAGCTCGCGGTCACACCAGGTTTCCGCCCCGCCTTCCGCCACGCCGACAGCCAGATCGCGATACAACCCGATCGGCATGTTATAGCCCTGGCTCACCTGCCAGCAGGCGGCAAACTGGCTGTACGCCAGCCACTGCAACCAGAGATAGAAATCCACCTCGTCGGCATGCGTCTCACAGAATGCCTTCACTTCCGGGGTATCCACGGACTGATACGCTTCCGGCCACACCGGCCAGCCCCAGCGCATCTCGTCCTCCTGAACCTGATACGCATGCAGCGCATCAAACGCTGCCTGCCAGTAAAGGCTCTCACCTTCCTGCATCACAAACTGGCGGAAGGCTGCCATCTGCTCGTCGTCACGCTTCGCAAAGCCCTTCCAGGCCAGACGCAGAGCCGCCATTTTCAGCGCGGTAACGGAGGCGTAATCAACCCAGTCCGCATCGCGGGCCTGTTTCAGCAGCTGTTGCGTGGTCTCAAGCTTCCACCACGCCTGCGCCTCTTTGCTGTTTTTGAAATCGTCTAACGCGTTAACGTCGATGTAAATCACGTTCAGCCAGCGACGGGAAGACGGGCTGTACGGGCTGGCGCTTTCCGGATTCGCCGGATAGAGGGCGTGGATCGGGTTGAGGCCGATGAACGCGCCGCCGCGCTCACCAACAGATGCCAGCATCTTTTTCAGGTCGCCAAAATCACCAATGCCCCAGTTGCTGTCCGAACGCAGGGTATAGAGCTGCACGCAGGCGCCCCACAGCTTTTTGCCTTCACGCAGCGCCTGCGGCTCATAGCAGCGCTTTGGCGCCACAATCACCCGACAGTGAAAACGCTGGTCGTCCCGGGTCAGCGTAAGCGTGTGGTAGCCCTCCGGCAGCTTCGCCGGAAGGTTGAGGGTTTTGCCGCCGGTGGCATGGCCTTTGTGCTGATGCCCCTCTTCGGTGGTGAGCAGCCAGCTGAACTCGCCGCGCCCCTCCACCGCCAGCGGCATCTTTTTGCCCGCGGTAAAGACCTTGACGTTCGGCACCGGCGCACCCGACGCTTTCGCGTCGGTTTTGTGCATGGCATCCAGCAAACGTCTTTTGGTGTCCGCACCAATAGACTGCGGTTTGCCGTGCGCATTGATGTAACTGAGGCTAATTCCCGCCGCCTGCGCGGCACTGTCCAGACGTTTACTCTCCATCGCGCTTCCTTAGCGTTTTGCCTGCCAGATACGAGCCTGATAATCACGGATTGAGCGGTCAGAGCTGAACATACCGCAGCGCGCGGTGTTCAGGATACACGCGCGGGTCCAGGCATCCTGGTCGCGATACAGCACGTCGACCTGCTTCTGCGCTTCAACGTAAGCCGAGAAGTCAGCCATCACCAGGTACGGGTCGCCGCCCTGTTTGTCCATGCTGTGCAGCATCTGGTCAAACGCGTGCTTGTCGCCGTCGCTGTACTTCCCGCTTTCCAGCTCTTTGAGCACCGCATCCAGCACTTTATCTTTTTTACGCCATTTCACCGGGTCGTACCCTTTGGCTTTGATGGCTTTCACTTCTTCAACAGTATGGCCGAAGATAAAGATGTTCTCTTCGCCGACCTTCTCGGCGATTTCGACGTTCGCACCGTCCAGCGTGCCGACGGTCAGCGCGCCGTTCAGGGCCAGCTTCATGTTGCCGGTACCGGACGCTTCTTTACCGGCGGTAGAGATCTGCTCGGAAATATCCGCCGCCGGGATCAGCATTTCAGCCGCAGAAACGCAGTAGTCCGGCAGGAACACCACCTTCAGCTTGTCGCCCACTTTCGGATCGCTGTTGATCGCCGCCGCCACTTTATTAATGGCAAGGATAATGTTTTTCGCCAGGTAGTAGCCCGGCGCCGCTTTCGCACCGAACAGGAACACGCGCGGGACGCGGTCGGCCTGCGGGTTCTCGCGGATCTCTTTGTACAGCGCCAGAATGTGCAGCAGGTTCAGGTGCTGACGTTTGTACTCGTGCAGTCGTTTGATCTGGATATCGAAAATCGCATTCGGGTTGATCTCAATTCCGGTGCGCATTTTCACAAACTCGGCCAGACGAACCTTGTTCTCCAGCTTAATGGCGCGGTACTGCTCGCGGAACTTCGCGTTGTCGGCCTGTTTTTCCAGGTTGATGAGCTGGTCCAGGTCGTTGGCCCACTCTTTCTTCAGGGTCTTGTCCAGCAGGCCGGCCAGCAGCGGGTTGCACTGCTTAATCCAGCGACGCGGCGTGATGCCGTTGGTCACGTTATGGAATTTGGTCGGCCACAGCTGGTGGTATTCCGGGAAGAGATCTTTCACCACCAGATCCGAGTGCAGCGCGGCAACGCCGTTCACCGCAAAGCCGCTGACCACGCACATGTTCGCCATGCGCACCTGCTTGTCGTGCACAACGGCCAGCTTCGCCCAGACGGCCTTATCGCCCGGCCAGGTTTTCTCCACCAGCGTTTTGAACTGGTCGTTAATCTTGTTGATGATCTGCATATGGCGCGGCAGCAGCGTTTTCACCAGCTTCTCATCCCAGCACTCGAGCGCTTCCGGCATCAGGGTGTGGTTGGTGTAGGCGAAGGTGCGGCTGGTGATGGCCCAGGCGTCGTCCCAGCTCAGCTGATGCTCGTCGATCAGCACGCGCAGCAGCTCCGGGATCGCAATGGTCGGATGCGTGTCGTTAAGCTGAATAACTTCGAAGTCCGGCAGCTGAGCCAGCTTGCGGCCCGCCAGGTGGTGGCGACGCAGAATATCCGCCACGGAGCAGGCGCACTGGAAGTACTGCTGCATCAGACGCAGCTTTTTACCCGCCAGATGGTTGTCGTTCGGGTAGAGGACTTTGGTCAGCTTCTCGGCATCGATCCCCTGCTGCTCGGCGCGCAGGAAATCACCGTCGTTGAATTTGGTCAGGTTAAACGGATGCGCGTGCTTCGCCTGCCACAGACGCAGCGGCTGCGCCACGCCGTTACGGTAGCCGAGTACCGGCAGATCCCAGGCTTCACCGGTAATGGTGAACGCCGGTTCCCAGAGCCCCTGCTTCGTGACTTTCCCGCCAATCCCGACCTGCACATCCAGCTGCGCGTTGTGGCGGAACCACGGATAAGTATTGCGGTGCCAGTCGTCTGGCGCTTCCATCTGATGGCCGTCGGCAAATGACTGACGAAACAGGCCGTACTGATAGTTCAGGCCATAGCCAATCGCCGACTGGCCCACGGTTGCCATGGAATCCAGGAAGCAGGCTGCCAGACGTCCCAGACCGCCGTTACCCAGCGCCGGATCAATCTCTTCTTCCAGCAGATCGGTCAGGTTGATGTCGTGTTCTTTCAGCACGTCACCGACCTCCTGATACCAGCCAAGGTTCAGCAGATTGTTACCCGTCAGACGGCCAATCAGGAACTCCATTGAAATGTAGTTGACGTGACGCTGGCCTTTCACGGGCTTCGTCACAGGCTGAGCGTCCAGCTGCTCTGCGAGCGCCCCGCTCACCGCCTGCCACCACTGGTGAGGCGTCATTTCGTTTGCAGCATGAAGGCCAAAACGCTGCCACTGACGCGTCAGGGCAGCCTGAAATTGAGCTTTGTTGAAAGTAGGCTGTGACATAGGGAATCGGCATCCTGTAGAGAGTAAAAACATTTAACGCTAGTGTGCCTGGCTCATTGCGCCTCTTCCTCCTCCTGTCGGGGATTAGACAGGGAGGAGTAGCGGGGATGAGCATAAAAGTGTGATCGAGGCCACTGTGTGAGTGTGCGCTTCGCGGAAAAAGCGATCCCGGAAGAGCGTCAAAGAAATGAAATGCAGTTTCGGAGGAAATTAATCATCGCTGAAATGATTACTTACGTAGAATAATATTTCCGCGCGTCGGGATTATTCAGCACCCCTATTAAGCCGATGCAACTTTCCCCGAAGTTAATTAACTTCAGCGTCATTATCTCTTTCTGAAACCAGTTTCAGCGCAACCGCGACTTATGCAGACAAGCCAGAAGCAGCGCGGCATCCAGCCATTTACGGAAAGTTCCATCAGTGATGAGAATGTTTTGTGACAGAGTGCAAATTCAGAGCCTCCAAACCCAGACATAACTTGCAATAGTTCCTCTATTGGCCGAACTTATAGATATTAATTACGAAGCGCAAAAAAAATAAATTCTCTCGTTCCCCACAGTGAAGTGAAAACTATGTTGATTCCGTCCAAATTAAGTCGCCCGGTTCGTCTTGACCATACTGTGGTCCGCGAGCGCCTGCTGGCTAAACTTTCCGGTGCGCATAATTTCCGACTGGCGCTGGTTACGAGTCCTGCGGGTTATGGAAAAACAACGCTCATTTCGCAATGGGCGGCAGGTAAAAGCGATCTTGGCTGGTACTCCCTGGATGAAGGGGATAACCAGCAGGAGCGTTTTGCCAGCTATTTAATTGCCGCGATTCAGCAGGCAACCAACGGACACTGCGTCACCAGCGAGGTGATGGTGCAAAAGCGCCAGTACGCCAGCCTGTCCTCTCTTTTCTCCCAGCTGTTTATCGAGCTGGCCGAATGGCATCGCCCGCTGTATGTGGTGATTGATGATTATCATCTGATCACCAACCCGGTTATTCACGAGTCCATGCGTTTCTTCCTGCGCCATCAGCCGGAAAACCTGACGCTGGTTGTCCTGTCGCGTAACCTTCCGCAGTTGGGCATTGCCAACCTGCGCGTGCGCGATCAGCTGCTGGAAATCGGCAGTCAGCAGCTGGCCTTTACCCATCAGGAAGCGAAGCAGTTCTTTGACTGCCGCCTGACGTCTCCGATTGAGGCGTCGGAAAGCAGCCGCCTGTGCGATGACGTTGCCGGCTGGGCCACGGCGCTTCAGCTGATTGCCCTCTCCGCGCGGCAAAACAACAGCCCGACGCATCAGTCCGCACGCCGCCTGGCGGGCATCAACGCCAGCCACCTGTCGGATTATCTGGTGGATGAGGTACTCGACAGCGTTGACCTCTCCACCCGCCATTTCCTGCTGAAAAGCTCCCTGCTGCGTTCCATGAACGATGCGCTGATTGTACGCGTCACCGGCATTGAAAACGGGCAGCTTCAGCTCGAAGAGATTGAACGTCAGGGTCTGTTCCTGACGCGCATGGACGATCCCGGCGAATGGTTTAGCTACCATCCGCTGTTTGGCAGCTTCCTGCGCCAGCGTTGCCAGTGGGAACTGGCCGCAGAGCTGCCTGACATTCACCGCGCCGCCGCCGAAAGCTGGATGGCGCAAGGTTTCCCGAGCGAGGCTATCCACCATGCGCTGGCCGCCGGGGATGCCGGTATGCTGCGCGATATTCTGCTCAACCACGCGTGGGGACTGTTCAACCACAGTGAACTGACGCTGCTGGAAGAGTCGTTAAAAGCGCTGCCGTGGGAAAGCCTGCTGGAGAATCCGCGTCTGGTGCTGCTCCAGGCCTGGCTGATGCAGAGCCAGCATCGCTACAGCGAAGTGAACACCCTGCTGGCGCGCGCCGAACAGGAGATGGAAAGCGAGATGGATACCACCCTGCATGGCGAATTTAACGCCCTGCGTGCGCAGGTGGCGATTAACGACGGTGACCCTGAGGAAGCCGAACGGCTGGCGATGGTCGCGCTGGATGAGCTGCCGCTGGCGAATTTTTACAGCCGTATTGTCGCCACCTCGGTACACGGCGAAGTGCTGCACTGTAAGGGCGATCTCACGCGTTCGCTTTCACTCATGCAGCAAACCGAACAGATGGCGCGCCGCCACGATGTCTGGCATTACGCCCTCTGGAGCCTGATCCAGCAAAGCGAGATTTTATTTGCTCAGGGGTTCCTGCAAGCCGCCTGGGAAAACCAGGAGAAAGCGTTCCAGCTGATCCGTGAACAGCATCTGGAACAGCTGCCGATGCACGAGTTCCTGTTGCGTATTCGCGCTCAGCTGCTGTGGGCATGGTCGCGTCTGGATGAAGCAGAAAGCAGCGCCCGCCAGGGTCTGAATGTCCTTTCGAGCTTCCAGCCGCAGCAGCAGCTCCAGTGTCTGGCTCTGCTGGTGCAGTGCTCGCTGGCGCGCGGCGACCTGGATAATGCCCGCAACCATCTTAACCGCCTGGAAAACCTGCTCGGCAACGGGCAGTACCATAGCGACTGGGTGTCCAACGCCGATAAGGTGCGGGTGATTTACTGGCAGATGACCGGCGATAAAAAGTCCGCCGCCAACTGGCTGCGTCATACGCCTAAACCGGAATTTGCCAATAACCACTTCCTGCAAAGCCAGTGGCGCAACATCGCTCGCGTGCAGATCCTGCTGGGTGACTTTGAGCCTGCCGAGATTGTGCTGGAAGAGTTAAACGAAAACGCCCGCAGCCTGCGCCTGATGAGCGATTTAAACCGCAACCTGCTGCTGTTAAACCAGCTTTACTGGCAGGCGGGCCGTAAAAACGATGCCCAGCGCGTACTGCTGGAAGCGTTACAGCTGGCGAACCGCACCGGGTTTATCAGCCACTTTGTGATTGAGGGTGAAGTGATGGCCCAGCAGCTGCGCCAGCTGATTCAGCTCAACACGCTGCCAGAACTCGATCAGCATCGCGCCCAGCGCATTCTGCGCGAGATTAACCAGCACCACCGCCACAAGTTTGCGCACTTCGATGAGAACTTTGTTGAACGTCTGCTGAACCATCCGGAAGTGCCGGAGCTTATCCGCACCAGCCCGCTCACCCAGCGTGAATGGCAGGTGCTGGGGCTGATCTATTCCGGCTACAGCAACGAGCAGATTGCCGGTGAGCTGGCGGTGGCGGCGACCACCATCAAAACGCACATTCGCAATCTGTATCAGAAGCTGGGCGTAGCGCATCGACAGGATGCGGTGCAGCATGCGCAGCAGCTGTTGAAGATGATGGGATATGGAGTGTAATTCCTCTGCGGTCTGATGCCCTCACCCCGGCCCTCTCCCACAGGGAGAGGGAGAAAATTTTGTAGGTCGGGTAAGCGCAGCGCCACCCGACACAACCGCTAGCACAATTCCAGCTGCAAATTGTTATCCTTAATTACCTGCATCACGCCCGCCGGTGGCATTACGTCGGTGTAAACCGCATCCACCATGCTGATGCTGCCCATGTTGACCATCGCGTTACGGCCAAATTTGGAGTGGTCCACCACCAGCATCACGTGACGTGAGTTTTCAATGATCGCGCGCTTGGTGCGCACCTCGTGGTAATCAAACTCCAGCAGCGAGCCGTCGCTATCGATGCCGCTGATCCCCAGAATGCCGAAGTCGAGGCGGAACTGAGAGATAAAATCGAGCGTCGCTTCGCCGATAATGCCCCCGTCGCGGCTGCGCAGTTCGCCGCCCGCGAGGATGATGCGGAAATCGTCTTTCTGCATCAACGTGTTGGCCACGTTCAGGTTGTTGGTCACCACGCGCAGGTTCTCGTGGTTCAGCAGCGCATGGGCGACCGCTTCCGGCGTGGTGCCGATATCAATAAACAGCGTCGCGCCGTTCGGGATCTGGCTCGCCACTTTACGGGCGATACGCTCTTTCTCTGCCGTTTGCGTCGCCTTACGGTCATGCCATGAGGTGTTCACCGAGCTGGACGGCAGTGCGGCGCCGCCGTGGTGACGCAGAATACGGTTCTGATCGGCCAGGTCGTTGAGGTCACGACGGATGGTTTGCGGGCTGACGGCAAACTGCTCCACCAGCTCTTCAGTACTGACGTATCCCTGTTTTTTTACCAGTTCGATAATGGCGTCATGACGTTGTGTTTGTTTCATGAAATATCCCTGGGAATTATGTTCGTTTTCGCGCATGGAGCGTATCGGCCAGCGCCATCGCCAGCCCAACCGCCAGGCCGGTAACGTGCGCACCATTGGCGATAGACATACCAAACAGATCAAACCATCCGGCAATAAGCCATATTAACGCAAAGGTTATTAATCCACGTTGTAAATAGATGCCGCTATCCGGGTCGCGCTCGCCTCTGAGCCAGGCGTAACCCATCAGGGCGTACACCACGCCGGATAACCCGCCAAACCATGGACCGCTGAATTTGTGCTGCACGTAGCCGCTTAACAGGGCGCTGATAAGGGTGATCACAATCAGCTTGCCGCTGCCGAGCCGCTTCTCCACCGCCCCGCCGAGATACCACCACCACAGCAGGTTAAAGAGGATATGCATCACCGAGAAGTGCATCAGCGCATGGGTGAAGTAGCGCCAGACGTCAAATTGCAGGGAGGGATCGTACGGCCATGCGAGGGCAATCATCACGCTCTGGTCGCCCACCACGCTCATAATAATGAAGACGATGATGCAGGCTGCCATCAAAAGCAGCGTAAACGGTCCTGCGCGCTCGCGCAGGGTGGCGAGAAACGGAAAACGTTGATAGTGCAGGCCACTGCCGGTCTGGCCGGATTGCCAGCTTGCCGCCAGATAACGCGGGTCGCCCGGGTTTTCCAGAAAACGCGCAAGCTCGTCGTTCACGCGGCCGGCCTGGCTTTCGTCTGCCAGCCAGACATCCGTCTGTGTATGCTGCTGAATAGTCAGGATAATGCCCTGCGTCGCCATATAGTCGACAAACGCCTGGGCGACGCGCGGGTTGCTAAAAGAGGTGATCATCAACATGGGCAGCGGTCGCTTATTTCCACACAAAAGGGGACAGTATAGCGGGATCAGCGCTCAAACGCGTATTCAACTTCTGCCGGGAAATGACGATGCCAGGCATCGAAGCCGCCATCGACGCTGTACACCGCGTCGTAACCCTGCTGGAGCAGATACTGCGCCGCGCCTTTACTGCTGTTGCCGTGATAGCACATCACCATCACCGGGGTATCGAAGTCGTTATCGCGCATAAACGCGCCCAGCGTGTCGTTGGTGAGATGGAACGCGCCCGGCGTGTGGCCCATCGCAAAGCTCTGCGGATCGCGGATATCCACCAGCACCGCTTGTCCCTGGTGCATCTTCTGATGGGCTTCTTCTACGTTAATACATTCAAACTGATCCATGGTGTTCTCATCTTATATTCAGGTGTGGTGCGGTTTTCCCCTCACCCTACCCTCTCCCTGAGGGAGAGGGAAACGGATCACCCTCTCCCCGTGGGAGAGGGCTGGGGTGAGGGCATCAGACCGCACTATTTTACCCCGTAGTGTACGTCCTGGCGGCGGGTAAACGCCATTATGTTATCCATATCACTCTAAATTGTTTTTTTGATGTTACCAAAAGCGCGTTCCTTTGCTATTATGAGCGATATCGAACATTTTTGAGCTTTAACGAAAGTGCATGAGGGTGTTATGGAAACCAAAGATCTGATTGTGATAGGCGGTGGCATCAACGGTGCCGGTATTGCGGTTGATGCCGCAGGACGCGGTTTATCCGTGCTGATGCTGGAAGCTAACGATCTCGCCTGCGCGACGTCGTCCGCCAGCTCCAAGCTGATCCACGGTGGCCTGCGCTACCTGGAACACTACGAATTCCGCCTGGTCAGCGAAGCGCTGGCCGAACGCGAAGTACTGCTGAAAATGGCTCCGCATCTGGCGATCCCGATGCGTTTCCGTCTGCCTCATCGCCCGCATCTGCGTCCGGCGTGGATGATCCGCATTGGTCTGTTTATGTACGATCATCTGGGTAAACGCACCAGCCTGCCGGGTTCGACTGGTTTGCGTTTTGGCTCAGAGTCGGTTCTTAAGCCTGAAATCGTGCGCGGTTTCGAATATTCCGACTGCTGGGTGGACGATGCGCGTCTGGTGCTGGCTAACGCGCAGATGGTCGAGAAGAAAGGCGGCGAGGTAAAAACCCGTACCCGCGCGACCGCCGCACGCCGCGAAAACGGCCTGTGGATTGTGGAAGCGGAAGACGTGGATACCGGTAAGAAGTTTAGCTGGAAAGCGCGCGGCCTGGTGAACGCCACCGGCCCGTGGGTAAAACAGTTCTTCGATGACGGTATGCACCTGCCTTCTCCGTACGGCATCCGCCTGATCAAGGGCAGCCACATTGTGGTGCCGCGCGTGCATACCCAGAAACAGGCTTATATCCTGCAAAATGAAGACAAGCGCATTGTGTTTGTGATCCCGTGGATGGACGAGTTCTCCATCATCGGCACCACCGACGTAGAGTACAAAGGCGATCCGAAAAACGTTGAGATCGACGAGAGTGAAGTCAGCTACCTGTTGAAAGTGTACAACGCGCACTTTAAGAAACAGCTGGCGCGCGATGACGTGGTCTGGACCTACTCCGGCGTGCGTCCGCTGTGTGATGACGAGTCTGACTCACCGCAGGCCATCACCCGTGACTATACGCTTGATATTCATGACGTGGACGGTCAGGCGCCCCTGCTGTCGGTATTTGGCGGTAAGCTCACCACCTACCGTAAACTGGCGGAGCACGCGCTGGAGAAACTGGCGCCGTATTACAAAGGCATCGGCCCGGCGTGGACGAAAGGCGCCGTGCTGCCTGGCGGCGATATCGGCGATAACCGCGACGATTACGCCGCGAAGCTGCGTCGCCGCTTCCCGTTCATTACCGAAGGAATGGCGCGCCACTATGCCCGCACCTACGGCAGCAACACCGAACTGTTCCTCGGCGAGGCGAAAGAGATTGCCGATCTGGGCGAGCATTTTGGCCATGAGCTGTACGAAGCGGAACTGCGCTACCTGGTGGAACACGAGTGGGTGCGCCGTCTGGACGATGCTATCTGGCGTCGTACTAAAGAAGGGATGTGGCTGAATGCCGAGCAGCAGTCTCGCGTGGCGCAATGGTTGCAGCAGCATGCGGGAAAGCGTGAACTGTCGTTGGCGTCGTAATTGAAAAAAAGCCGGGTGGCGGCTCCGCCTTACCCGGCCTACTCGATCCCGTAGGCCCGGTAAGCGCAGCGCCACCGGGCTTTGTTTTTACAACCGCACCGGATCAATATGCCAGATATTCTCGGCATACTCTTTGATGGTCCTGTCCGACGAGAAGTATCCCATGTTGGCGATGTTATGCATCGCGGCGCTGGTCCACTTCTCCTGCTGACGGTACAGTTCGTCCACCTTATCCTGACAATCCACGTAGCTGCGGTAATCCGCCAGCACCTGATAGTGATCGCCAAAGTTAATCAGCGAGTCCACCAGATCGCGATAGCGTCCGGGCTCCTCAGGGTTAAACACGCCGGTGGCGATTTGCGTCAGCACCTGGCGTAACTCTTCATCCTCTTCATAATACTCACGCGGCGAGTAGCCCTGCTTGCGCAGCGCCTCCACCTCTTCCGCCGTATTCCCGAAAATAAAGATATTCTCCGCGCCCACATGCTCCAGCATTTCGACATTTGCGCCGTCCAGCGTGCCGATAGTCAGCGCGCCGTTCAGGGCAAACTTCATGTTACTGGTGCCGGATGCTTCCGTCCCCGCCGTGGAAATCTGCTCAGAGAGATCCGCCGCCGGAATAATCAGCTGCGCCAGGCTTACGCTGTAGTTCGGGATAAACACGACCTTCAGCTTATCGCCAATGTCCGGATCGTGATTCACCACCTTCGCCACATCGTTGATGAGATGAATGATGTGCTTCGCCATGTAGTACGCGGACGCCGCCTTACCGGCAAAGATTTTCACGCGCGGCACCCACTCCGCCGTCGGGTCAGCCTTAATGCGGTTGTAGTGGGTAATAACGTGCAGGACATTCATCAGCTGACGCTTGTACTCGTGGATACGTTTGATCTGCACGTCAAACAGCGCTTTCGGGTTCGCCACCACGTTCAGATGCATCGCCAGCCAGACCGCCAGACGCTTCTTGTTCAGCAGCTTGGCTTCCCGTACCGCTTTATTCACCGTCGGGAAATCAATGTGCTGCTCCAGCTCGCTCAGCTGGCTCAAATCGGTGCGCCAGGTGCGGCCAATGTTCTCATCCAGAACGTCGGAGAGCGGCTGGTTCGCCAGCGCCAGCCAGCGGCGCGGGGTGACGCCGTTGGTCACGTTGCAGAAACGCGTCGGGAAGATCTTCGCGAAGTCCGCAAACAGCGACTGCACCATCAGGTTCGAGTGCAGCTCTGACACGCCGTTCACCTTGTGGCTGATCACCACCGCCAGCCAGGCCATGCGTACGCGACGCCCGTTGGATTCATCAATGATCGAGGCGCGGCTCAGCAGACCGGTATCGTTCGGGTACTGCTCCTGCAAGGTCTTGAGGAAGTAGTCGTTGATCTCGAAGATGATTTGCAGATGGCGCGGCAGAATTTTGCCGAGCATATCCACCGGCCACGTCTCCAGCGCTTCACTCATCAGCGTATGGTTGGTGTACGAGAACACCTGGCAGGTTACTTCAAACGCGTCATCCCAGCTGAACTTATGCTCGTCAATCAGCAGGCGCATCAGCTCAGGGATCGACAGCACCGGATGGGTATCGTTGAGGTGAATGGCGGTTTTTTCCGCCAGATTCGCATAGGTTTTGTGCAGCTGATAGTGACGGCTAAGGATATCCTGAATCGTTGCCGAGACGAGGAAATACTCCTGACGCAGGCGCAGCTCGCGGCCTGAGTAGGTCGAGTCATCCGGATACAGGACGCGTGACACATTCTCGGAGTGGTTTTTATCTTCCACCGCCGCGAAGTAGTCACCCTGGTTGAATTTACCCAGGTTGATCTCGCTACTGGCCTGCGCGTTCCACAGGCGCAGCGTATTGGTCGCATCGGTGTCGTAGCCGGGGATGATCTGGTCATAGGCCACGGCGAGGATCTCCTCGGTTTCCACCCAGCGGGATTTTTTCCCTTCCTGCTGAATACGCCCGCCAAAACGCACCTTGTAGCGCGTGTTGTGGCGCTTGAACTCCCACGGGTTACCGTACTCCAGCCAGTAGTCTGGAGACTCTTTCTGACGACCATCCACGATATTCTGCTTGAACATACCGTAGTCGTAGCGAATACCGTAGCCGCGCCCCGGCAGCGCCAGCGTCGCCAGTGAATCGAGGAAACAGGCGGCAAGACGCCCGAGACCACCGTTACCCAGCCCCGGGTCGTTCTCTTCGTCAATCAGCTCTTCTAAATCCAGCCCCATCTCTTCCAGTGCGTTTTTGACGTCGTCATAAATCCCGAGCGATAACAGCGCATTGGAGAGGGTGCGACCAATCAGAAACTCCATCGACAGGTAATACACCTGTCGCGTCTCCTGCGAAAGCTGGGCGCGGTTGGAGCGCAGCCAGCGTTCGACCATACGGTCACGCACCGCAAACAGCGTGGCGTTCAGCCACTCATGTTTGTTGGCAATAACGGGATCTTTCCCAATGGTAAACATCAGCTTATAGGCGATGGAGTGTTTCAAAGCCTCAACGCTGAGCGTGGGGGAAGAGTAGCTAAATGGAGCATTCATATCAGTAACTTCGCCTCGTTACATCAAGCGTTGATAAAGGTCGCGGTAGGACTGCGCCGCAACGTGCCAGCCAAAGTCCATGGACATCGCCTGACGTTGTACGTAACGCCACAGGGATGGACGGGACCACAAGACGAAAGCACGCCGGATCGCCCGAAGCAGCGACCAGGCATTACTGTCCTCGAAAACAAACCCGCTGGCGATACCGTCCGCCAGGTTTTCCAGGGAGCTGTCAGACACCGTATCCGCCAGCCCGCCCGTGCGGCGTACCAGCGGCAACGTGCCGTATTTCAGACCATAGAGCTGCGTCAGGCCGCAGGGCTCGAAGCGGCTCGGCACCAGAATCACGTCCGCGCCGCCCATGATGCGGTGCGAGAACGCTTCGTGATAGCCAATCTGCACGCCCACCTGCCCCGGATGTTCCGCCGCGGCCGCAAGGAAACCTTCCTGCAATACCGGGTCGCCCGCGCCGAGCAGCGCCAGCTGGCCGCCCTGCTCCAGTAATCCCGGCAGCGCTTCCAGCACCAGATCCAGCCCTTTCTGGCTGGTCAGGCGGCTGACCACCGCAAACAGCGGCACCTTGTCGTTGACCTTCAGCCCCATCGCAATCTGTAGCTGGCGCTTGTTCTCCGCTTTGTCCTCCACGGAGTCGCGACCATAGCGCGCCGCCAGCAGGAGGTCCGTTTCCGGATTCCAGATCTGTTCATCCACGCCGTTCAGAATGCCCGACAGACGACCTTCACGGTGGCGCTGTTGCAGCAGCCCTTCCATACCGTAACCGAACTCCGGCTGAGTAATTTCCCGCGCGTAGGTTGGGCTGACCGCCGTGATGTGGTCGGCGTAGTACAGACCCGCCTTCAGGAACGAAATCTGTCCGTTAAACTCCAGTCCGTGCATGTTAAAGAACGACCATGGCAGATCGATGTCATTCATATGATGCGCGTAATACATGCCCTGATACGCCAGGTTGTGCACCGTAAACACCGATTTGGCCGGGTGCCCCTTCGCCGCCAGATACGCAGGAGCCAGCCCCGCATGCCAGTCATGCGCGTGCACCACGTTCGGACGCCAGAACGGATCCAGTCCGACGGCCATTTCCGCCCCCACCCAGCCGAGCAGGGCAAAGCGCATCACGTTATCGGTATAGGCGTACAGGTTGGTATCGTGATACGGGCTGCCGGGTCGATCGTATAAATGCGGGGCATCAATCAGGTAAATCCCTACGCCATTGTAATGTCCAAACAGCAGGGTGATACGTCCCGCGAAGGTCTCGCGACGGGTAACAACCTTTGCATCGGGAATACCGCGCCGGATATCCGGAAAAGCGGGCAACAACACGCGGGTATCCACCCCTCCGGCGATTTGCGCCGCTGGTAATGCACCAAGAACATCCGCCAGGCCGCCCGTTTTTAACAACGGGAACATCTCAGAACATACGTGTAAAACCTGCATCATCGCTCCTGTTTGATTTGCAGCTTCCGCAACATTTCCCGTGTTACTAACACGATCCCCTCTTCCGAACGGTAGAAACGACGCGCATCTTCTTCCGCGTTTTCCCCAATCACCATCCCTTCGGGAATGATGCAGGCACGATCGATAACGCAGCGACGCAGACGACATGAGCGCCCTACCCAGACATCCGGCAGCAGAACTGCCGAATCGATATTACAGAATGAGTTTATACGCACGCGCGGGAACAGCACGGACTGCACCACCACCGAACCGGAGATAATGCAACCGCCAGAGACCAGCGAGTTGAGCGTCATGCCGTGGCTGCCGGAGCGATCCTGAACGAACTTCGCCGGCGGCAACGATTCCATATGCGTGCGAATCGGCCAGTTCTGGTCGTACATATCCAGCTCAGGCGTGACGGACGCCAGATCGAGGTTGGCTTTCCAGTACGCTTCCAGCGTTCCCACATCGCGCCAGTAAGGCTCCGCATTCGGATCGGACTGCACGCAGGACAGCGGGAAGGGATGTGCATACGCCATGCCAGCTTTGGTGATTTTCGGGATGATGTCTTTACCGAAGTCGTGGCTGGAGTTTTCGTCTTTGTCGTCCTCTTCCAGCAGTTCATAAAGATAATCGGCATCAAAGACATAGATCCCCATGCTGGCGAGCGATTTGGTGTCGTCGCCCGGCATGGTTGGCGGGTTCGCCGGCTTTTCGACAAAGTCGATAATCTTGTCGTCGCCATCTACATGCATCACGCCAAACGCGGTTGCTTCCGCAACAGGCACCGGCAGACACGCCACGGTGCAGCGCGCCCCTTTTTCGACGTGGTCGATTAGCATGTGGGAGTAATCTTGCTTGTAGATGTGGTCCCCGGCGAGGATAACGATGTATTCCGCGTTGTAGCGACGAATGATGTCGAGGTTCTGGGTCACGGCATCCGCCGTGCCGCGGTACCAGTTCTCCCCATGAACGCGCTGCTGCGCCGGGAGCAGATCGACAAATTCGTTCATCTCTTCGCTGAAGAATGACCAGCCGCGCTGAATGTGCTGCACCAGCGTGTGCGACTGATACTGGGTAATGACGCCAATACGGCGAATGCCTGAGTTCAGGCAGTTGGAAAGTGCAAAATCGATAATACGGAACTTACCACCAAAGTGAACGGCCGGTTTGGCGCGCTTGATGGTCAAATCTTTCAGACGGGTACCACGCCCGCCCGCGAGTATCAGGGCAACTGTTTTTAATGGTAGCTGGCGCGCCAACATTAACGGATCGTTCTTCTCTAATCTAACCATGACTAACTCCTTTTTTATCATCTTTGGAATACGCACACTCCGTGCGCAGGCCCGTGCCAGACAGCCATAACAACCGGATTATCCGCTCCGGCAAAGGGAGGAATGGCTCGCCATTCCCCGTCAGGTAAAACAATCTCTGCGACGTCATCCGTCGCGTTCAGCGTCACCAGCCACGCATCCGAAAGCAGGATTTGCAGACAGGGTATGCCGTGTTGCCACTCTTGCGCGCTTAACGGTTGCGCGTCTTTATTCAGCCAGCGAACGTTTCCGTCGCCCTCTTCCCACCAGCGGTCGGCGGTGAGCGCGGGGATGCGCTGGCGAAGATGGATCAGCGCCGCGGTGAAATGGGTCAGCCCGCTATTCGCTTCTCCCCAGTCGAGCCAGGTCAGGGTGTTGTCCTGGCAATAGGCGTTGTTGTTGCCGTGCTGGCTGTGGCCGTGCTCATCGCCCGCCAGCAGCATCGGCGTGCCCTGCGACAACAAAAGCGTCGTCAGCAGCGCATGAACGCTGGCGCGTCGCCGCTCGATCACATCCAGACTTCCGCCTAACCCTTCTATACCATGGTTGAAGCTATGGTTATTGTTAGTCCCATCGCGATTCTCCTCGCCGTTTGCCTCATTGTGTTTCTGATTGAAACAAACGCAGTCGCGCAGCGTAAAACCGTCGTGTGCCGTCAGCAGGTTAATGGTGGCCGACGGACGTTTGCCGTCACGCTTGAAGAGATCGCTGGAGCCGGCAAAGCGACCGGCAAACTCCCCCAGCGACAGATCGCGCGTCAGCCAGAAGCGGCGGATGGCATCGCGGAAGTGGTCGTTCCACTCGGCAAACAGCGGCGGGAAATTCCCCACCTGATAACCGCCCTCTCCGATGTCCCAGGGCTCCGCGATCAGCTTAACCTTTGAGAGCACCGGGCAGTTTTTGATGGCCTCAAACAGCGGCGCCTGCTGGCTGAACGCCGGGGTGCGCCCCATCACCGGCGCCAGGTCGAAGCGAAAACCGTCCACGTGGAACGTCTCAACCCAGTATTTCAGGCACTCGTACGCGTAATGCGTAACGGCCGGATGACTGAGGTTGAGGGTGTTACCGCACCCGGTCCAGTTCTCGTAATCGCCGTCGTCCCTGATCCAATAATAGCTACGGTTATCGATTCCGCGCTGTGAGAGCGTCGGGCCGTCAAGATCGCTTTCCGCACTGTGGTTCAGCACCACGTCCAGAATGACCTCGATACCCGCCGCGTGAAGCGCCTTCACCGCATCGCGAAACTCATCCCGTGCCTTCTCCGGCTGCACCGCGTAGCGCGGGTCGAGGGCGAACATCGCCAGCGGGTTGTAGCCCCAGTAGTTGCTTAACCCAAGACGCTGTAGCCGCGGCTCGCTGGCGAAATGCGCCACGGGCAACAGCTCCAGCGCGGTGATCCCTAAGTGCTTCAGGTACGCGACCATCGTCGGATGCCCAAGCGCTTTGTAGGTGCCGCGCATCTCTTTAGGGATTGACGGGTGCAGATATGTCAGCCCTTTAACGTGGGCTTCATAAATAACGGTGTTGCCCCACGGCGTGCGCGGCGGGGCATCGTCTTCCCAGTCGTAGAGATCGTGCACCACCACGCTTTTGGGCGCGACGGGCGCGCTGTCGCGGTGGTCAGGTTCGCCGTAGCCAACGTGGAACAGCGAGTCATCTTTAAACTCACCGTCCACGCGGTGCGCGCACGGGTCAATCAGCAGCTTCGCCGGGTTAAACCAGTGCCCCTGAGAGGGCTCCCAGGGGCCGTGTACGCGAAAACCGTAGTGCATCCCCGGCCGTCCTCCGGTCAGGTAGCCATGCCAGGTATCCCCCGTGCGCGCCGGTAAATCGTAACGATGCTCGTTACCTTCCCCGTCAAACACACAGAGTTCCACCCGCTCCGCATGGGCAGAAAAGAGCGTGAAGTTCACCCCCTTTCCGTCAAAACTCGCCCCGAGCGGTTCGGGTTTACCTGCCGAGAGCTGCGTCATTCGCCCTCCCGCACCAGCCAGATGGTGCTCAGCGGCGGCAGCGTCAGGCTCAGGGAGTTCGGACGACCGTGGCTTTCAATCGCATCGCTCTGCACCAGGCCACCGTTACCCGCGTTGCTGCCGTGGTAGTGCATGGAGTCGGTATTGAGAATTTCGCGCCATTTGCCCGGCTGGTTAATGCCGAAGCGATAGTGTTCGCGCGGCACCGGCGTGAAGTTGCTGGCGACAATGATCTCGTTACCCGCCTTGTCGCGGCGCACAAAGACAAACACCGAGCGCTCGTGGTCGTCCACCACCAGCCACTCAAAGCCGTACGGATCGAAGTCCAGCTCGTGCAGCGCTTTGTGGTGGCGATAGGTCAGGTTCAGGTCACGGACCAGACGCTGTACGCCGTGGTGCCAGTTGTCCGCGCCTTCCAGCAGATGCCAGTCAAGGCTGGTATCGTGGTTCCATTCGCGCCCCTGCGCAAATTCGTTGCCCATAAACAGCAGTTTTTTGCCCGGGAAAGCAAACAGCCAGCCGTAGTAAGCGCGCAGGTTGGCAAACTTCTGCCACGCGTCCCCCGGCATGCGGTCGAGAATGGATTTCTTGCCGTGCACCACTTCATCGTGCGACAGCGGCAGCATGAAGTTTTCGGTGTAGTTGTAGAGCAGCCCGAAGGTGAGCTTATCGTGGTGATACTGACGATAAACCGGGTCGAGCTTCATGTAGTCGAGCGTGTCGTGCATCCAGCCGAGGTTCCACTTGTACCAGAAGCCCAGGCCGCCCATTGCCGGTGGACGGGAAACGCCCGGGAAGTCGGTGGACTCTTCCGCCATGGTCACGGCGCCTTCCACCTGCTCGCCGATAATGCGGTTGGTGTTGCGCAGAAACTCAATCGCTTCCAGGTTTTCACGGCCGCCATACTCGTTCGGGATCCACTCCCCCTCTTTGCGGCTGTAGTCGCGGTAGATCATCGACGCCACCGCATCCACGCGCAGGGCATCAATGCCGAAACGTTCGATCCAGTACAGCGCGTTCCCGACCAGGTAGTTCGATACTTCACGGCGACCGTAGTTATAGATCAGCGTATTCCAGTCCTGGTGATAGCCTTCGCGCGGGTCGCTGTGCTCGTACAGCTTTGTGCCGTCGAACTCTGCCAGCGCAAAATCATCCGACGGGAAGTGGCCCGGCACCCAGTCGAGGATCACGTTCAGCCCGGCGGCGTGCGCGGCATCGATGAAATAGCGGAAGTCATCGCGCGTGCCGAAGCGGCGCGTGGGCGCATACAACCCGGTTGGCTGATAGCCCCAGCTGCCGTCAAATGGGTGTTCGTTGATCGGCAGCAGCTCCAGATGGGTAAAGCCCATCCATTTGGCGTACGGCACCAGCTGGTCCGCCAGCTCGCGATAGCTCAGCCAGAAGTTGTTATCGGTGTGGCGACGCCACGAGCCGAGATGCACTTCATAGACGGAGATTGGCGCATCAAAGCGGTTGGCCTGCTTGCGCTCCTCACTCTGGACAACCTTCTCCGGCAGGCCGCAAATCAGCGAGGCGGTATTCGGGCGTAGTTCTGCCTCAAAGGCGTACGGGTCGGATTTAATGCGCAGCTTGCCGTTGGCATCGATCATCTCGAATTTGTAGAGCTGACCGTTGTGCGCGCCGGGGATAAACAGCTCCCAGATGCCGGTTTCCCGGCGCAGGCGCATGGGGTGACGACGACCGTCCCAGTAGTTGAACTGCCCGACGACGGAGACGCGCTGGGCGTTTGGCGCCCATACGGCAAAACGCGTGCCGGTGATACCGTCCATGGTATCCGCATGGGCACCCAGCGTTTCGTAGGGGCGTAAATGGGTCCCTTCGGACAGCAGCCAGGCGTCCATCTCTTTTAAGAGCGGGCCGAAGCTATAGGGATCGTCAATCAGGTTTTGCTGACCGTGCCAGATAACGGCAAGCTGATAACGAAAAGGATTTTTACGGCGGGGCATGACGCCCGAGAAGAAGCCACGCGAGTCGAGGCATTCCAGATTACCTACCTTGCGGCCGGTTTTGGGTTCGATAACCCACACTTCTGTTGCATCCGGTAACAGCGCCCGAACTTCCAGTCCGGCCTCTGTACGGTGCATCCCTAGCACAGAAAAGGGGTCGGCAAAGTGACCCGCAATAAGCGCATTAATCACGTCTCTCGAAATACGATCGGACATGGTGTTCATCCTGTTTTTTTATGTCGCCCTTTTTACGCGCTCCGGGACGACTTTTAATGTGACCTAAACGGTGCAGTTAATCCTCTCTGCTCCGCCCTACCCTCAGGTGAGAAATAAATCTTCCTTAAAGCATAGCCAACGTCGTGGGTCCTCCTGATAAAAAATAAGACATCTGCGTTTTACTCCATGTAGTACGCAAAAAAAGGGGGTGACAATCACCCCCCGTGTTTAACAAATTATTACGCCAGCTGGCGCAGCATGCGGCGCAGCGGCTCGGCTGCACCCCACAGCAGCTGATCGCCAACGGTGAACGCGGAGAGGTACTCCGGCCCCATGTTCAGCTTGCGCAGACGACCAACCGGGGTGGTCAGCGTGCCGGTAACGGCTGCCGGGGTCAGTTCGCGCATGGTGATATCGCGATCGTTTGGCACCACTTTCGCCCACGGGTTGTGTGCGGCCAGCAGCTCTTCCACGGTCGGAATAGACACATCTTTTTTCAGTTTAATGGTAAAGGCCTGGCTGTGGCAGCGCAGCGCGCCGATACGCACGCACAGACCGTCAACCGGAATGGTGTTCGCGGAGCCGAGGATTTTGTTGGTCTCAGCCTGGCCCTTCCACTCTTCGCGGGTCTGGCCGTTATCCAGCTGTTTGTCGATCCACGGGATCAGGCCACCGGCCAGCGGTACGCCAAAGTTATCCACCGGCAGCTCGCCGCTGCGGGTGAGCTGAGTGACTTTACGCTCGATGTCGAGGATGGCGGACGCCGGGTCTGCCAGCTCGGCAGCGACGCTCTGGTGCAGCTGGCCCATCTGGGTCAGCAGCTCACGCATATGACGCGCGCCGCCGCCGGAGGCCGCCTGGTAGGTCGCCACGGAGACCCACTCCACCAGATCCTGTGCGAACAGGCCGCCGAGGGACATCAGCATCAGGCTGACGGTGCAGTTACCGCCAACAAAGGTTTTCACGCCGTTGTTCAGGCCGTCGGTAATCACGCCCTGGTTAACCGGGTCAAGAATAATGATGGCATCGTCTTTCATGCGAAGCGAAGAGGCCGCATCAATCCAGTAGCCCTGCCAGCCGCTTTCACGCAGCTTCGGATAGATTTCGTTGGTATAATCGCCGCCCTGGCAGGTCACAATAATGTCGAGTGCCTTCAGCGCTTCCAGATCGTAAGCATCCTGCAACGTGCCTGTGGTACCCCCAAAGGACGGTGCAGCCTGGCCGAGCTGGGAAGTGGAGAAGAAGACCGGGCGGATGGCGTCGAAATCGCGCTCTTCAACCATGCGTTGCATGAGTACAGAGCCGACCATACCGCGCCAGCCGATAAAACCAACGTTTTTCATAGCATTTTTTTCCTGCAAGGGGTGTGTGCTGATTGTGCAAGCCAGTATTGAACTGGGATATGCTTCACATTACAAAATGCTGCCAAAGTCGCAAGCGAAATTAATCGATGATTGCCCGGCAATCAGAAAAAGTGCTAATCATCGCAATGACCACAATAAGTATCAGGGATAATTTAAGATGAGTGAAATCATTTCCGCAGCGGTTTTATTGATCCTGATTATGGATCCGCTCGGTAATCTGCCGATCTTCATGTCGGTGCTGAAGCATACCGAGCCGAAGCGCCGCCGGGCGATCATGATCCGCGAGCTGCTCATCGCCCTGCTGGTGATGTTTATCTTCCTGTTCGCCGGTGAAAAAATCCTCGCTTTCCTGAACTTACGCGCCGAAACGGTCTCCATTTCCGGCGGGATCATTTTGTTCCTGATTGCTATTAAGATGATTTTCCCGAGCGCGGAGGGCAGCAGCAGCGGCCTGCCTGCGGGTGAAGAGCCGTTTATCGTGCCGCTGGCAATTCCGCTGGTCGCCGGGCCAACGATTCTGGCGACGCTGATGCTGCTGTCGCATCAGTATCCGAATCAGATGAGCCATCTGGTGATTGCCCTGCTGATCGCCTGGGGCGGGACGTTTATTATCCTGTTGCAGTCGTCGCTGTTCCTGCGCCTGCTGGGTGAGAAAGGGGTGAACGCGCTGGAGCGCCTGATGGGGCTGATTCTGGTGATGATGGCGACGCAGATGTTCCTGGACGGGATCCGGGCATGGATGAAAGGGTAGGTAAAAGCAAAACGGTAATCTTAGATTGCCGTTTTTAGTGTTTGCCCCCTCTCCCCGTGGGAGAGGGCCGGGGTGAGGGCATCAGGCCGCAGAGGTCTTATTTTGTCGGGTGGCGGCTTCGCCTTACCCGACCTACAACAAACTCTGGTCCCGTAGGCCGGGTAAGCGTAAGCGCCACCCGGTTTTTTTACAGCGGCACGATGCCTTCCTTTGTGAGCAACCAGCGCGGCGCTTTCAGCGTATCACTGTAAAACCCCACTAAATCCTGCAACAAATCTCCTGCGACTCTTTCATCGCTTTCTGACAGCGAATGCGCTAACAGCATTTGCGTTAACAGCTGGCAATATCGCCCTAACTGATCCACTTCCGGTTCGAAGACCGGCACGTCCAGCGGCAGGTCATCCACCGTCAGGCTGGCTTTTAAATATTCCGGAACAGGTTCAAGCAGCGTAGGCTGAAGCAGTGCGAGGCAGGCTGAGAGCCGTCCGCACAGCGCCATCTTCTGGGTTGGATCGTCACATTCAACCAGCACGTCGACAAACCGCGAGCAATTATCTGCCAGTTCGGTGAAATCAGTGGTGTGATCGAATGGGGTAGTAAATAAAGTGTGAGAAAAGTTAGGGGTAGTAGTCATAAGACAGCCTCTGATGAGTAATGTGTATCCACCACTGGAGAGGCTAATCTCACGGGTGGTGGAACCAGACAGGGTTAGCCTTACCGGCCTCATCAGCTACCGGCGCGTCTTGCGACGCCCCCGCCTGGCCCACCATTGGAGTGTAGCCAAGCGCACGACACGATAACACTCGTGTCGCTGATGAGGTAGTTCAGGAGGCTAATCCTGACGCCTGATTTTGCAGGCGCGGCAAGAAGATACTGCGTTGGGGACGGGGTGACAAGAGAGGCTCTGGAAGGTGGCTCGCAAAACGAAATTTTATTTTAGGGTGTGGCCTGATGCCCTCACCCCCCCCCTCTCCCACAGGGAGAGGGAGTAAACCGGGATTAGCTCAGCAACGTAAACGCAATCATCCCGACAATCGCACCCGTCGTGCCGAGGATGGTTTCCATCAGCGTCCAGGTTTTAAGGGTTTGCGCTTCGGTTGCGCCGGTAAATTTACCGAACAGCCAGAAGCCCGCGTCGTTAACGTGAGAAACCACAATCGAGCCACCCGCGATACAGATAGAGAGCGCCGCCATCTGCGCACCGGAGTAGTTCAGCTGTTCAATCACCGGCATCACCAGACCCACGGCGGTTAAGCACGCTACGGTCGCGGAGCCCTGAATGATACGTACCGCCGCGGCCAGCACGAAACAGGTGACTGCAATCGGCAGCCCCATCCCGGTCAGCGCTTCGCCCAGCGCCGGGCCAACGCCGGAATCCACCAGCACCTGCTTGAACACGCCGCCCGCCCCGATCACCAGCAGGATAATCCCCGCCGGTTGCAGCGCGGCGCCGCAGATCTCCATCACGCGGTCTTTCGGCATGCCCTGACGCATCGCCAGGCCGTAAATTGCTACCAAACACGCCACCAGGATCGCGGTGAACGGATGACCAATAAATTCGAACCATTCGTAAGCGGTTGACCCCACCGGCACAAAGCGCGCAGCGATGGTTTTCAGGCCCACCAGCACCAGCGGCAGCAGGATCAGCGACAGGCTGAAGCCGAAGGACGGCATTTTTCCCTCGCCCAGGTGCGGCTCGGAGATGTCATCCGGAATGTGCAGCTCAACGTAACGGCTGATGAAGTTGCCCCACAGCGGACCAGCGATAATCATCCCCGGAATTGCCGCGCACAGGCCAATCAGGATCATCCAGCCAAAGTCAGCATGCATCTGGGAGGCCAGCAGCATCGGCGCAGGCCCCGGCAGCAGGAACGCCGCCGCCGCCGCCACGCCCGCAAACAGCGGAATGACCAGCTTCACGAGGTTGGTACCAGTATGCCGCGCCATGGAGAACGCCACGCTAATCAGCAGCACAACGGCCACTTCAAAGAACAGCGGCAGCGCGCAAATCAGACCGGCCAGACCAATCGCGTAGTGCGCACGGCTGTGCCCGAAGGATTTCAGCATCTTGACCGCAATCTGATCGACCGCGCCCGTCTCGTGCAAAATCTTGCCAAACATCGCGCCCAGCGCCACCACAATGGCCAGGAAGCCGAGCGTGCCGCCCATCCCTTTTTCCATCGTCGCCGCGATTTTGTCGAGCGGCATGCCGGAAAAGAGACCGGCACCAATAGAAACCACCATCAAAGCCACAAAGGCGTGCATACGCGCCTTCATCACTAAAAACAGCAGCAGCAATACGGAACCCACTGCTGTCAAAACTAGCGTTAATGTACTCAAAACTTACTGCCTTTTATTAATAACCTCGATGGTGCTGGCAACAACACCTTCCAGCGGCTGATCGATATCAACCACTAAGACATCCTGTTCGTCAGCTCCCGGCTCCTGCAACGCTTCGAACTGCGTTACCAGCATTTGGGTTTTGAAGAAGTGGCCTTTACGCGCCTTCAGGCGGCTTTCAATCACCCCGAAATCACCTTTCAGGTAGATGAAAGAGAGGTTCGGGTTGCCGTCGCGCAGCAGGTCGCGATAGGTTTTTTTCAGTGCGGAACAGACGATCAGGGAGACTTTATTGGTGCGCTGCATCGCGAACGCGGCGTCATTCAGCGCCTGCAACCATGGTTTGCGGTCGTCGTCGTTCAGCGGCTCGCCGGAAGCCATTTTCATGATGTTGCTGCGCGGATGGAGGAAGTCACCATCAAGAAACGCAGCCTGGAGTTGATGCGCCACTTCGCTCGCCACGGCAGATTTACCGCTACCGGACACGCCCATCAGGACGTAAACGTGGTGATCGTGATTAGTCGTGCTCAAAGGGTGTCCCTCAGTCAATTGTTACGGGTAACAGTTATCGGTAACATTGTCCTGCCGGGGCATATGAGAAGCAATATCCAAACGTGCGCGAAGTGAATAAGTGTGAGCTACTTCAAATTTGTCGGATTAAATAGATCCACCCGGTGACAAGGTGAAACCTAAATCTAACATTTTCGGGGTAACTGCCTCACCACGAATGCGCGCCAGCAGGCGTTCTGCGCCAATGCGGCCCATGCGTTCACGCGGGGTCAGGACGCTCGCCAGACGCGGCTCCATCACCTGGCCAATGTCGTGGCCGTGGAAGCCGGCAATCGCCATATCATCCGGGATTTTTAAACCCAGACGCTGGCACTCAAACGCGGCGCCGACCGCAAGGTCATCGTTGGTGCAGAAAATACCGTCCAGTTGCGGATACTCGCGTCGCGCCTGACGCATCAGCTCAATACCCGACGTGTAAGAAGAAGATTGCTCCACCATCACGCTGTACGGGGTTAAACCGGCGTCGAGCATCGCCTGCTCGTATCCCTTCTGTTTGATGATAGTACGTTCATCCAGACGCGCACCCAGATAGGCCACATGGCGATGACCGCGGGCGATGATCGCCGCCGTCATCTGACGCGCCGCTTCAAAGTTATCGAACCCCACGGCGATGTCGAGGCACGGCGACTGGCTGTCCATCAGTTCCACCACCGGAATGCCTGCCACTTCAATCATTTTCAGCGTGCGCGGGGTGTGAGTACGTTCCGTTAAAATCAGGCCGTCGATGTTCCAGGAAAGCATCGATTCAAGACGTTCCTCTTCCAGTTCCGGCTTGTACCCGTAGTGGGCGAGCATGGTCTGATAGCCAAACGCATCGGTGACGCTTTCAATGCCACGCAGCACTTCGGCGAATACCTGGTTGGTTAAGGAAGGAAGCAGGACGCCCACCGCACGGCTGGTCGCATTGGAGAGAATATCGGGCGCGCGGTTGGGGATATAACCCAGTTCATCAAGGGCGGCGGCAATCTTGCCACGCAACGCCACGGAAACCTGTTCCGGGTTACGTAAAAAACGGCTGACCGTCATTTTGGTCACACCGACGCGATCGGCGACATCCTGAAGTACGGGGCGTTTCTTTTTCATCGTCCTGAGAAATCTTGAAGTGAGAGATTTGCTCAGTTTATCACGGACAAAGCTCAACCTTCCCCGTTTAAAGGGAAGGTTGAGAAATTATTTAGACCGGCGGCAGGTCAAACAGCAGAATTTCACTTTCGCTGTCGGCATGCACGGAGAGCGCCTGCTCATCCCAGACTGCCAGGCCATCGGCGGTTGTCGCTTTGGTGCCGTTGATGGACACTTCACCTTTCACCACCTGGATCCACACGCGGCGGTTAGCGGCAATCTGGTGTACAGACTGTTCATCTTTCGCCAGCGCCCAGCGGTACAGCTCCATATCCTGATGCACTTTCAGGGAACCTTCACGCGCATCCGGGGACAGCACCAGCTGTTTGCCCTGTTTCGCGTCGAAGCGGCGCTGCTCGTAGCGTGGCGTGATGCCGGTCTCTTCTGGAATGATCCAGATTTGATACAGGTGCAGTTTTTCCGTTTTGCTCGGGTTGTACTCAGAGTGACGCACCCCGGTACCCGCGCTCATAATCTGGAACTCGCCCGCCGGAACCTGCTCTTTGTTGCCCATGCTGTCCTGGTGCTCAACCGCCCCTTCCAGCACATAGGTCAGGATTTCCATGTCTTTGTGCGGGTGGGTACCGAAGCCCTGGCCTGCATCAATCACGTCGTCGTTAATCACGCGCAGTGCGGAGAAGCCCATAAAGTTCGGGTCGTAGTAGTCGGCAAACGAGAATGAATGCCATGAGTCCAGCCAGCCATGATTCGCGTGACCACGTTCGTTTGCTTTGCGTAAGTAGATCATTGTTTTCACCCTCAGTTCGTTTCGATGGAGTAAGTGTGGACGCAAACGCCCTGGGATCATAGAGGGTGAAAATTGACTCCTCTGTTCAAAAATTTAGAACAAGCGCAGAGGAGCCGTTTTTGCTTATCTGGCGAGGGTTACCGTGGCAGGAGAAGCCTGTTCAAAGGCCCGCTCAAGGATTTCCAGATTGGTCAGAACGTCAGATTCCTTGACATAATTCGGCGCGCCGGTGGTGAGGGTGTCATACAGCGCATCGTAGACGCGTCCATAGTCGCCCGTTTCCGGCTTCAGCTCTTCCCTGACCGCCAGGCCCTCGTCGTTCACGTACTCCAGCACGCCCACGGAATCATCTGCCGCAAAGCCCGGTTCACCCGGCATGATATTGGCCTTCAGGCTGGTCTCCTGTTGGTCAATACCGTACTTGATAAAGGAGCCTTTCTTGCCGTGAACGATAAATTTCGGGTAGTCGATTTTCACCAGATGGCTGGTTTTTACGATGGCTTTCAGGTCGCCGTAGAACAGCTGCGCTTCAAAGGTATCGTCCGGGTTGGCCTTATTGCGCAGGCTGCGGATGTCATACGCCACGTGGTCCGGGCGGCCAAACAAGGAGATGATCTGGTCCATGGTGTGCACACCGAGACCGTAGAAAGATCCGTCCTGCGGCAGTCCGGGCTGGGTTTCCGCCACCGGGCGGTAGTAATCGAAGTGGCTTTCGATTTCCACGATCTCGCCGAGTTTGCCGCTTTCAATTGCCTTTTTTGCCGTCAGGAAGCAGCTGTCAAAGCGACGGTTCTGGTACGGCGTGACGGTCAGCCCTTTGCTTTTCGCCAGCGCGAACAGCTCCTTCGCTTCGGCGATGGTCGGGGTGAACGGCTTTTCCACCAGCACGTTTTTACCTGCTTCCAGCGCGCGTTTCGCGTAGTCAAAGTGGCTGTCGGCGTGGGTACAGACCACCACCAGCTTCACCTGCGGGTCGTTAAGCACCTCATCAAGATCGCTGGTGAAATGAATATGGGAATACTGCGGAGACTGCTCTTCTGGCTTCGCGCGGCGGCGATAGATATGGGCCACGTGCCAGGTCTCTTTTCGGTTAAGAACATACGGAAGGTGGTAACGCGTGGTGCTTTTGCCAAATCCAATAAATGCACAATGTAGTGTCATGGCTCAGTCCTTTTGGAAGGTTACTGAGTTTTACCATAGCGCATGTTTTGCCCTCACCCCAGCCCTCTCCCACAGGGAGAGGGAGAAAAAGGGCAAAAAAAAAGCCAGCGAGAAGCTGGCTAAAGTAATACTGGAAGCAATGTGAGCAATGTCGTGCTTTCAGGTTCCCGTAGGAGGTCTTCCTGAATGCAGAGCAATAATAATCATTCTCATTCGCACTTGTCCAACACTTTTTGCAAAAAATAGCGATTGACTCAACTTTTAAAGTCACTGATGTTGGAGGGGACTTTTAACTGACTGAGGAACAAGGAATGAGTGAAATAGTGATACGCCACGCTGAACCGAAAGATTACGACGCCATTCGTCAGATCCACGCCCAGCCGGAGGTGTACCACAACACGCTACAGGTTCCTCATCCTTCAATGGAAATGTGGCAAATGCGGCTAGGCGAACAGCCGGGCATTAAACAGCTGGTTGCCTGCATTGATGATATCGTGGTCGGCCACCTCACCATTGATGTCGCCCAGCGACCACGCCGCAGCCACGTTGCAGATTTCGGTATCTGCGTTGGCGCGCAGTGGCATAACCGCGGCGTGGCCAGCGCACTGATTCGCACCATGATCGATATGTGCGACAACTGGCTGCGCGTCGACCGCATCGAGTTAACGGTGTTTGTGGATAACGAACCGGCAATCGCGGTGTACAAAAAGCACGGGTTTGAGATTGAAGGCACCGGCAGGCGCTACGCCCTGCGCAACGGCGAGTATGTGGATGCGTATTATATGGCGCGTATGAAGTAGTTTGTTGCCGGGTGGCGGCTTCGCCTTACCCGGCCTACGTTCGTGCCGTTGTAGGCCCGGTAAGCGCAGCGCCACCGGGCAAAAAAATCAATACCCCGCCGTTAAATCATCCACCGAACGCGGGTCCGATGCGCCAAATAGCGCCCCGTCCGGCCCGACCATAATGCTCTGGGTGCTGCCCATCGCCTCCTTCACCGCCACCTTCTGCCCGCGCTGCTCAAGCAGCTTGAGGGTGTCCGGGCTAAAGCCCTTCTCCACGCGCAGCTCGTCCGGCAGCCACTGGTGGTGGAAACGCGGCGCATTGGTCGCTTCGGCGACGTTCATCCCAAAGTCGATACTGTTCACCACCATTTGCAGCACGGTTGTGATAATCCGGCTCCCGCCAGGGCTGCCGGTCACCAGCCAGGTTTTGCCGTCTTTCACCACGATGGTGGGCGACATGGACGACAGCGGGCGCTTCTTCGGCCCGACCGCATTCGCATCGCCGCCGACCAGGCCGTAGACGTTCGGCACGCCCGGTTTGGCAGAGAAGTCATCCATCTCGTTGTTCAGCAAAATACCGCTGTTGCCCGCCACAATCCCGGTGCCGAAAGTGGTGTTAAGCGTGTACGTCACCGCCACCGCGTTACCGTCTTTATCCACCACCGAGAAGTGGGTGGTCTGGTTACTTTCATACGGCGCCAGCTTGCCCGGGCGGATCTCGCTCGACGGCTTAGCCTTATTGATGTCGATCTCGTCGGCAATCGATTTGGCATAGGCTTTGTTGGTCAGCGCCTGCCACGGCACCTTCACGAAGTCCGGATCGCCAAGGTATTCCGAGCGGTCAGCGTAGGCGCGCTTCTCCGCCTCCGCCATCACCTGCATGGCATCGGCACTACCGAAGCCGAACTTGTGCATATCGAAGTTTTCCAGAATATTGAGGATCTGCACGATGTGAATGCCCCCGGAGGACGGCGGCGGCATGGAGAAGACCTCGTAGCCGCGATAGGTGCCGCTGATCGGCTCGCGCTCCACCGCCTTATATTCCGCCAGATCCGCTTTGGTGATCAGCCCGCCGTTCTTCTGCATCTCATCGGCAATCTGATCGGCAATCGGCCCCTTATAGAAGGCGTCCGGACCGTTTTCGGCAATCAGTTCGAGACTTTTTGCGAGGTCCTTCTGCACCAGCTTATCGCCCTTTTTCAGCGGCTCGCCGTCTTTCCAGAAGATAGCCTTGCTGTTCTCATGATTGGGAATAACTTCGCTGCCGTAGGTTTTGAGGTCGTCCGCCAGCGCGTCGTTGACGACGAAGCCGTCGCGCGCCAGCTTGATGGCTGGCTGCACCACTTTATTCAGCGGCAGCGTGCCGTATTTTTCCAGCGCCAGCGAGAAGCCCGCAACGGTGCCCGGCGTGCCGGAGGCAAGGTGCGAGGTCAGAGACTTTTTACTGTCCGGATTGCCCTGATCGTCGAGGAACATATCGCGGGAGGCCTGGTTCGGCGCCATCTCACGGAAGTCGATGGCCGTGGTTTTACCGTCTTTGGTGCGCAGCATCATAAACCCGCCGCCGCCCAGGTTCCCCGCCTGTGGATGCGTCACCGCCAGCGCATATCCCACCGCGACCGCCGCATCCACCGCGTTACCGCCCTGTTTAAGAATATCGACGCCCACCTGCGTTGCCAGCGCGTCAACCGAGGCCACCATGCCGTGCGTCGCCCGTACGGGGTGAAAAACATCCTCCTCCACGCCGTAAGAGACCGGAGGAGCGGCGGGCGGGTTGGCCGCCACGGTAAATGTGCCGCCTGCCATCAGCGCAGCGATGGCGACCCAGCGCAAAAAGGTTGGTTTCATCATTATTGTTCTCCAGGTGAAGGGGCCCATATTCCCCGCTTAAGCCTGGTTCACAACTCTTAAAAAATCATCGTTATGCCGGAATCAGGGTAAACTTAAGAGAAGCCTCAAAGGAGGAGATAACCATGAAACGATTACTGATCCTGACCGCGCTGCTTCCGTTCGCCGCGCTCGCACAGCCAATCAACACCCTGAACAACCCGAACCAGCCGGGCTACGTCATTCCGAGCCAGCAGCGTATGCAGACGGAGATGATGAGCCAGCAACAGCAGCAGAAAGGGATGCTCAATCAGCAGTTAAAAACGCAGACCCAGGTGCAGCAGCAGCACCTGCAAAACCAGATGAATACCAACACCCAGCGCGTGCAGCAGGGCCAGATGCGGGAGCAGCCGCTGCCAAACTCAAACGGTGGGATGTTAGGGGGCGGGGTGTCGCAAAGCAGCGGTCAGCAGCATATGCTGCCGACCCAGCAGAACGGCAGTATGCTTAATAAATAAAGTTCGGCCCAATCTGGTCAATCGCATCGGTACAGATGCTGTCCACGCCCCAGCGCAGCAGCTCGGCTGCACGCTGGGGTTTATTGACGGTATACACCAGGATATGCAGACCGGCCTCCTTCAACAGCGTCACGCGCACTTCATCCAGCAGCTTATGGTTGAGGTGGATCGACACGCAGCCTAAGAAGGTCGTCAGCGCGCGCCAGTCTTCTCGCCACTCATCCAGCAGCAGCCCGCGCGGCAACTCCGGTACGGCAGCCTGTGCGGCTTCCAGCGCGTCGATGTCAAAGGACGACAACAGCGGCGGGGTCATCCCTTCCCACAGCTCGCGCGCGGCGAGGGCAATCACTTTACCCGTCAGCGGCCCGGTGCCGGTGGTTGGTTTGATTTCGATGTTGGCCATCATGCCGTGTTGACGACAGCGGTCCGCCACTTCCGCCAGCAGCGGCAGCGGTTCGCCTTTAAATTCGCCGCTGTACCAGCTACCGGCATCCACCTTCAGCAGGTCACGCCACGGCAGTTCGCCCGCCACGCCCCAGCCGTTGCTGGTGCGTTCGAGATTATCGTCGTGCAGCAGGAAAATTTCGCCGTCCTTCGACAGCTTCGCGTCGAACTCGATCATCGTGTGGCCGTAGCGCGCGCCAACGTCAATTGCCGCCAGGGTGTTTTCCGGCGCCAGTTTACCGCCGCCACGGTGGGCGACGATGTGGGGGTAAGGCCAGTTGCTCATACTCGTTGTCCTGTTTCACCGTCAAATAAGTGCAGGTGATTTTCCGGCATATGCAGCCACAGCGTGCTGCCTGCCTTCGGGCGCTCCTGATGCGGCAGGCGCACCACCAGCTTTTGCTCGCCCCAGCGCCCGTGCGCCAGGTTGTCTGCGCCCAGCATCTCCAGCGTATCCATCACCAGCGGCACGCCGCCGTCCGCCTGAGACGTCAAACCAATATGCTCCGGGCGGATACCGAGAGTCATCTTACGCCCGGCGTAGCCACGATAGTACCAGTTGATCGGCAACGCCATCCCGCTTTCCAGCTCGAAGTGGGTTCCCGCCGTATTGATCCGCCCGTCCAGCAGGTTCATCGCCGGGCTGCCGATAAAGCTCGCCACAAAACGGCTGGCCGGTTTTTCGTAGACCTCCACCGGGGTGCCAATCTGCTCGGCGATGCCTTTGTTCATCACCATCACGCGCTGGGCGAGGGTCATGGCTTCAACCTGATCGTGAGTCACATAGAGGGACGTGGTTTTCAGGCGGCGATGCAGCTGCTGTAGCTCAAGGCGCATCTGCACGCGCAGTTTGGCGTCGAGGTTTGACAGCGGTTCGTCGAACAGGAATACCGCCGGGTCGCGCACGATGGCGCGCCCCATCGCCACGCGCTGACGCTGGCCGCCGGAGAGCTCGCGCGGGCGGCGCTTAAGCAGGCCGTCCAGCTCCAGAATGCGCGCGGCCTCTTTTACGCGCTCGTCGATATGACCTTTGCCCATACCGCGAATTTTCAGCCCCCAGGCCATGTTCTCTTCCACGCTCATGTGCGGATAGAGGGCGTAGTTCTGGAACACCATCGCGATACCGCGATCTTTGGGTTCCATCTCGGTGACGCGCTGGCGGTCAATCCAGATATCCCCGGACGTTACGCGCTCCAGCCCCGCCACCATACGCAGCAGGGTGGATTTTCCGCAGCCGGACGGGCCGACCATCACGATAAATTCCCCGTCCGCCACGTCGAGCGTCAGCGGCTGAATGACCTGGGTTTTACCGTCCCAGCTTTTGGTAACTGCCTGTAATTTTAAACCTGCCATCTTATTTCTCGCTATCGACCAGGCCGCGGACAAACGCGCGCTGCATGGCTAAAACAATGACTACGGGTGGGATAAGGGTGAGCAGCATCGCCGCCATCACCTGGTTCCAGAGGGTGGTGCCTTCGCCGGTGGCGATCATGCCTTTAATGCCTGCCACGGCGGTGCCGAGGTTGACGTCCTGAACGATCAGCAACGGCCACAGATACTGGTTCCAGCCGTAGATAAAGGTGATCACAAACAGCGCCGCGAGGTTGGTTTTCGACAGCGGCAGCACGATGTCGCGGAAGAAGCGCATCGGCGAGGCCCCGTCGATGCGCGCGGCTTCAATCAACTCATCCGGCAGGGTCATAAAGAACTGGCGGAACAGGAAGGTGGCGGTCGCCGAGGCCATCAGCGGCAGGGTTAAGCCCGCGTAGCTGTCGAGCATCTTCAGGTTGGCGATCACCTCCACCGTCGGGAAGATACGCACCTCTACCGGCAGCATCAGGGTGATGAAAATCATCCAGAAAAACAGGTTACGCAGCGGAAAGCGGAACCAGACGATGGCGAACGCTGAGAGCATCGACACCGTAATTTTGCCGACGGTGATGCCAAACGCCATGATGAAGCTGTTGAGCATCATCAGCCAGAACGGCGCGCTGTTGGCGCCCACGCCCTGGGTCCAGATAGTTTTCATGTTCTCGAAAAGCTGCCCGCCTGGGATCAGCGTCATCGGCGTGTCGAACACCGCTTTGGTGTCCAGCGTGGCGGCGACGAAGGCCACGTACAGTGGGAACAGGATGACGATAATCCCTAAAATCAGCATGGTATGGCTGAAAATCGTCAGCCCGCGACGGTTCTCAATCATTGGTAGCGCACCTTACTTTCGACATAGCGGAACTGCACCACCGTGAGGATGATGACGAGGAACATCAGCACCACCGACTGCGCGGCAGAAGCGGAGAGATCCAACCCCGCAAAGCCTTCGCGGTAGATCTTGTAGATCAGCGTCGTTGTCGCCTGCACCGGACCGCCTGCGGTCGCCGCGTCGATCACCGGGAAGGTATCGAAGAAGGCGTACACGAGGTTAACCACCAGTAGGAAGAAACTCACCGGGGCGATCAGCGGCAGCGACAGGCGGAAGAAGCGGCGCACCGGCCCTGCGCCGTCGATGGCGGCGGCCTCCACCAGCGAACGCGGGATAGACTGTAGCGCGGCAAAGAAAAACAGGAAGTTATAGCTGATCTGCTTCCACACCGAGGCGAACACCACCAGGAACATCGCCTGACCGCTGTTCTGAGCGTGGTTCCAGTCGTAGCCAAACTCGCCCAGGAAGTGGGTAATCAGCCCGCGCCCTGGGTTAAACAGGAAGATCCACAGCACGGCGGCCACGGCAGGAGCCACGGCGTAGGGCAGCAGCATCAGGGTCTGATACAGACGGCTGCCGCGCACCACGTAATCCACCAGCGCGGCGAAAAACAGCGACGCGACAAGACCGCTCACGGTGACCAGCGCACTGAATTTGATCGTCGTCCAGAAGGAGTCCAGGTAGTAGCTGTCGTGGAACAGCGCGGTAAAGTTGTCCAGCCCGACAAACTGGCTGGAAAGCCCGAACGGATCGACGCTTTGTACCGAGTACCACAGCGCTTCGCCCGCAGGCCAGATAAAGAAGATAACGGTGATGACCAGCTGCGGTGCGACCAACAGGTACGGCAGCCAGCGGGAACGGAACACCGGACGGGATGAGGACATTGAGATTAGGTTCCTGAACAATGCCGGGTGGCGGCTACGCCTTACCCGGCCTACAAATATTTCTCCCTCTCCCCGTGGGAGAGGGTTGGGGTGAGGGCATCAGCCCGCACGATCCCCGTAGGCCCGGATCGCTACGCGTCACCGGGCGAATCACGGATTACGATTTCGTCGACTGCTCAAAGCGGCGCAGCAGCTGATTCCCGCGCTCTACCGCAGCGTCCAGCGCCTGCTGTGGCGTTTTCTTACCGGTCCACACGCTTTCCAGCTCTTCATCCACGATGGTGCGGATCTGCGGCATGTTGCCCAGACGCAGACCCTTGGTGAACGGCAACGGCGGCTTGTTCAGCATCTGGCGCGTCGCGATGTCCGCCCCTGGGTTTTTGCTATAGAAGCCCTGCTCGCGGGTCAGGTCGTACGCGGCTTTGGTGATCGGCAGATAGCCGGTCTTCTGGTGCCACTCGGCGGCGTTTTCCGGCTTCGCCAGGAAGTCGAGGAACTCGGCCACGCCTTTGTAGGTGCCGTTGTCTTTACCCTGCATCACCCACAGGCTCGCCCCGCCGATGATGGCGTTTTGCGGCGCGCCCTTCACGTCAGCGTCGTACGGCATCATGCCCACGCCGTAGTTGAATTTGGCATAGTGACGTATATCCGCCAGCGAGCCGGACGAGGCGGTAGTAATGGCACAGTCGCCGTTGTAGAACTTCTCGGTGGATTCGTCTTTACGCCCGAAGTAGCTGAAGTCGCCCTTCTTGTTGAGTGCTTCCAGCAGCGCGATGTGCTTCACCTGCTCCGGCTTGTTGAACTCCAGCACCGCGTCGGTACCGTCGAAGCCGTTATTTTGGGTGGCAACCGGCAGCCCGTGCCAGGCGCTGAAGTTTTCAATCTGGATCCAGCCCTGCCAGCCGCTGGCGTAGCCGCACTTCATCCCCGCCGCTTTCAGCTTCGCGGTGTACTCCGCCAGATCCTGCCAGGTTTTTGGCGGCTGCTCCGGATCTAAACCGGCTTTTTTGAAGGCGTCTTTGTTGTAGTACAGCACCGGCGTGGAGCTGTTAAACGGCTGGGACAGCAGGTGGCCGGTTCTGGAATCGGTGTAATAACCGGAGACGGTCGGTACGAACTGGGATTCATCGAAGTTAATGCCCGCTTCTTTGAACACTTCATAGACCGGCTTGATGGCTTTGGAGGCCATCATGGTGGCGGTGCCCACTTCATAAACCTGTAACAGCGCAGGCGCGTTACCGGTACGGAAGGCGGCGATGCCCGCGCTCAGGCTCTGCTCGTAGTTGCCTTTGTACACCGGCACAATTTTGTAATCCGGGTGGGTGTCGTTGAAACGCTGCGCCAGGGAGTCAACCTCTTTACCCAACTCCCCTTCCATGGAATGCCAGAACGGAATGGTGGTCACAGCCATTGCGTTCGTCGCAAAAGCCAGACCCAGTGCCAGACCCAAAGCTGTGTGTCGTAACGATGTCATTGTCATCTCTCTTATTGTGCCGGATGCGCGATATCACGCGTTTTATGCTCGCGAGGTAACATGACATGCTCGAATGACAGAAAAATAACTGTTTGTTTACAGATAAGTGACAGCCAGGCGTCAGGGGGATGATGGTTGTGTGAAGGGGTTTAGTGGTTAAAAAAGCCGGGTGGCGGCTACGCCTTACCCGGCCTGGTCGATCCCTGTAGGCCCGGTAAGCGCAGCGCCACCGGGCAACACAGACGGCTTAGCCTCCGAGGTACGCACTCCGCACCGCCTCGTTCGCCAGCAGCGCGTCACCGGTATCGGAGAGCACCACGCGCCCGTTCTCCAGCACGTAGCCACGGTCGGCGAGCTTCAGCGCCTGGTTGGCGTTCTGCTCGACGAGGAAGATGGTCATCCCCTCTTTACGCAACTGCTCGATGGTGTCGAAGATCTGCTGGATAATGATCGGCGCAAGACCAAGCGACGGCTCGTCCAGCAGCAGCAGGCGCGGCTGGCTCATCAGCGCGCGGCCAATCGCCAGCATCTGCTGCTCGCCGCCGGACATGGTGCCCGCTCGCTGAATACGACGCTCCCACAGGCGCGGGAAGAGTTCGTACACCCACTTGATGCGGGTCTGGAATTCATCCCGATGGGCGAAGAAACCGCCCATCGCCAGGTTCTCTTCCACCGTCATGCGGGAGAATACGCGGCGCCCTTCCGGGACAATCGCCACCGCTTCACGCATGATCTTAGCCGTCTGCCAGTCGGTAATATCTTTGCCGTCAAACACAATCCGCCCGCTGGTGGCGCGCGGGTCGCCGCACAGGGTGCCGAGCAGCGTGGTTTTACCCGCGCCGTTGGCGCCAATCAGGGTGACGATTTCGCCCTGATTGATGTGCAGGCTGACGTCGTGCAGCGCCTGGATCTTGCCGTAGTGCGCGTTGACCTTGTCGAACGTTAACATCGCTTTTTCCATCTTATGCCTCACCAAGGTATGCGCGGATCACGTCCGGGTTGTTGCGGATCTCTTCCGGCGTGCCGTTTGCCAGCGGCGTGCCCTGGTTTACCACGTAGATACGGTCCGAAATGCCCATCACCAGCTTCATGTCATGCTCAATCAGCAGGATGGTGGTGTCGTGATGGTCGCGCAGCTCGGCAATCAGCTCGTCCAGCTCTTTGGTCTCTTTCGGATTGAGACCTGCCGCTGGTTCGTCGAGCATCAGGATCTCCGGCTGGGTCACCATGCAGCGCACGATCTCAAGGCGACGCTGATCCCCGTAAGCGAGGTTGCTCGCCTGGCGGTTGGCGTGCTGGAGCAGGCCGATACGGTCGAGCCAGGTCGCGGCGCGGTCGAGCGCCTCCTCCTGCGTGCGGCGAAAGGCCGGGGTTTTCAGCAGGCCGGAGAACAGCCCGGTTTTCAGCTGCTGATGCTGTGCCACCAGCAGGTTCTCAATCACCGTCATCTCGCGGAACAGACGCACGTGCTGGAAGGTGCGCACCACGCCCATGCGGGCAATCTGCTGGCCCGGCAGCCCTTCAAGGTGCTGGTCGCGCAGCATGATGGTGCCGCCCGTCGGCTTGTAGAAGCCGGTCAAACAGTTAAAGACCGTGGTTTTTCCCGCGCCGTTCGGGCCAATCAGGGAGACAATCTCTTTCTTGTGCAGATCCAGATTCACATTGTTGACCGCCAGCAGGCCGCCAAAGCGCATCATCAGGCCGTTAACGGATAATAAAGGCTTCATGCCTGCTCTCCTTTCGCCTGTGTGCGTTTCAGCTTCAGCTGTGGACGGGTCATCGGCAGCAGACCCTGCGGACGCCAGATCATCATCAGCACCATCAAACCACCCAGCATTAACATGCTGTATTCGTTAAAGTCGCGCATCAGCTCGCGGGAGACCACCAGCAGGATAGCCGCGAGGATCACGGCGAACTGCGAGCCCATTCCGCCGAGCACCACAATCGCCAGCACAAAGGCGGATTCGGCAAAGGTGAACGATTCCGGGCTGACGAAGCCCTGACGTGCGGCAAACAGCGTCCCGGCGAAACCGGCAAACGCGGCGCTGATGGTAAATGCGGTCAGCTTGATGCGGGTCGGGTTCAGGCCCAGGGAGCGGCAGGCGATTTCATCTTCGCGCAGCGCTTCCCAGGCGCGGCCCAGCGGCATGCGCAGCAGACGGTTGATCACGAACAGGGTAATCACCACCAGCAGCAGCGCCACCAGATAGAGCCAGATCACGCGGTCGGACGGATCGTACTTGATGCCAAAGAAATTGCTGAAGGTATCCCAGCCGCCTTCACGGGCGGTACGGCTGAACTCCAGGCCGAAGAAGGTCGGTTTCGGGATCTGGCTGATGCCGTTCGGACCGCCGGTCACTTCGGTATTGTTGAGCAGCAGAATACGGACGATTTCGCCGAAGCCTAAGGTCACAATCGCCAGATAGTCACCGCGCAGGCGCAGCACCGGGAAGCCGAGCAGGAAGCCCGCCGCGGCAGAGACCAGCCCCGCCAGCGGCAGACAGGTCCAGAAGCCGAGGCCGTAATAGTGGTTCAGCAGCGCGAAGGTGTAAGCGCCGATGGCGTAGAACCCGCCGTAGCCCAGCACCAGCAGGCCAGACAGCCCCACCACCACGTTCAGACCGAGCCCCAGAATCACGTAGATCATGGTCAGGGTGGCAATATCCACCGTCCCGCGCGAGACCATAAACGGCCACGCTACGGCAGCCACCAGCAGCGCCACCAGGAACAGCTTCTGTTTCACCGTTGTACCGTCGATCGCCGGCAGGACGAATTTCGGCCCGGAGACGTTTTTCAGCGTCTTCTGGAACAGCGGACGCAACAGCTGGAACAAGAACACCACCGCGGTGCCGATAAACACCCACTGCCAGCGGATGTCGGGAGCGGTATCCACCACCAGCTTCGTGCCGTCCAGTCCTAACTGGACGCCCATAAAGACGCCCGCCAGGACGAAGAACATGGCGGCAGAGAGCAGCGCCATCGCAAAATGCATCGGTTTCATACTTTCTCTACCTCCGGACGGCCCAGAATACCGGTAGGCATGACCAGCAGCACCAGAATCAGCAGGGCAAACGACACCACATCTTTATATTCGGTGCTCAGGTACGCCGAGGAGAGCGCTTCGGCCACGCCCAGGATCAGGCCGCCGATCATCGCGCCCGGAATGCTGCCGATGCCGCCCAGTACCGCCGCGGTGAAGGCTTTCATCCCGGCCATAAAGCCGATGTACGGGTTGATTACGCCGTAGAACTGGCCGAGCAACACGCCAGCCACCGCCGCCATCGCTGCGCCGATCACGAAGGTCAGGGCAATCACGCGGTCGGTGTTAATCCCGAGCAGGCTCGCCATCTTCAGATCTTCCGCGCAGGCGCGGCAGGCGCGTCCCATGCGGGAGTAGCGGATGAACAGGGTCAGGGCCAGCATGGCAATAAAGGTCACAACCCAGATCACCAGCTGCATGGTGGTGACAGAGGCAGAGAAGTTTTCGCTGGCCCCCACAATCCACTGGCCGTTAAACAGGCTTGGCAGCGCCACGTCGCGTGAACCTTCGGTCAGGCTGACGTAGTTTTGCAGGAAAATGGACATACCGATGGCGGAGATTAGCGCGATCAGGCGTTTGGAGCTGCGCACCGGCCGGTAGGCCACCCGTTCAATACTCCAGCCGTAGGCGCTGGCGATCACAATCGCGCCGACAAACCCGGCGGCCACCAGCAGCCAGCTGCTGTCGATGCCCATCATCATCAGCGCGGCGATAATCATAAAGGAGACGTAGCTACCGATCATGTACACCTCGCCGTGGGCGAAGTTGATCATGCCGATAATGCCGTAAACCATCGTGTAGCCGATGGCGATCAGCGCGTAGGTGCTTCCCAGCGTGACGCCGTTAAACATCTGCTGCAAGAAGTAGAGAAACTGCTCGGACATAAGAAAACCTTTTTATACCCGCCCGGTGAGCCGGGCGGTGGGATGATTATTTGGCGACCGAGGAAGACCCGTCGGCGTGCCACTTAAAGACACCAAACTCAAATCCCTTCAGATCGCCTTTCTCATCCCAGTTCAGCGGCCCAATCACGGTGTTCGCCCCGTGTGCTTTTAAATCTTTCACCAGATCCAGCGGCTCTTTACTGCCGGTACGGTCCAGCGCGGTGGCCAGAGACTGCACGGCCGCGTAGGTGATCCAGACGTACGGACCGCTCGGATCTTTCTTCTGCGCCTTGAGCGCATCCACGATAGCCTTATTCGCCGGATCCTGGTCATAGCGTTTTGGCATCGTCACCAGCATGCCTTCGGCAGAATCGCCCGCGATGTTGGACAGGGAGGCATTACCGACGCCCTCTGGCCCCATAAACTGGGTTTTCAGGCCGGTGGCGCGCGCCTGGCGCAGCATCTGCCCCATTTCCGGGTAGTAGCCGCCGTAGTAAACGAAGTCGATATTCTCTTTTTGCAGGCGGGCGATCAGCGCGGAGAAGTCTTTCTCACCAGCGGTAATGCCGTCGAAGAAGACGATGTTTGCGCCGCCTTTTTTCAGGCCGTCCTGTACGGAACGCGCCAGGCCTTCGCCGTACTGCTGTTTATCATGAATGATGGCGATACGCTGCGGCTTAACGGTTTCGAGGATGTATTTGGCGGCGGTTGGCCCCTGAGAGGAGTCCAGACCGGCGGTACGCATGATGTGCTGGTAGCCGCGCTGGGTCAGTTCCGGGTTGGTGGCACCCGGGGTGATCATCAGAATGCCTTCGTCTTCGTAGATATCAGACGCAGGCTGCGTGGAGGAAGAACACAGGTGCCCGATGACGTACTGGATACCGTCGTTAACGATTTTGTTGGCGACCGCGACGGCCTGTTTAGGATCGCAGGCGTCGTCATACTCCACGCCTACCAGCTTGTCGCCTTTGATGCCGCCTTTGGCGTTGATATCTTTGATGGCCTGACGCGCGCCGTTGAACTCCATGTCACCCCACTGGGCAACAGGGCCGGACATCGCCCCCACTACCGCAACTTTAATGTCGTCTGCCATAGCGGCATGCGAGATCGACAGTGCGACCATCCCCGCGATTAACGTCTTCGCGTTCCTTTTCATCTCTGAATCCCCATTCGTGATGTCATGTTTATATTTTGTTTTATTATGGTTAAAAAGCATTCTGTACTTTTTATGAACAACGCTATTTTTACCAGTGCCTTTAATGGTTTAGCGCAGTTTTTTGTCAAAAACCAGACTAAAATCTCTATTTTTCAGGCGATTAAGCAAAGATAATATTCTGAAATCAGGCGGAGATAAAC
Organism: Enterobacter sp. BIDMC 27; assembly: GCF_000534415.1. Classification (NCBI taxonomy): domain Bacteria; kingdom Pseudomonadati; phylum Pseudomonadota; class Gammaproteobacteria; order Enterobacterales; family Enterobacteriaceae; genus Enterobacter; species Enterobacter sp. BIDMC 27. The sequence goes on from NZ_KI973178.1 coordinate 463,378, forward strand.
AAATAAAAGCGCGGTTTGCAGCATAAAATAACGGTACAAAGCGCCGAATAAATCACTGCCCTTCAGGTTAAAATTCTGCTTATTTTTCGATCCATGTGTTTTCAAACTGCCCATCGCGCTGCCAAAAAACTAATCACCTGGTAAATGGGAAGAAAAAGAGAAAGCGCCTGAGCAAATAAATTGAGTACACTGGCCCTACTCTTTTTGATTTGGACAAGCAGCTAATGAAACTGACTATCGTGCGTCTGGTGACCTTTAGCGACCAGGATCGTATCGACCTGGGCAAGATCTGGCCGGAATATTCCCCTTCATCGCTGGCCGTCGATGAAAACCACCGCATCTATGCCGCGCGTTTTAATGAACGTCTGCTGGCCGCCGTCCGCGTAACGCTGAGCGGCACGGAAGGGGCGCTGGACTCCCTGCGCGTGCGCGACGTGACCCGTCGTCGCGGGGTCGGGCAGTATTTGATTGAAGAGGTGATCCGCGAAAACCCGAGCGTAACCTCCTGGTGGATGGCCGACGTGGGCGTAGAGGATCGCGGCGTGATGGCGGCGTTTATGCAGGCGTTAGGGTTTACGGCGCAGGCGAACGGGTGGGAGAAGCGCTAAAAGAAAGCCGGGTGGCGGCTGCGAGGTGCTCATAGTAGGCCCGGTAAGCGAAGCGCCACCGGGCAAAAGAGGGCTGAGCGGGCTGATGCCCTCACCCCGGCCCTCTCCCACGGGGAGAGGGAGAAAACATTAAAAAAGGCAACTTGCGTTGCCTTTTTACGTTTATTTTGCGTCAGTCGCCGTGCCGTTGGCATGCCAGTCAAACACGCCGAACTCGAAGCCCTTCAAATCGCCCTTCTCATCCCAGGACAGCGGCCCCATCACGGTTTCCACCGAGTTCGCTTTCAGCCAGGTGGCAATCTCCGCCGGATCGGCTGACTGGTTCAGGCCCGCTTGCAGAGACTGCAACGCTGCGTAGGTGGTCCAGACGAACGCACCACTTGGATCCTGTTTCTTCGCCTTGATGGCATCGACAACAGGTTTGTTCGCAGGCACCTGGTCGTAGTTCTTCGGTTTGGTCACCAGCAGCCCTTCAGCGGATTCACCCGCGATATTAGACAGGGAAACGTTCGCGACACCTTCTGGCCCCATGAACTGCGTCTTCAGACCCGCCGCACGCGCCTGGCGCAGGATCTGCCCCATTTCCGGGTGGTAGCCGCCGTAGTAAACGAAATCGATATTTTCTTTCTTCAGACGCGCGACCAGGGTCGAGAAGTCTTTCTCACCGGCGGTGATACCGTCAAAGAACACCACGTTGGCGTTCGCTTTTTTCAGGTTATCCTGCACCGCACGGGCCAGGCCTTCGCCGTACTGCTGTTTGTCATGAACAATCGCGATGCGCTGCGGCTTCACTTTTTCCACGATATATTTCGCGGCGGTTGGCCCCTGATCGGAGTCCAGACCGGTGGTACGCAGGATCAGCTTATAGCCGCGCGCGGTCAGCTCTGGCGCCGTCGCGGCCGGCGTGATCATCAGAATGCCTTCGTCTTCGTAGATGTCAGACGCGGGCTGGGTGGAAGAGGAGCACAGGTGACCGATAACGTATTTGATCCCGTCGTTTACCACTTTGTTCGCCACCGCGACCGCCTGTTTCGGGTCACAGGCATCGTCATATTTTACGATTTGCAGCTTTTCGCCCTTGATGCCGCCCTTAGCATTAATGTCTGCAACCGCCTGTTCCGCGCCGGTAAATTCCTGGTCGCCGTACTGTGCTACCGGACCGGACATCGCGCCCACCACGGCCACTTTAATATCGGCCTGGGCCATAGTGCTGAATGCCAACGCGATACATCCTGCCAGTAACGCTTTACCCTTCATGTTCATCCTGAGATTCCCCATTATTATGGTTATAACGATTGTTGTGATGTTGTTGTGTAGCGCTTTATTTCAGTTATAGGCGTGCTGTTCGCGCTTTTTCAGCATACTCTGCTAAAACATACCCCATTTTTATGATTTTGGAATAGCTAATTTGAAATGAAAATATGATAAGCCCAACTGTCATTTCAGCCGGGCTTTTGGCTTTATCGTGTCAGCGAGGCGGAAATAATATCCAGCGCTTTACGGAACTGCACTTCGGGGATGGTGAGCGGGTAGAGGAAGCGAATAACGTTGCCGTAAACGCCGCAGCTCAAAAGCAGCAGCCCTTCGTTCAACGCGCGCTCCTGAACCTGACGGGTAAATTCGGGCGACGGCTGTCCGGTTTGCGGATCGGTAAATTCTACCGCCACCATCGAGCCCTGCCCACGGATATCGGCGATATACGGACAGCCATCCTTCGCTTTATTCAGCACCTCGACCAGATGATGCCCGAGATGCGCCGCGCGGGTGCAGAGATCGTCCTCGTCAATCACATCCAGCACCGCATGGGCCGCCGCAATCGCCAGCGGGTTACCCGCGTAGGTTCCGCCCAGACCGCCCGGGGCGGGCGCATCCATCACCTCCGCCCGGCCAGAGACGGCAGAGAGCGGCATCCCGCCCGCCAGGCTTTTCGCCATGGTGATCAGATCGGGCTTCACGCAGTGGTTTTCCATGGAGAACAGCTTGCCGGTACGAGCGAAGCCGGTTTGCACTTCGTCGGCAATCAGTAAAATCCCGTGGGTATCGCACAGGGCACGCAGCGCCTGCATAAAATCAGTGGGCGCGACGTTGAACCCGCCCTCGCCCTGAACCGGTTCAATAATGATTGCCGCCACCTGATCGGGCGCGATATCGGCTTTGAAGATGCGCTCCAGGCTTTTTAGCGCTTCGGCGGTACTAACCCCGTGCAGGCTGTTGGGGAATTGCGCGTGGTACACCGAGCCGGGGAACGGGCCGAAGCCGAGCTTATAGGGCGCCACTTTGCCGGTCATCGCCATGGTCATAAAGGTACGGCCGTGGAACGCGCCGCCGAAGGTGATAATGCCGGGACGTCTGGTGTACGCGCGGGCGATTTTCACCGCGTTTTCGACCGCTTCCGCCCCCGTTGAGAAGAAGGCGGTTTTGGCTGGCCCCTCTATGGGTACGCGCTGGTTGATGCGCTCGGCAAGCGCCACATAACCTTCATAGGGGACGATTTGATAAGCGGTATGGGTAAAGGCGTGAAGCTGTTTTTCGATGGCGGCGATAACTTTAGGATGGCGATGCCCGGTATTCAGCACGGCGATCCCGGCGGCAAAATCAATATACTCGTTACCTTCCACGTCCCACACCGTGGCGTTTTCGGCTTTATCGGCATAGAAGTTACACATGACGCCGATACCGCGCGGCGTCGCCTGTAAACGCCGGTCGTTCAGTTCGTTATTTTTCACCCTGTCACCCTCTGAAAGTCGCCTGCTTAGCGCATCAGTAAGTGTTTGCCAGGGGGAAGAAATTCGCCAGAGCGGGCGCTAAAAAAACAAAACCCCCGAATTTGCATTCGAGGGTTCTCGGTGTACTTCGCGGAAATTACGCTTCGATAGCGGCGCGAAGTTTTTTCATGGCGTTTTTCTCAAGCTGACGCACACGTTCAGCGGAGACGCCGTAGCGGTCGGCCAGTTCCTGCAACGTGGACTTGTTATCTTCGTCCAGCCAGCGGGCACGAATAATATCCTGGCTACGCTCGTCGAGGCCTTCCATCGCGAAGGTCAGCTTGTTCGCCGCCTGGTCTTCCCAGTTATCCTCTTCAATGCCGTCAGCAAAGTTAGAGGTTTTATCCTGTAGATACAGAACCGGGGCCATCGGCTGGCTGTCGGACGCGTCATCGTCGGCAGACATATCAAACGTCATGTCCTGGGCGGCCATACGGGATTCCATCTCGCGGACGTCTTTGCTGGAAACGCCCAGCTCGCGCGCCACCATTTCCACTTCATCCTGATTGAACCAGCCCAGACGCTGCTTGGTTTTACGCAGGTTGAAGAACAGTTTGCGCTGCGCTTTCGTCGTGGCGACTTTCACAATACGCCAGTTACGCAGGACGTATTCGTGAATTTCCGCTTTGATCCAGTGCACGGCGAAGGAGACGAGTCGCACACCCACTTCCGGGTTAAAGCGACGTACCGCCTTCATCAGGCCAATGTTACCTTCCTGAATCAGGTCCGCCTGCGGCAGGCCGTAGCCCGCATAATTACGAGCAACGTGAACAACAAAGCGCAGGTGAGACAGGATCAGCGTTTTAGCTGCTTCCAGATCGCCCTGGTAATGCAGCTTTTCAGCAAGCTCCTTTTCTTCCTCAGCCGTTAACATCGGCCAGGTGTTCGCAGCCCGGATGTAAGATTCCAGGTTACCAACAGGGGCTAAAGCTAAAGTTTGCATTTCTTTGGTCATTCATTCCTCTCAATGTTTCTTCTGGTCCAGGTTGTCCCCGTCAGGCAACAACCATGCCAAAGCGTTTGAGCAACGAGATTAGCATTCACTCTTTTATCAGACAGTGATTTTATCCACAAGTTCCAGGTGCAACAGTGAATAAATTACGCACAAAATGTGACATGAAGATGATTACAGGGGAAGAGACAACAGGGACGCTTTCCCTGCAAGCGAACATCTCGGTGCAGGGAAAGATTATATCACGCTTTTATTAGTCGGGAGTAAAGTGGCGTAAATGTTGAACCGTTGCCAGCCATGCCGCCACCCAGCCGATCATGGAGCACACCAGCAGCAACAGCAGGCACTCATCGAACCCTAAGCCACTGATATCAAACTTAGTTCCGAAAACCTGCGCCACTTCAGTCACGGCAGACGACAGCCGCATCACCAAAATTTCTGACAATATCAATGAAAGAAATGCACCAGAAAAACCTAATAACGCGCCGCCGTAAAGGAACGGGCGGAGGATGAAACCATCCGTTGCGCCAATCAGTTTCTGCACGTTGATGGTATCGCGACGGGCGAAGATGCTCAGGCGCACGCTATTACCGATGACGAGGAACACCGCCGCCACCATCAGCACGCCGATCATCGCCGACACGCGTCCTACCAGCCCGGTCAGGGCGGCAAGACGGGCAAACCAGCTGTCGTCCATGCGCACTTCATCAATCCCGTTAATGCGGGTAATGCGGTCGCGCAGGGTGTTGAGCGAATCCGTGCCCTGGAAATCGAGTTTCGGGATCACCACCGCCACGGCGGGCAGCGGGTTCTCTTCAAGCATATCCAGCGCGCCGCCGAATCCGGACCAGTTGCGGAACTCACCCAGCGCTTCATCGCGGGAAAGATAGTTCACCTTCTCCACGCCCTGCTCGGCCTGAATCTGCCCCACCACCTGAGCCGCCGCGTTATCGTCGAGGGCTTTATCCAGATAAACGGTGATCTGCGGCGACGGATAGTATTGGGACGCCGCCTGGTTTACGTTTTTGTAAACCATGTAGCAGACGCTGGGCAGCGTCAGGGAGATGGCAATCACCATCACCGTCAGGAACGTCGCCAGCGGTTTGCTTTTCAGATCCTGCAACGCGCCCTGGAAGGCGTACCGCACCTGCTCGTTAAAGACGTTGGTTTTGCGGGAGTTCGGTTTCGGTGCCGCTTTGGCACGCTTAGGCGCATTGCGATTGCCGTCCCCGCCGCCCTGAGGCTTGCGGAAACGGTCAAACCGGTTGCTGAACTGCCGAATCTGGTTCATTGCATCACGCTTATTCACCGTGGCCTCCGTGCAAATGCCCGTCGCTCAGGGTCAGCATGCGGTACGAACGGCGGGAGATCAGCCCCATGTCGTGCGTCGCCATCAGTACCGTGACCCCCACGCGGTTAAATTCCTCAAACAGACGCAGGATCCCTTCAGAGAGGGCATCGTCCAGGTTACCGGTCGGTTCATCCGCCAGCAAAACGGCAGGCTTGTTCACTACCGCGCGGGCGATACCCACGCGCTGCTGCTCACCGCCGGAGAGCTGGATCGGGAAGTTCTTCGCTTTGTCCAGCAGCCCGACCTTATCCAGCGCCGCCGAAACGCGACGGCGGATATCATCGTAACTGGCGCCAGCAATAATCAGCGGGATCGCGACGTTATCGAAAACCGTGCGATCCATCAGCAGGTGGTGATCCTGGAAAATCATGCCAATCTGACGACGCAGGAACGGTACTTCACGGTTCTTAAGACGGCTAATTTCATGGCCGCTGAACCAGATTTTCCCGGCGCTTGGCCGCTCGATCCCACAGATCAGCTTGAGCAGGGTACTTTTCCCCGCGCCGGAATGGCCGGTCAGGAATGCCATCTCGCCTGGCTGGAGGTGGAATGTCACCCCCTGTAGCGCTTGTCTCCCGCCGAGATAGGCCTTGCTGACGTGTTCAAAGCGAATCATTGTTAGTCCTCTCGGGCAAATAGTGCCTCAATAAAGTCGTCCGCTTTAAACGGACGTAAATCCTCAATACGCTCGCCCACACCGATGTAACGGATAGGAATGCCGAACTGGTCGGCCACGGAGAAGATCACCCCGCCTTTCGCGGTCCCGTCCAGCTTGGTCAGCGCGATCCCGGTCAGTCCTACCGCTTCATGGAACAGTTTCGCCTGGCTGATGGCGTTCTGTCCGGTGCTGGCGTCGATAGTCAGCATAATTTCATGCGGTGCATCTTCGTCCAGCTTCTTCATGACGCGAACGATTTTCTTCAGCTCTTCCATCAGGTGCGATTTGTTCTGCAAACGCCCTGCGGTATCCGCAATCAGCACGTCCACGTTACGCGACTTCGCCGCCTGGATGGCATCGAAAATCACGGACGCGGAATCCGCGCCGGTGTGCTGAGCAATAACCGGAATATTGTTGCGCTGGCCCCACACCTGAAGCTGTTCCACCGCTGCCGCACGGAAGGTATCGCCCGCCGCCAGCATCACCGATTTGCCCTGCTGCTCAAACTGGCGCGCCAGCTTGCCGATGGTGGTGGTTTTGCCCACGCCGTTGACGCCAACCATCAGGATAACAAACGGCATTTTGCCTTCAATATTAAGCGGTTCGTCAACTTTTGCGAGAATTTCACCCATCTCGTCTTTCAGCAGGCCGTACAGCGCCTCGGCGTCACGCAGCTGTTTGCGGCTCGCCCCTTCGGTCAGGTTGGCGATGATCTTCCGGGTGGTTTCCACGCCCACGTCCGCAATCAGCAGCTGCTCTTCCAGCTCCTCAAACAGATCGTCGTCGATCTTTTTGCCGCGGAACAGACTGATAAATCCGGAACCTAAGTTTTCTTTGGTTTTGAGCAGGCTGCGCTTCAGGCGCGCAAAGAAACCTTCTTTGGTCGGTTTTTCCTGCTCCTGAACGATCTCTTCTTCGGCCTGCGCTTCCACCGGCACGACGATGACCGCTTCTTCAGCCGCTTCCGCCGCCAGCGCCTGGGCTTCCAGCTCTTCGTCGGTCAGCTCTGGCTCAAGGGCCGCTTCTTCTTCCACCGCCTCAACAATTTCAACGGTTTCCGCTTCGGCCTGCCACTCTTCGGCAGAAACCTCTTCAGCTTTCACCTCTTCCGGCAGCGGCAGCTCTTCGTGTTCGATAGTGGCCTGCGGCGCTTCGTTAAGGGTTTCAACGATAACCGGCTCTGGTTTTTCGCTCTCCTGAACCTGTTCAGTAACCTCAACCACCTCTTCGGCAAAGGATTCAATCTCTTCTTTGCTGTGGGCTGGCTCTTCCGCTTCGACAACCGCAGCGGTTTCGACAGGCGTTTCAGGCTGTGACGGCTCTTCTACAACCTGCTGTTCTTCGGTTTTCTGTTCTGTTTCTTGCTCTTTTTCACCGAAACCCAACCAGGAAAAGAAGCCACGTTTTTTTTGTTTTGCCATCTGCGACTACACTCCTCGCGGCGCTATATACAGGGAAGCTAAAAAAATGATGAAATAGTCTAACACTTTACTTAATTGACATCACCGCCCGCAATCGCAGGGCAATGGTTAACAGAGCTTTCCTGAGATGAAGAAACCCACCCGCGCCCCGGCCGGTCAAATTCGCATTATCGGCGGTCAGTGGCGAGGCCGGAAATTACCGGTGCCGGACAGCCCCGGTTTACGCCCCACCACGGACCGCGTTCGCGAGACGCTGTTTAACTGGCTCGCCCCGTCTATGGTAGACGCCAACTGCCTGGACTGCTTCGCCGGAAGCGGTGCATTGGGGCTGGAAGCGCTGTCGCGTTATGCCGCCAGCGCCACGCTGCTGGAGATGGAGCGCGGCGTCGCGCAGACGTTGCAGCAAAATCTGGCTACGCTAAAGGCAACCAACGCGAAAGTGGTGAATACCAACACGCTGAGCTTCCTCGCCCAACAGGGGACGCCGTTCAACGTGGTGTTTGTTGACCCGCCGTTCCGTAAAGGGCTGCTGGAAGAGACATTATCGTTGCTGGAAAAAAATGGCTGGCTGGCAGACGACGCGCTGATTTACGTTGAAAGCGAAGTGGAAAATGGCCTGCCGCCCGTTCCCGTTCACTGGGATCTGCACCGCGAGAAGGTCGCCGGCCAGGTGGCTTATCGTCTGTATCACCGTCAGGCACAAGGAGGATCCGATGCCAGTACTGATTAACGTAGGGCGCGTGCTGATGCTGGGCGTCTGGGCATTTTTGATTTTGAATCTGGTGCACCCGTTCCCGCGTCCGCTGAATATCTTTATTAACGTGGCGCTGATTTTTACCGCGTTCATGCATGCCTTGCAGATGGTGATGCTGAAAAACGGCCTGCCGAAAGATGGCCCACCGATGACCGGCTGGCAGCAGCTGCGGGTGTTTATTTTCGGCGTGTTTGAGCTGCTGGTGTGGATGAAGAAGTTTAAGGCGCAGGTGAAGAAGTAGGCCCCTCACCCTAACCCTCTCCCAAGGGGAGAGGGGATGATTACACCCTCTCCCCTTGGGAGAGGGCCGGGGTGAGGGGAAAATTACAGCTCCGGTTCAAATCCTTCAAACCGCGACCCTTTGTAGCTCAGCGTGCCTTTCTCCCCCACCGTCAACTGGTGGTACTGCTGCGCCTCCAGGCGGAAGGTCATCTCCAGCCCGCCGGTTTCCGGCTTAAAGCTCGCTTCATAGCGTATCGTTGTGCCCGCAGGCGTCACCTGCTGCTGGCGGGAGCGGCGGTCGTTAAGCGGTTTCTCACGCTTGTTCGTCACCACCACGCGCTTTTGCATCAGCGGCGCGGCGTCATTGTCGGCCTTCTCACGGCGCTGCTGCACGAAGCGAAACGAGGCGGCAATGACGATAATCGCCACCACGATAATGAAAAACAGCGGCATCTTGCTCATTGAAAAATCCCATCAGATTATGCGGAATTCAGGATACCTCGCCTGCCCCGGCATTGCCAAACGCCCGCTCGCGTCACTACACTGGATCAGGAACTGATCATTCAGCCTCAACAGTTACAGGGAGTTAATATGCTTTGGTCATTTATCGCTGTCTGTTTTTCCGCATGGCTTTACGTCGATGCGTCTTACCGTGGCCCAGCCTGGCAGCGCTGGTTGTTTAAACCCGTCACGCTATTACTCCTGCTGTTGCTTGCCTGGCAGGCCCCGATGTTTAACGCCGTTAGCTATCTTGTCCTCGCGGGGCTGTGTGCTTCCCTGATTGGCGATGCCTTAACCCTGCTGCCACGCCAGCGCCTGCTGTACGCCGTGGGGGCATTCTTCCTGTCGCATCTGCTCTATACCATCTACTTTGCCAGCCAGATGACGCTCTCCTTCTTCTGGCCGCTGCCGCTGGTGCTGCTGGTGATTGGCGCCCTGCTGATCGCGGTGATCTGGTCGCGTCTGGAAGAGATGCGTCTCCCGGTCTGTACGTTTATCGCCATGACGCTGGTGATGGTGTGGCTGGCGGGCGAGCTGTGGTTCTTCCGTCCGACCGCTCCGGCAATGTCTGCGTTCTTCGGTGCCGCACTGTTGCTGTTGGGTAATATCGTCTGGCTGGGCAGCCACTATCGTCGCCGCTTCCGTGCGGATAATGCGATTTCCGCCGCCTGTTACTTTGCCGGACACTTCCTGATTGTGCGTTCGCTGTATATCTAAATAACGCTTGACTCTGGAGTCGACTCCAGAGTGTATGCTGCGGTTAATGAGAAAATTATCATTACCGGAGACTGCCATGTCGACTCCAGAAATACCTAAAAAAGTTCCCCAATTCTCGGCACTTAAGCTCAGCCCGGTTCCGCCAAAAGAGGACTGCTGCTGCGAGGGCGCGTGCGAAACCCGGACCGAAGCGCTGCCTGAAAACGGCAATCACTATAGCTGGGTGGTCAACGGCATGGACTGCGCGGCCTGCGCCCGCAAAGTGGAAAATGCGGTGAAGCAGGTGCCGGGTGTGAAACACGTTCAGGTGCTGTTCGCTACCGAAAAGCTGCTGGTCAGCGCCGAAAACGACGTCAGCAGACAGGTTGAAGCCGCCGTCAGCAAAGCGGGTTATACCCTGCGCAGCGAAACGGCGCCCGCAGAAAAAACGTCCCCGCTAAAAGAAAATCTGCCGCTCATTACCCTCATCATCATGATGGCCCTGAGCTGGGGGCTGGAGCAAATCAACCACCCGTTCGGCAACCTGGCGTTTATCGCCACCACGCTGGTTGGCCTGTTCCCGATTGCGCGTCAGGCGCTGCGTCTGATGAGAAGCGGCAGCTGGTTTGCCATCGAAACGCTGATGAGCGTGGCGGCTATCGGGGCGCTGTTTATTGGCGCGACGGCGGAAGCGGCCATGGTGCTGCTGCTGTTCTTAATTGGCGAACGCCTTGAGGGCTGGGCGGCGAGCCGGGCGCGTAAAGGGGTGAGCGCGCTGATGGCGCTGAAGCCGGAAACCGCCACGCGGGTTATTCATGGTCAGCGTGAAACGGTCGCCATCAATACCCTGCGCCCGGGCGACGTGATTGAAGTGCCCGCAGGCGGACGTCTGCCAGCCGATGGGACCCTCATTACCGCCACCGCGAGCTTTGACGAAAGCGCCCTGACCGGGGAATCCATCCCGGTAGCGCGCGCGGCAGGTGAAAAGGTGCCTGCGGGCGCCACCAGCGTCGACCGACTGGTGCTGCTGACGGTCCTTTCCGAACCGGGCGACAGCGCCATCGACCGCATCCTCAGGCTGATAGAAGAAGCCGAGGAGCGCCGCGCGCCGGTAGAACGCTTTATCGATCGCTTCAGCCGGATTTACACCCCCTCCATCATGCTGGTGGCGCTGCTGGTCACCGTCGTCCCGCCGCTGTTCTTCGGCGCGCCGTGGGAGGGCTGGATTTACAAAGGGCTGACGCTGCTGCTGATCGGCTGTCCGTGTGCGCTGGTGATCTCCACCCCGGCGGCGATTACCTCAGGGCTGGCGGCGGCGGCACGTCGCGGGGCGCTGATTAAGGGCGGCGCGGCGCTGGAACAGCTGAGCCAGGTTCAGCACATCGCCTTCGATAAAACCGGCACGCTGACCGTCGGCAAGCCGCAGGTGACCGGCGTGTATCCGCAGGACATCAGTGAAGACGCCCTGCTGACGCTGGCCGCTGCCGTGGAGCAGGGCTCCACCCACCCGCTGGCGCAGGCGATTGTGCGTGAAGCGAAGGGGCGCGGGCTGACCATCCCTCCGGCAACCGCCCAGCGAGCGCTGGTCGGGTCAGGGATTGAGGCTGTGGTCGAAGGCAAAAAAGTGCTAATCGCCGCGGCAGGCGCGTTCCCTAATCCACAGGTTGAGGCATTAGAGCAGGCCGGGCAGACGGTCGTTGCCGTGATGCAGGACGGTGTACCGATGGGCATGCTGGCGCTGCGCGACACCCTGCGTGACGATGCGAAAGACGCCGTCGACGCGCTGCACAGGCTGGGGGTACAGGGCGTGATCCTGACCGGGGATAACCCGCGCGCGGCGGCGGCGATTGCCGGCGAGCTGGGGCTGGAGTTTAAGGCCGGATTGTTGCCTGCGGATAAAGTCAGCGCGGTAACCGAGCTGAACGGTCATGCCCCGCTGGCGATGGTCGGGGACGGGATAAACGACGCCCCGGCAATGAAGGCTTCCACCATCGGCATTGCGATGGGCAGCGGCACCGACGTGGCGCTGGAGACCGCCGACGCGGCGCTGACGCACAACCGCCTGACCGGGCTGGCGCAGATGATAGATCTTGCGCGGGCGACGCGGGCTAATATTCGGCAGAACATCGGCATTGCGCTGGGTCTGAAGGGGATTTTCCTGGTCACCACGCTGCTCGGCATGACCGGACTGTGGCTGGCGGTACTGGCGGATACGGGGGCGACGGTGCTGGTTACGGCGAACGCGTTGCGGCTGTTGCGCCGTCGGTAAAAATGCCCGGTGGCGGCTACGCCTTACCGGGCCTACAACATCTCTGAACCGTAACCGTAGGCCGGGTAAGGCGTAGCCGCCACCCGGCATAAAACGGCGTCACTGCATCCCTAGCACCCCCGGCAACCACAATGATATCGCCGGGATGTATGTCACCATCCCCAGCACTACCAGCAACATACCGTAAAACGGCAGCATCGCCCGCACCACGTGCTCGATCTTCTGCTTACTCACCGCGCTCGCCACGAACAGCACCGACCCGACCGGCGGCGTGATCAGCCCAATCCCCAGGTTCACCATCATGATCATTCCGAAATGCACCGGATCGATCCCCAGCGAGTTGGTCACCGGCAGCAGTACCGGGGTCAGGATCAGGATGATCGGCGCCATGTCCATTAGCGTGCCAATCAACAGCAGCATGATATTGAGGTACATGAGGATCACGTATTTGTTATCGGAGAGCGACGTGAAGAATTCGGTGATGCGCATCGGCAGCTGCATGTAGGTCATTACCGCGCCAAACGCCGCGGCAAAGCCAATCAAAATCATCACGATGGTGACGGTTTTCACCGTGCGACACATCAGCTTCGGCAGTTCATTCCACTTGTAATCGCGGTAAATGAACATGGTGACGAAGAACGCCCACAGGCAGGCCACGGCGGCAGATTCGGTCGCCGTGAAGATCCCGGACAAGATCCCGCCGAGGATAATCACCACCGTCATCAGCCCCCACAGGGCATCGAGCATGATTTTCAGCGCCTGCCTGAACGGGATTTTGTCCCCCTTCGGATAGCCGCGCTTGCGGGCGAAGCACAGGCAGAGCACCATCAGGCTCACGCCCAGCAGCAGGCCCGGCAGCACGCCCGCGATAAACAGCGTGGCGATGGAGACCGTTCCCCCCGCCGCCAGGGAGTAAATCACCGAGTTGTGGCTGGGCGGGATCAGGATCGCCTGCACCGACCCGCTGGCCGTCACCGCCGCCGCGTATTCGCGCGGATAGCCCTTCTTCTCCATCTCCGGGATCATCACGCTGCCGATAGACGCCGTATCCGCCACCGACGAGCCGGAAATCGCGCCGAAGAACGTTGATGCCACGATGTTCACCAGCGACAGCCCGCCGCGTATAAAGCCGACAAAAACGTACGCGAAGTTAACCAGCCGTCGGGCAATGCCCCCTTCCGCCATGATCGCCCCGGCAAGAATGAAGAACGGGATCGCCAGCAGGGTAAATTTATTCACCCCGCTGGTGATCTGGATCATCAGCGCCTCCAGCGGCAGGTCAATCCACAGCGCGCCCGCCACGGCGCTTAAGCCGACGGCGAAGGCCACCGGCATCCCCAGCGCCAGCAAAATGGCGAGGGTGAATAACAAAACAAACGCATCCATTGTTCACCCCTTAACTGTGATTGCCGATCAGCACGACCGGACGGTTTTCCTGCGAGCCAAACAGCAGGCGTTCAAGCACAAACAGGATCAAAATGGCCGACCCGACAGGCAGCGGCAGATAGCTTTCGCCGGAGGTCAGGAGCGGAAACTCCGCCACCGGCTGCTCCCACAGCTCGACGCACAGCCAGTAGCTGTACCAGCACATCAGGCCTGAAATCAGTAGCATCAGCAGATCCACCACCCGCGCGCACACTCTTTGCAGCGACGCGGGCAGGCGGTCGGTGAGCATGTTGACCGCAATATGCGACCCGGCGCGGTAGCTCACCGCCGCGCCGATAAAGGTAAACGTCACCATGCAGATAATGGCGATCGGCTCCGGCCAGGATTCGCCGCGATTGAGCACATAGCGAGAGAAGATGCCAATGGGGATCACAATCGTCATCACCAGTAGCGAGAGACCCGCCAGCACCATGGCGAGCAGGTACAGACGGTCCATCCACTTCAGGTAGAGTTCGGACATACGTACTCCGGCTTACTGAACGTCAGCGATGGCTTTCATCAGATCCTGATGCTTGTCGCCATACTGCGCGCGCACCGGCTCTGTCGCCTTGATAAACACCGTTTTATCGATGTCGTGGAACTGCACCCCACCGGCCTTCATTTTTGCCAGCGCCTGGTCGTTATACGCATTCCACAGCTTGCGCTGCTCGAACTGCGCTTCGCGAGCCAGCGTCAGGATCTTTTGCTGTTCGTCAGCGCTCAGTTTGTCCCATTTCACTTTGGAGTAGAGCAGCATTTCCGGGGTGATGAAGTGGCCGCTCAGCGTGTAGTTTTTGGCGACAGGCATGTAGTTGTGGGCGATAAAGGTTGGCGGGTTGTTCTCCGCGCCGTCGATCACCCCGGTCTGCATGCCGCTGTAAACCTCGCTGACGCCCATCGCCACCGAGTTTGCCCCCATCGCTTTCAGCGTGGCCAGCGCCACCGGGCTGCCCTGCACGCGGATTTTCTTCCCTTTCAGATCGTCCGGTTTGACGATCGGCTCTTTGGTGATCAGGTTACGGGTGCCGGAGTCCATCCAGCCAAGAAAGACCAGACGCGATTTCGGGTTGGCGGTGAGTTTGTCGCCAATCTGCTTGCCGATATCCCCGTCGATCACCTTGTGCATGTGGTCTTCATCGCGGAATACGTAGGGCAGCGTAAACACTTCGATATCCGGCAGGATGGCGGCCACCGGCGCCATAGAGACGCGGATCATGTCGATCGCCCCCATCTGCGCCTGCTCAATCATCTGCTTTTCATCCCCCAGCACGCCGCCGGGGAAGACCTTAATCTCCAGCTTGCCATCGGTTTGTTGTTTGAGTTTTTCACCCATGTGCTGAACCGCCACCACGTTCGGGTAGCCTTCGGGATGCACATCGGCGGCTTTAATGGTCTGGGCAGAAACGGTGCAGGCGAAAGCAGACAGACACAGCGCGGCCAGTAACGGCTTGAGGGTCGTTTTCATTGAGTCAACTCCAGGGTAGTGAGATAAGCGTTAAAACGATGTTTTAGTTTTTGACGCTTAAAAATTAGACTACGGCTGGAAAAGGGAGGGTGAAGCGCCTCACAAAAAGCGCGAAATTTTGAAACGATGGTTCGAAATTGTGATGGGTACTTGTCGGGTGGCGGCTGCGCCTTACCCGACCTACTACACCCGTAGGCCCGTGCAAGCGAAGCGCCGCCGGGCGTCAGGCCGCACTTACCCCTTACGAATCAAATACCGGTACGGCAAGGTCTCGGTTTGCTGCGCCACCAGTTCATGTTCCATAAAGGTACAAAAGCCGGGGATATCACGGGTGGTAGCCGGGTCATCGGCGACGATCAGCAGCGTTTCGCCACTCTGCATGTTACGGACGGTTTTACGCACCATCATTACCGGCTCCGGGCAACGGAGGCCCTGAGCATCAAGCGTGTGGTCTGGGCTGGAAAACAGGTCGGTCATTTTCTTCTCGTTCAGGTAAAAACGGCTGTAGTTTACGCCCCGCTATCGCCAATGCAAACCAGGTTAACGATTGCGTGAAAATTAGCCATTGCAAAGTGTCGTCAAAGCAGTATCATGCGGCGGCTTTATTGGGTTCCCTCACCCCAAATATTAATCAAAAAGGTACAATATGAACTCCTTTACACAATCGCAGCGCGTCAAGGCGTTGTTCTGGCTTTCGCTATTTCATCTGCTGGTGATCATCTCCAGTAACTATCTGGTACAGCTCCCCATCTCCATTTTTGGTTTCCATACCACCTGGGGCGCGTTCAGTTTCCCGTTTATTTTCCTCGCGACGGATTTAACCGTGCGTATTTTTGGCGCACCGCTGGCGCGGCGGATTATTTTTGCGGTGATGATCCCGGCACTGTTTGTCTCCTACGCCATCTCCTCGCTGTTTTACATGGGCAGCTGGCAGGGCTTCGAAGCGCTGACGCACTTCAACCTGTTCGTCGCGCGTATTGCCACCGCCAGCTTTATGGCTTATGCCCTGGGGCAGATCCTCGATGTCCACGTGTTTAACCGCCTGCGTCAAAACCATCGCTGGTGGATGGCACCAACGGCCTCCACGCTGTTCGGTAACGTGAGCGATACGCTGGCCTTCTTCTTCATCGCCTTCTGGCGCAGCCCGGACGCCTTCATGGCAGAACACTGGATGGAAATCGCTCTGGTGGACTACGCCTTTAAGGTGCTTATCAGCCTGGTCTTCTTCCTGCCGATGTACGGCGTACTGTTGAATATGCTGCTGAAAAGGCTGGCAGATAAATCTGAAATCTCCGCATTGCAGGCAGGTTAAGGGTTCGCTTTATCAGTTGTGATAAGATGAACGAATGAGCCGTTATGGCCGTTTATCGAAAGGAAGAAGTCAATGCGCAATCTGGTTAAATATGTCGGGATTGGCCTGCTGGTTGTTGGCCTTGCAGCCTGTGATAACAGCGACACCAAAACGCCTGCTCAGGGCGCGTCAGCAGAAAGCAACGCCACCGGTCAGCCGGTGAGCCTGATGGATGGCAAACTCAGTTTCTCTCTGCCTGCGGACATGACCGACCAGAGCGGTAAGCTGGGTACCCAGGCGAACAATATGCACGTCTATTCCGATGCCACCGGCCAAAAAGCGGTGATTGTGATCGTCGGTGACGATACCAGCGAAGATCTTGGCGTGCTGGCCAAACGCCTGGAAGATCAGCAGCGCAGCCGCGACCCGCAGCTTCAGGTGGTCACCAACAAGTCTGTTGAACTGAAAGGCCACACGCTGCAACAGCTGGACAGCATCATCTCTGCCAAAGGCCAGACCGCCTACTCCTCCGTGGTGCTCGGCAAGGTGGACAATAAACTGCTGACCATGCAGATCACCCTGCCGGCAGACAATCAGCAGAAAGCGCAGACCGCCGCTGAAAACATCATTAACACCCTCGTGATCCAGTAATCGTTCACCAGGATGCCGTGGCCTCCGTCGCTTGCGCCGGGGGCCATTTTTTTGCCACGACTTTCAGACTAACACGCCAGACGAAGCCCATCCGGCGCACTACAATTAACACGCCCCCCGGAAAAAGGAATTCTTATGACTGCCAGCCCGCCCGACAAAGCCGGACTTCATATTTTATTAAAACTTGCCTGCCTGGTGGTTATCCTTGCGGGTATCCACGCGGCGGCGGATATCATTGTTCAGCTTCTGCTGGCGCTGTTTTTCGCCATTGTGCTCAACCCGCTGGTGACATGGTTTTTACGCCGGGGCATCAGCCGCCCGGTCGCGATTACCATTGTGGTGATGGTGATGCTGGTTGTCCTGACGGCGCTGTTCGGCGTGCTCGCCGCCTCGCTGAGCGAATTTTCCACCATGCTGCCGCAGTACAATAAAGAGCTGACGCGCAAGCTGGTCGATCTTCAGCGCATGTTGCCGTTCGTGAATCTGCATATCTCACCGGAACGGATGCTGCGTCGGATGGATTCCGAGAAGGTGATGACCTACGCCACCACGTTGATGACCGGGCTTTCCGGGGCAATGGCCAGCATTCTGCTGCTGGTGATGACGGTGGTGTTTATGCTGTTCGAAGTACGCCACGTGCCGTATAAACTGCGTTTTGCCCTGAACAATCCTCAGATCCACATTGCCGGCTTGCACCGTGCGCTGAAGGGCGTATCCAAATATCTGGCGCTGAAAACGCTGTTAAGCCTGTGGACCGGCGTGATCGTCTGGCTGGGGCTGGTACTGCTGGACGTGCAGTTCGCGCTGATGTGGGGCGTGCTGGCCTTTTTACTAAACTACGTACCCAATATCGGCGCGGTGCTTTCCGCCGTTCCGCCGATGATCCAGGCGTTCCTGTTTAACGGTTTTTATGAGTGCATGCTGGTAGGGGCGCTGTTCCTTGTCGTGCATATGGTGCTGGGTAACATTCTTGAGCCGCGCATGATGGGCCACCGTCTGGGCATGTCGACGATGGTGGTGTTTTTATCGTTACTGATCTGGGGATGGCTGCTGGGTCCGGTGGGCATGCTGCTCTCCGTGCCGCTCACCAGCGTCTGTAAAATCTGGATGGAAACCACGAAAGGAGGCAGTAAACTCGCCATTCTTCTGGGTCCGGGTCGGCCAAAAAGCCGTTTGCCGGGATAACCGGGTGGAAAGGGTCAAAAGTGACGTTTATTCGCCAGCGCGACGACAACATTGTACGATGTGCGCAGCAAATCGCGCTGGCGAAGAAAAAGTCACAGAAACAGGTTTATCGCGGACGCGCGTAGATGAAATTTACACTTACCCTTATCGACTGGCAGGCAAGAGCGCCAGGACTCAGCGATGCCGACGAATGGCAGGCATGGTCACGCCGGTCTGACGCCATCGATCCCGCTGCACCGCTGGCGAAACTGACCGATCTGCCGATGATGACCGCCCGCCGCCTGAATTCAGGCAGCAGGCTGGCCGTCGATCTTGGCCTGATGATGCTGCGCAAACACCGCATCGATGCCGTCGTCTACAGTAGCCGTCATGGGGAGCTGGAGCGCAATTTCCGTATTCTCCAGACCCTGGCGGCAGAACAGCCCGTTTCCCCCACCGATTTTGCCATGTCGGTACACAACTCGGCGGTCGGCAATCTCACTATCGCCGCGCGTCAGCCTGTTGTCTCTTCGTCGGTTTCCGCCGGTATGGATACCTTCCAGCAGAGCTTGTGCGACGTGCTGAGCCTGCTGCATGCGGGCTACTCCCGCGTGTTGCTGGTGGATTTCGACGGTCTGCTGCCTGATTTTTATCACGCCGGGCTGCCGCCGCAGATGCCCGTCTGGCCCTACGCGCTGGCGCTGGTGATTGAGGCGGGAAATACGCTCAGCTGTGAAACGCACGTCAACCGCACGCCTGAAGAGCCCGCGCTGCCGCAAAGCCTCCAGTTCCTGCGCCATTACCTGCGGGACGAGCGCCAGTTTACCCTGCCGGGCGAGCGCCTGCTGTGGCAATGGACGCGCCAATGAGAGGGTTACGTTCCCGCCTCGATCGGATATGGCGGATGCTGATGACCGGATTGTGCTTCGTCCTGTTCGGCCTCGGCGGGCTGACGCTGTCGCTGGTGTGGTTTAACCTGCTGCTGATTTTCCAGCGCGACCGCACTCAACGTCGCCGCCTGGCACGCCGCACTATTTCTGCCAGTTTTCGCCTGTTCCTCGCGGTGGTACGCGGTGCAGGGGTACTGGATTACCGTTTCAACAACCTGGACGTTCTGCGCGCCGAGCGGGGCTGTCTGGTGATTGCGAATCATCCCTCGCTGCTGGACTACGTTCTGCTGGCGTCGGTGATGAACGAAACCGACTGTCTGGTGAAAAGCGCGTTGCTGCGTAACCCGTTCGTCAGCGGCGTGATCCGCGCGGCTGACTATCTGATTAACAGCGAAGCCGACACGCTGCTTGCCGCAAGCCAGCAGCGTCTGGCCCAGGGCGACACCCTGCTTATCTTCCCTGAAGGCACCCGCACCCGGGTGGGGGAAGCCATGACCCTGCAACGTGGGGCGGCGAATATCGCCGTTCGCTGCAACAGCGCCGTGCGCGTGGTGGTGATCCACTGTAGCGAACGGATGCTTGATAAACAGAGCAGCTGGTATAACGTGCCCCCCAACAAACCTGTTTTCACCGTGGATGTTCGCGAACGCATCAACATTCATGATTTTTATGATGCGAGTCAGCACGAACCCGCGCTGGCAGCAAGGCAGTTAAACCGGCATATGCAGCATCAGTTAACAACCGGTCTTCAATCTTTGTCAGGAACGAAAGATGCAAGCGCTCTATCTTGAAATTAAGAATCTCATTATCTCTACGCTGAATCTGGAAGAACTTACCCCAGAGGATATTGATACAGACGCCGCGCTCTTTGGCGACGGCCTCGGTCTGGACTCAATCGACGCCCTTGAGCTGGGGCTGGCGGTAAAAAATCAGTACGGCGTAGTGCTTTCTGCCGAAAGTGACGAGATGCGTCAGCACTTCTATTCCGTTGCCACGCTCGCGGCTTTTATCCATCAACAACGCGCCTGAGAATGACCGCTATGACAGAACAACAAACGATTTATCAGGAAGTCTCTGCGCTTCTTATTACGCTGTTTGAAATCGCCCCGGAGGATATTACCCCTGAGGCACGTCTTTACGAGGATCTGGACCTCGACAGCATTGATGCCGTCGATATGGTGGTGCACCTGCAAAAGAAAACGGGCCATAAAATCAAGCCTGAAACCTTCAAAGCGGTGCGCACGGTGCAGGACGTCGTGGACGTTGTGGAACAGCTTCAGCGCGACGCGTAACGTGCGTTCGATTCCAGTTCTTCCCGCCCTGACGGGGCTGATGCTGCTGGCATGGCCGTTTTTGATCGGCTTCGGGCTGGCGAATAATAGCCTGCACGGGATACTGCCCGTGATGGCGCTGGTGCTGCTGTTGCGCGTCTGCCAGGCCCGTCGGCAGGGCGGCCCCCTGCGTTATCTGTTCGTGAGCGTGGCGCTGGCTGGCATAGCGCTTTGCGCGGCGAGCTACGTCCTGCACGCTCACCAGTGGGTGCTGTTATATCCGGTGGTGGTGAATCTGGTGATGCTGGTGGTGTTTGGCGGTTCGCTGTGGACGGCAATGCCTGTCGTTGAACGGCTGGCGCGCCTGCGTGAACCGGATCTCTCCCCCGTCGGGGTACGTTACACGCGCCGGGTTACCCAGGTCTGGTGCGGCTTTTTTATTATCAACGGGGCGATCGCGCTGTTTACCGTATTACACGCCGATATCCGTCTGTGGACGCTGTGGAATGGGATGATTGCCTATCTCCTGATGGGCACGCTGATGGCTGGCGAGTGGGTGGTGCGACAACGGGCGATGAAAAACGATGCTTAACCCTCTTCCGCTTAGCCAGTGGCTCAGTGCGCCCCGCCCTGACGACACCCCTGTCGCCTGGCAGGACGACCATCTCTGGACGCTTGGCGATCTGCGCCACGACGTCACTCAGTTGGTCGACACGCTGCGTCGTGAAGATGGCGAACGCTGGGCGTTGTGCATCGAAAACGGTTATCTGTTTATTGTCGCGCTGCTGGCGACGCTGCATGCGGGTAAAACGCCGGTCCTCCCCGGGCACAGCCGGGCGGCGCAGCTTAACGAACAGCGGGCGCTGTTCAGCGGCGTCCTGAGCGACACCACGCTCGATTTTCAGGGGCGACAGCTGCGGGTGGCTTCCGCGCAGCGGGCAGGCCATCCCTTTTCACCGCTGCCAGCCATCGGTGAGACGCGCACGATCGAGCTTTACACCTCCGGCTCGACCGGCACGCCGCAGCGGGTAAGTAAGCCGGTGGTCAGCCTTGATCGTGAGGCTCGTCTGCTGGCGGCGCATTTTGGCGAGCGTCTGGCGGGCTGTCACGTCGTGGCTTCCGTGGTGCTGCACCACCTGTATGGCCTGACGTTTCGTGTTGTCTTACCCATGGCGCTCGGCCTGCCGCTGCATGCCAGCCTGCTCAACTATGCCGAGCAGCTCTCTGCCCTTCCCGACGATAAACGCTACCTTTTCATCAGCAGTCCGGCGTTTCTCAAGCGGCTGGACGCGTCGCTGACGCCGCCCCCCGTCAACCTGCTCGTCTCCGCCGGCGGCGCGCTGCCCTGGCAGGAGGTCGCCGCGGTTCAGGCCTGGCTCAACGTCTGGCCGGATGAAATATACGGCAGCACGGAAACGGGCGTAATGGCCTGGCGCTACCGTCAGGAGGAAAGCACGCGCTGGCAGCCTTTTCCCGGCGTGACGTTTCACGGCGATCGCGTGACGTCGCCGCTGATCCCCGAGGCGGAGGGAATCGTGCTGGATGATATCCTGCACTTCACGGCTGACGGGCAGTTCAGCCTCGTCGGGCGTCGTGGTCGGGTGGTCAAAATTGAAGATAAGCGCATTTCACTCGATGACATTGAGCACCGCCTGCTGGCGCTGGACGGCATCCGCGAGGCCGCCGCGCTGACGGTGACGCGCGGCGGGCGTCAGGGCATTGGCGTATTGCTGGTGCTGAATGAAGCGGTGCGTCAGCAACACGAACAGAGCAAAACAGCGCAGGAGCTCGCCTGGCGACGCGCCCTTCGCCCCTGGCTTGAACCGGTTGCCGTACCGCGCTACTGGCGGATCGTTGATGAAATCCCGGTCAACAGCATGAACAAGCGCGTGACTGCGCAGCTACAGGAGTTGTTTCATGAAGATCCCTGAAATCGGGCGCCTCCAGCCCGATCCACAGCATCTGGAGATAACCTTTTATCTTGATCCTGACCTGCTCTGGTTTAAGGGACATTTCGCCGTACAGCCGCTGCTGCCGGGCGTGGCGCAGCTCGACTGGGTGATGCATTACGCCGCCGCGCTGGCGTCGGGCTACCGTTTTCACAGTATTCAGAACGTGAAGTTCGCCGCCCCGCTGTTGCCGGAGAACACGGTCACGCTGCTCCTTGCCTGGCAGCCTGAACGCCAGTTGCTGACCTTTAGCTACCAGCGCCATGCGGGTAACGAGCGCCACACCGCCAGCAGCGGGAAGATTCGCTTATGTCAGTAACCTTCCGTCCCTGCGTGCTGATCCCCTGCTACAACCACGGGGCGATGATGGCTTCGGTGCTGGCGCGCCTGGCACCTTTCGATCTGCCCTGTCTGGTGGTGGACGACGGCAGCGATGAAACCACGCGCCGCACGCTTGAAGCGCTGGCGGCGGATCGTCCGCAGATGACACTGCTGCGGCTGGCCGAAAACAGCGGCAAAGGCGCGGCGGTGATGCAGGGGCTGAAAGCCTGCGCCGATCGCGGCTTCACCCACGCCGTTCAGGTGGACGCTGACGGCCAGCACGCTATCGAGGACATTCCCAAACTGCTGGCGCTGGCCGGGCGTCATCCCGATGCGCTCATTTCCGGGCAGCCCGTTTACGATGACTCAATCCCCCGTTCGCGCCTGTACGGGCGCTGGATAACGCACGTCTGGGTCTGGATTGAAACCCTCTCCCTGCAACTGAAAGACAGTATGTGCGGGTTTCGCGTTTACCCGATAGCCCCGGTTCTGCGCCTTGCAGCAACCACGCCGCTCGGCAGGCGAATGGATTTTGATACCGAAGTGATGGTGCGCCTCTACTGGCAGGGCAACACCAGCTATTTTCTGCCCACCCGCGTAACCTATCCGCCGGACGGGGTATCCCATTTCGATGCCCTGAAAGACAACGTGCGCATCTCGTTGATGCATACCCGTCTGTTTCTCGGCATGCTGCCGCGCATTCCTTCCCTGCTGATGCGTCGCCGCTCACAGCACTGGGCGCAGCAGCAGGAGGTAAAAGGATTATGGGGCATGCGCCTGATGCTGCGCGTCTGGCAGTTGCTGGGGCGTAAGGCGTTTACCGCCCTGCTGTGGCCGGTTACCGCCGTCTACTGGCTGACCGCCCGCTCTGCGCGTCAGGCGTCGCAGCAGTGGCTGGCGCGGGTTAAAACGGTGATGGCACAGCGGCAAATGCCGCAACCCGCGCGGCTTAACAGTTTTTCCCACTTCCTGCGCTTCGGTCATGCCATGCTGAATAAAGTGGCCAGCTGGCGCGGCGAAATGAAACTCCATCGCGATCTGGTCTTTGCGCCAGGCGCGCAGGAGGCGCTGGGGCTCGACGATCCTCAGGGCAAACTGCTGCTCGCGTCGCATCTTGGCGATGTGGAAGCCTGTCGGGCGCTGGTCCAGCGCGAAGGGGCAAAAACCATCAACGCGCTGGTCTTTAGCGACAACGCCAGACGCTTTAAGCAGGTGATGGAGGAGATGGCACCGCAGGCGGGCATTCACCTGATGCCGGTCACCGACATTGGCCCGGAGACTGCCATCCTCATTAAAGAGAAGCTGGATCGCGGCGAATGGGTGGCGATCGTGGGCGATCGCATCGCCGTCACCCCGCAGCGCGGCGGTAGCTGGCGGGTGATATGGAGCGAATTTATGGGCCAGCCCGCGCCGTTCCCGCAGGGGCCATTTATCCTGGCGTCCATTTTGCGCTGCCCGGTGGTGCTGATTTTTGCCCTCTGTCAGCAGGGAAAGCTGACCCTGCACTGCGAGCCGTTTGCCGACCCGCTGCTGCTGCCGCGCGGCGAACGCCAGCAGGCGCTACAGCAGACCGTCGACCGCTATGCGCAGCGGCTGGAGCATTACGCGCTCTTGTCGCCGCTCGACTGGTTTAATTTTTTCGATTTCTGGCAGCTGCCAGAGGTCAACGAGAAGGAGTAAAGGGTGCTGACCGATCCCCGCTTTACGGCTGAAGTTGAAATCACCGTTCCGTTCCACGATGTCGATATGATGGGCGTGGTGTGGCACGGCAACTACTTCCGCTACTTTGAGATTGCCCGCGAAGCGCTGCTCAACCAGTTTGATTACGGCTATCGCCAGATGAAAGCGTCCGGCTACGTCTGGCCGGTGGTGGATACCCGGGTGAAATACCGCGACGCGGTGACCTTCGAGCAGCGCATTCGCGTCCGCGCCCACATTGAAGAGGTTGAAAACCGTCTGCGCATCGCCTATCAAATCTTCGACGCGCAAACCGGGAAACGCACCACCACCGGCTACACGATTCAAGTGGCGGTGGAAGAAGCAAGCCGGGAGATGTGCTTTGTCAGCCCGGCCATTCTGTTCGAACGCATGGGGATCGCGCCATGAAATGGATAACGCTACTCGCGCTGCTGGTAAGCCCGCTGGTGAACGCGATCACGCTGGATGAACTGCAACAGCGGTTTGCGGAGCAACCAGTGGTACGCGCACACTTCGAACAGACCCGCACGATCAAGGACATGCCTCAGCCCCTGCGCTCGCAGGGGGAGATGCTGATCGCCCGTGACAATGGCCTGCTGTGGGATCAAAAAGCGCCGTTCCCGATGACGCTGCTGCTGGATGACAAACGGATGGTGCAGATCGTCAACGGTCAGTCGCCGCAGACCATTACCGCCGACACTAACCCGCAGATGTTCCAGTTCAACCATCTGCTGCGGGCGCTGTTCCAGGCCGACCGCAAGGTGCTGGAAGAGAACTTCCGCGTCGATTTCAAAGACCTGGGCGAAGGCCGCTGGTCGCTGGTGCTGACGCCCGTCACCACGCCGCTGGACAAGATTTTCTCCACCCTTGATTTGAAGGGCGCGATCTATCTGGAATCCATTCGCCTGAACGATAAGCAGGGCGACACGACGGATATCGCCCTCTCCCGCCACCAACTGACGCCCGCCCGCCTGACCGATGCAGAACGCCAGCGCTTTGCCGCACCGTAACGCCCTGCGCCCGGCGCTGCTGTGGGCCGCGGTATGCCTGATCCTGCTGGGCGTGCTGCTGTCGCTGCTGCCCGGCGCGCGGCTGAACAGCAGCGTGCTCGCCATGCTGCCGAAACAGACGCTCGGCGCGATCCCTCCCGCTCTCAACGACGGATTTATGCAGCGCCTCGACCGCCAGCTCATCTGGCTGGTCAGCCCCGGCAAACAGCCGGACCCGCGCGTGGCGCAGCAGTGGTTAACCCTGCTGCAACGCAGCCAGGCGCTGAGTGTCGTAAAAGGTCCGCTGGACGCCGCCGGGCAACAGGCCTGGGGAGATTTCTTCTGGCAACACCGCAATGGCCTGGTCGATCCGGCCACCCGCGCCCGCCTGCAAAACGGCGGTCAAGCACAGGCCCAGTGGATCCTGTCCCAGCTCTACTCCGCCTTTTCCGGCGTGAGCGGCAAGGAGCTGCAAAACGATCCGCTGATGCTGATGCGCGGCGCGCAGCTCGCGCTGGCGAAAAACAGCCAAAAGATGCAGCTGATGGACGGCTGGCTGGTGACAAAAGATGCGGCCGGGAACTACTGGTATCTGCTGCACGGCGAGCTGGCGGGCTCATCGTTTGATATGCAGCAAACCCACCAGCTGGTGACCACCCTTAACGCGTTGCAGCAGACGCTGAAAAGCCAGTATCCACAGGCGCAGCTGCTCTCGCGCGGGACGGTGTTCTACAGCGATTACGCCAGCCAACAGGCTAAAAACGATATTTCCACGCTTGGCGTCGCCACGGTGCTCGGGGTGATCCTGCTGATTGTGTCGGTGTTTCGCTCCGTGCGTCCGCTGCTGCTGAGCCTGCTCTCCATTGCCATCGGCGCGCTGGCGGGGACGGTCGTGACGCTGCTGCTGTTCGGTGAACTGCACCTGATGACGCTGGTGATGAGCATGAGCATCATCGGCATCTCGGCGGACTATACGATTTACTACCTCACGGAGCGGATGGTGCACGGCGCGGAACACTCGCCCTGGCAAAGCCTGGCGAAAGTACGTAACGCGCTGCTGCTGGCGCTGCTGACCACCGTCGTGGCGTATCTCTTCATGATGCTGGCCCCCTTCCCCGGCATTCGTCAGATGGCGGTGTTCGCCGCCGCAGGGTTGAGCGCCTCGTGCCTGACGGTAATGTTCTGGCATCCGTGGTTATGTCGGGGCATGCCGGTCCGCCCGGTCCCCCTGAGAGGGATGATGCAGCGCTGGCTGAACGCCTGGCGCGACAGTAAACCCCTCTCTGTCGGGCTGCCGGTAGCGCTGGCGCTGCTCTCCGCCATCGGGATCGCCAGCCTGCGGGTGGATGACGATATCGCCCGGCTTCAGGCGCTGCCGCAGGACATTCTGGCGCAGGAAAAAACCATCACCGCCCTGACCGGGCAAAATGTCGATCAGAAGTGGTTCGTGGTGTACGGCGCGTCGGCTCAGGAAACGCTGGAGCGGCTGGAGGCGTTTACCCCGGCGCTGGCGCAGGCGCAAAAAGCCGGTGAATTAACCCGCTGGCGCACCCTGCCGCTGAACTCGCTGGCGCGGCAGAACAGCGATCTGCATCTTCTGCGTAACGCCGCGCCGACGGTGATGAAAATGCTGCAAAGCACGGAGCTGAAGACCAGTGAGCCGAACCTGAACGCCATGCCTGTCAGCGTGGAAGCGTGGCTCGCCAGCCCGGCCAGCGAAGGCTGGCGTTTGCTGTGGCTGACGCTGCCGGACGGCAAAAGCGGTGTGCTGGTCCCGGTCGATGGCGTCAGAAACAGCGCCGCGCTCGGTGAGCTGGCCGCCCGCCATCCCGGGGTCGTCTGGGTTGACCGTAAGGCCAGCTTCGACAGCCTGTTTGCGCTCTACCGCTCGCTGCTGACGGGGCTGCTGGTCGTGGCGCTGGCGGTGATTGCCTGCGGCGCGATGCTACGCCTCGGCTGGCGAAAAGGGCTGGTGGCGCTGGTGCCGTCCGTGCTGTCGCTGGGCGGCGGGCTGGCGGCGCTGGCCATGACGGGCCATCCGGTGAACCTGTTTTCCCTGCTGGCGCTGGTGCTGGTCCTCGGCATTGGCATTAACTACACGCTGTTTTTCAGCAACCCGCGCGGCACGCCGCTGACCTCCATGCTGGCGATTACCCTCGCAATGATGACTACTCTGCTGACGCTGGGGATGCTGGTGTTCAGCACCACTCAGGCCATCAGCAGCTTTGGCATTGTGCTGGTGAGCGGTATCTTCACCGCGTTCCTGCTCGCCCCGCAGGCGATGCCGTCTAACAAAGAGAACTTACCATGACCCGTTTCATTCGCCTGGCGGCAGTGATGATGGCCCTGTTGCTGGCGGGGTGTAGCCATACGACGAACCGCGATGACGCGCGCCCTCAGGCCTGGCTCCAGCCCGGCATCCGCGTCACGCTGCCCCCGCCGGGCATCACGCCTGCCATCCGCGTGCAGCAGTTGCTTACCGGCAGTTTTAAAGACCAGACCCAGTCGCTGCTGGTGATGCTGAACGCCGACGGAGATAAAGTGACGCTTGCCGGCCTCTCCTCCGTCGGGATCCGCCTGTTCCTCGCCACCTACGACGACACCGGGATCCACACCGAGCAGTCGGTTGTGATGCCACAGCTGCCGCCCGCCAGCCAGGTGCTGGCCGACGTGATGCTGAGCCACTGGCCGCTCAGCGCCTGGCAGCCGCAGTTGCCGAAAGGCTGGACGCTGAACGATACTGACACCAGACGCGAACTGCGCAACCCCGAGGGCAAACTGGTCACGGAAATTGTCTACCTGAACCGTAACGGCAGGCGCGAACCGATTAGCATTGTGCAGCACGCTTTTCACTACCACATCACCATTCAATATCTGGGTGACTGAGATGATTTACCTTTCTGCCGTTGGCATGGTCAACGCGCTCGGCAACTCGGCTGATGAAATAGCGGCGAACCTGATCGCTGGTGTGGCCCCCGGGATGCGCCAGCGTGCGGGCTGGCTACAGGGCTTACCCGAGGCCGTGCTG
Source organism: Enterobacter sp. BIDMC 27 (assembly GCF_000534415.1). NCBI lineage: Bacteria > Pseudomonadati > Pseudomonadota > Gammaproteobacteria > Enterobacterales > Enterobacteriaceae > Enterobacter > Enterobacter sp. BIDMC 27. The sequence continues at coordinate 491,717 of NZ_KI973178.1, forward strand.
GGGGGCGTGGAGGGTGAACTTCCCCCTGTCCCCGAGTCTTTTTCTGCACATCGCAGCCGCAACAACCAGCTGCTGCTGGCGGCGCTGGCGCAAATCCGGCCCGCCGTCGATGCGGCCATTGCGCGCGTGGGGCGCGACCGCGTGGCGGTTGTTCTGGGCACCAGCACCTCCGGGCTGGACGAGGGTGATGAGTACGTGCGCCGCGCGCAGAACGGCGAGAGCAGCCCGCAGTGGCAATATCCGCAGCAGGAGCTGGGCGATCCGTCGCGCTTTCTCGCCCGCTGGCTTGCGCTGGACGGCCCGGCGTATACCATCTCAACCGCCTGCTCCTCCAGCGCGCGGGCGATCGTCAGCGGTCGTCGCCTGATTGACGCCGGGCTGGTGGACGTCGCCATCGTCGGCGGGGCCGACAGCCTGAGCCGCATGCCGGTCAACGGCTTCAACAGCCTGGAGTCCTTCTCCCCGACCCTGTGCGAACCGTTTGGCCGCCACCGTCGGGGGATCACCATTGGCGAAGCGGCGGCACTGATGGTGCTGACCCGCGAGCCGGGCGAGGTTGCGCTCCTGGGCGCGGGGGAATCCAGCGATGCGTACCATATTTCCGCCCCGCATCCGCAGGGCGAAGGGGCGATCCGCGCCATCAACCAGGCGCTGAACGAGGCGGGCATGACGGCGGCGGACGTCGGCTATATCAACCTGCACGGCACCGCTACGCCGCTGAACGATCGCATTGAGGCGCAGGTGATCCACGATCTCTTTGGCGACCGCGTGCCGTGCAGCTCCACGAAACATCTTACCGGCCACACGCTGGGCGCAGCGGGGATCACCGAGGCCGCCCTGAGCTGGCTGATCCTGACCCGAGACCTGCCGCTGCCGCCGCAGGATTTTTCCCGCTACGCGCCAGACGACACCCTGCCCGCCTTCGGCCTGCTGCACCAGAGCGCACCGCTGAATAAACCGGCGATCCTGTCAAACTCCTTTGCGTTTGGCGGCAACAACGCCAGCCTTCTGCTGGGGAGGGTATGATGCGCTACTTACCTCCCGGGGATTATCTTCCTCACGACACGCCGATGCTGCTGCTTGAGAGCGTGGAAAACGTCACCGATGACCGCGCCGTTTGCAGCGTGACGGTGAACGATCGGGGCGTTCTGGCTCCGTTCCTGGACGCGGACGGCAACCTGCCTGGCTGGTTTGCGCTGGAGCTGATGGCCCAGACCGTGGGCGTCTGGTCTGAATGGCACCGGATGCAAAAAGGGCTGCCGCACTGTGCGCTGGGCATGGTGCTGGGCGCGCGCGAGCTGGTGTGCGACGCAGGGCATTTTGCCGCAGGCAGCACGCTGATCATCACCATCGAACGTCTGATGCAGGATGAACGCTTTGGCAGCTTCGAGTGCACCATTCATGCGGATAGTGTCTCCCTCGCCACGGGCCGCGTGAACACCTTCCAGCCGAGCGAGGAAGAATTAACCACACTTTTCAACCAGGGAACACCATCATGAGATCCGTACTGGTCACCGGCGCCAGCAAAGGCATTGGCCGCGCTATCGCCCTTCAGCTTGCGGCGGACGGTTTCACCGTCGGCGTGCATTACCATCGTGATGAAGCGGGCGCGCAGGAGACGCTGGAAGCGATTGTCCAGGCAGGCGGCGCGGGCCGTTTACTCACCTTCGACGTGGGCAACCGCGAGCAGTGCCGCACGGTGCTGGAACAGGAGATCGCTGACCACGGCGCGTGGTATGGCGTGGTCAGTAACGCCGGTATTACCCGCGACGGCGCGTTTCCGGCGCTCAGCGAGGATGACTGGGACAGCGTGATCCACACCAATCTCGACAGTTTTTATAACGTCATTCATCCCTGCATTATGCCGATGATCGGCACCCGCAAGGGCGGGCGGATCATCACCCTGTCGTCGGTGTCAGGCATTATGGGCAACCGTGGGCAGGTGAACTACAGCGCGGCGAAAGCCGGGATCATCGGCGCCACCAAAGCGCTCGCCACCGAGCTGGCAAAACGCAAAATCACCGTCAACTGCATCGCGCCGGGGCTGATCGATACCGGCATGATCGAGATGGACGAAGCCGCGCTGCACGCGGCGATGTCGATGATCCCGATGCAGCGTATGGGCCAGGCCGAGGAGGTCGCCGGGCTGGCGAGTTACCTGATGTCGGATAAAGCAGGCTATGTGACGCGTCAGGTGATTTCGATTAACGGAGGCATGCTATGACCCGCCGGGTAGTGATTACGGGCATGGGCGGCGTCACCGCGTTCGGCGAGGACTGGCCGACCATCTCGCGCCGTCTGCGCGAGTATGAAAATGCGGTGCGTACCATGACGGAGTGGCAGGCGTATGACGGCCTGCAAACCATGCTCGCCGCGCCGATTGAAGATTTCACTCTCCCCGCTCACTATACCCGTAAGCGCATTCGCGCCATGGGCCGGGTGTCGCTGCTCTCTACCCGCGCCACCGAGCTGGCGCTGGAGCAGGCGGGACTGATCGACGACGCGGTGCTGACCAACGGTCAGACCGGCATCGCCTACGGCTCGTCGACCGGCAGCACCGGGCCGGTCAGCGAGTTTGCCTCTATGCTCACCGAAAAGCACACCCACAACATCACCGGCACCACCTACGTGCAGATGATGCCGCACACCACGGCGGTGAATACCGGGCTGTTCTTTGGCCTGCGCGGACGGGTGATCCCCACCTCGAGCGCCTGTACCTCTGGCAGCCAGGCGATTGGCTACGCCTGGGAAGCGATTCGTCACGGCTACCAGACGGTGATGGTGGCAGGCGGCGCGGAAGAGCTGTGCCCGTCGGAAGCGGCGGTTTTCGATACCCTGTTTGCCACAAGCCAGCGTAACGACGCGCCAAAAACCACGCCGTCGCCGTTTGACGTTCAGCGCGATGGCCTGGTGATTGGCGAAGGGGCGGGCACGCTGGTGCTGGAAGAGCTGGATCACGCCAGAGCGCGCGGGGCGACAATCTATGGCGAGATCGTGGGCTTTGCCACCAACTGCGATGCGGCGCACATCACCCAGCCCCAGCGTGAAACCATGCAGGTGTGTATGGCGCAGTCGCTGGCGATGGCGGGCCTTGGCCCTCAGGAGATTGGCTACATTTCTGCCCACGGCACGGCAACCGATCGCGGGGATATCGCCGAAAGTCAGGCGACCGCCGCCATTTTCGGCGACAGCGTGCCCATCTCTTCCTTAAAGAGTTATTTCGGCCATACCCTGGGTGCCTGCGGCGCGCTGGAAGCCTTGCTGAGTCTGCACATGATGCGGGAGGGCTGGTTCACGCCAACGCTCAATTTAAGACAACCGGATGAGCAATGCGGCGCTTTAGATTATATTATGGGGGAAACCCGCCCGATTGATTGCGAATTTATTCAGAGCAATAACTTTGCCTTTGGCGGCATCAATACCTCGATAATCATTAAACGCTGGGCGTAACTATGTACCAGTTTGTACTGGGAAAGATCTCCACCCTTAGCGCGGACCCGCTGGCGTCAACGCTCGCAGACATGGCACCTCAGGGTGCACGACACGCTTCCTGGCTTGCAGGCCGGACGCTGCTCGCCAGAACCTTATCCCCCTCACCGCTTCCCGAGATAATTTACGGCGAGCAGGGAAAACCGGCCTTCGCTAACGGCCATCCTCTGTGGTTTAACCTGAGCCACAGCGGGGACGACATTGCCCTGCTGATGAGCGATGAAGGTGAAGTGGGCTGCGATATCGAAGTGATCCGCCCGCGGGAAAACTGGCAGGCGCTGGCGAATGCCGTTTTCAGCCTCACCGAACATGACGAGCTGGAACGTGAAGCGCCGGAAGAGCAGCTTTCCGCATTCTGGCGCATCTGGACGCGCAAAGAGGCGATCGTCAAACAGCGTGGCGGCAGCGCGTGGCAGATTGTCAGTATTGACAGCACCGCCCAGACCCTCCCGGTCAGTCAGCTACGCTTCGGCTCGCTGAGCCTGGCGGTCTGTACCCCTACGCCTTTCACCTTAACGGCGGAAGCGGTTACTTACTCCGGTATTTCTGCGGCATAAAAATGACCAGCACGCCGAGTATAATCAAGCCGACGCCCGCCAGCCCGCGCCAGGAAAAGTATTCTCCCCAGCCGGGCAGTAAAATTGCAGCACTCCACACCAGGATGTAACTGAGGCTCAGCAAGGCATACGCTTTGCTGAGCGCCATACGATGCAATGCCAGATACCAGCAGCCCATTGAGGCGCAATAGCCTGTCAGCCCCAGCATCAGCGCGCCCGTACCGGGGGCTATATGCCAGAGGGCTGCCCAGAAAGCGTCGCTCATCGGGGGCAGCGTCACCATCGCATGACGCAGCAGCAGCTGCGCCACGCTGACTAACACTACGCTGCATAACGCCCAACACGCACCGTTCACAGGCTTCCTCCCAGCAAAATAACCCCGACGATAATCAACCCGACGCCCAGCCAGTGACGTAGCGGGACAGGCTCATGCCAGACGATTTTTGCCGCCAGCGTTACCCAGACAAAGTTAAGGCTCAGCATGGGGTACGCCACCCCGACGGGCAGATGCTGCAATACCACCAGCCAGGCAACCATCCCGCCACCCAGCATCAGCAGGGCCAGCCCAAGCCACAGGGCGACCTGCTGACCGCCGCCTGCCCGGGTCGCCTGTTTCTGGCACAGTTGACCTGCGCAGCTCAACAGGCTTGCCAGCACCAGCCAGATCCAGGCCATCACTGCGGCAGATATTGCAGGTAAGCCAGACGCCCCTGAATCGTCAGGTTGTCCGGTTTTGGCAGCCCGGCGCGGGCCAGGTCGTCGTTTTTCGACAGCAGGATCACCAGCGACACCGGTCCCTGCTGACGATGCGCTTCAAGCCAGTGCGCGATATCATCTTTGCTCACAAAACGCCCCTTAGCGTCCGGATAATCCAGGCCATATTTCAGCTCACCGCTCTGCCCATACAAAATGATGTCATTACGCTGAAGCTCCCACGCCAGCCCGGAGGCTATACCAACGTTGTTCGCCAGGACGAATTTACTCATCTGTAATGGCTCGCGAACGGAATCCACCAGCGACTGCGGCTGTTTAGAATCCACTACCCGGTCCGGGATCGCAAAACCCACCAGCAGGGCCAGTCCGGCAGGGCAAAGCGCCGCCAGCCACCAGCGCTGCGGATTTTTAAGGGTAAACCAGCCCACCGAGGCCCAGACCAGAAACGCCACCACGGCACAGAAGACTTTGTACAATTCGACCGGTGTCCAGACCGGATGTTTAGCAAGCCCCCATGGCGATACCACCAGCGCCGCCAGCATGCCAAGCACGCCAAACGCGATATTGATCCCACCGTTAATACGTAACGCTTTTTCGGCGACGGTGCAGGCGTAGCGCGCCATCAGGATCGCCAGCGGCGCAAAGCACGGCAGGATATAGGTCGGCAGCTTGCCTTTGGCGATGCTGAAGAACAGCAGCGGCATCACTATCCAGCCCAGCAGATAAAGCCCCGCCCTCTCGTTTTCTCTGTCTCGCCATCCCAGGCGCAGCGAGCCCGGCAGCATCGCCAGCCACGGCAGACTTCCCGCGATGAGGAACGGCAGATAGTACCAGAACGGCGCTTTATGCTGGGCATCGCTCCGGGCAAAGCGCTGGATATGCTCCACCCAGAAGAAGTAACGCCAGAAATCGGGTTCACGCTGAGCGATTGCCAGCCCCCAGGGCAGGACGATAAGTACGCAGCTGAGGATCGCCAGCCAGCCGAAAACCAGCACCTCCTTCCAGCGTCGTTGCGCAATCACCCACGGCAGCACGCCAATCACCGGTACCGCCAGCGCCAGGAAGCCTTTGGTCATGACGCCCATGCCGCAGGCCAGCCCCAGCAGAATGTAGCCCCCCGCTTTTCCGGCTATCGTTTTCGCCTGCGAAGCCAGCCAGAAGCTGCACATAGCCGCCACCAGCCAGAGGGTGATAATGGGATCCAGCACGGCGTAGGTGCCGATGCCATAGACCAGGAACAGGGTTAAGAAGATCAGGCCGGAGAAGATCGCCACCCGCTTATCCTGCCAGAGATGCCAGGCCAGCCAGATCACCAGCAGCGCCGTCAGCCCGGTGCAGAATATCGCCCCCGCGCGAACGGCAAAATTGGTGTGTCCAAATAGCCATTGCCCGATGCTGTTCACCCAGTAACCGGCAATGGGTTTTTCAAAGTAACGCAGCCCGAGGAAATGCGGGACGACCCAATCGCCGGAGGCCAGCATTTCGCGGCTGATTTCCGCATAGCGCGTTTCATCAGGCTGCCATAACAGGCGAAGGTTGACCGGAAGGAGGTAGTAAACGACAAACAGGGCGAGAAGCGTCAGGCCATAGCGGACTGTTTTCATAGTGCCGGGCTCACGGTTTGTTGATAGCCAAGCCAGCCTTCCCGGCCAGCCATTTCACGACGGACGATTTTTCCCAGGGGCAGCGTGCCAGGATCGTCCGGCAACAGCTGGCTTAACGGGCAGAACTGAATGCCCTCCTGCGCCGCCAGCGCAAGCAACGCGTCAAAATCCTGCTGATACGCAATGCCTTCCACTTCGGCATGGATGGTATAAACCGGCGTACCGGCATCGCGGTGCATCGCATCCAGAATGTAACGGTTAAACCTGTCGGCACTCACCTCGCGCCCGACCACTTCATCCCACGTCGGAAGAGTGACCGGAATCTGCACCGTGCCGGTTCGGTTTTCCCCCAGCAGCGGTAAAAACGGTCCGGTGCCCCGGCAATCGCTGTTGTAGCGAAAGGCAAAGTGTTCTTTGGCCTTCACCACGCGCTGGTCGGCCCGCCATCCCGCCACGGCGGAACAGCGCACAGGCTGGCCGGTAATGGCTTCCAGCTCCAGCACGCCGCGCTCAACCTCACGCGCCAGGCGGGGGATATCCCACACGCCCGCCCAGGCCTGCCAGGCATGGTGATCCCAGGCGTGCAGCCCCACTTCATGATGCTGCGCGGCCTTGCAGATGATCGCTTCATTTTCCGCGCCGATGCGCCTGCCGGGCCATGCGGTTCCGGCCAGCAGGATATCCCAGCCGTAGAGCGATGCAGCGCGCGAGCGCAGCATTTTGAACAGAAAGGCCGGTTTAACCAGGCGCCACAGGTGACGCCCCATGTTGTCTGGCCCGACGCTGAAGAAAATGCTGGCACGCACGTCGTGCTTGCTCAGCAACTCCAGCAGCCGCGGCACACCCTCGCGCGTGCCGCGAAAGGTGTCGACGTCAATGCGTAAACCGACCTTTTTCATGATGCCTGTTCCGACAGCTCCACGGTGCGCAGGAAGAAGTCGAGCGTTTCATCAATGGTCTGCTCCATCTTCACCGTCGGCGTCCAGTTCAGGCAGCGCTTCGCATTGCGGATGCTCGGCTTGCGGTGCTCAACGTCCTGATAACCCTTGCCGTAGTAGCTGCTGCTCTCCACTTCGCGGAAACCGGCAAACGGCGGGAACTGGCTGCGCAGCGGGTGACGTTCAAAGCTTGCCAGCAGCATTTCCGCCAGCTCGCGGATGCTCGCTTCGTTGTCCGGGTTACCGATGTTGATGATCTCTCCGTTACAGCGGCCGTCTTTGTTTTCGATGATGCGGAACAGCGCTTCAATACCGTCGCTGATATCGGTGAAGCAACGTTTCTGTTTGCCACCTTCAATCAGCTTAATGGGCGAACCTTCCACCAGGTTGAGGATCAGCTGGGTGATAGCGCGGGAGCTGCCGATACGCGCTGCGTTCAGGTTGTCCAGGCGCGGCCCCATCCAGTTAAACGGGCGGAACAGGGTAAAGCGTAGCCCCTCTTTCTCACCGTATGCCCAGATCACGCGGTCCAGCAGCTGTTTGGAGACGGAGTAGATCCAGCGCTGCTTGTTAATCGGCCCGACCACCAGACTGGAGGTGTCTTCATCGAAGTTATTGTCGGTACACATGCCGTACACTTCCGACGTCGACGGGAAGATGATGCGCTTATCGTATTTCACGCAGTCGCGGATAATCTTCAGGTTCTCTTCGAAATCGAGTTCGAACACGCGCAGCGGGTTACGGGTGTATTCAATCGGGGTGGCAATCGCCACCAGCGGCAGCACCACGTCACATTTTTTGATGTGGTACTCGATCCATTCGGAATGGATGCTGATGTCCCCTTCAACGAAGTGGAAACGGGGATTAGTGAGGAATCGACCGATCGCATCGGATCCGATATCGAGACCGTAGATCTCGTAATTGTCGTCTTCCAGCAGCCGTTCGGTCAGATGGTTACCGATAAACCCGTTCACGCCGAGGATTAAGACGCGCGTGCGGCGTTTGATCGCCACCACCGGCGCGCTGGTGATCAGCGCCCCCGCCACCAGCCCAAGAGACTGCGCCAGCTGCGCCCCCTGCACGTACAGCCCGTTATCCGTTTGTCCGGTGACGATCTCCAGCGCCTGCTCGCCGCAGCTCACAATCAGCGGAGAGACGGAGATGACGGTGCCCGGTTTTGCCGCCGGAATGTCCTCACGCACGCGGGATTTCCAGACGATAAATTTACTGACCCCGGCGAAGCTGTACGCGCCCGGCCACGGGTCGGTCACGGCGCGCACCAGGTTATGCAGCTGACGCGCCGGTTTCGCCCAGTCCAGTCGCCCGTCCTCCGGCGTGCGGCGACCAAAACTGCTTGCCTTGCTTTCGTCCTGCGCGGTTTCGGTAAAAGTCCCCTGACGGATCGTCGGCAGCGCGTCGCGAAGCAGGCTTTGCGCGGCGATGCAGAGCTTGTGGTGCAGCTCCAGCGCCGTTTCATCAGCGCCAATGCCCACTTTCAGCTGTGCCACGATACCGCCCGCATCGGCACGGCGTACCATTTTGTGCAGCGTTACGCCGGTTTCCGTTTCACCGTTAACCAGCGCCCAGTTCAGCGGCGCACGGCCACGGTAGGCAGGCAGCAGCGAGCCGTGCAGGTTAAATGCGCCTTTTGTCGCCACGCTCAGGATGTCGTCGCAAAGCAGATTGCGGTAGTAGAAAGAGAAAATCACGTCCGGCGCGAGTTTCTGAATGCGATCCACCCACAGCGGATGGTTCACATCGTCCGGGGCGTAAACCGGAATACCGTGTTCAGCCGCAATACGCGCCACCGAGCCGAAGAAGTGGTTTTCCCCGGCAACATCCGGATGGGTGAAGATGGCGGTAATGTCGAAGCCTGCGTCCAGCAAGGCTTGCGTGCCCGTGCAACCCATATCGTGATAGGCAAAGACGACGGTTTTCATGGGTGGTTTTCCTCTTGAGATGCCAGGTGCTCCTGACGGACAACACGTTGAATAAAATAGCGCGGACGCGCGCGAACATCGTTGTAAATACGGCCAATGTACTCACCCAGCAGACCCATACCGATGAACTGGGCGCCAATGAACGTGAACAGCACGGCAAACAGCATAAAGACCCCTTCCGCCGCCCACTGGGGACCAAAGACCAGCCGCAGAACGACCAGCAGAACGGAAAGCGCAAACCCGGCCAGCGCGATAACGCTGCCGAACACGCTCAACAGGCGCAGTGGCGTGGTGGTCAGGCAGGTGATCAGGTCGTACATCAGGTTGATGAGACGCATGAAGCTGTATTTTGACTCCCCGTGCTCGCGCTCGGCGTGCAGCACCGGGATCTCCGTCGCTTTACGGGCAAAGGTGTTCGCCAGAATCGGAATGAAGGTGCTGCGCTCGTGGCAGTGCAGCATGGCGTCGACGATGTGGCGGCGATAGGCGCGCAGCATGCAGCCGTAGTCGCCCATCGCTTTACCGGTGGTGCGCTGGATCAGACGGTTGATGGTGCGAGACGCCAGCTTACGGAACAGGCTGTCCTGGCGGTTTTGCCGCACGGTGCCGACCACGTCGTAGCCTTCGTCGGCTTTGGCGACCAGACGCGGGATCTCTTCCGGCGGGTTTTGCAGATCAGCATCCAGGGTAATCACCAGATCGCCCGTCACGTGGCTGAAACCGGCCATGATTGCCGAGTGCTGGCCGTAGTTACGGTTGAGCAGTACGGCAACAATGTGGCTGCCCTCCGCCTGCGCGGCGTCGGTCAGCATCCGCGCGGAATCGTCGCTGCTGCCGTCGTCCACCAGCAGAATTTCATAAGCTTTGCCGAGCGTCTCGCAGGCGGCAGTCGTGCGGCGGATCAGTTCCGGCAGGCTCTCCTGCTCGTTATAGACCGGGATCACCACGGAAACTTTTTGTACAGGCGGCGCACTGAACATATCAATGTCCTGCAAGCTGATGGAGCGCGGTAATGACGCGGGTTGTGTCGTCATGGGTCATGTCCGGGAAAAGAGGGAGAGAACAAATACGCGCGCTGTTCCATTCGGTGTTCGGCAGCGACACATCAGGGAAACGCTCGCGGTAGTATTTTTGCGTATGTGCCGCACGGAAATGCAGGCCCGTACCGATGCCCTGCTCCTTCAGCGCGGCCATCAGGGCATCGCGCGAGAGGCCGCACCGGGCCTCATCCACGCGAATTATAAACAGGTGCCAGGCGTGCAGATGCGGCCATGACGGAATGCACAGCGGCTGGAAAGGGGTATCCGAGAGTTCAAGCAGGTAGCGGTCGGCAATGTCGCGACGGCGCCTGTTGGCTTCGCCCAGCTTGCCGAGCTGCACCAGCGCCAGCGCGGCGTTGATATCCGCGAGGTTGTATTTAAAACCCGGGGTGATGACCTCGGCCTGCGGCGCGCGGCCATGGGTCTGGCGGTCATAGGCATCAACGCCCAGACCGTGGAACTTCAGGCTACGGATGTTTTGCGCCAGCTGCTCGTCATCCGTCACCACCAGCCCACCTTCGGCGCAGGTCATGTTTTTGATGGCGTGGAAGGAGAATATTGCGGTGCCCCGCCAGCCTACATGACGGCTGTGGTAGTACGTTCCGGCGGCATGGGCCGCGTCTTCAATGACAGGAATACCGTGACGTTCACCGACGGCGCGGATGGCGTCAATATCGCACGGCGCGCCCGCATAATGAACCGGCACAATGGCTTTGGTGCGAGGCGTAACGGCGGCGTCGACCGCTTCAGGCGTCACCATCAGCGTGTCTCTGTCGACGTCGATCATCACCGGTATGGCACCCAGCAGCACGATCATATTCAGCGTCGATACCCAGGTCAGGGAGGGCGTAATCACCTCATCGCCGGGACCAATCCCCATCGCCATCAGGGTGACGTGCATCCCCGCCGTGGCAGAGGAGACGGCAATCGCATGACGGTTTCCCGTCAGCGTACAGAACGCCTCTTCAAGCATCTGATTTTTCGGCCCGGTGGTGATCCAGCCGGAGGTTACTACCTCCTGGACCGCGGCGATTTCCTCCGCGCCCATTGAGGGCCGGGAAAAAGGCAAAAAATCACGCATTATTAATTTCCTTGAGTTATGCATGGCAACTTTTTGATATTAACCAAATGCCGATGCGTTTATTTCAACGAACCATAAACTCATCTCAAGGTAACGTTCATTTCTTAGGGAAAAATTAAGATGGTGATAAAAAGGAGGAATGAATTGATATAAATTTATTATTAAACAATAGGTTAAGTAATTATGAATTATTTATTATGTGATTCCGCTCACCGTATTAAAGTCAATTATCTAAACCAAACATCAACAAATAAAAAAAATCCCCGACCATTTCCAATAAATATGAAATGAGTCGGGAACTTTTCTTTTTAGTTAATTGTCGCGCTTATTTTAAATTATCAGGAAAGTTTTTTGGCAACTCGCTGGCCGCGCACGCAATAACGCTGTCGTCATTCGCACCGCAGTCGCGCACGAAGGTGATGGTGGCAAATTCATCAATCACTTCGGTTGGATACGCTGGCCCGGCATCACGGTAGCTATTCATCAGTGGAATGTGATCGTTCTGGAAGCAGACGGTTTTTTCCGGATTATTCATGACCCAGCGCGGGAAGAAGATGGTGCCGTGGAACAGGCTGTCTCCCAGGTTCACGATCAGGCTCACGTCGGTACCGGTTGGCTCCGTCCAGGAAATTTTATAGATGCTCTCCCCAACACGGACAATGTAGGCCTGCTGATCTTTCACCCAACGGTTGCCCACCAGACCACTGTGAATACGGTAGTCCAGGGTGTTTTCGTTTTTAACGTAAATTTCGTAGTTCCAGCCATTATCGTAGGTATATACCAGATGTTTACCGACGAAGCCGCTTAAATCATGTTTATCGAAGGTGCTCATAAGATGTCTCCTTTGTTTTGATGAGACGATCGTACCCCTTCAAAAAATGAATGAATAACGCTATGTTTGAATCAAATTCATCCAAAATTTAGATTAATTATGCACAAGACGACGCTCGAACAATGGGCCTTGCTGGAGAGAGTCATCGAGGCGGGCAGCTTCGCTAAGGCGGCGGAAGAGACCCACCGCAGCCAGTCCTCGGTCAGCTATAACCTGTCGCTTTTGCAGGAACGGCTGGGCGTGGCGCTCCTGATGACAGAGGGACGGCGTGCCGTGCTGACACCGGCGGGTGAGCTGTTGCTGAATCAGGTTAAACCGCTGCTGAAAGCCTTCGCCTATGTTGAAACGCGCGCTGCGACCCTGCGCAGCGGGATGCGAACCCGTATCGACCTGATGGTAGACAGTATTTTTCCGCGCAGCCGGCTGTTCGCGATTTTGCGCCAGTTTCAGCAGCTGTACCCGCAAACGCAGGTGCGGCTTACCGAGGTGCTGGAAAACAGCCGCGCGGATGCGCTCAATGATGAAGCCGACGTGATGGTCTTAACCCGCCGCCAGGACATTACCGGCCTGGGGGAATGGCTGATGAATATCGATTTTGTTGCCGTCGCGCATCACGCTCACCCGCTGTTTGCGCTGGATACACCGCTTAACGACGAGATGCTACGACCGTGGCCGCGCATTCAGATCGCAGACAGCCAGCCCACCGCTCACTCTACCGGGGAGTCGTGGACCTTCTCCACCATCGATGCCGCGATCGAAGCGGTGATGTATCAGGTTGGATACGGCTGGTTACCGGAAGAACGCATTCAGACCCCGCTCCAGCAGGGCATCCTTAAAACGCTGCCGCTCAGCCACGGCGTACGTCGCGCCACGCCGCTGCACCTCATCGTCAAACGCTCCCTCAGCCCGCTGGACGAGCAGGTTGAGACGCTGTTGCGCCTTTTTAAACAGGAGCCGTCATCGTCAACTGCTACGCTTTAAGTTTTGAACCATAAGATGACAAGGAGCGAATGATGAAAATTGATTTAACGGGGAAAGTAGCGCTGGTGACCGCGTCCACCGGCGGTATTGGGTTTGCCATCGCCCGCGGGCTGGCGGAGAGCGGTGCGGAAGTGATCGTGAACGGGCGCAGCGTCGACTCGGTGAACAAAGGCATTCAGGCGCTACAGCAGGTGGTGCCTGGCGTACAGGTCCGTGCCGCCATCGCCGATCTGAGCTCGCAGGAGGGCGTTGACGAACTGCTCAGGGTCGCCTCGCACGTCGATATTCTGGTGAATAACGCCGGGATCTATGGCCAGCAGGATTTTTATTCCACCGACGACGAGACCTGGGAACGCTACTGGCAGACCAACGTGATGTCCGGCGTGCGCCTCTCTCGTGCCCTGCTGCCCGGCATGGTACAAAAGGGCTGGGGTCGGGTAGTGTTTATCTCGTCGGAATCGGCATGCAATATTCCTGCGGATATGATCCACTATGGCGTGACAAAAACCGCCCAGCTCTCGCTGGCGCGCGGTCTGGCGAAGTTCGTGGCAGGCAGTGGCGTGACGGTGAACAGCGTGCTGCCGGGCCCGACAATGTCGGACGGTTTTGCCGCGATGATGAAAGACGAGATCGAAAGAACCGGTAAATCGCTGGAACAGCTGGCGAAAGAGTTCGTGATGGCGAATCGCCCCAGCTCGGTGATCCAGCGCGCCGCCACGGTGGAAGAAGTGGCAAATATGGTGGTATATGTCTGTTCCATGCAGGCCTCCGCGACTTCCGGCGCGGCGCTGCGCGTTGACGGCGGCGTGGTGGATGACATTGTTTGACCCGTCAGGCCACAGGTTCAGGAAAAAATGCGACCTGATATAAGGACTGTGAAGGTAAAGCAGGTAAACTAGTGAACAGAATGTGTATTTCAGCTAAGACGTATTTATGACCAATATGATTGCCGACGAAGCCGTGGCGAAGTCCAGCGTGCTCTCTGTCTTTGACTTTGATGGTACGTTGACGCACCACGACAGTTTTATCCCGTTCCTGCGCTTTGCCTTTGGCAAGCGCTACTTTGCTGGCCGACTGGTGCGCATGGCCCTGCCTACGCTGCACTGTGTGCGCCGCAAGCTGACGCGAGATGAGCTGAAAGAGGTGTTGATCAAAACCTTCCTGACGGGGGTGGATGAGCACTGGTTACGTCAGCAGGCGGAAGCCTTCTGTGAAAAATACTGGAACAAGCTGATGCGCCCGGAAGGTGTGCTGGCCGTCGCCAACGAGGTCAATTCCGGTGCGGAAGTGACGATTTGCTCTGCTTCCCCGGCGCTGGTATTGCAGCCGTGGGCCGATAAGCTCGGCATTAAGCTGATTGGCACGCAGCTGGAAGTGAAAGACGGCAAGCTGACCGGGCGGATCACCGGCCACAACTGCCGTTGTGCCCAGAAGGTGGCGAGGCTGGAGAAGGTGTATGGGGATTTGAACGCGTATCACCTGCGCGCCTGGGGCGACACGCGTGGCGACCACGAGTTGCTGGCGGCGGCGCAGGATCCGCACTGGCGGCATTTTCATCATCCGAGCAAGCGCCGAAATTCACCAATTAAGGGTTAGGTGCGGCCCGGTGCCCTCACCCCGGCCCTCTCCCACAGGGAGAGGGAGAAAAGCGGTACATCAGGCCTCACGTTTTCCCGGGAACATCACGCTCGCAATAATCCCCAGCGCCAGTACCCCCAGCACCACAAACAGGCTTGCCGTGGCGCCGATGTTATAACCGTGATGCCAGAAGTGGTCGGTCGCATTCAGCCCCAGCTTGAACGCCACGAAGAACAGCAGTAACACTACCGCTTTCTCCAGATGCACCAGATACTGCTTCAGCGCTTCCAGCACGAAGTAGAGGGTACGCAGGCCGAGGATCGCGAACATCATGGCGCTGTAGATGATCAGCGGCTCACGGCTGACGGCAATGATTGCGGGTACGGAATCGAAGGCGAACATCACGTCGGACAGCTCCACCACCGCGACGCAGAGCAGCAGCGGCGTCGCGTAGCGCTTCGCCTTCTTCACGCGGCCTACCATCACATCCTTGTTTTCAGGTTTCTCCAGTTCGGCATCCACCTCTTTCTGGGTCAGGATAAACGCATGGCTGCTGATTTTTGGCCACACCGGGTAGAAGCGTTTCACCAGGCGGTACGCCAGATGGTTGGAGTAATCTTCTACTTCATCGCTCTCTTCATTGCGTTTCAGCATCATCACCGCCGTCCAGCCGACGACCAGCGCAAAAATGACCTCAACATACGGTCCCAGGCTCAGCAGGCTGGTGCCAATGGCAACAAAAATACCACGGAACACAATCGCCCCGAGCACGCCCCAGTAGAGCACGCGGTGACGATATCTATCCGGCACGCCAAACCAGGCGAAGATCGCCATCATCACAAACAGGTTGTCGACGGAGAGCACCTCTTCCAGCGCATAGCCGGTCAGGAACAGACTGGCCATCTCCGCGCCGTGGTGCACGTATAAGAATCCGGCGAAGGCCATCGCCATCATGACCCAGAAGATGGACCACATGACCGCGCTTTTCAGCGAGATCGGTTTATCGTGACGGTGCATGAAGAGGTCGATAAACATCGCCCCAACGGCCATCACCACGAAGACAACAACGGTTTCCGTCGGGAAACCGAGATGAGCAGCAGACATAGACAACCCTTTTAAGAAGACAAAACACCATGCACACAATAAAAAGCGTGGACCCGATAAGGACGCAGCACGCTAAAAAAATAAATATTAACCGTTCTTTTCAGCTGTGTAGAGACATTAAAGTTGTATCCTTTAACCTGAAAAAGACTTTAAAGTTGTAAAGTTTTAAAAAAAACACATACAAAACATGATGCTAAGTGTGTATCACACGCTGTTCCAACATTATGCCTTGATGTTCTTGCAGGAACTGCAATTTACAGGAGGAAAAAGGTGTTTTTGTAGTTATCTGGCGTTACGTGACAGTGTTGGTCAGATACTTCCACCTCTTCAGAGTTAAAGTTTGATATATGGGAAAAAAAAACGCTCCCGGACGGGAGCGTAAGCCAGTGACTTCGGCGTCAAATGAGGGTCTAACAAGTGGAGCTGCGGGTTAATTCTGGGTGATCTGACTGCGATGCTTATCAGCCTGCTGCTGGTGAACAACGGAAGACTGACCATTATTCGCCTTCTCATGTACAGCTGCGGCCTTCTCATGCTCGCTCATTTCAGAAAATGACTTTGCTGTTTCGTTGGTAGCTCCGGGTTTAGCTTTCATCATTTTTTTATGCATTTCAGCCATGTCCTGGTGGGCAGCAGAATTGCTGTTTTGCATCATGTCATGGGACATTGCGGCCTGATCGTGACTGCTCATATCCATCATTGTCATGCTGTCTCCCTGAATTGCACTTTTTTCAGCAGATGACTGCATCTGGTGGGCAGGTGCCTGTGCATTATTTACCTGGTCATGCATGTTCATTGTCTCTGCAGCCATGGCAGATGAAGCGGCAGCCATAATGGCAACAAATGATACGAGAATCTTTTTCATGGTTGGGTCTCCGGTGTTTACATACCCAAACAATCAATGGCTTATAACAGAGAAAGCAGTTGATCTCAGGGCGGGTTAATCATCACTCCAGGAACCAGGTGATTGTGTTATCACGCTGCTCCTGATTTATGAATAATTATAAAAAACCGCCTCTGTTTATCGCGTGACTGAATGATGACAATTTTGTCACCTTCCAGGTTTCTCCTGAACAACGGGATTAATCCATTAACAGGCGCACTTTGAACACAATTTCACGCCCCTGCTGTTCTGCTGACAGCTCGCCGCCGTGAGCATGAATGATCGACCTTGTAATTGATAATCCCAGCCCCGCGCCTTCCGTGTTGTAGAACCTTGATGAGTCTGCGCGATAGAACCGGTCAAACAAACGTTCCAGATTAGCGGGAACCTGGCCGGACATCGTATTCGTAATCATCACGTTCACACAGTCACTGTCACGCTCAAGGTGTATCGCTGTACAGGTGTTATCGGGAGAATACTTGATTGCATTGGAAAGCAGGTTACTGAAAGCACGTCGGAGCATATCGCTGTCTCCGGCAACAACGCCCTCTCCTTCAACCGTGATTGTCTTTCCTGTTTCGTCTGCCAGGGGCTCGAACAACTCACGTAATTCATTCAGTTCGGCTGCCAGATCCACATCATGTTTATCCAGCCGCAGCAGACCATGCTCTGAACGTGCCAGAAAAAGCATGTCACTGGTCATTCGTGACAACCTTTTCAGTTCTTCCAGGTTAGCGAATAAAATTTCGCGGTAATGCGAAACATCCCTTTCCTTAGCCAGTGCAAACTGCGTCTGCATCATCAGATTACTGACTGGTGTGCGCAGCTCATGCGCGATGTCAGACGAGAAATCTGACAGTTTCCGGAATGCCCCCTCCAGGCGATCAAACATATTATTGAACTCCTGCATGGTCTCAGAGATTTCCGGCGGAGCCAGATCGGGATTTAGACGCTGATCCAGGCTGTGTACGGTCATGGAGGAAGCCAGACTGGTCATTTCCCGTAGCGGTTTCAGACCAATACGTGTGGTCAGCCAGCCCAGAAAAACAGAAATAAAGACCAGACCGATATTGAACCAGAACAGCCAGGTACTGAGTTTGTCCATAAACAGGGTGTGATACCCAGTATCCGTGGCAACCGTAATGATGACATGTTTGCTTTTACCCTGTTCCGGCGTCACGGCAACCCGCCGCGAGATACTGCGGTACACGGTGTTATTTTCTTCCGTCTGGATCATATAGTCGAGAATATCACCCGACTTATTAAGCAGGACCGCTGGAACAACAGAATTTTTGGCATAGAGTTCAACAATTTTTTCATTTTCCATGTTTTTTATAGAAATGAATAAGCCATTGTGCCCCACCATCGCATCGTTTATTTTTTCTGATAATGACTTAATATCCGTTTTGTTCCTGAACGTCTCTGTTTTAAGAAACTCTTCGGTGAGCTGAAGTTTACCTGTCAGAAAATCGCGGTCCTGATTATCGAAATAGCCATTAAGGGTGCTAATCAGGATAAAACTTGATAACCACCATACCGTAAGCATCACCGCAGAAAAAATCAGGCTCAGGCGTGTGGTCAGGGAAATTTTGAACCTCACTCTTCTCTGATCTCCAGGACATATCCGGCACCGCGAACGGTATGGATCAGTTTTGGCTCAAAGTCATCATCAATTTTACTTCTCAGACGTCTCACGGCGACATCAATCACATTCGTATCACTGTCAAAATTCATGTTCCAGACCAGGGACGAGATAAGACTCCTGGGTAACACTTCTCCGGTGCGTTGCAGCAGCAACTCAAGCAGAACGTATTCTTTACCGGTGAGATGGATCTTCTTCCCCGAACGGATCACGGTCCGGCGCACCATATCAACGGTCATATCGGCGATGGTGCAGACTGTTGCGGCCTGCGAGCGTGCCCGGCGCAGTAGGGTTCTTACACGTGCAACCAGCTCCGTAAAATCAAAGGGCTTAATCAGGTAGTCATCTGCGCCAAGCTCCAGTCCTTTCACTTTGTCCCGCACGTTGTCCTTTGCGGTTAAAAACAGGACCGGTTCTTCGTGCCCGGACTCCCTCAGTGCGCTGATGATTTGCCACCCGTCGAGGAAAGGCAGCATCACGTCCAGTATTATCAAATCATACTGTCCCTTCGACGCGGCCCCGAGACCATCGCGGCCATTATTAAAGAGATCGGCCTGATAGCCTTCCTCAACCAGTCCCTGCTGCAGGTAACGACCTGTTTTTTGTTCGTCTTCAACGATTAAAATACGCTGCATGGTCAACTCGCTGATATGAAAGTAAAAATCTCACGCATGAGCTTTGGCTGTCCCCTAGCTGACCTGAGACGGAGCAAGCATTCCGAGCCACGCTACGGCGCCCAGAATGATAATCGCAACAACGAATTCTGTCAGGATGCTGTTTCGCATCAGGGCAACGCTGCGATCATAATTCCCTTCCCTGACCATAACTTCAAGCCGGGGACCCAGGTGAAACCGGTTTGCTGCAGCCAGAAGAAGCATCAGAACAAACAGAGCCGTCTTGGCAAGCAATATCCTCCCCCAGGAACTGTTGAATAAGGGAGTTAAGTTACCCTCAGCAATATACAGATAGTTGACCAGCGCACTCAGGATCAGGGCTACAACAATCACCGTTCCTGCCGTGGCAAATTTTGCCAGGGAGTCAGATATCACAATGACGCTCTGTGCATTATGCTCGTTTCTGCGCATCAGCAGGATAGCAAATGCAACCAGAGCACCTGTCCAGGCACCTGCAGCGCCGAGATGGGTCAGATCGCTCAGTAAATGGAGATAGTAATGCAGACCGTCATGCATAACGGCGTGTCCTCCCCAGGCAAGTGTAGCCAGCGCCACGCCCCCACTCATCGTCATCAGCAGGCAGGACAATACTCTCTTATTAGTGTAAAGGAACAAAGCACCGAGTGTGGTAAACAGGGCACAGAGCCTGACAATCCAGCTAATACCCACATCAGTTTCTTCTATCACCATCTCGATAACATGGATGGATAATTCTCTGAGGTCAGTTACTCCACTCATGGCATTAGATACCAGGAGCATATTAATGCCAGTAAGAATGATGCCTGTAACAACAGCAAAGGTTATAAACGACCTGAAATTAGTCAGGTTATAGGTTTCATGTCTGACACCGCTTATTCCATATATCTGAAAAAATGGCAATCCAAATATTACCATCAAATCCAGATAAAGAAGAAAACGAATAACAATCATAATCAGGTCGTTCATAATATTACTTCACTGTAAAGGTGTAATTACCGGTAATAGGGTGCGTATCTGAAGAAACCGCGCGCCAGTCAACACGATAAGTGCCAGCGGGTAAAGGCTCTCGCGGAATAATGACCATCGATTTAGGGTCAGCGCCTGGCGCCACTTTTGCCGCGACCGGCATCGGAGAATGTGATGACATGCCTTTCATACCCGTCATCGTTAATTTTGCACCTGAGAATTTCACGGTCAGATTTTCCGAGAAATTAAGCTGAATCTTTTCCGGGGCCGCTACGGCTGAATCAGCCTGTGGCACAGAGCTTTTTAATTCCGGATGGGCCATAGCAGAGAAAGCAACGCCCATAACGAGGCCACCTGTAAGAATGGCTTTATTTAAAATCGACATTTTATTTACCTGTTTAGTTGAGTGTTTTATATCAGTGCGTTAAAACCAGATTCTGGCTCCCGCCAGGAATACTACCTGATGGTCTTTCTCACCTTCTCTTTTCGCCATATCGGATGTTTTCCCGTAAAGTTGATTCCAGGAAACGCCTATATAGGGTGCAAACTCACGGCGTATTTCATAGCGCAGCCGGAGCCCCAGCTCTGTGTCAGTCAGTCCCCTGCCGCGACCCCGCGATTCATCATCCTGACTGTAGAAATTCACCTCATAGGATGGCTGGAGTATGAGCCGGTTAGTCAGTAAAACGTCGTATTCTCCTCCCAGACGAAGGGCTGCTTTTCCGCCATTACTGACAAAACCCGTAATTTCAGACTCAAAATTATAGAGTGCCAGCCCCTGAAAACCGACAGCAGCCCAGGTCCGGGCAGAAGCAGGTCTGAAATCCTGCCTGACACCCGTAACCAAATCCCACCATGGGCCAACCGCATGTCCCCAGAGTAACTGCGCTTCAGCCGCCTCCGTTTCCCCATTGCTTCGTTCACCTTCACTCTTTAGCCAAATCCGATCTGTGTCGCCTCCAATCCAGCTGTTAACACTCCAGCTGAAATTGTTGGTGTTATCCGACCGTTGCCATTCCAGTTGATCCAGCAGAACCAGATAATTAATCGCACTGTCGTGAATCGCATGCCCCTGTAAATTGCCGAATGCAGCCTTCCGGTCGGCATCGGTAACAGGCGGAATTGGCGTTCTGCTCTCAGTTACAATGGGCTCCATTGACGTCATCTCAGTGAAATTCTCATCTGCTGGCATCTGCATGGCAGACATGTCGTGCCCGGCGTGGGGATCTGCAGAGACGGAGCCCGCCGCAATAGAAAGCTGTGAGGTAAACAAACCGGCGACCAGAACAGGTATGGCCTTCAAATTTCTCTTCATTCGCATCATTCCTCCACCCGGACTTCACGAAACATTCCCATTTCCATGTGATAGAGCAAATGGCAGTGATACGCCCAGCGGCCAAGCGCATCTGCTGTCACTCTGTAACTGCGTTTTGTACCAGGGGGAACATCTATTGTGTGTTTACGAACCATGAAATTACCGTTTTCATCTTCCAGATCGCTCCACATACCATGCAGGTGAATGGGGTGAGTCATCATGGTATCGTTGATCAGCGTGATCCTGAGCCGCTCACCGTATTTCAGCAGCACCGGTGCGGCATCTGAAAACTTGATTCCGTTAAATGACCAGGCAAACTTTTCCATGTGGCCGGTTAAATGCAGTTCTATGGTACGGCCAGGTTCACGTCCGTCAGGATCCTCAAAGCGGCTTTTCAAATCCGCGTACGTGAGAACCTTTCTTCCGTTATTTCGAAGACCAATACCCGGATCATTTAATTTCGGAGAGACGCTCATCGCCTGCATATCAACCAGTGGGTTATCCGTTTCTGACGCAGGATGACTTTGCATACCCGGCATTCCGGCCATCCGGGAATGATCCATACCGGCCATGCTGCTGTGATCCATGGGCGCGGAGGATGTCCCGCTATCCGGAAGGTCAGCACCGTCCATAGACATCATCTCTCCGCTGTTATCCATGCCTCCCATCTGGCTGTGGTCCATTCTTGCCATATCATGTCCCATTCCCCCCATACCCATATCTTCCATGGTCAACAGAGGACGGGGATCGAGGGGGGGAACGGCAGCACTTAACCCCTCTCTCGTGGCCAGTGTCCCTCGAGCGTAACCGGTCCTGTCCATGGATTGTGCGAAGATGGTATAGGCCTCACCCTGAGGCTCCACAATGACATCATAGGTTTCGGCAACGGCAATCCTGAATTCGTCAACGGTAACCGGGTTTACATACTGGCCATCTGCAGCCACGACCGTCATTTTCAGCCCGGGGATACGGATATCGAAATAGGTCATTGCCGAGCCGTTGATAAACCGTAAGCGTATCTTTTCACCGGGACGGAACAGTCCGGTCCAGTTTTTCAGCGGGGCCTGCCCGTTCATGAGATAGGTGTAGGTGTAGCCACTGACATCCGCGAGGTCAGTCGGATTCATTTTCATTTCAGCCCACATTTTCCGATCGGCAATGGTGGCTGACAGCCCCCTGGTATTCACGTCGCGGAAAAAAGAGCCAACGGTTGGTTTATTGAAATTGTAGTAATCCGACTGTTTTTTTAATTTTTTCAGCAGGCTGTGAGGATTTTCATCGGTCCAGTCAGACAACATGACCACATGCTCACGATCGTAAGCAAACGGTTCTGGCTCCCTGGCATCGATGATAATGGCACCGTATACCCCCTCCTGTTCCTGCAGACCGGAATGGCTGTGGTACCAGTAAGTCCCGTTCTGCTTAACCTTAAAGGTGTAAACGTAGGTATCATCAGGCTCTATGCCCATAAAACTCAGCCCCGGAACACCATCCATATTGGCCGGAAGAATAATGCCGTGCCAGTGAATGGACGTCTGTTCATTAAGACGGTTTTTGACCTTCAGGGTAATGGTGTCACCTTCTTTCCAGCGAAGAACGGGCCCCGGCAGGCCTCCATTGATTGTTTTGGCCTGACGCTCACTGCCCGTGATATTGACGGCCGTTTCACCAATGGTCAGGTCAAACTGAGTACCCTGCAGGGATGCGGCAACTGGCAGGCTCAGACTGGAACGCGCATTGAAACTCCATACGCCAAGACTTCCGGCTACGCCAGAGAGGGTTAACCCCTTCAGGAAAGTTCGTCGAGACGTTTTCAACAGCATGCGCATTCCCTTATTTAAAGTATGGTTACTGACAGAATTCGAGAACCGATTTAAATTAAATTACTGGTTCATCCACTTACAATGAAATGAATCTAGCACACCTTAAGAAACAAATTCATTACAATCGTGTAATGTACATAGCTGTATTACATTTACGTCATCTTCCCCACAGGTTGATTATTTTTATATATGATCATAAGGACATCTTTTATGTACCTCAGAAGGTAATTACACATGAATATATTAATCACGGCCACTGCGTTTACAGCTTTATTTTGTGGGGCAGCTTTTGCTCAGTCCAGTGATATTGCCCATGAAGCACATCGATTTGTTAATAATGCCTCAGCCGTCAGTCATGTGAATTCCTCGACGCATGAAAACTTACCGGACAGGGTTAATAAAAACAACACGCCCTCATTCTCTGAAATGAATGAACATGAAAGGGCCATTGTTGCTCATTCATTTATGAACAACAGCGCGTCCTATGCACATCAGAAAATGATTGAGGAACATAAAAAAATGCTGTCCGACAGTGGTGCAAATTCAAAGACCTCCTCTTCTTCTTTTAACGAACTGAATGCCGGAGAGAAAGCCGCCCTCGTGCATGAGCAGGTCAATAATGCCGGTGCGGAAGCTCATCAGACACAGGCAAGAAAGCTTCGCGGCCTGTATTCCTCCAGGTAACTGCAGGCGGGTTAGTGCTTAGCAGGGCTTTACTGACGGGTTACGTAGCAGGACATGAGCCCCATATTGCTCTGCCGTAACCTGTTTCAGTCCCGTTAATCATCACCGTCAGGCTGGTCATACAGTTCCCAGATCTTCAGGAGCAAACGGGAAACAAGATATGTTACAAAAATGACGACCATCAACGGTACTCCCGATTAACTGGCAGATGACACGCCTCCTGAAAACCCCTAGCATACGCCGCAGTGTTCATGCTAACGGCGAATTCCAGTAAATGTATTCTACCGATGTCGTAAAAGAAAATGCTTACCTTTCAGCCACCCGCTCGGGGCTGGAATCGAACGAGATCGCTATCCTTCAGCGCTCTTTGCCTTCCCGCTTTAATCTTCGGCATTTGAAAAAAAATGAATCATTAAAACTCGTACTGCAAAAGAAAGCGGGAAAATCACGTGTAGTGGCTTATAAATTTACGTCCGGCTCATTTAATTACACGGCGTATCGTATATCAGACAAAAAGTTCTATAATCTTTCCGATACTTCCGGGAAAGGCAGTCTCGATTATCCGTTACCAGCCACAGCAAGACTCAGTTCACCTTTCAATCCTGCAAGACTTAACCCGGTATCGGGAAAAGTGAGTCCCCATAATGGCATTGATTATTCCATGCCCATGAACACGAAAATAGTCAGCGTCATCGACGGAAAAATCACCCGGGCCGAATACAACAGTACCATGGGATATTTTGTTGAAGTAACGGGAAAAGCCGGTGTTAAAACTCGCTATCTCCACCTCAATAAAATACTCGTTACTAAAGGGGCCAGAGTTACCCGGGGAGGTGCTATTGCGTTATCCGGTAACAGCGGACGTTCATCCGGTCCTCATTTACATTACGAGCTGGTCATCAATAACAATCCTGTTAATTCACTGGCGTTCCGGGCATCGGCACCCGCTGATAACAAACTCGAACAGCATGCCTTTGCGCATGCCAGAGACTACGAACGATACCTGGACTGATAACGGGACCGCGACGCGGCCCCGTTTGCCGGATTAATTTTTTTTATCGTTTTCACTTCCGTGATGTTGGTGATCCCCATGCCCTCCGTGGCCGTGGAAAAGATGCATTAGCGGGCAGACCAGCAATAACAGATATGGCCAGTAACCTGCCACATGTGACCAGTGTTCTCGCAGGAGGGCAAATGCCGCGATCGCGGCGACAGCAATAAGCGCATAGGTGGTACTTTTCATACTGGACTCCTTCTGTTCATAACAGACCCTTCACTCAGTGTTATTTCCCGAGCCTGACACTTTTCAGACGCAACGCATTCACAATGACGCTGACGGAAGAAAGAGCCATGGCCGCCGCCGCAATAACTGGCGACAGCAGTATTCCATACACAGGATAAAGCAGGCCTGCAGCCACCGGCACACCAAGTGCGTTGTAGATAAATGCAAAAAACAGATTCTGTCGGATATTTTTCATGGTGATCTCTGACAGATGACGGGCCCTGTTCAGTATCATCAGGTCGCCTTTGAGAAGGGTGACTCCGGCACTTTCAATTGCCACATCTGTACCCGTTCCCATGGCTATTCCCACGTCAGCCGCTGCCAGCGCCGGGGCATCATTCACACCGTCTCCGGCCATCGCAACCACATGGCCAGACGCTTTCAGTCGGGTTATCACTGCTTTTTTGCCATCCGGCAGAATCCCGGCTTCAACCTCATCTATTCCCAGTTTCCGTGCGACTGCTTCAGCGGTAAGCTGGTTATCCCCGGTGAGCATAACGATGCGGATCCCCGCCTGACGCAACGCTTTAAGTGCATCCGGCGTGGTTGCTTTCACGGGATCCGAAATAGCTATCAGGCCTGCAAGGTCCCCGTCCGTGGCCACATAGATAACGGTAGCGCCTTCCATCCGCAACGTATCCGCAACGGCCTTTTGATTATCAACAACGATACTGTTTTCCTGCATAACCAGTTCATTACCAATAACAATCCGTTGACCTTCGACATCGCCTGTGACACCTTTACCCGACGGCGCATCGAAATGAGTGACTGCGGGTATTGCGATCCCCTTTTCCTGTGCTGCTCTGACGACTGCCATACCCAGCGGATGCTGCGAGCCTTTTTCCACTGCGGCCGTTACACGCAAAAGAGAGGCTTCCCCACCCGGACTGAGACTGATAATTCCTGTCACCGTAGGCGAACCTTCCGTGAGCGTGCCTGTTTTGTCGACAACCAGCGTGTCCACTTTTTCAAGACGCTCAAGGGCTTCGGCATTTTTGATTAACACCCCGGCCTGGGCTCCTTTGCCCACCCCCACCATTATCGACATCGGCGTGGCCAGCCCCAGCGCGCAGGGACAGGCAATAATCAGGACCGACACAGCCGCAATCAGACCGTGCGCCATCCTGGGCTCGGGCCCCCAGACAGACCAGATCACGAAAGCAACAACCGCGATAAGTATCACCAGAGGAACAAACCAGCCTGAAACGCTGTCAGCCATTCTCTGGATGGGGGCTCGCGAACGCTGTGCATCAGCGACCATCTGAACAATTCGTGAGAGCATCGTTTCATCTCCGACTTTCTCTGCACGGATGATAAGACTACCTGTCTGATTAATCGTCCCCCCAATGACAGGGGCACCCTCCGTTTTGGTAACCGGCATAGACTCCCCGGTCACCATCGATTCATCAACGGTTGTTGTGCCTTCGACCACGATACCGTCGACCGGAATACTCTCCCCAGGTCTGATGCGGAGCTTATCGCCAGGCAGGACATCTTCCGCATTAATATCCGTTTCATGACCGTCATGGTCCAGCCGCCTGGCGGTTTTGGGGGCAAGGTTCAGAAGCGCAGTAATGGCACCTGAGGTTTGTTCCCGTGCCCGCAGCTCAAGAACCTGTCCCAGCAGTACAAGCACCGTAATTACTGCCGCGGCTTCAAAATAAACGGCCACCAGGCCATCCATGTTTCTGAACGATGCAGGAAACCAGGAGGGGAAGACAGTTGCAATGACGCTGTAAACCCAGGCTACGCCGGTCCCCATAGCAACAAGGGTAAACATATTCAGGGAACGGTTACGTAACGACATCCCGGCCCGGGCGAAAAATGGCCAGCCACACCACAACACGACAGGAGAGGCCAGAAGCAGCTGCAGCCATGTGTTGTACTGTGGCGATACTATATTTCTCAAGGCGGGAAACAGATGAGATCCCATTTCGAGTATCAGAACCGGAAACGCCAGCAACAACCCCAGCCAGAAGCGTCTTGTCATGTCGCGAAGTTCATCGCTTGGCCCCGTGGATGCCGTGGCTACGAGTGGTTCCAGTGCCATTCCACAGACAGGACAGCTTCCTGGACCACGACGGCGTATCTCCGGGTGCATCGGGCATGTCCACACACCTTCAGAAATATCGTTCTCCGCCTGGTGGTGAGGCTGTTTTATCTGATCAGGGATGACCTCGTGGTGATGGTGGTGATGGTGGTGATGGTGGTGATGGGAATGTTCACTGGCATCTTCTGTAAGATAATGATCGGGATGAGCTTTAAATTTGCTCTCACAGCTGGCGGAGCAGAAATAAAGCTGATGCTCCTGGTATCGAATGCTGCTGTGCGCCTTATCGGGCATGATTGTCATCCCGCACACGGGATCTCTCACCTTATGCAATACGTGACTCTCGTCCGGGGATAATGTCTGTTCAGAGGCAGTCTGGTTGTTGTGTTGCACTGCATTGTCATTTTTCACAGTAACTCTCCTTATGCAAACCTGAAGCGTCTTCTGTATTCAGGTTATGTCATGGATGCGATTACCACGAATGTCGCCGGCACAGGAGTGCCTGCTACCGGCGTCCCGTTATCAGCCGTTCCGCTGACTATTCGATTCGCTGGAAGATCTTTTTACTGCCCTCCGGAGAGAATGCGATAACATCGTAAGCCTCTTTACGGGCCCCCATCTCCATTCCCGGGCTTCCCGCAGGCATACCGGGGGTGGCAAGGCCATAAATCCCTGAACCAGACTGCATTGCCTTATGTATCGTTGTGGCAGGCACATGACCTTCAATGATCAAATTACCAGTAACTGCGGTATGACAGCTTCTCAGCTCAGCAGGAACAGCATATTTTTCTTTCAGGGCTGACAGAGCCTGATCATTCATGACGTGGGTCCGTACCTCAAACCCGTCCTTTTCCATCGCCTTGCCCCACAGGGAACAGCAACCACAGTTTTCAGACTTGTACATGTCTATTACTTTTTCACCTGCCATTGCCGGAAGTGAAAGGCCAAAAGCCAGGGCCATTAAAATTATTTTTTTCATACTCACCTCTGTATGTTATCGATGTAAACCCTGACGTCAGGGTGAATTTATGCAAAAGGACACCCGCAGGGGTGTCCTTTCAGGGTTATGACACGCTCTTTTTATGTCTGCGCAGCCAGATGAGTTTATAGGCGGCAGGAATAATGAACAGGGACAGCAGCGGAGCTGTGATCATCCCGCCAATCATGGGGGCCGCAATACGGCTCATGACTTCTGAACCTGCGCCGGTTCCCCAGAGTATCGGCAGCAGACCCGCGATGATCACCGCCACGGTCATGGCTTTCGGCCGGACACGCAGCACGGCACCATGATAAAGGGCTTCATCAAGACCTTCCGGTGTGAACGTCTCTTTACGGGACAATTCCGGGTGCACTTCAATGGCATGACGCAGATACATCAGCATGACCACGCCAAACTCTGCTGCCACCCCGGCCAGGGCGATAAACCCGGTTCCGGTCGCCACTGACATATGGAAGCCCTGCCAGTACAGGAACCATATTCCGCCAACTAGGGCGAACGGCAGGCTCATCAGGATCAGCAGGGCTTCGTCAACCCGGCGGAATGCCAGATACAACAGGATGAAAATGATCATCACCGTCATCGGCACCATCAGCTTCAGTTTCTTGTTGGCATGCTCAAGCAGTTCAAACTGTCCGGAGAATGCCACACTGGTTCCCGGTCTCAGTTTCACTTTCTCGCTGATGGCCGTCTTAATGTCGTTAACCACCGACACCATGTCCCTGCCGCGGGCATCAACATAAATCCAGCTGGCTGGCCGGGCATTTTCGGTTTTCAGCATGGTTGGTCCAGAAACGACGTTAATATCCGCGACATCGCCCAGCGTGATCTGCTGCTTCATCGGGGTCAGGATCGGCATCTGTTTCAGCGCCTGCGGACTGTTCCGGTAATCCTGCGGGTAGCGAATGTTAATAGGGTACCGGGCCACCCCTTCAACTGTCTCACCCACCATAGCACCTCCGATTGCTGAAGAGACGAACAGCTGGACATCACCTACCGTCATCCCGTAGCGGGAGGCTTTCTCCCGGTTGATATCGATATCGATGTAGCGCCCGCCCTCAAGTCGCTCAGCCAGGACAGACACCACGCCAGGCACGGTTTTGGCTACCGCCTCGATACTCTGCGCCGTCGCGTCGATATCGGACAGAACAGTCCCGGACACTTTGATACCTATCGGGCTTTTGATCCCGGTTGAGAGCATATCAATACGGTTACGGATAGGCGGCACCCAGAGGTTTGCCAGACCCGGTAAACGGACTGTCCTGTCGAGTTCATCAATAATCTTGTCAATTGTCATGCCGGGACGCCACTGATCCTCAGGTTTGAGCTGGATCGTGGTTTCCACCATTTCGAGCGGCGCGGAATCCGTTGCGGTCTCTGCTTTACCGGTCTTGCCAAATACAGAAGCCACTTCAGGAACGCTTTTGATTAACTTGTCTGTTGTCTGCAGGAGCGCTGCAGCTTCTGCCGGAGAGACGCCAGGCAAGGTCGACGGCATATACAGCAGATCGCCCTCGTTAATCTTCGGCAGAAATTCACCGCCCACCTGACTCAGTGGCCAGATAACCGTGAAAATGGACAAGGCCGCAACCAGCAGGGTTGTTTTTGGCCAGTGGAGGACCCGCAGCAGCAAAGGATGATACGCTTTGATCAGCACCCGGTTCAGGGGGTTACTGGTCTCTGCAGGAATTTTCCCCCGGATCCAGAATCCCATCAGAATAGGAATGACGATGATGGCCAGTGCGGCCGCTCCCGCCATGGAGTACGTTTTCGTGAATGCCAGCGGGCCAAACAGACGACCTTCCTGCCCTTCCAGGGTAAAGATAGGAATAAAGGACAGGGTGATGATCAGCAGGCTAATGAACAACGCGGGTCCCACTTCCACGGAGGCGTCGGTAATCACCTTCCAGCGGGTGGCGTTGTCAATCTGCTCACCCGGATGCTGATGATCCCACTCCTCAAGCCGTTTGTGCGCATTTTCAATCATCACAATGGCGGCATCCACCATCGCACCGACGGCAATCGCTATCCCTCCCAGCGACATGATATTGGCGTTCAGTCCCTGGAAGTGCATGACGATAAAGGCGATACACAGGCCAAGCGGCAGAGAGATAATCGCCACCAGGGCAGAACGTACGTGCCACAGGAACAGAGCACAGACGATGGCCACCACGATAAACTCTTCCAGAAGTTTGGAACTGAGGTTATCAATCGCCCGGTCGATTAACTGGCTGCGATCGTAGGTGGTCACGATTTCAACGCCTTCCGGCAGGCTGGCCTTCAGCGTCTCCAGTTTATCCCTCACTGCCGTGATAACGTCGCGCGCATTTTTACCCGACCGCAGGATCACCACGCCGCCAGCGACTTCTCCCTGGCCGTTCAGCTCGGCAATACCACGCCTCATTTCGGGCCCGGTCTGCACGCGGGCAACATCCCGCAGATAAACCGGCACGCCGTTCTCACCTGTTTTCAGGACGATGTTATTAAAATCATCAATGCTCTGAAGATAACCGCTGGCACGGACCATATACTCCGCTTCGGCCATTTCAACGGATGAACCACCGGCCTCCTGGTTAGACGATTCAAGAGCCTGTTTCACTTCGGGCAGGCTGATCCCATACTGGGACAGTTTTACCGGATTGACCTGAATCTGGTACTGCTTCACCACGCCACCAACCGAGGCTACCTCAGCCACGTTCGGGATGGTCTTCAGTTCAAATTTCAGAAACCAGTCCTGCAAAGAACGCAGTTCTGAAAGGTCGTGTTTTCCGCTGCGATCGACCAGGGCATATTCAAATATCCAGCCCACTCCCGTGGCGTCCGGACCGATTTCAGAGCTCACACCCGCAGGCAGTTTGCCCTGAACCTGATTCAGGTATTCCAGCACGCGCGAACGGGCCCAGTACAGATCGGTCCCGTCTTCAAAAATGACATACACATACGAATCACCGAACTGTGAAAAGCCACGCACGGTTTTTGCGCCAGGTACGGACAGCATGGTGGTGGTAAGCGGATAGGTGACCTGGTTTTCTACAATCTGCGGAGCCTGTCCGGGATAGCTGGTTTTAATAATGACCTGCACATCTGACAGGTCAGGCAGCGCATCGACCGGCGTGTTAATTATCGTCCATGTGCCCCAGATGCTGAGAAACAGTGCGCCCATCATGACCAGGAAACGGTTGGCGACAGAGCGCCGGATAATCCATTCAATCATCGTCGTCTCCTCAGTGCCCTGAATGCATATTTACAGGCTGCTCAGACATTGCTGGCATACTGTTTTCTGTTTTTTCAGGGTGGCGCATACGTTCCAGCGCGCCCGTAATATTGGCTTCGGAGTCAATGAGGAACAGGCCACTGACCACCACGGTATCGCCTTCATTAAGACCGGAGCCAATGCCGGACTGTTGCTGTGATTCATGCAGAACGTGGATCTGTTTCGGCACAAACTTGCCTTCATCATCAACAGTAATCACGCGCTGTTCTTTGCCGGTATCGATAACGGCCTGGCTTGGTATCAGCAGCATCTCCTGACTTTGGGTATTCAGTTTGAGATAGGCATTCATGCCCGGCTTGAGAAACTCATCCTTGTTAGTAACCTGGAGGCGGACCTGAAGCGTGCGGGTTGTCTGATCCACGCTGGGAAGAATGTTCCATTTTTCGACATGGAATGTTTTATCCGGATAAGCCGGTACCGAAATTTCAAACTGCGACGTATCTTTCAGCAGATAGGCGATAGATTCTGGCACTGCAGCGCTGATCCAGACCGGGTCCATCCCCTGAATCTGAGCCACCACCTTATCTTTGGAAATATTCATGCCGGTGCGCAGGTCAAATGCAGTAATGACACCATCAATAGGTGCTTTAATGGTAAAACGGGTCTGGATTGTGCGGGTTGAACGCAGCCTTTGAATATCCTCTTCCGGCATACCAGCCAGACGAAGTCGCTCCAGAACCCCTTTTATCTGGGTTGGCGTACCGCCTGTACCGGATAACAGCAGAAACTCACTTTGTGCCTCAACCCATTCAGGAATGGTGATATCGATAAGCGGAGTGCCTTTCTTCACATGATCGCCAATCGTCAGGGGATACACTTTTTCGACGAAACCGTCAGAACGCGCCTGCACAATGACAAACTGATATTCGTTGTAACTGACATTAGCCGGGATTGTCTGAGAATAATTCAGCATTCCTCGCGTGACTTTTTGCGTTTTTAATCCCAGATTCTGAACCTGAGTTGGATCGATACGGATCCCGCCACTGCTTTTATCGCCACTTTCATCAGCATATTTCGGCACAAGGTCCATATCCATAAAAGGCGATTTTCCGGGTTTATCAAATTTGGTATCCGGTTTCATAGGGTCATACCAGAAAAGTACCTTTTTCTCCGGTACCTTTTGTTCTGCTGGTACTGTTTTTTGTGATGAGTTTAAATACTGCCAGGCAGTAACCGATATCAGCCCCCCTGCTATGAGGCTGCTGATAATTATTGCAGCATATTTTATCTTTAAAGAAGCCATACAATTTCTCGCTGAAAAATCAAAACACCTGGCATATGCGCACGATTATTCATTCACAGTAATCCCATAATGAATGTTCAGGCGCACTGGATGTATTCGCTCCGGACTGTTAATCAGGATTGCGTAACGTTAATGCTTTTGAGTAAGGAGATATTGCCCTGCTGAATAAACGAGAAATCGACATGGTTGCCGGTTTTCAGGGCATTGATAGCGTCGTCTGCATTAACAAAAGTGAAGCGCATGGTCATTGCAGGCCAGCCCACCGCCGGGATTGCTTCGTGCGAAATGGTAATCTTTTTACTATTCATATCAATGTCTTTAACGATACCGGTGCCCTTGATAACCTGCTGTACCGAAGCATCACTGGCAGCATTCATATCGCCATGCTGATGTGTTTCAGCATGAAGACCGGCAGAAAACATGACAGAGAAGGCACCAAATAAAACGGCTTTAAGTGAATTACGCATTTTAATTTCCTGATTAATTGAATAAATTTACTCTACCCAACCGCCACCCAGCGCGGTAAACAGATTAATTTCGTTAACCTGTCGGGAATAGGTAAGATCGAGAATGGTTTGCTGCGTCGCGAAGAGGGAACGTTCTGCATCCAGCACTTCGATGTAACTGACAGCACCACTTGCATACAATCCTCTGGCACGCTGTAGAGTTATCTGAAGTGAATCAAGATAACGCTGCTGTGACTCAAGTTGCTGGCTAAGGCTGTCGCGCAGCGCAAGCGTGTCGGAAACATCCTTAAAGGCTGACTGAATTTTTTGTTCGTAATTAACCACGGACTGTTGCTGGCGAATTTCAGCCAGCTTCAGATTGGCTTTGTTCCTGCCAGCATTAAATATAGGAATTTCAATTTTAGGAATAAAATTCCACATTCCACTTCCTGACGTAAAGAGGCTGGACAGCTCCGTACTGCTTGAGGAGAGACCACTGGTCAGGGTAATGGACGGGAAAAAAGCCGCTCGCGCTGCGCCAATATTGGCATCAGCCGCTTTCAACTGGTATTCCGCTTCCATAATATCCGGACGCTGCAGCAATATTTGTGACGACAGATTTGGTGGCAATTTTACTGGTGCGATCTCCCCACCTTTAATCCCTTTTTCTGACGGAACTGCGCGGTACGTTCCCAGCACCAGTTGCAGGGCATTGTTTGCCTGAGCCAGATCGCCTTCTCGTTTGGCTATTTCGGCGCGGGTACTTTCGATTTGCCCCCTGGCTTGTTCAAGCGCCAGAACGTTCGTACTCCCGGTCACCAGTTGTTGCTCAACGAATGCATAAGACTGTTCATAATTTTTCAGCGTTTCCCGCGCAATACGGAGTTGTTCGTACGCCAGTTGCTGGCTGAAATAGCTCTGTGAAACGTTGGAGACCAGCAGGATGTGTACGGCACGACGGGCTTCTTCGCTGGCAAAGTAGTTCTGGCGATCAGCCTCACTCATGTTCTTAAGTTTGCCAAAAAAATCGAGCTCATAGCTGAGCTCCAGACCCGCGTCGTACTCCTGTGTGGTCGGCTTGTCACCTTTCAGACCACCGTTGTATGTGATCCCGGATGAGGCATTCAGTTGGGGATAACGATCTGCATCCGTGACGTTGAACTGGGCCCGGGCCTCTTCAACCTTCAGGGCAGCCATTCTCAAATCACGGTTATTATTCAGGGCTTCACCGATCAGCCTGCTGACCTGGGGATCGACAAAAAAGTTTCGCCAGCCCGTATCCTGATAGCTGTTTACCGCAGGCGTCAGACTGTTTTTAGACAATGAAAACTGCTGGGGAACCGGAGCTGGCGGACGCTGATATTCAGGTGCCAGAGAAACACAACCAGCCAGGATGAATATGGTACTGATGCTGAGTAATTTTAATTTGAACATAACGCTTCTCGTACAGGCAGACCTGGTAAATGGTTCAAACGAAGTCCAGAGTATTGATAGGGATACTTTACCGAACGCTCTCTGTTTGCCGGGTGACAGGATAATGACAATGTTGTCATTTTTGCTGTAATCCGTTGATAACGATCGTGGGCGCAATAAAATGACATTAGCAGCCAGCCGGGGAGCATGATGAAAATATTAATCGTTGAAGACGAAATTAAAACAGGTGAATATCTCAGCAAGGGGCTGACAGAGGCGGGGTTCGTCGTGGATCACGCTGATAATGGTCTGACCGGATATCATCTTGCCATGACAGCCGAGTATGATTTAGCCATCCTGGATATCATGCTGCCTGATGTAAACGGCTGGGATATCATCCGTATGCTGCGCAGTGCCGGAAAGGGGATGCCGGTATTACTGCTGACGGCCCTTGGCACGATTGAACACAGGGTCAAAGGACTTGAGCTGGGTGCGGACGATTATCTGGTGAAGCCCTTTGCGTTTGCTGAACTGCTCGCCCGGGTAAGAACCCTCCTCAGGCGGGGAAACACGATGATCACGGAAAGCCAGCTTAAAGTGGCTGACCTCTCGGTTGATCTCGTATCCAGAAAAGTCAGCCGCGCCGGGAACCGCATTGTGCTCACCAGTAAAGAGTTCAGCTTGCTGGAATTCTTCATTCGCCATCAGGGAGAAGTTCTTCCCCGCTCCCTGATTGCCTCTCAGGTCTGGGACATGAATTTTGACAGCGACACTAACGCGATTGATGTCGCAGTAAAGCGACTCCGCGCTAAAATAGACAACGATTACGGGACAAAACTGATCCAGACAGTGCGGGGCGTGGGCTACATGCTGGAGATCCCGGATGCATAGCAAACCGTCCAGACGACCTTTCTCACTCGCTCTGCGGCTGACCTTTTTTATCAGCCTGTCCACAATACTGGCGTTTATCGCCTTCACCTGGTTTATGCTGCATTCTGTTGAAAAGCATTTTGCCGAGCAGGATGTCAGCGATCTGCAACAAATCAGCACCACACTGAGCCGTATACTCCAGTCCCCGGCAGATCCGGATGAAAAAAAAGTAAGCAAAATAAAGGAATCGATCGCCAGCTACCGCAACGTTGCCCTTTTGCTCCTCAATCCCCGGGGTGAGGTGCTGTACAGCTCTGCGCAGGGGGCAGCACTACGCCCGGCCGTGAATTCAGCCGATTTTAGCGAGCACAGCCGCGCACGGGATGTCTTTCTCTGGACGGTGGAGGATACTGCGAGAGCGATGGATACCGGGTCCGGAATGAAGATGGAAACGTACCGGATTATCGCCTCCTCTGGCCAGGCGACATTTCAGGGCAAACAGCAGAACTATGTCATGCTGACTGGCCTCTCCATTAATTTCCATCTCCATTACCTCGATGCGCTGAAAAAAAATCTGATTGCGATTGCCGTCGTGATAAGCCTGCTGATTGTTCTGATCATTCGCATTGCTGTCCGTCAGGGGCACCTGCCCCTTCGTAATGTCAGCAATGCCATTAAAAACATCACCTCCGAGAATCTTGATGCGCGGCTGGAACCGACACGCGTTCCCATTGAGCTGGAGCAGCTGGTTATCTCGTTCAATCATATGATTGGAAAGATTGAGGATGTTTTTACCCGCCAGGCCAATTTCTCTGCCGATATCGCGCACGAGATCAGAACACCCATCACCAATCTGGTGACGCAGACTGAAATCGCTCTGAGTCAGGATCGAACGCAGAAGGAACTTGAGGATGTCCTCTATTCCAGCCTTGAAGAGTATAACCGGATGACCAAAATGGTCAGCGACATGCTGTTCCTGGCACAGGCGGACAATAATCAGCTGATACCTGACAGGGTTCGGTTTGACCTCAGAGCAGAAGTCATGAAAGTCTTCGAGTTTTTCGAAGCCTGGGCCGAAGAACGCAATATTATGCTCAAATTTAACGGGATGCCCTGCCTGGTTGAGGGAGATCCACAAATGTTCAGAAGAGCGATCAATAATCTGTTATCCAACGCCCTGCGTTATACCCCAGAGGGACAGGCAATCACCGTCTCAATAAGAGAGCAGGAGAGCTTTTTTGACCTTGTGATTGAAAATCCGGGGAAACCAATCCCTGAAGAGCATTTATCAAGGTTGTTTGACCGTTTTTATCGGGTGGATCCGTCCAGACAACGAAAAGGAGAAGGCAGCGGCATCGGCCTTGCGATTGTGAAGTCAATCGTGGAAGCACATCACGGAAGAGTGCAGGTGGAATCGGACGTACACTCAACGCGTTTTATCTTATCCGTGCCCAGACTGGAGAAAATGATTCCGGACACCCAGTGCTGGGAATAAAGATTTAAATGACAAAGATGTCATTAGCCTGTCATGCAGCAAACAGAAGCCATTCGATATAATTAGTGCAACTTATCAGGAAGGCTGGATTGCTTTATCAATATCCGGCGTCAGTGGACGCCAGGAAATGAATATCCAGTCCTCTCCCGGAGAAATAAACACTTCCGAACCTGTTTCAGTTATGGAACTGAAAACACCGGTTGTACTCCCCCGGACATCACTAATTAAGAAATGGAGAGTTATCATGAAAAATATCGTATTAGCATCCTTGCTGGGCTTTGGCTTAATTTCTTCGGCCTGGGCCACTGAAACCGTGAATATCCATGAGCGGGTCAACAATGCACAGGCACCTGCTCACCAGATGCAGTCTGCTGCGGCTCCTGTCGGGATCCAGGGGACTGCACCTCGTATGGCCGGTATGGACCAGCATGAACAGGCCATTATTGCTCATGAAACCATGACGAACGGGTCGGCGGATGCGCACCAGAAAATGGTGGAAAGTCATCAGAGGATGATGGGAAGTCAGACCGTTTCCCCTACCGGGCCGTCGAAGTCATTAGCGGCAATGAATGAGCATGAAAGAGCTGCAGTTGCCCATGAATTTATGAATAACGGTCAGTCTGGCCCACATCAGGCCATGGCCGAAGCGCATCGTCGCATGCTCAGTGCAGGCTGACGGCGAGGGAAGTATCTGTGCTGTCCTTATTTCCTTGATAGATTTTTCCGTAACCGGATATATGGCAACATCTTTGCCCCCTACAGGGGGCATTTTTATCAGATTCTGCTACAGTTAACGGGCATCAACGCTAAAAGGATATTTTTTATGAAAGCCAGAAACACTTTATTTGCAGTATTAATGTTATCCCTGCCAGCGATTTCAGCAGAACATTCAGAAATGAAAATGACTGATATGTCTACCTCGGCTTCGTCACAGGAATATATGGCTGGCATGAAAGACATGCATGACAAAATGATGGCTGCCGTAAATGAGTCCGATCCCGACAAGGCTTTTGCGAAAGGCATGGTAGCGCACCATGAAGGGGCAATAGCAATGGCTGAGACCGAGCTCAAATACGGAAAAGATCCGAAAATGAGAAAGCTCGCGCAGGACATCATTAAAGCTCAAAAAGGTGAAATTGAGCAGATGAATAAATGGCTTGATAGTCAAAAGTAAACATTGTAGAAATGTCACGACAAGCGTGATTTTACATCGTTCCTGGGCGCGGGAGTCGGTTAATCTTTATATAATTCAAACCCGATTAATTGCGGGTTTTTACTACTCTGTACTCCGGTCCTTTGTTGAGGACCGGAATATAAGCACCTGAGATGCTTATTTAATACATTATCTCGTCATGGATACAATGTCGCTCAGGATCTCAACCAGCTCGCTTCTCTCCTGCGTTCCGTCATGATAGGTTGATCTTGAGATGATTCTTTCTGATGTCATCTGAGGCCAGAATTTATCTAGTACATTATCGGGTTTCATTCCCACAGCCCGGCCGATTATTTTTTTAGCGTCACAGGTGTCCGTAAACGTGACGGCTACACCAGTAATTTCCTCGATAAGATCCGGGCACAGATAGTTTTCTATCTCACGTTTGCGCGTAGCGAAAAATACCTTACCGGCCTCCTCTACTTCTTTTTTACGCTTCTGGATGGACAGAACCTGTGCAGGGTCTCCCCCAATATCGGAGTCCAGAAATACGCACCAGGGAAGCCCCAGATCTTTGGCCAGATTCAATGTAACCCAGTGTTTGACGCTACCACACCCTCCTATGAGGACTGGCACTATTTTCACGTCCTCCAGAGAGGCTGGCAGCGCACCTGACTGTTTTAATGAACTGGCCGCATGCCTCAGGAAAGTAACATCCGACTTTCCCTCTACCAGAACAATCCCCTGCGCCCTTTCCATACCGGTCTCTGGCAGCACCCCCAGGCTTTCAGTGGCTTCCTTCAGCACTGCGTCATCCGGCATTTTTACTACGGGTTCACCCGCCTCATTTCGGGTAACATAACGTACGCCTTCGACAGGGATTAATCCGGCCAGCGCCGGGACATGGGTGGTGACGATAATCTGACGGTGCGGCTGGCCTGCCAGTGCCAGTAACGCTTTCATCAGCATCATCTGATAGTTCGGATGCTGTGACGTTTCAGGCTCCTCTATGGCATAAATCACATTTCTGGGCGTCCCCGCGACATTCTTTTCAGCCTCAGCCCGAAAAAAATTCAACAGGATAAGCCTCCTTATCCCGCTGCCGCGCTTATTGATGGGGATGCCATTTTCCCCGTCCAGGGTGAAATTGAAGGTCCACTTGGGTTTCTCCTTAAATCGTGGAGTCAGTTCACTGGCGAGTTCGGGGGCCATTTCACGTAATTTATCCAGCGTTCTCTGTGCGACATCCAGGACGCTGTCCTGAATCTCATTTTCCAGCGCTGTAATTTTGTCCTGCAGCGCAGCCTGAGCGTCTTTTACGGCCTGCTGTAAGGGGTTTTTAGCTTCGGAATCCCCGTCGCTGCTTTCCCTGTCGGCTTTGAAAATCGCATACGTGGGCAGCAAATCGAGGATCTTACCCCATAATGATTTTGTGTCGGTTCCGAACTCTTTATCGACATCCAGCATAATTTCCGAACAGGTATAGGGGGCTGCGGCTTCCCTGATGGCCTGACGCCATAACGATGCAGTGCGTTTATCCGCCACATTTTTTTCAACTTCTTTTCCCACCGCCTTGAGCTCAGAAATTTTCATGCCCAGTAAATTTCTCAGGGGCTCCTCATCCGGGTGGATGCAGCGGATGCAGGTCTGCTCCGGTTTTCCTGAGGTCGTTGCTTTAAACGTTTTGACGATTTCAAAATTGCCGTCCTCATTCAGCAGATGTTCTGAGGCGAGCGTGGTCTGCACCCTGTCGTCGATCATGATAAAATCGGGCAGGTCATCAAATTCACAGGCTATTTCAAAACGGCCGTCCCCTTCTCTTAGGCTGAAACAGTTCATGTCATTCTTGTCAGCCTTCATTCCTTCTGTTTCAAAAAAAATAGCCAGCGCTTCCAGAAGCGTTGATTTCCCAAAGTCATTACGACCGACAATACCCGTCATGCTTTCATCAATAATGATTTCAGTAGAGTTTTTGTAGCCTCTGAAGTTTTTCAGTTTTAATTCTCTGAGCCGCATATGAAGTCCTGTGTGTAAGAAAGCGTTTTGCTGCAACCTGAATACAAAATATATTTTCAAATGCCTGCCAACAAGCAGGGATAACCGTTATTCAGAATATCTTAACGACATTTCGGGATTATGATCTGGTCGCGCTTTCAGAACTTTACTGCCCCTCAAAACACCGGAAACTAACTTGTGGTTGGTTACATGGCAAAGTTAAAACTCCAGAATCACGGGTAATGATTTCAATGCTTATTATATTTTTTGGAATTGACTCATGAGCTTTATAATTTAAATGATAATAATAACCATTCTTTTATGCGTAATATTTGCTACTGACACTGATGAATTTAAAAGAAGATAGATTTTCATTTACGGATTATTTCCTAAATTCATCGATAATGTGATCGACATAAAATTTTCACTGAAGAATGAAGAGATAATTTAAGGCCGAGCGAAATAGCTCAAAATGGTGTATTTAACATAACAGAAGAAATGAAAGGCTCTATCGCAACCTGATACTTCAGGCCGCTAAGGGGTTAATCTTGTTGAAGAAAAATTAGACCGGGAAGCGCCAGGCGTCACCATTTCTCCCGCCTGGCTGGAAGTGAAGAATAATTGTGCATAGCTCCGTATTCGGGCTTTGCATCTGACAAAGGTTCCCTGGATGAAAGTACGATCTCCACTCCAAGGACGCTGAACACCCTAAACAAACGCTCAAAACCCGCACTTGCAGGGTTGGCCTCTAGTCGGGCATAAGTTTGCTGTGTTATACCCAAACGTTCAGAAACATCTTTTTGCGTCAGTCCATTGGCTTTGCGAAAGCCGATTAAAACAGGACGTAACTGATTCAAAGTCTTCAAAGCGTATTGAGTGTTCATAAGTGACCTTCCGTATCGACGGGTTAACAAGCATAACGCAGGGATTTACAGCATATAGGCTGTAATGCTCATTAACAGACTATAGGCTGTAATACGAATCTTGCCAAGATGCGGCATCTTTCAAATACAAGGCCGTATTGGGTAAGCAGTACACCGTTATATAGCACCCCTTGCCCCTTTGCTGGAGAGGGACCCACGTGATCGCAGGTCTTTTAGACGTTGTTGCTAACCGGCATCATACACAGGTGGTAACCCCCAGGGAAACTCTATGAGTGATAATTTATTCCTGCCCCAGGTGATGCTGCCAACTTACTGATTTAGTGTATGATGGTGTTTTTGAGGTGCTCCAGTGGCTTCTGTTTCTATCAGCTGTCCCTCCTGTTCAGCTACTGACGGGGTGGTGCGTAACGGCAAAAGCACTGCCGGACATCAGCGCTATCTCTGCTCTCACTGCCGTAAAACATGGCAACTGCAGTTCACTTACACCGCTTCTCAACCCGGTACGCACCAGAAAATCATTGATATGGCCATGAATGGCGTTGGATGCCGGGCAACCGCCCGCATTATGGGCGTTGGCCTCAACACGATTTTCCGCCATTTAAAAAACTCAGGCCGCAGTCGGTAACCTCGCGCATACAGCCGGGCAGTGACGTCATCGTCTGCGCGGAAATGGACGAACAGTGGGGATACGTCGGGGCTAAATCGCGCCAGCGCTG
The DNA here is from genome assembly GCF_000534415.1 of Enterobacter sp. BIDMC 27. Classification (NCBI taxonomy): domain Bacteria; kingdom Pseudomonadati; phylum Pseudomonadota; class Gammaproteobacteria; order Enterobacterales; family Enterobacteriaceae; genus Enterobacter; species Enterobacter sp. BIDMC 27. The sequence continues at coordinate 533,359 of NZ_KI973178.1, forward strand.
GCTGTTTTACGCGTATGACAGGCTCCGGAAGACGGTTGTTGCGCACGTATTCGGTGAACGCACTATGGCGACGCTGGGGCGTCTTATGAGCCTGCTGTCACCCTTTGACGTGGTGATATGGATGACGGATGGCTGGCCGCTGTATGAATCCCGCCTGAAGGGAAAGCTGCACGTAATCAGCAAGCGATATACGCAGCGAATTGAGCGGCATAACCTGAATCTGAGGCAGCACCTGGCACGGCTGGGACGGAAGTCGCTGTCGTTCTCAAAATCGGTGGAGCTGCATGACAAAGTCATCGGGCATTATCTGAACATAAAACACTATCAATAAGTTGGAGTCATTACCGAAAGGAGATGATGGTTTCGAAACGTCTTAAGGCCAAAGACTATCGAACGGTTTCCACGGGATTTAACGTCCTGAGCTCTAAGCCAGGGCTGATAACTTTGGCCATAGCCCACTCCTATGCCGTCACCTAGCGCATTTTCATAATCCAAATAGGATTTGAGACGCCTACCCCTAGCCATGATCGTACCCTAAAAACGACATTGATACGTACCTATATGTGCATTTTATAGTCTCCAACCCTATAACCACACATTCAGTAAGTATACAACATTAGCGTCGTTTTTTGAGAATGGTTACAACTTTAGTGCTTTGTGTACAACTTTATTGTCCTCGGACATCAGCGAGTGCCTGCGCGCATGCCCAGGCACTGGCCCACGCCCACTGGAAGTTATACCCGCCGAGCCAGCCGGTCACGTCCATCACTTCACCAATGAAATAAAGGCCCGGCACGTTGCGGGCTTCCATCGTGCGGGATGATAGTTCGTTTGTATCCACGCCGCCCAGCGTCACTTCCGCCGTGCGGTAACCTTCGGTGCCGTTTGGCTGTACGCGCCAGTTCGTCAGCGTCTCCACCAGCGTTTCCTGCTCGCGGCTGTTGAGCTGCTTGAGCGCGACATCCGGAATTTGCCCTAACACCTGCAAGCACTCCACGAGACGCTTCGGCAGCTGCATCGCCAGGGTATTTTTCAGGCTTTGATTCGGGTGCGCGGCGCGTTGCTCGTTGAGGAAGGCGTCCAGATCGCAGTCCGGCACCAGGTTTACGGAGACAAACTCCCCCGGCTGCCAGTAGCTGGAGATCTGCAATACCGCCGGGCCCGAGAGTCCGCGATGGGTAAAGAGCAGATTTTCGCGGAACACCGTGCCGTCTTCGGCCGTAATGACCGACGGCACAGACACGCCGGAGAGCGTCTGAAGCTGTTCCAGCAGGGGCTTATGCAGCGTGAACGGTACCAGCCCGGCGCGGGTGGGCAGTACCTTCAGGCCAAACTGCTCGGCAATTTTATAGCCGAACGGTGAGGCGCCCAGACCCGGCATCGAGAGGCCGCCGCTGGCGATCACCAGGTTATCGGCGCTGACGGTTTCACCGTTGAGTTGCAGCGTGTAGCCCTGCTCGTCACGGGCGACGTCCAGCACTTCGGTGCGCAGGCGCATAACTACGCCGCCTTTCTCGCACTCGGCCACCAGCATATCGACAATTTGCTGCGCGGAGTCGTCGCAGAACAGCTGCCCCAGCGTCTTCTCATGCCACGCGATACCGTGTTTACCCACCAGCTCGATAAAATCCCAATGGGTGTAGCGCGCCAGCGCAGATTTGCAAAAATGACGGTTCTGGCTCAAATAGGCCGCAGGCTCGACATAAAGATTAGTAAAGTTGCATCGCCCGCCGCCAGACATCAGGATCTTGCGGCCAGGCTTTTTTCCGTTATCCAGCAGCAGCACGCGACGACCCGCTTGTCCGGCCATCGCCGCACAAAACATACCCGCCGCACCGGCGCCAATTACTACGGCATCAAACCTTTCCACGTCAAAATCCTCTTCGTTAACTGCCGCGGATTGTAAAGTTTCCTCAGTGGTCGCACCAGCGTAAAAAGATATTACAAAGCCATTTCATTGATATTTAAAGATTATCCTTTCAGGCACATTTCTCAAATCAGGTGGTATGTCAAAAAAAGTCTATATTTCACTTTGCCCGTTGCGCATTTGTCCTGGATAATGCGCCGCGTTCATGTCCTCAAAATGGCGTAACGTCCTATGCTACATTTGTTTGCCGGCCTGGATTTACATACCGGGCTTTTATTATTGCTTGCTCTGGTTTTTGTGCTGTTTTACGAAGCGATCAACGGCTTCCACGACACTGCAAACGCAGTAGCAACGGTTATCTACACTCGCGCAATGCGATCGCAGCTTGCGGTCGTGATGGCGGCGGTATTTAACTTTTTTGGTGTCCTCCTGGGCGGACTGAGCGTTGCGTATGCCATTGTGCATATGCTGCCAACGGATCTGCTGCTTAACGTGAGTTCCGGTCATGGCCTGGCCATGGTGTTCTCAATGCTGCTTGCTGCGATTATCTGGAACCTCGGTACCTGGTATTTCGGCCTGCCGGCATCCAGCTCTCACACCCTCATCGGCGCGATTATCGGTATCGGGTTAACCAATGCCCTGATGACCGGGACCTCCGTCGTTGATGCGCTGAATATCCCGAAAGTTCTCGGTATTTTCGGCTCTCTGATCATCTCCCCTATCGTCGGTCTGGTGGTGGCGGGTGGCTTGATTTTCATCCTGCGTCGCTACTGGAGCAACACGAAAAAACGTGCGCGTATCCATCTGACGCCAGCAGAGCGTGAGAAGAAAGACGGCAAGAAAAAGCCGCCGTTCTGGACGCGTATCGCGCTGATCATTTCCGCTATCGGCGTCGCCTTCTCTCATGGCGCGAACGATGGTCAGAAAGGTATCGGCCTGGTGATGCTGGTTCTGATTGGCGTCGCACCGGCGGGCTTCGTGGTTAACATGAACGCCTCCGGTTACGAAATCACCCGTACCCGTGATGCGGTAAACAACGTTGAGACTTACTTCCAGCAGCATCCTGATTTGCTGAAGAAAGCGACCGGCGTGGACCAGCTGATTCCTTCTCCGGAGTCAGGCGCAACGACGGCACCGGGCGAGTTCCATTGCCATCCGGCAAACGCGATTAACGCGCTGGAACGTGCGAAAGGCATGCTGGCCGATATCGAAAGCTATGACAAACTGGCTGTTGAACAGCGTGGTCAACTGCGTCGCATCATGCTCTGTATCTCCGACGTGACCGATAAAGTCGCGAAGCTGCCAGAGGTTAATGCTGACGACCAACGTCTGCTGAAGAAACTGAAAGGCGATATGCTCAACACCATTGAGTACGCGCCAATCTGGATCATCATGGCGGTCGCACTGGCGCTGGGTATCGGTACGATGATTGGCTGGCGTCGTGTGGCGACCACCATCGGTGAGAAGATCGGTAAGAAAGGCATGACCTATGCGCAGGGTATGTCCGCGCAGATGACGGCAGCGGTATCTATCGGTCTGGCGAGCTACACCGGTATGCCAGTCTCAACCACCCACGTACTCTCTTCGTCCGTGGCAGGTACCATGATTGTTGACGGCGGCGGTTTGCAGCGTAAAACCGTGACCAACATCCTGATGGCCTGGGTGTTCACCCTCCCGGCGTCCATCCTGCTGTCTGGCGGTCTGTACTGGATTTCGCTGAAGCTGATTTAATTGGCTGAAGGCGACAAAAAAGCGGGTCAGGAAACTGGCCCGCTTTTTTTATGCTCAGTGCCAAATCATCAGCGCAATCATACTCACCACAACCAGGCCACACAGGGCGCTGGTCAAAATGAACTGACGACGCAGGCGCTCGCAGCGACGGATAAACTCTTCATCGTGGTGATCGCGGTAGCGTTGGTAGTAGATATACCCCACCAGACGCATCTGCTTGCTGGGCTGTCCGTGCGAGGTGAAGAACCCTCCACCGTCCACATACTGATAAAGCAACGGATCGCAACCACGAAGTACCACTAACAGCGCACGTAACGATGAGAAGTAGCGCGCCATATTCACTATGCAAACCACGCATAACGCCCAAAACAATGCGACGGTGCTAATCATACATCCTCCCCGGCGTCCGCCCACGAAGCAAGGCTCCTGAGCTACCGCACCCCAATGCCCTGACAGACAGTTCAGTGAAAGAATGACCAAAAGTCGATCCGGTTCGCGTTTTAATATCCGAACGGCTCATTAAATAGTGTAGGAGATCCGTTAATTTTTTTGCCACAAGGTTAATCGTTATCAACACCAAAGCTTGAAAAATATGTTTAACTGGGCCGTAATGAAAGCATCAGACGACGGCTTTCCCATTTAGTCATCGATAACTTAAGGAAGGAGTAACACTATGGCTTACAAACACATTCTCATCGCGGTAGACCTCTCCCCGGAGAGTAAAGTGCTGGTTGATAAAGCAGTATCCATGGCACGTCCCTACAACGCGAAAGTTTCGCTGATTCACGTTGATGTGAATTACTCCGACCTCTACACCGGTCTGATCGACGTGAATCTCGGCGATATGCAGAAACGCATCTCCGAAGAGACTCACCACGCGCTGAGCGAGCTTTCTACCAACGCGGGCTATCCAATCACTGAAACCTTAAGCGGTAGTGGCGATCTGGGCCAGGTGCTGGTTGATGCGATTAAGAAATACGATATGGACCTGGTGGTATGCGGTCATCACCAGGACTTCTGGAGCAAGCTGATGTCTTCCGCGCGCCAGCTGATTAACACCGTACACGTGGATATGCTGATTGTTCCACTGCGTGACGAAGAAGACGAGTAAGTGCAAAAAAGCCCGGTGGCGCTAACGCTTACCGGGCCTACAAGCGGCACTGAATGTAGGCCGGGTAAGGCGAAGCCGCCACCCGGCTTTTTTATTCTGGCGTTCCCGAATAAATATCAAACCGATGCCCTTTCGTGGTCACCGCGTTAGTGGTCGCAACGTCCGCCAGCGGCGGCGCATAGTCCGGCCGCTTCACCACCACCCGCTTCGTCGCCAGCTGACGAGCCGGCTCCAGCAGGCCATCGGCATCTAAATCTGGCCCCACCAGAGACTGAAACACCCGCATCTCTTTCTTAACCAGCGCGCTTTTCTGCTTATGCGGGAACATGGGGTCGAGATAGACTACCTGCGGGCGCGGGGTGATATCGGTCAGCGCCGTCAGGCTGGAGGCATGAATAAGTTGCAAACGTTCCTGCAACCACGGGCCGATTTCCGGGTCCGCGTAGCCCCGCGTCAGCCCGTCGTCGAGCAGCGCGGCGACAACCGGATTACGCTCCAGCATCCGCACCCGACAGCCGACAGACGCCAGCACAAAGGCATCGCGCCCCAGCCCCGCCGTGGCATCCACCACGTCCGGCAGATAGCTGCCTTTAATGCCGACCGCTTTGGACACCGCTTCACCGCGACCGCCGCCAAACTTACGCCGGTGCGCCATCGCGCCGCCGACAAAATCGACAAAAATCCCGCCAAGCTTTGGCTCATCGAGCTTGCGCAGCTCCAGATGTTCCGGCGTCATCACCAGCGCCATCAGGTTGTCTTCATCATGTTCCAGCCCCCAGCGGGCCGCCAGAACAGATAAGGCGCCGTCCCCGGCGCCTGTTTCATCTACTAAGCAGATCTTCACGTAGCAATCAGCCTTTGATTCCGTAATGCTCCAGCATCGCATCCAGCTGCGGCTCGCGGCCACGGAAGCGTTTGAACAGCTCCATAGGCTCTTCTGAACCGCCGCGCGTCAGGATGTTATCAAGGAACGACTGACCGGTTTCGCGGTTGAAAATCCCCTCTTCTTCGAAGCGCGAGAAGGCATCTGCCGCCAGCACGTCGGCCCACAGGTAGCTGTAGTAGCCTGCGGCGTACCCGCCTGCGAAGATATGGCTGAACGCGTGCGGGAAGCGTCCCCAGGTCGGGCCTGGAATAACCGCGACCTGCTTTTTAATCTCAGCCAGGGTTTCGAGGATTTTCGCCCCCTGCTCCGGGCTGAACTCGGCGTGCAGGCGGAAGTCGAACAGGCCGAACTCCAGCTGACGCAGGATGAACATCGCCGCCTGGTAGTTTTTCGCCGCCAGCATTTTATCCAGCAGTTCTTTCGGCAGCGGTTCGCCCGTTTCGTAATGGCCGGAGATAAATGCCAGCGCGTCCGGCTCCCAGCACCAGTTTTCCATAAACTGGCTTGGCAGCTCGACCGCATCCCATGGCACACCGCTGATACCGGCGACGCCAGCGGTTTCGATGCGGGTCAGCATGTGGTGCAGGCCGTGACCGAACTCGTGGAACAGGGTGATCACTTCATCGTGGGTAAACAGCGCAGGTTTGCCGCTCACCGGGCGGTTGAAGTTACAGGTCAGGTAGGCGACCGGTTTTTGCAGGGAACCATCCGCTTTACGCATCTGGCCCACGCAGTCGTCCATCCACGCCCCGCCACGTTTGTTTTCACGCGCGTAAAGATCCAGATAGAAGCTGCCGCGCAGCTCGTTTTTCTCGTCATACAGCTCGAAGAAGCGCACGTCCGGATGCCAGACGTCGATGTCGGTACGCTCTTTCGCGGTAATGCCGTAGATGCGTTTCACCACCTCGAACAGGCCGTTAACGGCTTTGTTTTCCGGGAAGTACGGACGCAGCTGTTCGTCGCTGATGCTGTAGAGATGCTGTTTCTGTTTTTCGCTGTAGTACGCGATATCCCACGGCTGAAGCTCGTCCACGCCGAACTCCGCTTTCGCAAAGGCGCGCAGCTGAGCCAGTTCTTTTTCACCCTGAGGACGGGCGCGTTTCGCCAGATCGGTCAGGAAGTCGAGCACCTGCTGTGGGTTCTCGGCCATTTTGGTGGCAAGGGATTTATCGGCATAGCTGTCGAAGCCCAGCAGCTGTGCCAGCTCGTGGCGCAGGGCGAGGATCTCCGCCATCACCGGGCTGTTATCCCACTTACCGGCATTCGGCCCCTGATCGGAGGCGCGGGTGCTGTAGGCGCGGTACATCTCTTCGCGCAGGGCCTGGTTGTCGCAGTAGGTCATCACCGGCAGATAGCTTGGGATATCCAGCGTTAACAGGAAGCCTTCCTGCTCTTTCGCTTCGGCCTGGGCTTTTGCCGCCGCCAGCGCGCTTTCCGGCATACCCGCCAGTTCAGATTCATCGGTAATCAGCTTCGTCCAGCCCATGGTGGCGTCGAGGACGTTGTTGCTGTACTGGTTGCCCAGCTCGGACAGGCGCGCGGCGATTTCGCCGTAGCGAACCTGTTTTTCTTTTGGCAGGCCAATCCCGGACAGTTCGAAATCACGCAGGGCGTTATCGACCGATTTTTTCTGCGCCGTGTTCAGTTCGGCATAGTGGTCGCCGTCGCGCAGGTCGCGGTAGGCTTTGTAGAGCCCCTCATGCTGACCGACCCAGGTGCTGTACTCAGAGAGCAGCGGCAGGGTCTGTTCGTAGGCCTCACGCAGCTCCGGGCTGTTTTTCACCGAGTTCAGGTGACTCACCGGGGAGAAGATACGCCCCAGCACGTCGTCCACTTCGGCCAGCGGCTGACACAGATTTTCCCAGGTGTACGGCACGCCCTGCGCGACCACGTTTTCTACCGCCGCACGGCAGTTGTTCAGCGACTGGGTAACGGCCGGAACCACATGCTCAGGGAGGATTTTAGAAAACGGTGGCAACGAAAAAGGCGTCAGTAATGGATTGGTCATAAACGCTGTCCTGTTGAAATAGATGAATGAAGCGCGCATCCGGCGCTGTGCATATTGTTTTCAGTAATGGGGTTAAGTGTAGAGGATTTCAATGCCGAAGGTTGTCGAAAAACGCCCGGTGGCGCTGCGCTTACCGGGCCTGCGGGTAATCTGTGCCGTTCTGCTGTAAACTGTGGCAAATCGTCAATTCAGCGGAATATCATTACCCATGCTCAGTTATCGCCACAGCTTCCACGCAGGCAACCACGCCGACGTCCTCAAACATACCGTTCAGAGCCTGATCATCGAATCGCTTAAAGAAAAGGATAAACCGTTCCTTTATCTGGACACCCACGCGGGCGCGGGCCGTTATCAGCTGAGCGGCGAGCATGCCGAGCGTACTGGTGAATATCTGGAAGGGATTGCGCGTATCTGGCAGCAGGACGATCTGCCTGCCGAGCTGGAGCCGTACATTGGCGTGGTGAATCACTTCAACCGCAACGGCCAGCTGCGTTACTACCCGGGTTCACCACTGATTGCCCGCCAGCTGCTGCGCGAGCAGGACAGCCTTCAGCTGACAGAGCTGCACCCGAGCGACTTCCCGCTGCTGCGTTCTGAGTTTCAGAAAGATAACCGCGCCCGCGTGGACAAAGCCGATGGCTACCAGCAGCTGAAAGCCAAACTGCCGCCGGTTTCCCGTCGCGGCCTGGTGCTGATCGACCCGCCGTACGAAATCAAAACCGACTATCAGGCGGTGGTGACCGGCATTAACGAAGGTTACAAACGCTTTGCGACCGGCACCTATGCCCTGTGGTATCCGGTAGTGCTGCGCGCGCAAATTAAACGCATGATCAAAGACCTCGAAGCGACCGGCATTCGTAAAATCCTGCAAATTGAGCTGGCGGTGCGCCCTGACAGCGACCAGCGCGGCATGACCGCGTCCGGCATGATCGTCATTAACCCGCCGTGGAAGCTCGAAGCACAGATGAACAACGTGCTGCCGTGGCTGCACAAAACGCTGGTGCCAGCCGGTACGGGTCACGCCACCGTGAGCTGGATCGTGCCGGAGTAATCGCAGCCATCGGTGGAAACTATTGATTTCAGGTATACAATCGCGGCAATTCACGATTAAGGACAACGCTATGACTAAGCATTATGACTACATCGCAATCGGCGGCGGCAGCGGCGGCATCGCCTCCATCAACCGTGCAGCCATGTACGGCCAGAAGTGTGCGCTGATTGAAGCCAAAGAACTCGGCGGCACCTGCGTGAACGTGGGTTGTGTACCGAAGAAAGTGATGTGGCATGCCGCGCAAATCCGTGAAGCTATCCATATGTATGGCCCGGACTACGGCTTTGACACCACCATCAACCACTTCGACTGGGATAAACTGATCGCCAGCCGTACCGCCTACATCGACCGTATTCACACCTCGTACGATAACGTACTGGGCAAGAATAACGTCGACGTGATCCGCGGCTTCGCCCGTTTCGTGGATGCGAAGACGATCGAAGTGAACGGCGAGACGATCACCGCCGATCACATCCTGATCGCCACCGGTGGCCGTCCGAGCCACCCGAACATTCCGGGCGCGGAATACGGTATCGACTCCGACGGTTTCTTCGAGCTGCCTGCTCTGCCAGAACGCGTTGCCATTGTGGGCGCAGGTTACATCGCGGTTGAGCTGGCCGGCGTGATTAACGGCCTGGGAGCGGAAGCGCACCTGTTCGTGCGTAAACACGCGCCGCTGCGCAGCTTTGACCCGCTGATCGTCGACACGCTGGTCGAGGTGATGAACGCCGAAGGCCCAACCCTGCACACCAACGCCGTGCCAAAAGCGGTGGTGAAAAATGCGGACGGTAGCCTGACTCTGGAGCTGGAAGATGGTCGCAGCCAGACCGTTGATTGCCTGATCTGGGCGATTGGTCGTGAACCGGCCACCGACAACTTCAATCTGGCCGCAACCGGGGTGAAAACCAATGAAAAAGGCTACATTGTCGTTGATAAATTCCAGAACACCAGCGTACCGGGCATTTATGCCGTCGGTGATAACACCGGCGCCGTAGAGCTGACGCCGGTTGCCGTGGCGGCGGGGCGTCGTCTTTCCGAGCGTCTGTTTAATAACAAGCCGGACGAACATCTGGACTACAGCAACATCCCGACCGTGGTCTTCAGCCACCCGCCAATCGGTACCGTCGGCTTAACCGAGCCGCAGGCGCGTGAGCAGTACGGCGATGACCAGGTGAAAGTGTATAAATCGGCGTTTACCGCGATGTATACCGCGGTCACCTCGCACCGTCAGCCATGCCGCATGAAGCTGGTCTGCGTGGGCCCGGAGGAGAAGATCGTCGGCATCCACGGCATTGGTTTCGGCATGGACGAGATCCTGCAAGGCTTCGCGGTGGCACTGAAGATGGGCGCAACGAAGAAAGACTTCGATAACACCGTGGCGATCCACCCGACTGCGGCGGAAGAGTTTGTGACTATGCGCTGATCCGTCTGATCCGCAACAAAACCGGCCAGCTGGCCGGTTTTTTTATGCCCTGGGCAGGTAAACCCAACGGCTGTACAAACGGTAACAAAATAACCCGGTACCCGCGGTGGAATTAACTAATCTTAGAAAGCGCTACGCGTTCGCCTGTTACTACGGAAAAAGATTAGAGATATGAAAATGCACGTAAAGATCACCGCAAAACTGATGGCCAAAATGCACCTTGTACTCGCGCTGGTATGGGCGATACTGACTATTCCTACCCTGCTGTGGTGGAAAAACAGCATTCTGTGGGTGTCGTTAATGAGCATTTACGCCATCGTGATTTCCCATCTGGCTGCGTACAGCGCCGCCCATGCGGAAAAAGCGGCCAGCAAAGCGATGGATAAAAGCGAAGGCGCCAGCCAGAAAGCCAATCAAACCGCCAACAGCCTTCAGGGCGATGCGCGTCAGGCACATTAATCCGTGCTTATATGCAGAATACCGAATGCTCTGAATTTTATTCCTGCTCTGTTTCCAAAGATTCTGATTTAATAATTTCATAATCAAAGGGATATCTGACTTTCAGCGTGTTTAAATCCATTTTGAAAGCGTGATCTACCGCACACTTCGCACCGCATTAACCGAAGCGAATGTCTACGCTTTAAAGATAGCCGGGAAAAACCCGTATTGGTTACGACAAAAACCGGAGGTCCTGAACACCATGTTCAACCAGAAACTACAGACTGCCGAGGATATCGAGTTCGAGATTGCAGAAGAGCTGCGCTACGAAACCGATCCCTGTGAGTTAAAACTGGATGAGATGATCGAGGCAGAGCCGGAACCGGAAATGATTGAAGGGCTGCCGGCGTCCGATGCCCTTACGCCCGCAGACCGCTACCTTGAACTGTTTGAACACGTCCAGTCGTCGCGGCTGTTTGCGGACAGCAAAACCTTTCCCGACTGCGCGCCGAAGATGGATCCGCTGGATATTTTGATCCGCTATCGCAAGGTGCGTCGTCACCGTGATTTTGACCTGGCGCGCTTTGTGGAGAATCACTTCTGGCTGCCGGAGGACTACAGCAAAGAGTACGTCTCTGACCCCGGCCTGTCCCTGAAAGAACATATTGATAATCTGTGGCCGGTGCTGACGCGTGAGCCGCAGGATCACATCCCGTGGTCGTCGCTGCTGGCGCTGCCGCAGGCCTATATTGTGCCCGGCGGGCGATTCAGTGAGACCTACTACTGGGACTCTTACTTCTCCATGCTGGGGCTTGCTGAAAGCGGTCGTAACGATCTGCTGAAATGTATGGCCGATAACTTCGCCTGGCTGATAGAGCGCTACGGCCATATCCCGAACGGCAACCGTACCTACTATCTCAGCCGCTCCCAGCCGCCCGTTTTTGCCCTGATGGTGGAGCTGTTTGAAGAGGACGGCGTGCGCGGGGCGAAGCGCTATCTTGAGCATCTTAAGATGGAGTACGCCTTCTGGATGGACGGGGCGGAATCGCTGCTGCTCAATCAGGCCTATCGCAGTGCGGTTCGCATGCCGGATGGCTCATTGCTCAACCGCTACTGGGACGATCGCGACACGCCGCGAGATGAATCGTGGATTGAGGACGTGGAAACCGCCCGTCATTCCGGTCGTCCGCCGAACGAGGTGTATCGCGACCTGCGCGCCGGGGCAGCCTCAGGATGGGATTACTCATCCCGCTGGCTGCGCGATCCTGCGCGGCTGGCCAGCATCCGCACGACACAATTTATCCCCATTGATTTGAACGCATTCCTGTTCAAACTGGAGAGCGCTATCGCCAATATCTCCGCGTCGAAAGGGGATAAAGAGACGGCTGATCTGTTCCGCCAGAAAGCCAGCGACCGGCGCGCGGCGGTGAACCGCTATCTGTGGGACGAAGAGAACGGCTGTTATCGTGATTACGACTGGCGGCGTGAAGCCCTGGCGCTGTTCTCTGCGGCCAGCATTGTGCCGCTGTATGTGGGCATGGCGACGCATGAGCAGGCTGAACGGCTGTCCGATGCCGTTAAAGCCCGTCTGCTCACGCCGGGCGGTATTCTCGCCACCGAATATGAAACCGGGGAGCAGTGGGATAAGCCGAACGGCTGGGCGCCGCTCCAGTGGATGGCGATCCAGGGGTTCAAGCAGTACGGCAACGACTCGCTGGGAGATGAGATCGCCTGGAGCTGGCTGCACACGGTGAACCATTACTACAAAACCCATCATAAGCTGATTGAGAAGTACCACATCGCCAGCAGCACGCCACGCGAAGGTGGCGGGGGTGAGTATCCGTTGCAGGATGGCTTCGGCTGGACGAATGGCGTGGTGCGGCGGTTGATTGGGCTGTATGGGGAGCCCTGAGCCTCACCCCTCACCCTGCCCCTCTCCCCTGAGTGGCAGGGTGAGGGGGAAAAATAATCAGCGGATCACCTCATAAATGGCAGTCTGGATGGACTGCCATTTTTTTGTGCTGGCATCGGGCTGCGTCTTCGCGCGGCGCGTTGCCATATCGGCGTCGTGCTGCTGGCGTTTCACCACCGCGGGGACGGTACAGAATGCTTTCAGGTACTGCTTACGCATAGGCGTCAGCGATTCGCCGTTCGCCATCGCATGGCTAAGCGTATTAATAAAGCGTCGGCAGGGCTTTTGCTCTGTCATTTGCAGGCGGTAGCGCAACATTACTTCCAGTACATCGTCGTAGCCTGCCGACAACGCCTCCTCCGTCCATGACATTTTCCAGTCCATCCCGCCCTGCAAAAACAGGAGCGCCACGCGGGTGTCATTGCGATTGATGGCCGAGCGGAAATTATTCTCATCCCAGGTAACACCCATGCGGGTTAACGTCTCGCGTGAGGAAGGCGTTTCGCGCATCTCCTGCACCTGCGCGGGAGATGCCGTACTGGCCACAGCCGGCTGCGGTTTACTGCTGGTCACCAGCCAGAATCCCCCCACGACAATCGCGATAACCATCACGCCAACCGCTCCCCACAGCACGCCGGAAATCAGCTGTTCGCGCTGCTCTGGCGTACGCGCGGCGCGCTGAGTCGGTTTTTCTATACTGTCGCGCACTTCAAAAAGATCGCCGCCTGTGGTGCGGTCCATTTTTTGCGCCTTTTCCCAGAACGCGTGCAGCTCGCTTTCGTCCACCGCCATCAGCGCCGCCGGGTTAACGCGTGTCCGCCCTTCCTCAAACGCGCGCTGAACGGAGCGGGTGATCTGCGTGTAATAGCAGTCGAGCAGCTGGATTTGCGCCCCGCTTAACGGCTGCTGCACGGTGATGCTGTTGCGGATTTGTCGAATATCTTCGAGGAAGGTTTGCAGGGTTTTGCGGGGCTCTACCAGCAGCGTCAGCATGTCCGGAGCGTTAAACAGCGGCGCGTAGTAGCGGCTAAATTCTTTTTTATCCACCAGCAGCTGGGCCAGTTCGCTGAACAACATGCCGCTCAGAACATCATTAATCTCACCGTTTTTCAGCCAGCGACGCACGCGTTCAGCGTTAAACAAGGTCTTAAGATGATTATTCAGCCGTACCGGATCGGGCCACGCCTGCTGTATCAGCCCTTTAATCATCAGCTCAATGGCACGCACCTGTTTCTGCGCCTGAAGCTGGCTCTCCTTCTCTGGCACCCTCCCGGTATCGTAGGTCAGGAGGGGCTGTTGCAGACGCAGATATTCAAGGGAGGTGACGAAGCGCATCGCCGCAATCAGTTGATTTTCGCTGACATCCTGCCCGCTTTCATACTGGGGAACACGCTGCTGAAGCAAGCGTAATTGCAGCGTAAAGGCCGTCATTTCCGCATCATTCAGATTCAGCTTCCTGGCTACGGCGCCCCACCCGCCCAGCCCCAGGCGGGCGCTATCCAGTTGCTCCAGAAACCAGCGTGGATCTTTTCCTTCAGAAACATGTACATTCAACAGAAGTAAAATTTCAACAGACGCCTGACGGATCGCTGCCAGACAGTGTTCAAACTGTTCGCGGGTATGATGCGATGAGCTAATCATCATTGTTTTCCTTGAGAGACAATGAGTACCGCTAAAGCGGCATTAAAAGTCGTTTTTCTTTTTATTTATATGAGGTTAAACATACCTGACTTTCTGTTGAAATAAAGTGACAACCTTATAATCATTTGCAATGCCTCCGGAGGATCGTCATGCCCGCCTTAACCACCGCGCGTCTCACCTGCTCGCCGCTGCAAGAGCAAGACTGGCCCTTTTTTCTGTCGCTACAGCAAAATCCTGAGGTGATGCGTTTTGTCGCCCCTGCGCGTAGCGAGGCGGACATTCGGGAAGCCTTTGAGTCTCGTCTGTTGCCGTGGACGCCGGGCAGCTCGCACTGGCTCTGCCTTGTGGTGCGTGAAACGGCCAGCCAGACGCCGCTGGGCGTAACCGGCTATGTGCACCGGGAAGCAGATTGTGCTGAAGTCGGTTTTCTCTTTGCGCCCTCTGCGCAGGGGAAAGGTTACGGCTTTGAATCTCTGCGGGCTGTGTGTGATTTCGCGCTGACTCAGGGTAATATCCGTCGGCTCACCGCCACCGTGACGGCGGGAAATATCGCCTCAAGGCGACTGCTGGAAAAAACAGGTTTTCAACTGGAAGGTGAGTTGCGTGAGAGTTATTTCCTTTCAGGGCAATGGCATAACGACTGGCTATTCGGTTTACTGAAAAAGGAATTCCCGTTCAGTTTAACCTGATTAACAGCCATTTGGCGGATATTTCCCCGGCGGCGTTTCCTCTATAGTCGTGCCACTAAGAGGAAACGCTTATGACGGGTTATGCAATGCAGATATCTTCTGCTGCAATCGCATTAATTAAAAAACAACAGGGTCTTTCCCTGGAGAAATACCGTGACGAAAAGGGTATATGGGTTATTGGTTATGGTCACGTGATTCGCCAGTGGGAAAAATTTAACAGTCTCATCACGCCGATTGAGGCGGAGAATTTGCTTTTTAATGATATTCAATTATGTGAGGCGCTGCTGCGGGAAATGAACAAACGCCCATTAACCCAACAGCAGCATGACGCCCTGATATTAACCCTCTTCAGTTTTGGGGAAGAGTCCCCTCTGCCTGAGAAGATACTTCAGGCCGTCGCCCGGGTGTAGTACATCGCGGCCTGCGTCCGGTTTTTGACATCAAGACGCCGGAAAAGCGTCTCAAGATGGGCTTTTACCGTTGCCGCACTGATATTGAGATTACGACCAATCTCTTTATTGGACTCTCCGGCCGCCAGTAACTTCAATACCTCACGCTGGCGCTCGCTTAACACTGCCAGTTCATCCTGAGAGGAGTGCTGCTTCAGCCACTCGCCGGGAAAACAGACCATTCCACGCGATACGGAATCCAGCACTGCGGAAAAGCGTTCGGGATTCGCATTGCGGGGAACTATCGCCACCACGTTGCGCTGAAACATTTGCTCAACCCAACGTCGCTCTTTTTTCGTTAACACCAACACCACGCGCGACGCTGGAAAACGATCCATAATCTCTTCCAGTAAAGCCACACCATTATCACGAATTAAATACCCATCTATCATGACGATAGCGGAGGGTGACGCGGATAATTGCGCCCATAATTCATCAGTCTGACGAGCCCCTGTCATCTCTATTTTCGGAATTAACTTCTGCAAACTGTACATCGCTCCATGAATAAATAATGACTGCCTGTCAAACATGATTACTCGCATCGTTTTACTCCTCTGAGAATAGCGAAGGGGGATTCTACAGAGGCATTTTTTAAGAAAAAACTCAATGAATGGAGAGGTTACAAATCACCCAGCTCTCTTTATATCTTCCAGCATTTAGACATACCTGTTTTAAGGATTTCCTTAAGAGGGTTCCCTCCCCCTTAAGACTGAACATTACAGGAACATACCGCCTGAAACTTCAATACGTTGCGCATTCATCCAGCCCAGTTTGTCACTGAGCAACGCCGCAATGGCGTCACCAATATCATCGGGCAGGCCCACGCGTCCCAGCGCTGTCTGCGAGGCCAGCAGCTGGTTAAGCTCCGCATTATCCCGCACGCGTCCGCCCCCAAAGTCGGTTTCAATCGCGCCGGGCGCGATGATATTGACGGAAATTCCGCGCGCACCAAGCTCTTTTGCCTGATAGCGGGTCAGCACTTCCATCGCCCCTTTCATTGCCGCGTAGGTGCCTGAACCGGGCTGAGTAAAACGGGCCAGTCCGCTGGAGACGTTCAGGATCCGCCCTCCGTCTTTTATGAGCGGCAGCAGCTGTTGCGTGAGGAAAAACGGCCCTTTGAAGTGAATGTTCAGCGCATCATCAAACTGCGCCTCGGTCGTCTCGGTATAGGGTGCGTATAACCCTGTACCTGCGTTGTTCACTAAATAGTCAAAGGTGTCACGTTGCCAGACGTGTTTGAGGGTATCCTTCACCTGCTGAGCAAAGCGCGAAAAGCTTACCGTATCGCCGACGTTAAGCTGCAATGCTGCCGCTTTTCCACCTGTTCCCTCGATTTCGCGCACAACTTCCTGCGCCTCCTGCTGGCTGTTGTTCCAGGTCAGGATGATCCCTGTCCCTTCCGCGGCCAGCTTCAAAACGGCATTTTTCCCCAGGCCGCGGCTACCGCCCGTCACTAAAGCAATACGTTCACTCATAATTCACCTCGTTTCGGCTGTGATGAAGATTGAGAAAGAGCTTATTAGATGGTAGAAAATCAATAAATAGTGCCGTCAGCGCTTCACTGTTTCATTCATAACAACAATGACCAACATCTATGGATAAAATACACGCAATGCAGCTTTTCCTTCGGGTCGCGGAACTGGAAAGTTTTTCCCGCGCGGCGGAGACGTTAAGCCTGCCGAAGGGGAGCGTATCGCGACAGATCCAGGCACTGGAAAACGCACTGGGCACGCAGCTGCTGCACCGCACTACCCGCCGCGTCAGCCTGACGCAGGACGGCATGGTTTATTACGAGCGCGCTAAAGATCTGCTGATGAATCTGGACGAACTGGACGGCATGTTCCTGCACGACCCTTCAACCATCAGCGGTCGGCTACGTGTGGATATGCCCGTTGCCATTGCGCGAAATGTAGTCATTCCGAAACTGCCTGCATTTTTACAACAGTTTCCCGGCATTGAGCTGGAGCTGAGTAGCAGCGATCGTCTGGTCGATGTCATCCGCGAAGGATTTGACTGTGTGGTTCGCGTGGGAAACTTAAAGGACTCCGGGCTTATCGCCCGCCCGCTTGGGAAACTCTCGGTGATTAACTGCGCCAGCCCGGATTATCTGACGCGATTCGGCTACCCTGAGACGCTGGACGATTTGGCTTCGCATGCCCTCATCCACTACTCCGCCACGCTGGGCACGCGTCCGCAGGGTTTTGAGTATTACAACGGCAGCGCGACCCAGTGGGTAAAAACGGGAGGCGTATTGACGGTTAACAGCACTGAAACCTATCAGGCCGCCTGTATCGCCGGGCTTGGCATTATTCAGGTTCCGCGCGTCGGGGTACGTGATGCCCTGCGCACGAAAAAACTCGTTGTGATCCTGCCGCAATACCGGGCTGAACCGATGCCCGTCTCCCTCATTTATCCCCACCGCCGTAACCTCTCCCGCCGGGTGCATGTGTTTATGGAGTGGCTTACCGAACTCACAAAAGGTTACGTCGACTAGTCACAAGCTATAATTCAGTAACATCCAGCTCAACGAAAAGGAAAATGCGCGTGACGCCGGAAAATAACCCGCAACGACCGACTCAACATTTAGATTATGAACCCATCAAAAAGATGGATAACGAACCTGAAGCGCCGAAAGAGCCTGGAACGGCCAGCAAAGCGCTGGGCACCGTGACCGGCATAGCCGAAAAAATTCAGCAGATACCCGCGATTGCTCACCTGATACGCGCCGCTGAGCGCTTTAACGACCGCATGGGAAATCAGTTTGGCGCAGCGATTACCTATTTCTCGTTCCTGTCGATGATCCCCATCCTGATGGTGTCATTTGCCGCCGCCGGTTTTGTGCTGGCGTCTCACCCGACGCTGTTGCAGGACATCTTCAATAAGATCCTGACCAACGTCAGCGACCAGACGCTCGCCGCAACGCTCAAAAGCACCATCAACACCGCCGTGCAGCAGCGTACCACCGTGGGTATCGTCGGGTTGCTGATTGCGCTCTATTCCGGGGTGAACTGGATGGGCAACCTGCGTGAGGCTATTCGCGCCCAGTCGCGTGACGTCTGGGAGCGTAGACCGCAGGATCAGGAGAAGATATGGGTGAAGTATCTGCGCGACTTTATTTCGCTGATTGGGCTGCTGGTGGCGCTGGTCATTACGCTCTCCATCACCTCGGTCGCCGGTTCCGCGCAGCAGATGATTATCTCCGCGCTGTACCTGGATTACATTGAATGGCTGAAACCGGCCTGGCGCGGCATTGGGCTGGCCATCTCCATCTTTGCTAACTACCTGCTGTTCTTCTGGATCTTCTGGCGTTTGCCCCGCCATCGTCCGCGCAAGAAGGCGCTGATGCGCGGGACATTGATTGCCGCCATTGGTTTTGAGGTGATCAAGATTGTGATGACCTATACGCTGCCGTCGCTGGTGAAGTCTCCCTCCGGCGCGGCCTTTGGTTCGGTGCTGGGGCTGATGGCTTTCTTCTATTTCTTCGCTCGCCTGACGCTGTTCTGCGCCGCGTGGATCGCCACGGCAGAGTATAAAGATGACCCGCGCATGCCGGGTAAAACCCACCGCTGATATCATGTCGGGCTGATATTTCAGCCCGATTCGCCATTTCAGCATATAAATCCAGGCCGTAACTTTTATTTAACGCAAAACCAGTTTTAATGACTGATATTTAAAAAGTGTGAAGCATTTCATAGAAGTGTTTTCGCTGGTCTGAAAATTATCCGCTTTTTGTTGCTTTTATGACCACACCACGCCTTTGTTACAGATTGAAATGTCGCTTTCGCTATGCCTAATATGGCCCTTCGTTCGTCCAAAAATAAGAAAATATTATGCAAGCAACAGCCTCCACACTTAACGAAGGGGCGGAACACGTTCCGGTCAACTCGCGCAATAAAGTCGTCGTCGCATCGCTGATTGGCACCGCCATTGAGTTCTTCGACTTTTATATTTACGCCACCGCTGCGGTCATTGTCTTTCCGCATATTTTCTTCCCTCAGGGCGACCCGACGGCAGCCACGCTACAGTCTTTAGCCACCTTTGCTATCGCCTTCGTTGCGCGTCCGATTGGTTCAGCGGTCTTTGGGCATTTTGGCGATCGCGTCGGCCGTAAAGTGACGCTGGTTGCCTCGCTGCTGACGATGGGGATCTCCACCGTCGCCATCGGCCTGCTGCCGACCTATGAAACTATTGGCATTCTGGCGCCTGTGCTGCTGGCGCTGGCGCGCTTTGGGCAGGGTCTGGGGCTGGGCGGGGAATGGGGCGGCGCGGCACTGCTGGCGACCGAAAACGCCCCGGCGCGCAAACGTGCCCTGTATGGCTCTTTCCCGCAGCTGGGCGCACCGATTGGGTTCTTCTTTGCTAACGGCACCTTCCTGCTCCTCTCCTGGCTGCTGACTGATGAACAGTTCATGAACTGGGGCTGGCGTATTCCATTCGTCTTCTCTGCCGTGCTGGTGCTGATTGGCCTGTACGTTCGCGTGTCGCTGCACGAGACGCCGGTCTTCGCTAAAGTCGCCGCGGCGAAAAAGCAGGTTAAAGTTCCGCTGGGGACGCTGCTGACCAAACACCTCCGCGTGACCGTGCTGGGCACGTTCATCATGCTGGCGACCTACACGCTGTTCTACATCATGACCGTTTACTCCATGACCTTCAGTACCGCCGCCGCGCCGGTCGGCCTGGGCCTGCCGCGTAACGAAGTGCTGTGGATGCTGATGATGGCGGTCATCGGATTTGGCGTGATGGTGCCCATCGCGGGCCTGCTGGCGGATAAATTTGGCCGTCGTTCAAGCATGATCGTCATCACCTCGCTGATTATTCTGTTCGCGCTGTTTGTCTTCCCGCCGCTGCTGGGTTCAGGTAGCCCTGCGCTGGTGATGGCGTATCTGCTGATTGGCCTGAGCCTGATGGGGCTGACTTTTGGCCCAATGGGCGCGCTGCTGCCGGAGCTGTTCCCGACTGAAGTGCGTTACACCGGCGCGTCGTTCTCCTATAACGTTTCGTCGATTCTGGGCGCCTCGGTGGCTCCGTATATCGCCACATGGCTTCAGGCGAACTATGGCCTGTTCTATGTGGGTGTCTATCTGGCGGCAATGGCAGCGCTGACGCTGATTGCGCTGCTGCTGACGCACGAGACGAAGCATCAGGCGCTGTAAGTGAATGCCGGGTGGCGGCTACGCCTTACCCGGCCTACGATTCAGCCCTCACCCACAGGGCTGAGGGCTCCCCACAAAATAATGCCTGCACAGACGGCCCCCTCTCCCTTGAGGGAGAGGGCTGGGGTGAGGGGGAACATACGGCTCAGGTGGTCATTCCGTTCACTTTATGTTCCTTGCTACTCTGTCACGACATGAGCGGTGAACGTGCCAGGGTGGCTCAGTCGCCACCACCCTGGCGACCCGGGCTTCCGGCGGAAAATCGCCGCTTCGCGGTGCCTTCGGCTTATTCCTTCCGGCTTATCGGGGACGGGCGGAGGTAACATCCCTGTAAAGCCCGCCCTCTCGGCGCATCCCTGCGCCTCGCCCCGGCCTACAGGAAACGCCTCAGCGATTTACAGCCGGACCGAGGCATCGCTGAAAGCCCTCAGTTATTCTGAGGCAACGTTATAGCTTTTGCTTTCAAATTACTGGAGCCCCCTCTCCCCACAGGGAGAGGGAGAAACGGGATTACTTCTTCATCTGCGACAAAATCGTCCGACACTGATTCGCTTCGCCTTCTGACGGCGAAATCAACGCCAGCAGCGCCGCCGCAGGGGTGACCAGCGTAGCGAGCGCGGCGGCGACCGCACCACGCGCAATCAACGGCCCGGCCTTCACGCCCGCCTGCGGATCTTTGAAGGTCCCGCGAACGTACAGCGGCGAGCGCAGGGTGATGATACGAATGCCTTTACTTTCCGGATCGATGGTTAAATCCAGCTGCTCGGACGCCATGCTGGCGGTACCGGTGACGTTGATAACCGCGTTTTCCGTGTCGAAAGCGAAGATCTGCGGACGCGCCACGCCGTTGACCAGATCCAGATTTGCCGCCGCGCAGTTAACGCGTACTTCGTCGTCACCGAAGATTTGCCCGATGATAAAGTTCCCGACGTTCAGCCCCAGGATCTCCATGAGGTTACGGCTCACCAGCCCGTCGTTCATCAGCAGCTTCAGGTTGCCGTTTCCGCTACCCAGCAGCGCCGCTACCGAGTTACCCGTGCCGCGAATATCCGCGTCGCCGTTCATCTCACCGAGGGTTTTCTGCATCAGCTCCACGTCCGGCATCAGCTCTTTCAGCTTCAGCCGACGCGCCTGGATCTCCGCCCTTCCCTGCATCGGCTTTTTATCCCCCTCCAGGTGGATATTCGATGAGATGGTTCCCCCGGCCATGCCAAACTTCAGCGGTTGCAGGCGCAGGTCGGCGTTTTTCAGGATGATATGGGTCGAGAGGTTGCTCAGCGGCAGCGTGCTGCCATGCTCAATTTTACGTCCTTTGAAGCGTACATCCGCATCCATCACGTCCCATTTGTCGGTTTCGAAGCGGTCATAGGGCAGCACTTTACCCGCAGGCTGAACGTCCTTTTTAACCTCTTTAGACTTCGTGCCTTTGCCCGAATCTACGCCAATCAGCGGACCAAGATCGGCCAGACGCAGCTGGCGGGATTCAACGTCCCCCTCCAGTTTCGGGCGCGGTTTACCGGTGGTGTAGGTCAGCGTGCCGTGGATATCGCTGTCGCCGATGCGTCCGTTAAAATTCCGGTAGTCAAAGACGGACGATTTTTCGGTGTTGATTTTGGCAACCAGGCGCCCGTCCGTTTCAAACGGCGGGGTATCTGGCAGCAGTACGCCGGTCAAATCGTACAGTTCACCCAACGAATCCCCGGCAAACTTAAGCTGGAGGTCGACGCCGCCCATGTTCATCGGGTCGTTAACCGTGCCCACGAACGCCACGCGGGTGTTGCCCGAGCGGAAATCCGCCTGCACCGGGAACGGCGTGCCCTCACTCCTGAGCGCCAGCATGCCGCCGATTTTGCCTTTACCGGTCAGCGGCTGGCCGTTGTAGCGCCCTTTCGCCGTCAGGCCGAAGACGTAATCGCCCGCTTTGCTGTCATCGCCTTTGGCTTTACTGCCCGTCACTTCGCTAAACGGCAGAGGCTTACCCAGCGGATCGACGAGGATCTCCACGTCAGCCTTACTCACCTTATCGTCAATGGCGATCCTCCCCCGATCGAACAGAATATTGTCGAGGCGGAAAGACCACGAAGAGGGCTGCGCATTCTGATCTTTATCGCCGCTGCTGGCGAGATCGAACGTCCAGTTGTTGTTTTTCTCTGACAGGCGAATTAGCCGCGCGTCGGGCTGCTGAAGTTTGATCCACGGCAGATACACCGTTTTGGTTAACAGGGCTAACGGCGCCAGCGTGGCTTCCACGCGCGGCAGGTGGATCATGGTCACTTCGGGGATGTCCGGCGGGTTGCCGAGAATGATGTCGTCGGCGTGAACGTGCGGCCATGGCACCCAGCTTCGCCAGCCGGTTTCCTCTTTCTGGCGCTCCCACACGACACCCAAATCGCCACGTATTGCGAAGGGGCGGTTTAGCTCGGTTGAGACTTTCTGGTTGATGGTCGGTTTGAGCCGGTTCCAGTCAAACGTGGCGATAATGATGATTAAGACCACGATCAGCAACAAGAAAATCCCTGCTGTCCAGGAAATCACCCTGGTTGTTTTTGTCATTGTTGTCCCCTTTCCTGATGAACTTGCCTCTAAAACTATAGTTCAGACAAAGGGAAGCGGGCAGATCAGAGGGTGGTTATCACCTTTTCCAGGGTATCCATGGGGACAGGACGAGAGAGGAAATAACCCTGTGCCGCCGCTGCCGGGGAATTTTGCACGTCGCGCCACTCCTCCAGCGTCTCTACGCCTTCCACAATGACGCCCTGGCAATAGCGGTTCATCAGTTGCAGGAGCATCGTAAACAGGTTCCGTCCCTCCGGCGTCTGGCGCAGCATGATAAACAGATCGCGGGCCACTTTGATGTAGTCATAACGCACTTCGCTCAGGGCGGAGAAGTTGGCCATACCGGTACCGAAATCATCCAGCCACAGCGGGCCAAACTCACACATCGAGGCAAACGAGGAGTCCTGTGGCAGCTGAACATGTTCCACCAGCTCGAAGCGCATCCACGGCAAGGTGGCAATCAGCGCCTGCAATGTCGCGTTCTGACGTAACGCCATCAGGGTTGGGCCATCCACGTTCACCGACGCCAGAATACCGTGCTGCTCGAAGAACGCCTGCTTCGTCGCCAGCATTCTCAGCTGCTCTTCCAGCACGTCGATACGCTGACGCACGGCAACCTCCGCAAAATAGCGGTCCGGTGCAATACGCTGTGAAGGATTCGATGGATGAGTGACGACCGTTAACACCTCAATCGCCATTAACCGACCGTCGGTACGGTAGATGGGCTGATAGGTGTACGCTCGCTCACATTGCAGCCAGTAGCGATGCTCCTGCAAGTTCTCAATACTTGCCTCAGGCGTAGTGCTCAGCCGCTGGATAACCTGCTCTGACTTCATTTCGGATGTCCTGTTGTATGGGATAGCCTTTCTGGACTCGTCACTGAGTTATCGGCCCGCCAGGTGAGAACTTTATGTTCAATTCACCGGGAAAATGAAATTAAGATGACAGAAATATGCCGGAATACGCGCTGGCTCAAAAAAAATAATGGAACGTCGTTTTAATATAGTTGACCATAAAAAACACACAGCGCACACTATCCTTAATTACTTTGTTCAGGTTCACGACTATGTCTAAAAAAATTGCCGTGATTGGCGAATGCATGATTGAGCTGTCCCAGAAAGGCGCGGAAGTCAGCCGCGGTTTTGGTGGCGATACATTGAACACCTCCGTTTACATTGCCCGTCAGGTCGCCCCCGACGCGCTGAGCGTGAGCTACGTTACCGCGCTGGGAACGGACAGCTTCAGCCAGCAGATGCTGGAAGCCTGGCAGGGTGAAAACGTTGGGACCTCGCTCATCCAGCGAATGGAAAACCGCCTGCCGGGTTTGTACTACATCGAAACCGACAGCACCGGCGAGCGCACCTTCTATTACTGGCGTAATGAAGCGGCCGCCAAATTCTGGCTGGAAAGCGAGGCCGCCGCTGCCATTTGCGAAGAACTGGCGACCTTCGATTATCTCTACCTGAGCGGGATCAGCCTGGCGATCCTGAGCCAGGAGAGCCGTGAAAAGCTGCTGTCACTGCTGCGCGAATGCCGGGCCAATGGCGGTAAGGTGATTTTCGATAACAACTACCGTCCGCGTTTGTGGGCCAGCCGCGAAGAGACGCAGCAGGTCTACCAGCAGATGCTCGAATGCACCGATATCGCCTTCCTGACGCTGGATGATGAAGATGCTCTGTGGGGCGAAAAACCGGTTGATGAGGTCATTGCCCGGACGCAGGCTGCCGGGGTCAGCGAAGTGGTGATCAAGCGCGGGGCGGAGTCTTGCCTGGTGGCGGTTGCAGGTGAAGCCGTGACAGAGGTGCCGGCGGTGAAGCTGGCGAAAGAGAAGGTAATCGATACCACGGCGGCGGGAGATTCTTTCAGCGCGGGGTATCTGGCGGTACGTCTGACGGGGGGAACGCCGGAAGCGGCGGCGCAGCGCGGTCACTTGACGGCCAGCACGGTGATTCAGTATCGCGGAGCGATTATTCCGCGCGAGGCGATGCCTGCTTAAGGACTGTGCGGGCTGATGCCCGCACCCTAACCCTCTCCCTCAGGGCTGAGGGAACGCAGAGCTTACTGGCCCTGCGGAATATCGCTCGCATCCTGGTGTAAATCATCGGCTGCCGTCTGCGCTGGCTGCGGCGGCGTCGCCATGATGGCGCTCCAGGTGGCCTTCAACTCTTTCATGTCATATTCCGGCTCACCTTTCGGCTGCAACAGAATCAACGCCATATCCTGCGACAGCTGCTGACGCAGATCCTGATTCAGCATCTCCACGGTCAGACCGTTCAGGAAGTCCTGACGCAGTTTCTGATACTGCTCCGGCGCGATATCCACCACCTGATTCTGCAAGGAGCGAATGCGCTGGCTGATTAAGATATCGGTATCGGCGCGGGCATAGGTGGCGAACAGTTTCTGCAATTCGAGGGATTTCTGCGCCACCAGCGCGTTAAACTCCTCTTCAGACAGGCCCTCTTTCCGCACTTTAGCCAGCTCTTTCGCCACCACGCCGAGATTGGCATTCAGCTTATCGCCCGGCGATTCCACGTTAATGGCGCACTGGGCGCGCTGGAACAGCACTCGGCAGTCAAAGCCCAGGCCAATATCTTTCACGTTGTTCTTGCTGAGCGTCTGCTGAACGTGCCAGAACAGCGCTTCACGCGCGAGATCCGCACGCCAGTAACGCAACAGCGCAGAAGACTCGCGGATCGGCTGCCAGGCCGTATCCCACATCATTGAAAGACGATCCTGACGCACGGTATCCGTCATGATGCTGACCGTCTCAGGACGCAGCGGGGACAAGGTAGGAACAGGGGCGGGCGTTTCACGCTTCCCTTTCAGATCGCCAAATGCTTTGTTGATCTGTTCTATCACCGCACGGCTGTCCACGTTGCCCACCACAATCAGGGTCATGGCATCTGGGGTGTACCACTGCTGGTAGAAAGATTTCACCTGCGCGGCATCAACCGGCTGTTTCAGCGGCTCTGCCGGGTCGTGGCCAAGCAGCGTTGACCCTTTCAGGCGGTAGCGCCACCAGCCTTCTTTGGTATCCGTCGGCCAGGTCGCCACCATGTCGCTGTTGCTCAACGCATAGTTAACGGTCTCAGGCGTAATCGCCAGTTTGCCGGTGGCATCCGAAAGATAGGTCAGTGCTTCTTTAAGCAGATCGTTACGGTTGTTGGGCAGGCTCAGGTTAAACATGGTGTAGTCATAGGAGACCACAGCCGGGGGCAGCGGGCGTTTCGGATCGATGGCCTGTTGCCATAAAGAACGCACCTGAACCGCCTGCAAACTGCCGCTCTGGGTGAGCGCCAGTCGAGGAATAAAGTGGCTTAAGCCGGTCTGCTGGGTGCTTTCAGTGAGGGAGCCGGTATTCACAGAAAGACGGATTTCAATGCGATCGCTCGGACGTTGCGGAGTGGATAATACCTGCCACTGGAAACCGTTCGCCAGTGTTCCCTGTTGCCAGGCCGGGTCTGGCTGGAGCGCATCTGCCTGCACATAACTGGCTGCTGCCATCATCAGCAAACCGCCGGTTAAGAGTCGAATTTTTGTGCCCTGCATGTGAACCCCTGATCAACATTCCTGGTTAAAGAGAGTGTCTCGCGACGTGAGCACTCAAAGATGACGATGAAAACCTTCCGATTAGACAGCGTGTTCGGCTAAACGTCACGGGCGGAAGTGAAATATACCCAAAAAAAATCTTGTCGAATTATGACAGGTATGAACGGTTATTATGCGCAGGTGCCCGCATCCCCACAAGGGAATACGGGCATTTATGAGGGATTAAGAGGATAAACCGGGGGTTTTGTCCTCAGATGTGCGGTTATTCAGCGTATCGTTAAGCTTCTTGTGATCCAGCTCTTTCACCCACTTCGCCACCACAATCGTCGCCACGCCATTGCCGACCAGGTTGGTTAACGCACGGGCTTCAGACATAAAGCGGTCAATACCGAGGATCAGGGCCAGGCCCGCCACCGGCAGATGGCCCACCGCCGAAATGGTGGCCGCCAGCACGATAAATCCGCTGCCCGTTACGCCCGCCGCCCCTTTTGAAGAGAGCAGAAGCACCACCAGCAGCGTAATCTGATGGAAGATATCCATGTGGCTGTTAGTGGCCTGGGCAATAAAGACCGCCGCCATCGTCAGGTATATCGAGGTGCCGTCCAGGTTAAAGGAGTAGCCCGTAGGAATAACCAGCCCCACCACTGACTTACGGCAGCCCAGCTTTTCCATTTTATCGAGCATACGCGGCAGCGCGGACTCCGAAGAGGATGTGCCGAGGACAATCAGCAGCTCTTCACGAATGTAACGGATAAATTTGAAGATGCTGAAGCCGGTCGCACGGGCGATGGAGCCGAGCACCACCACCACAAACAGAATACAGGTGATGTAGAAACAGACGATCAGCTGGCCAAGCTGTACCAGCGTGCCGACGCCATATTTCCCGATGGTGAAGGCCATCGCGCCAAAGGCGCCAATCGGGGCCAGACGCATGATCATGTTGATGATGCCGAAGATCACCTGCGAGAAGCTTTCAATGACGTTAAAAATCAGCTGGCCTTTGCTGCCAAGACGGTGCAGGGCAAAGCCAAAAAGCACGGCAAACAGCAGCACCTGGAGGATGTTTCCGCTGGCGAACGCGCCAATCACGCTGCTCGGGATCACGTCCAGCAGGAAGGCAACAATACCCTGATCTTTCGCCTGTTCAGCGTAAACCGCCACCGCTTTCGCATC
Source organism: Enterobacter sp. BIDMC 27 (assembly GCF_000534415.1). Lineage (NCBI taxonomy): Bacteria > Pseudomonadati > Pseudomonadota > Gammaproteobacteria > Enterobacterales > Enterobacteriaceae > Enterobacter > Enterobacter sp. BIDMC 27. The sequence goes on from NZ_KI973178.1 coordinate 560,996, forward strand.
CAGCGTGGCCGGGTCGACGTTCATGCCCGCGCCAGGCTGTACCACGTTGACAATTATCAGGCCGATAATCAGCGCGATGGTACTGACAATCTCGAAGTACAGCAGGGCAACCGCCCCCGTACGCCCGACCGCCTTCATGCTTTCCATGCCAGCGATACCGGTCACCACGGTACAGAAAATGACCGGCGCGATGATCATTTTGATGAGCTTAACGAACGCGTCGCCAAGCGGTTTCATCTGCGCGCCCAGCTCCGGGTAGTAGTGACCGAGCAGAATACCGATGGCGATGGCTGTCAGGACCTGGAAGTAAAGACTTTTGAAGAGTGAGGTTTTCATAGGGTGTCCCTGGAAAGAAAAACTACAGGCTTTGTAAGGTTATGGTTAACCTGCGGCTTTAAAATAACACCCACATAACAGGACAGAAATAAACGGGGTTCAAATTTGAAACACAAATGTTAAGAACTTTGAGCTGGCTCGCACAAGCCAGCAACAAAATTACACTTTTGCGTTATTGCCAGCGTCGGCGAGATAGCGTTGCTCAAAGATATCCGTCGGTACGGCGCGGTCAAACAGGAAGCCCTGTCCGCTCTCCACGCCCGCCGCAGCCAGCCACTCACGCTGGGCGTCGGTTTCAATACCCTCGGCAATTACGTGCAGATTCAGGCTGTGCGCCATCTGAATAATGGCCTGTACCAGGCTGCAATCCTCCGGCAGCCCTTCCACAAAGGTTTTGTCGATTTTCAGGACGTCCACCGGCAACGTTTTCATGTGCTGGAGCTGACGCAGGCCGGAATACCCCATACCAAAATCGTCCAGCGCAATGCGGATCCCGGCATTACGCAGCGGTTTCAGAATGGCGACAGCATCGTCAGGATTGTCGATACAACGGCTCTCGGTGACTTCCAGGATCAACGTGTGGGGCTGAATGCGGTAGCGGTGGATCAACTCGAGCATCTCCGGCACCATGGTCGGGTGCATCAGCTGTAGCGCAGAGAGATTCACCGACAGCGGCAGCGTGATGCCTCGTTGTTGCCAGGCCGCAAGCTGGCGGCAGGACTCTTCCAGCACCCAGTAGCCGACGGTGACCATCAGGCCGCAGGACTCGATACGTTCGATCATCCCCTCAGGCAGCTCCCACGTGCCGTCCGGCTGTTGCATACGCAGCAACGCTTCGGCGCTGGTCACTTCACCCGTGCGCAAATTGACCTGCGGCTGTAGCCAGAGCGCAAACTGGCGATTGTCCATCGCCGTCAGAATGTCGCTCTCTTCCGTCAGGCGCTGCTGGGCTTTTTCCATCTGCTCCGGATCAAAGAACTGGATCTGGTTTTTGCCTTTCCGGCGCGCGGTGAACGCGGCCGAGAAGGCCCGACGATAAAGCTGCTCGGCGGTCAGCCCCCCGTAGTACATCGCAATACCGATGCTGGCGCTCGGGCGAAGCTGGATACCCTGAATGGGCAGCCGCTCATTAATGACAGTGAGTACTTGCTGACCTAGCGTAATGGCGTGCCACGGCTCTTTAACACCGTGCGCGATCACCACCAGGTCATAACCGCTGACCTGGGTGAGCACCATGCGCGGCGCCAGAACGGATTTCACCTTTTCCACCAGCGTCAGCAACAGCATCTCGCGCTGGCTCTCTTTCAGCACGCCCGCCGTGTCCTGCAAGGTTTCGCAGGCAATCACCATCAGCGCGGTGGTCTGCTGGCGGGCGACGGTCTGCTCCAGCAAGGCCATTAAAAACGCTTTGTTTGGCAGATCGGATACCGGAAAACGGGTGGCGTTGCTACTGAGCTCTTCCTGCTGACGCAGGACACGCTGCTGGTTGATATTGTAACTCCGGACCAGCATGCCAATTTCATCGTCGTGATGCAGGCGCGGCAAGGGAAGCTGATGCCCCATGTGCTCCTGTGGAGAGAGGTCGTTCAGCTCCCGGGCTATGCGGCGCAACGGATGCACAATTAACCGGTTGATACACCACGTCAGCGCCACGCTCAGCATTAGTGTCAAAAGTAAGTAAGTAGTCACTAACGTAGCAACCCAACTCATGACGAATTTATACATGCGGTACGAGTCGGCCTGTAGCACCAGGTAGGCCAGCGGCTGCGGGTTAGCCGGTCTTTCCAGGGAATAGAGAGGCAGGGAAATTTGCACCGGCAGTTCAAACAGGCGCATCACCATCATCGGGACGGGACGCTCCGGGATAAAACTCATCCGCAGCGCCTGGAACTGGTTCGGCAGCACGACATCCGCGCGGCTCACGATACCGGCGGGCTGAATGCGCTTCAGGATGGATTCCGCCTCGGGGATATCCCCTTTCAGGATCGAGGCTGACAGGGGTTCCCGCACCGAGCGGGCAATACTTTCCAGTTGCGAAGCCGTGTTATAGCGATTCTGCTGTACGGAGTGAAACAGCAAAATGACGCAGAAGATGAAGACAAACAGCATTGTGACGGCAGACACCATCGCCATCTGTTTGATCGTTAAGGAACGGCTGACACGCAAAATGACTCTCCACAAAACTCGAAGCGCAGGGCGCACCAGGGTGTAAACCTGGTGCGCCCGAGTATACCCGATAGCTGCACTTTTAAGAGAGACTTACAATTAGATTAAGAAAAAATCCGATCACCAGTCTGCATAAGGCACCAGCGGTTCCGGTGGTAAGTCCATATCACCCTGCCAGCCCGCGGCAGAATACCGAACGTAGAGCAGCGCATGGCTCGGGGTATAGTCTTTTGCTTCCTGAATATCGACGCCCAGACCGACAAACCAGTTGGACGTCACGCGGCGTTCAACAATCGCCCTTGCGGTATAACCCGTCCCTGACGAGCTACTTCCGGTTTCCATCACACCTTTATCGGTATAACGGCCTGGCTCATTGTCCGGGATCAGCCCCTGTAACGGATAACGCATCACATCTTTTGTTTTTGAATGAGACCAGGAGACGGAGCCGCCCAGCTCCCATGACCAGTTCTCTGTGCGTTTACGCCAGTTCACCGGTAAGGCGAACGACACATACTCCTGGGGACTGTAGTAACCGCCCTGGCCCAGCGAATAGCCACTTAAATCCTTATCGTAATGCCAGAGCATGTTGGACACGCCCACCGTCAGGCGTTCGTTGTTCTGATTGATAAGCTTGTAGTAATAGCCGGTCATCCAGCGGACGCGCCAGTTATCTTCGACATTCTTCCCGGTGAGGCTGTCGGCACTCAGGCTTGACCAGATCCCGTTAGCTTCGCCTTTGTCGTAGCTCATGCTCACGCCGCCACCGGTGGCACGCACGCCGCCCCAGGTGGTGTCGGTATTGGGATCTTTTTGCCCGGCGAAGGCCAGCACCGAGCTGGAAATCGGACGGCGATGGGCGTTCAGGGTGTAGCCAATCGGCCCTAAATCGTTGCTATAGCTCAGGCTGCCCACCACATCGACCACGTCGAAGCCCATCGGCGTTGTACCGATATCCCACGCCCAGGTTTTGTTCTGCCAGCCGACGGCCACGCTGGCGCCGTTGGCCGACTGGTTTGTGCTACCGCGACATGGCGTTTCGGCGCAGGTACCCCATGTCGGATCGTAGGTTCCGTTATCGGTGGCAAAGGAACCGGCGTTCATATTGACCAGATCGCTACGGAAGAACATACGTCCATCCGACAGCGGCGCATCAACCTGGAGCATGGTGGTGTGCGCTTTCAGGTCGGAATAGCCCCCCGTGCCGCTGGACCCCCAGTAGTCGTGTTGCAGCGTGACGTTCAGATCCTGCTGACGATAAAGATCGCCTGCATCGCTGCGCACGCCGCGCTTCAGCCAGTCATCTTTCTCATCGTTACGCGTGAGCCGCGTAAAGCTGTCGTTATCGGTCGGACGGGTCGTTGTGATGCCCGATGAGACCATCGCATCTTTCCAGGTGTCCAGCGCCTGCTGAGGCTGACCATTTTGTGCCTGGAAACGGGCGGCATCGCGCATCACCAGCGCACTTTCCATCGAAGGCGGCTGCGATTTGGCCTGCGGAAGAATGGCGTTGAAGGTCTTTTCTGCCGCGGCATGATCACCCAGGCCAGCCTGCGCCATGGCAAGCCGGCGCTGCATATTGATGGAGAGCGGTTCGCCGTTCTGTGCCGCGGGCAGTTTCGCCAGCGCCGCGCGCGCCGCGTCCTTGTTGTCCTGGGCAAGATAGACCTCGGTCAGGCCGAGGATCGCGTCTTCGTTCTGCGGTTCGCGTTGCAGGACGGTGTTGTAGGCGGTTTTCGCGGCCTCATGATCGCCACGCTGTTCAGCCCAGTCCGCCAGCGTCAGGTCGATACGGGTGGACGGAGGCTGCTGGCGAAGCAACGTTTCCGCCTCCTGCTCTTTTCCACTGTCGCGCAGGCGGTTGGCGGTTTCCAGCACCTGGTTACTTTGCAGGCGGTCCGCCAGCGCCTGAATGTTGCCGTTCCACTTGTCGCGCGGCAGCGTGTTCAGATGCGCCAGCGCCGCCCGGTCCTGATCGTTACCGGACAGGTACAGCCCGCTGGCGTAAACCTGATCCGGATCGCCCGGTTTCTGGCTTGCCAGCTGACGCATCAGGTTATCCGCCTGGCTGCGCTGACCCGCGCTATACAGATCGCGTGACAGTCGGTAGGTGATCCACACGTCGCCCGGGGAAAGCGCAAGGCGTCGGCGCTGAAGTTCTGCGGCCTGCGCATATTTCCCCTCGCTTTCCAGCTGTTCGGCCTGGGCTGACAACTGCTCGTTCGTCAGGCTACGTTCAATATCATCAATGCTGCGGCGCTGGCTGGCAGAGAGCGACTGAATAAACTGCGTCGCCTTCTCCGGAGACTGCACGCGATAAATATTGGCGAGACCGCGTACCGCGTTGCTGTTGCCGCTGTCCATCCGCAACGCCTGGCGGTAATAGCGCTCGGCCGCGTCGTTATCTTTGCGCGCCGCCGCCGCATCACCGAGGCCCAGAACCGCGTAGCTGTCGGTATTGTCGATATTGCGCGCCTGCTGGTAATAGCGTTCGGCCTGGGCCGTATTGTTGGCTTTCAGGGCGTTATCCCCCTGCTGGATCAGCAGCCAGTATCGGTTGACCTTCAGCAGGCTGTCCCATTTGCCCCGGTTATCGCTCTGCGGATCGAGGGCGATCGCCTTTTCAAACTGCGCAACCGCACGCGCGCGATCGCCTTTCTGAGAATAGGCCTGCCCCAGCGCGCCTACGGCTTCACTGTCGGCGTGGTTGGCGCTGACTGCTTTTTGCAACTCCGTTACCGCTTTACTGCCCTGCCCGGCATCCACTGCGGCTAACCCTTCGGCTTTGGCGCGGAACGCCGGATCGGCGAGCTGTTTTTGCTGCGCTTCAAGCTGGGCGCGCGCCGCCGTCACGTTATCGCCATCGCTGAACACGCTCAGGTATTGTTGCAGCGCGGTAACGCTGGCGCTGCTGGCCGGCTGATCTTTGATCTGCTGGTACCACATGTCCGACGCCTGACTGCGGCCATTGTTCGATTTGGCCATCTCCTGTAACACCGCAAACCCTTCATCACGCCGTCCGCTCTGGAACAAAAGCTGTGCCAGCGAGGACTTTAGCGGGACGTTGCCCGGACTGCTGGCGTTTATTTTCTTAAGCTGATTAATGGCCAGGTTGCGGCGGGCTGGCTCTTTCGCCACCACGTTCCAGTACTCCGTCGCGATGTCGCCACTGGGCGGCTTACCGTCAAACAGTTTGTCATACGCGGCAATGGCTTCCTGGGTGTGCCCGGTGGTGGCAAGCAGGCGAGCCTGCTGGAGGGCCTGGCGACCATCCGGCGTGGAGAGCAGCATGGTAGTACGGGAGGACTGATAGGCACTGGAATCGGGCGCCATTCCTTTCAGGCGATCCAGCTCTTTTTGCGCGCCCGCCGTATCGCCCTGTCGTAACAGGTAGCGGAAGCGCGCGGCAATCACGTCCGGGTTGTTGGGGTCGATCAGCTCAAGGCGATAGAGCGACTGGCGCACTAAATCCTCACGCTGGGTGGATTCCCCCAGACGGACCTGTTCCAGCAGCTGTCTCTGCTGCGGGGAGTTGGCGGCCAGGGCCAGGGGCATTAGCGCCAGGCCAAGCGATAAGGTGAGTAGATTCAGTGTGAACGTGCGCATTCCTGGCCCCAGTCCGGTAGTAATTCACCTTGCACGGTGAAACGAAAACGATGCTGATCCCACCCTTGTCCAAAGAGGGTCAGAACGTAGCTGTAATAAGCATTGTTATCGGGAAAACGATCGGCGACGTGCTGGCGTTGCACCGCTTGCGCGTCCCGGTTTTGTAAAAACGGAAGGAGGGAGGCAGAAAACCCTACCGGCCCATCTCCGGTGCGTTTCCCGGTCGCGACGTCCACTTTCTCCGGCGGCAAGCCTTGTTTGATTGTGGTGGTCGCCATGGGCTTGAAACGCGCCAGTAGCCGGGCTTTCTGCGGATCGTTATCGTTCATCATCCCTACCCACAGATAGACGCGAATCGCATCGTAGCTGCCGATCAGGGATGCATCCTGCGACAGCTGCCAGCCGCCCTTTTTCTGGTATTTCACCCAGTTCGGGGAAAATCCTTTAGGCGCGGTCTCCAGCAGCAGACGCAGGTTGGTTTCACGGAGCGTCGTCCACGGCGCGCCAAAACGGGTGAAATAGCTCGCAAGCTGCGGCGGCAGGTAGCTGGGGTTGAAGCGCCAGACGCTCTCTTCGGCAAAACCGACTTTACCCGGCAGCAGCATAGAACCCAGCCCCGGCACCTTCACCACTTCCTCACTGGCAATGCGCGTCAACAGCGCCTTACCCGTGCGCGTGTAATCGGGATTTTTCCACAGCCGCCCGGCTTCCAGCAGCGACCAGGCAATCCAGATATCGGCATCAGACGCGGAGTTAGGGTCGATAACCGCCCAGGTTTCGTCGTCCTTTTTCCCCCACAGCCAGGCCGGGAGATGTTGGGTTAAATCTCCCTCGGCAAGGTTATCGCGCGTCCATGCCAGCAGCAGATCGAACGCCTTGTGATCGTTTGCCGCGAGGGCAAAGAACAGTCCGTAGCTTTGCCCTTCGGAGGTGGTGATTTTGCGCGCGTCACTGGGATCAATGACGCGTCCACTTTCGCTCATATAATCCTGCTTGAACGTCTCCCAGGCAGGCCAGCGACAGGCGGCGTGAAGATTCGCCGCCGCCAGCATCAACGCTGCGACTACACACCCGCGAAAGATTTTCATCACCGCTTACTCATGGTCCGGGTTAAGACGACGACGGCTGATGATTCGCAGCAGACGCCACAGTACCCACGCCAGCAGTACAACGCTGAGCGCAGCCAGCACGGCCAGCAACACCGGGTGGTTAGACAGGGCGTACCACAGGCGTTCGAACCACGGCAGATGACCGACGTAGTAGACATCCCCCACGCGCAGGCTGTTTACCCCCGACTCACGGATCACCGAGACGGAACCGAACATTGCCGCCCGTTTACCGCTGTCGTTCATGGCCGTGTTGAGTAGCTCATACCCGCGCGGGCTGTCCGCCAGCAGGGCGATAACGCTGCGCTGGTCGTTATACGGCGACTGGAAGCCGACAATCGCGGCCATCGGACCCGTTGAGCTTACGGTCGTCCTGATATTGGCCTGACGATCGCCGCTGTCCGGCATGATGCTCGGGAACTCGGTCTGACGCAGCGGCGTGTTAACCCACGACTGAGCCGCCTGCACCAGCAGATCGACGCGCTTCTCGTCTTTCAGCTTGTCCGGAATGTTGCCGATGACCATGATATCGGCATCTTTGTTCTGGATCTGGCTCCCGTCATCCGTCACCGTCACGTTGATCGCCGGCAAGCCGGTTTGCGCCCCGACGGTGCCCATGGTGTCCAGCAGCGTGGTAACCTGGCCTTCGTTGGCCGCTTTTGGCATCACGACAATCGATTCAGAGAGGTCTGCCATGCGGCTGAACGGGAAGCTGGCGTTAGCAAAGGCACGCAGATCCGGCATCGCAATAAAGTGGTAATACTTCGAGAAGTCGATCGTGGAATCATCGCCAATCACCACGTGGTTTTGCACCGGCTGGAAGGTAATACAGTTTTCCACCGATCCACCCGGCATGGGGTTCATATACTGGAAGTTAAACCGCAGCTGGTTCACCGCACCGAGCTTCAGCGCCGGGATCGACACATCGGTTTTGCCATCCAGCAGCCCCTGTAATACAGGCAGACGAAGCATCAACCGGTTTGTCTCCTGGCTGCTGGTCAGGCTGAACGATTGCAGGAACTGGTTGTTGAGGCTGATATCCATGCGCGAGCTGTCTTTGGTCGCCGGCGCGGTGTAACGGTAGTTCAGATTGATATCAATGCCGTTGGTGCGCAGCAGATAGAGATCCGGCGGCAGGTTCAGCGACAGGCTGACAGGAGAAGGTTCAAGCCCGGTTGACTGCAATTGCTCTTCATAGGTTTTCAGTTCGCCAAAGGTGATGGCCCGGTCGGTACGTACCCAGTTCGGCGCATCATAAGGCTTACGTGCCAGCAGCGGTTTCACCTCGTCCACCACAACGCTGTTACCGCGGAACAGGATATTCCCCTGCGCAATGCCTTTCGCCGCCTGCACCAGATCTTTGTCATCACGGCCGAAGATCACCAACAGCTTCACGTACGGATTGTCCGGATGGCTGATCATCTCGATGGTGGGCGCTTTCACCTCCGGATGGTCACGCAGGAAAGCCGGACGTTTGGTGTTGGTGGCAAACACGATCGCGTTTTTGTCCGGCATTTTGTCGTACATGACCGGGAAACTTTGACCACGCCAGCCGGAGCGGGAACCAAACCAGGATGCCACGATAGAGGCCGCCAGCTGTTCGGTCACATCGGGAGAGCCGGCAAAGACCATCGGCAGGTTCAGCGGACGGTTATCACGCGGGTCGAAGAACGGCACCGGGAAGGCGGAGAGATCGTTTTTCAACGCCAGCGGCTGATAGGTCATCTGAAGCGAAGAGTTACGCCCGACATCCAGCCACAGGGTGCTGCTGGCCGGGTTTTCACAGACATCGCGGTAGTGGCCGACAAACTCCAGACGCACGCGGTTAAAGTCGGTGATAAACAGCGGATTAATCGGCACCTGAGCCAGGGTTTTCTTACCCAGTTGCTCTTTGGTGACGGGCAGGACGTCCATCAGCTCGTCATTCAGATAGACCTTAAGCTGGGACTGCACCGGCAGCAGCGACGGCGATGGGGTGTATTCCAGGTTGAGCATCGCTTTCGACACGACTTCATCGCTGCGCATACCGAATTCGATACCGCCATTTGGGTTGATGCCGCGCAGAACCATGCTGCCCGGAGGAGGCGCGATCTGGGCAAACGTCAGCTTAACGTCACGCGACGGCGTATTTTCGGCAACCACCGGCGCACTGGCTCCCGGCACGCCAGGCATGACCTGCCCAACCACCGGGTTGTCGGCGGGCAGCGTATTCCCCGTCGTCGGCTGATTCGGGACGACGTTTTCCGTCTGCCCCGGCGCGGCCGTCACAACCGGATCGGTCGCTTGCGCGACGACAGGCACCGTTGGCGCGGGCGTGGCCGCTGCGTTATCAGGCGCTGCGTTAGCCACTGTTGCAGGGAGCGCACTCATCCCCATTGCCACTGCACATAACCAGGAAAGTTTTGTTTTCATCGCGTTATCATCATTGTTGAGCCATAACCGGGTCCGCCTGCTTCGCTTCATCTCGCTCAGGTCGACGCGGAATGAACGACACGACCCAGGAAACCAGTGAAGTAAGTGACCGGAAAATTAATTTCACCGACGACGGGGCAAATTCTGCAAGGTGACGATAGCCACGGAACCCCAGCTTAAGAATATCCAGCAGGCTTTCCAGAGGCTTATCCTCAGGGAAGCTGTCCTGCCAGAGAGCCCACGTATCCGCGCGGGCAAACGTACACTGCACAAAATCAATGTGTTGCTTTTTGGTCAGCGGCATCAGTTGCAGACCCACTTCATTTCCTCTCACACGCACCACCTGCGTCGGGAAGACATACTCCTGCTGGCCGCGCTTAAGCAGTAGGTTGACCTTCTGCCCCTCCAGCACCTTCGCCTGACCGTTGATCTTGATACCCAGACCGCCATCCGAAAAGTCATGTACGGTACAGGAGAAGAGATGTCCATCGTCGCGGGCAATGGCCGCTGGCATGCTGATTTCGACGCGATGCGCGCGGCGAACCTGTTTGCTCTCCACCGATACCGCCACCGCGCCACCGAGGATAATCAGGTTATAAAACACCCACGCCATACTCACGAAGACCGTCAGAATTTCGTTTTCCGGGCCGTAGAAGTAGCGCCAGATCCCAACAATCACGCCCACAATATTCAGCAGCACCAGGAAGATATAGGGCCGGGAGATCACCCAGTCGACATATTCCTCTTCCACCAGCCCGCCCTTCGCGGTGACGTTGAATTTCCCTTTATGCGGGTTAATCAGCGCCACCATGGTTGGCGGCGCGATGTACCAGGCCAGCACCGTTTCGTAAATTTCACTCCAGAAGGAGTGGCGATATTTCCCCTGAATCTTCGAGTTCGTCAGGCTGGCGTGGATCATGTGCGGCAGAACGAACAAGGCAATCATCAGCGCAGGCGCATAGATGATGTAAGCGTGAAGGAGCAGGAACGCCAGCGGCGCAGTGAGGAAGATAAGCCGTGGAATACCGGACAGGAAGTGGAACATGGCGTTGACGTAGCACAGCCGTTGCGCCAGCTTCAGCCCTTTACCCATCAGCGGGTTATCGAGCCTGAAAATTTGCACCATGCCGCGGGCCCAGCGAATACGCTGGCCGATGTGCGCCGACAGGGATTCCGTGGCCAGCCCCGCCGCCTGAGGAATACGCATGTAGGCGGAGGTATAGCCAAGACGGTGCAGACGCAGCGAGGTGTGCGCATCTTCCGTGACCGTCTCGACGGCGATCCCGCCAATTTCATCCAGCGGTTTCCGGCGGATCACCGCACAGGAGCCGCAGAAAAACGTGGCGTCCCACATGTCGTTCCCGTCCTGCACGAGTCCATAGAACAGCGTGCCCTCGTTCGGGGTTTTACGAAAACGGCCGAGGTTACGTTCAAACGGGTCCGGCGAGAAGAAGTGGTGCGGCGTCTGCATCATCGCCAGCTCTTTCTCCTTCAGGAACCAGCCCATGGTCATTTGCAGGAACGAGCGCGTTGGCACGTGGTCGCAGTCGAAAATAGAGACGAACTCCCCTTTGGCATATTTCAGCGCATTGTTGATGTTACCGGCTTTCGCGTGTTCATGCGTGGTACGGGCGATGTACTCTACCCCCACTTCGTCCGCGAACTGGCGGAACTCGGCGCGGCCACCGTCATCGAGGATCCAGATTTTGATTTTATCCTTCGGCCAGTCGATACCCAGCGCGGCGTAAATGGTGTTTTTTACCACCGACAGTTCTTCGTTGTAGGTCGGCACGAAAAGGTCAACTGTAGGCCACTGGGTCGTGTCTTTTGGCAGCGGCACCGGCTGTCGATTCAGCGGCCAGATAACCTGGAAGTAACCCAGCACCAGCACGATCCAGGCGTAAGTCTCAGCAAACAGCAGCACTAAGCCGCACACCAGGCTGACCGGATCGTCCCAGTTCAGCGTTGAGGTATATCGCCACCAGATGTAGCGGCAGGAAACGGTCAGCGATAGCACAATCAGCATCAGGGCAGAAAAACGCCCTGGTATGCGCCGCACCAGCAGCGCCACGCCCCACAGCAGGATCAGGAAGGTGAACTGCGCCAGCGGGTTGAAGGGCTGGGTAATACAGACCAGCGCAAGAATCAGCGAGAACACCACAACCACGCCGAGAATAAAACGCCGCAAGCCCGGGTGTAGGTGCCCGAGCTCTTTGTGGTTATCTAAATGACCCGTTTTGTCGCCCACCCGGTCAGGTAGCCGGTCAAGCCACTGGTGGTAGTGTTCACGTAAGTTCTGCACACGATCGAAGCTGCGCCAGCGGGATGTTTTTTTCTCTCCACCCGTTGAGGTCGCCAGTAGCCAGATGGACTGAATAGCGTAGCGCGCGGGATCCAGCGGACGCGGCTTGTCCGGGTTGATATGCGGATAGAGTTCACCGTGGCGCGCACGAATAATTTGCCAGCGGGGATGTTCGAGGGGGATGAACATCCACGCCAGAATCATCCAGAAACAACCCAGCGCAGCGCTCAGCGACGAAGCGCCGTGATGACGGTAATGGCGGTAGCGTTCACTTAAGCGCGAACTGACCGGCGGAATGAGCAGCCAGTTAGTCAGGCGGCTCATACTGAACTCCCGGCAGGCTCCGGCCGTTTAGCAAAGTGCAGCAGACACCAGTTTGCCAGCGTCAGGATCTCTTCCGCCGCCAGTGAATCGCTACGGTACTCCCCGAGAGGTTGTTTGGACGCGAGGCACTCCGCCATCGCTTCGTCACGATGGATCACCATCGGCAACAGGCGGCGCTGACTCTGGAGCCAGACCTGGTAGAGATCGTCCTGGATCTGGCTGCCAATGCGCAGATCGTTGATCAGAATATGGGCATTGGCAGGCATCGGTTGCTGATGCAGACGGATATGACAATTCGCATCTACGTTCGCGATGGAGAGCACATGGTCGCACTGCGCCAGCAGCTGGCGGGTCAGCGACGCGGCACCGTGCGGCAGGTCCAGTAGGATCCACTGATAGTGCCCGCTCTCTTTCAGGCTCTGCAATGCGGTGATGAAGCGAGAGAACAGGCGCTGGTACGCGGCTTCATTCCCGCGCTCGGTTTCGGTCAATTGACCAAAGGGAAGCAAATCGAGCTGGGAGGTATAACGCAAACCCGCATCCCGCCAGTCTTTATCGTCCAGAAGCGCGCGTCCCCAGCCGTTTGCATGCGTAAAGTCGACATTGAATGACATGCGCAGCAAATTATCGGAACAGGCATCAATGACCAGTACCGATTCACCTAATACCTGCAATGACCACGCCAGCGCCGCGGTAACGGAAGTTGTACCCACCCCACCACGGACGCCCTGTAATCCTAGTACAGCCATCAATGGCTTCCTTATTGTTGTTGGGCAAACTCAGCTAATAACGGCCAACGTTTAATAGCCGCCGCCAACTGTTCACGCTGGGAAATATCGGTGTAATCTATTTCAGGCAAAGAAAAAGCCTGCGTGAGTGCCAAAAAATCGTTCTGGAATGTGTAACCCAGACTTGAGTCGACTGGGGTTGCGGGTTCGTTATTTTGCATTCTTTTTTCATCCCTTTGAGTAAAATCATAAGATTCAGATGCAGCGAGGCGTCCTGCCCATTAAATTTCATTTACATGCTAAATCTGATGTTCTTTAATTTCAATGTTAGGTTTATTTCTACGCTTTCGCTAGTAAACTGAGAGACATAGAAATTCGACGAAAAGAGGGACACCGTGGACTCCATATTTTCTATTGGCATCCAGTCATTATGGGACGAATTGCGCCACATGCCAGTCGGAGGAGTCTGGTGGGTTAATACGGATCGTGATGAAGATGCCATCAGTCTGGTAAACCAGACGATAGCGGCGCAGGGGAAGGATTCCCGCGTGGCCGTCATTACGATGGGCGAAGAGCCGAAGTCAATCATCAGGCTCGACAGTGACCGTGGACCCCAGACAGTACGATTATTTTCCATGCCTGCGGAGGCTGACAGTCTATACTTTTTACCCCGCGATATTCAGTGTTCTATTGTTCCTGAACACTATTTACTGATTCTAAAATGCTCTAATAACGGCCTGCAAAATATCCCGTCTGCAAAACTGCTGAAATGGCTGGGAAGAATCAACAGATGGGCAAAAAATCAAAATTGCACCTTATTGGTTGTTAACCCAGGCAGTAATAATGACAAGCTTTTTTCACTTTTAATGAGTGAATACCGTTCTCTCTATGGCCTGGCCAGTATTCGTGTCCAGACCGACAGCCATCTTTACGACGTGGCTTTCTGGTGCAATGAAAAAGGGGTGAGCTCCCGACAACAACTTACACTCAAACAAGTCGGGGATGAGTGGCATCTTGCTCAACAAGAAGAAACAGTAGTTCAGCCACGCAGTGATGAAAAACGCGTTCTGAGCCATATTGCGGTACTGGAAGGTGCGCCTGCACTGTCTGAGCACTGGTCACTGTTCGATACCAATGAAGCCTTATTTGATGAGGCGCGCACCACGCAGGCGGCGACCATTATCTTCTCGTTGATCCAGAATAACCAAATCGAAACGCTGGCAAGGCACATTCACACATTACGTCGCCAGCGCGGCAGCGCGTTAAAAATTGTGGTGCGTGAAAATAATACCAGCCTGCGCGCCACCGATGAGCGCTTATTACTGGGCTGCGGCGCGAATATGGTCATTCCGTGGAATGCTCCCCTGTCGCGCTGTCTGACGCTGATCGAAAGCATCCAGGGCCAGCAGTTTAATCGACATGTTCCGGAAGATATCAGCACCCTGCTTTCAATGACGCAGCCGATGAAACTACGCGGCTACCAGAAATGGGACACCTTCTGCGATGCGGTGGGCAACATGATGAGCAATACGCTGTTACCGGCAGACGGAAAAGGGGTGATGGTTGCCCTGCGCCCCGTGCCGGGTATTCGCGTTGAGCAGGCGCTCACTCTGTGCCGCCCTAACCGTATCGGGGACATCATGACCATTGGCGATAACCGCCTGGTGCTGTTCCTCTCCTTCTGCCGGGTGAACGATCTGGATACTGCGCTTAACCATATCTTCCCGCTTCCTACCGCGGATATCTTCTCGAACCGTATGGTCTGGTTTGAAGATAACCTGATCGCGGCTGAGCTTGTCCAGATGCGTGCCCTGCCACCTGAAAAGTGGGCCAAACCGTTGCCTGTCACAAGCGGCGCCAAACCGGTTCTGAACGCGAAACATGACGGGCATGTCTGGCGACGGGTACCCGAGCCGCTACGCTTACTGGATGAGAACAAGGAGAGCGCGCCATTATGAATATCAGCGATATCATCCAACTGGTTGTTCTGTGCGCGCTGATTTTTTTGCCGCTTGGCTACTATGCACGCCATTCCCTGCGCCGTATTCGCGATACGATCAGATTACTGTTCGTCAAACCTCGCTATATTAAACCCGCCGGAACACTGACTCGCGCTCCGAACGTCAAGGCAAACCGAAAACATGACTAATTCTACCTATACCTCTTCGGCGCCCTCGCCACTCTGGCAATACTGGCGCGGCCTGTCCGGCTGGAATTTCTACTTTCTGGTGAAGTTTGGTCTGCTGTGGGCAGGCTATCTTAATTTCCACCCTCTGCTTAACCTGGTGTTTATGGCATTCCTGCTGATGCCAATCCCGAACTTCAGGCTGCACCGTATACGTCACTGGGTCGCTATCCCCATCGGTTTCGCCCTGTTCTGGCATGATACCTGGCTGCCCGGCCCTGAAAGCATCATGAGCCAGGGCTCCCAGGTCGCAGGTTTCAGTGCGGACTATATGCTCGATCTGGTTGAGCGCTTTATTAACTGGCAGATGATTGGCGCGGTATTTGTCCTGCTGGTCGCCTGGCTGTTCCTGTCTCAGTGGATCCGGGTGACGGTGTTTGTCGTCGCGATTATGATCTGGCTTAACGTCCTGACACTGACGGGCCCGAGCTTCTCGCTGTGGCCAGCCGGTCAGCCGACGACAACCGTGACCACCACGGGCGGTTCCGCCGCCGCGACCGTTGCGACAGCAGGGGATACGCCTGTGGTTGGGGATATTCCTGCGCAGACTGCACCGCCGACATCCACTAACCTGAACGCGTGGCTCTCCAGTTTTTACGCTGCGGAAGATAAGCGTCAGACGAAATTCCCGGACGCGCTGCCTGCCGATGCTCAGCCGTTTGAGCTGCTGGTCATTAACATCTGTTCTCTGTCCTGGGCTGACGTTGACGCGGCTGGTTTGATGTCGCACCCGCTGTGGTCGCATTTCGATATTCAGTTTAAGGACTTCAACTCGGCCACGTCGTACAGCGGCCCGGCGGCTATCCGCCTGCTGCGCGCCAGCTGCGGACAGCCTTCACATAAGAACCTCTACCAGCCGGCAGCTAACCAGTGTTATCTGTTTGATAACCTCGCAAAACTGGGCTTTACCCAGCACCTGATGATGGGCCATAACGGTCAGTTCGGTAACTTCCTGAAAGAAGTGCGTGAACAGGGTGGCATGCAGGCCCCGCTGATGGACCAGAAAGGGCTGCCGGTAACGTTGCTGGGCTTTGATGGCTCGCCGGTCTATGACGATACCGCCGTGCTTCAGCGCTGGTTAGATACCGTCGGCAAAGAGGAAGGGACACGTAGTGCGACGTTCTATAACACGCTGCCGCTGCACGACGGGAACCATTATCCCGGCGTGAGTAAAACGGCCGATTATAAGGCCCGTGCTCAGAAGTTCTTTGACGAGCTAAACGCGTTCTTCAACGAGCTGGAAAAATCAGGTCGCAAAGTGATGGTGGTGGTGGTACCAGAACACGGAGGGGCGCTGAAAGGCGACAGGATGCAGGTGTCTGGTCTGCGCGATATCCCAAGCCCGTCCATCACTAACGTTCCGGCCGGGATTAAGTTCTTTGGCATGAAGGCGCCGCATCAGGGAGCGCCCATTGAAATCACCCAGCCAAGCAGCTATCTGGCTATCTCGGAACTGGTTGCTCGCGCTGTAGACGGTAAGCTGTTTGTGGAAGATAGCGTGAACTGGGATCAGCTCACCAGCGGGCTGCCGCAGACGGCGGAGGTATCGGAAAACGCCAATGCGGTGGTGATCCAGTATCAGAATAAGCCTTATGTCCGACTGAATGCCGGGGATTGGGTGCCGTATCCGCAGTGATGACCTGCTACACCCTCTCCCCTGTGGGGAGAGGGTTACTCCGCACTTCGTAACGAAATTTCACCGCCCACCCAGGGCTTAATCACGCCATCCTGTTCAAGAAGCAACGCGCCCTGCGCGTCAATGCCGCGTGATGTGCCGTAAATCTCTTTATCTCCAATCAGCAGCTTCACCGGTCGGTTAATAAAGTTATCCAGCTTTTCCCAGCGGGACAGGAATGGCGCTAACCCCTCTTGTTCAAAGAGCGTCAGCGAACTACGCAACTCATTGATCATGCGGACGGCAAGCGTATTGCGATCGATGGTGATCCCCGCTTCCTGCAAGTTGGTCCAGGCCTGGTTCACGACATCGTTCTGCACGTTTCGCATCACCATGTTCAGTCCCGCCCCAATGACGATCTGTGCGGCATCGCCTGTTTTTCCCGTCAATTCAACCAGGATCCCCGCCAGCTTTCGATCGTTGAGATACAGATCGTTGGGCCATTTTACCCGCACCTGATCGGCACCCAGATCGTGCAGCACCTCTGCCATCACAATGCCGATGACCAGGCTCAGCCCGATGGCCGCAGCTGGCCCCTGTTCAAGCCGCCAGTACATGGAAAGGTAGAGGTTGGCGCCAAATGGTGAGAACCACTTACGCCCCCGGCGGCCACGTCCTGCCTGTTGATACTCGGCAACGCAGGCATCACCGGATTTCAGCTCGCTCAGGCGATCCAGCAGATACTGGTTCGTCGAATCAATGACCGGCAATACCGCGACGTTACCGTGCCCAATCTGGCTGCGGATGACCTCTTCATTCAGTAACTGGATCGGTTCCGGCAGGCTGTAGCCTTTTCCCGGCACCGTAAACACATCCACGCCCCAGTCGCGGAGCGTTTGAATATGCTTATTGATCGCAGCACGGCTCATGCCCAGCTGTTCGCCCAGCTGCTCGCCAGAATGAAACTCGCCATCGGCAAGGATACCGATGAGAGTTAACGGAATAGTATTGTCCTTCACGCAATGGTCTCCACGGCATTCACTTCGCCCGTTCGGCCAATAAAGCGAACTTCAGGCTCCAGCCAGACGTTGAATTTTTCGCCCACGCGCTGGCGAACATGATGCGCCAGGTTGACGATATCCTCACTTGTCGCGTTGGACTGGTTGATCAGTACCAGCGCCTGCTGACGATGAACAGCAGCGCCACCAAGAGTCGTACCTTTTAATTCACACTGATCGATAAGCCAGCCTGCGGCCAGCTTCACGCTACCATCCGCCTGAGGATAATGCGGGGCCGTTGGCCAGCCGGCGAGAAACGCTTTTGCATTTTCGCTGCTGATCACCGGGTTTTTGAAGAAACTTCCCGCATTTCCGTTTACTTTCGGGTCCGGGAGCTTGGTCATTCGCATGTGGCAAACGGAATCAAATACCTCACGCGGTGTGACGGTAGCCGGGTCGAGACGGGTCAGATCGCCGTAAGTCAGAACGGGTTTCCAGGCTTTCGCCAGGCGCAGGCCAACGGCCACAATGACGAAACGATCCTGATAGTCGTGCTTGAAAATGCTGTCGCGATAGCCAAAGCGGCACTGCTCTGCGGTTAAGCGTTGAGCATTTCCGGTCGCGAGTTCGATGCAGTCGACATATTCGCAGACGTGTTTCAGTTCGATGCCGTAGGCACCGATGTTTTGAATAGGAGATGATCCTGCACAGCCCGGGATCAGAGCCAGGTTTTCCAGCCCTGGCATCCCTTTTTCAAGGGTATATTGCACCAGATGATGCCAGTTCTCGCCAGCACCCACGTGTAAATGCCAGCTGTCAGCGCTCTCTTTACGCTCAATCCCCATGATGCGATTGACGATTACCGTCCCCGCAAAATCATCGAGAAACAGGACATTACTTCCTTCGCCCAGAATAAGTACGGGTTCACCGTTTTCTGTTGCGTTTTGCCATGCATTCAGCAACTGCTGAGCACTGTCGGCACGTACAATTTGATTAGCATTCCGTTGAATACCAAAGGTATTCCAGGGCTTAAGGGAGTGATTCATAGACGCTATCCTGATGCAAAAACCGGGATAGTTTACCGTATATATGGGGGGATAGGTGATTTGTTTATGGAAAGGAAGCAGGTGCAGAAACGCAAAAAGGCCATCCTTCCGGATGGCCTCTTCACTTGATTGATGCCTGGCAGTTCCCTACTCTCACATGGGGAGACCCCACACTACCATCGGCGCTACGGCGTTTCACTTCTGAGTTCGGCATGGGGTCAGGTGGGACCACCGCGCTAAAGCCGCCAGGCAAATTCTGTTAATCTGTATCAGGCTGAAAATCTTCTGTCTCTTCGCCAAAACAGCTTCGGCGTTGTAAGGTTAAGCCTCACGGTTCATTAGTATCGGTTAGCTCAACGCATCGCTGCGCTTACACACCCGACCTATCAACGTCATAGTCTTTAACGTTCCTTCAGGAGACTCAAGGTCTCAGGGAGAACTCATCTCGGGGCAAGTTTCGTGCTTAGATGCTTTCAGCACTTATCTCTTCCGCATTTAGCTACCGGGCAGTGCCATTGGCATGACAACCCGAACACCAGTGATGCGTCCACTCCGGTCCTCTCGTACTAGGAGCAGCCCCCCTCAATTCTCCAGCGCCCACGGCAGATAGGGACCGAACTGTCTCACGACGTTCTAAACCCAGCTCGCGTACCACTTTAAATGGCGAACAGCCATACCCTTGGGACCTACTTCAGCCCCAGGATGTGATGAGCCGACATCGAGGTGCCAAACACCGCCGTCGATATGAACTCTTGGGCGGTATCAGCCTGTTATCCCCGGAGTACCTTTTATCCGTTGAGCGATGGCCCTTCCATTCAGAACCACCGGATCACTATGACCTGCTTTCGCACCTGCTCGCGCCGTCACGCTCGCAGTCAAGCTGGCTTATGCCATTGCACTAACCTCCTGATGTCCGACCAGGATTAGCCAACCTTCGTGCTCCTCCGTTACTCTTTGGGAGGAGACCGCCCCAGTCAAACTACCCACCAGACACTGTCCGCAACCCGGATTACGGGTCTACGTTAGAACACCAGCCATTAAAGGGTGGTATTTCAAGGTCGGCTCCACGCAGACTGGCGTCCACGCTTCAAAGCCTCCCACCTATCCTACACATCAAGGACCAGTGTTCAGTGTCAAGCTATAGTAAAGGTTCACGGGGTCTTTCCGTCTTGCCGCGGGTACACTGCATCTTCACAGCGAGTTCAATTTCACTGAGTCTCGGGTGGAGACAGCCTGGCCATCATTACGCCATTCGTGCAGGTCGGAACTTACCCGACAAGGAATTTCGCTACCTTAGGACCGTTATAGTTACGGCCGCCGTTTACCGGGGCTTCGATCAAGAGCTTCGCGTTGCCGCTAACCCCATCAATTAACCTTCCGGCACCGGGCAGGCGTCACACCGTATACGTCCACTTTCGTGTTTGCACAGTGCTGTGTTTTTAATAAACAGTTGCAGCCAGCTGGTATCTTCGACTGATTTCAGCTCCACCCGCAGGGGCTTCACCTACACATCAGCGTGCCTTCTCCCGAAGTTACGGCACCATTTTGCCTAGTTCCTTCACCCGAGTTCTCTCAAGCGCCTTGGTATTCTCTACCTGACCACCTGTGTCGGTTTGGGGTACGATTTCGTGTTACCTGATGCTTAGAGGCTTTTCCTGGAAGCAGGGCATTTATCACTTCAGCACCGTAGTGCCTCGTCATCACACCTCAGCGTTAACAAGGTACCGGATTTACCTGGAACCTCCGCCTACATGCTTAAACCGGGACAACCGTCGCCCGGCTGACATAGCCTTCTCCGTCCCCCCTTCGCAGTAACACCAAGTACAGGAATATTAACCTGTTTCCCATCGACTACGCCTTTCGGCCTCGCCTTAGGGGTCGACTCACCCTGCCCCGATTAACGTTGGACAGGAACCCTTGGTCTTCCGGCGAGCGGGCTTTTCACCCGCTTTATCGTTACTTATGTCAGCATTCGCACTTCTGATACCTCCAGCATGCCTCACAGCACACCTTCAACGGCTTACAGAACGCTCCCCTACCCAACAACACATAAGTGTCGCTGCCGCAGCTTCGGTGCATGGTTTAGCCCCGTTACATCTTCCGCGCAGGCCGACTCGACCAGTGAGCTATTACGCTTTCTTTAAATGATGGCTGCTTCTAAGCCAACATCCTGGCTGTCTGTGCCTTCCCACATCGTTTCCCACTTAACCATGACTTTGGGACCTTAGCTGGCGGTCTGGGTTGTTTCCCTCTTCACGACGGACGTTAGCACCCGCCGTGTGTCTCCCGTGATAACATTCTTCGGTATTCGTAGTTTGCATCGGGTTGGTAAGCCGGGATGGCCCCCTAGCCGAAACAGTGCTCTACCCCCGAAGATGAGTTCACGAGGCGCTACCTAAATAGCTTTCGGGGAGAACCAGCTATCTCCCGGTTTGATTGGCCTTTCACCCCCAGCCACAGGTCATCCGCTAATTTTTCAACATTAGTCGGTTCGGTCCTCCAGTTAGTGTTACCCAACCTTCAACCTGCCCATGGCTAGATCACCGGGTTTCGGGTCTATACCCTGCAACTTAACGCCCAGTTAAGACTCGGTTTCCCTTCGGCTCCCCTATACGGTTAACCTTGCTACAGAATATAAGTCGCTGACCCATTATACAAAAGGTACGCAGTCACCCCATAAAGAGGCTCCCACTGCTTGTACGTACACGGTTTCAGGTTCTTTTTCACTCCCCTCGCCGGGGTTCTTTTCGCCTTTCCCTCACGGTACTGGTTCACTATCGGTCAGTCAGGAGTATTTAGCCTTGGAGGATGGTCCCCCCATATTCAGACAGGATACCACGTGTCCCGCCCTACTCTTCGAGTTCACAGCAAGTGTGCTTTCGTGTACGGGACTATCACCCTGTACCGTCGGACTTTCCAGACCGTTCCACTAACACACAAGCTGATTCAGACTCCGGGCTGCTCCCCGTTCGCTCGCCGCTACTGGGGGAATCTCGGTTGATTTCTTTTCCTCGGGGTACTTAGATGTTTCAGTTCCCCCGGTTCGCCTCGTTAACCTATGTATTCAGTTAACGATAGTGCAACGGATTGCACTGGGTTTCCCCATTCGGACATCGCCGGGTCAAGGGTTCATATCACCTCGCCGGCGCTTTTCGCAGATTAGCACGTCCTTCATCGCCTCTGACTGCCAGGGCATCCACCGTGTACGCTTAGTCGCTTAACCTCACAACCCGAAGATGTTTCTTTCGATTCATCATCGACTTGCGAAAATTTGAGAGACTCGAACACACATGAGCTGTGTGTCGTTTCAATTTTCAGCTTGATCCAGATTTTTAAAGAGCAAAACTTCGCAGTGCACCTTTTCAGGTTCACTCTGAAGTTTTCTTGTGTTCGCAGTAAAAGATGGTGGAGCTATGCGGGATCGAACCGCAGACCTCCTGCGTGCAAGGCAGGCGCTCTCCCAGCTGAGCTATAGCCCCATCGTTTACAACCTCTTCAAATTTGCGAGGCAAATTTGGTAGGCCTGAGTGGACTTGAACCACCGACCTCACCCTTATCAGGGGTGCGCTCTAACCACCTGAGCTACAAGCCTGTAGAGGTTTTTTACTGCTGTTTTTCATCAGACAATCTGTGTGAGCACTGCAAAGGCAGGTTCTTTAAGGTAAGGAGGTGATCCAACCGCAGGTTCCCCTACGGTTACCTTGTTACGACTTCACCCCAGTCATGAATCACAAAGTGGTAAGCGCCCTCCCGAAGGTTAAGCTACCTACTTCTTTTGCAACCCACTCCCATGGTGTGACGGGCGGTGTGTACAAGGCCCGGGAACGTATTCACCGTGGCATTCTGATCCACGATTACTAGCGATTCCGACTTCATGGAGTCGAGTTGCAGACTCCAATCCGGACTACGACGCACTTTATGAGGTCCGCTTGCTCTCGCGAGGTCGCTTCTCTTTGTATGCGCCATTGTAGCACGTGTGTAGCCCTACTCGTAAGGGCCATGATGACTTGACGTCATCCCCACCTTCCTCCAGTTTATCACTGGCAGTCTCCTTTGAGTTCCCGGCCGGACCGCTGGCAACAAAGGATAAGGGTTGCGCTCGTTGCGGGACTTAACCCAACATTTCACAACACGAGCTGACGACAGCCATGCAGCACCTGTCTCAGAGTTCCCGAAGGCACCAAAGCATCTCTGCTAAGTTCTCTGGATGTCAAGAGTAGGTAAGGTTCTTCGCGTTGCATCGAATTAAACCACATGCTCCACCGCTTGTGCGGGCCCCCGTCAATTCATTTGAGTTTTAACCTTGCGGCCGTACTCCCCAGGCGGTCGACTTAACGCGTTAGCTCCGGAAGCCACGCCTCAAGGGCACAACCTCCAAGTCGACATCGTTTACGGCGTGGACTACCAGGGTATCTAATCCTGTTTGCTCCCCACGCTTTCGCACCTGAGCGTCAGTCTTTGTCCAGGGGGCCGCCTTCGCCACCGGTATTCCTCCAGATCTCTACGCATTTCACCGCTACACCTGGAATTCTACCCCCCTCTACAAGACTCTAGCCTGCCAGTTTCGAATGCAGTTCCCAGGTTGAGCCCGGGGATTTCACATCCGACTTGACAGACCGCCTGCGTGCGCTTTACGCCCAGTAATTCCGATTAACGCTTGCACCCTCCGTATTACCGCGGCTGCTGGCACGGAGTTAGCCGGTGCTTCTTCTGCGGGTAACGTCAATCGACAAGGTTATTAACCTTATCGCCTTCCTCCCCGCTGAAAGTACTTTACAACCCGAAGGCCTTCTTCATACACGCGGCATGGCTGCATCAGGCTTGCGCCCATTGTGCAATATTCCCCACTGCTGCCTCCCGTAGGAGTCTGGACCGTGTCTCAGTTCCAGTGTGGCTGGTCATCCTCTCAGACCAGCTAGGGATCGTCGCCTAGGTGAGCCGTTACCCCACCTACTAGCTAATCCCATCTGGGCACATCCGATGGCAAGAGGCCCGAAGGTCCCCCTCTTTGGTCTTGCGACGTTATGCGGTATTAGCTACCGTTTCCAGTAGTTATCCCCCTCCATCAGGCAGTTTCCCAGACATTACTCACCCGTCCGCCACTCGTCAGCAAAGCAGCAAGCTGCTTCCTGTTACCGTTCGACTTGCATGTGTTAGGCCTGCCGCCAGCGTTCAATCTGAGCCATGATCAAACTCTTCAATTTAAAAGTTTGATGCTCAATGAATTAAACTTCGTAATGAATTACGTGTTCACTCGTTGAGACTTGGTATTCATTTAGTGTCCGAGGACATTAAGAATCCATGTCACTTTGAGTGCCCACACAGATTGTCTGATAAATTGTTAAAGAGCAGTGCCGCTTCGTTTTCGCTGCGGCGCGGGGTGTGCATATTACGCTTTCCCGCTTCAGAGTCAAGCGTTTGTTTTGCTTTTCTCTGCTGACCCGGCGGCTTGCGTGCCGTTGTTCCGTGTCAGTGGAGGCGCATTATAGGGAGTTCTTCTGAAGTGACAAGCACTAAATACAAAAAAAATTTCGTTCGCTCACTTTTCAAACTCAACGCTTATTTATCCCGCGCATCGTCCGTTAAACGCGCAATTTCACGGGCAAAACTGGCGACCTGGGCCCAGTCGGTATAAACCACTTCTTTACGCGTATCCGTTTCCCCGCCCGTCATTTTCATGATCAGGCGGATCATAAAGCGGTCATACCAGCGGTAACGCGGGTAACGCAGCGCGCCAGCAAAGACAGAACAGATATCGGGCTGCCATGGCGAACTTAGCAAAAACTTGCGCGTATAGCTGTTGGTCTGCGGCGTACGCTTCTCCGCTTTACGGGCAACCAGGTTGACCGAGTAAAACGCGCCAGGCAGTTGAGCGAGCTCCGCCGTATGCTTTTTCACAAAGCGATCCAGCGCCGGATGGAAATGGCCGTAACGAATTGAAGCGCCAATGACCACGCGGTCGTAATCCTGCCAGGCAATCTGCTCTGTGCGATTCAGGTTCACCACATCAGAATAAATGCCCAGCTCTTTGAGTTCAGAAGCCAGATATGAAGCAATCTCACGCGTTTGTCCGTCACGCGTTGAGAAAAGAATTAACGTTTTCACCAATGTCTCCTTACTCACGCCAGAATGTTGGGGTAAACAGCACCAGCAGCGTAAAGACCTCAAGACGCCCAAACAGCATATTGGCGATTAAGATCCACTTCGCCACCGGGTTCATACTGGCGAAGTTATCCGCCACGACGCCCAGCCCCGGCCCCAGGTTGTTTAACGTTGCCACCACAGAGGCGAAGGCAGAGAAATCATCCACGCCCGTGGCGATAATCGCCAGCATACTGACAATAAAGACCAGTGCATAAGCGGAGAAGAATCCCCACACCGCTTCGAGGATGCGCTCCGGCAGCGCGCGGTTCCCCAGCTTAATACTGTAAACCGCATTCGGGTGGACCAGACGTTTCAGCTCACGGTTCCCCTGCTTGAACAGCAGCAGGATGCGGATCACCTTCAGACCGCCGCCCGTTGACCCGGCGCAACCGCCGATAAACGCAGAGCACAACAGCAGCACCGGCAGGAACAGTGGCCAACGCGCAATACTGTCCGTGGTGAAACCAGCGGTTGTCGCCATCGATACCACCTGGAAGAAGGCCTGGTTCAGGGTCGTGACCGCCGAGTTATAAACATCGTGGAACCACAGTACCAGGGTACAGATAACCACCAGGGTCAGCTGGACGCCAATAAACATCCGGAATTCCGGGTCGCGCCAGTACACCTTCAGGCTCCTTCCGCTAAGCAACGAGAAGTGTAGACCGTAGTTACAGCCTGAGATCAGCAAAAAGATGGCAATGATGGTATTGATTGTCGGGCTGTCGAAGTAGCCGACGCTGGCATCGTGGGTGGAGAACCCACCGATAGCAATAGTCGCAAAGCTGTGTCCGATGGCATCAAACGCAGGCATCCCGGCAAACCACAGCGCCAGCGCGCAGGCCACCGTCAGCAGGACATAGATAAGCCACAGGGTTTTCGCCGTCTCCGCAATACGTGGGCGCATCTTGTTATCTTTCAGCGGGCCGGGCATCTCTGCCCGGTAGAGCTGCATCCCCCCGACGCCCAGAATGGGCAGGATAGCCACCGCCAGGACGATGATCCCCATACCGCCGAACCACTGGAGCATCTGCCGGTAAAAGAGAATCGCATGCGGGAGCGAATCCAGCCCCACCAGCGTGGTAGCCCCGGTGGTCGTTAATCCTGAGAACGATTCAAAAAACGCATCCGTGACGGTGAGATTCGGTTGTTCGGAGAAGATAAACGGCAGCGCACCCACGCTTCCCAGTACCGTCCAGAACAGGACCACAATCAGAAACCCCTCCCGGGATTTCAGTTCACCTTTCTCACGGCGGTTTGGCCACCACAGCAGGGAGCCAATCGTCAGCGCGACAAAAAAGGTTTGCGTAAATGCACGCCCCGCGCCGTCCCGGTAGATGAGCGCCACCAGTCCGGGAATGATCATTGTCCCGGAGAAAAGTATGACCAGCAATCCAACGATTCGGGTAATGGCACGAAAATGCATCTCTGCCGCTTCCTTAGGTATTCAAAATTGTGAGGTGGGGATTATTCTTCAATCGGCAGTAATTGCAATGAACCGCGACTAAAATCAGCGAGTTTTGCTGAAAAAGCAGCCAGTTCCGCCTGAGGAAGCGCCACGCGTAATTGCACCATTGCCTGATAATCACTGTGTGCGATGACACCGTTAAACTGTTTAAGCAGTGCTTCGATACCCGATAGCTGGGCGTAATCGCATAACAAAGTATATTCCGTAAGTGGCGTTTTGCGGGTTGTTATCAGCAGATTAAGCGCCTGCTGGACACCACCTCCGTAGGCTTTAACCAGCCCTCCGGTGCCTAACAAAATGCCCCCGTAGTAGCGGACCACGACGGCGGTGATTTCACCCACGCCGCTGCCCATCAACTGGGAGAGCATCGGTTTCCCGGCCGTACCCGCCGGTTCACCGTCGTCAGAAAACCCGAGCTGCTGTGAGTCGTCTGGCGGCCCTGCGACCCACGCCACACAGTGATGGCGGGCATCGGGGTGCTGCGCGCGGACGGACTCGACGAACGCCTTCGCCGCCTCCACGCCGTCGGTATGCGCCAGCAGCGTGATAAAGCGGCTTTTCTTGATTTCCTCAACAAAGGTGACCGGCTCGGCCGGTATCAGCCAGCTTTCCATCAGGCCAGCTTCAGATCTCGCGTCATGTTCTCAATGCTGTTCTCGTGAATAACCACGTTATCCTCGATACGAATGCCGCCATACGGCTTCAGCGCTTCAATTTTCTCCCAGTTGAAGTGCTTGCTGAATTGCCCTTCGCGCCACGGTGCCAGCAGGGATTCAATAAAGTAGATGCCCGGCTCGATGGTCAATACCATACGCGGCGCCAGAACGCGGGTGCAGCGCAGATAAGGATATTTAGACGGTGCCGCCAGGTGCGTACCGGTATCATCCTGCATAAAGCCCGCGACGTCATGAACCTGCAAACCCAGCGGGTGACCGATACCATGCGGCATAAATGGCCCGGTCAGATCGTTCTCAACCATCGCCTCTTCGCTCATGTCTTTGACAATCTGATGCTTACGCAGCAGTTTAGCGATGCGCTGATGGAACTGGATGTGATAATCCACGTAGCTGGTTCCGGCCTTCATGGTGCCAATCAGCGCCAGCTGTTCGTCGTTCACGTCTTTGATCAATTGCGCAAAATCGGTATCCGCATTCGCCGCCCAGGTACGGGTCAGGTCTGCCGCATAACCATTGTACTCAGCCCCCGCGTCCAGCAGGAAGCTGCGCATTTCAGCCGGAACCTGATGATCCAGTTTGGTGTAGTGCAGAACCGAGGCATGTTCATTCAGCGCCACGATGTTGCTGTACGGCACGTCGGTATCGCGGTGGCCGGTCGCCGTCAGGTAGGCCTGATTAATATCGAACTCGCTCATACCGGACTGGAACGCTTCGTGCGCCGCACGGTGGCCATTCACCGCCGTTTTTTGCGCTTCACGCATGCAGTAAAGTTCGTAGTCGGTCTTGTAGGCGCGATAGTAGTGCAGATAATCCAGCACGCCTTTCGGGTTGAGTTTATCTGCCGGAATATCCAGACCCAGCGCACGCTCAGGAACCGGACCAATGTAGCCGATGTTGCCGCGCGCCGCTGGCAGCTGGCTGCCAATGCCGTCTGCTTTTGGCAGCGCAATCACGTCAATTTCTTCGGTCCAGAATGAGGTCGGCAGCGGCTCCACGTTGTGCCAGTAATCGACCGGCAGGTAGAACCACAGTTTCGGCTTGTTCACGCCATCCACCAGCAGCCAGCAATTTGGAACCTGCGTGACAGGCACCCAGGCTTTAAACTGCGGGTTAACCTTGAAGGGATAAGCATGGTCATCAAGAAAAGTATTCATCAGCTCGCCGGAGTGGATCAGCAGGGCATCCAGCTTGAAGCGGGCCAGTACATCGCGGGTACGTTCCTGTAGGGTAACGATATGATTTTTATAAAGCGAAGCCAGTGAGTCCATCATTCTTCCTTTCGTTTTTTTGACCTCAAGTCATCGCATCTTAGCACACCTCACTGCGGCTGCGTGATTTCCACCGACCGTGATCAGCGCAGCAATTTCTTAATGACTAATTTGCATTTTATTAACATAAATTCCACACTCCGTTTCATCTGGTATGACCAGATCCAATTGCTGGATTCAGGAGACCGACATGCTCTACAAAGGCGACACCCTGTACGTAGATTGGCTGGAAGATGGCATTGCCGAACTGGTGTTCGATGCCCCCGGCTCAGTGAACAAGCTTGATACCGCGACGGTGGCCAGTCTTGGCCAGGCGCTGGATGTACTTGAAAAGCAATCAGATTTGAAAGGGCTGCTGCTGCGCTCCAACAAAGCGGCCTTTATCGTTGGCGCGGATATCACCGAATTCCTGTCGCTGTTCCTGGTGCCCGAAGAACAGCTGAGCCAGTGGCTG
Source organism: Enterobacter sp. BIDMC 27 (assembly GCF_000534415.1). NCBI lineage: Bacteria > Pseudomonadati > Pseudomonadota > Gammaproteobacteria > Enterobacterales > Enterobacteriaceae > Enterobacter > Enterobacter sp. BIDMC 27. The sequence goes on from NZ_KI973178.1 coordinate 589,825, forward strand.
CACTTTGCCAACAGCGTTTTTAATCGTCTGGAAGATCTGCCTGTCCCGACCCTTTCCGCCGTTAACGGCTACGCGCTGGGCGGTGGCTGCGAGTGCGTGCTGGCGACCGACTACCGTCTGGCGACGCCGGACCTGCGCATCGGCCTGCCGGAAACCAAGCTGGGCATCATGCCGGGCTTTGGCGGTTCCGTGCGTATGCCGCGCATGCTGGGTGCCGACAGCGCGCTGGAGATCATTGCCGCGGGTAAAGATGTCGGCGCAGAACAGGCGCAGAAAATCGGACTGGTGGACGGCGTGGTTAAGCCTGAAAAACTGGTTGAAGGCGCTATCGCCATCCTCCGTCAGGCGATTAACGGCGATCTCGACTGGAAAGCCAAACGTCAGCCAAAGCTGGAGCCATTAAAGCTCAGCAAAATTGAAGCCACCATGAGCTTCACCATCGCCAAAGGCATGGTGATGCAGACGGCGGGTAAACACTACCCGGCGCCGATCACGGCGGTGAAAACCATTGAAGCGGCAGCCCGTCTGGGCCGTGATGACGCTCTGAAGCTTGAAAACCAGAGCTTTGTCCCGCTGGCGCACACCAACGAAGCCCGCGCGCTGGTTGGTATCTTCCTTAACGATCAGTTCGTGAAAGGCAAAGCCAAACAACTCACCAAAAACGTTGAAACGCCAAAACACGCGGCGGTACTCGGCGCGGGCATTATGGGGGGCGGCATCGCCTATCAGTCTGCCTGGAAAGGCGTGCCGGTGGTGATGAAGGACATCAACGAGAAATCCCTGACGCTGGGCATGACCGAAGCGGCCAAGCTGCTGAATAAACAGCTTGAGCGCGGCAAAATTGATGGTCTGAAGCTTGCAGGCGTGATCTCCACCATCCAGCCAGTGCTGGAATACAGCGGTTTCGACCGTGTGGACGTGGTGGTTGAAGCGGTCGTCGAGAACCCGAAAGTGAAAAAAGCGGTGCTGGCCGAAACCGAAGACAAGGTGCGTCCGGAAACCGTGCTGGCCTCTAACACCTCCACCATTCCTATCAGCGAACTGGCGAGCGTGCTGAAGCGTCCGGAAAACTTCTGCGGGATGCACTTCTTTAACCCGGTGCACCGCATGCCGCTGGTCGAAGTGATCCGAGGGGAAAAAACCTCCGACGAAACCATCGCCAAAGTGGTGGCGTGGGCGAGCAAGATGGGCAAAACGCCGATCGTGGTTAACGACTGCCCGGGCTTCTTCGTTAACCGCGTGCTGTTCCCGTACTTCGCCGGTTTCAGCCAGCTGCTGCGCGACGGCGCAGACTTCCGCAAAATCGACAAAGTGATGGAAAAACAGTTCGGCTGGCCGATGGGCCCGGCGTATCTGCTGGACGTTGTCGGCATCGACACTGCCCATCACGCGCAGGCGGTGATGGCGGCGGGCTTCCCGCAGCGCATGCAGAAAGATTATCGCGACGCCATTGACGCCCTGTTCGACGCCAACCGCTTTGGTCAGAAAAACGGTCTGGGCTTCTGGCGCTATAAAGAAGACAGCAAAGGCAAACCGAAGAAAGAAGAAGATCCGGCGGTGGATGGCCTGCTGGCCGACGTCAGTCAGCCAAAACGCGACTTCACCGACGATGAGATCATCGCCCGGATGATGATCCCGATGGTCAACGAAGTGGTGCGCTGCCTCGAAGAAGGCATTATCGCCAGCCCGGCAGAAGCGGATATGGCGCTGGTGTACGGCCTCGGCTTCCCTCCGTTCCACGGAGGCGCGTTCCGCTGGCTGGATACGCTCGGCAGCGCCCGCTATCTCGATATGGCTCAGCAGTACCAGCACCTCGGCCCGCTTTATGAGGTGCCGGAAGGGCTGCGTAACAAAGCGCGCCATAACGAACCCTACTACCCAGCAGTTGAGCCAGCCCGTCCGGTTGGCGAACTGAAAACGGCTTAAGGAGTCACAATGGAAAAGGTTGTCATTGTTGATGCGATTCGCACCCCGATGGGCCGTTCAAAAGGCGGTGCGTTCCGTAACGTGCGCGCGGAAGACCTCTCCGCGCACCTGATGCGTAGCCTGCTGGCGCGTAACCCGGCGCTGGACCCAGCAGCGCTGGACGATATCTACTGGGGCTGCGTCCAGCAGACGCTGGAGCAGGGCTTCAACATTGCCCGTAACGCGTCCCTGCTGGCGGAGATCCCGCATTCGGTTCCGGCCGTCACCGTCAACCGTCTTTGCGGTTCGTCGATGCAGGCGCTGCACGACGCGGCGCGGATGATCATGACCGGCGATGCGCAGGCCTGTCTGGTGGGCGGCGTGGAGCACATGGGCCACGTGCCAATGAGCCACGGGGTCGATTTCCATCCAGGCATGAGCCGCAACGTGGCGAAAGCCGCCGGTATGATGGGTCTGACCGCCGAGATGCTCTCCCGTCTGCACGGCATCAGCCGTGAGATGCAGGATGCGTTTGCCGCGCGCTCGCATGCCCGCGCCTGGGCCGCCACGCAGTCTGGTGCCTTTAAGAATGAGATCATCCCAACCGGCGGTCACGACGCAGACGGCGTACTGAAGCAGTTCAGCTACGACGAAGTTATCCGTCCTGAAACAACCGTTGAAGCGCTTTCTACCCTGCGTCCGGCGTTTGATCCGGTCACCGGTACGGTAACGGCGGGCACCTCGTCTGCCCTGTCCGACGGTGCCGCCGCGATGCTGGTGATGAGCGAGAGCCGCGCCCGCAAATTAGGCCTGACGCCACGCGCCCGCGTGCGTTCGATGGCAGTCGTGGGCTGCGATCCTTCCATCATGGGCTACGGCCCGGTTCCGGCATCAAAACTGGCGCTGAAAAAAGCGGGGCTGAGCGCAAGTGATATCGATCTCTTTGAGATGAACGAAGCGTTCGCCGCGCAGATCCTGCCGTGCATTAAAGATCTGGGGCTGATGGATCAGATCGACGAGAAGATTAACCTCAACGGCGGCGCGATCGCCCTCGGTCACCCGCTGGGCTGCTCCGGGGCGCGTATCAGTACCACGCTGATTAACCTGATGGAACGCAAAGATGCCCAGTTCGGACTGGCAACGATGTGTATTGGATTGGGTCAGGGTATCGCGACGGTGTTTGAGAGGGTGTAAAGAAAAAGTATCTCAAAGTAACGTAGGCCCGATAAGCATCGCGCCATCGGGCTTTTGCCGGGAGGCGCTACGCTTTCCCGGCCTACGAAGAGAAAAAGTTTAGTTGCCGTTCTTCCCGCCTGTCAGGGGCGGGTTTTTTACGTTATTGCAGCAGCGAAATATCCGCCACGCGCAGGAACAGCTCACGCAGTTTCTCAAGCATTGAGAGACGGTTAATCCGCAGCTCTTTATCTTCCACGTTCACCATCACCTTCTCGAAGAAGGCGTCGATGACGTCACGCAGCTCCGCCAGCTCCACCAGCGCTTCCTGGTAGCGACCTTCCGCGAAATACGGCTCCAGCTTGTCGCGCAGCACCACAACCTGCATCGCCAGAGAAATCTCTTCCGGCTCTTTCAGGGTTGCAGCGTTGACGCGCTCGTTCAGCGTCTCGTCGGATTTCGCGAGGATGTTGGATACGCGCTTGTTGGCCGCGGCCAGCGCAGACGCCGCTTCCAGCGTACGGAAGTGGGATACCGCTTTCATACGCGCATCGAAATCTGCCGGACGGGTCGGACGACGCGCCAGCACCGCCTGAATGGTATCAACGGAGTAACCTTCGTCCTGATACCACGCGCGGAAACGACCGAGCATAAAGTCGATAACATCATCCACAACCTTCGCGTTGGTCAGCTTATCGCCGTACAGACGTACCGCTTCTTCGGTCAGCGTTTGCAGATCGAGGTTGAGGTTCTTCTCTACGATGATTCGCAGCACGCCCAGCGCAGCACGACGCAGCGCAAACGGGTCTTTGTCGCCTTTCGGATGCTGACCGATACCGAAGATACCCGCCAGGGTGTCCATCTTATCGGCAATCGCCACGGCGCAGGCAACCGGGTTAGACGGCAGATCGTCACCGGCAAAGCGCGGCTGATACTGCTCGTTCAGGGCTACCGCCACGTCTTCCGCTTCGCCATCGTGACGCGCGTAGTGCATACCCATCACGCCCTGAGTGTCGGTAAATTCGAACACCATGTTGGTCATCAGGTCGCACTTGGAGAGCAGGCCCGCACGGGTAGCGTGGTTAACGTCGGCGCCAATTTCACGGGCAATCCAGCCGGACAGCTCCGCGATACGGTCGGTCTTGTCGCGTAGCGTACCCAGTTGCTGCTGGAACAGTACGGTTTGCAGACGCGGCAGGTTGTCTTCCAGACGTTTTTTACGGTCGGTGTTGAAGAAGAACTCTGCATCCGCCAGACGTGGGCGCACCACTTTCTCGTTACCGGAGATAATCTGGATCGGATCTTTCGATTCGATGTTCGCCACGAAGATGAAGTTTGGCAGCAGCTTGCCGTCGTTGGCGTATACCGGGAAGTACTTCTGGTCACCCTTCATGGTATAGACCAGCGCTTCTGCCGGAACGGCCAGGAATTTCTCTTCGAACTTCGCGGTCAGCACAACTGGCCATTCCACCAGAGAGGTCACTTCTTCCAGCAGGCTTTCGCTCAGGTCAGCGTTACCGCCAATCTGGCGCGCCGCTTCTTCCGCGTCCGCTTTGATTTTGGCTTTACGCTGTTCGTAGTCGGCAATGACTTTACCGCGCTCCAGCAGGATCTGCGGGTACTGGTCGGCATTGTCGATGGTGAACTCCGGCTCGCCCATAAAGCGGTGGCCGCGGATCACGCGATCGGACGCCACGCCCAGAATGGTCGCTGGAATCACGGTATCGCCCAGCAGCAGGGTCACGGTGTGAACCGGACGCACGAAGTGCACGTCGGACGCGCCCCAGCGCATCAGCTTAGGAATTGGCAGCTTAGCCAGTGAGGTCGCGATCATGTCCGGCAGCAGCGCTTCCGCGCTTTCGCCTTTCACATGTGCACGATACAGCAGCCACTCGCCTTTGTCGGTGGTCAGACGCTCGGCCTGGTCAACGGTGATGCCGCAGCCGCGCGCCCAGCCTTCTGCCGCCTTGCTCGGCTTACCTTCGGCGTCGAACGCCTGAGCAATGGCCGGGCCACGTTTTTCCACTTCACGATCCGGCTGAGAGGCCGCCAGATTTGCCACTTTCAGCGCCAGACGGCGCGGTGCAGCAAACCATTCAATTTTACCGTGCGCCAGGCCAGCGTTATCCAGCTCAGCAGTGACGTTCGCAGCGAAAGATTCAGCCAGGCTGCGCAGGGCTTTTGGTGGCAGCTCTTCAGTGCCGATTTCCACCAGGAAAGTTTTCTCAGACATGGCCGCCTCTTATTTGTTTCGGTTGCACATCGGGAAGCCAAGGGCTTCACGGGACGCGTAGTAAGCTTCTGCAACGGCTTTGGTCAGGGTACGAATACGCAGAATGTAGCGCTGACGTTCAGTCACGGAGATCGCTTTGCGGGCATCCAGCAGGTTGAAGCTGTGGGCAGCCTTCAGAATACGCTCGTAGGCAGGCAGCGGCAGCGGAGTCTCCAGCGCCAGCAGCTGCTGGGCTTCTTTCTCGTACTGCTCGAAGCAGGTGAACAGGAAGTCCACGTCCGCGTATTCGAAGTTATAGGTGGATTGCTCCACTTCGTTCTGATGGAACACGTCGCCGTAGGTGGTTTTACCCAGCGGGCCGTCGCTCCAGACCAGGTCGTAAACGCTGTCTACGCCCTGAATGTACATGGCCAGACGTTCCAGACCATAGGTGATTTCGCCGGTAATCGGTTTACATTCCAGACCGCCAACCTGCTGGAAGTAAGTGAACTGGGTCACTTCCATGCCGTTCAGCCACACTTCCCAACCCAGACCCCAGGCACCCAGCGTTGGGTTTTCCCAGTTATCTTCCACGAAACGAATGTCGTGAATGGTTGGATCCATACCCAGCTCTTTCAGTGACCCGAGGTACAGTTCCTGAATGTTGTCGGGTGATGGCTTAATCACCACCTGGAACTGATAGTAGTGCTGCAAACGGTTCGGGTTTTCGCCGTAACGGCCATCGGTCGGACGACGGGATGGCTGCACATAGGCGGTCGCCATTGGCTCTGGCCCTAACGCGCGCAGGCTGGTCATCGGGTGTGAGGTGCCTGCGCCAACTTCCATGTCCAAAGGTTGAACAATGGTGCAGCCCTGACGAGCCCAGTAATCCTGTAAGGTCAGGATCAGGCCCTGGAAGGTCTTGGTATCAAACTTTTGCATAGTATTTCGTGCTGGATACGTGTGGTTTTAAATGGAAGGGATCAGTATACCCGCTGGCTGCAAGATATACAGTACGAAACGGGGTTGTTTAGGGAAAATTGGGGAATAAGCCCTACAGCCAGAACCTGCGAAGGCTCTGGTTGCTGCTTATACGAGCAATTTAACGCATTGAGAGATGTAAAAACTGGCCGTCTGCATCAAAAGAGCAGACAAAGCCCTCTTTACGCGCCGTATAGCCTTTCAGTTCATAGCTGCCCTGAAAGCGCTCGAAGCCGTTTATATGAATTTTCTGTGCTTCGGAATTATAGCGGTGAGCCGCCTGATCCCTGCACAGCTGTTCCATATTCAGGGAACGCTCCGGGCTCATTTTCCCCTGCTGCGCTTTTTGGACAGGTATCTCCTCAGAAGCACTGCATCCTGTTAATAAGAGCAGCAGAAAGAGTGACACCCCACGCTTCATCATCATTTTTATTACCGCCCTGGTCAGTGGCTGTTATTTTTAGTAGCAACACGTTTATAGATTAAAGTCCGTCATTCTGCGAATCTCGCCAGCTCCCTACAAGTTAGCCTGGCTAAACTCAGAATTTTCCAAGGGAAAAGTTTTACACAATCGCAGTCACACTTTTTTTATCAGGAATACAGAGGAACTGATGCAGTCAAAAATTAACTGGATTGATAACCTGCGGGGAATAGCCTGTCTGATGGTGGTGATGATCCACACAACGACCTGGTATGTCACGAACGCGCACAGTATCAGCCCTGTTAACTGGGATGTCGCCAATATTCTGAACTCGGCCTCCCGCGTGAGCGTCCCGCTGTTCTTTATGATTTCCGGTTTTCTCTTTTTTGGCGAGCGTAGCGCGCAGCCGAGACATTTCATCCGTATTGTCTCCTGTCTGCTGTTTTACAGCGCCTTTTCGCTGCTCTATATCATCCTGTTCACTTCAATTAACGCTGAACGTTCCCTGCTCAATTTGTTGCAAAAACCGGTGTTCTATCATCTGTGGTTTTTCTTCGCGATAATCGTTATCTATCTGGTGTCACCGTTAATTCAGGTAAAAAACGTCAGCGGTAAAATGCTGCTGGCCTTGATGGTAATAATCGGGATCGTGGCCAACCCGAATACCGTTTCACAGAAAATTGATGGCTTTGAATGGCTGCCCGTTAACCTTTATATCACCGGGGATACGTTTTATTACGTGCTGTACGGCATGCTGGGGCGCGCCATTGGCATGATGGAGACGCAAAAGCGAGGAATAAACTGGCTATGCGCGGCCGCGTTTCTCGTCGGTGTGTTTATTATCTCTCGCGGGACACTGCATGAGCTGCAATGGCGCGGCAACTTTGCCGATACCTGGTATCTCTACTGCGGGCCGATGGTCTTTATCTGCGCGATCTCTCTGCTGACGCTGGTTAAAAACACCCTGAATGCCCGCCCGCTTCCGGTGCTGGGGTTTATCTCTCGCCACTCGCTGGGCATTTACGGTTTTCACGCGCTGGTGATCCACGCCCTGCGCACCCGCGGCGTTGAGCTTAAAAGCTGGCCGGTGCTGGATATTGTCTGGATATTTACCGTTACGCTGGTTGTCAGCCTGCTGCTGTCAATGTTGCTGCAAAGAATCGATACGCGCAGGTTTGTAAGCTAACCCGGTTGAAGGCTGGCAGGCCGGGTAAGCGTTAGCGCCACCCGGCTCCTGTTTATGACATTAGCGGCAAAAGCTGCTGATAGATTTTGCGGAACACGTCTCGTCTTTCAGCATAGCGAGCATGATTTTTCGCATCAGGACGATGCTGCCGTTCAAGCGGCAGCTGGGGCAAAAGCTGGTGCAGTGGTTTATCCGGGTTCAGCGCAATTTGCGCCAGCCGTGCCGCACCGAGCGCCGGGCCGACATCGCCTCCCGTACGATAGTCCAGCTGCAACCCGCTGATATCGGAAAGCATTTGCCGCCAGTAGCTGCTTCGCGCACCGCCGCCAATTAACGTAATGCTGGATGGCGTCAGTCCACTGTCATGCACGACATCCATTCCGTCCGCCAGAGCATAGCCAACGCCTTCAAGCACCGCGCGCGCAAGCTCTGCCGGGCCGTGCTGATGGGTAAGACCGAAGAACACCCCTTTCGCTTCCGGGTTGTTATGCGGCGTCCGCTCGCCGGAAAGGTACGGTAAAAACCAGACCGCACCGGCATTATCATCTGCCTGCTGTGCCGCTGTGATAAGCGCCGGGACGTCCGCCATTCCGGTTAGCTTTGCCGCCCAGTCGAGGCAGGAAGCCGCGCTCAGCATCACCGACATCAAATGCCATTTACCCGGCAACGCGTGGCAGAAGCTGTGTACGGCGCTTTCAGGGTTACTACGATACCCGTCACTGACGGCAAAATAGACGCCGGAGGTACCGAGTGAGAGCATGGCCTGCCCTGCCTCGACCATCCCCACGCCGACCGCACCCGCCGCATTATCGCCGCCGCCAGCGACGACAGGTACGGCTGGCATGTTCCAGCGTTCAGCAACAGAAGGCTGCAAAGCCCCCGTGATTTCACTGCCTTCAAACAGCGCAGGCATATGGTCGCGCGTCAGCTGGCAGGCATCCAGCATCGCCTCGCTCCAGTCCCTTTTCGCCACGTCGAGCCACATCGTGCCTGCGGCGTCAGACATGTCGCTGGCAAAATCCCCTGTCATGCGAAAACGCAGGTAGTCTTTCGGCAACAGAACCTTCGCCACCTGACGGAAAATCTCAGGCTCATGGCGCTGCACCCACAGGAGTTTTGGCGCGGTAAAACCGGGCATCATCAGGTTGCCCGTAATTTCGCGGGACGCAGGCACACGCTCCTCAAGGATCGCGCACTCTTCCGCACAGCGGCCATCGTTCCAGAGAATAGCCGGGCGCAGAACGCGATGCTGACTATCCAGCAACGTTGCGCCATGCATTTGCCCGGCAATGCCCAGTGCCTTCACGTCGCGCAGGCTGTGCTGCTCGCCTAAGGCTTTCATCGCACGCTCTGTCGCCTGCCACCACTGCTCCGGATCTTGTTCCGACCAAAGCGGATACGGACGTGAAACCTGCAACTTTTCAGTCTGCGTGGCTAATACATCGCCCTGCTCGCTTAACAGGATGGCTTTCACCCCCGACGTGCCAAGATCGATCCCGATATACATGTGGTGGCTCCTTTGACGAAAATGCCCGGTGGCGCTGCGCTTACCGGGCCTGGATGCTGTTATTTATCGAACAGGTAGTGATTGACCAGGTTTTCCAGCAGCTCCTGATGGCCACTCTGATGCTGCGGCGCAAGCTGATGCTGTTCAGCGTACTTCGCGATCTCCGCAAGCGATAACTGACCTTTCAAAATTTGCTGGCCCAGCTCACTGTTCCAGCCGCTGTAGCGCTTCGCCACGCGCTTATCCAGCTCACCGTCTTCAATCATACGGGCCGCCACTTTCAGCGCCAGCGCCATGGTGTCCATCGCGCCAATATGCCCGTAGAACAGATCGTATTTGTCGGTGCTCTGGCGACGCACTTTGGCGTCGAAGTTCAGGCCGCCGGTGGTGAAACCGCCCGCTTTGATGATCTCGTACATCACCAGCGCATTCTCTTCTACGCTGTTCGGGAACTGGTCGGTATCCCAGCCCAGCTGTGGATCACCACGGTTAGCATCGACAGAGCCGAAGATGCCCAGCGCAATCGCAGAGGCAATTTCGTGATGGAACGAGTGGCCCGCCAGGGTAGCGTGGTTAGCCTCAATATTCACTTTGATCTCTTTTTCCAGACCAAACTGCTTCAGGAAGCCATACACGGTGGCGACATCATAATCATACTGATGCTTGGTTGGCTCCTGTGGTTTTGGCTCAATCAGCAGCGTGCCGCGGAAACCGATTTTGTGTTTGTGGTCCACAACCATCTGCATAAAGCGACCAATCTGCTCACGCTCCTGACGCAGGTCGGTATTCAGCAGCGTTTCATAGCCTTCACGACCGCCCCAGAGTACATAGTTCTCACCGCCCAGCTGATGCGTGGCGTTCATCGCGGTCACAACCTGGGTTGCCGCCCAGCTGAAGACTTCCGGGTCCGGGTTGGTTGCCGCGCCCGCGCCATAGCGAGGGTTGGTAAAGCAGTTAGCCGTACCCCAGAGCAGCTTGACGCCGCTTTGCTGCTGTTTTTCAGCCAGTACGTCGACCATCTGCGCGAAATTATTCAGATACTCTTTCAGCGACGCCCCTTCCGGCGACACGTCCACATCGTGGAAACAGTAGTACGGCACGTTCAGCTTATGGAAGAACTCGAACGCGACGTCGGCTTTACGCTTCGCCAGCTCAATGGCCTCGCCCGGCTGTTGCCATGGACGGTCAAAAGAGCCCACGCCGAACATATCGGCACCGTTCCAGCAGAAGGTGTGCCAGTAGCAGGCGGCAAAGCGCAAGTGATCTTCCATGCGCTTACCCAGCACCAGCTCATCCGGGTTGTAGTGACGAAATGCTAAAGGATTGGTCGTTTTCGTGCCTTCGAAACGAACGCGATCGAGTTGGTCGAAATAAGCTTGCATATTGAGCTCCATAATCAGGGTATGCGGCGTGGTCTTGCTTCTGGAGTAATAGTGAATAGACATTGGAGGTTGCTCAATTACGTTATTTCACACTGCTATTGAGATAATGCGCAATTGTGCGCTGGCTCGCAAAATAATGCGCAGACAAACTATTTTTCGGCGCGCATTCCAGAATCAAATGTAATTAATAGGTTACGCTTTTTAAAATCCGATCGCGGTCATAAATTCAGAAATAAACCAAATATCGTAATGAGAAGATAAAAATCTGTAATTGCCAGCAGGCCTTTCCACGTTAAAAATTTGCTGCGTCTCAGCAGTGAACGTTTCTTTTATCTCAGCTACACATACCCCTACAAAAAGGCCTAATAATTATGAAGATAAAGAACCTGACCCTAACGCTCTGCACTACTCTCCTGCTTGCAAGCTTTGCCGGACACGCCAAAGAAGTCAAAATCGGCATGGCGATTGATGACTTACGCCTGGAGCGCTGGCAAAAAGATCGCGATATCTTTGTTAAAAAAGCGGAATCTCTCGGCGCGGAGGTGTTCGTTCAGTCCGCTAACGGCAACGAAGAGACGCAAATGTCGCAAATCGAGAATATGATCAACCGTGGCGTCGATGTGCTGGTCATTATCCCGTATAACGGCCAGGTATTAAGCAACGTGGTGAAAGAAGCGAAACAGGAAGGGATAAAAGTCCTGGCTTATGACCGCATGATTAATAATGCCGATATTGATTATTATATTTCGTTCGACAATGAAAAGGTGGGTGAATTACAGGCTAAAAGCCTGGTCGCAAAAGTGCCTCAGGGGAATTATTTCCTGATGGGCGGCTCGCCTGTGGATAACAACGCCAAACTGTTCCGCCAGGGACAAATGAAAGTGCTGAAGCCGTATATCGACGAGGGCAAAATTAAAGTCGTCGGCGACCAGTGGGCTGACGGCTGGTTACCGGAAAACGCGCTGAAAATTATGGAAAACGCGTTGACCGCAAATAACAACAAAATCGATGCGGTGGTGGCCTCTAACGATGCCACTGCGGGTGGCGCCATTCAGGCGCTGAGCGCGCAGGGACTGGCCGGGAAAGTCGCTATTTCCGGACAGGACGCCGACCTTGCGGGTGTAAAACGCATCATCGCGGGTACCCAGACCATGACGGTGTATAAGCCCATTACCGAGCTTGCCAATACGGCCGCCGAAATTGCCGTTGAGCTGGGCAATGGCCAGCAACCTAAAGCAGACGCGACGTTAAATAACGGCCTGAAAGACGTACCTGCTCGCCTGCTTACCCCTATCGAAGTCAACAAAGAGAATATTGACGCCACCGTGGTGAAAGACGGTTTCCATAAGAAGAGTGAACTGTAATCCAGCGCAGCCCCTGCCCGGCAGGGGCGCATTGACCTGCCCTGTTCATCTGTTGGGCTATGCGGAGCAGTTATGTCTTATTTACTTGAAATGAAAAGCATCACCAAAGCCTTCGGGGCGGTGAAAGCAGTCGATAACGTAAGCCTGCGGCTGAATCCCGGCGAAGTGATGTCGCTGTGCGGCGAAAATGGCTCGGGAAAATCCACGCTGATGAAAGTGTTGTGCGGGATCTACCCGCACGGCAGCTACGAGGGCGAAATCGTTTTTGCCGGTGAGGTGCTCCAGGCCACGCACATTCGCGACACCGAACGTAAAGGCATCGCTATCATTCACCAGGAGCTGGCGCTGGTGAAGCACCTTACCGTGCTGGAAAATATCTTTCTCGGTGCCGAACTCTCACGCCACGGCGTACTGGATTACGACACCATGACGCTGCGCTGCGAAAAACTGCTGGCTCAGGTGAGCCTGGCTATCTCACCGGATACGCGCGTGGGCGACTTAGGTTTAGGCCAGCAGCAGCTGGTGGAGATCGCCAAGGCGCTGAACAAACAGGTGCGCCTGCTGATCCTCGACGAACCAACCGCCTCACTCACCGAACAGGAAACCGCCGTACTGCTCAATATCATCCGCGATCTGCAAAACCACGGTATCGCCTGCATCTATATTTCGCACAAGCTCAATGAGGTGAAAGCCATTTCCGACACCATCTGCGTCATCCGCGACGGGCAGCATATCGGCACGCGTGAAGCAGAAGGCATGAGCGAGGATGACATCATCACCATGATGGTGGGTCGCGAACTCACCGCGCTGTATCCCAACGAACCGCACACCATCGGCGAAGAGCTCCTGCGCGTGGAAAACCTGACGGCGTGGCATCCCGTTAACCGCCATATCAAGCGCGTGGATAACCTCTCCTTCTCGCTGCACCGCGGCGAAATTCTCGGCATTGCGGGTTTAGTGGGTGCGGGAAGAACCGAGGCCGTGCAGTGTCTCTTTGGGGTCTGGCCGGGGCGCTGGGAAGGCAAAATTTATATCGACGGTCAGCCGGTAAAAATCGACAACTGCCAGCAGGCTATTGCTAAGGGTATTGCCATGGTGCCAGAAGACCGCAAAAAAGACGGCATCGTGCCGGTAATGGCGGTGGGAAAAAATATCACGCTGGCGGCGCTCAGCCAGTTTTCCGGCGCGCTGAGCAGCCTGGATGATGCCGCAGAACAGCAGTGTATTCTCCAGTCGCTTGCCCGGCTTAAGGTGAAAACCTCCTCGCCGGAGCTGGCGATAGGACGCCTGAGCGGCGGCAACCAGCAGAAAGCGATTCTGGCGCGCTGCCTGCTGCTTAATCCGCGCATTTTAATTCTGGACGAACCCACCCGCGGGATCGATATCGGCGCGAAGTATGAAATCTACAAGCTGATCAACCAGCTTGTGCAGCAAGGGATTGCCGTCATTGTTATCTCGTCCGAATTGCCTGAAGTGCTGGGGCTGAGCGACCGCGTGCTGGTCATGCATGAAGGGAAACTCAAAGCCAACCTGAACAACCAGAACCTGACGCAAGAGCAGGTGATGGAAGCTGCCTTAAGGAGCGAACGCCATGTCGAAAAGCAACCCGTCTGATATCAAAGTCGCTGTTCCGACGCCCGGTGCGTTCGCAGGACTTAAATCGCTGAATCTGCAAGTTTTTGTAATGATTGCCGCCATTATCGTGATCATGTTGTTCTTTACCTGGATGACCGATGGCTCCTATTTGAGCGCACGTAACGTCTCTAACCTGCTGCGTCAGACCGCCATCACCGGGATCCTGGCGGTGGGGATGGTCTTTGTGATTATCTCAGCGGAAATTGACCTGTCGGTAGGGTCGATGATGGGTCTGCTCGGCGGCGTGGCGGCAATTTTTGACGTCTGGCTCGGCTGGCCGCTGCCGCTGACGATTACGGTCACGCTGGTACTAGGTCTGCTGCTGGGGGCGTGGAATGGCTGGTGGGTGGCCTACCGTAAAGTCCCGTCGTTTATCGTCACCTTAGCGGGGATGCTGGCCTTCCGCGGCATTCTGATTGGGATCACCAACGGCACCACCGTCTCCCCGACCAGCGCCTCGATGTCCCAGATTGGCCAAAGCTACCTCTCTGATGGCGTCGGTTTTACGATCGGCGTGGTTGGGCTGATGGCGTTTGTCGCGTGGCAATGGCGAGGACGCATGCGTCGCCAGGCGCTGGGGCTGGCCTCGCCTGCCTCAACCTCGGTTGTCGGCCGTCAGGCGCTTACTGCGGTGATTGTGCTGGGGGCCATCTGGCTGTTAAACGATTATCGCGGCGTCCCAACGCCCGTTCTGCTGCTGGCGCTGTTGCTGTTAGGTGGGATGTTTATGGCCACACGTACCGCATTCGGTCGCCGTATTTATGCCATCGGCGGCAACCTGGAAGCCGCGCGTTTATCTGGTATCAACGTCGAGCGAACGAAACTCGCCGTCTTTGCCATCAACGGCCTGATGGTGGCCATCGCGGGGCTGATCCTCAGTTCGCGACTGGGGGCGGGCTCCCCGTCTGCGGGTAACATTGCCGAGCTGGACGCCATCGCCGCCTGCGTGATTGGCGGGACCAGCCTCGCCGGGGGCATTGGCAGCGTGGCGGGGGCGGTGATGGGCGCATTTATTATGGCTTCGCTGGATAACGGGATGAGTATGATGGACGTGCCGACGTTTTGGCAGTATATCGTCAAGGGTGCCATTCTTTTGCTGGCAGTCTGGATGGACTCTGCCACCAAGCGGCGCGCCTGATAACACTATCGTGACTAATTTGGGAAATGAGCCATGTTTGAAAAGCGTCACCGCATTACGTTGTTATTCAATGCCAACAAAGCCTATGACCGGCAGGTGGTTGAAGGGGTTGGCGAATATTTGCAGGCGTCGCAATCCGAATGGGATATTTTCATCGAAGAAGATTTTCGTACCCGTCTGGAGAACATCAAAGACTGGCTGGGAGACGGGGTCATCGCTGACTTTGACGACCCCGTGATTGAACAGTTGCTGAGTGGCGTCGACGTGCCTATCGTGGGCGTTGGCGGCTCTTACCATACACCGGAACATTACCCCCCCGTTCACTACATCGCCACGGATAACCATGCTCTGGTCGAGACCGCCTTCCTCCATTTAAAGGAGAAAGGCGTACATCGTTTTGCGTTTTACG
The DNA here is from genome assembly GCF_000534415.1 of Enterobacter sp. BIDMC 27. Taxonomy (NCBI): domain Bacteria; kingdom Pseudomonadati; phylum Pseudomonadota; class Gammaproteobacteria; order Enterobacterales; family Enterobacteriaceae; genus Enterobacter; species Enterobacter sp. BIDMC 27. The sequence goes on from NZ_KI973178.1 coordinate 605,138, forward strand.
GATTGCCCGCCACCAGCGGAAAGCGCTGGGCGATGGAGCGTGAATATGCCTTCTGCCAGCTGGTTGCCCAGGAGAAATATCGCGGCGTCGTTTATCAGGGGCTGGAAACCGCGCCAGAAAACTGGCAGCACGCACAAAATCGCCTGGCTGACTGGCTGCAAACTCTGCCGCCCCAGACAGGGATTATCGCCGTGACGGACGCCCGCGCCCGCCACGTATTACAGGTGTGCGAACATTTGCATATTCCGGTGCCTGAAAAGCTGTGCGTGATTGGTATTGATAACGAAGAGCTTACGCGCTATCTGTCGCGCGTGGCGCTCTCATCCGTGGCTCAGGGTACCCGTCAGATGGGCTATCAGGCCGCAAAGCTGCTGCACAGACTGTTAGACAACGAATCCCTGCCGCTCCAGCGTCTGCTGGTTCCGCCCGTTCGCGTGGTCGAGCGTCGCTCAACTGACTACCGCTCCTTAAACGATCCGGCCGTGATTCAGGCGATGCACTACATTCGCAATCATGCCTGCAAAGGGATTAAGGTCGATCAGGTGCTCGATTCGGTCGGCATTTCACGTTCGAATCTGGAGAAGCGGTTCAAAGAGGAAGTCGGTGAGACGATTCACGCCGTGATCCATGCGGAAAAGCTGGAGAAAGCGCGCAGTCTGCTGATCTCCACCTCGCTGTCGATCAACGAGATTTCACAGATGTGCGGCTATCCGTCGCTTCAGTATTTCTATTCGGTGTTCAGAAAAGAGTATGACACCACGCCGAAGGAGTACCGGGAACGGTACAGTGAAGTCCTGCTCTAGAAAAAAGAACGCCTTCCAGTGGAAGGCGTTTTTCATTACATATGTGCGGCAATCAGACGCTGGTTATCCTGGTACATGGAGAACAGGTAATTGTTATAACGCTGTCCCTGAGTGGAATAACCTTTCAGCTTGTGGATCATCGCCGTAGCCGTTACTTCCTGATCCGCCTTACGCAGCTGAGCGCGTGACTTACGGAACGAGGAGTAGGCCGGGTGGGTGTTCAGGTTCACCACATAGGCATTCACGGAATCTTTCACCGATTCAAACTGTGAATAGCCCTTCACCTTGCCGGGTGCATTAGTACAACGACCTTTTGCGCATTTCATGCCAAACAGATTGTTGTTGTTGCGCGCCAGCTTCGAGGTGCCCCAACCGCTTTCGGCGGCGGCCATTGTCGCGACCATACTGCCTGGAATAATGTCCACACGCTCTAACAGAGTGTTCCACGGCACACGACGCGTGTTCCCGCTCCACTTCACTTTATAGCGTTTGGCGATGTCTTTCAGGCGAGTGCGCTCAGACGGCGACCAGCGGCTATCGTACTGTTTGGAGATCAGCCAGTTACGATCCGCAGTAATCGCGGCATTTTGACTTTTAATGTAAGGCATTACCGTCCGGAGAAACGCTTTTTTCCTTGGTGTCCCGGAAGGGTATTTTCGCAAATCAGGAAGTGAACTACTCTTTGCACTATTGCGAGAATACTCTTGTTTACTGCTAACCTTACTGCTTGTCGTCTTTATTACGTGGGCTTTCTTACTCGTTGTATCCGCGTGCGTCTTTGCAAGCACCTCACCTGAAAATGCCATGGTGAGTAACATGAGTATCGCGGCCCCATATCGTCGAATGGGAGTCGATATCATTAGGTCTCCTGGTCGGATATAAACATTCCAACACCTTATTTTCTTCAAAAATTTGAGAGCGGAATCTCAAATCATACCAAAAATAGTCCTCAAGAGCACGTATACAAATAGTCCAATTCCGAAACTATGTCATCCGGAACATGCTCATTAAATCACCAGCACTGGAAAAATGTGCGCGATATCGCAGATAACTGCCTAATTTTGCGCGGGATCACTCATCCCTTCGCGTCCTCCTGGCAGAAAGCCTCAGAGGAGGAGTTTTTCCCCTGAGCCGAGTGGCACACTGGTCAAAAATGCCGCGACAGGAAAATGGAATGAAACGCACTGCATTAGCTGTTCTGATGTTACCCGCATTCGCGCATGCCGACTGGTCATCGCCGGGATTTAACGCGTTTAGCGCTGAAGGTACCGGCGTCTTTACCAGCCAGGCAACGCTTGCGAAGGGTACCCGCCCGCTGACGTTGAGTCTTGATAACGCGTGCTGGCAGCCGACAGGTGCCATTAAACTCAACGAGATGCTGTCGCTCAAACCCTGCGAAGGGACCCCACCGCAGTGGCGGTTATTCCGTGACGGCGTTTATCAGATGCGTATTGATACGCGCTCGGGAACGCCGACGCTGATGTTGACGGTACAAAGTGCGGCGCCACAGCCTGTCGCAAACGTTACCCGCCAGTGCCCGAAGTGGGACGGCAAACCGCTCACGATCGATGTCGTTAACACCTTTCCGGAAGGCACGGTGGTGCGTGATTTTTACAGCAAACAGACCGCGACCGTTCAAAACGGCAAAGTAATTCTTCAGCCAGCCGCCAACAGCAATGGCCTGCTGCTGCTTGAGCGCGCCGAGACGGACAAACCCGCGCCATTCAGCTGGCAAAACGCCACCGTCTATTTCGTGCTGACCGATCGCTTCGTAAATGGCGACCCCACCAACGACAACAGCTATGGCCGCCATAAAGACGGTATGCAGGAGATTGGTACTTTCCACGGCGGCGATCTGAAAGGGCTTACCAGCAAACTGGATTACCTTCAGCAACTGGGCGTGAATGCGCTCTGGATAAGCTCACCGCTGGAGCAAATCCACGGCTGGGTTGGCGGCGGCACCAAAGGGGATTTCCCCCACTACGCCTATCACGGCTATTACACTCAGGACTGGACGAAACTCGACGCCAACATGGGCAGCGAAGATGATTTACGCCAGCTTGTCGACGACGCGCACAGGCGCGGTATCCGCGTCCTGTTTGACATTGTCATGAACCACGCGGGTTATGCGACGCTTGCAGATATGCAAGAGTATCAGTTTGGCGCGCTCTATTTGCAGGGCGATGAGCTGAAAAAAACCCTCGGCGAGCGCTGGACTGACTGGAAGCCAGGCGCCGGTCAAAGCTGGCACAGCTTCAACGATTACATCAACTTCAGTGACAAAGCCGCATGGGAAAAATGGTGGGGTAAAAAATGGATCCGTACCGATATCGGTGATTATGACAACCCGGGCTTTGACGATCTGACCATGTCGCTAGCCTTTCTGCCGGATCTGAAAACGGAATCTAAGATCCCGTCAGGTTTGCCGAACTTTTATCAACACAAGCCCGACACCAACGCGAAAGTGATGACGAATTTCACGCCGCGAGATTACCTGACCCACTGGCTCAGCCAGTGGGTACGTGACTACGGCATCGACGGCTTCCGGGTCGATACCGCTAAGCACGTTGAGCCTGAAGCCTGGCAGCAACTGAAAAACCAGGCAAGCCAGGCGCTGGCCGCGTGGAAAGCCGCCAACCCGGACAAAAAACTCGACAATGCGCCATTCTGGATGACCGGTGAATCCTGGGGCCACGGCGTGATGCAGAGCGATTATTACCGCCACGGCTTCGATGCGATGATCAACTTTGACTATCAGGAGCAGGCGGCGAAAGCGGTGGACTGTCTGGCCGATATGGATTTAACCTGGCAGCAAATGGCAGAAAAGCTGCAAAGTTTTAATGTGCTGAGCTATCTCTCCTCCCACGATACGCGTCTGTTCCGTGAAGGGGGCCAGCGCGCCGCTGAGTTACTGCTGCTGGCGCCGGGAAGCGTGCAGATCTATTACGGCGATGAATCAGAGCGTCCATTCGGCCCGACGGGCTCCGATCCGCTACAGGGAACCCGTTCGGATATGAACTGGCAGGACGTCACGGGTAAACAGGCGTTAACTGTCACCCACTGGCAGCTTCTGGGGCAGTTCCGCGCCCGTCATCCGGCGCTGGGTGAAGGCAAGCAAACCACGCTGTCACTGAAAGAAGGCTACGGCTTTGTGCGCGAGCACAAGGGCGATAAGGTGATGGTGGTGTGGGCGGGCAATCAATAGACCCCCTCACCCTAACCCTCTCCCCAGGGGCTGAGGGATCCCCAGTAATTTGAAAGCAAAAGCTATAACGTTGCCTCAGAATAACTGAGGGCTTTCAGCGATGCCTCGGTCCGGCTGTAAATCGCTGAGGCGTTTCCTGTAGGCCGGGGCGAGGCGCAGGGATGCGCCGAGAGGGCGGGCTTTACAGGGATGTTACCTCCGCCCGTCCCCGATAAGCCGGAAGGAATAAGCCGAAGGCACCGCGAAGCGGCGATTTACCGCCGGAAGCCCGGGTCGCCAGGGTGGTGGTGACTGAGCCACCCTGGCACGTTCACCGCTCATGTCGTGACAGAGTAGCAAGGAACATAACGTGAACGGAATGACCACCAGAGCCGTATGTTCCCCCTCACCCCAGCCCTCTCCCACCGGGAGAGGGGGCCGTCTGTGCAGGCATTATTTTGTGGGGAACTCTCAGCCCCAGGGGGAGAGGGCTGGGGTGAGGGGCATTCACCAGAACAATTCACCACACAAATACAAACCCGCCACATAAAACAACAAATCCGACCACATCCGCCGATTTGCACCAACACGGTGCTGGCGTTATGGTTACTGCCTTTCATATTAAGCCCGACAGATCACCTGCTATGACGTTTTCACTATTCGGCGACAAATTTACCCGCCATTCAGGCATTACCCGCCTGATGGAGGACCTCAACGACGGGCTGCGCACCCCAGGCGCTATCATGCTTGGCGGCGGAAACCCGGCTCAAATTCCGGAGATGAACACCTACTTCCAGACGCTGCTGGCAGAGATGCTGGAAAACGGTAAAGCAACCGATGCGCTATGTAATTACGACGGCCCTCAGGGTAAAACAGAACTACTGACGCTTCTGGCGGCAATGCTGCGGGAAGCGCTGGGTTGGGATATCGAACCACAGAATATTGCACTGACAAACGGCAGTCAGAGCGCGTTTTTCTACTTATTCAATCTGTTCGCCGGACGCCGCGCCGACGGCACCACGAAAAAAGTGCTGTTCCCGCTGGCACCGGAGTATATCGGCTATGCCGATGCCGGCCTCGAAGAAGACCTGTTTGTTTCCGCACGTCCGAATATCGAGTTGCTGCCAGAGGGCCAGTTCAAATATCACGTCGATTTTGAACATCTGCATATCGGTGAAGAGACGGGCATGATCTGCGTATCACGTCCCACCAACCCGACGGGCAACGTGATCACCGACGACGAGCTGATGAAGTTGGATGCGCTGGCGAATCAGCACGGCATCCCGCTGGTGATCGATAACGCCTATGGCGTACCGTTCCCGGGGATCATCTTCAGCGAAGCGCGTCCGCTATGGAACCCGAATATCATCCTCTGCATGAGCCTCTCCAAGCTGGGCCTGCCGGGCAGTCGTTGCGGCATTATCATTGCTAACGAGAAAATCATCACCGCCATTACCAACATGAACGGCATTATCAGCCTTTCCCCTGGCGGCATCGGCCCGGCGATGATGTGCGAGATGATCAGGCGTAACGACCTGCTGCGCCTGTCGAATGAGGTGATTAAGCCGTTTTACTCTCAGCGCGTTCAGGAAACTATCGCCATCCTTCGCCGCTACTTACCCGAAGAACGCTGCCTGATCCATAAACCGGAAGGGGCAATTTTCCTGTGGCTGTGGTTTAAGGATCTGCCCATTACGACAGAGCTGCTTTATCAGCGTCTGAAAAAACGTGGCGTACTGATGGTGCCAGGGGATTACTTCTTCCCGGGGCTGGATAAGCCGTGGCCGCACACGCACCAGTGCATGCGCATGAACTACGTCCCGGACCCGGAAAAAATCGAAGCGGGTGTGAAAATTCTCGCCGAAGAGATTGAGAACGCCTGGCGCGAGGCCGGTTAATAAAACCTCAGGCCAGATTACGCAGCCGTTCCGCGCGTAATCTGGCGGGGTCTATGCAGCACAGCGCGTGGGTGGGACAGGCTTCGACGCAGGCGGGACCGCCCTCGCGATGCGCGCACAAATCACATTTCAGCGCCTGAACGCGATCTTCCACGACCCGAACCTGCATTGCCCCGAACGGGCACGCCACCATACAGCTTTTGCAGCCGATACAGCGAGCCTGCTCAACGAGCCAGGCTCCCGCAGCACGGTGAATGGCCCCCGTCGGGCAGACATTCGCGCAGGGCGCATCTTCACACTGGTGGCAGCCCACGGCCGTGGTGAAGGTACCCCCCTTAACCACGCGGATCCGTGACGTAAACGCTTCTGGCGTAGCGCTGCTTTGATGCGACATCATGCACGCCACCTCACAGGTGCGGCACCCGATACATTTTTCTGGATCCGTCAGAATAAATCGGTTCATCAGTTACGCCTCGCGCACGTTAAACCCCAGTTCTTTCGAGATAGCTTCCGCCGTGTCACGCAGCGGTTTTAGCAAGTTTTTCTCACCCACCTGCTTCATGCGCGACGTCGACAGCGAAATGGAGATGGCATAGGGCACGCGCCCGTGAATATCAAAGACCGGCACGGCGATACATGACACACCCAGCTCGTTCTCTTCTTTATCCATCGCCATACTGTGATCGCGAATTTCCGCCAGCTCATCATACATCGCGCTCAGTTCGGTGATGGTGTTGCGGGTCAAAGGTTGGATCTGTTCCTGGTGGCTTTCCCAGTAGCTGGCCACGTAATCCTGATGACCAAACGCCATATAGATTTTGCCCATCGCAGAACAATAGAGCGGCATATGCTGGCCGATATATGCGCGCGTGCGCAGCATACCGGTTGTCGGCTCAAGCTTATAAATCAGGATCGCGTGATCATCTTCACGGCTGGAGAAGTTGACCGTTTCGCCGGTGGCAATGTTCAGCGCCTCGAGGTGCGGCGCCGCCACGTGAATAATATTGAGCGATGAAAGCGCCTTTTGCCCGACGGCGATAAATTTGGTGGTCAGACGATAGCTCCCTGCCGCCGGCGCCGGCGTCACGTACCCGCACGACTGCAACCCCTGCAATAACCGGTGCACGGTGCTTTTATTCAGCCCCGCCAGTTCTGATAAATGCGCAAGCGGACACCCGTTCGGATAGTTACTGAGGATTTCAATCAGCATCAGGCCGCGAAACAAGCTCTGGCTACCTGCTGGCCTCTCTTTTTCTTGCGTCATTTCGCTCTCTTTTATGCTCATCAAATGGCTCCTGTTTATCGCGCCCTGATGGTAGCGCAAAGTGTGGTTTAGTTCACGATCTCAACAGAAAAAACACAACCATTTGATTTTAATCGATTTTGAAAAACGTGAATGTCGTTGATCTGACAAAATTTGATCGTTATATTTGAAATCAGATTTCGTATAGTGAAATTTAGCGATAAAAAAGCACTCGCACTTGCCCCTAAAAAAACAGGAGAACAGGGATGAAAGTGACCTTCGAAGAGTTGAAAGCGGCGTTCAATCGGGTTCTGCTCGATCGCGGTGTAAAAGCGGATACCGCAGACGCCTGCGCCGAGATGTTCGCCCGCACCACGGAGTCCGGCGTTTATTCACACGGCGTCAACCGCTTCCCGCGATTTATTCAGCAGCTTGACGCAGGCGACATCATCCCTGACGCCCAGCCGAAACGCGTAACGACATTAGGCGCCATCGAACAGTGGGATGCCCAGCGTTCCATCGGCAACCTGACGGCGAAGAAGATGATGGACCGTGCTACCGAGCTGGCGTCCGATCACGGGATCGGCCTGGTGGCGCTGCGTAACGCTAACCACTGGATGCGCGGCGGCAGCTACGGCTGGCAGGCGGCGGAGAAAGGCTATATCGGCATCTGCTGGACCAACTCTATTGCCGTGATGCCCGCGTGGGGATCAAAAGAATGCTGCATCGGCACAAACCCGCTGATCGTCGCTATCCCGTCGAATCCAATCACCATGGTCGATATGTCGATGTCGATGTTCTCCTACGGCATGCTGGAGGTAAATCGCCTGGCCGGACGCGAATTACCGGTAGACGGCGGCTTTGACGATGAAGGCAATCTGACCAGAGAGCCGGGCGTGATTGAGAAAAACCGTCGCATTCTGCCCATGGGCTACTGGAAAGGTTCCGGCTTGTCGATTGTGCTCGACATGATCGCCACCCTGCTCTCTGACGGCGCGTCCGTCGCGGAAGTGACCCAGGACAACAGCGACGAATACGGCGTATCGCAGATCTTTATCGCCATCGAAGTGGATCGCCTGATCGACGGTCCAACCCGCGATGCCAAACTACAGCGCATCATGGACTTCATCACCACCGCAGAACGCGCTGATGAAAATGTCGCCGTCCGTCTGCCAGGCCATGAGTTCACACGCCTGCTGGAGGAGAATCGCCGCAACGGCATCACGGTTGACGACAGCGTGTGGGCGAAAATCCAGTCTCTGTAAGGAGTGGGTCATGATATTCGGACATATTGCACAGCCAAATCCATGTCGCCTGCCGCTGGCGATAGAAAAGGCGCTTAATTTTCTGCGTACCACGGATTTCACCACCCTGGCGCCGGGCGTGATCGAAATTGAAGGCCGCAACATTTTTGCCCAGGTTCTCGACCTCACCACAAAGGAACAACACGAGAACCGCCCTGAAGTCCATCGCCGCTATCTGGATATCCAGTTTCTGGCCTGGGGCGAAGAAAAAATCGGTATTGCTATTGATACCGGGAATAACAAAATCAGCGAATCATTGCTGGAGCAACGGGATATTATTTTTTATCACGACAGCGAACATGAGTCATTTATCGAAATGATACCTGGCAGTTACGCCATATTTTTCCCGCAGGATGTTCACCGTCCTGCCTGTATTAAAAACAAGGGATCCGCAATTCGTAAAATTGTGGTGAAAGTGGCCATCAGCGAATTAGATTAATTTTCTGATAAATACAGGAATGCGAAATGACCAACACCGGTTTTATTATTGGTGCGTACCCCTGTGCACCCTCATTTCACCAGAAAGGGGAGCAGGAAGAATACGCCTTCTGGCGGGAACTTTCCGACACGCCAAATATTCGCGGGCTGGAACAACCTTGCCTTGAAAATCTCCATCCGTTTGGTGATGAATGGCTGTTTCGTCATACGCCGGGCGACTGGCAGATCGTTGTCACAGCCGTTATGGAAACCATGCGCCGCCGCGGCAGCAACGGCGCGTTTGGCCTGGCGTCCGCGGACGAAGAACAGCGTAAAGCGTGCATTGAATATTACCGCCATCTGCATCAAAAGATTGATGCCGTTAACACCCGCTTTCCCGGGAAAGTGATCGCTCTGGAAATGCAGGCCGCACCGCAGGCGGGTAATGATTCTGTCGAGCAAGCGACAGAATCATTCTCCCGCTCGGTACGGGAAATCGCGAGCTGGGACTGGGGCTGCGATCTGGTGCTGGAACACTGTGATGCGATGAATGGCCCGGCGCCGCGTAAAGGGTTCTTGCCCTTAGAGCAGGTGCTGGAGGTAGTGAAAGAGACCGATATCAGCGTCTGTATCAACTGGGCACGTTCGGCCATCGAAGGTCGCAACACCGCCCTTCCGCTGGAACATGTTCAGGCGGCACTCGCTGCCGGGAAGCTGGGGGCGCTGATGTTTTCGGGCACGACCCCTCACGGTGAGTATGGAGAATGGCAGGATCTGCACGCGCCGTTTTCTTCGTTCTGCGCCGACAGTCTCATGTCCACTGAACATGTAAAAACGCTGTTTACTGCGGCGAGCGCCGCAACATTGAAATTCTCCGGTATTAAATTACTGGAAATAAATGCTAATGCTGACGTCAGCCATCGCATCGCTATTTTGCGCGACGGCATTAGCGCTATGAATAAAGCGTCACAATAAAAATAAAGAATACATTTTCCGGTTACCTTCAATGAGATATTAACTATGAATATTTCTTCTAATGCTCTACACGCGGACATTCCGCGCCAGCGCTGGCTAAGGATCATTCCCCCTATTCTTATCGCCTGCATTATTTCCTATATGGACCGCGTAAATATAGCTTTTGCGATGCCCGGCGGTATGGATGAAGAGCTGGGCATTTCCGCCACGATGGCGGGCCTGGCGGGGGGGATCTTTTTTATCGGCTATTTGTTCCTGCAAGTTCCCGGCGGCAAAATTGCCGTGCACGGCAGCGGTAAGAAGTTTATCGGCTGGTCGCTGGTTGCCTGGGCGGTGATCTCGGTTCTGACCGGGCTTGTGACCAACCAGTATCAGCTGCTGGTACTGCGCTTCTTACTCGGCGTGGCGGAAGGTGGGATGCTGCCCGTTGTGCTCACGATGATCAGTAACTGGTTCCCGGATGCCGAGCGCGGCCGCGCCAACGCGATTGTGATCATGTTCGTGCCCATCGCCGGGATCATCACCGCCCCGCTGTCGGGCTGGATTATTACCGCTCTCGACTGGCGCTGGCTGTTCATTATTGAAGGTCTGATGTCCGTTGTTGTGCTAGTGCTGTGGGCGTTCACCGTCTACGACCGACCGCAGGAAGCACGCTGGATCTCTGAGGCCGAGAAAAACTACCTGGTACAAACCCTGGCGGCAGAGCAGCAGGCCATTGCGGGTAAAGAGGTGAAAAACGCCTCGCTCAGCGCGGTGCTGTCTGACAAAACCATGTGGCAGCTGATCGCCCTCAACTTCTTCTACCAGACTGGCATTTACGGTTACACCCTCTGGCTGCCCACCATTCTGAAAGAACTGACGCACACCAGCATCGGCCAGGTGGGAATGCTCGCCATTCTGCCTTACATCGGCGCCATTGCTGGCATGTTCCTGTTCTCTACGCTCTCTGACCGCACCGGCAAGCGCAAGCTGTTTGTCTCCCTGCCATTGATTGGCTTTGCGCTCTGCATGTTCCTCTCCGTGGCGCTGAAAGAGCACACCTGGCTGGCCTATGCCGCGCTGGTGGGCTGTGGCTTCTTCCTGCAATCCGCAGCGGGGGTGTTCTGGACCATACCGGCGCGTCTGTTCAGCGCTGAGATGGCGGGTGGCGCTCGCGGCGTGATTAATGCCCTGGGCAACCTCGGCGGGTTCTGCGGTCCTTATGCGGTAGGCGTACTGATCACCCTGTACAGCAAAGACGCAGGCGTTTACTGCCTGGCAGTTTCGCTGGCGCTGGCATCGCTGCTGGCCCTGCTGTTACCGGCGAAATGCGATGCCGGAGCAGAGCACAACCCCACGGTGACTCCACATAAACGTGCGGCCTGAGGCCCTCACCTGACCCACTAAACCAAACCGTAGGCCGGGTAAGCGAAGCGCCACCCGGCAATTAAGCGAGAAGAAGATGAGTGAAAAAGAGCCCTTCTGGCTGGGTATCGATTGTGGCGGTACTTATCTGAAAGCCGGTTTATACAACAGCCAGGGCAAAGAAGTCTGTATTGAACGCCGCTCAGTGGCCACGCTCAGCCCACGCGCCGGCTACGCCGAGCGGGATATGCACCAGCTCTGGCAGCACTGCCACAAAACCGTCGCCCTGCTGCTCAAAAATTCAGGCGCTGACGGCGGTCAGATCAAAGGCGTTGGCATTTCAGCCCAGGGCAAGGGGCTGTTTCTGCTCGATAAACAGGATCGCCCCCTGGGTAACGCCATACTCTCCTCCGATCGCCGTGCGCTGGAGATCGTACAACGCTGGCAGCAGGACGGTATACCCGAAAAGCTCTATCCGCATACTCGCCAGACGCTGTGGACGGGGCATCCGGCCTCACTCCTGCGCTGGGTTAAAGAGAACGAGCCTCAGCGGTATCAGCAAATTGGCAGCGTGATGATGGCGCACGATTACCTGCGCTGGTGTCTGACCGGGGTCAAAGGCTGCGAAGAGAGCAACATCTCGGAATCCAATCTCTACAACATGAATACCGGGCAGTACGATCCGCAGCTCACGCGCTGGCTCGGCATCAGCGACATTGACGGTGCCCTGCCGCCTATTATCGGTTCAGCAGAAATTTGCGGGGAAATCACCGCTCAGGCAGCCGCACTGACCGGTCTCACGGCGGGTACTCCCGTCGTTGGTGGACTGTTTGATGTGGTTTCCACCGCGATCTGCGCCGGGCTGCATGACGAACATACGCTGAATGCCGTAATGGGGACCTGGGCCGTAACCAGTGGGATTGCCCACGGCATCCGCGACAACGAGCCTTTCCCCTACGTCTATGGCCGCTACGTCCATCCGCAGCAGTTCATCGTTCATGAAGCCAGCCCCACGTCGTCCGGCAACCTGGAATGGCTGACGGCCCAATGGGGCGATATGTCATTCGATGAGATTAACCACGCCGTGGCCAGCCTGCCAAAAGCTGAAAGCGATGTGTTCTTCCTCCCTTTCCTCTACGGCAGCAACGCCGGGCTGGAGATGACCAGCGGCTTCTATGGCTTGCAGGCGCTGCATACCCGCGCGCACCTCCTCCAGGCGGTTTATGAAGGGGTGGTATTCAGCCACATGACCCACCTCAACCGTATGCTCGAACGCTTTCCCCACGTGCAGGCCCTGCGCGTGACGGGCGGCCCAACCCATTCGGACGTGTGGATGCAGATGCTCGCGGACGTCAGCGGCCTGGCGATTGAACTCCCGCAGGTGGAAGAGACCGGCTGTTCCGGTGCGGCGCTGGCCGCGCTCGTCGGTACAGGCCTCTATCCCGATTTTTACGCCGCTCAGCGCGCCCTCAGGCATGACACCCGGATGATTGAACCTGACATGCGTGCCCATGCCGCCTACCAGCGCAAATATCACCGTTACCAGCTACTGATTTCAGCATTACAGGGCTATCACGCCCGTGTTAAGGAGTACGACCTATGAGCCGACCATTATTGCAGCTGGCGCTCGACCACACCTCGCTTCAGGCCGCGCAGCGCGATGTCGCGACGCTTTCCGATCACGTCGACATCGTCGAAGCCGGCACCATTCTATGCCTGACCGAAGGGCTAAACGCCGTTCGCGCCCTGCGTGCGCAGTGCCCGGATAAAATTATCGTGGCGGACTGGAAAGTCGCCGATGCCGGAGAAACGCTGGCTGATCAGGCGTTTGGCGCAGGCGCAAACTGGATGACCATCATCTGTGCCGCCCCGCTGGCCACCGTTGAACGTGGCCACGAGGTCGCACTGCGCGGCGGCGGCGAGATCCAGATGGAGCTGTTTGGCAACTGGACGCTGGACGACGCGCGCGCGTGGCATCGCATCGGGGTGAAGCAGGCGATTTACCACCGCGGGCGCGACGCACAGGCCAGCGGCCAGCAGTGGGGTGAGGCGGATCTCAGCAAAATGAAGGCGCTGTCCGATATCGGTTTGCAGCTTTCTATAACTGGCGGTATCACCCCCGCTGACCTGTCGCTGTTTAAGCAGATCAACGTCAAAGCCTTCATTGCCGGGCGCGCGCTGGCAGGCGCCGATAATCCGCCGCAGGTGGCACAAGCATTCCATTCGCAAATCCGCGACATCTGGGGAGAGTAACCATGCGTCAGCATCCGTTAGGCATTTACGAAAAAGCGCTGCCAAAAGATCTCTCCTGGCCGGAGCGCCTGGTTCTGGCAAAAAGCTGCGGCTTCGATTTTGTGGAGATGTCGGTGGATGAGACCGACGAGCGTTTATCGCGCCTTGAATGGAGTACCACGCAGCGCGCCTCTCTTGTGGAAGCGATGCTGGAGACCGGCGTGGCCATCCCGTCGATGTGCTTGTCTGCCCATCGTCGCTTCCCGTTTGGCAGCCGCGATGAAATCGTGCGCGAACGCGCCCGCGAGATCATGACCAAAGCCATCCGGCTGGCCCGTGATTTGGGTATTCGCACCATCCAGCTTGCGGGTTATGACGTGTACTACGAGGAGCACGATGAGGGCACGCAACAGCGCTTTGCCGAAGGGCTGGCGTGGGCCGTAGAGCAGGCTGCCGCCGCGCAGGTAATGCTGGCGGTAGAGATCATGGACACTGCGTTTATGAACTCCATCAGCAAGTGGAAAAAGTGGGACGACATGCTCGCCTCGCCGTGGTTCAGCGTTTACCCGGACGTCGGCAACCTGAGCGCGTGGGGCAACGACGTCACCGCCGAGCTGACGCTGGGCATTGACCGCATCGCCGCTATCCACCTGAAAGATACCCGGCCCGTTACCGAGCAAAGCCCCGGACAGTTCCGCGACGTGCCGTTTGGCGAGGGCTGCGTCGATTTCGTTGGCGTGTTTAACACGCTGAATCAACTTAATTATCGCGGCGCATTTCTGATTGAAATGTGGACCGAGAAAGCCAAAGAGCCGGTGCTGGAGATCATCCAGGCGCGCCGCTGGATTGAAGCCCGAATGCAGGAAGGAGGCATGACATGTTAGAACAACTCAAAGCCGAGGTGCTGGCGGCAAATCTCGCCCTGCCCGCCCACCAGCTGGTGACGTTCACCTGGGGCAACGTCAGCGCGGTTGACCGTGCCAGCGGCATGATGGTGATCAAACCATCCGGCGTGGAGTACGACGTGATGACCGCAGAAGATATGGTGGTGGTAAATATCGCCACGGGTAAAGTGGTCGAGGGGAGTAAAAAGCCCTCCTCCGACACCCCGACCCATCTCGCGCTGTATCGTCGTTACCCGGAAATTGGCGGCATCGTGCATACCCATTCCCGCCACGCCACCATCTGGTCGCAGGCGGGGCAGGATTTACCCGCGTGGGGCACGACGCACGCGGACTATTTCTACGGTGCGATCCCCTGCACGCGGCTGATGACCTCGGCTGAAATCGCGGGTGAATATGAATACCAGACGGGGGAAGTCATTATCAAAACCTTCGAGGAGCGCGACATAAGCCCGATGCAGGTCCCGGCGGTGCTGGTTCATTCTCACGGCCCGTTTGCCTGGGGCAAAGACGCTGCCGATGCGGTACACAATGCCGTGGTGCTGGAAGAGTGCGCCTATATGGGGCTTTTCTCGCGCCAGCTTGCACCTCAGCTTCCGGTTATGCAGCAGGAATTGCTGGATAAGCATTACCTGCGCAAGCATGGCGCAAATGCCTATTACGGCCAGTGATCATCCGGAATTAATATGCTCTTTACAGTACCGCCGTTTCCAGACGGCGGGCGTTAACCCGGTATGTTTTGAGAATATTTGCCGGAAATAACCCACGTCATTAAAACCGCACCGGGCGGCCACTTCAGTTAATGAGGCCGCATCGTTCAGCAGCAGTTTTTCAGCGGCCCTGACGCGCTGGCGGTGAATTGCCTCCGTCAGGGTTAAATGAAACGTCCGACGAAATACTCGCCCCAGGTAATCTGCGTTGCAGTGCAGTTCTTTCGCCAGCTGCGAAGTGGACAGGGGCAAATGAAAGTGCGTGCGGATAAGCTGCTTGGCCTTCCATGCCATTGCCGCGCCCGCATCATCCGCTTTATCTTCATATCCCGGCGAGAGCGATATCTGCTGCAAAATTAACAGCAAAATTATCTCCAGCGCCTGGCTACGCTGTAATTTTTCCTGCTCGCTTAAAAACTGACGGAATAACGCAATAACATATTGCGGATCCCGCACGCTACAGTGTTGCTCAATCGACAGCGACGTCGCGCCTGGCAACACCGGCAAGCGTTCATCCACCTCAAAATGCAGCCAGTAAAATTTGAGATCGCCCGGAAAATCTTCCACGCCGACATGCCGCCGCTTCGGCCAAAGTAATAAACTCTCGCCAGCGTTTACCTCAAACAGCGTATTTTCCTCCTGGATCGTTAATGTCCCTTTTTCGACAAAAATTATCTCCCACGAAGATAATTTTCGTGCGGGATGACGGCCCACGCCCCGAGAGATAAATAACCCGCCATTTTGAACTCTAATCGGAAGTGCTATGGATAATTCAAGCATGGATATTCATTTTTCCGCTTTTTTGGTGGCTAATATTTTCTTTATCCCTTGATTATTAATAAATATCAGCAGAACGGCTCGATCAAACTCACAGTTTCACCATCAGGTCGGAATCGTCACCTTTTTATACTTTTCCCTTCCCTTGTTGGTCTGCCCGTTGAATGCAGAATAAATGGGGTACCTTGCACAAATACGATAAAAAATCGTTTATCGAGGAGTTACCCCATGACTTCCACACCGATTACAGACGCAGAAGTTGCAAAACAGGCAGCCGATGACCGGCTGTCAGTCCGCGAGAAAATTGGCTACGGCCTGGGCGACGCGGGCGGCACGGTAATTACCTGCCTGATCATGAACTTTCTGACCTTTTTCTATACCGATGTATTTGGCCTGACGCCCGCGCTGGTGGGCACGCTGTTTATTGCCCTTCGGGTATTTGACGCGATTTCCGATCCGGTGATGGGCGTGATTGCCGACCGCACGCAGAGCCGCTGGGGGCGTTTTCGTCCCTGGCAGCTGTGGGTCGCGCTTCCCATCGGGATCGTCGGCGTGCTGACCTTCACCGTCCCGGACGCCAGTATGGGCGTGAAAATCGCCTGG
Organism: Enterobacter sp. BIDMC 27; assembly: GCF_000534415.1. NCBI lineage: Bacteria > Pseudomonadati > Pseudomonadota > Gammaproteobacteria > Enterobacterales > Enterobacteriaceae > Enterobacter > Enterobacter sp. BIDMC 27. The sequence goes on from NZ_KI973178.1 coordinate 621,530, forward strand.
GCGTTCGGCACCTATCTGTTGCTTTCAGTGGGCTATACCGCCATCAACGTGCCATATTGCGCGCTGATCAACACCATGACCACCCGCCACAACGAGGTTATATCCTGCCAGTCCTGGCGCTTCGTACTGTGCGGCGTGGCGGGCTTTCTGGTCTCCGTTGGCTTGCCGTGGCTGGTGTCAGAACTGGGACAGGGCAATACCGCCCGGGGTTATCAGCTGGGCGTCGGCGTGCTGTGCACCATCGCCGTGGTGATGTTCCTGTGCTGCTTCTTCTGGGTGCGCGAGCGCGTCCCGCTTGCGCTGATGGGTAAATTCACCCTGCGCGAGCACCTGGCGGGCCTGCGGAAAAACGATCAGCTGCTGCTGATGCTGGTGATGTCGTTTCTGCTGATCAACGTCTTCAACATTCGCGGCGGCGGATACATGTACTTCATCACCTACGTGCTTCAGGGCAGCACGGCGTACACCTCGCTGTTTTTCACCATGGTGACCTTTGCCGCTATTCTGGGCGCGGTGATCGTCAGTCCGCTGTCGCGGCGGATTGATACCGTCAAACTCTACTACTACACCAACCTGATACTCGCTGCGCTTGCGGTGGGAATGTGGTTCCTGCCGGGTGGCCCGGCGCACCAGACGCTCTGGCTGATCGTGATTTTAAGTAACGGCGTTATCCTGGGCTTTACCCTGCCGCTGCACTTCTCGCTGATGGCCTTTGCCGATGACTACGGCGAATGGAAAACCGGCGTGCGCTCATCGGGGATGAACTTCGCCTTCAATCTGTTTTTCATCAAGCTCGCGTGGGCATCCAGCGCCGGGATCATCAGCCTGGTGTTTATTGCCGTGGCCTATCAGCCAGGCGCAGGTAACCAGACACCCGCCTCATTGCAGGGCATCACCGCCATGGAGACGCTGCTTCCTGCCCTTTTCCACCTGCTGCTGGCGGTCGCTATCCGCTGGTGCAGGCTTAACAATCCCGTGATGTCGCGCATTGCCACCGATTTGCGCCAGCGTCATGTACAGTCCTGAGGAGAACAATATGACCATAATGGAAGCCGACCTGCATCAGCTGAAAATCAACGACCCGTTTCTTGGTCAGTACCAACGGCTGGTCCGCGATGTGGTGATCCCCTACCAGTGGGATGCGCTTAACGATCGCGTGGCGGAGGCCGAACCCAGCCACGCCATCGCCAACTTCCGCATCGCCGCCGGTCTGGAACAGGGGGAGTTCTACGGGATGGTCTTTCAGGACAGCGACGTGGCGAAATGGCTCGAAGCCGTGGCGTGGTCGCTGTGCCAGAAGCCGGATGCTGAACTGGAAAAAACCGCCGACGAGGTGATCGAGCTGGTCGCAGCGGCGCAGTGCGAAGATGGCTATCTCAATACCTATTTCACGGTGAAAGCACCGGCCGAGCGCTGGACCAATCTGGCCGAATGCCACGAACTGTACTGCGCCGGACATATGATTGAAGCGGGCGTGGCGTATTTCCAGGGAACCGGAAAGCGCCGCCTGCTGGACGTGGTGTGCATGCTGGCGGATCATATCGACAGCGTGTTTGGCCCGGGCGAAAACCAGCTGCACGGTTACCCTGGCCACCCGGAAATCGAGCTGGCGCTGATGCGGCTGTACGACGTCACGCAGGAGCAACGCTATCTCAATCTGGTGAAATACTTTATTGAGGAACGCGGCGCGCAGCCTCACTTCTACGATATCGAATACGAGAAGCGCGGCAGAACGTCATACTGGAACACCTATGGCCCGGCGTGGATGGTCAAGGACAAAGCTTACAGCCAGGCGCATCTGCCCCTTGCGGAACAACAAACGGCCATCGGCCACGCCGTGCGTTTTGTCTATCTGATGGCGGGCATGGCACATCTGGCGCGCCTGAGCAGCGACGAGGGGAAACGTCAGGATTGCCTGCGGCTGTGGAACAACATGGCACAGCGCCAGCTGTACATCACCGGCGGGATTGGCTCCCAAAGCAGCGGCGAGGCGTTCAGCAGCGATTACGATCTGCCCAACGATACGGTCTACGCCGAAAGCTGCGCCTCCATCGGCCTGATGATGTTTGCCCGCCGGATGCTGGAGATGGAGGCGGACGGCCACTACGCCGACGTGATGGAGCGCGCGCTGTACAACACGGTGCTGGGCGGCATGGCGCTGGATGGTAAGCATTTCTTTTATGTGAATCCGCTGGAAGTGCACCCGAAAACCCTGGCCTTTAACCATATCTATGACCACGTCAAACCGGTGCGCCAGCGCTGGTTCGGCTGCGCCTGTTGCCCGCCGAATATTGCGCGCGTGCTGACCTCGCTGGGGCACTACATTTATACCGTTCGCCCGGACGCGCTGTTGATCAACCTGTACGTGGGGAACGACGTCGCCATTCCGGTTGGGGATAACATCCTCCAGCTGCGGATTAGCGGGAACTATCCGTGGCATGAGCAGGTGAAAATCGAGATTACCTCACCAGTTCCGGTGATTCACACGCTGGCCCTGAGGCTGCCGGACTGGTGTGCGGAACCGGCTGTTTCGCTCAATGGTCAGGCCATTACAGGCGAGGTCTCCCGTGGATACTTATACCTCAACCGAAGCTGGCAGGAAGGCGACACGCTGACGCTGACGTTACCGATGCCGGTCCGCCGCGTGTACGGCAACCCGCAAGTGCGCCAGCAGGCGGGGAAAGTCGCATTGCAGCGTGGACCGCTGGTTTACTGCCTGGAAGAAGCCGATAACGGCGCAAATCTGCATAACCTTTCTTTGCCCCAGGACAGCGCGTTTCGGGTTTTCGAAGGCAAAGGCATTTTCGCGCACAAGATGCTGATACAGGCGGAAGGGATCGGGTGTCAGGCGAAGGGCACTGATGCCCTGTGGCAGTACGACCACTCGCCGGTAGAACGTCAGCCCCGGACGCTGACCTTTATTCCGTGGTACAGCTGGGCAAACCGGGGAGAAGGGGAAATGCGGATATGGGTGGATGAAAGCTGAATAACTGCGGCCTGTTGCCCTCACCCCAGCCCTCTCCCACGGGAGAGGGAGTAAAAAGTAGGCCGGGTAAGGCGAAGCCGCCACCCGGCTTTAACCCGGCTCAGGTCACCCCACCCGGAACGGCCTGAGCCCGGAGATTAAAACAGCCCCAGCGGTTTATCGGAGTAGCTGACTAACAGACATTTCGTTTGCTGGTAGTGCTCCAGCATCATCTTATGGGTTTCACGCCCGATGCCCGACTGCTTGTAGCCGCCAAACGCCGCATGAGCCGGATAGGCGTGATAGCAGTTTGTCCATACGCGTCCGGCCTGAATGCCGCGGCCCATTTTATAGGCCAGATTACCGTTACGACTCCAGACGCCCGCCCCCAGGCCATACTGCGTGTCGTTGGCGAGCTCCAGCGCCTCGTCCATGGTTTTAAACGTGGTGACGGCCAGCACCGGTCCAAAAATTTCCTCCTGGAAAACGCGCATGTTGTTCTTACCGAACAGGATGGTCGGCTCAAGGTAGTAACCCTCCTGCAAATCGCCGCCCAGCACCTTACGACGACCGCCGGTCAACACATCGGCCCCCTCTTTTTTACCGATATCAATATAGTTGAGGATGGTTTCCAGCTGGCCATGCGATACCTGCGCTCCCATCTGGGTGACGTTATCCAGCGGATTACCGCTGCGAATCGACTCCACGCGCCGGATCGCCCGCTCCATAAAGCGCTCATAAATGGATTCCTGCACCAGCGCGCGGCTCGGACAGGTGCAGACTTCACCCTGGTTGAACGCGAACAGCGCAAACCCTTCCAGCGCTTTGTCGAAGAAGGCGTCCTCTTCATCCATCACGTCGGCAAAGAAGATGTTCGGCGATTTCCCGCCCAGCTCCAGGGTGACCGGAATGATGTTCTGGGTCGCGTACTGCATGATCTGCTGACCCACTTCCGTTGAGCCGGTAAACGCCACTTTGGCAATACGCTTTGAAGTAGCCAGATATTCGCCGATCTCTCCCCCGGCCCCGTTGACCACGTTAATGACCCCCGGCGGCAACAGGTCGCCAATCACCTCCATCAGCAGCAGTACCGAAAGCGGCGTTAAGCGTGCAGGTTTCAGCACCACGCAGTTACCCGCCGCCAGCGCGGGCGCCATTTTCCAGCTCGCCATCAGCAGCGGGAAGTTCCACGGAATAATTTGCCCCACCACGCCGAGCGGCTCGTGGAAGTGATACGCCACGGTATCTTTGTCAACTTCACTTATTCCCCCCTCCTGGGCACGAATGCAGGACGCAAAATAGCGGAAATGGTCAATCGCCAGCGGCACGTCCGCCGCCATGGTTTCCCGGATCGGCTTGCCGTTGTCCCACGTTTCCGCGGTCGCCAGCAGCTCCAGATTCTGCTCCATCCGATCGGCGATTTTGAACAAAATGGCCGCTCTGTCCTGAACGGACGTTTGTCCCCACTTATCTTTCGCCTTATGCGCCGCATCCAGCGCTAAATCGATATCCCGCTTGCCCGAACTGGCAATTTCACACAGCGGCTGGCCGGTAACGGGCGTCAGGTTGGAATAGTACTCACCGTCGACGGGCGCCACCCAGTCGCCGCCGATGAAGTTGTCATAGCGGGGCTTCAGCTTAAGAGGAAAACCATACTCGCCTGGCTGGATACGCGATGAGGGAGGATTGTTTGTCATGACCGTCTCCTTGCAGTAGGTGTACAACAAGGGTAGTTCCGGCTGGTGATTTTCTCGCCAGTCGGTAACGGGTTTACGAGCCGTATCACGGATTACCGTACTTTACGTTTCGTTTCTGCCGCCGGAGCCATACTTAATAGCTCAGGGGCTCATGAGGAACAATGCAATGCAGCTATTTATCGGCTTTGACGTGGGCGGAACCCACATCAAACACGGCGTGATCAACGAAAACGGCGAAGAACTGACATCCGATGAATATGATACGCCTGACGATGAAAGCACCTTCAAACAGAAATGGAAAGCGGTGGTGGATAAGTACCGCCAGGAGCATGAGATCGTCGGCATCGGCGTGAGTTTTCCGGGCCACATCAATCACCATACCGGCGAAGCGGCCAAGGCCGGGGCGCTGGATTACCTTGACGGTGAAAACCTGTGCGAGCTTTTCGCACAGCTGACCGATCTCCCCGTAACAACCGAAAATGACGCCAACTGCGCGGCGCTGGGCGAACGCTGGCAGGGCGCCGGTAAGGATTATGAGCATTTTGTCTGCATCACCATCGGCACCGGCATCGGCGGCGGTATCGTCATGGAGGGCGATCTCTACCGTGGGTCGCACTACCGGGCGGGTGAGTTTGGCGTGCTGCCCGTTGGCAACAACGGCGAGCCGATGCACGAAGTGGCGTCCGCCAGCGGCCTGATGAAAGCCTGCCGCCGCGCGCTGGCCGTGTCGGAAGATGAGATGCCTGACGGTGAGGAGCTGTTTAGACGCATGGACAGCGACGTGCATCTGCGTGAGGCCATAGAAGAGTGGGCGCATTTCCTCTCGCGGGGCATCTACAGCGTGATCTCCATGTTTGATCCGCAGGCGGTGCTGATTGGCGGCGGCATTAGCGAGCAGGAGAAAATCTATCTCCTGCTGGATAAATACCTACAGCGATTCGAGGAGTGGGAAGCGCTCCGGGTGCCCATCCTTCCCTGCGAGCTGGGTAACCAGGCGGGAAGGCTGGGTGCGGTCTGGCTGGCTAAGCAGAAGCAGGCGCGCAGCGCTTAACGCTTAGGGAAATAACTGCGCGTCGCGTAGCACATGGTCATTGCCACGACGACGCGTAAACCCGATGCGGTTGAAATACTCCAGGATCTGAATCGCCAGTTTGCGTCCTACGTTCAGCCGATCGCGGAAGTCTGCGGCGCAGGTTGATCCGCGCGCCTGATCCAGCTCCCGGATCAGGTTCGCAAATGCCACGATCCGATCGTTGCGGTAATAACGATCTTTCACGATCGCCACAATCATCCCCTGCTGCGCCGCATGGCGCAGTACCTGACGCATCAGCTGCTCATCGGTATTGGTTTCACGCGCCAGATCGCGCACCCACCACGGTTCATCGCCAAACAGCGCCGCCACTTTTTGCCAGACCGCGTCCTGCTCAGCGGTAAAACCGGCCTTGTGCTCCGGCAGGTGCAGCCAGCCGTGATGACTTGCAATCACGCCGCTTTCACGCATGTTTTCAATCAGCAACAGCACCAGCGCGTCGTCTTCCATGGGCAACGCCATGCGCCGCAGACGTTCACGACCCGGACCGGGCTCATCCTGATGCTGTTCATGGTAGGTCGCCAGCGTGCTCAGCACTTTGCGCTGCCAGCGCGCCGCCACCGGCGCGTTCAGCAGGCTGTTGCCGGCCTGAATAAAACCTGGCTCCTGCGTCAGAAGACGCAATCCTTCGCCGCTGAGCTGGCGCGCCCAGGCGAACGCCGCCAGATTCACCGCACCACGCTCAAGGTGGATATCTAACGCAGACTTATCATCGCGGGCCTGGGCCAGTGCGGCCAGCCACTGTAAATACTCGGGCTTACGCTTGCCGCGACGGGGCGGATCCAGCATGACCACGCGCGCGCCCGCCAGCGTTTCCCGCGCCGAAATATCGCGCAGAACCAGGCGGTCGTTATCCGCCAGCCAGAGCGGGGAGTCGAACACCAGTTCGGCGAGATCGTTTTCCAGCAGCGACACGCGTCCGGTGATGTGGCTGGCCGCGTGGTGGATATGCAGCGGCTGCCACTGGGTCAGCGGATTATGGGTCTGGAGAGAAACGATGATCCGTTCAGAAGGCTCCGGCGGCGCGTCGGCCAGCAGCCAGTCGCCGCGGTTAAGCTGGTCTTTTTCGGCATCACCGGCAATATTCAGGGCGATACGCTGCCCGGCGTGGGCCTGTTCCACCGGCTGGTTTTGCGCGTGAAGCCCGCGCACGCGCATCGGTTTGTTCACGCCCGTCAGCCACAGGGTATCGCCCACGTTCACTTCGCCGCTCAGCGCGGTGCCGGTCACCACCAGCCCAGCCCCTTTCACGGTAAATGCCCTGTCGATCGCCAGACGGAAGCGGTGATGGCTGGCATGTTCACGAGACGGGATCTGCTGCAAATGGTCGCGAAGAGCGTCGATACCGCGGCCTTCTGTCGCCACGGTGACAAACAGTGACGCATCCTTAAAACCGTATTCACTCAGCGCCGCCAGCACCTCTTCACGCACCTCGTCGATACGCGCCTCATCCACACGGTCCGCTTTGGTGAGGGCGACGGTCAACTGCGGGTTTCCCGTCAGCTGGAGGATCGCCAGATGCTCGCGCGTTTGCGCCATCACCCCGTCATCGCACGCGACCACCAGCAGGGCGTGATCGATCCCGCCCACGCCCGCGAGCATATTGGAAAGAAACTTCTCGTGGCCGGGCACGTCGATAAAGCCCAGCACGCGACCGTCGGGCTGCGGCCAGTAGGCGTAACCCAGGTCAATGGTCATGCCGCGCTTTTTCTCTTCCGGCAGGCGATCGGCATTCACGCCCGTAATGGCCTGCAATAACGTGGTTTTGCCGTGGTCAACATGACCGGCGGTGGCAATAATCATTTCAACATCATCTCCAGAAACCGCACTTCATCTTCCAGACAGCGTAAATCCAGCCACATGCGCCCGTCACCGATCCGGCCAATCACCGGCGTCGGTAATGCGCGCCAGCGCGCCGACAGCGCCTCAAGCTGGCTTCCGCGTCCGTCGCGCGGGGTGAACGTCAGCGCTTCGCTCGGTAACCTGTCCACCGGCAGCGAGCCGCTGCCAATTTGCGACAGGCAAGGCTCGATACGAACGTCAAACTCAGGGTAATGAGGAGCAACCTGCGGCAGTAGCGCTTCCGCCTGCGCGCGAATGGAGGCCGCATCACGGCTTAGCAAACGCAACGTGGGCAGGCGGTCAGCCAGTTTCTCCGGGTGGAGATAGAGCCGCAGCGTGGCTTCCAGCGCGGCCAGCGTCATTTTATCGGCACGCAGGGCGCGCTTCAGCGGGTGCTGCTGTAGCTGCGCAATCAGCTCGCGCCTGCCGACGATAATCCCCGCCTGCGGCCCGCCCAGCAATTTATCACCGGAGAAACTGACCAGGCTTACGCCCGCGGCAACCATTTCCTGCACCATGGGCTCTTTCGGCAGACCGTACTGGCGCATATCCACCAGCGACCCGCTGCCGAGATCGGCAATCACCGGCACGTTTAGCTCGCGCCCGATGGCGGCCAGTTCGGCCTCTTCCACCGTTTTGGTGAAACCCTCAATGTGGTAATTGCTGGTATGCACTTTCATCAGCAGGGCGGTGTTTTCATTCACCGCCGCGCGATAATCTTTTGCATGGGTACGGTTAGTTGTGCCCACTTCATGCAGCGTGCAGCCCGCCTGGCGCATGACGTCCGGAATACGAAACGCCCCGCCGATCTCCACCAGCTCGCCGCGAGAGACGACAACCTCTTTTCCGCTCGCGGTGGCCGCCAGCATTAACAGCACCGCCGCCGCGTTGTTATTCACAATGCAGGCATCTTCCGCGCCGGTGATCTGGCAGAGAAGATCCGCCAGTGCGCGATCGCGATGCCCACGCCCGGCGCCGTCCAGATCGTACTCCAGCGTCACCGGCGAGCGCATGGCACGGGTGACGGCCTCTGTTGCCTCTTCGGCCTGCTGTGCCCGGCCCAGATTGGTGTGCAGAACCGTGCCTGTCAGGTTAATAACCGGGCGCAACGCGCTTTGCCCGTGCTTGCTCAGCCTGCGTTCAACTTCCTGCTCCCACGCCACGCACCAGCCGGGTAGCGCGTTCTCAGCCTGAATATGGCGACGCGCATCGTCCTGAAGCTGGCGTAGCATGTCGACCGTTGCAGTATGGCCAAACTGCTCCAGCACCGCAGTGATGCGCGGGTCACGAAGCAGACGATCGGTAGCGGGGATCTGGCTGTAGAGGGAATGATGAGTAGTCATGAATGCGCCTGGCGAGTAAATATCTTCCCCCCTCCCGACGGGAGAGGGAGTTAACATGTGGGGGGATTGTACCGCCTCCCGCCAGGAAGTGTTATAACCCGCATCAAGCCTTTGGCGGTTCAGTCCGGGCAAAACTTTCGCGCTGGAAGAGCGTCTCCGCCAGTTTGACCAGCAGCGGACGATCCACGCACCAGCCCGGCGAGACGCGGCGGAAATTGAGGTAGCCAATGGCGCAGGCGATGGCGATCGTCGCCAGATTCAGGCTATCGCTCTGAATTTTCCCGTCGCGGATCAGCTGTTCGCACATATCCAGGCTGCGGCTGATTTTTTCGCGCTGGCGTAGCAGCTCATTTTCTGACTGCTGGGCGGCGGGCCTTGCCTGCTCGCGTACGGACGTCAATGCCGCATCCATAATGCCATCCGCCAGGGCTTCAATTTGCTTCATCACCAGCGCTGTTTTTGGGTCCGCCGGCAGCATGGCTGGCGCAACGCCAAGCAGCTCGATGTACTCCGCAATGATCGGGGAATCAAACCAGTAGTCGCCCTCGTCCGTTACCAGCGCCGGGACTTTCCCCAGCGGGTTGTACTGCGCAACGCCGTTCTCTGCGTTGTAGGGCTGTTCATTCACGAATTCAAATTCAATCCCTTTCTCCAGCAGGAGAATCGAAATCTTACGCACGAAAGGACTGGTATAACTGCCGATGAGTTTCATTGCTTATCCTTAATGCCCATAAAGAGGTCAGTATGGATCAAGCCGTGGAAAAAGGCAGGTATGCGTATCGCATTCCTGCCATGAGGGGATACGGGAGAAATCTGCATAAAAATATTTTGTGAATCAAATCACAATCTGGAAACAAACAACCAACTTAACATTGTGATGCAAATCACAAAACACTGCCCATTTTGGCGTAATTCTGAGCGATGTATTTTTTTTACACACTCGTTATGTGATCGCGATCACTTCATTAATGTCCTCACCCCCTACATTCATGTGATTCAGATCACACAAAATTTCACTGTCTGGACAGTTGAACGATTCAGTGCCAAATTTCACAGCATCAGAACAGGGCCCGGCTACCTCTGCCGCCGCACATTAACGATAAACCTCGGGCCACAAGCCTAAGCGTAAACATAAGAAGGGGTGTTTTATGTCATCCGATTTCAAGATCAAAGTGCAAAGCTTTGGTCGTTTCCTCAGCAACATGGTGATGCCAAATATCGGCGCGTTTATCGCGTGGGGTATTATCACCGCATTATTTATTCCGACAGGGTGGTTGCCTAACGAAACGCTGGCGAAACTTGTTGGCCCAATGATTACCTATCTCCTGCCGCTGCTCATCGGTTATACCGGTGGTCGTCTGGTGGGCGGTGACCGTGGTGGTGTCGTGGGTGCCATCACAACCATGGGTGTTATCGTCGGTGCGGATATGCCGATGTTCCTCGGTGCGATGATCGCCGGTCCTCTGGGCGGCTGGGCAATCAAGAAATTCGACGTCTGGGTTGATGGCAAGATCAAATCCGGCTTCGAAATGCTGGTGAACAACTTCTCTGCGGGCATCATCGGGATGATCCTCGCCATTCTGGCGTTCCTCGGCATTGGCCCGGCGGTTGAAGTGCTGTCCAAGCTGCTGGCCGCGGGCGTTAACTTCATGGTGGCGCACGACATGCTGCCGCTGGCGTCTATCTTCGTTGAACCGGCGAAAATCCTGTTCCTGAACAACGCCATCAACCACGGTATCTTCTCACCGCTGGGTATTCAGCAGTCACACGATCTCGGCAAGTCCATCTTCTTCCTGATTGAAGCGAACCCGGGTCCAGGTATGGGCGTTCTGCTGGCGTACATGTTCTTTGGTCGCGGCAGCGCGAAACAGTCTGCTGGCGGCGCGGCGATCATTCACTTCCTGGGCGGTATTCACGAAATTTACTTCCCGTATGTGCTGATGAACCCACGTCTGATCCTGGCCGTTATCCTTGGCGGAATGACCGGCGTGTTCACCCTGAGCGTACTGGGCGGTGGTCTGGTGTCTCCTGCTTCTCCAGGCTCTATCCTGGCGGTGCTGGCGATGACCCCGAAAGGCGCCTACTTCGCGAACATCGCGGCGATCTGTGCGGCCATGGCGGTCTCCTTCGTGGCCTCCGCTATCCTGCTGAAAACCAGCAAGGTGAAAGAAGACGACGATATCGAAGCGGCAACCCGTCGTATGCATGACATGAAAGCCGAATCCAAAGGCGCAACGCCGCTGGCGGCGGGTGATGTCTCTAACGACCTGAGCCACGTGCGTAAAATCATCGTGGCCTGTGATGCCGGTATGGGCTCCAGCGCAATGGGTGCGGGCGTACTGCGGAAGAAAGTGCAGGATGCGGGTCTGACCAACATCTCCGTCACCAACAGCGCGATTAACAGCCTGCCGCCGGACGTTGACCTGGTGATCACGCACCGCGATCTGACCGAACGCGCTATGCGTCAGGTACCGCAGGCACAGCACATTTCCCTGACCAACTTCCTCGACAGCGGCCTGTACGCCAGCCTGACCGAACGCCTGGTGGCGGCGCAGCGCCATGAAGATAACGAAGTGAAAGTGCGTACCAGCCTGCAAGACAGCTTCGACGAGAGCAACGCGCATCTGTTCAAACTGGGCGCTGAAAACATCTTCCTTGGCCGCACGGCGACCAATAAAGAAGAGGCCATTCGCTTCGCCGGTGAGCAGCTGGTGAAAGGCGGCTACGTTCAGCCTGAGTACGTTGAGGCGATGCTGGAACGCGAAAAGCTGACCCCAACCTACCTGGGTGAATCCATCGCGGTTCCGCACGGTACGGTGGAAGCCAAAGACCGCGTGCTGAAAACCGGCGTGGTGTTCTGTCAGTATCCTGATGGTGTGCGCTTCGGTGAAGAAGAGGACGACATCGCCCGTCTGGTGATTGGTATCGCCGCTCGCAACAACGAGCATATCCAGGTGATTACCAGCCTGACCAACGCGCTGGATGACGAAACGGTTATTGAGCGTCTGGCCAACACCACCAGCGTTGAAGAAGTTCTGGCCCTGCTGAACAAATAACAGCGCCTCTTCCCTCTCCCCCCGGGGAGAGGGCTAGGGTGAGGGGAAAACGTTCCTCACCCCAGCCCTCTCGGGTAAAAACATTGATGAAGGTTAACACTATGAAAGCATTACATTTTGGCGCAGGTAATATTGGTCGTGGCTTTATCGGTAAACTGCTGGCAGACGCGGGCATTACCCTGACATTCGCCGATGTGAATCAGGTGGTTCTGGATGCCCTGAATGCCCGTCATAGCTATCAGGTTCACGTGGTGGGTGAAAACGAACAGGTTGAAACGGTCTCTGGCGTCAACGCGGTAAGCAGCATTGGCGACGACGTGATTGACCTCATCGCGAGCGTTGATCTGGTCACCACCGCCGTGGGTCCGGTGGTGCTTGAGCGTATCGCCCCGGCGGTCGCGAAAGGCCTGGCGAAGCGTAAAGCACAGGGCGTTGAAACGCCGCTGAACATCATCGCCTGTGAAAACATGGTGCGCGGCACCACGCAGCTGAAAGGCCACGTTCTTGCGGCCGTCGCCGACGAAGATAAAGCCTGGGTTGAAGCGCACGTGGGTTTTGTGGATTCCGCCGTGGATCGCATCGTTCCGCCGTCAGCATCCGCCACCAACGACCCGCTGGAAGTGACCGTGGAAACCTTCAGCGAGTGGATCGTTGATAAAACCCAGTTTAAGGGCGCGCTGCCGACCATTCCGGGAATGGAATTAACCGATAACCTGATGGCATTTGTCGAACGTAAACTCTTCACGCTGAACACCGGGCATGCTATAACCGCGTACCTCGGAAAATTGGCCGGTCATCAGACGATTCGTGACGCGATCCTCGATGAGAACATCCGTGCGGTGGTCAAAGGGGCAATGGAAGAGAGCGGCGCGGTGCTGATCAAACGCTACGGTTTTGATGCTGATAAACACGCGGCATACATCCAGAAAATCCTCGGTCGTTTTGAAAACCCGTATCTGAAAGATGACGTTGAGCGCGTGGGTCGTCAGCCGCTGCGTAAACTAAGCGCGGGCGACCGCCTGATTAAACCGCTGCTGGGCACGCTGGAATACGGCCTGCCGCACGCTAACCTGGTGAAGGGCATCGCTGCCGCCATGCACTACCGCAGCGAGCAGGACCCGCAGGCGATTGAGCTGGCTCAGCTGATTGATGACAAAGGCGCGCAGGCTGCGCTGGCGCAGATCTCCGGTCTGGATGCCAACAGTGACGTAGTTGCGGAGGCGGTCAGCGCATACAACGCAACCAAATGATGCAGAGTCCGGCGCAGGTTAGCCTGCGCCCGAATAACAGATTGTCAGATATGCAGGCAATAATGGAACAAACCCAGGCCTTTGAAAATCGTGTGCTTGAGCGTCTGAATGCTGGCAAAACCGTACGGAGTTTCCTGATTGCCGCCGTCGAGCTGTTAACCGAGGCGGTGAACATTCTGGTGCTTCAGGTGTTTCGCAAAGACGACTACGCGGTAAAGTATGCTGTAGAACCGTTACTGGACGGAGACGGACCGCTGGGCGATTTATCGGTACGGCTGAAGCTGATTTACGGTCTTGGCGTGCTGAACCGCCAGGAGTATGAAGACGCCGAGCTGTTAATGGCGCTGCGCGAAGAGCTCAATCATGACGGTAATGAGTACACCTTTACCGATGATGAGATACTGGGGCCCTTCGGCGAACTGCACTGCGTATCCGCGCTCCCTCCCACACCTCAGTTTGATAACAGCGACCCTGATCTGTACGCGATGCAAAAGCTGCGTTATCAACAGGTTGTGCGCTCCACCATGGTGCTTTCCCTGACTGAGCTGATTTCTAAAATCAGCTTAAAAAAAGCGTTTCAGAAGTAAGCCCGCACACATTGGTGTATCCTTCCCTGTAAATTCCCCGTTTTCAGAGTTATTTGTCATGAAAGAAGTCGAAAAGAACGAAATTAAACGCCTGAGCGACCGTCTGGATCTGATCCGCCATCAGATGGCTGGCCTCTCCCTGGTCGATTCTGCCGAGAAATATGCCGAGCTGGAAAAAGAGTCCGTGAAGCTGGAGGCGGAAATTGAACGCCTGCGCGAAGTGAAAGGCCAGAAGCTGAGTAAAGAAGCGCAGAAGCTGATGAACATGCCGCATCGCCGCGCGATCACCAAAAAAGAGCAGGCCGACATGGGCAAGCTGAAGAAAAGCGTCCGTGGCCTGGTGGTGGTGCACCCGATGACTGAGCTTGGTCGCGAAATGGGCCTGAAAGAGATGACGGGTTTTTGTAAGACCGCGTTCTGATCGTCCTCCCCTGCCGCTGCGGCAGGGGAAACTCAGTTGTAAATCAGGTTAAACGTCGCCATCGCATCCGCTTTTCCCGCCGTCACGTTCTCTTCCGTCTGAAGGTAATGCGCATCAAACCAGAAGGTTTGCGTCTGGTTATCCCCCACTTGCCCAAATGCTGACACCTGTGGGGTGTTCCACGGTACCACCTGCCCCTGAACCGAACCGGTATTGTCACCGTAAAGCAGTTCGATCCCGACACCGCTGGCGCTATCCTCCTGCTTCGTCAACGCCAGCGCCCGATCGTTGCCCGGCGTGGTATCGCCAAAGAAACCCATCTTCACCGCCGTGTTATTTTCGCAGGTCACCGGAATGCTGAAGCGTCCGCCTCCGGCGCGGGAGCCTATGCCATGAAATTCACGCTGGCTCACGCTCCCCATGGGAACAAGAATGCTGCGAGAGCCCACTGAACAGCTGGTACGCCTGACGGTGAAGCTGGCGAGATGGATCTGTACCGGTGTCGCCACGTTGGTGGCGCTGGCTTGATTTTCTCCCGCCTGCAATATCAGCGATCCGACATTTTGCTCCTGGGAATTGGCGTTATCGTCAGGCATGGCGCTGGTCGTTGGAATTTTGTAAAACACCACCCAGAACTGCATTTTATACATTGAGGCGCTGGCAAAGGCGGGGTTTTGCGATGCGTCGCAAATGCGCCTGGACTCATTGCCATTCACCTGACTTGTGCCGTCAATATAGCGTACCGCATCGGCGCCGCAGTACTGCTGTTCCCGGAACCCCAGCGCATAGCCGATGCCGTCGATCTGAGTTTTATAGACGTGACGTGACGCGCCGTCTTCACCAACCACGGTGCCGACGGGGTTATCCACGTCGACAAAGCCGATACTACGCCAGGCATCATTCCCGCCATCACAGCTGTAGAAATCCGCCCCGGTAGACTGTATCGGCGCAGATATCGGCGTCCAGTCCGCCGTGCCGGGCGCATACCCTATGGCGTAGGGCACCTGAACGACCCACTGATCGCGCGTGGTGCGGCAAGATGAGGTCTGAGCATGGGCATGAAAACTCAGCATGCCAAAAAGCGAAAGAAGGCTCAGATAGAAAAACCAGTGAATAAAACGACGCATGATATTCCTCTAATGGCACTCAACGGATAGCGTGGCGATACCGGGGGCCATATGAGCTTTCCCCAGTCTGAAAGGTGTCTGGCATTGCTGCTGCTCCCCGTCCTGATACCAGCTGACGCGCAGGGTGCCGCGCTCTGGTACCCCGCTCAGGTAGGCCTGACCGCCGTCAGCGACCATGCTTCGGTTTGCAGAATGGCGGTTCTGCTCCACCACTTCAGCCTGCGCGCCAAACGGCAACGGTTCGCCGTGGTAGCGCAGGGAAAACAGAACGCGATAACCAATGTGGGTTTTGTAATTGGCCAGCACCACCGCGCCGCTGGTGGGAATGAGCGTCAGACCGCTCTGCTCAACGTCGACGTTCTCACCCAGCGTCGCCGTATCAAGGCTGACGGTATTTTTGCGATACGCCGAGAGCGTTGGCATGACCGCATAGCCGCGGCTGTCGGTATGGATCCCGTTGTAGCCCTCCGGCTCAACGTTCGCCGCGCCGGGCACGCGTAGCAGGGCGACGGTATCGCCCAGCGGCTGGCTAAGCGTGACGCCATACTGCGTGGCGATAACGCCTCCGGCGAGTCCGAGGCTCGCGTTGCTACCGCTTCGGCTGTGGTCATAACCGAGGCTGACGTTGCCGTAGCCACCGTTGTATTGCAGCGCCAGGCTGGTACTGCCGGCTTGTCCCTCGCTGGCCTTACTCTGCTGAACGCTGTAATTAAGGTTGCGATTCGCCAGCGCACTGCCGTTGAGTGACACCTGCTGCGTGGTCATCCCACGATTGTTGTGGTTGATGAAGTAACTGACCGAGCTGTCCGGTAACCAGTGACCAAGCGGAACATTGACGTTAAACGACACGGTACGATCGGGATGCTGCTCAAGCGCTGAGTCGGTGTAGTCATACCCCGCGCCCCAGGTAATGCCTCGCCAGCTGGTGTACCAGCCAATGTGGATGGTTTTATCCTGCCCGGACGTATGCCAGTAATCCTGCATCCATGCCGAGACGCTGAGGCTGCCGAACTGACCCAGCGTCTGTGAGAAGGTGACCTGCGAGCGGCTACGGCGATTATTGAGTTGCAGCTGTTGGCTGTCAGACTGATTCAGTTCACTGAATTCATAGTAATTGCGCGAGGCATAGCGATAACTCGCCAGGTTGAAGGCGGTGCCGGTAGCGCTGAAATCTTTCTGATACTGAATACGCCACGCCTGCCCCATCGCGCTTTTGCCATTGGGTAAACGGCTTTTTGCCAGCGTATCGTCAATGCCCAGCGAGCCAAATGCGCCAAACCCTCTGCCTACGCCAATTGCACCGGCCTGATAGTTGCTCGCCGTACGAAAACCGCCATACACCGTCATCCTGGAGAGCAGACCGTAGAAGAAAGCGCCTTCAACAAACTCAGGTGAACGCGCATCGCCGGAGCCGGAGTGAAATCGTCCGGCGTTGAGGCTGTATTTCAGGCTGCCCAGGCGTCGCATAAACGGCACCGCAGAATAGGGTTGGGTAAAGACGCGCGTTGAGCCGTCACTTTCCGTGACCGTCACCTGTAGATCGCCACTTTGTGCGCCGGGGAACAGATCGTTAATGATAAATGGCCCGGCGGCCACCCAGGTTTCATAGATCACATAGCCATTTTGCGAAACGGAGACTTTAGCGAAGCTGTGTGCGACGCCGCGGATGGTTGGTGCGAAGCCGCGCTGGCTGTCGGGCAACATGCTTTCGCTTGATGTGAGCTGTACCCCGCGAAACGCCACGCTATCGAAGACGTCGCCTGCGGTCCAGGCATCGCCGATCCGTAGCTGGCTGTTAAGACGGCGAATATCCCGGGTCAGCCAGCTACTTTGCGACTGAAAATGGTCGCCGCCCGCGTCGCTGTGGCTCCAGGCGGAGGTGTTGCGCAACCGCCACGCCCCCAGATTGATACCGTTACGCAGGCTCAGATAGCTGGATGTCGTGACGCCACGCTGATGATGTGCCTGGCCGCCCGACAGACTGTAATCAGTAAATGCCGCCGGGATACCATCGTCCCACTGCGACTGCGGCACGTAGCCACGGCTGCGGTGTTTCATCGCCGCCTGCGGCAGGCTGAGAAAGAGACGCTGCTGGTTGAAATCATAGGAGGTTCGCGCTGCCGGAATGAAATCCGCGAGGTGCGTGAACGTTTCTCCCTCCCGCAACCGTGAGAATGCAGGAATGGCCCTGACATTCACCCCAAGCGCTTCCAGCAGCGATACGCTAAAAACGGGTTGCAGGCTGCCTTTCTCATTGACGAAGGTGATCTCCTGATGCCGCTCCTCGCGTCCGTTAATCTCCAGCGTCACGAGCCAGGTGCCTGGCATCTGCCCGCCCTTTTCAGAGAAATAGTGCAGATCCGCCGTTTTCTGTTCGGTAGAGGAAAGCTCCAGCGCGGCGGGATCAAAGTAATCCTCGGCCATCCCCGCGCGGCTGAAGCTAAGCAGCAACACCGAAAGCGGCGCGTAACGAAACAGGCGAAAAGACATGGTCTTAAAGAGGCTGGGTGTGGGTGGCGGTGATGGCACCAAAATCATTAATAGCCGACCAGCTTACGCCCCCGGAGGCGGACACAGGCCATTCGCGGATTTCCCCTGGACCGATCATGCCCGGCTGCTCAATTTTATGCCCGCCAACGGACAGTCGATAAAAAGAGACGTAGTATGGCGTCGGGTTGGCGGCCTTAAGCCCTTTTCCCGTCCGCGAAAACGTTATTTTCTGCCAGGCAGTGGCAGCGTCCCCTTTAAGGTTGTCCGGGCGGTAGAAAATTTTAAATTTCGATTTAACGTTAACTTGTAATTCGTTGCTGCTCTCTTTTGGCTTTGGCGCAATCGCTTTAATATCGAGCCAGAATACAGATTCACGATCTGTGGGCAGCGGAGCGCCGGTATATTGAATACGCAGCGTGTTGGTCTGCTCCGGATCAAGTCTGAACAGAGGTGGTGTAACAATAAATGGCGCAGCGTTATTTTTATCCTGCCCATCACCTTCAACCCACGACTGAATAAGATAGGGAACCGCACTTTCCATATTAGAAACAGAAAATGCCACCTCCTTGCTGTGTTGTGGGTATACGATCCGTGTTCCCCCCATTACAACGCCAGCGGAAACTGACGCAGAACTAACCATTAATGCAGTGAGCATAATATACGATAAACGTTTCATCATTATTATCTCTGGAGGTGGCTGAGAGTGAAATCAGTTATAAACCATCAGGAAGTTGGAAACGGCATTGACGTCGCCCGCGTTAATTTCCGACCCGTCTTTGTCGAGAGAGGCATAAAACGTTAATTCAGCATTGCCTTCAGCATCCGGTGCGGTTGTTTCAGATACCGTACCCGGTTTAATCGCGGTGCTGCGATCGCTGTTATAAAGCTTCACGCCGACGCCCGTCGCCATACCTTCGCCTGGGGTAACCTGTAGAAGTGTGTCATTCACCGTATCTTTGGTTCCGTCAAACAGTACCGCAACCGATTCAACCGTCTCCGGGCAGTTCTCTACGTTGATTTTGAACTCACGCGGCGTCGTTTCGCTGTGATCGTCGAAGTAGCTTTTCGCCCACGCGCCGAGGTCTACCGTTTTGCTTTTTGACGCAGGGGTAATATCACAGGAAATAAGAGTGATTTTCCCGGTAAAGTTGATCACGCCGCCTGTACTCTGCGAGCCAGCGCCTGTATCCAGGGAAGCATTAACGCCAGAATCACTGCTTGCCAGTACTGATTGAGAAGATAACAGCAGCCCCGCCGCGGCAATCGCCAGCGCCACATTTTTGATTTTCATTTGGAACACTTTCCCCTCTGTAAATTAAACAGATATAGACTTGTTGTACCAGGTACAATAACCGCTATAAGGATTTAAAAACGCCACCAAAAGGGTTTTAGCAGAATGGGTGACGCGACCTTATAGAATAAAGCAGGGTCCATCCCATGGTGATAATCCGTATATTTTCAGAAGGCCATACACAGATATCCTGCAACTGAGGAAATGACTTCTGGCCGAAAATAACACTGAATACGTTGTGGTTAGTAATAAATTTAATGTCTTCTGTAACGTTGCTTCTGAATAAATAGTAAATCATATGCCTTTTAGCGTCTACGTATTGAAAAGCAGTACGCCGCGTCTGTAAACACTCTGGAATTAACACTCAGCTAACAAATTTAACCCCTTTCGATTGCCCTGATAATTATTAATTTGCTTTTAATACCGTAACTAAATTACAAGAGAGCCAACTGATCATTGTTTGATCAATTTATTTCAGAATATTATTAGCCAAAAAATGTCACTTCAGCAAAAAAATCTTGCCCTTTATCCTGAAAAATCACGGTTAAACAGGATATTTCTTTATCGATCAGCAATTGATCGTTTGTAATACACTGTTAAAATCTATATGTGAAATTTACCTTAATTAAAATTTTTTGCTACAGCTTAGATTTCGCATTTTTAACCAAAAAAAATTTTATTTATAGGAAATAAATCACTCTGCTCACATATATACAGCTTTTCAAAAACACAAATAAAGCAAACAAACCTCATTCAATTCACGTAATATTATCACCTCCCCATTTTATTCAACATCTTTTACGCGTCGTATCTGCTCAAAAACGAATGTAATGCTCTCCACCTGACTACCGCTCCCAACGCACACGGTGAGTTAATTTTGCGGGTTTGGTCCTACCAATCATGCGTAAAGCTATCCATCGTTCACATTTTTGATGCTCCACTTCACAAAACCATTGCCGAATAGCAACACCTGGTTAACCATTTATTGCCATTAACCCTACATCACAATATTGGATGGACCACTTTTACACTAAGTGTGACGCTGAGATGAGCAGAGACTCACCCGACGAACACCTTTGTGGTCCTCAGGAGACCTGCATGAGCCTCTGGCAACAAAACTACGATCCGGCCGGGAATATCTGGCTGTCGAGCCTGATCGCATCGCTACCGATCCTGTTCTTCTTCTTTGCGCTAATTAAGCTCAAGCTGAAGGGCTACCTTGCCGCAACGTACACCGTTGCCATCGCCCTGCTGGTGGCGCTGTTCTTCTATAAAATGCCGGTCGATCGCGCGCTGGCCTCCGTGGTGTATGGTTTCTTCTACGGCCTGTGGCCGATTGCGTGGATCATCATCGCCGCCGTCTTTGTCTACAAAATCTCGGTCAAAACCGGGCAGTTCGATATTATTCGCTCGTCGATTCTCTCTATTACACCGGACCAGCGTTTACAGATGCTGATTGTCGGTTTCTCCTTCGGGGCGTTCCTTGAAGGGGCGGCAGGATTTGGCGCGCCGGTGGCGATCACCGCCGCTCTGCTGGTCGGGCTGGGCTTTAACCCGCTGTATGCCGCTGGCCTGTGCCTGATTGTGAACACCGCCCCGGTGGCGTTTGGCGCGATGGGCATTCCGATTCTGGTGGCGGGCCAGGTGACCGGGCTGGACAGCTTCGAGATCGGCCAGATGGTGGGTCGCCAGCTGCCGTTCCTGACCATTATCGTGCTGTTCTGGATCATGGCGATTATGGACGGCTGGCGCGGCGTGAAGGAGACCTGGCCTGCGGTGATTGTAGCGGGCGGTTCGTTCGCCATTGCCCAGTATCTCAGCTCCAACTTCCTCGGCCCGGAACTGCCGGACATCATCTCTTCCCTGGTGTCGCTGGTCTGTCTGACGCTGTTCCTGAAACGCTGGCAGCCGGTACGTATCTTCCGCTTTGCTGACATGGGCGCATCGCACGTGGATCAGACGCTGGCGCGCACCGGCTATACCGCCGGACAGATTGTGCGCGCATGGTCACCGTTCCTGTTCCTGACCGCCACCGTGACGCTGTGGAGCATTCCGCCTTTTAAAGCCCTGTTCGCCCCGGGCGGCGCGCTGTACGACATGGTGATTAATATCTCCGTGCCGTTCCTCGACAAAATGGTCGCCCGTATGCCGCCGGTGGTGCACGACGCCACGCCATATGCGGCAGTGTTTAAGTTCGACTGGTTCTCAGCCACCGGCACGGCCATCCTGTTTGCCGCTATCCTTTCCGTAGTGTGGCTGCGCATGAAGCCTGCCGCCGCGGTGCAGACCTTTGCGGCGACGATAAAAGAGCTGATGCTGCCGATTTACTCCATCGGCATGGTGCTGGCGTTCGCGTTTATTTCGAACTACTCCGGCCTGTCGTCGACGCTGGCGTTAGCGCTGGCGCATACCGGCCACGCGTTTACCTTCTTCTCGCCGTTCCTCGGCTGGCTGGGGGTGTTCCTGACCGGTTCAGATACGTCATCTAACGCCCTGTTTGCCGCCCTACAGGCCACGGCCGCGCAGCAGATTGGCGTCTCGGACGTGCTGCTGGTCGCCGCGAACACCACCGGCGGCGTGACCGGGAAGATGATCTCGCCGCAGTCCATCGCCATTGCCTGTGCCGCGGTGGGGCTGGTAGGCAAAGAGTCGGATCTGTTCCGCTTTACCGTTAAACACAGCCTGATATTTACCTGCATGGTGGGCGTGATCACCACATTGCAGGCCTATGTCTTAACCTGGATGATTCCATGATAGTGATGCCCAGACGCCTGTCCGACGAGATTGCCACTCGCGTACGGGCGCTGATAGAAGAACAACAGCTGGAAGCGGGCATGAGATTGCCCGCCGAGCGTCAGCTTGCCGCTCAGCTTGGCGTGTCGCGCAACTCACTGCGCGAGGCGCTGGCGACGCTGGTTAGTGAAGGGGTGCTGCTGAGCCGTCGCGGCGGCGGCACCTTCGTGCGCTGGCAGCATGACGACTGGTCCGAACAAAACATCGTGCAGCCGCTGAAGACGCTGATGGAAAACGACCCGGACTACAGCTTCGACATCCTCGAAGCGCGTCACGCCATCGAAACCAGCACCGCGTGGCACGCGGCGATGCGGGCAACCGACGCCGACAAAGAGAAGCTCAAAGCCTGTTTTGAGGCCACGCAAAGCAGCGACCCGGACATCGCCTCCCAGGCGGACGTGCGGTTCCATCTGGCGATTGCCGAGGCCTCGCACAACGTGGTACTGCTGCAAACCATGCGCGGGTTCTTCGACCTGCTGCAATCCTCCGTGAAGCAGAGCCGCCAGCGCATGTATCTGGTCCCGCCGGTGTTTGCTCAGCTGACCGAACAGCACGAGGCGGTGCTCAACGCCATTCTGGCCGCTGATGCCGAGGCTGCGCGCAAGGCGATGATGGCGCATCTCGGCTTCGTGCATACCACCATTAAACGATTCGATGAAGATCAGGCCCGACAGGCGCGTATTACCCGTCTGCCTGGCGAGAGTGATATTTCCAGGGAGAACAAAGCATGATTATTTCAGCAGCCAGTGATTATCGCGCCGCGGCGCAGCGCATTTTGCCCCCGTTCCTGTTCCACTACATTGACGGCGGGGCGTATGCCGAATACACCCTGCGCCGCAACGTGGAAGACCTGTCGGAGGTGGCCCTGCGCCAGCGCGTGCTGAAGAATATGTCTGACCTGAGCCTTGAGACGAAGCTGTTTAACGAAACGCTCTCCATGCCGGTAGCGCTCGCACCTGTCGGTTTATGCGGCATGTATGCCCGTCGCGGTGAAGTGCAGGCCGCCGCCGCCGCAGATGCCAAAGGCATTCCGTTTACCCTTTCCACCGTGTCCGTCTGCCCGATTGAAGAAGTCGCCCCAACTATCAAGCGCCCGATGTGGTTCCAGCTGTACGTCCTGCGCGATCGCGGTTTTATGCGCAACGCACTGGAGCGCGCCAAAGCGGCGGGCTGCTCAACGCTGGTCTTTACCGTCGACATGCCGACCCCCGGCGCGCGCTACCGCGACGCCCACTCCGGCATGAGCGGCCCTAACGCGGCCCTGCGCCGTTACTGGCAGGCGGTGACGCACCCGCAGTGGGCGTGGGATGTGGGCGTGAACGGCCGTCCGCACGATCTGGGCAATATTTCGGCCTACCTGGGTAAACCGACCGGGCTGGAGGATTACATCGGCTGGCTGGCGAACAATTTCGATCCGTCGATCTCATGGAAAGACCTGGAGTGGATCCGCGAATTCTGGGACGGCCCGATGGTGATCAAAGGGATCCTCGACCCGGAAGATGCCCGCGACGCGGTACGTTTTGGCGCCGATGGGATCGTGGTCTCTAACCATGGTGGCCGCCAGCTTGACGGGGTGCTCTCCTCCGCCCGCGCCCTGCCGGCCATTGCCGATGCGGTGAAAGGCGATATTGCGATCCTGGCCGACAGCGGCATCCGTAACGGGCTGGACGTGGTGCGCATGATCGCCCTGGGCGCGGACAGCGTGCTGCTGGGCCGTGCTTACCTGTACGCGCTGGCCACCAGCGGCCAGGCGGGCGTGGCGAATCTGCTGAACCTGATCGAGAAAGAGATGAAGGTGGCGATGACGCTGACCGGTGCGAAAACAATCGGTGAAATCAGCAAAGACTCTCTGGTGCAGGAGCTCAGTAAGCTGCCTGCGGCGCTGGCCCCTCTTTCTCAGGGAAACGCGGCCTGATCTCCCCCGGTTAGCCTTCCCTTCTTCCGCGCCCGACTTCCCCCTCGGGCGCTTTTTTTGTTGAAAATAACACCTGCGTAACATTCTGGATAAGAAAATTTGACACACCCCGCCTCTCCGCAATTGTATAGACAAGCAAATACAAGAACACAAAAACAACATCACATCGGAGGGGAACGTATGGCGTATTCAGGTAAGGTGGATATTCAGCAGGTGATCGATGAAAGTCCTTTTTCAGGGTTTCACTGGCTTCTTATTGTGCTGGGCTTTCTGGTGCTGGCGATTGATGGGTTTGATACCGCAGCGATGGGTTACATTGCGCCTACGCTGTCGACAGAGTGGGGAATACATAAACAGGATCTGGGGCCGGTGCTGAGTGCGGCGCTGCTGGGGCTGTCGCTGGGAGCCCTGATTGCAGGTCCGGTATCGGACCGGATGGGACGCAAGCGCGTACTGGTCTTTTCATGCCTGTTCTTCGGCCTGGCGAGCCTGGGCACGGCCTGGGCACGGCCTGGGCGCAAAGTCTGAATACCCTGACGCTGTGGCGCTTTCTGACGGGCCTGGGCCTCGGCGCTGCCATGCCTAACGCCATCACGCTGATCTCCGAGTTTGCCCCCCAGCGCTGCCGCGCCATGGTAATTAACACCATGTACTGCGGCTTTCCGCTGGGTGCGGCGGGCGGCGGGGCGATCTCGTCCTGGCTTATCCCTCACCACGGCTGGCGAAGCGTGCTGTTGACCGGCGCGATTGCGCCGCTGATTTTAACGGTGCTGCTGGCGCTGCTGTTGCCGGAGTCGGTGAAGTTTCTGGTGCAGCGCGGGAAAGACGTCGCCCAGGTTCGCCGCATCGCCAGCCGGTTCGCCCGCAGCACGCTGGATAGCGTCACGGGCTTTTTCCTCGCGGAGGAGAAAGTCGCGTCGAAAAAAGGCAGCGTGTCGCAGCTGTTTTCCATGCCCTGGCTGCCCGGCACCCTGATGCTGTGGGTCACCTATTTTATGGGGCTGGTGATTTATTACGTCCTGCTGAGCTGGATGCCAACGCTGATGCAGGGGATGGGATATGCGCTGACGGAATCCGCCTGGCTTACCTCGCTGTTCACCTTCGGCGGCACCGCTGGCATTTTGCTCGCGGGCTGGATGATGGATCGCTGGGAAGCGCACAAGGTGGTCGCGTGTGGTTTCGTGCTGACGATGGGCCTGATTCTTTTACTCGGCATTGAGCATAACCATATCGCCCTGTTTGGCGGGTTAATTTTCCTGATGGGGATCGCGATGAACGGCGCGCAGTCGGGCATGCAGACCCTGGCCGCCACCTTTTACCCTACCGAGTGCCGAGCGACGGGTATCGCCTGGATGCAGGGGATCGGCCGCTTCGGCGGCGTGGCGGGCACCATGACCAGCGCCCAGCTTCTTTCCATGCAGTGGCAGGCGGACAGTATTTTAATGATCCTCAGCGTACCTGCTCTCGTGGCTGCGGCGGCAACCGTCTACAAAATGCTGTATAGCCGCGCGCAGGAGCCGGGCGTCGCCTAGTCCCTCTCTTTTCTGCTATTCTGCCCCCGCAATTAAGGGGGCAGCATGCTTAACATCGTCTTATTCGAACCAGAAATTCCGCCGAACACCGGCAATATTATCCGCCTGTGCGCCAACACCGGTTTTCGTCTGCACATTATTGAGCCGATGGGCTTTACGTGGGACGACAAACGTCTGCGCCGCGCGGGGCTGGACTACCATGAGTTTACCGCCGTCGTTCGTCATCACGATTACGCCGCGTTTCTGGGATCCGAAAAACCACAGCGCATGTTCGCCCTGACCACCAAAGGTACGCCAGCGCACAGCGCCGTAAGCTATCAGGACGGGGATTATCTGATGTTTGGTCCGGAAACCCGCGGCCTGCCGGCCACCATTCTGGATGCCCTGCCCGCTGAGCAGAAAATTCGTATTCCGATGATGCCGGACAGCCGCAGCATGAACCTGTCGAATGCGGTGTCGGTGGTGGTGTATGAGGCGTGGCGCCAGCTGGGTTATCCCGGCGCGATATTGCGTAGCTAAAACAGTTCGGGTGGCTTACGCCACCCGATTCGTCGTGTTTAGCCTGCTACCGCGATACGTTTCATATCGGTCATGTAGCCACGCAGTTTCTGGCCCACTTTCTCGATTTCGTGGCTGCGAATCGCTTCGTTGACGTCACGCAGCTGCGCGTTATCAACCGCTCCTTCCGCAATCGCCTGGCCCAGATCGCCCGCTTGCAGGGTGGTCATGAACTCTTTCAGCAGCGGTACGCAGGCGTAAGAGAACAGGTAGTTACCGTACTCGGCAGTATCGGAGATCACCACGTTCATCTCATACAGACGTTTACGGGCGATGGTGTTTGCGATCAGCGGCAGCTCGTGCAGCGATTCGTAGTACGCAGATTCTTCAATGATGCCCGAATCCACCATGGTTTCGAACGCCAGCTCAACGCCCGCTTTCACCATCGCGATCATCAGGACGCCTTTATCGAAGTACTCCTGCTCGGTGATCTTGCCGTCATACTGTGGTGCGGTTTCGAACGCGGTTTTACCGGTCTCTTCGCGCCAGGTCAGCAGTTTCTTATCGTCATTCGCCCAGTCCGCCATCATGCCGGAAGAGAACTCGCCGGAGATAATGTCGTCCATGTGTTTCTGGAACAGCGGTGCCATGATGGTTTTCAGCTGTTCAGACAGCGCGTAAGCACGCAGTTTTGCCGGGTTGGACAGACGGTCCATCATCAGCGTAATGCCGCCCTGCTTCAGCGCTTCGGTGATGGTTTCCCAGCCGAACTGAATCAGTTTTTCCGCGTATGCCGGATCGGTGCCTTCTTCCACCAGCTTGTCGAAGCACAGCAGAGAGCCGGCCTGGAGCATGCCGCACAGGATGGTCTGCTCGCCCATCAGGTCAGATTTCACTTCCGCAACGAAGGAAGATTCCAGCACGCCCGCACGATGGCCGCCAGTGGCCGCAGCCCAGGCTTTGGCAATCGCCATGCCTTCGCCTTTCGGATCGTTTTCCGGGTGAACGGCGATCAGCGTCGGTACGCCGAAGCCACGTTTGTACTCTTCGCGCACTTCGGTGCCCGGGCACTTCGGTGCCACCATCACCACGGTGATGTCTTTACGGATCTGCTCGCCCACTTCAACGATGTTGAAGCCGTGGGAGTAACCCAGCGCGGCGCCGTCTTTCATCAGCGGCTGTACGGAACGCACAACGTCAGAGTGCTGCTTGTCCGGCGTCAGGTTAACCACCAGATCCGCCTGCGGGATCAGCTCTTCGTAGGTGCCCACTTTGAAGCCGTTTTCGGTCGCTTTACGCCAGGAAGCACGCTTTTCGGCAATCGCTTCTTTACGCAGGGCGTAGGAGATATCCAGCCCGGAGTCACGCATGTTCAGGCCCTGGTTCAGACCCTGTGCGCCACAGCCGACAATGACCACTTTTTTACCCTGAAGGTAGCTCGCGCCATCAGCAAATTCATCGCGCGCCATGAAGCGGCATTTGCCCAGCTGCGCCAGCTGCTGGCGCAAGTTCAGTGTATTAAAGTAGTTAGCCATGGGTGATACCTCGTGATGTTGTGTGTCTTATTGTTCGGTTCGCGTTTCAGCGAGAATGTACCCACATTACAACAGGAAATTTATTGCGGAAATTGATATATTCACAACGTCACATTGCAATTTATGCAATGTAAAAAGAGGGAGTGGAATCGGTGGATTTACGCGATCTGAAAATGTTCCTGCACCTGGCGGAAAGCCGTCACTTTGGCCGTAGCGCCCGGGCGATGCACGTCAGCCCCTCCACGCTGTCGCGCCAGATCCAGCGCCTTGAGGAAGACCTCGGCCAGCCGCTGTTCGTGCGCGATAACCGCACCGTCACCCTCACGGAAGCAGGTGAAGAGCTGCGCATCTTTGCTCAGCAGACGTTATTACAGTATCAGCAGCTGCGGCACACCATCGACCAGCAGGGGCCGTCGCTTTCCGGCGAGCTGCATATTTTCTGTTCCGTGACTGCTGCCTACAGCCATCTTCCCCCCATTCTCGACCGCTTCCGCGCGGAACATCCGTCGGTTGAAATTAAGCTCACCACCGGCGATGCCGCCGACGCGATGGAAAAAGTGGTGACGGGCGAAGCGGATCTCGCCATTGCCGGGAAACCCGAAACGCTGCCGGGGGCGGTGGCGTTCTCGATGCTGGAGAATCTGGCGGTAGTGCTGATTGCCCCGGCGCTGCCCTGCCCGGTGCGCAACCAGGTTTCGGTGGAGAAACCGGACTGGTCCACGGTGCCGTTTATCATGGCCGATCAGGGGCCGGTGCGCCGCCGCATTGAGCTGTGGTTCCGCCGCCAGAAGATCAGTAACCCGTCGATTTACGCCACGGTCGGCGGCCATGAGGCGATGGTATCGATGGTGGCGCTCGGCTGCGGCGTAGCGCTGCTACCGGAAGTGGTGCTGGAAAACAGCCCAGAGCCGGTGCGCAATCGCGTGATGATACTGGAGCGCAGCGACGAGAAAACGCCGTTCGAGCTCGGCGTGTGCGCACAAAAAAAGCGGCTGCATGAGCCGCTTATTGATGCGTTCTGGACGATATTGCCGAACCACTAAAGCCGGGTGGCGCTGCGCTTACCCGGCCTACACGCAGTTCAAACCTTAGAACGTAGGCCTGATAAGCGCAGCGCCATCAGGCATTTTCCCGAACAACCTAACCCGCCAGGAAGAAACGGAACGCCGGGTTGTGGGTTTCGTCATGGCACTCATAGCCCAGCTCGTTCAGGCGCGTTTCGAAATCCGGCTCGTGCTCGCCCAGCTCGAACGCCGCCAGTACGCGGCCATAGTCGGTGCCGTGGCTGCGGTAGTGGAACAGAGAGATGTTCCAGTGCGTGCCCAACGTGTGCAGGAACTTGAGCAGCGCGCCCGGCGATTCCGGGAACTCGAAGCTGAACAGGCGTTCCTTCAGCGGCTTGGATGGACGGCCGCCGACCATGTAACGCACGTGCAGCTTCGCCATCTCGTCGTCGGAGAGATCGACCACGCTGTAACCGCCGTCATGCAGCAGGCTGAGGATCTCTTTGCGCTCCTCCACGCCACGGCTCAGACGCACGCCGACAAAAATGCACGCATCTTTGGCATCGGCAAAGCGGTAGTTGAACTCCGTTACCGAACGACCGCCCAGCAGCTGACAGAACTTCAGGAAGCTGCCCTTCTCTTCCGGAATGGTCACCGCCAGCAGCGCTTCACGCTGCTCACCCAGCTCACAGCGCTCGGAAACGTAGCGCAGACCGTGGAAGTTCACGTTGGCACCGGAAAGCACGTGCGCCAGACGCTCGCCGCGAATATTGTGCTGGGCGATGTATTTTTTCATTCCCGCCAGCGCCAGCGCGCCGGATGGTTCCGCCACCGCACGCACATCCTCGAAGAGATCTTTCATCGCCGCGCAGATAGCGTCGCTGTCGACGGTGACGATATCGTCGAGATACTCCTGGCACAGGCGGAACGTTTCGTCGCCAATGCGCTTCACCGCCACACCCTCGGCGAACAGCCCGACGCGCGGCAGGTCGACCGGATGTCCGGCGTCCAGCGCCGCCTTCAGGCAGGCAGAGTCTTTCGCTTCGACCGCAATCACTTTGATCTGCGGCATCAACTGTTTGATCAGCACCGCCACACCTGCGGCTAAGCCGCCGCCGCCCACCGGGACGAAAACGCGGTCGAGATGGGCATCCTGCTGCAACAGTTCCAGCGCCAGCGTACCCTGCCCGGCAATCACCATCGGGTGATCGAACGGCGGCACCCAGGTGAAGCCCTGCTGCTGCGCCAGCTCAATCGCTTTGGCTTTGGCTTCGTCAAAGTTAGCGCCGTGAAGCAGCACTTCTCCGCCGAACCCGCGCACCGCGTCGACCTTGATATCTGCGGTGGCGACCGGCATCACGATCAGCGCCTTCAGCCCCAGACGCGCCGAGGAGAACGCCACGCCCTGCGCGTGATTGCCCGCCGAGGCGGTAATCACCCCGCGCGCTTTCTGCTCGTCCGTCAGCCCGGCCATCATCGCGTAGGCGCCGCGCAGCTTAAAGCTGTGCACCGGCTGCCTGTCTTCACGCTTCACCAGAATGACGTTGTCGAGACGTGAAGAGAGTTTGTCCATTTTTTGCAGGGGCGTGACCTGCACCGCTTCATAGACCGGCGCGCGTAGCACCGCTCTCAGGTATTCCGCCCCCTCCGGGGCGGCGGATAAGGGTTGTGACTCGGCCATCATTAGCCCCCCAGTTTAGATTTATCGCGCACCGCGCCTTTATCTGCACTGGTGGCAAGACTCGCGTAAGCGCGCAGGGCGAAGGAGACTTCACGCTGACGATCTTTCGGCGTCCAGGCTTTGTCGCCGCGGGCTTCCTGCGCCTCACGACGGGCCGCAATCTCCTGGTCACTCAGCTTCAACTGAATGCCGCGGTTCGGAATGTCGATTTCGATCAGGTCGCCATCTTCGATGATCGCGATATTGCCGCCGCTTGCCGCTTCTGGCGAGACGTGACCAATGGAGAGGCCTGACGTGCCGCCAGAGAATCGACCATCGGTGATCAGCGCGCAGGCTTTGCCGAGGCCCATCGATTTCAGGAAGGTGGTCGGGTAGAGCATCTCCTGCATGCCGGGGCCGCCTTTCGGCCCTTCGTAGCGAATGACCACCACGTCGCCTTCCACCACTTTGCCGCCGAGGATAGCGTCTACCGCTTCGTCCTGGCTTTCATACACTTTTGCCGGGCCGGTAAATTTCAGGATGCTGTCGTCCACGCCTGCGGTTTTCACAATGCAGCCATTTTCCGCGAAGTTACCGTACAGCACGGCCAGACCGCCGTCTTTGCTGTAGGCATGTTCCAGCGAGCGAATGCAGCCTTCGGCGCGATCGTCATCCAGCGTGTCCCAGCGGCAATCCTGCGAGAACGCCTGGGTGGTACGGATGCCCGCCGGACCGGCGCGATACATGTTTTTCACCGCGTCGTCTTTGGTCAGCATCACGTCGTACTGCTCCAGCGACTCCGGCAGCGTCAGGCCGAGCACGTTTTTCACGTCGCGGTTCAGCAGCCCGGCACGATCCAGCTCGCCGAGAATACCAATCACGCCACCCGCACGGTGGACATCTTCCATGTGGTACTTCTGGGTACTCGGCGCGACTTTACACAGCTGCGGCACTTTGCGGGAGAGCTTGTCGATGTCGCTCATGGTGAAGTCGATTTCAGCTTCCTGCGCGGCGGCCAGCAGGTGGAGAACGGTGTTGGTGGAACCGCCCATGGCGATATCCAGCGTCATGGCGTTTTCGAACGCCGCTTTGCTGGCGATGTTACGCGGCAGCGCGCTGGCGTCGTCCTGCTCGTAGTAGCGTTTGGTCAGCTCAACGATGCGCTTACCGGCGTTAAGGAACAGCTGTTTACGATCGGCGTGGGTTGCCAGCAGCGAGCCGTTGCCCGGCTGAGAAAGGCCCAGCGCTTCGGTCAGGCAGTTCATGGAGTTGGCGGTGAACATCCCGGAACAGGAGCCGCAGGTCGGGCACGCGGAGCGTTCCACCTGGTCGCTCTGCTCGTCAGAGACTTTCGGGTCCGCGCCCTGGATCATCGCATCGACCAGGTCGAGCTTGATGATTTTGTCGGAGAGCTTGGTTTTCCCCGCTTCCATTGGGCCACCAGAGACGAAGATCACCGGAATGTTCAGGCGCAGGGAAGCCATCAGCATCCCCGGGGTGATTTTGTCGCAGTTGGAGATACAGACCATCGCATCGGCGCAGTGGGCATTAACCATGTACTCCACCGAGTCGGCGATCAGCTCGCGCGACGGCAGTGAATAGAGCATTCCCCCGTGGCCCATTGCGATACCGTCATCCACCGCAATGGTGTTGAACTCTTTCGCCACGCCGCCGGAGGCTTCGATTTGCTCGGCAACCAGCTTGCCGAGGTCGCGCAGGTGCACGTGGCCCGGTACAAACTGGGTGAAGGAGTTCACCACGGCGATAATTGGCTTGCCGAAATCGGCGTCGGTCATTCCGGTGGCGCGCCACAGTGCGCGGGCACCCGCCATATTACGGCCGTGGGTGGTGGTGGCTGAACGATACTTAGGCATGCTTTATTTACTCCCGTCTGACTATTTAATGGGACGGTGCGTGCCGTCCCAAATTTATATTTAGTGATTAACCTGATCCAACCAGCCGTATTTGTCTTCTGTTTCGCCGGTGAAGAGGCCGAAGAAGGCTTGCTGAATGCGTTTGGTGACCGGGCCACAGCGGCCTTCGCCCACCTGAATGCCATCGACGCTACGCACCGGCGTAATTTCAGCCGCGGTACCGGACATGAACACTTCATCAGCCAGGTACAGGGATTCGCGGGACAGTACCTGCTCGCGCACTTCGATACCCAGATCTTTTGCCAGCTTGATGATGGCGTCGCGGGTGATGCCCGGCAGCGCGGACGAAGTGAATGGCGGCGTAAACAGAATGCCGTCTTTCACTTCAAACAGGTTTTCACCCGCGCCTTCGGAGATATAGCCATTCACATCCAGCGCGATACCTTCCTGATAGCCGTGACGGCGCGCTTCGCTGCCGACCAGCAGTGAGGAAAGGTAGTTACCGCCCGCTTTAGCCGCAGTCGGGATAGTGTTTGGCGCCACGCGGTTCCAGGAAGAAACCATTGCGTCGATCCCCTGATCCAGCGCTTCCGCGCCCAGGTAGGCGCCCCACGGGAACGCAGCAATGATCACATCGGTGTTATAGCCAGCGGGCGGGTTGACGCCCATGCCAACATCACCCACGAAGACCAGCGGACGAATATAGGCGCTGGTCAGTTTGTTCTGGCGAATCACCTCGCGGCAGGCTTCCATCAGCTCATCAACGCTTTGGGAGACCGGGAAACGATAAATTTTGGCTGAGTCATGCAGACGCTGCATGTGTTCGCGATGGCGGAACACCACTGGCCCTTTGTGAGAGTCGTAGCAACGGATCCCTTCAAACACGGAGGTGCCGTAGTGCAGCGCGTGGGACATCACGTGAACTTTCGCGTCTTCCCAGCGAACCATCTCACCATTGAACCAAATGTAATCAGCTTTTTTTGTCGTCATTTTTTCGTCCTGTCACGCTTAAGCGCGGATTTGTTGTGATGTGGTTGTGCTCTGGCAGATGGCAACATGGGCAACGTCTACCAGTTTTGATAACTGACTAAACAGTAAGTCGACCGGCCGCGGGCTGGCAACGGTTAATTCGATACTGATGTTCTGCGCGTCGGTGGCCGTTTCCATATTCATAGAGCAAATCTGAAAGCCACGGTGGCGAACCACGCGCAATACGCGTTCTAACGTTTCCGGGTTGAAGCGAGCCTGCACGGCGACCTGATGTTGCATCATGATAATTTCTCCAGCATTTGTGAGTTACTGGCACCGGGCGGTACCAACGGCCAGACGTTCTCAAGCTCGTCGATTGAGACATGAAGCAGGTATGGCCCTTCGCTTGACAGCATGGTGTCGAGTGCCGCTTCAACCTGGTCTTTACGGGTGATGTGCTGGCCAGGAATGCCGAAGGCGCTGGCCAGGGTGAGGAAATCGGGGTTATCGGTCAGGGTCGTTTCGCTGTAACGCTCCTGGAAGAACAGCTGCTGCCACTGGCGAACCATGCCTAAACGCTGGTTATCGAGCAAGACGATCTTCAGCGGTAACTGCTTACGCTTCACGGTGCCGAGCTCCTGGACGTTCATCATGAAGGAGCCGTCACCGGAGATACAGATAACGGTATCGTTCGGGCGGGCAACCTGTGCGCCCACGGCAGCGGGCAGGCCGAAGCCCATCGTCCCTAACCCGCTCGAGGTGATAAAGTTCTCCGGGCGGGTGTAGGTCATGTGCTGGGCTGACCACATCTGATGCTGGCCGACATCCGTCGTTACCACGCTGTCTGCGGGTTTACGGTCTGACAGCTGTTTCAACAGCAGCGGCGCATAGATGGCGTCGCCTGGGTGATCGTAACGCCACGCGTGTTCAGTACGCATATCAGCGGTGTGCTGACGCCATGGGTTGATATCCAGCGGCTGCTCCAGCGCCGGTAACAGCGCGTTAAGATCGCCCTGCAACGCGACATGCGCCTGACGCAGTTTGTTCATCTCCGCCGGGTCGATGTCCATATGGATCACTTTGGCGTTCGGCGCGAAGGTATTCAGCTTGCCGGTAACGCGGTCGTCAAAACGTGCGCCGACGGCGATAAGCAAGTCGCATTCCTGCACCGCCAGGTTTGCCGCTTTGGTACCATGCATCCCCAGCATGCCGAGGTAGTACGGGTAATCTGCCTCTACCGCACCGAGACCTTTCAGCGTGCAGGTGGCGGGCATTTGCGTGGTCGCAATGAACGCGCGAAGCGCCGGAACAGCCTGCGCCATGCCCACGCCGCCGCCTACGTACAGCATCGGTTGTTTGGCCTGCGCCATCATCTGACGCGCCTCTTCCACCTCTGCATGCGGGTACGCATTATCGCTTTCCACGGTAGAGAAATGCGGCTCCAGATCGCCGAGTGCAACCTGGATATCTTTCGGGATATCAACCAGAACCGGGCCAGGACGGCCAGAGCTGGCAACCTCGAACGCTTCGGCCATCACCCGCGGCAGCTCTTCGAGAGACTGAACGAGGAAGCTGTGTTTGGTGCAGGCCAGCGATAAACCGAGCACATCCACTTCCTGGAAGGCATCGGTGCCGATGAACGGAGAGGCCACCTGGCCGGTGATCGCCACCACGGGTACGGAATCGAGCAGCGCGTCAGCCAGGCCGGTGATCAGGTTCGTTGCGCCCGGACCGGAGGTGGCCATACAGACGCCGGTTTTACCGGTCGCACGGGCATAACCGATGGCGGCCATCGCTGCGCCCTGCTCGTGTCGGCACAACAGGTGTTCCACGCCGCCGTCATACAGTGCATCGTAAATCGGCATAATTGCGCCACCCGGATAACCGAATACGGTTTCGACTCCCTGCGCGCGCAACGCATGTACTACCCATTGTGCCCCATTCATAGTTAGTTCCCCGTCATAAATCTGGAGAAACAGAATTTTGTGCTAGTCGTCATTCTCTGCTCCTCATTTAAGTTTTTTAGTCATAAAAAAACCCCCGGACCTTTCGGTGCGGGGGTCTTAGTTCGTTAAGGCTTGATTTCTAAGCCTTTCCTCGTCCAAGTGCAGCCCCGCACGGTGGGATAATAATCACCACCACGCTAATCACGACCAGGCTAATCACTCGTAGAAGGGCTGTCATTTTCAGTTCTTTTTGCATCTTGTTCGAAGGAATACCTAAAGAGTTACCACAGATATTTCATCTGACACAAGATTTTTTTATGACCTATATCTGTAGCATGCGAACTATTTCTTTCAAAATCGTTGTTTTATATAGGGAAAAAATAGAAATGAAGATTTTTCATTTTTTTGTCCTGCTTCATCCGGCAAGGCGCGCATGATTTCTTTTCTGCGAGGCCGATTCCACCGACATGTAAGGATTACATTTTGCCGCTAAAAGGCTGGAACGAGCGCCGTAATTCAGTGAATTAGTGCTAAACAGGAAAAAATGATGCTGGCATAGTCACCGCCAAGGAGGGCTTATGTCACTGTCAGTTGTTTATACACGCGCGGCCATCGGCGTGAAGGCACCGCTTATTTCTGTAGAGGTTCATTTAAGTAATGGACTGCCCGGACTGACGCTGGTCGGCTTACCAGAAACGACCGTTAAAGAGGCGAGGGATCGCGTGCGCAGCGCAATTATTAATAGCGGTTATGCTTTTCCGGCGAAGAAGATCACCATTAACCTTGCGCCCGCCGATTTGCCAAAGGAGGGAGGGCGATATGATTTACCTATTGCTATAGCGCTTCTCGCGGCTTCTGAACAGCTCAATACGCCAGGGCTAAGCTCGTGTGAGTTCGTGGGTGAATTAGCGCTTACAGGCGCGTTAAGAGGCGTTCCCGGAGCAATCTCGGGTGCGCTTGAAGCCATACGCGCGGGAAGACAAATCATTGTGGCCAATGAAAATGCCTCTGAAGTAAGCCTTATCGCCGAAAAGGGGTGTCTTGTCGCAGGACATTTGCAAGAGGTTTGCGCCTGGCTGGAAGGCCGACACGAGCTTGCCGAGCCGCAGGAGAATGACGAGGTGGCGCCAGCTTCGCCCGAAGATCTCAGCGATATTATGGGTCAGGAACAGGGTAAGCGGGCGTTAGAGATAACGGCCGCGGGTGGGCATAACCTGTTACTGATAGGTCCGCCAGGCACGGGGAAAACGATGCTGGCGAGCAGATTGAGCGGCCTGTTGCCACCCCTCAATAATCATGAAGCGCTGGAAAGCGCCGCGATATTTAGCCTGGTCAGTTCTACGTCGCTGCATAAACAGTGGCGCCGCCGTCCTTTCCGCTCTCCACACCACAGTGCGTCTCTTACCGCGATGGTGGGCGGGGGTTCGATCCCCGGACCGGGTGAAATCTCACTGGCGCACAACGGCATTTTGTTTCTGGATGAATTGCCAGAGTTTGAACGCCGCGTGCTGGATGCATTGCGGGAGCCGATTGAATCCGGCGAAATCCATTTGTCTCGTACACGGGCCAAAATAAGCTACCCTGCGCAGTTTCAGCTAGTCGCGGCGATGAACCCTAGCCCTACGGGTCATTATCAGGGCAATCATAACCGCTGTACGCCGGAGCAGACGCTGCGCTATCTGAGTAAGCTGTCTGGCCCCTTTCTCGACCGTTTTGATTTATCTCTCGAGATCCCCCTGCCCCCGCCCGGTCTGCTGAGGCAAACCGGTATTAGGGGCGAAAGCTCAGCAACTGTGCGTGAACGGGTTATTGCGGCGCAGGCGCGGCAGTATGCTCGTCAGAACAGGCTGAATGCCCGGCTGGATAACAGCGGGATCCGACAGTTTTGTTCTCTTAACGCTGAAGATGCAGGCTGGCTGGAAGATACACTGACGCGGTTTGGGCTATCCATTCGCGCGTGGCAGCGTTTGTTGAAAGTAGCGCGCACGGTCGCCGACGTGGAGGGCTGCTCCGGAATAGAGAGGCGGCATTTGCAGGAGGCATTAAGTTACCGAGCGATCGATCGGCTGCTGTTGCATCTGCAAAAAATGCTGGCGTAAAAAAAGGGGCCGTAGCCCCTTCTCTTCTTAATCGTCAGACTCGGTGTAGTCTTCTGCACCTTCCATCTGCGGCTTACCGCCAGACAGCGTATGGAAACGCTTAGGACGCTTAATGCGAGCCATATACTTGATCCATACACGTTCTGCATCAGACTGCGGCTCACGCTCACCACGGCAAACAGAGACAAACTGTTTTTCATCTTCGGTTGCCGGTTCACGTTTACCCAGATCCAGCTCGTTAAAGGCATAACCATGGCGCTCAAGAAGTTGAGCTTCTTTGATAGTGAAATCGCCGTGACGAGAGAACCCGCGCGGGTAATGTTTATTGTCGAAAAAACGATTAGTCGTCGTAAAGCTTTCCGCCATCCTACACGCTCCTAATTCTTTGGCCGAGCTATTTATGGCGCGGAGTATTAGTTACGCTTGACAGAGTGTAAAACAAAACATTTAAATCATAACGACAAATAATTTTGTGGAGAAAGATGTGGATACGGAATTGCTAAAAACTTTCCTCGAAGTGAGCAGAACGCGACACTTTGGGCGAGCAGCTGAAGCCCTCTACCTGACGCAGTCAGCAGTCAGTTTTCGTATTCGACAGCTGGAAAATCAACTGGGTGTGAACCTTTTTACCCGCCATCGCAACAATATTCGTTTAACTCCGGCTGGTGAAAAGTTGTTGCCTTATGCAGAAACCCTGATGAATACCTGGCAGGCAGCGCGAAAGGAGGTTGCGCACACCTCCCGGCATAATGAATTCTCGATCGGTGCCAGCGCATCGCTATGGGAATGCATGCTCAGCCAATGGCTTATGCGGCTATATCGCACACACAACCATCTGCAATTTGAGGCGAGGATTGCGCAACGTCAGTCGCTGGTTAAGCAACTCCACGAGCGGCAGCTTGATCTGCTGATCACCACAGAAGCACCCAAGATGGACGAATTTAGCAGCCAGATTGTTGGACAATTTAGCCTGGCGCTCTATGCATCGGAGCCTGCAATGATGAAGGCCAACCTGAATTATTTACGCCTGGAATGGGGGCCTGATTTTCAGCAGCACGAGACGGGGTTAATTGCCAGCGATGATATCCCGCAGCTCACGACAAGCTCAGCGGAGATCGCATGCCAGCATCTTCCCGCATTGAAAGGCTGTACCTGGTTACCTGTTCGCTGGGCGGATAATAAACCCGCACTCCATGTTGTCACCGATTCGACAACGCTCTCCAGGCCGCTGTATGCCATTTGGCTGCAAAACAGCGATAAGCAGTCACAGATAAAAGATCTGTTAAAAACCAGCATACTGGATTAACGCAACAGCCTGCGGAAACGCAGGCTGCTTATTCTTCAGGAAGGTGTTGAGCTGTTTTGCAGGCAAAAAAAATCCTTTGCCGAAGCAAAGGATTCTATATGGCAGGGGCGGAGAGACTCGAACTCGCGACACCCGGTTTTGGAGACCGGTGCTCTACCAACTGAGCTACGCCCCTAAAGTTTTTGCCATTAAGCCTGCCGGAAGGGCAGGCTTAATGTCTTAATAAGTGGCGGAACGGACGGGACTCGAACCCGCGACCCCCTGCGTGACAGGCAGGTATTCTAACCGACTGAACTACCGCTCCACCGAATACTTCTGTAACCACCGGATTAATGCACCGGCTTACTACTTAATTTGATGCCTGGCAGTTCCCTACTCTCACATGGGGAGACCCCACACTACCATCGGCGCTACGGCGTTTCACTTCTGAGTTCGGCATGGGGTCAGGTGGGACCACCGCGCTAAAGCCGCCAGGCAAATTCTGTTAATCTGTATCAAAGCTGAAATTTGATTGTCTGTCTCTTCGCCAAAACACCTTCGGCGTTGTAAGGTTAAGCCTCACGGTTCATTAGTATCGGTTAGCTCAACGCATCGCTGCGCTTACACACCCGACCTATCAACGTCATAGTCTTTAACGTTCCTTCAGGAGACTTAAAGTCTCAGGGAGAACTCATCTCGGGGCAAGTTTCGTGCTTAGATGCTTTCAGCACTTATCTCTTCCGCATTTAGCTACCGGGCAGTGCCATTGGCATGACAACCCGAACACCAGTGATGCGTCCACTCCGGTCCTCTCGTACTAGGAGCAGCCCCCCTCAATTCTCCAGCGCCCACGGCAGATAGGGACCGAACTGTCTCACGACGTTCTAAACCCAGCTCGCGTACCACTTTAAATGGCGAACAGCCATACCCTTGGGACCTACTTCAGCCCCAGGATGTGATGAGCCGACATCGAGGTGCCAAACACCGCCGTCGATATGAACTCTTGGGCGGTATCAGCCTGTTATCCCCGGAGTACCTTTTATCCGTTGAGCGATGGCCCTTCCATTCAGAACCACCGGATCACTATGACCTGCTTTCGCACCTGCTCGCGCCGTCACGCTCGCAGTCAAGCTGGCTTATGCCATTGCACTAACCTCCTGATGTCCGACCAGGATTAGCCAACCTTCGTGCTCCTCCGTTACTCTTTGGGAGGAGACCGCCCCAGTCAAACTACCCACCAGACACTGTCCGCAACCCGGATTACGGGTCTACGTTAGAACACCAGCCATTAAAGGGTGGTATTTCAAGGTTGGCTCCACGCAGACTGGCGTCCACGCTTCAAAGCCTCCCACCTATCCTACACATCAAGGACCAGTGTTCAGTGTCAAGCTATAGTAAAGGTTCACGGGGTCTTTCCGTCTTGCCGCGGGTACACTGCATCTTCACAGCGAGTTCAATTTCACTGAGTCTCGGGTGGAGACAGCCTGGCCATCATTACGCCATTCGTGCAGGTCGGAACTTACCCGACAAGGAATTTCGCTACCTTAGGACCGTTATAGTTACGGCCGCCGTTTACCGGGGCTTCGATCAAGAGCTTCGCGTTGCCGCTAACCCCATCAATTAACCTTCCGGCACCGGGCAGGCGTCACACCGTATACGTCCACTTTCGTGTTTGCACAGTGCTGTGTTTTTAATAAACAGTTGCAGCCAGCTGGTATCTTCGACTGATTTCAGCTCCACCCGCAGGGGCTTCACCTACACATCAGCGTGCCTTCTCCCGAAGTTACGGCACCATTTTGCCTAGTTCCTTCACCCGAGTTCTCTCAAGCGCCTTGGTATTCTCTACCTGACCACCTGTGTCGGTTTGGGGTACGATTTCGTGTTACCTGATGCTTAGAGGCTTTTCCTGGAAGCAGGGCATTTATCACTTCAGCACCGTAGTGCCTCGTCATCACACCTCAGCGTTAACAAGGTACCGGATTTACCTGGAACCTCCGCCTACATGCTTAAACCGGGACAACCGTCGCCCGGCTGACATAGCCTTCTCCGTCCCCCCTTCGCAGTAACACCAAGTACAGGAATATTAACCTGTT
Organism: Enterobacter sp. BIDMC 27; assembly: GCF_000534415.1. Taxonomy (NCBI): domain Bacteria; kingdom Pseudomonadati; phylum Pseudomonadota; class Gammaproteobacteria; order Enterobacterales; family Enterobacteriaceae; genus Enterobacter; species Enterobacter sp. BIDMC 27. The sequence continues at coordinate 661,892 of NZ_KI973178.1, forward strand.
TCCCATCGACTACGCCTTTCGGCCTCGCCTTAGGGGTCGACTCACCCTGCCCCGATTAACGTTGGACAGGAACCCTTGGTCTTCCGGCGAGCGGGCTTTTCACCCGCTTTATCGTTACTTATGTCAGCATTCGCACTTCTGATACCTCCAGCATGCCTCACAGCACACCTTCAACGGCTTACAGAACGCTCCCCTACCCAACAACACATAAGTGTCGCTGCCGCAGCTTCGGTGCATGGTTTAGCCCCGTTACATCTTCCGCGCAGGCCGACTCGACCAGTGAGCTATTACGCTTTCTTTAAATGATGGCTGCTTCTAAGCCAACATCCTGGCTGTCTGTGCCTTCCCACATCGTTTCCCACTTAACCATGACTTTGGGACCTTAGCTGGCGGTCTGGGTTGTTTCCCTCTTCACGACGGACGTTAGCACCCGCCGTGTGTCTCCCGTGATAACATTCTTCGGTATTCGTAGTTTGCATCGGGTTGGTAAGCCGGGATGGCCCCCTAGCCGAAACAGTGCTCTACCCCCGAAGATGAGTTCACGAGGCGCTACCTAAATAGCTTTCGGGGAGAACCAGCTATCTCCCGGTTTGATTGGCCTTTCACCCCCAGCCACAGGTCATCCGCTAATTTTTCAACATTAGTCGGTTCGGTCCTCCAGTTAGTGTTACCCAACCTTCAACCTGCCCATGGCTAGATCACCGGGTTTCGGGTCTATACCCTGCAACTTAACGCCCAGTTAAGACTCGGTTTCCCTTCGGCTCCCCTATACGGTTAACCTTGCTACAGAATATAAGTCGCTGACCCATTATACAAAAGGTACGCAGTCACCCCATAAAGAGGCTCCCACTGCTTGTACGTACACGGTTTCAGGTTCTTTTTCACTCCCCTCGCCGGGGTTCTTTTCGCCTTTCCCTCACGGTACTGGTTCACTATCGGTCAGTCAGGAGTATTTAGCCTTGGAGGATGGTCCCCCCATATTCAGACAGGATACCACGTGTCCCGCCCTACTCTTCGAGTTCACAGCATGTGCATTTTCGTGTACGGGACTATCACCCTGTACCGTCGGACTTTCCAGACCGTTCCACTAACACACAAGCTGATTCAGACTCCGGGCTGCTCCCCGTTCGCTCGCCGCTACTGGGGGAATCTCGGTTGATTTCTTTTCCTCGGGGTACTTAGATGTTTCAGTTCCCCCGGTTCGCCTCGTTAACCTATGTATTCAGTTAACGATAGTGCAACGGATTGCACTGGGTTTCCCCATTCGGACATCGCCGGGTCAAGGGTTCATATCACCTCGCCGGCGCTTTTCGCAGATTAGCACGTCCTTCATCGCCTCTGACTGCCAGGGCATCCACCGTGTACGCTTAGTCGCTTAACCTCACAACCCGAAGATGTTTCACTTCTGATTGCGAAAATTTGAGAGACTCGAACACACATGAGCTGTGTGTCGTTTCAATTTTCAGCTTGATCCAGATTTTTAAAGAGCAAAACTTCGCAGTGCACCTTTTCAGGTTCACTCTGAAGTTTTCTTGTGTTCGCAGTAAAAGATGGTGGAGCTATGCGGGATCGAACCGCAGACCTCCTGCGTGCAAGGCAGGCGCTCTCCCAGCTGAGCTATAGCCCCATCGTAGTCACCTCTGTACCGGTAATTTTTGTTGAGGCAAGGCGTGGTGACACGAAGCATACTTATGTATGTGAGTGTCGCCGCAACGCAGCATCAGCAAAAATTTGGTAGGCCTGAGTGGACTTGAACCACCGACCTCACCCTTATCAGGGGTGCGCTCTAACCACCTGAGCTACAAGCCTGTAGAGGTTTTTTACTGCTGTTTTTCATCAGACAATCTGTGTGAGCACTGCAAAGGCAGGTTCTTTAAGGTAAGGAGGTGATCCAACCGCAGGTTCCCCTACGGTTACCTTGTTACGACTTCACCCCAGTCATGAATCACAAAGTGGTAAGCGCCCTCCCGAAGGTTAAGCTACCTACTTCTTTTGCAACCCACTCCCATGGTGTGACGGGCGGTGTGTACAAGGCCCGGGAACGTATTCACCGTGGCATTCTGATCCACGATTACTAGCGATTCCGACTTCATGGAGTCGAGTTGCAGACTCCAATCCGGACTACGACGCACTTTATGAGGTCCGCTTGCTCTCGCGAGGTCGCTTCTCTTTGTATGCGCCATTGTAGCACGTGTGTAGCCCTACTCGTAAGGGCCATGATGACTTGACGTCATCCCCACCTTCCTCCAGTTTATCACTGGCAGTCTCCTTTGAGTTCCCGGCCTAACCGCTGGCAACAAAGGATAAGGGTTGCGCTCGTTGCGGGACTTAACCCAACATTTCACAACACGAGCTGACGACAGCCATGCAGCACCTGTCTCAGAGTTCCCGAAGGCACCAATCCATCTCTGGAAAGTTCTCTGGATGTCAAGAGTAGGTAAGGTTCTTCGCGTTGCATCGAATTAAACCACATGCTCCACCGCTTGTGCGGGCCCCCGTCAATTCATTTGAGTTTTAACCTTGCGGCCGTACTCCCCAGGCGGTCGACTTAACGCGTTAGCTCCGGAAGCCACGCCTCAAGGGCACAACCTCCAAGTCGACATCGTTTACGGCGTGGACTACCAGGGTATCTAATCCTGTTTGCTCCCCACGCTTTCGCACCTGAGCGTCAGTCTTTGTCCAGGGGGCCGCCTTCGCCACCGGTATTCCTCCAGATCTCTACGCATTTCACCGCTACACCTGGAATTCTACCCCCCTCTACAAGACTCTAGCCTGCCAGTTTCGAATGCAGTTCCCAGGTTGAGCCCGGGGATTTCACATCCGACTTGACAGACCGCCTGCGTGCGCTTTACGCCCAGTAATTCCGATTAACGCTTGCACCCTCCGTATTACCGCGGCTGCTGGCACGGAGTTAGCCGGTGCTTCTTCTGCGGGTAACGTCAATCGACAAGGTTATTAACCTTATCGCCTTCCTCCCCGCTGAAAGTACTTTACAACCCGAAGGCCTTCTTCATACACGCGGCATGGCTGCATCAGGCTTGCGCCCATTGTGCAATATTCCCCACTGCTGCCTCCCGTAGGAGTCTGGACCGTGTCTCAGTTCCAGTGTGGCTGGTCATCCTCTCAGACCAGCTAGGGATCGTCGCCTAGGTGAGCCGTTACCCCACCTACTAGCTAATCCCATCTGGGCACATCCGATGGCAAGAGGCCCGAAGGTCCCCCTCTTTGGTCTTGCGACGTTATGCGGTATTAGCTACCGTTTCCAGTAGTTATCCCCCTCCATCAGGCAGTTTCCCAGACATTACTCACCCGTCCGCCACTCGTCAGCGAAGCAGCAAGCTGCTTCCTGTTACCGTTCGACTTGCATGTGTTAGGCCTGCCGCCAGCGTTCAATCTGAGCCATGATCAAACTCTTCAATTTAAGTTTGATGCTCGTGAATTAAACTTCGTAATGAATTACGTGTTCACTCAGAGACTTGGTATTCATTTATTGTCCGAAGACATTAAGAATCCATGTCACTTTGAGTGCCCACACAGATTGTCTGATAAATTGTTAAAGAGCAGTTGCAACGCGGCTTTCAGCTCATCGTTGCGAGGTCCCGTATATTACGTTTTCCTCATTCAGAGTCAAGCAATTATTTTCACTTTTCTCTGTTGGCGTTCATCTCTGAACCCCGCTGTCCCGGCGGCTTGTAAGCCGTTGTTCCGTGTCAGTGGAGGCGCATTATAGGGAGTTCTCCGACGTTGACAACCCCTCTTTGAAAAAAAACGCTCAACCGTCTCTTTTTTGCTCAAAACCGTGCTACAGCGCCAGTTTTTCGAGCGTTTCGAAGCCATAACGACGTAAAACGGGCAAAAGTTGTTCGGTTTCTTTTGTTATCGCCATACAAAAAGCGATGTTCGCATCCGCGGATTTCGCATCCGGCGCCTCGTGTTCCAGCAACCAGGCCGTCCGACGCGCAATCGCAGCACCGGAATCCACCAGCCGGGTCCCTTCAGGCAGAACCTTTAACAGCTCTTCCTGTAATAGCGGGAAATGGGTGCAGCCGAGAACAACCGTATCCGGTGGTTCCTGCATCCGCAGCCATGGACGCAGAATACGACGCAGCTCTTCAAGCGATACCGTCTCGCCGTGCAGTTTCGCTTCCGCCATTTCCACCAGCTCCGCGGAGCCGAGCATGGCGATCTGGCATTCATTGGCAAAGCGCTCAATAAGCTCACGCGTATAAGGACGTTTTACCGTACCGCGCGTAGCCAGCAACCCCACAATGCCGTTCGCCGTCAGACGCGCCGCAGGTTTGATTGCCGGAACAACGCCCACAACCGGGAACGGGAATTTTTCGCGCAGGGCAGGAAGAGAGACCGTGCTTGCCGTATTACAGGCAATGACCGCCAGCGCCAGGGGATAACGCTTTTGTACCGCGGTGACGATTTCAACCACACGCTCAACAATAAAGTCTTCACTCTTTTCCCCATACGGGAACGCGACGTTATCGAAGGCGTAGATGTAATGGAGATCCGGCAGGAGCTGCCGAATCTCATCATAGACCGAAAGCCCACCGACGCCGGAATCAAACACCAGCACTGTGGGACGCGGATCAGAAGGTGTAGCTGCCAGACAAGGTGTATTCCCGTCCTGCAGTTTGGTAGCCATAAACTGTCTCGTAATCTTTATCGAACAGGTTGGCTATTTTACCACGAACTGTGAGATGAGAGGTGACAGGATATGAAACCGCGACGTCCCACAGGCTGACGCCGCCCATTTTCACGCGTTCTGTGGCGTAGGTATTCGGATCAACGGCAACGTCATAGCGAGTGCCCAGATAACGGTACGCCAGATTCCAGTCGAGATCCCACACCTGCCAGTCAAGCTGATACTTAACCTGTTGCTTTGAGCGACGAGCCAGGACTTCGTTAGTTTTCGCATTACGCGGGTCGACGTAGTCGTAAGAAATCTGATGCCCTACCGGGCCAGTGTCGAACTGGGCCGTCGCCTCGATTCCTTTAATACGGGCTTCATCGACGTTGTAATAACGGTAAGTCCGCGGGTCGCTATTAATGAGGTTATCGATATCATTACGATAGCCCGTCACACGCCAGTTTACCGGCCCCGTCAGACCTTCAAAGCCACCTTCCCACTGCTTACTCTCTTCTGGCTTCAGATCCGGATTACCGTAATCTTTACTGTGGATCTGGCTCATGGTCGGTGCTTTATACGCTGTACCGTAAGAACCGATGATGCGATACCCCTCGATGAACTCCCATGCGGCGCTGGTCTGCCAGGTGGCGTGATTGCCAAAATTAGAGTTATCGTCATTACGCGCCGCCGCTTCCAGCGTCACGCTGTTGAACTGCTGCATCGCCGAAAGGAACACGCCGGTATTACGTTGTTCGTAACCTTTTTCCAGATAGCCCGTACCCGCCTGGGTTTTCTGCTTCTGCCAGTCCAGACCCGCGCCGATATTGCCGTGCCCCACTTCAACCGTATTCAGCCACTGGGTGGTGTACTGCTTCACGTCATCCATGGTTGCGGAGTCAGCGTAGCGGCCTTTTTTCGGATCATAGTTCTGATCTTTGCTACGGCCATACCCTGCCACCAGCTGTGACTGGAAAATACCCTGGTTATAGCGCAACCCGGTGTCCCAGTTCTGGCTGTAAACCTGACGCGTGTCCGGCCGCCCATCAATGCCGGTCGCGCCATAGTGATCGTAACCGTCATACGCGGAGCGGTTATCGTAACCAAAGCCACGGACGAATCCGCTGACGCTGTCGGTAAACTGCTGCTCCACCGAGCCAAACAGCGATTTACTCATAAAACCATCGCGGTCTGGCTGGCGCGGGGCATCTTTTGCGGCAATATCAAAACCACGGGTATAGGTATAATCACCGGCCATGGTGATTTTGGTTTTATCGAACACCTGCTGGAAGGCACCGTTATAGTTTTGATACCCCTTTGAACCGACACCCGCAGAAATTTCCGCACCCGGCTTGTCGCGCCCGGTAATGATGTTAATCACACCGCCAATCGCGTCGGAGCCATACAGCGCCGAACGTGGGCCGCGAATGTACTCAATACGCTGAATCAGCGACGTCGGAATTTGGCTTAAATCGGGAACATTGCTGATCCCGGCATTATTCAGGGGGATACCATCAATCAGTACCAGAACATGGCGGGATTCCGTACCGCGAATAAACGTTGAAGAGGTTGACCCCATCCCGCCGCTTTGTGCGATGTCCACACCCGGCAGGCGTGACATGATTTCCACAACACTCGTTGCCTGCCAGCGTTCAATATCCTCACGGGTCACGACGGAGGTCGGAGCCAGAACGGTTTTTGCTGGTTGTTCGAAACGGTTTGCTGTCACCACCAACGAGTCGGCGCTTTCCTGCGCCCAGCCCGAAAATGCCGTGACGGAAAACGCCGTCAACAGCGATACTTTTTTAATCATTGTTAAAGCATCCACAATATAAGAAGGATGCCGCAGGCCTCATCGATAGCACGCGATGATGAAACCAAATGCGACGTGATCCCGGCAGGTCTTCGGGCTGGGTGGCGTTATACGGATGAAGACTTCCCATTTTCACAGTGTCTACAACTCTCATCCCGCCAGTCTTTACCGCTGCGCGTCAGCTCCAGATTTGCACTGGATTCCCTTTTCACTCTCAGGAGACCGGAAACAGAATGCTACAATTAGACACGTATAGATGTCCAGATAGCTATTAGCCATTAAATCTGGACATCCACTGCACAATCCCTACAATCCCCGCGTAATTCTTTATCACTCAGGACGCATCATGACCCCCGAACACCTCCCGACAGAACAGTACGACGCACAGCTGGCAGAAAAAGTTGTCCGCCTGCAAAGTATGATGACGCCTTTCAACGCGCCCGTTCCCGAGGTGTTTCGTTCTCCGGTCAGCCACTACCGTATGCGCGCTGAGTTCCGCATCTGGCACGATGGCGATGACCTGTACCACATCATTTTCGATCAGCAGACGAAATCCCGCATTCGCGTAGACAGTTTTCCGGCGGCGAGTGAGCTCATCAACCAGCTGATGACGCTAATGATCGACGGTGTACGCAATAATCCGGTGCTGCGCAACAAGCTGTTCCAGATTGACTACCTGACCACCCAAAGCAATCAGGCCATTGTTTCTCTGCTCTATCACAAAGCGCTGACCGACGAGTGGCGCGAGCAGGCAGAAGCCCTGCGCGATGCGCTGCGCGCGCAGAACATCAACGTGCACCTGATTGGCCGCGCGACCAAAACCAAAATCATGCTGGACCAGGATTACATCGACGAGCGTCTGCCGGTAGCAGGTAAAGAGATGGTTTACCGTCAGGTAGAGAACAGCTTCACCCAGCCGAACGCCGCCATGAACGTGCAGATGCTTGAGTGGGCGCTGAAGGCGACAGAAGGGTCTAAGGGCGATCTGCTGGAGCTCTACTGCGGTAACGGCAACTTCTCGCTGGCGCTGGCGCGTAATTTCGAGCGCGTGCTGGCGACGGAAATCGCCAAACCGTCGGTGGCCGCCGCGCAGTACAACATCGCCGCTAACCATATTGATAACGTACAAATTATTCGTATGGCGGCAGAAGAATTTACCCAGGCGATGAACGGCGTACGCGAGTTTAACCGCCTGCAAGGGATTGATTTGAAGAGCTACCAGTGTGAGACAATTTTTGTCGATCCGCCGCGCAGTGGCCTGGACAGCGAAACCGAGAAGATGGTGCAGGCGTACCCGCGTATTTTGTACATCTCCTGTAACCCGGAGACGCTGTGCAAGAATCTGGAAACATTAAGCCAGACGCACAAGGTTGAACGTCTGGCGCTGTTCGATCAGTTCCCGTATACGCACCATATGGAGTGCGGCGTTTTACTTACCGCACGGTGATCTGTAGGCCGGATAAGCGTAGCGCCATCCGGCATTTTTTGGCAGATGGCGCTTCGCTTACCTGCCCTACAAATAATTCATTACTCCGGTAACTGGCTCTTGCGGCTACGCATGCGCGAGCCAATCCAGAACACCAGCGCCACAGACAGTACCGCAGGCAGGAAGTTAGAGCCAATATCCGGATACTCTGCGCGCACCACGGTGCTGTACAACAGTACACCCAGAATAAAACAGGCTGCGGCCAGTCCCGGTAACCCAACCGGCATGGTGCGGTTCAGATAACGTTGATGCAGGCAGTACACCGTCAGCACCAGCGCGATAATCGGGAAAATCGAGAACGGTACAATTGAGCTAAAAACCGCCGCAAACGTACCATTAATGGATAAGCCAGCGATCAATGCCAGCAACAGCGTTCCTTTATCCTGACCTGACTGTTTCATTACTCACCTTCACTCATCGTTTTGATGTGCCAACTTCTCTTGTTCACGGCGATACCAGTAGTACGCACCTTTAGAAATCATCCGCAGCTGCAATACCAGTCGCTCTTCGAGTTGCTTACGTTGTTCAATGCTGACATCCAGCGCTTCGGCACCCGCGCTGAAAACAATCGTCACCATCGCCTCGGCCTGTGCTTCAGTAAACGCACGCGGCATATGGTTTTCGAGTTCAAGATAGTCGGCAAGTTCCGCGATGAAATGCTGAATTTCACGCGCGACGGCGGCACGAAACGCGGCTGACGTTCCGGAACGCTCACGCAACAGCAGGCGAAACGCGTTAGGGTTATTGCCGATAAATTCCATAAATGTCGACACGGAGGTGCGGATCACGCTGCCGCCTTTGGCGATACGCTGACGCGCCTGACGCATAAGCTGGCGCAGCATCAAACCGCTCTCGTCGACCATGGTCAAGCCCAGTTCATCCACATCACGGAAATGACGATAGAAGGACGTTGGCGCAATCCCGGCCTCGCGCGCCACTTCACGCAGGCTCAAACTGGCAAAACTCCGCTCAGCACTCAGTTGACTGAATGCGGCTTCCACCAGCGAACGCCGGGTTTTCTCTTTTTGTTGTGCTCTTACGCCCATCACGATAGTTGAATCCTTCCAAAGGCCCGTTGGCACTATACCAGAGAATAAAATTAATCTGTTTACCTGGCTTTGTGAATGATTGTTTACGGGCGGTTTGTGCTCCACTGCCCGAAAAAAGCACAACGATAATTGGGTTACCCTGGCAATGATGTTATGATTCTGTTGCTTTTATGTATAAGAACAGGTAAGCCTTGCCATGCCACATTCCTACGATTACGACGCAATAGTTATTGGTTCCGGCCCCGGCGGCGAAGGTGCTGCTATGGGTCTGGTAAAACAGGGAGCCAGAGTAGCGGTTATTGAGCGCTACCATAACGTCGGCGGCGGTTGCACCCACTGGGGCACCATCCCTTCGAAAGCCCTCCGCCACGCCGTTAGCCGCATTATCGAATTTAACCAGAACCCTCTTTACAGCGACCACTCCCGACTTCTTCGCTCCTCCTTTGCCGATATCCTGAATCACGCAGACACGGTCATTAACCAGCAGACGCGCATGCGTCAGGGTTTCTATGAGCGCAACCACTGTGAAATTCTGCAAGGGAACGCGCATTTTGTGGATGAACACACCCTGGCGCTGGAGTGCCACGACGGTTCGGTTGAGACGCTCACCGCTGAAAAATTTGTGATCGCCTGCGGCTCCCGTCCTTACCATCCGGCAGACGTGGATTTCTCGCACCCGCGCATTTACGACAGCGACTCCATCCTCAGCCTGCACCACGAGCCACGCCATGTGATCATCTACGGCGCGGGCGTGATTGGCTGCGAATATGCGTCGATTTTCCGGGGAATGGAGGTCAAAGTTGATCTGATCAACACCCGCGACCGGCTGCTGGCGTTCCTCGATCAGGAGATGTCAGATTCCCTCTCCTACCACTTCTGGAACAGCGGCGTGGTGATTCGCCACAACGAAGAGTACGAGAAAATCGAAGGCTGCGACGACGGTGTGATCATGCACCTGAAATCTGGTAAGAAGCTGAAGGCGGACTGCCTGCTGTACGCCAACGGCCGTACCGGCAACACGGATTCATTGCAGCTGGAGAATATCGGGCTTGAAACCGACAGCCGCGGTCAGCTCAAGGTCAACAGCATGTACCAGACTGCGCTGCCGCACGTTTACGCGGTGGGCGACGTGATTGGTTACCCAAGCCTGGCCTCCGCCGCGTACGATCAGGGCCGCATCGCAGCACAGGCGCTGGTGAAAGGTGAAGCGACGGCGCATCTGATTGAAGATATCCCGACGGGCATCTACACCATTCCGGAAATCAGTTCTGTCGGCAAAACCGAGCAGCAGCTGACGGCCATGAAGGTGCCTTACGAGGTGGGTCGTGCCCAGTTTAAACATCTGGCGCGGGCGCAAATCGTGGGAATGAGCGTAGGTACGCTTAAGATCCTGTTCCATCGCGAGACGAAAGAGATCCTCGGTATTCACTGCTTCGGTGAACGCGCGGCGGAAATCATTCATATCGGCCAGGCGATCATGGAGCAAAAAGGTGGTGGCAACACCATTGAGTACTTCGTTAACACCACCTTTAACTACCCGACCATGGCGGAAGCTTATCGGGTAGCTGCGCTGAACGGCTTAAACCGCCTGTTTTAACGCGCTGTCGAAATGGCCATCCATCGCACCCCGGATGGCCTCTGCCAGCTGCTCATAGCGGCTGCGCAGCGGTGACCCCGGACGATAAACCAGACCAATGGTGCGACGCGGCTCCGGCTTAATACAGGGCAGATAGACCACGCCATCACGTTTACGCTCGTGCGGCACCGCCAGCGCCGGCAGCAGCGTAATACCGCTTCCCGCCGCCACCATATTACGCAGCGTTTCCAGGCTGGTTGCGCGGAAATGGGTATCTTCATCGGCACCCGCTTCGAAGCAGAAGCCCATCGCCTGATCGCGCAGACAGTGGCCATCTTCCAGCATCAGCAGTTTTTCACCGGCCAGATCGGCCATCGGCACGCGATCGCGGTTCGCCCACGGGTGATCTTCATAGATCGCCAGCATCATCGGCTCATCGAACAGCGGTACTTCAATAAACGCTTCACTCTCTTTGACCAGCGCCAGGATCGCGCAGTCGAGCTTGCCGCTGTCCAGCTGCGCCAGCAGCTGATGGGTTTGCGCTTCATGCAGGTACATTTCGAGTTTCGGGAACGTCTGGTGCAGCATCGGAATGATTTGCGGCAACAGGTACGGGCCAACGGTTGGGATCAGGCCAATATGCAGCGGGCCGGACATCGCTTCCCCCTGCTGGCTTGCCATTTCCTTGAGCACTTTGACCTCGCGCAGTACGGTGCGCGCCTGATCCACCAGCAGAAGACCTGCCTGCGTGAACAGTACCTTACGACTGGTGCGCTCCAGCAGCATCACGCCCAGCTCATCTTCCAGCTTGCGGATCTGACCGCTCAGCGTTGGCTGGCTGACGTGGCAGGAGTCTGCCGCGCGGCGAAAATGGCGATGCTCAGCTAACGCTACCAGGTATTCAAGATCACGAATATTCATTATTCATCCTCCGTCGCCACGATAGTTCATGGCGATAGATAGCATAGCAACGAACGATTATCCCTATCAAGCATTCTGTTGAATAATACATCACATAGACGAGGCGGCACGTGTTTGACCCTTGACGTCCCCGCACCGTCAGCGAGTTTCTCTCAAAACTCGAAAAACTAAAGCCAACGTGAACTTTTGCGGACCCCGTGGTCCGCTTTTTTTTGCGTAAAAAAAAGCCCAGCACTAAGCCAGGCTCCGTTTTTCTCCCTCTCCCTGTGGGAGAGGGCCGGGGTGAGGGCACCAGCCCGCACTATTCAAACCAACCGGTTTTTCGCATCCGCAATCGCCTGCGCTACCTGCTTCGGCGACACGCCACCTTTCGCTGCACGCTTATCCAGGCAGGATTGCAGGGCCAGAATCGGGTAGACATCATCCCCGATAACCGCGCTGAATTTTTGCAGGTCGGCAAGCGCCAGCTCTTCAAGGGCTTTACCCTGACGAATCGCTTCCACCACTGCTTCACCCACAATATGGTGCGCCTCGCGGAACGGTACGCCTTTCGCCACCAGGTAGTCCGCCAGCTCGGTAGAGTTAGCATACCCCTGCTGCGCCGCTTCCTGGCAGCGCGGACGTTTCACCTGAATGCCGTCCAGCACCAGCGCGCCCATATGCAGACAGTCCAGCCAGGTGTCGAGCGCGTCGAACAGCCCCTCTTTGTCTTCCTGCATGTCTTTGTTGTATGCCAGCGGCAGCCCTTTCAGGGTCATCATCATACCGGTCAGCGCGCCCTGCACACGGCCACACTTACCGCGGATCAGCTCCAGCGCATCCGGGTTTTTCTTCTGCGGCATCAGGGAGGAGCCGGACGTCACGCGGTCGGACAGCTCTACAAACCCCGCTTCGCCAGAGTTAAAGAAGATCAGGTCTTCGGCAAAGCGCGACAGGTGCACCATCCCGATAGAGGCATTCGAGAGCAGCTCCAGCACGTGGTCACGGTCAGAGACGCTGTCCAGGCTGTTGCGGGTGGCGGAGGCAAAGCCCAGCCAGCCTGCCAGCTGCTCACGGTCGATTTCATACGCCGTACCGGCCAGCGCGCCGCTGCCCAGCGGGCTGACGTCCAGACGCTTTAAGGTATCCTGTAAACGGCTCTCATCACGCGCCAGCATCTCAACGTAGGCCAGACACCAGTGCGCGAACGTCACCGGCTGCGCGCGTTGCAGGTGGGTATAACCCGGCATCACCGCATCCTGATTGCTCTGCGCGGTGTCCACCAGCGCGCTCTGCAACTGACGATTCGCCGCCAGCAGTTCGCCGACGGTCTCTTTGCACCACAGCTTCAGGTCGGTCGCCACCTGGTCATTACGGCTACGCCCGGTATGGAGCTTTTTACCCAACTGGCCGACTTTGTCGATCAGTTTGCCTTCCACCCAGCTGTGAATATCTTCGGCATCGCTCTGGAGGATTTGCTCCGGATCCAGACGCACCTCTTCCAGCAGGTTGTTCAGCGCCTCTTCCAGCTGCTGCTGTTCGTCTGCGGTCAGCACGCCAACGGTCACCAGCGCTTTGGACCAGGCCACAGAGCCGACAATATCCTGTTCGGCCAGGCGGTAGTCGAAGCGCAAAGAGTCGTTGAACTGTTTGAACCGCTGATCCGCTGCCTGTGTAAAACGCCCACCCCAAAGTGCCATAACGAATTTCCTTAATGATGATATTTTTGCCCGGTGGCGCTGCGCTTACCGGGCCTACAAAATTCACGTAGGCCGGATAAGCGAAGCGCCATCCGGCACAGAATCTTAAGCCAGAATACGCGTGCCAATCGGCGTGCCGTTAAACAGCGCCGGAAGCTGCTCTGCGTGACGCCAGGAGGCGATATCCACCGGGCGGCCCAGCGTGCGGGCCGCATCCAGCGCGGCGTTAACTTTAACGATCATGCCGTCGGTGATAATGCCCTGATCGATCAGCTGCTCGGCTTTTGCGGCGGTCATTTCCGCAATGCGCTGGCCTTTGCCGTCCAGAATGCCGCTCACGTCGGAGAGCAGGATCAGGTCTGCGCCCAGCGTTGCCGCCAGCGCCGTCGCCGCCTGGTCCGCATTGACGTTCATCAGTTCGCCCTCTTCGGTCACGCCGATTGAGCTCACCACCGGCAGGAAACCGCCTTCCAGCAGGGTGTTAATCAGCTCAGGCGAACCTGGCTGCGCCAGTCCAACATGGCCAAGCTCTTCGTCGAGCTGGGTCACTTTTACGCTATCTCCATCGCCCAGACAGAGGCCAACGGAGGCGATATGGTGTTTCTTCGCCCACGCTAGCAGCGTTTTGTTCGCCGTTCCCGCCAGCGCGCCGGTAATGATGTCAATCTGATCCGCTGGCGTCACGCGCAGGCCATTTTTCTTTTTCACCGGCAGGTTGAGCCCTTTCATCAGCTCATCCACCACGCAACCGCCGCCGTGCACAATCACCAGCGGACGTTGGTGTGATTCGCGATAGTTCACCAGTGCGGTAAACAGGCGCTCCAGCGCTTCTTCGCTGTCCAGCAGTACACCACCGAGTTTGATAATTAATGGATTCATCATCACACCTTAAATAAGAGCCTGCGTTTCAGGGAAGCCGAAACGAATATTTGCACACTGCATTGCCTGTGCGGCAGCGCCTTTGAGTAAGTTATCTTCTGCGGCGACCACAATCAGATGCTCGCCCTGCACGGCAAAGCCGATGTCGCAGAACGGCAGGCCAACCACGTTTTTCAACGCCGGCACGCCTTTGTCATACAGGCGCACCAGCGGTTTATCCGCATACGCCTGCGTGAAGACCTCGCTCACCTGTTCTTTGGCCACACCCGGCTTCAGGCGGCAGGTAATTGTTTCGAGGATCCCACGCGGGAAGCTGCCGAGGTGCGGGGTGAAAATCACGTCCGCGCCCAGATGGGTGGTGATTTCAGGGTGATGACGGTGATTAAACACGCCATACGGCTGAAGGCTCACTTCGCAGAAGCTGTTGGAGATCGCCGCTTTGCGCCCGGCGCCGCTCACGCCACTGGTGGCGTTGATCACCGGCCACTGATTCAGATCCAGCAGACCGGCGTCGATCAGCGGCTTCAGGGAAAGCTGCGCCGCCGTCGGGTAGCAGCCCGGCACGGCAATCAGATCCGCTTCTTTCAGTTTGTCAGCGCTCCACTCCGCCAGGCCGTACACCGCTTTTTCGAGCAGATCCGGGTGCTGATGGGTGAAACCGTAATATTTTTCGTAGAACGCGCTGTCGTTAACGCGAAACGCGCCGGAGAGATCAAAGACCACGCAGCCGGCGGCTAAAAATTGCGGTGCCAGGTCGTGGCTAACTTCATGCGCCGTGGCTAAAAACACAACGTCAACGCCGTCGGTGAACTCGCTGATGTCAGACATGGGCTGCAAAGGCAAATCAACCACGCCCTTAAGTTGTGGATGCAAATCGGAAATTAACTTTCCGGCATCATTGCTTTGCGCTGACACGGTCAAAGCGGTTATGGTCATATGAGGGTGGCGATTTACGTAGCTTACAAGCTCTGCGCCCGCATAACCGCTAGCGCCTACAATCAGCGTATTCAACATCGGGTTCCTTTATGCTCAACGATAATGTATTTTTATTCACATTTATTGCATGAATATTGATACTATCACGACCTAAGGTGTGTCAACAATGAAAATGAACTTACCGCCATTTATCGAGATTTACCGCGCCCTGATTGCCACACCCTCCATCAGCGCGACGGAAGAAGCCCTGGATCAGAGCAATGAGTCTTTAATCAATCTGCTGGCGGGTTGGTTTAGCGATCTTGGGTTTAACGTTGAGGTTCAGCCCGTCCCCGGAACACGCCACAAATTTAACCTGCTCGCCAGTACCGGACATGGCGCGGGCGGCCTGCTGCTGGCTGGCCACACTGACACCGTGCCGTTTGATGATGGCCGCTGGACGCGCGATCCGTTCACGCTGACCGAACATGACAACAAACTCTACGGTTTGGGCACCGCCGACATGAAAGGCTTTTTCGCCTTTATCCTCGACGCGCTGCGTGACGTGGACGTGACAACCCTGAAAAAGCCGCTCTACATTCTGGCGACCGCCGATGAAGAGACCAGCATGGCGGGCGCACGTTATTTCTCTGAAAACACATCGATTCGTCCTGACTGCGCGATCATCGGCGAACCGACCTCTCTGCAACCGATTCGGGCGCACAAAGGCCATATTTCTACCGCGGTGCGCGTGCTCGGACAGTCCGGCCACTCCAGCGATCCGGCGCGCGGCGTGAACGCCATCGAGCTGATGCATGACGCGATTGGCCGCATCATGACCCTGCGCGACGATCTGAAAGAGCGCTATCACTACGAGGCGTTCACCGTGCCGTATCCGACGCTAAACCTCGGCAGCCTGCACGGCGGTGATGCGTCCAACCGTATCTGCGCCTGCTGCGAACTGCATATGGATATCCGTCCTCTGCCGGGCATGACGCTGAGCGATCTGGATGGCTTACTGAACGAAGCGCTGGCACCGGTCAGCGAGCGCTGGCCGGGCCGTCTGACGGTCTCCGAACTGCATCCGCCGATTCCAGGCTACGAATGTCCGCCTGACCATCAACTGGTTCAGGTGGTGGAAAAACTGCTCGGCGAGAAAACCGACGTGGTGAACTACTGCACCGAAGCGCCGTTTATTCAGACGCTGTGCCCGACGCTGGTTCTGGGCCCTGGCTCCATCAACCAGGCCCACCAGCCGGACGAATATCTCGAAACCCGCTTCATCAAGCCCACTCGCGAACTCATTACCCAGGTTGTGCATCACTTCTGCTGGCATTAAAAACGCACCGAACAGTCCCCTCTCCCTGTGGGAGAGGGTTAGGGTGAGGGCAACAAATCGCATGATCTTCGTCACATTCCCATAAGCATCTCTTATCTGACGCAATACGAATTAAATTTCGTAAATTGCCCACATTTATTCGTTTGCTGAACCGTTTTCGCAGCAATTGACGACGGGGGTTTTACGTGGCTTTATAAAGGGAGATGACAAAATAATGTCCAGAAGATTTTCGCATGGGCATAAACAAAAATGATGGGGTGACTGGGTTTTTATGAACGAACAATATTCCGCGTTGCGTAGTAATGTCAGTATGCTCGGCAAAGTGCTTGGAGATACCATCAAAGACGCACTGGGGGAGAACATCCTCGACCGCGTTGAAACCATCCGCAAGCTGTCCAAATCTTCCCGCGCCGGTAACGAGGCCAATCGTCAGGAGCTGCTCACCACCTTGCAGAACCTCTCTAACGATGAGCTGCTGCCCGTTGCCCGCGCCTTCAGCCAGTTTCTGAACCTGGCAAACACCGCTGAGCAATACCACAGCATTTCGCCAAAAGGCGAAGCGGCCAGCAACCCGGAAGTCATTGCCCGCACCCTTCGTAAACTCAAAGACCAGCCCGATCTCAACGAAGCGACCATCAAAAAAGCGGTGGAATCCCTTTCGCTGGAGCTGGTGCTGACCGCACACCCAACCGAAATCACCCGTCGTACGCTGATCCACAAAATGGTGGAAGTGAACAACTGTCTGAAGCAGCTGGATAACAAAGACATTGCCGACTACGAGCGTAACCAGCTTATGCGCCGTCTGCGCCAGCTGATTGCCCAGTCCTGGCACACGGATGAAATTCGTAAACATCGCCCAAGCCCGGTCGACGAAGCCAAATGGGGCTTTGCGGTGGTGGAAAACAGCCTGTGGGAAGGGGTCCCCAACTACCTGCGCGAGCTGAACGAACAGCTTGAAGAGAACCTGGGCTACCGCCTGCCGGTTGATTTTGTTCCGGTGCGCTTCACCTCCTGGATGGGCGGCGACCGCGACGGCAACCCGAACGTGACGGCGGAAATCACCCGTCACGTCCTGCTGCTGAGCCGCTGGAAAGCGACCGACCTGTTCCTGAAAGATATTCAGGTGCTGATCTCCGAGCTGTCGATGGTGGAAGCCACGCCGGAACTGCGCGCGCTGGCCGGTGAAGAAGGCGCCAGCGAACCGTACCGTTTCCTGATGAAAAAACTGCGCGGTCAGCTGATGGCCACTCAGGCCTGGCTGGAAGCGCGCCTTAAAGGCCAGCGCCTGCCGAAGCCGGAAGGTCTGCTGAGCCAGAACGAACAGCTCTGGGAGCCGCTGTACGCCTGCTATAAATCGCTCCAGGCCTGTGGGATGGGCATCATTGCCAACGGCGAACTGCTCGACACCCTGCGCCGCGTGAAGTGTTTCGGCGTGCCGCTGGTGCGTATCGACGTTCGTCAGGAAAGTACCCGTCATACCGAAGCACTGGGCGAGCTGACCCGCTACCTCGGCATCGGCGACTATGAAAGCTGGTCAGAAGCCGACAAACAGGCGTTCCTGATCCGCGAGCTGAACTCCAAGCGCCCGCTGCTGCCGCGCAACTGGGAGCCAAGCAACGACACCCGCGAAGTACTCAACACCTGTAAAGCGATCGTGGATGCGCCGAAAGGATCGGTGGCCGCCTATGTGATCTCCATGGCGAAGACCCCGTCCGACGTGCTGGGCGTTCACCTTCTGCTGAAAGAAGCGGGCATTGACTATGCTCTGCCAGTGGCCCCGCTGTTTGAGACCCTCGACGACCTGAACAACGCTAACGACGTGATGACCCAGTTGCTGAACATCGACTGGTATCGCGGCTTTATTCAGGGCAAACAGATGGTGATGATTGGCTATTCCGACTCCGCGAAAGATGCGGGCGTGATGGCAGCCTCCTGGGCGCAGTATCAGGCGCAGGATGCGCTAATCAAAACCTGCGAAAAAGCCGGTATTGAACTGACCCTGTTCCACGGACGCGGCGGCTCCATTGGTCGTGGCGGTGCGCCTGCACACGCAGCGCTGCTCTCTCAACCACCAGGAAGCCTGAAAGGCGGCCTGCGCGTGACCGAGCAGGGCGAGATGATCCGCTTCAAGTACGGCCTGCCGGAAGTGACCATCAGCAGCCTGTCGCTCTATACCAGTGCGATCCTGGAAGCCAACCTGCTGCCGCCGCCGGAGCCAAAAGAGTCCTGGTGCCGGATTATGGACGAGCTGTCTGACATCTCCTGCGACCTCTATCGCGGCTACGTGCGTGAAAACAAAGACTTTGTGCCTTACTTCCGCTCAGCAACGCCTGAGCAGGAGCTGGGTAAACTGCCTCTGGGTTCGCGCCCGGCCAAGCGTCGCCCGACCGGCGGCGTTGAATCGCTGCGCGCCATTCCGTGGATCTTCGCCTGGACGCAAAACCGTCTGATGCTGCCGGCCTGGCTGGGTGCCGGTGCGGCGCTGCAAAAAGTGGTGGAAGACGGAAAGCAGAGCGAACTGGAAACCATGTGCCGCGACTGGCCATTCTTCTCTACCCGTCTGGGCATGCTGGAGATGGTCTTCTCGAAAGCCGACCTGTGGCTGGCGGAATACTACGATCAGCGTCTGGTGAAACCAGAGCTGTGGGCGCTGGGTAAAGAGCTGCGCGAGCTGCTTGAAGGCGATATTAAAGTGGTGCTGGATATCGCTAATGACTCCCACCTGATGGAAGACCTGCCGTGGATCGCCGAGTCTATCCAGCTGCGTAACATCTACACCGACCCGCTGAACGTTTTACAGGCTGAACTGCTACACCGTTCGCGTCTGGCGGAGGAGGAAGGTAAAGAGCCGGATCCGCGCGTTGAACAGGCGCTGATGGTAACGATAGCAGGCGTTGCGGCAGGTATGCGCAACACCGGTTAATGCTCAGTGCCCGGCAGCGCTACGCTTGCCGGGCACTTCTCGATCTTCCCCCTTCCCTGATCTCCCCCTCAATCTTTGCCACCGGTAAGGCAATCACGTTTCACTTAGACGTAGCGCAACAAATGACCGGCACGCCGGGAGTAGAGTCACTCTTAGTGCAGTTCGAACAGGACAGAATTTACCTCAAACACTAAGGGAGTAATGTTATGGACCGTGTCATTCAATCCCCGGGAAAATACATCCAGGGCGCAGATGTTCTCACTCGCCTCGGCGACTACCTGAAGCCGCTGGCAAATCGCTGGCTGGTGGTGGGCGATAAATTTGTGCTGGGTTTTGCTGAAGAAACCCTGCGCCAGAGTTTTAAAAAAGCCGGACTCCATGCCGAAATTGCACCATTTGGTGGCGAATGTTCGCAAAATGAAATCGATCGCCTGAAAAAGCTGGCCGACAGCACTGACTGTCTGGCGGTGCTGGGTATCGGCGGCGGAAAAACGCTGGATACTGCCAAAGCGCTGGCCCACTTTATGGACGTGCCGGTGGCCATTGCCCCGACCATTGCCTCCACCGATGCGCCGTGCAGCGCCCTTTCCGTGATTTATACCGACAGCGGCGAGTTCGATCGCTACCTGATGCTGCCGCACAACCCGAACATGGTGATTGTCGATACCAAAGTGGTGGCGGGCGCACCTGCACGCCTGCTGGCCGCCGGGATTGGCGATGCCCTGGCAACCTGGTTTGAAGCGCGTGCCTGCTCACGTAGCGGCGCGACGACCATGGCGGGCGGCAAGTGCACGCAGGCAGCGTTAGCGCTGGCAGAGTTGTGCTACAACACGCTGGTTGAAGAGGGCGAGAAAGCGATGCTGGCGGCGGAACAGCACGTGGTCACACCGGCTCTGGAACGCATTATCGAAGCCAACACCTATCTCAGCGGCGTGGGCTTTGAAAGCGGCGGGCTGGCGGCGGCGCATGCCATTCACAACGGCATGACGGCGGTGCCGGATGCGCATCATTTCTACCATGGTGAAAAGGTCGCGTTCGGCACGCTGACGCAACTGGTACTGGAGAACGCGCCGGTTGAAGAAATTGAGACCGTCGCCGCGCTTTGCCACAGTGTTGGGCTGCCGATCACGCTGGCGCAGCTGAATATCAAAGAGGATATTCCGGCCAAAATGCGGCTGATCGCGGAGGCGTCCTGTGCCGAAGGGGAAACCATTCACAACATGCCTGGCGGCGTAACGCCGGATCAGGTCTATGCGGCGCTGCTGGTGGCGGACCAGTACGGACAGCGATTCTTGCAGGAGTGGGAGTAACGAAAAAAGCCGGGTGGCGCTGCGCTTACCCGGCCTACATGGCACTTTAATTTGTAGGCCGGGTAAGGCGTAGCCGCCACCCGGCACATGGGTTACTTCACATCAAACCGGTCCAAATCCATCACTCGCGCCCACGCGGCAACAAAATCACGGACGAACTTCTCGTGTGCATCACTGCTGGCGTAAACTTCGGCCAGCGCACGCAGGACGGCGTTTGAACCGAAGACCAGATCGGCGCGGGTCGCGGTGTATTTCACTTCCCCGCTTGCACGATCGCTACCGGCAAACAGCTCGTTTGAGTCGTCGGTCGCTTTCCACTGGGTGTTCATATCCAGCAGATTAACGAAGAAGTCGTTGCTCAGCACGCCCTCGCGGTTGGTAAACACGCCATTCTTGCTGCCATCGAAGTTTGCACCCAGTACGCGCAGACCGCCGATCAGCACCGTCAGTTCCGGCGCAGTCAGGGTCAGCTGCTGGGCTTTGTCGATCAGCAGCGACTCCGTAGTGGACACATCCACCTGCGCACGGTAGTTGCGGAAACCGTCAGCAACCGGTTCGAGCAGGTTAAACATCTCGATGTCCGTCTGGTCCTGACGCGCATCCACGCGGCCCGGGGTGAACGGTACGTTGACGTAAACGCCCGCGGCTTTCGCCGCCTGCTCAACGCCCACAACACCCGCCAGCACGATGATATCGGCCAGTGAGGCTTTATTAGTGGTGCGCTGGATTGCTTCCAGAGCCGGTAACGCCCGCACCGCCGCGGCGTTCACATCCCAGTCGCGCTGAGGCGCCAGCGCCAGACGCGCGCCGTTAGCGCCGCCACGCTTGTCGCCGCCGCGGAAGGTCGATGCCGACGCCCAGGCCACGGAAACCAGCTCGCTCACGGAGAGACCAGAGGCCGCGATTTCCGCTTTCAGGCTTTCAATATCTTCCTGCGTCGGATGGAACACCGGCTGAGGCAGCGGATCCTGCCAAATCAGATCTTCTTTCGGTACTTCCGGGCCGATGTACCGCGCTTTTGGCCCCATATCGCGGTGGGTCAGCTTGAACCACGCGCGCGCAAAGGCTTCGTTGAAGGCCTGCGGATCGTTCAGGAAGCGACGGGAAATTTTCTCGAATTCCGGATCAAAACGCAGCGTCAGATCGGTGACCAGCATGGTTGGCTTGCGTTTTTTCGACGGGTCGAACGGGTCAGGCATAATTTCCGGCGCATCCACGGCTTCGAACTGAATGGCGCCCGCCGGGCTACGCGTCTGCACCCATTCGTATTTGAACAGGTTCTCGAAGAAGTAATTGCTCCACTGGGTCGGGGTTTGAGACCAGATAACTTCCAGCCCGGAGGTGATGGCGTCAGCGCCAATACCGGTGCCGTGCGTGCTGGCCCAGCCCAGGCCCTGCGCTTCAATCGGCGACGCTTCCGGGTCAGTGCCCACGTGCGTGGCTTCACCTGCGCCGTGCGTTTTACCGAGCGTATGGCCGCCCGCAATCAGCGCGACGGTCTCTTCGTCATTCATGCCCATGTTGCCAAAGGTAGCGCGGATCGCCGCCGCCGCAGACAGCGGTTCACCGCTGGCGTTCGGCCCTTCCGGGTTAACGTAAATTAGGCCCATTTCGGTGGCCGCAAGCGGGCGCTTCGCCAGCGCTTCCGGGTCACGGTGGGTCAGCCAGGCTTTTTCATCGCCCCAGTTCACGTCCAGATCCGGTTCCCAAACGTCTTCACGCCCGGCACCGAAACCAAAGGTGCGGAAGCCGGAGTTCTCCAGCGCCACGTTACCCGCGAGGATAAAGAGGTCAGCCCAGGAGATTTTTTGTCCGTATTTTTGCTTAATTGGCCACAGCAGGCGGCGAGCCTTATCCAGGCTGACGTTATCCGGCCAGGAGTTCAGCGGTGCAAAGCGTTGCTGACCGCGTCCGGCGCCGCCGCGACCGTCAACGGAGCGATAGGTACCCGCACCGTGCCAGGCCATACGGATAAACAGGCCCGCATAGCTGCCCCAGTCGGCAGGCCACCACGGTTGTGAGTCGGTTAACAGTGCTTTGAGATCGCCCTTAAGGGCGGAATAGTCGAGCTTGCTGAATTCTTTGCGGTAGTCGAAGTCTTCACCCAGAGGGTTAGAACGGCTGGAGTGTTGATTAAGTAGATCGATGCGAAGTTGTTTAGGCCACCATTCTTTGCTGCCGGTACCTGCACCCGCGCTATGATCGACGCCGCCCTGGTGGAACGGACATTTGCCGGCGGATGCCGCGTTATTGGTCTCGTCTGACATGCTCATCGCTATGCTCCCTTTACAGTGTTACCGTTACGATATACACCACTAGCGATAAGAGATAGTTGAATTAATCCACAGATTCGATAGCTAATACCTTTTAACTCTCCGTTCGATTAAAAAACCCTCATTTTATGAGGGTTTTTTACTTTACAGCGCCGGGCGAACACCGAGCGTATGGCAAATGGCATAGCTCATTTCCGCGCGGTTCAGGGTATAGAAATGGAAATCTTTCACCCCTTCGCGACTTAAAATCTTCACCATGTCCATCGCGATATTGGCCCCCACCAGCTTACGGGTTTCCGGATCGTCGTCCAGCCCTTCGTACATTTTGGACATCCACAGCGGAATGCGCACGTTGGTCATATCCGCGAATTTCTTCGCCTGTTTGAAGTTCGAGACCGGCAGAATGCCAGGGATGATTTCGACATCAATACCCGCCGAGACGCAGCGGTCGCGAAAGCGCAGGTAGCTTTCCACGTCAAAGAAGAACTGAGTAATCGCGCGGTTAGCACCGGCCTCCACTTTACGCTTCAGGTTGAGCAGATCCGCCTGGGCGCTTTTGGCTTCCGGGTGAACTTCAGGGTAGGCAGCCACGGAGATATCAAAGTCGGCAACGTCTTTCAGCAGCCCGACCAGATCGGTGGCATACATCTCCGGCTTGCCGCTGCCTGGCGGGAGGTCGCCGCGCAGGGCCACAATGTGGCGAATGCCGTTATTCCAGTAGTCCTGGGCAATGGCGCGCAGTTCATCACGGGTGGCGTCGATACAGGTCAGGTGCGGTGCCGCTTCCAGACCGGTTCGATCTTTAATGCCCTTAATGATGCTGTGCGTGCGGTCACGCTCACCGGAGTTGGCGCCGTAGGTCACAGAGACGAACTTCGGCTTCAGGCTGCTCAGGCGATCGATAGAGCTCCACAGGGTTTGCTCCATTTCACTGGTGCGCGGCGGGAAAAATTCAAAAGAGACGTTAATCTGGCCGTTTACTTCGGCCAGGCTCTGATTCAGGGCTTCCCGCTGGTTGGCGTGAAAAAAGCTCATACCTTACCTCTATCTTTCGCGTGTCGTTGTTTGTTGTGTTGTGAACTTCTATACGTTTAGACGTCCAGATGTAAAAATGACGGAAAAGCGGGATGACGTCAACAGAAATAATCAACATTAACGGTGAGGTTTGTTCAGGAAAGATGAAGGGCGTTCATGATGGGGGTGAGAAGCACGCCCTCTCCCCATTGGGGAGAGGGTTAGGGTGAGGGGTTACAGCAGCTTAGCCAGACGATTAATATCAGACTGAATGGCCCCGGCGGTGACATCGCGTCCCGCGCCCGGGCCACGGATCACCAGCGGGTTATCGCGATACCAGCGGCTTTCGATGGCGAAGACGTTGTCGCACGGCAGGAGCGCCGCCAGCGGATGTTCAGGACGCACCGCCTCCACGCCCACGCGCGCTTTACCGTTCGCCTCGAAACGCGCCACGTAACGCAGCACCAGGCCCATCTCGTTAGCCGCTTCCAGACGTTGCACCATCTGCTCGTTCAGCTCGTCACCGTTCTCGAAGAAGTGATCGACGGACCCCTCCTCGCAGCCCGCAGGCACCAGAGACTCAACGCGTACCTGACCCGGCTCAATGTCGTAGCCGGCTTCACGCGCCAGGATCACCAGCTTGCGCATCACATCTTTACCGGCAAGGTCAACGCGCGGATCCGGCTCGGTTAAGCCCTGCTGCCACGCCTGATCCACCAGGTCGGTGAACGGAACGGTGCCGTCAAACTGCAAAAACAGCCAGGAGAGCGTGCCGGAGAAGATCCCGCTCAGCGCCAGAATGCTGTCGCCGCTTTCAATCAGGTCGCGCACGGTATGGTTCACTGGCAGGCCCGCGCCAACGGTGGCGTTATACAGCCAGTGACGGCCCGTTTTTTCGAATGCGTCATGGATCTGACGGTATTTATCAGTGCTGCTCGCGCCCGCCAGTTTGTTGGCGCTGATGACGTGGAAACCGTGGCTGGCGAAATCCAGATACTGATCGGCCAGCTGTTCGCTGGCAGTCACGTCCAGCACCACCAGATCGTCGTACGGGTGCGCGCGCATCCACAGGAACAGCGACTCTTCATCCTGCTCAACCGCTTCATCGTTAAAGAAGGCCAGCGCCCGGCTGGCGTCCAGCCCTTCGTAGTTCAGCAGGCTGCGGCGGCTGTCCACCACCCCTGCCAGAATAAATTCAAACCCGGTACGCGCCGAAAGCGTTACCTGCTCGCGGGCGAACAGCTCCAGCCAGCGGGAACCGATGTTCCCTTTCCCGAACAGTACCAGGCCGATGCGTTTTTCCGCGCGGAACAGGGAGGTGTGCAGACCCTGAATCAGGCTTTCGGTTGGCCCTTTACGCAGCACGGCAACCAGACTGATGCCCTCTTCCGACTGCCAGGTGAACTCCACCGGCTGACCTTTCAGTTGCTGCCAGAAGCGGTGGCAGTGGAGCGGGTTACGGGTGACGCCCGCGCCCACCATCGCCACCAGCGCCAGCCCCTGACGCAGGCGAAGCTCGCCCGGCAGGCCCGCTTCATCCAGAATTTTCAGGGCGCTGTCCACCACTTCAGCGGTATAGCAGAACTGCAACAGCTGACGATCGTTATGTACGCCAACGGCCAGCGGACGCACCTGGGCACGTTTCAGGATGGTGTCGATATCTTTGTGTGCCAGTTTGAAATCCTGGCCCGCAGGCACCTGGAACTCAATCAGGCAGATGTCATCATGGCTGGTGACAATGCGCGCGCCCGTACCGGATGCCAGCACGCGTTCAATGCGGGTGGAACCCTGATCCGGCGTGTAGCTACAGCGTAGTTGCAGGTCGATGTCGCTGCCGGAAACCGGCTGTAGCGTGCGCGCGTGCAGCACCGGGGCCGCCAGACGCGCCAGTTCGCTCGCTTCGTCGAGACGCAGCAGCGGCAGCAGGCAGGCATCTTTTACTTTGCGCGGGTCCGCGCTGTAGACACCGGCCACGTCGCTCCAGATGGTGACGCGGGACACGCCCGCCAGGGCGCCAATCTGCGTTGCCGAGTAGTCAGAGCCGTTACGGCCCAGCAGAACGGTTTCGCCGGCATTGCTGCGGCTGATAAAACCGGTGACGACAATACGTTTACCAGGATGTTGCACCAGCAGCTGTTGCAGCAGCGGGTAAGACAACCCTTCGTCCACCTGCGGCTGTGCGGCACGTTCGGCACGCAGGAAATCACGCGCGTCGAGCCAGGCGGCTTCCACACCAAGATGTTGCAGCACGGCGGCCATCAGGCGTGCAGACCACACTTCACCGTGGCCAACCACTTCCGCATACACTGCATCGGTAATGCCGCTGTCAAGCAGAGCGGCCAGACGCTCAAGGTCGTGCGTAAAAGCGCTAATCAGCCCGTCCGCCACGTCCGCAGGCAGCAAACCGGCAATCAGTTCACTCTGGTAACGACGTAAGGACTGTTGCACCTGATGCGCAGAGAGGCGATCGGTCTGGCTCAGTTTCAGCCAGCTAATCAACTGGTTGGTGGTGCTGCCCGCCGCAGAGACAACCATCATGTCCCCCGGCTGTGAATACTCGGTCATGATCCCTGCGACACGCAGGTAACATTTCACATCAGCAAGACTACTACCACCAAACTTGTGCAGCTGACGACCCTTCGTCCCTGCCTGCGCTATCACACTCATGATTACCCCTTGGCTGCGACCCGGAAGCCATTTTCCAGATCGGCAATTAAATCTTCAGAATCTTCAATACCGGTCGAGATACGCAGCAGCGTCTCGGAAATCCCGGCGGCGGCACGTGCTTCGGGTGCCATACCTGCGTGCGTCATGGTTGCGGCGTGGGAGATCAAGCTTTCTACTCCCCCTAAGGATTCCGCCAGCGTAAACAATGACAACCCGCTCAGGAAGCGACGCAGCGTTTGCTCGTCACCGTCCAGTTCAAAACTTAACATCGCGCCAAATCCTTTCTGTTGGCGCGCGGCAATCTCGTGCCCCTGATTTTCCGGCAGCGACGGGTGATAAAGCTTCTTCACCAGCGGCTGGGTTTTCAGGAAATCCACGATCGCCTGGGCATTACGCTGCGCCACGTCCATACGCGGCGACAGCGTACGGATGCCGCGCAACAGCAAATAGCTGTCGAACGCGCCCGCGGTGACGCCAATGTTATTGGCCCACCATGCCAGTTCGGTGACTACCTCAGGATCTTTGGCAATCACCACACCTGCTACTACGTCAGAATGGCCGTTCAGATATTTAGTGCATGAATGCAACACCAGATCGGCACCCAGTGCCAGTGGGTTCTGAAGGGCCGGACTGAGGAACGTATTATCCACTACACTTATCGCTCCCGCATCCCTTGCGAGCTGACAAATTTTCGCAATATCGACTACGCGCAACAATGGATTGCTTGGACTTTCCACCAGCACCAGCTTCGGCTGCTCGGCAAGCGCCTGTTTCAGCGCCTGTTCGTCGTTTTGATCGACAAACAGCACACGGTAGCAGCCACGTTTCGCCAGGCTATCAAACAGACGATAGCTGCCGCCATAACAGTCGTGCGGCGCCACCAGCAGATCGCCAGATTTCAGGAACACCGTAGTCACCAGGTGAATGGCAGACATGCCGGTATTGGTTAATACCGCACCCGCGCCGCCTTCCAGTTCCGCCAGCGCGCGCTGGGTGACGTCACGCGTAGGATTGCCGCGACGCGAGTAGTCATGCGCGCGGGGTTCATTAAATCCGGTGAAATTATAGGTGCTGGAGAGATGAATTGGCGGGACAACGCAGCCGTACTGCTCGTCATCATTCAATCCGCTACGCACTGCGATGGTGGCCTGTTTACGCGTCATGGTGAGGCTTCCTGGCGAATGAGGTGAAAAGTCAGGCACCAGAGTAAACATTGAAAGTATGGACGTCAATACATCTGGACATCTAAACTTCTTTGCGTATAGATTGAGCAATGTGCAAATAGCCGTTAAAATTATATGCTTTAGGACACGCTACAGCGGCAATATCCGTGCCTCGGTATCGTCTCTACGGTAAACTACGCAAGATTACGGTTCAAAACTGATGGTTACCGGTTTTGCACCTTTAGATTAATGACTGAGAGGATTAAAGGTATCTCATGGCTGAATGGAGCGGCGAATATATCAGCCCATACGCTGAGCACGGTAAGAAGAGTGAGCAAGTCAAGAAAATCACGGTGTCCATTCCTCTGAAGGTGTTGAAGATCCTCACCGATGAACGTACGCGTCGTCAGGTGAACAACCTGCGTCACGCCACCAACAGCGAACTGCTGTGCGAAGCGTTCCTGCATGCGTTTACCGGCCAACCGTTGCCGAACGATGACGATCTGCGCAAAGAGCGCAGTGACGAAATTCCAGAAGAGGCGAAGGTGATCATGCGTGAACTGGGTATCGACCCGGATACGTGGGAATACTGATAAGCGGATACAAAAAAGGCACCTTGCGGTGCCTTTTTTTCGGGAAACTTATTTAGCGCCCGGGATGCTGAAACGCTTGTTGAAGCGGTCAACACGGCCACCGGTTGCAACATCACGCTGCTTACCAGTGTAGAACGGGTGGCATTTGCCGCACACGTCCAGGTTCAGATCGTGACCCACGGTAGAGCGGATCTGGATAGAGTTACCGCAAGAGCAGTTTGCAGTAATCATTTCGTATTTCGGGTGAATATCTTTTTTCATGGGAGAACCTCAGTTAAGGCCGCGTCGCTCTTCCAGCCCTAACGCCAGACACCACGCGATGTTGAATGTAAGTTCTTTGGCGTAAAATACACCAAAGGCGGCGAATCATACAGAATTTGACCAACGTATGCAAACTGATCCGCACGCCGCTTTCACTAATGTGTATACTAACGCGCCACTTTTCAAGTCAGGAAGATTCGATGCCCGTCGCTCACGTTGCCCTGCCCGTTCCGCTTCCCCGCACCTTTGACTACCTGCTGCCCGACAGCATGAGCGCCAAAGCGGGCTGTCGCGTGACCGTGCCGTTTGGCAAACAGCAGCGCGTGGGGATCGTGGTGTCCGTCAGCGAACACAGCGAACTGCCGCTTAACGAGCTGAAATCGGTTGTTGAGGTGCTGGACAGCGAGCCGGTTTACTCCACCAGCACCTGGCGACTGCTGCTGTGGGCGGCAGATTATTATCATCATCCGATTGGCGACGTGCTGTTCCATGCCCTGCCCATTATGCTGCGCCAGGGCAAGAGCGCCAGCCACGCACCAATGTGGTACTGGTTTGCCACCGAGCAGGGCCAGGCTGTGGACATTAACAGCCTGAAGCGCTCGCAGAAACAGCAGCAGGCGCTGGCCGCGCTGCGCCAGGGAAAAATCTGGCGCCATCAGGTCGACGAGCTTGAGGTAAGCGAAACCGCGTTGCAGGCATTAAGGAAGAAAGGGCTGAGCGAGCTGGCCAGTGAAGCACCTGCCCTTCACGACTGGCGCGACGGCTTTTCCGTCTCGGGCGATCGCCTGCGTCTGAATACCGAGCAGGCCACCGCCGTAGGCGCGATTCACAGCGCCGCCGACCATTTTTCCGCCTGGCTGCTGGCGGGCGTCACCGGCTCCGGTAAAACCGAAGTGTATCTGAGCGTGCTGGAAAACGTGCTCGCGCAGGGCAAACAGGCGCTGGTGATGGTGCCGGAAATCGGCCTGACGCCGCAAACCATCGCGCGTTTCCGTGAACGCTTTAATGCGCCAGTTGAGGTTCTGCACTCCGGCCTGAACGACAGCGAGCGCCTCAGCGCCTGGCTGAAAGCGAAAAACGGCGAAGCGGCGATTGTGATCGGCACCCGTTCATCGCTGTTTACGCCGTTTAAAAATCTCGGCGTTATCGTGATCGATGAAGAGCATGACAGCTCCTATAAACAGCAGGAAGGCTGGCGCTATCACGCCCGCGACTTAGCCGTGTACCGCGCCCACAGCGAACAAATCCCCATTATTCTCGGGTCCGCCACCCCCGCGCTTGAAACGCTGCACAACGTTCGCCAGCGTAAATACCACATGCTGCGCCTGACGCGCCGTGCGGGGAATGCTCGCCCGGCCATTCAGCATGTGCTGGATTTGAAAGGCCAGCAGGTGCAGGCCGGGTTAGCGCCTGCGCTGATTAGCCGCATGCGCCAGCATTTGCAGGCGGGCAACCAGGTGATCCTGTTCCTGAACCGCCGCGGCTTCGCGCCTGCGCTGCTGTGCCACGACTGCGGCTGGATCGCGGAGTGCCCGCGCTGCGATCACTACTACACCTTCCACCAGGCTCAGCGCCATTTACGCTGCCACCACTGCGACAGCCAGCGTCCGGTCCCCCGTCAATGCCCGTCCTGCGGCTCAACGCACATCGTGCCGGTCGGTCTGGGAACGGAACAGCTTGAACAGGCGCTCGCGCCCTTCTTCCCGGACGTACCCATCTCCCGTATCGACAGGGATACCACCAGCCGTAAAGGGGCGCTGGAGCAGCAACTGGCGGAAGTGCATCGCGGCGGCGCGCGCATCCTGATTGGTACTCAGATGCTGGCGAAAGGGCACCACTTCCCGGACGTGACGCTGGTCGCCCTGCTGGACGTCGACGGCGCGCTGTTCTCCGCGGATTTTCGCTCCGCCGAGCGTTTCGCCCAGCTTTATACCCAGGTTGCCGGTCGCGCTGGTCGAGCGGGTAAGCAGGGCGAGGTGGTGCTGCAAACGCACCACCCTGAACATCCGCTGCTGCAAACTCTGCTGCACAAAGGCTATGACGCCTTCGCGGACCAGGCGCTGGCCGAACGTCAGACGATGCAGCTTCCCCCATGGACCAGCCACGTTATCATCCGTGCGGAAGATCATAATAACCAGCAGGCTCCGCTGTTCCTGCAACAGCTGAGAAACCTCCTGCAAGCCAGCCCGCTGGTGGATAATCAGCTGTGGATTTTAGGCCCGGTACCCGCGCTCGCCCCGAAACGCGGCGGCCGTTTCCGCTGGCAACTGTTACTTCAGCACCCCTCGCGTATCCGTTTACAGCAGATCGTCAGCGGCACGCTGGCGCTGATCAATACCCTACCGGAAGCGCGAAAAGTGAAGTGGGTTCTTGACGTCGATCCGATTGAAGGCTGAAGACGGATCGAAAAATTTAATGCGCCTCACACTTTTTATGAAAATTCTGTAACCGATTCCATTAACTATCTGTAAAAATGGTGCTGTCCGCAGTTCGGTGTTCAGGCGAGGAGAAGACGTTGAAGTCCAGGAAAGAGGTTGCCTCGGCGACCATGAAAGACGTTGCCGAGAAAGCACAAGTCTCAACAGCAACCGTGTCCCGCGCATTGATGAACCCTGACAAAGTCTCCCAGGCGACCCGAAACCGGGTTGAAAAGGCGGCGCTTGAGGTCGGTTATTTCCCGCAAGCCATGGGGCGCAACGTTAAACGCAACGAATCCCGCACCATCCTGGTGATCGTGCCGGACATCTGCGATCCCTTCTTCAGCGAAATCATCCGCGGCATTGAGGTCACGGCCGCCGCCCAAGGCTATCTGGTGCTGATTGGCGATTGTGCTCACCAGAACCAGCAGGAAAAAACGTTCATCGACCTGATCATCACCAAGCAGATTGATGGCATGCTGCTGCTTGGCTCACGCCTGCCGTTTGATGCCAGCATTGAAGAACAGCGCAATTTACCGCCGATGGTCATGGCGAACGAATTCGCGCCGGAGCTGGAGCTGCCAACCGTTCATATCGATAACCTCACCGCCGCATTCAACGCCGTGAACTATCTTCAGGAACTGGGGCATAAGCGTATCGGCTGTATCGCCGGACCAGAAGAGATGCCGCTGTGTCATTACCGCTTGCAGGGCTACGTTCAGGCGCTGCGCCGTACCGGGGCTATCGTCGATCCGCACTACATTGCGCGCGGTGATTTCACCTTTGAAGCGGGCGGGCAGGCGCTGGAAAAATTGCTGTCCTTGCCAGAACCGCCCACCGCGGTCTTCTGCCACAGCGACGTGATGGCGCTGGGGGCGTTATCCTACGCCAAACGTCACGGCCTGCGCGTGCCGCAGGACCTGTCGATAATCGGTTTTGATAATATTTCACTTTCGGAGTTTTGCGATCCGCCGCTTTCGACCGTTGCACAGCCGCGGTATGACATCGGCCGTGAAGCGATGCTGCTTTTGCTGGATCAGCTGCACGGTCAATCAGTTAGCAGTGGGTCACGACTACTGGATTGTGAGCTGATTGTGCGCGGCTCTACCCAGGCATTAACTTAAAGTAAATACCTTTCGACACCCTTATCTGGTCAAAGCCCCGTCGCTTAAGTAACATGGCGGGCTGACGAACGAATAAATACAGCGAAACGATAGTGGCACAACGAGATTATGTACGTCGCGGCCAGCCGGCACCTTCGCGACGCAAAAAGAGTAGTTCAAAAAGCAAGCAACGCAGCCTGTCTGCTGTCTCCCCAGCTATGGTCGCCATTGCTGCGGCTGTGCTGGTGGCCTTTATTGGCGGCCTCTACTTCATTACGCATCATAAAAAAGAAGAGTCTGAAGCCCTTCAGGGTAATAAGGTCGTCGGCAACGGCCTGCCGCCGAAGCCTGAAGAGCGCTGGCGCTACATTAAAGAGCTGGAAAGCCGCCAGCCTGGCGTACGTGCGCCTACCGAGCCTTCTGCCGGGGGTGAAGTAAAGAATGCCGATCAGCTGACGGACGAACAGCGTCAATTGCTCGCTCAGATGCAGGCGGACATGCGCCAGCAGCCTACGCAGCTGAACGAAGTACCGTGGAACGAACAAACCCCGGCGCAGCGTCAGCAAACGTTGCAGCGCCAGCGTCAGGCTCAGCAGCAAACGCAACAGCAGCAGTGGACGCAGACGCAGCCGGTACAGCAGCCGCGTACACAACCGCAGCAGCAGACGCGTACCGTACAAACTCAGCCTGTCCAGCAGCAACCGAAGGCGCAGCCGCAGAAGCAAACGGCACAGCCGTATCAGGATCTGTTGCAGACGCCTGCGCATACCACTGCGCAACAGCCAAAAACGCAGCAGGCTGCGCCGGTTACCAAAGAGACCGAGGCACCGAAGCAGACGGCTGAGAAAAAAGATGAACGCCGCTGGATGGTTCAGTGCGGTTCGTTTAAAGGCGCCGAACAGGCAGAAACGGTGCGTGCTCAGCTGGCATTTGAAGGATTTGACTCACGCATTACCACCAACAACGGCTGGAATCGCGTAGTAATTGGACCGGTCAAAGGCAAAGAAAACGCAGACGGCACCATTTCCCGTTTGAAAGTGGCTGGCCACACAAACTGCATTCGACTCGCCTCCGGGGGTTGAAACCCCCAAAATCCCCCCCATCTATCATTTAATTCAGCCCTGAGCACAGGCTCAGGGCTTCTGTTTCCCGAATCTGTAACCAGGGGGTCTGCTCGTGACAACAATAGTAAGTGTACGCCGTAACGGCCAGGTGGTAATTGCCGGTGATGGCCAGGCCACGCTGGGTAATACCGTCATGAAAGGCAACGTGAAGAAAGTACGTCGTCTTTATAACGACAAAGTGATCGCCGGTTTCGCAGGCGGCACGGCTGATGCCTTCACGCTGTTTGAACTGTTTGAACGCAAACTGGAAATGCATCAGGGTCATCTGGTGAAAGCCGCCGTTGAGCTGGCAAAAGACTGGCGTACCGACCGCATGCTGCGCAAGCTCGAAGCGCTGCTGGCCGTGGCTGACGAAAACGCCTCGCTGATCATCACCGGTAACGGCGACGTGGTTCAGCCTGAAAACGACCTGATTGCCATCGGCTCTGGCGGCCCGTACGCCCAGGCCGCAGCCCGTGCGCTGTTGGAAAATACCGACATGAACGCGCGCGATATCGCGGTGAAAGCGTTGGATATTGCAGGTGATATCTGCATCTATACCAACCACAATCACACCATCGAAGAATTACCGTCTAAAGCGTAAGGATCGCCCATGTCTGAAATGACCCCACGCGAAATTGTCAGCGAACTGAACAAACACATTATCGGCCAGGACGACGCCAAGCGCTCCGTGGCTATCGCACTGCGTAACCGCTGGCGTCGCATGCAGCTCGACGAAGAGCTTCGCCACGAAGTGACGCCAAAAAATATTCTGATGATCGGCCCGACCGGTGTGGGTAAAACCGAAATCGCCCGTCGTCTGGCCAAACTGGCTAACGCGCCGTTCATCAAAGTTGAAGCCACCAAGTTCACCGAAGTGGGCTATGTGGGTAAAGAAGTGGACTCCATCATCCGCGACCTGACCGACTCGGCGATTAAGATGGTGCGTGTCCAGGCAATTGAGAAAAACCGCTATCGCGCCGAAGAGATGGCCGAAGAGCGTATTCTCGACGTGCTGATCCCACCGGCAAAAAACAACTGGGGACAGGCTGAACAGCAGCCTGAACCTTCTGCTGCGCGTCAGGCATTCCGCAAAAAACTGCGCGAAGGCGAGCTGGACGACAAAGAGATTGAGATCGATCTCGCTGCCGCGCCAATGGGCGTGGAAATTATGGCGCCTCCGGGCATGGAAGAGATGACCAGCCAGTTGCAGTCCATGTTCCAGAACCTGGGCGGGCAGAAGCAGAAAGCGCGTAAGCTGAAAATCAAAGACGCGATGAAGCTGCTGATTGAAGAAGAAGCCGCGAAGCTGGTTAACCCGGAAGAGCTGAAACAGGATGCTATCGACGCGGTTGAGCAGCACGGTATCGTGTTTATCGACGAAATCGACAAGATCTGTAAGCGCGGCAACGCGTCCGGCCCGGATGTCTCACGCGAAGGCGTTCAGCGCGACCTGCTGCCGCTGGTGGAAGGTTGCACCGTCTCCACCAAGCACGGCATGGTTAAAACTGACCACATTCTGTTTATCGCCTCCGGTGCGTTCCAGATTGCCAGCCCGTCTGACCTGATCCCGGAACTTCAGGGACGTCTGCCAATCCGCGTCGAGTTGCAGGCGCTGACCACCGAAGATTTCGAACGTATCCTGACTGAGCCAAACGCTTCTGTGACCGTACAGTACAAAGCGCTGATGGCGACCGAAGGCGTGAACATTGAATTTACCGATGACGGTATCAAGCGCATCGCCCAGGCCGCGTGGCAGGTCAACGAAACCACCGAGAACATCGGTGCGCGTCGTCTGCACACCGTGCTGGAACGCCTGATGGAAGACATCTCTTATGATGCGAGCGACCTTAACGGTCAAAGCATTACCATTGACGCAGACTATGTGGGCAAACACCTGGATGCGTTAGTGGCAGATGAAGATCTGAGCCGTTTTATTCTATAATCGCGTTCAATGCATTTTCATCACTGTTGATGGGGGCTATGGCCCCCATTTTTATTGGCTAAATAACTATGACTGATATCAGCCGTACACAGGCGTGGCTCGAAAGTCTGCGTCCTAAAACGCTTCCTCTGGCTTTTGCCGCCATTATCGTCGGTACCACGCTTGCCTGGTGGCAGGGTCATTTCGATCCGCTGGTAGCAGGTCTGGCGCTTGTCACCGCCGGGCTGCTGCAAATCCTCTCTAATCTCGCCAATGATTACGGCGATGCGGTAAAAGGCAGCGACAAGCCTGACCGCATCGGGCCGCTGCGCGGTATGCAAAAAGGGGTGATTACCCAGGCACAGATGAAGCGGGCGCTGATTATCACCGTGGTGTTGATTTGCCTGTCCGGGCTGGCGCTGGTGACGGTCGCCTCGAAAACCACCAGTGATTTCATTGGCTTCCTGGTGCTGGGCTTGCTCGCCATTATTGCAGCCATTACCTATACCGTCGGGACGCGTCCTTACGGGTATATTGGTCTGGGCGACATCTCCGTGCTGGTGTTCTTCGGCTGGCTGAGCGTGATGGGAAGCTGGTACTTACAGGCGCACACGGTGATCCCTGCCCTGTTCCTGCCGGCGACCGCCTGTGGTCTGCTGGCGACGGCGGTGCTGAATATCAATAATCTGCGCGACATCGATAGCGACCGCGAGAACGGTAAAAACACGCTGGCCGTGCGTCTAGGTCCGGTGAATGCACGCCGCTATCACGCCTGCCTGCTCATCGGCGCGCTGGTCTGCCTGGCGCTGTTCAATCTGATTTCGCTGCACAGCCTCTGGGGCTGGCTGTTTGTGCTCGCCGCACCGCTGCTGGTTAAGCAGGCCCGCTACGTTATGCGTGAACTCAGCCCGGCCGCCATGCCACCGATGCTGGAACGTACGGTAAAAGGCGCGCTGTTGACTAACCTGCTGTTCGTCATCGGGATTGTCTTAAGCCAGACGCTGAGTTAGCTGACAAATATCAATTAACAATTGATGATTTTGCCAACAACGCATTTCGCACGATATACTGAACACATTCGCAGCAACAGAGCGTTAAACCTATGAAATACGATACCTCCGAGCTTTGTGACATCTACCAGGAAGATGTCAACGTCGTTGAACCCCTGTTCTCCAACTTTGGTGGACGGTCGTCGTTTGGCGGACAAATCATCACGGTGAAATGTTTCGAGGACAACGGGTTGCTGTACGATCTGCTCGAAGAGAACGGCCGTGGCCGCGTTCTGGTGGTCGACGGCGGCGGTTCCGTGCGCCGTGCATTGATTGATGCTGAACTGGCGGGAATTGCCGTCCAGAACGAGTGGGAAGGCATTGTGGTGTACGGTTCCGTGCGTCAGGTGGACGATCTCGAAGACCTGGATATCGGGATTCAGGCCATCGCGGCCATACCGGTAGGCGCAGCGGGCGACGGCATCGGCGAAAGCGACGTGCGCGTCAATTTCGGCGGCGTGACCTTCTTCTCGGGTGACCACCTTTATGCTGACAATACCGGCATTATCCTTTCTGAGGATGCGCTGGATATTGAGTAGTTAATCGGTAAGCGAGATGCATAAAAAAACCGCCAACAGCAATGTGGCGGTTTTTTTGTCCCTCGGGATTCGCGGTCCGTTGGGTGATATTGCAACCTTTAACCAGGATTTTTATCTTACCCTGGTTCATTCCTCAGGTAACCCCTGTCGACCCTTTATAAATTCCTAATTATGTGTGGAAACCTTAACTCCGCAGCTGTTGCTCATTATGATGCTGTGTCCCTTTCCGCCATCTCGCAAATGGGCATCGGTCCAGGGAAAGGTGTATTCACAACCGTAAAGCAACCTTTAACCGGGCTTGTGTCCACCGACTTATCACCGATGGTGAACGGTGGAGCGGTAAGCAGCAGGGACCGTATAATGAAACGCTATTTATGTATCGCGTTCATTGTCGCCAGCGTACTCGTTGTAAAGAGCGATGAACCTGTTGGGTTTGTTGCTTTTGCTACGACAGCGCAGGACAAGTAGCGTTAAGGCCGCCCAGGGCGGCCTTTTTTATGGTTTGATATCGGTTAGCGGAAACCATAAAAAAGCCGGGTGGCGGCTTCGCCTTACCCGGCCTGTTCAATGCATTCCCTAAGGAAATCAAACTTCTTCCATACGTCCCAGCAGCGCCTGCAAGCGTTCCTGCCAGCCGTTCTGCTGTTCGCGCAGCTGGTTGTTTTCGCGCTCCAGTTCTTCACGGCTGTGTTGAGCATTTTGAACTTCCTGTGACAGGGAGTTGTTCTTTTCTTTCAGCTCTTCAATTTCCATTTGCAGCAGCGTGATGGTGTCAATCGCCTGCTGTACTTTCGATTCCAGTTTCTCAAACACTTCTAAAGACATGATCCTACCTCTCCTGAATTGCAAGGCGACGCTTTAACGTAAACGCGCACAACATATGTTCCGATTGTATGGAGCGCCGTCGCCCCTGTCCAGCGGCATGCCACGCAGATCGCGGTTTGCAACACTTTTCGGCCTCGTCCTGGTGCGTTCGCCGCATATACCCCTAAGTTGTTAACCCATAAGTTAAAGAAATGATTCAGCCCATAATCATTATCTGATGCAAAAACGCGCTTTATGGCGCGAAAACGCTCATTTTATTGACGCAGACCACACATTTAGATTTCGATATTTCTCGTTTGTGCTCGTTAACGATAAATTAACACTATGTCTACAGGGCATCGTGACTGTCACGGGCGGTCACGCAAACAATAAACATTACTCTTTTGCAGGATTCCGATTATGAGTCAGACATCAACCTTAAAAGGCCAGTGTATTGCCGAGTTCCTGGGTACCGGGTTGTTGATATTCTTCGGAGTAGGCTGTGTCGCAGCACTGAAAGTGGCGGGTGCCAGTTTTGGTCAGTGGGAAATCAGTATTATCTGGGGTCTGGGCGTGGCGATGGCCATCTACCTGACCGCAGGGGTTTCCGGTGCACATCTTAACCCGGCGGTGACCATCGCGTTGTGGCTATTCGCGTGTTTTGACGGACGCAAAGTTGTTCCTTTCATCATTTCGCAATTTGCCGGCGCCTTTTGCGCAGCGGCGTTAGTTTACGGGCTTTATTACAATCTTTTCATCGACTTCGAACAGACGCATCATATGGTGCGTGGCAGTGTCGAAAGTCTGGATCTGGCAGGCATTTTCTCAACGTATCCGAATCCGCATATCAATTTTGTGCAGGCGTTCGCGGTTGAGATGGTGATTACCGCTATTCTGATGGGCGTCATCATGGCGCTGGGCGACGATGGAAACGGCATTCCGCGCGGCCCGCTGGCGCCACTTTTGATTGGCCTTCTGATTGCGGTAATTGGCGCATCCATGGGTCCGCTGACCGGCTTTGCGATGAATCCGGCGCGTGACCTGGGTCCAAAAACCTTCGCCTTCTTTGCGGGATGGGGCGATGTCGCCTTCACGGGCGGCAAAGACATTCCTTACTTCCTGGTTCCGCTGTTCGGGCCAATCGTAGGGGCGGCGCTGGGCGCATTCGGCTATCGCAAATTAATTGGTCGCCACTTACCGTGCGACACCTGTGTGGAAGAGGAGAAAGAGACGGCTTCCACCACACAACAAAAAGCTTCGCTGTAATCTGACTACGGGACACATACCATGACCGAAAAAAAATATATCGTTGCGCTCGACCAGGGCACCACCAGCTCCCGCGCTGTCGTAATGGATCATGACGCGAACATTGTCAGCGTGTCTCAACGCGAATTTGAGCAAATTTATCCGCGTCCAGGCTGGGTAGAACACGACCCGATGGAGATCTGGGCGTCGCAAAGCTCCACGCTGGTGGAAGTGCTGGCTAAAGCCGACATCAGTTCTGACCAGATTGCCGCTATCGGTATCACCAACCAGCGTGAAACGACTGTGGTCTGGGAGCGCGAAACCGGTAAGCCCATCTACAACGCCATTGTCTGGCAGTGCCGTCGTACGTCAGAGATCTGCGAACAGCTGAAGCGCGAAGGAATGGAAGAGTACGTGCGCAGCGCCACCGGCCTGGTGGTTGACCCCTATTTCTCCGGCACCAAAGTGAAGTGGATCCTCGACCACGTGGAAGGTTCACGCGAGCGCGCACGACGTGGCGAGCTACTGTTCGGCACCGTCGATACCTGGCTTATCTGGAAGATGACTCAGGGACGCGTTCACGTCACCGACTACACCAACGCCTCGCGCACCATGCTGTTCAACATCAACACCCTGGAGTGGGATGACAAGATGCTGGACGCGCTGGACATTCCGCGCGCGATGCTGCCTGAAGTACGTAAGTCTTCTGAAGTATACGGCCAGACCAACATTGGGGGTAAAGGCGGTACGCGTATTCCTATCGCCGGTATCGCCGGTGACCAGCAGGCGGCCCTGTTCGGCCAGCTGTGCGTCAAGGAAGGGATGGCGAAGAACACCTACGGCACCGGTTGTTTTATGCTGATGAACACCGGCGAGAAAGCGGTGAAATCAGAAAACGGTCTGCTGACCACCATCGCCTGCGGCCCGCGCGGCGAAGTGAACTATGCCCTGGAAGGCGCGGTATTCATGGCGGGTGCCTCCATTCAGTGGCTGCGCGACGAGATGAAGCTGATCAGCGATGCGTTTGACTCCGAATACTTCGCGACCAAAGTGAAAGACACCAACGGCGTGTACGTGGTGCCAGCGTTCACCGGTCTGGGCGCACCGTACTGGGATCCGTATGCCCGCGGCGCGATTTTCGGCCTGACGCGCGGCGTGAACTCAAACCACATCATTCGCGCGACGCTGGAATCTATCGCCTATCAGACGCGCGACGTGCTGGAAGCGATGCAGGCTGACTCCGGCATTCGTCTGCACGCCCTGCGCGTGGACGGCGGTGCGGTAGCCAACAACTTCCTGATGCAGTTCCAGTCCGACATTCTGGGCACCCGCGTTGAACGTCCTGAGGTGCGAGAAGTGACGGCGCTGGGCGCGGCGTATCTGGCAGGTCTGGCGGTTGGCTTCTGGCAAAACCTCGACGAGCTTCAGGAAAAAGCGGTTATCGAACGCGAATTCCGTCCTGGCATCGAAACCACCGAGCGCAACTACCGCTACAGCGGCTGGAAGAAAGCGGTGAAACGTGCCCTGGCGTGGGAAGAGCACGACGAGTAAACCTATATTCCCTCTCCCCTGGGAGAGGGTTAGGGTGAGGGGCTCCGACCGCACCGGTCCCTTCGCCCCTCCCCACTCTGTGATAAACTTCGTGCAATTCCTTTTGATTGTACGAGTACCTCATGAAACGTGAACTTGCTATCGAGTTTTCCCGCGTCACCGAAGCTGCCGCCCTCGCAGGCTACAAGTGGCTGGGCCGTGGCGACAAAAATACCGCAGATGGTGCAGCCGTCCACGCCATGCGCATTGTGCTTAATCAGGTCAATATCGATGGCACTATCGTCATTGGCGAAGGCGAAATCGACGAAGCGCCGATGCTCTACATCGGTGAAAAAGTCGGGACGGGCAAAGGCGATGCGGTGGATATCGCGGTCGACCCAATCGAAGGCACCCGTATGACGGCGATGGGCCAGGCCAACGCGCTGGCGGTACTGGCGGTGGGCGATAAGGGCTGCTTCCTCAACGCGCCCGATATGTACATGGAAAAACTGATCGTCGGTCCTGGCGCTAAAGGCGCTATCGACCTTAGCCTGCCGCTGGACGCCAACCTGCGCAATATCGCTGCGGCGCTGGGTAAAGCGCTCAGCGAACTCACCGTGACCATTCTGGCGAAACCGCGCCACGACGCCACCATCGCGTACCTGCAAGCGCTCGGCGTACGCGTGTTTGCTATTCCGGATGGCGACGTTGCCGCCTCTATTCTGACCTGCATGCCTGACAGCGAAGTCGACGTGCTTTACGGCATCGGCGGCGCGCCGGAGGGTGTGGTCTCTGCGGCAGTGATCCGCGCGCTGGACGGCGATATGCAGGCGCGTCTGCTGCCACGCCATGAGGTCAAAGGCGACAGCGACGAGAACCTTCGCATTGGTGCAGACGAACTGGCGCGCTGCGCAGCGATGGGCATCGAAGCCAATAAAGTGCTCGCGCTGAACGAGATGGCCCGCAGCGATAA
This sequence comes from Enterobacter sp. BIDMC 27, assembly GCF_000534415.1. Classification (NCBI taxonomy): domain Bacteria; kingdom Pseudomonadati; phylum Pseudomonadota; class Gammaproteobacteria; order Enterobacterales; family Enterobacteriaceae; genus Enterobacter; species Enterobacter sp. BIDMC 27. The sequence continues at coordinate 703,076 of NZ_KI973178.1, forward strand.
CGTGGTCTTCTCCGCAACCGGCATCACCAAAGGCGATCTGCTGGACGGCATCACCCGCAAGGGCAACATGGCCACCACTGAAACCCTGCTGATCCGTGGTAAATCCCGCACCATTCGTCGCATTAAGTCCATTCATTATCTCGATCGTAAAGATCCGGACGTACAGACGCACATTCTGTAAAACCGTTTGATCGATAGAGCTTTCCGGCCCGAATGGGCTGGAAATGTTTCCCGCAAGTACGGAAGATAGAAGAGAGAAACAGCACAGGAGAAGATCATGGCGGACTGGGTAACAGGTAAAGTCACAAAGGTACAGTTCTGGACCGATGCGCTATTTAGCCTCACGCTGCACGCTCCCGTTCATCCGTTTACTGCCGGGCAGTTTGCCAAGCTCGGGTTGGATATCGACGGTGAACGCGTACAGCGCGCCTACTCTTACGTTAATGCGCCTGATAACCCGGACCTTGAGTTCTATCTGGTCACCGTCCCGGACGGTAAGCTCAGCCCGCGCCTCGCCGCGCTGAAACCGGGCGATGAAGTGCAGATTGTCTCCGACGCGGCGGGGTTCTTCGTGCTGGATGAAATCCCCGACTGTGACACGCTCTGGATGCTGGCGACCGGGACGGCCATCGGCCCGTATCTCTCCATTCTGCAATACGGCAAAGATCTGGAGCGCTTTAAAAATATCGTGCTGGTTCACGCCGCGCGCTACGCCGCAGACCTGAGCTATTTGCCGCAGATGCAGGCGCTGGAACAGCGATATGGCGGGAAGTTAAAAATTAAGACGGTGGTCAGCCGCGAAACCGCAGCCGGCTCGTTAACCGGTCGCGTTCCGGCGTTGATTGAAAGCGGCGCGCTGGAAGAAGCGGTGGGTTTACCGATGAATACCGAAACCAGCCATGTGATGCTGTGCGGTAACCCGCAGATGGTACGCGATACGCAGCAGTTGCTGAAGGATACCCGGCAGATGACGAAGCACCTTCGCCGCCGGCCGGGCCACATGACCGCCGAACACTACTGGTGATCAGCGGTACTTCACCTCAAGGGTATCTTTTCCATATTTGTTCTCGCTCTGGGTGCCGATAAACGCGCCCAGTTCGACAACCATCATTACAAAGATAACCGTCGGCAGCAGTCTGCCCACCACCCATGGGAGGATTGAGGGCAGCATTGACCAGTTCCCCGCCACCAGCATCCACGCCAGAATAATCAGGAAAGCCCATGCGCCGGAGCGGCCACGATCGTGCAGACGTTTCACCACTACGGCGGCGGTTGGCCACAGTAAACAGACCAGCGCAAATGCCGCCGTTTGCGTGCTCAGCCATGCGTTGTAGGCAACAAAAAACAGAAGCAGCATGGCGACAACCCACGTTGCAATCCAGATCCAGAAGTCACGGCGTCCAATACGCCCTTTGAATGAAAACAGCCACTGCTGTATGGTCATGTAAGGTTCCTTATTATTGTTTAGCCCGCATTTTACCCTGGAGTTGTGACCTTTTGACAAGCCGACCAGATATCGTTTTAATCATGGGCAATGACGGCCAGGGGCAATGTTGATGAAAAGTTCGGCACACTCTCTTTATTTGTGTTTAGCGATGCTGAGCGCCAGTTTTTCCCTGTATGCCGCGGAAACGGCTTCCCCGGTCACCGCCCCCTATCTTCTGGCGGGCGCCCCCTCTTTCGATCAATCTATCAGCCAGTTCCGCGAAGCCTTCAACAAAGAAAACCCCTCACTTCCGCTGGGAGAGTTCCGTGCGATTGACAGCGCCCGCGATACGCCGACCCTGACCCGCGCGGCCAGCAAAATTAACGAGAATCTGTATGCCTCTACCGCCCTTGAGCGCGGAACGTTAAAAATCAAAAGTATGCAGATCACCTGGCTGCCGATTCAGGGGCCAGAGCAGAAAGCGGCGAAAGCGAAAGCGCTGGAGTACATGAGCGCTATTCTGCGCGCCTTTACCCCCACCTTCACGAAAGCGCAAAGCCAGCAAAAGCTGCAAAAACTGCTTACCGCCGGGAAAAACAAACGCTATTACGCCGATACCGAAGGTGCCGTTCGCTATGTCGTCGCAGATAACGGCGAAAAGGGGCTGACCTTCGCGGTTGAACCGATTAAGCTGGCCCTATCAGACGCACTCGAGGGGGCGAATTAATGACAAAAAGCAAAGCCTTTCGAGGGAAAATCTCTATACTGATTCACAGACCATGCTGCCCGACAGGGCGGCCATATTCCTTAATTCGCTTATTGAGCGTGGAGAATTGAAATGCGACATCCTTTAGTGATGGGTAACTGGAAACTGAACGGCAGCCGCCACATGGTAAACGAACTGGTTGCTAACCTGCGTAAAGAGCTGGCTGGCGTGACCGGCTGCGCGGTTGCTATCGCTCCGCCGGATATGTACCTGGATCTGGCTAAACGTGCCGCTGACGGCAGCCACATCATTCTGGGCGCGCAGAACGTTGACGTTAACCTGTCTGGCGCGTTCACCGGTGAAACCTCCGCTGAAATGCTGAAAGATATCGGCGCGAAATACATCATCATCGGCCACTCCGAGCGTCGCACCTATCACAAAGAATCCGATGAGTTCATCGCGAAGAAATTCGCTGTGCTGAAAGAGCAGGGTCTGATCCCGGTTCTGTGCATCGGTGAAACCGAAGCAGAAAACGAAGCAGGCAAAACCGAAGAAGTGTGCGCACGTCAGATCGACGCTGTGCTGAAAACCCAGGGCGCGGCAGCGTTCGAAGGCGCGGTTATCGCTTACGAGCCAGTCTGGGCGATCGGTACCGGCAAATCTGCAACTCCAGCGCAGGCACAGGCGGTGCACAAGTTCATTCGTGACCACATTGCAAAAGCAGACGCGAAAGTGGCTGAGCAGGTCATCATCCAGTACGGCGGTTCCGTTAACGCATCAAACGCAGCTGAGCTGTTCACCCAACCAGACATCGATGGCGCACTGGTTGGCGGCGCATCCCTGAAAGCAGACGCTTTCGCGGTGATCGTTAAAGCGGCAGAAGCGGCTAAGCAGGCGTAATTGCCTTTGTGGCGGGTGGCGCTTCGCTAACCCGCCCTACAAACGACCTAACACGCTAAACCACAAATAATCCAGCGGCAGCAGCACCAGATACGTCGCAATCGCCAGCGCCAGACAGAGCAGCATCCCCGCCTTCGCAGGCACTTTCCCTAAGCCCATCGCCACCACAATCGGCGACGCCTGATAAGGCAGCAGCGGCGTGGAATACCCCAGCACCTGAATCATGATCACCGACAGCAGCGGGAAGCCGGTCGCGTCGGAGAAGCTCTGCGCCAGCGTGGTGTACAGCGCAGGAACGCCGTTGGCGGTCATAATGAAGTTGAGCGCCGTGGTGATCCCCGTCAGCGCCAGGAAGCTGGTAAACGGGCGGTCTGCATCCAGCGGCATGATATGGAGCAACGCCTCGCCTACGGCCGCACCGATACCGGTCTGCGTCACCGTAATGGCCAGCCCGAGTATACCCGCGACGTAAATACAGGTGCGCATATTCACCCCCGCCGAGAACTCCTCCCCGGTGATAAAACCGATGCGCGGCAGCATAACGATGACCGAGGCCGCCAGCCCCGTCCACGCTGGCCCAACGCCATGCCAGCTCTCCGTCACCCACATCGTCAACACCACCGCCAGCAGCCAGGCGAGTCGTTTTTCGTCACGCCCCATCGGTTCCGATGGCGCGAGATCCTTCGCCGGTTTCGGGTTGCCGGGGAACAGCCAGCAGATCAGGCCAATCAGAATCAGGCCTTTGAGAATACCCAGCACCGGGGTGTGCAGCAGCAGATACGGGACATAGTTGAGGTGGATACCGTATGAGCCTTCCGCCGCGCCGCTCATCACCAGGTTTGGCACGTTGGCGGGCAAAATAGTGGCCGAGAGCTGGAAGGTGCCAAACCCGACCGCCAGCGCCAGGCCAAACCAGGCCCGCGAGCCATCAGGAATGCCGGCCCGCTTCGCCATCGCGGCGACAATCGGCATCAGCAGCGCAATACGTCCCATGTTCGACGGCATCACGAATGCCAGGGCATAGCTCAGCAGCACAACGCTCGCCACCATCAGCACCCAGGAGTCGGTAAGCTTTGCCGACAGCGCCCGGGCGGCCCTGTCCGCCAGGCCGGTTTTCCGAATCGCCACGCCCAGCACAAAGCCGCTGAACACCAGCCAGAAGGCAGACGAGGCGAAGCCGCCGAAGATCACTTCCGGCGGGGCGATTCTGGCGGTCATCGCCGCCGTGAAAAACAACAACGCGGTGATAAATTCCGGCAACAGCGACGTCGCCCACAGCACGATGGTGACGCCGACGATCAGCGAGGGAAGCAGCAGAGGATGCGTTAACCAGAGCGACATACCTGTCTCCTGTAGAATTTTTCAGCAAGTCTACGGCGACAGGCAGGGCGAGTAAACGCTATTTATGGTGGGGTCACTTCAGGATATCGCATTGATGATCCTGCAATTCCTCAGCCGACGCGCGGTTAAAGGTAAGCAGGTTACGCTCTGTCGCCAGCAATACAAACGAGCCGTCCGACTGCTGCGCCATCGCCAGCGCGAAGCGTCCCATATGATCGCGGGCTTCCGGCAGCTCTTCCGCCAGCATCATAAACGGGCTGCGCTGCACCAGTTCGTTCTCCGTCACCCGACGGGCAAGGTATTCATGCCCTTCCAGCCCGCCCGGAAGCGGTAACCACTGGGTGCTGATTTGCCCCTGCGACGCGTTCAGCTTCTCGCGCACGTCTGGGCGCAGACAGGAGATGTGGATATGAAAATGGTTTTGCGTGCGCCCGGTCGGGGAGTTGATGGTCAGCGAAACGGCGCTGTCAGGCACGTCGGCCCCCCGTTTCATACTCATAAAATGGCGAGACTGCCATGCCAGCCAGAAGAAATTCGGTGTCTGCGGCTCAGTCAGCAGCGGGCTTTCGGTGCCGTTGATACGGTACGTGGGCATCAGCAGGTATTGCAGCGGCCCGTTGCGGTCCTTGAACACCACGTAGCCCGCATCTGGCTTCACCTGCGCACACGGTGCCGGGTTACGGTTATGCAGCTGGTTGGGCACACACTGGTCGAGAACGATATGACGCAACGCATTCGGATTACCCGCTTTCATCCAGTACACGCCGCCTGCGGCAAGGGCGATAACGATCAGAATCAGTAAGATAATTTTTTTCACAACGCGTTCCCTGTTTTCAATAGAGGCAAAAGAGTAACGCAAAATGATGACCAAATAAAAAACCCGGCGGATTTCTCACACCGGGTTACCGTGTCGTTCTTTGTAAAACGCTTAGCGCTTGCTGATCTGGTCGAAGGTGCCGCCGTTAGAGAAGTGCTCTTTCTGCGCTTTGGTCCAGCCGCCAAACACATCATCAATAGTGAACAGCTTCAGTTTCGGGAAGGCGTTTTCGTATTTCTTCGCGACGGCCTCATCGCGTGGGCGGTAGAAGTTTTTCGCCGCAATTTCCTGCCCTTCAGGTGAGTAGAGGTACTTCAGATAGGCTTCCGCCACCGCTTTGGTGCCCTTCTTATCAACAACCTTATCGACGACGGAGACGGTCGGCTCAGCGAGGATGGATTCGCTCGGGGTGACGATCTCGAACTTGTCTTTACCCAGCTCGTTGGTCGCCAGCAGGGCTTCGTTTTCCCAGGCGATCAGCACGTCGCCAATGCCGCGTTCGACGAAGGTGTTGGTTGCACCGCGCGCGCCGGAGTCCAGCACTTCGACGTTTTTAAACAGTGCTTTGACGAAGCCCTGTGCTTTGGCCTGATCGCCGTTGTTGTGGTGCAGCGCGTAGCCCCAGGCTGCCAGATAGTTCCAGCGTGCGCCGCCGGAGCTTTTTGGGTTCGGGGTAATGACAGACACGCCTGGCTTAATCAGGTCGTTCCAGTCCTTAATCTGTTTCGGGTTGCCTTTACGCACCAGGAAGACAATGGTCGAGGTGTATGGCGCAGAGTTGTCCGGCAGACGCTTGATCCAGTTTTTGTCGATACGGCCACGCTCCGCGATCGCGTCCACGTCATAAGCCAGCGCCAGGGTCACCACGTCGGCTTCAATACCGTTGATCACCGATGTCGCCTGCTTACCGGAACCGCCGTGAGACTGGCGAACCACCACGTTATCGCCGGTTTCCTGTTTCCAGTGCGCCGCGAAAGCTTTGTTGTACTGGTCGTATAGTTCACGCGTCGGATCGTACGACACGTTCAGTAACTGAATGTCCTTTGCCAGAACGCTGGTCGATGCCAGCAATAATGTTAACCCCACGCCCCATTTATTCATCGCCCAGCTCTCTTGTGTAGTGTTTTGATGAATGCAGCGTGCCAGAAAGCTAACCGATGATTAAAGAATAAAAAAAGATTGGCTATAACGTGCAGGAATAAAAAAAGTGAATGAGCGGCCTGATGCCCTCACCCCAACCCTCTCCCACGGGAGAGGGAGCAACCATAAAAAACGGTAACCCAAGGGTTACCGTTTTGCATTTACCTTGCCGCCACCGGGCAACAGAGCCAATCAGTACAGTTTTTTCGCGCAGTCCAGCCAGTCACCTTTGAACGGACGCTTCATGTTTTCAATGGCATCGATGATGTCATGGTGAACCAGTTTCTCGTTCTGAATACCGACGCAGCGGCCGCCGTGGCCCTGAAGCAGTAGCTCGATCGCGTACGCGCCCATGCGGGACGCCAGGATACGGTCGTACGGGCCTGGGGAACCACCACGCTGAATGTGACCCAGAACGGTCGCGCGGGTTTCGCGTTTGGTTTCGGTTTCGATGTACTTCGCCAGCTCGTCAACGTCACAGATGTGCTCGGTGATAGCAACGATGGCGTGTTTCTTACCTTTCGCGATACCGGCTTTGATTTCAGCGACCAGATCTTCACGGCTGAATTCCACTTCCGGCACCACCACGAACTCACAGCCACCGGCAATTGCCGCCGCCAGAGTCAGGTCACCGCAGTAACGGCCCATCACTTCAACAATAGAAATACGCTGGTGTGAGGAAGAGGTGTCACGCAGGCGGTCAATCGCTTCCACAACGGTACCCAGCGCGGTGAAGTAACCGATGGTGTAGTCGGTGCCTTTGATGTCATTGTCGATGGTGCCAGGCAGGCCGATGCACGGGAAGCCCATTTCAGTCAGACGTTTTGCACCCATGTAGGAGCCGTCGCCGCCGATAACCACCAGCGCATCCAGACCCCGTTTTTTCATGTTTTCGATAGCCACTTCACGGATGTGTTCGTCACGGAATTCCGGGAAGCGTGCAGAACCGAGGAAAGTACCGCCACGGTTGATCATGTCAGACACGCTGTAGCGGTCGAGCTGAACCATGCGGTCTTCATACAGACCCAGGTAACCGTCATAGATACCAAAAACTTCCAGACCTTCCGTCAGCGCTGCACGGACAACCCCACGGATTGCCGCGTTCATGCCCGGCGCATCACCGCCGCTTGTCAACACACCGATTTTCTTAATCATGACTACCTCTGAACTTAGGAATGCAAAATTGAAATCTGCTGCCGGAAGAAACTGTTCAACCGTCGAATACTGCAAATAGTATATCAATCCCTTCCAGCTGAATTGATTCAGGTCAGGCCATATGGTGGTAATTTATCCACAAAATGCTGCTCTGGCTCACTTTTTTACAACGAATTACGAAAGCTCAAAACGCCCTGGGTACGACAGAGCACGGATCCTGATGAATAATGACGTCTGACCCAGGGAAACGCTGCAAAATCGCCTGCTCCACCTGTTCAGCGACCATATGCGCCTGAACCAGTGGCAGGTTGTCTTCCATTTCCAAATGAATCTGAATAAAGCGGGTCGGCCCTGACTGCCGCGTACGAAGATCGTGAGCACCACTGACGCCAGGCCAGTTGGTCACGATGGCATAAATTTCATCACGTTCTGCATCCGGAAGCGCACGGTCAAGAAGCGACTGTACCGCTTCATACCCCATCCGCAAGGCGCTGTATAAAATATAGATCCCTATCCCTAACGCAAACAACGCATCGGCCCGATGCCAGCCATACCAGGCCAGACCAAGCGCAATAAGAATAGCCCCATTCATCATAACATCAGACTGATAATGAAGCATATCGGCCCGTACAGCCTGGCTTTGTGTTTTGCGTACAACCCAGCGCTGGAACGTTACAAGAACAAGTGTGCTTATAAGTGCAACTACCGTTACGACCACGCCAACGCCCGGATCGTTCATCGGAGAAGGCGAAATAAGATGCTGAATACCGGTCAAAAACAGGAAAAGCGCAGAGCCCGAAATAAACATGCTTTGTGCCAGCGCGGCCAGCGATTCCGCTTTGCCGTGGCCAAACGTATGCTCTTCATCCGCCGGTTGCAGCGAGTAGCGCACCACCAGCAGGTTGGTCAGCGAGGCGGCAATATCCACCAGTGAATCCACCAGTGCCGCCAGAATACTGACCGACCCGGTGTACCACCACGCGAAAATTTTAATGATCAGCAAACACGACGCCATCACCGTCGCGGCTATTGCGGCCCGGCTTACCAGCCGTCCATAGGATTGATTCATAAACACTCCTGTCATGCCATGGCGCTAGTATAACGGATGGTGGTGGAGTGAAAGGATGAATAAAGCGTTAACAAACCTGAACAATGGGCAAAAAAAACCCCCACATCATGTGGGGGAAGACAGGGATGGTGTCTATGGCAAGGAAAACAGGGTTTACTGGTTACTACGGGTACTGCTATTGCTACTGAAAAGCGTCATATCTGAGCTTCGCTGCATCCGTGCAACCTCACGCAACTGATTCATACGTTGCTGATGTTTGGTATTCAAAACCGCTTGCTGGTCGGGCGTTAGCAGGTGGAACATCTGGTTGCGAACCTTCGCCATCTCTACCTGGCGGGCAACCTGTTCCTGCGCCATTTTTTCGGCCTGAGCGCGTACAGCGCTTTCGTCAAAATTTTCTGCGGTGACAAGGCGATGCATTGTCTCCATTTCGCTAACATTAACAGGGGGCTGGTCGTGTCTTGCCCTCTGCATCAGATCTCGCATCTGTTGACGCTGATGTTCGGTTAAACTTATGCCGTCAAACATATGGCTTTGGCTGCTGTGCTGCGTTGCGCCCTCTGCTGAGGAACCGTTATCGCTGATGATAGCTACAGCAGCCTGGCTAAACGCACTGAAGGCCAGCGTTGAGGCCATGACGGCAGCGGTAACTTTGCGCATCACTTGCTCCCAAAATCTTTCGTGTCGCGATTCAACGAGAGACAGTCTACGATTCAGGCTGCAAACATGCGTCAGGGGGTGTAAAACAACGTAAAGTCATGGATTAGATAGCCTTGATGTCGTAATTTCTGCCTCGGAGGTATTTAAACAATGAATAAAATCCTGTTAGTTGATGATGACCGAGAGCTCACATCTCTTTTAAAGGAGTTGCTCGACATGGAAGGTTTCAACGTCCTGGTTGCCCATGATGGCGAGCAGGCGCTGAGTCTCCTTGACGACAGCATCGATTTACTTTTGCTCGACGTCATGATGCCGAAGAAAAACGGTATTGATACGTTGAAAGAGCTTCGCCAGACACACCAGACCCCCGTCATTATGCTGACCGCACGCGGCAGCGAGCTTGACCGCGTACTCGGCCTTGAGCTGGGTGCGGATGACTATTTACCTAAGCCGTTCAACGACCGTGAACTGGTGGCCCGTATTCGCGCGATCCTGCGCCGCTCTCACTGGAGCGAGCAGCAGCAGAATACCGACAACAGCTCACCTACGCTGGAAGTGGACTCCCTGAGCCTGAACCCGGGCCGCCAGGAAGCGAGCTTCGACGGTGAAACGCTGGAGCTAACCGGCACCGAGTTCACCCTGCTGTATCTGCTGGCGCAGCATCTCGGCCAGGTGGTGTCGCGTGAACACTTAAGCCAGGAAGTGCTCGGCAAACGCCTCACCCCGTTTGACCGCGCCATCGACATGCACATCTCTAACCTGCGCCGTAAGCTGCCGGAGCGTAAAGACGGTCACCCATGGTTTAAAACCCTGCGTGGTCGCGGTTATCTGATGGTTTCCGCTTCATGATAGGCAGCTTAACCGCCCGCATCTTCGCCATCTTCTGGCTGACGCTGGCACTGGTTTTAATGCTCGTTTTGATGTTGCCAAAACTCGACTCACGCCAGATGACGGAGCTGCTCGACAGCGAGCAACGTCAGGGCGTGATGATCGAGCAGCACGTGGAAGCGGAGCTGGCAAACGATCCGCCGAACGATTTAATGTGGTGGCGCAGGCTGTTTCGCGCTATCGACAAGTGGGCGCCCCCCGGACAACGTCTTTTACTGGTCACCAGTGAAGGCCGCGTGATTGGGGCCGATCGCAATGAAATGCAGATTATCCGCAACTTTATTGGCCAGGCGGATAATGCCGATCACCCACAGAAAAAGAAATATGGTCGGGTAGAGATGGTCGGTCCTTTCTCGGTGCGGGATGGGGAAGACAATTACCAGCTCTATCTGATTCGCCCTGCGAGCAGTTCCCAGTCCGACTTTATCAACCTGCTGTTTGACCGTCCGCTTTTGCTGTTGATTGTCACGATGCTGGTCAGTTCCCCGCTGCTGTTATGGCTGGCGTGGAGCCTGGCGAAACCGGCGCGTAAGCTGAAAAATGCGGCGGACGAAGTGGCGCAGGGCAACCTGAGGCAGCATCCGGAGCTGGAATCCGGGCCGCAGGAGTTCCTGGCCGCCGGAACCAGTTTTAACCAGATGGTCTCTGCTCTTGACCGCATGATGACCGCGCAGCAACGCCTGCTGTCGGATATCTCCCACGAGCTGCGGACGCCGCTCACGCGCTTACAGCTGGGTACCGCCCTGCTGCGCCGCCGCAGCGGCGAGAGCAAAGAGCTGGAGCGTATTGAGACGGAAGCGCATCGCCTGGACAGCATGATCAACGATCTGCTGGTGATGTCGCGCAATCAGCAGAAAAACGCGCTGGTGAGCGAAACGGTGAAAGCCAATCACCTCTGGCATGAGGTGCTGGACAACGCGGCGTTCGAAGCGGAGCAGATGGGCAAATCGTTCACCGTCAACTTCCCGCCGGGCCCGTGGCCGCTCTACGGTAACCCCAACACGCTGGAAAGCGCGCTGGAGAATATCGTGCGTAACGCCCTGCGCTATTCGCACACGAAGATTGAAGTGGCGTTTTCGGTGGATAAAGACGGGATTACCGTCATTGTCGATGACGATGGTCCTGGCGTCAGCCCGGAAGATCGCGAGCAGATTTTCCGTCCGTTCTACCGCACCGACGAGGCGCGCGACCGTGAATCTGGTGGTACGGGGCTAGGTCTGGCGATTGTTGAAACCGCCATGCAACAGCACCGTGGCTGGGTGAAAGCCGATGACAGCCCGCTGGGCGGGCTGAGGTTAACGCTATGGCTGCCGCTGTATAAGCGTTCGTAACCGTATGTGCCGGGTGGCGGCTTCGCCTTACCCGGCCTACTTTCTACGGAACCTCTTTCCCCCACAATCTCCGCGAACTGCTCTCGATCTTGCCGCTTAACCGCCGCTTCTGCATCGTTCTGGTCCAGCTGGTGGATAATCCCGCCGCTGACAGCAGGCGGTGATACTGCTCGTCATCAAACGGCATATGCCAGGCAATTGCGCAGGCCTCGTATACCGACACCTCACTCAAGCGCGAAGCCAGCTCAAGCGGCGCATCCGCCGAAACCTGTCCCGCCTGCACAACGCGATACAGCCAGCCGGTTTTACCCGCGTTTTGCAGCTGGGCCGACATATCCTGAATGCCGAAATGGTAATTAAGCTTAAAGCACGGTGAGCGCGGCTGGGTGACCTGAATCAAAGCATCGCCCCAGCGGTAAATATCGCCGATAAAGACGTTCTTCTCCGTCAGCCCCTCCGTTGAGAGATTTTCGCCAAACGCGGGGGCAACGAAGAGGTCCGCCTGTTCAGGAAATTCGGCTTTCCAGTGCTGATAGTGCTCGCGCGGATAGTGGCACAGCGCGCGATCGGGCCCGCCGTGGATTTTCTTTTCAGCCTGCTGGTCACCCGCAAGCCCGAGATCGGTCAACGTCAGCTCACCGTCGACCTGCACTTTGGCGATGGCGCTCGGGCGGCTGCCTTCGTACTCCCTTACCTTGCCTGTAAACACATTCACCGGGTAATGCATCTCCACTCCTTCAGATACAAAAAAAGCGAGTCATCAGACTCGCTTCTCACAGGCGTCAATGCAACCTTATTTTTTAGCGGCGAAACGCGCTGCTGCTTCGTCCCAGTTCACTACATCCCAGAAGGCTTTGATGTAGTCAGGGCGACGGTTCTGGAACTTCAGGTAGTAAGCGTGTTCCCACACGTCCAGACCCAGAATTGGGAAGCCGGATGCGCCAGAGATAGCTTCACCCATCAGCGGGGAGTCCTGGTTAGCGGTAGAAACGACCGCCAGTTTGTCACCTTTCAGGACCAGCCACGCCCAGCCAGAGCCGAAACGGGTTGCAGCGGCTTTTTCGAATTCCGCTTTGAAGTTGTCAACGGAACCGAAGTCACGCTCGATAGCCGCTTTCAGGTCGCCCTGAAGGGTGGTGCCGGTTTTCAGGCCTTTCCAGAACAGGCTGTGGTTAGCGTGACCGCCCGCGTTGTTGCGCAGCACGGTTTTCTTGTCTGCCGGCAGCTGGTCCAGTTTGGTGATCAGCTCTTCAACAGGCAGATTAGCGAACTCTGGCAGGCTTTCCAGCGCAGCATTCGCGTTGTTCACATAGGTCTGGTGGTGTTTAGTGTGATGGATTTCCATCGTCTGCTTGTCGAAATGCGGTTCCAGTGCGTCGTAGGCATACGGCAGGGATGGCAGTGTATAACTCATAATCCTCTCCATTATTGTCGGGCGGCACAGCTGTTAATGCCGCGTAAGCAGTTGGTTCATTATAGTTAATTAAATGATATTGAAAATGATTATCAATGCCGTAGTTTTTATAAGGTTATTAGATTTTTGATAAATGACAAAATTGTGAGTCTGCTCACGTGCTTAACGTGCTGATTGCCATCCTGAACAAAAGTGCGGCAACCTTCTGAAGGTTCCCAAACCGCCTCATTTTTACACTCATCAAGTCGGCGGGAAGCCTCCGGCTATAAAAACGATGAGGATGTAAAAATGAATCATGCGATTACGATGGGTATTTTCTGGCATTTGATAGGCGCGGCCAGTGCAGCCTGTTTCTATGCCCCGTTTAAAAAGGTGAAAGGCTGGTCATGGGAAACCATGTGGTCCGTTGGCGGCACCGTGTCCTGGCTGATTTTGCCGTGGACAATCAGCGCCATGCTGCTGCCCGATTTCTGGGGCTACTTCTCCTCCTTCAACGCCTCCACCCTGCTGCCGGTATTCCTGTTCGGCGCGATGTGGGGCATCGGTAATATCAACTACGGCCTCACCATGCGCTACCTAGGCATGTCGATGGGGATTGGCATCGCGATTGGCATTACGCTGATTGTTGGCACCCTGATGACGCCAATCCTCAACGGCCACTTCGACGTGCTGATCAACACTCAGGGCGGGCGAATGACGCTGCTGGGCGTGCTGGTGGCGGTGATCGGCGTGGGCATCGTCACCCGCGCAGGCCAGCTGAAAGAACGCAAGATGGGCATCAAAGCCGAAGAGTTCAACCTGAAGAAAGGGCTGCTGCTGGCGGTGATGTGCGGCGTCTTCTCGGCGGGCATGTCGTTCGCCATGAACGCCGCCAAACCGATGCACGACGCCGCTGCGGCGCTGGGCGTCGATCCGCTGTACGCTGCCCTGCCAAGCTACGTGGTGATCATGGGCGGCGGCGCGCTGGTAAACCTCGGCTTCTGCTTCATTCGTCTGGCAAAGGTGAAGAACCTGTCGGTAAAAGCCGACTTCTCGCTGGCAAAACCGCTGATCGTCACCAACGTCCTGCTCTCCGCCCTCGGCGGTCTGATGTGGTATCTGCAATTCTTCTTCTACGCCTGGGGTCACGCCAGTATTCCGGCGCAGTATGACTACATGAGCTGGATGCTGCACATGAGCTTCTACGTGCTGTGCGGCGGGCTTGTTGGGCTGGTGCTGAAAGAGTGGAACAACGCCGGGCGTCGTCCGGTTGGCGTGCTGAGCCTGGGCTGTGTGGTGATTATCATTGCGGCCAATATCGTCGGCCTCGGCATGGCGAACTGATTACGCTGCCTTTCGACTGCGATGACGCCACTGAACCGGCGTCATCCCCACCTCACGGTTAAACACCACCGAAAAGTAGTTACTGTCCTCAAAGCCGCAGCGCATCGCCACTTCACTCACCATCAGCTCCGTATGCTGTAACAGGTACTGGGCGTGGCAGATGCGCAGCTGGCGCAGATAGTGGTTGACCGTCATCCCCGTCTGGGTGCGGAACTGCTGGCGCAGCGCGCGCTCGCTGCACTGCTCCTGCTCGCAGAATTTTTCCAGCACGAAACTCTTGTTCAGACTGCCCGCAAGCCGGGTGATGAGCTTATCCAGCAGCGCTTCCTGTGTGGTAGCAGAGGGATTATCCGTAGCGTAACGATGCCGCTTCAGGGTCATCACCAGCTGGGCAAAAAGCAGCTCCGACATCTGGTTTGCCACCGGATCGCTCTTCTGGCTCTCCTGCTCCAGCTGGGAAATCGTCTGGCGCACCTGAGCCATGCCGTTGCTGCTTAAGCGCCAGTGCGGTTCGCCTCTGGCATCATGAAAACCGGGGATATTGCCCGCCCAGTCGACATTCAGTTTAAGTCTGTCGGGGCAGTAGATGACGTTCTGCAACACCAGATCGTTAACCGAGGCGTAGGAGTGTTTGTCTTCAGCGCGGATGTAGAACAGGTCTCCGCGCGTGATGCGGTAGGGGCGGTCGTTGAGGACGTGCAGGCCGTTGCCTCGCCATACCAGCACCAGCTCGCAAAACTCGTGGGTGTGCTCGGCAAAGACGTTTTGCGGGTAGCGGTCGGCCACCGCGACGGCCTGACTCGCGGAGGCAAAAAAATCATCTTTGCGAAGAATGAGCTGAGCAGCCACACCACAACCTCTACGGCGAATAACCGGACATTATTAGCCTTTTTGCAGCAAAAAAACGGTGACTGCCCTCGCGTTACTGAAGCAACGCGTCTTTCCCCTGACGAATATCGCGCGGCGACCAGTTAAACTCCCGGCGAAAAAGCGTCGAAAAGTGGTTACTGTCGCCGAATCCGCAGCGATAGGCGATATCGGTGACGCTTTCGTCGGTATGACGTAAAAGGTGCCGCGCTTTGATCAGGCGCAGACGGTTGAGGTAGCGCTGCGGCGTCAGCCCGGTATGCTGCTTGAGCTGACGATGCAGCGTGCGCAGCGAGAGCGAAAAGTCATCCGCCAGCGTTTCCCAGCAGACATCTTCGGCAAAATGATCTTCCAGCCAGGCCATCAGCTGATTCAGGCGCGCGTCGTTATTTTCCAGCCCTTCCACCAGGCTGCTGCGCCGCAGCAGCACCAGCAGCTGCATAAACAGCAGCTCGCGGGTAGCAATGGCGTGCGTCTCCTGTCCATCCTCGCTCTGCTCCATCTGGCTCACCAGCTGACGCACCTGCTGCAACGTGGACTGATTCACCCGCCAGTGCGAGGGGTAGTGACCGTCCTTCTCCTGCGGCAACAGCTGATTCAGCCCGGAGAGAAACTGGAACGCATCCGGAGAACGATAGAGCACATTGGTCAGGCAAAGGTTGTCGGTATGTTCATACAGGTGCCTGTCGTGATCGCGCACGAAGCACACCGTACCGCCGCTGATGGTATACGGCTGACCGTTAAACACGTGGATGCCCGTTCCGTGCTCAACAATCACAATTTCATGAAAATCATGATGATGCTCCGGGAACGCAGCCTGAGGCAGCCGTGGCTCAATCGCGACCGGCGAAGCCCCCGAAGGAAAAAAATCGACGCTGTGCAGTACGGTCATAACGGCCCCCACCAATGAGAAAAGTTCTCAAAATAGTAATTAAGGCCTTCCACGCTCACCTTAAATTTTTGACAGCAAACCGCGCAAAAGCTGTCGGTTTTTCAAGAAACAGGCGGAAAAATCAGGAAATGCGGTCAGCGTCACACTGCCTGCAAACCCCGCCATTACTGGAAACTGTGAACTCCCTCACGTTCATCTTTGCTTTCTTGCCAGCGCGAGATTTGGGCTGTCAGTGGCGAGAAGGTGGCTATTTCTTCCCTTTCTTACACTCCTCGCTAATGACTTAAGAAAGGACCCGACCATGACTTTTCGCCATTGTGTGGCTGTCGATTTAGGCGCATCCAGCGGCCGTGTAATGCTCGCCACCTGGGACTGCGACCTGCACACCCTTACGCTTCGCGAAATGCACCGTTTCGCCAATTGTCTGCAAAAACAGGACGGTTTTGTTACCTGGGATATCGACGCCCTGGAAGCAGAGATCCGCACCGGACTTCACAACGTCTGCGAAGACGGTATTCGCATCGACAGTATCGGCATTGATACCTGGGGTGTGGATTACGTACTGCTGGACAGTCACGGCGAACGCGTCGGCCTGCCCGTCTCCTACCGCGACAGCCGCACCGATGGGCTAATGGCGCACGCCATCGCCCAGCTTGGCAAGGAGAACATCTATGGTCGCAGCGGCATTCAGTTTCTGCCGTTTAACACGCTGTATCAGCTGCGCGCGCTGGTTGAGCAACAGCCAGAGCTGGTCGAAAAGGTGGCGCATGCGCTGCTGATCCCGGACTACTTAAGCTACCGTCTGACAGGCAACATGAACTGGGAATACACCAACGCCACCACCACGCAGCTGGTTAACATCAACACCGATAACTGGGATGAACATCTGCTGGCCTGGACGGGCGCCTCGCCGTCCTGGTTCGGCGCGCCAACCCATCCGGGCAATGTGATCGGCCACTGGCTTTGCCCGCAGGGGAATGAGATCCCTGTTGTCGCCGTTGCCAGTCACGACACCGCCAGCGCGGTCATTGCCTCGCCGCTCGCCGGCAAAGATGCGGCGTACCTCTCTTCCGGCACCTGGTCGCTGATGGGCTTTGAGAGCAAAACACCCTACACCAGCGATGCCGCACTGGCGGCGAACATCACTAACGAAGGTGGCGCCGAAGGGCGCTACCGGGTGCTGAAGAACATCATGGGCCTGTGGCTTCTCCAGCGGGTGCTGAAAGAGCAGAACATCAACGACCTGCCCGCGCTTATCGCGGAAACCGAAACGCTGAAGGCCTGCACCTTCCTGATTAACCCGAACGACGACCGCTTTATCAATCCGGCGCACATGAGCGCTGAAATCCAGGCCGCCTGTTTTGAAGCGGGGCAGCCGGTACCTTCCCGCCCCGCCGAGCTGGCGCGCTGCATTTTTGACAGTCTCGCCCTGCTCTATGCCGACATCCTGAGCGAGCTGGCTGACCTTCGCGGCAAACCGTTCACGCAGCTGCATATCGTGGGCGGCGGCTGCCAGAACCAGCTGCTGAACCAGCTCTGCGCGGATGCCTGCGGCATTACCGTGGTGGCAGGTCCGATTGAAGCCTCCACGCTCGGCAATATCGGCATTCAGCTGATGACCCTGGACGAACTTTCAAACGTCGACGATTTCCGTTCGGTGGTGACGGCGAATAACAGCCTGACCACCTTCACCCCCCATCCCTGCCATGAAATTGCCCGCTACCGGGCGCAGTTTCAGCAAAAACGACTGACTAAGGAGCTTTGCGCATGACCACTCAACTTGAACAAGCCTGGGACCTGGCTAAACAGCGTTTCGCCGCCGTCGGCGTGGATGTCGAAGAGGCGCTGCGCCAGCTCGACCGTCTGCCCGTCTCCATGCACTGCTGGCAGGGTGATGACGTTGCTGGCTTCGAGAACCCGGGCGGTTCCCTGACGGGGGGGATTCAGGCCACGGGTAACTATCCGGGCAAAGCGCGCAACGCCACCGAACTGCGTGCGGATCTGGAGCTGGCGCTGAGCCTGATCCCCGGGCCAAAGCGCCTGAATCTGCACGCCATTTATCTCGAATCCGACGAGCCGGTGGCGCGTAATGAAATCAAACCGGAGCACTTTACGAACTGGGTGGCGTGGGCGAAAGCCAACAAGCTGGGCCTGGACTTTAACCCCTCCTGCTTCTCGCACCCGCTGAGCGCGGACGGCTTTACCCTTGCGCACGCCAACGACGAAATCCGCCAGTTCTGGATCGACCATGTCAAAGCCAGCCGCCGCGTTTCTGCGTATTTCGGCGAGCAGCTTGGCACACCGTCGGTGATGAACATCTGGATCCCGGACGGCATGAAGGATATCACCGTAGACCGACTGGCCCCGCGCCAGCGCCTGCTGGCCGCGCTGGATGAAGCCATCAGCGAGAAGCTGGACCCGGCGCACCACATCGACGCCGTCGAGAGCAAGCTGTTCGGCATTGGCGCAGAGAGCTACACCGTGGGCTCAAACGAGTTCTACATGGGTTATGCCACCAGCCGCCAGACCGCGCTGTGCCTGGATGCCGGCCACTTCCACCCAACCGAGGTGATCTCCGACAAGATCTCCGCCGCCATGCTCTTCGTGCCGCGCCTGCTGCTGCACGTCAGCCGTCCGGTGCGCTGGGACAGCGACCACGTGGTGCTGCTGGATGACGAAACCCAGGCGATTGCCAGCGAAATCATCCGCCACGACCTCTTCGACCGCGTACACATTGGCCTCGACTTCTTCGACGCCTCCATCAACCGCATCGCGGCGTGGGTTATCGGCACCCGCAACATGAAGAAAGCCCTGCTGCGCGCGCTGCTGGAGCCTGTCGCCGCCCTGAAACAGCTGGAAGAAAACGGCGACTACACCGCGCGCCTGGCGCTGCTGGAAGAGCAGAAATCCCTGCCGTGGCAGGCGGTGTGGGAGATGTACTGCCAGCTTCACGATGCGCCTGCGGGCAGCCAGTGGCTGGACAACGTGCGGGCATATGAGAAAGACGTTCTTGCCGCTCGTCAGTAAAAAACATTGCCCGGCGGCGCGTTGCTTGCCGGGCCTACAGGTAAAAGTAGGCCGGGTAAGCGCAGCGCCACCCGGCATTTTCAAAGGAAACACAGTATGCAGACCATCACCACCTCCTGGTTCGTCCAGGGCATGATCAAAGCCACCTCCGACGCCTGGCTGAAGGGCTGGGACGAGCGCAACGGCGGCAACCTGACGCTACGCCTGGACGACGCGGATATCGAGCCATTTGCCGCCGATTTCCACCAGAAGCCGCGCTATATCGCCCTGAGCCAGCCGATGCCGCTGCTCGCCAACACGCCGTTTATCGTCACCGGTTCCGGGAAGTTCTTCCGCAACGTTCAGCTCGACCCGCAGGCCAACCTCGGCGTAGTGAAAGTGGATAGCGACGGCGCGGGCTACCACATTCTGTGGGGGCTGACGGATGAGGCGGTGCCAACCTCTGAGCTGCCGGCGCACTTCCTCTCCCACTGCGAGCGCATCAAGGCGACCAATGGCAAGGACCGCGTGATCATGCACTGCCACGCCACCAACCTGATCGCCCTGACCTACGTGCTGGAAAATAATTCTGATTTCTTCACCCGCAAACTGTGGGAAGGCAGCACCGAGTGTCTGGTGGTGTTCCCGGACGGCATCGGCATTCTGCCGTGGATGGTGCCGGGCACCGACGAAATCGGCCAGGCAACCGCGACGGACATGCAGAAACATTCACTGGTGCTGTGGCCGTTCCACGGCGTCTTCGGCAGCGGCCCGACGCTGGATGAAACCTTCGGCCTGATCGACACCGCCGAGAAATCCGCGGAAGTGCTGGTAAAGGTCTATTCCATGGGCGGCATGAAGCAGACCATCACCCGGGAAGAACTGATCGCCCTGGGTAAACGCTTTGGCGTCACCCCCATGCAGTCGGCGTTAGATTTGTACCAATAACAACATCGCGCCCCGCTCACCGAGACGGGGCGAAAACCACCTGCAATCCCTACAACTAACTCAAGTCAGTGGAGTAAAAGCAATGAAAATAAAAGCAAGCTTGATCCTCACCGTTGCCGCTCTGGCGTTGTCCGGTTCCGCTTTAGCAGAAGTGAAAATCGCCCTGGTGGCGAAGTCCTTAGGGAATGGATTCTTCGAGGCAGCGAACGTCGGCGCGCAGGAGGCGGCCAAAGAGTTAGGCGATGTAAAAGTGATTTATACCGGCCCGACCACCACCACGGCGGAAGCGCAGATCGAGGTGCTGAACGGGCTGATCGCCCAAGGCGTTGATGCGATCGCGATTTCCGCGAACGATCCGGACGCCGTCGTGCCGGTGCTGAAAAAAGCGATGCAGCGCGGCATCAAGGTTGTGTCGTGGGATTCCGGCGTGGCGAAAGCCGGGCGTCAGATCCACCTCAACCCGTCCAATAACGCCCTGATTGGCGAAACTAACGTCAAGCTCGCCGCCGATGCCCTGAAAGCGCTGAACGTGGAGAAAGGCGATGTGGCGGTGCTGAGCGCCACGCCAACCTCCACCAACCAGAACACCTGGATTGCGGAGATGAAAAAGGTGCTGCCGAAGTACCCGTCCGTCAATCTGGTGACCGTGGCCTACGGGGACGATCTCTCTGACAAGAGCTACCGCGAAGCGGTCGGCCTGCTGAAAACCTATCCTGATCTGAAAGTGATCGTTTCACCGTCGTCCGTCGGCATTGTCGCTGCGGCGCAGGCGGTGAAGGACCAGGACAAGATTGGCAAAGTGTACGTCACCGGTTTAGGCCTGCCGTCTGAGATGGCGGGCGCGGTGAAGTCCGGCGCAAGCAAGAGCTTTGCCATCTGGAACCCGATTGACCTGGGCTATGCCGCAACCTACCTGGCGGATGACCTGGTGAAAGGCACCGCCACGAAAGGCGAGGCCAGCATGGGCAAGCTGGGCAAAGTGAAGCTGGATGCCGACGGCAACGGCGCGATGGCCGAGCCGTTCGTTTACGATGCCAGCAATATTGATAAGTTCTCAAAAATCTTTTGATGCGATTTGTAGGCCGGATAAGCGTAGCGCCATCCGGCAAAAGGCGGGTGGCGCTGCCGCTTACCCGCCCTACAAATTCCCCTGTCCAGGAGAACTATCATGACCCCATTGCTACAGCTTTCTGGCATCACCAAGGTGTTCCCCGGCGTGCGTGCTCTTGAGAACGTGCAGCTTGCGCTGTGGCCCGGCAAAGTGACGGCGCTTATCGGCGAAAACGGCGCGGGCAAGTCGACGCTGGTCAAAGTGATGACCGGCATATACCAGCCCGACGAGGGCGAAATTCTCTACAAGGCGATCCCCGTTCACCTTCCGACGCCGGAGTCGGCGCATAAAATGGGCATCACCGCCATTCACCAGGAAACCGTCCTGTTCGATGAACTCTCGGTCACCGAAAATATCTTTGTCGGTCAGTACCTTCACAAAGGCTTCCTGAAAAAGCTCGACTGGCCGGAAATGCACCGCCGGGCGCAGGCTATTCTCGCCCGCCTTGAGGTGCAAATCGACCCGCGCGCAACGCTGAAAACCCTGAGCATCGCCCAGCGTCACATGGTGGCGATTGCCCGCGCGCTGTCGTTTGAGGCGCAGGTGGTGATCCTCGATGAACCCACGGCGGCGCTGTCACAGCATGAAATCCTCGAGTTTTACCAGATTGTGGAGCGCTTAAAGCAGGAGGGAAAAGCCATCCTGTTTATCTCCCACAAGTTCGACGAGATTTTTGAGCTGGCCGATCACTACACCATTTTGCGCGACGGCGTGTTCGTCGGTGCAGGGGCAATAAATGAGATCACCGAGGAGCGGATGGTGTCGATGATGGTCGGGCGCGCCATTACCCAAACCTTCCCGAAAATCGACTGCGAAAAAGGCGAGACGGTGCTGGAGGTGAAAAACCTCTGCCATCCGACCGAGTTTGCGCATATCTCGTTCTCCCTGCGTAAAGGGGAGATCCTCGGCTTTTACGGGCTGGTGGGTGCCGGGCGTACCGAGCTGATGCAGGCGCTTTCCGGCGTCACGCGGCCATCGTCCGGGGAAATTATCCTCAACGGACAGCCCCGGCGCTTCCGCCAGCCTGCGGATGCGATCAAGGCCGGTATCGTCTGTGTGCCGGAAGAAAGGCAGAAACAGGGGGCGATTATCGCCCTGCCGATTGCCCAGAACATCAGCCTGCCTCAGCTCAGCAGGCTCAATCCGAACGGCGTACTGCACGACGACCGCGAATGGAAGCTGGCAGACGAATACGCCAGGCGCCTGCAAGTGAAAGCCTTCAGCTGGAAGCAGGCGGTGGAGACCCTCTCTGGCGGCAACCAGCAAAAGGTGGTGATCGGCAAATGGCTGGCGACGCACCCTGACGTGATCATCCTCGATGAGCCAACAAAAGGCATCGATATCGGCTCAAAGGCAGCCGTGCATCAGTTTATGTCC
Source organism: Enterobacter sp. BIDMC 27 (assembly GCF_000534415.1). Lineage (NCBI taxonomy): Bacteria > Pseudomonadati > Pseudomonadota > Gammaproteobacteria > Enterobacterales > Enterobacteriaceae > Enterobacter > Enterobacter sp. BIDMC 27. The sequence continues at coordinate 725,447 of NZ_KI973178.1, forward strand.
GAGCTGGTCAGTCAGGGGCTGGCGGTGATTATGGTCTCGTCCGAACTGCCGGAAGTGATGGGCATGGCGGATCGCATTATCGTCATGCACGAGGGGCTGATGGTGGCCGAATACCAGGCGGGAGACGCGACGGCGGAAACCATCGTCAGCGCCGCCAGCGGTGCAAAACAGGAGGCGGCATAAATGCTTAGCTCACTCTTAAAACACCGCGAGGCGCTGCTTGGCGCGGTGATTGTCCTGATGGTCGTCGCCATTGGCAGCCGCGTGCCATCGTTTATCGCACCGGGAAACCTGGTGGAGATGTTTAACGACACCGCCATTCTGATCGTCCTCGCGCTCGGGCAGATGATGGTGCTGCTCACTAAAGGCATCGACCTGTCGATGGCGGCTAATCTGGCCCTGACCGGGATGATTGTCGCCCTGATTAATTTCCATTACCCGGACGTGCCCGTCTGGGCGCTGCTGATCCTTGCCAGCGCGCTTGGGCTGCTGATGGGCGCAATAAACGGCCTGCTGGTGTGGAAACTGGGCATTCCGGCGATTGTGGTCACGCTCGGCACCATGAGCATCTACCGCGGAATGATCTTTTTGCTCTCCGGCGGCGGCTGGGTGAACTCCAACCAGATGGGTGCAGACTTCCTCGGCCTGCCGCGTGCGTCAGTGCTGGGCCTGCCGGTGCTGAGCTGGTGCGCCATCGCCGTACTGCTGCTGGTGGGCTACTTCCTGCGCTACAGTCGCACCGGACGGGCGCTCTACACCGCCGGCGGGAACGCCACGGCAGCGTACTACACCGGGATCAACGCCGGGAAAATGCAGTTCATCAGCTTCTGCCTTTCCGGTCTGCTGGCCGGGTTCTGCGGCTACCTGTGGATATCACGCTTTGCCGTTGCGTATGTTGACGTCGCTAACGGTTTTGAATTGCAGGTGGTGGCAGCCTGTGTGATTGGCGGGATCAGCACCATGGGCGGCACCGGCCGCGTGCTCGGCTGTCTGTTCGGGGCGCTGTTCCTTGGCGTCATCAACAACGCCCTGCCGGTGATCGGCGTCTCCCCGTTCTGGCAGATGGCGATTTCCGGCTCGGTCATTGTCATCGCTGTGCTGCTGAACGAGCGCGGCAACAGGCGCAAAGGCAGGCTGATCCTGCGCGACGCGGCGCTGGCACGTCAGAAACTGGCGGTGAAACCATGAGCAAAATGATGACATCTGAAGAGTTCAAACCCACTTCTGCGCCGGGCATCTTCCAGCGCCTGCTGTGCTGGGAGGGCTTCCTGCTGGCGGTGACGCTGGCGGTGTTTGTGGTGAACGCGCTCGCCTCGCCCTACTTCCTCAATATCTGGAACCTCTCCGACGCGACGTTCAACTTCACGGAAAAAGCGATCATTGTGTTGCCGATGGCGATGCTGATTATCGCCCGGGAAATTGACCTGTCTGTGGCCTCCACCATCGCGCTCAGCTCCACGGTGATGGGCTTTTGCGCGGCGGCGGGCGTCGATACGCCGCTGCTGGTGTGCGTGGGATTAGGCGTCGGGCTACTGTGCGGGCTGTTCAACGGCATTCTGGTGACGCGCTTTAACCTGTCGTCCATCGTCATCACCATCGGCACCATGAGCCTGTACCGCGGGATCACCTACATCCTGCTCGGGGACCAGGCGCTGAACAGCTACCCGGAGAGCTTCGCCTGGTTCGGCCAGGGCTACGTCTGGGGCGCGCTGTCGTTTGAGTTCGCGCTGTTTATCGTGCTGGCCGCTCTGTTTGCCTTTGTGCTGCACCGCACCAATTTTGGCCGCCGCACCTACGCCATCGGCAACAACCCGACCGGCGCGTGGTACTCCGGCATCAACGTGAAGCGCCACAACCTGATCCTGTTTGCGCTGGTAGGACTGATGTCCGGCCTGGCGTCGGTGCTGCTCACCTCGCGTCTGGGCAGTACCCGCCCGACCATCGCGATGGGCTGGGAGCTGGCGGTGGTGACGATGGCGGTGCTCGGCGGCGTCAATATTCTCGGTGGGTCCGGCAGCATGGTGGGCGTGATTATCGCCGCCTTCCTGATGGGGCTGGTGACCTTCGGCCTGAGCCTGCTCAACGTGCCCGGCATCGTGATGTCGGTGATTATCGGCGCGATGCTGATCGTGGTGATTTCGCTGCCGATTATTACCCGCCGGATGATGCAGCGAAGACGGATCTCATAGCCGGGTGGCACTGCGTTTACCCGGCCTACTTAACCGTAGGCCCGCGCAAGCGCAGCGCCGCCGGGCATAAAAATCACAGTAATTAAGGAGAATTATCATGAGCTTTATGTTGGCACTCCCCAAAATCAGCCTGCACGGCGCGGGCGCGATCGGCGATATGGTCAATCTGGTGGCAAACAAACAGTGGGGAAAAGCGCTGATTGTCACCGACGGCCAGCTGGTGAAACTTGGCCTGCTCGACAGTTTGTTTTCCGCGCTCGACGCCCATCAGATGTCGTATCACCTGTTCGATGAGGTATTCCCGAATCCGACGGAAGCGCTGGTGCAAAAAGGCTATGCGGCATATCAGGATGCGGAGTGTGATTACCTGATTGCCTTTGGCGGCGGCAGCCCGATTGATACCGCCAAGGCGATCAAAATCCTCACCGCCAACCCAGGTCCGTCAACCGATTACTCCGGCGTCGGCAAGGTGAAAAACGCGGGCGTACCGCTTGTGGCGATCAACACCACCGCAGGCACGGCAGCAGAGATGACCAGCAACGCGGTGATCATCGACTCCGCGCGCCAGGTGAAGGAGGTGATAATCGATCCGAACATCATCCCGGATATCGCCGTGGACGATGCCAGCGTGATGCTCGATATTCCCGCCTCCGTGACCGCCGCAACCGGCATGGATGCGTTGACTCATGCGATTGAAGCCTACGTGTCCGTCGGCGCGCACCCGCTGACCGATGCTAACGCGCTGGAAGCGATTCGCCTGATCAACCTGTGGCTGCCGAAAGCGGTCGACGATGGTCACAACCTGGAAGCGCGCGAGCAGATGGCCTTTGGTCAGTATCTGGCGGGCATGGCGTTTAACAGCGCCGGTCTGGGGCTGGTGCACGCCCTGGCGCACCAGCCGGGCGCGACGCACAACCTGCCGCACGGCGTGTGCAACGCCATTCTGCTGCCGATCATCGAAAACTTTAACCGCCCGAACGCGGTCGCACGTTTCGCCCGCGTGGCGCAGGCGATGGGCGTTGACACGCGCGGCATGAGCGATGAAGCGGCCAGCATGTCGGCCATTCAGGCGATTCGCGACCTGAGCGCTCGCGTCGGCATTCCGTCCGGATTTAGCCAGCTCGGCGTCACCAAAGCCGATATTGAAGGCTGGCTGGATAAAGCCCTCGCCGACCCGTGCGCGCCGTGCAACCCGCGCACCGCCAGCCGCGATGAGGTCCGCGAGCTGTACCTGGAGGCTTTATGATCCGCAAAGCGTTTGTGATGCAGGTAAACCCGGACGCGCACGAGGAGTACGCACGTCGCCACAACCCGATCTGGCCTGAGCTGGAGGCGGTACTGAAAGCCCATGGCGCGCACCACTACGCCATTTACCTCGACAAAACCCGCAACCTGCTGTTTGCGACGGTGGAGATTGAATCGGAGGAGCGCTGGAACGCGGTGGCAAACACCGATGTCTGCCAGCGCTGGTGGAAGTATATGGGTGACGTTATGCCGTCGAACTCGGATAACAGCCCGGTGAGTTCGGCGCTGAAAGAGGTGTTTTACCTGGACTGATGTGTTAACGCTGCTGCCCCCGAGGCGGCAGCAATCTCCCGCCTGCCACTCAGCGTAAACGCCGACACCACCGTGATCGCCAGCACGAAGCAGCCCAGTATCAGATACGTCTCCTGGAAGCCGACCCGGTCATACATATTTCCGGCAAAGGCGGAGAGGAAGATCGCCGCCGACTGTTTGGCAAACTGGAAGCCAATCAGGTAGATGGTGGCCGACAGGCGCGTATCAAACACCCCGGTGATGTACTTGAATGCCCCCACCAGCAGGAACGGGACTTCCAGCGCGTGCAGCATCTTCAGGGCAATCACCTCCACGGCAGTGGTGGCAAACGACGAGCCGATAATGCGCGTCGCCATGATCACCCCGGCAATCAGCAGCGTGTTTTTCGCGCCGATGCGGTTAATGATCCACGGCGAGCAGAACATAATGATCGCGTTACAGATTTCCCCCGCCGTGGTGGCGAAACCAAAGGCACGGGTCCCCTCCTGCGGCGTGGCGAAGAAGGTTTTGAAGAAGGTGGCAAACTGCTGGTCGAAGACGTCATACACGCAGGCCACGCCAATCACGTACAGGATGAACATCCACATTCTGCGCTGGCGGAACAGGGTAAAGACGGTTTTAGCGGTGATCTGCGGCTGATTCGCGCCCAGGGCGTTCATCACCTGCGCCGTCTGGTTAGGCTTCGGTTTCGCGACCACCAGCAGCAGCATCAGCAACAGCGCCGCGGCCGACCCCATCCAGAAGACGTACGACGGATCGATGCCGAACAGGATGCCGCCCGTTGAGGCGCACAGCCCCCAGCCGAGACAGCCGAACATACGCGCCTTGCCGTACTCAAAAAAGCTGTTGCGGCTTACGCGCTCAATATAGGCCTCAATCGCCCCCGACCCCGCTGAGAAGACAAAGCCGATATACAACCCACCGCTCAGCGCCCCCAGCCAGATATTGGTTTTCAGCAGCGGGGCGAAGACGTACAGGAAGAACGGCGCGAACAGGAACAGCAGCACCGAGATGATCCAAAGCAGGTGTTTTTTCAGCCCCAGCTTGTCCGAAATGACCCCCAGCACCGGCTGGAAGGCAATGGCCGACAGCGAGATGCAGGAGAAAACAATCCCGGTATGGGTTTTGTTCAGGCCGATGATGTCCGACAGCCAGATCGGCAGGAACGGAAAGCAGGTGGCCATGATGAAGAAGTAGAGAAAGAAGAACAGCCCGAAGATCCAGAAATTAGGGTTGTCTTTGTGGGTACAGGTTGTTGTGTTCATTATTTTTATCCTCAACGGAGGGCCGGTTGCCCGGCCCGTCACCCTTACACGCGTTCCACACCAATCAGAATGGCGGTTTCCGGATCCAGAATCGGCAGTGCAATACCCGCCTGCATCAGCCACTCACCGCTTACCGTTTGCGGCGCGTTCATCCACGCCGGCAGCTTACGCATGGTGTGCCCGCCCTCGCCCGTAATCTGGATGTTCGGGTGATCGAGCAGCGTGATGCGGTACAGCGCGCTGGCGTCTAACCCCGGCATGCGCAGCGGCATCATCAGGGTGTAATCCGGCATCGCGAGCTGGCTGACCAAAAACAGCCCCTGCGTCTTATCTTCGCTCACTATACCCTGCGCCAGGGTGGTGGCGTCCGGCATATCCACGCGCCACTGGGTGCCGTGATGAATGACCTCTCGCCACCGCTTGTGCAGCGCGGCGTAATGGCGATAGCCTTCACGCTCCTGCGCATCGACGGTGAGCGGATCCAGCTCCAGCCCCATGTGACCAAACAGCGCTGTTAGCCCGCGGAACTGAATGCTGTGCTGGCGGAAGGTGGCGTGACATTTATGATGACCGATATGCGCCCCCATCACCTCCGGCGGGAAGAAGTAGCTCATGCCGCGCTGGATAGTGTTGCGCTCCAGCGCGTCGTTGTTGTCGGACGCCCAGAAGCGGTGGCAGCGGGTCAGCACTTCATAATCGATTCGCCCGCCGCCGGAGGAGCAGGATTCAAACTCAATGTGCGGGAAGCGCTCGCCCAGCACGTCCAGCAGGCGATAAAACTGGCGCGTCTGGGCGTCGGCGGCGGCTTTGCCCTTGTGCCCTGGCTGCACCAGCTCGCGGTTCATATCCCATTTCACGTAGTCGACCGCGTGTTCGCCCAGCAGCCAGCTCATGCGTTCGACCAGATATTCAAAGGCCTGCGGAATATTGAGATTGAGCACCAGCTGGTGTCGCCCGGTCGCCTGGGCGTAGCCCGGCAGCGCCAGCACCCAGTCAGGGTGCGCGCGATACAGATCGGAATCCGGGTTAATCATCTCCGGCTCAACCCAGATACCAAACTCCATGCCGAGCTGTTTAACGTGATCGATTACCGGCTTTAGGCCGTTCGGGTATTTTTTCTCGTCCAGATACCAGTCGCCCAGCGCGGCGTGGTCGTCGTTGCGGCCTTTGAACCAGCCGTCGTCAATGATAAAGCGCTCCACACCCAGCGCTGCGGCCTCGTCGGCCATGCGCATGATGTAGTCCGGGTCGTGGTTGAAGTAGATCCCCTCCCAGGTGTTGAGGTGCACCGGGCGCGGTTTATCTTCCGGGAAGCGGATAACATTGTCGCGCAGGTAGCGGTGGAACTGCTGGCTCATGCCGTTCAGCCCGTGCGGGGAGTGACTGGCATACAGGCGCGGCGTCCAGAGCGTTTCCCCTTCTTCAATCGCCATTTCACCCGGCAGGTAGAGCGCTTCGGCCTGCATATAGCGGCGGCCATCGGTTTTCGCCTCTGCGCGCAGGCGGTGGTTACCACTCCAGCCCAGATGTATACCCCAGACGTTGCCGTGCATTTCACTGAATGACGGCGTACCTGAAATCAGCGCCGGGAAATGTTCATGGGAGGTTTTACCCCGACGGTTTTCAATCACAAAGCTGTCATGTTCAAGCATCACGCGGTGCGGCTGAAACTCCCTGATCCAGCGTCCGTGGAAGGCCATCACCTCCTGCGCGCGTTCGGCCACCGGCAGCGTCACGGCAAATCGATCCACCTGCCACGCCTGCATTTTCAGGTTGGTTAACCCATGACGCACCACCAGTACGCCGCTGGCATCCAGCGTTATTTCACTGGTCAGGCGCAGGCCTGCATGCTCGTCTTCAGCAGTGATTGTCAGGGCGTTTAACGCCTGCTGCACCTGCGTGGTTTTAAATACCGGCGATCCGTCCAGCCCTTGGCGGTGCCCCTCGATGCCCGGCGAGCCAAACAGCCCATGCCCCAGCTCTGCCATCAGCGTGACGGGGGAGTCGACGTCCAGCCTGCCATTAGCAACCGGGCGCGCAATACTCAGCACATCCTGCGGCGAAAAGTGCTGAAGGTGTGCCCCCCAGTAGAAAATTTCGGCGAACGGGTGGGTTTTTACCACCACGTCAACCGTATTGCTTTCAAGTCGAAAAATGGAATCTTGCATCAGACATCTCCTGTCATCGGGATGTCCTGAGTGTTGATCCGAAACGTTTCGGATACAAACCAAAACGTTTCGGATCTGTGATCGGGTTTGGAATTTTTGGTGTAATCAGGCCGTCTGGCCTGGGGAGAATTCTGGCTGCCAGAGCACCTGAAGGGTGTCAATGTCGTCGCCATTAATCAGCTGGCGCACCATATCGGCAATCTGTTTCCCGACACCCTGACGGGTAGACTGGATCACCGCCGCGACGTCGATATCGACAATGCTGTCCTGCGGTAAGCCGTCATAGACCACCAGCGAAACGGCATTTTCACCGGTTAAGCGCCCCATCTGCGCCAGGGCCATCGCTGCGCCGTCGCCGTGGGTGTTGCAGTCGGTAATGATGGCCGTGGGCGGCTGCGGCAGGGAGAGAAGTTCTTGCGTGGTGGCATACCCCACGCGACGCGAAGGGGGCATGGCGCGCAGCCATTCGCTGGAAAGTCCGGCTTCCCGCAGCGCGTCCAGGTAGCCCTGGCGGCGCTGGGTGATGAATGCCTGGTTGTTGCTTTCGCCCAGCAGCGCAATGCGCTGATGGCCTTTCTCGATCAGCCAGCGGGTGGCCTGATATGTGCCGGCATAGTTGTCGAAATCGAACCACGCGTACGGCTGCGGGAGCTGGCTGCGGCCGAGCGCCAGGAACGGGAACCCGGCGGCCTGTAGCTGCTCAAGACGCGGATCGTGATCCAGCGTATGCGCCACAATCAGCGCATCCACGCGTCGGCTCTGCACCATGCGCATATAGCTGTGTTTGTCCGCCAGATCGTCGTCAGCGATGAGCAGCAGGTCAATCTCATGTCGCGCCAGTTCGTGGCTAATTTCGCCGACCATGTCCATAAAAACGCTGTTATTGAGCGGAACAGGATGCACCGGAAACACCAGCCCGACGGCGTCGATTTTGCCCATCTTCAGGCGACGGGCAAAGGTATTTGGTCGGTAGCCACGGCGCTGGGCCTCCGCTTCCACGCGGGCGCGCGTCTCAGCAGAAACGTCGTCATATCCGTTGAGGGCGCGGCTGACGGTGGTAACAGACAGCCCCAGTTCTTTGGCAATGGCTTTAAGCGACATGATTTTCCGTATCTTTGTTAGTTTTGTTCCGCCACCAGCAGCGCGTGCGTATCTGGCTCCAGCGCCTTAAAGATATGCGGCTGGTCAGCGGGGTAGCAAATGTAATCTCCCGGGCCGAGCTCTTCCGCCGCGTCGATCAGGCCGACCATCGCCCGCCCCTGGGTCACGATAATATGCTCAACCGAACCAGGCGGATGGGGCTGGGAAATACGGTCTGCCCCCGGCTGAGTCAGCAGCAGATAGATATCACGACGCGCGCCAGGCGGACACGCCGCGAGCAAAATCGCCTCGTAGTTCGCCTGCCCGGCGACGACTTTTGTGCCCTCGCCGCGGCGGATCACCTGCGTGACGGGTTGCTGCGGCTCCAGTAACCGAGCAAACGGAATATCCAGCGCCACGCAAAGCGACCACAGCGTTTCCAGGCTAGGATTGCCGTTGCCAGACTCCAGTTGAGAAAGCGTGGATTTGGCGATCCCGGCACGGCGGGCAATTTCTGCCAGTGAGAGCCCGGTTCGCAGGCGCTCTCGCACCAGACTTTTGGCGATCACGCTGATTGGCTGCGTCATAATAACGGCCTCTTTCTCTCTATAACGAACGAATCGTTCGTCTTGTAAAACGTTTCTGATGCGTTCATTATAATGGAAACACGTTCGATATGGCTAAAATGGTATGAAGAATCACCTCTCTTGCCTGAAAGGCGACACGATAAAAGCGATCGTCCTGGTCTGCCTCGCGGTGGGCGTGGTCGGCATGTCTTATGGCTCACTGGCGATGGCCTACGGTTTCCCGCTGTGGGTGCCGTTTGTCCTCTCCCTCACGGTGCTGGCAGGCGCATCCGAGTTTATGTTTATCGGCATCGTGGCGAGCGGCGGCAATCCGCTGGCAGCGGCAGCGGCCGGTTTACTGGTTAACGCGCGCCATGTGCCGTTCGGCGTTACGGTGCGTGAACTGGTGGGCAAGCGCGGCCTGAGCTTTCTGGGCTGTCATATCATGAATGATGAAAGTGTGGTGTTCGGCCTGTCGCAAAAAACCGCCGAGCAGCGTAAAGCGGCCTACTGGCTGTGCGGCCTGGGCGTGGCAATCATCTGGCCGCTGGGGGCGGTGCTGGGCGCGATAGTCGGCAAGCTGCTGCCGGACCCGGAAACCATCGGGCTGGACGCGGTGTTCCCGGCAATCCTGCTGGCGTTAGTGGTGCCGGCATTTAAAAACCGTACCACGCTGATCCGCGCCTGTAGCGGCGCAGTGTTGTCGCTGGCCGCCGTACCGTTTGCGCCGGTTGGCCTGCCGGTGCTGCTCTCTTTGCTCGGCCTTGCCGCGAGAAAAAAATAATGGAAAACATGACGGTTTTTATTCTCGGCATCGCCATTCTTTCTGCCGGAACCTATCTGATGCGTCTCGGCGGGGCGAAACTCGGTAGCCGGCTGGCGCTTTCTGAACGGTCGCAGGCGCTGCTTTCAGACGCGGCAACCGTTTTGTTGTTCTCCGTCGCGCTGGCAACAACGTTTTATGAAGGGGACCATTTTGCCGGGATGGCGCGCGTACTGGGGGTGGGGTTCGCGGTGTTTCTGGCCTGGCGCAAAATGCCGTTAATTGTGGTGATCGTCGCGGCGGCGGTGGTGACGGCGCTGCTGCGTCTGGCGGGGATCCACTAAGAAAAATGCCCGACAGAACAGCGCTGCCGGGCATCTGAGGGGTTAATGCGCAGGAAGCGTATCGACGTTAAGCGTCAGCGTTTCTTCAAAATCCGTGGTGTTAGTAACGCTAAACGCCTTGTCAGAGAGATAGGTCGTGATCATCATGGTGGCGACAAACTGCTCGCCCGCCACTTCTGTACCGTTTACGGCAGCCAGCGCTTTTTCCGGCTTTAGCGTCACCTGAGAAGCGCCTCCCTGAACGGCTACCGCGCCAATATCGACCGCGGCCAGCTGCACGGGGTTCCCGTCTACCCGCCCATCTTTAAATTCGATTTTCATCGCGCCGTTATCCGTAAAACGATACGCCAGGTTCTGTCGGGCAATCCCGTCTACGGAGAGGCGCATTTTGCGCGCATCCGGACACAGCACCGAAACCTGAACTTCACGCGTCACAGAAGCATAACCGTTATACACTTTGCCAATATGCTCAGCGGACGTTTGCCGCATATCCTCTTTACGGTAGCGCCCGTAATCGACTTTCTTCACCGCCGACATCATTTCACAGGCGCCGTCATCGGCCTGCGCCATTCCCGAAAGTCCCGCTGCGCCGCAGAGCAGCATAAGCATCAGCGCGTATTGACGAACGTTATTCAGAGACATTTCCCTGTCACCTCTTCATAGAATTTATTCGGTTCTGCCTCCGGCAGGGTGTACGTCAGCCTGCAACGCCCTTCATCCAGCTTCGCATACAGCTGCTGGCTGGCAGAGATATCGTTCAGGAAGATCACGCCGTCTTCTGGCGCACTCGTCACATACTCCCCTGCCGCGTCCACAATCGAGACACCTTCCGGCAGCGGCGTACCGTCCGCACGGCGTATACTGAGCAGCACGCGGCGCTGGCTTAACGTCGCAAACTCCCACTTCGCCACAGCGCCGTGAGACGCTTTGATCGCTGTTCTGCCATTTCTTACGTCCAGATTGCCTGGCAGGCTTTCCGTGTTGATCTCTATCGTGCTTTCACGGAACGGCGACAGCGCAGGAATAATCGCCTGGCCCCATTTATCGGTCCATACCGCGCCGCGCGGGGTACCTATCTCGATACCAGCCACCGGTTTATCCAGTCTGGCAATGGCGTACGTATCGGTCACGCGGTAAGGCGAGAAGGTCACCCCGTCGCTGTGGGCGACAATCCCGCCGCTTAATGCTGCTGAGTAGTTGGTATTGCTGTCGTTATCTCCTCCTGCCGCCAGCGCCAGGTTGGTGTAATGCAGATTACTGTTCAGCGAGCTGTCCCAGCTGGTGGTGTTCTCTTCCTGGTCCTGAGTGACCCCCACCGTGTACTGGTTCTCAGCGTTGAGCGAGCCCATTGCCCGCGTGCCGTAAGAACGCTTACCTTCGCTCTCGCGATACCAGGAGCTGGTTGTCACGCCTGAGCGTCCCAGCGGGATCGACACGTTTACGTAAAACTGATCGTTGTCGCTGCTGTCGTGCCGGCTGACATCCGACTCCCAGTTCACGCTCACGTTGAAGTATTTAAAAGTCTGTGACCACGACGAGATAAACCGGCGACTGTCATAGTCGCTGTTCCAGCTCTCGTTGCGATAATAGCTGAGGGAAAAGCGGCCCAGCGTGGTACTCGACCAGTTGATACCGACGCTGGTGTCGTATTTGGTTTGCGACATATCGTCATCGTCGCCGTAAAGTTCCGCCATCTCGCGATAGTCCGGTGTGCCATAGCTACCGCCCAGCGAAAGCCCAATGCCCCACGGCAGGGAGTAACCCAGATCCAGCGTCGTTTTGTTGCCGTCAGTTTGCGTCTGGTTGTCTATTGACGCCAGAAAACCCAACGAGGCATACAGGTTCTGCATCGGTATGGTATCGAGGTTGCCGGAGAAGCCATAATAGTGGTTATCCGCCATCACCATACCGGCCAGGAAATTGACACGCTTATTGACAGACCAGCCGTTGTTGGCGGACACCACCCACGGATTTTCAAAGCGTGAGTCCATGTCTTCAACGCGGCCCATAGCCAGCGTAAAGCCCGGGGCACGGCCTATATGATTGCTGCGGAACGTACTTGCCGAGACAGTGAATCGGTTTTCGCTGCCGTCAGTCTCGGTGACCGTTACGTTCAGGTCGGTGTTGAGGTTCGCCAGCGGCACGTCCTCCAGGTTGAACGGACCGGCAGGAACCAGCGTTGAGTAAATAAGCTGTCCGCCCTGGCGGATATCGACGCGCGCCTGCGGATTACGGGCAATACCGCTGACTTCGACGCCCGTCCCCACCTGAGGAGTGAGTGCGGTATCCGGCATCATCTGGACCCCGTAAATTCCCGGAATACTGAAGCGGCTGTTGGCGATGTTAATCTGGCCACCCTGCACCATCACGCCATAATCGGTAAAGGTACGCTGGGCATAGGTGTAGAGGGAGTCAACCTCAAAATCCTGATCGCTGCCGTCGCTAATGAACTGCGTGCTGCGCACAATCCAGTCTCCGGCATTAAAGCCCATTTCAAAGGTCGACTGGAAACGGTCAGCGTTCTCATCATCATAGTGATTATGGGTGCCAAACATGGAGTAATTCAGCATGGCTGCACGTCCGCCACGCACCTCGGCGAACTGTCGGCCATAATCAGGGTCGATCGCTTCAGGCGGTACAACAACCGATATTTCATCAATATCCGGCGAAGTCTGAATCGTTGATCCGGACCAGTAGTGATAAATCTTCGGGCAGGTGCCTCTTTTCGTCTGTTTAATCAGGCCCGCGTTTTCCAGAAACGCTTTATCAATACAGGGCGTTCCTTCCTCATCAAATTTCACGGGCATAATATTGCGCTGCTTACCATTAATATTAACCGTCACATTATGGTAGCCAGGGGTAAAACGGGGAGTGAGGGAATAGTAATCCGCAATGGCCGGATCAAGCCCGTTATTTTTTAAAGCATCGCTGTCAAATATGGCTCGCGCCAGTTCCAGAGATTCATTCGCATTAGAGGAAATCTCAGCCCGAATATTAAATGCCAGCACGCTAAGGCAAAACACGAGCATTCCCTTTTTACAGGAACCGTTTAACATAACTACTCCATGTTTGTTAAGTGATTTTATTGCTGAAGGTCGGCGATATAATTCCCTGCCTTATAGCCATAACGCGTTGCCGGATAGATTTCGATTTGTTTTTCGGATGCTGATATTTTGGCTGGGGCGCTGGCCGTCATTTTTTCGCCAGGAAGAATGTAAGTCTTAGCTAATGTCGCGATCGTACCCGAGGCCATTAATTTCACCTTTTGCTCCAGTCGGACGACATAAGGCGTATTATTCTCAACCGTGACATTGCCATTTTTTATCTGCCAGGTGAGTGCCTTCCAGGGTTCAATATTTACCGCCAGGCCAGCCGGGTGAATAATGACGGGAAGGTTCTGGCTAAACACCACTTTAACTTTATTTTTTTCACGCTGAGGGATAGCGGTAAAAATGACACGCTTAAAATGTTCCACCTTCAGCGGCTCATTACTGTTTTTCAGCACAAAACGCACGCGCTGGGTTTTACCCGCATCTACGCGCACAACCGGCTGCGTGGCAATCAGACCCGGTTTGGGGTCGTCCGGGAGATCAATAATTTTGGTGTACAGCAGCTGTGCTTCAGCATCGGTGTTTTTAACATCCATGCTGGCCCCCTGCTTGTCTTCATTGACAATAAGCAGCGAGGTATCCGGCACCATCCCGGCAGCCATACCGTTGAATGAGGCCAGCAGGCAGGCACAGATCAGCGTTCTCTTTAAAAGCAGCATAATATTAGTCCATTAATATTGGTATAGGACACCCCACCGAAGTGAGGTGTCAGGTATTTCATGATACGTGGGGGTGATTACAGATAAACCAGCTCAACGTTGGTTAAGCCGTCCAGGGTGGCTTCATCCGTGATATTTAAATCGTTGGTTGGGTTAATCATCGCGGCAATGCCCACGTTGAAGTTAATTTTAGTTTGTGCAACAGGTGCAATTGTACCGGTCGCTTGATCTGTGAAGGAATAAATCTCACTCTTATCTGCTTTCACCTGTAAATAGCGAACCCCGCTTTTAACTCCCCATGATGCACCGTTATCGCTGGTGAAGATTGGATAAAGGTTTACACCGTCTCCGTTGGTCGTCGCCCCGTCGGTCTTTTGGATACCCATTGAATAAGCGCCAATTTTCTTATCGCCATACATCCCCAGGCCAGCCGTAAAACCCACGCTGGTAGGGAAATCCGAATCAATAAAGTTCACCGGAATAGTCTCCGTAGGCGCAGAATCCACATGCGAATCGTTAAAGGTCACGCCAACGCGGGTCGCTTCTTCACAGGTAATAGAAATAGGGATAATTTTAACATCCGCCAGAGGGGTTGGGGTGGTGGAATTCAGACTAGCCACCTTCATGGTACCGAAATCAGCAATACCGCCACCGCTAATAAATGCCGGTGTACAGGAAGACGGAACAATTTTCCCCGTAACCTGAATATCAACACTGGAAGCCGCCATTGCTGAAGACGCCGCTACTGCCAGTACAGATGCCAGCACTCCTTTTTTAAACATCGCGTTCATTTAATTTCCTTATATGAGTTAAATACAAAATAAACCAAAAGAGAAATATTTGGTTTTAGGGGTAAAGATTTAATATTGTTTTTGAAACTATCATCATGAATAACCGGGGTCAATGACTCCGAATCTCTTTAGGATTAAAGCCTGAGGATTTCCTTATTATTTGGGATCAATTATTGATTATTTATATAATAAATCCCGAAATACAGTCTGAAAGACATGAAATCATACATTATTGAAATGAATTAAAAGAACTGGTCAGACCTTATATTTAGATCATGTATGAGATTGCTGATTTTTAAGTAAGGGTAACTCAACCGGACGGAACATTATAGTTATTATTCAACCAATAAGAAATATCCCGGAGGATATGGCTATTTTCTGTCAGGTTGAAAATACAGGCGGTTTGTACAGGAAGGCGGGATAAAACAGGGGAGCAGAATGAAACCTGTCCCTGCTCCGAAAAGCAAGGGACAGCGGCTATATGACTTATTTGTTCAGTTCAGCGGTCATGTGTACGCGGTTACCGGTGAATGCCTGGGTAATTTTGTAGGATGACGCGCCCGCTTCCTGAGCCTGTGCGGCGATTTTAGCTTCTGCACCATCCAGCGTAGAGGCGGATGCAGTCACAGTCTGCGCAGCGAAAGAACCGAAAGAAGCAGCCAGAGCGATTACAGCGACAAAAGTTTTGATGCTTTTCATGAGATAAACCTTTTCGTTAAGTTGTTTAGATAAGGCACCGTGCCTTGATGAGATAAATACTAGCCCTCATCATGAACAACTAAAAGCGGAAGGTTTTGCTATACTCATTCAAAATTACTGATTAACAATTACTCGCTGCGGATGGGTGTAAATTGTCGCCCTGCCCGGCTTGCAGAACCCCACCAGCGTCAGGTTGCAGCGCTCTGCCACTTCGACCGCCAGCGTTGTCGCAGCCGACACCGCAAACAGGATCTCCACGCCGCACATGGCCGCTTTCTGCACCATTTCATAGCTGGCGCGGCTGGAAACGAGCGCGGCCCCTTGCTGCCAGACGGCATCTTCACGCGCGCGACGGCCCAGCAGCTTATCCAGCGCCACATGGCGGCCTACATCTTCATGACCTCCGACGATCTCGCCCGACGGGAGCACCCACGCCGCAGCATGTGTACAGCCGCTCAGCTGACCTATGGGCTGGACATCATTGAGGTGCTCCAGGGCTTTGTCGAGGTTACCGAGGTTGAAGGTCTGGGTAAACGGCAGCGGCGCGACGGGCTTACCGATATCGTTAAGCTGTTCAACACCGCACACGCCACAGCCGGTGCGTCCGGCCAGCGCCCGGCGGCGCTCTTTCAGCCCCATAAAGCGGCGACTGGAGAGTTCGATTTGTACTTCAAGGCCATTACAGGCCTGAACCACATCCATACCGTAGATCTCCTGCGGATGCGCAATGATGCCTTCCGAGAGGGAAAAACCTATGGCGAACAGTTCCAGATCTTTCGGCGAAGCCATCATCACCACATGCGAAATCCCGTTGTAAACCAGGGCAACGGGGACCTCTTCCGCCAGAAAATCCGGCGTGGCATGTGAAATGTGAGGCGGTCTGTGTACCGACAGTTCCACAATGCCCGCAGGCAGTGGCGACACGTGGGCAGCACGGTTTTGTTTAGACACAACGGTATTCCTGAACAACCACGGAAGTGAGCCTGCTATTGCAACACAAACGGCAGGCCTTACGCATAGTATGGATCAACTTTTCAGCAACCATTCTCCTACTCAATACGGAGGGGTGCAACCGATCAGCTGCTACACCTCTTTAACATGTACAGGATAAAATGTGATTGATATCACATTTTATAATCAATGCCGTGATAATACGTTCACTTTGTTTTAACCCCGTTAGAACAGGCGTACCGACATTGTGGTATTCTGGGCTTATCCCTCGGAGAAATGAGGGATTAATGCAAATTTTTCTCCTTTGCGGTTAATTCTCAACCGCAAAGTAAAACTACATAGCAATGTCGTAATGAACCAAGGAGTGACCCATGCAGGTCAGCAGAAGGCAGTTCTTTAAGATCTGCGCTGGCGGTATGGCAGGCACCACGGCGGCGGCACTGGGCTTTGCGCCCGGTGTAGCGCTGGCGGAAACACGGCAGTATAAACTGCTGCGCACCCGCGAAACCCGTAACACCTGTACGTACTGCTCCGTCGGCTGTGGGCTGTTAATGTATAGCCTCGGCGACGGTGCGAAAAACGCCAAAGCATCCATTTTCCACATCGAAGGCGATCCGGATCACCCGGTCAACCGTGGTGCGCTGTGTCCGAAAGGGGCCGGTCTGGTAGATTTTATCCACTCCGAAAGCCGCCTGAAGTTTCCTGAGTATCGCGCTCCCGGCTCTGACAAATGGCAGCAAATCAGCTGGGAGGAAGCGTTCGATCGCATCGCTAAGCTGATGAAAGAAGACCGCGATGCCAACTTTATCGCGAAGAATGCCGAAGGCACCACCGTTAACCGCTGGCTCTCCACCGGCATGCTGTGTGCTTCTGCGTCCAGTAACGAAACCGGCTATTTAACCCAGAAATTTACGCGCGCACTCGGTATGCTCGCGGTCGACAACCAGGCGCGTGTCTGACACGGACCAACGGTAGCAAGTCTTGCTCCAACATTTGGTCGCGGTGCGATGACCAACCACTGGGTCGACATCAAAAACGCCAACCTCATTGTGGTGATGGGCGGTAACGCCGCTGAAGCGCACCCTGTCGGGTTCCGCTGGGCGATGGAAGCCAAAATCCACAACGGCGCGAAGCTGATTGTGATCGATCCCCGCTTTACGCGTACAGCGTCAGTGGCGGATTTCTACACCCCTATTCGTTCAGGTACTGACATCACTTTCCTGTCAGGCGTATTGCTGTACCTGATGACCAACGAAAAATACAACCGCGAGTACACCGAAGCCTATACCAACGCCAGCCTGATCGTGCGTGAGGATTACCACTTCGAAGATGGCCTGTTCAGCGGTTATGACGCCGAAAAACGCAAATACGACAAAACCAGCTGGAACTACGAGCTGGACGAAAACGGCTTTGCGAAGCGCGACACCACCCTGCAACACCCGCGCTGCGTGTGGAACCTGCTGAAAGAGCACGTGTCCCGCTATACGCCGGAGGTTGTCGAAAACATCTGTGGGACGCCGAAAGCGGATTTCCTGAAGGTGTGCGAGCTGATAGCGGAAACCAGCGCGAAAGATAAAACCGCGTCGTTCCTGTATGCGCTCGGCTGGACGCAGCACTCCATCGGCGCGCAGAACATCCGCACCATGGCGATGGTTCAGCTGCTCCTCGGCAACATGGGGATGGCAGGCGGCGGCGTGAACGCCCTGCGCGGTCACTCCAACATTCAGGGTCTGACCGACCTCGGCCTGCTGTCTCAGAGCCTGACGGGTTACATGAACCTGCCGAGCGAGAAACAGACCGACCTGCAAACCTACCTGACGGCCAGCACGCCAAAACCGCTGCTCGAAGGCCAGGTGAACTACTGGGGCAACTATCCGAAGTTCTTCGTCTCGCTGATGAAAGCCTTCTACGGCGACAAGGCGACGGCGGAAAACAGCTGGGGCTTTGACTGGCTGCCGAAGTGGGACAAAGGTTACGACGTACTTCAGTACTTCGAAATGATGCACCAGGGCCAGGTCAACGGCTATATCTGCCAGGGCTTTAACCCGGTGGCGTCGTTCCCGAACAAGAACAAGGTTGTCGAGTCTCTGTCGAAGCTGAAGTTCCTGGTGACGATTGACCCGCTCAATACCGAAACGTCGACGTTCTGGCAGAACCACGGTGAGTCGAACGATGTCGATCCGTCGAAGATTCAGACCGAAGTGTTCCGTCTGCCGTCTACCTGCTTCGCGGAAGAGAACGGGTCTATCGTCAACTCCGGCCGCTGGTTGCAGTGGCACTGGAAAGGCGCGGATGCCCCGGGCATCGCCTTGAACGACGGCGAGATCCTGGCCGGTATCTTCTTACGTCTGCGTAAAATGTACGCGGCTGAAGGCGGCGCAACGCCTGAGCCGGTGCTGAACATGACCTGGAACTACTCGACGCCAGAGAATCCGTCTCCGGAAGAAGTGGCGATGGAGAGCAACGGTAAGGCGCTGGCGGACGTTATCGACCCGGCGACCGGTGCGGTGCTGGCGAAGAAAGGCGATCAGCTCAGCACCTTTGCGCACCTGCGCGATGACGGTACGACCTCCAGCGGCTGCTGGATCTTTGCCGGTAGCTGGACGCCAAAAGGCAACCAGATGGCCAACCGCGATAACGCCGACCCGTCGGGCCTCGGCAATACGCTGGGCTGGGCATGGGCATGGCCGCTTAACCGCCGCATCCTCTATAACCGCGCCTCAGCTGACCCGCAGGGCAACCCGTGGGATCCGAAGCGTCAGCTGCTGAAGTGGGACGGCGCGAAATGGGGCGGCGTGGATATTCCGGACTACAGCACTGCCGCACCAGGCAGCGATGTCGGGCCGTTTATCATGCAGCCTGAAGGGATGGGGCGCCTGTTTGCTATCGATAAGATGGCGGAAGGTCCGTTCCCGGAACACTACGAGCCGTTTGAGACGCCGCTGGGTACCAACCCGCTGCACCCGAACGTGGTCTCTAACCCGGCAGCCCGCATCTTCAAGGGCGATTTTGAAGCGCTGGGTAAAAAGGACAAGTTCCCGTATGTCGGCACCACTTACCGTCTGACCGAGCACTTCCACTACTGGACCAAGCACGCGTTGCTGAATGCCATCGCGCAGCCGGAGCAGTTTGTGGAGATCGGCGAGAAGCTGGCGAACAAACTCGGCATTGCCCATGGCGATACCGTGAAGGTCTCCTCTAACCGCGGCTACATCAAAGCCAAGGCGGTGGTGACCAAGCGTATTCGCACGCTGAACGTTCACGGTCAGCAGGTGGATACCATCGGCATCCCAATTCACTGGGGTTATGAGGGCGTGGCGAAGAAAGGGTTCATTGCAAACACCCTGACGCCGTTCGTCGGCGATGCGAACACGCAGACGCCGGAGTTTAAGGCCTTCCTCGTGAACGTGGAAAAGGTCTAACGGAGACGACTTATGGCTTATCAATCTCAAGACATTATCCGTCGTTCCGCGACTAACGGTTTCACGCCCGCGCCTCAGGCGCGGGACCACCAGCAGGAAGTGGCGAAGCTTATCGACGTGACCACCTGTATCGGCTGTAAAGCCTGTCAGGTGGCCTGTTCAGAGTGGAACGACATCCGTGACGAAGTGGGTCACAACGTCGGGGTGTACGACAACCCGGCGGACCTGACCGCCAAGTCCTGGACGGTAATGCGTTTCTCGGAAGTGGAGCAGAACGACAAACTGGAATGGCTTATCCGCAAAGATGGCTGTATGCACTGTGCGGATCCGGGCTGCCTGAAGGCGTGTCCGTCAGAAGGGGCTATCATTCAGTATGCCAACGGCATCGTCGACTTCCAGTCCGAGCAGTGTATTGGCTGCGGCTATTGCATCGCGGGTTGTCCGTTTGACGTGCCGCGCCTGAACCCGGAAGACAACCGCGTCTACAAATGTACGCTGTGCGTTGACCGCGTAAATGTCGGCCAGGAGCCAGCGTGCGTGAAGACCTGTCCAACTGGCGCTATCCACTTTGGCTCCAAAGAGGATATGAAAACGCTGGCGGCAGAGCGCGTGGGCGAGCTGAAAACTCGTGGTTACGATAACGCGGGCCTGTACGATCCGGCCGGGGTTGGCGGTACGCACGTGATGTACGTGCTGCACCACGCCGACAAGCCGAACCTGTATCACGGCCTGCCGGAGAACCCGGAAATCAGCGCGACCGTGAAGTTCTGGAAAGGCATCTGGAAACCGCTGGCCGCGGTCGGTTTTGCGGCCACCTTCGCAGCGAGCATCTTCCACTACGTCGGCGTTGGTCCGAACCGTGCGGAAGAGGAAGACGACAACCTGCATGAAGAGAAAGACGAGGTGCGCAAATGAGAAAACGTGACACCATCGTGCGCTACACCGCGCCGGAACGCATCAACCACTGGGTCACCGCCTTCTGCTTCATGCTGGCGGCGATAAGCGGGCTAGGGTTCTTCTTCCCGTCCTTCAACTGGCTGATGCAGATACTGGGCACGCCGCAGCTGGCGCGCATCCTTCACCCGTTCGTGGGTGTGGTGATGTTTGCCTCGTTCATCATCATGTTTTTCCGCTACTGGCACCATAACCTAATCAATCGGGATGATATCTTTTGGGCGAAGAATATTCGTAAGATCGTCGTCAACGAGGAAGTGGGTGATACCGGGCGTTATAACTTCGGCCAGAAATGCGTATTCTGGGCGGCGATTATCTTCCTGGTCCTGTTGCTGGTGAGCGGCGTGATCATCTGGCGTCCGTACTTTGCGCCTGCTTTCTCAATCCCGGTGATCCGATTCGCGCTGATGCTGCATTCATTTGCCGCAGTGGCGTTAATTGTGGTTATCATGGTGCATATTTACGCCGCCCTCTGGGTGAAAGGCACCATTACCGCGATGGTGGAAGGCTGGGTCACCAAAACGTGGGCGAAGAAACATCACCCGCGCTGGTACCGAGAAGTCCGCCAGAAACAGGAAAAGTCATCTGAATGAGTATTCGCATAATCCCGCAAGATGAGCTGGGGTCGAGCGAGAAACGTACGGCGGAGTATATTCCGCCGTTGTTATTCCCCAGACTCAAGAACCTCTACAACCGCCGCGCAGAGCGTCTGCGCGAGCTGGCAGAGAACAACCCGCTGGGCGATTTTCTGCGTTTTGCCGCGCTAGTCGCCCATGCGCAGGAAGTGGTGCTGTACGACCATCCGCTGCAAATGGACCTGACCGCACGCATCAAAGAAGCCAACGAGCAGGGCAAACCGCCGCTGGATATTCACGTCCTGCCGCGCGACAAGCACTGGCATAAGCTGCTGCATTCCCTGATCGCCGAGCTGAAGCCCGAAATGAGCGGCACGGCGCTGGCAGTCATTGAGAACCTGGAAAAAGCCTCCGATCAGGAGCTGGAAGAGATGGCGAGCGCGCTGTTTGCTTCCGACTTCTCACTGGTGAGCAGCGATAAAGCGCCGTTCATCTGGGCTGCGCTGTCGCTCTACTGGGCGCAAATGGCGAGCCTGATTCCAGGTAAAGCCCGCGCCGAATACGGCGAAGCGCGCCAGTTCTGCCCGGTGTGTGGTTCAATGCCGGTCTCCAGCATGGTGCAAATCGGCACCACTCAGGGGCTGCGCTACCTGCACTGCAACCTGTGTGAAACCGAGTGGCACGTGGTGCGCATCAAGTGCAGCAACTGCGAACAGACCCGCGATCTGAACTACTGGTCGCTGGAAAATGAAGACGCGGCGGTGAAAGCGGAGAGCTGCGGCGACTGCGGGACCTACCTGAAGATTCTGTATCAGGAAAAAGACCCGAAAGTCGAAGCCGTGGCCGACGATCTCGCCTCGCTGATTCTGGACGCGAAGATGGAGCAGGAGGGCTTTGCCCGCAGCTCGATCAACCCGTTCCTGTTCCCGGGTGAAGGGGAGTAATCTCCTGTGAGAGTGCCGGGCGGCGCGAGCTTGCCCGGCCTACACCTGGTAAGGCGTAAGGACCTCGTCAATACCCGCAAAATCTTTCGTGTTGCGAGAAATCAACGGACATTTTCTGCTCTGCGCTGTGGCCAGAATGATAGCATCAGGCAGTTTCATTCCATGCTTCTCACGTAGTAAAACGCTTCTTTCCACAATATCCCGAGACACATCAATAATTTCAAAAGCGCCCATAACGGCTGCCGTTTTCGCTTCATGACCATGCCTGCGAGCGCCCACCATTACTTCCATCCAGGTAATTAAGCTGATGGCACGATGCGACGCGGTATGCTCAATCGCATCCGCAGCTTCAACACGGTTGTTGAAGAGATCAATGAGAATATTGGTATCAAACACTGCCATGTGCTCCATGATTACCACTCCTCACGCAGCTTGCGTTCATACTCAAGCCCGTCCTCTTTTCTGTCTCCCCACAGACCAAGCGCATTTCGGATAACAGAAGAACTCTGCTGGTCGAGATACAGTTCTATCGCTTCCCGAAGCAGTTCAGCACGTGGTTGATTTCGCAATTGCTTGAGATTATCCAAACGTTGAATCACGTCATCAGACAAATCGATAAGTATTCTGCCCATATCAAGTTCCGCCAAAACGCTCATATATCACCTTAGTATATCATCTTTGGTTAATTTTCAGGCAAAATACTCTTTATCAATTTAGGGTGAAAGGACGTTTTTTAGGGAATGATCGATTTTGCGAGCCGCTTTCCACAATATGCACCTCTCAACATTTCTCTGTTTTCATCTGCTGTAAACCAGGCTATAAACTGTATAAAAACACAGTAAAAGGACGTAATCATGGCACTGGAAAAGGGTATTGATAAGCTGGTACAGGAGTTTATTGCCGCAGGACGACCTTCCTCGCGAAAGCAGAGTATTGATGACCGGAGAAGCGGATATGTCGCCAGCACAGCGCTAGCCGGGGAAACAGAAACGCGTGTCCAGGTTGAAACGCTTGTTCTTGAGGAGATGACCTTTCGGGTATTTTCGCCTTTCAATGCCCCTGAAACGTTATCTTGTGCCCTCTACTATCATGGCGGTTGTTTTGTCAGCGGTGGGTTTGAAACCCATGATAATCAGCTTCGCCAACTGGCGTTTTACGGTAACTGCCGGGTCATTGCGGTTCAGTACAGACTCGCACCCGAGAATACTTTCCCCGCTGCGCATGACGATGCAGAGAGAGCGGCAGATCTTGTCTGGCAAAATGCAGAACAATTAGGTGTGGATAAAAATCGGATTACACTTTGTGGAGACAGCGCGGGAGGTCATCTTGCGCTGGTAACGTCATTGCGGCTTAAGGCCAAAGGTCTCTGGGATCCCGCGCAGCTCATTCTTATCTATCCCATGCTCGACGCTACGGCCAGTTTTGAAAGCTATACCCTCAATGGCATGGATTACGTGATTACTCGCGATACCCTTTTGAGCGGCTATGAAATGTATCTGGCTGGAGCCGACCGTCAACATCCTGAAGTCAGCCCACTGTGGCGCAACGACTTTAGCGGTCTGCCGAAGGTCCATATTGTTACCGCGGAATATGATCCGTTACGCGACGAAGGCGAGGCGCTTTATCAGCGCCTCACGGAGCAAGGCGTGAAGTGTACCGCTCAACGATGGCGGGGTGTAATACACGGCTTCTTCCAGTTGGGTGGAATTAGCCAGTCAGCGCGAGACGTTATGCGAGATATTGCCTGGCGCATTAACCATGCCGGGCGAGAGTGAGAAGGAGACTACTCCTCCTCGTTCCCGCCCTCTTCATACGCGCCATACGGCTTCGCAGGCAGAACGATATAGGTGCCTTCAAACACCGCGCCTGGCGTTTCATCGCCGAACAGCTCCACCTGCATCTGTACGCGTGCTTTACGTCCACGCGCCAGACGGTCGAGATCGCCGCCCAGTGCGCCCAGGTCAGCAACCGCGCTCGGCTTGCCGCTGATCGGGGCGCTGTAGCGGATATGGGCATCGGCCAGAATAATGGTGCCGCCGAGATGACGTTCGCGCAGCATTAGCCAGATCAGTCCCCAGCCGGTGAGCGTGGCGAGTGAAAACAGGCTGCCGGCAAACAGGGTATGGTGCGGGTTCTGGTTGCCGGTTTCCGGCATGGTGGTAATAAATTTTTGCCCGGTATATTGCTGAATACGCACACCCATTTTTTCACTGAGCGGAATATGCTGATACCACGCCTGCTGGAGCTGCCCGCACCAGTCGGCGCGATGGAGAATATCGTCCAGCGTGGCGATGGGTTTGATCATCAAAAAGTGACGAATCGGCGTAGTTTGCGGGGCGGTGATTTCCCCCTGATTCACGAAACCAAGCTTGGCAAAGAACTCAACGGCATCTTCGCGGGCGCTACAGGTGACACGCTTGACCCCTTCCTGACGGGCAACGGATTCCAGCGTCATAGCCATCAGCGTTCCAAGGCCTTTGTCCTGCACGGAGGGATGAACGGCCATAAAGCGGATTGAAGCTTCGTTGTCGGCATTGATATACAGACGTCCCACGGCAACGAGGTTGCCCTCTTCATCAACCACCATCTGGTGGTGCGCCATCGCGTCCCAGGCGTCGCGTTCAGAGCCTTTAGGTTGATGCAGTGGCTTGCGCAGCATTTCCCAGCGGAAATGGTAATAAGCGTCTAATTCTTCTTCCGTTTGCGGTACTCGAAGGTGATACATAGCTGTACTCTCTCTTGTTACCCGCGGCCATGCCGCCAGTTGGCTCATACCTGAAGCCAGAATGTGACGGGGCCATCGTTCACCAGCGAAACCTGCATATCCGCAGCGAATCGTCCGGTTTGTGTATTCATGTCCTGTTGGCGACAGCGCTCAACAAAGTACTCGTAAAGGGCTTCTGCGCGATCCGGTGCCGCGCCCTTCGAAAAACTCGGGCGCATGCCGCGTTCGGTATCCGCGGCCAGCGTAAACTGGGAGACCACCAGCACGCTGCCGCCCGCCTGCTGAACGTTCAGGTTCATCTTGCCTTCCGCATCGCTGAAAATGCGGTAGCCCAGTACGCGCTCACACAAGCGGTTGGCTTTTTGTTCGTCGTCATACTTTTCGACACCCAGAAGCACCAAAAGTCCTGGGCCAATTTCACCCGTCACCTCATCCGCCACGGTGACGCTGGCACGGGTTACACGCTGAATCAATGCAATCATGGTTGGTCTGCTTCTTGTTGTTTTTCAGCTTCTGCTGCTTTTTTGAGTTCGCGGTAGACCCCGAGAGTGACAGTTATTTCGGCGCCAAGCAAGACGATACACCACGTCCAGTAGACCCAGACAAACAAAATGGGGATCACCGCCAGCACGCCGTAAATCAGCTGATAAGAGGGGAACATGGTGATATAAAGCGCGAATCCTTTCTTGCCCAGCTCAAAGAGCAACGCCGCGACCAGCGCACCCACCACGGCATCCCGGTTGGGTACGCGCGTGGTTGGTACCACGCTGTAGAGCAGCCAGAACGAAAGCCACGATAAAATCAGCGGGAATATACGCAGCACGTTATCGATCACGCTGTTTAAGTCGGTCGCCCAGCGCAGCGAAAGAAGGTAGGAACTGATCGCCAGGCTTGCCCCCGCCAGCAATGGGCCAAGGGTTAAAATCATCCAGTAGACGGCAAAGGAGTATACCTTCGGGCGGACTTTTTTGCTCCGCCAGATGGTGTTGAGCGCACTGTCGATGGAGTACATCAGCAGCAGCGCGGTAACAATAAGCCCACATGCCCCCACCGCCGTCATCTTGCTGGAGTTAGCGACAAACTGTTCAATGTAGTTCTGGATCACATCGCCGGTGGCAGGAATAAAGTTCGCGAAAACAAAATGGCGAAGCTGCATGCTCACATCGGCAAACATCGGAAACGCCGAAAAAAGCGCAAAGATCACCGCCACCAGCGGCACCAGCGAGAGCAAGGACACGTAAGCGAGATTGCCCGCCAGCGTGGTCATGTTGTCCTCGTCAATGCGATGCCAGAGGAGTTTCAGCCACGCCCTCAGCGGGCGCGTGTGGTGATTGGCTTTTTGATGAACGGTTTTTAGCATAACTGCTTCGCAAAGTAGTTCGGTATCGTCTCTTTTCCGGTCACCAGAATGGAGGTGATACCTAACTGATTAGCCCCTTCTATATTATCGGCGTTGTCGTCAAAAAAGACCGCATCCGCCGCCGTGAATCCTTCTTCCTGCAATACCGCCTGATAGATGCGCGCCTCAGGTTTACGCATCCCCATCTCCTGGGAGAGATACACCTTATCTGCCGCCGCGTGGATTTCCGGGTATTCATCCGGCCAGAAGGTGGTATGCAGGCGGTTGGTATTCGACAGGACGACGACACGATGCCCCTGCTCGCGCAGCTTGTGCATGATGTCGATCACTTCGGGGCGGATCGCGACAAATATGGCCTGCCAGCCGTGGGAAAACTGCTCGTAGCTTAACGAGAGACCCATTTCCTGACAGAAACGCTCTGCGAACGCTTCATCGCTGATCTCACCGCGCTCGTGCAGATGGAAAGTCTCACCCATCGCGAAATTCTGCTTTAACGTCGCCAGCGGAACACGGCTAAAATCGCTCCATGCGCCCAGCACCCGGTTAAAATCGATATCGACGATTACATTTCCTAAGTCAAAGATATAAAGCATGTTTATCTCCTTTCGCCGTGGAAAAGTAACTGTAGCGGGAAAGAGAAACTTTAGCTATGCGCCAGATTCAGCTTAGAGAAAGGAAAGGCCCGAATCGCAATATCGGGCCATAGGATTTTCAGCCAGCCTGCTGCTCTTCTCCGGAATTGACTTCGACAACCTCAACCTTGCTGGATTTGAGGTGATTTTGCAGCGCCGGGCCGGGCAGCTCATCGGTGAACAGCGCCGTCGCCTGCGCCACGTTGCCGATTTCAACCGCCGCGGAGGCGTGGTATTTCGTATGATCGGCCGCCAGTAAAATGTGACGGGAGTGAGCGATCATGGTTTTCACCACGCTGGCTTCGTTAACGTCAAATTCCATCATCGCGCCGTCGTGCTCTATCGCCCCGACGCTGGTGACCAGGTAATCTGCGCGAAATCCTGACACGAACGCCGTTGCCGCAGGACCGATAATGCCGCCGTTATGCGGGCGCAGCGTACCGCCGGGCACCATCACCTCAAAGCGCGGATTCTTATAAAGAATGTGCGCCACCCGCAGGCTGTTAGTGATGATGCGCAGATGATTATGGTTAAGCAGTGCCCGGGCAACGTGCTCCACGGTCGTCCCGATGGTGATAAAAATGGTCGAACCGTCGGGAATATAGTCCGCAATCGCTTCGGCAATCGCCCGTTTCTCTTCGGTAAGCGAGACTTCACGCTGTTCGAACGCCGTGTTGACCACGCTGGATGCCCTGCCCGCGCCGCCGTGATGACGGGTGATCAGCCCCTGCTCGCTGAGCTTACGGATATCCCGGCGCACGGTTTGCGTGGAGACATCCAGCAGCTGCGCCAGTTCATCAATGTTCATATAGCCGCGATCGGCAATCAGCGTCAGCAGCTGATCGTGACGCGGGTTGCCGGTCAGTTCGGTAAGGCTCATGGGCTGTCCTCTGAAAACCATCACGCCCCGCATTTTATACAAAAAGTGACAAAAAAGAGCGGGTTTGATCACAGTCGGGTATACCCGCGCGCCCGCCGGGCTTTGTACATTTCAGTGCTGCGACGGCGCTGGCAAAACGCACGGCGTCTGCGGCGGGTAATTTCTGCCCCAGGCTGACCGCCAGCGCACCGTGGAACACGTCGCCCGCCCCGGTGGTATCAATGACGTTCACTTCAAAACCAGGCTGATGACATAGCGTGTCGTTTTCCAGCCAGAAACAGCCGTCTCGCCCCTGTGTGACATACACATGTCCATTTGTGAGCGTTTGTGCTTTCTTAAGTGCGTTTTCGGTTTCATCCAGCTGCGTCAACCGCCGCAGTCCTGGCGCGGAGAAGGCCGCGTGGTCGCTTAAGGCAATCAGATCCGCGATGTCCTGCGGGGTGACATCCGCATCCAGCAGCGTCGGTACGCCCTGCTGGCGGGCCAGGGTAAATGCCTGTTTTGCCCCGTCATGCCAGCGCACGTCGGCTAAGACAATGTCCCACTGAGAGAAGTCGATTTCTTGCAGCCAGTCTGCCGACGCAGGGAGATCGGGGCTGGGGTAGTTGGCAATCACTCTTTCCCCACCTGCGTCCACCAGCACCGCCGATTGCGACGATCGGGCTCCCTTAACTATGCGCGTATAGCGGGTGTTCACCCCCAGGGATTCCAGCTCCGCAAGCAGTCGTCTGCCGGTATCGTCGTCCCCCACCCGGCCAATAAAATCCACTTCCGCGCCCAGTTTTGCGGCTGCCACTGCCGCCGTTGCCGCCGGGCCGCCGCCCACTTCCGTATAGTCTTTTGCGACATATTTCCCACCTTCTTTCGGTAAATCATCGAGATACCAGATGCGATCCAGCACGGTAATGCCGACACAAACGATGCGAGTCATGGTGATTCCTTCTGCGATTTCTGATGCCTTCATTTTAATTTCACCAAATGTTTAAAAAGTGACCCGTGTCAATTTTTTGACTATAAATTACAAATACGATCAAAAACAGACACCACAAACGCGCAAAAATTGACACGATGTGACAGGAGAGAGGCATGTCAGCAATCGCATTTATCGGCTTAGGACAGATGGGCGCGCCCATGGCGAAGAATCTGTTGAAACAGGGCCACCAGCTTAACGTTTTTGATGTGAACCCGCAGGCGGTTCAGGCGCTGGTAGAGAGCGGCGCCCGGGCGGCGGGAACGCCAGCGCAGGCCGTAACGGAGGCCGAATTCGTGATCACTATGCTGCCAAACGGCGACCTGGTGCGCAGCGTGCTGTTCGGCGAGCACGGCGTATGCGAAGGGTTATCCCGCGACGCGCTGGTGATTGATATGTCCACCATTCACCCGCTGCAAACCGACGCACTGATCCGCGACATGGCTGAGCAAGGCTTCAGCCTGATGGACGTGCCCGTCGGACGCACCTCTGATCATGCCATCGCCGGTACGCTGCTCCTGCTGGCGGGCGGTACGGCGCAGCAGGTTGAGCGCGCCACCCCCGTTTTAATGGCGATGGGCAATGAACTGATTAACGCCGGCGGGCCGGGAATGGGCATCCGCGTGAAGCTCATCAATAACTACATGAGCATCGCCCTGAACGCCCTTTCCGCCGAAGCCGCCGTACTGTGCGAAGCGCTTGGCCTCTCCTTTGACGTGGCGCTCAAGGTGATGAGCGGCACGCCGGCGGGTAAAGGCCACTTCACCACGTCATGGCCGAACAAGGTACTGAAAGGGGATCTTTCACCCGCCTTTATGATCGACCTTGCGCATAAGGATCTGGGGATCGCCCTCGACGTGGCCAACCAGCTCCACGTTCCGATGCCGCTGGGCGCGGCGTCCCGCGAAGTTTACAACCAGGCACGCGCCGCCGGGCGCGGGCGCGAAGACTGGACAGCCATTCTTGAACAGGTTCGCGCATCTGCCGGGCTGAAAAAATCACACTGATACGAAAGGACTGAGGAATGACGATGTACACCCTGAAAGATATCACCCGACCTTCCGGCGGTTTTGCGATGCTGGCCGTGGATCAGCGCGAAGCGATGCGCCTGATGTTTGCTGCCGCAGGCGCGCCGGTGCCGGTAACCGACCAGCACCTGACGGATTTCAAGGTCAATGCGGCGAAAATTCTGTCGCCGTACGCCTCTGCGATCCTCGTCGACCAGCAGTTCTGCTACCGCCAGATTGTCGAGCAGCAGGCCGTGGCCAAAAGCTGCGCAATGATTGTCGCCGCCGACGAGTTTATCCCGGGGAACGGCATTCCGGTCGACAGCGTGGTGATCGACAAGAACGTTGACGCGCAGGCGGTCAAACGCGATGGCGGTAAGGCGCTGAAGCTGCTGGTGCTGTGGCGCAGCGATGAAGATCCGCAGCAGCGCCTGGAAATGGTGAAAGCGTTCAATACGCTGTGCCACGACAACGGGCTGCTGAGCATTATCGAGCCGGTGGTGCGTCCCCCGCGCCGCGGCGCCGCGTTTGACCGCGAGCAGGCGATTATCGATGCGGCCAAAGAGCTGGGCGACAGCGGTGCCGACCTCTACAAAGTGGAAATGCCGCTGTTTGGTAAGGGCACGCAGCACGAGCTACTGACGGCCTCGCAGAAGCTGAACGAGAACATCGCCATGCCGTGGGTGATCCTCTCCTCCGGCGTGGACGATAAGTTATTCCCGCGTGCCGTAAGCGTCGCCATGCAGGCGGGGGCATCGGGCTTTTTAGCCGGGCGCGCCGTCTGGTCATCGGTGATTGGCCTGCCGGACACCGAGCTGATGCTGCGTGATATTTCCGTGCCAAAACTTCAGCGTCTGGGTGAGATCGTCGACGAAATGATGGCTCGCCGTTAAGAAAGGACCCGAACATGAAATGGTTTAACACCCTGAGCCATAACCGCTGGCTCGAACAAGAGACCGACCGCATTCTCGATTTCGGTAAAAACGCCGCCGTACCGACCGGCTTTGGCTGGCTGGGCAATAACGGGCAGGTGCGCAGCGATATGGGCACCCATCTGTGGATCACCGCCCGCATGCTGCACGTTTACGCGGTGGCGGCGAACATGGGGCGCCCCGGCGCGTACGCGCTGGTTGAGCACGGCATTAATGCCCTGAACGGTCCGCTGCGCGATAAACAGCACGGCGGCTGGTACGCCTGCGTAAACGATGAAGGCGTGATTGATGCGTCCAAGCAGGGCTATCAGCACTTCTTCGTCCTGCTGGGCGCGGCGAGCGCCGTC
This sequence comes from Enterobacter sp. BIDMC 27, assembly GCF_000534415.1. Taxonomy (NCBI): domain Bacteria; kingdom Pseudomonadati; phylum Pseudomonadota; class Gammaproteobacteria; order Enterobacterales; family Enterobacteriaceae; genus Enterobacter; species Enterobacter sp. BIDMC 27. The sequence goes on from NZ_KI973178.1 coordinate 756,337, forward strand.
ACCACCGGCCACCCGCAGGCACGCAAGCTGCTGGACGATGCCATCGAGGTGATTGAGCGCTACTTCTGGAGCGAACAGGAGCAGATGTGCCTGGAGTCCTGGGACGAAGCCTTCAGCAAGACGGAAGACTATCGCGGCGGTAACGCCAACATGCACGCCGTGGAAGCCTTCCTCATCGTCTATGACGTGACCCACGACCGTAAATGGCTCGACCGCGCCCTGCGCATCGCCTCGGTGATTATTCACGACGTGGCGCGCAAAGGGGAGTACCGCGTTAACGAGCATTTCGACACCAGCTGGAACCCGATCCGCGATTACAACATCGATAACCCTGCTCACCGCTTCCGCGCCTACGGCGGCACGCCGGGGCACTGGATCGAGTGGGGCCGCCTGATGCTGCACCTGCGTGCCGCGCTGGAAGCCCGCTTTGAAACCCCGCCGGAGTGGCTGCTGGAAGATGCGAAAGGCCTGTTTCACGCCACTATTCGCGACGCCTGGGCACCCGACGGGGCGGACGGCTTTGTCTACTCCGTGGGCTGGGACGGCAAGCCTATCGTGCGCGAACGCGTGCGCTGGCCAATCGTCGAGGCGATGGGCACGGCCTATGCCCTCTATACCGTGACCGGCGAGGCGCAGTACGAAGCCTGGTATCAGAAATGGTGGGATTACTGCATCAAGTACCTGATGGATTACGAAAACGGTTCATGGTGGCAGGAGCTGGACACCAATAACGAAGTGACCACCAAAGTCTGGGACGGCAAGCAGGATATTTACCACCTGCTGCACTGCCTGGTGATCCCCCGCCTGCCGCTGGCGCCGGGCTTAGCCCCTGCCGTCGCCGCCGGATTACTGGATAGCCTGGCCAAATAATAAAGACGGAGTTTTTATGCGTACCCTACACAATATTGACCTGAAAAATAACGAAAGTGGTTTCACCCTGCGCTGGCAGGACCGTCTGATTTTATCCCACTCTGCGGATGCCCCTTGCCTGTGGATCGGCGCAGGCGAGGCGGATATCGAGATGTTTCGTGGCAACTTCAGCATCAAAGACAAGCTCAACGAAAAGATTGCCCTGACGAACGCGACCGTTACGCAGCAAAGCACGGGCTGGGCAATCCGCTTTACCCGCGGCGACGCGGTGAGCGCGACGCTGCTGGTGGGCATGGATGCGGAGGGCCGTCTGGAGCTGAAGCTGAAAAATGACGCCGCCAGCCATAACCGCATCTGGCTGCGGCTGGCAGCTCAGCCTGACGATCATATCTACGGCTGCGGCGAGCAGTTCTCGTATTTCGATTTGCGCGGTAAACCGTTCCCGCTGTGGACCAGCGAGCAGGGCGTGGGCCGCAATAAGCAGACCTACGTCACCTGGCAGGCCGACTGCAAAGAGAACGCGGGCGGCGATTACTACTGGACCTTCTTCCCACAGCCTACCTTCGTGAGCACCCAGAAGTACTACTGCCACGTGGATAACAGCTGTTATATGAACTTCGACTTCAGCGCGCCGGACTTCCACGAGCTGGCATTCTGGGAAGATAACGCCACGCTGCGCTTCGAATGCGCAGAAACCTACGTCGATCTGCTGGAAAAACTGACCGGCCTGCTGGGGCGTCAACCGGAGCTGCCGGACTGGGTTTACGACGGCGTGACGCTGGGTATTCAGGGCGGCACCGAGGTGTGTCAGCAGAAGCTCGACGCCATGCGCGAGGGCGGCGTGAAGGTAAACGGCATCTGGGCGCAGGACTGGTCCGGCATCCGGATGACCTCCTTTGGCAAACGCGTAATGTGGAACTGGAAGTGGAACAGCGCGCTCTATCCGCAGCTTGATGAGCGGATTGCGCAGTGGAAAGAGGAAGGCGTGCAGTTCCTCTCCTATATCAACCCTTACGTCGCCAGCGATAAAGATCTCTGCGAAGAGGCGTCGAAGCGCGGCTATCTGACCAAAGATGCCGACGGCAAGGATTACCACGTTGAGTTCGGCGAGTTCTACGCGGGCGTTATCGACCTGACTAACCCGGAAGCCTACAGCTGGTACAAAGAGGTGATCAAAAAGAACCTGATCGAACTGGGCTGCGGCGGCTGGATGGCCGATTTCGGGGAATATCTGCCGACCGATACCTTCCTGCACAACGGCGTGAGCGCGGAGATCATGCATAACGCCTGGCCTGCCCTGTGGGCGAAATGTAACTACGAAGCGCTGGAGGAGACCGGCAAGCTCGGGGAGATCCTGTTCTTCATGCGCGCGGGCTACACCGGTAGCCAGAAACACTCGGTGATGATGTGGGCGGGGGATCAGAACGTCGACTGGAGCCTGGACGATGGTCTGGCGTCCGTCGTACCGGCGGCGCTGTCGCTGGCGATGACCGGGCACGGGCTGCACCACAGCGACATTGGCGGCTATACGACCCTCTTCGAGATGAAGCGCAGCAAAGAGCTGCTGCTGCGCTGGTGCGACTTCAGCGCCTTTACGCCGATGATGCGTACCCACGAGGGCAACCGCCCTGGCGATAACTGGCAGTTCGATGGCGACGCGGAAACTATCGCCCACTTCGCGCGCATGACCACCGTCTTCACCACTCTGAAGCCGTACATCAAAGCTGCGGTAGCGCAGAATGCGAAGAGCGGCCTACCGGTGATGCGCCCGCTGTTCCTGCACTACGAGGACGACGCGCGCGCCTACACGCTGAAATACCAGTACCTGTTTGGCCGCGATCTGCTGGTGGCGCCGGTTCATGAAGAGGGACGCCGCGACTGGTCGCTCTATCTGCCGCAGGACACCTGGGTCAATGCGTGGACCGGGGAAACCTGCCAGGGCGGTGCCATCACCGTTGATGCCCCGCTCGGCAAACCGCCGGTCTTCTATCGCCAGCACAGCGAATGGGCAGATCTGTTTAGCACCTTACGTCATATCTGATAAGGCTCGCCCGCGGGGAAACCTGCGGGCAGACGGAGAACAATAATGAGTCAACATACTTCTGATCCGGCAACCCTGCGCCTGCCGTTTAAAGAAAAACTCGCCTACGGGATGGGCGATCTCGGCTCTAACATCCTGCTTGATATCGGCACGCTGTATCTGCTGAAGTTCTACACCGACGTGCTGGGGCTGCCTGGCACCTACGGCGGGATTATCTTCCTGATTGCAAAGTTTTTTACCGCCTTCACCGACATGGGCACCGGGATCATGCTCGATTCCCGGCGCAAGATCGGCCCGAAAGGGAAATTCCGCCCGTTCGTGCTGTATGCAGCCTTCCCGGTAACGTTGCTGGCGATAGCTAACTTCGTCGGCACACCGTTTGAAATTACCGGTAAAACGGTGATGGCGACGGTGCTGTTCATGCTGTACGGCCTGTTCTTCAGCATGATGAACTGCTCCTACGGCGCGATGGTGCCCGCCATTACCAAAAACCCGGACGAGCGTGCTTCGCTGGCCGCCTGGCGCCAGGGCGGCGCCACGCTGGGTCTGCTGCTCTGTACGGTGGGCTTTGTCCCGGTGATGAACCTGATTGAGGGCAACGACCAGCTTGGCTACATCTTTGCCGCCACCCTCTTCTCGCTGTTCGGGTTGTTCTTTATGTGGTGGTGCTATAAAGGCGTAACCGAGCGTTACGTCGAGACGCAGCCTGCTAACCCGGCGCAGAAACCGGGGCTGTTGCAGTCGTTTCGCGCCATCGCCGGGAACCGTCCGCTGTTTATCCTGTGCATCGCTAACCTGTGCACGCTGGGCGCCTTTAACGTTAAGCTCGCCATTCAGGTCTACTACACGCAGTACGTACTGAACGACCCGATCCTGCTGTCGTACATGGGCTTCTTCAGCATGGGCTGTATTTTTATCGGCGTCTTTATGATGCCCGGCGCGGTGCGGCGCTTCGGCAAGAAAAAGGTCTACATCAGCGGGCTGACGATTTGGGTGGCGGGCGATCTGCTTAACTACTTCTTCGGCGGCGGCTCGGTGAGCTTCGTGGCGTTCTCCTGCCTGGCGTTCTTCGGCTCCGCGTTCGTGAACAGCCTGAACTGGGCGCTGGTGTCCGATACCGTGGAATACGGCGAGTGGCGCACCGGCGTACGCTCCGAGGGGACGGTCTACACCGGCTTTACCTTCTTCCGTAAGGTATCGCAGGCGCTGGCGGGCTTCTTCCCGGGGATCATGCTCACGCAGATCGGCTATGTGCCCAACGTGGTGCAATCCGCCGGCACGGTTGAAGGGCTACGGCAGCTGATATTTATCTATCCGAGTCTGCTGGCAGTCATCACCATCGTGGCGATGGGCTGCTTCTACAACCTTAACGAGAAGATGTATGTGCGCATCGTGGAAGAAATTGAGCTGCGCAAACGTACGGCATAAATGACGTGATTGAGCGCCCTGCGGGGCGCTTTGAGGATCGACCATGACACATAATACTGATCCGTTAACCCTGAAATTGAGCCTGCGAGAGAAGTGCGCCTACGGGATGGGTGATTTTGGCTCGAACCTGATGCTGTGTATTGGCACGCTGTATCTGCTAAAGTTTTACACGGACGAGCTGGGCATGCCCGCGTTCTACGGCGGCATCATTTTTCTGGTCGCCAAGTTCTTTACCGCGTTTACCGACATGCTGACCGGGGTGCTGCTGGACTCCCGGCGTAATATCGGCGCGCGGGGCAAATTCCGGCCATTCATTCTCTACGCCTCCGTTCCGGTGGCGCTGGTGGCCACGGCGCAGTTTATGGCCAACGACTTTAGCCTGACGGTGAAAACGGCCCTCGCCACCGTGCTCTTCATGATGTTTGGCCTCTGCTACAGCCTGATGAACTGCGCCTACGGTGCAATGGTTCCGGCCATCACCAAAAACCCGAACGAGCGCGCGCAGCTTGCGGCGTGGCGTCAGGGCGGCGCAACGGTAGGACTGTTGCTCTGTACTGTCGGCTTTATGCCGATTCAGGCGCTGTTCGTCAGCCAGCCCTCACTCGGCTATCTGGTGGCCGCGCTGGTGTTCGTCACCGGGGGACTGTTCTGCATGTGGTGGTGCTACAGCGGGGTGAAAGAGCGCTACGTCGAGCTTACGCCCGATCACCATAAGCCCGGCATTCTGAAATCGTTCTGCGCGATTTTCCGCAATCCGCCGCTGCTGGTGCTGTGCATCGCCAACCTGTGTACCCTCGCCGCGTTTAACATCAAGCTGGCGATTCAGGTCTATTACACCCAGTACGTGCTGAACGATCTGCATCTCCTGTCGTGGATGGGCTTTTTCAGCATGGGTTGCATTCTGATTGGCGTGTTTCTGGTGCCTGGCGCGGTGAAGCGCTTTGGCAAGAAGCCGGTCTATCTGGGCGGGCTGACGCTGTGGGCGGTGGGCGACGTGCTGAACTTCGTCTGGGGAACCAGTTCCCTGCTGTTCGTGCTCTTTTCCTGCATGGCCTTTTTCGGCACCGCGTTTGTGAACAGCCTGAACTGGGCGCTGGTGCCGGATACGGTTGATTACGGCGAGTGGAAAACCGGGATCCGCGCCGAAGGCTCGGTGTATACCGGCTATACCTTCTCGCGCAAAATCTCCGCCGCGCTCGCCGGTTTCCTGCCCGGGATTATGCTGACCCAGATTGGCTACATTCCCCATGCCGTGCAGAGCGCAGGCACGCTGCTTGGGTTGCGTCAGCTTATTTTCCTCTGGCCGTGCGGCCTGGCGATCGTTGCCGCCGTGACCATGGGGCTGTTTTATAAACTCAACGAAGCGCGCTTCGCCTTTATTATCGAGGAGATTGGAAAACGGAAAAAACAGACAGCAAATACCCCTGAGATAACCACCAACAATAAAGCGTCAGCAGTCACTTTATAACAATAAATCCGGCCAGTATGTCCTTCCTGTTTATCAGGAGGGAGGCCTTTCTGTACCTGATACATGGACAAATTATGAAAAGAATCATCACCGTACTGATCGTGTCGTCTGTGTCCTGCCCGGTTTTTGCCGGGGCCTATGTCGAAACGCGCGAAGCCTACAACACCGCCTCTGAGCTGCACGAAGTGATCCTGCGTGCGGGCTATAACTTCGATATGGGCGCGGGACTGATGTTCACCAACGCTTATAACGTGGGGAAATGGGACGAACTGAAGCACAGCTATAACGAAATTGAGGGGTGGTATCCACTCTTCAAACCGACCGACAAACTGACCTTCCAGCCCGGCGGCTTGATTAATGACAGCAGCGCAGGATCAGGTGGCGCGGTTTATTTAGATACTAACTTTAAATTTACGGACTGGTTTAATCTGACGTTCCGCTATCGCTATAACCATAACAATTACGATACGCCGGACTATAACGGGCAGATGGATAAGAACGACACACATGAATTTGCCAACTACTGGAATTTCAAAGTGACGGATGCGTTTTTCTACACCTTTGAGCCGCACTTTTTCCAGCGGGTGAATGATTACCACAGCAAAAATGGCAAAGACCATCACTGGGAAATTACCAATAAATTCAGCTATAAGATCGACAGAAACTGGCTGCCGTATCTTGAGCTACAGTGGCTGGACCGATGGAATGATTACAACCGCGAGCAGTACCGAATCCGTTTAGGGTTGCGGTATTCGTTCTAATAAAAAAAGCCGCTGATCGCTCAGCGGCTTTTTCGTTGCCGGGTGGCGCATGCGCTTACCCGGCCTACGGCATAACCGAATTACTCTTCTTTCGCACCGCGCATTGCACGTTTACGATCGTTCTCGGTCAGGTGACGTTTACGGATACGAATTGACTGAGGCGTCACTTCGACCAGTTCGTCATCATCGATGAATTCCAGAGCCTGCTCCAGGGTCATCTTGATCGGTGGAACCAGAACCGTTGCTTCGTCAGTACCGGACGCACGCATGTTGGTCAGTTTCTTACCGGTCAGGCAGTTTACCGTCAGGTCGTTAGAACGGCTGTGAATACCGATGATCTGGCCTTCGTAAACTTCAGCACCGTGACCCAGGAACAGCTTACCGCGATCCTGCAAACCGAACAGCGCAAACGCAACCGCTTTACCCTGACCGTTGGAGATCAGCACGCCGTTGTTACGCTGGCCCACTTCGCCCGGACGAACGTCGTCGTAGTGGCTGAAGGTGGAGTACAGCAGACCAGTACCGGAAGTCATGGTCATGAACTCAGAACGGAAGCCGATCAGGCCACGGCTTGGGATCACGTAGTCGAGACGTACGCGGCCTTTGCCATCTGGATTCATGTTTTTCAGGTCGCCTTTACGCTCACCCAGTGCCTGCATCACAGAACCCTGGTGCTGTTCTTCAACGTCCAGCGTTACGTTTTCGAATGGCTCTTGTTTACGGCCATCGATTTCGCGGAAGATAACTTTCGGACGGGAAACCGCCATCTCGAAACCTTCACGACGCATGTTCTCAATCAGAACAGACAGGTGCAGCTCACCACGACCCGAAACGCGGAATGCATCAGCGTCTTCGGTTTCTTCAACGCGCAGCGCAACGTTGTGCACCAGCTCTTTGTTCAGGCGGTCAAGGATCTGACGAGAGGTAACAAACTTACCTTCTTTACCACAGAACGGAGAGGTGTTGACGTTGAAGAACATGGATACGGTTGGTTCATCAACGGACAGGGCTGGCAGCGCTTCGACGTTCTGCGGATCGCAGATGGTGTCGGAGATGTTCAGTTCACCCAGACCGGTGATGGCAATGATGTCGCCCGCTTCAGCGATGTCGCTCTCGATACGCTCAAGACCCAGGTGAGTCAGAACTTTACCGACTTTACCGTTACGGGTTTTGCCTTCGCTATCGATGATAGTGACCTGCTGGTTAGGCTTCACTTTACCGCGCTTGATACGACCAATGCCGATTACGCCAACGTAGTTGTTGTAGTCGAGCTGAGAGATCTGCATTTGCAGGGTGCCTTCCAGGTCAACGTTTGGCGCAGGAACGCGGTCAACAATCGTCTGGTACAGCGGAGTCATGTCTTCCGCCATGTCTTCGTGATCCAGACCGGCGATACCGTTCAGCGCAGACGCATAAACGATAGGGAAGTCCAGCTGTTCGTCGGTCGCGTCGAGGTTAACGAACAGGTCGAATACCTGGTCAACAACCCAGTCAGGACGCGCGCCAGGACGGTCAACCTTGTTGATCACAACGATAGGTTTCAGGCCGTGGGCAAATGCTTTTTTGGTCACGAAGCGCGTTTGCGGCATAGGGCCATCAAATGCGTCAACCACCAGCAGCACGGAATCCACCATGGACATCACGCGCTCAACTTCACCACCGAAGTCGGCGTGCCCTGGGGTATCAACGATGTTGATACGGTAGTCATTCCATTTGATAGCGGTGTTTTTGGCGAGGATGGTAATCCCACGCTCTTTCTCCAAATCGTTGGAGTCCATCACACGCTCTTGAGTTTCGGCACGAGCATCAAACGTACCGGACTGCTGTAGCAGCTTATCAACCAGGGTAGTTTTACCATGGTCGACGTGCGCGATGATGGCGATATTACGCAATTTTTCGATCACAACTTTGCCTCAGGCATTTAGAAATAGCGCGTTATTGTACACGGATTAATCGCACTACAAAACAGGATCACAAACATCCCCCGCAAACAAGTATTGCAGAGATGCTTTGTGATCGCTTTCACGGAGCGGTAAAAGGGCACTTTAACGTAAATTGCACCAATATGGTGCTCGATGTTCACACAGAAGCACTATAATGGTGCAACAAATCCAATGTGGTGCAGCCCTTCTGCACTATGGTGCGCATGATAACGCCTTTTTGGGGTGTTTTAAAAGTTGGCACAGATTTCGCTTTACAGAAATACAGTAAAAATATGGCAGCCCAGCCGATTTGAAGACCTCGTTACCACGACGACAATGACCAATCTGGAGAGTTAAGTATGTCCGCTGAACACGTTTTGACGATGCTGAACGAACATGAAGTGAAGTTTGTTGATCTGCGCTTCACCGATACCAAAGGTAAAGAACAGCACGTCACGATCCCTGCTCATCAGGTGAACGCCGAATTCTTTGAAGAAGGCAAAATGTTTGACGGCTCCTCCATTGGCGGCTGGAAAGGCATTAACGAATCCGACATGGTTCTGATGCCAGATGCAACCACTGCGCTCATTGACCCGTTCTACGAAGAACCTACGCTGATCATCCGCTGCGATATCCTGGAACCTGGCACGCTGCAAGGCTATGACCGTGACCCACGCTCCATCGCAAAACGCGCTGAAGAGTACCTGCGTTCTACCGGTATCGCAGACACCGTTCTGTTCGGGCCAGAGCCAGAGTTCTTCCTGTTCGATGACATCCGTTTTGGTGCTTCCATTTCTGGTTCCCACGTCGCTATCGATGACATCGAAGGCGCATGGAACTCTTCCACCAAATACGAAGGTGGTAACAAAGGTCACCGTCCGGGCGTGAAAGGCGGTTACTTCCCGGTTCCTCCGGTCGATTCTTCACAGGACATCCGTTCTACCATGTGTCTGATCATGGAAGAGATGGGCCTGGTTGTTGAAGCGCACCACCACGAAGTGGCAACGGCTGGCCAGAACGAAATCGCAACCCGCTTCAACACCATGACTAAGAAAGCGGATGAGATTCAGATCTACAAATACGTTGTGCACAACGTTGCGCACCGTTTCGGTAAAACCGCGACCTTCATGCCAAAACCCATGTTCGGCGACAACGGTTCCGGCATGCACTGCCACATGTCCCTGTCCAAGAACGGCACCAACCTGTTCTCTGGCGACAAATACGCGGGTCTGTCTGAGCAGGCGCTGCACTACATCGGCGGTGTTATCAAACACGCTAAAGCGATCAACGCCCTGGCGAACCCGACCACCAACTCCTACAAGCGTCTGGTCCCAGGCTACGAAGCACCGGTGATGCTGGCTTACTCTGCCCGTAACCGTTCTGCTTCTATCCGTATCCCGGTGGTGGCGTCTCCGAAAGCGCGTCGTATCGAAGTGCGCTTCCCGGACCCGGCGGCTAACCCATACCTGTGCTTCGCAGCACTGCTGATGGCCGGTCTGGACGGTATCAAGAACAAGATCCACCCGGGCGAAGCCATGGACAAAAACCTGTACGACCTGCCGCCAGAAGAAGCGAAAGAGATCCCACAGGTTGCTGGCTCTCTGGAAGAAGCCCTGCAAGCGCTGGACGCAGACCGTGAGTTCCTGACCGCTGGCGGGGTGTTCACCGATGAAGCTATCGACGCTTACATCGCGCTGCGTACCGAAGAAAACGACCGCGTTCGCATGACGCCGCACCCGGTTGAGTTCGAACTGTACTACAGCGTTTAATTGATTTGTTTTACCCGGCGCATACGCGTCGGGAGTAGTTGCCGTGGAAACTTTAGCCCATCTTCGGATGGGCTTTTTTCTCCACCAACAACCTGATCTCACGCGCTTTTTACCTCTAAAACGCTATACTGCACTAAAATAGTGCAACGACTCCAGGAGACTGCTGAATGGCAACTGGCACGCTGCCCGATGCTGGGCAGATCCTCAATTCTTTGATTAACAGTATTTTGCTGGTCGACGACGAGCTGGCGGTGCATTACGCCAACCCGGCGGCGCAGCAGCTGCTCGCTCAAAGCGCCCGTAAACTGTTTGGCACGCCGCTGCCGGAACTGCTGAGCTATTTCTCGCTGAATATTGGCCTGATGCAGGAGAGTTTGCAGGCGGGTCAGGGCTTCACCGATAACGAAGTGACGCTGGTGATTGACGGACGCTCGCATATTTTGTCCCTCACCGCACAGCGCCTGCCAGATGGCATGATTCTGCTGGAAATGGCGCCGATGGATAACCAGCGTCGTCTCAGCCAGGAGCAGCTACAGCATGCTCAGCAGATTGCGGCGCGCGACCTGGTACGCGGGCTGGCTCATGAAATTAAAAACCCGCTGGGCGGCTTACGCGGTGCGGCACAGCTTTTGACCAAAGCGCTGCCTGACCCTGCCCTGGCGGAGTATACCAACGTCATTATCGAGCAGGCGGACCGTCTGCGTAATCTGGTCGATCGCCTGCTCGGGCCGCAGCAGCCGGGGATGCATGTTTCAGAAAGCATTCACAAGGTCGCGGAGCGGGTGGTGAAACTCGTCTCTATGGAGCTGCCGGATAACGTCACGCTGGTGCGTGATTACGACCCAAGCCTGCCGGAGCTGGCGCACGATCCGGACCAGATTGAACAGGTGCTGTTGAACATTGTGCGTAACGCGTTGCAGGCGCTGGGCCCGGAGGGTGGCGAAATTATTCTGCGTACCCGCACCGCGTTCCAGCTGACGCTGCACGGCGTGCGTTATCGTCTGGCGGCACGTATTGATGTGGAAGATAACGGGCCGGGGATCCCGCCGCATCTCCAGGACACCCTGTTCTACCCGATGGTCAGCGGTCGCGAAGGCGGCACCGGGCTGGGGTTATCCATAGCCCGTAATTTGATTGACCAACACTCCGGCAAAATTGAATTTACCAGTTGGCCGGGACATACCGAGTTTTCGGTTTTCCTGCCGATTAAAAAATAAAGGTGACGTTTATGCAACGAGGGATAGTCTGGGTAGTCGATGACGATAGCTCCATCCGTTGGGTGCTTGAACGCGCGCTCACAGGAGCGGGATTAAGCTGCACGACGTTTGAGAGCGGCAGCGAGGTGCTCGACGCACTCACCACCAAAACGCCGGACGTTCTGCTCTCGGATATTCGCATGCCGGGCATGGACGGACTGGCGCTCTTAAAGCAGATCAAACAGCGCCACCCTATGCTTCCGGTCATCATAATGACCGCTCACTCCGACCTGGATGCCGCCGTTAGCGCCTACCAGCAGGGGGCGTTTGATTATCTGCCAAAACCGTTTGATATCGACGAAGCCGTTGCCCTGGTCGAACGCGCCATCAGCCACTATCAGGAGCAACAGCAGCCCCGTCACGCGCCGGATTTCGGGCCTACGACGGACATCATCGGTGAAGCGCCAGCCATGCAGGACGTGTTTCGCATCATCGGGCGTCTGTCGCGCTCGTCTATCAGCGTCTTGATTAACGGTGAATCAGGGACCGGTAAAGAGCTGGTTGCGCACGCCCTGCATCGCCACAGCCCGCGGGCGAAAGCGCCCTTTATCGCCCTGAACATGGCGGCGATCCCCAAAGATTTGATTGAATCTGAGCTGTTCGGCCACGAAAAAGGGGCGTTTACCGGGGCAAATACCATTCGTCAGGGACGCTTTGAACAGGCTGACGGCGGAACGCTATTCCTGGATGAAATCGGCGATATGCCGCTGGATGTTCAGACCCGACTGCTGCGCGTGCTGGCAGATGGCCAGTTTTACCGCGTGGGCGGCTATGCGCCGGTGAAGGTGGACGTGCGTATTATTGCCGCGACGCACCAGAACCTGGAGCTGCGCGTGCAGGAGGGGAAATTCCGTGAGGATTTATTCCATCGTCTGAACGTGATCCGCGTCCACCTCCCGCCGCTGCGCGAGCGTCGGGAAGATATCCCGCGTCTGGCGCGCCATTTCCTGCAAGTGGCGGCCCGCGAGCTGGGCGTGGAAGCCAAGCAGCTTCATCCGGAAACGGATGCCGCCCTCACCCGTCTGGCGTGGCCGGGCAACGTGCGTCAGCTGGAAAACACCTGTCGCTGGCTGACCGTGATGGCCGCCGGACAGGAAGTGTTGATTCAGGATCTCCCCGCCGAGCTGTTTGAAGCCACCGTGCCCGAAAGCACCGCCGGACATGCGCTGCCGGACAGCTGGGCGACGCTGCTGGCGCAGTGGGCAGATCGCGCGCTGCGTTCCGGTCATCAAAATCTGCTCTCCGAAGCGCAGCCTGAGATGGAGCGCACGCTGTTGACTACCGCGCTTCGTCATACCCAGGGCCACAAACAGGAAGCGGCTCGCCTGTTGGGATGGGGTCGAAACACCCTGACGCGCAAGCTGAAAGAGCTGGGAATGGAGTGATCTTACTCCGCTGTGTAAAGGTTACTAATTGAGCGCAAAGTGCCGTTATTTTGCGCTTTACTGTTCCGATGAGTTTTGTATGATCGTGCCCGGAAACAGGGGGAGCATCATGCTGGAATCATTAGTGACTTTGCTTTCGAGCGGAGCAGCAGAAAGCCACACGCCACAAACTGCCGTTGCGGCGGTATTGTGTGCGGCACTGGTTGGGCTGTTTAGCTAACGAGCTGTCGATGAAAAGCCGGGTGGCGCTTCGCTTACCCGGCCTACATCTCGCACTTAAGTAGGCCGGGTAAGGCAAAGCCGCCACCCGGCATTACAGCTCAAATCACCCGCGAGAACTGCTGTAAACGCGCCTTCTGACGCAGATAGGCATCGAAGCACATGCAGATATTACGAATCAACAGACGTCCTTTCGGCGTGACGACAACCGCACTCTCCGACACATCCACCAGCCCGTCTTTCGCCAGCGGCGCCAGAAGCTTCAGGTCTTCGGCAAAGTAATCGCTGAATTGCAGATCCCATTGCGACTCCACCTCGCGAAATTCGAGACGGAAGTTGCAGATAAGCGCCTTAATCACGTCCCGACGGATGCAGTCGTCGCGCGTTAGCGCAATGCCGCGCCACAGCGCGTTGCCGGTTTCGTCTATCTGCTGATAGTACAGCTTCAGCTCTTTCTGATTCTGGGCGTAGCAGTCGCCAATCATGCTGATGGCGGAGACGCCCATTCCGAGCAGATCGGTATCGCCCTGGGTGGTGTAGCCCTGGAAGTTACGGTGGAGAACACCTTCGCGCTGGGCAATCGCCAGCTCATCGTCAGGGCGGGCAAAGTGATCCATTCCGATAAACTGATAGCCGGTTTCGGTCAGCGAGGCGATGGTCTCCTGCAAAATGTCCAGCTTCTGCTGGGCGGAAGGCAGATCCGCATCTTTGATTTTGCGCTGAGCGGCGAACAGCGTCGGCAGGTGCGCATAGTTAAAGACGCTCAGACGGTCCGGGTTAAGCTCAGCCACGCGTTTAAGCGTGTAGGCGAAGCTCTCCGGCGTCTGCTTCGGCAGGCCGTAAATCAGGTCTATATTCGTTGAGGTAAAGCCGATTTCACGCGCATGGTTGAGTAAGGCAAAGATAAACGCTTCGTCCTGCTCGCGGTTTACCAGGCGCTGTACTTCTTTGTTGAAGTCCTGTACGCCCATACTCAGGCGGTTGAAACCTTCGGCACGTAAATGATCCAGCACATCCAGCTCGATTTCACGCGGATCGACCTCGATCGAAATTTCGGCGTCGTCGTTAAAACTAAAATTGCCGCGCAGCAGCGCCATCAGGCGGCTGATCTGCGCTTTATTCAGATAAGTTGGCGTACCACCGCCCCAGTGAAGTTGGCTGACGTGACGCCCTTTAAACAGCGGTGCGCGGTGCAGAATTTCCTGTTCGAGCGCATCGAGGTATTGATCGGCTTTGTGCTGCTGGCGGGTAACGATTTTATTGCAGCCGCAGAAGTAGCAGAGCTTATGGCAGAACGGAATATGGACGTAGAGCGACAGCGGGCGCTCGGGATAGCGCGCCACAGCTTGCTGAAAATCCGCCTCGCCGAAAGCGTCAGAAAACTCCAGCGCGGTGGGGTATGAGGTATAACGCGGCCCGGAATAGTTATATTTCTGGATCAGGGCCAAATCCCAGTCGATAGATGGTACAGACATGCTCACTCCTTCCGTTGGTGTCGCGTTCGTATACGGCGGCCCGTTCTGGTCCCGTTGCGGGACATCATTCGGGTGCGCAGCCACTTCTGTCGCCGCGACAACCGCCGTAGTTTAACGAATAACCACACCAGATAACATATAACCGGAAGGGTTATAAGCAGGACGAGTGTACCTGCCGGGTGCAAATGTTAGTTTCCACCTTTCAGCAGACGCATCATATCTTCCTGCTTTTCATCTTCCTCTTCGTCTTCTTCATCATCGTAGGACAGACCCAGCTTCTGCATCAGTTCATCAATGCGGTCCAGTTTGGCGTCCACCCAGGACTGCTCTTCAGCGGTCAGGGTTTCACCCTCTTCAAGACGTTCCAGCAGCGCATCCAGGCGCTCATCGTTCTCCAGCATATCCAGCTCAGCCTGCGGTGAAAGCATAGGTTTCTCGCTCTTTGGTTTGTGCTGCTTAGTGACCGGCGTGTCTGTCACGCCCAGTGGAATGGGAGTTTTACTGCCGATACGAGGATCTTTCTGCTGTTTGCCTTTTGCAGAAGCGCCTGCGGCACCGCCACCGTTAGCACGGCTACCCGCAGCATGGCCACGATGTTTTTTATCGCGTTTGCGATCGCGCGCTTCCTGATTCAGTTCTTCGCGCGTTTTGCGGCGTGCTTTTGCAGGGCGTTTCACGCCCGCAGCGGAGGTCGGTTTTTTCATGATGTTTTATCTTTAAGTCGTTTTCTTCAGTATAGAATTGC
Organism: Enterobacter sp. BIDMC 27; assembly: GCF_000534415.1. Classification (NCBI taxonomy): domain Bacteria; kingdom Pseudomonadati; phylum Pseudomonadota; class Gammaproteobacteria; order Enterobacterales; family Enterobacteriaceae; genus Enterobacter; species Enterobacter sp. BIDMC 27. The sequence continues at coordinate 771,676 of NZ_KI973178.1, forward strand.
GGCGAAATCTAGCAGAAAGCAAGCAAAGAAAAAAGGCGACAGAGCAATCTGTCGCCTTTTTTCCTGACTCACAACCCTTAACGGGTCAGACATTCCCTGTTTGCCTGCAACAAACCCTGTTTATCCCTTGGCTACTACCGTCCGTGATACGGTTCCGTTTCCTGTTAAAAACGCCTCCAGGCGCCGGTCGTCCTGACAATCCTGAGTCTTCGCCTCCTGGCGCTCCTGACCCTTATCCTTAAGTCGTTATCCTGTTGGCATCCTCGCCCTGGCACACACTTTACCTTGTTCCCTTAAACTAACAAGCTATGAAAAGGTACAAAACCGGATTTTCAGATAATTACTCATTAATAACTCTTTGAATTTTAATATTTTGAGTTTTTTAGCGCCTGCGATTTCTCTTAAATTTCTCATACGCTTTAGGGCAGATCTCTTACATTCCGTAGGGCTTTCACTTACATGTCAATGACGAAGGGAAAAGCCTTTTGCCCGCATTCAGGTATAATCCCCGCAGATTACGATTTTTGGAGACGACCACGTGACTACCTGGAACTACCAACAGACGCATTTTGTCACCAGTGCGCCCGATATTCGCCACCTGCCCTCAGACACAGGGATTGAAGTGGCATTTGCTGGCCGCTCCAATGCGGGAAAATCCAGTGCCCTGAATACGCTCACCAATCAGAAAAACCTGGCGCGTACCTCGAAAACACCTGGCCGTACTCAGCTGATTAACCTGTTTGAAGTGGCTGAAGGCAAACGCCTGGTCGATTTACCGGGCTACGGTTACGCGCAGGTACCGGAAGAGATGAAGATCAAATGGCAGCGTGCGCTGGGCGAATACCTGGAAAAACGCATGTGTCTGAAAGGTCTGGTGGTGCTGATGGATATTCGTCATCCGCTAAAAGATCTCGACCAGCAGATGATTGACTGGGCGGTGGCAAGCGATATTGCGGTGCTGGTGCTGCTGACAAAAGCGGATAAGCTGGCAAGCGGCGCGCGCAAGGCGCAGGTGAACAAGGTTCGTGAAGCGGTGCTGGCATTCAACGGTGATGTACAGGTTGAACCGTTCTCCTCGCTGAAAAAGCAGGGCGTGGATAAACTGCGACAGAAGCTCGACAGCTGGTTTAACGATCTGGAACCGGCGACTGAAGCGGAAGCAGAGTAACAACAGGCGCGGCGATGACCGCGCTTTTTTTCGCCTGAAACTTTCTTTGCCGCAATAAAAAACGCCCCAGTCATTACTGACTGGGGCGGCTAAAATATTCAGCCAAATCCGATTACGTGAAGTAAAAGGTCTGAAAGATAGAACATCTTACCTCTGTACCCTACGTCGTTAACTCTACTCTTTTTTTATCGCTGGACAAAGCACTTTTTGTAGTTTTTTTTCATTCTTTACATAGGGAATTCTAATGATCGTCACAAAACGCGCGTACTTATGTTGCTTACTTACATAAAACGCGCGTTATTCCGATAACCCTTAGTGAGCCTGATCCCAGTTTTCGCCGCTACCCACTTCCACCAGCAACGGAACGTCCAGCTTCATGCTGTTTTCCATCAGTTCATGGATCTTCTGAGAGACCGTCTCCAGATCGTCTTTATGAACTTCAAAGACCAGTTCATCGTGTACCTGCATGATCATTTTCACGCGCGGTTTCTCTTTTTCGAGCCAGGCATCGACGGCAATCATTGCGCGTTTAATGATGTCCGCCGCAGTGCCCTGCATAGGGGCGTTGATCGCAGCACGTTCAGCACCAGCCCGGCGCGCGGCGTTGCTGGATTTGATGTCCGGAAGGTAGAGACGACGGCCATCCAGCGTTTCAACGTAGCCTTTCTCTTTCGCCTGTGCGCGGGTACGTTCCATATATTCCAGCACGCCCGGATACCGCTCGAAGTAGAGATCCATATACTTCTGCGACTCTTTACGCGGGATATTGAGCTGGCGTGAAAGACCAAAGGCACTCATGCCGTAAATCAGACCGAAGTTGATCGCTTTTGCACTACGACGCTGCTCGTTTGTCACGCTCTCCAGCGGCAGCCCAAACACTTCGGCAGCGGTTGCCCGGTGGATGTCCTTCCCTTCGGCAAAGGCCGTCAGCAGGCCTTTGTCGCGTGACAGGTGCGCCATAATACGCAGTTCGATTTGCGAGTAGTCCGCGGAGACAATCAGGTAATCCTCTGGCGCAATGAAAGCCTGGCGAATACGACGGCCCTCTTCATTACGCACCGGAATGTTTTGAAGGTTGGGATCGGTTGACGAAAGTCGCCCGGTCGCCGCCACAGCCTGGTGATAGGAGGTGTGCACGCGGCCCGTTTTCGGGTTGATCATCAACGGCAGTTTGTCGGTATAGGTCGATTTCAGCTTAGCCAGACCACGGTATTGCAGAATAACTTTTGGCAGCGGATAGTCCAGCGCCAGCTCTTCCAGCACCTCTTCAGACGTTGAAGGGGCGCCACCCGGGGTTTTCTTCAGCGGCTTGATACCCTGTTTTTCAAACAGGATGGTTTGCAGCTGTTTCGGTGAAGACAGGTTAAATGCCTCGCCAGCAAGCTCATGCGCTTTCTGTTCAAGCTCGGTCAGGCGCTGCGCCAGCTCACCAGAGTGGTTATGCAGCACCGTTGGGTCGATTTTAACGCCATTGCGCTCAATGCGGGACAGCACAGGCACCAGCGGCATCTCAATGTTCTGGAACACATTCAGCGGCCCTTCGTGCTTCTGCAATTTCGGCCACATTTTGAGATGCAGCTGTAGCGTGACGTCAGCGTCTTCCGCGGCGTAGCGGCCTGCTTCTTCCAGCGCGATCTGGTTAAAGGTCAGCTGATTTTTGCCCTTCCCGGCAATTTCTTCAAAGGTGATGGTTTTGTGTTTCAGCCAACGATCGGATAAGGAATCCATATCATGGCGGCCCACCACGCTGTCCAGAATGTAAGATTCCAGCATGGTGTCAAAAGCGATACCACGCAGCTCAATGCCGTAGTTTTGCAGAATACCGCGGTCGTACTTCAGGTTTTGCCCGACCTTCAGCGCTTTCTCGTCTTCCAGAATCGGCTTCAGCAGTTCTAAGGCGCGCTCGCGGGAGATTTGCTCCGGCGCATCCAGATAGTCGTGAGCCACCGGAACATAGGCTGCAATACCCGGCTCCGTTGCGAATGACAGCCCCACCATATTGGCCGTAATGTTATCGAGGCTGTCCGTTTCGGTATCGAAAGCAAATACTGGCGCTTTTTTCAGCTTTTCAATCCAGGCGATGAGCCGTGACTCTTCAAGGATGGTTTCATAGTTGTCGAAGGAGAGCGCTACCGCCTCTTCTTCTGCCTGCTCTTCGGCATTGACAACGATGGTCTCTTTCGGCTTCGCCGCAGGTTTAGCCCCTTTCGCCTGAAGCCATTTCCCGGCTTCAACATCCGCGGTCCAGCGTTTAAATTCGTATTTTCTGAACAGGCCAAGCAGTTCGTCGGCGGCGGGTTCCTGCACTTCCAGCTGCTCGCAGGTAAGCTCCAGCTCTACGTCAGTTTTGATGGTGGCCAACTGATAGGAGAGATAAGCCACCTCTTTGTTATCGGCGAGCTTTCCGGCCATGGTTTTTGCGCCACGGAAGGTAAGACCGGCAATTTTGTCGGGTTCTGCATACAGCGTATCCAGCCCGCCCAGCCCTTGCAGCAGCGCCTGAGCTGTTTTTTCGCCTACGCCCGGTACGCCAGGAATGTTATCCGAGGAATCGCCCATCAGGGCGAGGAAATCAATAATGAGCTCTGGCGGCACGCCATATTTGGCGACCACTTCTTCCGGGCCAAGAATGGTGTTTGTCATGGTGTTGATCAGCGTGATCCCGGGCGTTACCAGCTGCGCCATGTCTTTATCACCGGTACTGATCAGAACCGGGCGGCCTGCTTTTTCCGCTTCGCGCGCCAGGGTACCAATTACGTCATCAGCTTCAACGCCTGACACCGCCAGCAGTGGCAGCCCCATCGCTTTCACCATAGCGTGCAACGGTTCAATTTGCGCACGCAGATCGTCAGGCATAGGGGGACGGTGAGATTTGTAATGCTCAAATAATTCATCGCGGAAGGTTTTACCCTTCGCATCAAACACCACGGCCGCATGGGTTGGGTGGTATTGCAGAATCAGGCTGCGAAGCATATTCAGCACGCCGTACATTGCGCCGGTAGGTTCCCCTGCGCTGTTGGTCAGAGGAGGAAACGCATGATACGCCCGATACAGGTAAGAAGAGCCATCGACGAGTATAAGTGGGTTTTCTGGGATCTGAACCATAATGTCCGTGCCTTTTATGAATTTATGGGTAAAGGATGCCACAGAAGGATGAAAACATCAGGTTTTAGCGCTTTATACAGAAAAAGATTTTGCGATCGGGAAGATCGCTCGCAAAACAAAACTGTGGATAAGTTTGTGCATATTTTTAATACAGGTGAATAACAGCTTTATAAAAGTGATACTGAAAACTTATTTATATAATAAAATCAAAGCATTGCTATAAGATCACTTAAGATCGCGCTTCACTGATGTTTATTTAGTCTATGTGGATATAAGACTTAAGCACTCTGTCTATATGCAAAAATTCGCTGCCTGGCAGGAAAAGCCGCAGCCTCCTGGTGTGAAACCGCCCTGGTCTGAGCGAATTTCTGATAAGATCGGCGCCCAGCACCGGATAGCCGGCTGCTCAATTACAGCTAACTATCTGAATAAATTCATTATGTCGAGAATACTCGCAGCGATAACATTATGGTTAAGCGTCATTTTAACTATTCTGGTTACCATCGCCTGTTCTGTGCCAATCATCGTTGCCGGAATAATTAAGCTCCTGCTGCCTGTCCCTCCGGTATGGCGCGCGGTGTCTGCTTTTTGTAATTTTATGATGTACTGCTGGTGTGAAGGGCTGGCGATCCTGCTGCATCTGAACCCCTGGCTGAAGTGGGATGTTCAGGGGCTGGAGAAGCTGAACAAAAAGAACTGGTATCTGCTGATCTGCAATCACCACAGCTGGGCCGACATCGTTGTATTGTGCGTACTGTTTCGCAAACACATTCCGATGAACAAATACTTTCTGAAACAGCAGTTGGCCTGGGTGCCTTTCATTGGTCTGGCCTGCTGGGCGCTGGATATGCCGTTTATGAAACGCTATTCACGCAGCTATTTGATTCGTCATCCGGAACGCCGCGGTAAGGACGTGGAAACCACGCGCCGTTCTTGCGAGAAGTTTCGCGCGCATCCCACCACCATTGTTAACTTCGTCGAAGGATCGCGCTTTACCGAAGAGAAGCGCCAGCAAACTCGCTCTCCTTATCAGAACCTGTTGCCGCCAAAGGCTGCGGGTATCGCAATGGCGCTCAACGTGCTGGGTGAGCAGTTCGATAAATTGTTAAACGTAACGCTCTGCTATCCGGAAAACGACAGGACGCCGTTCTACGATATGCTCAGCGGCAGGCTGACGCGTATCGTTGTCCGCGTTGATCTGGTGCCCGTCAATACTGAGCTGCACGGAGATTACGTCAACGATAAAAACTTCAAACGTCGTTTCCAGCTTTGGCTTAATACACTCTGGAAAGAGAAAGACGAGCAGATAGCGAAGATTAAATCTTCATACAAAAACGCCGGTCAGTGACCGGCGTTTTTCTTTATGTTTGTTACTTTTTCTCAACCAGGTATTTCACGGTATCAGCGTACTGTTGTACGAAGATATCCATGCTGGTCGTGTCCATACCACGCATATTCACCTGGTATTTGCCGTTAACATACATCGCCGGCACGCCCTGCAACTGGAAGTCAGCGGCAGCTTTTTCCTGCTGTGCCACGAGAGATTTCACCACGAAACTGTTCCAGGCAGCGTCGTAGTCTTCACCTTTAACACCGGCATCCACGAACACTTTACGGATATCTGCCGTAGTTTGTACGGTCTGGGTTTTCTGTACGGCTTCAAACATAGGCGCGGTGATCTTATCTTCCACACCCAGCGCAATCGCGACCGCCCATGCCTGAGTCAGATCTTTACCCAGTGGGCCAAGGAACTCAACGTGGTATTTCGTCATTTTGGTGCCTTCCGGCAGCTTTTTCTTCACGTTGTCAGAAACATGAAGTACCTGCTCAAACTCGTAGCAGTGCGGGCAGTAGAAGGAGAAGAACTCCAACACCTGAGGCTCGCCAGCAACAGGCTTGTCCAGCGTAATGTACTGCTTGCCGTCGGTAAACTGCGCAGCAGTTGCGCTAAATGCCAGAATCATACCAGCCAGCGCCAGCCAAATTTTTTTCATGATTAACTCTCTCCTGGGTGTGTCCAATTAATACATCGGCGTTAATTGCAAAGGGGGTTCCTGTAGAACCTTAACCTGCGCGGTAAATGTGGATATCTGGTTGCGCCAGTAATCCTCCCCGGTAAGCCAGGGGAAATTTCGGGGAAAAGCCGGGTCTTCCCAACGCCTGATTAACCACGCGAGATAATAAACAAATCGCATCGCACGTAAAGGTTCTATCAAGGCAATTTCGTCTGAATTAAAGGGGCTAAATTCTTCATAAGCTTCAATTATGGTCTCAAGCTGCATGCGCTGCTCGGCTTTATCACCGTTGAGCAGCATCCACAGATCCTGCACCGCGGGTCCCATACGTGCGTCATCAAGATCGACAAATAGTGGGCCATCGCGCCAGAGAATATTCCCGGCGTGGCAGTCACCGTGCAGGCGCAGAGTAGTAATATCATCCCGCCAGCAGGCTTTTACAGCATCAATAAGCTTATCGGTCGCCGTGAGGAAATTATCCTTTAGCGCATTCGGGATCAGCGCCGATGTTTCGAATACCTGTCGCGGCTCAATAAGATATTCCTGAACACCAATCGTCGGACGGGCAACAAACGGTTTTTTACGTCCCGTCTGATGAATGCGCCCCAGATAGCGGGCAACCCATTCCATCTGATCAATATTATCTGCCTCAAACTGTCTTCCGCCCAGGCTCGGAAATACCGCGTAGTAAAAGCCCTGATGGGTCAGCAGCGTTTGGTTATTGAATTTAATGGGTGCCGCAACGGGAACATCGTCATCCAGCAGATCGTGGGCAAACTGATGCTCTTCCTGAATTTGTTCTGCGGACCAGCGCTGTGGACGGTAAAACTTTACGACAAAGCGCTGGCGTTCTTCGTCCTGAAATTGGTAGACACGGTTTTCGTAGCTGTTTAAAGGGGTTAACCCGGAATCCACCCGAATACCCTGTTCGAACAGCGCATCCATAATGGTATCCGGGTGTAATGTCTGGAAAGTAAAAGCCTGGTCGTTCATCCGATCATCCGGAAATTATACGAATGATTCAGGATATCATCTTGTGGAGATTTCGGTGGCTCCGCTTACAAGCTTTTACTCTTTAATTACGCCTCGGGCACGCAGTAATGCGGTTTTAAAATCCTCTTCATAATCTTTCTGAATGCCAGGAATAACAGCATCTTTAGCCGAGTCACGCATTTTCAGGTGATAGATCAGGATGTCGTCAGAAAGGTCTGCCAGTTCACCATCAAAACCTGACTCTTTCGCCAGTTTCTGTAAAAATTGCATCAGATTCAGCTCTGGCTCTTTTTGCCAGGCCGGCTGGAGAAGCTCAATGACTTCATTAAGACGTTTACATTTCATGGTAGTGCTCCTTTCATTTAGAGAGACACGTTAGCAGGGTCAATCCCACAATAAAAGAGGCGATATTCGTGAATCAATGCCAGGAAATCATCGGAGTTGTTCTGGCCGGGGGCAGGGCAACGCGAATGGGCGGAAAGGATAAGGGGCTTCAGCTCCTGAACAACACACCATTATGGCAGCATGTTGCTGGTACGCTTGCAGATCAGGTGTCCTCGATGGCGATCAGCGCTAACCGACATGTTGATATTTATCAGCGCAGCGGGTATCCGGTTTATCAGGATAACCTGGTGGACTACCCCGGTCCGCTGGCGGGAATGCTTTCCGTTATGCAGCAGTCGCATGGAGAGTGGTTTCTCTTTTGTTCATGTGATACGCCCTTCATCCCGTCCTGCCTGGTTGAACGTCTGGTGCAGCGGCGCGGTGGTGCTCCCGTCGTCTGGGTACACGACGGTGAACGCGACCATCCAGCGATCGCATTGATTAATCGCTCGTTAATATCCGCGCTGGAAGATTACCTGGCCGCAGGAGAGCGACGCGTTATGGTATTTATGCGTCAGTCCGGAGGGCATTCCGTTGATTTCAGCGACATGAAATCGGCGTTTGTGAATGTAAACACGACGGAAGATTTGCAGATAATGCAGGAGAAGAAATGATACCCGTATTAGCGATCTCTGCCTGGAGTGGCACCGGGAAGACTACGCTGCTAAAAAAACTAATACCTGCACTTTGCGCCAAAGGCATTCGTCCCGGATTGATTAAGCATACGCACCATAACATGGATGTCGATAAGCCGGGGAAAGATAGCTACGAGCTGCGTAAGGCTGGCGCTGCACAAACGATGGTGGCGAGTAACCAGCGCTGGGCGTTAATGACAGAAACACCGGATGAAGCACCGCTGGATCTCGCTTATCTTGTCAGCCGGATGGATCACTCCACGCTGGATCTGGTGCTGGTTGAGGGGTTTAAGCATGAGGCCGTGCCTAAGATCTTGCTGTTCAGAAACGGCGCCGGGCATGATGTTAGCGAACTAATGCTGGATGAGCATGTGATTGCCGTGGCCAGTGACGTTGCGTTGTCGCTGGAAGTACCGGTTCTGGATTTGAATAATGTGGAGGGGATTGCAGCGTTTATTTTGGCGTGGTGTGCAGTCTGAGATCTGCCGGGTGGCGGCTTCGCCTTACCCGGCCTGCCGTTTTTCAACAAACAAACGCAAAAAGGCCATCCTTCCGGATGGCCTCTTCACGTGTTTGATGCCTGGCAGTTCCCTACTCTCACATGGGGAGACCCCACACTACCATCGGCGCTACGGCGTTTCACTTCTGAGTTCGGCATGGGGTCAGGTGGGACCACCGCGCTAAAGCCGCCAGGCAAATTCTGTTAATCTGTATCAGGCTGAAAATTTCGTCTCTTCGCCAAAACACCTTCGGCGTTGTAAGGTTAAGCCTCACGGTTCATTAGTATCGGTTAGCTCAACGCATCGCTGCGCTTACACACCCGACCTATCAACGTCGTCGTCTTCAACGTTCCTTCAGGAGACTTAAAGTCTCAGGGAGAACTCATCTCGGGGCAAGTTTCGTGCTTAGATGCTTTCAGCACTTATCTCTTCCGCATTTAGCTACCGGGCAGTGCCATTGGCATGACAACCCGAACACCAGTGATGCGTCCACTCCGGTCCTCTCGTACTAGGAGCAGCCCCCCTCAATTCTCCAGCGCCCACGGCAGATAGGGACCGAACTGTCTCACGACGTTCTAAACCCAGCTCGCGTACCACTTTAAATGGCGAACAGCCATACCCTTGGGACCTACTTCAGCCCCAGGATGTGATGAGCCGACATCGAGGTGCCAAACACCGCCGTCGATATGAACTCTTGGGCGGTATCAGCCTGTTATCCCCGGAGTACCTTTTATCCGTTGAGCGATGGCCCTTCCATTCAGAACCACCGGATCACTATGACCTGCTTTCGCACCTGCTCGCGCCGTCACGCTCGCAGTCAAGCTGGCTTATGCCATTGCACTAACCTCCTGATGTCCGACCAGGATTAGCCAACCTTCGTGCTCCTCCGTTACTCTTTGGGAGGAGACCGCCCCAGTCAAACTACCCACCAGACACTGTCCGCAACCCGGATTACGGGTCTACGTTAGAACACCAGCCATTAAAGGGTGGTATTTCAAGGTTGGCTCCACGCAGACTGGCGTCCACGCTTCAAAGCCTCCCACCTATCCTACACATCAAGGACCAGTGTTCAGTGTCAAGCTATAGTAAAGGTTCACGGGGTCTTTCCGTCTTGCCGCGGGTACACTGCATCTTCACAGCGAGTTCAATTTCACTGAGTCTCGGGTGGAGACAGCCTGGCCATCATTACGCCATTCGTGCAGGTCGGAACTTACCCGACAAGGAATTTCGCTACCTTAGGACCGTTATAGTTACGGCCGCCGTTTACCGGGGCTTCGATCAAGAGCTTCGCGTTGCCGCTAACCCCATCAATTAACCTTCCGGCACCGGGCAGGCGTCACACCGTATACGTCCACTTTCGTGTTTGCACAGTGCTGTGTTTTTAATAAACAGTTGCAGCCAGCTGGTATCTTCGACTGATTTCAGCTCCGCCCGCAGGGGCTTCACCTACACATCAGCGTGCCTTCTCCCGAAGTTACGGCACCATTTTGCCTAGTTCCTTCACCCGAGTTCTCTCAAGCGCCTTGGTATTCTCTACCTGACCACCTGTGTCGGTTTGGGGTACGATTTCGTGTTACCTGATGCTTAGAGGCTTTTCCTGGAAGCAGGGCATTTATCACTTCAGCACCGTAGTGCCTCGTCATCACACCTCAGCGTTAATAAGGTACCGGATTTACCTGGAACCTCCGCCTACATGCTTAAACCGGGACAACCGTCGCCCGGCTGACATAGCCTTCTCCGTCCCCCCTTCGCAGTAACACCAAGTACAGGAATATTAACCTGTTTCCCATCGACTACGCCTTTCGGCCTCGCCTTAGGGGTCGACTCACCCTGCCCCGATTAACGTTGGACAGGAACCCTTGGTCTTCCGGCGAGCGGGCTTTTCACCCGCTTTATCGTTACTTATGTCAGCATTCGCACTTCTGATACCTCCAGCATGCCTCACAGCACACCTTCAACGGCTTACAGAACGCTCCCCTACCCAACAACACATAGTGTCGCTGCCGCAGCTTCGGTGCATGGTTTAGCCCCGTTACATCTTCCGCGCAGGCCGACTCGACCAGTGAGCTATTACGCTTTCTTTAAATGATGGCTGCTTCTAAGCCAACATCCTGGCTGTCTGTGCCTTCCCACATCGTTTCCCACTTAACCATGACTTTGGGACCTTAGCTGGCGGTCTGGGTTGTTTCCCTCTTCACGACGGACGTTAGCACCCGCCGTGTGTCTCCCGTGATAACATTCTTCGGTATTCGTAGTTTGCATCGGGTTGGTAAGCCGGGATGGCCCCCTAGCCGAAACAGTGCTCTACCCCCGAAGATGAGTTCACGAGGCGCTACCTAAATAGCTTTCGGGGAGAACCAGCTATCTCCCGGTTTGATTGGCCTTTCACCCCCAGCCACAGGTCATCCGCTAATTTTTCAACATTAGTCGGTTCGGTCCTCCAGTTAGTGTTACCCAACCTTCAACCTGCCCATGGCTAGATCACCGGGTTTCGGGTCTATACCCTGCAACTTAACGCCCAGTTAAGACTCGGTTTCCCTTCGGCTCCCCTATACGGTTAACCTTGCTACAGAATATAAGTCGCTGACCCATTATACAAAAGGTACGCAGTCACCCCATAAAGAGGCTCCCACTGCTTGTACGTACACGGTTTCAGGTTCTTTTTCACTCCCCTCGCCGGGGTTCTTTTCGCCTTTCCCTCACGGTACTGGTTCACTATCGGTCAGTCAGGAGTATTTAGCCTTGGAGGATGGTCCCCCCATATTCAGACAGGATACCACGTGTCCCGCCCTACTCTTCGAGTTCACAGCATGTGCATTTTCGTGTACGGGACTATCACCCTGTACCGTCGGACTTTCCAGACCGTTCCACTAACACACAAGCTGATTCAGACTCCGGGCTGCTCCCCGTTCGCTCGCCGCTACTGGGGGAATCTCGGTTGATTTCTTTTCCTCGGGGTACTTAGATGTTTCAGTTCCCCCGGTTCGCCTCGTTAACCTATGTATTCAGTTAACGATAGTGCAACGGATTGCACTGGGTTTCCCCATTCGGACATCGCCGGGTCAAGGGTTCATATCACCTCGCCGGCGCTTTTCGCAGATTAGCACGTCCTTCATCGCCTCTGACTGCCAGGGCATCCACCGTGTACGCTTAGTCGCTTAACCTCACAACCCGAAGATGTTTCACTTCTGATTGCGAAAATTTGAGAGACTCGAACACACATGAGCTGTGTGTCGTTTCAATTTTCAGCTTGATCCAGATTTTTAAAGAGCAAATATCTCAAACATGACTCGCAAGTCAGTTTTGAGATATGACGGCAGGTGACTTTCACTCACGAACCAGCAAGTGGCGTCCCCTAGGGGATTCGAACCCCTGTTACCGCCGTGAAAGGGCGGTGTCCTGGGCCTCTAGACGAAGGGGACGTACAGTCTCAATCGCAAGACGCCTTGCTATTTACTTTTCATCAGACAATCTGTGTGAGCACTACAAAGGCAGGTTCTTTAAGGTAAGGAGGTGATCCAACCGCAGGTTCCCCTACGGTTACCTTGTTACGACTTCACCCCAGTCATGAATCACAAAGTGGTAAGCGCCCTCCCGAAGGTTAAGCTACCTACTTCTTTTGCAACCCACTCCCATGGTGTGACGGGCGGTGTGTACAAGGCCCGGGAACGTATTCACCGTGGCATTCTGATCCACGATTACTAGCGATTCCGACTTCATGGAGTCGAGTTGCAGACTCCAATCCGGACTACGACGCACTTTATGAGGTCCGCTTGCTCTCGCGAGGTCGCTTCTCTTTGTATGCGCCATTGTAGCACGTGTGTAGCCCTACTCGTAAGGGCCATGATGACTTGACGTCATCCCCACCTTCCTCCAGTTTATCACTGGCAGTCTCCTTTGAGTTCCCGGCCTAACCGCTGGCAACAAAGGATAAGGGTTGCGCTCGTTGCGGGACTTAACCCAACATTTCACAACACGAGCTGACGACAGCCATGCAGCACCTGTCTCAGAGTTCCCGAAGGCACCAAAGCATCTCTGCTAAGTTCTCTGGATGTCAAGAGTAGGTAAGGTTCTTCGCGTTGCATCGAATTAAACCACATGCTCCACCGCTTGTGCGGGCCCCCGTCAATTCATTTGAGTTTTAACCTTGCGGCCGTACTCCCCAGGCGGTCGACTTAACGCGTTAGCTCCGGAAGCCACGCCTCAAGGGCACAACCTCCAAGTCGACATCGTTTACGGCGTGGACTACCAGGGTATCTAATCCTGTTTGCTCCCCACGCTTTCGCACCTGAGCGTCAGTCTTTGTCCAGGGGGCCGCCTTCGCCACCGGTATTCCTCCAGATCTCTACGCATTTCACCGCTACACCTGGAATTCTACCCCCCTCTACAAGACTCTAGCCTGCCAGTTTCGAATGCAGTTCCCAGGTTGAGCCCGGGGATTTCACATCCGACTTGACAGACCGCCTGCGTGCGCTTTACGCCCAGTAATTCCGATTAACGCTTGCACCCTCCGTATTACCGCGGCTGCTGGCACGGAGTTAGCCGGTGCTTCTTCTGCGGGTAACGTCAATCGACAAGGTTATTAACCTTATCGCCTTCCTCCCCGCTGAAAGTACTTTACAACCCGAAGGCCTTCTTCATACACGCGGCATGGCTGCATCAGGCTTGCGCCCATTGTGCAATATTCCCCACTGCTGCCTCCCGTAGGAGTCTGGACCGTGTCTCAGTTCCAGTGTGGCTGGTCATCCTCTCAGACCAGCTAGGGATCGTCGCCTAGGTGAGCCGTTACCCCACCTACTAGCTAATCCCATCTGGGCACATCCGATGGCAAGAGGCCCGAAGGTCCCCCTCTTTGGTCTTGCGACGTTATGCGGTATTAGCTACCGTTTCCAGTAGTTATCCCCCTCCATCAGGCAGTTTCCCAGACATTACTCACCCGTCCGCCACTCGTCAGCAAAGCAGCAAGCTGCTTCCTGTTACCGTTCGACTTGCATGTGTTAGGCCTGCCGCCAGCGTTCAATCTGAGCCATGATCAAACTCTTCAATTTAAAAGTTTGATGCTCAATGAATTAAACTTCGTAATGAATTACGTGTTCACTCGTTGAGACTTGGTATTCATTTAGTGTCCGAAGACATTAAGAATCCATGTCACTTTGAGTGCCCACACAGATTGTCTGATAAATTGTTAAAGAGCAGTGCCGCTTCGTTTTCGCTGCGGCGCGGGGTGTGCATATTACGCTTTCCCGCTTCAGAGTCAAGCGTTTGTTTTGCTTTTTCTCTGCTGACCCGGCGGCTTGCGTGCCGTTGTTCCGTGTCAGTGGAGGCGCATTATAGGGAGTTCTTCTGAAGTGACAAGAGGAAATTTAAAAAAAGTTTCTGACCGTGTTTTTTTTCACCAAAAGCGATGAGTTCAAGCTACAAATTGTTCTATTTGATGTATCTGCAACCACAATCACACCTGAGATGGCATAATTAACCGCATCAATATTTAAGGAATAAAAGCGATGCCATTAAGCGCACAACAGCTGGCAGCTCAAAAAAACCTGTCCTATGTGCTGGCAGAGAAACTGGCGCAGCTGATCTTAGCGGGTAAATATGCTCCAGGCAGCATCCTGCCAAGCGAGATGGAGCTGGGAGATCAGTTTGGCGTTAGCCGTACCGCCGTTCGCGAAGCGGTAAAAACATTAACGGCGAAAGGGATGGTGCTTCCACGCCCGCGCATTGGCACCCGCGTTATGCCTCAGGGAAACTGGAACTTTCTCGATCAGGAGTTACTCACCTGGTGGATGACCGAAGATAACTTTAATCAGGTCGTCGATCACTTTCTGGTCATGCGCAGCAGTCTTGAGCCTCAGGCCTGCCTGCTTGCCGCCACGCTCGGCACAGCCGAGCAAAAAGCGCAGCTCAATACTTTGATGGAAGAGATGGTGGATCTGAAAAAGCACTTTAACCGCGAGCGCTGGATAGCGGTCGATATGGCCTGGCATGAACATATCTATAATATGAGCGGAAATCCTTTCCTGACCTCCTTTGCTTCTTTATTCCATTCTGTGTACCACACTTACTTTACCTCTATCACGCAGGATGAGGTGGTGAAGCTGGATCTGCATCAGGCGATAGTCGATGCCATTCAGGAGAGCGACGGGCAGCGAGCCCTGAGTGCGTGCCAGGCGTTGCTGGCCGCGCCAACCCACCAGCAGGTAAATAAATGACAGAGAAAAAAGCACGCAGTATGGCCGGACTGCCGTGGATTGCAGCCATGGCGTTCTTTATGCAGGCACTGGATGCCACTATCCTCAATACCGCCCTTCCCGCCATAGCCCAAAGCCTTAACCGCTCCCCGCTGGCGATGCAATCCGCCATCATCAGCTACACCCTGACGGTGGCGATGCTTATTCCGGTCAGCGGCTGGCTGGCCGATCGTTTCGGCACACGCAAAGTGTTCATGCTGGCGGTGACGCTGTTCACGCTCGGTTCTCTGGCTTGCGCCCTCTCCACCTCTCTGACGGAACTGGTTATCTTCCGCGTTCTACAGGGGATAGGCGGCGCGATGATGATGCCCGTCGCGCGTCTGGCGTTATTACGCGCCTATCCGCGCAGCGAACTGCTCCCGGTGCTCAACTTTGTGACTATGCCGGGGCTGGTCGGCCCGATACTTGGCCCGGTTCTCGGCGGCGTACTGGTGACCTGGGCTAGCTGGCACTGGATCTTCCTGATTAATATTCCGATTGGTGTGGCAGGGCTGATTTATGCCCGCAAATATATGCCGAACTTCACCACGCCAAGACGCAGCTTCGATATGGGTGGTTTCTTCCTGTTTGGCCTGAGCCTGGTCCTGTTCTCCAGCGGGATGGAGCTGTTTGGCGAGAAAATCGTAGCGACGTGGCTGGCGCTGGCCGTCATCCTCAGCGGTATTCTGCTGTTCCTTCTATATATACGTCATGCGCGTCGCCATCCGACACCGCTTATCTCTTTATCTCTGTTTAACACCCGAACGTTCTCCGTCGGGATCGCGGGCAATATTGCCTCGCGTCTGGGCACGGGCTGCGTACCGTTCCTGATGCCGCTGATGCTCCAGGTCGGTTTCGGCTATCCGGCCCTGATTGCTGGCTGCATGATGGCGCCCACGGCGATGGGCTCGATTCTGGCAAAATCGACGGTCACGCAGGTGCTGCGCTGGTTTGGCTATCGTAAGACGCTGATTGGCGTGACGATCTTTATCGGATTGATGATTGCGCAGTTCTCCCTGCAATCTGCGGCGTTACCAATCTGGATGCTGATCCTGCCGCTGTTTGTGCTGGGTATGGCCATGTCGACGCAGTTTACGTCGATGAACACCATCACCCTTGCGGACCTCACCGACGAGAATGCCAGCAGCGGCAACAGCGTACTGGCGGTCACTCAACAGCTGTCGATCAGCCTCGGGGTTGCCGTGAGCGCGGCGGTACTGCGGTTTTATGAAGGGTTCGAGGGAACTAATACCGTTGAGCAGTTCCACTATACCTTTATCACTATGGGCGCGCTTACCGTGGTATCGGCGGTGGTCTTTATGTTGTTAAAACCAAAAGACGGCCGGAACCTGATTAAAGAGCGTCACAAAGAGAAGGCTAAACCGAACCGCGTTCCATCAGAACAGGAGTAAGCTGCAAACGTTGCTGTTGCAGCGTGGGCTGGGCCATGCGGTGGATCAACACATCGATGGCCAGCTCGCCCAGTTCATCTTTCGGCTGATGGATGGTGGTCAGTGGGGGCGTCATGTAGCGCGCCAGTTCGATATCATCGTAACCGACGATCGCCATGTCGTCCGGAACACGTAATCCCGCCTGATACAGCGCCTGATATGCTCCGAATGCCATCGCATCGTTACCGATAAACACCGCCTGCGGACGCGGCTCTTGCGCCAGCAGTTTCTGCATTGCTTCAAATCCACCGTTAAATTCGAAATCGCCGGTGATGCGATAGCCATCAGGAATGGCAAGCCCCGCCCGTTCCATGGCCGAAAGATAGCCTTCCAGACGCAGGCGCGCCGGGGTTTTATCCAGCGGGCCGGTAATACAGGCAATGCGGGTATGACCTTTATCGATCAGATGCTGAGTCGCCATATCGCCGCCCAGCAGCGAGTTATCCTGGATCAGATCGCTGGTGCCGTCGAACGGCGCCCAGTCCATCATCACCGTGGGAATAGAAGGGTAACGCTGGATGATCTCTTTCGAAGGTTGATGCGTTTCGGTACAGAGCAGCAGCAGCCCGTCGACGCGTTTTTGCATCAGCGTTTCCAGGTTACGGTTCATGCGCTGCTCATCGCCTTCGGTATTGCACAGCACCAGGCTGTAGCCGCGCTCGAAGCAGCTGCGCTCCACGCCGCGCACCAGTTCAGAATAAAAAGGGTTGGTACTGGCCGTGATCAGCATGCCGATGGTGCGCGTCTGGTTGAGCTTCAGGCTGCGGGCCAGCGCAGACGGCGCATAGTTGAGTTCTTTAATTGCAGCGTCAACTTTCTCCCGAATCGCCTCGCTGACGAAGCGATCGTTATTGATTACGTGGGAGACAGTCGAGGTAGAAACGCCCGCCATACGGGCGACATCTTTCATTGTGGCCAAGCGTTACCCCTGCTGACTTAAGAATTCATCAATCTCTTTACGCCATGGAACAGAAGGCTGAGCGCCTTTACGCGTCACCGCAATCGCAGCGGCGGCATGCGCGAAGCGAATCGCGTCATCCATTGCTTTTCCTTCCAGCAGCGCCGTTACAAGTGCACCGTTGAAGGTGTCTCCTGCGGCGATGGTATCAATGGCTTTGACCTTAAAGCCCGGTACGCGACGGCCTTCGCCATTGACGCTAGCCCACACCCCACGGCTGCCGAGGGTGATTATTACGGTGCCGATGCCTTTTTCATGCAGTGCAAGCGCGGCACGCGCGGCATCGTCATCATTTTCGACACGGATACCCGTCAGCTTTTCCGCTTCGGTTTCGTTCGGGGTGATGATATCCACCAGCGCCAGCAGCTCATCTGATAATACACGGGCAGGCGCAGGGTTAAGTACGACAGACGTATGATTTTCATGCGCAATTTTCGCGGCGGCCAGCACGCTTTCAACCGGTGACTCCAGCTGCATCAGCAGGGCTTCCGCTCCGGCGATGATTCCACGCTGCGCTTCGACGCGTTCAGTCGTTAACGCGGCATTAGCCCCTGCATGAATACCGATGACATTCTCACCTTCCGCATTGACGAAAATCAGCGCCACGCCGGTAGATTCCCCTGCAACCACGCTGACGGGTGCAATGTCGATGTTGTCGCTTGCCAGCTGTTTGCGTACGCGCTCGCCGGTATCGTCATCACCCGTACAGGCGATAAACGCGATATTCGCCCCGCTGCGTCCGGCGGCAACCGCCTGGTTTGCGCCCTTACCGCCGAACGCCACCTGATACTGATTGCCAGTGACGGTTTCGCCCGGAGTGGGGAACGTTTCAAGGTTAAGAATGTGATCGGCATTGATACTGCCAAGGACGACGAGGTTGCCTGCGGTTTTCATGTATTGAGGTGTCCATCTGAGAGCGCCACCGGTCTTACCCGGTGGCGTATGCCACACTTTTCTTTTATTTGGTGTCCCTCAGGCAGCCAGCGACTGCCTGAATCGCCTTTACTGCTTAATGACCAGTTTCAGGTCAACAGGATATTTGGCCTGAACTTTTTCGCCCTTCAGCACTTTATCGGCAGTTTGCACGCCAGTCGCGCCAATCTGCTCAGGCAGCTGAGCGATGGTCGCAGCCAGTTTGCCATCATTTACTGCTTTTTCACCATCCGGCGTGCCGTCAAATCCGACAACCATCACATCTGATTTACCCGCAGTCTGGAGCGCACGCAGCGCACCGAGCGCCATTTCGTCGTTCTGTGCGAATACCGCCTGCACATCAGGATGCGCGGTCAGCAGGTTCTGCATGACGTTCAGGCCCTTTGTACGGTCGAAGTCTGCCGGCTGGCTCGCCAGCACGTTGAATTTGTGCGCCGCAACAGCCTGCTGGAAGCCTTCACCACGTTCACGGGCTGCGGAAGTCCCGGCGATACCCTGCAACTCGATCACTTTCGCGCCTTCACCTGCTTTCTTCGCGATGTAGTCACCGGCGATTTTACCGCCCAGTACGTTATCAGACGCAATGTGGCTGACCACATCCCCTTTCGTTGCCTGACGGTCAAGGGTGATGACCGGGATCTTCGCCTGGTTTGCCATCTTCACGGCGTTACCGACCGCGTCGGAATCGGTTGGGTTGATCAGCAGGATTTTGGTACCACGAACGGTTAAGTCCTGAACGTTAGCCAGCTCTTTCGCCGGGTTGTTCTGAGAATCCAGCACCACCAGGTTGTAGCCCAGTTTATCTGCTTCTTTCTGCGCGCCATCCTTCAGGGAGACGAAGAACGGGTTGTTCAGGGTAGAGACAACCAGCGCGATGGTGTCCTTCGCCATGGCGTTAGCACTTACGGTTGCGCTCAGCGCGACAGCAGAAACCAGGGTAGCCAGTTTTTTCATGTTCATATCTAAGATGTCCTGTAGTGTCGTCAGTTACTGTTTTTTGTTGTCTACCAGTACCGCCAGCAAAATCACCACTGCCTTAACGATCATCTGGTAATAGGAGGAAACACCTAACAAATTCAAACCATTATTCAGGAAACCGAGGATCAGTGCGCCGATCAATGTCCCAACAATGCGACCTTTACCACCCGCAAGGCTCGTACCGCCCAGAACCACTGCCGCGATGGCATCCAGCTCATAGCCCGTACCCGCCGTTGGCTGCGCGGAAGAGAGGCGCGCCACTTCGATGATGCCCGCCAGAGACGCCAGCAGGCCGCACAGGGAGTAAACGATAATTTTGACTTTATTAACGCTGATACCGGACAGGCGCGTTGCCGCTTCGTTACCGCCCAGCGCATAGATATAACGACCCAGACGGGTATGGTGCAGCATGTACCATGCCGCCAGGAAGACGATAGCCATGATCCAGACCGGGGTCGGGACACCCAGCGGGCGACCGATACCGAACCAGCCAAACAGATCGGCGTTATCGGTAAAACCGGTATTAATCGGGCTGCCGTTGGTGTACACCATGGTCACACCGCGCAGCAGCAGCATCATCACCAGCGTGGCGATGAACGCCTGAACGCGACCTTTCGCCACAATCACGCCGGTTACGGCGCCAATTGCCGCACCTGCCGCCAGCGCAGCGGCAACGGCCACCAGCGCGTTGACCTCAATACCAACAATCGACGCGGCGATCGCGCCGGTGAGGGCCAGCAGGGAACCGACGGACAGATCGATACCCGAGGTCAAAATCACCAGCGTCATCCCCACCGCCATAATGGCGTTGACGGAGGTCTGCTGAAGAATGTTGAACAGGTTATTGACGGTAAAAAAGTTCGGGCTCATGGTCGAGACAATCGCGATCAGCACCAGCAGGGCAATCAGCGATTTTTGTTCCATCAGCCATGCCTTTGTGAAATAGCGGCGACCAGAAACAGCCTGGGTAGTCATCTTCTTACTCCTGATTCACGCGATTAAGCTTGCCCACAGCGGCAGCCATCAGAACTTCCTGGGTGGCCTGCTCGCGAGTGAATTCACCGCCGAGATGCCCTTCATGCATGACGATAATGCGATCGCTCATGCCTAATACCTCTGGCATCTCGGAAGAGACCAGAATGATGCTCAGACCGTCGGCCTTGAACTGGTTAATCAGCTGATATATCTCTTTCTTCGCGCCCACGTCCACGCCGCGGGTAGGTTCATCAAGGATCAACACTTTTGGGCGCGTCATCAGCCCGCGGGCAATCGCCACTTTCTGCTGATTCCCGCCGGACAACAGGCCAATCGCCTGCTCCATCGATGGGGTTTTAACGTTAAAGAGACGGATAAAATCGCTGACCGCCTGCTGCTCATCTTTGTGTTTCAGGCTGCCGCCGCTGCGGCTGAAATAGCCTAGCGCCGTCAGGGACATGTTCTCTTTCACCGACATGCCCAGCACTAAGCCGTCGCGCTTACGGTCTTCGGAAATATAGACAATGCCGTTCGCCAGGCCATCCTGAGGCGAGCGGGTGACCACCTCATGGCCGTCGAGGGTAACGTAGCCGCTGGTGCGCGGCAGTGCGCCATAGAGCACTTTCATCAGTTCGGTGCGCCCCGCGCCCATCAGGCCCGCGACGCCAAGGATCTCGCCCTTGCGCAGGGTAAAGGAGACGTCATTCACGCCCGGCCCGCAGAGATTATCCACCTTCAGGCGGATTTCTCCCGGCGCTTTCTCCAGATGCGGATACTGATCTTCGAGCTTACGTCCCACCATCATTTCAATCAGGGTATCTTCGGTCAGGGTTGCCACTTCGCGCTCGGCAATAAACTGCCCGTCGCGAAAGACGGTGACGTCGTCGCAGATCTCGAAGATCTCTTTCATGCGGTGTGAGATATAGACAATGCCGCGGCCCTGGGATTTCAGCTCACGGATCACGCGGAACAGGGATTCGGTTTCGGTATCGGTCAGGGCGTCGGTCGGTTCATCCATAATGATGACCTTCGACTCGAAGCTCAGCACCTTCGCGATTTCCACCATCTGCTGATCGCCGATGGAAAGGTCGCCCACCAGTCGGTCGCTCTTAAAGCGCAGATTCAGCTTCGCCAGCAGTTTGTCCGCTTCGGCATACATGGTTTTCCAGTCGATTTTGCCAAACCGGTTCACGAATTCACGGCCGAGGAAGATGTTCTCCGCAATGGTGAGCTGCGGGATCAGGTTCAACTCCTGGTGGATGATGCCGATGCCCGCTTCCTGAGAGGATTTCGGGCCGTTAAAGGTGGTCTCTTTACCCAGCCACAGCAGCGAACCGGCATCGCGTTGGTAGATACCGGTCAGCACTTTCATCATGGTGGATTTGCCGGCGCCGTTTTCGCCCACCAGCGCCATGACGCGCCCGGAATAGACGTTCAGCGCCGCGCCGGAGAGGGCTTTTACGCCCGGGAACGACTTATCGATCCCTTTGAGTTGCAGTAATACGTCCATGATGGCCTCAGAAGGTGACGCCAGCACAGAGAATGATATTCGCATACGGGGAGCACTCCCCGCTGCGAATCACCGCCTGACTGTCTACGGTTTGTTGTTTGAACTGCTCGTGCGTTGTGTAACGAATTTCTATGGTGTTTCCCTGGTGCTGTTGCAGTTGCTCAATGTGGCTGAGCAACGTTTCGTGGAGTTGCGGATTATGTTGTTTGATTTCCGCCGCGAGAATGGCCGCCTCAACCTGCATCTCCGCGGTGACCACTTCCAGTACCTGCATGAACGAGGGTACGCCCTGCGTTAACGCCATATCGATACGGGTTGTGCTGCGCGGAACCGGTAAGCCTGCATCGCAAACCACCAGCGTATCGGTATGCCCAAGACGGGAAATCACCGATGAGATTTCTGAGTTGAGTACTGTGCCTTTCTTCATTTTTTGCTCCACTAGCGAAACGTTTCGCTAAAAACAGTGTAGCCGCAGAAGTGTTCAGAAAACCATCATGACGTAACGGATTTGTGATCAACGTCGAAACGTTTCGCTAAGTGAAATGCAATAGAGGAAAATTGCCCGGCGGCGCTACGCTTGCGCGGGCCTACGGGTCTGGTAGGCCGGGTAAGCGCAGCGCCACCCGGCATATTCAGAAGGGTTAAATCTCGACCTGCGTCCCCAGCTCAATCACGCGGTTAGGCGGGATCTCAAACTGGTCAGGCGCACGCAGGGCGTTACGTTGCAGAATGAGATACAGCTTGCCGCGCAGGCGCAGATACCATGGGCGCTTGCCGATGATCAGCGACTCGTGGGACATAAAGAACGACGTCTCCATCATGCGGCAACTCAGGCCTTCCAGACCGCAGCGGTGGAACACCTCTTCCACGTTCGGCGTTTCGCGCCAGCCGTAGCTTGCCACCACGCGCCAGAAGGTTGGCGACAGCTGTTCAATCTGTACGCGACGCACGTTGTGAACGTACGGCGCATCTTCGGTACGCAGCGTCAGCAGGATCACGCGCTCGTGCAGCACTTTGTTGTGCTTGAGGTTATGCATCAGCGCAAACGGGATCACGTTCAGCGCGCGAGACATATACACCGCTGTGCCCGGCACGCGCACCGGTGGGGATTTCTCCAGCGAGGCGATCATCGCCTCCAGAGAGTTACCGTGCTCGTGCATACGACGCAGCAGGCGGAAACGTTCGCTCTTCCACGTCGTCATCACAATAAACATCACCAGACCCAGCGTCAGCGGCAGCCAGCCGCCGGAGACAATCTTGTCGAGGTTCGCAGAGAACAGCGGCACGTCGATGCAGAGGAAGCCAACCAGGATCAGCCCCACGAGGAACTTATTCCAGTGCCAGTTACGGTACGCCACGGTGGTGGAGAGAATAGAGGTCAACACCATCGTTCCGGTTACCGCGATACCGTACGCCGCCGCCAGATTACTGGAGTGCTCAAAGCTGACGATAACAATCACTACCGCGAAATAGAGCAGCCAGTTGACGAAGGGAATGTAGATCTGGCCAGACTCCATCTCCGAGGTATGGATAATGCGCATTGGGGAGAGATAACCCAGACGCACGGCCTGACGCGTCAGGGAGAATACGCCGGAAATGACAGCCTGAGAGGCAATGACCGTCGCCAGCGTCGCCAGGATCAGCATCGGAACCAGCGCCCAGTCCGGCGCCAGCAGGAAGAACGGGTTTTTAATCGCTTCAGGGTGTGCAAGCAGCAGCGCGCCCTGACCGAAGTAATTCAGCACCAGTGAAGGCAAGACCACGCTAAACCAGGCGACGCGAATAGGGAGTTTCCCGAAGTGGCCCATATCCGCATACAGCGCTTCAACACCGGTAATGGACAGCACCACCGCGCCCAGCGCCACAAACGACACCACTTTATATTCAAGGAAGAAATGCACCGCCCACATTGGGTTCAGCGCGTGCAGGACATCCGGGTTGGCGATAATACTGCGTAAGCCCAGCGCCGCCAGGATCAGGAACCAGGCCAGCATAATAGGCGCGAACAGCTTACCCACCAGCCCGGTACCGTGTTTTTGTATGGCAAACAGCAACGTCAGCACGATAATAGCGAGTGGCACCACCCACGTATCAAGCTGTGGCGCGACAATCTCCAGCCCCTCTATGGCCGACATTACAGAAATCGCCGGCGTAATCACGACTTCTCCATAGAAGAAGCTGCCGCCAATCAGGCCGATGATGACCAGCACGGAGGTCATTCTTGCGGACGTATTGCGCCCGGCAAGGGACATCAGGGTCAGAATACCGCCCTCGCCCGCGTTATCAGCCCGCATTACGAAAGAGAGATACTTAAGGGAGACCACCAGGATCAGCAGCCAGAAGATGAGCGAGAGGAAACCAAATACGGCGTCACGCTCTACACCAAAACCAAACTGACCGGACAGACATTCACGAAGCGTATAAAGCGGGCTGGTGCCGATATCACCGTAGACAACCCCGATCGCCGCAAGCGTTACAGCGGGTAATGATTGCTTATTATCAGTGCTCATAGACTAGTCTTTTCGTTTGAATAACAAATGTGTGCTTAGTCCCTTGGCCCACAAAAAGCGCACAGTATGCACGATTCAATGCAAAATCGTACCCCTAAATGCAGCCGCATTAATGTAGCGCAAAGAAAATAGCGCCGCACTTCAGCCTATTACCAGGCCAGACCGAAACGTCTATACTCGCTTCAATTAGCCGCCACCACGGCGAAAGGATGCAAAACTATTATGGCTCACTCACATTTATTAGCAGAAAGAATTTCCCGCCTC
Organism: Enterobacter sp. BIDMC 27; assembly: GCF_000534415.1. Classification (NCBI taxonomy): domain Bacteria; kingdom Pseudomonadati; phylum Pseudomonadota; class Gammaproteobacteria; order Enterobacterales; family Enterobacteriaceae; genus Enterobacter; species Enterobacter sp. BIDMC 27. The sequence continues at coordinate 796,285 of NZ_KI973178.1, forward strand.
AGCAGTGCGCTGGAGAAAGGCCTTTACGAGCGTAGCCACGCCATTCGCCTCTGTTTACTGGCGGCGCTGAGTGGGGAAAGCGTATTTCTGCTGGGCCCGCCGGGCATTGCCAAAAGTCTGATCGCACGCCGCCTCAAATTCGCTTTCCAGAACGCGCGCGCATTCGAGTATTTGATGACGCGCTTCTCCACGCCGGAAGAAGTTTTCGGCCCACTCTCTATTCAGGCGTTAAAAGATGAGGGACGCTATGAACGTCTGACGGCGGGCTATCTTCCGGAAGCGGAAATCGTCTTTCTTGATGAGATCTGGAAAGCCGGCCCGGCCATACTGAATACCCTGTTGACGGCAATTAACGAACGCCGCTTCCGCAACGGCGCCAGCGAAGAGAAGATCCCCATGCGCCTGCTGGTGGCCGCGTCTAACGAATTGCCCGAAGCCGACAGCAGCCTGGAAGCGCTGTATGACCGTATGCTGATCCGTCTGTGGCTGGATAAAGTCCAGGATAAATCAAACTTCCGTTCCATGCTGGTAAGCCAGCAGGATGAAAACGAAAACCCGGTGGCAGCGTCATTGCAGGTCACGGACGAGGAATACCACCAGTGGCAGGAGGAGATCGGCAAGATAAAACTGCCCGATCCCGTTTTTGAGCTGATCTTTATGCTGCGCCAGCAGCTTGATTTGCTGCCCTCCGCGCCGTACGTCTCCGATCGTCGCTGGAAAAAAGCCATTCGCCTGCTCCAGGCAAGCGCGCTGTTTAGCGGCCGCGATGCTGTCGCCCCAATCGATCTGATCCTGCTGAAAGACTGCCTGTGGCACGACGCAGAAGGGATGAATCTGATGCAACAGCAGCTGGACGTTTTGATGACCGGACACGCGTGGGGTCAACAATCCATGCTTAATCAACTGGGCGCGATTGCCCAACGTCGCCTTCAGCTCCAGCAGCAGCAAAGTGACAAAACCGCGCTGAAGGTGAACCGTCTTGGCGGGATGTTTGCCCGTAAACCGCACTATGAACTGCCCGCCGGGCTGACTGACGCCTCGCTCACGCTTCTTCTTCAGCAACCGCTGAAGCTTCATGATATGCAGGTTGTGCACGTGATGATCGAACGCGTTGCGCTGGTTCAGTGGCTGGATAAAGGCGGTGAGATCCGCGGTAAACTCAACGGTATAGGCTTTGCACAGCCGCTGTCGATGGAAGTCGACAGCAGCCAGCACCTTGTGATCCGTGACGTCAGCCTTCAGGGATCGCGCCTGGCGCTGCCGGGCACGGCCTCCGATACTGTTCCGGAGGAGATCAAACAGCAGCTCGACGCGCTGGATAACGAATGGCATCAGCAGCACACGCGCTTCAGCGAGCAGCAGAAATGCCTCTTTATCCATAGCGACTGGTTAGGTCGCATTGAAGCCAGCTTGCAGGATGTCAGCGCGCAGATCAAACAGGCGCGTCAATGCTAACGCTGGACACGCTTAACATCATGCTGGCGGTTAGCGAGGAAGGGTTGATCGAAGAGGTCGTCATTACCCTGCTCGCTTCACCGCAGCTGGCGGCCTTCTTTGAAAAATTCCCGAAGCTCCGAAAAGCAATGACGGACGATCTGCCCCGCTGGCGCGATAACCTGCGACAGCGGTTTAAGGAGACGGAAGTCCCGCCGGAACTGACAGAGGAAGTGGCTGGTTACCAGCAGTGCCAGCGGCTTTCAACACCGCAGTTTATTGCCCAGCTACAGCAAACCCTGACGCTGCTTGATAACGTTCACTCCCCGTTTGCCAGCCAGGCCAGAGCGCTGGTCACTGACAACCCCAGCTTTACTCCCGCCCTGCATACGCTGTTTTTACAGCGCTGGCGTCTGAGCCTTGTGGTCCAGGCCACGGCCCTTAATCAGCAGTTGCTGGACGAAGAGCGCGAACAGTTGCTCAGTGAAGTCCAGGAGCGAATGACCCTGAGCGGCCAGTTAGAACAGGTGCTGGTGGAGAATGAAAACGCCGCCGGTCGACTCTGGGATATGAGTGCCGGCCAGTTAAAGCGGGGCGATTATCAGCTGATCGTGAAGTACGGCGACTTTCTGGCGCAACAGCCGGAGCTGATGAAGCTTGCAGAACAGCTCGGCCGCTCCCGGGAGGCCCGGTCGGTCCCAAAGAAAGATGCGCCGATGGAGACCTTCCGTACGCTGGTACGCGAACCCTCCACCGTACCGGAGCAGGTGGACGGGCTACAGCAAAGCGATGACATCCTGCGCCTGCTGCCTACGGAACTCAGCACGCTGGGCATGACCGAACTGGAGTATGAGTTTTATCGTCGGCTGGTGGAAAAACAGCTCATTACCTATCGACTGCATGGCGAAGCCTGGCGCGAGAAGATCAGCCAGCGTCCGGTGGTACACCAGGATTTTGATGAGCAACCGCGCGGCCCATTCATTGTTTGCGTCGATACGTCTGGATCGATGGGGGGCTTTAATGAACAGTGTGCAAAAGCGTTCTGCCTGGCTCTGATGCGCGTGGCGCTTGCCGATCGTCGTCGCTGCTACATCATGCTCTTTTCCAGCGAAGTTGTTGGGTATGAACTGACCAGCCCACAGGGGCTGGAGCAGGCGATCCGCTTTTTAAGCCAGCGCTTTCGCGGCGGCACCGATCTGGCCAGCTGTTTTCGCAGCATCATTGAGCGCATGCAGGGCGGAGACTGGTACGACGCGGATGCGGTGGTGATTTCCGATTTTATCGCCCAGCGGCTGCCGGACGACGTCGTGAATAAAGTGAAGGAGATGCAGCGCGTGCACCAGCACCGTTTCCATGCCGTGGCGATGTCTGCACATGGAAAACCCGGCATCATGCGCATCTTCGATCACATCTGGCGCTTTGATACCGGGTTGCGTAGCCGCCTGCTCAGACGCTGGCGACGTTAATTAAAGAAGAGAACCGACGCTCTCACGTACCTGCTGCGGCCAGACCCCACACTGTACCTGACCAATGTGAGAGAGTTGCAGCAGCAGCATGGTCAGACGAGACTGGCCAATCCCACCGCCGATGGTCTGCGGCATTTCACCGCGCAGCAGTGCCTGGTGCCACTCCAGTTGCAGACGATCTTCATCACCGGTCACGGCCAGCTGACGCTTCAGTGCTTCAGCATCCACGCGGATCCCCATCGAAGAGAGTTCAAACGCATCTTCCAGAACCGGGTTCCAGACCAGAATATCGCCGTTCAGACCGGCATATTCGCTTTCGCCCACGGTGCTCCAGTCATCGTAATCCGGCGCACGGACGTCGTGACGTTTACCATCAGACAATTTCCCGCCAATGCCGATAAGGAATACCGCGCCCAGCTCTTTGGCGATCGCGCGTTCACGGCCTTTGGCATCCAGATCCGGGAAACGGCTCAGCAATTCCTGACTGTGAACAAAGTGGATCGTTTCCGGCAGGAACGGTGCCAGACCAAACTCTTTGCTCACGGCCGCTTCGGTTGCTTTGATCCCGGCGTAGATCGCCTCAACGGTGGATTTCAGCGTACCGACGTGACGCTCGCCATCTCCCATTACGCGCTCCCAGTCCCACTGGTCAACGTAGACAGAGTGAATCGGGGAAAGGCGGTCTTCATCGGGGCGAAGGGCTTTCATGTGCGTGTAAAGCCCTTCGCCCGCGCTGAAGTCGTGTTGTCCCAGGGTTTGACGCTTCCACTTCGCCAGGGAATGAACCACTTCGAACTGGGCGTCTGGCAGTGTTTTCACTTTTACCTGTACCGCTTTTTCGCAACCAGACAAGTTATCCTGCGTCCCGTCACCCACGCGGCTCAGAATCGGCGCCTGAACTTCAATAAGGCCAAGCTTCTCTTCCAGCTGGCGGGAAAAATGGGATTTTACGAAACTGATCTGGCGTTGTTTTGCGATGTAAGCGGTTTTCATTATTTATACTCCTGCGTCCTGTTGATACTGATTAAGCAACAGAACAGGCGCTTAATTCAATAACCCATCAACAAAAAGCCGCCTTCACTTTTGATTCGTTAAAATAAGACGCTAGAATAGAGGGAATCATTAATCTTCATAAGAAAAACCTATGGAAAATTATCAGATCGACAATCTGGACCGCGGCATTCTGGAAGCGCTAATGGCCAACGCACGCACCGCGTATGCCGAACTGGCGAAACAATTTGGCGTCAGCCCGGGGACCATTCACGTTCGCGTCGAGAAAATGAAGCAGGCCGGGATCATCACCGGCGCACGCATTGATGTCAGCCCGAAGCAACTTGGCTACGACGTCTGCTGCTTCATTGGCATTATTCTGAAAAGCGCCAAAGATTACCCCTCCGCGCTGGAGAAACTGAACGCGCTGGATGAAGTCACCGAGGCGTACTACACCACCGGGCACTACAGCATCTTTATAAAGGTGATGTGCCGATCCATTGACGCCCTCCAGCAGGTACTTATCAACAAGATCCAAACAATCGATGAAATTCAGTCCACTGAAACCCTGATCTCCCTGCAAAACCCGATCATGCGTACTATCCGCCCGTGATCGGGCAATTTCATTCCCACATTTTCCACAGGTAGATCCCAGCTCGTTCACAGCGTACAATGGCCGCCTCTTTATCTGAGCGAGCGATCAATGGCGGACATTACTCTTATCAGCGGCAGCACCCTGGGCGGTGCGGAATATGTAGCGGAACATCTGGCTGAGAAGCTGGAAGATGCGGGCTTTTCTACACAAACGCTGCACGGACCGCTGCTGGAAGATCTCCCGACTGACGGGGTCTGGCTGCTGATCACCTCCACGCACGGCGCGGGCGATCTGCCGGATAACCTGCAACCTTTATATGACGAACTGCTGGAACAACAGCCCGATCTGTCAAACGTCCGGTTTGGCGCTGTGGGGATCGGCAGCCGTGAATATGACACTTTCTGTGGCGCCATAGAGAAAGTAGAAGCTGCGGTGACCGCCTGCGGAGCAAAACAGCTGGGTGAAACGCTAAAGATCAACATCCTCGATCATGATATTCCCGAAGATCCAGCCGAGATCTGGCTCGCGGAATGGAAAAATTTACTCAAAAACGATTAAAGATCGTGCGATCAGATGTGGATAACTCTGGTTAAAAGCTCGTATTAAGCCGTAGTTATCCAAAGAACAACGTTGGTTTAGTTTTTGACCTGTGTATAAAGTGGCGATCTGATCCCAGCTTATACGGTCCAGGATCACCGATCATTCACAGCAAACGATCCTTCCTAACTGCATGATCTTATTTATGGGATCGGACTTATCCACAAAGGTCTGCGATCCTAATAAGAGATCACAATAGAACAGATCTCTAAATAAAAAGATCTTCTTTTTAATAGCCCAGGATCCCAATGCTTTCTCGAAAGACTAAAGTTGAGTAGAATCCACGGCCCGGGCTTCAATCCATTTTTATACCGCTTTACGCGAGGCAGACCACCATGTTTTATCAGGATCCTTTTGACGTCATCATCATTGGCGGGGGTCACGCAGGCACTGAGGCCGCAATGGCCGCAGCGCGAATGGGTCAGCAGACCCTGCTTTTGACACACAATATCGACACGCTGGGACAAATGTCCTGTAATCCGGCGATTGGCGGCATTGGGAAAGGACACCTGGTAAAAGAAGTGGATGCGCTTGGCGGCCTGATGGCGAAAGCGATCGATCATGCGGGCATCCAGTTTAGGATACTAAACGCGAGTAAAGGGCCTGCTGTTCGTGCGACCCGCGCACAGGCAGACCGCGTGCTTTACCGTCAGGCTGTGCGCACCGCGCTGGAGAACCAGCCGAACCTGATGATCTTCCAGCAGGCAGTTGAAGATCTTATCGTCGAGAACGATCGCGTCGTGGGTGCCGTAACCCAGATGGGGCTCAAGTTCCGCGCAAAAGCGGTGGTGCTGACCGTCGGGACATTCCTGGACGGAAAAATTCATATCGGCCTGGATAACTACAGCGGTGGCCGTGCTGGCGATCCGCCGTCTATCCCACTTTCACGTCGTCTGCGTGAACTGCCGCTGCGCGTAAGCCGCCTGAAAACCGGTACGCCGCCGCGTATTGATGCGCGCACCATTGATTTCAGCGTGCTGGCACAGCAGCACGGCGATAACCCGATGCCGGTGTTCTCGTTCATGGGCAATGCGGCGCAACATCCGCAGCAGGTGCCGTGCTACATCACGCACACCAATGAAAAAACCCATGACGTGATCCGCAATAACCTCGATCGCAGCCCAATGTACGCCGGTGTGATCGAAGGGATCGGCCCACGTTATTGCCCGTCGATCGAAGACAAAGTGATGCGATTTGCCGATCGTAACCAGCACCAGATCTTCCTCGAACCTGAAGGGCTGACCTCTAACGAAATTTATCCAAACGGCATCTCCACCAGCCTGCCGTTCGACGTGCAGATGCAGATTGTGCGTTCAATGCAGGGCATGGAAAACGCGAAGATCGTTCGTCCTGGCTACGCTATTGAGTACGATTTCTTCGATCCGCGCGACCTGAAGCCGACGCTGGAAAGCAAATTCATCCAGGGTCTGTTCTTCGCAGGCCAGATTAACGGTACCACCGGGTACGAAGAAGCTGCCGCACAAGGGTTGCTGGCCGGTCTGAACGCCGCTCGCTTCTCTGCCGAGAAAGAGGGCTGGGCACCGGCGCGTTCTCAGGCTTACCTGGGCGTTCTGGTCGACGATCTCTGCACGCTGGGGACCAAAGAACCGTACCGCATGTTTACTTCTCGTGCGGAATATCGCCTGATGCTGCGCGAAGACAATGCCGATCTGCGTCTGACTGAGGTGGGCCGTGAATTGGGTCTGGTGGATGACGAACGCTGGGCGCGCTTCAACGAGAAGCTGGAGCGTATCGAACAGGAACGTCAGCGCCTGAAAACCACCTGGGTGAATCCGCAGGCGGAAACCGCTGCCGAAGTAAACGCTCACTTAACAGCACCGCTGTCGCGCGAAGCCAGCGGGGAAGATCTGCTGCGTCGTCCTGAAGTCACTTACGAGAATCTGGTCAAACTGACCGCGTTCGCGCCGGGCCTTGAAGACGCGGAAGCGGCTGAACAGGTCGAGATCCAGGTGAAATACGAAGGCTACATCGCGCGTCAGCAGGATGAGATCGAAAAACAGCAGCGCAACGAAAACACGCTGCTGCCGGAAATGCTGGACTATCGTCAGGTGACGGGCCTTTCCAACGAAGTGATCGCTAAGCTGAACGATCACAAACCTGTGTCGATTGGCCAGGCCTCACGTATCTCCGGCGTCACACCTGCCGCGATTTCGATTCTGCTGGTGTGGCTGAAAAAGCAGGGTATGCTGCGCCGCAGCGCGTAATGCTCTGAAAATTGCCCGGTGGCGCTGCGCTTACCGGGCCTACTGAACCCGTAGGGCGGGTTAGCGAAGCGCCACCCGCCACTTAAGTTTCTCAACAGGTATCCACCGTGCTCAATAAACTCTCTCGTCTGCTGGAACAGGCAGGTATTTCGCTCACCGATCACCAGAAAAATCAGCTGGTGGCCTATGTCGATATGCTGAACAAATGGAATAAAGCGTACAACCTCACCTCCGTACGCGATCCCAACGAGATGCTGATTCGCCATATTCTCGATAGCATCGTCGTGGCGCCATATCTGAACGGGGAACGTTTTATCGACGTGGGCACCGGCCCGGGCTTGCCGGGCGTTCCGTTGTCTATTGTTCGACCGGAGAGTCAATTCACGCTGCTGGACAGCCTGGGTAAGCGCGTACGCTTTTTACGCCAGGTCCAGCATGAGCTGAAGCTGGAAAACATCACGCCCGTGCAGAGCAGGGTAGAGGAGTTCCCGGCTGAGCCACCGTTTGACGGCGTTATCAGCCGCGCATTTGCGTCACTCAATGACATGGTGAGCTGGTGCAAACACCTGCCGGCGGAGAAGGGGCGTTTTTATGCGCTGAAAGGGCAACTTCCGGGGGACGAAATCGAGCAGCTTCCGGACGGTTTTGCTGTCGAATCCATTGAGAAACTTCAGATCCCTCAGCTCGAAGGTGAGCGTCATCTGGTGATAATTAAGCCAAACACTTTTTAAAAATTAATAAAAAATGTGGAATTTGTGCTGTTCTGATCGTGTTAAAAAGCAGCACATCCCGTCTGTTTTAGCCGTTGTTAATTTAACCTTGTTGTTACCATGGGTTTTCTTATAGTTAACCTGAAGTGAGTTGTTCACTCTGAGGATAATCAACCATGAAAATATCAGCCTGCTAAAAGTGGGTAAAGGCAACAAGAATGGAATGTTAAATATTTATTAAGAATGTCAATAAAAGGTTTTTGTTGTATACGGCTCTGTTTTAAAAATAGTTGCGATTTTTTTGCTTTAATTTCATACAGATGAAATAAATCGTTTTACGTCTTTGATAAATACCACTTTATCGCAAATGTGTATTTTGTGATCTCGTGCACGCTTTATCACCAACGTTTCCGCGCTGTTTGCAGTTTTGCCTGAAGGTCGGCACTTAGGTCAAAAGTTGAAAAATAGGACTGGGGAAAAATATTTAAACATTTATTCACCTTTTCGCTACTTAATGTTTGAAATCACGGGTACGCACCGTATAATTTGACCGCTTTTTGATGCTTGACTCTGAGCCTTAAAGGACGTTTTATACGACACGCGGCATACCTCGAAGGGAGCAGGAGTAAAAACGTGATGTCTGTGTCGCTCTTGAGTAGAAACGTTGCTCGTAAGCTTCTGTTCATTCAGTTTCTGGCTGTGATAGCAAGTGGACTGCTGTTTAGCCTCAAAGACCCCTTCTGGGGCATCTCCGCCGCGTGCGGAGGTTTGGCGGTGGTTCTGCCAAACGTGTTGTTTATGATTTTTGCCTGGCGTCATCAGGCGCATACACCCGCCAAAGGCCGCGTGGCCTGGTCCTTCGCTCTCGGCGAAGTGTGTAAGGTGTTGCTGACCTTTGCTCTACTGGTGATGGCGCTGGCGGTTTTGAAAGTGGTATTCATGCCGCTGATAGCAACGTGGGTTTTGGTGCTGGTGGTACAAGTTCTGGCTCCAGCTGTAATCAATAACAAAGGGTAAAAGGCATCATGGCTTCAGAAAATATGACGCCGCAGGATTACATAGGTCACCATCTGAATAACCTTCAGCTGGACCTGCGTACATTCTCGCTGGTGGATCCACATAACCCCCCGGCCACCTTCTGGACGATCAACATCGACTCCATGTTCTTCTCGGTGGTTTTGGGTCTTCTGTTCCTGGCCATGTTCCGCAGCGTTGCTAAAAAGGCGACCAGCGGTGTTCCAGGGAAATTCCAGACGTTCATCGAGATGATCATCGGCTTCGTCCATGGCAGCGTGAAAGACATGTACCATGGTAAGAGCAAACTGATTGCTCCGCTGGCCCTGACCGTGTTCGTTTGGGTCTTCCTGATGAACCTGATGGACCTCCTGCCTATCGATTTCTTACCTTGGATCGGTGAGCACGTACTCGGCCTGCCTGCACTGCGCGTGGTTCCGTCTGCCGACGTGAACATCACCCTGTCGATGGCGCTGGGCGTATTTATCCTCATTCTGTTCTACAGCATCAAAATGAAAGGCGTAAGCGGCTTTGTGAAAGAGCTTACCTTGCAGCCGTTCAACCACTGGGCGTTTATTCCGGTCAACCTGATCCTGGAAGGCGTTAGCCTGCTGTCCAAACCTGTTTCACTGGGTCTGCGACTGTTCGGCAACATGTATGCGGGTGAGCTGATTTTCATTCTGATCGCGGGTCTTCTGCCGTGGTGGTCACAGTGGATTCTGAATGTGCCATGGGCCATTTTCCACATCCTGATCATTACGCTGCAAGCCTTTATCTTCATGGTTCTGACGATCGTCTATCTGTCGATGGCGTCTGAAGAGCACTGATTTTTTACCAACACTACTACGTTTTAATTGAAACAAACTGGAGACTGTCATGGAAAACCTGAATATGGATCTGCTGTACATGGCTGCCGCTGTGATGATGGGTCTGGCGGCTATCGGTGCTGCGATCGGTATCGGCATCCTCGGGGGCAAATTCCTGGAAGGCGCAGCGCGTCAACCTGATCTGATTCCTCTGCTGCGTACTCAGTTCTTTATCGTTATGGGTCTGGTGGATGCAATCCCAATGATCGCTGTAGGTCTGGGTCTGTACGTGATGTTTGCTGTCGCGTAGTAGTTGTTTTAAAACCCCAAGCCACAGAAATTTAAGAGGTATTGTGCTGTGAACATGAACGCAACAATCCTCGGCCAGGCCATCGCGTTTATTCTCTTTGTCTGGTTCTGCATGAAGTATGTATGGCCGCCTTTAATGGCTGCCATCGAAAAACGTCAGAAAGAAATTGCTGACGGTCTGGCTTCCGCAGAACGCGCTAAGAAAGATTTGGACCTTGCACAGGCCAACGCGACAGACCAGCTGAAAAAAGCGAAAGCTGAAGCTCAGGTAATCATTGAACAGGCTAACAAACGCCGTTCTCAGATCCTGGACGAAGCCAAAGCTGAAGCAGAACAGGAACGTACTAAGATCGTGACACAGGCTCAGGCTGAAATTGAAGCTGAGCGTAAACGTGCTCGTGAAGAACTGCGTAAGCAGGTTGCGATTCTGGCTGTTGCTGGCGCCGAGAAGATCATCGAACGTTCCGTGGATGAAGCTGCTAACAGCGACATCGTGGACAAACTTGTCGCTGAACTGTAAGGAGGGAGGGGCTGATGTCTGAATTTGTTACGGTAGCTCGCCCCTACGCCAAAGCAGCTTTTGACTTTGCTGTCGAACACCAAAATGTCGATCGCTGGCAGAATATGCTGGCGTTTGCCGCTGAGGTGACGAAAAACGAACAAATGGCCGAGTTGCTTTCTGGTGCGTTAGCGCCTGAAACCCTCGCCGCGTCGTTTATCGCCGTGTGCGGAGAGCAACTGGATGCCAACGGCCAGAACCTGATTAAGGTGATGGCGGAAAATGGTCGTCTCCGTGTGCTCCCGGATGTTCTCGAGCAGTTTGAGCACTTACGTGCCCTTAGTGAAGCTACCGCTGAAGTTGAAGTAACTTCTGCGACTGAACTGAGTAACGAACAGCTTGCGAAAATCACCGCCGCGATGGAAAAACGTCTGTCACGCAAAGTTAAGCTGAATTGCAAAATCGATAAGTCTGTAATGGCAGGCGTAATCATCCGCTCGGGTGATATGGTCATTGATGGCAGCGTACGCGGCCGTCTTGAGCGCCTTGCAGACGTCTTGCAGTCTTAAGGGGACTGGAGCATGCAACTGAATTCCACCGAAATCAGCGAACTGATCAAGCAGCGCATTGCTCAGTTCAATGTTGTGAGTGAAGCTCACAACGAAGGTACTATTGTTTCTGTAAGTGACGGTGTTATCCGCATCCACGGCCTGGCCGATTGTATGCAGGGTGAGATGATTTCCCTGCCGGGTAACCGTTACGCTATCGCACTGAACCTGGAGCGCGACTCCGTAGGTGCCGTTGTGATGGGTCCATACGCTGACCTTGCCGAAGGCATGAAGGTTAAGTGTACTGGCCGTATTCTGGAAGTACCGGTTGGCCGTGGCCTGCTGGGTCGCGTTGTTAACACCCTGGGTGCGCCAATCGACGGTAAAGGTCCGGTTGAGCACGATGGCTTCTCCCCAATCGAAGTTATCGCACCAGGCGTTATCGACCGTCAGTCCGTTGATCAGCCAGTGCAGACGGGTTATAAGTCCGTTGACGCCATGATCCCAATCGGTCGTGGTCAGCGTGAACTGATCATCGGTGACCGTCAGACCGGTAAAACCGCGATGGCTATCGACGCCATCATCAACCAGCGTGACTCCGGCATCAAATGTGTGTACGTGGCTATCGGCCAGAAAGCGTCCACCATTTCCAACGTGGTTCGTAAACTGGAAGAGCACGGCGCACTGTCTAACACCATCGTTGTGGTAGCAACCGCGTCTGAATCTGCTGCACTGCAATACCTGGCGCCATACGCCGGTTGCGCAATGGGCGAATACTTCCGTGACCGCGGTGAAGATGCGCTGATCGTATACGATGACCTGTCTAAACAGGCCGTTGCTTATCGTCAGGTTTCCCTGCTGCTCCGTCGTCCACCAGGACGTGAAGCATTCCCGGGCGACGTATTCTACCTCCACTCTCGTCTGCTGGAGCGTGCTTCCCGCGTTAACGCGGAATACGTCGAGAACTTCACCAAAGGTGAAGTGAAGGGTAAAACAGGTTCTCTGACCGCTCTGCCGATCATTGAAACCCAGGCGGGTGACGTTTCTGCGTTCGTTCCGACCAACGTAATCTCCATTACCGATGGTCAGATCTTCCTGGAAACCAACCTGTTTAACTCCGGTATTCGTCCGGCGGTTAACCCGGGTATCTCCGTATCCCGTGTGGGTGGTGCTGCTCAGACCAAGATCATCAAGAAACTGTCCGGTGGTATCCGTACCGCGCTGGCACAGTATCGTGAACTGGCTGCGTTCTCTCAGTTCGCATCCGATCTGGACGAAGCAACCCGTAAACAGCTGAGCCACGGTCAGAAAGTGACCGAGCTGCTGAAGCAGAAACAGTATGCGCCAATGTCTGTTGCTCAGCAGGGCCTGGTACTGTTCGCGGCTGAACGCGGTTACCTCGAAGATGTGGAACTGGCGAAAATCGGTAGCTTCGAAGCCGCTCTGCTGGCTTACGTCGACCGTGATCACGCTCCGCTGATGCAAGAGATCAACCAGACCGGTGGCTATAACGACGAAATCGAAGGCAAGCTGAAAGCTATCCTCGATTCCTTCAAAGCAACCCAATCCTGGTAATCGTCCGGCGGCTTGTCTCAGGACAAGCCGTCTGGCATTGAGGAGAAGCTCATGGCCGGCGCAAAAGAGATACGTAGTAAGATCGCAAGCGTCCAGAACACGCAAAAGATCACTAAAGCGATGGAGATGGTCGCCGCTTCCAAAATGCGTAAATCGCAGGATCGCATGGCGGCCAGCCGTCCTTATGCAGAGACCATGCGCAAAGTGATTGGTCACCTTGCGAACGGTAATCTGGAATATAAGCACCCTTACCTGGAAGAACGCGACGTTAAGCGCGTGGGCTACCTGGTGGTGTCGACTGACCGTGGTCTGTGTGGCGGCTTGAACATTAACCTGTTCAAAAAACTGCTGGCGGATATGAAAGGCTGGTCCGATAAAGGCGTTCAGTGCGATCTGGCACTGATTGGCTCTAAAGGCGTCTCTTTCTTTAACTCCGTTGGCGGCAACATTGTCGCTCAGGTGACCGGTATGGGTGATAACCCGTCCCTGTCCGAACTGATCGGCCCGGTTAAAGTGATGTTGCAGGCCTACGATGAAGGCCGTCTGGACAGACTGTACGTTGTCAGCAACAAATTTATTAACACCATGTCTCAGGTGCCTACGCTCACTCAGATGCTGCCGTTACCGGCATCAGAAGATGACGAGCTGAAACAGAAAGCCTGGGATTACCTGTATGAACCCGATCCGAAACCGCTGCTGGATACCCTGCTGCGTCGTTACGTTGAATCTCAGGTTTATCAGGGCGTTGTAGAAAACCTGGCCAGCGAGCAGGCCGCACGAATGGTGGCGATGAAAGCCGCGACCGATAATGGCGGCAGCCTGATTAAAGAGCTGCAGTTGGTTTACAACAAAGCTCGTCAGGCCAGCATTACTCAGGAACTCACCGAGATCGTCTCGGGGGCCGCCGCGGTTTAACCAGGTTTACGAATTACGTAGAGGATTCAAGATGGCTACTGGAAAGATTGTCCAGGTAATCGGCGCCGTGGTGGACGTCGAGTTCCCTCAGGACGCCGTACCACGCGTGTACGACGCGCTTGAGGTACAGAATGGTAACGAGAGCCTGGTGCTGGAAGTTCAGCAGCAGCTCGGCGGCGGTATCGTGCGTACCATCGCCATGGGTTCTTCCGACGGTCTGCGTCGTGGTCTGGAAGTAAAAGACCTTGAGCACCCGATCGAAGTCCCGGTAGGTAAAGCAACACTGGGTCGTATCATGAACGTATTGGGTCAGCCAATCGACATGAAAGGCGACATCGGTGAAGAAGAGCGTTGGGCTATCCACCGCGCGGCACCTTCCTACGAAGAGCTGTCCAGCTCTCAGGAACTGCTGGAAACCGGCATCAAAGTTATCGACCTGATGTGTCCGTTCGCGAAGGGCGGTAAAGTCGGTCTGTTCGGTGGTGCGGGTGTAGGTAAAACCGTAAACATGATGGAGCTGATCCGTAACATCGCGATCGAGCACTCCGGTTACTCCGTGTTTGCGGGCGTGGGTGAACGTACTCGTGAGGGTAACGACTTCTACCACGAAATGACCGACTCCAACGTTCTGGATAAAGTATCCCTGGTTTACGGCCAGATGAACGAGCCACCAGGAAACCGTCTGCGCGTTGCGCTGACCGGCCTGACCATGGCTGAGAAGTTCCGTGACGAAGGTCGTGACGTTCTGCTGTTCGTTGATAACATCTACCGTTACACCCTGGCCGGTACTGAAGTATCTGCACTGCTGGGTCGTATGCCTTCAGCGGTAGGTTATCAGCCTACGCTTGCGGAAGAGATGGGTGTTCTTCAGGAACGTATCACCTCTACCAAAACCGGTTCTATCACCTCCGTTCAGGCGGTATACGTACCTGCGGATGACTTGACTGACCCATCCCCAGCCACCACCTTTGCTCACTTAGATGCAACCGTGGTACTGAGCCGTCAGATCGCGTCTCTGGGTATCTACCCGGCCGTTGACCCGCTGGACTCCACCAGCCGTCAGCTGGATCCACTGGTTGTTGGCCAGGAGCACTACGACACCGCGCGTGGCGTACAGTCCCTGCTGCAACGTTATCAGGAACTGAAAGACATCATCGCCATCTTGGGTATGGATGAACTGTCTGAAGAAGACAAACTGGTGGTAGCACGTGCGCGTAAGATCCAGCGCTTCCTGTCCCAGCCGTTCTTCGTTGCGGAAGTATTCACCGGTGCACCTGGTAAATACGTTTCCCTGAAAGACACCATCCGTGGCTTTAAAGGCATCATGGAAGGCGAATACGATCACCTGCCAGAGCAGGCGTTCTACATGGTTGGTTCCATCGAAGAAGCCGTGGAAAAAGCCAAAAAACTTTAACGCCTTAATCGGAGGGTGATATGGCAATGACTTACCACCTGGACGTCGTCAGCGCAGAGCAACAAATGTTCTCTGGTCTGGTCGAGAAAATCCAGGTAACGGGTAGTGAAGGTGAACTGGGTATTTTCCCGGGTCACGCACCGCTGCTCACCGCCATTAAGCCTGGTATGATCCGCATCGTTAAACAGTTCGGTCATGAAGAGTTTATCTATCTGTCCGGCGGCATTCTTGAAGTGCAGCCAGGCAGTGTGACCGTTCTGGCCGATACCGCTATTCGTGGCCAGGATCTCGACGAAGCGCGAGCCCTGGAATCGAAGCGTAAGGCTGAAGAGCACATTAGCAGCTCTCATGGTGACGTGGATTACGCTCAGGCGTCTGCGGAGCTGGCCAAAGCGATCGCGAAACTGCGCGTTATCGAGTTGAGCAAAAAAGCGATGTAACACCGGCTTGAAAAGCACAAAAGCCAGTCTGGATCCCAGACTGGCTTTTTTTTTCGGCCTTAATTCATGATGAAAAAGATGTAGAATTTTAAGCATCAAACGTTTTTACTTCTCACACAAACTACCGTCAGGATGCGTATGTTAAACAGTGCGATGAGCGTGGTGATCCTTGCCGCAGGCAAAGGTACCCGCATGTATTCCGATCTGCCTAAGGTGCTCCACACGCTGGCAGGAAAGCCAATGGTTCAGCATGTTATTGATGCAGCGAATGAATTAGGCGCCAGCCAGGTGCATCTGGTTTATGGACATGGCGGCGATCTGCTGAAAAAAACGCTGCATGACGACAATCTCAACTGGGTGCTACAGGCAGAACAGTTGGGTACAGGCCATGCGATGCAGCAGGCTGCACCCTTCTTCTCTGATGATGAAGATATCCTGATGCTCTACGGCGACGTCCCGCTGATCTCCGTTGAAACCCTCACTCGCCTACGTGAAGCCAAACCGCAGGGCGGCATCGGTTTGTTGACCGTCGTGCTGGACGATCCAACCGGCTATGGCCGCATTACGCGTGAAAACGGCAAGGTAACCGGGATTGTTGAGCATAAAGATGCCACTGACGAACAGCGCCAGATTCAGGAGATCAACACCGGCATCCTGATTGCGAACGGTGCGGATATGAAGCGCTGGCTGTCCAGACTCAACAATAACAACGCGCAGGGTGAATACTACATCACCGATATTATTGCGATGGCGTACCACGAAGGGCGTGAAATTGCCGCCGTTCATCCGGCTCGCATCAGCGAAACGGACGGGGTAAACAACCGTCTCCAGCTTTCTCGCCTGGAGCGTATTTATCAGTCCGAGCAGGCAGAAAAGCTGTTGCTCGCGGGCGTTATGCTGCGCGATCCGGCGCGTTTCGATCTGCGTGGCACGCTGACCCACGGGCGCGACGTTGAAATAGATACTAACGTTATCCTGGAAGGTAACGTCACGCTGGGCAACCGCGTCAAAATCGGCACTGGCTGCGTGATTAAAAACAGCGTGATCGGTGACGACTGCGAAATCAGCCCGTACAGCGTGGTGGAAGATGCCCATCTTGAGGCGGCATGTACCATCGGCCCGTTTGCGCGTCTGCGCCCGGGCGCTGAGCTGCTGGAAGGCGCTCACGTAGGTAACTTTGTGGAAATGAAAAAAGCGCGTCTGGGTAAGGGCTCGAAAGCCGGTCATCTGACCTATCTGGGCGATGCGGAAATTGGCGACAACGTAAACATCGGTGCTGGAACCATCACCTGTAACTATGACGGTGCCAATAAGTTTAAAACCATCATCGGTGATGATGTGTTTGTAGGCTCCGATACCCAGCTGGTGGCGCCCGTCACCGTGGGCAAAGGCGTGACCATTGCCGCCGGGACAACCGTTACGCGCGATGTGGCCGAGAACGAGCTGGTGTTAAGCCGTGTGCCGCAGGTCAGCAAGCAGGGCTGGAAACGCCCGGTGAAGAAGAAGTAACAACAAGGCGGGTGGCGCTATGCTAACCCGCCCTACGATTGAGTAGGCCTGATAAGGCGTAGCCGACATCAGGCAAACCCGGGAGAGGAGATAAATATATATCTCCCCCCACAAGCAGTACCCATAAAAATAACCCCACTCTCTACAAGGCTCGGGGCGCCCGGAAAGGGCAAATACAGGTCAGCGACAACGCATGGCATAACGCCATAATCAGGAAATCTAACTATGTGTGGAATTGTTGGCGCAGTTGCGCAGCGTGATATTGCTGAAATCCTTCTCGAAGGTTTACGTCGTCTGGAATACCGTGGTTACGACTCAGCCGGTCTGGCTGTGGTCGATGCAGAAGGTCATATGACCCGTCTGCGTCGTCTCGGTAAAGTGCAGATGCTGGCCCAGGCTGCGGAAGAACATCCGCTGCACGGTGGCACCGGTATTGCACATACCCGCTGGGCGACCCACGGTGAGCCATCTGAAGGCAACGCACACCCGCATGTGTCTGAACACATTGTGGTGGTGCATAACGGCATTATCGAAAACCACGAACCGCTGCGTGAAGAACTGAAAGCGCGCGGCTATACCTTCGTCTCTGAAACCGACACCGAA
This sequence comes from Enterobacter sp. BIDMC 27, assembly GCF_000534415.1. NCBI lineage: Bacteria > Pseudomonadati > Pseudomonadota > Gammaproteobacteria > Enterobacterales > Enterobacteriaceae > Enterobacter > Enterobacter sp. BIDMC 27. The sequence goes on from NZ_KI973178.1 coordinate 813,934, forward strand.
GTGATTGCTCACCTGGTGCACTGGGAGCTGGCAAAGGGCGGTACACTGCGTGATGCGGTGCTGCGCGCTATCCCTCAGCTGCGTGGTGCTTACGGTACGGTGATCATGGATTCCCGCGACCCGTCCACGCTGCTGGCCGCGCGTTCCGGTAGTCCGATGGTGATTGGTCTGGGTATGGGTGAAAACTTTATCGCTTCCGACCAGCTGGCGCTGCTGCCGGTTACCCGTCGCTTTATCTTCCTGGAAGAGGGAGACATTGCCGAGGTGACACGTCGCAGCGTGACCGTATTCGACACGAAAGGCGAGCAGGTTAAGCGTCAGGAGATCGAATCAAACCTGCAATACGACGCGGGCGACAAAGGTGCTTACCGTCACTACATGCAGAAAGAGATCTACGAACAGCCAAACGCCATTAAAAACACCCTGACCGGGCGCATCAGCCACGGCGAAGTGGATCTGAGCGAGCTGGGCGCCAATGCCAACGAACTGCTGGGCAAAGTCGAGCACATTCAGATCGTGGCCTGCGGTACCTCTTATAACTCCGGTATGGTCTCGCGCTACTGGTTTGAATCCCTGGCGGGCGTGCCGTGTGATGTGGAAATCGCGTCTGAGTTCCGCTACCGCAAATCTGCGGTGCGTCGTAACAGCCTGATGATCACCCTTTCTCAGTCTGGCGAAACGGCTGATACCCTGGCGGCGCTGCGTCTGTCTAAAGAGTTGGGTTACCTGGGCTCGCTGGCCATCTGTAACGTGCCGGGCTCTTCGCTGGTACGTGAATCCGATCTGGCGCTGATGACCAAAGCCGGTACTGAAATTGGCGTGGCTTCCACCAAGGCGTTTACCACTCAGTTAACCGTTCTGCTGATGCTGGTGGCGAAACTGGCGCGTCTGAAAGGTCTGGATGCCTCCGTTGAACACGACATTGTGCATGGCCTTCAGGCGCTGCCGAGCCGTATCGAGCAGATGCTGTCTCAGGACAAACGCATTGAGGCGCTGGCGGAAGATTTCTCTGACAAACATCACTCCCTGTTCCTGGGGCGTGGCGATCAGTATCCGATTGCGCTGGAAGGCGCACTGAAGCTGAAAGAGATCTCTTACATTCACGCTGAAGCTTACGCGGCAGGTGAACTGAAACATGGCCCGCTGGCGCTGATCGACGCGGATATGCCGGTTATCGTGGTGGCACCGAACAACGAACTGCTGGAAAAACTGAAATCTAACATCGAAGAAGTGCGCGCCCGTGGTGGTGTTCTGTACGTCTTTGCGGATAAAGACGCCGGTTTCGCCAGCAGCGACAACATGCACATCATCGAGATGCCGCATGTGGAAGAGGTGATTGCGCCGATCTTCTATACCGTTCCGCTGCAACTGCTGGCTTATCACGTCGCGCTGATCAAAGGCACCGACGTTGACCAGCCGCGAAATCTGGCGAAGTCTGTTACCGTAGAATAATATTATATATCACTTAGGAATAACCCCGTTAATTTATGATTACGGGGTTATTTTTATATCAAAACATAAATATTTTCTGAAAAATAAAGTTTCCCACTTCTTATTAAATAAAAACTAATTACAGTGTGTCGACTTTTCTGTGTGATATAAAATTATATTAAGTAATAAAACGCTTATGTTTATTCTCTTATTCCATCAGTAATAATTAATACAATATTATTTCTCCTTGTTATTTTCATTTTTCAGTTTACTATTTCCTGGCCGGGATGGTTCGGCAATATTTGTTTTAATAATGAAACATGATTATTCATAACTTCAGGATAATGTCATAATGAATGGAAAACTTTTTAAAAGCGCATTAGTTTGCTCATCTTTGCTTTTAGGTTGGCAGGCGCACGCGGGGAACGGCAATGGTACTGTACACTTTACAGGCGAAATTATTGACAGCACCTGTGAGGTTACTGCGCCAACACAAACTCAAACCGTTGACCTTGGTAAAGTCAATAAATCCGCCTTTTCTGGTGCAGGCTCGACGGCTTCCGTACAGGCTTTCCAGATCGATCTTGAAAATTGCCCTGATACATATAAAAAAGCCACCGCTCGCTTTGATGGTACAGAAGATGGAGACGGTTACCTTAAACTGAACGCTGGTGGAGCTACAGGGGTTGCCGTTGCCATCTACAACCGTGCTGACAACACCTTGCTGAAGCTCTACAACCAGTCAGTCAGTGCAGATATCGACGCTGATGGCAAGGCGACACTGCCGTTCATGGCTCGCTATATTGCTACCTCCGCAACCGTAACGCCTGGTGTGGCAAATGCGGATTCTGAATTTACTATCACTTACAGTAATTAACCTCTAGCTTTCCGAAATATAATCAGGCCTGGCAAGGCAGGTTTCTTTACGTCTAATGGACAGCGAAACCTCGCAGGCCTGTCACAGGATATGATATGCGCAGGCGTTTTATCGACATTTTTATTATTCTCTTTTTAGTCGTGTGTGCCTCTCCCTCCTGGGGTGGGATTATTATCGGTGGTACGCGGGTTATTTTCCCCAGCAATAAAACAGATACCACTATTTCTGTAATTAATAATGATACTTCCTTACCCTATCTGATTCAGGCATGGATTGATCCTTTTTTAGCCACAGAGAAAACGAAACCACCGTTTACCGTTATTCCTCCTGTTTCAAGGCTGGAGCCAAAACAGGAGCGCGTATTGCGCATTATTAAAACAAAAGGCGATTTACCCACCGAGCGGGAATCTGTCTTTTGGCTGAATGTTAAGAATATCCCTCCAACGCCGGACAAACAGAACAGCAAGCTGGAAATCGCGATTAAAACGCGCATTAAGTTATTCTGGCGCCCTGCCAGCATTACTGAAAAGCCTGAAACCGCCAGCCTAAAAGTCATCTGGCGCAAACAAGGCAATACCCTGGTGGTTAATAATCCTACGGCTATCCATATCAACGTTATTGATGTTGCTGTAGACGGCAAACCGCTGGATTTGGCGATGATTAAGCCCTTTGAGACGCTCAACATTCCCTTACCCGCTGGCGTCGCGGGTAAGACACTCACCTGGCATAGCATCAATGATTATGGCGCGATAAGCGACGTCATCAAATACCCCCTTTGACTCAGGCGAGATGGTTAACGTTGAAGCGCATCTATTTTATGTTATCCCTGGTGTCGCTGTGGGTCAGCGGCACGTATTCCGGGCACGCTGCTGGTGAAACCTTTAACTCACGATTGTTAGAACTTGAACATCCGGTCGACATTGATATCAGTCAGTTTAGCCGGCCCGATAATCTCCCTGAAGGGGATTATCAGGTTGATATTTATATCAACGAGCGCTTTTTTGAGCGCCGTGAAATCCATTTTTTTCGAACAAACAACGAGAGCGCACTCCAGCCCTGTTTCCGCGACTTAAAAAATACGCTGGCTACGTTTGGCATAAAAGTGGATGCCATAAAAGCACTGGCTACGATTAACACCAGCCGCTGCGAGCCCGTTCCCCCGCTTACGGGAGCTACATGGGTTCTGGATGACGAAAAGCTCGCGTTACGGGTCTCTATCCCGCAGATTTATATGGATTCTTCAGCGCGTGACGCTATTCCGCCTTCACGCTGGGATCAGGGTATTAATGCCCTGATGGTGAATTATGATTTTTCAACCACCCAGACGTTGAAATCAGACTATGACAGTGACGATCTGTATTATCTGAACATGCGTAGCGGTATTAACCTTGGCAGCTGGCGACTTCGCAACTACAGCACCCTCAATGCGGTAAACAGCAACGGCAGTTATCATTCTGCGAGTACGTATTTACAACGTGATATTGCCAGCCTGCGAAGCCAGATAATGATGGGGGATACCTGGACGGCAAATGATCTATTCGATAGCAGCCAGGTGCGCGGCGTGCGCCTGTACACCGATAATGACATGCTGCCGGATAGTCTGAACGGCTTCGCACCCGTCGTCCGGGGCATTGCTAAAAGTAATGCCGTCGTCACCATTCGTCAGAATGGCTACATTATCTATCAATCTGCTGTTCCTCAGGGGCCGTTTGCCCTGACCGATCTCAACACCACCAGCAGTGGGGGCGATCTCGACGTTACGATCAAAGAAGAAGACGGTAGTGAGCAGCATTTTACGCAGCCTTATGCTTCCCTGGCGATATTGCGACGGGAAGGCCAGACGGACTTTGATATCAGCATTGGCGAACTGAACAACAGCGATCGCTATTCACCTGATTTATTGCAGGCTCAGCTTTTACGCGGCATGCAAGGGGGAATGACGCTGTATGGCGGCACACAGTTAGCTGAGAATTACACTGCCATAGCGGCTGGTATTGGTCAGGATCTCGGCGAGATCGGGGCGATATCGATGGATGTCACCCATGCGGCGTCTCGTTTTGTCGATGATACGGAGCAGGGGCAATCCTGGCGTTTTCTCTATTCCAAGACGTTCGATGTAAGTAATACCAGCCTGCGAATAGTAGGCTATCGCTATTCAACGGAAGGATTTTATACCCTGGATGAGTGGGCTTCCCGCAGGAGCGATAGCGAGACGTTCTGGCAAACGGGTAACCGCAGAAGCCGTCTGGAGGGAACGTGGACACAACCTTTTGCGCAGGGGTATGGAAATATTTACCTGACGCTGAGCCGTGAACAGTACTGGCGAACGGATAACGTTGAACGGCTGATCCAGATTGGTTACAGCAACAGCTGGAAACAGATGACGTGGAATGCGTCATGGAACTATACCGATACTGCGAATCATCACGATGGGGACTGGGAAAAGGATGGCGAAAACGAACACGTTTTCATGCTGTCACTCTCGCTTCCGCTCTCCCAGTGGTTACCGAACACCTACGCCAACTATAACGTTACTGGCAACAATAAAAACAGCGTCTCCCATCAGGTAGGCCTGAACGGAAGGCTGCTTCAGAACAACAACTTGAACTGGAACATACAGCAATCCGTTGATGAAAGTGGCGGCAGTACGGGGGGGAATGCGGGACTGGCATGGGACGCGGCTTATGGCTCCATGAAAGGTAACTATGCCTGGAGCAACGAAACCCGAAGTCTCAATTATGGCGTCAGCGGCGGCATTCTACTGCATTCAGAAGGTGTCACCTTCTCACAGGAAATGGGAGAAACCGTCGCGCTGGTGAAAGCTCCAGGAGCGGCGGGCCTGGCGGTGGAAAACAGCAGCGGTGTCGCGACGGACTGGCGCGGCTACACCGTAAAAACGCAGCTGTCACCCTATGATGAAAATCGTATCGCAATTGGCGACAGCGACTTTGCCTCTGGCAATGTTGAACTGGAAAAAAGCGTCCAGAATCTGGTTCCCACCCGTGGAGCGGTAGTAAAAGCGGAATTCGTTACGCATATCGGCTACCGCATCCTTTTCAGCGTTCATCTCAGCAATGGCAAACCTGCGCCTTTTGGGGCAACGGGATCGGCAACGCTGGACACCGGAAGCGTTACGGGCATTGTCGGAGAAGAGGGCGAACTCTATCTCTCAGGCCTGCCGGAAAAGGGGCAATTTACGTTGACGCTAAACGACGGCGCAACCTGTCGGGCGGAATACACGCTTCAACAACAGCCTGACGCTGGACTGGTGCAGATGCCCGTCACGTGTCGATAAAGGATTAAAATGAAACTGCAATACTGGCTTTTAGCCTTACTGACCTGCGTCTTTTATGCGCATGCGGCCCCAACCGGTTATTGTGTGCCAGACAATGGCAAATATCATAACTACCTCAATTTTACAGAGCAGTTTTCCATTACGGACAATATAGCCGGGACGACAACGCTTATTAATGTGAATAATAACAACACCTCGTTTAAAGGTACCTGCTATTGTCTGACCGGGCCGAATCAGAGTTACGATCACACCTACATAACCAGCGTCGTTAATCCGGCGCTGGTGCCTGCGGGAAGCAGGAACAATGTCGCCTATTTTAACCTGAATGAAAACGTTGATATCGGCCTGCTTGTTTACATACTTGGTGTCGGTTATACGGCCGTGCCTTTTGATCATCTGCCGAATAAAACCGGTACACCCTATCAATGTCACAGCGGTGTAAGTTCCGCCACCACGTTTTATAGTGGCGGCTCGGGGCAGGTCTATTTGTACGTTAAAAAAGCCTTTACCGGGGTGATGACGATCCCGGCTACGCTGGTGGCGAATATCTATGCCACGATCGACCCGCGTACCGTCTCGAATGAGATTATTTCTGATGTGATTGTTCAGGGAACAGTGACGGTTCCTCAATCTTGTGAGATTGATGAGGGGCAGGCCATAGTTTTTGATTTCAATAAAATCCTGGCGTCAGAGTTTTCGTCGACTAAAGGGAAAGCGCTGACCGATCGCAAAATCACTCGTACCGTGAACATCAAATGCACCAATATGATGTTCTACGACAAGCTCGACGCAACCCTGCATGCCTCAGCCGTGGCTTCTGATAATTCGATGATTGCGACGGACAACGAAGACGTAGGAATTAAAGTCTACGATAAATATAATCGGGAAGTGAATACGAATGGCGGTGCCCTTGAAGCGGAAACGACTAAAATTCCCGACATCATGGGGGATACGCTGGGCACGCTGACATTTTCAAGCGCGCCTGCCAGCGCGACAGGAGCGAGGCCCAAACCAGGCCAGTTCAATGCAACGGCAACTCTGACGATTGAAATCGCTCATTAAAATGACAACGGCTGTTTATGACAGCCGTTGTCATATCAGCTACGCTAAAACTGATTCATTGCAAAAAAGATGACAAAAATATGACCATGCTGTGAATTAATGGCTTTATTTTTCATGTGGTTACATCCATCGCTGGCTTTGTCATAATACTGTCATATTTCGTACATTTATCTGTCACCTGTTTGTCCTATTTTGCTCATCGTAGCCACTTAAACAATGATTTACGAAATCCTTGCAGGAGACATTATGAAAGTTATGCGTACCACTGTCGCAACTGTTGTCGCCGCGACCTTATCAATGAGCGCTTTCTCTGCCTTTGCAGCAGCAAGCCTGACTGGCGCTGGTGCAACCTTCCCTGCGCCGGTGTATGCCAAATGGGCGGATACCTACCAGAAAGAGACCGGTAACAAGGTCAACTATCAGGGTATCGGCTCCTCCGGTGGCGTAAAACAAATTACCGCGAATACCGTTGATTTCGGCGCATCCGACGCTCCGCTGTCTGATGAGAAACTGAATCAGGAAGGCCTGTTCCAGTTCCCGACCGTGATCGGCGGCGTTGTGCTGGCTGTTAACATCCCTGGCCTGAAATCAGGCGAGCTGGTGCTGGACGGCAAAACCCTGGGTGACATCTACCTGGGCAAAATCAAAAAATGGGATGACGAAGCCATCACTAAGCTGAACCCGGGCGTTAAGCTGCCTTCGCAGAATATCGCGGTGGTTCGTCGTGCTGACGGCTCTGGTACCTCTTTCGTGTTCACCAGCTACCTGGCGAAAGTGAACGAAGAGTGGAAATCTAAAGTCGGTTCCGGCTCTACCGTTAACTGGCCAACCGGTCTGGGCGGTAAAGGCAACGACGGTATCGCAGCCTTCGTACAGCGTCTGCCAGGCTCCATCGGTTACGTAGAATACGCTTACGCTAAGCAGAACAACCTGGCTTACACCAAACTGGTTTCTGCCGACGGCAAACCGGTTAGCCCGACCGAAGAGAACTTCGCCAACGCCGCGAAAGGCGCTGACTGGAGCAAATCCTTCGCGCAGGACCTGACCAACCAGAAAGGCGACGATGCATGGCCTATCACGTCTACCACCTTCATTCTGGTCCACAAAGAGCAGAAGAAACCTGAGCAGGGTGCTGAAGTGCTGAAGTTCTTCGACTGGGCATATAAAAATGGCGGCAAACAGGCTAACGATCTGGATTACGCCAGCCTGCCAGACAGCGTGGTTGAGCAGATCCGTGCTGCATGGAAAACCAACGTGAAAGACAGCAGCGGTAAAGCGCTGTACTAACAGGATATATTTAACGAAGATGGCGGGTGGCGCTGCGCTTACCCGCCCTACGGTTTACTCTGTAGGCCCGGTAAGCGTCAGCGCCACCGGGCATATTCGTAAAAACGTCTCAAAAAGAAGAGTAATTTATGGCTGCAACCAAGCCTGCATTTAACCCTCCGGGTAAAAAAGGTGACATGATTTTCAGCGCGCTGGTGAAACTGGCTGCGCTGATTGTGCTATTGCTGCTGGGCGGCATTATCGTGTCCCTGATTTTCTCCTCCTGGCCGAGCATTCAAAAATTTGGTTTCGCCTTCCTGTGGACCAAAGAGTGGGATGCGCCGAACGATATTTACGGTGCGCTGGTGCCGATTTACGGCACGCTGGTGACCTCTTTTATCGCCCTGCTGATTGCGGTTCCGGTGAGCTTCGGTATTGCCCTGTTCCTGACGGAACTGGCGCCAGGCTGGCTGCGACGTCCGCTGGGTATCGCCATTGAACTGCTGGCGGCCATCCCAAGTATCGTTTACGGCATGTGGGGCCTGTTTATCTTCGCGCCGCTGTTTGCGACGTACTTCCAGGAGCCGGTCGGTAACGTTCTCTCTGCCATTCCGTTTGTGGGGGCGCTGTTCTCCGGCCCGGCATTCGGTATCGGTATTCTGGCGGCAGGTGTGATCCTCGCCATCATGATTATTCCGTACATTGCGGCGGTCATGCGCGATGTCTTCGAACAAACCCCGGTGATGATGAAAGAGTCCGCCTACGGCATCGGCTGCACCACCTGGGAAGTTATCTGGCGCATCGTCCTTCCGTTCACCAAAAATGGGGTGATTGGCGGCATTATGCTGGGCTTAGGCCGCGCGCTGGGTGAAACCATGGCGGTCACCTTTATCATCGGCAACACCTACCAGCTCGACAGCGCCTCGCTTTATATGCCGGGGAACAGTATTACCTCTGCGCTGGCGAACGAATTTGCCGAAGCGGAATCCGGGCTGCACGTCGCCGCGCTGATGGAACTGGGCCTGATCCTGTTTGTTATCACCTTTATTGTGCTGGCTATCTCCAAGCTGATGATTATGCGTCTGGCTAAAAACGAGGGGGCACGCTAATGGCGACTCTCGACATGCAAAACACCGCTCAGCTTGCGGAATCCCGTCGCAAAATGCAGTCAAAGCGCCGGATTAAAAACCGCATTGCGTTGACGCTTTCCATGGCGACGATGGCGTTCGGCCTGTTCTGGCTGATCTGGATCCTGATGTCCACCATCACCCGGGGTATTGATGGAATGTCCCTGGCGCTGTTCACCGAGATGACGCCGCCGCCGAACACGGCGGGTGGTGGTCTGGCAAACGCCCTGGCGGGCAGCGGCCTGCTGATCCTGTGGGCGACCGTTTTCGGTACGCCGTTGGGCATCATGGCGGGTATCTATCTGGCGGAATATGGCCGCAAGTCCTGGATCGCTGAAGTCATCCGCTTCATTAACGACATTCTGCTTTCTGCCCCGTCGATTGTCGTGGGTCTGTTTGTTTACACCATCGTGGTGGCGCAAATGGAACACTTCTCCGGCTGGGCGGGTGTGATTGCGCTGGCGCTGTTGCAGGTGCCTATCGTTATTCGTACCACTGAAAACATGCTGAAACTGGTGCCGGACAGCCTGCGTGAAGCGGCTTACGCGCTGGGTACGCCTAAATGGAAGATGATTTCGGCTATCACCCTGAAAGCGTCCGTCTCGGGGATCATGACCGGTATCCTGCTGGCTATCGCCCGTATCGCCGGTGAAACCGCACCGCTGCTGTTTACCGCCCTCTCCAATCAGTTCTGGAGCACGGACATGATGCAGCCGATCGCCAACCTGCCGGTGACGATCTTTAAATTTGCGATGAGCCCATTCGCGGAATGGCAGCAGCTGGCCTGGGCCGGGGTGCTGATCATCACCCTTTGCGTACTGTTGCTGAACATTCTGGCGCGCGTCATTTTCGCGAAGAAGAAACACGGTTAAATTTTTACGGCGCGGCAGCTCGCGGCGCCGAATGAGGAAATGAGTCAATGAGTATGGTTGATACAGCCCCGGGTAAGATTCAGGTTCGTGATTTGAACTTCTACTACGGCAAATTCCATGCCCTGAAGAATATCAACCTGGATATCGCAAAGAACCAGGTAACGGCATTCATCGGTCCGTCCGGCTGTGGCAAATCCACGCTGCTGCGCACCTTTAACAAAATGTATTCGCTCTATCCGGAGCAGCGCGCAGAAGGTGAAATTCTGCTGGACGGTGACAACATCCTGACCAATACCCAGGATATCGCCCTGCTGCGTGCGAAAGTGGGGATGGTATTCCAGAAACCCACGCCGTTCCCGATGTCGATCTATGACAACATCGCCTTTGGTGTGCGTCTGTTTGAGAAGCTCTCCCGTGCGGATATGGACGAGCGCGTGCAGTGGGCATTGACCAAGGCCGCATTATGGAACGAAACCAAAGATAAACTTCACCAGAGTGGGTACTCTCTCTCCGGTGGTCAGCAGCAGCGTCTGTGCATTGCGCGCGGTATCGCCATTCGCCCGGAAGTCTTGCTGCTGGATGAGCCGTGCTCAGCCCTGGACCCGATCTCAACCGGGCGTATCGAAGAGCTGATCACCGAGCTGAAGCAGGATTACACCGTGGTGATCGTGACCCACAACATGCAGCAGGCTGCACGTTGTTCTGACCACACGGCGTTTATGTACCTGGGCGAGTTGATTGAGTTCAGCGATACGGACGCGCTGTTCACTCGTCCGGCGAAGAAACAAACCGAAGATTATATTACTGGCCGCTACGGTTGATTTGCCTTAGTGCATGTGGAGAAACCATGGACAACCTCAATCTTAATAAACACATTTCCGGCCAGTTTAACGCAGAGCTGGAAAGCATTCGCACCCAGGTGATGACCATGGGCGGCATGGTCGAGCAGCAGCTTTCTGACGCGATCACGGCGATGCACAACCAGGACAGCGAGCTGGCGAAGCGCGTTATTGAAGGCGACCACAACGTCAATATGATGGAAGTCGCCATCGACGAAGCCTGCGTGCGCATCATTGCGAAGCGTCAGCCGACGGCGAGCGACCTGCGTCTGGTGATGGCGATCATCAAAACCATCGCCGAGCTGGAGCGTATCGGTGACGTGGCGGATAAAATCTGCCGTACCGCGCTGGAGAAATTCTCCCAGCAGCACCAGCCGCTGCTGGTGAGCCTGGAGTCTCTCGGGCGCCACACCGTGCAGATGCTGCACGACGTGCTGGACGCTTTCGCGCGCATGGATCTGGACGAAGCGGTCCGTATCTACCGTGAAGACAAGAAAGTTGACCAGGAATACGAAGGCATTGTGCGTCAGCTGATGACCTACATGATGGAAGATTCTCGTACCATTCCAAGCGTACTGACCGCGCTGTTCTGCGCGCGATCCATCGAGCGTATCGGTGACCGTTGCCAGAACATTTGCGAATACATCTTCTACTTCGTGAAGGGGCAGGATTTCCGACACGTGGGCGGCGACGAGCTGGACAAGCTGCTGGCAGGCAAAGATCCGAAAGAGTAATGTGTGTGGCGGGTGGCGCTAACGCTTACCCGCCCTACGTTAATTCAACGCGTAATATCCCACCCGCGCGCCTTCCACAACGCTGGCAACTGCGCCAGATCGGTAAAGGTCGTCACTTTTGGATGATCGATCGGCTTGTTGTGCGGATCGGCGCAGAAGTAAAACACCTCCATCCCCGCATCAATCCCCGACTGTGCGCCCGCAGATGAGTCATCCACCAGAATGCAGTTCTCCACGTTGACGTTCATCGCCTTCGCCGCGTGGAACATCAGCGCCGGATCGGGCTTCCAGCGCTGGATATCGTAGCCGCTGAACAGTTTTTCCGGGAAGTGGTGCAACATCTCCAGCTTGCCGAGCGAGTGCTGCATTTTGCTGACCGGGCCGTTAGAGACTACGCAGATCGGCACCGTCATCGCATCCAGCAGCGCGTTAGCGCCGGCGATAACTTCCAGCTCGGCGTCGAAGAGGCGTGCGACCTCGGCGCGGTACACCGGTTCCAGATCCGCTTTCACCAGATCCACCCCGTGCTCTTCGTTAATGATGTCGATGATCTCGTACAGCTTCACGCCCTTAAAGCGTTTAAACACCTCTTCGAGATCGAGCGTAATACCAAATTCCTGGAACATGGCGACATACGCGCGGGAACAAATGACCTCACTGTCGACCAGCGTACCGTCACAGTCGAAAAATACCGCTTCAATTCCGGACATGCCTTTCCCTTTTAACAAGTTTAACGTTTTCGTACGGCAGTTTAACGAGACGCAATCGTTGCCGTATAAGCAAAATCAATGAAAAAAGTATCTCATAACCGCCACTATTGTCGCATTTTGGTATAGGATAGCGACGAATTTTCCCTCCTTGTTCGGAAATTGATGATGAGTCAACAACACACTACCCAGACATCTGGTCAGGGTCTGCTTGAGCGCGTGTTCAAACTGCGCGAGCACGGCACAACGGCACGCACCGAAGTGATCGCCGGTTTCACCACCTTCCTGACGATGGTGTATATCGTTTTTGTTAACCCGCAAATTCTGGGCGTTGCTGGCATGGATACCAGCGCCGTCTTTGTGACTACCTGCCTGATTGCTGCGCTTGGCAGCATTCTGATGGGCGTGTTCGCTAACCTGCCTGTGGCGCTCGCCCCGGCAATGGGTCTGAATGCCTTCTTCGCGTTCGTGGTCGTTCAGGCGATGGGCCTGCCGTGGCAGGTTGGCATGGGCGCTATCTTCTGGGGCGCTGTTGGCCTGCTGCTGCTGACCATCTTCCGCGTGCGCTACTGGATGATTGCCAATATCCCGGTGAGCCTGCGCGTGGGCATCACCAGCGGTATCGGCCTGTTCATCGGCATGATGGGTCTGAAAAACGCTGGCGTTATCGTGGCGAACCCGGAAACGCTGGTGAGCATCGGCAACCTGACCTCTCACAGCGTGCTGCTGGGCGTGCTGGGCTTCTTTATCATCGCCATCCTCGCGTCCCGCAATATTCACGCGGCGGTGCTGGTGTCCATCGTGGTCACCACGCTGCTGGGCTGGATGCTGGGCGATGTACAGTTCCACGGTATCGTCTCAGCGCCACCGAGCGTCTCTACCGTTATTGGTCACGTGGATCTGGCTGGGTCGTTTAACCTCGGTCTGGCGGGCGTGATTTTCTCCTTCATGCTGGTGAACCTGTTTGACTCCTCCGGTACGCTGATCGGCGTGACCGATAAAGCCGGTCTGGCGGATGAGAAAGGTAAATTCCCGCGCATGAAGCAGGCGCTGTTTGTGGATAGCGTCTCCTCCGTTGCCGGTTCTTTCATCGGGACCTCCTCTGTGACCGCTTACATTGAGTCCTCTTCGGGCGTCTCCGTTGGCGGTCGTACCGGCCTGACGGCGGTAGTAGTGGGCCTTCTGTTCCTGCTGGTGATTTTCCTGTCTCCGCTGGCGGGGATGGTCCCACCGTATGCGGCCGCAGGCGCGCTGATCTACGTAGGCGTTCTGATGACGTCCAGCCTGGCGCGCGTGAAGTGGGAAGATTTGACGGAAGCCGTTCCGGCGTTTATTACCGCAGTCATGATGCCGTTCAGCTTCTCGATTACCGAAGGTATCGCGCTGGGCTTTATCTCTTACTGCGTGATGAAGGTCGGTACCGGCCGCTTCCGCGAGCTCAGCCCGTGCGTGATCGTTGTGGCGCTGCTGTTTGTGCTGAAGATTGTGTTTATTGACGCGCACTGAGGTGCGGTTTGTGGTGTCAGGTGGCGCTTCGCTTACCTGACCTACTGACGAGTGTAGGCCCGGTAAGCGCTAGCGCCACCGGGCTTTTTTATCAGGCCTTCACCCGCTTAATATAATCCCCAAACGCGGTCAGCTGGCCAGAGAGATGGTCACGCGTACTCTGATCCACCACTTCACCCGTCTGCGGGTCGACCTTGTTCTGAATCACGCCGCCCATAAATTCCGGCTTGTTCATCACCATCGCATCCAGGAACACCAGGATCTGACGCAGGTGATACTGGCAGCGCGCGCCGCCGATGGCGCCCATTGAGCTGGTCTGGATCAGCACAGGTTTACCAGACAGCGGCTGCTCCGGTAAACGGGACAGCCAGTCAATGGCGTTCTTCAGACCACCCGGCACCGAGTAGTTATACTCAGGCGTCACAATCACCACGCCGTCAGCCTGACGGATTTGCTCGGCTATCGCTTCCACACCCTGCGGGAACCCTTCTTCCTGCTGAACGTCAGCATCATAAAGCGGGATGTCGCCAATGGACGGCAGGTCACTGATCTCCATTCCCGCAGGCGCCAGCTGCGGCAGCGTACGGGCAACCATCCCGTTAAAAGAACCTTTGCGCAGGCTTCCCAGTAACGTAACAACTTTCAACGTATCAGACATGATTACTCCTGTTTCATCATGATGATCCTGGACGGATCAGCTATGGGTGTATGCTTTTTCTGCCGGTAAACTGGTTAATCGCATCAGGCGCGCGGCGGGCTCGTTGGCGCGCTCAGGTACATCCGGAAGACTACGCCAACCGCGAGTGCTGTCAAACTCCCAGATTTTCAGCCGTTCGATGGCGGGGGTCACCGCAACGGACCAGATCAGTACGTCCTCAGCGTCGCAGAGCGCCTCTACCAGCGAGGCTTTTGTCGCGCGCAGGCGTCCGGAGCCGGGGAGCAGCTGCAACAGGCTGGCGTCGTCTGACGCCGCGCCGCTCAGTTTGCGGATGCTCTGGCGAAGGGTGATGAGCTGCGCTCTGGCTTCAACGGGGTCGTTCTGGTTACGTATCCACAGCTTTTCATTGCTGGAGAGCGGGTATTCATCGAGCGCGTTAGCACCATGGAAGCTGCGCGTGACGCGTTGTAGCTCCATATCCAGGCCGCAATCACCTTCCGTCGTCAGCGCGACGCCAACAATGTTGCCGGTGTACGCAATGGAAAAATGGGGGAGTGCCGGGTCCGCAAAAACCGGACGACCTTCTGGCTGGGTGAGTATGTCCGGTAATTCGCTGGTGCCGTACAGCATAAAAAGCAGTTCTGCGAGGAGCGCTCTGGAAGCTAAAAACCGCGTCCTGCGGTGTTCAGGTAGTTTGAGCGCCTCATTGTGACAGGCTGAAGAAAGTCTGGCCGATACGAGATGCCCTTCCGTTAATGTTCCTCGTGCAAAGTGCGTAGCCATTTTTCGCTCCTTGATAATGGTCGTAGTCGGTTAAACGGTTACATGATTATCGCTTAACTCAGCTTCTGTTTTAATCAGTAAATGGAAATAAGAGAAGCCTGAGCACCGAACTTTACATTATCTTAGGCAAAAACCTGACCTGGTGCGGTATACAGCGCTTTGATCGTCTCGCGCAGCCAGAGGATTTTCGGATTATGGCTGTTCCGTTTATGCCAGATCAGCGTGAAGGGGACGGTGAGCTTTTCTGCCTGCGCCTCATCGATGGGAATGGGCAGACAGACCAGATTACGCTGGTGGAGTTGATTGTAGTGATGGCAGTAGTGCGGCGCAGTGGCAATGTAGTTGTGATCCGGCTGGGCCGCCATAAACATCGACTGTTCAAAACCGGGCAAACTCATGGCGATGTTACGCTCCCGACCCATCTCTCTTAGCACCTCGTCGAGCGCCCAGGTGTCGCTGCGTTCCCAGAAGATGCTGATATGCGGGTAGCGCAGAAACGTCTCCAGATCCCACACTTCCTGGAGCGCGGGATGATCCTCGCGCAAATACACGCACGGACGGTCACTGAACAGGATTTCGTAGTCGATAAACCACGGCATCAGCTTTAGCAGTTCGCGCGAGCGAGGGTGCGTTTCACGCCCGGTGAAGCCCAGATCCACTTCTCCGCGCGTAATGGCGTCCAGCGAATCGTAATCCCATTGGCGCAGCTTCACCGTCGCCTGTGGGTAGCGTTCATTCACCTGCTCCAGCAGGGTATTAAAGCGGATCAGCATCAGCGGTGTTTCGGCGGCGAGCACAAACTTAAGCCCGCCAGGAGAGCTATGGTGGAATTTATCGAGGATCTGGTTGCCAATCTGCATCCAGTCGGCCAAATCCTGTTCCAGACTCACCGTCAGCGGCGTGGGCAATAGCCCTAAAGGCGTTTTCACAAACAGCGGATCGTCGAACCAGTCGCGCAGCTTCGCCAGCGATTTACTCACCGCGGACGGCGTCACGTTCATCCGCTTCGCGGCTTTGGTGACGCTGCGCTCCTGCAACAAAAGTTGCAGGCAAAGTAAAAGATTAAGATCGAGACTGCTGATGGGCTTCTTCATAGTGCGCCGCGGGCTGGATGACCATAAGTAAGGTAATGCAGAGTATGCTACAGCCAATCAGAACCCCGATCAGCATATTCAGCGCGTTAAGGCCGATCACCGCCGCCAGCCAAATCCATAGTGACGAACCGCAGACCTGCGCAATGCCCAGCACCGAGCTTGCCACGCCTGCCCGCAATGAAAACGGGCCAAGTGCCTGACTCATCGCCACACCAAAGCCGACGGAGAATCCGGCGCAGATCAGAGTAATGCCCACCAGCATTACAGCGTGTGAGGTGGCGGTCGCCAGGATCACGCCTGCGGCGAGGAACAGCGTCTGTGAGGTGAGCATCAGCGTGCGCTGGCGGAAGATGTTGAGCGCAAAGGGCGTGGAGAATGAAACCGCCATGCTCACCATCGCGGTTAGCGCCATCACCGTCGAATACTCACCGCGATCGAAGCCCATCGTCTCCATCAGCAACACCGGGGAAACGTTTACATAGGTGAGGATCACCGCCACGCTAAGCGTGGTGATTGTCAGCCGACTCAGGAAAAAGCGATTCATCAGCTTTTCAGCCGGATGGAGGGTTGCGGTGTGATATGGCTGTTGCGAACCGGGATGGGTCTCTTTCAGCACCGTCACGGACAGGATAAAGACGATGGCGCCCATTGCGGCCATGGTCCAGAAAAGACTCTGCCACGGAAATTTAAGCATAATCAGGTAGCCTACAACCGGTGCCAGCACCGGGATGATGCAGGTAATGCCGTTCAGCATCGACAGCACTTTAGCGCGGCGCTGGGCGCTTAAGGTATCGCGAAGAATAGCAAACGCCACCACGTAACAGCCACCCGCGCCAATGCCCTGGATAAAACGGCCTGACAGGAACATTGTGCTTTCCTGAGCTACTGAAGACAGTACTGATGCCAGCGCAAAGATAACTGCACCCGTAATGGCGACGGGCTGACGGCCTGCTTTATCCGCGATTTTCCCGGCAAATACCATCGACGACGCCATTCCCGCGAGGTAGGCCGAAAACGCGATGTGCAGCTGCGCCTCGCTGGCGCCCAGATCGCGGGCAATATGCGGTAGCCCCACCAGATACATATCAATGCCGGCCGGATACAGCAGAACCAGCGCAAAACTACAGAACAGAAAACGAGCCATAAATCCCCCATAGATGCAGGCAAGCAGGATAGGGGGCGTGGAGGGATTAAGCGAGTTGCCATTTGGACAATGGTGATTTCCCTGGAGGAAATCACCCTGTATTAATGGGAATTACTTACCAATGCAGAAGCTCGAGAAAATCCGTCCCAGCAAATCGTCCGACGTAAACTCCCCGGTGATCTCGCTCAGGTTCTGCTGCGCCAGACGCAGCTCTTCCGCCAGCAGTTCACCGGCCCACGCGCCGATCAGCTGGGCTTTACCCTGCTCAAGGTGGCGAGCCGCCTCTTCCAGCGCCTGCAAGTGACGACGACGTGCCAGGAAGCCGCCCTCCATACTGGTGTCGAAGCCCATGCTCTGTTTGAGATGGCTACGCAGGGCTTCCACGCCTTCACCGGTACGGGCCGACAGGCGAATAAGTGAGTGACCATTCACATCGCTGATGCCCAGCGTTTCGCCGGTAACGTCGGCCTTGTTGCGGACCACGGTGATCGGCAGTTTAGCCGGGAGACGGGCGATAAAGTCTGGCCAGATTTCAGCCGGGTCAACGGCGTCGGTTGTGGTGCCGTCCACCATAAACAGCACGCGGTCGGCCTGCTCGATCTCCTGCCAGGCGCGTTCGATACCGATACGCTCGACTTCATCGCTCGCATCGCGCAGGCCAGCGGTGTCGATGATGTGCAGCGGCATGCCGTCGATATGGATATGCTCGCGCAGGACATCGCGGGTGGTGCCGGCTATGTCGGTCACGATCGCCGCTTCACGGCCCGCCAGGGCGTTCAGCAGGCTCGATTTTCCGGCATTGGGGCGACCAGCAATCACCACCTTCATTCCTTCACGTAGCAGGCTGCCCTGGCGCGCTTCGGCGCGAACGGCATCGAGATCGTTCATCACCTGATTGAGCTGAGCTTCAATTTTACCGTCTGAGAGGAAGTCGATCTCCTCGTCCGGGAAGTCGATAGCCGCTTCGACATAGATTCGCAGGTGAGTAAGTGCTTCCACAAGGTGATTCACGCGTGCGGAAAATGCCCCCTGCAACGAGTTCAGCGCGGAGCGGGCTGCCTGTTCGGAACTGGCGTCGATCAGATCAGCAATCGCCTCGGCCTGCGCCAGGTCGAGCTTATCGTTGAGGAAAGCACGCTCGGAGAACTCACCCGGCTTTGCAATGCGCAGGCCAGGCAGGGTCAGAATACGTTTTAACAGCAGGTCGAGGATCACCGGGCCGCCGTGACCCTGAAGCTCCAGCACATCTTCGCCGGTAAAGGAGTTTGGGCCGGGGAACCACAGCGCGATGCCCTGGTCCAGCGGTGTGCCGTCGGCATCCTTAAACGGCAGATAATCAGCGTAGCGCGGCTTTGGCAGTTTACCCAGCACCGCTTCGGCCACCTCACGCGCCTTCAGGCCGGAGATGCGCAGAATGCCTACACCACCGCGTCCCGGTGGGGTTGCCTGGGCGACGATAGTGTCGTTATGGCTCATGGTTGCTCTCGTTCAATACAAATAAAAAAGGCGGTCAATCGACCGCCCTTATTTTAGCGTTAAGTTACCGAATCAGGACTTTTTCTTTTCGCGGCTATGCAGGCCACGTTTTTCCAGACCACGGTAAATCAGCTGCTGCTGGATGATGGTCACCAGGTTGCTGACGATATAGTACAGCACCAGACCTGACGGGAACCACAGGAAGAACACGGTGAAGATGACCGGCATAAAGGTCATGATCTTCTGCTGCATCGGGTCGGTCACGGTGGTCGGAGACATCTTCTGAATGAAGAACATCGTCACGCCCATCAGGATCGGCAGGATGTAGTACGGGTCCTGTGCGGACAGGTCATGGATCCACAGAGCGAACGGCGCGTGGCGCAGCTCAACGGAACCCATCAGCATGTAGTACAGCGCAAGGAAGATTGGCATCTGAATCAGCAGCGGGAAGCAACCACCCAGTGGGTTCACTTTCTCTGCTTTATACAGGGCCATCATCTCCTGGCTCTGACGCTGTTTGTCATCGCCCAGACGCTCACGCATAGCCTGAATCTTCGGCTGTAGCATACGCATCTTCGCCATGGAGGTGTACTGCGCTTTAGTCAGCGGGTACATGATGCCACGAACGATAAAGGTGATAACGATGATGGAGAAGCCCCAGTTACCCAGGAAGCTGTGGATGAACTTCAGCAGCTTAAACAGCGGCTGAGAGATGAACCACAACCAACCGTAATCGACGGTCAGATCCAGGTGCGGCGCAACGGCAGCCATTTTGTCCTGGATTTCCGGGCCGACCCACAGGGTGCTTGCCAGCTTACCGGTTTGACCCGGCTGCACCAGAACTGGCTGAGATTTGTAGCCGATGGCTGCAATACCGTTGCCGAGGTTCGCGGTGTAGAAGTTGTTCGTACCGTCGTTATTCGGTACCCACGCCGTCGCGAAATACTGTTGCAGCATTGCGACCCAACCGCCTTTAGAGCTGACGTTCAGGTTTTCGTTATCGGCAATGGTATCGAATTTGTATTTCTCGTACTTGGTATCTGGCGTGGAGTAAGCCGCGCCACGGAAGGTATGCAGCGCAAAGTTGCTGCTTCCGGTATCACGGTGAGACGGCAGATTGATGGACTGCTTCAGCTGACCAAAGGTAGAGATTTCCAGCGGTTTCGCACCGGCGTTCTGTACGCTGTAGCCCACGTTCACCGCATACTCACCGCGTTTCAGGGTGAAGGTTTTGGTGAAGGTGTTGCCTGCCGCGTCGGTGTAGGTCATCGGGATAACCAGTTCGTTCTGACCATCAGCCAGTACAAACGTGTCATTCTCGACGTTATACAGTGGACGCGCACCGTTAGCCGGGTTATCCGGGCCATCACGACCGGTCAGGCCGCTCTGCGCCTGGTAGATAAATTCAGGCGTGGTTTCCAGTAACTGGAACGGTTCGGTAGACTTCAGCTCTTTCGGGTAGGTCAACAGCAGCGCCTGCTCAACATCACCACCACGGGTGTTGATAGTCAGCTCAAGCACATCGGTCTTAACCGTAATCTGTTTCCCCTGGCCACTGGCCGGTACGCCCTGGTCGGCGGCGCTACCCGCTGCGGTGGTCGTGGTCTGCGTGGTCTGCTGCTGGGGTTGAGGATTTTTATCCTGCTCCCATGCCTGCCAGATCATGAAAGACACGAACAACAAAGCGATGATAAGAAGATTGCGTTGCGAATCCATCGTTAGTGTTCTCTGGTATCAAAAGGTCCTGGAGGGACGGGGTCGTCTCCACCTGGGTGTAAAGGGTGGCATTTTAATACGCGTTTCACCGTCAACCAACTGCCTTTTATCACTCCAAACCTGCGCAATGCCTCAATTCCGTAGCTTGAGCATGTTGGCGTGAAACGGCAGTGTGGCCCGAGTAGCGGACTAATCAGGCGTTGATAGACCCGAATGAGGGCTATCAGGACCCGCGAGCCAGGCGACAGTGGCGGCGCCATAATTTTTCCAACGCTTCCGAGAGAGCACGGTTATCGAGGTCGGCAACCCCTTTTTTAGCCACCACCACGAAATCCATTGAAGGCAGTTCGTGCTGACGTAAACGGAAGCTTTCACGCGTCAGACGTTTAATCCGGTTGCGTTCATGCGCACGCTTAACGTTTTTCTTGGCGACTGTGAGACCGATGCGGGGATGCCCCAGCGAATTTTGGCGGCCGAGGATGGTGATTTGCGGCGTGCCAGCCCGTAATGGCTGCTGGAAGACGAAAGTGAAATGAGTGGGAGTTAACAAACGTAACTCCCTGGGAAATGCGAGCTTAACCACTCAGGGGTTAGCTTTATTACTTGGAAACGGTCAGACGAGCGCGGCCTTTAGCACGACGACGTGCCAGAACCTGACGACCATTTTTAGTAGCCATACGAGCACGGAAGCCGTGAGAACGGTTGCGCTTCAGTACAGACGGTTGAAAAGTGCGTTTCATGGCGATTTCTACCTAAACTTGAAAAAATTCATGACTTTTGCGGATGCCCGACCGAGTTTCGAATGACGGACGCCGAAGCCGTGGGTGATTAAAGAGGCCGGATTGTAATAATTGTACACTCCGGAGTCAATTCTCTTTCCTTAAATCCCTGTGTATTTCCGCACGTTTTCGCGTGGAAAATGAGCAGCGGACGACGCAGGAAGATGAGCATCACGCGCCGGGTCGAGGATTATACGGGCTCAACGATAAAGCGCAAGGATCGTCCCGGATCTTCGTTAGATCATTTAAGCCAAAAATTGTCTGTGCTCATTAAATTTTCCAATATGCGGCCTAAATCGCGAGGCACTCGCGTCAGGATCGTTTACACTTACCCGATTCCGGATCTTCCTGTGGATAAATCGGGAAGAATCTGTGAGAAACAGAAGATCTCTGGCTCAGTTTAGGCTATGATCCGCGGTCCCGATCGGGATCCAGCGATCCTGGTCGGGCATAAACACAACATCGTTCAGGTTGTATCAACGATAGCGTGTATAACCGCAGATAGCGGTTCGCACATCACCCTGATGGGGTCATGTCGATGTGCGCCAACAATCATGAATATTCAATAGTTTTCTTTTATTGTTCGAGTGGAGTCCGCCGTGTCACTTTCGCTTTGGCAGCAGTGTCTTGCCCGATTGCAGGATGAGTTACCAGCCACAGAATTCAGTATGTGGATCCGCCCGTTGCAGGCGGAACTGAGCGATAACACGCTGGCTTTGTATGCGCCAAACCGTTTCGTGCTCGATTGGGTAAGGGATAAATACCTTAATAACATCAATGGACTGCTGAACGATTTCTGCGGGTCAGATGCCCCACAGCTGCGTTTTGAAGTGGGCACAAAGCCGGTCACCCAAACCGTTCGTGAAGTTGTCAATGTGGCAGCCCCTGCACAGGCGGCGCCCGCTCCAGCGCCTCGCGTTGCACCGGTTCGTCAGGGCTGGGATAACGTTCCGGCCCCCGCTGAGCCTACCTACCGCTCTAACGTTAACGTGAAACACACGTTCGATAACTTCGTTGAAGGTAAGTCGAACCAGCTGGCACGCGCGGCGGCTCGTCAGGTTGCCGATAACCCCGGTGGCGCTTACAACCCGCTGTTCCTGTATGGCGGCACGGGTCTCGGTAAAACGCACCTGCTGCATGCGGTGGGCAACGGCATTATGGCGCGTAAGCCCAATGCCAAAGTGGTGTATATGCACTCCGAACGCTTCGTTCAGGACATGGTAAAAGCCCTGCAAAACAATGCGATCGAAGAGTTTAAACGCTACTACCGTTCCGTTGATGCGCTGCTGATCGATGACATTCAGTTCTTTGCCAATAAAGAACGATCGCAGGAAGAGTTTTTCCATACCTTTAACGCCCTGCTGGAAGGCAATCAGCAGATCATTCTGACCTCGGATCGTTATCCAAAAGAGATCAACGGCGTTGAAGATCGTCTCAAATCCCGCTTCGGCTGGGGCCTGACCGTGGCGATCGAGCCGCCGGAGCTGGAAACCCGCGTCGCGATCCTGATGAAAAAAGCCGACGAGAACGACATTCGCCTGCCGGGTGAAGTGGCGTTCTTCATTGCCAAGCGCCTGCGTTCCAACGTGCGTGAGCTGGAAGGGGCGCTGAACCGCGTTATCGCCAACGCCAACTTCACCGGTCGGGCGATCACCATCGATTTTGTGCGTGAAGCGCTGCGCGATTTATTGGCTTTGCAGGAAAAACTGGTCACTATCGACAATATTCAGAAGACGGTGGCTGAGTACTACAAGATCAAAGTGGCAGATTTACTGTCTAAACGTCGTTCCCGCTCGGTGGCGCGTCCGCGTCAGATGGCGATGGCGCTGGCAAAAGAGCTAACCAACCACAGCCTGCCGGAAATCGGTGATGCGTTTGGTGGCCGTGACCATACGACCGTGCTGCACGCCTGTCGCAAGATCGAGCAGTTACGCGAAGAAAGCCACGACATAAAAGAAGATTTTTCCAATTTAATCAGAACATTATCATCGTGACGCTATGAAATTTACCGTTGAACGTGAACATTTATTAAAACCGCTGCAACAGGTGAGTGGCCCATTAGGCGGCCGCCCTACGCTGCCTATTCTTGGAAACCTGCTGCTTCAGGTCGCGGACGGTACGCTGTCGCTGACCGGCACAGATCTGGAAATGGAAATGATCGCGCGCGTTACGCTGACTCAGCCGCACGACGCGGGCGCGACCACGGTTCCGGCACGTAAATTCTTTGATATTTGCCGTGGGCTGCCGGAAGGCGCTGAAATCGCCGTGCAGCTGGAGGGCGACCGCATGCTGGTGCGCTCTGGCCGCAGCCGTTTCTCCCTCTCCACGCTGCCCGCTGCGGACTTCCCGAACCTGGACGACTGGCAGAGCGAAGTTGAATTCACCCTGCCACAGGCGACGATGAAGCGTCTGATTGAAGCCACGCAGTTCTCCATGGCGCATCAGGACGTTCGTTACTACTTAAACGGCATGCTGTTCGAAACCGAAGGTGAAGAGCTGCGTACCGTGGCGACCGACGGTCACCGTCTGGCGGTTTGTTCCATGCCGATTGGCGATTCACTGCCAAACCATTCGGTGATCGTACCGCGTAAAGGCGTAATTGAACTGATGCGTATGCTCGACGGCGGTGAAACGCCGCTGCGCGTGCAGATTGGCAGCAACAATATTCGTGCCCACGTGGGCGATTTTGTCTTCACATCGAAGCTGGTAGACGGTCGTTTCCCGGATTATCGCCGCGTATTGCCGAAGAACCCGGATAAAACGCTGGAGGCGGGTTGCGACATCCTCAAGCAGGCGTTCGCGCGTGCCGCTATTCTCTCCAACGAGAAATTCCGCGGCGTACGTCTGTACGTGAGTGAAAACCAGATCAAAATCACCGCCAACAACCCGGAGCAGGAAGAGGCAGAAGAGATTCTGGACGTCACCTACGCCGGGGCTGAGATGGAAATCGGCTTCAACGTCAGCTATGTGCTGGATGTGCTGAATGCACTGAAATGCGAGAACGTTCGCATCCTGCTGACTGACTCCGTTTCGAGCGTACAGATTGAAGATGCCGCATCACAGTCGGCTGCCTATGTTGTCATGCCAATGAGACTGTAATGTCGCTCACCCGTCTGTTGATCCGCGACTTTCGCAATATCGAAAGCGCGGATCTCGCTTTATCCCCTGGCTTTAACTTCCTGGTTGGCGCGAACGGCAGCGGCAAAACCAGCGTGCTGGAAGCCATCTATACGCTCGGCCACGGCCGGGCGTTTCGCAGTTTGCAGATTGGTCGCGTGATTCGCCACGAGCAGGAATCTTTTGTTCTGCACGGGCGTTTGCAGGGCGCAGAGCGGGAAACCGCCATCGGCCTGACCAAAGACAAGCAGGGCGACAGCAAGGTGCGCATCGACGGCACCGATGGCCACAAGGTGGCGGAGCTGGCGCTGCTGATGCCGATGCAGCTGATTACGCCCGAGGGGTTTACTTTACTCAACGGCGGCCCCAAATACAGAAGAGCGTTCCTCGACTGGGGATGCTTTCACAATGAAGCCGGTTTCTTTAACGCCTGGAGCAACCTGAAGCGTCTGCTTAAACAGCGTAACGCCGCATTGCGCCAGGTCACGCGCTACGCTCAGCTGCGTCCGTGGGACATGGAACTCATCCCTCTTGCGGAACAAATCAGCCGCTGGCGTGCCGAATACAGCGCAGGTATCGCCGAAGACATGGCCGACACCTGCAAACAGTTTTTACCCGAGTTCTCTCTCACCTTCTCTTTCCAGCGTGGCTGGGAAAAAGAGACGGATTATGCCGAGGTGTTAGAGAGAAGCTTCGAGCGCGATCGCATGTTGACCTACACCGCGCACGGCCCGCACAAGGCGGATTTCCGCATTCGTGCCGACGGTGCGCCGGTGGAAGACACGCTGTCGCGCGGGCAGCTGAAGCTCCTGATGTGCGCGCTGCGCCTGGCGCAGGGGGAGTTCCTCACTCGAGAGAGCGGGCGACGCTGCCTGTACCTGATAGATGATTTTGCCTCGGAACTTGACGACGCGCGGCGCGGGTTGCTTGCCAGCCGCTTAAAAGCCACGCAGTCGCAGGTTTTCGTCAGCGCCATTAGCGCTGAACACGTTATAGACATGTCGGACGAAAATTCGAAGATGTTTACCGTGGAAAAGGGTAAAATAACGGATTAACCCAAGTTGAAATGAGCGAGAAACGTTGATGTCGAATTCTTATGACTCCTCCAGTATCAAAGTCCTGAAAGGGCTGGATGCGGTGCGTAAGCGCCCGGGTATGTATATCGGCGACACGGATGACGGCACCGGTCTGCACCACATGGTATTCGAGGTGGTAGATAACGCTATCGACGAAGCGCTCGCGGGTCACTGTAAAGACATCGTGGTCACGATCCATGCGGACAACTCCGTGTCCGTTACCGATGACGGTCGTGGTATCCCAACCGGTATTCACCCGGAAGAGGGCGTATCTGCTGCGGAAGTCATCATGACCGTTCTGCACGCAGGCGGTAAGTTCGATGATAACTCCTATAAAGTTTCCGGCGGTCTGCACGGCGTAGGCGTATCCGTAGTAAATGCCCTGTCGCAGAAGCTGGAGCTGGTTATCCAGCGCGAAGGCAAAATTCACCGTCAGATCTACCAGCACGGCGTGCCTGACGCTCCGCTGGCCGTCACGGGTGATACCGATAAAACCGGTACCATGGTGCGTTTCTGGCCGAGCCTCGAAACCTTCACCAACGTCACCGAATTCGAGTACGACATTCTGGCGAAACGCCTGCGTGAACTGTCGTTCCTGAACTCCGGCGTGTCGATTCGTCTGCGCGACAAACGCGACAACAAAGAAGACCACTTCCATTACGAAGGTGGTATCAAGGCGTTCGTTGAGTATCTGAACAAGAACAAAACGCCAATTCACCCGAATATCTTCTACTTCTCTACTGAAAAAGACGGTATCGGCGTGGAAGTGGCCTTGCAGTGGAACGACGGTTTCCAGGAAAACATCTACTGCTTCACCAACAACATTCCACAACGCGATGGCGGTACGCACCTGGCGGGCTTCCGCGCGGCGATGACCCGAACCCTGAACGCCTACATGGACAAAGAAGGCTACAGCAAAAAAGCGAAAGTCAGCGCCACCGGTGACGATGCCCGTGAAGGCCTGATTGCCGTGGTCTCCGTGAAGGTGCCGGATCCGAAGTTCTCCTCACAGACCAAAGACAAGCTGGTCTCTTCTGAGGTGAAATCGGCGGTTGAACAGCAGATGAACGAACTGCTGAGCGAATACCTGCTGGAAAACCCGTCCGACGCGAAAATCGTGGTGGGTAAAATTATCGATGCGGCGCGTGCCCGTGAAGCGGCGCGTAAAGCGCGTGAAATGACCCGTCGTAAAGGCGCGCTGGACCTGGCAGGCCTGCCGGGCAAACTGGCTGACTGTCAGGAACGCGACCCGGCGCTGTCTGAACTGTACCTTGTGGAAGGGGACTCCGCGGGCGGTTCTGCGAAGCAGGGCCGTAACCGCAAGAACCAGGCGATTCTGCCGCTGAAGGGTAAAATCCTTAACGTTGAGAAAGCGCGCTTCGACAAGATGCTCTCTTCTCAGGAAGTGGCGACGCTCATCACCGCGCTCGGCTGCGGCATTGGTCGCGACGAGTACAACCCGGACAAACTGCGCTATCACAGCATCATCATCATGACCGATGCGGACGTCGACGGCTCGCACATTCGTACGTTGCTGTTGACCTTCTTCTATCGTCAGATGCCGGAAATCGTTGAGCGCGGCCACGTTTACATTGCCCAGCCGCCGCTGTACAAAGTGAAGAAAGGCAAGCAGGAACAGTACATTAAAGATGACGACGCGATGGATCAGTACCAAATCGCGATCGCCCTTGATGGTGCGACCCTGCACGCAAACTCCAGCGCGCCAGCGCTGGCCGGTGAGCCGCTGGAGCGTCTGGTCTCCGAGTTCAACGCCACGCAGAAAATGATTGGCCGTATGGAGCGTCGCTATCCGAAAGCGCTGCTGAAAGAGCTGATTTACCAGCCGACCCTGACCGAAGCCGATCTGAGCAACGAGCAGACCGTCACCCGCTGGGTGAACACCCTGGTGAGCGAGCTGAACGAGAAAGAGCAGCATGGCAGCCAGTGGAAGTTCGACGTTCAGCAGAACGCTGAGCAGCAGTTCGAGCCGATCGTCCGCGTGCGTACCCACGGCGTCGATACCGACTACCCGCTGGAGCACGAATTTGTGACCGGTCCGGAATACCGCCGTATCTGCACCCTCGGCGAGAAGCTGCGCGGTCTGATCGAAGACGATGCGTTTATCGAACGTGGCGAACGTCGTCAGCCGGTAGCCAGCTTCGAACAGGCGCTGGAGTGGCTGGTAAAAGAGTCCCGTCGTGGTCTCTCTATTCAGCGTTATAAAGGCCTGGGCGAAATGAACCCGGATCAGCTGTGGGAAACCACCATGGATCCGGAAAGCCGTCGCATGTTGCGCGTCACCGTTAAAGACGCAATCGCAGCGGATCAGCTGTTCACGACCCTGATGGGCGATGCGGTTGAACCACGTCGCGCCTTCATCGAAGAGAACGCCCTGAAGGCGGCGAATATCGATATTTAATCGTCGCTTTACGACAGCATAACTGGCCGCGCTTCAGCGCGGCTTTTTTATGGCCACAGTAAACTCCAGCGACATCACTGCCGGTAAACGTTTGACCAGCATATCTATGGCAATTCTTACCCTTAGCGGCAGGTGTGGCGTCTGCTGCCAGACGGCATGAACGTCGAAGCGTACATCCGGGGCCTGCTTTAAGAGCGGGGCAAGGTTTCCCTGATGAATTTCTTTGATGACCATCCAGCAGGGTAGCCATGCAAGGCCGTGGCCGGCCAGCGCCGCGTCGCAGATCGCCTGCAAATCATCCATATTGAGCGATGAGCGGGGAATAAACGTGCGCGACGTGCCATCGTAATCCATCAGCTGCCAGGGTAGGACTCTGCCCGCACGCGTGTAGTTAATGACCGTATGCTGGCGTAGATCATCAACGGTTTGCGGCTGGCCATTTTTAAGCAGATAATCCGGCGCGGCACACAGAACCATCCGGTGCTCCCCCAGCCTTCTGGCGACCAGCACGCTGCTGTCAGCCAGAGCGCCATTGCGCACCGCCATATCAAACCCTTCTTCCACGAGATCCACGACGCGGTCGCTGAAGGACATTTCAAGCTCAAGCCCGGGATGCTCCTGCGCCAGCTCTATTAGCAGCGGGGCGATACACTGGCGACCAAACAGCACCGGCACGGCAACACGCAGCCGACCGTTGACCTGATGTTTTCCGGTTTCAAGCTGCGATTCAGCGCCACGGATCTCCTCCAGCGCGCGCAGGCAGCGTTCATAAAAAAGCGCGCCGTTATCGGTCAGCCTCTGACTGCGGGTGGTCCGATGAAACAGACGAACCCCCAGCCTCTCTTCAAGACGAGCAATGCTTTTTCCTACCGCCGAGCGCGACAAATGCAGACGGACGGCGGCCTGGGCAAAACTTCCTGCCTCAACGGAGGCAACGAAAACGGGAATATCTTTCAGCGTATCGGTCATGGACGGATTGTGTCAATTTGGTCATCAATGAAGGGAAAACTTATCGCCACTGGCGACGCTGAGTCAACGGTAGACTGTCAGAACTGCAAATCATCTGATGACAGGAGAAAAAAATGACTGAAACAATGCAACGCTGGTCAATGGATGCCCTTGGTCGTGAAAGCCTCAGGCTCGTTCAGGAGCCTGTTCCACAGCCAGGCCCGGGGGAGGTTCGCGTAAGGGTTAAAGCCGTTGCGCTCAACTACCGGGATAAAATGGTGATTGAAGGCACGATGCCGATTCCGCTTTCCTTCCCGTTTACTCCAGCATCTGACATGGCAGGCGTGGTGGACAGCATCGGCGAAGGCGTTACGCGTTTCAAGCCCGGCGCACGCGTCATCTCAACCTTCTTCCCGGAATGGATCGACGGCAAGCCGCAGGCAGACGCGCGCGATTTGCCCTATAAAACGTCCGGTGGATACTTCCAGGGCATGCTGGCCGAATATGTGATTGTGAGTGAAAACGCGCTGGTGGCGTCCCCGGAAAGCCTGGATGACGCTGAGGCCAGCACGCTTCCTTGCGCGGGGCTTACCGCATGGTTCGCGCTGGTGGAGCGCGGTCATTTACGCGCCGGGCAATCGGTGCTGGTACAAGGGACGGGCGGTGTGGCGCTATTCGCTTTGCAGATAGCAAAAGCGCACGGCGCAGAAGTTATTGTTACGTCGGGGAGTAATGAAAAACTGGCGCGGGCCAAAAAGCTGGGGGCCAGCCAGGGCATCAACCGACTGAAAGGCGACTGGGCTGAAAATACGCTGGCACTGACGCAGGATCGCGGCATCGACCATATTATCGAAACGGTGGGTGGGGAGAACCTGAGACATTCCCTGCGCGCCGTTGCCGTTCATGGGCGGATATCGGTCATTGGCGTGCTGGCCGGGACAGAAATTTCTCTGCCTGCAAGCGAGCTGTTGCTGAAATCTCCCGTCATTCAGGGGATTGGGGTTGGACACCGCCGGGCGCTGGAAGATTTTGTCCGTGCTGTTGATGTCACGGAGTTAAAACCGGTGATTGAGCATCGCTACCGCTTTGACGAGCTGGAACAGGCGCTTGAACATCTGGATCGCGGTGCGTTTGGCAAAATCGTTCTCACCCGCGAGTGAGTTCCCGTTCCCGGGATAAACGTAAAAGGGGCTTTTTGTTGCGCAAGGTAGCTCTATTTTTGTGTGCTTAATCGCGTTAGCATGAGGTAGCACTCATTTATCCCGGGGACCTCATGGCTATCAAACTCATTGCAATCGATATGGACGGCACGCTGCTGCTGCCAGACCACACTATCTCTCCTGCCGTTAAAAATGCGATCGCCGCCGCACGCGAAAAAGGCGTGAACGTGGTGCTCACCACCGGACGCCCGTATGCCGGGGTGCACAGTTACCTGAAAGAGCTGCACATGAACCAGCCTGGCGATTACTGCATCACCTATAACGGCGCGCTGGTGCAAAAGGCAGCCGATGGCAGCACGGTGGCGCAAACTGCACTGAGCTATGATGACTACCGTTTCCTGGAAAAACTCTCCCGCGACGTGGGCTCTCACTTCCACGCGCTCGATCGCAATACGCTTTACACCGCCAACCGCGATATCAGCTACTACACGGTGCACGAGTCCTACGTTGCAACCATTCCACTGGTGTTCTGCGAAGCGGAGAAAATGGACCCGGCGACCCAGTTCCTGAAAGTGATGATGATTGATGAACCTGCGGTTCTCGACAAAGCCATCTCACGCATTCCGGCTGAGGTAAAAGAGAAATACACCGTGCTGAAAAGTGCGCCGTACTTCCTCGAAATCCTTGATAAACGCGTCAATAAAGGCACGGGCGTCAAATCGCTTGCCGATGCGCTGGGCATCAAGCCTGAGGAGATCATGGCGCTGGGCGACCAGGAAAACGATATTGCGATGATCGAATATGCGGGCATGGGCGTGGCGATGGATAACGCCATCCCGTCGGTAAAAGAAGTGGCGAACTTCGTGACTAAATCTAACCTGGAAGACGGCGTTGCCTGGGCGATCGAGAAATTCGTTCTGTCGTAACAAGTGCTTTGAAAGATTAGCCCCGGTTATTAACCGGGGCTTTTTTTGGCCCTGAATTTATCAAATTGTTCTTTTTGTGATCTGGATTGTAGTACAACATTAATTGATTGTACTACATTGTCAGCACGGCAAAGACGAAAGGCCTCACGTTTGTACTGCAAAAGTGAGGCGAAATTCAGCGGTCGCGGTAAAGTAGTGATGGACTTACAGAGCACAAGGACTCTCCATGACACTCAATAAAACCGATCGCATTGTCATCACGCTGGGCACTCAGATTGTGGGTGGCAAATACGTTCCCGGTTCGCCGCTGCCAGCAGAGGCGGAACTGTGCGAGGAGTTTGAAACCTCGCGCAACATCATTCGGGAAGTGTTCCGCTCGCTGATGGCGAAGCGGCTGATTGAAATGAAGCGCTATCGCGGCGCGTTTGTGGCGCCGCGTAACCAGTGGAACTACCTCGATACCGATGTTCTGCAATGGGTGCTGGAAAACGACTACGACCCACGGCTCATCGGCGCGATGAGCGAAGTCCGAAATCTGGTGGAACCGGCCATCGCCCGCTGGGCGGCAGAGCGCGCAACGTCAGGTGACCTGGCACAGATTGAGTCGGCTTTAAACGACATGATCGCCAATAACCAGAATCGGGAGGCGTTCAACGAAGCGGACATTCGTTACCACGAAGCGGTATTGCAGTCGGTGCATAACCCGGTTTTACAGCAGCTTAGCGTGGCGATCAGCTCACTACAGCGAGCAGTATTTGAACGTACCTGGATGGGCGATGAGGCCAACATGCCGAAAACGCTTCAGGAACATAAAGCGCTGTTCGATGCGATACGGCATCAGGACGGCGATGCGGCAGAGCAGGCGGCGCTGACCATGATCGCCAGCTCGACACGAAGGTTGAAGGAAATCACATGACATCACGCTACATCGCAATTGACTGGGGATCGACCAATCTGCGCGCCTGGCTCTACCAGGGTGAGCAGTGCCTGGAAAGCAGGCAATCAGAAGCAGGTGTGACGCGCCTGAACGGTAAATCCCCCGCAGCGGTGTTAGCAGAAGTGACACAAAACTGGCGCGACGGTACTACGCCAGTGGTGATGGCCGGAATGGTCGGCAGTAACGTGGGGTGGAAGGTCGCGCCTTACCTGTCAGTTCCGGTGCATTTCACCGCCGTTGGCGAGCAGTTAACGTCCGTTGGCGACAATGTCTGGATTATTCCCGGTTTATGCGTCTCTCGCGACGATAACCATAATGTGATGCGCGGCGAAGAGACGCAGCTGCTCGGGGCGCGCACCCTTTCTCCTTCTTCTGTCTACGTCATGCCCGGGACGCACTGCAAATGGGTCCAGGCGGATGCTGAGCAAATTCATGATTTCCGCACCGTGATGACCGGCGAACTGCACCACTTGCTGCTTAAGCATTCGCTGGTGGGGGCCGGTTTGCCGGAGCAGACCCCTTCGCCGGAAGCGTTTGCCGCCGGGCTTGAGCGCGGGATCGCATCCCTTGCCGTTTTGCCGCAACTTTTTGAGGTTCGCGCCTCGCACGTGCTGGGAAATCTTCCGCGCGAACAGGTCAGCGAATTTCTGTCCGGCCTGCTGATTGGCGCAGAAGTCGCCACTCTGAGCGACGCGTTCGCCGGGCAGCAGGCCATCACGCTCGTCGCGGGTTCATCGCTGACGTCTCGTTACCGCCAGGCGTTCCACGCTATCGGACGGGATGTTGCTGCGGTGGAAGGCGACACGGCATTTCAGGCAGGCATAAGGAGCATCGCTCATGCAGTGGCAAACTGAACTTCCCCTGATCGCGATTTTGCGCGGTATCACGCCCGGTGAGGCCTTAGCGCACGTTGGCGCGGTGATCGACGCCGGGTTCGACGCGGTGGAAATCCCGCTCAACTCCCCGGAGTGGGAAAAAAGCATTCCGGCAATTGTGAAGGCGTTTGGTGATAAGGCGCTGATTGGCGCTGGCACCGTATTACAGCCGGAGCAGGTGGATGAACTGGCGAAGATGGGCTGCAAGCTTATCGTCACACCGAATATCAACCCCGAGGTGATCCGCCGGGCGGTGGATTACGGCATGACCGTCTGCCCGGGTTGCGCCACGGCCACAGAA
This sequence comes from Enterobacter sp. BIDMC 27, assembly GCF_000534415.1. NCBI lineage: Bacteria > Pseudomonadati > Pseudomonadota > Gammaproteobacteria > Enterobacterales > Enterobacteriaceae > Enterobacter > Enterobacter sp. BIDMC 27. The sequence goes on from NZ_KI973178.1 coordinate 847,059, forward strand.
GCCTTTGCCGCCCTCGATGCGGGCGCACAGTCTCTCAAAATTTTCCCGTCGTCGGCCTTTGGTCCGGATTACATCAAAGCGCTGAAAGCGGTCTTACCCGCCAGCGTGCCGGTCTTTGCCGTGGGCGGCGTCACGCCGGAAAACCTGGGCCAGTGGATGAGCGCGGGCTGTGTGGGCGCGGGGCTGGGCAGCGATCTCTATCGTGCCGGTCAGCCCGTTGAGCGTACCGCACAGCAGGCGGCAGCATTTGTGAAAGCGTATCGAGAGGCAGTGCAATGAAAATAACCAAACTCACCACGTACCGTTTACCCCCGCGTTGGATGTTCCTGAAAATCGAAACCGACGAAGGCGTGGTTGGCTGGGGCGAGCCGGTGATTGAAGGCCGTGCGCGCACCGTTGAAGCCGCGGTGCACGAGCTGGGCGAATACCTGATTGGCCAGGATCCGGCGCGCATCAACGACCTGTGGCAGGTGATGTACCGCGCGGGCTTCTACCGCGGGGGGCCGATTCTGATGAGCGCCATCGCCGGTATTGATCAGGCGCTGTGGGATATCAAAGGCAAAGTGCTCAATGCCCCGGTCTGGCAATTAATGGGCGGCCTGGTGCGCGACAAAATCAAAGCCTACAGCTGGGTGGGCGGTGACCGCCCTGCGGAAGTGATCGACGGTATCCGGCAACTGCGCAACATCGGTTTTGACACCTTCAAACTCAACGGCTGCGAAGAAATGGGCGTTATCGACAACTCGCGCGCGGTAGACCGGGCGGTGAATACCGTGGCGCAAATCCGTGAAGCCTTCGGCAACGAGATTGAGTTTGGTCTGGATTTCCACGGCCGCGTCAGCGCGCCAATGGCCAAAGTGCTGATTAAAGAGCTGGAGCCGTATCGCCCGCTGTTTATCGAAGAGCCGGTGCTGGCCGAGCAGGCGGAATACTATCCGAAACTGGCTGAACAGACGCACATTCCCATCGCGGCGGGGGAACGCATGTTCTCGCGCTTCGAGTTTAAACGCGTGCTGGAAGCGGGCGGCATTGCGATCCTGCAACCGGACCTCTCCCACGCGGGCGGCATCACCGAATGCTACAAAATTGCCGGAATGGCAGAAGCCTACGATGTGGCGCTGGCGCCGCACTGTCCGCTTGGGCCGATTGCGCTGGCGGCCTGCCTGCACGTCGACTTCGTCTCCCGCAATGCGGTGTTCCAGGAACAAAGCATGGGCATACACTATAACAAGGGCGCGGAGCTGCTCGACTTTGTGAAAAACAAAGAAGACTTCAGCATGGAAGGTGGTTTCTTTAAACCGTTAACAAAGCCGGGCCTTGGCGTGGAGATCGACGAAGCCAAAGTCATTGAGCTGAGTAAAAGTGCGCCGGACTGGCGTAACCCACTGTGGCGTCTTGAAGACGGTTCCGTAGCCGAGTGGTAAATCGCCGGATGGCGCTACGCTTATCCGGCCTACTCTCTCGTAGGCCCGGTAAGCGAAGCGCCACCGGGCAAAAAAAACGTACATAGAAAAAATATAACCCTCTGTAAATTACAGGGCATGGTGAGCGGCTTCGCTATGCCCAAAATCTGGAGACAGATTGCGATGGATATTCCAGTTACTGCTGCAAAAACCGGGCGTCGTCGTTACCTGACGCTGATCATGATCTTTATTACCGTGGTCATCTGTTATGTCGACCGCGCCAACCTTGCCGTGGCATCGGCTCATATTCAGGAAGAGTTTGGCATCACCAAAGCGGAAATGGGCTACGTCTTCTCGGCGTTTGCCTGGCTGTATACGCTCTGTCAGATCCCCGGTGGCTGGTTCCTTGACCGCGTGGGTTCACGTCTGACCTACTTTATCGCTATTTTTGGCTGGTCCGTGGCGACCCTGTTCCAGGGCTTCGCGACCGGGCTGATGTCGCTGATTGGCCTGCGCGCCATCACCGGGGTGTTTGAAGCGCCGGCGTTTCCGACCAACAACCGCATGGTGACCAGCTGGTTCCCTGAACACGAACGCGCTTCCGCTGTTGGTTTTTACACCTCCGGGCAGTTTGTTGGTCTGGCGTTTCTGACGCCGCTGTTAATCTGGATCCAGGAGCTGCTGAGCTGGCACTGGGTGTTTATCGTCACCGGCGGGATCGGCATTATCTGGTCGCTCATCTGGTTTAAGGTTTATCAGCCGCCGCGCCTGACCAAAAGCATCACCAAAGCCGAACTGGACTACATCCGCGACGGCGGTGGCCTGGTGGACGGCGATGCGCCGGTGAAAAAAGAGGCGCGCCAGCCGCTGACCAGAGCGGACTGGAAGCTGGTCTTCCACCGTAAGCTGGTGGGCGTATATCTGGGCCAGTTCGCAGTGACCTCCACGCTGTGGTTCTTCCTCACCTGGTTCCCGAACTATCTGACGCAGGAGAAGGGCATTACCGCGCTGAAGGCGGGCTTTATGACCACCGTACCCTTCCTTGCGGCGTTTTTCGGCGTGCTGCTCTCGGGCTGGCTGGCGGACAAACTGGTGAAAAAAGGCTTCTCACTGGGCGTTGCGCGTAAAACGCCAATTATCTGCGGACTGCTGATCTCTACCTGCATCATGGGAGCGAACTACACCAACGATCCGGTGTGGATCATGACCCTGATGGCGGTAGCGTTCTTCGGAAACGGTTTTGCCTCCATCACCTGGTCGCTGGTGTCGTCCCTGGCGCCGATGCGTCTGATCGGCCTGACTGGTGGCGTGTTTAACTTCGTTGGCGGCCTGGGCGGGATCACCGTACCGCTGGTCATCGGTTACCTGGCGCAGGACTACGGCTTTGGTCCGGCTCTGGTGTATATCTCTGCCGTGGCGCTGATCGGGGCGCTCTCCTACATCCTGCTGGTCGGCGACGTTAAACGAGTAGGCTAATCCCTTCGGATGTTTTACCCTGATGCGATAACCGCGCATCAGGGTATTTTCATGAAACAAATCACCTTCGCTTCCCGCAACCACCAGCTCACCAACATCAACACCTGGACGCCAGACAGCCAGTGGCTTGTCTATGATGTCCGCCCGTCCGGCGCGTCGTTTACCGGTGAAACCATTGAGCGGGTCAATGTTAGTACGGGCGAGGTTGAGGCGATCTACCGTGCGACTGACGGCGCGCATGTCGGCGTGGTAACCGTTCATCCGGCGCAGGACAAATATGTTTTTATCCACGGCCCGAAAAACCCGGATGCAGACTGGCAGTATGATTTTCACCATCGTCAGGGGGTGATTGCGCACAATGGTCAGGTGAGCAATCTTGATGCGATGGATATCACCGCGCCTTACACCGCAGGCGCGCTGCGTGGCGGCAGCCACGTCCACGTTTTTAGCCCGAACGGGCAGTTCGTCAGCTTTACCTACAACGACCATGTGCTGCACGCGCGCGATCCGCAGCTGGATTTGCGTAACGTCGGGGTGGCGGCGCCTTTTGGCCCAGTAAACCCACAGGGGAACCATCCGCGGGAATATGCCGGCACCTTCTGGAGCGTACTGGTAAGCCGTACAACGCCGAACCCGAAACCGGGCAGCAATGAGGTAAACCGCGCCTATGAAGAGGGCTGGGTGGGCAACGACAGGCTGGCGTTTATCGGCGATACGGTGTCTGCGAAAGGCGAGAAAGTGCCCGAACTGTTTATTGTCGATCTCCCCAAAGACGAGCAGGGCTGGAAACGGGCGGGCGATGCGCCGTTGCAGGGAACGCCTGATACAATGCCCGCGCCGCCTGCGGGCGTAACGCAACGTCGCTTAACCTTCACCCATCAGAAGGCGTATCCGGGGCTGGTGAACGTGCCGCGCCACTGGGTGCGCAGCAATCCGCAGGGGACGCAGATTGCGTTTTTAATGCGGGACGATAACGGCGTTGTGCAGCTGTGGCTTATCTCCCCTGAGGGCGGCGAGCCGCGTCAGCTAACCCACACTGAGCGTGATATTCAGTCGGCCTTTAACTGGCATCCTTCCGGCAACGGGCTGGGATTTGTGCTTGCAGGCCGTATTGCTTGCTGCGATGCGCAGACCGGAGAGGTGACGTTTTTGACGTCCGATCACGGCAATCCGCCGTCTGCTGACGCTGTGGTGTTTTCCCCGGACGGACGATTTATTGCATGGATGGAAGAGAAGGACGGTTTCCGCCAGCTGTGGCTAACGGAAACCGCACAGAATTAGCGTGGAGGCATCTCTGCGGGCGGGATGACGGAATTGGTCGCCAGCTTTTCCTGCTCGCTTTTCTCAACGCGCGAACGCACTGAGCTGTCGGTGCGGAACATATCCCACGGCAGCAGAAGCGTATCGGCAACCGCCGTAAACGGCATATCAAGAATCGCCAGAGATTTGGTACCCCAGTTTGTCTCATCATCAGAGATCATTGCGGCACTGGCGCGCGTCCCCGGATATGTTCCTTCTTTACCGCCGGTGTGCGACATCACGCTCGAACACCCGCAAAGTAAAACAACCCCGCTGAACGACGCCAGCTTAATCAGAACATTTCTCATCATCACTCAGTCATCTTTAGTAGCACGGCATTGACCTGCAACTCAGGGTTATAGCGAGGCGCGTCCAAAATGGATAGCTCAAAACTCCCGCACTGTGGTCGTCATCGCAATTTAACCCTTTGTGCTGTGCCCCTGAGTCTATGCGACAACCAGCAAAGTGCAAAAAAATCTCACATCAACAGTCTTGAAAAGGCCGTATCCAGACCCATTTTAAGAATGTAACCCGATAACGGACACGCCTGATGGGTGTTCGGGGAAGCAGAAGCCTGTCCATGGTGGAAGGCTACATTTTCTCGCTGATTTCAGGAGCATTTATCCATGCGTAATTTCGATCTCTCTCCGCTATACCGTTCTGCCATTGGTTTCGATCGTCTGTTCAACCACTTAGAAAACAACCAGAGCCAGAGCAACGGCTATCCTCCTTACAACGTTGAACTGGTTGACGAAAACCACTATCGCATTGCGATTGCTGTTGCCGGTTTCGCAGAGAGCGAACTGGAGATCACCGCGCAGGACAATCTGCTGGTGGTGAAAGGCTCCCATACGGCCGAGCAGAAAGAACGAACCTACCTCTACCAGGGCATCGCAGAGCGCAACTTTGAGCGCAAGTTCCAGCTGGCTGAGAACATCCACGTCAAGGGCGCGAACCTGGTGAACGGCCTGCTGTTTATCGAACTGGAACGTGTGATTCCGGAAGAGAAAAAACCGCGTCGTATCGAAATCAACTAATTACGCGGGTCGCGTGAGCGGCCCACCCGAACTTGCTTGCCGTAACGGGAGCATATGCGAATCCGCAAGGGTTTGCAGGTACAACTGTGCACAAAATTAAACTGTGCCGAACTCGCTTCTCAGAAGGAGATTTAGTATGCGTAACTACGATTTATCCCCCCTGCTGCGTCAGTGGATAGGTTTTGACAAACTGGCTAACGCGCTGCAAAGCGCAACCGAACAGCAGACCTTTCCGCCGTACAACATCGAAAAAAGCGATGATAACCACTACCGCATCACGCTTGCGCTGGCCGGGTTCCGCCAGGAAGATCTCGACATCCAGCTGGAGGGTACGCGCCTGACCGTGAAAGGGTCACCGGAAAAACCAGACACCGAGACCAAATGGCTGCATCAGGGGCTTGTCACTCAGCCGTTTAGCCTGAGCTTTACCCTGGCAGACCATATGGAAGTTTCTGGCGCGACGTTCACTAACGGGCTGCTGAACATTGACCTCACCCGTAACGTGCCGGAAGCCATTGCGCCTCAGCGCATCGCCATTAGCGAACGCCCGGCGTTGAACAGCTAAACCACGTTTTTGCCGGGTGGAAAACCTGCCGATCCTGTAGGTCGGGTAAGGCGCAGCCGCCACCCGACTCGCTCACAGATGCCATGAAGCCCTGCCCCGGCAGGGCTTTTTTGTGCGCCATCGCCCATACAACCGCCGTCAGCTCTGAGAGAATCCTTAGCATAACTATGGTTATACACAGGATGTGGATCATGAGTGATATCGCGTTAACCGTTAGCGTGTTGGCCCTTGTCGCGGTAGTGGGGCTATGGCTGGGGAATATCAAAATCCGCGGCGTCGGATTTGGCATCGGCGGGGTGCTGTTCGGCGGGATTTTTGTCGGCCATTTTGCCGACCAGCTTGGGTGGGTGCTCAGCGCCGATATGCTGCATTTCATCCAGGAGTTCGGCCTGATCCTCTTTGTGTATACCATCGGTATTCAGGTGGGACCTGGCTTCTTCGCTTCCCTGCGCGTCTCCGGTTTACGCCTTAATCTCTTTGCCTTCGGCATCGTCGTGATGGGTGGGCTGGTTACCGCCATTCTGCATAAACTCTTCGCGATTCCGCTGCCCGTTGTGCTGGGCATCTTCTCCGGCGCCGTCACGAATACGCCCGCGCTCGGGGCGGGCCAGCAAATTCTGCGCGATCTGGGTATCCCTGCTGATGTCGTCGATCAGATGGGGATGAGCTACGCCATGGCCTATCCGTTTGGCATTTGCGGTATTTTGCTCTCGATGTGGCTGGTGCGCGTGCTGTTCCGCGTTAACGTCGAGCAGGAGGCAAAAGAGCATGAAAGCACGCTGACCAACGGCCATGCGCTCATTAAAACCATCAACATTCGCGTCGAAAACCCCAACCTGAACAATATGGCGATACAGGATGTTCCCATTCTGAACAGCGCGACCATTATCTGTTCCCGCCTGAAACGTGATGAAACGCTGATGGTGCCTTCACCGGATACCCTTATTCAGCACGGCGATCTCCTGCATCTGGTAGGGCAACCGGCGGATTTAAACAATGCCCGGCTGGTGATCGGTCAGGAGGTGGATACATCACTCTCAACCCGTGGAACGGACATGCGCGTGGAGCGGGTGGTAGTGACCAATGAGAAAGTCCTGGGCAAGAAAATACGCGATTTGCAGGTTAAAGAGCGTTATGACGTGGTGATCTCCCGGCTTAACCGCGCCGGTGTCGAGCTGGTGGCCAGCCAGGATGCCAGCCTGCAATTCGGTGATATTCTCAACCTCGTCGGGCGTCCCTCATCCATTGATGCCGTAGCGGACATGGTAGGCAACGCCCAGCAAAAACTCCAGCAGGTGCAGATGCTGCCGGTCTTTATCGGCGTCGGGCTTGGCGTCATGCTTGGCTCCATCCCCCTGTACGTGCCCGGCTTCCCGGTAGCACTGAAGCTGGGTCTGGCAGGCGGGCCGCTCATTATGGCGCTGATTCTCGGGCGTATCGGCTCTGTCGGCAAGCTCTACTGGTTTATGCCGCCGAGCGCTAACCTGGCGCTGCGGGAGTTAGGCATCGTGCTGTTTCTGGCAGTGGTGGGGCTGAAATCCGGCGGCGATTTTGTCGATACTCTGGTCAACGGCGAAGGGATGAGCTGGGTAGGATACGGCATATTTATTACCGCTATCCCACTGATAACGGTCGGATTACTGGCACGTATCTTCGCTAAAATGAACTATCTCACGCTGTGCGGCATGCTGGCCGGTTCCATGACCGATCCGCCCGCGCTGGCGTTCGCCAACAACCTGCACGCCACCAGCGGCGCGGCGGCGTTGTCCTACGCCACGGTTTATCCGCTGGTGATGTTTCTGCGCATCATCACCCCGCAGCTACTGGCGGTGCTGTTCTGGGGGATGGGCTAACAAGTCTTCCGGGTGGATACGCCGCAAATGGTAGTCCACCTGGTAATCGCTGGTGTTCCGGAACATCACGGAATAATTGAGGAACTCGCCGCTGTCGCTGTAGGAAAGGGAGGTGATGCGCAGCAGCGGCGTCTGTTCCGGCACATTCATATAACCGGCCAGCTGTTTATCTGCCAGCACCGGCGTCAGGCTCTCGTAGTTGCCGCTGATGGTGATCCCGCATTCCTTCTCGATGTAATCAAACTTAGATCCTTCGAGATGCGCCAGGGAAAGATTGCGGAACAGCTTCACCGGCATAAAGCTGTCCTCCAGCATCAGCGGTTTTCCGTCCACGTAACGCACCCGCCTTGAAAAATAGATCCGCTCATCAACCTGAATCCGCAGCTGGCTGGCGATGGCGGGCGGCGCGGGCATCACTTCAAACTGCAACACCTTGCTCTGCACTTCTTTCCCCTGCTGGCGCAGCACCTCCACCAGCCCGGTCAGGTTAGTCGTTTCATGATGAACGTCTTTGCGCGCCACGAACGTCCCGCTGCCGTGTCGACGTTCAACCAGCCCCCAGCTTACCAGCAGATCCAGCGCCTTGCGGATGGTCATCCGGGCTACGCCAAACTCCTTTGCCAGCGCTTTTTCTCCGGGTAACGGACTGCCAATGTTGTAGTCCGAGGAATTCAGCCGCAGCCGCAGCCGATCGGCAATTGATTTGTAGATCACCAGTAGACCTCTCTGCGCACATCATGGCGTGGATTACGTCTTAACTTGTCTATGTTTAGTTTAAAAAGTAGACCTGATTGGTCAAATTAAAACCATGAATGCGATCACGAATCGCAGCGGCATACCATGTTGCCGCATCAGTAAGTTCTTATGCTCACCTCAGGCCAGTAAAAAACCATAAAGGCCTCTATCCCCTACAGGTTGTTTCATGAGGATTTAAAAATGCTCAGTCAAATACAACGTTTTGGCGGCGCCATGTTCACCCCGGTTTTGCTGTTTCCCTTTGCCGGGATCGTGGTTGGGATCGCCATCATGCTTCGCAATCCGCTGTTTGTCGGTGAGGCCTTAACCGCGCCGGATAATCTGTTCGCGCAAATTGTTCACATCATCGAAGAGGGCGGCTGGGCGGTGTTCCGTAATATGCCGCTGATTTTTGCTGTCGGCTTACCGATTGGCCTGGCAAAGCAGGCGCAGGGCCGCGCCTGTCTGGCGGTGCTGATTAGCTTCCTGACCTGGAACTACTTTATCAATGCGATGGGGATGACCTGGGGTCACTTCTTTGGCGTCGACTTCTCTGCTGAACCCACTGCCGGCAGCGGGCTGGCGATGATTGCCGGAATCAAAACGCTTGATACCAGCATCATCGGGGCGATTATCATTTCCGGGCTCGTCACCGCCATCCACAACCGATTCTTCGACAAGCCGTTGCCGGTCTTTCTGGGGATTTTCCAGGGCACCTCGTTTGTCGTTATCCTCGCGTTCTTCGTCATGATCCCTTGCGCCTGGCTGACGCTGCTGGGATGGCCGAAAGTGCAGATGGGCATTGAGTCGTTGCAGGCCTTTCTACGTACCGCTGGCGCGCTGGGCGTATGGGTTTATACCTTCCTGGAACGCATTCTGATCCCAACCGGATTACACCACTTTGTCTACGGCCCGTTTATCTTCGGCCCGGCTGCGGTAGAAGGCGGTATTCAGGTCTACTGGGCACAGCACCTTCAGGAATTCAGCCAGAGCACTGTGCCGCTGAAAACGCTGTTCCCGGAGGGCGGATTCGCGCTGCACGGCAACTCTAAGGTGTTTGGCTCAGTCGGTATTGCGCTGGCTATCTGGTATACCGCGTCGCCGGAGAACCGCGTCAAAGTGGCAGGTCTGCTGATCCCGGCCACGCTTACCGCCGTGCTGGTGGGCATTACCGAACCGCTGGAGTTCACCTTCCTGTTTATCTCGCCGTTGCTGTTTGCCATCCACGCCGTGCTGGCCGCAACGATGGCGACGGTGATGTATACCTTCGGGGTGGTGGGGAACATGGGGGGCGGTCTGCTGGACCAGTTCCTGCCGCAAAACTGGATCCCGATGTTCCATAACCACGCCTCGACGGTATTCACCCAGATTGGCATCGGCCTCTGCTTCACCGCTCTCTATTTCGTGGTTTTCAGGACGCTTATCGAACGTCTGAATCTCAAAACGCCGGGCCGGGAAGAGAGCGAAATCAAACTCTACAACAAAGCCGACTATAAGGCCGCGCGCGGGCAAACCACCGCCCCGGCGGCAGCCAGCCAGCAGGTCGGGCAGGCTGCTGGGTTCTTACAGGCGCTCGGCGGCGCAGCAAACATCGAAAGTATCAATAACTGCGCCACCCGCTTGCGTATCGCCCTGGTGGATATGACGAAAACCCAAAGCGACGACGTCTTCAAAGCCCTGGGGGCACACGGTGTGGTGCGGCGCGGCAACGGCATACAGGTGATTGTCGGTCTGCACGTTCCTCAGGTGCGCGACCAGCTGGAATCGCTGATGAAAACCCCCTTAACAAACGAACAAACCACTCTGACAGAGGCTATATCATGAAAAAATTCTCAGTTGTTATTGCAGGCGGCGGCAGTACATTCACGCCTGGTATCGTCCTGATGCTGTTAGCCAACCGTGACCGTTTCCCGCTGCGTGTGCTGAAGTTCTATGACAATGACGGAGCACGTCAGGAGATCATCGCCGAGGCGTGCAAAATCATCCTTAAGGAGCAGGCGCCGGAGATTGAATTTAGTTACACCACCGATCCTGAAGCGGCCTTTACCGATGTGGATTTCGTGATGGCGCATATTCGCGTGGGCAAATACCCCATGCGTGAAAAAGATGAAAAAATCCCGCTGCGCCACGGCGTGTTGGGCCAGGAAACGTGCGGGCCGGGCGGCATCTCCTACGGCATGCGCTCCATCGGCGGCGTGCTGGAGTTGGTGGATTACATGGAGCAGTACTCCCCGAACGCGTGGATGCTGAACTACTCCAACCCGGCGGCGATTGTCGCGGAAGCCACGCGCCGCCTGCGTCCGAACGCGAAAATTCTCAACATCTGCGACATGCCGATCGGCATTGAAGGACGTATGGCGCAAATCGTCGGTCTGAAAGACCGCAAAGAGATGCGTGTGCGCTACTACGGTCTGAACCACTTCGGCTGGTGGACGTCGATTGAAGATCTGAACGGCAACGATCTGATGCCGAAACTGCGCGAATACGTGGCGAAAAACGGTTATGTTCCGCCTTCGGAAGATGCGCATACTGAAGCGAGCTGGAATGATACTTTCGCCAAGGCTAAAGACGTACAGGCGCTGGATCCGGACACCATGCCGAACACCTACCTGAAGTATTACCTGTTCCCGGACTATGTGGTCGCCCATTCCAACCCGGAGCGTACCCGCGCCAATGAAGTGATGGATCACCGTGAGAAGCATGTATTCAGTTCATGCCGGGCGATTATCGAAGCCGGTCATTCTTCTGCCGGTGAACTGGAAATCGACGAACATGCGTCGTACATCGTCGATCTGGCGACCGCGATCGCCTTTAATACCCAGGAACGCATGCTGCTGATTGTGCCTAACAATGGGGCTATCCATAATTTTGACGCCGACGCGATGGTAGAAATCCCTTGTCTGGTCGGCCACAACGGACCGGAGCCGCTGACCGTGGGTGATATTCCGCACTTCCAGAAAGGGCTCATGAGCCAGCAGGTGGCAGTGGAAAAACTGGTGGTGGACGCCTGGGAGCAGCGCTCGTATCAGAAACTATGGCAGGCGATTACCCTGTCGAAAACCGTACCGAGCGCATCGGTGGCGAAGGCGATTCTGGACGATCTGATTGAAGCCAACAAAGAGTACTGGCCGGAACTGCATTAATTTTCCTGACCGGCATCGCAAGATGCCGGTCTCCTTGTCCTGGCTGAATTACGCTATGCTGAAGCCTGCATGCAGCACGACAAGGAACCTTCATGAACATTTCCCGCCTCGGTGAAGCACCGGACTACCGCTTCTCACTGGCTAACGAACGCACGTTCTTAGCGTGGATCCGCACCGCCCTGGGCTTTCTGGCCGCAGGTGTCGGTCTTGATCAGCTCGCCCCCGATTTTGCCACCCCGTTGATTCGCGAAGTGCTGGCCCTGCTGCTGTGCCTGATTGCCGGTGTGCTGGCGATTTATGGCTATCTGCGCTGGCTTAGAAATGAAAAGGCGATGCGTCTGAAGCAGGATCTCCCCTACACGCGCGGCTTGCTCATCATTAGTACGATTTTGCTGATGGTTGCGGGCGTAGTGATGTTACTGGTGTTGTATGCCGGATAGCCGCAAAGCACGGCGGGAAGCGGACCCCGGGCTTCAGCCGGAGCGAACCTCGCTGGCCTGGCTGCGCACGCTGCTGGGGTATGGCGCGCTGATCGCTCTTGCCATTAAGCACAACTGGCACCGCACGGGGGCGCCATTCTGGATCTCCATTGTTGTGCTGGCGCTGGTAGCCGTCATTTTATGGCGCTACACCCGCAGCCGTAACCTGATGGACGTGGCGCAGAACGACTTTGCGCAGCCGAAAGCGGTGCGGGATAAGTTCCTGATTGCGTTGGCTGTGCTATCTCTGTCTTTACTCTTTGCAGTTACTCACATTCAGCAAATTATGAGCTTATAAGCCCGGTGGCGGCTGCGCCTTACCGGGCCTACAACTGCCGCGAACTGTAGGCCGGGTAAGGCGTAGCCGCCACCCGGCATAATTACTTCCCTTTAGCTAAATACTTCGCCATCTCATCCTCCGGCACCATGCCGCCGCCGGTCGCCCACACCAGGTGGGTAACGTTCTCATCGGCATCGACGCGCAGCGGCCCGGCCATCCCCGCCAGCGCCGACGGCTCGAGGCGAATCCCTTCCTCCTGAGCCAGCCAGCCGAGCATGTCGTACATGCTCTGGTCGGAAAGGGTGTAGAACCCGTCAAGCAGGCGTTCCATCGCGCGGCCCACGAAGCCGGAGGCACGTCCTACCGCCAGACCGTCCGCCGCCGTCACGTTATCAATGCCCAGATCCTGCACCGCAATCTCATCGTGCAGCCCGGTGTAAACGCCCAGCAGCATGCACGGTGAGTGCGTTGGCTCCGCGAAGAAGCAGTGGACGTTATCGCCAAAGGCCAGCTTCAGGCCAAACGCCACGCCGCCGGGGCCACCGCCGACGCCGCACGGCAGGTAGACGTACAGGGGATGATCGGCATCCACCACGCGGCCCTGCTCGGCAAACTGCGCCTTCAGGCGCTCGCCAGCAACCGCATAGCCCAGGAACAGCGTACGGGAGTTTTCATCGTCAATGAAGAAGCAGTTCGGATCGCTTTCCGCCGCTTTGCGTCCCTGCTCCACCGCCACGCCGTAATCCTGCTCATATTCCACGACGATCACGCCGTGGCTGCGCAGTTTGGCTTTCTTCCACTCGCGGGCGTCGGCGGACATATGCACCGTCACCTTAAAGCCAATGCGGGCGCTCATAATGCCGATGGACATCCCGAGGTTGCCGGTTGAGCCCACGGCGATGCTGTACTGGCTGAAGAAATCCTTAAAGCGCGGCTCCAGCAGGATGCTGTAGTCGTCTTCGACGCTCAGCAGTCCGGCTTCCAGCGCCAGCTTTTCCGCGTGGGTCAGCACCTCATAGATTCCGCCGCGGGCTTTAATCGAGCCGGAAATCGGCAGATGGCTGTCTTTTTTCAGCAGCAGCGTGCCTGGAATGGCCTTACCGGACTCTTTCTCCAGCCGCGCCTGCATCGCCGGGATCGCGACCAGGTCGGATTCGATAATCCCGCCCGTTGCCGCCGTTTCCGGGAACGCTTTCGCCAGATACGGCGCGAAGCGTTTCAGGCGCGCGTGCGCGTCGTCCACGTCGGCTTTGGTCAGCCCGACATACGGCAATCCTTCCGCCAGCGTCGTGGTGCGCGGGTTAAGCCAGGTGGTTTCTTTCAGGGCAATCAGATCCTCAACCAGAGGAAACTGTGCGGTTAAAGTAGTGATAGTTGCGTTTTCCATAATACGTCTCTTCGCGCTCAGATAATGAAAGAAAGCAGGAATGTGCTGCCAAGTGCAAGCACCGAGGCGATAAACGTCGCCGTCGTATAGTATTTGAAGGTCTCGTTCAGGGTCGCGCCGCAGTATTGCTTCACCAGCCAGAAGAGAGAATCGGTCACGATCGTGCAGCCAATAGCGCCGGACCCGATGGCAATGGTGATGATCTCCGGGCTTACGTTCGGGTAGAGCGGCAGCATCGGCGCCACTATCGCCGTGGCACCCATCATCGCTACCGTTGCCGAACCGACGGCGGCGTGCAGCACCAGTGCCACCAGCCAGGCGAGAAGGATAGGGTGCATATGCAGGTTCGAGAGAATATGCGCCAGCGTCTCCGCCAGACCGCTGGTTTTAAGGATGGCGTTGAACGCGCCGCCCGCACCGATAATCAGCAAAATGTTGGCGATAGAGCCAAAGCCGTGCTCCGTATGGGTCAGCATTGCGCCCATACCCATGTGCTGGCGGATCCCCAGCAGGTAGTAGGCGACAAACACGGCGATAAACATCGCGGTGATGGGGTTGCCGATAAACTCCAGCAGGGTATACAGCGAGCCTTCTTTTGCCATGTTCAGCTCGGCAATGGTTTTCACCAGCATCAGGGCAATCGGCAGCAGCACGGTGAACAGCGTGGCGCTCAGCGACGGCAGCGTGTGTTCTTCCCGCACCTTCAGGTCTGAAAATTCCGCCGGAACCGGCTTATAGGGCAGACGATCGCCGAGCAGCTTCAGGAACAGCGGGCCGCCAACCAGAGACGCCATCAGGCCCACCATCAGACCGTAGACAATCACCGTCCCGACGTCCGCCCCTAATTTATTGGTGACAAACAGCGCGGCCGGATGCGGAGGCACCACGCAGTGCACTGCCATTAGTGCGGTACAGAGCGGAATGGCCAGCTTGAGCAGCGACGCGTTGGTCTTTTTGGCGATGGAAAACGCCAGCGGGATCAGCAGTACCACGCCCACTTCCACAAACAGCGTAATGCCGCAGATCAGGCCGACCAGGACCATAATCACGTCCGCCGACAGCCAGCGGCAGCGCTGCAACGTAATCCCGATGCGCTCTGCCGCGCCGGAGACTTCCATCATTTTGCCGAGAATAGTGCCAAGACCGATAACCGCCGCCAGGAAGCCCAGCGTACCGCCAATCCCGCTCTCAATGGCGTTCACCATATCCAGCGGGCTCATCCCCATCATCGCGCCGACGAAAAAGCTTGCCAGCAGCAGCGCGAGGAACGGGTGAAACTTCAGTTTTACGATGGTTAAAACAATCAATACGATGCTGACAAGCAGCGTTGCCACAACCCAGACCTGAGATCCCATATCTCACCTCACCCTTATGTCATCTGGGGGTATTGGACGAAAAAACAGCGTGGGCTGACAAACGATATAAATTGGCGTTCAGATGAGCCAGATTGGATCAACTGAGTGACTGTGTTCTAAAAAGCGCACTTAACTCGTATTAGGTTCACATAAATTCATTCTTGAGCGGTATGCTGAACGCAGAAATTACGTGTGGGAATTGTGATGACCGATGCGAATGAAGGCAGAAACCGGCTGTTAAACGGCTGGCAGCTGTCGAAAATGTACACCTTTGAAGTGGCCGCCCGGCATGAGTCCTTCGCGCTGGCGGCGGCGGAGCTGTCGCTCAGCCCCAGCGCGGTGAGCCACCGCATAAACCTGCTGGAAGAGGAGCTGGGCATTCAGCTGTTTGTCCGCTCACACCGTAAAGTGGAGCTGACGCAGGAAGGCAAGCGCGTTTACTGGACGCTGAAATCGTCTCTCGACACCCTGAATCAGGAGATCCTGGATATTAAAAACCAGGCGCTGTCAGGTACGCTAACGGTGTACTCCCGGCCGTCGATCGCCCAGTGCTGGCTGGTGCCGATGCTGGGGGATTTTACCCGCCGCTATCCGTCGATTTCACTTACTATTCTGACTGGTAATGATTACGTCAACATGCAGCGAACCGGCATCGATCTGGCGCTCTATTTCGACGATACGCCGCCAAACCACCTTTCTCATCACTTTTTGATGGATGAAGAGATTTTGCCCGTCTGCTCGCCGGCGTATGCCCGGGAGCATGAACTGCTGAAAAACCCCCATAACCTCAGCCACTGCACGTTACTGCACGACCGTCAGGCCTGGAGCAATGATTCCGGTACGGATGAGTGGCTGAGCTGGGCGCAGCACTTCGCGGCGAATATGCCGTTATCATCGGGTATTGGCTTCGATCGTTCTGATTTAGCCATTATCGCGGCCATGAATAATGTGGGGGTGGCGATGGGGAGAAAGCGGCTGGTGCAAAAACGTCTCGAACGGGGGGAGTTGATCGCACCCTTTGATGGGAAAACTCTCAAGTGCCATCAGCATTATTACGTCTCAACGCTTCCCGGCCGTCAGTGGCCGAAAATTGACGCCTTTATCGGCTGGCTAAGAGAGCTGGCGGGTTGAAGAATTATTACGCTTTCGCTCTACACCAAATGTGAAAAAGCGTGCTAAATACAGGTAATGCTTTTGATTTATCCAGGGTAAACCGTGTTAAAGCCTTTTATTGCCACTGCGATCTTACTCTCTTCCGGCTGGGCGATTGCCGCTGAGCCGCCGCTGACGGCTGCCCGTTACGCGCAGATGCTGGGCGTCGGAATGGATGTCGACTGGGCACGCACCGAGCGCGGTATCCGCGAGTTCGACCCGCTGGTGGTCCGTGATTTCCAGGCGAAAGGCATACACCATGTCCGTATTCGGGTGGCGGGCGAACCGACGGAAGCGCGGCTGATTCACCTGCGTAAGCTGGTGGAGGCCTGCGAGCAATACGGCGTCATCCCCATCATCGCTTATCAGGCCGATGAATATAAAAACGACCCGAAAGCGGATACCGAAAAAGAGGTGATTAACTGGTGGATTGCCGTGGCGCACTATTTTGGTCAGCGCTCGCCGTTGCTGGGCTTTGACCTGATCTACGAACCGGCGGACAAGCTCAACCACAACGTTGCTTCGCTCAACCGGGTGTATGAGAAAGCGATCAAAGACATTCACGCCATTGATGCCAGCCGCATGATTTTTATCGCCCCTCGTCTGCGCGCCGCGCCGGAGGATTTATCCAGCCTGAAGCTGCCCGCGCACAGCCAGAATTACCTGCTGGCGGAATGGCATATTTTCCCCTGGGGCCCGCTGAAAACGAACGGTAAATACCCGTGGACGTCCGGAACTACGGCTGAGAAAGCGGCTATCCGTAACCGAATCAACGCCGCGCTGCACTGGCAACAAAAAACCGGGCATGTGAGCTGGGTTGGCGGCTGGGGGGTGGGCGAATCGAAAAGCCTGACGCCAACCGCCTCGCAGATGGCGTTTACCACGTTTATGGCGTGCGAGCTGAAACAGGCCAACATCCCGTATGCAATAAACGCCGATGTTCAGTTTTATGACGGGGAAGAGGGGGCGTGGCGGCCTGCCCCAGAGCGGCTATTGCAGGCGATGATTGCGCCCGTCTGTGAAAAGCCCGGCGAGAAGCCGGGCCATCATGCGGTTAAACCGGCTGTTCGTGATGCGAGACACGCGACGCCAGCGGCAGCCAGCACAGCAAAATCAGCAGCCCCATCAGGGTCATCAGTAAGCCTAAACTCGCCTGCCCGGTCTGCGGCATCATAGCCGAAAGCCAGGCCAGCGCGCCGGAACCGATGTTCTGCAAACCGCCCACCAGCGCGCCTGCCGTGCCTGCGAGGAACGGGAACGGCTCCATCGCGCCGCTGGTGGCGAGGGGAAACAGCATGCCCGCGCCGAAGAAGAACAGCGCCGCCGGGATGAGCAACGTCCAGACCGACATCACGTCAAACAGCCCCGGGATCCACATCATCAGCCCGGCCAGCAGACAGCTGATCACCGACTGCCACATCAGCGTGGAGAAACGCTTGTTCGGACGTCCGGCGAACCATGCGCCGAAGAACGCCGCTGGGATCGGCAGAATAAACAGAATACTCACCACCATGCTGCTCAGGCCAAGGCCTGCGCCCAGCAGCACGCCGGAACAGGCTTCAAACACCGCAATTCCCGCCAGGCCGCCGATTAGCATCAACAGATAACAGGTAAAGGACCCATTACCGAACAGCGTTTTGTAGCTGGCGATGAGCTTCGTGCGCGGCGCGTCTTTTGGGCGGGTTTCCGGCATCCAGCGCGCCATGCTGAAGGTGACAATAATGCACAGCACCAGCAGGAAGGCGTAACAGGCGCGCCAGGACCAGACGGTGTCCAGCAGACCCCCAATCAGCGGGGCCAGTAGCGGGCTGACCAGAATACCCATATTTAACAGACTGTTGGCGTGACGAAGCTGTGTGCCCTGGTACATATCACGCGGCAGGGTACGCGCCATAACCCCGCCAACGCCGGTGCCCACGCCCTGGAGGGCGCTGGCGGCAATCAGGACGGTCAGGCTGTGCGTGGTAATGGCAATCACCGTTGCTACCATGAAAATGCTCATGCCCACCAGAATGACCGGACGACGCCCGACGCGATCGGACAGGGGACCATAAACCAGCTGTGAAACGCCATAGGTCAGCAGATAGGCTGCCATCACGCTCTGGACTGCACCTTCGCGGACGCTCAGATCTTTTGCCATATCGGCAATCGCCGGAATGTAGATGGTTTGTGCCATCTGCCCGACGGCCACCAGTAACACCAGCATCAACAATAAGTTCACGTTCCGTTGCTTTTTCATGTCGCTGAATACTTTTGCCAAAAGAGATAAATAAAGAATAAGTGACTACGCATTCCCATAAATGCGCGAGGAATCTACCACAGAGAGATGACAATTTAAGCATTACTGTGATGAATGACAGAAGACGTGAAGGCAGGATTTGTAAACAAGATCGGCAACTAATGTTGCCAGCGAATTACGCCAGGCGCAGCAGGACCGCACCGGCAGCAATACCCAGTGCCGCCGCGATGCGCAGGCCGGCAACCTTCTCTTTTAAAAGCACAAATGCGATTAATGCGCCGAAGAGAATAGAGGTTTCACGCAGTGCCGCGACCACAGCCAGCGGTGCCTGGGTCATCGCCCAGAGTGCCAGACCGTAAGATCCCATCGTCCCGACACCGCCGAGCAGCCCTTTTTTCCAGTGCAGGCGCAGGTAGCTGGACGCTTCGCGACGCCGCGCCACCATTGCCCAGCTCAGCAGGCAGAAACCGTTCATGAAGAAGGTCCAGAGCGTATAGCCCAGCGCAGTGTCCGAGAGTCGCACACCGGTGCCGTCCACCAGGGTATACCCGGCGATAAAACAGGCGTTCAGCAGCGCCAGCCAGATCCCCTTGCGTGACTGCATGCGGCCGTTCATCGCCATGGCCAGAATCGACAGACAAATGACCCCAATGCCGGACCAGGCAAGCCAGGAGAGATGATCCCCGAGCACCAATACGCTGATCAGCGCCACCAGCAGAGGAGCCGTCCCGCGCATAAGGGGGTAGGTCTGGCTCATGTCGGAGACCTGATAGGTCTTCGCTACCAGCACGGTGTACACCACCTGTAACGCACAGGAGACGAACAAATATGGCCAGCTTGCGGCAGTTGGCTGAGGAGAGAAGGGCAGTAAAATCAGGGCAATAAGCGCGGCTGAACCGCTGACTCCGATCGCCGAGTAGAGTTTATCCGTTCCGGCTTTAACGATGGCGTTCCAGCTGGCATGCAGCAGTGCGGCGAACAGTAAAATGCAGAAAACGGTGATGGTCATGGCGTATCGGTTGGTGAAATGTCATCCAACTGTAACATTCACCCGTCGATGCTGCCAGCCGCTTACACTGCGCAAAAAAGGCGGTGCGTCACCCGGGGTTCGTCTGACACCAGCCTGAAGCCCGCCCGATGGTAAAATCCGTACGCGGTTTCCGGCGCATGGGTATTAAGAAAATCAAACCAGATGCTGGCATCCGCCATCACCACGGTCAAAAGCTGTTTGCCTATGCCCTGCCCACGGCACTTCTCGCTGACGTAGAGATGACGAATACGTCCGGCGCGCGGCTGCTGGCTGAACGGATCGCGATTAAGGCCGCACACGCCCACCAGCCTGCCGTTAAGAAACGCCCCCAGCAGTTTTTCACCCGGCGCGTTAAAGCGGTTTTCACCCCGCTGCCAGTTCTCTTCCAGCCTGCGCAGCATATTGAAATTCAACGCGATACTCTCCGCCTTCAGGGCGATATACCCGGGTTCATCGGGCGTGACGGGCTCAATTAACAGACGCGACATAGCATTCCCTCGTTATTAAAGAGGGGCGGTTGCCCGCCCCTCTCAGGTGCGACTTGAACCTGAATCACCGAACGTATTTCAGGACAGCATCAAGCAGTTGCAATACAGCAACAATGAGTTTGAGGACAAGTATG
Organism: Enterobacter sp. BIDMC 27; assembly: GCF_000534415.1. Lineage (NCBI taxonomy): Bacteria > Pseudomonadati > Pseudomonadota > Gammaproteobacteria > Enterobacterales > Enterobacteriaceae > Enterobacter > Enterobacter sp. BIDMC 27. The sequence continues at coordinate 867,114 of NZ_KI973178.1, forward strand.
ACCATATCCACGACGCTCATACGCGTCTCCTTTTGGTTAAAAGGAGCACGATGCTGGCGTACCTTTCCGCCGCCTGTGGCCAGCACCTGGATTGACGTAACACAGTGTGCTCACTTCAGGGGTTAAGGCACTGACGGCACCACCCGTTTCAGCCAGGACTTTGTTGCGCCGGTAAACTGCGGCCCCCTCGCTCACTGCGAACACCCTCAGTATAGATAAATACTGTATGCATGAACAGTATTTTATGGACAAAATTTGGAAGGCGATCCATACTCAAAAACGTCAAAATCCGTGCCGGAATTGCGCGTTCGTCTTCGATCGCGTATACTTTTCGCGTTGACGTAACACAGTGTGTTCTGCGGCAACCAACCGCAAAACCCTGATAAAAACCTCGCTTAGGCGGGGTTTTTTGTTTTCAGGGCAGCCCAGAAAAGGTGCTTGTTGACTTATTGGCAATGGGTGCGGCTGGCATGCAGTATGATTCAATGATTAATTTAATAAGTTCTAATAAGCAGTGGTTCTGGTTCTAGGCCACTTATACAAGTTTACGTCTCTCAATACATAAACTCATTCCAGACATCAATACTCTTCTGAAAGTGAAAAAATGGTATCGACTATAATTGCAGTAAATAATAATGAACTAATTTATATTTTTCTTAAATATTTGCGGGGTTAACCCTCCTTAATTTGAATTATTCGATTTTTCATTGTACTATCTATAACCACGCGCATAGTATGGATACATTATGCAGGCATCTGATTATTTAAAGATGAAGTTCCAAAGCGACAGGCAGTTGGCTATTTATGGGCAGCAGGGCGTTGCAGGGACGTGGAAAGCATTACAGGGGATCGGCTCTGATATTTACTCAGGAATTGAGCGTGTAAGTTGGTACTCATCATGCTTAATCCCCAGCTATCACGATGTGTGTGACGAGCTTCTCTCAGAAGAAAAGAGAATGTACCTCTCAATTCTCTCGCTTTACCGTTATCGCGATGTAATAGCCCACATGCTATATCTTTATTTTGGAAGTGTTATTTCCGATTCTGAAAATGGAAATGAACACAATCGCGTTCGTAAGACGGATTCAAAAGTAACCGGGCTTGTTAATAACATACCGACCAGCAAGGCCGCGCGTTTAGCGATAGCATGGGGTCTGGCCAAATCCCTTTCCGAATCTGGCCTGCTGTCTGAAATCGTCGTCGAACGGCTTGCACGCCGCGTACCTAACGTTGTCATGGCGCTTCAATTGATTGGAACGGAACAGAAGTGCGCTCTTGCTGCTCGTCGCCTGAAAACACTGAACCCTAAATATTACGCCACCCTCTATGCCGCACAACTGGAGATGCTTTACTACTTTTTTGAGCCTTTCCTGTCTGAACTCATTAAGAAGGTGCAGTTGGGATTCTATAAGGATTTCGATGCAATTTATAAAGACTTAAAGGGCAAGGAGCATGTTTAAAAGTCTGTTATCAATTCTATTTACGGATATTTTATTCCCTGTTTATATTTTTGCGTGCGCCTCTTTGTTCCTGTGGTTGGTACCTGACCACTGGGTCTTACTAACATTCATTGCTATCGTTGTGTTTATTATTGTTCACCCGATGATTTTTGGCCACTTTGATAAATACGATTAAATGTTATTAAAAGGATTTTTATGTCAAACCCAGCTTATTTGTTTTTAACAGATGAAAATGGTTCTCCCATGGTTGGCCCTTGCCTTGTGTCAGGGCGTGAAGGTGCAATTGAACTTAAAACGTTCACTCATAATGTCAACGTCCCGGTCGACGGGAATACCGGGAAATTGACGGGTACGCGTATGCACATGCCCATCATGTTTCAAAAAGAATTTGATCGTGTAACCCCGCTTCTCTTTCGCGCATTGAGTACGGGAAGAACGCTCAAGTCAGCCACTATTAAGATGTATCAGATTAATGAGGCGGGTTTTGAACAGGAGTATTTTAATATCTTCCTGGAGAATGTGAAAATAACCTCAATCACACCAGACCTGTATCCCGGCGCAAACACCGGAACCCACCTTGAAACGGTTCTCATACGCTACGAGAAAATCACCTGGAAGCATTGCGACGGCAATGTCATCTATAGTGACACCTGGAATGAGCGAGCAACGTACTGAAACGTGATCCCTGACGCATTTTTGCGCAGATGAAAATATTTCCATTGTCACATCCGAAAACCTGTGTTTGTATAAATTCAATCAATGATTCCAAACACAGGTCCCCAATGACTTCATCCATCTTCACTTCGACCCTACTAAAAACTGCGCAACCTGCCGCAGTGGTCGTCGTGCGTGTGGTGGTGGTCGTCGGCAATGCGCCGTAGGGACTGGATCAACACACGAATCCAAAACCCCGCCGGCGCAAACCGGGCGGGGTTTTTCGTTTAGGACCCTCCCCGGAAGGCTGGCTCAGAAGAAAAGGACTGGAGCATGGCAAGTTCGGGCACAACATCCACCAAGACGCGTTTTACAGGCGCGCAGCTGATTGTTCATTTACTGGAACGACAGGGCATCACCACCGTTGCGGGCATCCCGGGTGGGACCGTACTGCCGCTGTATGATGCGTTAAGCCAAAGCACACAGATCCGCCACGTGCTGGCGCGCCACGAGCAGGGCGCAGGCTTTATCGCCCAGGGCATGGCGCGTACCCAGGGTAAACCGGCGGTCTGTATGGCCTGTAGCGGGCCGGGCGCCACTAACCTGGTGACCGCCATCGCCGACGCGCGTCTCGACTCCATTCCGCTGATCTGCATTACCGGTCAGGTACCGTCCTCGATGATCGGCACCGATGCGTTCCAGGAAGTCGACACCTACGGCATCTCTATCCCCATCACCAAACATAACTATTTAGTTCGCGATATCAGCGAGCTGCCTCAGGTTATCAGCGATGCGTTCCGCATTGCGCAGTCTGGCCGCCCGGGCCCGGTGTGGATAGACATTCCTAAGGATGTCCAGACCGCAGAAATTGAGATCGACGTTCTGCCGGAGCCGGGTGACCGTGCCCCCGCGCCAGAATTCAGCGCTGAGAGCGTGCGCGATGCGGCGGCGATGATCAACGCCGCCAAACGTCCGGTGCTCTATCTGGGCGGCGGGACGATCAACGCCGCGGATGAAACCGCCAGTTCGCTGAAAAAGCTAATTTGCCCACCACTATGACCCTGATGGCGCTGGGTATGCTGCCAAAAGCGCACCCGCTCTCTCTCGGCATGCTGGGCATGCACGGCGCGCGCAGCACCAACTATATCCTGCAAGAGGCGGATTTGCTGATAGTTATGGGGGCGCGTTTTGATGACCGGGCGATTGGCAAAACCGAGCAGTTCTGCCCGAACGCCAAAATCATTCACGTGGATATCGACCGCGCCGAGCTGGGTAAAATCAAGCAGCCGCACGTGGCGATCCAGGGCGACGTGGCCGAGGTGCTGGCGCAGCTGATCCCGCAGACGGAGGCAACCGACCGCGCCGACTGGCGCCAGCTGGTGGCCGATCTGCAACGGGAGTTCCCGGGCGCTATCCCAACCGAGGGCGACCCGCTGAGCCACTATGGTCTTATCAACGCCGTCGCCGCCTGCGTGGATGACAGCGCGATTATCACCACCGACGTCGGCCAGCATCAGATGTGGACCGCTCAGGCGTATCCGCTGAACCGTCCGCGCCAGTGGCTGACCTCCGGCGGCCTTGGCACCATGGGCTTCGGCCTGCCAGCAGCGGTTGGCGCGGCGCTCGCCAACCCGGACCGCAAGGTGATCTGCTTCTCCGGTGACGGCAGCCTGATGATGAATATTCAGGAGATGGCGACGGCGGCCGAAAACCAGTTAGACGTTAAAATCATTCTGATGAACAACGAAGCGCTGGGTCTGGTGCACCAGCAGCAGAGCCTGTTCTACAAGCAGGGCGTGTTTGCGGCGACCTATCCGGGGATGATCAACTTCATGCAGATTGCCGCTGGTTTTGGCCTGCACACCTGCGATCTGAACGCCGAAGAAGATGCCCACGCGGCGTTGCAGGATGCGATTTCTCGCCCTGGCCCGGCGCTGATCCACGTGCGTATCGACCCTGAACAAAAAGTGTATCCGATGGTGCCGCCGGGTGCGGCAAATACTGAGATGGTGGGGGAATAAGCCATGCAGAAACAATGTGATAACGTCATTCTGGAACTCACCGTCCGCAACCACCCAGGCGTCATGACCCACGTCTGTGGGCTCTTTGCCCGTCGGGCGTTTAACGTGGAAGGCATTCTGTGCCTGCCGATTCAGGGCAGCGAGCACAGCCGCATCTGGCTACTGGTGAACGACGACCAGCGTCTGGAGCAGATGATGGCGCAGATCGACAAGCTGGAGGACGTCACCAAAGTGGCACGCAACCAGTCCGATCCCACCATGTTTAACAAAATTGCGGTGTTTTTTGAGTAAATCACTTAAGGTAAGAGGCTTTTGCCGGATGGCGCTGCGCTTATCCGGCCTGCAAGGACGTTACACGTAGGCCGGATAAGGCGTTTGCGCCGCCATCCGGCGCGTTCACGCATCAGGATCAAACCATGACCACCATCGCCCTTATCGACGACCACCTTATCGTTCGCTCCGGCTTTGCCCAGCTTTTAAACCTCGAACCGGATTTTCAGGTCGTGGCCGAGTTTGGCTCAGGACGCGAGGCGCTGGCGGGCCTGCCGGGACGCGGGGTGCAGGTCTGTATCTGCGATATCTCCATGCCGGACCTCTCCGGGCTGGAGCTGTTAAGCCAGCTGCCGAAAGGGATGGCGACGATTATGCTCTCGGTCCACGACAGCCCGGCGCTGGTCGAGCAGGCGCTCAACGCGGGGGCGCGCGGGTTTCTCTCTAAACGCTGTAGCCCGGACGAGCTGATTGCCGCCGTGCGTACCGTCTCCACCGGCGGCTGCTACCTGACGCCGGATATTGCCATCAAGCTGGCGGCGGGACGGCAGGATCCGCTCACCAGACGCGAGCGCCAGGTGGCAGAGAAACTTGCCCAGGGCATGTCGGTGAAAGAGATTGCCGTAGAGCTGGGGCTGTCGCCAAAGACCGTTCACGTTCATCGCGCCAACCTGATGGAAAAACTCAACGTCAGTAACGATGTCGAGCTGGCGCGCCGTATGTTTGACAGCTGGCAATGAACTCCCTGTTTTCGCGGCTGATCGCCGTTGTTGCCAGCTTTTTCATCTTCTCCGCCGCGTGGTTCTGTCTGTGGAGTATCAGCCTGCATCTTGTCGAGCGCCCGGAGCTGGCGGTGCTGCTGTTCCCCTTTGGCCTGCGGCTGGGGCTAATGCTGCAATGCCCGCGCGGCTACTGGCCGGTGCTGCTGGGCGCAGAGTGGCTGATGCTGATCTGGCTGGCGCAGGAAGTGGCGTTGGCGCATCTGCCTTTATTGATGACCGGAAGCCTGCTCACGCTTATCCCGGTCGCCCTGATTTCCCGCTACCGTCACCAGCGCGACTGGCGCACGCTGCTGCGTCAGGGTGCGGCGCTGATTGCCGCCGCGCTGTTGCAGTCCCTGCCGTGGGTGGGTGAAAAGGAGGGGCTCAACGCCCTGCTGCTGACCCTCACCGGCGGCCTGACGCTGGCCCCGACCTGCCTGGTTTTCTGGCATTACCTTACCAGCACCGTCTGGCAGCCGCTCGGCCCGGCGCTGGTCTCCCAGCCGGTGAACTGGCGCGCCCGGCACCTGATCTGGTATCTGCTGCTGTTTGTGGTGAGCCTGTGGTTGCAGCTTGGTCTGCCCGCTGAATTATCACGCTTTACGCCGTTTTGTCTGGCGCTGCCGATCATCGCCCTTGCCTGGCATTACGGCTGGCAGGGCGCATTGATCGCCACGCTGATGAACGCCATCGCGCTGATTGCCAGCCAGACCTGGCACGATCACCCGGTAGATCTGCTGCTCTCGCTGCTGGCCCAGAGCCTGACCGGGCTGCTGCTCGGCGCGGGCATACAGCGCCTGCGCGAGCTGAACCAGTCTCTGCAAGCCGAGCTGGCGCGCAACCGCCGTCTGGCGGAGCGTCTGCTGGAGACGGAAGAGAGCGTGCGCCAGGAGGTTGCTCGCGAGCTGCACGATGACATCGGCCAGACCATCACCGCCATCCGCACCCAGGCGGGCATTGTTCAGCGCCTGGCGGCAGAAAACGCGGGCGTGAAGCAGGGCGGGGCGCATATCGAACAGCTTTCGCTGGGCGTCTATGATTCCGTTCGTCGCCTGTTAGGGCGGCTGCGCCCGCGCCAGCTTGACGATCTTTCGCTCGAGCAGGCAATACGCTCTCTGATGCGCGAGATGGAGCTGGAGAGCCGCGGGATTGTCAGCCATCTCGACTGGCGCATTAACGAACCTGTGCTGAGCGAAGGCCAGCGCGTGACCCTTTTCCGCGTCTGCCAGGAAGGGCTGAACAACATCGTCAAACACGCCAGCGCCAGCGCGGTAACGATCCAGGGATGGCAGCAGGACGAGCGCCTGATGCTGGTGATTGAAGACGACGGCTGCGGCCTGCCGCCGGGCTCCGGCCAGCAGGGGTTTGGCCTGGCGGGCATGCGCGAGCGCGTAAAGGCGCTGGGCGGCACGCTGAGCATCTCCTGCACCCACGGGACGCGCGTCAGCGTCAGTTTGCCGTTAAGGACGCACCATGTTTAAAACCCCCGCCAGCGCCGCCCCGCTAAGCAACAAAGCGGAAATCGATGCCCGCTACCGCTACTGGCGTCGCCATATCCTGATTACCATCTGGCTCGGCTATGCGCTGTTCTATTTCACCCGCAAAAGCTTCAACGCCGCCGCGCCGGAAATCCTCGCCAGCGGCGTGATGACGCGCACCGATATCGGCCTGCTGGCGACGCTGTTTTACATCACCTACGGCCTGTCGAAGTTCTTCTCCGGCATCGTCAGCGACCGTTCCAACGCGCGCTATTTTATGGGCGTTGGGCTGATCGCCACCGGCGTGGTGAACATCCTGTTTGGCTTCTCCACCTCGCTGTGGGCCTTTGCCCTGCTGTGGGCGCTGAACGCCTTTTTCCAGGGCTGGGGCGCGCCGGTCTGCGCCCGCCTGCTCACCGCCTGGTACTCACGCAACGAGCGCGGCGGCTGGTGGGCGATATGGAATACCGCGCATAACGTCGGCGGGGCGCTGATCCCGATGGTGGTCGGCGCGGCGGCGCTGCACTACGGCTGGCGCGCGGGGATGATGATTGCCGGTGGCCTCGCGATTGTCGCCGGGCTGTACCTCTGCTGGCGCCTGCGCGACAGGCCGCAAACCGTCGGCCTTCCACCGGTGGGCGACTGGCGGCACGACGAGATGGAGATCGCCCAGCAGCAGGAAGGCGCGGGGCTGTCCCGCCAGGAGATCCTCACCAAATACGTGCTGAAAAACCCCTACATCTGGCTGCTGTCGCTCTGCTACGTGCTGGTCTACGTGGTGCGCGCGGCCATCAACGACTGGGGCAACCTGTACATGTCCGAAACTCTCGGCGTGGACCTGGTGACCGCCAACTCGGCGGTGACCATGTTTGAACTGGGCGGGTTTATCGGCGCGCTGGTGGCGGGCTGGGGCTCGGACAAGCTGTTCAACGGCAACCGCGGTCCGATGAACCTGATTTTTGCTGCCGGGATCTTACTCTCCGTCGGCTCGCTGTGGCTGATGCCGTTCGCCAGCTACGTGATGCAGGCGGCGTGCTTCTTCACCATCGGTTTTTTCGTCTTTGGCCCGCAGATGCTGATCGGCATGGCGGCGGCGGAGTGTTCCCACAAAGAGGCGGCAGGCGCGGCGACGGGCTTTGTCGGGCTGTTTGCCTACCTTGGCGCATCGCTCTCCGGCTGGCCGCTGGCGCGGGTGATCGACGTCTGGCACTGGAGCGGGTTCTTCGCGGTGATCGCCATCGCGGCGGGCATCTCCGCCCTGCTGTTGCTGCCGTTTTTGCACGCGCAGGCACCGCGCGAAGCGTGACGCGCCTCACCTTTTGCTGCCGAGACGCGCAAAACTAAGAAATTTTCCCGGTTTCACCTGGACGCTGTCTCAGGCATCTCTCCTGGCTGGTTTTTACAATGCTGCAAAAATCAGCTCAGGAGTAACTCAGTCATGCTGGCCTTCTTAAATCAGGTGCGCAAGCCGACCCTGGATCTGCCGCTCGACGTGCGGCGCAAGATGTGGTTCAAACCGTTCATGCAGTCCTATCTGGTGGTCTTCATCGGCTACCTGACCATGTACCTGATCCGCAAAAACTTTAACATCGCGCAGAACGACATGATCTCAACCTACGGGCTGAGCATGACGCAGCTGGGGATGATTGGCCTGGGCTTCTCCATCACCTACGGCGTGGGGAAAACGGTTGTGTCCTACTACGCGGACGGCAAAAACACCAAGCAGTTCCTGCCGTTTATGCTGATCCTCTCCGCCATCTGTATGCTCGGCTTCAGCGCCAGCATGGGCGCGGGCTCCGTCAGCCTGTTCCTAATGATCGCCTTCTACGCCCTGAGCGGATTCTTCCAGAGTACCGGCGGGTCGTGCAGCTACTCCACCATCACCAAATGGACCCCGCGCCGCAAGCGGGGTTCGTACCTCGGCATGTGGAACATCTCCCACAACCTCGGCGGAGCGGGCGCGGCCGGCGTGGCGCTGTTCGGTGCGAACTACCTGTTCGACGGCCACGTGATTGGCATGTTTATCTTCCCGTCGATTATCGCCCTGATTGTCGGCTTTATCGGCCTGCGCTACGGCAGCGATTCCCCGGAATCCTACGGCCTCGGCAAAGCTGAAGATCTGTTCGGGGAGGAGATCAGCGAGGAGGACAAAGAGACCGAAGAAAACGAGATGTCCAAATGGCAGATCTTTGTTGAGTACGTGCTGAAAAACAAAGTGATCTGGCTGCTCTGCTTCTCGAACATCTTCCTGTACGTGGTGCGTATCGGTATCGACCAGTGGTCCACCGTGTATGCCTTCCAGGAGCTGAAGCTCTCGAAAGAGGTGGCGATTCAGGGCTTCACTCTGTTCGAGGTGGGCGCGCTGGTCGGCACCCTGCTGTGGGGCTGGCTCTCGGACCTTGCCAACGGCCGTCGCGCGCTGGTGGCCTGCGTCGCGCTGGCGCTGATTATCGCCACGCTCGGCGTTTACCAGCACGCCAGCAACCAGTACGTTTACCTGGCGTCGCTGTTTGCGCTCGGCTTCCTGGTGTTCGGTCCGCAACTGCTGATCGGCGTGGCGGCGGTTGGCTTTGTGCCGAAAAAAGCGATCGGCGCAGCCGATGGGATTAAGGGCACCTTCGCCTACCTGATCGGCGACAGCTTCGCCAAGCTCGGTCTGGGCATGATCGCCGACGGCACGCCAATTTTCGGCCTCACCGGCTGGGCGGGCACCTTCGCCGCGCTGGATGCGGCAGCGATTGGCTGTATCGTCCTGATGGCGATGGTTGCGGTGCTGGAAGAGCGTAAGATCCGCCGTGAGAATCGTGCGCAGAAATTAAAAGTAGCCTGAGTGTGCAGGTAACTTCTTTGCCCGGTGTGTGATGCCGGGCTTTTTTTTATTTTTAGACTTAATAACTGTGCCGAATAGTTGATCACTTTGAGGGAACTCAGCCCGGATAGTACGATCTGATCAATCGCCAAATCAAACAAATCACCATCCGGACTGAGCGATGCCGATCAGAGCACCAATTCCCCGTGACGAACGATGCCTGATGCAGAAGCAATCCATAAAACGCACGATAAAAATTATGCGCGTAGGCTGACCGACATGTTGATGCTTCACTGGAGCAGTCGCGTTATCGACGTTGCCAGAACACTTATACATGCTGGAACCGCTCGCCACTGGAAGCCGTCTGCGGGGCTGGTATAGCGTAGCGCTGCATTAACCCTGCGTATCCGGGACCGCTTAAGGATGAAAAGATGGCGGCAATCCACAAGGAGCAGGATTAATTCAGCACAGAGCACCCGGTATTTTATGAAGATAAAGTGGATATTCATCTCAATCCCAAAATCGGTGCGGACTGGCAACTGCTCGGACAGCAAAAACGTGTAGTGACGCCCGGTCAGAATGATAAATATTATCCGTCTGGCGCGTTACACAGCGGAACGGGCAAGGTCAGCTATGTGGGTGGTAACAACAAAATTTCAGCCTTATTTATCAGTCTTTTAAAGAATCTGAAGACGACGTACCGGCGGGAAAAACGATAACGCTCATTGAGGACAATTACATTATCCACCAAAGCCGGGAAGCGCAGTGCTAGCTGAAGGAAAATCCGAAGTTCAGGGTAATTGATCAGCCGGTTTACTCACCATGGATGAATCATGTTGAACGGTTATGGCTGACGCTTCCCGTCACGATAACACTTAATCATCAGTGCCGTTCAATGTGTCAACTGCTGAAAAAAGGTTCGTCATTTTATGGAAACCGTCAGCCCATTCCCCGGAGGTGAACATGGGCTGGCAAAAGTGTAGCGGTATTAGGTTTAGCTATTTAGATGCTTGGACCTTTCCAGTATTGATAATAAAACGACTCGGATTATTCAAAGAAATACTCAAACTAAACATCATACTGGAGCGCAGGTATCCCCTTAACGTCATTAATTTCGATGTCCAAGGAGAATTGCTGGTTGGTGTTGAAACATTCGTCTGGTCGTTGCTGCTACGCTTCTGTTAAAAACAACCACCTAATTTAAAGTTTCTGATTATTTACCACATTATCCTCAGCCACCTATTTATATTCACAAGCGCCGCCTTATGGCGAACGCTTGAGTTTATATTTATGCAAATGTTTTATACCAGTAATTTAACAAAACACCCATCCATATTTAATGTTATTAAAAATGACCTGAACAAAAATCGATGTCAGCAGCAACGGCATTATAGACAGCCTGAATTACTGTATTAGGACGTTCCCCATCAGCAATACTTTTAAAATGTTCCTGAACAATTTCAGGAGTATTTTCTCTTAATAGCTGGCGAGTTGTTGCTATTAACATCGTAACTAATGTGGCTGCATATATAGAATATTTTTTATTAATCTTAAAGTCTTTGAAATGATTTTTAGCTCTTTCTTTATTCAAATCACTCCAATGTTCTGGGGCTGATACAAAAAAATCAAAAGTTATGGGTGTTGTTTTTTTCAATCTCGCTTTTATCCAAACATCCTCATAAAACACACGTTCTGAATAGTAGGGATGTAAACATTGCTCCTCTTTTGTTCGAAGGATACTACTTCCTTTCCCTTTATTGCAATCACTGCACGCCGGAACAAGATTCTCCGGCATAACAGAAAAGATGGGATATCTTGCTTTAGGTAGGTAATGATCTAACGTACTTACACTAGTAACGCCACACAAAGGACAAATACCATTTGATGCAACACTGATAGCGTCATAGATATCTTTTGCTTTTGTACCTGACTTAAGCATATATTTAGTATAAAGACTTACTAAATTATCTTTGGATACCTCCCCACATATAACATCATCCCCATGACCATGACGGCAAGGAGTAAATAAATGAAAATCAGGAGCGTTCTTTCTACTCAAATATTCGTTCCACTCTAAATTAATTTCATTAAATACAGCCCTCATTTTTAAATAATTTTCTTCACTATCTTTCCGAAGAGCACGAAGACACGTCAGATACAAATTCCTACTTTTTATTTTTGGAGGAGTAATTTTATTCATTTATTCCTCACCTTCATCTTTTTGATGTAAGCTGATCATTGTTCTTAGCAGAGCTTGACCTTCAAGACCAATTTTATTTTTATATTTAGCCATAATTTCATTAAAACATTCCCCATTGTCGACATGTTTTTTAAGTAATGAATGATATCCTGAGTTCTCTACTTCCAGGCGAAACACCTCTCGCGTTAATAGCCCTACATTTTCACCAAATGTCTCTATAGTAGGTCTTGCTACAGATATTTGCTTACCATATCTATTAATAACCCACGTACACATCTTAGGAATCTCCTGTAGTAAAACAGGAGAATGAGTTGCTATTATTGAAACACCATTTCTATCAATCAAAAGATCACTTAAGGCTCTAGTAAATGCTGATAAAAGAGGCGGGTGTAAATGGCTTTCCGGTTCATCAATTAAGACTAGAGTTTTCTCTTCAGCTTTTTCAACTAACTTAGTTATGGTTAATAGAACAATTGCATGGCCTGAACTCATTTTTCTCAAAAGACGCATGAATTTACTTCTTAATTCTTTATCATCTGATATTTCAAACAATTCACTCAGATTCATTGCTAAGAAATTATTATCGGACTCTAATGTGGATATTGCTTTCATCCATCGTCCTTTTTTTATTTTATCAGAAAAACACACAATTAAACTACTTACACATTCCTCCCTAAGTTCATCAATTGTCCTAAGCTGAGATACCCCGACATCACCAGCTGTTTTCTTTAATCCTAGATAAAAATAGCAAGTTCCTTTCGTTGGATCAGGTTGCTCCTGAGGTGGATTAAAAGGGTCAAATGCACTAAAAGATATAGAAATTATACTGCTAAAATATGTCTTATTTATCTTTTTTTGCGAAAATAGGCTAACATTATCTATAAAGTAGGATGAATTTTCTTTAGAACTGTCTAGTATACAGTTAATCATTTCATTCAATAACGTTGTCTTTCCTACACCATTTCGACCAATGATTGCATGAACATTAGTCGGTGGAGTTGAAAGCGGTTCTACTTCGAAAGATAGTTCGATCTCAGAAAATTTTTTACTGGCCTCCCTTATGAACGAAAAGTCATATGGCGTTAATATTGCTTGGTTTTTAAGTACTCGGGTAAATTGGCCATAAATTGTATTTATATTAATATCTCGGTGATGCTGCCAACTTACTGATTTAGTGTATGATGGTGTTTTTGAGGTGCTCCAGTGGCTTCTGTTTCTATCAGCTGTCCCTCCTGTTCAGCTACTGACGGGGTGGTGCGTAACGGCAAAAGCACTGCCGGACATCAGCGCTATCTCTGCTCTCACTGCCGTAAAACATGGCAACTGCAGTTCACTTACACCGCTTCTCAACCCGGTACGCACCAGAAAATCATTGATATGGCCATGAATGGCGTTGGATGCCGGGCAACCGCCCGCATTATGGGCGTTGGCCTCAACACGATTTTCCGCCATTTAAAAAACTCAGGCCGCAGTCGGTAACCTCGCGCATACAGCCGGGCAGTGACGTCATCGTCTGCGCGGAAATGGACGAACAGTGGGGATACGTCGGGGCTAAATCGCGCCAGCGCTGGCTGTTTTACGCGTATGACAGGCTCCGGAAGACGGTTGTTGCGCACGTATTCGGTGAACGCACTATGGCGACGCTGGGGCGTCTTATGAGCCTGCTGTCACCCTTTGACGTGGTGATATGGATGACGGATGGCTGGCCGCTGTATGAATCCCGCCTGAAGGGAAAGCTGCACGTAATCAGCAAGCGATATACGCAGCGAATTGAGCGGCATAACCTGAATCTGAGGCAGCACCTGGCACGGCTGGGACGGAAGTCGCTGTCGTTCTCAAAATCGGTGGAGCTGCATGACAAAGTCATCGGGCATTATCTGAACATAAAACACTATCAATAAGTTGGAGTCATTACCTAATATCTCTTAATAAAGATTTTTTGAAGACAGGTTCGTTCATTGCAATACTTAACTTCTCAGAAGAAAAAACAACATCATTAAGTTTTTCTAAAATTTTTTCCCTGAGTTTTTCGCTAGGCAAAGACATCAAATTATTATAATAGTCCAGACTAGTCCCTAAAGAAAAATAACCGCTATCAAAGGAATTAAATTCAGGGAGTAATGTTTGATGCGTATCTTTTTCAATAGTTTGATCTTTATATCCTATTTTTACATTGCCAAGATCATAAGAACTTCCGTCATTATCTGTAACTATCACATGGAATGTTGTACGAAAGGAGAAATCATCCCAATTATCAATTCGTAAATAAATTGTATTGCTTGTACCAGTTGGGATGTGGTACCCTTTTTGTATTACTTTAAATTTCATTTTATTAACCTATGTAAATATAAATTTATGGAGATATAATTTAGGCTCACTAATTAAAAAGCAAATCATCACAGACAAAGATGGCAAAGAAAATACTATTTTATAACATATCCTCCATTAAAATCAAAGCGCAACATCTTTTACAAATATACTGATAAATATGCATAGTAGCAAAATTATTAAACATATGTGCTTCTAAATAAAAATCTGAATCATGTTGAAAAAATACTAAACTATTATCTACTTTCTATAGCTACGTAGTTTAACAACATCCTATAATACAATGTTAGGAGGATATGAAAAATGACACAGACATTAAAAAACATAAAATATAACTCTTTCTTTCTGAGGTAAATAATGAATTAGTCATTATGTGATTCAACAAACGTTCAGCAAAGAAATATTGGTAAAAGTATTGCAGGTAGTGTTGGCGCAGAGCACCCGGTATTTTATGAAGATAAAGTGGATATTCATCTCAATCCCAAAATCGGTGCGGACTGGCAACTGCTCGGACAGCAAAAACGTGTAGTGACGCCCGGTCAGAATGATAAATATTATCCGTCTGGCGCGTTACACAGCGGAACGGGCAAGGTCAGCTATGTGGGTGGTAACAACAAAATTTCAGCCTTATTTATCAGTCTTTTAAAGAATCTGAAGACGACGTACCGGCGGGAAAAACGATAACGCTCATTGAGGACAATTACATTATCCACCAAAGCCGGGAAGCGCAGTGCTAGCTGAAGGAAAATCCGAAGTTCAGGGTAATTGATCAGCCGGTTTACTCACCATGGATGAATCATGTTGAACGGTTATGGCTGACGCTTCCCGTCACGATAACACTTAATCATCAGTGCCGTTCAATGTGTCAACTACTGAAAAAAGGTTCGTCATTTTATGGAAACCGTCAGCCCATTCCCCGGAGGTGAACATGGGCTGGCAAAAGTGTAGCGATATTAGATGCAGCTATTTAGCAGATCAGAAATTAAATCTTCTGCTTGAATGGACCAATTAAAAGGTAGTTTTACATGTTATGTCTTTTTCTTTCCTATGAATTGATACAAACAATGTGGTTGTTAAATAAATGAAAATACTTAGTAAGTATTAAGTTGATATTTATAATAACTTAAGTAAATTAAAACACACCAATTAGCATAGGCTTTCATGATTTGGAATCTACCTCGAAAAAATGAAATTACTTTGTCAGCCATCAGCTACACCCCTTTACCAACTCTTTCTCAAGGCATAAATTGCCCTCGTTGCAGCAAACCTGCAACCGGGCGTAGGAACCCGAAAAAATGCACAAAATGACGATTTTTTTGTCAGGGCAGCGCACATCTGGATAGAATCATGGTGGCGCTGACGGAGCAGTCGAAAGACTGGCCGGTTTCTTTGTGCATCGGTACTTCCTACCTTCGTCAGCGTCACCACCCTCGGGCGTAGGAACCCAGGTGGTGATAATTACCAAAATTGCGCAAAGAGGCTGCCTTATGGCTACTATCCCAACCCTTATTTTTTCTGAGCATAACGAAAAATTCACCCAGCAGTTAATCGCCCATCCGCTTCCATCTTCTGCGGACCTCTTTGAGGTTGCTGATTTCTGTGCCGCGTTTGCGAGTGTGCTTATCGAAACGGACGATGCCGCAGAACGCAATGCCTTATGCGGACGCTTACTGAATGCGCTTATGCACATGGAGAGACTCTGCGAAAATGATCTGCCTGTGCATTTAATCGACCAGCTTACTGCGGAAGAAATACCCGTTTCTATTATGCCTGAATGCTGGCAGGACACTGATATACCCGTTTCTTACGCCGTTGCACTTACACAATCTTTGCTAAGTAATAATCTGCCTGACTCACTAGCAAAAGCGTTAGCGGGGCTTTTGCATGATCTCGTCTATCTCTTGGCTGATTTTGTGAAGGAACCCTATATTCAGCGACAGAATATGCTCTGATTTTACTGAAGATGAGCGGCAGGCGGCAATGTCCGCCGCTCCGGTAATAACTTGTAAAACACACCAGTATGAATCAACAAGGCACTTACCTTTACCCCGCTTTACACACCCGCCCCTCTCCATGCTCTACAGTTTTTTTGCTGCCGCCTTTCGTGCAGCCTTAGCCCTTTTTGCTAACGGAGAGCTTGCATGTTGACCCGACGATTGTCCTGCCTGGCGCTGTTGATGGCGCTGGCCTCCCCCGCAATGGCCGCGGATGCCCCCACCTACGGCGAGAAGCTGGAAGGTTTTGACTACGGCTGGCCGGTAAAACACTTTACCTTTACCTCGCAGAACCAGCCTCTGGATATGGCTTACCTGGACGTGAAGCCGGAAAAACCCAACGGCCGCACCGTGGTGCTGATGCACGGCAAAAACTTTTGCGCCGGCACCTGGGACGGCACGATCCGCGCGCTTTCAGCCAGCGGGTATCGCGTGATCGCACCCGACCAGATCGGCTTCTGCAAATCCACCAAGCCGGAGCATTATCAGTACACCTTCCAGCAGCTGGCGGATAACACCCACGCGCTGCTGAAAACGCTGGGCGTCGATCGCGTCACGGTTATCGGCCATTCGACCGGCGGCATGCTGGCGACCCGCTACGCGCTGATGTGGCCGCAGCAGGTGGAGCAACTGGTGATGGTGAACCCAATAGGGCTTGAAGACTGGAAAGCGCGCGGCGTGCCGCATATTACGGTCGACCAGTGGTACCAGCGCGAGCTGAAAGTCAGCGCCGACGGTATTCGTCAGTACGAGAAAAACACCTACTACGCCGGGGAGTGGAAGCCGGAGTACGAGCGCTGGGTCACCATGCTTGCCGGGTTAAACAACGGGCCGGGCAAAGCGCGGGTGGCGTGGAACTCGGCGCTGCTCTACGACATGATTTATACCCAGCCGGTCGTCTATGAATTTAACGAGCTGAAGATGCCAGTATTATTGATGATCGGCACGAAGGACAACACCGCCATCGGGAAGGATCTCGCCCCACCGGAGATCCGCAAGACGCTCGGCAATTACGCGGTGCTGGGCAAAGAGACGGCGAAGCGCATTCCGCACGCGACGCTGATTGAATTTAACGACATGGGCCACGCGCCGCAGATGCAGGATCCTGCCCGCTTCCACGAGGCGCTGCTGAAAGGGCTTCAGGCGCGCTGACTGGTCTCCAGCAACAGCCCGCGCAGCCACGCCTGCGCGAGGTTGCGGTGCGTTCTGCCGTGCCAGGCCATGCTTTTGGTAAAGCCGGGCACGGGAACCGGCGTCTCGCAGACGAACATCCCCGTCTGCTTTTCCGCTATGCGTGATGGCACAACGGCAATCATATCGCTGAGGGCCAGCACGTCCGGCAGGACTAAAAAGTTACTCACCGATAAGCCAACATGCCGCGTTCGGCCAGTCTTCTCCAGCGCGCCATCCGTTACGCCGCGAAAACCGTCGCCCTCGTAAGAGACCAGCACATGCTCCAGGGCGCAAAACCGGTCTAACGTCATGGGCTGTCCGGCATCCGGATGGTCAGCACGCATCATGCAAACGTACCGTTCATCATAAAGCGCCCGGCTGTGAAGCTCGTCAGGCGTGGTATGCGGGGTGATCAGCGCCACGTCGACAGAGCCTTGTTCGAGTTGGCTGACCAGACGGTCAGATTCCACAGGCACCACGCGCACGCGAATACCCGGCGCCTGCACCTTAAGCGCAGCGATAAACGGCACGACGACCGCGCGCAGGGCGTAGTCGGTCGCGGCAAGCGTGAAGGTGAACGTTGCGGTGAGCGGATCAAAGGCGATCGGCTGAAGCAGCTCGTCGATATCTGCCAGAATGCGTTTGACGGGAGCCGCCATCGCTTCCGCCCGGGTGGTAGGCACGATGCCGTGCGGCGCGCGGATAAACAGCGGGTCTTCAAAGTAATCCCGCAGGCGGTTAAGCATGCCGCTTACCGCTGGCTGGGTCAGGGCAAGACGCGCCGCCGCGCGGGTGACGCTGCGTTCGTCCAGCAGGGCATCCAGCGTTTTCAGCAGGTTAAGATCCAGCGTGCGCAGATCCGCTTTCATGACGTTTTTCCACCTCTTTTCCGTTTACTATTATGGCGCTGCCCGCTGTTGACGCACTGCGTTTCCCGCTATGATGGGCGGCTAGTCTAAGGAGAACGCATGGTCTGGATAATGCTGGCAACGCTTGCCGTGGTGTTTGTGGTTGGATTTCGTGTCCTGACCTCAGACTCCCGCCGCGCCATCAAACGTTTAAGCGAGCGGCTGGGGATCACCCCGATGCCGGTCGAGTCGATGATTGACCAGTTCGGTAAAACGCCGGGCAATGAGTTTATCCGCTATCTTGAACGCCCCGACGAGGCGCATCTGCAAAATGCCGCCCAGGTGCTGCTGATCTGGCAGGTCTGCATCGTCGACGCCAGCGAAGAGAATCTGCATACCTGGCACCGCATGCTGCGTAAAGCCCGTCTGGCCGCGCCGATCACCGACGCGCAAATCCGCCTCGCGCTCGGCTTTATGCGCGAGATAGAGCCAGACCCGCAGGAGTTCAACGCCTTCCAGCTGCGCTACAACCAGCTTTTCCTGCCGGAAGAGGGCGTGTTTTACCTGCACTGATATCACAAAACGTGATGAAGAGTATAAAGCATCGTCATTAGATTTATATCACCCGCAGGCGCACCATCACCTTATCAACTAACCGATGAGGTGAACCATGAAACAATCCGCCATTATCTGGCCGAACGACTACCTGCCCGGCACCACCGATAACTTTGCCTCCAACGAAATCATCGTCGCCGGGCTGAGCGCAAAAGAGATTTGGGCGCAGCTCAACGACACCACCCTGTGGCCGAACTACTACAGCAACGCCGAAGATATCCGTTTTCACGACGGCAGCGGCCCGGCGCTGAGCGCCAACGCCCGCTTCCGCTTCACCACCTTTGGCTTTCCGGTTGAGGCGCAGGTGACGGAGTATGTTCCGCCCGTGGAGGGCGAAGCCGCGCGTATCGCGTGGCACGGCTGGGTAGAAGGGGATGCAAATTCGCGTCTGGACGTGATCCACGCCTGGCTGTTTGAAGACCTGCCGGGAAACCGCGTGCGCATTCTGACTCAGGAGTCGCAGAAAGGCGTGCCGGCGCAGGAATTAGCGCGCACGGTGCCGAACCCAATGATTAACGGGCATCAGGAGTGGATTGTCGGGTTGGCGAATGCCGCTCTTAAGGCTCGCGGGTAATTTTGCCCGGTAAGCAAAGCGCCGCCCGGCATTAAAAAACGACAAAAGTTGTCGAAACGTTAAATTCGTCACACTTTTGATGATAAACTGCGCGACTTTTCCGCACGTTTTTATCTTCAGGTGATGCCATGACAGAACATACCCAGCCCACGACTACACCGCAGGCCAAAGAGGTTTCACGCCCCAACTGGTCGGCGGTTTTCTCCGTGGCATTTTGCGTCGCCTGCCTGATCACCGTCGAGTTCCTGCCGGTCAGCCTGCTGACGCCGATGGCGCAGGATCTGGGCATTTCCGAGGGCGTGGCGGGGCAGTCCGTGACCGTCACCGCGTTTGTGGCGATGTTCGCCAGCCTGTTTATCACGCAGGCGATCGGCACCATTGACCGTCGCAAAGTGGTTATTCTGTTCAGCGTGCTGCTGACGCTCTCCTGCCTGCTGGTCTCTTTCGCTGAAAGCTTCACCCTGTTGCTGCTCGGCCGTGCCTGCCTGGGGCTGGGATTAGGCGGCTTCTGGGCGATGTCCGCCTCGCTGACCATGCGCCTGGTGCCCGCGCGTACGGTGCCAAAAGCCTTGTCCGTTATCTTCGGTGCGGTCTCGATCGCGCTGGTGATCGCCGCGCCGCTGGGCAGTTTCCTCGGTGGAATTATCGGCTGGCGCAACGTCTTTAACGCGGCGGCGGTGATGGGCGTGCTGTGCATTATCTGGGTGTGGAAGGCGCTGCCGTCCCTTCCGGGGGAAGCGGCGCACCACAAACAGAACATGTTCGCGCTGCTGAAGCGCCCGGGCGTGCTGGCGGGGATGACCGCCATCTTCATGGCCTTTGCCGGGCAGTTTGCTTTCTTCACCTATATCCGCCCGGTGTATATGACCATGGCGGGCTTTGACGTGGACGGCCTGACGCTGGTGCTCCTGAGCTTCGGGATCGCCAGTTTTGTCGGCACCTCGCTGTCGTCCCAGTTCCTGAAGCGCTCCCTGAAGGTGGCGCTGGCGGGTGCCCCGCTGGTGCTGGCGATCAGCGCCGCGGTGCTGGTGTTGTGGGGCAGCGATAAGTGGGTGGCTTCGGCGATCGCGATTATCTGGGGCTTTGCCTTTGCGCTGGTGCCGGTGGGCTGGTCGACGTGGATCACCCGCTCGCTTGCCGATCAGGCGGAAAAAGCCGGGTCGATTCAGGTGGCGGTGATCCAGCTGGCGAATACCTGCGGCGCGGCGGTGGGCGGCGTAGCGCTCGACCACCTGGGGCTGACCTCGCCGCTGGTAATTTCCGGCACGCTGATGCTGCTGACCGCGCTGCTGGTGGCGGGGAAGGTTAAGGCGAAGTAGTGCTTTTCTCCCTCTCCCGTGGGAGAGGGTTGGGGTGAGGGCATCAGGCTACGCCGATGTCTGAACCCGTCTTCTCGAATCCATCGAAATCAACACCACCGACGACACAATCAGCAGCGTCCCCAGCCAGTCCGGCAGGGTGAATGCCACCCCCAGCAACACCACCGACAGCAGCGCGCTGCTCAGCGGCTCGGCGCAGCTCAGAATGCTCGCCTTCGGCCCGCCGATCATCTGTGCGCCTTTCAGATACAGGCTGAACGTCAGCGCGGTACCTATCACCACCAGGTAGAAAAACGCCAGCAGCAGGCCGCCGTCGATCACGAAGGTGGTGCCGCGTCCGGCGTAGAACGGCGTCAGCATTAGTCCCGCAATCAACATACTCCAGCCGACAATCGGCAGCGTGCCGTAGCGGGCGATAAGCGTCGACGGGTACGTCGTATAAAACGCCGCGGCAAACGCCGAGGCGATACCGAAGAACAGCGCGGCCGGCGAGATGGAGAGCGACGTCGGGTCGCCGTGGGTTACCAGCAGGAAGGTACCCACAAGCGACGTGAAAATCGCGGATAAGACAAATATGCCGGGACGCGTTTTCCGCGCCAGCGCGAACCATGCCACGATAATGGTCGGCGACAGAAACTGGAGCACGGTGGCCGTCGCGGCGTTGGATTTTTCAATTGTCAGCAGGAAGGTGAGCTGCACGGTAAGCGCGCCAGCCAGCGAGAAAAACAGCAGGCTGAGGGCGTCTTTGCGGTTTTTGATGACCGAGAAAATCTTGTCGCCGTGAACGAAGGAGAGCGTCAGCAGGATCACGCCGGTAAACAGCAGACGAACCATGGTCAGGTAAGGCGAAGAGATGTGGCTTTTCTCCATAATGTACTGCGCGCAAACCCCGGAACTGCCCCATAAAACGGCGGCGATCAGGACGTTGAGCATCCCTTTGCGTGTGGAACCCATGTTCTCCCCTGTTATGTTGGTTTTTTTGTAGCATAACATGGGATCTTGCCGGGTGGCGCTACGCTTACCCGGCCTACAAAACTGCCTGATGCCCTCACCCCGGCCCTCTCCGAAAACCGTAGGCCGGGTAAGCGTAGCGCCACCCGGCATGTTGTTGACCTTAGAACCACGCCTCCCACATCGCGCCGACGTTGAAGTCGTCCAGCGTTTCATCTTTGGTGTTGTTCACGCGCGCGGTACGTTCGTTATCCACCTTGCCGCCGGTCACGTAGAAGCGCAGCATCGGACGGAACTCCGGCCCCATGGCGATAGACATGTTCTGCGACAGGGTCAGCTTCCAGCCCTTGTTGTCGCCGCCGTTGTCGTAATCCACGTGCTGCCAGCCCGCTTCCAGCCAGGTGGAGTGAACGTCGTTCCACCAGTGCATCGGGCGCACGATGGCGTTGTAGTTCTTGCGGTTGTCGGTCTTATCGCGGCTGTTGTCGTAGTCATGGAAGGCGAGGAGGTACTCCACCTGCGTCGCCTGGGTGAATTTGTACAGCCCTTCGAAGCTGGCGTAGACTGTGGTCAGATCCTCGGTTTTGTTGAACACGCTGTTGTCCGCGTTATCGGAGTAGCGGGCAATCACCTTGTTCACGCCGCTGTCGTTGGTGTGGCTCAGCACCACGCCGCCCTGCCAGGCGTTCAGACGTTCGTCGCTCTCAACGGCTTTGGAGTCAAAGCCGTAGTTGGCGTACAGCTCCAGATCCAGCGGACCGAGCTTCATACCGTGGATTTTAGACGTCGCGGCGTAGTTGCCTTTGTCGCCCGTGCCGGACCCGCCGGTACAGGTGATGCGCGACGGGTTCGCTTCGTCTTCCATCACTTCCGGGCTACAGGATTCCACTGCCGCCACGGTGGCCACGTCAAACTGCACGCCGCCGATGTCGAAGTTCTTCACCCCGGCGCCCTGACCGTCGTGGTTCATCCAGAAGTAATCGTTGATGCCCTGCTGCGGGCGCTGGTGGAAGTCGCGACCCGCCCAGAAGTAGGCGTTCGGGTTGGAGGCCATAATGTTGGTCACGCCGGCGTAGGCTTTCTTGAGGTTAACTTCGTCGCCCCAGTGGTCGATCATCACGTTGATGTCCCAGATGGCGCCGTTTTCGCCCTTGAAGGCTTTAGAGAGCTGGAACTCGCCGCCGTTGCCTTCGTTGCCCAGACGACCAATGGCGGACGCGCCGTTGTAGGAGCCGTCCACCGCCACGTATTTCTGATCGGCGGCCTGGAAGTGCGCGCCGTAGCGGGCGTAGCCGGTAAATTTAACCCCGAACGGGATCGCCATATCCGGAGATTGCGCCGCGCTCTGCGGCTCGGTCACCACGTCCGCTTTTTTCGCGACCGCCGCGTCCATTTTGGCCTGACGCTCGGCCAGGGCTTTATCCACCGCTTTCGCCACAATGGCGTCGATTTGCTCCTGAGTGAATTCCTGAGCGAGGACGGAAATTGGGCAAAGCGCGGCGATAACCGCCATGGTTACTGGAAGTTTTTTAATCGTATTCATGGTTATCTCAATATAGTTTAATTTTATTCAGACAATAACCATCCCGCTCCGATCTGACAGAGTATGTCGCTATCATCAGAACAAGTGGATCTCTATTTAGGGTACAGAGGTATTACAGTAATTATTTCGCCATAGACTATCTCTGATATAAATGAATAATTTCTTCGGATAACTCGCGCGCTAATAAGGAATTCATTAAATGATCCTGGGCGTGCACCATAATTAAGGTCATCGGCTGGCGGGCTTCGCCCGCATCCTGCTCGATCAGTTTGGTCTGCATCTTGTGCGCCTGGCGCGCGTAGCCGTCGGCTTCGCGCAGCAGGCTTTTGGCCTCGTCAAGGTTGCCCTGACGCGCCGCGTGCAGGGCTTCAAAGCACAAGCTGCGGGACTGGCCGGCGTTGACGATAATTTCCATTACGGCTTCTTCTAGTGCGATCATCATCATTACTCTTTATCAAAACTATTATTTAAGGCGGTGGCGGCAAACCACTCTCCGCTTTTTTTA
Source organism: Enterobacter sp. BIDMC 27 (assembly GCF_000534415.1). NCBI lineage: Bacteria > Pseudomonadati > Pseudomonadota > Gammaproteobacteria > Enterobacterales > Enterobacteriaceae > Enterobacter > Enterobacter sp. BIDMC 27. Next base: position 890,617 of record NZ_KI973178.1, read on the forward strand.
ATGGTGCGCTGCTGCGTCTCTACATCGAGTTGAATAAAACCGTAGCGGTTTTTATACGCATTACACCACGACCAGTTATCAATAAATGTCCACATATGGTAGCCAAGACAATTGCAGCCTTCGCTAATACCTTTGTGCAGCCACGATAAATGCTCAGAAATAAAATCAATGCGGTATTGATCGTTAATCTGGCCATTTTCAATAAAGCGCTGCTCGTTTTCGACGCCCATGCCGTTTTCCGAAATAAAGCAGCGAGGGTTGCCGTAATTATCGCGCAGGTTAACCAGAATATCGTAAATACCCGGCGCGTAGATTTCCCAGCCGCGGTACGGGTTCATCTTGCGGCCCGGCATCTCGTAATTATCAAAGAACCACTCCGGCATAAACGGCGCCTGCGGGTTCACCGCGCTGTCGCGACACTTCACGCGACGCGGCTGATAGTAGTTAACGCCGAGCAGGTCGATTTTCCCTTCCGCAATCAGGAAACCGTCTTCCGGCTTGCAGGCGGGCAGCTGATCGTAAGATTTCAGCAATGCCACCAGGTCCGCCGGATACTCCCCGCGCAGCACCGGGTCGAGGAAGCTGCGGTTAAACATCAGGTCCGCTATGTGCGCCGCCTTCACGTCCGCCGGGTTCCGGGAGCGCGGGTACGACGGCGTCAGGTTGAGCACGATGCCGATCTCACCCGCGTAGTGTCCGGCGCGGTAAGCCTGAACGGCCTTCGCATGGGCCAGCACGGTGTGATACGCCACGGTGGCTGCCCGACGAAAATCCACCACGTTCGGGTAGTGGAAGTCGTACAGATAACCGCCTTCCACCGGAACAATCGGCTCATTGAAGGTAAACCAGTGCAGCACGCGATCGCCGAACAGCTCGAAGCAAATCTGCGCATAGCGGGCGTACGCGTCCACCACGTCACGGTTTTCCCAGCCGCCAATCTCCTGCATCGCCATCGGCATGTCGAAATGGAACAGGGTGATAAACGGCGTGATGCCCTGCTCGTTTAGCTCATCAATGACCTGATTGTAAAAATCGACCGCGTCCGGGCTCACTTCACCGATACCGTCGGGGATCAGGCGCGCCCAGCTAATCGAGGTGCGAAAGCTGTTGTGGTTCAGCTGCTTTAACAGCTGAATGTCCGTTTTCCAGTGCTGATAAAACGTGGAGGTGTGCTGCGGCCCCACGCCGTTGTGAAAACGGTTCGGCTCGCGGGCAAACCAGTAATCCCACGTGGTTTCACCCTCTCGTGTCCCTTCCGTCTGGAGAGCGGAGCTTGCGCTGCCCCACCAGAAGTTATCGGGAAATGCGTATTTCATGACCCTTCCTCTTTGACTTAATTACTGACTGTTTCAGCGGTGCCGACGGTTGCCTGGGCTTTTTGCTCTTCATTTTTGATGAGCGTACGCTCATAGGCGCGCAGGAACGGCAGGTACATCAGGGCGGACATCACCATGCAGACCAGGCACATCACCACCGGGCTCAGCGCCCAGTTCGCCGCCCACGAGGCGCCAATCGGCGCGGGGGTGGTCCACGGGGTTAACGAAACAACCTGAGCCAGCCAGCCGAGTTTGGTTGCGCCGTACGCCAGGCAGGCGTTGACCAGCGGAACAAACACGAACGGGATAAACAGCATCGGGTTCATGATGATCGGCGCGCCGAACAGAATCGGTTCGTTGATGTTAAAGAAGCTTGGCACCACGCCCATTTTGCCGATGGTGCGCAGGTGCGTAACGCGGCTACGCAGCAGCAGAAACGCCAGCGGCAGGGTGGAGCCTACGCCGCCAATCAGCAGGTAGTGATCCCAGAAACCTTGCAGATAAACGTGCGGCAGCGCCGCGCCCGCCGCCAGCGCCGCCTGGTTTGCAGAGAGGTTCGCCATCCAGAACGGGTTCATGATGCCGGTGACAATCAGCGACCCGTGGATACCAGCGAACCAGAAGATCTGGCACAGCAGCACGGAGAGCAGAATGGCGGGCAGCGAGTCAGACGCCGACACCAGCGGCTCCAGCAGGTGCATAATCGCCTGCGGGATGATCATCCCGGTCTGCGCTTCAATGAACAGGTTCAGCGGGTGCAGCGTTCCGATCACCACCATCACCGGGATCAGGATCTCAAACGAACGCGCCACGCCGGTCGGCACTTCCTTCGGCAGGCGGATGGTGACGTTGTTCTGTTTCAGCCACGCATAGACGCGAGTGGAGTAGATCGCGGTGATAAGCGCAGTGAAGATCCCCTGACCGGAGAGATACTGGGTCGAAATTTTGCCATCGGCATAGGGCGCGGCGACCAGCAGGAAGGCCATAAAGGCCAGCAGGCCGGACATCACCGGATCGAGGTTAAACTGACGCCCCAGGCTCGCCCCAATCCCCACCGAGATGAAGAAGGTCATCACGCCCATGCTGAGGTTAAAGGGCAGCATCAGCTGTTCGCGGTAGGTCTCGGAGAAATCCAGCCAGCCGCGGGCGAAGCTGTTGGTGGTATCCGCCGAAAACGGCGGGAAGATAAACACCAGCATAAACGAGCCGATGATCATAAACGGCAGCGCAGCGGTAAAGCCGTCGCGGATGGCAATCACATACTTTTGCTGACCGAGCTTCGCGGCCAGCGGCGTAATTGACTGCTCAATCACCGCGACCATGGATTGATATAACGAACTCATGTGAACACCTTTTAGTGTGCCGCTTCGATGAGCGACAGAGCATAGTCCAGTACTTTATCGCCACGCTGCATGCCGTAATCCATCATGTCGATGGGCTGCACCGGAATGCCTTGCGTCGCTGCCTTGTCTGAGAGCGTCTTTAACATGTATTTCACTTGCGGTCCGAGAAGCACCACCTGATAGTGCGGAAACTGCGTATCAAATTCGGATACGCCATACGCATCTATCTTCACGGGCAAGCCCCGTTCTTTTGCAACATCGATCATTTTGCTGACCAGCAGGCTGGTGGACATCCCGGCAGAGCAGCACAGCATAATCTTGAACATCGACAACCATCCTCAAAATGTAAAAAGTTATTGCGAGGATGATTGGACATGATACGGAAACCGGTTTCCATTTATAAAATACAGAAGTGTGACAACCATCAAGATCCCTTACTTATGAGGCTAATTAACCGGATGTGGGTCACATAATTTGGCTGTTTTGGCATCAAATTGAGTGGAAACGGAAAATCGGTTTCCATGGAAAACGGAAACGGATATACTCCGTTCTGGCTATAATGTGAGCCGTAGCGGTGATGGAAATTACAGACGCCAGTTGCGTCTGACAGGGGAGAGAGATGTCTACAATCAACGATGTATCGCGTCTGGCCGGGGTGTCCAAAGCCACGGTATCACGGGTGTTGAGCGGGTCGCGTGGCGTTAAAGAAGCCAGCCGCCAGGCTGTTCTGAAAGCGGTGGACGAGCTGAACTATCGTCCCAACGTGATCGCCCAGTCGCTGCTCAGCCAGTCGACGGGCTGCATTGGGGTGATTTGCGCGCAGGAAAACATTAACCAGACCACCGGTTACCTGTACGCGCTGGAAAAACACCTCAGCCAGCATCAAAAACATCTGCTGCTGCGTTTCGCACACACAAAAACAGAAGTGATGAACGCCCTTGAAGAACTCTCCTGCGGCTTATGTGATGACATTCTGGTGATTGGCGCGCGTTTTCCGCTGGACGTGGACATGGACAACGTGATTCTGGTCGACTGTATGGAAGCCGATAACGCCAATAGTATTCAGTTCGATCACGCGTTCGCGGCTGAAACGGCCTGTAACTATCTCACCAGCCAGGGGCGTCGCCAGATAGCGCTGATCCACCCGCAAGGCAGCGGCTTTGCCGATCAGGTGCTGCTGGGCTACAAACACGCGCTGGAGAAAAACTTCCTGCCCTTTAATCGCAACCTCGTGTTTATGGACGCGACTTCATCGTCCGTTGCGCTTCAGGAATTACTCAACAACGCGTCCACGCTGAACTTCAACGCGCTGCTGGTGGCGGATGAGCAGGAAGCCCAGCGGGTGATCCCGCAGTTACAGGCGTTTAATAAATCGGTACCGGAAGACATCATGGTTTTCAGCCTCGGCGGTTCGCTGCATCTGCCGGGTATTCCGGTGATCCCGGCCATTGAGTATTCCATGGACGCCATGGCGGCGCGCATCGTGAGCTGGCTGACAGAGAAAACGCAGATGCTCGGGTCCTACGTTCTGCGCGGTGATTTGATTATTCCGGATGTGCGGAAGCGTTAAACGTGTGATGTAGGCCGGGTAAGCGCAGCGCCACCCGGCGCTCAACCCTCAGTAATCTTCCATACAATCCACCTGACTTACTGCATCCCAGTAGGCGTCCAGGTTGTCACGCTTCACGGCGGTGATGGCGTTTTTGATCAGCAGCTGATTGGCCTCAGACGACAAAATCATCGCCTGCCAGGCCTTATCGCTCTGCTTTTTCTGCGGGGTACAGGTTTTCTTAACATCTTTCAGGACCTGCTGTTTTATCTGGGCCTCTTTCTCCGGAGCGCTCTTCTCCTGCGCGTGAACAAACGCAGCGAAAATCAGGCAAACGAGCAGGCAAACCAGGTGTGCAGATTTCATCGAAACCTCCTTTGAAAGTCACATGCTTCCCCTGAAATATATCGTTACATTCATCAACGCGATTCAAGCCAAAAGTATGAATTTACGCATTCTGCGTGCGAGATCCGATCGTTAGTGCAATGCCATAGCTTACTAACACCGCGAGACTCATTTTCAGCATCGTTTCTCCGCCGATACCGGCAAGAGGCGCTGCGATCCCGCCGAATAAAAACATCAGCATGCCCAGAATGGCTGACGCTGTGCCGGACTCCTTCGCGTCGACTGCGCTCATCGCTTCTGAACCCGCAATGGTGCTGATCCCGCTGTTAAATGCGACGGTGAAAAAGAGTGCAATCAGTGCCGGAACGGAAAGCTGCATCCACGCAAAGAGCAACGTCAGCCCCGCGCAGGTTACGGCCAACACCAGACCTATTTGCATTAACCCTTCCGCCGGGTGTCGGCGTGCCAGACGGGAGAAAATCAGCGCTGAGACGATCAGGCCGATACCGTTCACACCGAACAGCAGGCTGAACTGCATGGCGCTCAGGCCATACTCGTTTTGCATCACAAAGGAGGATGCCCCGATATAGGCGAACAGCCCCGCCAGCATGAAGGCCTGGATCAGGCAGTAGCGCATAAAGCGACGATTTTTAAGTACCGTCCTGGCGGTTTGCGTCAGCGATCCCCCGCCCTGTTTCTCTGTGAGGGACTCGCGGATAAAAAGCTGGCTGGCGATCAGCAGCGCCAGACCCGCCCCTGCCATTACCCAGAACAGCATCCGCCAGTCGAAATGCGACGCGATATAGCCACCGAGTACCGGGGACACCACGGGCGCGATGCCGTTGACCGTCATCAGTAGGGCAAAAAACTGCGTTAGCATCGTGCCATGATAGTTATCACGGGCGATGGAGCGGGCAAGTACGGAGCCGCCCGCCCCGGCAACGCCCTGCACAAATCGCCAGCCGATTAGGGCGTAAATATTCTGCGTGCTGGCACAAAGCACTGAAGCCAGTACAAACAGCAAAAGTGAGAACAGCAGCGGCGTTTTACGTCCGATGCGATCGCTTAGCGGGCCGAAAAAGAGTTGTCCCAGCCCCAGGCCAATCAGCGCCGAGGTAAGAGAAAGCTGCGTCAGCGTTGTGGAGGTGTTGAGCTGGGTGGCGATCTCCGGCAGCGCCGGAAGATAAAAATCGGAACACAGCGGCCCGATAGCCGTCAGCAGGCCAAGGATGGCCGCGAAAGAAAAAGAGAGTTTTGCCATAGGTATTTACTCTGATGGCCGGGCAACGTTGCGCCGCCCGGCAGTGATGTTACTGAATCCCGCCGCCCAGCGACTGCCACAGCGTGATGCGGTTTTCCAGGTCGGTTTGCTGCAAGGCAATCAGTGATTCCTGCGCCGACCACAGCGACCGCTGCGCGGTGAGCACCGTCAGATAATCGCCCGTGCCAGCCTTGTAACTGCGCGTCGCCACATCCAGCGTTTTTTGCTCCGCCGCCACGTATTCACGCTGGGCATCAAGCTGTTCACTCAACGTTTCGCGCCGGGCCAGCGCGTCGGCCACGTCCTTGAACGCGCTCTGGATGGTTTTCTCATAGGTCGCAATTAACCCTTTTTTCTCGGCTTCCGCATAGCGCAGCTGCGCCATATTGTTGCCGCCGCTGAACAGCGGCAGGGTGATGGAAGGTGCAAACGACCAGACCTTCATCCCGTGGCTGAACAGGGACGACAGCGAATCGCTGCCGACGCCCGCGCTGGCGGTGAGCGAGATGGTCGGGAAGAAGTTGGCGCGCGCCGCGCCGATGTTGGCGTTGGCGCTCAGCAGGTTATGTTCCGCCTCCTGAATGTCCGGACGACGCAGCAGCGCGCTGGAGCTGACGCCCGCCGGGATCAGCGTGATGGCGTTGTCGCTCAGGCTCTCCAGCGTGCCGGGCAGCAGGTTCTCGGGCACCGTATCGCCCGCCAGCAGGTTGAGAGCGTTTTTGTCCTGCATCACCAGCGTCTGGTAGCTCGCCACGCTGGCGCGCGCCTGCTGGTAAACCGCCATCGCTTCACTGACGTCCGTTGCCGCTGCCACGCCCACTTCCTGCTGGCGCTTCACAATCTTGAGTGAGTTTGCGGCGCTCTCCAGGGTGGACTTCGCCAGCGCCAGATTGCTGTTATCCGCCGCCAGCGTCACCCAGGCCGTGGTCAGCTCGCTGACCATCGTCAGGCGCGTGTTCTGCGCGGTGAATTCGCTGGCAAGCCAGGTTTCACGCGCGGCACGCGACAGGCTCTGGTTGCGGCCAAACAGATCCAGTTCGAAGCTGGAGACCGCGCCGTTGGCTTCGTCACTTGTCGCGACGCCGCTCGCCAGCGTGCGGCTGCGGGTGTGGCTCAGTTCCGCGTCCACCGTCGGGAACAGGGACGAGCGCGTTTCGCCATACTGGGCACGGACGGCGTCGATATCCGCAATCGCTTTTTGCACGTCGCGGTTGCTGTTGAGCGCCATCGTCACCACGCTTTTCAACCGCGCATCATTCATCACCTGCTGCCACTGGCTCACCACGGCGTTGGCTTCGCCATGGGCGCCCGGCAACGTCGCCGGGACGGGGGCGTCCGGGCGCTGATACGTGGGATCTAATGACACACAGCCCGCGCTCAGCAGCGCTAACGTTAATACGGTTACACGAAACATTATGACCTCCGGTTTGCGTGCTTACCGGAGAACAGACGTTTCACCAGTACAAAGAATAAAGGAACAAAGAAGATGGCCAGCAGCGTCGCGGCCAGCGTCCCGCCGATAATACCGGTACCGATCGCCACGCGGCTGTTGGCCCCGGCGCCGGTGGCAATCGCCAGCGGCGTCACGCCTGCGATAAACGCCAGCGAGGTCATGATGATCGGACGCAGACGCGTCTGGGCGGCCCGCAGGGCGGCGCGCGTCAGGGAGTAGCCTTCGGCCACTTTGGCTTCGGCAAACTCGACAATCAGAATGGCGTTCTTCGACGACAGACCGATGGTGGTCAGCAGCGCCACCTGGAAATAGACGTCGTTGTTCAGGCCGCGCAGGGAGGCGGCAACCGCTGCGCCAAGCACCCCAAGCGGGATCACGAGGATCACCGAAATGGGCACCGACCAGCTCTCATACAGCGCCGCCAGGCACAGGAACACCACCAGGATCGAGAGGGCATAGAGGCTCATTGCCTGACCGCTCGCCAGTTTTTCCTGCAACGACAAACCGCTCCATGCCCAGGTGCTGCCGGACGGCAGGTTATTCGCCAGCTGCTCCATTTTGCTCATCGCCGTACCGGAGCTGGCGCCGCTGGCGTTTTCGCCCTGAATCTCATACGCCGCCGAGCCGTTGTAGCGCACCAGGCTTTCCGGGCCATACTCCCAGCGGGTGGTGGCGAAGGCGGAGAACGGGGTCATGGTGCTGTCGCTGCCGCGCACATACCATTTGTTAAGATCCGATGGCACCGCGCGATAGTCGCTGTCGCCCTGGATGTAGACCTTTTTCACGCGGCCACGGTCAATGAAGTCGTTCACGTAGGTGCCGCCCCAGGCGCTGGAGAGGGTGTCGGTAACATCGCTCAGGGAGAGCCCCAGCGACACGGCTTTGTTGTTATCAATATCCACCTGAAGCTGCGGCATCTGCGGCAGATCGTTGGCGCGCACGGCGTGCAGCGAGTTGTCCTGGTTGGCTTCGCCAATCAGCTGGTTACGCAGTTTCAGCAGCGCGTCGCGGTCGGTGCCGCCGCTGGCCATCAGCTCAAAGGTAAAGCCGTTGCTCTGGCCTAAACCATCCACCGCCGGGGGCGTCATGGCGAAAATTGTGGCATCCCGAATGGTGCTCAGCTCCTGCGTGGCGCGCAGGGCAATGGCCTGGGCGGTATTCTCATCGCCTTTGCGCTCTGACCAGTTTTTCAGGGAGACGAACGCCATCCCGGCGTTCTGGCCACTGCCGCTGAAGCTGAAGCCTTCAATGGTGAAGATCACGTCGGTATTGGCTTTCTCTTTGGTGAGGAACCACTCGCGTACCTGGCGGCTTACCTCGGCAGTACGCACCGCGGTTGCGCCGGCGGGCAGGGTGTACTGCACCATGATTTCACCCTGGTCTTCGGTTGGCAGGAAGCTGCCCGGCAGTTTTAGCATGGCGAACCCCATCGCGCCGCAGAGCAGGGCGTAGATCACCAGCATGCCACCGGAACGGCGCAGGGCGCGCAGCACCTTGTTCTGATAGCCGTGCTCGGTCTTACTGTAGAAGCGGTTAAACGCGCCGAAGAAGCCCTTTTTGTGCGGAGCGGTGTGATTCAGGATCGAGCCGCACAGCGCGGGCGTCAGGGTCAGCGCCACCACCACGGAGAGGAACATCGCCGAAATAATGGTGACCGAGAACTGGCGGTAAATGACCCCGGTAGAGCCGCCGAAGAAGGCCATCGGCAGGAATACCGCAGAGAGCACCAGCGCAATGGCGATCAGCGCGCCGGAAATTTCGCCCATCGATTTTTCGGTCGCTTCCCGGGCGGGCAGCCCTTCGTCGCGCATAATACGCTCGACGTTTTCCACCACCACGATGGCGTCATCCACCAAAAGCCCTATCGCCAGCACCATCGCAAACAGCGTCAGGGTGTTGATGGAGTAACCGAACAGCGCCAGCACGCCGAAGGTGCCCAGCAGCACCACCGGCACCGCCAGCGCCGGGATCAGCGTCGCGCGGATGTTTTGCAGGAACAGGTACATCACCACCACCACGAGGATAATGGCTTCGAACAGCGTCTGAATCACGTCCTCAACGGAGATCTTGATGAACTCGGTGCTGTCTTTCGGGTAGGCCACATCGTAGCCTTCCGGCATCGACTTTTTGAACTCGGCGATCTTATCTTTTACCGCCGTGGCGGTGTTAAGCGCGTTGGCGCCCGGTGAGAGCATCACCGCCATACCCGCCGCCGGATGGCCGTTCAGCTTCGCGGTGGCGGTGTAATCTTCGCTGCCCATCTCCACGCGCGCGACGTCGCTGATGCGCACCACCGCACCGTTGGACTGGCTCTTGACGATGATCTTTTTGAACTCATCGACCGTTTGCAGACGCGACTGAGCGCGGACGGTGGCGGTCAGCTGTTGGGCGTTCGACGAGGGCAGCGCGCCGATTTTACCGGCGGAAACCTGCACGTTCTGCGCTTCAATCGCGCTCTGCACGTCGGAGGGCATCAGCGAGTACGACGCCAGCTTCGCCGGGTCGAGCCAGATGCGCATCGCGTATTCTGCACCGAACACCTGTAGGCTACCGACGCCATCCACGCGCGCCAGCGGATCCTGCATATTACTCACCAGCCAGTCGGCGATATCCGAGCTGCTGGCGGTGTCGGTTTTGTCATATACGCCCATGATCAGCAGGAAGTTGCTCTGGGATTTTTCGACGGTGATCCCGGACTGCTGCACCTCGGTCGGCAGGCGCGATTCCGCCTGCTGGACTTTGTTCTGCACCTGTACCTGAGCGGTGTCCGGATCGGTTCCCTGTTCAAACGTGACGTTAATACTCACCGACCCGTCCGAGCTGCTGGTGGAGGTGAAGTAGAGCAGGTTATCCAGCCCGGTGAGCTGCTGCTCGATCACCTGCGTCACGCTGTTTTCCAGCGTCTGTGCTGAGGCACCGGTATAGGTGGCGGAGATTTTGATCGACGGCGGAGCCACGTCCGGGTATTGCGCAACGGGCAACGTGCGGATTGCCAGCATTCCGGCGAGCATGATGAGAATGGCGATAACCCAGGCAAAGACCGGGCGACGCACGAAGAAACGGGAAAACATCAGGCGTTTCCTCCGTTGGTTTTCATCTCTTCAGCTTTCACTTCCTGCCCGGCGGTGACTTTATCGGTGCCTTCCACAATCAGCTTATCGCCCGCCTTCAAACCGCTCAGCACCAGCCATTTGTCGCCGTAGGTGTCGCCCGTTTCGAGCTGACGCTGCTCCACCTTGTTGCTGGCGTTCACCACCAGCGCGGTGGCGGTGCCTTTGGCGTCGCGGGTGATGCCCTGCTGCGGGGCGAGGATCGCGTCATTCATGATGCCTTCATCCACTCTGGCGCGAACGAACATGCCCGGCAGAAGCTGATGCTGCGGGTTCGGGAAGACGGCGCGCAGGGTAACTGAGCCGGTAGACTCATCCACCGCCACTTCGGTCAGCGCCAGGCGGCCTTTTTCGCTGTAGCTGCTGCCGTCTTCGAGAATCAACGACACGTTCAGCGTATCGCTGTTGCTGGCGAGGGTTTGCTTGCGTAAACGCAGCAGATCGGCGCTGGAACGGGTTAAATCGACGTACATACTGTCCAGCCCGCGAATGGTGGCCAGCGCGGTATCCTGCTGGGCGGTCACCAGCGCGCCGGGGGTCACAGAGGAGATGCCGATACGTCCGGCAATCGGCGCGGTGACGGTGGTCCAGTTGAGGTTAATGCGGGCGCTTTCCAGCGCGGCTTTCTTTGACTCGACGCTGGCCTTGTCCTGCGCGCAGGTGGACTTCGCGTCTTCCGCATCCTGACGTGATACGCCGTCGTCCTTCACCAGCTGCGCATAACGCCGGGCTTTCTGGCAGTCGGCCTGCACCAGCGCCTGCGCCTGTTTCAGTGCGGCGGCGGCTTCATCATACGCGGCGCGGTAGCTGGAAGGATCGATCTGATACAGCGCCTGCCCGGCCTTGACCGTATCGCCTTCGGTGAACAGGCGCTTCTGGATAATGCCACCTACCTGGGGGCGCACTTCGGCGCTCATTGCGGCGGCGGTGCGGCCGGTCAGCTCGCTGACGACGGACACCGGCTGGCTCATGAGGGTGACAATCCCCACTTCCGGAAGAGGACGTTGAGGAGCAGATGTTTGCGCATTATCGCACCCTGTCAGGAGGAGTAATGCCGCGATGGAGGTTGTTATGGTTTTCATAATCTTTTTCCAGGGTGAACGAAGCCTGCCCTGTTAATCGCTTAACAGGGAGGAGGGCTAATTAAAAGCACAGCGATCCCGCATCTCTGGCTGAGCCAGAAATGAAAAAAGGGAAATTACTTATTTCCGCTAATTATTCACATGCGATTACTTCGCAGAGAAAATCATATTTAAAATATTCTGGTATATAGGCTCTAATTGTTCTGATGGTACTTTTAAAGGCGTGAGTCGACGGTAAATCGTGCCTTCGATCATCACGGCGGTAATCTCCACGCAGCAGCGAATATGCTCATCGCTCAGGTGAGGGAACTGCTTTTTCAGGTGCTCACAGGCATTGGCGAACATGCGGGCTTCGGCTTCGATCAGCATGTTTGCCACCAGCGGATTGCGCGTGGCCTCTGCGGACATTTCGAGCATCAGCGCGTCATCGTCTTCGTTAAGCGTCTGGCGCCAGGCAAGCGCCTGCGGCATCCCTTCAACCAGGGTTTTGCCCTGCATCTCTTCAATACGTGAGTCGATAATGCGCCGGATCATCTCTTCAATAATCGCGTCTTTGTTACTGAAATAGCGATAGATTTGTCCGACGCTGAGCCTGGCTTCGCTGGCGATCTGCGACATGCTGGCAGCGTGAAATCCACTGGCGCGAAAGCAGCGGCGCGCGGCGGTAATGATTTCGTCCTGCCGCAGTTTTTGTCGTTCTTCCAGCTTTGTACTCATTGTCGGCTACCGTAAAAAGTGAGAATGATCGTTCTCATTATACGTTTTCGGAGACTATTGGAAAGGCTTTTTTTATTTACATATTGAATGAATATTTCCAGGTATAAACAATGGAGAAAATAAGGAGTTTTTATGAAGGTTAAGCTGTGAGATATTCAGATTGCGCTGAAAATAAGGAGAGAATTATGCATCTGAGCATTACAGATAATGTCACAGCCGAAGAAAAAGAAGAATTATTAACGGGGCTAAGAGCCTATAACGCGCAGTTTTTAGATCTGTCGACGTTTGGCGGCGATATTGGCGTATATATGCGAGACGACAATGGCGTCATGCTGGGCGGGTTAATCGGCGTACGGAAAGGCGACTGGCTGAACATCGACTATCTGTGGGTCAGCGACAGCGTGCGGGGAACGGGCGTGGGAAGCCAGCTTATCAAAACGGCTGAAGAGGAGGCCCGTCGCAAAGGCTGTCGTCACGCGCTGGTGGATACGGTCAGCTTCCAGGCGCGTCCGTTCTATGAAAAACAGGGTTATCAGGTGCAGATGTCCTTGCAGGATTACCCTTATCAGGGAATGCAGAGACACTATCTGTCCAAAGATCTTTAACCGCCGATCCCGGTGCCTATCACAGCTAACACGTGGCGCACCACGATCTCCGGCGAGAGGGCGTTAAGCCTCTCGTCATTGCGCATGCGGGAGAACGGCACCAGCACCAGGCTCAGCAGCGTAGTGAACAGCAGTTCGGGGGCCAGCGCCGGATTCAGCTTTCCTTCCTGCTGCCAGCCTTTGATGGTTGCCAGCGTGGTGTGATATTTCTCATCGCCAAAGCGTGCCTGCAAATGGGTGCGCAGTACCGGCATCTCGCCAATCACCTCCTGCATCCACAGCGGGGCAAACCAGCGATACTTTTCCGCCAGTTCGGCCAGCACCCTGACCATTTCCGTCAGGGCATCCACCGGCGAATCCCGGTTGTCGGCGAAAATCGCCCCGATCCGCTCGCGTAACGGCAGGAAGCGCTCCTCAATCATCGCATCCAGTAACTGTTCTCTGGAGTTGAAGTAGTAGTGCAGCATGGCGGGCGTCACGCCTGCTTCGCGGGCAATAGCGTTCAACGACGTATTGGCGATCCCCTGGCGGGAAAAGAGGTTCAGGGCGATGTCCAGCAGCTGTTCACGGCTGGCGGTAACGCGCTTGCCGCCGCGTGGCCGACCGGGGCGGCGGGGTTCAGAATTGTCCTTTTGTGCTGGCATGGTCACCGTATCTCTTGATCTTATTCATCACTTCCACAAATATTAATTATACGATTAATTAATTTCAAGTGATGTCTTATGGAGTCCGACGTAATGACTCAACCTGCGAAAAAGGCGCCGTCGATTAAGCTGCTGTTCAGCGCACTCCTGCTGGTGATGCTGCTCTCGGCGCTGGATCAGACCATTGTCTCCACCGCGCTGCCGACCATCGTCGGTGAGCTGGGCGGGCTGGATAAGCTCTCGTGGGTGGTAACGGCCTATATCCTCAGTTCGACCATCGTGGTGCCGCTGTACGGCAAATTCGGCGATCTGTTTGGCCGAAAAATCGTTCTGCAAATCGCGATTGTGCTGTTTCTTGTAGGGTCCGCGCTGTGCGGTCTGGCGCAGAACATGACCCAGCTGGTGCTGATGCGCGCCCTGCAAGGTCTGGGGGGCGGCGGTCTGATGGTGATCAGCATGGCTGCCGTGGCGGACGTGATCCCGCCTGCCGATCGGGGTCGCTATCAGGGGTTGTTTGGCGGCGTGTTTGGCCTGGCGACGGTGATAGGGCCGCTGATCGGCGGGTTTATCGTTCAGCACGCATCCTGGCGCTGGATTTTCTACATCAACCTGCCGCTGGGGCTGTTTGCCCTGCTGGTGATTGGCGCGGTTTTCCACGGCAGCGCGCGGCGCAGCAAGCATGAGATTGACTACCTGGGGGCGATTTACCTCAGCATGGCGTTGCTGTGCATCATTCTGTTTACCACCGAGGGCGGGACGATCCGCCAATGGAGCGACCCGCAGCTGTGGTGCATTCTGGCCTTCGGCCTGACGGGGATCGCCGGGTTTATCTACGAAGAGCGGCTGGCGTGGGAGCCGATTATCCCGCTGTCGCTCTTCCGCGACCGCAGCTTCCTGCTCTGTAGCCTGATCGGTTTTATTATCGGCATGTCGCTGTTTGGCTCCGTCACTTTCCTGCCGCTCTATTTACAGGTGGTAAAAGACGCCACGCCGACGCAGGCCGGTTTGCAGCTGATCCCCCTGATGGGGGGGCTGTTGCTCACCTCCATTATCAGCGGGCGCATCATCAGCCGTACCGGGAAATATCGTCTGTTCCCGATCCTCGGCACGCTGCTCGGCGTGGTGGGGATGGTATTACTGACGCGCATTTCAATCACCTCCCCAACCTGGCAGCTGTACCTGTTTACCGGCGTGCTGGGCATGGGGCTGGGACTGGTGATGCAGGTGCTGGTGCTGGCAGTGCAGAACAGCGTGTCAGCCGATCAATACGGCGTCGCGACGTCTGGGGTGACGCTGTTCCGTTCCATTGGCGGGGCGATTGGCGTTGCGCTGTTTGGCGCGGTGTTCACCCATATTCTGCAATCAGGCCTGATCGACAGGCTGCCGGAAGGGGCGGAACTGCCGCGCGAACTTAATCCCGTTGCCATACACCATCTGCCTGATGCCCTGCGTCTGGACTATCTGGATGCGTTCGGCTCGGCGATCCATGCGGTATTCATGCTGGCGGCGGGGATTATGGTGCTGGCGTTTGTGCTGTCGTGGTTTTTGCGCGAAGCGCCGCTGCGTCGGCAGGCGTGAGGGAAGCGGTTCTGCTTGCGCCTGGACTACCGTAGCCTGATGCCCATCGCCCGGTGGCGCTACGCTTACCGGGCCTACACTTCGCCCGTCACGTAGGCCGGGTGAGCGCAGCGCCACCCGGCAACAGGCCGCATATAACTTAACCGTCTTACTGATTCCTTTTCGTTTTTTAGCCTGCCGTCTCGTTGTCGATATAGTCTTCAAAACGTCTATCAAAAGGAACTGTCTCGTGAAACTTCGATTGGGTGCGCTTCTCCTGACTGGCCTGCTGCTCGCGGGCTGTGATCAGGGCGGCAATGATGCCAGACACATTAAAGTCGGCGTGATCAATGGCGCTGAGCAGGACGTGGCGGAAGTCGCCAAAAAGGTGGCAAAGGAGAAATACGGTCTGGATGTTGAGCTGGTGGGCTTTAGCGGCTCGCTGCTGCCCAACGATGCCACCAACCAGGGCGAACTGGACGCCAACGTCTTCCAGCATCGCCCGTTCCTCGCAGAAGATAACAAGGCGCACAATTACAAGCTGGTCGCCGTGGCCAATACCTTCGTCTTCCCGATGGCGGGTTACTCCCGAAAGATTAAATCGGTCTCTGAGCTGAAGGACGGCGCAACCATTGCGATTCCAAACGATCCCACCAACCTTGGCCGCGCGCTGTTGCTGCTGCAAAAAGAGAAGCTGATTACCCTTAAACCGGATGTTGGGCTGCTGCCAACGGCGCTGGATATTACCGTGAACCCGAAAAACTTACAGATTATGGAGCTGGAAGGGGCGCAGCTGCCGCGCGTGCTGGACGATCCGAAAGTGGATGTGGCCATCATCAGTACCACCTATCTCCAGCAAACGGGGCTTTCTCCGGTACACGACAGCGTCTTTATCGAAGACAAAAACTCACCCTACGTGAATATTGTGGTCACGCGTGAAGAGAACAAAGACGCCGAAAACGTGAAGGAATTTATCCAGTCCTATCAGTCGCCGGAAGTGGCGAAAGCGGCGGAGACCATTTTTAACGGTGGTGCGGTGCCGGGCTGGTAAGCCCCGGTAAAAAGGCCAGCGCTCCGCTGGCCGTCAAAGCGTTACGCGGGCATCGGTTCGGCTTTCGGGCCACAGAAAACCCTGACCAGACTGTGCGCCGGACGCGCGGGCGCGCGCCAGATCCCGCGAGTTTTCGATGCCTTCTATAAGAATTGATTGCGCGATACCTGCCCTGACCTCCTGTACAAACGGGGCAAGCGGCGCGCGCTCGCGCAGCGCTGAGCGGTCAATTTTCACCCCATCCAGCGGCAGCGCAAGCCGCGCGAACGCCTCCGCCAACTCCCGGGTTAAATCGTCCAGCCAGATTTGCCATCCCGCCTCTTTTAACCGAACAAGCGTGGCATGAAGGCGACGTTGCTCATCCTCGCTCAGCCGTGTGATGGTGAGGGGATCCTGAATTTCAATCGTTAACCGCTGCTGATGGCGTAATGCCAGCAACAACCGGATAGCGCGTTCGTTGAGAAGGTGTTCTGCCGGAAGGTTTAGCCAGTAAGCGTCCCGGGCGGGTATCTGTAACAGGGTGTTGGCCTGCCAGAAGAAGATTTGCAGCGCGCTGCGCGAGGGCAGCGAGGCAAACAGCACCTCAAGATTGACGTTATGGATCTCCACGAGAACTTCATGCGCGAACACCTGGCCCGAATGAAGATCGACAAGCGGCTGGAATCGCAGCCCTGAGATACGTTGCAACAAGGGAGAGGGAAGAACGGTATACATGGAACAGCCTTCAGGAAATGAAAAAAGGTTCCCGCGGACACGGGAACAAAAGGCAAACGACACACGGTCAAATTCTTAATTCAGGATCCAGCGAATGCTCTGGTAAAACGAGGGGCCACGCACGGCCTTAAGCTTGTTCATGGCGTTGTTCTTATAAAAGTAAACCAGCCTGACGTTACACCCCAGCTGACGGGCGATTTGCTTGGTTTTGAGATTACAGGAATAGCCGCGCAATACGCTGGCCTCCTCGCTGGACAACCTCGCCGGGGTGCGTAAGCGGGTCGTCATGCCTACGTTGTAACGGCCAGACTCTTGCGGCGTCTGGCTCATCAGTATTTGCCACAGCGCTTTGATATCCCCCAGGGAGACTCTTTTGCTGATGACTCCATCAACATGTTTGAATTTCAAATAGCCGGCGGATAACGAATAGATATAGATCTTCGCCGTCACTTGTTTCTGTTTAATACAGAGAATGTCGTCGTTCGTCGTCACCCGGAAATGACGCGTATTCAACGGATCATAAATGATGATATCAAAGAGTTGTTCACTCATAGCAAGTTCTTCGATATGGGTAAATCCATGGAAAATAACGTCGTGTTTTTCATCAGGCTCACGCTTTCCAAGCGATTGCAGGCCAATCATCGTGAATTCGCAGCTGTCAACAACGGCAACGTGAATTGTTTTTTTATTTTGCATTGGCATTCTCCTTTCGCTGAGTAAACAGTCCATATAAGAGAAAATGGCGGTTCGCACTCTCTTATTAAAAGAATAGCGAGCAATTTTTTAAATAACGCGATGCGATGGCATCAATGTAAGCCAATTCAAACCGTCGAGTAAAGCTGATGCCAATTATTAGCGGAAGATAAAATTGAAAAATGGTTTTAATGGTATATGCAATTGTTTTAATCTTCTAATAATATTCATACCAGATTTTTATTCTGTAAATGGGCGGTTAATAAGCATCAGAAGATTGATTAATGGGGTTAATCCACCGCCTTTTCAGTGATTTACTGCTGTTTCTGTAAGAAAAGTTGTGATCGTGGCAGGGTTATCGACAGGGCTTTATCTGCGAGGGGAAACGGCGTGCAGAATAAAATAGAATTTTTTCTATGAATTTAATGTCCTTGTTCAGATTTTTAAGCCTGAGAAGGATAAAATCCTGGCGCGAAGAGGTTGTGAGTGGTGAGTACATAAACTATTATCATTTTCCTCCGGTCACGAGAATTTAGAAAAGACATGAATAATACTGAACGTATCGTAAGGGTAATGGTGTTTTACAAAATAAATATATTTAAAGAGATAATATTCCGGGCGCTCCAGGATCTTTTACCCGATTACGTACTGAACATTACTCAGGTCGATTCCACAGAACAGGCGCTGGCGGCGGTGGCGGATAATAACGTGGATGTTTTCTTCACTGAATTTAATTATCTGCTTAATCATAAAGAGTGGAGTGCGGAGGTCAGCAGCCGTTTTACATCTTTATGTAAAACCCATCACGTCAGGCGTGTTCTGTTGGTGCCCGAGCTGCCTTACGGGCTGTTAAAAAAAGTTCTGGAGATGAAATTTGAATTAACCATCAGTCAGCAGGATGAATTGACTGAACTGAAAAAGGAATTACCCGCGTTGCTCATGGCGGACGGGCAAAAACCGTCGATCTCTTCGTGGCTCAGGCGGGTAATGCGGTCCGGCTCCCGGGCTCGTTCCATCCTCTCGGCCAGAGAGTGGGAGGTGCTTCATCTTATCGTGGAAGGATTTTCAACGACGGAGATTGCCCGTCATCGAAACCGTTCGGTCAGTACCATTGCGACACAGAAACACAATGCAATGAAAAAGCTGAATCTTTCCAACCACAGCGAACTGATTAAGTATGTGCAAGCGGTTGGAAAGATGGAGGAATAGTTCACATCAGGGATAGATAATATTCAGCGTAGCCGATGTATTGATCTTACCCTGGCTCACCTGGGCGGGCGCCCACACATAATAGTACGCCGCCATCGGAAGGGTGAAATGTTCGTCCAGCGCCGCGCCAGCCGCCACGCTGAAAATCATCGTGGCGTTGCCACGGCTGGTGGTTGAGGTAGAGAAGGTCACCGGCGTTTGCGGGGCGTCACGTTTTATCAGGCGGAGCCCCACGCCCTGCGCCGCGCTACTGCTGCTGTCGATCAGCACCGAGCTGTCGGTTGAGAGCAGCTGCGTGCTGGACAGAAACATCTCAATTGCCCGATCGGAATTGCCATTAACCCCGACGTTCTGACAGCTCATGTTCAGTGAAAAAGGCGTCAGCCCCGGCTGTGAGGATGCACTGAGCTGGGGAATGCCGAGTGTCGGCAGCGCCACGGTCAGCCCCGCATTATCAAAGGAACAGGTAGTCAGTTTCGGCGCGTATTTGATGATCATCGGTTGACCAAACATATCTCGGTTGTCGTAAGGCCACTTGAACCCGCTGAATAACCACTGCGCTATCTTGATGACCTGATTGATTGGCCAGGTGATGATTTCCCAGATGGATAACCCGCTCATGTCGCTGACGAACAGAACGTCGCTCATGTTCGCCGTATCCCCCGTCAGGGTGGTACCGCTCTGGTTAACGAGGGTGAAGCGAACCGTAAACGGTGTGTTCAGCTCAGACGCCGTATGGCTACCGCTGGCAGACAGGGTTTTATTGGCCGGGGGATCGGTGATCTCCGCCCGCACCATATACTTGTTATTGCTGAACCCGAGGATGGTCGCGTATTTGCTGTCGGTCGAGAGGATCGGCGTGTAAGAAAATTCACTGTTACCCGTCGTACAGTTGAACGAGCCGCTGTACTGGGTGCTGAAGCTGCCGGTCCATGTGGGCGTGGCCGGGCTCAGCTTATCCGATAAATCAATGGTAATCGGTGTGCCATAAACGATGCTGCTGCCGGAGCAGGTGGCATAGCTCATCCCGCTAATGCTGGTGAGGAGCAGGAACATGAATGATCGTAACATTTTGATAATCCGTAATTAATGGCAAACCGACGAGGGGCTGTTCAGCCCCCAGGCCGGGGAGGAGATTTCGCACTTTCCGCTGCGGAGATGCACGTTGAGCGCGCGTGGCGGCTGTTCAGCACGGATATACAGTACGCTGGCCTGGCCGACATACCCGACAGATCCACCGTGTTCATCCAGCACTTCGGTGCCAAACGGCAGCGGTTTGCCGTCGGTGCGCGTCGCATGAAGTACCCATGACTGGCGCTTATCGGTGTCGAAGCGGATATAACTCACCGCCCCGTCGTAAGGAGCCACGTTAGCCATATTGCCGATCACCTCCGCGCCAGCGCTGTTTTCCGTTTCGGTTAACGTAATGGCGTTTTTGCGATACGGGGTGGCGTAAGGCACCAGCGCCACGCCATCGCGGTTCGTCATAATGCTTTCATCGCCGTTCACCATCAGTCCCTCCGCCTTTGGCGCATCGACGATAGTCATGGTTGTGCCGGTTTCGTTTGAGGCGAGAACGTGCCACGGGTAGGCCACCAGGCTTCCGCGCCCGCTGAGCCCGGTCTGGCGGTAGTCGGAGGATTCGCTGTAAGAGCCACCGAGTGTCGCGAAGTTCGAACGGTACGCGGCGTTAACGCTTGCCGCATTTTTACCCCCACGCGCATTACTGCCGGAGAGGGTATAGCTCAGGCGGTTCGACGCCAGCGCGTTCCCGCTCATGCTGATATTGCTCTGTTCGTAATGCGAATCGCTGGCCGTCAGGCTGGAGGTGATCCACGCATTATTATCAAACAGCGAGAACGGCAGGCTGAGGGAGAGGTAAAGGCGCGTCTCTTCTTCACTGTCCCTGTTCCGTACCCGGCTGGCCGACAGGGTATAGCTGGCGCGGCCGATGGCGTTGGAATAGCCCATCTGATATTCGCGCGTGGTTTGCTGTGAGTTCCAGTAATCGCGCTGTGTGCCGGAGACAAACACCGTGCCCCAGTTATTGAGCAGGCGCTGATTAAGGTTAAGCGTAAAGGTATTCTTGGGCTGCGCCGCGCGCAGGGCGTCCCAGGTGCTTAGCGACATGTCGGGCGCAACGCCAAACCGATCTTCATAGTCGTCGTACTGCGCTCTCAGGCGCTGATACCCTTCGCGCGAATAGAGCGCGTCGCTGAAGCTGTAATAGCCTTTAGTGGAATAGCGATAGGCCGCCAGGGTGAAGTTGGTGGCGGTGGTATCGATAAATTTGCTGTACGACACGCGATAACTCTGACCGCTGCTGGTGCGATCCTGTAGGGTGGTTTTGGCGTGGGTGACATCAAACGAGACCGCGCCAAAGGGAAGGTTCCACCCGGTACCGACAAGCCCGGCCTGGTAGTTATCGCTAATAATCGTCCCGGTATACCCGGTGATGAGGTTATTAAACCCGTAGCGCAGCGTGGCCTGCATGAATGCGGGTTCGGCATCGAGCGTGTTCTGGTGCACTTTACCCGCCACCACGCTGTACTGACTCACCCCTTCTTTTAGCATCCCGGGCACGGCGGAAAACGGCACCGTGAAGGACTGCTGTGAACCGTCCGCCTCACGCACCACCACCAGCAAATCGCCCGCGGAGCCGGTAGGCTGAATGCTGTCGAGGGTAAACTGTCCCGGCGGCACGTTCTCCTGATAGATCACGTTGCCATTCTGGATAACTTTCACCAGGGCGTTCGTCCGTGCCACGCCGTGAACCACCGGTGAAAAACCCTGCTGCGAATTTGGGCGCATCTTCATGTCCGACGCCAGCGACACGCCGCGCACGCGCAGGGAATCAAACAGATCGCCAGGAATATAAAAGTCACCCAGCGTCAGGTTGGATTTCAGCGAGGCCAGGGGACGGCGCAGGTAGCGGGTATTATTCTGCCAGCTACTCTCTCCGCTGGCCGTTTTCCGCCAGGCGCTGCTGTCGCGAAACTGCCAGCCGAACAGGTTGGCGCCGGAATCCAGCCCGGCATAAAAATCATCATTTGTGTCTTTCGCAGTGCCTTTCGCGCGGGTGTTGTACCAGGTCGTGTTCCACGAGAGCATCAGCGCCGGGATCCCCTCGTCCCAGAACTGGGGGGCAATGTAACCTTCTTCAGTACGCTGCACGGCCGCCTGCGGAACGGTAAGCGCCAGACTCAGGGTGCTGGTATCGGTTTTGACTTCACCGCCCTGAACCAGATCGCGCAGCTGGACCTGCCCGTGCGCAATGGCGGGCGCAGGCACGGACGTGGTGTTGATGCCCAGCGACCGGGCATCTTTCCAGGCAAGGCGGATGTCGTCACGCTGCTCGCCGTAGATGACGGTATAACGTCCCTTCCAGCTGCCGTTTACGTAGATATCCATCTCCTGACTGCCGGCAGGCATGGCGTTGTTTTCGGAAAAGCGAGACAGATCGGACTCACCGGATGCGCCAGCAAGCAGGGAGGGATCAAACGAGACGGCCCCTGATTTATGCGAAAGCAGAAGCGTGCAGACTGCCAGCAGACAGAGTCTGTTTTGTTTCATTTTCATGGTGAGTCTTTCCGATCACTGACTGGTGAAAGTCCGGGTTTTATACGCGCCAAGATCGTCCACATACATCAGCTGGAAGGTCTGTCCGCGCTTAACCGTATTTTTGGCGGCGACCGTCAGCTGCCCAAACGGGGAAACCATCGGGGACTCTTGGAGCAATTTCGTTTTACCCAGCGAAATATTGGCGACCGTAATATGGAACGGACTGTTATTTGTAATGCGAAAGCGATCGCCGTCGGCGGCGAGCGTCAGTTTCGCCACCGCGTCATCCAGCGTGCCTTTCAGCGCAGCGGGCCGATAAAAAAGTTTGATACGGGATTTAATCGCCAGCTGAACAGTATTCTGGTTTTGCAGATTTTCAGGTCTGGGCGGAATGTCGAGGATATTCAGGAAAAAGACGGATTCGCGATCCGCAGGCAAGCTGGACGGCAGCTTTTTAATACGAAGCTGTTGACCATTATGTTCGTTAACCTTTATCACCGGCGGCGACAACAGAAACGGCACATTGGCTGTTTCCGGCGTGGAATTAATATCACCGTCATCTATCCAGGATTGTACCAGAGCCGGCGCATCGCCCGTATTCATTAACTGGACGATCACCTCTTTGTTATTTTCAGGATAAAGGACACGGGTGCCATTAATGACAATATTGGCCCATGAGTGACCCGTGCTTAGCAGTAAGCCTGCCAGCAAAATTGCCTTGCGCATGATTGCAACCTTAAATACAGGCTCTGCGAAAACAGAGCCTGAATAATCACTATTACAGGTAGGAAATGGTATACGTTACGTTGGAGCTTAACTCGCCCACGGTGGCGGCAGCGGCGTTTGTTTTATAGTAATAAACGTCCAGCGTCAGCGTTTCGGAATCTGGCGCGGTCGCTGTACCCATAATATTTGTCGTGTAAGGCTGGTTCAGGGTAATAGGCGTAGACGAACCTGGCTCCACTAACGCAAAGCCGACATTACGTGCCACGCTGGCATCGCTTTCGTTCACGCTGTTATTCAGCAGGTATTTACCGTCAGTGGAAATATTATCCGCGCTGGAGAAATAAACTTTCAGCGGGGTACCGGTCGTTCCGGCTGCTGGTGAGCAACCAGAGAATGTCAGCGCAATAGATTTTTTATTTCGGGTGATCAGGCCAACCGTGGTGCCCGCATCTTTTACCGAAATAGGGGAAAGCGCAACGGTAAAGTCCGCGCTTTTACCGCCGTTAATGGTACAGGTTGTATCGGTAATAGCGCCGGTAAAGTTAATGATACCACCCGCCGAATTGTCTGCGGCCACTGCGCTGGTAGAGGCAATAGCGGCGGCCAGCAGTGATACGGTCATGATCGATTTGAACATGATAAACTCCATGAAGATTTGTGTTATTTAAAATGAATGTTAATCGGCTACACATGTCCCTGATGTACCGGCTAGACGCATGGCGACTCGGGAGAATGCTTTGACGATATTATGTTGCACTAAAAAAGTACATAACAAAACATTATTCCAACAACTTCTAAAGTTTAAGATTATAATCTTGTCAGTATGTTTTTTTTAATGTTTTAACCTAAATGCGTTGGTTCGAAGATTTTTATTAATGCTTTAATAATCGTTAATTAATGAAGCTTTATGAATTCATCTCTCAATTAATATCACGCGACTTGACCACACAAACTTTAGACTTATTATTGCCTGGCAAATGCACAAAAATTTAACAATGGCGTAATAATAATATGAAGTATCTCATTGATCTTACAATGCTTTATGAAGTCGACACCGGTATGATCATGATTAATGGAGAGGAAGAGTCATCCATTAAGTTATCTAACCAGGCGGGTCGTCTGCTTTATGAACTTATCATCAATAATGGTAAAACACTCGACAGAGACGACCTGATAAAGAAGGTCTGGGAGGATCATGGTTTCTCTGGTTCTTCGGTGAGTCTAAATGTTGCCATAAGTGAAATCAGAAAAGCATTTCGTACATTAGGCTGCGACCCTTTACTGATAAAAACGATACGTGGCAAGGGATTTAGCCTTGCCGCGCATATTGAACACCACACGGTCAGGCCGCCGGTTATTTCAACGCTTAGCGAAGAATCTGCCTCTGAAGCATTCGATACGCTAGCGCATAAGAAAGATGCCGATCCGCCTAAACAAATAATATCGCTGCACAGACTCTTTATTTCTCTCTGCACGTTATTACTGATTATTGTTACCGGCACCGCTGTTTTACTGTTGCACCAGCGGGATTCCTATGCCGAGAGCCTGAAAGATTCTGATATGCATCTGCTCGGTAAAGTGGACAGGTGTACGATATACCTGATCGATAAGAATATGTATCAGCCGCGACAGCACTACTTTAATCACGTAAAAGAGGTCATCGCCAGTCAACATATCGACTGTCAACATCAGGTTGCAGATGCTTACTATTCCAGGTTTAAAAAGTCGCAGATAGAAAATTATTTCCTGGCCATCTGTTATCAGCAGGACAGTATCGACGATTATAAGAACTGCATTTCTTACAGAAGCCTGACCGGGAGTTAAAATATGTCAAGGACTAAAATGAGTGTACTGTTCAGTATCGTACTGGCGCTGTCTGTCATCGCGTTGTTATGGGTCTATTTTACCAGAACGCAGGATGAGGGGTTTGGCTGCCAGTCAGATACCATTTCCTGGAAAACCTATTCCACGGGTGAGTCAACCGATATGTCGCTAACCACGCTTTTCCTGTTTAACAACAAAGATGTTGTGACGGTTATTCATAAAGGCGTACTCAAGAAAGAGGGCAAAAGCTACCTGATTGACAGAAATTACACGCTCAGCGTGGAAAAGGTCGACGGCAGCAATATCTTTTATATTAAGGATAAAAAGCTGAATAAATCTGAAGATGATGCGGCGCCGGATGGCGTTGTAAACGAAATGTTACTTGATAATATCAACTTCTTCTATATTACCAGCGTAAAAAAACATGCGTGGTTAATTAAGGGGCTGGTGTTGCCTGTAATGATGTGTGTGGCTGTCCCGACGTCCTGATATTTCTCTTTATTGAAAAATCGATATTTATCTATTACTCGGGAAATTGAGTAATTTACTCAATACGTAACAATAAGATACGAGAAATTTATTTATATTTTTATTGTTACTCTCCGTCGAGTGAATTTTTCTGTATTGCCTCGTTATTTTGCGGCTGTCTATACTCCGCCTCGAAAAAGGGGCTCCCCTTTTTATACACGTGGATTCTTTTTTGAAGGACTAAATAAATGAACAAACTGAACGCTATCGTTCTGGGCTCCCTGCTGTCTGTTTCTGCCCTGAGCGCAGTTAATGCAGCTGAAACGACGGCTTCTGCCACCTGGCAGGCAACCGCGACCAAAGACAGCGAATCCGATCTGGTTGTTACGCCAACGCGTGCTTTGAACTTCGTTTACAGCGCCAATACCAAATCTTTCAACACCGATACCGGTCTGTTTGATGTGGCTATCCGTGGCGATCACTCTACGGCGACCAGCTTCAAACTCGAAGCTATCCTCGACGATTCAAACAACACGCTGTTCAGCGTGGGTGGTGAAGCGACCAAGCTGAAAGTGGGTGCGCGTTGGGGCGGTAACGACCTGGGCTCTATCGGTGGCACCGTGGGGGCGAAATCGACCGCATGGACCACGCTGGTTGATTCTTCTTCTAACACCGGCGTCTCTTCTGGCCTGTGGAACCTGACCACCAGCGCAGGCGCGGCGGCAGATACCGAAATTACCGGCCAGGACAAATTCGTCTTCTACGTTGACTCCGCTCAGGACAACGCGGGTACTGCGAAAGAGTTCAAAGACCTGACCAACAGCCTGTGGGAAGGGACCGTGTCTGTTGCGTTCCGCGCAACCTGGGGCTAAGGCCTGATCGATCCAGGGGCGCAAGCCCCTGTTTAGGGAAATAGCATGTTTAACCTCAAATCCGCCTTCTTATTTTTATTATTTATCTCTTCCTCCGCGCTGGCCATTAATGTGGGAAAAGTCACCACCATTATTTCTGCGGATGCTGACTCCACCGCCAAGGAAATAAAAAACGAAGCAGACAGCGTGCGTATTGTTTCTGTTCGCGCACAGCGGATCAGCAGCCCAATGGATGAAGGGATCGTCATTAATCCGGAGAAAGTGGACGAACTGTTGCTGACGCCCACGCGCATGGTAATGCCCGCCGGTACCAGCAATATCGTCAAATTTTACTATCACGGGAACGCCGATAACAAAGAGCGTTACTACCGCATTACCTTCACGGATGAAGGGGTAAGCGAAGAGGTGGACAGCGGTTCGCCAAAAAACGGCACCGGGATGACGCGTGCGGTGGTGAGCACCATTCTGGTGGTTCAGCCCCGGGATAAGAAGATTGATTTCGTCTATGTGGCGGGAAAAATAACCAATAAAGGGAACACCTCGTTTCGCGTCAATGCGACCGGGACCTGCCTGAAGCCGAATCCGGAATCCCCCGGCACGCCGTGTAGCAAAAACTTCTACCTGATGCCAGAGACCTCGCGCGCTATCGAGGATATCAACGTTACGGATAACCATTTTCATCTCGGAATATGGGACCTGAAACAGTTCATTCCTGTTAAGTAAGGATGCATGGTGAAAAATAAATTAGTGTTGCCGGTGATGATGGCTTGCGCATCCGGCACGCTGCCCGCGCTTGCGCATGCAGCCTCAAGCTCCGTGGTTATCGCTAATTACCGTTTTCCCGACTCGCTTTATGCACTGCTGGAGCAGGGGATCAAAATTCCCGTCTATCTGGTAAATACGCGTCCACACTCAGCACAACAAGGGAACCACGAAGGCACGGCGAACGAATATGTTCGTATCGGTGACGTGACGCTCTTTGCAAAAGATCTGAAGCTGGGGCTGAGGGATGTTCAGGTCCAGGAGTCTGATAACGGCATTCGTCTGTCAAAAGAGATGCGGGCGTTACTGCAAAGCATTAACGATAAGCAGTTTGATGACCAGATGCGTATTCCGGTTAGCGCGGGTTCGGCGTTCGAACTGGATCAGAAAAAAATGCGCCTGTTGCTGAATCTGTCGCAGAGCGACTACGGGGTGAATATTCGCCCGCGTGAGGTGGACATTGATGCGCCGGAGTCTGACGACCTGAGCGGCACGTTCTCCTACAACCTCGGAGCGTATCACACCGAGAGCGGCTACGGTGACAGCTGGTCGTCGGGCTATCTGAACGCGAGAAACTGGATCTCAATGGGCGTCGATCATGTGCTGATCGACGGCTCTGGCTACGTCAACGAGAACAGCAGCGATACCCAGATGAACGCGGTTATGTGGGAGCGCGACTATCAGGGGATGCGCTACGCCGCGGGCCTGCTGAACGGCTGGGCGATGCAGTCTCTGGCGAGCGTCAGCGGGATTTCAGGCGGGGAAGTCTACGGCGTTTCCATGGGCAACCAGGCCAACTCCCGCAAGCGCGACAACACGCTCTCTCTGACGCCGGTGGTGGTCTATTTCCCCACGGCGGGCGAGGCCCGTATTCGCCGTGACGGGCAGCTTATCGGCATTCAGCGCTTTGACGTCGGCAACCATGAAATTGACACCAGCAGCCTGCCCTACGGGATCTACAGCGTCGAAGTTGAAGTGGTGAGCGGAAGCCGCACCGTGTCGCGCAGCATGTACACCGTAAATAAACCGTTCTCCAGCAACGTGTCGGAAACGCTGCGCTGGCAGATGTGGGGCGGGATGTATAGCCGCGATAAATCCGTCGTCAATTATAAAAAATACGCGAAACGCAAAAACGAGCAGGATAACACCTACTACTACGATTACGACACCAAACATAAAGACACCATGTCGCTGGTGGGAGCCTCGTTCAGCAAGCGCAGCGGGATGGTCGACTGGAACGCCTCTACCTACATGATGCGGGAACACATCGTCAGCGAGCTGTGGGCCTCCCTGAACCTGACGGGCTATTTCTCGGTGAATACCCAGACCATGGCCGCCTCCGACGGAACGTATCGCGCCAACTATGGGGCGAATCTCAGCCTGCCGTGGCAGATCGGCTCGGTGTGGTACTCCCATGAACAGCTCTCCAGCGGCAAGTTCCTGGATATCTATGAGAGCAAGGGCAACACCTGGGGCGCTTCCTTTAGCCTGCCGTCATTCGGCCTGCCCTCGGCAGGCAACCTGAGCCTGATGCGTCAGGAAGACGACCTCTATCGCTATAAACGCTATCAGCTGGACTACTCCCAGGGGTTATACGCCGGTCGCTACGGTACGGCGCGCCTGCGGGTGGGGATGTCGCGCAACAAATACGACGGGTATTACGAAGAGAAAGATCGTTACGTAATGCTCGATTTCGCCATACCGCTCGGCAATACCGTGTCGGTTGGCGTTTCCCACAATCGCGATACCGGCACGGCGTTGAACGTCAGCGCCAGCCGCCAGTTTGAGGGCGATTACCTGAAATCGGCTACCGCCAACGTCTCGAAAGCCTTTAACAGCCGCCAGGATCGCAGCGTAAGCGGCGGCGGCAGCGTGAACTTCGACACGCCGTGGAACAGCAACATCCTCAGCGTCCAGAGCGGCATGAGTAAAGGCTGGAACTCCACGCTGACCAGTGACGGCAGCGTGGGCTGGTCCAAAGAGGCCATCGCCGCCGGGAAAGGCACCGAAAGCGCAGGGGTGATTGTCAGTACCGGTCTCAAATCTGATGAAGCGCTGACCCTGAAGCTTAACGGCCGGGCAGAACGCATCAAAGGGGATAAAACCTGGCTGTCGCTGCCGGCATACCAGGCTTATGACCTGGAAGTGATGAACAGTGAAACCGGTACGGAAAGCTATGAGATTGGCGCGAATGCGCGTCGCCATATCACGGTTTATCCGGGCAATACCGTGGTGATGAAGCCGCAGGTGAAGAAAATCGTCACCCTGTTTGGTCGTCTTGTGGATGCAAACGGGGCCCCGGTTGGCGCCATGCAGATCAAAAACCACGTTGGGCTGACCCGGACGGAAAACGACGGACGCTTCGTGATCGACGTTGATAAGAACAACCCTGTCCTGAGTATCGCCACGCCGGACGACAGCGTCTGCGAAGTGCGCCTGGACATTGAGTCTAACCGCGGTGCGCTGTGGCTCGGGGACATCTCCTGCGACAAAGGCGATTTCGTCTGGCAGGAAGCAAAAGGAACGCAGGAACGTGACGATGAAAAAGATATTCGCTCTTAATTTACTGCTGATGAGCGCGGCGGCCCAGGCGCAGGAGCTGCCCTATTTCGCCATTAATAACCCGGACAATAACGGTACGGGAAACAGCGCGGGGCTGTTTAGTCTGAACAGCACGTCGACCGCGTTTTTACACGGTTCGCGCGAGTGGCCGACCCTGAGTGCGAAAACGAATAACGGTATCGCCACTTACATCCCGGACAACAGCTACAGCGGTCCGGCAGGCAGCGCGCTGACCATCGACTTTTCGGTGACCGGTTCCAGTGCCTCTCCGTTCTTCAAAGGGACGGCGTGTTCCTCGTCCTGCGGCAACACGGGGTACACCCCGACGACCAGCTATACCGACACGTCGATGGTGGTTAAGCCGCCGGTGATGGAGCCCGGCACGTCATACGGGCGCTGGGTTCTGGGCGATCCGTTCTTTAACTATCTGCTCAACGCCGCGCCAGGGGATGAAGTGACCATCACCTCCACGCCGCAAATCAGCTCCATCAACAAAGTGACCACCACCAATACGCTTCACAAGGTGGGCACGCTGACCATGACCAACGCCAGGGCGCTTAACCTGGGGATTGACCCGATCAGCGGTGAGGTGACGATTGTCGATGGATCAACGGGGGCCACATGCACCAAATACACCCGCAACACGGTCTCTGGCGTCCTGTGCGACCTGCTCGAATACACGTTTGTTGGGGAAGATATCTCCGGTTACAACGGGGGGCTGGCGCTCACCTCTTCCCGCGTCAACAGCGTGCTGCAATCGCACATGAGCGGCGGCACCGGGCTTGCCGCCGAGCTGACCTTCGATGAAAACACCTGGTACAGTATCTCCGGCGGTATCCTGAGCGATACGCGTGTCCTGGCGAACACCTTCCTTGCAGCGCCGCAGAAAAACGGCGGCAAAGCGTACCTTAAAATCTTTTTGCCGAAAGCGTTAATTCTGAGCGTGGCGCAGGCGGGGGACGGCAGCAGCATTGGCAATATCGTCAGCCTGTGTCTGACGCCCGGCAACAGCTCGCTGGCGGCGGATTTCTGCTTCCAGCCGGGGGGCGGCCTGGTGATTAACCCTATCGAGCCCGGGCTGGAGATTGTGCCAGACAACCCGGATTACACCCTCGATCCTGACGGTCTGGGCGGCTCCGGGAAAGGTATTATCGGCGAAGCGCCCATTGAGATCCCCTACACCATCACCTACAGCGGGGCGCAAAAAGATGCGGCGATTGCGGTCACGGTAAAAGTAACCGGGCCTACCCAAAGCCTTAATGGGGTGGACTACTGCGCCTTTAGCGGCAACGGCTTCACGGTTCCCATTCCGGGCAACGTGCTGGTGGGGAAAAGCCAGACGCTGATGGCGCACAACTGTAAAGGCGAAGTACTGTCGATCCCGGCGCCGGCCACCCATGCGGAAGAGTGGGACAAAATGAGTTCCGGCGTGACCGATATGTGGCTCTGGAAAACACCGCTGATCCTCCAGTTCGTTATGGATAATCCGGTATCGAAAACCACCTATGACGGAAATAGCTGGTTTGGCGAAGTGACCGCGCAGGGAAGAATAGATGTTAGCGCATCCTGGAATTAATCAACCATGACTGGAAAATTCCTGGCTATTTTTGCAATAAATTGCTTCATTTCCGCAGGGGCAAATGCTTTAATTATCGAAAGTCTGAATATTGATTTTTTGCCTGAGAAAGAAGTTGTTTTTCAGCCGATAAAAAACGATACCAGCGAACGCCAGAATTATACCGTTTCGCTTTTTCAGGTAGACGTTCCTAAAGAGAAGGGAAAAGAAACCGAAATAAAAGACGGCGAAGTCATGTATTCGCCTAAGCAATTAACGCTGGGGAGCGGTGAACGCGCGGGTTTTAAATTTTATTATACCGGCCCGCATGACAACAAAGAGCGATACTATCGCGTAAAATTCACCGAGACGCCGCTCCAGGCAAAGGTTATCACGCGCAAAGGCCAGCGCATCCAGTCGGATGTGGTGGTCTCGCTTGAGGCTATTTTGATTGTCCGTCCATGGACACGACATTTTGATTATGCGTTTAGCAACGGGGTGGTGAGTAATATCGGGAATACCTATTTTAAATATGTTTCCTCGGTCGGGTGCAGTACGCAATACAACAATTCAAAATATATTCCGCCGGGGCAACGGCTGGAAATAGATAATGCCGGGCAGGCTGCAAGGCGGATGATTATTTATGGCAATAAAATCATTCCGCTTACCACCTGCCCGTAGCAACCGCTTTCCTTCATAAAAGGAAATTAGCCTTTAGCATCATGCTAAAGATCCATCACTACAGGAGATAAAAATGAAAGCGATTTCATTCGTAGAAGCGAAAGACATTATCGGTGGCGCGTTAAACCCGTTCGCTGGTCTGGTTAAAGGTGCACAGCTGGGTTACGACACCGGCGCAAGCATCATGGGCATGGTTGGCGGTGTGGTTGGCGGAATTCTGGGTGGCGCAATGGGCTTCCTGGGTGCGCTGGTTGGTAGCTACAACTAATTCACGTTAACAGGAAAAGACTCATGCAAGTTATCGATTTCAAAAAAGCACAGGCCATCATCGGTGGTTGGGATCCGTTTGCTGCCGCTATTCAGGGCGCAAGCGCGGGCTATAACGCGGGCAGCCAGATGTTAGGCGCGCTGGGCGGCACCATCGGCGGCGTGTTCGGCCTGGTGGGCGGCTTCATCGGCGGTTTCTTCAGCGCCTAAGCGAGAAGCACGTTGTACGCATGGCCCGCATTGCCGGGCCATTTTTTTATTTCAGCCACGGATCATTATGTTTTCGCTCTTTCAGTATAAAAAACAGGGTAAGACTCCTGTTATTCGCCAGCATGAATTTACCGAATGTGGACTGGCCTGCCTGGCGATGGTGTTGGGGCACTACGACCACCATGTCTCCGTCAGCCAGCTGCGCCGGGAGATTTCCGTTTCCGCCGATGCGGGAACCTCAATGGCGGAATTGATGACCCTTGCCAGCGATAAAAATATGTCTGGCCGGGTGCTTAAAGGCGAAATCACTGAAATAGAAACGTCTGAGCTGCCGCTCATCGCCTTCTGGCGCGGCAACCATTTCGTGGTCATCGTGAAGATCGACAGCCGCAGCGTGACCGTTCACGACCCCGCCAGCGGCGTGCGTCGTTACCGTCTGAAAGAGGCGGAAAAGCTCTTTTCCGGCTATGTTCTTGAGCTTAAGCCCACGCCGTGCTTCGAAAAGAAATCCCCGGATGAAAAGCTCACGCTTGGCCGGTTAGCCAATAAATCCCCGAGCCTGTTCCAGCGCCAGCTGCTGCTGTTTGTGCTCTGTATTTTTACCCTCATCACCATGCTGGCAAGCCCCACCTACGTGCAGCTGATTATGGATGAGGCCATTTCCCGCAGCGACAGCGATCTGGTGATCCTGCTCACCGCGATCTTCGCTATTGTCTTTATCTTTGAAGTCATCGGTAAATTCCTCAAGCAGCTGCTTGAGATCCTGATGCGTAACATTGCCTATGACGATTTAAGCCAGTCCGTGCGCCACTACATGCTGCGCACCCAGACCAGCTGGTTCCGCTCGCGCCCGCCGGGCATCGTGCTGGCCATTGAAAAATCGCTCCACGCCTGCGCGGAGTTCATCAGCAATGGTTACGTGCAAATTCTCTTTTCCAGCCTGATCGCCGTCACCAGCCTGCTGTTTATGCTGCTGTATAACGTCAAAATTGCGCTGCTGACGATGCTGCTGATGGGCGTGTTTTTCCTGATCCGCTTTTCGCTGATCGGCCCCTATCAACGCGCGGTGGATGACTCCATCGAGCGCACCGCCCAGTATGAATCCCTGCTGGTGGAGACGCAGAAAGGGATCATTACGCTCAAAGCGAACAATATGGAGCAGGCCCGGGATGCGGTGATGGATAAATCCCAGCGCGAACACATCGCCGGGCTGATGCGTAAAGAGCGGCTGCTGGCCCGCTTTGACGTGGCTTCGCTGCTGGTGATCAATGCCGAGCAGCTGCTGGTGGTCTGCTTTGGCGCGTGGCTGATCCTGGAAGGGCAGATGAGCATCGGGATGCTTTACGCCTATATCAGCTATAAGCGCTATTTTTCCGATGCCATGGTGCAGGTGGCGCAGAAGCTGCTGGACAAAAATGCCCTCAAGGGGCCGCTGGATCGCGTGGGCGACCTGCTGTTTGCCCCCTCTGAAACCAGCCAGTTTGGGAAGCGGATTGTCACCTCGCCGGTCTGTCTGCAATTTGAGGATGTCTCATTTGCCTATCCTGGCCGGGAGGCCACGCTACAGCATATCAATATGACCCTGAAGCAGGGCGAAGAAGCGGTGATTGTGGGCCAGAGCGGGTCGGGAAAAACCACGCTGCTGCGTCTGATCTCCGGCATGCTGCTGGCATCGTCTGGCACGCTGCGGATCAATAAGATCCCCATTGAGGAGTGCGATCTTTCCTCGCTGCGTCAGCACATCCGCATCGTCCATGCGGACGATATTCTCTTCACCGGCTCGATTCTGGACAACATCGCCTGCTTTGACAGTGCACCGGATAAAGAGCAGGTCATTGCCGCGTGTCGGCTGGCGGAGGTGGACCACGTCGTCGCCAGGCTGCCGCACGGCTACGAAACGGAGATGCTGCCGGGGAACACCTTTTTCTCTGCCGGGGAGATGCAGCGTCTGGTTCTGGCGCGCGCCCTGTACAGCCAGCCTAAGCTTCTGCTCTGTGACGAAGTGACGGCGAACCTGGATAAAACGACCGCGCAGAAAGTGCTGGCGAACCTGCGTAGCCTGGGAATTGGCCTGGTGTTTGTTACCCACTCGCCGGACGTGGTGGGCTGCCAGGGGCGTCTCTATACCATGGAAAACGGCACCCTGCGGGAGAGTGAGCAATGATGTTTCTGCCGCGTCTCTATGCGCGCCTCTGCGCGCGCCAGGCCGGGCGCACGCTGCTGGCAAACCGGATCACGCAAAACTACAGCCAGTTTATGCGCTGCCCGGAGACCGATGTCCCGGCTGATTTTCTGCATCAGAACGCCCATGAGCTGAGCGGGTTTAACTTCGTGGAGCAGATCTTCCCGCCCGCGCTTTGGGCGCGCAACGTCCGCTTCGATCTGCACGCGTACGTGGCGCAGTGGACGCAGGAGCAGGCGTTTTACAGTTCATCTCGCACCCTGCTTCTGGGAATGCGCTGGGCGGGCTTTGGTCTGATCGTGGATGCGCTGCTCGCCACCGCGCCAGCCGATGTGCGCTTTCAGTTTATTACCCGTCACCCTGCGCTGCATAAGCTGATGGCCGCGCACGAAGGCCGACGCGCCAGCTCGTTTTTTGCCCCTCACCGCCTGGTGACGGTGCTGCTGGTGGACGAACGCCTGCCGGATGCGCCGCTGTTCTCCACCCAGGCAGGGGATCAAAAGGCGTGGTTAACGGATGTCTCAACGCGGTTTTTATCGCGCTATGGCTACAGCGTCCGAACGCTGCTGCCGATCTGTTCGCTGCATGCGGTGGAGTTTGGGCTGGAGAGTCAGGCGTATGCGCCAGAGGATTACCGTCAGGCCGCCGCCGACACGCTGAACGCGCTGCGCAAAACCCCCACGCTCTGGAGTGCATGGGACGATCTTTCAGTGATTTATCATGGATGACATATCGTGAAATTAAAAAACCGAAGCCGACAGCGGCGGGCGCTGATCCCGCATCATTTCTCAAAAAGCTATCACATCAACGCGCCACGGCTGAAAGCCGTGCTGACCTTGTTCATCACCTTTTTTCTCTGCCTGCTGGTTTTTGCCATCGTCTTTAATTTTTCGGAAACCACGCTGGCACGTGGGGTGCTGATCCCGGCGCAGGGCGATGTGGAAGTCCGCGCCCGGGAGTCCGGTACGCTTGTGGATTTTGCCGTACGGCCAGGTCAGTACGTGAAGGAAAACGATCCGCTGTTCACCGTGTCGCAGGACTATGGCGGCAAGCAGGGCTCGGTGGTGCAGTTTGACCGCCAGCAGATGGAAGCGGAGAAGAAGCGCAGCGAGCAGCGCATCCAGGCCATTGAGGACTCGATTGCGTCGTATCGCAAAAATCTGGCGCAGCAGCTGGCTCTCACTGACAAGCAGATCGCCGTTTCCCGCGATAAGGTGAAGAAGCTGCGCGCGTTGTTAAAAAACAGCACCGACACCTACGAGGCGTGGAAATCCGTCTCCGGGAAGGGCTATGTCTCCAAAGTGGATCTCGATAAAAGCCACAACGATGTGCTCAATGCGCAGCTCAACCTGACGCTGGAGGAGAGCACTATTCTTGAGCTTGAGGCACGAAAAACCAGCCTGACCGACAGCACCCAGTCGCAAATTGACTCTCTGAGCGAAGAGCAGCTGTATGTGAAAAACCGCATCAGCGAAATTGACCGCAACCTGTCCAGCCGGGGAAGTTCCACCATGGCGATGCTGGCCCCTTCCGACGGTTACGTGGTGGCGATTAACTTCCCGCCTGGCCGGGCCATTACGCAAAATAGCGAGGTGGTGGTGGTGATCCGTAAAAATACCGCGGCGACGATGGAGGGGTACCTGTATGTTCCGGCAACGGGGGTGGGGCGCGTGGCGAAAGGCGATAAGGTCAAGCTGCGCTTCGACTCCTGGCCCGTAGACAAATACGGTTCCGTGGAAGCGACGTTGTCCGATTTCTATGAGGTAAACATTGATGCCCATTCGGCGCTGATCCCGCTCCAGGAGGGGCAGAACTACTACCTGGCTAAAGTGCGCGTCCCCTCCTGGTTTACCGACCCGGACAAGAAAAAGCGCATGCTGATGGGCGGAATGACGGTGAACGCCGATATCGTTATCGATCGTAAGCCGCTTATCAATCTGCTGATTGCGCCGCTGGAAAGGGTACGCAAGCGGTTTATCGATTGACCCGATTTCATCGATCATCGCCCTTTAGCCCACATTCTTAACGGCACCCTGGGGCTATTCTCCTTCTCATACCAACCGGAGGATAGCCCATGAACATTACGCAAATTCGCAATGCCACCCAGCTGATCACTTACGCGTAATCCTGATTCTTGCTGTCAGGTGACGGGAATAGCATTCTGATGGATGATTTTTCCCGTTTCATGTGAATAACAGGTATAAAAAAGCCGCCCCCGAAGGGGCGGCTCTGGGTTACTTGGTCTGAGTAATCACGTTGACCTGAAGCTATATGAAGGTGTTAACTTACGAGTCTTTATGGCTTGCTCGCGCTGCTCCTAACGGCCTGGGGGGGGAAGAAACCGCCAGCCAAAGGCGGTTTCTTTTTGTCTGCTACCCCTCTATCTGCGCAATACCTGCTAATCAATGCACTTTCTCGCGGCAAGCTTAATTCATGACATATATGAGCCGGTACAACCATGTATGGTTTACGGTTGGACTTTGCATTGGATTCCATACATTGTACAATAATTAGTACAATGCATTTGGAGGTACTTATGCGTGTTATTAGTTACAGTGAAGCCCGACAAAACCTGTCGGCAACAATGGTCCAGACGACGGAAGATCGCGCGCCGGTGCTTATTACGCGCCAGAACGGTGAATCTTGTGTTCTGATGTCGCTGGAAGAGTACAACTCGCTTGAAGAAACCGCATACCTGATGCGCTCCCCGGCAAACGCAAAACGTCTGATGAACTCTATCGAGAGCTTGAAATCTGGTGGCGGGAAGGAAAGGGACATTATTGAGTGAAGATCACATGGTCTGAAGAGGCATGGGAAGACTACCTCTATTGGCAGGAGACCGATAAGCGCATGGTGAAGAAAATCAATGAGCTTATCAAAATCTCCTGTCGCACTCCGTTTGAGGGGATCGGCAAGCCAGAGCCATTAAAACATAACCTGGCTGGCTTCTGGTCTCGCCGAATCACCTCTGAGCATCGCATGGTCTATGCCATCACAGAAGAAGCGATCCTCATAGCTGCGTGCCGATATCACTACTGAATTACCGACGCACATCTGTCTTCGTGCAATTTTTCTATTCCGACCGAAAGATCGGATTGCCTGGACTTATTTCTAATGTTGTTGCCGGATGAGCAAGAGTTTTTAGATTACATCACTGAAAATTACAGTGAACGTAAGCGTCCTGCCCTGAAGGAATGGACCTTTCAGGAGCATTTTAACCTCGTCCCTGAAGATCTGGAGGAGATGCTGCTCGACCTTTTTAACCGGTATGGAATTGAGCACAGCAACTTTGTCATGGACAACTACTTTGAGCCCGAGCTTTTTTGGTTCCAGTTTGGGCTAAGAAAGAAGTTTCGAGATCGTCAGTACAAGCCGCTAATGCTCGAAATGATTATTGAGTCTGCCAAAGCGGGGCGCTGGTTGTATGATTAAGGGGCTAAGCGCCCCTTGTGCGTTCTATGCTGACTGGCGTTCGTTCCATGCATCGCTGAAGATAATGTTCCCGTCGTTATGTTTCCAGGTAATCTTCTCGTAACGCAGTTCAACCGTTTCCATTTCCTGTCCAGAGTAGTTGATCCGATACCATTTTATTTCTGCTGACACCAGGCTTTGACCTGTCGCAACTGCTTTATAAAGATATGGGCTAGAGCAGTCGAATTCTTTAATGATCAGCATAGGGGAATGCATACGTGTACCGGTTATTTTGGCGGTTAATGCACCACCGTCGTCCTTAAGCCATAAACCTGTAGGCCAGGTAAGCGTAGCGCCACCTGGCAATTACCCCAGCCTCTCCATCTTCGTCTCCCCCTCCGCCATCGACAACTGATACAGCGAAAACGATCGGTGCTTCTCAATCAAATGCGCCAGCTCCGGCGAGTGGCTGGTGAGCCAGATCTGCGAGTAGCGGCTGGCCTCGGCAATAAGGCTTGCCAGGGCGGGCAGCATCTGCGGATGCAGGCTGTTTTCCGGTTCGTTGAGGGCGATGAATGCGGGAGGCCGCGGGCTTAACAGCGCCACCGCCAGGCACAAAAAACGCAGCGTGCCGTCGGAGAACTCTGCCGGTTCCAGCGGTCTGCTCAGCCCCTCGCGCTGCATCATCATGCGGAAGCGCCCGCCGGTGTTGTCGCTGTAAAACACGCAGCCGGGGAAGGCCTGGTCGAGAATGCGCATCAGCAGCAGCTCGTCGCCAATTTCGACAATGGTCTGAAACGCGGCGGTCAGGTTCGCGCCGTCGCTGGCCAGCACCGGGGAACGAAAGCCCACCTGCGGGGCACGGATCGCCGAGCCGGATGAGACGGAAAACTCGTGATAAAATCGCCAGTTACGCAGGGACTCGCGCATCTGCGACACTTCGGGGTAGAGGTGCGGTTCACCGAGCTGACCGAACACCGACTCGTTCTCATACAGCGTACCGCTGTGGGTCACTTTTTCGTGATGCACGTTGTTCAGGAATACCGCCTGATTCTTACGCTTCATCAGCTGTGACGACGGGCGACGGTGCTGTCCGCCGAGCCAGATAGATTCCTCTTTGATCACCGGATCGAGTTGAAACTGTGAGGGGTAGGGCAGCTTTTCCACGAACCCGACCTGAAGCTCATATTCATAGGTTTCCGTTTCCACCGCCAGGTTCATGCGTCGCAGCTGGTCGCTGCGGGTTTTGCCCGCCCAGAACACTTTCAAAATTCCCCCCTCGTTCGCCAGCGCCTGGGAGAATTGCCCCTGCGCCGCGCTGTGCATCAGATAAATCGCTTTATAAATATTGGATTTTCCGGTGCCGTTGGGGCCGAACACGATATTGAGCTGTTCCAGCTCAAGCGACATATCGCGAATTGAGCGGTAGTTCTGAATATGCAAATTTTTGATCATCGGGGTACTCCGCTGCGCACGCTTAACCTGTACAGAATTACAGTATTCTACGCTGAGCGCAAAAAAAAGACGACAGTGAGGGTGTCGTCTAAACGGGGTACTGC
Source organism: Enterobacter sp. BIDMC 27 (assembly GCF_000534415.1). Taxonomy (NCBI): domain Bacteria; kingdom Pseudomonadati; phylum Pseudomonadota; class Gammaproteobacteria; order Enterobacterales; family Enterobacteriaceae; genus Enterobacter; species Enterobacter sp. BIDMC 27. The sequence goes on from NZ_KI973178.1 coordinate 929,906, forward strand.
TTTGGGCCTCTGTGGGTCAACAGGGCCTTCGCTTCTTTCTTATCAGGTAACGGCCAGACGCAGACCCAAATCATCAGGATAGGGATCAAAGTAGTTTTGCGTCATCAGATACCGGTCAGGGTATTCAGCCAGATAATGCTTCAGCAGCGTCAGCGGCGCGAGGATCGGCAGCAGCCCGTCCCGGTAATGCAGGATCACATCCCGCAGTTCTCCACGCTGGCGGCTGTTCAGCTGGTTACGGAAATAGCCCTGAATGTGCATCAGCACGTTAGTGTGATTCTTCCGCGAAGCGGGTTTTTTCAGGATGGTCATCAGCTTGTCGCGATAGGTCACGAAAAACGCGTCCAGATCGTCCCACTCGTGCAGTGATGCCACGAACGGACCAATTTCACGGTAGCCTGCCTGATGGTGCGCCAGAAGCTGAAGCTTATAGCGGCTGTGAAAGTCCAGCAGGGCACGGCGCGTCAGGCCATTTTTACGCATTATGTTCAGTTCGTGGAGAGCGAAAACGCGCTCAACAAAGTTTTCCCGCAGTACCGGATCGTGCAGGCGACCGTCTTCTTCGACGGGCAGCCAGGGGAAAGTTTCAAGGAGGGCGGCGGTGAACAGCCCGACACCCTCCTTGCGGCCCCGGTTGCCCTTTTTCGTCGTACAGCCGCACGCGCTCCATGCCGCAGCTGGGCGATTTTGCACAGACGATAAAACCCGCCAGATCGCCGATTTTCGGCAGATAATCTGCCGTAAATGCGGCCATCTTCTGCGTGACGTCATCGTGCGGCGCTTTGCTGAACCGCATTTCTGTCTCGCCGCCGGTGGTCATCACCAGACGCAGCGCCGGACGAGGCGTGGGCAGGCCGATAGCCATTTCAGGGCATACCGGACGGAAAGCGACCCACTGCGCCAGCTCATCCATCACAAAGCCCATACGCTTATGCCCGCCGTCAAAGCGAACGGCGGAACCGGTCAAACATCCGCTAATACCCAGCACAGGTTTTGTTGTCATGGTGTGCACCTCCCGATCTCATACCTAAAAGTTACACAACAATGCGTATTTGTCCAAGTATTGGCGGGATTATTTTTAAATCGTCTTTAAAATCAAGAGCAATCAGCTGCCCTTGTAGGTTGAGTAACCGTACTGGCTGAGCAGAAGCGGGATGTGCAGTTTTTCATTGGTGCGGGTGACGGTGAACAGCACCGGCACTTCCGGGAAGAAGGAGTCCAGCTTTTTACCGTGGAAGTAATCGGCGGTTTTGAAGGTCACTTTATACACGCCAGGCGCCATATCCTGATCCTGCGGATAGAGCGATTTGATGCGCCCGTCGTGGTCGGTTTTACCGCTGGCAATCGGGGTCCACTTGTCCTGCTCCTGCTTCTCCAGCGTGACGGCCACATCCGCTGGCGGCATACCGGTTTGCTGGTCCAGAACGTGGACGCTCAGGGTGCCTGCCGGGGCGCTGAACGCGGCAGGCGCGAAAGCCATTGCAGCGAGCATCATCAGAGGGAGTGTCTTTTTCATCGTGTTTTCCTGTTGAGTTGTCGGTGACAGGAAAACGTTAGCACTCGCTGTGCGAAAAAATATTCAACTTTTCGTGAAGATTGCCTCAGCAGAAAATAATCAGAGGATAATCACCTCAAGGGAAACCTGCTGCTGCCACTGCGCAACCTGCTTTTTCCGCACGGCGGTAAGTTTACCGCTGGTGACCAGCAGCCATTTGCGGTCCGGGAAAATTTCCGGGGCCAGCGCGGCAGGGGGAACCGGCAGTATGTCGATGCGGTGGCCCTGGCCGGTGCGCGTCAGAGCTTCTAGCCAGATCTCACAGGGGTCGTTCAGATGCCAGCCGCTGATGAGGATGTTATCGCCCGGCGCTTTTTTATCGCCCTCAAGGCAAAACGAGGTATAGGCGATGAGGATGCCGTCGAGGATCTCACGCAGCGTCATGGCGGCGGCGACGTTGGCCGATATCTGGCTGCGCAACGGACGCAGCACGTTAGTGACCAGCTCTGGCCTTGGGTATTCGCGTCCGGCGTCGTAAATCATCTGACGCAGGGACTCAATTTTCCCCTCCTGCAACTTTTGCAGCATGGCCTGTTGCAGGGTTTGCCAGTTATTGGCGCGGCGCGGCGCAGGGCGTTCCAGCAGTGATTTTACCTGACCGATGGGTACGCCTTTTTTTACCCAGTCGAGGATTTTCAGCGCCTGCTGAACGTCCTCATCGCTGTACAGGCGGTGACCGCCGTCCGTACGCTCGGGTTTGAGCAAGCCATAGCGTCGCTGCCACGCCCGCAGCGTGGTGGCGGTGATGCCGCTGAGTCTGGCGAATTCGCCGATGGAGTAAGCCATGTCTGCATCCGAAGAGAAGGAGTTGTCTCAATATACTACGAATATTCCCCGACGGGATGAAGCGCCGCACGGGTGCGCTACACTTAACGTCCAACCGCGTAAATGAAAGGAGTTCTCATGAGGCTATGGCCTGTCGTTACCGGTGTCGCCATTGCGCTGACGCTGGTTGCCTGTAAATCTCCCACGCCGCCGAAAGGCGTGCAGCCCATTACCGGCTTTGATGCCAGCCGCTATCTCGGCAAATGGTATGAAGTCGCCCGACTGGAAAATCGCTTCGAGCGCGGTCTGGAACAGGTCACCGCGACGTACGGCAAGCGCAGCGATGGCGGTATCAGCGTACTGAACCGCGGCTACGATCCGGTGAAGAAAAAATGGAATGAGAGCGAAGGAAAGGCGTACTTTACCGGCGAACCGACCACGGCTGCGCTGAAGGTATCGTTCTTCGGCCCGTTCTACGGCGGCTATAACGTGATCAAGCTGGATGATAAGTACCAGTACGCGCTGGTCAGCGGCCCGAACCGCGACTATCTGTGGATTTTATCGCGCACCCCGACCATTCCGGATGCGGTAAAACAGGACTACCTGAACACCGCACGCGAGCTGGGCTTCCGGGTCGATCAGCTGGTGTGGGTGAAGCACTAACCTACTGATACGAAAAGGTGATGCTTGCCAGGGCGTTGGCCGAGCCGGGGACCAGTTCACCGGTTCGGATGTACTGCGCCTGGAACGGCAGGGACAGCGTTTGTGCCGAGCTGGTGGTCTGGATGAAAAACTGTCCCGTCGTACCTGCGGACGAGCTGTCCGGCCCCATCATAAGCGGCCCGGTACCGTTATAGAAAAACTGTACGCCAATGCCGGAGGCCGTGGAGTCCCCGGTCAGCGTCACGACCGACGAGGTATTTGACGGTGTGGTCTGATCGGTCATCACTGCGTTAACCGCCACGTTCTCATCGCAGGTCAGGCTGACGTTAAACTCCCCCGACGGCGAGGTGCTGCCTACGCTGGGCAGCGTGTGAACATCAATGGTGCCCAGGTCGACGTTGGCGCTTTTTGTGCCTACCGTGCAGCCGCTTGCCGTCACCGTGATGGTGGTGGGGTTGATGATCACCTGCGCGGTTTTCACTTCGTTGTTATAGGCCGTCAGGATCGCCGCGTTAATGGTCGGGGTCTGATATACGCCGGATTTCAGCGGAACGCCGGTCTTGATAAACGTCACTTTTGCCGACCAGCCCAGTGCGGTGGCGTAACCGTTAGTCCCATCGGCCGGATAGCTCTGCGTAATGCCCGTCTGCATCGGGACATAGGTGGTGCCGTTATAATCTTTAAGCCCAAGAATGAAGCCGATGCCGGGCACGCCCGTTTCAAATACCATGTAATTTGCGCCATCAAGAATAACCGTTATGCCGGTGGCGGTTATACTGCTGCTCGGCTCCAGCGTCCCTTTAGAGCAGGTAAATACCAGGCCGCACCAGAACACTTCCGAGACGCTCGCAGAGGCGCTCCATTCAGAGCCGATCGTCTTTCCAGGCACGATGGAGTCTGCCGGGCCGGACCACGACATGGGCGTTGGCGAAAGGGTGATATCCGATGTCCAGGAGAGGGCAAGTGCCTGAGAGGACATGAAAAACAGGGCTAAAAACAGTAAACGCATTATTGATACTCCGTCGTCCAGGTCGCCACTGCCGAAACGTCTCCGGCATTGACCGGCGCACCCGTGGCGGCCAGTCGCGCATAGAAGGTCATTTTTACGCTGTCATCCCCCGCCGCGCCGTAAGCAGCGGTTTGGGTGTCCAGCGGGATAAGTACGCTGTCTTTATCCAGAATCTGCACCGCCACGCCGGTCGCGCCGCCGTCAGCGACTTTGAGAAGCTGCGGGTTCTCGTCATCCGGCGTACCGCTGAAGCGGATTTTCACGCCAGCAAAGGTGGGGCCGCATGCTTCAAGGGTGAGCGTGAAGGGCGTTTTGATATTGCTGACCGCGCCCGCCTCGCTAAATTGCTTCACGCCGAGGGTGCCCAGCGGCACGTTTTGCTCCTTCGAATCTTCCGAGACAATGCAGGTATTGCCGATCACGTTGCCGGTCACGGAAACCAGCACGTCATAGCCGCGCGCGGGAACGGTGATGAACATCAGCAGGATCAGGGGGAGGAACCGGATGGTTACTGACATATGACCTCCTGGGAATAAAGCCCGGTGCGGGCGTGATAATTCTGCGGGTTCAGCGCATAGCGGATCGTGCAGCGCTGGGCGCTGTTGCGCCCCCATACGGCATGCAATGTTCCCTCCGCTGACAGGCCGGTCAGATACACGCTGCCGCCGTCGCCGACGATACCGCTGGCTTTGTCATCCTCTGACGAGACCAGCGTACCGAAGGGGAGCACGTCTTTAGCGTGACGTACGATAAACATCGCTTTTGCCCCCTGACGCGTGGTGAGGGTGGCGCGAACCAGTGCCCCGTCGGTGGGGATTTTATTGGCGATGGCGTTCTCAAGTTCCACGTCATTGCCCACGGTGGTGACATCCAGCGCAACCTGATTAACGCGATACGGCGTGGCGTACGGGATCACCGCATAGCCCCGGCTGTCGGTTTTGATGCCCTTGTGGTTGAGCACGGCGACATGGCTGGCGCCCGGGGCTTTCACCAGAATATTGGTGTTCCCGAGCGGCTGGCTCAGCGTCAGACCATCCTCATGCAGCACCGCACCGCCGCTCATCCCGTAACTGAGGTTACGGGAGTCACCGGCGTAGCTGTAGCCCAGGTTATAGTCTCCCCACGCGCCCTCGTATTGCAGCGCGGCATCGCCGCCGTAGTGCTGCTGCGCGCTGTAGCGCTGGTTGACGCTATAGAAAAGATTCTCCTGCCCCGGCAGATAACCACTGACACCGGTACTGGCTGTGGTGCCAGCGGGATCCGCATGGGTAGCGGTAAAACGGAGACGGGTCGACAGCGCCGGGTTACCCAGCGGCACCGACAGGGACAACGCGAGGATATTGTCTTTCTTGTTGTCGTACAGGCCAGAGCTACGCTGGGCGCTGATGCCAAGCGACAGGTTACGAAACGTCGCGTTCCACGCGAACTGCAAACTTTGCGTGGTTTTTGACGTATTCCAGTAGGTTTGTTGATCCCAGGACAGCGACAGCGCGCCGTATTCGCCCATCGGCTGCGACAACAGCAGCTGATTTTTTGCCTTACGCGACATATGCAGGTTGTAAACCGTGTCGTAGTGAGTGGTGACGGTGCCATCGTCTTCCACGGTCTGTTTTGGCGCTCCGCCCGCCATGCCTTTGTAAGTGGTATCGCTGAGGGTATAAAACCCTGCCGTTGAGTAACGCAGCGAGAAGAAATTGACTCGCGTACCGATATTGTTCAGCAGCTTGCTGTACCGCAGGCGCACCGAATCACCGGTGTAGTGCTGGTTATCAGCCAGCTGGCTGCGGGCATGGGTGAGGTCGAGGGAGTAGGCGCCAAAGCGGCCGAGATTCTGCCCGATACCGAAGGCCAGGCCGTTGTAGCGATCGGAAAACTGCGCCCCGCCATAAAACGTGAGGCCGTATCGCCAGCCCAGGAACAGCTCGCCCTGCGCGAAGGAGGGCGAGATCTGATTGCCCGCAGGACGGTATTTCCCCGCACCCAGAGCATATTTGACCTGACCGTTACGCACCAGATTCGGCACGCTGGCAAAGGGCAGGGTGTATTGCGTCTGGCTACCGTCGCTCTCCTGAATGGTGACCGCGAGATCGCCGCCGGAAGAGGTCGGATAGAGATCTTTCAGCACAAACGCCCCCGGCGGAACGGAGGTTTGATAGATGACGTTACCGTTCTGGCGAACCGTCACCGTGGCATTGCTGCGCGCGATGCCACGCACTTCGGGCGCGTAACCGCTCAGGCTGGCGGGCAACATATTGTCATCGGTCTTCAGGGCAACCCCACGCAGGCCAACGGCGTCAAACACCTGCGATGAGGTGAACGTTTCACCGGCATAAACCTGGGCACGCAGGGCGCGGATATCCCGCTGTAGCCAGGTCTGGACGTGGGTGAGCTCGTTACTCTCTTTGGTCCACGTGGTGAAATCACGCAGCCGCCATGCGCCCAGGTTGGCGCCGCTGTTGAGGCTCACAAACAGCTGTTGTTCCCGCGTGCGCGTCTCGCCCCGGTAGTCATTATTCGCGCCATTGACCACATAGTTCAGCCAAGCGGCAGGGATGCCGGACTCCCAGCTCTCCGGGCTGACGTACCCGCGCGGCAGAGCACGCATCGCGCTTTGCGGTACGGTGAAGTTGAGGGTAAGCGTCCTCTGGTCAAAATCAAACCGGGTATCGGCGAATGACTGGGTTAAAAAAATGCAGCGCTGCGCAGGCGGCAGCTCACCCCCTTTAGCCTGACGGCTGTCGATGCCAAGTGCGGCGAATTGCGCAGGCGTAAGGCAAGGCAGGGCTTCACCGGCGGTGTTTTCAGCGACGCGAAACGTGACGTTACCTGTGAACGCGAACTGGGTGTTGATATACACGTTAAGATTGTACTCGCCCGGCGGCAACGCGCTCCCGGCGTTGACCCAGGCGAGATCGGCGCTGTTGGCGCGCTCGCCGTTGAGAAACGCAGGATTAAATTGCAGCTCGCTTTCGGCAGCCACGGCTTGCCGAATCACCAGGGCGATCGCCGTGGCGCACAGGATTTTAATTTTCATGTGGTCACGCCTTACTGTTTTTATTATTGGGACAATGACGTGCGGGTAACGGGCGTCCAGGCGCCATAATCGTTAATCGTCTGGTAGCTTAAGCTGCTCGCATGGCTGAAGGTGTCTGCCAGCGTCACGCTGGATTTCGGCGGTACCATGACGGGCGACACCGGCCTGCCATCAATTTTCACGTTAATGGTGGTGAGGTAATACGGCGTTGGGTTGGTCAGCGTGACCTTGCCCGCGCGGTAGGCGCCGGCAAGGTTTTTCCATGCCTCCCCTGCACCTTCCCTGAGCCGCTCCGGGCGATAAAAGACCTTGATGCGGTTGGCAGAGGCGAATTGCAGCGAATTGCCGGAACCGTTTTTAACCTGCTGTGGGATAGCTTTGACCGTCATCCAGTACAGCGTCTCGCGATCGGCTGGCAGGGCGTCGCCGCTGAACATGATTTTCACCGCGCTTTCGCTGGCGGGCTTCATGACGTACAGCGGCGGCGTGATGACGAAGTCGTTGGTACGGCTCCCTTTCTCGTCTTCCATCCAGGACTGGATCAGAAACGTGGCATCAGGGTGGGTATTTCTTACCTGCATCATCGTCTGCGTAGCCGCGCCGGTGTAGATCAGCCGCGTTGCGCCTAACCCCACGCCGCCTGCGTACACGGCGGATGAACATAACGTGCCAGCCAGACAAATCCATGTGTTTACGCGCATAGTGCGTCTCCTGAAAGCTGAGTCAGACCCGGCCAGCAGACCGGGCCTGAAGATTACGAATAGGTCACGGTGTAGGTGGCGACCGCGCTGGCATCACCCGCCGTGGCGTTGCCCAGTGGGGAGTAATATTTCGCGCTGAAGTTCAGGATGTTCGCCCCCGCACGCAGGGGGATCGCTGCTGCCGGCTCACCCAGCCTGACGACGTTGCCCTGTTCGTCATAAAGACGGATAGCGACATGCTGCGCCGAGCCCGCGCCGCCGTTTACTCCCGCGGCCAGGCTATTCACATCGGTACTGTCCGGTGTACCGGTGAAGGTGATAGCCACGGTCGTTGCGGCAATAGGGTTATCTTCCGTGGACGCGGAGGTATCGGCGATTTCGCAATCTTCCAGGGTGATGGAGAAGGCTTTTGCGGTACTGGCTTCACTGCCTGCGGCAGCCAGCGTGGCGGTACGCACTTCACCCATGTCGACGTCGATATTGGCGCTACCGGCGCTGATGGCACAGGCGGAGGTCACCACTTTACCGCTGAAGTTAACCGTGCCGCCGCTGGTGGTGGCGGCCAGTGCTGAGCCCGCTGGCAGCAGGGCGGCAATGCTTAATGCCAGCAGAGAATGGCAAGTAAGGCGTGCTTTCATTTCATAGTTCCTTGATTTTTTTATTACGAGATTTGCTCTGAAAGCGGCAGGTCTAACTGGTTAAAAAGACCAGCAAATCTGTCTTATTCCTGAGCCCGAGTTTCCTTATCGCTGAGCTTTTTAAGGCGCTCACGCGGCGATAAGAAAGTTTCTCCAGTTCTGCGATGTAACGTATATCCAGTCCGTTCCTGAGTTCCTTTAATACCCTCCTTTCTCCAGGCGTCAGCGATAACGCCGCTGGCTGCTTTTGGGGCCGATAATGGCTATCGACCATTTTTGCTAGCTTTATCCGCCACTGATAAACCGTGTTCTGTAGCGAGATATAGGCATCAATATCTTCCCGGACCCATAACAGGGAATGGGCAGAGGTTGAGTACAGGCAGATAATCACTTCAGGCTGCGTGACTTTGATTTTTTTTAAATATTTCAGTGAGTCATACCCTGTATGGTATTTCTCTGCGCCGGATATAAATAAGATATCGATACGAATCGACGACAGCGCCTTATCCAGTTCCTGATAACCTCCTTCGATGATAATGATGTGAAGGTCGTCGCGGATGCTGCTTAATAACGTTTTAATGCCGTTTCTTGCATAATGATCGCCGCCCATCAGTGCAACAGTTATATGCTGTGTTATTTGGCTATTGTTCGTCATGTTATTCCTCGATTTATAATAGTAATCAGGCGAATTATTTATAAGGTTATCGCCAGTATTCTCGAAGCAATGACGTATTGCATACTGTAGGCCTACTATACGTCGGCCAATAAAGAGGTAATCTGAATTAATCTAAAATTGTATTAATTACTAAGATCGAGACCGGTTACGACGCTTCCCTCTGATTGGTCTTATTCCGCTTCGCTTTCTGTAAATTATGATAGCCGCTATTTTTAATGAAAATTTAGCTTTGATAAATGTTTTGTAAGGAGTTTGTCGTCTGGTGTCAGTGCGGGTGTGAAGTTGCTGACGGGGAATAACAATTTACGAATGTTATCATCGATAAAAACTGATAGAAAGGTGGCTTAAAAGCATACAAAAACCATGTAAGTTATTGATATTGGTCAGGTTGAGAAAACTTAAGGCTTAAGGATGCTGAATATTTCAGACACGCATGTCCGTGGCGTACAATGTTTTTTTATGTAGATATTTGTCAATGTCAAGAGGCGAGGAGCGCGCCAAAAGATGAGGCCCTGATAAATGAGATGCTGCCGGTAGTCAGATACTTCTGTGGAGCGGAAATTCACTTCACAAAACATCATAATGAGGATGATCGCGGATGAAGCGGCTCTGCAAGCCGCATTCTACAAGGGTTGAGTTCTTATGCAGGTTCAGTGAAGCTTAAGGGATGAAATATAAATTAAGATTTTTCGCCAATGGCGAAGATATACAGCATGACGTTAATCAGTCACATTAATCCCGACGTGAATGTCATCCCATACATGCGGTGACCCAGGTTCAACATCTGTTAACCGGAGAATTCATACTGCCCCTATGCATAAGCATTACATTATAAATAATATCGTCGAATTTCATCCTGCGGCCAGCACGTTACGTGATATCAACAATCCTGACCGTGTGGTTGTGTTAAATTCGCCAGCAGGCCGATGCCTGTTGTTATTAATCGACAGAGCGGGGTCGATTGTCACTCAGCAAGAGTTCCTTGATATTGTCTGGCAAAGCCGCGGCATGCTTGTCTCCTCCAATACCTATTACCAGAACATCTCCATCCTGCGCAAAGGGCTCAAAAAGATTGGTTTTGAAACTGACCCTATCGTTACCATTCCGCGGATTGGGTTGACGCTGGCAAGCGACACGCAAATAACCGTCAGAGAGTCTTCACCCGTCGCGCCTCAACCCGCAGAGGGACAATGTGTGGAGGCGCCAGCGATCGAGGAGGTCTCTGCACCCTCCGAGCCAGCAACGCCCGTTGCCAGGAAGCCCACGCGCTGGCTGGCTGTTGTCATGGGTCTATTGATCGTCCTGGCCGGGGCAGGCGTGACGGGATATATGAACGCCACAGAAAACCGTTTTGTTGAGGATTACCGTTTTGCGGCATCCGTCGGAGCCTGTCGCGTTTATCTTGCGAACGACATTCAGACTCACGCTGAACGCGCTTCAGCGCTGACCTATGTGGAACAATTCAAGGCCGAATGCGCGCAATATCCCTGGGTTTACATCAGCTGGTACGCTCTGCTTCCTCGTGCGTCGGTTATTCGCTGCGACCGGCCAATGAAAGAACCGAACCGCTGTATATCTGATTATTTCCTGAAGGATAGCTAGCATGACTCGTTTTCGGCAGATGCTGTATATCATCGTGACGGGCCTTGTCACCGCAGGCGTGCTGACGGGCTATTACCTATGGCACCGAACTTACGTTCAGCCTTTTTCATGCCAGGCTAATCTGGTACAGCACCATCCGGATGAGACGCTGGCGGTCTGGCTGAATTACACCTTCGACGGGAAACTCGGCACCCTGAGCATGAATGGCCGGGCAAAGAGCGATCCGGGTAAAACCATTGACAGGAAAATTTCCTTTCGGGTGGAGAGACAAGATCATCTCTATTTGCTGACGTCAGAAAAAAATATGACGTTCCCGGACGATAATGTCGAAGACAGCTGGCTGGAAAAATATGAACCGCAATTCTTTGTCTATCCGGGCAAGAGTATTTATATGCGGATCAATGAACAACATAATGGTAACTATATCTTTACCTTAGGAACATTACCGACATATGTGTGTCGTGGCTCAAAAAAAGAATGATATAAACGAGAAAAACATTATATTTTCCTCCCGTCTCATTTATGCTTGATTTAAAATATCAGGATTACCTTAGAAATAAAAAGTGCGACAGATCATGTTGCGATAATGTAATTAATTTTAAAATTTGGCAAGTAAATGAAAAGTGTATTTGACTCCTCTGATGGGGGGAAATCAGTACCGGAAAAGTGTCTGCATATTGGGTTGATATTATGGCCCCGTTATTCACTCCTGGCCGTCTCCGGGTTGCTGGAGGCGCTGCGTTATGCAGCGAAAGCTCAGGATAAATTAGCATTTAAAATCAGCCTGATAAGTGAATTTCCTGATATCCCGATTATCAGCAATGCGGGGATTATCATGAGACCGGATTCTCCCCATGCGCCGCCGGACAGTTTTAACTACCTTGCTGTTATCGGCGGTGAATTGCAGTATCTGGACTTAGGGTATCAGGGGGATAAAGCGTATCTGGCACATGCCCACCATGCCGGGGTTCCGCTCATTGGCATTGGCACCGGCAGTTTTGTCCTCGCACAGGAAGGATTGCTGAATGAACGACGAGCGTCCATCCATCCTTTCCACCTTGATGCATTTCGGCAGGCTTTCCCGCTGGTTTATGCTGAGCAAGGGTATGATTTCATCGACGATGGCGATGTGCTGACCTGCCCGGGCGGTATTTCCACCCTGACGCTGGCAACTGAGCTTATCCGCGCCCATGCCGGGGATGATATCGCCAGCACCACCTGTCAGCGTTTGTCGCTCGTTCCGCATGAAATTGCCACCCCGCGTCCGGCGAATTTTGCGCTTATCCCTGACTCGCGGTTGCGCCGCGCCGTCATGCTGATAGAACAGTTCCTGACCCGGCCGCTCACCACCGCCGGGCTTGCGCGAGAAGTGGCATTGAGTGAACGCCAGCTCAACCGTCTGTTCCACGCAGAATTCGGCAAAACGGCCCGCGAATTTATCCGCAGTGCCAGACTGCGCTATGCTTGCTGGCTGCTGAAGAACTCACAGCAAAGCGTGACGGATATTGCGCAGCGGATGGGGTTCAGCGACTGCGCGCACTTTATTCGTCATTTTCAGACGGAGTATGGTTGTACGCCTGGCGTGTGGCGCACGTCGCAGAGCTGAATATCATTACATGCTGCCCTGAAACTTTACTCAACCGGAATATCATCATGAAAATAGAAGCCGCACACCCCTCACAATTTGAACGCCTCGTCGCAGTCTGGGAGTCGTCCGTTCGCGCCACGCACCGCTTTTTGCAGGAAAGCGATATCGCGGCGCTGCGTCCGTTATTGCTCAACGCATATTTGCCTAATCTCAGGGTTGTGATTGCCCGGGATGACGTGGGTATTATTCACGGCTTTTTGGGCGTGGATAAAAATCGCATTGAAATGCTGTTTGTGGATGATGCGAGCCGGGGGAAGGGTATCGGGAAAATGCTGCTGCAATATGCCATTGCAGAATTCGGCGTAAATGAAGTGGATGTGAACGAGCAGAATCCGCAGGGGGTGGCGTTTTATCGTCATATGGGGTTTGAGCAGTTCGGGCGCTCGGAGCTGGACGGGCAGGGGAATCCGTTTCCGCTGTTGCATATGCGGTTGAGTGGACAGGCTTAACGCCCTCTCCCTCTGGAGAGGGCGTCTGCAAGCTAGTTACTGGTAATTTGCCCGATGATTACACCACGCACTTTTTCGCCATCGAAGTAATACGAGACCGTATTACTCTGGATGAATCCATTCTGTACTGGCGTCTCCTGATAAAAAAGTATCGCTTTCTTTTTGGCGATCCCTTTCTTGCCGAACATTTCAATTAGATTCCTGTGAGTAGCATTCAACAATGGAACATTCGCGACTGAGACGCTGACAGGTTCCGTTGTTTTAGCACACTCTTTATGGATGCCATCTTTGGCAATAACTAGCGCAGTTAACAATCCTGCACCCATTTCGTTATCAGAAATGAACCAGTAATTCGTGCCATCGTCGTCATGAAGGCAGACCCAGCGTGCTGAGCTGTCTTTGTTAACTGGTGTGCTGGTGATATCTGACAGGTGAGTAACCTCCATTCGTACGGCTTGCTTGCTTATAGCGATGGTCGGTGAAAGGGGCACTGTTGTAGAAATTTCCGTCAGTGATCCGTCTTCATCGTAATACTCGGTCGCGAAGCCGGTCATTTCCGTTGCTGAGACGTGCGAACTGACTGCAACGAGTAATGGCAATAAACAAAATAAACGCTTCATTTGACTATCAATACCGTATCGTTGCTTTTCCAGATACTCCTTCTGGCACTCAGAGGAGCAATGATGCAGCCCTCTGAAGAGTCGTCAGGGTGCAAACTGCTTTTACCATGTATTTTAAATGAGTCTCTACCACACATATCATTTGTCGAGTAGGGCGTGAGGCTGAGAGTATATTTCCCGGTGTGGGCTGAATTATGAGGGGACCCAATAGTGTAGGTACCTTGTGGCAGCGGTCCGCTGTTTTTTACACATTCTTGTGACGGATCGTTTTTGTAACCACTAGCACCTGCGTAATCTGCATCAAATTGGTAGACACCATCCAGATAAAATTTGTGCTCTTTTACATCATATTCCCAGGACATACTTTCTCCTTAAGCGCGTTCCTTCCAGGTATCAGAATGAATGATGTTTCCATCTATGTAATGCCATGTTATTTTTTCATATGTTAGATCTACATATTCACAATGTGTATAGCGTTCGTTTCGCGGTAGTTTAATGTCAAACATGAGTGGTTCAATTTGAACTACTCTTGCATTTTCTAAAGTTGTCTTAAAGTAAGCCTCTTCAAGTCCGTTATAGTTGATTCTGTAAAATATGAACTCTGCTTTTTTAAGTGTTTGCCCAGTGCATAAGGCTTTGTATAGATAAGAGGATGATGAATCAATCTCTTTCATGAATGCATAGGTACTACAAATGCGTTTTGCAGTGATTTTACCGGAGAATTTATCTATAGGTTGTTCTATAGAATGCATAAATTCAATCACTTCTATTGAACCTTCGCGATCTTTTATATCGACAGATCCATTAATCCTCCGGCCTGAATCATCCTCGAGCCATAAGTAAACAGGTATAGCCATCTCAATCTCCTTTTATAGACTGAGGGAAACTACTCTTCATAATGGATTTAAATTGTGACTTTCATTTCAAAACAGGAATGTTAAAGAATTTCGGTTGGTTTAATAGAAAGTTGTAGTTGCGAGATATGGATGGTATCAATTGACGTTTAAAAATTTATAAGGTTGATTTATGACTATTCTTCCATCGCAAGAATAATAGTCACTAAAAAAAGCATCAAATATTGAAATGATGAATATCATTGAATAATGAACCTATGCCGGGATTAGCGCTTAGCCTGCTTATCCCATTTTAATAAGCCGACAATATCTTTCTCACCTTCGGCCTCTTTCAGCAGGCGCTGCTTTTTTTCATATTCGATGTATTCTGAGCACGCCTTCTCATCAGCCGCTTTCTTGCTGATTTTTCCTGCGCCTTCTAAAACGTCCCGGTCGTTGAATTGCAGGAACTGATCGAGCTTGGTTTGCCAGTCTCGTAAAAATACCTGCTTGCGGCGTTTGGCCTGATCTTCGGCAAAATCGAGCCACATATTAACGACGCGATTAAGCTCGCTCACCTCATCCTGAGACAGATAATTTTTTGCGGTGGTGACATCGCTTTTACGGACTTCTTCGCCTTTATAGCTGGTCAGCTCCATATGCGGTTGAGTGGCGTCCGCACGTTGGTGAATCAACTCAGCAGCGGTGTGCCCAGTGCAGGCAAAATGCAGTTTATTCTGGATGGTCTGAAAGAATTGCGTGGTTTCTTTGAGCGACGGCTGATAGTCAGCAGCTAATGCGAAAATCTCCCTCACGCGAAGATAGACCCGGCGTTCGCTGGCCCGTATATCGCGAATGCGTTCCAGCATTTCATCGAAATAGTCAGGGACGGCGGAAGATCCCACAGGCGGATTTTTCAGGCGCTCGTCGTCCATAACGAAGCCTTTAACCAGGTATTCCTGGAGCGTTTGGGTGGCCCACTGGCGGAACTGCGTACCTCGCGTGGATCGGACGCGATAGCCGATGGCGAGAATGACGGGCAGGCTAAAGTATTGAACGTTATATACTTTACCATCGCTGGCAGTTGTTCGGTAAAACCGAACAACTGAATTTTCGACCAGTTCACCCTCATCAAAAATATTCTTGATATGCCCGCTGATCGTAGCTTTGGCTTTGCCGTATAACTCACAGATCGTGGCCTGTGAGAGCCACAACGTATCGCTTTCGAAGCGGCATTCAATGCGAACTTTTCCATCCTTGCTGGCAAACATGACGAACTCACCGGCTGGAGAATTTATTAATTCCTCATATGTCATGCTGCCTCCGCTTCATAAGGTTGATGCCTGTAAGCTCGTAGTATGCCAGAAACAGCCGCTAAGCCAGGTGGTTTGTATTTGATTTTGCGAGTCGCTTTCCAGCATGCGGAATTTGGATCGCTGCAAGCGCGTCCTCTATCTCAATAAGCTTTGCTTTCGTCCGTTTATAATCATCTTGCAAACGCTGCTCCTGCTCGTTATACGCCACCAGAACGATGCATCCTTTCATGACCTTTACCGTGACCTGCTGTCCGGTATCAAACCCCGCTGCGCGCAACCACTTACCGGAAAGGATGATTTTCGGCGTGGATTTGTCGTAAACATTCGGGCGGTATCCCACAATTAATGAACGCTCGGTTCCGGATTGGTCAGTGTCTGGGGTAGAATGCGAATCAGCCATAATCAACTCCTTGATAGTTGGTGAGGTTAGACGCTCCGGTTGTGTTCCCGCACTTCGGAGCGTTGCTAATACAGGAGGATTAGGTGGCCTCCTATGTGTGTCAGAGTAGATGGATAGGTGGCCTCATGTCAATCATATCGCGCGAAAAAAAACCAAAAGGCGGCGGACAATCTCCGCAGTTTAAAATGCGTATTGATCCGGCATTGAAGGAACAGTTGGATGCAGTGGCAGCTGAGGAAGGGGTGAGTCTCGCCAGCTGGTTCAAGGAGCTGGCGAGGGAGGCTTTGCGATTAAGGAAAATTGAACCTAAGGGTTAAAATTATGAATAAAGGATTCAGCCATGCCTAAAGAAATGGATCGATATGGTACCGTTAAAGTAATATCTGGAAAATTTAAAGGGCGTATTGGTTATTACGATGATGATGATTCTATTTTCCCAGAAAACTATGAATGGAATGAAGAAGATGACGATGATGAAACAATAGAGGGTATAATCCATGTCGCTATCGTATATTTTGGCCATTTTTCTCTAGCGACTGAGCATCATGGAATCTCTTATGATGATTTAGAATATGCATCAATGCACGATTTAGTAAATCGTAAAGCTGAACTTACTAAACTGTGCTCTCCATACAATAAAATATCATATAAGAAATTGTGTGGTTATTTTTCAGAATTACATTACATTGAAACTACACTTCTGAACCAAATTGTGGAGCAGCGCTATATGAATAAACCTAACGGGGCAAAAATTTTCATTTCTCATTCATCATTGGATAAACCGTTTGCAAAGATGTTATGTATGGACCTTGAAGCAAATGGTTATGCTTCTTGGTTGGATGAATGGGACATAAAAGTAGGGGAAAGTATTCCCGAACGAATTTCAGACGGATTAGAAGAAGCTGATTTTGTAATTGTTATTCTTTCTGGAAATGCGGTTTCATCAAAATGGGTAGAAAGAGAATGGCAAAAAAAATATTGGAATGAAATTCAATATAATCGTATTCACGTGCTTCCTTTACTTTTGAAAGATTGCAAAATACCTGAGTTGTTAAAAACAAAAAAATACGCAGATTTTAGAAATGATTTTAATAGTGGATTAAGGGACTTATTGGAAGCACTAGAAACTTTGTATAAAAAGAAATGAATTTTTGGCGGAAGATCACAGGAGTCGAACCTGCCCGGGAACGCTGGCGCCCCCAACTGGATTTGAAGTCCAGCCACCTCACCGGAGATGACGATCTTCCGCGCCTGCATTGCTACATGGAGGCGGGGCGCATTATAGCTACTTTCAGGCATTTACCACATACCCCACACCACTTTTTTCACCTCTCTTTTGACCTTAACCCCCCTGTTTCAGCTAATTCTTAAGAAAATCCTCATGTTAGCCCTTCGTGCTCTCAACTTTTATCCCGATCACAAAAAACAAGAAACGTAATCTCTTAACCAGAAAACGCAATACCCGCCCCTGAAACAATGGTTTAAAAAACGGTAACCGGTCTCAGCGCCCCCTACAGCGTGAAGGATAAAAATATGAGCGAAGTCCTGTCAGTAAAAGAGAAGATTGGCTACGGCATGGGAGACGCCGCCAGCCACATCATTTTTGATAACGTCATGCTTTATATGATGTTTTTCTACACCGATATTTTTGGTATTCCCGCCGGGTTTGTCGGCACCATGTTCCTGCTGGCCCGCGCGCTGGATGCGATCTCCGACCCGTGCATGGGGCTGATTGCCGACCGCACCCGCAGCCGCTGGGGTAAGTTCCGTCCGTGGATTTTGTTCGGCGCCATTCCGTTCGGCATCGTCTGCGTGCTGGCGTATACCACGCCGGACCTCAGCCTCAACGGTAAAATGGTTTACGCCGCCGTTACCTACACCCTGCTGACCCTGCTCTATACCGTGGTCAACATCCCGTACTGCGCGCTGGGCGGCGTGATCACCAACGACCCGACGCAGCGTATCTCCCTCCAGTCCTGGCGCTTTGTGCTGGCGACGGCGGGCGGTATGCTCTCTACGGTGCTGATGATGCCGCTGGTGAACCTGATTGGCAGGGATGACAAAGCCTTCGGCTTCCAGGGCGGGATCGCCGTGCTGTCGGTGGTCGCGTTCCTGATGCTGGCGTTCTGCTTCTTCACCACCAAAGAGCGCATCCAGGTGCCGCCGAGCACCACCTCCATGCGTGAAGATCTGCGTGATATCTGGCAAAACGACCAGTGGCGCATCGTCGGCGTGCTCACCATCCTCAACATTCTCGCCGTCTGCGTGCGCGGGGGCGCGATGATGTACTACTGCACCTGGATCATGGGTTCGCCGGAAGTGTTCGTCGCGTTCCTCACCACCTACTGCGTCGGCAACCTGATCGGCTCCGCGCTGGCGAAACCGCTCACCGACTGGAAGTGCAAGGTCAGCATCTTCTGGTGGACCAACGCCGCGCTGGCGGTGGTCAGCGTGGCGATGTTCTTCGTGCCGATGCATGCCACCGTCCTGATGTTCGGCTTCATCTTCGTTATCGGCGTGCTGCACCAGCTGGTGACGCCGATTCAGTGGGTAATGATGTCCGATACCGTCGACTACGGCGAATGGACCAACGGCAAACGTCTGACCGGCATCAGCTTTGCGGGCACGCTGTTCGTGCTGAAACTCGGCCTGGCGCTGGGCGGGGCGATGATAGGCTGGATGCTGGCAGGCGGCGGCTACGACGCGGCAGCCAAAACCCAGAACAGCGCGACCATCAGCATCATCATCGGCCTGTTTACCCTGGCACCGGCGATCTGTTACGTGCTGAGCGCCATCATCGCCAGGCGCTACTACACGCTGAAAACCCCCTTCCTGACCAAAATTCTGCGCGAGCTGGCGCAGGGCGCGCGCCGCAATCAGCAGGAGTTTGAAAACCTGCCGGTCAGCAAAGAATTGCAGAACTAAGAGGACGTAAGCATGAAAATCAGTGATGGAAACTGGCTTATTCAACCGGGCCTGAATGTGACCTATCCGGTGCAGGTGTTCGACGTGGAGCAGCAGGGCAATGACCTGGTGGTGTATGTGGCGCCGCGTGACGTGCGCGAACGCACCTGGCAGCTCGACACGTTGATGTTCACGGTGCGCCTGTTTGCCCCGCAGGAAGGGATTGTCGGGGTGCGCATTGAGCACTTCCAGGGTGCGCTGAACAACGGCCCGCACTATCCGCTGAACGTTCTGAAGGATGTAAAAGTTGAGATTGAAAACAACGCCGAATTTGCCGAGCTGAAAAGCGGCAGCGTCAGCGTGCGCGTCGCCAAAGGCGAGTTCTGGGCGCTGGATTTCCTGCGCAACGGCCAGCGCATTACCGGCAGCCAGCTGAAAAACAACGGCTATGTGCAGGACAGCAATACCGATCGCAACTATGTGTTTGAACGTCTGGATCTGGGCGTGGGGGAAACGGTCTACGGCCTGGGCGAGCGCTTTACCGCGCTGGTGCGCAACGGCCAGACGGTCGAAACCTGGAACCGCGACGGGGGCACCAGCACCGAGCAGTCCTACAAAAACATCCCGTTCTACCTGACCAACCGCGGCTACGGCGTGCTGGTGAATCACCCGGAGAACGTCTCGTTTGAAGTCGGCTCCGAAAAAGTCTCCAAAGTGCAGTTCAGCGTGGAAGGGGAGTATCTGGAGTACTTCGTGATCGACGGCCCGACGCCGAAAGAAGTGCTGAACCGCTATACCCGCTTCACCGGCAGTCCGGCGCTGCCGCCTGCGTGGTCGTTCGGCCTGTGGCTGACCACCTCGTTCACCACCAACTACGACGAAGCGACGGTTAACAGCTTTATCGACGGCATGGCCGAGCGCGACCTGCCGCTGCACGTGTTCCACTTCGACTGCTTCTGGATGAAGGCCTTCCAGTGGTGCGACTTCGAGTGGGACCCGGTGACCTTCCCCGATCCGGAAGGCATGATCCGCCGCCTGAAAGAGAAAGGGCTGAAGGTCTGCGTGTGGATCAACCCGTACATCGGCCAGAAATCGCCGATCTTCCGGGAGTTGAAAGAGAAGGGCTACCTGCTCAAGCGCCCGGACGGCTCCCTGTGGCAGTGGGACAAATGGCAGCCGGGGCTGGCGATCTACGACTTCACCAACCCGGACGCGTGCAGGTGGTATGCGGACAAACTGAAAGGCCTGGTGGAGATCGGCGTCGACTGCTTCAAGACCGACTTCGGCGAGCGTATCCCGACGGAGGTCCAGTGGTTTGACGGTTCCGATCCGCAGAAGATGCATAACCATTACGCCTACATCTACAACGAACTGGTGTGGAACGTGCTGAAAGAGACGGTGGGAGAAGAAGAGGCGGTGCTGTTTGCCCGTTCTGCCTCCGTGGGTGCGCAACAGTTCCCGGTACACTGGGGCGGCGACTGCTACGCCAACTATGAGTCGATGGCCGAAAGCCTGCGCGGCGGGCTGTCGATTGGGCTGTCCGGCTTCGGGTTCTGGAGCCACGATATCGGCGGGTTCGAAAACACCGCTCCGGCGCACGTCTACAAACGCTGGTGCGCGTTCGGGCTGTTCTCCAGCCACAGCCGCCTGCACGGCAGCAAATCCTATCGCGTGCCGTGGGCGTACGATGACGAGTCCTGCGATGTGGTGCGCCACTTCACGCAGCTGAAATGCCAGCTGATGCCGTACCTGTATCGTCAGGCGGCGCTGGCCCGCGAGTTCGGCACGCCGATGCTGCGGGCGATGATGCTGGAGTTCCCGGACGATCCGGCGTGCGATTACCTCGACCGCCAGTACATGTTGGGGGATTCAATGATGGTGGCGCCGGTGTTCTCCGAGGCGGGCGACGTGCAGTTCTACCTGCCGGAAGGGCGCTGGACGCACCTGTGGCACAACGATGAAATCGAGGGTAGCCGCTGGCATAAGCAGCAGCACGATTTCCAGAGCCTGCCGGTCTATGTGCGCGACAACACGCTGCTGGCGCTCGGCAATAATAACCAGAAGCCGGACTATGCGTGGCACGAGGGGACGGCCTTCCAGCTCTTTAACCTGAGCGATGGCGCAACGGCGGTGAGTGAAGTGCCTGCGGCGGACGGTTCTGTAGTGTTTGCGCTGAAGGCGTCACGTCAGGGCGACGTCGTGACCTTTACCGGCGCGGGAGATGCGCAAAACTGGTCGGTGTGCTTGCGCAACGTGCAGAAGGTCGGCGGCGTAAAAGGCGGTTCACATGCGGGCAGCGAATGGGGTGTGGTGGTGAAAGCCGAGGGGGATGAGGTGGTGGTTCACCTCTGAGCTGGAAAAATGCCCGGTGGCGCTTCGCTTACCGGGCCTACATTAGATCGTAGGCCGGGTAAGGCGAAGCCGCCACCCGGCTTTTTACTGTGCCGGAGCCACCGTCGACACCATCCCGCCGGTCATCGTCTGTTGCACCTGCCGTTTATCCATATTCACCGCGCTCAGCTTCCCATTCACCGTCGGCTTCAGCGGCGCATTGGCCTGCACGCTTCCGCTGGCGGTGAGCTGAATATTGCCGTCGCCCGCAATCGGCAGCGCTGGCCAGCCCCATTGCTGCAAGACGTTGAGAGGTACGCTGCGCCCGTTCAGGCTCACGGTGGTTTGTCGCTGTGGCAGCTGTGACACGGTGGCGGTCGCTTCCAGGATCCCTTTCTCGGTAAAGGCGCTCAGATCGGTAATATTTACCGTTGCGGCGTTGGCATTCAGCGCCAGCGACGGGCGACGCACGTCGATGCGGTTAAAGGTTGCTGCCGCCCCGTTGAGGGTTGCGTTACCGCCCCACACGCCCCACTTGTGATCCTGCGCCAGCCGCAGATTAGCGCCATAACCGTCGAGGGAGGTGATCTGCCACGGGAACGCCGGATCGATGTCGATCACCAGGTTGCGGCTCAGGCCAAATTTTTTCAGCGTCACGCTGTTCAGCCATGCGGGGAGCGGGTCCATCCACAGCGTTTTCCAGTTTTCCGGAAGCGTATATTCCAGCCCGGCAATGGCAACGTCGTCCAGCACCAGCGCCTGACCCTCGCGCAGCCAGTTGCCGGAGGTGCGCACCATGCCTCCTTCCCAGCGGGAGGTGAACTGACGCAGCGCAATGCCCTGCGGGGAGAATTCCGCATTCAGGATAGGGTCAAACAGATGCAGCGAGCCGTAGATAAATTCGCTGGCGTTCATGGATAACCGTCCCTCCTGGCTTTGCCAGTCACCTTTACTCAGGGTGAGGTTACGCAGGCTGAGATCGAGGTCGGTTACCGCCCAGTCTGGCCCCTGTAGACGGGCATCGGTCACTTCCAGCCGCCCAATCTGTAACGAAGGCAGGGTGGAGAGAGGGGCGAAGAAATCCAGCAGCGATTTGTCGCTTTGCAGGCGGATCTCATTCAGACGCAGGGTGTTGATAACCCAGCCACCGTCGGCATTACGCAGAGTCGAGCCCGTCAGCGAGCCGCGCGCCATATCGGCACCGATGGTATTCAGCACCACCTCTTTGCCGTTGAGTTGTCCCTGAATCAGCACGTTGTTGGCCGGTATGCCGTTGAGCGTGAGCGACCCGGCGCTCATCTGGATTTGCGCATTTTTCCCGAGTACGTTCCCCGCCTCGGGCTGCCACGGGCTGACGCCGCCGGTCACCTTTTGCGCACTGAGATCCCACTCCGTATTCGGGCTGTTAAAGGCCATGTTATTCAGTTGCAGACGGTCGGCCTGGAACGGCAGCGGCGCCGTCTGCGGCGATAAATTCAGCGTGCCATCGAACAGGGTGATGGCATCCATATGCAGCGGGTCGGTGATCTGGCGGCTGCTTAAGCCAATATCCACTTTTTTAGCGACCAGCGTGGCCGGTTTGCCATCTCGTCCGAAGGTAACGTTCTCCAGAAGGATGTGAGAAGGGGATGAAAAGCGGTGATCCATCAGGTCAAAGTTGAGCTCGTAATCGGTATTCACCGTGATCCAGCTGCTGACCTGCGATGCGCCCCAGCGGGTCTGGAGCAGAAAATAAAAGGCGAGCACTACAATGAGCAGGGCTACCAGAAGATAGATAAGCAGCTTTCCAATAAATTTCATGGTCTTCCTTCCCGCGAAACGCACATAAGGGTGTTATGCACGATTTATGCGCAATGCTCAAGGCGGGAATGGTGTAAAGAGATGTCACGGCAGGCATTGACAGCCTGCCGTGTGGGGATCAGTTCTTTTCAGGCGGGAAAATGAGATTCAGCACAATAGCGGTAATACCGCCCGCGGCGATGCCGGAAGAGAGCAGGTTTTTCACCCAGTCAGGGGCAAACTGCAAAATCATCGGCTGCTGGGAGACGCCAAGCCCTACGGCGAGAGACAGCGCAATAATCATGATTGCGCGGCGGTTCAGCGGCTCGCGGGAGACGATACGCACGCCAGAGGCCGCGATGGTACCGAACATGACCAGCGTCGCGCCGCCCAGCACCGGCTCAGGGATGTGCTGCACAAACCCGCTCACCGCCGGGAACAGGCCGAGGACCACCAGCATCAGCGCTACCACGAAGCCCACGTAGCGGCTGGCCACGCCGGTCAGCTGGATCACGCCGTTGTTCTGGCCGAAGCAGGAGTTCGGGAAGGTGTTGAACACCGCCGAGACAAACGAGTTCAGTCCGTTCGCCAGCACGCCGCCTTTCAGGCGTTTCATGTACAGTGGGCCGGAGACCGGCTGCTCGGACACGTCGGAGGTGGCGGTGATATCGCCAATGGTTTCCAGCGAAGTGATCATAAAGACCAGCATCAGCGGCAGGAGCAGACTCCAGTCAATGCCCAGGCCGTAGTAGAGCGGCGTTGGCACGGTAATCAACGCGCTGTTGGTTGGGGTGGTGTTTTCCGGCAGCATGCCCAGCGCCCACGCCAGCAAGTAACCGGCCGCCATGGCGATCACCAGCGATGCCACGCGCAGGTACGGGTTACGCTGGCGGTTAAGCAGAATAATGATCGCCAGCACGACGCCTGCCAGCAGCAGGTTTTTCGGCGCGCCGAAGGTATGGTCGCTCATTGCCGCGTAGCCGCCCCCGATGGAGGTCAGACCCACCTGGATCAGTGACAGGCCGATAATCATCACCACCACGCCGGAGACCAGCGGGGTGATCACCCGGCGCGCCAGGTGCAGAACGCGGGAAATGATCATCTCTGTGCAGCTTGCCAGCATCAGGGTGCCGAAAAGCGCCGCCATCATCGTCGGGACATCTGCGCCGCCGGTTTTCAGTGCCGTACCGCCCATGATCAGCGGCGCCACAAAGTTAAAGCTGGTGCCCTGAATCGACAGCAAACCCGAGCCCACCGGACCCCAGGCTTTAATTTGAATGATGGAGGCCACGCCGGAAGCGAACAGAGACATACTGATGATGTGTTGCGTATCCTGCGCCGGTAACCCCAGCGCCTGGCAAATCAGCAGAGCCGGCGTGATGACCGCAACGAACATCGCCAGCAGGTGCTGGCAGGCGGCAAACAGGGTTTGAGGCAGCGGGGGACGATCTTCAAGGCGGTAAATCAGTTCGCTGTTTTGCTTCTGCGCAATCGGTTGCGCATCAGCAGACTCCAGAGTGTTAACAGACATCGGCGGCAATCCCACGGTGGAAAAGCGGGCATTTTAGCTGACCACCTGGTAAAAGCAAACGATTGCCAGCAAAAAAAAGAGAGAAAATCTGCCGGTGTGAGCAGGTTTTCTACAACGAACAGGAAAAAAAAATTACACTTTTCGCGCCGGCGGCTCATGACGAGCATCACCCGGCCCAGGATAACGCCGCGTGTGTATGGAACACGCGCATAACAGGAGCCTTTTATGATTCATCTCGATACGTTGTCGACCCTTGTTGCCGCAACGCTGGTTCTTCTGCTTGGTCGCAAGCTGGTACACAGTGTTTCCTTTCTGAAAAAGTACACCATTCCTGAACCTGTCGCCGGTGGATTGCTGGTGGCGCTGGCCCTGCTGGTGCTGAAAAAAAGCTTGGGCTGGGAAATCGATTTTGATATGTCCCTGAAAGATCCGTTGATGCTGGCCTTCTTTGCCACTATCGGCCTGAACGCTAACCTCGCAAGCCTGCGTTCGGGCGGCAAGGTGCTGGGCGTGTTTCTGATTGTTGTGGTGGGTCTGCTGCTGATGCAAAACGCCATCGGCATCGGTATGGCGTCGCTGCTGGGGCTGGATCCGCTGATGGGTCTGCTGGCGGGGTCGATTACCCTGTCAGGTGGCCACGGAACGGGCGCGGCGTGGAGCAAGCTGTTCATCGAACGCTATGGCTTTGAAA
This sequence comes from Enterobacter sp. BIDMC 27, assembly GCF_000534415.1. Classification (NCBI taxonomy): domain Bacteria; kingdom Pseudomonadati; phylum Pseudomonadota; class Gammaproteobacteria; order Enterobacterales; family Enterobacteriaceae; genus Enterobacter; species Enterobacter sp. BIDMC 27. The sequence continues at coordinate 955,051 of NZ_KI973178.1, forward strand.
ACGCAACGGAAGTGGCAATGGCCTGCGCGACCTTTGGCCTGGTGCTTGGCGGGTTGATTGGCGGCCCGGTAGCGCGCTATCTGGTGAAACACTCCACCACGCCGGAAGGCAGGCCAGACGATGAAATGGTGCCGACGGCATTTGAAAAACCGGACGTTGGCCGCAGCATCACCTCGCTGGTGATGATTGAAACCATCGCCATGATTGCCATCTGCCTTACCGTGGGCAAAATCGTTGCGCAATGGCTGGCGGGAACGGCTTTCGAACTGCCAACCTTTGTCTGCGTGCTGTTTATCGGGGTGATCCTGAGCAACGGTCTGGCGCAGATGGGCTTCTACCGCGTCTTTGAGCGCGCAGTGTCCGTGCTGGGGAACGTCAGCCTGTCGCTGTTCCTGGCGATGGCGCTGATGAGCCTCAAGCTGTGGGAACTGGCCTCGCTGGCGCTGCCGATGGTGGCGATCCTGGCGGTGCAGGCCGTGTTCATGGCGCTGTATGCCATCTTTGTTACCTGGCGCATGATGGGCAAAAACTATGATGCGGCGGTACTGGCTGCGGGCCACTGTGGGTTTGGTCTGGGGGCGACGCCAACGGCCATCGCGAATATGCAGGCGATCACCGAACGGTTCGGCCCGTCGCACATGGCGTTTCTGGTGGTGCCGATGGTGGGCGCATTCTTCATTGATATCGTCAACGCGCTGGTCATTAAGCTCTACCTGATGCTGCCGATGTTTGGCTGATCGTCAGGCGTTGGAATACCGCTCGGTTTCCGGCATCCAGCGTTCAATTAACGCTGCCGCCTGTTCGGGGTAGCGTTCATGAATATGACGTGCAAGGCGTTGTACTTCGGGGATCATGGCCTGATCGCGCAACAAATCCGCCACTTTAAATTCGGCGTTACCCGTCTGACGCGTGCCCAGCAGTTCGCCCGGGCCGCGGATCTCCAGATCTTTTTGCGCAATGACGAAGCCGTCATTGCTGTCGCGTAATACCTGCAAACGCATCTGCGCGGTTTTCGACAGCGGGGCTTTGTAGAGCAGCACGCAGTGAGAGGCGATCGCGCCACGGCCCACGCGGCCTCGTAGCTGGTGGAGCTGCGCCAGGCCCAGGCGCTCCGGGTTCTCAATAATCATCAGGCTGGAGTTCGGCACGTCCACGCCCACTTCGATGACCGTGGTCGCGACCAGCAAATGCAGCTCGCCCTGTTTGAACGACTGCATCACCGCCTGCTTCTCGGCAGGCTTCATGCGCCCGTGAACCAGACCTACGTTCAGCTCCGGCAGGGCGAGCTTTAACTCTTCCCACGTGGCTTCGGCAGCCTGAGCTTCCAGCAGCTCAGACTCTTCAATCAGGGTACAGACCCAGTAAGCCTGACGTCCTTCGTGGGTGCAGGCGTTGCGCACGCGGTCAATGATGTCGCTGCGGCGCGTGTCCGGAATGGCGACCGTTGTCACCGGCGTACGACCCGGGGGGAGTTCGTCGATGGTGGAGGTATCCAGATCGGCATAGGCCGTCATCGCCAGGGTGCGCGGAATCGGCGTGGCGGTCATGATCAGCTGATGTGGGTGGAAGCCCTGTTGCAGACCTTTCTCCCACAGCGCCAGACGCTGATGAACACCAAAGCGGTGCTGTTCGTCGATAATGACCAGCGCCAGGCCGTTAAACTGCACCTGTTCCTGGAAAATGGCGTGCGTGCCGACAATCATCTGCACCTGCCCGCTGGCAATGGCGTCCTGCTGCGCAAGGCGCGCTTTGCCCTTCTGCTTCCCGGCCAGCCAGCCCACTTCAATTCCCAGCGGGGCGAACCAGTTACGGAAATTGTTGGCGTGCTGCTCGGCCAGCAGCTCCGTCGGCGCCATCAGCGCCACCTGCTTACCGTGGGCGATGGCGCGCAAAGCGGCCAGCGCGGCGACCAGCGTTTTCCCGGAACCCACGTCGCCCTGCACCAGGCGCATCATCGGCACATCCAGCGCCATATCGCGTTCGATCTCGGCAGTCACCCGCGCCTGGGCGCCGGTGGGTTTAAACGGCAGTGAGGCCAGCAGCTTATCTTTGAGCTCATCACGCTGGCTTAATGGCTGCGCGTGGAAGCGCTGCGCACCTGCGCGCAGGGCCAGCATGCTCAGGTTGTGAGCCAGTAATTCCTCAAGGATAAGACGCCGTTGGGCGGGGTGTTTACCGCTCTCTAAATCAACAAGCTGAAGCGTTGGCGGTGGACGGTGCAGGGTGCGCAACGCCTCCGGCAGGCTCATCATGCCCTGCGCCAGCTCCGGCGGCAGCAGCTCGTTAATGGCGCAGGTATCGAGCAGCTCCAGCGCCTGATCGGTGAGCTTGCGCAGCGTAGCCTGCTTAATGCCTTCAGTGGTTGGATAGACCGGCGTGAGCGTCTCCTGTAGCTCAGGTGAGCTGAGATCACCCTGCACGCGGTATTCCGGGTGGATCATCTCCGCGCCGTATTTGCCCCGTTTGGCTTCACCGTACGCAAGTACGCGTCGTCCAGTGGCAAGGCTGTTTTTCATTGCCGCATTGAAGTTGAAAAAGCGCATGGTGAGAATGCCGGTGCCGTCGCTGATCTGGCAGGTCATCATCCTGCGTCCGCCAAAGGTGATGTTGCAGTTCAGCACTTCCCCTTCAACGGTGGCGTAAATAGCGGGCAGCAGATCGCCAATCTTATAAAGCTGAGTACGGTCTTCGTAGCGCAGGGGGAGGTGGAGCAGGAGATCCTGCACGGTGTGCAGGCCTATCTTCGCCAGTTTACTGCTTTGTGCCGCGCCCACGCCCGTCAGGCTGTTGAGCGGTATGGCGTCCAGCAGGCGGCCTTTCATGATTTACCCCGCGTACTGCATGGTGGACCACCACTCGGCATCGGCTTCAATTTCGCCCTGCGCGTTGACGTGGGGGTAAGGCAATTTCTTCTGCTTCGCAACGCGAGCCAGCACCGGATAGCCACCTTCAAACAGCAGGCGCTGCTGCTCCTCTTCCGGCAGCATGCTGTTGCTGCGCTCGTACATTCCGGCATTCTGACGCTGGCGCTGCGCTTCATACAGGATCAGCGCCGAGGCGACCGACACGTTGAGTGACTGGACCATGCCGATCATTGGAATGATGATGTCCCGATCGGCCAAATCCAGTGCTTCCTGCGTGATCCCCGTTTTCTCCTGGCCCATTAAAATACAGGTCGGACGAGTGTAGTCGATCTCACGGAAATCCACGGCTTTAGCAGAGAGGTTGGTTGCCAGAACCTGCATGCCACGCCCTTTCAGGTGCGAGACCGCTTCACCAATAGTCTGGTGAGTTTTCACGGATACCCAGCTGTTGCTGCCTGCGGCGGTGGAGGCCATGGTACGCATACGTGCGCCAGGCCAGACGGCGTGGACTTCATGCACGCCGACGGCATCTGCGGTGCGGACGATAGCAGAGACGTTATGAGGTTTATGGACCTGCTCCATGCAGACCGTCAGATCAGGCTGACGCCTGGCGAGCATTTCGCAGATTCGCTCGTAACGTTTTGAATTCATAATGCTAGTTTCGGTTACGGGTGACTTTAATGACGTCCGGCATCACGCGGATCTTGCGCATAATATTGGCCAGATGCACACGGTCACGGGCGGTCAGGCGAATAAAGGCGCTATAAACGCGGCCATCTTTTTCTTCCGTATTCAGGCTTTGAATGTTGGATGAGGCGGTGTTGATCGCTGCCGTCAGGTTCGCCAGGGCACCCTGGTGGTTGAACATATCCACCTTGATTTCAGTGATAAATTCCTGCGCCGTCTCTTTATCCCACTCGACCGCCATGAACTTCTCAGGCTCTTTCTGATAGCCACGGATGTTACGGCAGGATTCATGGTGGATCACCAGCCCTTTACCCGGGCTGACGTGCGCAATAATCGGGTCGCCCGGGATAGGACGGCAGCATTTGGCGAAGGTGATGAGCACCCCGTCAGCGCCTTTGATCGGCAGGTGACCATGATTTTGCGTGGTGGCAGGAACGGCTGTCGTTTCGCCTTGTTGCAGGTTCTTCGCCACGACCACGCTCATGGCGTTGCCGAGACCAATCTCTGCCAGCAGGTCATCCAGCGAGGCGAGCTTCATACGCTCCAGCTCATGCTGAATGTTTTCTGGCGGGATCTCTGCCAGTTTGCGGCTGCCACCCAGCGCGTGATTGAGCAGACGACGCCCCAGGCTAACGGAGTCGTCGCGCTTGAGGTTTTTCAGCAGCTGGCGGATTTTTGCGCGCGCTTTTGAGCTCACGACAAAGTTCAGCCAGGCGGCGTTAGGACGTGCCCCCGGCGCGGTAATGATCTCCACCGTCTGTCCGCTGAAGAGCGGCTGCGACAGCGGATAAGGCTGCCTGTCGACGCGGGCACCTACGCAGGCATGGCCGATATCGGTATGCACGGCGTAAGCGAAGTCGACCGGTGTCGCGCCCGCAGGCAGTTCGACAATGCGCCCTTCCGGCGTGAAAACGTAAATCTCATCCGGGAAGAGATCGGATTTAACGCTCTCGATAAATTCAAACGAGCTACCTGCGCTCTGTTGCAGCTCCAGCAGGCTCTGCATCCAGCGCTGGGCGCGGATTTGCGCGGTGGTGCTGCTTTCGCCGCCGTGCTCTTTGTAAGCCCAGTGCGCCGCGACACCCATCTCAGCCATTTGATCCATATCTTCGGTACGAATCTGCACCTCAACAGGGACACCGTGCGGGCCAATCATGGAGGTGTGCAAAGACTGGTATCCGTTCGCTTTTGGAATGGCGATGTAATCTTTGACGCGCCCCGGACGCGGCTTGTACAGGCTGTGCATCTGCCCCAGCACGCGATAACAGGTGTCTGAATCGTGGACGATGACGCGGAACGCGTAGATATCCATAATCGAGTGAAAACGCTGCTCTTTGAGCACCATTTTGCAGTAGATAGAGTACAAATGCTTTTCGCGACCGCTCACGCGGCACGGAATGCCCGCTTCCTGCAAACGCCCTTCGATTTCAGAGAGGATCTTTTGAATCATCTCTTTACGGTTACCGCGAGCGGCTTTCACCACCTCTTTAATCACGCGATAGCGGTTCGGGTACAACGCCTCAAAACCCAGCTCTTCCAGCTCGGTTTTAATGTGATGAATACCTAAACGGTGCGCCAGCGGACTGTAAATTTCGAGGGTTTCACGGGCGATGCGGCGACGTTTATCCGGGCGAAGTGAGCCCAGTGTGCGCATATTGTGGGTGCGGTCAGCCAGTTTGATGAGAATGACGCGGATATCCTGCACCATCGCCATGATCATCTTGCGGAAGTTTTCGGCCTGCGCCTCTTTCTTGTCGCGGAATTTCAGCTTATCAAGCTTAGAGACCCCTTCCACCAGCTCGGCAACGCTTTTGCCAAACAGCTGTTCCATGTCCTGGTAGGTGGCAGGGGTATCTTCAATCACATCATGCAGCAGGGCGGCCATCAGCGTTTCGTAGTCGAGTTTCATCTCGGCCAGAATACAGGCCACCGCTACCGGGTGCGTGATATAGGGTTCACCGCTTGAACGTGTTTGGCCCTCGTGAGCGTCACGTGCAACGAGATACGCCTGCTGAAGACGCTTAATCTGGTCTTCAGGCAGGTAGGTTTGAATCAGTTGATTCAGGCTTTCAAACAGATACAAGGGCGACCCGCAGGTTTAATTAACGACGACCTTCAGCAATAGCGGTAACAGCTTGTAATTCAGCGGCTTCCTGCTCTTGCTGCTCCTGGCGCTCACGCACGTCGAGGATCTGGTTGTTGATCAGACCTTCTTCGATTTCGCGAAGTGCAATAACGGTGGTTTTATCGTTTTCTTCCGGTACCAGCGGATCTTTACCGCCTACCTGCATCTGACGAGCGCGACGCGCGGCGACCAGCACCAAGTCAAAACGGTTACCAATTTTCTCTACAGCGTCCTGAACAGTTACGCGTGCCATACTTAAAATGCTCCACAGGTGAAGAAATGACTGGGCATGATACTGAAAGTGGGTTCAGTCTGCCAACAGTTTGGTGATTAATGCGTCATGTCGCTGCTTCTGGCGGCTCATACGCAGACGTTCTGCGCGAAGGATAGTTTTGAGATCGCTCAGCGCGGCATCAAAATCATCATTCACAATAAGGTAATCATATTCCGCGTAATGGCTCATTTCTGCAACTGCCTGCGCCATACGCTTCGCGATAACTTCTTCGCTGTCCTGGCCGCGACCACGCAGGCGGCGATCCAGTTCATCTTTCGATGGCGGTAAAATAAAGATACTGCGCGAATCAGGCATTTTCTTACGAATTTGCTGTGCGCCCTGCCAGTCGATATCCAGGAACACGTTCACGCCGGTCGCCAGCACCTGCTCAATGGTTTCACGCGAAGTACCGTAGTAGTTACCGAAAACTTCTGCGTGTTCAAGAAACGCGTCTCTGCCAATCATCGCTCTGAATTCGTCGTGATTCACAAAGAAATAGTGTTCGCCGTGCACTTCACCCGGACGCGGTGCTCGCGTGGTGTGAGAAACAGAAACCTGCGTATCGTACAACGGTTGGGTTTTTAACAGTGCCTGAATAAGGCTGGATTTACCCGCGCCACTAGGGGCAGAAACAATATAAAGCGTGCCTTGAGCCATGAGAGTCTTTTGTATGTGTTAACGAAGAAGTCCTACATACGGGCTTATTATACACGTCGCCGCTGTGTGACGTAGCCTTTGTCACACTTTTTCCCCTGGATGATTAAATTTTGCGTGCCGTTTTCAGCTTTTACCTTCCTTTTGCTGCAATAAAAACAATGCTCTGAAGCGCGCTCGTAAAATGCAATTTTGCAGCTGGTCTGCGGCTCCCGGGCAGGGTATACCCTTCGCAAAACAGGGAGGGGTAATAATGGTGAAATGGATAAGCATACTGATGATCTTCTTAAGCAGCGGGGCGATGGCAATCTGCCCGGTCTGGTCACCGGCTAAAGCCGGGCAGGAGATCGCGGCCCTGAAGGCGCAGCTGACCCGCTGGAATGAAGATTACTGGAAGCAGGGCAGCAGCGAGGTGAGTGACGACGTTTACGACAGGCTTAACGCCCGCTTAAAACAGTGGCAGCGCTGTTTTCACGATGAACCGCTGCACGACGATCGCCCTGCCGCCAGTGGGACGGTGAAGCATCCCTTCGCCCATACCGGCGTGCATAAGGTAGAAAGCAAGCAGGCGCTAAGCCGCTGGATGGCGACGCAGCAGGATCTCTGGGTACAGCCAAAGGTGGATGGTGTTGCGGTCACCCTGGTCTACAAAAACGGCAAGCTGGCGCAGGCGATTAGTCGGGGCGACGGCTTACAGGGGGAAGAGTGGACGGCACAGGCGCGAATGATCCCCGCTATTCCGCAAACGCTGGCCGGGCCGCTTGCCAACAGCGTGTTGCAGGGTGAACTTTTTCTGCTGCGCGAGGGGCATATCCAGCAGCGGATGGGAGGGATGAACGCGCGTGCGAAGGTAGCGGGGGCAATGATGCGCGCGACCGATCGCGCAGCGCTGAAGCAGACAGGCATTTTTATCTGGGCCTGGCCGAACGGCCCAAAAGCGATGAAAGCACGCCTTTCCACGCTGGCGGAGGCAGGTTTTACCCTGACGGCCCGCTATACCCTGCCGGTTAAAAACGCGGTTGATGTGGAGGCGCAGCGGACGGCCTGGTTTAAGGCTTCGTTGCCCTTCGCCACGGATGGCATTGTGGTTCGCGCCTCGGCAGAGCCGCCGGGCGAGCGATGGCTGCCGGGGGAAGGGAGTTGGGTCGTCGCATGGAAATACCTTCCTGTGGCCCAGGTGACGGAAGTCAAAGCGATTCACTTTACCGTTGGCCGTACCGGGCGGATCACCGCGATTGCGCAGCTTGAGCCGCTGATGCTCGACGATAAACGTGTACAGCGCGTCAGCTTAGGGTCGGTTAACCGCTGGCAGAGGCTGGATATTGCCCCCGGCGATCAGGTGCTGGTAAGCCTGGCGGGACAAGGTATTCCCCGGCTGGATAACGTGGTGTGGCGCAATGTGGATCGCCGTAAACCGCAGCCGCCCTCATCGCGCTATAACGGCTTAACCTGTTTCTATGCCTCCCCGGAGTGCATGGAGCAATTTTTTGCCCGGCTGACGTGGCTAAGTTCCAGGCAGGCGTTAGATATCGAAGGAGTGGGCGAATCAGGATGGCGGACCCTCTATCAGGCGCATCGGTTTGAGCACCTCTTCTCCTGGCTACAGCTCACGCAGGCGCAGCTCACCGCGACGGCGGGGATATCGGCATCGCATGGCGCTGCGCTGTGGCATCAGTTTAACCTGGCGCGGGAGCGACCTTTTATCCGCTGGATCACCGCGATGGGAATACCGCTGGCCCGGTCGACGCTCAAGGCGGCAGGGGATCGCACCTGGCAGGCGCTGATTCAGCGAAGCGAAGCGGAGTGGCGGATGCTGCCGGGTGTCGGGCAGGAGAAGGCCCGCCAGATCGTAAACTGGCTGCATCAGCCTCAGATTGATGCCCTGGCAAAATGGCTGGCCGCAGAGCACATCGGTGGATTTTAATCTGCGTGCGCTCCTGAACAGACTGGCGAGGGGGCACACTTCCGCTGCCGTGAATAGCGTATTTATGAGACGCGGTTTATATACGCAATAATTATGAATATAAATGAATTATTCATGGTAAATATATTTTGAGGAAATATTATCCCTGAACCCAATTTCAGAATTTGCTCTGCTTGCGTTTTTATTTTCTTTGAGAGAACGGCTTAATTGATCTCAATCACTATTAATCGAGAGCAATAGCCGGGAATGAAGGAGTTATAGGTGATTCAGCCTGAGTGTTGATCGTTTTGTTGCTTTTAATTTCAGTAGGTTAACTATTTTATTAATAATATGTTGAGTGTTTTCTGGTTAACAATTAGTTATATTTATTCTGCCGGAAATCATTGCGTCAAATTATTATAAGAATTATCTTATCCAAAATTTTTAAGGTAGTTACCGCTGGGGTGCATTTCGCATCACTTCTGCGTTTTCCTTTCTTTTTGCGCCCCGTGAGGGGGTTAACTATCTGAACTCCAATTGAAGCAATTAAGGGTACCGAAATATATCCTGGCGGTTTATATGCGCTGGTGTTCAGAGCCCAGGGCTTTTACATGGATGATTTTCCGTCCCTGTCGGGCCGGAATTCAGCCCCGGGCTTTATGCCCGTTAACCGGGACCTGGTTTCCAGGTGCTCATATTTTCCTTCATTTGAATGAGGACCAAAAATGAAAAGGACGCTTTGTACAGTGCTGACAGCACTCACGCTGGCGACTGCCCTGCCTGCTATAGGCGCTACCACCGAAGCAGGTAGCACCAGCGCAGCAACAACCGGTACAACAACCGGAGCAACGGTGGGAACTACCGCTGGCACTACGGGGGGACTGGCGGCAGGCGCGATTGGGACAACCGCTGTTGTCACCACCGCTGCGATTGCCGGCGTAGCGACGTTAGCCGTTGTCGCGGCAAGCGACAGTGGCGATGACTCAGGCAATGGTACTTCCACGACGACAGTTACCCGCTAAGGCTGGTGCGCAAGGCGATATAGCCTTGCGCTGAACAGCGCAACGACTTGACCCGGTGGCGATATCAAAGCCGGGTATTTAATTGATTTCAATGTTATTTAATCAAGGATTTCTGGTGAGACTGTTTATTCTGCTCATCATGACTCTGCTGATCCAGGGATGTACGCCGAGCCAGCAGAGCATTATTGAGACCTTTAACGCCAGCCTGGACGGGCGCCAGGATGTGACGGTAACGGACGGGCAGATTCAGGTGCTCCCATACTCAACCATGTACCTGCGTCTGGATAATGGCCCGAGGATCCTGGTGGTTCTCGGATACATCGAGCAGGGAAACAGTAAGTGGTTATCGCAGGATAATGCGATGATCGTCACGCATAACGGTCGCCTTATCCACACGCTCAAGCTCCCTTATAACCTGCTTGAGGTAACCAACCTTGAGCACGATCCGCTGCGCCACACGCCGCAGCTCCGCGACGGCAGCCAGTGGTCGCGTGATGTGCGCTGGCAGGAAGAGGGGCGGTATCGCTCCGCACACCTGACCTCGCGCTTCTCCCTGAGCGGGACGGAAAACCTGACCCTTGCCGGAAACACGCTACGTTGTCAGGTCTGGCAGGAGACGGTGCAGGCCGACGGCCTCGATCGTCGCTGGCATAACACCTTCTGGATTGATTCCGCCACCGGCCAGGTACGCCAGAGCGAACAGATGCTCGGCGCGGGCGTATTCCCTGTCACCATGACGATGTTGAAGCCCGCCCCATGAACAGACTCAGAAAATGGTTACCTGGCGTAGGGCTATCTCTCTTCAGCCTGCCCGCCTTATGCGCAAGCGTCGTTACCGTGCATCAGCCGGGCAAAACGTGGTCTGCTGGACAGGCCGATACGCTCTCCCGGCTGGTCACCCAGCCGCAGCTGAACAACGTCTGGTGGCAGGGCGCTGTCATCGCAACCCCTTCCGCCACGCGGCGAGCGCAACAGACGCAACAGCAGGTGCTGGCGTCGCTTTCAGCCTGGCAGAATCGCGCCGATGACGAGCGGATCGCGACCATTCGCGCTGTCGCTACACAGACCCGCTCCCTGCGGATCGTCGGGCGGCAGTTTATCAGCCTCGATCCAGACGCCGTGCGTACCGACGCCCGCGGCGATCGTTCCCTTGAGGGCCGTTACGATCTGTGGGTCTCGCCTGCGCCCCGCACCGTCACGCTGATGGGGGCGGTCGCCACACCGGGGAAACTGGCCTGGCGTCCGGGCGCAAGCATCAGGGATTACTTACAGGGGCAGCTGCGGCTGGCTGGCGCCGACAGGAATAACGTGACCGTTATCGATCCTGACGGCAGTACGGTTGTTGCGCCGGTGGCGTACTGGAACGCACGCCATATTGAAGCAGAGCCGGGCGCTGTTCTGTGGGTGGGGTTTGATCCCCGGGCGGTGCCGGAAGATTTTACCGGTCTGAATGAGCAAATCGTTGCGCTCCTGACGCGGCGGATACCTGACTGATGAACAAACTTTTTTTACTGAGCGGCCTTGCTCTGGCGATCTCTTCTGCCTGCCACGCGGAACTGCGTACCTGGCCCGATCCGACCGGACCTTCACAGTCCGACTTTGGCGGCACCGGCCTGATGCAAATGCCCGACGCGCGCTTTGGTCGGGAAGGGGAATTCAGCGTCAACTACCGCGATAACGACCAGTATCGTTTTTACTCCTCTTCGGTCGTGCTCTTTCCGTGGCTGGAAGGGACGATTCGTTATACCGACGTCCGCACCCGCAAATACAGCAGCGACGAGGATTTCAGCGGCGATCAAAGCTACAAGGATAAGTCGTTCGATTTTAAGGTTCGTCTGTGGGAAGAGGACTATAGCCTGCCGCAGGTGGCGCTCGGCAAGCGCGATATTGCGGGCACCGGCCTGTTCGACGGTGAATATCTGGTTGCCAGTAAAATGGCCGGACCGGTCGATTTTACCTTTGGAATAGCCTGGGGATATCCCGGTAATAGCGACAACGTGGGTAACCCGCTGTGCCACGACAACAATAAGTATTGCACCCGCGGCGAATCACATGATGCCGGGGATATCAGCTTTAGCGATATGTTTCGTGGACCGGCGTCGCTGTTTGGCGGACTCCAGTATCAGACACCCTGGCAGCCCCTGCGCCTGAAGCTCGAGTATGACGGCAACAATTATGCCGATGATTTTGCCGGCTCCATTAAGCAGTCGAGCCATATTAACGTGGGGGCGGTCTATCGCGTTGCCGACTGGGCCGATCTCAACCTCAGCTACGAGCGCGGCAATACGCTGATGTTTGGCTTCACCCTGCGGACCAATTTTAACGATCTGCGCCCCGCGCTGCGTGATAACCCGAAACCGGCCTGGCAACCGGCACCGGCAGGCGAGACGCTGGACTATACCTCGGCGGCAAACCAGCTCACCGCGCTTAAGTACAACGCAGGCTTCGATGCTCCGGAGATCCTTCTGCACGGCAATACCTTATACATGACCGGCGAACAGTATCGCTATCGCGATCCGCGCGAAGCGGTGGATCGCGCCAACCGTATTCTGATCAATAACCTGCCCGACGGGGTCGACACGATCGCTATCACCCAGCAGCGTGACCATCTGCCGCTGGTCACGACGCAAAGCGATGTCACCAGCCTGCGCAAACAGCTGGCGGGACAGCCGCTCGGGCAGGAGGAGGCGCTCAGGCAGCAGCGCGTCGAGCCTGTGGATACCACAGCGTTCGGGCGCGGCTACCGTATTCGCGCCGATCGCTTCAGCTACAGCGTCAAACCGACGCTGGCGCAGTCGCTGGGCGGTCCGGAAGATTTCTATATGTTCCAGGTGGGGTTGATGGCCAGCGCCAGCTACTGGCTGACCGATCGTCTGCTGCTCGACGGCGGCGTGTTCGCCAACCTCTATAACAACTACGACAAGTTCAAATCCTCGCTGCTTCCCGCTGACTCCAGCCTGCCGCGCGTCAGAACCCATATTCGCGATTATGTCAGCAATGACTTCTACATCAAAAACTTACAGGCCAACTATGTCGATGCGCTGGGGCACGGCTTCTATGCCCAGATTTATGGCGGCTACCTCGAAACCATGTACGGCGGCGTGGGAGCAGAGGCGCTCTGGCGCCCGCTTGATAGCGACTGGGCGCTGGGCGTGGATGCGAACTACGTCAAGCAGCGCGACTGGGACGACATGATGCGCTTCACCGACTACAGCGCGCCAACCGGATTTATCACCGCCTACTGGAACCCGGCGAAGCTCAACAGTGTGTTGATGAAGCTGAGCGTCGGGCAGTACCTGGCGAAGGATAAAGGCGCCACCCTCGACGTCGCGAAGCGATTTGACAGCGGCGTGACGGTAGGCGTCTGGGCGGCGCTGACCAACGTCTCGAAAGAGGATTATGGCGAAGGTGGCTTTAGCAAAGGCTTCTACATCTCGATCCCGCTTGATCTGATGACGATCGGCCCAAATCGCAACCGGGCGGTGGTCTCGTGGACGCCTCTCACGCGTGATGGCGGCCAGACGTTAGGCCGTAAATATCAGCTCTATGACATGACGTCAGAACGCGAAACCCCGGTAGGGCAGTAGTACCGGATGAAACAGGCATTACTTAACCAGATGATTTTCCTGAATGAAAAACGTTAAATTTTCCGTGCTTGCGTTGGCTATGATGGCGTTAAGCGGTTGTACTATCGTACCGGGCCAGGGACTTCGCACCCAGGGCAAAGATATTATCGATCTGCCTGACAGCAATTACGATCTGAATAAGATGGTCAACGTCTATCCGCTCACGCCGGGGCTGGTGGAGCAGTTGCTGCCTGGCAAAGTCGACTCCCGCGCGAATCCTGAACTGGATCGCCAGCTTCAGAACTACCAATATCGCATCGGCGTCGGCGACGTGCTGATGGTTACCGTCTGGGACCACCCGGAGCTGACCACCCCCGCAGGTCAGTACCGTAGCGCCAGCGATACGGGCAACTGGGTGAATGCCGATGGCACGATCTTCTACCCCTATATCGGCAAAATCCGCGTCGTCGGCAAAACGCTGGCCCAGGTGCGCGATGAGATCGCCGCCCGGCTGGACTCGGTGATTGAGAGCCCGCAGGTGGATGTCAGCGTCGCGGCGTTCCGCTCGCAAAAAGCCTACGTGACGGGCGAAGTGGCTAAGTCGGGCCAGCAGCCCATCACTAACATTCCGCTGACCATAATGGATGCGATCAATGCGGCAGGCGGCCTGACGTCGGAGGCGGACTGGCGCCACGTGGTGCTGACCCATAACGGCCAGGACACGCACATTTCTCTCTACGCGCTGATGCAGCGCGGCGATCTCACCCAGAACAAACTCCTCTATCCGGGCGATATTCTCTTCATTCCCCGTAATGACGACCTGAAAGTGTTTGTCATGGGCGAGGTGGGTAAACAGAGCACCCTGAAGATGGACCGTAGCGGCATGACGCTGGCGGAAGCGCTGGGTAATGCGCAGGGCGTAAATCAGGATATGGCCGACGCCACAGGGATCTTTGTGATTCGTCCGTTGCAGGGCAAGCAGAACGGCAAAATCGCCAACGTCTACCAGCTTAACGCCCGGGATGCCACCGCGATGGTGTTGAGCACCGAATTTCAGCTTGAGCCTTACGACATCGTCTATGTCACCACCGCGCCGCTGGTGCGCTGGAACCGCGTGATCTCTCAGCTTGTGCCGACCATTACCGGCGTACATGACCTGACTGAAACAGGGAGATATATCAGAACATGGCCAAACTAACGTTTAACGCCATCCTGGTGATCTGTACCGGCAATATCTGCCGTTCTCCCATTGGGGAACGGCTGCTGCGCCGGCTGCTTCCCGCCGCCCGGGTCGATTCAGCGGGAATTTGTGGCCTGGAAGGGCGCACCGCCGATTCACAGGCGACAGAGATCGCCGCCGAACGCGGCACCCTGCTTGAGGGCCACGTGGCGCGCAGGCTCACCGCCGCCATGGTGCGCGACTACGATCTGATTCTGGCGATGGAGCTGGAACATATCGAGCAGGTCACGGCTATCGCACCGGAGGCGCGCGGCAAAATGATGCTCTTTGGTCACTGGACGGGCAGAAAAGAGATCCCGGACCCCTACCGTAAAAACCGGGACGCATTTGAATATGTTTATGGGCTGCTGGAGCAGGCCAGTCTGGAATGGGCGAAACGGCTCAGTTAATCACACGGGATAGTTACGTTTTATGTCAACAAATAACCTTCACGCCCATGATGCGTCTGCCGCGAATAACGAGATCGATCTGGTGCGCCTGTTGGGTGAGCTGCTCGACCATCGAAAATTTATTCTCATCCTTACCGCGCTGTTCACGCTGGCGGCACTGCTTTATGCGCTCTTTGCCACACCAGTTTATCAGGCCGATGCGCTGATACAGGTGGAACAGAAGCAGGGCAACGCGCTACTCAGTAACCTTAGCGAGTTCATCCCTGACTCCTCGCCTGAGTCGGCGCCGGAGCTTCAGCTTCTCCAGTCGCGCATGATCCTCGGTAAAACGATTGATGACCTGAACCTGCGCACGCAGGTAAGTGAAAACTATTTTCCCCTTGTCGGACGCGGCTGGGCGCGGCTCACCGGGCAACAGCCTGGCATCGTCGATATCCGTATGCTCAATCTTCCCCCTGTCGCGGGCCGGGCGCAAAAGCTGACGCTGACCGTCGGCGAGAAGGGCCACTATCAGCTGGAAGGCGATAACGTGACGTTACAGGGCGTCGTGGGACAGCCGCTGAGCGCGGCGAATATCGCCATTACCATTGCCGCTATCCAGGCGAAGCCGGGTACGCAATTTACGATTACACAGCTGAGCGAGCTGGAGGCCATTGACGCGCTACAGCTGCGTTTTTCCGTGAGCGAGCGCAGCAAGGACAGTGGGATGCTTGGCCTGACCATCACGGGGGAAGATCCCGATGAGATGGCGCGCGTGCTTAACTGCATCGCCGATAACTATTTACAACAGAACGTGGCTCGCCAGGCGGCGCAGGATGCGAAAAGCCTGCAATTTTTGAAGCAGCAGCTTCCGCAGGTGCGCAGCGAGCTGGACCAGGCCGAGGAGAAGCTCAACCGCTATCGCCAGCAAAATGACTCCGTTGACCTGAACCTGGAGGCAAAAGCGGTGCTGGAGCAGATTGTAAATGCGGACAATCAGCTCAATGAACTGACCTTCCGGGAAGCGGAAATTTCGCAGCTCTACAAAAAAGATCACCCCACCTACCGGGCGCTGATTGAGAAACGCCAGACGCTGGAGCAGGAAAAAAACCGCCTGAATAAACGGGTATCGTCCATGCCGTCGACCCAGCAGGAGGTGTTGCGCCTGAGCCGTGATGTGGAGTCGGGACGCGTTATCTACCAGCAGCTGCTTAACCGCGAACAGGAGCTGAGCATCGCCCGGTCGAGCGCAATTGGTAACGTCCGCATTATCGATCCGGCCGTGACCCGGCCGCAGCCAGTCAAGCCGAAAAAAGCGCTGGTCGTCGTTCTGGGGGTTCTCCTGGGTCTGTTCGTCTCTGTGGGCTGGATCCTGGCGCGCAGTATGCTGCGTATGGGCATTGAAACGCCGGAGCAGCTGGAGGAGCACGGGATTAACGTCTATGCCACCGTACCGCTGTCGGAATGGCTGGCTAAAAAGATGCGTTTGCGCAAAAAAGACTTTATGTCCTCAGGGCTGCGCCATAAGACCAAACATATCCCCTTCCTGGCGGCGGATAACCCGGTCGATCTCTCCGTGGAGGCGATTCGCGGCCTGCGCACCAGTCTGCATTTTGCGATGATGGAGTCAGCGAACAATATACTGATGATCTCTGGCGCCACGCCTGACAGCGGTAAAACCTTTGTCAGCAGTACCCTGGCGGCCGTCGTGGCGCAGGCGGGCCAGAAAGTGCTCTATATTGATGCGGATATGCGTCGCGGGTATGCCCATGATCTGTTTAAGCTCGACAATACCTGCGGCTTATCGGAGATGTTGTCCGGTAAGGCGGAGTATACCCAGGGCGTTCAGACCTTCGATAAAGGCGGGTTCGATACCATCGTGCGCGGGCAGATCCCCCCTAATCCGGCGGAGCTTCTGATGCATACGCGTTTCCAGCAGCTTCTGGACTGGGCGAATGAACGCTACGATCTGGTGATTATCGATACGCCACCGATCCTGGCGGTCACCGACGCGGCTGTTGTCGGCCGTCGCGCAGGCACCACGCTGCTGGTCGCCCGCTTCGGGATGAACAGCGTGAAGGAGATGCTGGTCTGTGTACAGCGTCTGGAGCAGAGTGGCGTCAATACCAAAGGGGTGATTCTCAACGGCGTCGTTAAGCGGGCAAGCAACGCTTACGGCTACGGCTATCATCACTACGGTTACAACTACTCGAGTAACTGATTATCCGGCGCCTGCCCGTTCTGACATTAATGCGCATTGTGTTTGTAATGAAAAACGGGCAGGCCCAGCTTAAGGCGCAATGCCAGCATACGCGCGGTGAAGCCAAACAGCAGGGTGGAGATAACCACCACATCGTGGCTGGTGACATAGTGCTGCAAGGCGACATAAAGCACTGCCGCGGCAAAGGAGATGCCGGCATACAGTTCCTTCTGGAAAACCAGCGGGATACGTTTGCAGAACATATCCCGCAGCACCCCGCCAAACACGCCCGTGATCACGGCAGCAATGGTGGCGATAACCGGGCCTTCACCCATATCGAGAGCGATTTGTGCGCCAATGATGGAAAAAACAATCAGCCCAAGCGCATCCAGCACCAGGAACACGCGGCGCAGATGAGGCATCACCGGGGCCACAATCGTGGTTAGCACGGCTGCCGTTGCCACGATAATGACGTACTCAGGGTTTTTGACCCAGCCGAGCGGATAATGGCCAAGCAGGATATCGCGCACGGACCCGCCGCCGAGCGCGGTGGCCGTGGCAATAATAATCACGCCGAAGGTGTCCATACGGCGACGTCCGGCAGCGAGCGCGCCGGTCATGGCTTCTGCGGTAATGCCAATAAGATAGAGAATGTGAAGCAGCATAAACCCTCCGGAATGAAGAGGAGGAGATTAGCGATTTGTGCGGAAGATCACGATTGAGATTTTCTAAGGCGAGGGGGTTTGCCCTACAGAAATTTATCAACGCATGCCTGGCGGGCTTGTGATAAGGCGGGAGGAAAAGAAAGTAAGGCTAAATAAGGATTAGAAAAAGTAATGGGTGGTGTGCGAGGCAACACCACCCTGAAAGGAATTACTCGATATTCTGGATCTGCTCGCGCATCTGCTCAATCAGGACCTTCAGCTCAATCGCTGAATTGGTTACCTCTGCATTGATAGACTTAGACGCCAGCGTGTTCGACTCGCGGTTGAACTCCTGCATCATAAAGTCGAGACGGCGGCCTACCGCTTCTTTCTTCTTCAGAATGTTGTAGGTCTCTTTAACGTGCGCTTCCAGACGATCCAGCTCTTCAGCCACGTCCACACGCTGCGCCATCAGCACCAGCTCTTGTTCCAGACGGTTGTTTTCTAGCTGAACTTCCGCCTCTTCCAGTTTGGCGACAAGACGCTCACGCTGCCATTGCAGCACTTCTGGCATATGAGCGCGCACTTTAGCGACTTCGGCGCTCACGCCTTCAAGGCGTTGCTCAATCATCGCTTTCAGCGCCTGGCCTTCGGTTTCGCGGGCAACGATAAAGTCGTCCAGCGTGCCGTCGAGTACAGCCAGGATTTCAGCGGTAATCGCGTCCAGATCCTGCTCTCCGGCGGCCATCACGCCAGGCCAGCGCAGAATATCAACCGGGTTGATCTCGCCTTCATCGCTTTGCATTTTGACCCAGTTCGCCGCATTAACCAGCTGTTTTGCCAGCTTTTCGTTCAGGATCAGTTCGCCCTGTGCGCTGGCATCGGGCTCAAAACGCAAATTACATTCCACTTTCCCGCGGGTCAGACGCGTACGGATACGCTCACGCACCACAGGCTCCAGGCTGCGGAACTGTTCCGGCATACGGAAATACGTTTCCAGATAGCGCTGGTTTACCGAGCGCATTTCCCAGGTAGCGCTACCCCAGCTACCCTTGATTTCACGCCGGGCGTAGGCGGTCATACTGCGGATCATAGACATTCCCGTTTTTAAAGGAGAGATGGGGGGATTATAGCTTTCAGGGGCTTCTCAGGATAGGAATAAGCGTCCTTTATCCGTATAATGCGCAGCCACATTCGTTTCAAGCCGGAGAATCCATCATGCGTCCAGCAGGTCGTAGCGCCAACCAGGTGCGTCCCGTCACCCTGACCCGTAACTATACAAAACACGCTGAAGGCTCCGTGCTGGTTGAGTTTGGTGACACCAAGGTGCTTTGCACCGCGTCCATTGAAGAGGGCGTGCCTCGCTTCCTGAAAGGTCAGGGCCAGGGGTGGATCACCGCCGAATACGGTATGTTGCCGCGCGCAACCCATACCCGTAATGCCCGTGAAGCGGCAAAAGGTAAGCAGGGCGGCCGTACTATGGAGATCCAGCGCCTGATCGCGCGTGCGCTCCGCGCCGCGGTTGACCTGAAAACGCTGGGTGAGTTCACCATCACGCTGGACTGCGACGTGATCCAGGCCGATGGTGGCACGCGTACGGCCTCTATTACCGGTGCCTGTGTGGCGCTGGCAGATGCCCTGAACAAGCTGGTTGCCGCCGGTAAGCTGAAAACCAACCCAATGAAAGGGATGGTTGCTGCTGTCTCCGTTGGTATCGTTAACGGCGAGGCGCTTTGCGATCTGGAATACGTTGAAGATTCTGCCGCAGAAACCGACATGAACGTGGTGATGACCGAAGATGGTCGCATCATTGAAGTGCAGGGTACGGCAGAAGGCGAGCCATTCACCCACGAAGAACTGCTCACCTTGCTGGCGTTGGCCCGAGGGGGAATCGAATCTATTGTAGCGACGCAGAAAGCGGCGTTAGAAAATTGATTTTAAGGCGACCAATGAGTCGCCTTTTTTTTGCCTGTAAGACTGAAAAGACAAAGGAGCAAATCCATGAAATCGTATCAGCGCCAGTTTATTGAGTTTGCGCTTAACAAGCAGGTACTTAAGTTTGGCGAGTTCACGCTGAAATCCGGGCGTAAAAGCCCGTATTTCTTCAACGCCGGACTGTTTAATACCGGGCGCGACCTGGCACTGTTAGGCCGCTTCTATGCCGAAGCGCTGGTGGATTCCGGGATTGATTTCGACCTGCTTTTTGGCCCCGCGTACAAAGGCATTCCAATCGCAACCACCACGGCGGTAGCGCTGGCGGAGCACCATGACCGCGACGTACCGTACTGCTTTAACCGTAAAGAGGCCAAAACCCACGGTGAAGGCGGCAATCTGGTAGGCAGTGCGTTGCAGGGGCGCGTGATGCTGGTGGATGACGTGATCACCGCAGGTACCGCGATCCGTGAATCGATGGAGATTATCCAGGTTAACGGCGCAACGCTTGCGGGTGTGCTGATTTCGCTCGATCGTCAGGAGCGCGGGCGCGGCGACATCTCTGCTATTCAGGAAGTGGAGCGCGATTATGGCTGCAAGGTCACGTCGATTATCACGCTGAAAGACCTGATTGCGTATCTGGAAGAGAAGCCTGAGATGGCTGATCATCTGGCGGCGGTGCGTCAATACCGCGAAGAGTTTGGCGTATAATTCAATTGCCCGGTGGCGCTACGCTTACCGGGCCTACCCGTTCGTAGGCCGGATAAGGCGAAGCCGCCATCCGGCGATGGCGTTACTGTAACTGAGCAGCCACTAACGGCCAGCGGGCGTCAAAATCGTCCGTTGGTCGATATTTAAACTCGCTGCGCACAAACCGGGAGAGCATCCCTTCGCAAAATGCCAGGATCTGGCTTGCCAGCAGGGTTTCATCCGTATTATATCCCTCGCCCTCCCGCATTTTCTTCTCGCGCAGAACCTGACGAAGCTGGGCTTCGATACGCTCAAAAAGCTGGTTTATACGGCCTTGCAGACGATCCTGTTCAAACATCAGCGCGTGGCCGGTCAGAATACGGGTCAGACCCGGGTTACGTTCACCAAAGCCCAGAATCAGCAGCACAATCAGACGCAGACGCGTGCTGGTGTCTTTTTCATCCTTCAGAATCAGGTTGATGCGCGTGATCAGGCTGTCTTCGATAAACTCGATCAGGCTGTCAAACATCCGGGTTTTGCTCGGGAAATGACGATACAGCGCCGCCTCTGACACGCCCACAGAGGCCGCCAGTTTTGCGGTGGTGATGCGTTGACTGCCGTCGCTGGATTCAAGCATCAGAGCCAGAGATTGAAGTATTTCTTCGCGACGATTCCTTTTCGCGGTTTGTTTTTCTGCCATGTTACAAAATACCCCTGAAAATAAGCACTTGTCAGGCTGGCAACCACACAGCGACCCGCAAACTGACGTTTGCGGTTTGTTATTGCATTATGGCGCTGTGAGATGCGTGTTTGTCGGGCAGTTATTTGCGCCCGGAATGGCCGAAGCCGCCTTCGCCACGGTCGGTTGCGTCGAAGTCTGCCACCAGATTAAATTCTGCCTGCACCACCGGTACAAACACCATCTGCGCGATACGCTCGCCCGGCTCAATGGTGAAGCTGTCCTGGCCACGGTTCCAGACGGATACCATCAGCTGACCCTGATAGTCAGAATCGATCAGGCCGACCAGGTTACCCAGCACGACGCCATGCTTATGGCCCAGGCCAGAGCGCGGCAGGATCACCGCTGCCAGTGACGGGTCAGCAATGTGAATCGCCAGCCCGGTCGGGATCAGGGTCGTTGCACCTGGCGCCAGTTCTACGGCGTCATCGAGACAGGCGCGCAGGTCAAGACCGGCAGAGCCGGAGGTGGCATACGTTGGCAGCGGAAATTGCTCACCAACGCGCGGGTCCAGAATCTTAACGTCGATTTTTTTCATCATAACGGGTAACGATCTCGTCCAGTAAGTGTTGGCCCAGGAGTTCTTTGCGCTCAAGCGGTAAGACTTTATCTCCATCCTGCCAGAAAAGGTGCAATGCGTTGCTGTCGCTGTTAAATCCTTGCGTGGACAGCGATACGTCGTTCGCGCAAATCAAATCGAGGTTTTTGCGGGTACGTTTTTGCCGGGCATATTCTTCCACATTATTCGTTTCTGCGGCAAACCCAACAACGTAAGGTCGATGAGTTTTCAATGCGGCGACACCGGCAACGATATCCGGGTTCTTCACCATTTTTATTGTTAATTCATCACCTTGCTTTTTAATTTTAGCGTCGGCAATGGTTTCGGCGCGGTAATCAGCGACGGCCGCACAGCCGATAAAAATATGCTGCTGTTGAGCATGTGCCTGTACGGCGGCTTCCATTTCCAGCGCGGTCGTTACATCAATACGCTGCACAAACGCAGGGGTGGTAAGCGACACCGGGCCGCTCACTAGCGTGACGTTCGCGCCGCGTTTGGCTGCCGCGGCAGCAATCGCAAAGCCCATTTTGCCGGAGCTGTGGTTGGTGATGTAACGCACCGGATCCAGCGGCTCGCGCGTGGGGCCCGCGGTAATCATGATGTTGAGATGTTGCAGATCGTTGACAGGCGAGAAATGGGCGGCGGCCATATCAACAATCGTCAATGGGTCGAGCATACGCCCTGGCCCAACGTCGCCGCAGGCCTGGCTGCCACTGTCCGGTCCCCAAATCAGCAGGCCGCGCGAGGCCAGCGTGTCCAGATTATGCTGGGTAGCGGCGTTGCGGTACATCTGCTGGTTCATTGCGGGCACAACCGCGACGGGCGCAGGCGTTGCGAGGCAAATGGTCGTTACCAGATCGTTCGCCATACCGGCTGCCACGCGGGCAATTAAATCTGCCGTGGCGGGGGCAAGGATAACCAGATCGGCCCATTTCCCCAGCTCAATGTGGCCCATTGCGGCTTCGGCCGCCGGGTCGAGCAGGCTGTCGGATACCGGGTATCCCGAGACGGCTTGCAGGCTCAGGGGGGTGATAAAGGCTTTGCCGCCTTCGGTGATCGCGACCCGTACGTCGGCCCCGCGCTCGCGCAAACGGCGCACCAGGTCTGGCGTTTTATAGGCAGCAATACCGCCGCTGACGCCAAGAACGATTTTTTTACCGGCCAGGCTCATCATGATTCTTTCCTGTTGGGTTTCACCAGAGAGCGGGCATTTTATCACAATCCCTAAAACGGGGTGATGATGTCCTTAATTCACTTTGCGAGGCGTTACGCAAGAACGAAATGCCAGCGTCGAACCCCGAATTTGCCTGTGGCAGCATAATGGCAAACAGAAGGAGGCCGGGCATGGAAGAGACTGAACTGCTGCTACCGCGTGAAAAAATGCTGCGTCATGGCGTCACGTTGTTAAAGGACGACGAGCTGCTGGCGCTCTTTTTACGCACAGGCACGCCGGGGAAAACGGTATTTACGCTGGCGAAAGAACTGATAGACCATTTCGGTTCACTGTATGGATTGCTGACCGCTGAGCTGGAGGCGTTTACGCACGTTGAGGGCATTGGCGTGGCGAAATATGCCCAGTTACGGGGCATTGCCGAGCTGGCCCGGCGATTTTACAACGTGCGTATGGAGGAAGAAGACCCGATCCTCACCCCCGACATGACCCGCGAATTTCTGCAAAGCCAGCTCTCCGATCTGGAGCGGGAGATCTTTATGGTGATCTTTCTCGACAACAAAAACCGGGTACTGAAACATACCCGCCTTTTTTCGGGAACATTGAGTCACGTTGAGGTGCATCCGCGTGAAATTGTGCGGGAAGCGATAAAAGTGAATGCAGCCGGCGTGATCCTCGCGCATAATCACCCCTCTGGCTGTGCAGAACCAAGCAGAGCTGACAAAGCAATTACCGAACGTATTATCAAATGCTGTCAATTCATGGACATTCGTGTGCTGGACCATCTGATAATTGGCCGCGGAGAGTACATTTCTTTTGCCGAACGTGGCTGGATTTAGGCCTTTTCTCGCGATCCATCGGGATCTTTGTCTGTTCGGGACTTGAGCACACCGCCGAGTCAGCGTATACTACGCCACCTTTGAGAATCTCGGGTTTGGCATTTGGGCCTGGCAATCGAGAGTTCAATAGAACTATGCGATGACCGGGCTGTAAAGCCTGACGAGGCGCCGATACCCCATACGAAGCTCGAGCTAATTTGATTTTTGGAGAATAGACATGTCCCGAGTCTGCCAAGTTACTGGCAAGCGTCCGGTGACCGGTAACAACCGTTCCCACGCACTGAACGCGACTAAACGCCGTTTCCTGCCGAACCTGCACTCTCACCGTTTCTGGGTTGAGAGCGAGAAGCGTTTTGTCACCCTGCGCGTATCTGCTAAAGGTATGCGTGTAATCGATAAGAAAGGCATCGATACAGTTCTGTCCGAACTGCGTGCCCGTGGCGAAAAGTACTAAGTACTTAAAGAGGAAATAAATCATGGCTAAAGGTATTCGCGAGAAAATCAAGCTGGTTTCTTCTGCTGGTACAGGTCACTTCTACACCACCACGAAGAACAAACGTACTAAGCCGGAAAAACTGGAACTGAAAAAATTCGATCCAGTTGTACGCCAGCACGTACTGTACAAAGAAGCTAAAATCAAATAATTTTAGTCTCCTTGTATTGAAAAACCCCGCAACTGCGGGGTTTTTTGCATTCTGCATCTCAACGGAGGAACCATGCCTGAATTACCAGAGGTAGAGACCAGCCGCCGCGGCATTGAGCCCCATCTGGTTGGCGCGACTATTCTTCATGCTGTCGTTCGCAACGGGCGTCTGCGCTGGCCGGTGTCCGATGAGATCCACGCGTTAAGCGACAAACCCGTCCTGAGCGTGCAGCGCCGCGCGAAATACCTGCTGCTGGAGCTGCCTGACGGCTGGATCATTATCCATCTGGGCATGTCGGGAAGCTTGCGCATCCTCACCGAAGAGTTGCCTGCGGAAAAGCACGACCACGTTGATCTGGTGATGAGTAACGGCAAAGTGCTGCGTTACACCGACCCGCGTCGCTTTGGCGCATGGCTGTGGACCAAAGAGCTGGAAGGACACAACGTGCTGGCGCATCTCGGACCTGAGCCGCTGTCAGAGGCGTTTAACGCGGATTATCTCAAAGAGAAGTGCGCGAAAAAGAAAACCCCGATTAAACCCTGGCTGATGGATAACAAGCTGGTGGTGGGCGTGGGAAATATCTATGCCAGCGAATCGTTGTTTGCCGCCGGGATCCATCCCGATCGGCTGGCCTCCTCGCTGTCGGCGCAGGAGTGCGAGCTGCTGGTCAGAGTAATTAAAGCGGTACTGCTGCGCTCAATTGAGCAGGGCGGGACGACGCTGAAGGATTTCCTGCAAAGCGACGGGAAGCCGGGCTATTTTGCGCAGGAGTTGCAGGTTTATGGCCGTAAGGGTGAGCCGTGCAGAGCCTGCGGGACGCCGATTATTGCCACGAAGCACGCTCAGCGCGCCACGTTTTACTGCCGTCAGTGCCAGAAGTAGGGTTACTTTAGCTTTTCCATCAACGCCTGGTGGACGTTAACCGGCAGGAAGTGGGTAACGTCCCCGTGATGGCGCGCCACCTCTTTCACCAGTGAGGAAGAGATGAAGGACCACTCTTTGGAGGGCATCAGGAATACGCTCTCCAGCTCCGGCATCAGATGGCGGTTCATGTGTGCCAGCTGCATCTCATATTCGAAGTCTGCTACCGCGCGAAGACCGCGGATCAGGATATTGGCCTGCCGGTCACGGGCAAAGTTTGCCATCAAGTCGCTGAATCCGACGACCTCAACATTCGACAGATGCGAAATCGCATCGGTGGCAAGCTGCACGCGTTCGTTCAGGTCGAACATCGGCTTTTTGCTCGGGCTGGCGGCAATGGCCAGAATCACCTTGTCGAACATACACGCCGCACGGGTGATGATATCAAGATGACCGTTAGTGATCGGATCGAAGGTACCCGGATAAATCGCTTTTGTGCTCATGGCTCACGTTTTCTCTGAGTAGCCGCGGTTCAGCGCCCACAGCTCGGTGTATTTGTTGAAAGTATACTGGGCATTCACTACGGCCAGTAACCAGCCTTGTTTGCCGTCCAGCACGCCGCCACGCAGCAGCAGCGTTTTCAGAAACGCGCCCAGCGTGTGGGTGAAGATGCCGGTCAGCGTGGCCTTCTTGCCGCGCGTATGCCGCTCCTGCGCCCAGGCGGTGGCATAGTTCAGCTGTTTCCGCTGGAAGCTGGCGAAATCGCGGCAGGTCAGATGAAGCAGATCGCCCGTCAGAGGGATGACCTGAGCGCTATCGCAGGCCAGAGATTCATGGACCAGGTTGTCGTTGTACTGATAACGCTCGCGCGCATAGAGGCGCATCACGCGGTCGGGGTACCAGCCGCTGTGGCGCATAAAGCGGCCCAGGAAATAGTTACGACGCGCGATACTGTAGACCGCGCCGGGCTGTGGCGCGGCAAGCACCGTTTGAATGGCCTGTCGGAGTTCCGGGGTGACGCGCTCATCGGTATCGATCATCAACACGTAATCGCCCGTGGCGTAACCCTGCGCACGCTGGCGCTGAATACCGTAGCCCTGCCAGTCGGTGTCGGTAAAGACTTTTGCCCCGGCTGCACGGGCAACGTCCGCCGTGTTGTCCGTACTTCCGGAGTCGAGAATGACGATTTCGTCAGCCCAGGCAACAGAGGCCAGGCAATCCGGAAGCAGGTCGGCGGCGTTTTTGGCGATCATCACGACCGACAGACGCGTTGACATTAGTGGCTCCGCTGCGGCAGGTAAGGTTGCAGAAGTTGCAGCAGACGGGTCAGTGCGCCCTGGTTCTGATGCAGGACTTCAACGGCGTGACGACCGTACCACAGGCGGTAATCTTCGTCAGTCAGAAGGGTAGAGACCTCTTTGACCACCGAATCCGCGTCGGTCACGGTGATTAAGCCATCGGCTTGCTGCAATTTCGCGCAGATATCTTTGAAGTTAAACGTGTGTGGCCCCATCAGTACGGGGATGGCGTGGGCTGCTGGCTCCAGCGGGTTATGACCACCGCGCTCCACCAGGCTTCCGCCAACGAATGCAAGATCGGCGATCCCGTACAGCAGCATCAGTTCGCCCATCGTATCGCCAATCACCACCTGCGTGCTGCCAGAGGGGATTTCGCCGCTGCTGCGCAGGGTGAAGCTGAAACCGCCTTTTTGCACCATCTCGCGGGCATCTTTAAAACGCTCAGGATGGCGAGGAACCAGAATCAGCAGTAAATCAGGGAATTTTTCCAGCAGCTGGCGGTGAGCCTGAAGAATAATGGCTTCTTCGCCATCATGGGTGCTGGTGGCAATCCAGACCTGGCGACGCGGCGCCCACTGACGACGCAGCGTTACCGCACGGGCGGCGAGTTCAGGGGTGACGGAAATATCGAACTTCAGGCTACCCGTGACCGCAAGCTGGTTGCGCTTCAGGCCGAGGGCGATAAAGCGCGAGGCATCTTCTTCGTTCTGCGCGGCGATCAGCGTGATTTTGCTGAGCAGGCGACGCATAAATTTACCCAGCTTGCCATACCCTTTCGCCGAGCGTTCCGACAGACGCGCGTTGGCGATAACCAAAGGAATTTTACGGGCATGCAGGGCGGAAATCATATTCGGCCACAGTTCGGTTTCCATGACGATCACCAGTTTAGGGCGCACGGTATTCAGGAAACGGTTCATGGCGCAGGGGAGATCGTACGGCAGGTAGACGTGATGCACGTCTTTACCGAAGGCAGACATCACGCGCTCTGAGCCGGTTGGCGTCATCGTGGTGACGGTGATGGGCAGTGACGGATAACGGTGGCGCAGGGCACGCACCAGTGGAATGGCGGCCAGCGTTTCCCCGACTGACACGGAATGCAGCAGAATACCGTCCGGCGCCACTTTATTGCGGCAGTAGCCATAACGTTCGGCCCAGCGTTTACGGTACGCAGGCGCTTTACGGCTACGAAGCAACAGTCGCAGCCACACCAGTGGCTGAATGATGTAGAGCAGGGCGGTATACAACAATTCCAAGCGATTATCCGTTTTTTTAGTTTCGGCCGGGAAATTCTAAGCATTTAAGCGTGCTAAAGCTATCTCTTATGCCAGATACCGTTTTAAACGGAAGTAGCGCCGGCCCAGGCGCCAGCGCAAACGCGGGCTTTTGGCACTTTTCCAGATGAGCTTCCAGATCCCGGTGTCGAAGAACTCTTTGATTATCATTGATTTCTTCGCCTCATCCTTCATGTTGTCGAAGGTATGAATAATTCCCAGACCCTCTTTAGCGATTTGCCAGTAACAGGCCGGGATATTTTTCACTTTATCCGGGTAGCGCTGGTTAATGGCATCAAGCATCTTCAGGATCTTCATATAATGGCGCGCAGAGCGAATCAGCGTGTCGTCATTATCCGGGGTGTGCGATACCGAGGCGGAGTGAATGTAGTAGTCGTAAAAGCGTTCGCTGGTGTACTGAACGCGTTCCGCGGCAAGCAGCACCTCAGTCGTCCACGGGATATCCTGATGGCGCAGGCCTGGCTCGAAACGGAAGCCGTGCTGACGAATAAAATCGTGACGATAGATATTCAGCCAGGTCACATGCAGGAACTTACGTGAATCCAGCGCCTTTTTTAACCATGCCGCGCCATTCATGACGCCCGTTGAGGCGAGCTTATCTTCAGGGAAGATAGGGCGAGACGGTTTTTTGTTATTTTCCCAGACGTAGTTGCCATTGCAGGTGGCGACATCCAGGTTCTGCGTGACGGCCATATCCAGCAGACGCTGGTACATGCCGGGTTTGAAGACATCATCAATATCCGGGAAAGAGAGATACTGCCCGGTCGCAACGGCCAGGCCAGTATTACGCGCGATGGACACGCCCTGATTAGGTTGTTCAATAACCTGCATCTTTGGCAGCTTTTCGCGCCATTTTTCGACAATCTGCATCGAGCGGTCAGTGGAACCGTCATTCACGATGATGACTTCCATACTGTCGATGTGTTGATTTACAAGGCAGGTAAAGAACTGATCGAGAAAAGCTTCACCGTTATAAACGGCCACCACCACGCTTAATAAAGGCGCTGAATTTTGCATATGAAACCTGATTATTTTTGGTTGTCGACCAAAGCAATGTATTGCTGGCAAATGGCGTTGATACCGAACGATGCGATCGTTTCGCGATCAACAACCGGCGGAGAGGCATACAGTTCTGCCAGTGTTTTCGCCAGTGATTCGTCGGTTAACGCTGTCAGACCACGCGCCAGGGGGCCAGTAAGGATCTCAGCAGGGCCGCCAGGGCAGTTTGTACTCACCGGTGGGGTCTGACAGATAATGGACTCTACCAGTACATTACCAAAACCTTCGCAGTCGGAACTTAACACTAAAAGGCGTGCCCCTTTGATCCACGGGTAGGGGTTGGTTTCGAACGGGCGGAAGACGATCTTGTTTTCAATTCCCAGCTTAGCGGCAAGCTGTTTGAGCTGATTTATTTTCGCGTCAGAACCTTTGCCCATCAACACCAGCGATGCGTCGATCTTGCTCAGCGCGAACGCCCGCAGCAGCCTGTCGTGACGTTTGTGTTCATGAAAACGGCCAACATGGATAATGTAATCCTGCCCCTGCATCTCAAAGGGCGCTTCCGCCAGACGCTGAATTTCAGGGATATCAAAGGGGTTATGGATAACCGCTTTGCGCCGCAGGGGAATCGCGAGTACTTCAGACAGATCGTGCAGCACGGCGCCAGAAACCGCCACCACGTTGCGGTTTTCATAGGTATGACGAATTTTATAATGCTTAAACCAGCGAGAAAGCCCGCTGCGATGGCGCAAATAGGAGAAGGAGAACATCCCGTGTACGCAGAACCAGACCTTATCCCGATCCAGCACGCGGCTGTGCGCCACGATACGGTCGGTTTTATGCAGATGTGAGAACACGACGTCAAATTTACCGCTGTGTTCTGCCTGCTCGATGGCGCGATCCAGCAAACGGGCGCGACGCGGGATCTCGGTCAGCTTCCGCCAGGGTTTTTTACAGGTATCCTGCACAACCTGAAAACCGATGCCTTCCGGAATGGCGTAGTCGCACACCTTCCGTAAGGAGAAAAGGGTGACCTGATGCCCCAGTTCTGTCAGTCCGCTGGAGAGGGTAAGAACCGTCTTTTCGGCTCCTCCACCGGGTAAACCATCAATAATCATTAGGATGCGCATTATTAATCCAGTAATTTTTGATAAAGCGAAATAAGCTGACTTGATAGTTTTTCAGGGGTTGCTTCTCTGACGCGTTCACGCGCCGCAAGCCCCATATTGTTATTTTTTTCCAGTGAAGGGATGGACATGACGGCCTCCTTCAATGTGTGGATATCAAGTGCATCACAGTAAAACCCGTTCTGGCCTTGCTCAATAAATTCTGAACCACCGCAACTCTCTGACGTAATGACGGGCAATCCACAGGCCATTGCTTCAAGTATGACGTTAGGGAAAGGATCATACAGCGTCGGCAGCAGTAAACCATCAGAAAGCTGATAAAATGGCAGCGTCTCTTTTTGCATCCCCAGGAAACGGATTTGCCCCTCACAGCCTAATGAACGGGCGAGGTCGCGATAACGGCTTTCCGCTTTATCCTGACCGACCACAACCAGCCACGCCGAGGTTCCTGCTATAGCCCGAATAGCGCTTGCCAGCCCCTTGCGTTCAAACCCTGAACCCACGAAGCAGAAAATGACGGCATCAGCGGGTAAGCCAAATTGCTGACGCAGTACAGCGCGTTGTCTCTCTTCTGCCGGAACGAAGCGGCTGGAATCTATTGAATTATAAATCACATGTATCTTTTTTGCGTCAATATCAAAGTCTTCGACGATTTCGCGCTTGATCATCTCCGCATTACAGATAACGGCTTTCAACTCGGGAGCCTGGTACATTTCACGTTCTGCGTGCATCACGTAGCGGTGATAGCGATCGTGCATAAGCAGCTTCGCGCGCCAGGCGGGAAGAATACGCGTACGCTGTAGCAGCCAGCGTCGATGTACACCATCCCCGGCGCGGTAAATATCGCAGCCCGGAATACGTTCGTGGCTCTGGACAATATCAAACTGCTGTTGCTGCCACAGCGCGCGCGCGGCGTGTGCAAAGCCGCGCTCACGGCTGATACGGCCCCACTTTCGGGGATCGCAAATATGAATATGCCAGTCGTCCTGCTTTTCGCCCTGCCACTCGCGGGTGATGACGTTGAGCTCAAGATTTTGATTGCTCAGCGCGGTAAGTGCCCTGGAGACAAAACGTTCTGCTCCCCCATCCGGACGATATTTTTGGCGCACAATGGCCAGACGATGAAGCTTCATTGCAGGTATCTCCTTGCGGCGGAGACGACAGTATCAACGGGGATGGCGTCGAGATAACGTTCCGTCGTTTTTGTATCAATGGCGTCAGGGTTGGGAAGCGGGCCGTAGTTACCTGCCCAGATGACCTCTCCGTTAACCTGCCATGGCGACCAGAACGTCAATTTTGACGGGCCAAACAGCGCCACGCAGGGCGTCTGAAGAGCGGCGGCCATGTGCATGGGTACGGAGTCAACGCCAATGAACAGGATCGCGTGATCGATTAGCGAGGCCAGCTGGCGCAGGGTTAACTGCCCTGCCAGCGATACAACACCCGTCTGCGGGGAGGCGGCAAGAATGCGGTCAATCATCGCCAGCTCTTTCTTATCCGGTCCCGCCGTGAGGACGATAGTGTGGCCGTCCTGCTGCAACGCGGCGATAGTTTGCGCCATTTTGCCTTCATCCCAGCACTTAAAGAACCAGCGTGAAGTGGGTTGAATAACGATGTAGCGGTCTCCCACGCCCTTTTGCGACAGCTTTTGGTGAGCATGGCGCCAGTCATCCGCGCTGTAAGCCATGGTCACGGTAGGGTTGGCCATTACCGGCAGCGCTGACAGTATGGAGAGATTTTGTTCAACGGTGTGCAACGACTGATGGCTGGCGACCGAGACCAGTTCACTGTGACAAAAACGCCAGAAGGCATTATTGCGCTTGTTAAAAGCGAACCCGAGCCGAACCGGTGCACCGGTGAAGCGGGTAACAATCGCGCTGCGCCACTGATCGGCAAGATTGATCACCAGATGATAATGCTGAGCGCGTAAAGCACGAAGCAACTGCCACTCTTTTTGCAGGTGCTTCAGCGTCCCCAGCTGCTTCCATTTACGATCGATACCATAGATCGTCCCGATTGCCGGATGCGCGGCGAGCATGTCTCGCGTCTCTTCATAGAGAAGCACGTCGATTTGGGCTTCAGGCCATTTCTGGCGTAATGAATTGATGACGGGGGTGGTGAGTAACATGTCGCCATGATGGCGAAGTTTGATCAGTAAAATGCGCAAATCAGGCGTGTCAGGTAAGTTATTCATCATCATCTTATCGGCGTTGTACTATTGGCAATTCTAATAGACCTGGTAACGACTTGCACTCTTTCTCCATAATGTCAGGAATTTCCCTGGAAGGGTTTACTCCTGCTTTCGGGCGTGCGTAACATAGCGCTAACTATTTTGTCTTGCGGGCTCATTATGAAAAAACCAGCGTTTATCATCACGATCGATACCGAAGGGGATAATCTCTGGCAGAACCACCGGGTGATCAAAACGGAAAACGCGCGCTACCTGGCGCGGTTTCAGGCGCTTTGTGAACGCTTCGGCTTTAAGCCTGTCTGGCTGACCAACTACGAGATGGCAGTCGAACCGGTATTCATTGAGTTCGCGAAAGAGGTCATAGCCCGCGGCCAGGGTGAGGTGGGAATGCATCTCCATGCCTGGAACAGCCCTCCGGAGCACGATCTGACCGGTGATGACTGGCGCTGGCAGCCTTATCTGATTGAGTTTTCAGACGAGGTCATGCGTGAGAAAGTGCTCTTCATGACCCGCTTACTGGAAGAGACTTTCCAGACAAAAATGCTCAGCCATCGCGCCGGGCGCTGGGCATTCGACAGCCGTTACGCCCAGTTGCTGATTGAGCTGGGGTATCAGGTAGATTGTTCCGTTACGCCGCGCGTGAACTGGCGCAACGCGAAAGGCGCTCCGCAGGGTAATGGCGGAACGAATTACCAGCATTTTCCCGATCGTGCCTACTTTTTGGACGTAGACGACATTTCCCGGCCGGGAAACAGCCCTCTCCTCGAAGTACCGATGAGCATCCAGTATAAACACCCGGCATGGCTGAATTCCCTGAAGCAGGGTTATGATCGTCTACGCGGTAAATACCGTTCTCCGTCAGTTAACTGGTTACGCCCGTCCGGAGGAAATGCGGCGGAGATGATTAAGGTGGCGCAGCAGTGCCTGGCTCAGGGAAATGACTACGTGGAGTTCATGCTGCATTCGTCGGAATTTATGCCTGGCGGGAGCCCTACTTTTAAAGACGAGGCCGCGATTGAGGGGCTGTATCAGGATCTGGAGCAGCTCTTTACCTGGTTATCAGATAAGACCGTGGGGATGACGCTGGCGGAGTTTTACAAGTACAAAAAATAGTTATGC
The DNA here is from genome assembly GCF_000534415.1 of Enterobacter sp. BIDMC 27. Classification (NCBI taxonomy): domain Bacteria; kingdom Pseudomonadati; phylum Pseudomonadota; class Gammaproteobacteria; order Enterobacterales; family Enterobacteriaceae; genus Enterobacter; species Enterobacter sp. BIDMC 27. Next base: position 988,059 of record NZ_KI973178.1, read on the forward strand.
CCGCCAGGCGGGCATATTTGTTATTGCTGCTTTGTTTGTGAGAAAGGTGTACTTAGCGCAAACAAAATCATAAAGAAGATTAAGGCCTCTGAACTGAGCAGTATGACATCCGTCAGTCCATACAAAAGCAAAAGAAGCATCGACGTCAGCAGCAAACCGTTTTTACTTCTAATAGAGTAAGCTATTATCGAAATAAAAAAGAAGCATAAAATTAGCAGTCCAGGAATGCCTTGCAGTGAATATTTTTCAATAAATTCATTGTGCAAATGAATTCGAATGTAACCGAGCGCTGCTGCAACATGTTGATGTCCATTTGCGACATAATTTCGAACCCATGATTCCCTGCTTTCAATAGACTGTCCCAGTGGATGCGCAATGCCAGTCATAAGACCCACGTTCCACATCGAAAAACGAGCCCCCAGAGAAGTTGCATCATGCCCTTTCTGATATTTAGTTATCTCAGTCACTGTTTGTTGAATTTTAGGAGAAATCAATGGTTTATAGCTTACGGCTATGATCCCTGTAACGATGCATAAAAAAATCATTAATGATTTAAGGTGAATTTTTCGGAAATGATAAAGTGTAAGAATAATAGCCATTAACAGGTAAAGGCCCATGGCGGCACGCGTGGCAGTCAAAAGAATCACGAAGAAAGATATCAGGACTACGACGCCTGCCAGAAGGTATAATTTCACATTCTTCTTTAGGTATAAGCTGTAAACAAAGGCTAATGATAGAACAGAATATACATACGCTGCGATAGTTGGACGGTTTATAGCCATCTCTACGCGATTAATACCTTGTACAGCCTGATAAAAGCCATAAGCTGTGGCAAGGGTATAACCTACAGCTGTACTAATTAAGAAGTATTTCACAAAATTATCTTTTGTTACATAATTTTTGAAACGGTCAAGGTAAAAAATCAAAAGGCTTGCCAGAATTAATTTTTTACTCGATCCAAGATAATCACTGTATGCGTTTAATCCCTCATTATGCAATTCATAAGTGACATACCAAATAAGGTTAAGTAATCCTACCAGCATAATAGGATAGGCGATACTAAAAGGATGCCAGGAGATTTTTTTATACTCAAACACCAAACCCAAGATACTTGCATATATTGCAATATAGAAAAACTCTCGTTGTTTCCCTGAATTAACAAGGACAAGAGCTAAAGAGATAAGGCTCAATGCGAGTGTTAACTGGTAAGTTTTTAACTTTATTTTTTCCATAATGCCTCAATAACCCTTTTTTTATAGCTGAAGCGAACATCGCTGGATAAGAAAAATGATAAAGAATAAAGTGCTGTTACTCGTGACTTAACGGTTTTGAGCTGCTGACCTGTAAGATATTTCCGATGGTTGCTGTAAATATCAAACCAGTGGCAATTGACGAGATGTTTGTAGCGTGACGGAAATGTTCTTTCCATCTGTAACGTGCATTCGACAAGCGTTGAAATTTTGCTGGCGTCCAGACTGCTCGACAAACTGTCGCGACGCTTGATGTAATAATAATGCCCCTGGCGTTGATAGGCTATTTTGCTCGATTGCATCAACATTCCCGGGAAGACAGCGAAATCCTCATAACATAACATCGGAGGTATGGGATTTTTCTCATAAAGGCTACGATGAATAAACTGGCCAATGAGATGTGCCTGAAAGTCTTTATGACGTAAGAAACGAGTAATTGCTTCATGTTGTGACAATGGCACAGGATTAAATCCCTGCCAGTCTGAAGTCATTCTCCGGGGATCGCGAATCTCAAGCAAACGTGTCAGTAACATATCCGGACGTTGCGCTTTCAGGTAGGCCATTGCGTCCCTGAGGCTGCCCGGCTTTAAGCAATCGTCACTGTCGAGCATCGTAATATACTCACCCGATGCCAGCGCGACAGCGCTGTTTCTTACCCGGCCTACGTTACGAAAGTTCACGGTGCGCGTTATGATCTGAGGAAATTTCGGCGACCACTCTTCAATTATTGCCTGCGTGGCATCCTCAGAACTGTCATTGAAAATAATGACTTCAGTATCCTGATCGGTTGCTGCCAGCAGGCTTGAAAGCGTGGCGTGCAGCGTAGCTTCAGCGTTATGCGCAGCAATAATGACGCTTAAAAAAGCCATAAAAATTAGTTTCCTTGAGCGTCGGTAGCGCTAGCCAGTGAGCGGGCTTTTGGTAATGTACGGATAAACTGCTGAAGATCGTGTAACGCGGAGTCAGTGACAGAGAATAGCGCTTCCCGTTCTTGCGGGAAGTAATAGCGCGTTTCAAACACATAAGAACAAATGTTATCGTCATTCCCGATCAGCATCACATTGCCAAGCGGACGCTGTTCATAGTGACAACACGGTCCAAACAGCAGGACCACCGGCACGCCGACGGCGTCTGCGATGTAGACATTCCCCGAGTCAGACGCGATATAGCAGTCCATCTTAGAAATGGCCCAGGGAAGCTCTTCCAGCGAAATTTTGCCAATAAGATTGATAAAATTGGGGATGTCACCGTAAAGACGGGTGATATCGTCCATCCACGACTGTTCGTTTGGCGCGCCGAAGACATAAAACTCGCAGGGTAAATCAGCAAGTTGATCAACAATCCGCTTCCAGATAACCGGAGGGACGGTTTTGGCTTTATTGCCCGCCGCAATACTGATGCCGATGCGGATAACACCAGGTTTATCAAGTATGGCCGGCCAGGTCGTCGGCTTGAAGAGTGGCTTTGTGGCGTGCTTGGGAGAGTCTTGCCACGTGAGCGAGCGGTCGGCCAGTTTCAGGTAGTTCGTCACCGAAAGCGTTTTTTTGCCATGCTCAACGGTACCGTCGGCCGCGAGATAGAAAATCCCGTGATACCACCTGCGCGTGTAAATGCTTAAAAATTGTTTGTTTTTGGCATTGCAGACGGCGGCAAAAAAGAGGTTCACGCTGTTGGGCTGTAGCAGGTAGACGTTGTCGTAGCGGTTCATGATCCTGCACGCGAAGCACAGTTTACGCCACAGGTTGCGCTTATGCTGCTCAATAAAATAGATCTGCTCAATAGTCTCATCATGCTTCGCCAGCGCGCCAACGCTGCGACTGATCAACACATCGCTTTTTTGCAGATATGCCAGAAGAGGCGTCGCATTAATAAAGTCACCGATTTTGGCTGTCTGAATGACAAGGTTCTTGCCCGTGTCTTTTCGAAACAGCTTCCGGATGAGTTTCACCGGAAAGAGTAAAATCAGCAGAAATACATAACTCATGGGTTAAATATCCCTGTTGGAAAGCCGATGGCTGCCCTGTAAAAATGAAAAAATAGCATCTGCGCTAATATCCTTCGTTTGTTGCGTAGGGCTAACCATCTGATGCTGGTTTTTACCGTAACCCCCGATCAACCCCGGATCGGTCGGGCCGAAAATCGTGATATTAGGACGATCCAGTGCGGCGGTTAAATGGCTTAACCCTGTATCCACAGAAACGACGGCGTTAGCGCCCGCCAGCTGTGCGGCAACCTGCGCCAGCGTGAGTTTGGGTAACACCTCGACATGGGAAAAACCGGCTGCCAGACGTTCCGCACGCTGCCGCTCATGTTCAGCGCCCCACGGGAGTTTAATATGGATACCGCAAGGTTGCATTAGTTCAATCAGCCTTCTCCAGTGCGTTTCCGGCCAGTGCTTATCATCGCGCGTTGTGGCATGCAGGAAGACCAGATACGGCGCGATATCACTGTCCGTTTCGCGCAGAAAATGCTGTGCGATGGCGTAGTCGCCCTGGAGGTCGGGTTTTGCATAGTCGAGACTCTTAGCGAACAGCTCGCGGGTACGTTCCACGGCGTGCTGCTGCTTCGCAATATGGTGGCGACGATTATAGAACAGGCTCGCCAGCGGTTCGCGGGCGGTTTGCCAGTCCATGCCGTGCTTTACGCCGTGCGCCAGACGCGTGACCAGCGCGGCGCTTTTCACCAGCCCCTGGGCGTCGACGATCGCGTCGTAACGCCGGGCCTGCACCGCTTCGCGGAAGGCTTTGCGTTCGGCTTTAATCGGTGCGGAGAACCACGCTTTGCGCCAGCGGCGAATGGCCACCGGGATCACGCGATCAACCGCTTCATGCCAGGTGGGGATCTGCGCGAAGCCTTCTTCCACCACCCAGTCAAAACGGATGCCGGGAATGGCCCGCATAGCGTCCGTCAGCGACGGCAGCGTATGCAGAACATCACCCATTGAGGAGGTTTTAACGATCAATACCCGCATCCGTTATCCTTCTTCGCTCAACAGCAGTGCGTTGAGTTCTTCAAGGACACGCTGCGGCGTGATGTCGATCAGGCTCTGATGATAGCCTTCTGCGGCATCGCCTTTGCGCACCTTGTGGTAGCCGGTGATCAAACGAATTACGCGCGCTTTGTGCGACAGCGGCGGCGTGAAGTCCGGGCTGCTTGGGCCATACAGCGCGACCAGCGGGCGGTCCAGCGCGGCGGCGACGTGCATCAGGCCAGAGTCGTTACTGACCACGGCCTTACAGGCGGCAATGAGGATAACCGCCTGCTCGAGTTGCGTTTCCCCGGCCAGGTTGCGGCACCATGCCTGTTGCTCGGTGCTCAGCGTGGCGAGAATTTCATTGCCCGCCTCATGATCTTTCGCCGAGCCAAACAGCACAATCTGATAGCCTTCATCGATAAGCTGTTTCGCCAGCTCTGCATAGTGATAGTGCGGCCAGCGTTTTGCCGGACCGAATTCTGCGCCAGGGCAAAACCCAATCATCGGGCGTTCGGACGAAATGCCAAATGCGTTGCAGGTGTGGGATTTCTCCCCATCGCTTACCTGGAGCTGCGGCCACAGCAGCGGCTGCGGCAGATCTTTCGCGCTGCGCATTACGCCTTTGTCGTAGGCCAGCGCCACGTAGCGCTCCACCATCAGCGGCCAGGCCTCTTTATCCAGCACCCGGGCGTCGTTCAGCAGGCCGTAGCGCATTTCACCGCGCCAGCCGGTACGGTGCGGGATGCCCGCAAAGAAGGGCACAAGGGCGGATTTGAAGGAGTTAGGCAGCACGTACGCGCGGTCATAGCGTTTCTCGCGCAGACTGTGGCCGAGTTTGCGGCGTTCACCGATTTCCAGCGCCCCGTGTCCGAGCGGCATCGGGATCGCCTCGTTCACTTCCGGCATACGCGATAACAGCGGACGGCACCATGCGGGTGCCATCACGTCGATTATCGCCTGGGGATAACGCGCCTTGAGCGTGCGATAGAGACTTTGCGACATCATCATGTCGCCCACCCATGACGGGCCGATCACCAGAATTTTCATGCTTATGCGTCGCGGTTCAGCCAGGCCATATATTCCGTTACGCCTTCGGCAACGGTCTTGAACGGCTTGTCGTAGCCTGCGGCGCGCAGGTTAGTCAGGTCCGCCTGGGTGAATGCCTGGTAGCGGCCTTTCAGCTTATCCGGGAACGGAATGTACTCGATGCTGCCTTTCTTATGGTACGCCAGCGTCGCGTCTGCCACCGCCTGGAAGGATTCCGCGCGGCCAGTGCCCAGGTTGAAAATGCCGGACACGCCATTTTCCAGGAACCACAGGTTTACTGCCGCCACATCGCCCACGTAGACGAAGTCACGCTTGAAGCCGTCGCTGCCTTCGAACAGTTTCGGGCTTTCGCCGTTATTTAATTGGGTGTTCAGGTGGAACGCCACGCTCGCCATGCTGCCTTTGTGGCCTTCGCGCGGCCCGTAGACGTTGAAGTAGCGGAAGCCGACAATCTGCGAGTTCGCTTCTGGCAGGATCTGACGTACGTACTCATCAAACAGGAACTTGGAGTAACCGTAAACGTTCAGCGGCTGCTCATATTCGCGGGATTCGATGAAATCTGAAGTGCGCCCACCGTAAGTTGCCGCGGAAGAGGCGTACAGGAACGGAATTTCACGCTCCAGGCAGTAGTGCAGGAGCTCTTTGGAGTACTGATAGTTGTTATCCATCATGTATTTGCCGTCCCACTCGGTGGTGGAGGAGCACGCACCTTCGTGGAAGATGGCTTCGATCTCGCCGAACTCTTCACCCGCCATAATCTGGATAAGGAAGTCTTCTTTATCCATGTAGTCAGCGATGTTCAGATCCACCAGGTTCACGAACTTGGTGCCGTCTTTCAGGTTGTCCACCACCAGAATGTCGGTGATGCCTTTGTCATTGAGGGCCTTAACAATATTGCTGCCGATAAAGCCCGCGCCGCCAGTAACGATGATCATAACTGTAACCTTTAAAGTATGAGTCGGGGAATATCCCGAACGCTAATCTCTTTATCATATCATCACAATGCTCAGGCTTCAGCCATTCACCGATATGCAGCAGGGGTACGCGTGATTTATGCTGCAAAAACGAGAAGAGATACTGCGTCATCTCGTCATGAACTATTGGTTTGGGTAATATGTGCCAAAATTTGCCGAGTCTGGAGAATTGCAATGCGTGGTGATTTTTACAAACAGTTAAACAGCGACCTCGACACCGCACGTGCGGAAGGGTTGTTCAAAGAAGAGCGTATTATCACGTCTGCCCAGCAGGCGGACATCACCGTTGCCGACGGCAGCCATGTGATCAACTTTTGCGCGAACAACTACTTAGGTCTTGCGAATCACCCTGAGCTAATTGCCGCGGCGAAAAACGGCATGGACACCCACGGTTTCGGTATGGCCTCCGTTCGCTTTATCTGCGGTACGCAGGACAGCCACAAGCAGCTTGAGCAAAAGCTGGCGAACTTCCTCGGAATGGAAGACGCGATTCTGTACTCCTCCTGCTTCGACGCCAACGGCGGTCTGTTTGAGACCCTGCTCGGCGCAGAAGACGCGATTATCTCCGACGCCCTGAACCACGCCTCCATCATCGACGGCGTACGCCTGTGCAAAGCGAAGCGTTTCCGCTACGCCAACAACGACATGGTGGAGCTGGAAGCGCGCCTGAAAGAGGCTCGTGAAGCAGGGGCTCGCCACGTCCTGATCGCCACCGACGGCGTGTTCTCCATGGACGGTGTGATCGCCAACCTGAAGGGCGTGTGCGATCTGGCGGATAAATACGACGCGCTGGTGATGGTGGATGACTCTCACGCGGTCGGTTTTGTCGGCGAAAACGGTCGTGGCTCCCACGAATACTGCGACGTAATGGGCCGCGTGGATATCATCACCGGTACGCTGGGCAAAGCGCTCGGCGGCGCGTCTGGCGGCTACACTGCCGCGCGTAAAGAGGTGGTCGAGTGGCTGCGCCAGCGCTCCCGCCCGTATTTGTTCTCCAACTCCCTGGCGCCGGCGATTGTGGCTGCCTCCATTAAAGTGCTGGAGATGGTGGAATCCGGGGCTGAGCTGCGCGACCGCCTGTGGGCTAACGCCCGCCTGTTCCGTGAAAAAATGAGTGCCGCAGGATTCACCCTGGCCGGTGCCGATCACGCGATCATTCCGGTGATGCTGGGCGACGCGGTTGTCGCGCAGAAATTTGCTCGTGAGCTTCAGAAAGAAGGGATTTACGTGACCGGGTTCTTCTTCCCGGTGGTACCAAAAGGTCAGGCGCGTATCCGCACCCAGATGTCTGCGGCGCACTCGCCTGAACAAATTGAACGTGCGGTGGAAGCCTTTACCCGCATCGGCAAACAGCTGGGCGTCATTGCCTGAGGACGTATGATGAAAGCGTTATCCAAACTGAAAGCGGAAGAAGGGATTTGGATGACCGACGTGCCGGAGCCGGAAGTCGGTCATAACGATCTGCTGATCAAAATTCGTAAAACCGCCATCTGCGGTACTGACGTTCACATCTACAACTGGGACCAGTGGTCACAGAAAACCATTCCGGTACCGATGGTTGTCGGTCACGAATATGTCGGCGAAGTGGTGGGTATCGGCCAGGAAGTAAAAGGCTTCAACATTGGCGATCGCGTCTCCGGTGAAGGCCACATTACCTGCGGTCACTGCCGTAACTGTCGCGGTGGGCGTACCCACCTGTGCCGCAACACCGTCGGCGTGGGCGTGAACCGTCCGGGCTGTTTCGCGGAATATCTGGTGATCCCGGCGTTTAACGCCTTCAAAATCCCGGACAATATCTCTGACGATCTGGCCTCCATTTTCGACCCGTTCGGCAACGCGGTACACACGGCGCTCTCCTTCGACCTGGTGGGTGAAGACGTGCTGGTTTCCGGCGCGGGCCCCATCGGCATTATGGCGGCAGCCGTGGCGAAGCATGTGGGTGCGCGCAACGTGGTGATCACCGACGTGAACGAATACCGCCTGTCGCTGGCGCGCAAAATGGGCGTCACCCGCGCGGTGGATGTCTCGAAAGAGAGCCTGACCGATGTGATGGAAGAGCTGGGCATGACCGAAGGCTTTGACGTGGGTCTGGAGATGTCCGGCGCGCCACCGGCGTTCCGCACCATGCTCGACACCATGAACCACGGTGGCCGTATCGCGATGCTGGGTATTCCACCGTCAGATATGTCCATTGACTGGAACAAAGTCATCTTCAAGGGGCTGTTCATTAAGGGCATCTATGGCCGTGAGATGTTCGAAACCTGGTACAAGATGGCCGCGCTGATCCAGTCCGGTCTGGATCTGTCCCCGATTATCACTCACCGTTTCTCCATCGATGAGTTCCAGCAGGGCTTTGACGCAATGCGGTCCGGCCAGTCAGGGAAAGTGATCCTGAGCTGGGATAAGTAATTAAAAAGGGGCCAGCGGCCCCTTTTTTTACTGATTCTTTTTCTCTTCGTCCGTCAGGTAACGCACCTTGCGGGTGTAATCCTGGCCTTTGAACAGCAGCCTGTTATCCGGCGATTCCAGATACTTCTGCCATTCGGAAAGCGGGAAACCACCGTGCGCGCCAATCACCTCTTTCGGCACAACGGCTTCCTGACCGCCGATCTTCTTGGAGACCGGCCAGTTCATCCAGTCGCCCAGGTTAACCGTTTTTACATCCAACATGTCCAGCAGCGCAGCGAGCGGCAGCTGATCGGTCGGCGGCTGCGTATCGTCCATCAGCTCCCAGGTATCCTGGAACAGCGTCAGCCACAGCGGGCAGATACGGCGCCAGGTCTTTTTGGTGGCGGCAAGAAACGCGCCGTTAACGTGATCGACCAGATACGGGCGCACCGTTTCTTTGTAATACGCCGGCACTTTCTCCGCTGGCGCACCGTCCAGCTTGGCAATCATTTTGCCCTGACGGAAGCTGGAGTAGATGTGCATATCCGCCATGTTGATCTCTGGCATTTTAAGCAGGTTGAGATCGGAGTCGATCATCAGCACACCTTCACCGCGCGCCTGCAACGGAGCGTTAAGCTTCACCAGACGACTGAGGTAGATCTGCTTATAGCGGTAACCTTCTTCACGTTTTGGAAGCGTGAGGGTAACAACGCGGGTTTTTGGCGGCAGCTCGCCGAAAGCGGATTCAGGCTGATCGCTGACGATAACAATCTCGCTGACGTCGGTGGCATAACGCTCTGCAAAGGTCGCTGACAATAACGCCTCTTCGACGAAATCCGCGCCCGTACACGGGATCACAATGGAATCCACCGCAACGAGATCGCGCGTGACCGGAAGGGAAGCGTAAGGAATGTTATGACGCCCGGTAATGTGGCGGTAGCGAGCATTCAGGAATTTAAACATGTTCTTCTCGTTTGGTTATTGCGCGCCAAGAACGGCCTCGACACCGTTAACATAGCTTTCAATGGCATACATGTTGCAGACATTCTGGTGTGCGGCAGCGGCGAGCCGGGCGCGCAGAGCAGGATCCTGCCAGATATTATCCAGATGTTGAGCAAGTTGCGACACGTCGCTCCAGGGGAACAGCAGGCCGGTTGACTCATGAACGATCAATTCTGCCGTGCCGGTCACTTTTGACCCAATCACGGGGATATTCAGCAGCATCGCTTCCAGCACGACGCGCGGCAGGCCTTCGCTCTTCGAGGCCAGAATAAACGCGTCAAAGGTAGCAAGGTAGTCAAAAGGCGTGTTCTGGAAACCGGTAAAAATCACGTGTTCAGCAATACCTGACGCATCAGCCTGTGCCGCCAGTGCGCCGCGCTCAGCCCCTTCACCGACCAGCACCATCTTCCATTTTGCCTGCGGGTGCCTCTGATTGAACTGGGCCAGCGCCTCCAGCGTGTGGTGGTTGGCCTTGCGAGGGATTAACGAGCCAACGCTGCCGAACACAAACGTATCGTCATCAATGTTCAGACGCTGACGCATCGCGCGTCGGTCGGGCAAAGGCTGGTGGATGTCGATGGCGTTGTTGACCGTGGTACACAGCTCGGGCCGGACGCCATGCTGAAGTAGCACGCGTTCAACGCCGTGCGAGACGGCGATAATTTTTGTGGCATGGGCATTCACCAGCTTCACCAGCGGCGGGGTCAGCACCGGTTCAATCCGGCAGTGCTGGATTATCCGCGCATGCAGGTTTGCGCCCGCCAGATACCCTTCTTCGTTAGAGCCTGGCTGGTTGTTCATATACAGCGTATCGAAACCACCTTCTCTAAAAATAGTCTCGATCTTGCTGACGTTGGGGCGAATGCGCCACAGGGTATCGATATGCCGCGTAAATGCTTTGCGCGCCGAACGCGAGAAAAACAGCAGACCACGTCCCGCTTCTTTCAGGAGTTTTGCCCATGCCGGTTGCTTACGTTGGGGGATAACCAGTAGCGGGATCCCAATGCTATTGAGCACCTGGCCTATCGTTTCACCTTCAGCACGACTATAATCACTGTAAAAACAACAAGTAATGTCGAATTTGTCGCGGTTGATTCGCTTCAGAAGCTCAAGCATACTGTTGGTACCTCCCCCCCATTCTTTGCCCGTGTCCAGGAGGAGGATTTTACGTTTTTGCGGCATGTCTGAATCCGTATGCTACCCTTCATCTGACCGCATTATAAAGAATTTACTGAAATAAAATAGATTTTTTGTATTTCTTTGTCTTTTTACAAGAAAACATTTTAAACGCGCTTATTTTAAAAGTGCGATTTAAGACTTTAATCGCCTCTTCTCAATTCGATAGTATGAGTGAAAAATTTTATGTCGTTATTGAGAGAGTGAAAATATGTTTAAAATAACGGTCTGCTTATTAACGTTTAACTCCGAAAGAACGTTGCACGATGTTATTCCTCCTCTTTTAAAAATAGCAGATGAATTCGTTATAGTGGATTCCGGAAGTACAGACTCGACGATATATATTTGCCAGAGTTATGGATTGTCGCCCATATTCAAAAAATATAGCTGGCACGGCGAGCAGATGAACCATGCCGTATCCCATGCGCATAACGACTGGGTGCTGTGCATGGACAGTGACGAAATACTCGATCAAGAAACCGTTGATGCTATTTTAGAATTAAAAATGGGCGATGAACCCGAACTGGATATGGCGTGGCGGATATGTCGTCACTGGTTTGTTTTGGGAGAAAATGTCCGAACGATTTATCCCGTCTCATCACCGGATTATCCGGTGCGTCTTTTTAACCGTACGCAGTCGCGATTTAATAACCGGCCAGTAGACGATCAGGTTGAAGGTTTTCTCCGTTCTGAACGTATTCCAGGTTATGTCAGACATGAGACGTTTCATTCGCTGCATGAACTTTTTAATAAATTAAACGGATATACCACTCGCCTGGTTCAATATCAGACGATACGTCCCTCTCTTGGTCGCGGCGCGATCAGCGCTATCGGCGCATTTTTCAAATGGTATCTGTTTAGTGGTGCCTGGCGTCAGGGAAAAGTGGGTGTGGTGACAGGGGTTTATGCCACGGCGTACAGTTTTTTGAAATATTTCAAGGCCTGGTATCAGGATCGGGAAAAGAAAGAGTCCGTTGCAAAAGAGCAGTCGGACTCTTATCTGGCAGAATAGGCGTTAGCCGATCAGGCTTTTTTTCCCCAACCCTGCCACTGTTGCTGGACGTATTTAACCAGTGTACTGCTGCTGATGCTTTCGCCAATCACCGAGAAGAAGCGGGTTGCATAGACCGGTTCAGGCGGCTGTTTCAGCGTGCAGTTCTTCACGCCGCGGAATGGATTACGCGGCTGCGTTGCGGGTGGTTGCGCGCTACCCGGACGAGAAGTATCCACCTGAGGTTCATTGAGCAGATCGCTCGGACGCACCAGCGTAATATCGGCGGGTAAGCCCGGCAACATTTGCTGCAAAACGCGAACGGTAGACGGATGCGGATGCCCAATGGCAATCGCCGAACCGTTACGGCGCGCCAGCTGTACCGCGCGGTTAAACTGCACGCGGATATCCGCTTCGTTCTGGGAGTCGTCCAGGAATACTTTGCGCTTGATGACTTTTACACCTGTCCCCTGAGCGGCACGCATCGCCTGGCTGTTGCCGATGGTCATGCTGTCGAGGAAATAGAGATTGTAACGCTCCAGCGCCTGCATCACTTTCAGCATACCGTACAGGCTGGAGGTCATCGCGCTGCCCATATGGTTATTCAGACCCACGGCATACGGCACTTTATTGTACGCATCGCGGATGATGCGATCGATCTCGTCGCTGCTCATGTCCGGGCGCAGGGTATCTTTTTCCAGCGGCTGCTTGCTGAGGGGGGCCATCGGCAGATGGATGAGGACCTGATGGCCGCCATTGTGCGCTTTGGTCGCCATTTCATGCGCGTGAGGCGCATTAGGCAGGACGGCGACAGAGATGGCTGGCGGCATCGCCAGCACCTGATTTTCATAGTGTGGTCGATAACCGAAGTCATCAATCACAATCGCGAGTTTGCCTGCATAAACTGGTGCAGCCAGCGCCAGTGCGCTGACTACGGAAACAACAATTCGACGAAATTGAAGCAAAACCTATCTTCCCAACCACGGCTGTGGATTGACCGCCTGACCCTGACGACGAATTTCGAAATAGAGTGACGGGCGGCCCTGACCGCCACTGCTGCCCACAAGGGCAATGGGTTGACCCGCGCGCACCTGGGTGCCAACGCTGACCAGCGCGCTCTGGTTGTAGCCGTAAAGACTCATGTCGCCTTTACCGTGTTCAACCACCACCACGAGCCCATAACCCTGTAGCCAGTCGGCCAGGATCACGCGGCCATCGGCGATGGCTTTCACTTCGCTACCTTCAGACGCACCGATAACGATCCCCTTCCAACGTAGCTCACCCTGCAACTGTTCGCCATAGCGATGCAGGATCGTACCGCGAACGGGCCAGTAAGCCTGACCACGCGGGGAGCCGAGGCCGCCGGTACGCGACATCAGGGAACGTTCATTTTCAGTCGGTTTGTAGGTGGTGCCTTTCCGGGAGGCTTCCTGCTGCTTATTACGCACCGCCTGCGCTTCGCGCGCTTCTTTTTCGGCGCGCGCTTTGGCCGCGGCTTCTGCCCGGGCAATGCTGTTACGCAGTCTGGATTCGTTGGCGCGCATTTCGCTCAGCTGGCTTTGTCCTGCCTGGATAGAGGACTCCAGCCCGGCGAGCGTCTTCTTACGCTCATTGCGCGCCTGCTCAAGCTTCTCCTGCTGCGCCTGCTGATCGTAGAGCAGCGTTTGCTGCTGGCTCTGCTTCTCTTCCAGCTCGGCTTTTTGCGTGGTGACTTCTTCGCGCGTCTGTTTCAGCTGCGCAATGGTCTCCTGACGCGCCTGGTTTAGATAGCCGAAATAGGCCTGTAAACGCTGACCACGCTGGCTCTCTTCACCGCTGAGGATCAGCTGAAGGCCTGTGTGCTCACCCTGACGGAAAGCAGCATCAAGCTGTGCAGCAAGGTTCCGCTCCTGGGCATCGCGCTGACGCTCCAGTTTCGCAATCGACGCGTTCATTTCATCGATTTGCTTATTGAGCTGGGCAAGGGTGTTTTGTGTTTCACGCAGCTTACGCGCGGCGGCGGAAATGGCCTCTTCCTGCTTTTTAAGCTGGGCGAGCAGGGTGGCGCGCTGCTGTTGCTGCTGACGTACCGCACGCTCTTTGGCGGCGATATCGGCCTGAATGGATTTAAGCTGATCGCGGTCATCCGCGTGGGCGGATGCGGCGCACAGCAATACGCCAGCGCTGAGTGCGCTGGCGCAAAGCAGAGGTCTGACTGATAACCGAAGCGGCTTCACGACCCATGTGATTGAAAAAATCGCCTTTCCCCTCATGGGGAGCGATTATTCCACGATGAACAGCGGCTTGCCAGTCATCTCTTCAGGGATTTCCATACCCATCAGCGACAACATGGTTGGCGCGATGTCGGAAAGCTTGCCGCCTTCCACAGCTTTCACTGATTTATCACCCACATAAATCAGTGGAACAGGCAGGTTGGTATGGGCGGTATGCGCCTGACCGGTTGCCGGGTCACGCATCTGTTCTGCGTTACCGTGGTCAGCGGTGATCAGCAGCTGGCCGCCCACGGATTCAACCGCTTTCGCAACCTGCTCAACGCAGTGGTCCAGCGCTTCAACCGCTTTAACGGCTGCTTCCATCACGCCGGTGTGGCCCACCATGTCGCCATTCGGATAGTTACAGATGATGGTGTCGTATTTACCGCTTTCGATCGCGGCCACCAGTTTTTCGGTCAGCTCCGCAGAGCTCATTTCTGGCTGGAGATCGTAAGTGGCGACTTTCGGCGAGTTAATCAGGATGCGGTCTTCGCCTTTAAACGGCTCTTCTACGCCGCCGTTAAAGAAGAAGGTCACGTGCGCATACTTCTCCGTTTCGGAGATGCGCAGCTGCGTTTTGTCGTTTTTAGCCATCCACTCGCCGAAGGTATTTTCCAGGGAAGCGGGTGGATACGCGCATGGGGCTTTGATATCCGCTGCATACTCGGTCAACTGGATGAAATCGATCTTCGCCACTTTCTTACGGGCGAAACCGTCGAAATCGCTGTTGACGAAGGCGCGGGTGATTTCGCGCGCGCGGTCAGCACGGAAGTTCATGAAGATCAGCGCATCGCCATCTTCCATGGCGGCATCGGCCTGGCCTTCAGCGCGGATCACGGTTGCCTTCACAAATTCGTCGTTTTCATCACGCGCGTAAGCCGCTTCCAGGCCTTCAACGGCGGTCGGGAACTGGAACTCGCCTTTTGCCAGGGTCAGCAGATCATAGGCTTGCTCAACGCGGTCCCAGCGGTTGTCGCGGTCCATGGCATAGTAACGGCCAATGATGGACGCCACGCGGCCTTTGCCCAGTGCGGCAAATTTATCTTCAAACGCTTCAAGAGAACCTTTTGCGCTGCGTGGCGGCGTATCGCGACCATCCAGGAAGGCGTGCAGATAGATTTTTTCCGCACCGCGCTCAGCGGCCAGTTCTACCATCGCCATGATGTGATCTTCGTGGCTGTGAACGCCGCCCGCAGAGAGCAGACCCATAATGTGAACGGCTTTGCCTGCGGCGACGGCTTTATCAACCGCTCCGGTGAGCGTTGGGTTGGCAAAGAATGTACGTTCTTTGATTTCAACGTCCAGGCGCGTCAGGTCCTGATAAACGATACGGCCCGCACCCAGGTTAACGTGACCCACTTCAGAGTTGCCCATCTGACGATCCGGCAGACCCACTTCCAGGCCAGACGCATCAATCAGGGTGTGGGGACGTTTTGCCCATAGCGCATCCATAACCGGGGTTTTGGCGTTGAAAATGGCGTTATCCTGTTGATCTTCACGGTAGCCATAGCCATCCAGAATCACCAGTACCATAGGTTTTTTAGAAACCGACATTGCGACAACCTCATGCTCAAGAGACAAAAAATTTGCGTAATTTTACTACAGCTGAATCGATAAAATAGCCGCAGAAGATCAAAGAAAGCGCGGGGGCAATGCTGTTCTCAGGCCATTTTGAGGCTTTTTTTACGTGGCATGCCGCAGAAAATAGATTAGCTTTATGTCGCTGGCTGTATTTGCCACAGCGCACAGGTATACTCCTGTCCTGGTTTTTTTAATCACTTAGTCGGGAGTTGTTACCCCCCATGCAAGAAATTATGCAATTCGTTAGCCGCCACCCGGTTCTGAGCATCGCGTGGATTGGCCTGCTGGTCGCTGTACTGTTCACCACATTTAAGGGACTGACGTCTAAAATTAAGGTGATCACCCGCGGTGAAGCGACACGTCTGATCAACAAAGAGGACGCCGTGGTTGTCGATCTGCGTCAGCGCGACGATTTCCGCAAGGGCCACATCGCAGGTGCTATCAACCTGCTGCCCGCGGAAATTAAAGCGAACAACATTGGTGAGCTGGAGAAGCATAAAGCCCAGCCGATTATTGTTGTTGACGGCACTGGCATGCAGGCGCAGGAATCTGCCAGCGCACTGCATAAAGCAGGCTTTGAAAACGTAACGGTGCTGAAAGAAGGCATCTCCGGCTGGAGCGGGGAGAATCTTCCTTTAGTGCGCGGTAAATAAGGAGTTAAGTGATGGCCAATATTGAGATCTACACCAAAGCAACGTGCCCGTTCTGCCACCGAGCGAAAGCGCTGCTGTCCAGCAAAGGCGTAACGTTCAAGGAACTGCCGATCGATGGTGACGCGATTAAACGCGAAGAGATGATCCAACGCAGTGGTCGCACAACGGTTCCACAGATTTTTATTGATGCGCAGCACATTGGCGGCTGTGATGACTTGTATGCGCTCGACGCTCGTGGCGGACTCGATCCGCTGCTGAGCTAGAGACTTTAGGACAATTAAAAAGGGTTTTTCCATGTCAGAACAAAACAACACCGAGATGACTTTCCAGATCCAGCGCATCTACACCAAGGATGTCTCTTTCGAAGCGCCAAATGCGCCGCACGTTTTCCAGAAAGACTGGCAGCCAGAGGTTAAACTTGATCTGGATACCGCATCCACCCAGCTGGCGGATGATGTGTATGAAGTCGTACTGCGTGTCACCGTGACCGCCTCTCTGGGCGAAGAAACCGCATTCCTGTGCGAAGTTCAGCAGGGCGGTATCTTCTCCATCGGCGGCATCGAAGGCAACCAGATGGCGCATTGCCTGGGTGCATACTGCCCGAACATCCTGTTCCCGTATGCCCGTGAATGCATCACCAGCCTGGTTTCTCGCGGTACATTCCCGCAACTGAACCTTGCGCCAGTAAACTTTGATGCGCTGTTCATGAACTATCTACAGCAGCAGGCTGGCGAAGGTACCGAACAACATCAGGATGCCTGATGAGCACTGTTAATGCGTCAATGACTGTGATCGGTGCCGGCTCTTACGGCACCGCTCTTGCCATCACCCTGGCAAGAAATGGTCACGACGTGGTCCTGTGGGGCCACGATCCAAAACATATCGCGACGTTGCAACACGACCGCTGCAATGTGGCGTTTCTCCCGGACGTTCCGTTCCCTGACTCCCTGTATCTGGAAAGCGACCTCGCGACCGCGCTGGCGGCCAGCCGCAATATTTTGATTGTGGTGCCAAGCCATGTGTTTGGCGAAGTCCTGCGTCAGATTAAGCCGCTGATGCGTGCGGATGCGCGTATTGTGTGGGCGACGAAGGGGCTGGAAGCGGAAACCGGACGTCTGTTGCAGGACGTTGCCCGCGAAGCGCTGGGAACAGCGATCCCGCTGGCGGTGATCTCCGGGCCGACGTTTGCCAAAGAGCTGGCTGCGGGCTTGCCGACGGCGATTTCGCTGGCGTCCACCGACCAGGCATTTTCCGACGATCTTCAGCAACTGCTGCACTGCGGCAAAAGCTTCCGCGTGTACAGCAACCCCGATTTTATCGGCGTGCAGCTGGGCGGCGCGGTGAAGAACGTCATTGCCATCGGGGCCGGGATGTCTGACGGCATCGGTTTCGGCGCGAATGCGCGTACTGCGCTGATCACCCGTGGCCTGACCGAAATGTCCCGCCTGGGCGAAGCGCTAGGTGCCGATCCGGCCACCTTTATGGGAATGGCAGGGCTGGGCGACCTGGTGCTGACCTGCACCGATAACCAGTCGCGTAACCGCCGCTTTGGCATGATGCTCGGACAGGGCAGCGATGTAAAAAGCGCGCAGGAGAAGATTGGTCAGGTGGTTGAAGGCTATCGCAATACCAAGGAAGTTCGCGAACTGGCGCACCGTTTCGGTGTTGAAATGCCAATAACCGAGGAAATTTATCAGGTATTGTATTGCGGAAAAAATGCGCGCGAGGCAGCATTGACCTTATTAGGTCGTGCGCGCAAGGACGAGCGCAGCAGCAATTAGCCGGGAAGTATCGTCACCTGAATGACCCAGCCAGCGCAGAACTGGCTGGTCATTAACTATCGTCTGGAGCAAGCAATGCCGTGTGAAGAACTGGATATCGTCTGGAATAATATTAAAGCCGAAGCCCGAGCTTTGGCCGACTGTGAGCCCATGCTGGCCAGTTTCTATCACGCGACGCTACTTAAGCACGAAAATCTCGGCAGCGCCCTGAGCTATATGCTCGCCAATAAACTGGCTTCCCCTATCATGCCTGCTATCGCGATTCGCGAGGTGGTGGAAGAGGCCTACGCCGCAGATCCGGAGATGATTGCTTCTGCCGCCTGCGACATCCAGGCTGTGCGCACGCGAGACCCGGCGGTGGATAAATACTCCACGCCGCTGCTGTATCTCAAAGGCTTCCATGCCTTACAGGCGTACCGCATCGGCCACTGGTTATGGAATGAGGGACGCCGCGCGCTGGCCATCTTCCTGCAAAACCAGGTGTCCGTAACCTTCCAGGTCGATATTCACCCGGCGGCGAAAATTGGCCGCGGGATCATGCTCGATCACGCCACCGGCATTGTTGTCGGGGAAACGGCGGTGATCGAAGATGACGTGTCGATCCTGCAATCCGTTACGCTGGGCGGTACCGGTAAAACCAGCGGCGATCGCCATCCGAAAATTCGTGAAGGGGTGATGATTGGCGCAGGCGCTAAAATCCTCGGCAATATTGAAGTCGGACGCGGCGCGAAGATTGGCGCGGGGTCGGTTGTGCTCCAGCCTGTACCGCCGCACACCACCGCCGCTGGCGTCCCGGCGCGCATCGTCGGTAAGCCAGACAGCGATAAGCCGTCGATGGATATGGATCAGCACTTCAACGGTATTCATCACACCTTCGAATACGGCGACGGTATCTGAACGCCGGAACACCTAAATAAAAAAGCCCGGTGAGTCAGTGCACCGGGCTTTTGATTAGTTGCGGTATAACACTTTGATAATGTGATAGCCGAATTGTGTGTGCAGTGGGCCAGTTGGCTCCAGCACCGGGCAGGAGAAGACCACTTTATCAAACGCCGGGACCATCTGGCCCTGGCGGAACTCGCCTAAGTCACCACCGCGTTTGCCTGACGGGCAAATCGAGTGTTTCTTCGCCAGTTTGCCGAAGTCGGCGCCGTTTTTAATCTGTTCGAGCAGATCCTGTGCCAGTTTCTCTTCTTTAACAAGGATATGCAGTGCTGCTGCTGTTTTTGCCATGATCGTGCCTTGAGTCGACTAGTTTACGATCGGTATACTACCACGCGTTTTTCCTCCTCTCCCGACTTTCATTGAGTGACCATTTATGCGTTTAAACCCCGGACAACAACAAGCTGTCGAATTCGTCACCGGACCCTGCCTGGTGCTGGCGGGAGCGGGATCCGGTAAAACACGCGTGATCACCAACAAAATCGCCCACTTAATTCGGGGTTGTGGATACCAGGCGCGCCATATCGCGGCGGTCACCTTTACCAACAAAGCGGCGCGTGAGATGAAAGAGCGCGTCGGCCAGACGCTGGGCCGTAAAGAGGCGCGCGGGCTGATGATCTCCACCTTCCACACGCTGGGTCTGGATATTATCAAGCGCGAATACGCGGCGCTGGGCATGAAGTCCAACTTTTCTCTCTTTGATGACACCGACCAGGTGGCGCTGCTTAAAGAGCTGACGGAAGGGCTGATCGAAGATGACAAAGTGCTGTTGCAACAGCTGATCTCGACGATCTCGAACTGGAAAAACGATCTGATGACGCCGGCCCAGGCAGCGGCAAGCGCCAAAGGCGAGCGCGACCGCATCTTTGCCCACTGCTACGGTCTGTACGACGCGCATATGAAAGCCTGTAACGTCCTGGATTTCGACGATCTGATCCTGTTGCCGACGCTGCTGCTTCAGCGGAATGAAGAGGTGCGCGAGCGCTGGCAGAACAAAATCCGTTACCTGCTGGTGGATGAATACCAGGATACCAACACCAGCCAGTACGAGCTGGTGAAATTGCTGGTAGGGCAACGCGCGCGTTTCACTGTGGTAGGCGACGACGACCAGTCGATTTACTCCTGGCGCGGCGCGCGACCACAAAACCTGGTGCTGCTGAGCAAAGATTTCCCGGCGTTGCAGGTGATTAAGCTGGAGCAGAACTACCGTTCGTCCGGTCGCATCCTGAAAGCGGCGAACATCCTGATTGCCAATAACCCGCACGTCTTTGAGAAGCGCCTGTTCTCCGAACTGGGTTACGGTACCGAGCTGAAAGTGCTCAGCGCCAACAACGAAGAGCACGAAGCGGAGCGCGTAACGGGCGAGCTGATTGCCCATCACTTCGTCAACAAAACTGAATACAAGGATTACGCGATCCTCTATCGCGGAAACCACCAGTCGCGCGTCTTTGAAAAGATGCTGATGCAGAACCGCATCCCCTACAAAATCTCCGGCGGTACGTCGTTCTTTTCGCGTCCCGAAATCAAGGATCTGCTGGCCTATCTGCGCGTGCTGACCAACCCGGATGACGACAGCGCTTTCCTGCGCATCGTGAATACGCCGAAACGCGAGATTGGCTCTGCGACGCTGCAAAAACTGGGTGAATGGGCGATGACCCGCAACAAAAGCCTGTTCACCGCCAGCTTCGATATGGGGCTGAGCCAGACCCTGACCGGGCGCGGCTATGACGCCTTAACCCGCTTTACCCACTGGCTGGGTGAGGTGCAGCGTCTGGCAGAGCGCGAGCCTGTGGCGGCAGTACGCGATCTGATCCACGGCATTGATTACGAATCCTGGTTGTATGAAACCTCTGCCAGCCCGAAAGCAGCCGAGATGCGGATGAAAAACGTTAACCAGCTCTTCAGCTGGATGACCGAAATGCTTGAAGGATCTGAGATTGACGAGCCCATGACCCTGACGCAGGTGGTCACCCGCTTCACGCTGCGCGATATGATGGAGCGCGGCGAAAGCGAAGAAGAGGCCGATCAGGTTCAGCTGATGACGTTACATGCCTCGAAAGGGCTGGAGTTCCCCTATGTCTATCTGGTGGGGATGGAAGAGGGCTTATTGCCGCACCAGAGCAGCATTGATGAAGATAACGTCGACGAAGAGCGCCGTCTGGCCTACGTGGGGATCACACGTGCGCAGAAAGAGCTGACGTTTACGCTGTGCAAAGAGCGCCGCCAGTATGGTGAGCTGGTGCGCCCGGAGCCGAGCCGTTTTCTGCTGGAGTTGCCTCAGGACGATCTTATCTGGGAGCAGGAGCGTAAAGTCATTACCGCTGAAGAGCGTATGCACAAAGGGCAGGCAAACGTGGCAAACATTCGCGCGATGCTGGCAAAAGCCAAAGAGAAGGGATAACTATTTGCAGGCCGGGTAAGGCGAAGCCGCCACCCGGCACGCTTCAAAGGGTCACTTCACATCAAGCGCCCAGTGCACATAGCTCTGCCACTGGTACTCCTGCTCAATCAGTTCCGCCCCAAGTGGATGATCCTCAAGCCAGTTTTCCGGTAGCGTCAGCGTCAGTTTCTCATCGTCTGCCGCCAGCGTAATGGCTGGCAGCAAATCATCACGACGCCGGCTGGCAAACAGGATCGCCAGGCGAAGCAGACGACACAGATGCTCCGCCACGCGCGGCGGTACAGCGTTCTGCTGGTGAAGGGAAGAGAGATCGACGGCGTTAGTCTGATTTAGCAGCAGGGTGGCCAGCAGCTTCTTCTGGGCGGGCGTATAGCCCGGTAAATCGAGATTACGCACCAGCCAGGCCGCGTGCAGCGGTGCCTGCTTGTACTCCACGCTGAGACCAATTTCATGTAGCGCACAGGCGCTTAGGAGTAGATCGCGGCTTAACGGTTCAATATCCCAGCTTTTTTTCACCTGATCGGCAAACAGTGACGCCAGTTGACTCACTCTGTGTGCCTGGTCGATATCAACAATAAAGCGGCGCTGAACGTTACGCAGCGTACGGCTACGGATGTCCTGATCGACCGACTGGTGCAGCATTCCGTAGACCAGACCTTCGCGCAGCGCACCGCCTGCCAGGGTCATACACTGGATATTCAGTTCAGTAAAAATGGCGATCAGAATGGCGAGCCCACTGGGGAAAACCAGCGCGCGTTCGAGCGTCAGCCCTTCTATTTCAAGCTCTTCCAGACGACCACACTGGATGGCGCGCTGTTTAAGCTGCTGGAGTTTGGCAAGCGTGATCCGCTCGTCCATTCCCTGTGCCATCATGATTTCCTGCAACGCCTGAACGGTTCCGGACGCGCCGACACACACTTTCCAGCCGTGATAGCGCAGTTCGTCCATAACCGGGCGCAGGACCGCACGCGCCGCGTTTTCCGCCTCGTCAAAATTCTCTTTGGCAAGGTTTCGATCGGTAAAGTAGCGTTCCAGCCAGGTCACACAGCCCATCGACAGGCTGAACAGTGACGTCGCCTGCGCGCCTGTGCCCGTGACCAGTTCAGTACTGGCGCCACCGATATCGACCACCAGACGACGATCGTCGCCGCCGGTCGTATGCGCCACGCCCTGATAAATCAGACGCGCTTCTTCTTCACCGCTGATGACCTGCACCGGGCAGCCCAGAATTTCCTGTGCTCTGGCAATGAAATCGCCAGCGTTAACCGCCAGACGAAGGGTCGCCGTGGCAACAACGCGAATTTGACTGAGCGGGATATCCTGCAAACGTTCTGCAAACAGACGCAGACACTGCCAGCCACGTTCCATGGCTTCCGGGGAGAGGTGATTATCGCTGCTCAGGCCCGCCGCGAGGCGGACCTTGCGCTTAATGCGCGTCAGCGTTTGTATACTTCCCGCCACCTCGCGCACAACCAGCATATGAAAACTATTCGAACCGAGATCAATTGCCGCATAAAGCGAGGTGGAGCTGAGCATATTTTTTAACCTGAACGACGACGATTACGCGGTGCACCGCCGGAACGACGCGGACCATTGCCGGAGCGTGGACGGGTAAGGCGCTTAGGTGGCGGCAGCTCGCTCAACAGCGCGTCCGGATTGTATTTGCTCTGTGGAATAGAGTGACCGATGTAGGTCTCAATGGCCGGAAGATTCAGCGCATACTCTTCACACGCAAGGCTGATGGAGTGACCGCTTGCGCCGGCACGACCGGTACGTCCGATACGGTGTACATAGTCTTCACAGTCATCTGGCAGGTCATAGTTAAAGACGTGCGTCACGGCTGGAATGTGCAGGCCACGGGCCGCCACGTCGGTCGCGACCAGAATATCAAGGTCGCCACGAGTAAATTCGTCGAGAATGCGCAGGCGTTTTTTCTGCGCCACGTCGCCGGTCAGCAGGCCCACACGGTGACCATCTGCCGCCAGGTGACCCCAGATATCTTCACAGCGGTGTTTAGTGTTCGCGAAGATAATCGCGCGATCCGGCCACTCTTCTTCGATCAGGGTTTGCAGCAGGCGCATTTTCTCTTCATTAGAAGGATAGAAGAGCTCTTCTTTAATGCGGTGCCCGGTTTTCTGCTCCGGTTCTACTTCCACATATTCCGCATTGTTCATCTGCTCGAATGCGAGTTCACGTACGCGGTATGACAGGGTAGCGGAGAACAGCATGTTCAGACGCTGGTTTGCCGCAGGCATACGGCGGAACAGCCAGCGGATGTCTTTAATGAAGCCCAGATCGTACATGCGGTCTGCTTCATCCAGCACCACGACCTGGATTGCGCCGAGGTTGATATGGTTCTGTTTGGCGTAGTCGATAAGACGGCCGGTGGTCCCAATCAGGATATCGACGCCGCTTTCCAGCACTTTCAGCTGTTTATCGTAGCCGTCGCCGCCATAGGCCAGGCCAAGTTTCAGGCCGGTGGCTTGCGCCAGGGGCTCAGCGTCTGCGTGGATCTGTACCGCCAGTTCTCGCGTCGGGGCCATAATTAGCGCGCGCGGCTGGTTAACTTTGCGGTCTGCAATCGCCGGGTGAGAAAGTAAATAATGAAACGTTGACGTTAAAAACGCCATCGTTTTGCCAGTACCGGTTTGCGCCTGCCCTGCAACGTCGCGACCGGCCAGCGTCAGCGGCAGGGCGAGAGCCTGAATGGGCGTGCAGTTATGAAACCCTTTAGTTTCAAGGGCTTCGATAACCTTTGGGTGCAGGGCGAAGTCGGAAAACTTCTGTTCTGTTAAATGTGTTTTGCTCATAGTGTGGTAGAATATCAGCTTACTATTGCTTTACGAAAGCGTATCCGGTGAAATAAAGTCAACCTTTAGTTGGTTAATGCGACATCAACACGTCGTTGGTGGAGACAAAACCAACGTACCAGGCTTATTCCTGTGGAGTTATATATGAGCGATAAAATTATTCACCTGACTGACGACAGTTTTGACACGGACGTACTTAAAGCTGACGGGCTGATCCTCGTTGATTTCTGGGCTGAATGGTGTGGTCCTTGCAAAATGATCGCTCCGATTCTGGATGAAATCGCTGACGAATATCAGGGCAAACTGACCGTTGCCAAGCTGAACATCGACCAGAACCCGGGCACCGCGCCAAAATACGGTATCCGTGGCATCCCGACCCTGCTGCTGTTCAAGAACGGTGACGTGGCGGCGACCAAAGTGGGCGCACTGTCCAAAGGTCAACTGAAAGAGTTCCTGGACGCTAACCTGGCGTAAGGTTTCTCAGCTGAGCGTCCAGAACGCCTAATTAACGGCGAGCTCTGGACGCCCGGCTTTAGTCGTGCTAAGTTAGCTATGACTACGTTTTAAACATATCTTGTTGTTTGAATCTTGTTTTACCCGATACTTCCCGTTGTTAACTTAAACAGTGCGTGAAGTTGCTAGATTCCGGGCTTGTCACTCAATCCGTCTTGTCGTTTCAGTTCTGCGTTCTTTCCCTGTGACCAGACAGCGAACAGACATGAGGTGATGGCCGCTAAACAGGCATGGATGACCCTGCCATACCATTCACAACATTAAGTTCGAGAATCACCCCGAGTTTAAGAACCCACACCATTATGAATCTTACCGAATTAAAGAATACGCCGGTTTCTGAGCTGATCACTCTCGGCGAAAATATGGGACTGGAAAACCAGGCTCGTATGCGCAAGCAGGACATCATTTTCGCCATCCTGAAGCAGCACGCTAAGAGTGGCGAAGATATCTTTGGCGACGGTGTGCTGGAGATACTGCAAGACGGATTTGGTTTCCTCCGCTCCGCAGACAGCTCCTACCTCGCCGGCCCTGACGACATCTACGTATCCCCTAGCCAAATCCGCCGTTTCAACCTCCGCACTGGTGACACCATTTCAGGTAAGATTCGTCCTCCAAAAGAGGGTGAACGCTACTTTGCGCTGTTGAAGGTTAACGAAGTTAACTACGACAAACCGGAAAACTCCCGCAATAAGATCCTGTTCGAGAACTTAACGCCGCTGCACGCTAACTCTCGTCTGCGCATGGAGCGTGGTAACGGGTCTACTGAAGACTTAACCGCTCGTGTGCTGGATCTGGCATCGCCAATTGGTCGTGGCCAGCGTGGTCTGATTGTGGCGCCGCCAAAAGCCGGTAAAACCATGCTGCTGCAAAACATCGCGCAGAGCATTGCTTACAACCATCCAGACTGTGTGCTGATGGTGCTGCTGATTGACGAACGTCCGGAAGAAGTAACCGAGATGCAGCGTCTGGTGAAAGGGGAAGTGGTTGCGTCTACCTTCGACGAGCCTGCTTCTCGCCACGTTCAGGTTGCGGAAATGGTCATCGAGAAGGCGAAACGCCTGGTTGAGCACAAGAAAGACGTGATCATCCTGCTCGACTCCATTACCCGTCTGGCGCGTGCCTACAACACCGTGGTGCCGGCTTCCGGTAAAGTACTGACCGGTGGTGTGGATGCTAACGCCCTGCATCGTCCGAAGCGTTTCTTCGGTGCGGCGCGTAACGTGGAAGAGGGCGGTAGCCTGACCATTATCGCGACGGCGCTGATCGATACCGGCTCCAAAATGGACGAAGTTATCTACGAAGAGTTTAAAGGTACAGGCAACATGGAACTGCACCTTTCTCGTAAAATCGCAGAAAAACGCGTCTTCCCGGCGATCGACTACAACCGTTCCGGTACCCGTAAAGAAGAGCTGCTTACCACTCAGGAAGAGCTTCAGAAAATGTGGATCCTGCGTAAAATCATCCATCCAATGGGCGAAATCGACGCAATGGAATTCCTCATTAACAAACTGGCGATGACCAAAACGAACGACGATTTCTTCGACATGATGAAACGCTCGTAACGCAAATAATCCCAGTAAACGCCACGTTTTTACGTGGCGTTTTTTATTTATGGACTATACGCTATTACCATACACTCCCAATTTTGACCGGTCGGTGCGAGAATGAGATAATTCGCACAGTAAAAATATTAATAGCTTGAATAATAAACAAATGGGTCGCAAGAGGTATGCTTTATGCCTTCTGGCTTGATGCCATCATGGTTATACTTCTTTGACTAACATATGTTGAGAACATCCATTGTGAACCTATTCGATACGTTTGCTGAACTAACCAGTATTTTTTTGTTTACTACTTGCTTTCTTTTTTTCGCGCGCAAGGTGGCAAAGTATCTGGGGTTAGTGGATAAACCCAATTTTCGTAAACGGCATCAGGGTATGATCCCCTTGGTGGGTGGTATCTCCGTTTTTGCAGGTGTCTGTTTCACTTTTGCTATCGCTGATTACTATATCCCTCATGCAAGGTTATACCTCAGCTGCGCGGCGGTTCTGGTTATTGTGGGGGCACTGGATGATCGTTACGATATCAGTGTAAAAATTCGAGCTCTCGTACAGGCTGCTGTTGGTATTGCCATGATGGTGGCAGCAAAACTTCACTTGAGCAGCCTTGGTTACATTTTTGGTTCCTGGGAGATGGTGCTCGGACCATTTGGTTACTTCCTCACACTCTTTGCCGTATGGGTTTCAATCAATGCCTTTAATATGGTCGATGGGATAGATGGTTTATTGGGCGGATTATCTTGTGTCTCATTTGCTGCTATTGGCATTATCCTATGGTTTGATAGTCAATACAGCCTGGCAATGTGGTGTTTCGCCATGATTGCGGCCATTCTACCCTACATCCTGTTAAATCTTGGGGCGCTGGGCCGTCGCTATAAAGTCTTTATGGGCGACGCGGGTAGCACATTGATTGGTTTCACTATTATCTGGATCTTGTTGGAAACTACGCAGGGTAAAACTCACCCTATCAGCCCGGTAACGGCTCTCTGGATTATCGCCATCCCGCTGATGGACATGGTCGCTATAATGTACCGCCGTCTGCGTAAAGGGATGAGCCCGTTTTCTGCCGATCGGCAGCATATTCATCACCTGATTATGCGCGCCGGCTTCACGTCTCGTCAGGCATTTGTGTTGATTACGCTTGCGGCTGCTATTCTGGCTGCGATTGGCGTAGCCGCGGAATACGCACATTTCATTCCTGAATGGGTAATGTTGGTATTATTCTTGCTAGCATTTTTCATGTACGGTTACTGCATCAAGCGTGCATGGAAAGTCGCGCGTTTTATTAAACGTTTAAAACGCAGGATGCGTCGGAACAGTGGCAAAAACACAACATTAACTAAGTAAAACCGGGACTATGATGACTCAACCGTTGGCGGGAGCGAAATCAGTGGGCACTGAGAACGAGCTGGATATTCGTGGTTTGTTTCGCGTGTTATGGCAGGGCAAACTGTGGATTGTGGGGATTGCCCTGGGGTTCGCGCTGTTAGCGCTTGCCTACACCTTCTTTGCAAAACAAGAGTGGAGCGCCACGGCGATCACAGACCGACCAACGGTGAATATGCTTGGAGGCTACTACTCCCAGCAGCAATTCCTGCGTAATCTTGATATCAAGGCCAATCTGGCGACCCCGGATCAGGCCTCGGTGATGGATGAATCCTACAAAGAGTTTGTGATGCAGCTGGCGTCGTGGGATACACGTCGCGATTTCTGGTCCCAGACGGACTACTACAAGCAGCGTATGGTCGGTAACAGCAAAGCGGATGCCGCGCTGCTGGATGACCTGATTAATAACATTCAGTTTATGCCTGGCGATGTACTCCGTAACGTTAGCGACAGCGTGAAGCTGATTGCGGAAACGGCGCCGGACGCCAATAACCTGTTGCGTCAGTACGTTGCTTTTGCCAGCCAGCGCGCGGCCAGTCATCTGAATGACGAGCTGAAAGGCGCCTGGGCTGCGCGTACTATTCAGATGAAAGCGCAGGTCAAACGTCAGGAAGAGGTCGCTAAGGCTATCTTCGCCCGTCGCGTACATAATATTGAGCAGGCGCTGAAGATTGCGGAACAGCACAATATTTCCCGTAGCGAAACGGATGTTCCGGCTGACGAACTCCCGGATTCAGAAATGTTCCTTCTTGGTCGCCCAATGCTTCAGGCACGTCTGGAAAATATCCAGGCCGTTGGCCCTGACTTTGACCTTGATTACGACCAAAACCGCGCCATGCTCAATACGCTCAACGTCGGTCCAACGCTGGACCCGCGTTTTCAGACCTATCGTTATTTAAGAACGCCTGAAGAGCCTGTAAAACGCGATAGTCCGCGTCGCGCATTCCTGATGATCATGTGGGGGATTGTGGGCGCACTGACTGGTGCTGGCGTAGCGTTATTGCGTCGCCGCACAAACTAAGAACGCCGTCTACGATGAAGGCTGCGTCCTTCATCGTCTAATCGAAGAGAATCGATGTGAAAGTACTAACCGTATTTGGCACCAGGCCGGAGGCCATCAAGATGGCGCCTCTGGTTCATGCGCTGGCCAGAGATCCTGATATTGAAGCGAAAGTGTGCGTGACTGCCCAGCACCGTGAGATGCTCGATCAGGTCTTAACCCTCTTTTCTATCGTCCCGGATTACGATCTCAATATAATGAAACCGGGACAGGGACTGACGGAAATCACCTGCCGTATTCTGCAAGAATTAAAGCCTATTCTGGAGTCGTTCAAGCCGGATGTGGTGCTGGTGCACGGCGACACCACCACCACCGTGGCGACCAGCCTGGCCGCGTTCTATCAGCGTATCCCCGTTGGTCATATTGAAGCGGGTCTGCGTACCGGCAATCTCTATTCCCCGTGGCCGGAAGAGGCCAACCGTACGCTCACCGGTCACCTGGCGATGTACCATTTTGCGCCAACCGAGAACTCACGCCAAAACCTGCTGCGCGAAAATATCAGCGACAGCAAGATCTTTGTCACCGGCAATACGGTCATTGATGCGCTGATTTGGGTGCGTGACCGCGTGCTGGCTAACAGCGAGCTTCAGGCAGAACTTGCTGCGCGCTATCCGTTCCTGAACAACGGCAAGAAAACGATTCTGGTGACGGGCCACCGCCGCGAAAGCTTTGGCCGTGGCTTTGAGCAAATTTGCCACGCGCTGGCTGAAATCGCCGCGCAGAACGAGGATGTGCAGATTGTCTATCCGGTGCACCTCAACCCGAACGTCAGCGAACCGGTCAACCGTATCCTGGGCCACGTGGAAAACGTGCTCCTGATCGAGCCGCAGGACTATTTGCCATTTGTCTGGCTGATGAACCACGCCTGGCTGATCCTGACCGATTCTGGCGGCATTCAGGAAGAGGCGCCCTCCCTCGGTAAGCCGGTACTGGTGATGCGTGAAACCACCGAACGCCCGGAAGCGGTTACTGCCGGTACCGTGCGTCTGGTGGGAACGGATCCGCGTAGTATTGTCGAAGAGGTCACGCGCTTACTGCATGACGATGAAGAGTATCAGGCGATGAGCCGGGCCCACAATCCGTACGGTGACGGGCAGGCTTGTGGTCGTATTTTGCACGCACTTAAACACAATCGGGTAACACTATGAGTTTTTCTACCATCTCTGTTGTTGGTCTTGGCTATATCGGGCTGCCTACTGCGGCGGCCTTTGCCTCTCGTCAAAAGCAGGTCGTTGGCGTAGATATCAACGCGCACGCGGTGGAAACCATCAACCGTGGCGAAATTCATATCGTGGAGCCCGATCTCGATCGTGTGGTGAAAAAGGCGGTGGACGGTGGCTTCCTGCGCGCCAGCACCACGCCGGTAGAAGCCGATGCGTACCTGATTGCGGTTCCAACGCCCTTTAAAGGCGATCATGAGCCTGACATGGTTTACGTCGAGGCGGCGGCAAAATCCATTGCGCCTGTGCTGAAGAAAGGGGCGCTGGTTATTCTTGAGTCCACTTCACCTGTTGGGGCTACCGAGCAGATGGCGCAGTGGCTGGCCGAGGCGCGTCCCGATCTCAGCTTCCCGCAGCAGGCGGGCGACGAGGCCGATATCAATATCGCCTACTGTCCTGAGCGCGTACTGCCCGGCCAGGTGATGGTGGAACTGATTAAAAATGACCGCGTGATTGGCGGCATGACGCCAGTCTGCTCCGCGCGCGCCAGCGAGCTGTATAAAATTTTCCTTGAAGGCGAATGTGTGGTGACCAACTCCCGCACCGCCGAGATGTGCAAACTGACCGAAAACAGCTTCCGCGACGTTAATATCGCGTTTGCGAATGAACTGTCGTTGATTTGCGCCGATCAGGGGATTAACGTCTGGGAACTTATTCGCCTTGCCAACCGTCACCCCCGCGTGAACATCCTTCAGCCGGGGCCGGGCGTGGGTGGGCACTGCATCGCGGTCGATCCGTGGTTTATCGTGGCGCAGAACCCGGAACAGGCACGCCTGATTCGCACCGCACGCGAAGTAAACGACCACAAACCGCACTGGGTCATCAACCAGGTCAAAGCCACGGTCGCGGATTGCCTGACCGACAGCGGCAAACGCGCCAGTGAGCTGAAAATTGCCTGCTTTGGTCTGGCATTCAAACCGAATATTGACGATCTGCGCGAAAGCCCGGCGATGGAAATTGCCGAAATGATCGCTGCCTGGCACAGCGGTGAAACGCTGGTGGTTGAGCCGAATATTCATGCGCTGCCGGCAAAACTTGCCGGTCACTGCACCCTTACCGCCCTGGATGACGCGCTGGCGACGGCGGATGTGCTGGTGCTGCTGGTGGATCACAATGCGTTCAAAGCGGTTTCCGGTGATGCCGTACGTCAGCAGTATGTTGTTGATACCAAAGGAGTGTGGCGTTGAGTATCCTCAACGGCGTGCTGGAGTCCCTTGAGTGGGAAAGCGCATTCTTTGCGCGTCCCTCAGCGATAGTGCGTCTGCGCGACAATGCCCCTGCGTTGCAGGAAGCAGACTTCAGCGCCTGGCAGCGCGTACAGGCTAAGATCCCGGCGGACCGCGCCGATCTGCTGGACGCCCTCCAGCAGCACGGATTCCGGCTGGTCGAGGGTGAGGTTGATCTCTCTGTTACCGTGGCTCGCCACGCCTCACCGGGCGCGGAAATTGCAACGGAGCAGGATATCCCCGCGCTGCGCAAGATGGCGGCGCTGGCCTTCGCTCAGAGCCGTTTCCGGGCGCCCTGGTATGCGCCCGATGACAGCGGTCGCTTTTATGCCCAGTGGATAGAGAATGCGGTTAAAGGCACGTTTGACCACGTCTGTCTGGTCTTCCGTACTGCCGGGGGGCAGATTCAGGGTTTTGTTTCGCTTCGCAGGCTCAACGAGCACGAGGCGCGCATCGGTTTGTTAGCCGGGCGCGGCATGGGCGAGAAACTCATGCAGGCGGCGCTGCACTGGGCGGAGCAACAACAGGTATCGACGCTGCGGGTCGCAACCCAGATGGGCAACACCGCTGCGCTTAAACGTTATATTGCGAGTGGTGCCAGCATCGACGCCACCGCCTACTGGTTATACAGGTGACAAGATGATTCCATTTAACGCGCCTCCCGTTGTGGGCACTGAACTTGATTACATGCAGTCTGCTATGGGCAGCGGCAAGCTCTGTGGTGACGGCGGTTTTACCCGCCGCTGCCAGCAGTGGATGGAGCAACGTTTTCACAGTGCCAAGGTACTGCTGACGCCGTCCTGTACCGCATCGCTTGAGATGGCGGCGCTGTTGCTGGATATCCAGCCCGGCGATGAAGTGATCATGCCGAGCTACACCTTCGTCTCCACGGCGAACGCGTTTGTCCTGCGCGGGGCGAAAATCGTGTTTGTGGATATCCGTCCGGATACTATGAACATCGACGAAACGCTGATTGAAGCGGCGGTCACCGATAAAACGCGGGCGATTGTGCCGGTGCATTACGCGGGCGTGGCCTGTGAGATGGACACCATCATGGCCATCGCTAAAAAGCACAACCTGTTTGTGGTGGAAGACGCCGCGCAGGGCGTGATGTCCACCTACAAAGGGCGCGCGCTGGGCACCATTGGTCATATCGGCTGCTTTAGCTTCCACGAAACCAAAAACTACACCGCAGGCGGAGAAGGCGGCGCGACGCTGATTAACGATCGTGCCCTGGTGGAGCGTGCGGAAGTGATCCGTGAAAAAGGGACCAACCGCAGCCAGTTCTTCCGCGGTCAGGTGGATAAGTACACCTGGCGCGATATCGGCTCAAGCTACCTGATGGCGGATTTGCAGGCCGCGTATCTCTGGGCGCAGCTGGAAGCGGCAGAGCGCATCAATCTGCAACGCCTCTCCCTGTGGCAAACCTACTACGACGCGCTGGAGCCGCTGGCAAAAGCCGGACGTATTGAACTGCCGACTATTCCGGCAGACTGCATCCACAACGCTCACATGTTCTACATCAAGCTGCGCGATAACGACGATCGCAGCAAGCTGATTGCCTGGCTGAAAGAGGCGGAAATTATGGCGGTATTCCACTATATTCCGCTGCACTCCAGCCCGGCTGGCGAAGCCTTCGGGATGTTTGCCGGTGAAGACCGCTACACCACCAAAGAGAGCGAACGTCTGCTCCGCCTGCCCCTGTTCTACAACCTCGCGCCGGTGAACCAGCGTACGGTGATCAATTCGCTTCTGAGTTATTTCGCCTGATATGTCTCTGGCAAAAGCGTCGGTGTGGACGGCAGCGTCCACGCTTGTAAAAATTGGCGCCGGGTTACTGGTCGTCAAGCTGCTGGCCGTCTCATTTGGTCCGTCAGGCGTTGGGCTGGCAGGGAACTTCCGCCAGCTGGTCACGGTGCTTGGCGTGCTGGCGGGAGCCGGGATATTCAATGGCGTCACCAAATACGTCGCGCAGTATCATGACGATGCCGAAAAGCTCCGCACGGTGGTGGGCACCTCCTCTGCAATGGTGCTGGGCTTTTCTACGTTGCTGGCCGTCGTCTTTTTGCTGGCGGCGGCACCCATCAGCCAGGGACTGTTCGGACACACGCATTATCAGGGGCTGGTGCGCCTGGTGGCGCTCGTTCAGATGGGGATCGCCTGGGCAAACCTGCTGCTGGCGCTGATGAAAGGCTTCCGTGATGCCGCCGGGAATGCGCTGGCGCTGATCCTCGGCAGCATCATCGGCGTTGTCGCCTACTACTTTTGCTATCGGCTGGGCGGCTATGAAGGCGCGCTGCTGGGGCTGGCGCTGGTGTCTGCGCTCGTTGTCATTCCGGCAGCGTTTATGCTGATGCGCAGAGGCAATGTCCCGCTGAATTACCTGAAACCGCAGTGGGACAAGATGCTGGCGGGGCAGCTAGGAAAGTTTACCCTGATGGCGCTCATCACTTCGGTAACGCTTCCCGTTGCCTACGTGATGATGCGAAACCTGCTGGCAGCGCATTACAGCTGGGATGAAGTGGGGATCTGGCAGGGCGTGAGCAGTATTTCAGATGCTTACCTCCAATTTATTACGGCTTCCTTTAGCGTCTATTTACTGCCAACCTTATCGCGCCTGACTTCCAGGCAGGATATTACCCGCGAGATTTTTCGCTCCCTGCGTTTTGTATTGCCGGCGGTTGCGATCGCCAGCTTTACCGTCTGGTTACTGCGTGATTTCGCCATCTGGCTGCTGTTTTCGGCGAAGTTTACCGCCATGCGCGATCTGTTTGCCTGGCAACTGGTCGGCGATGTGCTGAAAGTGGGGGCATACGTTTTCGGCTATCTGGTGATTGCGAAGGCTTCGCTGCGGTTGTATATCCTGGCAGAGATCGGCCAGTTTGCGCTGCTGACGGCATTTTCTCACTGGCTGATCCCCACCCACGGTGCGCTGGGGGCGGCTCAGGCCTATATGGCAACTTATATCGTTTATTTCGCTGCCTGTTGCGGCGTATTTTTACTTTGGCGTAAACGCGCATGACTGCACTGATACACATACTGGGATCGGATATCCCGCATCATAACCAGACCGTTCTGCGGTTCTTCAACGATGAACTGGCATCCGGCACGCCCGATGCGCGCGAGTTTATGGTCGTTGGACGCGATAACGGCCTGAGCGCGGCGTGTCCGGCATTGCACATCACCTTCTGGCCAGACAAAGCGGCCCTGACCAAAGCCGTTGTCGCGAAAGCCAAAGCGGACCGAAGCCACCGTTTCTTCTTCCACGGACAATTCAATACCGGGCTGTGGCTGGCGCTGTTAAGCGGCGGGATAAAACCTTCCCAGTTCAGCTGGCATATCTGGGGAGCAGATCTCTACGAAGTCTCCCACGGCTGGAAGTTCCGTCTTTTCTATCCGCTGCGTCGTCTGGCGCAGGCGCGCGTGGGCTGCGTTTTTGCTACCCGTGGCGACCTCAACTATTTTGCTAAACAGCACCCGAAGGTTCGCGGGGAACTGCTCTATTTTCCGACCCGTATGGATCCGGCACTGAATACCATGGCGAATGACGCGGTTCGTGAGGGCAAACTGACTATCCTGGTGGGAAATTCCGGCGATCGCAGTAACGAGCATGTCGCGGCGCTGCGGGCGGTGCATCAGCAGTTTGGCGATACGGTGAACGTGGTGGTGCCGATGGGCTATCCCGCCAATAACGACGCCTACATCGATGACGTTCGCCAGCAGGGGCTTGCGCTGTTTAGCGCGGAAAATCTGCACATTCTCAGCGATAAGCTGGAATTTGATGACTATCTCGCGCTGCTGCGAAAATGCGATCTGGGCTATTTCATCTTTGCCCGTCAGCAGGGGATTGGTACGCTGTGTCTGCTGATTCAGGCGGGCGTACCGTGCGTGCTCAACCGCGAAAACCCGTTCTGGCAGGACATGGCCGAACAGCATATTCCGGTGCTGTTTACCTCTGACACGCTTAATGTCGAGGTGGTACGGGAAGCGCAGCGTCAGCTCACGCTGGTGGATAAAAATAGCATCGACTTTTTCAGCCCGAACTATCTCACGCCGTGGCACCGCGCGCTGCGTATTGCTTCAGGAGACAACGCATGAGCCAGTTGCAATTTAGCGGCTTGCTGGTGGTCTGGCTGCTGAGCACGCTGTTTATCGCCACGCTCACCTGGTTTGAATTCCGGCGCGTACGTTTTAACTTCAACGTATTCTTCTCGCTGCTGTTTTTGCTGACCTTTTTCTTTGGCTTCCCGCTGACCAGCATCCTCGTGTTCCGCTTTGATGTGGGCGTCGCTCCGCCGGAAATCTTGTTGCAGGCGCTGCTCTCTGCGACCTGCTTTTACGCGGTGTATTACGTCACCTATAAAACGCGCCTGCGCGCGGCGAAAGACACCACACCCCGTCGTCCACTGTTTACTATGAATCGGGTAGAAACCCATCTGACGTGGGTTATGCTGATGACTATCGCCCTCGTCAGCGTGGCGATTTTCTTCATGCATAACGGCTTTTTACTGTTTAAGTTGCAGTCCTATAGCCAGATTTTCTCCGCCGAAGTCTCCGGCGTCGCGCTCAAACGTTTCTTTTATTTCTTCATTCCGGCGATGCTGGTGGTCTTTTTCCTGCGTCAGGACAGCAAAGCCTGGCTGTTCTTCCTGGTCAGCACCGTCGCATTTGGCATTCTGACCTACATGATCGTCGGCGGCACCCGCGCTAACATCATTATCGCCTTCGCGATTTTCCTGTTTATCGGCATTATTCGCGGTTGGATCTCGCTGTGGATGCTGGCGGCGGCAGGCGTCTTTGGCATTGTGGGGATGTTCTGGCTGGCGCTGAAGCGCTACGGACTGAACGTGGCCGGCGACGAAGCGTTTTATACCTTCCTGTATCTGACGCGCGATACCTTCTCTCCGTGGGAAAACCTGGCTTTACTGCTGCAAAACTACGACAAAATCGAATTCCAGGGGCTGGCGCCGATTGTTCGCGATTTCTATGTCTTTATACCGACGTGGCTGTGGCCCGACCGTCCCGGTATTGTCCTGAATACGGCGAACTACTTTACCTGGGAAGTGCTGAACAACCATTCGGGCCTGGCGATTTCCCCAACCCTGATTGGCTCGCTGGTAGTGATGGGCGGAACGTGGTTTATCCTGCCGGGCGCGATCGCGGTCGGGCTGATCATAAAATGGTTCGACTGGCTATATACGCTGGGTAACGAAGAGACCAACCGCTACAAAGCCGCTGTTTTGCACAGTTTCTGTTTCGGTGCCATTTTCAATATGATCGTTCTGGCGCGCGAGGGGCTGGATTCATTCGTCTCACGCGTGGTGTTCTTTATGGTCGTTTTCGGTCTCTGTCTGCTGCTGGCAAAACTGTTGTACTGGTTGTTTGACAGTGCAGGGCTTGTGCACAGACGTGAGCCACAGGGCAGCACAACGCTGTCGCAAGTCTGAGTAGGGATTATGATGACGGATACAACTTCAGCCCCGCGTTACGCGCTGCGTGGGCTACAGCTTATTGGCTGGCGTGACATGCAACACGCGCTGGATTTCCTGTTCGCGGACGGGCAGATGAAATCGGGTACGCTGGTGGCCATCAACGCAGAAAAAATGCTGGCGGTTGAAGATAATGCGGAAGTGAAAAGCCTGATTGAAGCCGCGGAGTTTAAATACGCCGACGGTATTAGCGTGGTGCGTTCAATTCGTAAAAAGTTTCCAGGCGCTAATGTGTCTCGCGTGGCGGGAGCTGACCTCTGGGAACGGCTTATGGAACGCGCAGGCGCTGAAGGCACGCCGGTATTTTTGATCGGCGGCAAGCCAGAGGTGTTGGCGCAGACCGAACAAAAGCTGCGTAGCCAGTGGAATGTTAACATCGTGGGCAGTCAGGATGGCTATTTCAGGCCGGAAGATCGCCAGGCGTTATATGAGCGCGTGCGCGACAGCGGGGCGAAAATTGTCACTGTCGCCATGGGGTCGCCGCGCCAGGAAATTCTGATGCGCGATTGCCGTCTGGTCAGCCCGGATGCGCTCTATATAGGTGTCGGCGGCACCTACGACGTCTTTACCGGCCACGTTAAGCGTGCGCCCAAAGTCTGGCAAAACCTGGGGCTGGAGTGGCTCTACCGCCTGCTTTCTCAACCGACGCGTATCAAACGACAGATTCGTCTGCTGCGCTACCTCGCCTGGCACTACACCGGGAAAATGTAATCAATATGCAGCGCGTTCTGCTGTTCGCGCTGCAACGCCCCCTGCAAAGCTGCTGAATTTCTGTACAATGCATTCATTTTTTTAATGCATTGTTTGCCATTTGCCAGAATTTAAGAAACCATTCGCTCCGTATTTCAGTACCCCTCAAAACAATACCCGGCAATAAGTCGGGAAACAGCAAACACAACCGAGGATTTATGGCAGAGAAAAAACCGGAGCTTCAGCGTGGGCTGGAAGCTCGACATATTGAATTGATCGCGCTGGGCGGCACTATCGGCGTTGGCCTGTTTATGGGCTCGGCAAGCACGCTGAAATGGGCGGGGCCTTCCGTCCTGCTGGCGTATATTATTGCCGGGCTGTTCGTCTTCTTCATCATGCGCTCAATGGGCGAAATGTTGTTTCTGGAGCCGGTAACGGGCTCTTTCGCCGTTTACGCCCACCGTTATATGAGCCCGTTCTTTGGCTATCTCACGGCCTGGTCGTACTGGTTTATGTGGATGGCCGTCGGGATTTCGGAGATCACCGCCATCGGGGTCTACGTGCAGTTCTGGTTCCCGGAGATGGCCCAGTGGATACCCGCGCTCATCGCCGTAGGGCTGGTGGCGCTGGCGAACCTTGCCGCCGTTCGCCTTTACGGTGAAATCGAGTTCTGGTTTGCGATGATCAAAGTCACCACCATTATCGTGATGATTGTTGTGGGTCTGGGTGTCATCTTCTTTGGTTTCGGTAACGGCGGGCACGCGATTGGTTTCGGTAACCTGACCGGACACGGCGGCTTCTTTGCTGGCGGCTGGAAAGGCTTCCTGACCGCGCTCTGTATCGTTGTCGCCTCTTATCAGGGCGTTGAGCTGATCGGCATTACCGCAGGTGAGGCGAAAAACCCGCAGGTCACGCTGCGTAGCGCGGTAGGCAAGGTGCTGTGGCGTATCCTGATTTTCTATGTGGGCGCGATCTTCGTTATCGTGACCATTTTCCCATGGAACGAGATCGGCACCACCGGCAGCCCGTTTGTCTTAACCTTCGCTAAGATTGGCATCACGGCGGCGGCCGCCATTATCAACTTTGTGGTGCTGACGGCGGCGCTCTCCGGCTGTAACAGCGGGATGTACAGCTGCGGGCGTATGCTTTA
Source organism: Enterobacter sp. BIDMC 27 (assembly GCF_000534415.1). NCBI lineage: Bacteria > Pseudomonadati > Pseudomonadota > Gammaproteobacteria > Enterobacterales > Enterobacteriaceae > Enterobacter > Enterobacter sp. BIDMC 27. The sequence continues at coordinate 1,026,574 of NZ_KI973178.1, forward strand.
CGCGCTCTCGCAAAACAAACAGCTGCCGGCGGTGATGGGTAAAGTCTCCCGCGTGGGTGTACCGGTGGCGGGCGTAGCGGTGTCGATTGTGATTCTGCTGATTGGCTCTTGCCTGAACTACATCATCCCGAATCCGCAGCGCGTGTTTGTTTACGTCTATAGCGCCAGCGTGCTGCCGGGAATGGTACCGTGGTTTGTCATTTTGATTAGCCAGCTGCGTTTCCGACAGGCGCACAAAAAAGCGATCGCCAGCCATCCGTTCCGCTCCATTCTGTTCCCGTATGCGAACTATTTGACGATGGCGTTCCTGATTTGCGTATTAATTGGAATGTACTTTAATGAAGATACCCGCATGTCGCTGTTTGTCGGGATGATCTTCCTGGCTGCCGTCACAGCTGCATATAAACTTTTTGGCCTGGGCCGCCGTGGCTCCGCCCATAAAGTGGAGGAATAAGCGGCAAAATGTGCAAACCATAACCAAACGCGCATTTTTTTCAAAAAAGCACTAGACAGCGGGGACGGAGGTACGTAATATCCAGCCCCGCAACGGCGCTAAGCGCCCGTAGCTCAGCTGGATAGAGCGCTGCCCTCCGGAGGCAGAGGTCTCAGGTTCGAATCCTGTCGGGCGCGCCATTTTAGTCCCGGCGCTAGAGCTGCGGTGGTCTGAGAAGTAGTCAGAACCGCGTGAAAGAATACAGTGGTGGCTATAGCTCAGTTGGTAGAGCCCTGGATTGTGATTCCAGTTGTCGTGGGTTCGAATCCCATTAGCCACCCCATTATTGAAAGAGTTGTGAATTGCGAAGGTGGCGGAATTGGTAGACGCGCTAGCTTCAGGTGTTAGTGTTCTTACGGACGTGGGGGTTCAAGTCCCCCCCCTCGCACCACGACTTTTAATGAGTTGAACTAAAAATTCAAAAAAGCAGTACATCGGCGAGTAGCGCAGCTTGGTAGCGCAACTGGTTTGGGACCAGTGGGTCGGAGGTTCGAATCCTCTCTCGCCGACCAATTTTGAACCCCGCTTCGGCGGGGTTTTTTGTTTTCTGCGTTTTTTATCCTGTAGCCTTTCCCCGACAACACTCTATATCCTTGTCGCGATTCAGCGACATATAACCCGTTAATATTAAAGAATTTATTATTTTACCTCTTAACCTGTCTCCTGGTGACGACATATCGCCGCCTTCAGCGCGATGTTGTATGGCTTCAGGCGGTTCTTAACAGCATAATTTCCTTTTATCTTAAAATGTTGCGCGATGTAAAAGTTCTGCGTGTAAACCTGGCACATTACATGCAATAATATGCGTGTAGATGCTCATTCCATCTCTTATGTTCGCCTTAAGGCCTCATAAACTCAGGAATGACGCAGAGCCGTTTACGGTGCTTATCGTCCACTGACAGATGTCGCTTCGGCCTCATCAGACACCATGGACACAACGTTGAGTGAAGCACCAAATATGTTGTCTTACAGACCTGTTTTAACGCCTGCTTTTATAGCAGGCGTTTTTTTATGGGCGTAAAAAAGGAGGCCATCTGGCCTCCTGTTAATTACTGCTGCGTTCCGTTATTTTGCAACGTCAATAACAGCCCATCACGGCGCATAGCTGCGGCCTCTTCCGGCTTATGCTGCTTGTCCAGCGAATCAGCAAGCCAGGCGTAATCAAATGCGTCCGGACGTTGCTTCAGCGCGGCGCGGAAGGCGAGACTCGCCTCCTGCCACTCGCCGTGTTTCATCAGAGACTGGCCCAGCGTACTCCACAGCAGCGGACGATCGCCCACGGTTTTGATCTGCTGGCGCAGTGCTTTTTCAATTTGTTCCGGATTGTTGGTTTTCAGACGCGGGATGACCATCACCAGGCGGTCATCATACTGTCGCTTGAGACCGTCGAGGAGGATCTCCTGCGCGGTGTCATGGTCGTCACACTCAATCAGATGTTCTGCCATCGCCACCTGAAGAGGAACCTGCTGGCGCGTTTTGCGGCTCTGGTTTTTCCACCAGGTTTTCAGGCCGTCGCTGCCGAGATCGGCGCGCGCCTGATCCATCAGGCCAATCCAGGCCAGACGCTGAAGTTCATCACGATGTTCATCATCGCCCACGTCGGCTTTCGCCATGGAAGGGATAATGTCCAGCAGCGAGCCCCAGGCACCGGTCCGAATATATGCCTGCTCAGCCAGACGCAGCACTTCCGGGTGACGAGGGGTAATTTCCAGCAGACGGTCAACGCCGTGACGGGCGGCATGGTTTTCATTGCGCGCCAGTTGCAGACGAACGCGGGTGATCTCAACCGGAATCGGATCTTTAGTAGAGAGCTCAGACGCGCGTTCAAGATGCTGATTGGCGCGGGCCTCATCGCCTCGCTGTTGCGCCGCCTCAGCGGCCAGCAGATAGTTAACAACCGGCTGTTCTGCATGGTCGGCATTTTTCGACATCAGCTTTTCAACCTGCTGATAGTCGCCTTCGGCCAGCTTCAGCAACGCTTGCTCGGTCTGCTTGCGGGCGCGACGGCGCTTACGGCCAACGAACCAGCCGCGCGTATGTACGCCGGTACGGAAAATACGACGCAGGAGCCACTCCACTGCCAGCAGAACGACCACACCCAGGATCAGGATAATCACCAGCCCCGTTACGCTGGTTTCGATATTGTAGTTATCGGTCTGGATCAATACATAACCCTGGTGACCCGCGAGCATCGGCCCCAGTACAATCCCGGCGATCAGCAGGATGAAGAGTAAGAAGACTTTTAGCATCATTACTCTCCTTGCGGCGCGCTTTCAGGCGCTGGCGCGGCGGCAGGTGCTTCAGCCGGACGCTCTGCCGGAACGCCCGGCTGGGCCAGCAGGTTACGCACGCGCGTCTGCATGAGCTTCTCCAGAATCGGCTGGCTTTCCAGCTTGTCCGGCACGTTCATGGTGATGTTTTGCTGGCTCAGCTTGTCGATATCCTCAAGGAACGCGGTCGTGGTTGCGTCATTGGTATCGTAGTAAGCACGTACCCAGGTTGAAACGTTATCCAGCGCCTGTTTGTAGGTCTCTTCCTGGTGACGCGGTACGGCCTGGGCAGCCACCAGCAGGCGGGAACGAATGTTTTCACGCAGATAGACGTCCTGGTTCGGCGCCAGCAGCGGCACGGCAGTTTCATCACGGCGGCGAATGGTAATAAAGCTGTCCATAAAGTTCTGCCAGCTCTTTTGCAGGTTGATACGCCATTCGCTCAGGGAGCTGGACAGCTCGGTGCCGTCAGAATCCATCGGGGAGTCATCGTCGTTGTTATCGGCCAGCTGAAGGTTATCAATCTGGTTGGAGAGCTGATTTACCTTAAGGATGATACCATCGTAATCGACCTGAGAAACCGCGGACAGGCTGGCGATATCTTCCGTAATAGCGCGGCGAGCGTTGATGAGGCTCGGATCGTTCATGTCCGCCAGGCTTGCGTCGGCGCTTTTCAGCAGCGCGGCGGCGGTGGTGACATCCTGATCGCTCCAGAGCTTGCGCCCGGCCAGTTTCACCAGAAAATCGGCCTGTGAAAGTAGCCAGGTTTTGGCATCGGTTCCCGAAATTGTGGCGACTTTTTCCTGCACTTCGCTCAGCTGTTTGGTCAACTCTTCACGTTTGCTGTTCGCGTCGGCGAGGGCGGCAGCCTGCTGTTTGATCACGCCTTCCAGCTCAGCTTTTTGCGTCTCCTGCGCTTTCTGTAGGGCAGTGATTTGGTTAACCAGCGCGTCGCTGGTGGCCGTCTGGTTGGTGCCTTGTTTCTTCACCAGTCCGTAGAGTCCCACGCCTGCGGCCAGCGCAATCGCGATGGCAATCACGCTCAGCGTGAGGCTGGTTTTGTTGCTGCCGTTTTTCTTCTCAACGGTTGTGTCTGTCGTCTCTGGCTGTGACGTGGTGTCCACAGTCTCCCTGGTCTCTTCAACCACGGCGGAGGATTTTTCGTGTTCCGTCATTATGGCTTCCCATTTGAGAGTTATTGTAATGCGCGCAGCAGCGCATCGTTGTCGGCGTTTTCAGCGATCCGAATATCCTGCCAGCCCAGTTCCCGGGCGTGGTTCGCCAGACGCTCACTGACGACCAGAAGCCGACAGCGGAGTAACCAGTTTTCGCGATACCAAAGCGGAATCAGCGACCAAAGCTGTTGTAACATTTCACCGCTGGTGACCACCAGCGTATTAATACCGCGGGCGTGCCAGCGCATTGCTTCTTCCGCGCCATCATAGTGTTTCGCACAGCGCTGATAGCACTCCACAAACGTCACGTCTGCGCCGCGTTCGCGCAGCGTTTCGCCCAGCAGTTCGCGGCCACCGTTGCCGCGCAAAATGAGCGCGCGCTTTCCGGCAATGGTTTGTAATTCAGGTAATTGTAGCAAGACTTCGCTGATTTCCCGATCTAACGGGTAACGAACATCGATTCCGCTCGCGGTATGTAAGGCCAGCGCAGTGGTGCGCCCGATGGCGAAATAGCGGGGAGCGTGAGGCCAGCTAACGGCATGCTGTTGCAGCTGCGCATGGGCAAACTCCACGGCATGCTGCGACAGCGCAAAGAGCAGATCGCCTTCCTGCAAGAGACGCATCTGGTCAGCGAGTTCAGGCAGCTCGCGACCGGGGGAGAATTCAATCAGCGGAAAACTCCAGGCCACCTGCCCCAGTGCGCGCAGACGGCTCACTAACTGCTCTCCTGCGGGAGAAGGGCGGGTGACAAGTATGCTCATGCAGGGGGCTCTCCGTTATAGACCTCAGCCAGAATTTCACGCGCGCCGTTATTCAGCAGCTCTTCCGCCAGCGATACGCCAAGCGCCTCGGCATCTTGCGGCTTGCCGCGACGTTCACCGCGAACCATCTGTGAGCCGTCCGGCGCGCCAACCAGCGCACGCAACCACAGCTCACCGTCAGTTAATTCAGCATAGCTGCCAATTGGCACCTGACAGCCTCCTTCGAGGCGAGTATTCATCGCGCGCTCGGCTTTTACGCGAACGGCGGTATCGTCATGATTCAGCGGCGCGAGCAGTGCCTGAGTGCGCGCATCAACCAGACGACACTCAATGCCGACGGCACCCTGGCCGACGGCGGGCAGCGACAGCTCCGGCGGCAACGCGACGCGAATGCGTTCTTCCAGCCCCAGGCGTTTCAGGCCCGCAACCGCAAGAATAATGGCATCGTAGTCGCCGTTATCCAGCTTGCCAAGGCGTGTGCCGACGTTCCCGCGCAGCGAACGGATCACCAGATCCGGGCGACGTTCAGCCAGCTGACACTGGCGGCGTAAACTTGACGTGCCGACCACGCTGCCTGCTGGCAACGCATCGAGCGAGTCATAGCGATTAGAGACAAACGCATCGCGCGGATCCTCGCGCTCGCAGATGGTCACCAGCCCCAGCCCTTCCGGGAACTCAACGGGCACATCCTTCATCGAATGCACGGCGATATCGGCGCGGTTCTCAAGCAATGCCAGCTCCAGCTCTTTGACAAACAGACCCTTTCCACCCACTTTGGCCAGCGGCGTATCCAGAATGACATCGCCACGCGTGACCATTGGCACCAGTTCAACGCGTAATCCGGTGTGGCAGGCTTCCAGGCGCTGCTTAACATAATGTGCCTGCCAGAGTGCAAGAGGACTTTGGCGTGTGGCAATTCTCAAAACATTGTCTAACATGCTTGTTACCGTCATTATCAATCGCTAACCATCCTAACATTGTTGACACTCGGATGGCAGTTTTACGGTTGATGAAGAGTGAGAGGGACAGGGCGGCGTACTCGTCAGCCATCGCCGTATTCAGGAATTTACACGTCAAGAACGGTGCTACACTTGTATGTAGCGCATCTTTCTTTACGGTCAACCGGCAAGGTGTTAAATTGATCACGTTTTAGACCATTTTTTCGTCTGTACCACCAGAAAAGCAAAAGGCGAAAAAAGGGTAACGGTTATTTTTTGAAATACTGCGGGTCCGCTGCTTTTTGTGTTCTGACTGGCGTGCGACACCCGGAAACATCAGGCGATACGTCTTGTACCTCTATATTGAGACTCTGAAACAGAGACTGGATGCCATCAATCAATTGCGTGTGGATCGCGCGCTTGCTGCCATGGGCCCTGCTTTCCAGCAGGTATACAGTCTACTGCCAACATTGTTGCACTATCACCATCCGCTGATGCCAGGTTACCTTGATGGTAACGTTCCCCAGGGCATTTGCCTCTTCACGCCTGATGAAACCCAACAGCATTACCTGACTGAACTTGAACTCTACCGTGGTATGCCGCCGCAGGATTCGCCGAAAGGCGAGCTGCCGATTACCGGGGTTTACTCCATGGGCAGCACGTCATCGGTTGGGCAAAGTTGCTCTTCTGACCTGGATATCTGGGTCTGCCATCAGTCCTGGCTCGACAATGAAGAGCGCCAGCTGTTGCAGCGTAAATGCAGCCTGCTGGAGAGCTGGGCGGCGTCGCTCGGCGTGGAAGTGAGCTTCTTCCTGATTGATGAAAACCGTTTCCGCCATAACGAAAGCGGCAGTCTGGGTGGTGAAGACTGCGGCTCGACTCAGCACATCCTGTTGCTGGATGAGTTTTACCGTACTGCCGTTCGCCTGGCCGGGAAACGTATTCTGTGGAATATGGTGCCGTGCGATGAAGAAGAGAATTATGACGACTACGTCATGTCGCTTTACTCGCAGGGCGTTCTGACGCCAAACGAGTGGCTGGATCTGGGCGGCCTGAGCTCCCTGTCCGCCGAAGAGTACTTTGGCGCAAGCCTCTGGCAGCTTTATAAGAGCATTGATTCACCGTACAAAGCGGTGCTGAAAACCCTGCTGCTGGAAGCCTACTCCTGGGAATACCCCACGCCGCGCCTGCTGGCGAAAGATATTAAACAGCGTCTGCACGACGGGGAGATCGTCTCCTACGGTCTTGATGCCTACTGCATGATGCTGGAACGCGTCACCGAATACCTGACAGCCATTGAGGACGCCACGCGTCTTGACCTGGTGCGTCGATGTTTCTATCTCAAAGTCTGTGAAAAACTGAGCCGCGAACGCGCCTGCGTGGGCTGGCGTCGTGAAGTCGTCAGCCAGTTAGTCAAAGAGTGGGGATGGGACGAAGAGCGTCTCGCCATGCTCGACAACCGCGCCAACTGGAAGATCGATCAGGTGCGTGAGGCGCACAACGAACTGCTTGATGCGATGATGCAGAGCTACCGCAACCTGATCCGCTTTGCCCGCCGTAACAACCTTAGCGTTTCTGCCAGCCCACAGGATATCGGGGTGCTGACCCGCAAACTGTACGCCGCGTTTGAAGCGTTGCCGGGCAAGGTAACGCTGGTTAACCCACAGATTTCGCCTGACCTGTCTGAACCGAATCTGACCTTTATCTACGTGCCGCCGGGCCGCGCGAACCGCACCGGGTGGTATCTGTACAACCGTGCGCCAAGCATGGATTCGATCATCAGCCATCAGCCGCTGGAATATAACCGCTACCTGAACAAGCTGGTGGCCTGGGCCTGGTTTAACGGCCTTCTCACCTCACGTACCAGGTTGTTTATCAAAGGCAACGAGGTGGTCGATTTAGCCAAGTTGCAGGAGATGGTGGCGGATGTCTCGCACCACTTCCCGCTGCGTCTGCCTGCGCCGACGCCAAAAGCGCTCTACAGCCCGTGTGAGATTCGCCATCTGGCGATCATCGTCAACCTGGAATACGACCCGACGGCGGCCTTCCGCAATCAGGTGGTTCACTTTGACTTCCGCAAGCTGGACGTCTTTAGCTTTGGCGAGCAGCAAAACTGCCTGGTGGGCAGCGTGGATCTGCTGTACCGCAACTCGTGGAACGAAGTGCGTACCCTGCACTTTAACGGCGAGCAGGCGATGATCGAGGCGCTGAAAACGATCCTCGGCAAGATGCACCAGGACGCCGCGCCGCCGGACAGCGTGGAGGTGTTCTGCTACAGTCAGCACCTGCGAGGCCTGATTCGTACCCGCGTTCAGCAACTGGTGTCTGAGTGCATCGAACTGCGTCTCTCCAGCACCCGACAGGAAACCGGGCGCTTTAAAGCGTTGCGCGTCTCCGGCCAGACCTGGGGGCTGTTCTTTGAGCGCCTGAACGTGTCGGTGCAGAAGCTGGAGAACGCCATTGAATTCTACGGCGCGATTTCACACAACAAACTGCATGGCCTGTCGGTTCAGGTGGAAACCAACCACGTTAAGCTGCCGCAGGTGGTGGATGGCTTTGCGAGTGAAGGGATTATTCAGTTCTTCTTCGAAGAGTCGGGCGATAACGCCGGGTTTAACATCTACATTCTGGATGAAACCAACCGTGCCGAGGTGTATCACCACTGTGAAGGCAGCAAAGAGGAGCTGGTGCGCGACGTCAGCCGCTTCTATTCGTCCTCGCACGATCGCTTTACCTACGGCTCAAGCTTTATCAACTTCAACCTGCCGCAGTTCTACCAGATTGTGAATGTGGATGGGCGAGCGCAGGTGATCCCGTTCCGTACGCAGGCGATTACCCCTGCGGCGCCCGCTAACCAGGAAACTGCGCCGCTGTTGCAGCAGTATTTTTCCTGAGGCTTTTCGCCGGGTGGCGCTAACGCTTACCCGGCCTACGGTTCGAGCCGTTGTAGGCCCGGTAAGGCGTAGCCGCCACCGGGCAACGCAACTACCTGAAACTCACGTCCTCGCCCGCCTGCGCCGTCGCCGCCTGCTCCAGTAGATCCCAGAACGTTTCGCCGCTGCGATCGCAGACCCACTCGTCACCTTTCAGATCAAAGTGATAACCGCCCTGTTTCGCCGCCAGCCACACCTGGTGAAGCGGCTCCTGACGGTTAATAATAATCTTGCTGCCGTTTTCGAAGCTTAAGGTCAGGATCCCGCCGTTGATTTCACAATCGATATCGCTGTCGCCGTCCCAGTCGTCGATACGCTCTTCGATGGTCATCCACAGGGTATCGGCAAGGCGATGAAATTCACTGTCGTTCATGGTTTTATTCCTGTTTTTCGTGATGGCGGCAGTATAACGCTAAATAATTCCCGTTGCAGGAAAGCGGCAAACTCTTGCTTTTGTGTCTTCTCCTGCGATGATAGAAACAGATTTGAACTTACGGGCAACCTCTACATGAAAAACGTCTTCCGAACGCTTGTCGTTCTTGTCACTCTGTTTAGCCTGACCGGCTGTGGACTGAAGGGACCACTGTACTTCCCGCCAGAGGATAAAAACGCACCACCGCCGACAAAACCGGTGCAAAGTGGTATCGAGTCATCTACGCCGGATACCAACGATCGCGGCAATAACGGCGGCCCGACTCAGGTCAATCTCTGACAATTACGTTCTGTACCCGCGCAATGGAGCAAATGATGCAGTTCTCTAAAATGCATGGCCTTGGCAACGACTTTATGGTCGTCGACGCGGTAACGCAGAATGTCTTTTTCTCCCCGGAATTGATCCGTCGCCTGGCGGATCGACACATGGGCGTGGGGTTTGACCAGCTGCTGGTGGTGGAGCCGCCTTACGATCCTGACCTGGATTTTCACTACCGCATTTTTAACGCCGACGGCAGCGAAGTTTCCCAGTGCGGCAACGGCGCGCGCTGTTTTGCCCGCTTTGTTCGGCTGAAAGGGCTGACCAACAAGCGCGATATCCGCGTCAGCACCGCCAACGGCCGGATGGTGCTCAGCGTCACCGACGACGAACTGGTGCGCGTGAACATGGGCGAGCCGAACTTCGACCCCTCTGCCGTGCCGTTTCGCGCCAACAAAGCGGAAAAGACCTATATTATGCGTGCCGCCGAGCAGACAGTATTGTGCGGCGTCGTCTCAATGGGTAACCCGCACTGCGTGATTCAGGTGGATGATGTGCAAACCGCGGCGGTTGAAACGCTCGGCCCGGTGCTGGAAAGCCACGAGCGCTTCCCGGAGCGGGCGAACATCGGTTTCATGCAGGTGGTGAAGCGTGAACACATTCGCCTGCGGGTTTACGAGCGCGGCGCGGGCGAAACCCAGGCCTGCGGAAGCGGTGCCTGTGCGGCGGTGGCCGTCGGTATCTCACAGGGGTTACTGGCAGAAGAGGTTCGCGTGGAATTACCGGGCGGACGTCTTGATATCGCCTGGAAAGGTGCGGGTCATCCACTGTACATGACTGGCCCGGCGACACATGTTTATGACGGGTTTATCCATCTATGAAGCAACCAGGGGAAGAACTGCGGGAACCTGTAACGGAGCTGGACGACAGCGCTGTTGTGGATTACCTGCTGCACAATCCTGAGTTTTTTATCCGCAATGCACGCGTCGTCGAACAGATGCGCGTGCCGCATCCGGTTCGCGAGACCGTGTCGCTGGTTGAATGGCACATGGCGCGCTCGCGCAACCACATCAATCAGCTCGAAGAGAACATGACGCTGCTGATGGAGCAGGCCAGCAATAACGAAAGCCTGTTCTACCGTCTACTGCACCTTCAGGCGCGTCTGGCTTCCGCGCACAGTCTCGAAGAGTTCCTCAACCGCTTCCACCGCTGGGCGCGCGAGCTGGGGCTGGCAGGCGCGACGATCCGTCTCTTCCCTGACCGCTGGCGCATTGGCGCGCCGTCCGGGTTTACCCATCTGGCGCTGAGCCGTCAGGCGTTTGAGCCGCTGCGCATTCAGCGTCTGGGCCATGAGCACCACTATCTGGGGCCGCTTAACGGGCCAGAACTGCTGGTGGTGCTGCCGGAAGCCAAAGCTATCGGCTCGGTGGCGATGTCGCTGATGGGGCGCGATGGTGACCTGGGCGTGATGTTATTTACCAGCCGCGACGCGCATCATTATGAACAGGGGCAGGGCACGCAACTGTTGCAGGAGATCGCCCTGATGCTGCCTGAGCTGCTGGAGCGCTGGATTGAGCGCGTATGACGGACGGATTGCTCGCCACTGACGTCAACCGCTTTCTGCGCTATCTGGGCGTAGAACGCCAGCTCAGCCCTATTACGCTGCTCAACTATCAGCGTCAGCTTGATGCCATCATGCAGCTTGCCGATGAAATCGGCCTGAAAAGCTGGCAACAATGTGACGCCGCCACGGTACGCGGGTTCGTCGTGCGTAGCCGTAAAAAAAATCTCAGCCCGGCGAGCCTGGCGCTCCGGCTCTCTGCCCTGCGCAGTTTCTTCGACTGGCTGGTCAGTCAGGGCGGTCTGAAAGCCAACCCGGCAAAAGGGATCGCCACGCCGAAAGCCCCGCGTCATCTGCCGAAAAATATCGACGTCGACGACGTAAACCGCCTGCTGGATATCGATCTTAACGATCCGCTGGCCGTGCGCGACCGCGCGATGCTGGAGGTGATGTACGGTGCGGGCCTGCGTCTCTCTGAGCTGGTGAACCTCGACTTAAAGCACCTCGATCTGGAGTCCGGCGAGGTGTGGGTAATGGGCAAGGGCAGCAAAGAGCGCCGCCTGCCGATCGGCCGCAATGCGGTCTCCTGGATTGAGCACTGGCTGGACCTTCGCGGGCTGTTTGGCGCCGACGAAGATGCGCTGTTCCTGTCGAAACTCGGCAAGCGGATCTCGGCGCGTAACGTGCAGAAGCGCTTTGCGGAGTGGGGCATTAAGCAGGGGCTGAACAGCCACGTTCACCCCCACAAGCTGCGCCACTCCTTTGCGACGCACATGCTGGAATCAAGCGGCGACCTGCGCGGCGTACAGGAGCTGCTTGGTCACGCGAATCTGTCGACCACCCAAATCTATACCCACTTAGACTTCCAACACCTTGCCTCGGTGTATGACGCGGCGCATCCACGCGCCAAACGGGGGAAATAATGCGTTTTTACCGCCCACTCGGTCAGATATCAGCCCTGACGTTTGACCTTGATGACACTCTTTACGATAACCGCCCGGTGATCCTGCGTACCGAGCAGGAGTCGCTGGCGTTTGTGCAGAACTACCATCCTGCGCTGAAAGCGATGCAGAACAAAGACTTCCAGCAGCTGCGTCAGTCCCTGCGGGAAACCGAACCGGAGATTTACCACGACGTGACCGAATGGCGCCGCCGTGCGGTTGAGCAGGCGATGCTCAACGCCGGCCTGAGCGCGCAGGATGCGGCCACGGGGGCCGAAGCGGCCATGGAAAACTTCGCCAAATGGCGCAGTCGGATCGACGTGCCGCAGGAGACCCACGACACGCTGGCGAAGCTCGCCGAAAAGTGGCCGCTGGTGGCCATCACCAACGGCAACGCTCAGCCTGAACTGTTTGGTCTGGGGAACTATTTTCAGTTCGTGCTGCGCGCGGGCCCGCACGGACGCTCGAAGCCGTTCAACGATATGTATCATCTGGCAGCGGAAAAACTGGATTTGCCGCTCGGTGAGATCCTGCACGTGGGCGACGACCTGACCACGGACGTCGCCGGGGCGATCCGCTGCGGCATGCAGGCCTGCTGGATCAAGCCGGAAAATGCCGATCTGATGACTACCCCGGATAGCCGTCTTCTGCCGCACGTGGAAATTTCACGGTTGGCATCCCTCACGACGCTGATATAATCATCAATTGTTCTGTATAAATTAACAGGGTTTTGGCGAATGGAAACATTTGCCTGCCCGACATGACGTGACGGTGCCAATGGACGTTTCTTACCTGCTCGACAGCCTTAATGATAAACAGCGTGACGCGGTTGCCGCCTCGCGTACGAACCTGCTGGTACTGGCTGGAGCGGGCAGTGGTAAGACGCGCGTGCTGGTTCACCGTATCGCCTGGCTACAGAGCGTGGAGAACTGCTCGCCGTACTCGATTATGGCCGTGACGTTCACCAACAAGGCGGCGGCGGAGATGCGCCACCGTATCGCGCAGCTGATGGGCACCAGCCAGGGCGGCATGTGGGTTGGCACCTTCCACGGCCTGGCGCACCGTCTGCTGCGCGCGCACCATATGGACGCTAACCTGCCGCAGGATTTCCAGATCCTCGACAGCGAAGATCAGCTGCGCTTGCTGAAACGCCTGATCAAGGCGATGAACCTCGATGAGAAGCAGTGGCCGCCGCGTCAGGCGATGTGGTACATCAACGGTCAGAAAGACGAAGGGCTGCGTCCGCATCATATTCAGAGCTTCGGTAACCCGGTCGAGCAGACCTGGCAGAACGTCTACAAGGCCTATCAGGAAGCGTGCGATCGCGCCGGTCTGGTGGATTTCGCCGAGCTGCTGCTGCGCGCCCACGAGCTGTGGCTGAACAAACCGCATATTCTGCAACACTACCGTGAACGCTTTACCAACATCCTGGTGGACGAATTCCAGGATACCAACAACATCCAGTACGCCTGGATCCGCCTGCTGGCCGGGGATACCGGCAAGGTGATGATCGTAGGCGATGACGACCAGTCTATCTACGGCTGGCGCGGCGCGCAGGTGGAGAACATCCAGCGCTTCCTCAACGATTTCCCCGGCGCGCAAACCATCCGTCTGGAGCAGAACTACCGTTCTACCAGCAACATTCTGAGCGCGGCCAACGCCCTGATTGAGAACAACAACGGGCGCCTGGGTAAAAAGCTGTGGACCGATGGCGTCGACGGCGAACCGATTTCGATTTACTGCGCCTTCAACGAGCTCGACGAAGCCCGCTTCGTGGTGAACCGCATTAAAACCTGGCAGGAGAACGGCGGCGCGCTGGAGCAGTGTGCCATTCTCTATCGCAGCAACGCCCAGTCGCGCGTGCTGGAAGAGGCGCTGTTGCAGGTGAGCATGCCGTACCGCATTTATGGCGGTATGCGCTTCTTCGAACGTCAGGAGATCAAAGATGCGCTCTCGTATTTGCGTCTGATTGCCAACCGTAACGACGATGCGGCGTTTGAGCGCGTGGTGAACACGCCGACGCGCGGCATCGGCGATCGTACGCTGGACGTGGTGCGTCAGGCCTCGCGCGATCGTCAGCTCACGTTGTGGCAGGCGTGCCGCGAGCTGTTACAGGAAAAAGCCCTTGCCGGGCGCGCCGCCAGCGCATTGCAGCGCTTCCTGGAGTTAATCGACGCGCTGGCGCAGGAAACGGCCGACATGCCGCTGCACGTCCAGACCGACCGGGTGATCAAAGATTCCGGCCTGCGCACCATGTACGAGCAGGAAAAAGGCGAGAAGGGCCAGACCCGTATTGAGAACTTAGAGGAACTGGTGACGGCAACGCGCCAGTTCAGCTACAACGAAGAAGACGAAGACCTGATGCCGTTGCAGGCATTCCTCTCTCACGCCGCGCTGGAGGCGGGTGAAGGGCAGGCCGATACCTGGCAGGATGCGGTTCAGCTGATGACCCTGCACTCCGCGAAAGGTCTGGAGTTCCCGCAGGTGTTCATCGTCGGGATGGAAGAGGGGATGTTCCCGAGCCAGATGTCGCTGGATGAAGGCGGGCGTCTGGAAGAGGAGCGTCGTCTGGCCTACGTGGGCGTGACCCGTGCGATGCAGAAACTGACCCTGACCTACGCGGAAACCCGCCGCCTGTACGGGAAAGAGGTGTATCACCGTCCGTCGCGCTTTATCGGCGAACTGCCGGAAGAGTGTGTGGAAGAGGTGCGCCTGCGCGCCAGCATCAGCCGTCCGGTCAGCCATCAGCGTATGGGCTCGCCGATCTCTGAAACCGACACCGGTTACAAGCTGGGCCAGCGCGTGCGCCACTCGAAGTTTGGCGAAGGCACCATCGTCAACCTGGAAGGCAGCGGCGAGCACAGCCGTTTGCAGGTAGCGTTCCAGGGGCAGGGGATCAAATGGCTGGTGGCAGCCTATGCCAAGCTGGAAAGTGTGTAACTTTCAGAAAAATATCACTATTTTGTAATAATCTGCTAGCCTTATACGTTGAAGGTCAATTAATGCCCTTCAGCGTTCCGTTGCGTGTTGACGCCACAGTTATTGCTGGCGTAACATGCGCGCACGATTACGCTAAGAGGACATTCGCCTTGGACACACCCAGTAGATACTGGCTCAATTCCCTGTCATCCAGGAACAACTCCTAAGGCTATCTCCTCTTGCTGATGGCCTTAGTGGTTGTCAGCGACTGCATCATTTCCGTCGCGCTGAGTCAGGCTGTTTAATGGTCTGAAACCCAATTTGTTTCTGTGTGCCCACCGAACTGTCCGATATTTTTTGCATTGGGAGTCCCGGTCATGTTGAGCGCATTTCAACTCGAAAATAACCGACTGACTCGGCTTGAAGCCGAAGAGTCACAGCCCCTCATTGATGCCGTATGGGTGGATCTGGTCGAGCCGGACGACGATGAGCGCCTTCGCGTACAATCTGAACTGGGGCAAAGCCTGGCGACACGCCCGGAACTGGAAGACATCGAAGCATCCGCCCGTTTTTTTGAAGACGAAGACGGCCTGCACATTCACTCCTTCTTCTTTTTCGAAGATGCCGAAGACCACGCGGGGAACTCCACCGTGGCGTTTACCATCCGCGATGGCCGCCTGTTCACCCTGCGCGAGCGCGAACTGCCTGCGTTTCGTCTCTACCGTATGCGTGCCCGCAGCCAGGCGATGATGGACGGCAACGCTTATGAGCTGCTGCTGGATCTGTTCGAAACCAAAATCGAACAGCTGGCGGATGAAATCGAAAACATCTACAGCGACCTGGAAAAGCTGAGCCGCGTGATCATGGAAGGCCATCAGGGCGATGAGTACGACGAAGCGTTGTCCACGCTGGCTGAGCTGGAAGATATCGGCTGGAAGGTGCGTTTGTGTCTGATGGATACCCAGCGCGCGCTGAACTTCCTGGTGCGCAAGGCGCGTCTGCCGGGCGGTCAGTTGGAGCAGGCGCGTGAGATCTTACGCGATATCGAATCCCTGCTGCCGCACAACGAATCCCTGTTCCAGAAGGTCAACTTCCTGATGCAGGCGGCGATGGGCTTTATCAACATCGAGCAGAACCGCATCATCAAGATCTTTTCGGTGGTGTCCGTGGTGTTCCTGCCGCCGACGCTGGTGGCGTCCAGCTACGGGATGAACTTCGAGTTTATGCCGGAGCTGAAGTGGAGCTTTGGCTACCCGGGGGCGATTATCTTTATGATCCTCGCCGGGCTGGCGCCGTATCTGTACTTTAAGCGGAAGAACTGGCTGTAAAAATCTGGCGGGTGGCGCTGCGCTTACCCGCCCTACGATCGAATTCCCTCTCCCTGTGGGAGAGGGCTGGGGTGAGGGGGAACATACGGCTCTGGTGGTCATTCCGTTCACTTTATGTTCCTTGCTACTCTGTCACGACATGACCGGTGAACGTGCCAGGGTGGCTCAGTCGCCACCACCCTGGCGACCCGGGCTTCCGGCGGTAAATCGCCGCTTCGCGGTGCCTTCGGCTTATTCCTTCCGGCTTATCGGGGACGGGCGGAGGTAACATCCCTGTAAAGCCCGCCCTCTCGGCGCATCCCTGCGCCTCGCCCCGGCCTCCAGGAAACGCCTCAGCGATTTACAGCCGGACCGAGGCATCGCTGAAAGCCCTCAGTTATTCTGAGGCAACGTTATCGCTTTTGCTTTCAAATTACTGGGGAACCCTCTCCCCTGTGGGAGAGGGTTAGGGTGAGGGCAACATCACAACCCTTTGCGCACCCTGCGCTGGGTATAAATCGCATCCGCAACAAAGATGGCCAGCGCCACCCAGATAAAGGCGAACGTCACCATCTTATCCGCACCCGGCACCTCGCCGTAAAACACCACCGCCAGCAGGAACATCAGCGTCGGGCCAATGTACTGGAAGAAGCCCAGCGTGGAGAGGCGCAGACGCGTTGCCGCGCCGGTAAAGCACAGCAGGGGGATCGTTGTGACCACGCCTGCGGCCATCAGCATCAGGTTCAGCGACCATGGGTTGCTGCCCATGTGGCTGGTGGCGCTGTCGGCAATACCGAACAGGTAGATCGCGGCGACAGGCAGCAGCCACAGGGTTTCAAACAGCATTCCCGTCTGCGCTTCCACCGCAATCTTCTTACGCACCAGGCCGTAAAACGCAAAGCTGAACGCCAGCCCCAGGGCGATAACCGGCAGTGAGCCGAAGGTCCACAGCTGTACCAGCACGCCGCAGAAGGCCAGAATCACCGCCACCCACTGCATCCGGCGAAAGCGCTCGCCGAGGAAAATCATCCCCAGCAAAATATTGACCAGCGGGTTAATAAAGTAGCCCAGGCTGGCTTCGAGCATGTGATGGTTATTCACCGCCCAGATAAACAGCAGCCAGTTTCCGCCAATCAGCACCGCAGAGAGAGCGAGCAGGAAGACCTTCTTCGGGGTTTTCAGCAGCGTTTTGACGCCTGACCACTGACGGCTGATACTCATCAGCGCAATCATGAAGAAAAAGGACCAGATGACGCGGTGAGTGAGGATCTCGTCCGCCGGGACATAGGCGATAAGTTTGAAGTACGCCGGTGCGATACCCCAAATAAAATAAGCGGCAAGGGCGAGTAAAACGCCCTGCCGCGTCTGTTTAGCATCCATCGGGAAAATCCGTTACAAAAAAGTGAAGTAATTTTACCCGAATTTGCCGTCTCAACCCACCATATAAGTGGCGGTTGCGCTGGCGATATAAACCTGCTCCTCGTTATGCAGCTCAACGCGGGCGACGGCAACTTTATTCCCGGCGCGCAGCAGGCTGCTGGTGCAGGTGAAGCGGTTTCCGCGTCCCGGACGCAGATAGTCGACGCGTAAATCGATGGTGCCCATGCGCGACAGGCGCTGGCGTAATTCATCTTCGTTGATGGTGTCATGGCGCGTCAGCGTGCTGCCCACGCACACCAGACCGGCCGCCACGTCCAGCGCGGAGGCAATGACCCCGCCGTGCAAAATGCTTTGCGCCCAGTTACCGACCATCATTGGCTGATTATTGAAACTCAGCTGAGCGAAGTCTTTTTCGTATCGCTCCAGCTCAAGACCCAGTGCACGGTTGAATGGCATGTGGTACACAAAAATCTCGCCCACGAGCTTTAAGGTTTCTTCGGCGGTGAGTGTGGCTGACATCTGACGTGGCATCCTTGTTGTTAACAAAATGTTGATTTTATGCTTCGGGATAAAGGAATGCCACTTTAAGAAACGAGGAAGCGGAAGTTATCGCAGAAGTCTGTAGAATGCCCGGACAAAACTATTCATTAAATGTCACCATTTCAGGAGAACACCACCGATGCGGACGTATCTGGGTTGGTTACTGGCGGCGGTTGCGCTGCCCCTCACAGCATATGCGCAGGAAGCGACGATCAAAGAGGTGCATGATAAACCTGCCGTTAAGGGCAGCATCATCGCCAATATGCTTCAGGAGCATGACAATCCGTTCACGCTGTACCCTTATGATACAAACTACGTGATCTACACCCAGACCAGCGATCTCAACAAAGAGGCGATAAGCTCCTATAACTGGTCTGATAATGCGCGTAAAGATGAGGTGAAGTTCCAGCTCAGCCTCGCCTTCCCGTTCTGGCGCGGCATCCTGGGGCCGAACTCGGTGCTTGGCGCGTCTTACACGCAGAAGTCATGGTGGCAGCTCTCCAACAGCGGGGAATCTTCACCGTTCCGCGAAACCAACTATGAACCGCAGCTGTTCCTCGGTTTCGCCACCGATTATGAGTTTGCAGGCTGGACGCTGCGAGACGTGGAGGTGGGCTATAACCACGATTCTAACGGTCGTTCCGACCCAACCTCACGCAGCTGGAACCGCATCTATACGCGTCTGATGGCGCAGAACGGCAATTTCATGGTGGAAGTGAAGCCGTGGTACGTGGTGGGCAGCACCGATGACAACCCGGATATCACCAAATATATGGGCTACTATCAGCTTAAAGTGGGCTATCAGCTGGGTGACGCGGTGCTGAGCGCCAAAGGCCAGTACAACTGGAATACCGGCTACGGCGGTGCAGAGCTGGGCCTGAGCTACCCGGTAACGAAACACGTTCGTCTTTATACTCAGGTGTATAGCGGGTATGGCGAATCGCTGATCGACTACAATTTCAATCAGACCCGCGTCGGTGTGGGCGTCATGCTGAACGATATTTTCTAAGCTGCTCGAATGTTTTTGCGTTAAACGTTGAAGTTTCTCTCTCAGGCGCTGAAAATAGCGCCTGTTTCATTTCTGGCATATGGGGTTAACGTGGCGCAGGCGGAAGTATTGAATCAGGAATCGCTGGCTAAACAGGTTTTGCAGGAAACCTTTGGCTACCAGCAGTTCCGTCCTGGCCAGGAAACCATCATTGAAACCGTGCTGGAAGGCCGCGATTGCCTGGTGGTCATGCCGACCGGCGGCGGAAAATCGCTCTGCTATCAGGTGCCCGCGCTGGTGCTTAATGGCCTGACGGTCGTGGTATCGCCCCTTATTTCCCTGATGAAAGACCAGGTCGACCAGCTGCTTGCCAACGGCGTGGCGGCGGCCTGCCTGAACTCGACGCAGACCCGCGAGCAACAGCAAGAGGTAATGACCGGGTGCCGCACCGGGCAGATCCGCCTGCTGTATATCGCGCCAGAACGCCTGATGCTGGACAACTTCCTCGATCATCTGGCGCACTGGGATCCGGTGCTGCTAGCGGTGGATGAAGCGCACTGTATCTCCCAGTGGGGGCACGATTTCCGCCCGGAATATGCCGCTCTTGGTCAGCTTCGTCAGCGCTTCCCCGAGCTGCCGTTTATGGCGCTTACCGCCACGGCGGACGACACCACGCGTCAGGACATCGTTCGCCTGCTGGGGCTAAACGACCCGTATATTCAAGTCAGCAGCTTCGACCGCCCGAACATCCGCTATATGCTGATGGAGAAGTTCAAGCCGCTGGATCAGCTCTTACGCTACGTGCAGGAGCAGCGCGGAAAGTCCGGCATCATCTACTGCAACAGCCGGGCGAAGGTGGAAGACACCGCCGCGCGTCTGCAAAACCGTGGCTTTAGCGCCGCGGCCTATCACGCCGGGCTGGAGAACCATATCCGCGCCGACGTGCAGGAGAAATTCCAGCGCGACGACCTGCAAATCGTGGTCGCAACGGTGGCGTTCGGGATGGGGATCAACAAGCCCAACGTGCGCTTTGTGGTGCATTTCGACATTCCGCGCAATATCGAATCCTACTATCAGGAAACCGGCCGCGCCGGGCGTGACGGCCTGCCTGCGGAAGCGATGCTGTTTTACGATCCGGCGGATATGGCGTGGCTGCGCCGCTGTCTCGAGGAGAAACCGCAGGGGCAGTTGCAGGATATCGAACGCCACAAGCTTAACGCGATGGGTGCCTTCGCCGAAGCGCAAACCTGCCGCCGTCTGGTGCTGCTCAACTACTTTGGTGAAGGGCGTCAGGCACCGTGCGGCAACTGCGATATCTGCCTCGACCCGCCGAAGCAGTACGATGGCCTGATGGACGCGCGCAAAGCGCTCTCGACTATCGGACGCGTGAACCAGCGCTTCGGGATGGGCTACGTCGTTGAAGTGCTGCGCGGGGCTAACAACCAGCGTATCCGCGATATGGGTCACGACAAGCTGCCGGTTTATGGCATCGGGAAAGACCAGAGCCACGAGCACTGGGTGAGTATCATCCGCCAGCTGATCCATCTCGGCTTTGCCACGCAGAACATTGCCCAGCATTCTGCGCTTCAGCTGACCGAAGCGGCGCGACCGGTCCTGCGTGGCGAGGTTGAACTGAAGCTCGCCGTTCCGCGCGTCGTCGCCCTGAAGCCGCGCGTGATGCAGAAATCCTACGGCGGTAACTACGATCGCAAGCTGTTCGCCAAGCTGCGTAAGCTGCGTAAAGCCATTGCGGATGAAGAGAACATCCCGCCATACGTGGTGTTCAACGACGCGACGCTTATCGAGATGGCCGAGCAAATGCCGCTCAGCGCCAGCGAGATGCTCAGCGTCAACGGCGTTGGCACGCGTAAGCTGGAGCGCTTCGGTAAAGAGTTTATGGCGCTCATCCGTTCCCACGCTGATGGTGATGATGAGGAGTAGTCAGCCGGGCGAAAAAGTGCCAGGATGGTGACTCACTGTATTATTTCCCCGCGAGCTAATTATGTTAATGCTATTTCTCACCGTGGCGTTAGTGCACATCGTTGCGCTGATGAGCCCTGGCCCTGACTTTTTCTTCGTGTCACAAACGGCCGTCAGCCGCTCCCGCAAAGAGGCAATGATGGGTGTGCTCGGTATTACCATGGGCGTCATGGTCTGGGCGGCGGTTGCGCTGCTCGGTCTGAACCTGATCCTGGCGAAAATGGCGTGGCTGCATAACATCATCATGGTCGGCGGCGGTCTGTACCTGTGCTGGATGGGCTACCAGATGCTGCGCGGGGCGCTGAAGAAAGAAGAGAAAAAGCCGGAAGAGCCAAAGGTTGAGCTGGCAACGGGCGGCCGTAGCTTTGTGAAAGGGCTGCTGACCAACCTGGCGAACCCGAAAGCGATTATCTACTTCGGCTCTGTGTTCTCGCTGTTTGTAGGGGATAACGTCGGCGCGGGCGCGCGCTGGGGGATCTTTCTGCTGATCGTTGTTGAGACGTTCGCCTGGTTTACCGTTGTGGCAAGCCTGTTTGCCTTACCGGCGATGCGTCGCGGCTACCAGCGCATCGCGAAGTGGATCGACGGCTTTGCCGGCGCGCTGTTCGCCGGCTTCGGCATTCATCTCATCATTTCTCGCTAAGCATGACGCGCTGACGCAAGCAGCGCGCCAACCAGCATAAACAGCGAACCAAAGACTTTGTTCAGGGCCTTCATCTGTTTAGGCCCTTTGATCCACGCCGCAATTCGCTGCGCCAGCGTCGCGTAACCAATCATCACAATGATATCGACAATAATGGTGGTCGCGCCCAGCACCACGTACTGCATCACCTGTGGCTGATGCGGCACGATAAACTGCGGGAACAGGGCGGCGAGGAACACGATGCTTTTCGGGTTGGTCAGGTTAACGAACACCGCGCGTTTAAACAGGTGGCCGCGTGTTTGCGTCCGGGAGAGCGTATGCAGATCAATCGAGCCTGCGGCGCGCCACTGCTGAATACCCAGCCAGATAAGATACGCTGCGCCAGCCCATTTCAGCACCTCGAAGGCCAGCACCGAACGGGAGAACAGCGTGCCCAGACCAATCCCCACCAGCACAATATGAATGCCAAGCCCGGTCTGTAAACCGGCGATTGACGCCGCCGCGCCGCGATAGCCGTGATTGATGGAGGTGGTCATGGTGTTGATTGCGCCCGAGCCAGGTGAAAGGCTGAGGATGATGGATGTCAGCAGGTAGGCGAACCACCATTCGAAGGTCATTTGAAACTCCCGGATCGTCTGTTTTTATGCCACAATACGCTATTGTTGAGTCATTTTGTGACCGGTGACGAAAAAAACGATATTCCCTGAATTACGGGGGGTGGAAACCCAATGTTTCAGCAGAAAAAGGACTGGGAAACACGAGAAAACGCATTTGCTGCTTTCTCCATGGGGCCGCTGACCGATTTCTGGCGCCAGCGTGAGGAAGATGAGTTTATGGGCGTCGGGGAAATCCCGGTGCGCTTCGTTCGTTTCCGTGATGAAAAAAATGACCGGGTGATTGTGGTCTGCCCCGGGCGCATCGAAAGCTATATCAAATATGCCGAGCTGGCGTATGACCTGTTCCATCTGGGCTTTGATGTGTTAATTATCGACCATCGCGGGCAGGGGCTTTCTGGCAGGATGTTGCCGGATACCCATCGCGGCCACGTGGATAACTTCAGCGATTACGTCGACGATCTGGCCGCGTTCTGGCAGCAGGAAGTGCAGCCCGGACCGTGGCGCAAGCGTTATATTCTTGCCCACTCCATGGGGGGGGCGATCTCGACGTTGTTTTTGCAGCGCCATAAGCACCAGTGTGACGCCATTGCGCTGACCGCGCCGATGTACGGCATTGTGATACGTTTTCCTGACTGGATGGTGCGCCATCTTCTCGACTGGGCTGAGGGCCATCAGCGCATTCGAGAAGGCTATGCCATCGGAACAGGACGCTGGCGGGCATTGCCGTTTGCCATCAACGTCTTAACCCACAGTCGGCAGCGTTATCGCCGCAACCTGCGTTTTTATGCCGATGAACCGCGTCTGCGGGTCGGCGGCCCTACCTGGCACTGGGTGCGGGAAGGTATTCATGCCGGTGAGCAGGTGCTGGCGGGCGTAGGCGATGATGACACGCCGACGCTCCTGATCCAGGCGGAAGAAGAGCGTGTGGTGGATAACCGCATGCATGACCGCTATTGTGAACTTCGCGCCGCTGCGGGCCATCCCTGTGAAGGGGGTAAACCGCTGGTCATCAACGGTGCGTACCATGAGATCCTTTTTGAAAAGGACGCTATGCGCTCAGTCGCGCTCAACGCCATTGTTGAATTTTTCAACAGGCATAACTGATTATTGTTTTCCACCAGAGGTTGAAATCCCTATGTACCAGGTTGTTGCATCTGATTTAGATGGCACGCTGCTTTCCCCCGACCACACCCTGTCGCCTTATGCGAAAGAGACCTTAAAACTCCTGACTGCCCGTGGCGTGAACTTTGTCTTCGCCACTGGCCGCCACCACGTGGACGTGGGGCAGATCCGCGATAACCTGGAGATCAAGTCGTACATGATCACCTCCAACGGTGCGCGCGTACATGACACGGACGGCAACCTGATTTTTACCCACAATCTCGATCGCGACATCGCCACCGATTTGTTCGGCATTGTGCATAACAACCCGGATATCGTCACTAACGTTTACCGCGACGACGAGTGGTTTATGAACCGCCACCGCCCGGAAGAGATGCGCTTTTTCAAGGAAGCCGTATTCCAGTACTCACTGTACGAGCCGGGTCTGCTGGAGCCGGAAGGGATCAGTAAGGTGTTCTTCACCTGTGTAAATCATGAGGAGTTACTGCCGCTGGAGCAGGCGATCAACGCCCGCTGGGGCGACCGCGTGAACGTGAGCTTCTCCACGCTGACCTGTCTGGAAGTGATGGCGGGCGGGGTGTCCAAAGGTCACGCGCTGGAAGCGGTAGCGAAACGGCTGGGCTTTGATCTGAAAGACTGTATTGCCTTTGGCGATGGCATGAACGATGCCGAGATGCTCTCCATGGCGGGTAAAGGCTGCATCATGCAGAACGCGCACCAGCGCCTGAAAGATCTGCACCCGGAGCTGGAAGTGATCGGCACCAACGGCGATAACGCCGTGCCTAAGTATCTGCGCAAACTGTTCCTTGAATAATCTTCAATTGATTGTTTATTGTTCAGATGTCAACTAAAGAGTTCGCTACAATGCCTCTCCTTCTTTCTGAGAGACAAGCATTGTGGCGCTACTCATTATCACCACTATCCTGTGGGCCTTCTCCTTTAGTCTGATTGGCGAATACCTTGCCGGATCGGTCGACAGCTACTTCTCGGTACTGATGCGCGTGGGGCTGGCGGCGCTGGTGTTCCTGCCGTTCCTGCGTACCCGCGGGCAGTCGCTAAAAACGATACTGCTGTACATGCTGGTAGGCGCGATGCAGCTCGGCATCATGTACCTGTTCAGCTTCCGGGCCTACGTTTACCTGTCCGTCTCGGAATTTCTGCTCTTCACCGTGCTGACGCCGCTCTACATCACGCTGATTTATGACTTGCTCAGCAGGCGCCGTTTGCGCTGGGGATATCTGCTGAGCGCTGCGCTGGCAGTCATTGGCGCGGCGATTATTCGCTATGACAAGGTAAGCGATCACTTCTGGACCGGGCTGATGTTCGTCCAGCTCGCTAATATCAGCTTTGCCATCGGGATGGTGGGTTACAAACGTCTGATGGAGACCCGCCCGATGCCGCAGCATAACGCGTTTGCGTGGTTCTATATGGGCGCGGCGATTGTCGCGGTAGCGGCGTGGTTTCTGCTCGGCAATCCGCAAAAGCTGCCGACTACCTCCGTGCAGTGGAGCGTTCTGGTCTGGCTGGGCGTGGTGGCGTCGGGGCTGGGCTATTTTATGTGGAACTACGGCGCTACGCAGGTAGACGCCGGGACGCTGGGGATCATGAACAATGTGCACGTGCCGGCGGGGCTACTGGTGAACCTCGCCATCTGGCAGGAGCAGCCGCACTGGCCGAGTTTCCTTATTGGGGGAACGGTGATCCTGGCTTCGCTGTGGGTACATCGCCGCTGGGTCGCTCCGCGCTCCGCACAAACGGAAGATGGTCGCACGCGTGGTTCCGCGCTGAGCGAATAAACGCTTCCGTAATCGGCTGACGCTGCTCGCCGTCGCGCACGGCGGCGTACAGCCGGCTCCACAGTCCTTCACCCAGGGTTTTGGTGACCACCAGACCCTGGCGTTCAACCGTCTCGACCACCCAGTGCGGCAGCGCCGCAATCCCCATTCTGGCCGCCACCATCTGAATTAACAGCAGCGTGTTATCCACGCTTTTCAGCTGTGGGCTGATGCCCGCGGGTTGCAGGAAATGGCGCCAGATATCCAGACGACTGCGCTGTACCGGGTAAATCAGCAGCGTCTCCGTTGCCAGATCTTCCGGCGTGATACGCGTTTTAGCGGCCAGCGGATGGTCCGGGGCCAGCACCAGACGCACCTCAAAATCAAACATTGGCGAATAGTGCAGACCGCTGCGCGGCAGAATATCTGAGGTCATCACCAGATCCAGCTCACCCTGCTGAAGCGACGGCTGCGGATCAAACGTGACGCCGGATTTGAAGTCCATCTCCACCTGCGGCCACTTCTGGCGGAAGTTCTCAAGCGCGGGGGTCAGCCACTGAATACAGCTGTGACACTCAATGGCGATGCGCAGGGTGGTCTGCTGCGGCTCGTTGCAGGACTGCAACGCGCTGGCAATCTGCGGCAGCACCTGGTTCGCCAGCTGAAGCAAAATTTCGCCCTGCGGCGTAAAGCGCAAAGGCTGGCTCTTACGCACAAAAAGACGAAAGCCGAGGCGTTGTTCCAGATCGCTGAACTGGTGAGAAAGGGCAGACTGAGTCTGGTGCAGCGTGGCCGCTGCCGCCGCAAGAGAACCGCAGTTCCGCAACGCTTGTAGCGTTTTCAGGTGTTTAATCTCAATCATGAAAGTCCTTCACTTCGCCATGAACATTTTGCGCTTGAGGAATATACAGTACCTGCCAATTATAGAAGTGTAAACATCTGGACGTCTAAATAACGAATTTCTACAAGGGGTATGCCATGACAATCCGCACTCACACTCTCGGTTTCCCTCGCGTTGGTCTGCGTCGCGAGCTGAAAAAAGCGCAAGAAAGCTACTGGGCGGGTAACGCCACCCGCGAAGAACTGCTGGCGGTGGGGCGCGAGCTGCGCGCGCGTCACTGGGATCAGCAAAAACAGGCGGGCGTAGACCTGCTGCCGGTGGGCGATTTCGCCTGGTACGACCATGTTCTGACCACCAGCCTGCTGCTTGGCAACGTGCCGGCTCGTCATCAGAACAACGATGGATCGGTGGATATCGATACCCTGTTCCGCATCGGCCGTGGCCGCGCGCCAACGGGTGAGCCAGCGGCAGCGGCGGAAATGACCAAGTGGTTTAACACTAACTATCACTATATGGTGCCGGAGTTCGTTAAGGGCCAGCAGTTCAAACTGACCTGGACCCAGCTTCTGGATGAAGTGGACGAAGCGCTGGCGCTGGGTCACCAGGTGAAACCCGTGCTGCTGGGGCCGGTCACCTACCTGTGGCTGGGCAAAGTGAAAGGCGAGCAGTTCGACCGCCTCAGCCTGCTGAACGATATTCTGCCGGTTTATAAGCAGGTGCTGATTGAGCTGGGTAAGCGCGGTATTCAGTGGGTGCAAATCGATGAACCGGCGCTGGTGCTTGAGCTGCCGCAGGCGTGGCTGGATGCCTTCAAACCGGCGTATGACGCGCTCACGGGCCAGGTGAAGCTGCTGCTGACCACCTATTTCGAGGGCGTAACGCCGAACCTCGACACCATTACCGCGCTGCCGGTTCAGGGTCTGCACGTTGATCTCGTTCACGGCAAAGACGATGTGGCAGAGTTGCACAAGCGTCTGCCTGCGGAGTGGCTGCTCTCTGCCGGTCTGGTGAATGGTCGTAACGTCTGGCGTGCCGATCTCACCGGGAAATATGCACAAATCAAGGACATTGTCGGTAAACGTGAATTGTGGGTAGCCTCTTCCTGTTCCCTGCTGCACAGCCCGATCGACCTGAGCGTGGAGACCCGACTCGACCCTGAGGTGAAAAGCTGGTTTGCCTTTGCCCTGCAAAAGTGTGAGGAGCTGGCTCTGCTGCGCGACGCGTTGAACAGCGGCGACACGGCAGCGATTACCGACTGGAGCGCCCCGATCCAGGCGCGCCGTCACTCGACGCGCGTGCATAACCCGGCGGTGGAAAAACGTCTGGCGGCCATCACTGCCCGGGACAGCCAGCGCCAGAGCCCGTATGAAGTGCGCGCCGAAGCCCAGCGTGCGCGCTTTAACCTGCCCGCATGGCCGACCACAACCATCGGCTCCTTCCCGCAGACTACCGAGATCCGCGGCCTGCGCCTGGACTTCAAAAAGGGCAATCTGGATGCGAATCACTACCGCACCGGCATTGCGGAGCACATCAAACAGGCGATCGTCGAGCAGGAACGTCTGGGTCTGGACGTGCTGGTGCACGGCGAGGCCGAGCGTAACGATATGGTGGAATACTTCGGTGAACACCTGGACGGCTTTGTCTTTACCCAGAACGGCTGGGTGCAAAGCTACGGCTCCCGCTGCGTGAAGCCGCCGGTGGTGATCGGTGACGTCAGCCGCCCGGAAGCGATCACCGTGGAGTGGGCGAAGTATGCCCAGTCTCTGACCGACAAACCGGTAAAAGGCATGCTGACGGGGCCGGTGACCATTCTCTGCTGGTCGTTCCCGCGTGAAGATGTATCCCGGGAAACCATCGCCAAACAGATCGCCCTGGCGCTGCGTGATGAAGTGGCGGATCTGGAAGCGGCGGGGATTGGCATCATTCAGATCGACGAACCGGCGCTGCGTGAAGGCTTGCCGCTGCGTCGCAGCGACTGGGATGCTTATCTGACGTGGGGCGTGGAGGCGTTCCGCCTCAACGCGGCCGTCGCGAAGGACGACACGCAGATCCACACCCACATGTGTTACTGCGAATTTAACGACATCATGGACTCCATTGCCGCGCTCGACGCCGATGTGATCACCATCGAGACCTCGCGTTCAGACATGGAGCTGCTGGAGTCGTTCGAAGAGTTCGACTACCCGAACGAAATCGGGCCGGGCGTGTATGACATTCACTCCCCTAACGTGCCGAGCGTGGAGTGGATTGAATCGCTGCTGCAAAAAGCCGCCCAGCGCATTCCGGCGGAACGCCTGTGGGTAAACCCGGACTGCGGCCTGAAAACCCGCGGCTGGCCTGAAACCCGCGCGGCGCTGGCGAACATGGTGCAGGCGGCGCAGAATTTGCGTCAGGCGTAGTAGGGCTGGATTGCCCGGTTGGCGCAGCCGCCACCGGGCTTTTTGTATTACGCTTTCTTCCCGCCGTACTGGCTGAACCACGCCAGCATTCTCTGCCAGCCATCTTTCGCCGATTCTGCGTGATAGCTCGGACGATAATCGGCATTAAACGCGTGTCCCGCATCCGGGTACACCACGATTTCGGCCTTCGCGTTTGCCGCCCGCAGCGCGTGGCGCATGGTCTCGACGGTATCAAGCGGAATGCCGGTATCCTGGCCGCCATACAGCCCTAGCACCGGGGCATTTAAATCGGTGGCGATATCAACCGGATGTTTCGGCGAGTTCAGGGTCTTTTCACCCACCAGTTTACCGTACCAGGCCACAGCGGCTTTCAGCTGCGGATTGTGCGCGGCATACAGCCAGCTAATGCGTCCGCCCCAGCAGAAGCCGGTCACCATCAGACGGTGCGGGTCGCCACCGTTGCGCGCCGCCCAGCTGGCAACGTGGTCGAGATCGGCCAGCACCTGCGCGTCCGGCACTTTGCTGACCAGGTTGCTGAACAGCGTCGGGATGTCGCTGTAATCATTCGGATCGCCCTGACGGAAGTAGAGTTCCGGCGCAACGGCCAGGTAACCTTCCAGCGCCAGACGGCGGCAGAGGTCGCGAATATGTTCATGAACGCCAAATATTTCCTGCACCACGATCACGATGGGCAGCGGGCCATCGGCGGATTTTGGCCGCGCGTGGTACGCTGGCATGTTCTCTCCCTGGGAGGGAATGGAGGTCTCGCCTGCGGTAATGGCCTCTTCAGGGGTTGAGACGATGGTTGAAGCATGCGGGGCCGCAGCAGGTGCAAAACCGGTTTTTTCAGTCATGGCATTCTCCGTACCAATGAATGGATTAGCGCAAAGATAAATATAGACACCAGGTTAACAATCCACAGTGCCTTATAGCGTCTATCTTTTGTGCAGCACCCGGCGATATAACTTGTTAATGTGATGTGAATCACTATTTTATGGAAATTAACTGCAATCATTTTCATTCATGGTGAGGTGTGTCACGAAATAATGCACATTGCTTCTGTAAAGTACCGTTTTACTTCTTCTGACAAACCGACCCACAGAGGAGTCACCTATGTCTAAGTCTGATGTTTTTCATCTCGGCCTCACTAAAAACGATTTACAAGGGGCTACGCTTGCTATCGTCCCTGGCGATCCTGAGCGTGTGGAAAAGATCGCCGCGCTGATGGATAAGCCGGTTAAGCTGGCAGCACATCGCGAATTCACCACCTGGCGCGCAGAGCTGGACGGTAAAGCGGTGATCGTGTGCTCTACCGGTATTGGTGGCCCGTCTACCTCTATCGCCGTTGAAGAGCTGGCGCAGCTGGGCATTCGTACTTTCCTGCGCATCGGCACCACAGGCGCCATTCAGCCGCACATCAACGTGGGCGACGTGCTGGTTACCACCGCATCCGTGCGTCTGGACGGGGCAAGCCTGCACTTTGCACCGATGGAATTCCCGGCAGTGGCCGATTTCGAATGCACCACCGCGCTGGTTGAAGCCGCGAAGTCCGTGGGCGCAACAACCCACGTGGGCGTAACTGCCTCTTCCGATACCTTCTACCCGGGCCAGGAGCGTTACGACACCTTCTCTGGTCGCGTGGTGAGCCGTTTCAAAGGCTCCATGGAAGAGTGGCAGTCGATGGGCGTCATGAACTACGAAATGGAATCTGCGACGCTGCTGACCATGTGCGCAAGCCAGGGTCTGCGTGCCGGTATGGTGGCGGGCGTTATCGTCAACCGTACTCAGCAGGAGATCCCGAACGCTGAAACCATGAAGCAGACTGAAAGCCATGCGGTGAAAATCGTGGTTGAAGCGGCGCGCCGCCTGATCTAATTCTCTCTTCAGTGCTGAAAGGCCGACATGCTCGGCCTTTTCTTTTTGCGTAACGCCTCGCAGGAAAACCCTTTCAAACTGGACGTTCATACAGCACAATTCTATTTTGTGCGGTAATACGTTGATGCAGGGGGCATTGTGGATATCTCAATCCTGATTTATGCAGTGATTGCGCTGGTGAGCGTGGGAATTGGCTGGCTCATTTCCGGCTACCAGCATGCGCAGCAGAAAGCCGAACAGCTGGCAGAGCGCGAGGAGATCGTCGCTGAACTCAGCGCGACGAAACAACAGCTTGCGCTGAGTGACCACTGGCGCGACGAATGCGAACTGCTCAATAACGAACTGCGCAATCTGCGTGATATCAATACCTCGCTGGAGGCCGATCTCCGTGAAGTGACCACCCGTCTTGAGTCCACCCAACTGCATGCGGAAGACAAAATCCGCCAGATGATCAACAGCGAGCAGCGTCTTAGCGAGCAGTTTGAGAACCTCGCGAACCGCATTTTTGAGCACAGCAATCGCCGCGTGGATGAGCAGAACCGCCAGAGCCTGAACAGCCTGCTGACGCCGCTGCGTGAACAGCTGGACGGCTTTCGCCGTCAGGTACAGGACAGCTTTGGTCAGGAGGCCCGCGAACGCCACACGCTGGCGCATGAAATTCGTAATCTCCAGCAGCTGAATGCGCAGATGGCGCAGGAGGCGGTTAACCTGACGCGCGCACTGAAAGGTGATAACAAAGCGCAGGGAAACTGGGGCGAAGTGGTCATGACGCGCGTGCTGGAGGCCTCTGGCCTGCGCGAAGGATACGAATACGAAACGCAGGTCAGCATTGAGAACGATGCGCGCTCGCGGATGCAGCCGGATGTCATTGTTCGTCTGCCACAGGGCAAAGATGTGGTTATCGACGCCAAAATGACGCTGGTGGCCTATGAGCGCTACTTCAACGCTGAGGATGACTACACCCGCGAAACAGCGTTGCAGGAGCACATCGCCTCCGTGCGTAACCATATCCGTCTGTTGGGCAGAAAAGATTATCAGCAGTTGCCGGGGCTGCGATCGCTGGATTATGTGCTGATGTTCATTCCGGTCGAGCCTGCGTTCCTGCTGGCGCTCGACAGACAGCCCGAACTGATCACCGAAGCGCTGAAAAATAACATTATGCTGGTCAGCCCCACCACGCTACTGGTGGCGTTACGTACCATTGCCAACCTGTGGCGCTATGAGCACCAAAGCCGTAACGCGCAGCAGATTGCCGATCGCGCCAGCAAGCTGTACGACAAAATGCGGCTGTTTGTGGACGATATGTCCTCGGTGGGGCAAAGCCTGGATCGCGCGCAGGATAACTACCGCCAGGCGATGAAAAAACTCTCCTCCGGGCGTGGCAATTTGCTGGCGCAGGCGGAGGCGTTTCGCAGCCTGGGGGTGGAAGTTAAACGCGAGATTAATCCGGAACTGGTGGAGCAGGCTACCGCTCAGGACGAAGAGTTTCGTCTGCGTGAAGGCGACGGTAAGCAAAATAGCCGCAATGAAGACAACGATTTAGCGGCGAGTTTATCCCCCGAAGCGCAGCCGGCGCGTTTCTTTCACGGTGGTTGAAACGTAGGGCAAATGCGCCCAATCTGTTACACTTCACGAACATTTGACTGATTAGCAGGCTCTGAGATGGTTGACGATTCACAAGACACAACGCACTTTGGCTTTCAGACTGTCGCCAAAGCGCAGAAAGCTGACATGGTGGCCCACGTATTTCATTCCGTGGCGGCGAAGTACGATGTGATGAATGATTTGATGTCATTTGGCATTCATCGCTTGTGGAAGCGCTTCACTATTGATTGCAGCGGCGTGCGCCGTGGACAAACGGTGCTGGATTTAGCCGGAGGCACAGGGGATCTGACCGCTAAATTCTCCCGTCTGGTTGGCGAAACCGGCCGCGTGGTGCTGGCGGATATCAACGACTCCATGCTGAAAATGGGGCGCGAAAAGCTGCGTAACATCGGCGTGGTAGGCAACGTTGAATATGTTCAGGCCAACGCCGAAGCGCTGCCGTTCCCGGATAATACGTTCGACTGCATCACCATCTCTTTCGGTCTGCGTAACGTGACCGATAAAGATAAAGCGCTGCGCTCCATGTACCGCGTGCTTAAGCCGGGCGGTCGACTTCTGGTACTCGAGTTTTCTAAACCGATTATCGACCCGCTGAGCAAAGCTTACGATGCCTATTCCTTCCACGTTCTGCCGCGCATCGGCGAGCTGGTGGCAAACGATGCAGAAAGTTACCGTTATCTGGCCGAATCCATCCGAATGCACCCGGATCAGGACACGCTGAAAGCGATGATGCAGGATGCGGAGTTTGAAAACGTGGAATACTTCAATATGACGGCGGGTGTCGTCGCGCTGCATCGTGGTTACAAGTTCTGAGTGGAGGTTTCCCGTGCCCATTAAACCCTTAGTCACCGCAGGCATCGAGAATGTACTGAATGCCTTTCTGTATCGCGCTCCGGCGCTGAAAACCGCACGTCAGCGGCTTAACGGAAAGGTGCTGCGCATCGTTTTAAAGGAGTTCTCGACGCCGCTTGTGCTGGTCTTCAGCGAACGCCAGCTTGACGTTCTGGGGGAGTGGGAAGGCGAGGCGGACTGCTCGGTGATTACGCACATGAGCGTATTGCCAAAACTGCGTGACCGTCAGCAGATGACGGCGCTTATTCGCAGCGGTGAGCTGGAGGTCGAGGGCGATATTCAGGTGGTACAGAACTTCGTTGCACTCAGCGATCAGGCTGAATTCGACCCGGCGGAACTGCTGGCGCCCTATATCGGCGACATCGCGGCTGAAGGTATAAGCAAAACGCTGCGCACGGGTTCCGCTTTCCTGCGTAAAGGTCTGCTCCGTCAACAGCGCTACGCTGCCGAGGTGCTGACCGAAGAGTGGCGTATGGCGCCGGGGCCTTTAGAAGTCGCCTGGTTTGCAGAAGAGACCGCGGCAGTTGAGCGCGCAGTTGATGCGTTAACCAAACGGCTGGAAAAACTGGAGGGCAAATGACGCCTGGTGAAATTCGGCGCCTCTATTTTATCGTTCGCACCTTTTTGAGCTACGGGCTCGACGAGCTTATCCCCAGAATGCGTATCACCCTGCCGCTTCGGCTTTGGCGTCGCACGCTGTTCTGGATGCCGAATCGCCATAAGGATCAGGAGCTGGGCGCACGCCTGCGTCTTGCGTTACAGGAGCTGGGCCCGGTCTGGATCAAGTTTGGACAAATGCTCTCAACACGTCGCGACCTTTTCCCACCGCAAATTGCCGATCAGCTCGCGCTATTGCAGGACCGCGTTGCTCCGTTTGACGGAGAGAGAGCGAAGAAACAAATCGAAGAAGCGATGGGCAATATCCCCATCGAGACCTGGTTTGATGATTTCGATATTCAGCCCCTGGCCTCTGCCTCTATTGCGCAGGTTCACACCGCGCGCCTGAAGGAAAATGGCAAAGAGGTGGTCATCAAAGTGATTCGTCCGGATATCCTGCCGGTTATCAAAGCAGACATGAAGCTGATTTATCGCCTGGCTCGCTGGGTGCCGCGTCTGTTGCCGGATGGCCGCCGTCTGCGTCCGCTGGAAGTGGTTCGGGAATACGAAAAAACGCTGATTGACGAGCTTAACCTGCTGCGTGAATCGGCGAACGCCATTCAGCTGCGTCGAAACTTTGAAGACAGCCCGATGCTGTATGTTCCTGAAGTCTATTCTGACTATTGCAGTCAGAACATGATGGTGATGGAACGTATCTACGGTATTCCGGTCTCTGACGTGGCGGCGCTGGAAAAACAGGGCACCAACATGAAGCTGCTGGCCGAACGTGGCGTGCAGGTCTTCTTTACTCAGGTTTTCCGCGACAGCTTCTTCCATGCAGACATGCATCCGGGCAACATTTTCGTCAGCTATGAGCACCCGGAAGATCCGAAATACATCGGCATCGACTGCGGTATTGTCGGCTCGCTGAATAAAGAGGATAAGCGCTACCTCGCAGAGAACTTTATCGCTTTCTTCAATCGCGACTACCGTAAGGTGGCCGAGCTGCACGTGGATTCAGGCTGGGTTCCGCCAGATACCAACGTGGAAGAGTTTGAATTTGCGATCCGCACCGTCTGTGAGCCGATTTTTGAAAAGCCGCTCTCGGAGATCTCTTTCGGACACGTCCTGCTCAACCTGTTCAACACCGCACGCCGATTCAATATGGAAGTGCAGCCGCAATTAGTTTTACTTCAGAAAACATTACTTTACGTTGAGGGCGTAGGCCGCCAGCTCTATCCTCAGTTAGACTTGTGGAAAACCGCGAAACCGTTCCTCGAATCCTGGATTAAGGATCAGGTCGGAATTCCAGCTCTGGTTCGCTCGCTTAAAGAGAAAGGCCCGTTCTGGATTGAAAAAATGCCTGAAATTCCTGAACTGGTTTACGACAGTTTGCGTCAGAGCAAGAACCTTCAGCACAGCATGGATAAAATCGCGCACGAGCTTCAATCCAGTCGCGTGCGTCAGGGGCAGTCCCGCTATCTCTTCGGAATTGGCGCGACGCTGCTGATAAGCGGCACGTTGCTGTTGATCAATCGTCCGGACTGGGAAATGATGCCAGCCTGGATTATGGCTGCCGGTGTGGTTGTCTGGCTTGCTGGCTGGAGAAAAACGCGCTGAATTAGCGTCGCTATCGAGAGATTGCATACGTATAATGCGATCTGACTAATTAATCATCTATCACTGGGGAACACGCATGGGTGGTATCAGTATCTGGCAGTTAGTGATCATTGCCGTCATCGTTGTGCTGCTGTTTGGCACGAAAAAACTCGGATCGATTGGTTCCGACCTGGGCGCGTCAATCAAAGGCTTCAAGAAAGCCATGAGCGATGATGAGAATAAGCAGGAAAAAACCAGTCAGGATGCTGATTTTACCGCTAAATCCATCGCCGATAAGCAGGACGAAGCCAAAAAGGAAGAGGCTAAACGTCACGATAAAGAGCAGGTGTAATTCGTGTTCGACATTGGTTTTGGTGAGTTACTGCTGGTCTTTGTGATTGGTCTGATTGTGTTGGGGCCGCAGCGTTTACCCGTTGCGGTGAAAACCGTCGTGGGCTGGGTGCGGGCGCTTCGCTCGCTGGCAACTACCGTGCAGAACGAGCTGGCGCAGGAGCTGAAGCTTCAGGAATTTCAGGACAGCCTGAAAAAGGTTGAAAAGGCGAGCATGGACAACCTGACGCCGGAGCTGAAAGCATCAATGGATGAGTTGCGCGAAGCGGCTGAATCCATGAAGCGTTCTTACAGTATTAACGATCCTGAGAAGGCGAGCGATGAAGCAAACACCATCCACAATCCGGTGGTGAAGGGTAGCGAAGAGCAGCGCGAGGGTGTAACGCCTTCCAGCGCGGAGCATCAGGCTGCTTCGCCAGAGCAATCGCCGCAGGAGCCCGAAGTGAAAAAGCAGGTGCCGCCGGAAGAGCCCGTGGTCAAAACGGCTGAGGTAAAACCCGCCGCGCCCGTTTCCGAATCATCCCCCTCGTCGAGTGATAAAGCGTAAACATGGCAGTAGATGATACTCAACCGCTTATTACGCACCTCATTGAGCTGCGTAAGCGCCTGTTAAACTGCATTATTGCGGTTTTCCTCATTTTTTTATGTCTGGTCTATTTTGCCAACGATATCTATCAGGTGGTTTCCGCGCCGCTGATTAAACAGATGCCTCTGGGCGCGACGATGATTGCAACAGACGTTGCTTCACCGTTCTTTACCCCGATCAAACTGACCTTCTGGGTGTCGTTGATTGCCTCTGCGCCGGTTATTCTGTATCAGGTCTGGGCATTTGTGGCGCCCGCGCTGTACAAGCATGAACGCAAGCTGGTTATTCCGCTGCTGGTGTCCAGTTCGCTGCTGTTTTATATCGGCATGGCGTTCGCCTACTTCGTTGTCTTCCCGCTGGCCTTCGGTTTCCTGACGCATACCGCACCGGAAGGGGTACAGGTGTCGACGGACATCGCCAGCTACCTCAGCTTCGTGATGGCGCTGTTTATGGCCTTTGGTGTCGCCTTCGAGGTGCCCGTAGCAATTGTCCTGCTCTGCTGGGTGGGGGTGACCACGCCTGACGATCTGCGTAAGAAGCGCCCGTACATCCTGGTGGGGGCATTTGTCGTAGGTATGCTGTTAACGCCACCGGACGTCTTCTCGCAAACCTTACTGGCGATACCCATGTACTGCCTGTTTGAAGTCGGCGTGTTCTTCGCTCGTTTCTACGTCGGAAAGGGGCGTACCCGGGACGAAGAAGACGAGCCGTCTGAAGAGACTACTAAAGAATAAAACCAACCGCCCGTCAGGGCGGTTGTCATATGGGGATACGTATGTTTGATATCGGGCTTAACCTCACCAGCGCCCAGTTTGCGAAAGACCACGATGAGGTGGTGGCGCGTGCCTTTGCCGCCGGCGTGGGTGGGCTGCTACTGACGGGAACGAATCTGCATGAGAGTGAGCAGGCACGGCAGCTGGCGCAACGCTATCAACACTGCTGGTCCACCGCAGGCGTGCATCCTCATGACAGCAGTCAGTGGACGCATGAAAGCGCTGAGGCGCTACATCGTCTGGCACAAACGCCAGAAGTGGTTGCCATTGGCGAATGCGGGCTTGATTTCAACCGTAACTTCTCGACGCCTGAAGAGCAGGAGAAGGCATTTACCGCCCAGCTCGCGCTGGCAGCAGAGCTGGAGATGCCGGTGTTTATGCACTGTCGCGATGCGCATGAACGTTTTATGGCGCTTCTGGAACCCTGGCTGGAGAAACTGCCGGGCGCGGTGTTGCACTGCTTTACGGGCTCCCGTCAGGAAGCGCTGGACTGCCTGAACCGCGGGCTGTATTTGGGTATCACGGGCTGGGTCTGCGATGAGCGTCGTGGGCTGGAGCTGCGTGAGCTGTTACCTGTTATCCCGGCCGATCGTTTGCTGCTGGAAACGGATGCGCCGTATCTGTTGCCCCGGGATATGCAGCCCAAACCGCCATCACGACGTAATGAACCGGCCTACCTGGGGCATATTGCTGAGCGAGTGGCGCACTGGCGCGGAGAAGATGCCCAGTGGCTGGCAGCACAAACCGATGATAACGTGCGTCGTCTGTTCGGCGTGCAGTTCTAAACTTTGCGGAAATCGGTGTTTTTAACGCTCTGCAACACCTCTTTGTTCAGCAGGTTGAGCAGCAGCATGGAGCGCGCTTCACCGTCCGGCTCAGCGAAGATGGCCTGTAACCCTTCAAAGGCGCCTTCGGTGATCACCACGCTGTCGCCAGCATAAGGGGTTTCCGGATCGGTAATATCTTCAGGCTGCTGGTAGACAGAAAGCTGATGAATAACCGATGACGGTACTCTTGCCGGATGGGCGCCAAAACGCACAAAATGGCTGACGCCGCGCGTGGCGCTGATCGTCGTGGTGTGGATCACTTCGGGGTCGAACTCGACGAACAGATAGTTCGGGAACAGAGGCTCACTGACGGTCGTGCGTCTTCCACGCTGCATTTTTTCAAGCGTGATCACGGGTGTCAGGCAGTTAACAGACTGACGTTCAAGATGTTCCTGCGCGCGCTGAAGTTGCCCGCGTTTGCAATACAGTAAATACCAGGCCTGCATAATCACTCTTCCCATTGTTCGGGGCGCAAGCATACCAAAACCCTGGCGGGATCGCTAAGGTGATTATAATGGCGAAAAAGAGAGTAAGTCGTGGAAGTTCACGCTAATTTAACAAAATTACAGCATCACGCGGTCTTACGCCGTATAATGAAGCGCTTACAGAGAGGCCATGATTAACTGCATGAAATACCACGATCTACGCGACTTCCTGGCGCTGCTGGAAAAGCAGGGCGAACTCAAACGCATTACGCTTCCTGTTGATCCGTATCTGGAAATGACAGAAATCGCTGACCGCACCCTGCGCGCGGGCGGCCCGGCGTTGCTGTTTGAAAACCCAAAAGGCTACGCCATGCCGGTGCTGTGCAACCTGTTTGGCACACCTCGCCGCGTGGCGCTGGGGATGGGACAGGAAGATGTCACGGCGTTACGTGAAGTGGGCAAACTGCTGGCCTTTCTTAAAGAGCCGGAGCCGCCAAAAGGGTTCCGCGACCTGTTCGACAAGCTGCCGCAGTTTAAGCAGGTGCTGAACATGCCCACCAAACGCCTGCGCGGTGCGCCGTGCCAGCAAAAAGTGCTGGAAGGCGATGCGGTGGATCTGACCAAAATTCCCATCATGCAGTGCTGGCCTGACGATGCCGCACCGCTGATCACCTGGGGCCTCACCGTGACGCGTGGGCCGCATAAAGAGCGTCAAAACCTCGGCATTTATCGCCAGCAGCTGATTGGCAAGAACAAGCTCATCATGCGCTGGTTGTCCCATCGCGGTGGGGCGCTGGATTTCCAGGAGTGGTGCGCGGCCCATCCGGGCGAACGCTTCCCGGTTTCCGTCGCGCTGGGTGCCGATCCGGCAACCATTCTGGGCGCGGTGACGCCTGTTCCTGATACGCTGTCTGAATATGCCTTTGCAGGGCTGCTGCGCGGCACCAAAACCGAAGTGGTGAAGTGCATCTCCAATGACCTGGAAGTACCGGCCAGCGCAGAGATTGTGCTGGAAGGTTACATTGAACAGGGCGAGCTGGCGCCCGAAGGGCCGTACGGCGACCACACCGGCTATTACAACGAAGTGGATAACTTCCCGGTGTTCACCGTCACCCACATTACCCAGCGTGAAGATGCCATCTATCACTCCACCTATACCGGCCGTCCACCGGATGAACCGGCGGTGCTTGGCGTGGCGCTGAACGAAGTGTTCGTGCCGATCCTGCAAAAGCAGTTCCCGGAAATTGTTGATTTTTATCTGCCGCCGGAAGGGTGTTCGTATCGCCTGGCGGTGGTGACGATGAAGAAGCAGTATGCCGGTCACGCTAAGCGCGTGATGATGGGCGTATGGTCTTTCCTGCGCCAGTTTATGTATACCAAGTTTGTGATTGTCTGCGATGATGACGTCAATGCCCGCGACTGGAATGACGTCATCTGGGCCATCACCACGCGTATGGATCCGGCGCGTGATACGGTGTTAGTGGAAAACACGCCGATTGATTACCTGGACTTTGCCTCGCCGGTTTCCGGCCTTGGCTCAAAAATGGGACTGGATGCCACGAACAAATGGCCTGGCGAAACCGACCGTGAATGGGGTCGCCCGATCAAAAAAGATCCTGCCGTGACCGCGCGAATTGACGCGATCTGGGACGAGCTGGCCATAATGAATAACGGTAAGGCAGAATAAGACCGTTTAGCCCTATAGACTTCCCGACAGAGAGAGCGAATGACAACCTTAAGCTGTAAAGTGACGTCGGTAGATGCTATTACCGACACCGTATATCGCGTCCGTTTGGTTCCTGAAGCGGCCTTCTCATTCCGTGCCGGTCAGTACCTGATGGTCGTGATGGACGAGCGTGATAAGCGTCCTTTCTCTATGGCCTCAACGCCAGCAGAGAAGGAATTTATTGAGCTGCATATTGGTGCGTCTGAGCTTAACCTGTACGCGATGGCCGTGATGGACCGCATCCTGAAAGAGCGTGAAATCGTGGTCGATATTCCTCACGGCGAGGCCTGGCTGCGTGAAGACGAAGACCGTCCGCTGATCCTGATTGCCGGTGGCACGGGCTTCTCATATGTCCGCTCTATTCTGCTGACCGCGCTGGCGCGCAACCCGAATCGCGATATCACCATCTACTGGGGCGGCCGTGAAGAGAAGCATCTTTACGATCTGTCTGAGCTGGAAGCGCTGAGCGTAAATCATCCAAACCTGCGCATCGAGCCGGTTGTCGAGCAGCCGGAAGAGGGCTGGCGCGGGCGCAGCGGTACGGTGCTGACTGCGGTATTGCAGGATCACGGGACGCTGGCCGGGCACGATATCTACATTGCCGGTCGCTTTGAAATGGCAAAAATTGCCCGCGACCTGTTCTGCAACGAGCGTGACGCGCGGGAAGATCGTCTGTTTGGCGATGCGTTTGCGTTTATCTGATTGAGAGACCCGCTTCGGCGGGTTTTTTATGCTCGGGCAATAGCCTGGTGAAAATTTAACCTTGAAATGAGCGGCGCAATGCCGTTATTCTTGTTCCCGTTAAATTTCGCCCTCAGGAGCGCCCCCCAAAAATGAACAAACACGACTGATGAATTTCGATCCTTGCTCAACGCACCGCGTCGGCAGGGGATGTTTTGATTTCATTCAGGAGTGCTTATGGCTCATTTTGCGCAGTCCCCCTCTTTTATTTTGCATCAGGTCACCTGTCAGTTTGCGACGGGCGATATCCTTTTTGGTCCACTGAATCTTTCTCTGGATGCGTCAGTGTGCGCGCTGGTTGGCCGCAACGGCAGCGGCAAAACACGGCTGCTGCGGCTGCTGGCAGGGGTTGATGAACCCGCCAGCGGTCATATTGAGCGCTTTGGTACACACGTCTATGTGGCGCAACAGCAGGATATTTCTGCGGATACCACGCTTGCCGGACTGCTTGGTTACGACGCGATCTTTGCGGCGCGCACGCGCATCGACAGCGGTCATTATGAACCCGACGATCTCGACACGCTCGACGGTTACTGGGATCTGGCTGAACGGCTGAGCCAGGCTTTTATCGCTGCAAAACTTCCCCCTTTTGACCCGAATAAACGCGCGGCAGAACTGAGCGGCGGCGAGCGCATTCGTGCTTTGCTGTGCAGCGCATTCACCGCAGATGCTGATTACCTGCTGCTGGACGAACCGACCAACCACCTCGACAGGCAAGGCCGCGTGTGGTTCTACGAGCAGCTTTCCCGGTATCAGGGCGGGGTACTGGTGGCCTCTCACGACCGTGAGTTGCTGGCCCAGGTACCGCGTATCCTTGAACTGAGCGCGTTGGGCTTGCGCAGCTACGGGGGGAATTATGCTGACTATCGAACCCAGCGTGATGCTGAGCAGCTGGCTGCCCGCGCCGCGCTGGAGCATGCTGCCACCGAACGCAAGCGTACCCGCGCCCGTATGCATAAAGAGCATGACGACAGCCTGCGGCGTTCAGCCAAAACGCTTCGCACGGTCGACAGCCTTAACATCGCCTCGTTTGAACGGGTCAAATACAAAGGGGCGGCGAAAGAGCGTATTGGTTCCTGGAAAAAACAGCATAGCGATCAAAATCATGCTCTGAACGCTGCGGTCAACCAGGCACGCGAGAGGGTTGAAGAGGATAACGCGGTGATGTTTACCCTGCCGGGCAGTGAAATCCCGGAAGGAAAACAGGTTCTGGTGCTGGAAGAACTGGTGCTTCCGCACGTGCCTGTCTCCCCGATAAACTGGCGAATGGATGGCCCGATGCGCGTGGCGCTACGCGGGCCGAACGGCTGTGGAAAATCCACGCTGTTGAAAGTGATGTTGGGCGAAACCGCCCCTGTTACGGGAACCTGTAAGGTCTCCGTCAGGTGTGCTTATCTCGATCAGCATCTTTCCCGGCTGGATCTTTCGAAGTCGGTGATGACACACCTTAGCCTGGGCAATACGCCGCTCGAAGAGGGGGCGCTGCGTACCCGTTTAGCGCAGCTTCAGCTGGGCGCAGAGAAAGTGACACTACCACTGGCCGAACTGAGTGGCGGCGAGCGCCTGAAGGCCGCGCTGGCCTGCGTATTGTGGCGTGAAGCGGCAACGCAACTGCTGCTTCTGGATGAGCCGACCAACCATCTTGATCTGGCCTCTGTTCAGGCCATAGAAGCGGCCTTAGCCGATTACCCCGGCGCGCTGCTGGTGGTGTCGCATGATGAAGCCTTTCTGGCAGGGCTGAAGCTGACGCATGAACTGGTGTGGGAAGAGACGGGATGGCGATGTGAAAGTCTGTAAACACAAGCCCCCGCAAGGGCGGGGGCAAACAAACTTTATCAGGCTAACTGCTTGCGAAGGTCAGGGTTTGCCTGGATCAGGCGCATCAGCTTTAGCTCGGCTGGGGTAGGTTTTTCACGTTTTGACTCCCACTCCAGCACCATCGCTACGCTGACACCCATCGCTCTTGCGAATTCATCTGTTTTCAGGCCCGATCCTTTGCGTAAACGCTCAAATTCACTAAAAGGATTGGACTTTTGATTCAGGGTAACCGTCGGCGGTACATCTTTAAAAATAATCTGTTCCAGGCTGCTCAGCAGCTCAAACTCAGGATCTTTTAATTCCATTGAGAACTCCTCATAAATCACACATCGGGATCATGAACATCAGAGAGCCTGTTAAGAATAGTCCCTAAACCAGACACAGGATCGTCACGGCTGTGATTAATTGTGCGATAACGATCGCTTTACGCGTTTCAGCTATATGGATAGTTATGCTAATTACCTGATTAGTCATATGTAGGGATGCACAGGTATTTTTTTGTAAATAGTCAGTACAAAAACGGGAATACCCGTTTTGCATGAAAACTCTATCTTGCAAGGCTGACCTGGACTATCCTTGTCAGCGTTGGGCACGCGTGTGCCGGTGTGCGCTTTTTGGGTGAAAGGAGTAATAAAATGGCGACAGGAAAGTCCTGCTCTCGCTGGTTTGCGCCTATTGCGGCGTTGTTGATGGTTGTTAGCCTGAGTGGGTGTTTCGATAAAGAAGGCGATCAGCGCAAAGCGTTTATCGATTTTCTACAGAATACAGTGATGCGTAGCGGCGAGCGTTTACCAACGCTGACTGCGGATCAGAAAAAACAGTTTGGTCCATTCGTGTCGGATTACGCCATTCTGTATGGCTATTCACAGCAGGTAAGCCAGGCGATGGATTCCGGTATTCGCCCGGTAGTGGATAGCGTGAATGCCATCCGCGTTCCACAGGATTATATGACCCAGCGCGAACCGCTGCGCCAGTCAAATGGCGCGCTTGGGGTACTGAGCCAGCAGCTGCAAAAT
This sequence comes from Enterobacter sp. BIDMC 27, assembly GCF_000534415.1. Classification (NCBI taxonomy): domain Bacteria; kingdom Pseudomonadati; phylum Pseudomonadota; class Gammaproteobacteria; order Enterobacterales; family Enterobacteriaceae; genus Enterobacter; species Enterobacter sp. BIDMC 27. The sequence goes on from NZ_KI973178.1 coordinate 1,069,639, forward strand.
GCCAAAATGCAGGCTGATGCGTCGCGTTCCGCGTTGAAGCAGGGCGAGGATCTCAAACCGGTCTATGACCAGGTGTATGAGAAAGTCGTGACCAAGCCGTCAAACGCCTTGCAACCGCTGATCCCGGCGGCGCAGGTCTTTACTCAGCAGCTGGTTCAGGTGGGTGACTTTATTAGTGAACAAGGTACGCAGGTGAGCTTCGTCTCTAACGGTATCCAGTTCCCGACCTCCCAGCAGGCGAGCCAGTACAACGCGCTGATCGGGCCGCTCGCGTCCCAGCATCAGGCCTTTAGCCAGGCCTGGAGCGCAGCGGTCGCTGCTACGGAATAAGAAAAACCCCCGCTTCGGCGGGGTTTTTTTTATGCTTGATGAAAATAACGCTTGTCATTCATCTACCACATCGGTATAACTATGTTCGTCGGTTTGTTACACAGACCTAAAGCAGTTTAGTAAAGCAGTCCAGATTGTTATCCATAGATACCCTTCGTAGTGACCCTTCCTTCATCGCTTAAAAATCTGTAACGCAATCCATCAAGCCGGAAGGCACAATATATTTGTTAATAAGGTAATTTCTATGTCTGCTAAAATGACTGGTCTGGTAAAATGGTTCAACGCTGATAAAGGTTTCGGCTTCATCACTCCTGACGATGGTTCTAAAGACGTGTTCGTACACTTCTCTGCTATCCAGAACGATGGCTACAAATCTCTGGATGAAGGTCAGAAAGTTTCCTTCACCATCGAAAGCGGCGCTAAAGGCCCAGCAGCTGGTAACGTTGTAAGCCTGTAAGCTTCCAACCCAGTAGCACAAAATTCAAAAACCCGCCTTCTGGCGGGTTTTTTCGTTTCTACTGTTGTATCTGTGGGTTAACGCAGTTCTTATCCACTTTACCGCCGAGCGCGGCAATCAGGTTATCCACGGCGGTCGCCGCCATATTGTAGCGTGTTTCATGAGTGGCAGAGCCGATGTGTGGCAGGGCGACGACGTTCGGCATGGTCAGTAGCGGAGAATCCACCGGCAGCGGCTCCTGTTCAAACACGTCCAGACCAGCGGCGTGGATCTCACCGTTTTGCAGTGCCTCAATCAGCGCCTTCTCATCGACCACCGGACCACGACCCGCGTTGATGAAAATGGCCGATTTCTTCATCTTTTCAAACGCCGCTTTGCCGATGAGATGACGCGTTTCATCCGTCAGCGGCAGGATCAGGCAGACAAAGTCGGCTTCCCGCAACAGCGTATCAAGCTCGCAGTAGCGGGCATTGAAACGTTCTTCGGCTTCAGTGTGGTGACGGCGTGCGTTATACAGAATGGGCATGCTGAAGCCGAAATGCGCGCGCTGTGCCAGCGCCAGACCGATGCGGCCCATCCCAACAATCCCCAGCGTTTTGCCATGAACGTCCACGCCGAACCAGTCCGGGCCAATGCTTTTCGTCCATTCGCCCGCTTTCACGCGCTCGGCCACTTCCACCACGCGACGCGCGGTACTGAGCACCAGCGCCATCAGCGTGTCGGCGACGGTCTCTGTCAGGGCATGCGGCGTGTGCATCAGCAGGATGTTGCGCGCGTTTAGCGCATCCACGTCGAAATTGTCGTATCCCACCGAAACGGTTGAGGTAGCACGAAGCTTCGGCATTTTCTCCAGCAGCGCTGCATCCACCTTTTCGCTCGAACCCAGCAGGCCCTCGGCGCTGGCAAACGCGTCGGCGTGCTGTGCCACGGTTTCCGGGCTGAGGTTCTTGACCCGGGTAACGGTAAAGTGTTCCTCCAGGCGTTTTTGCAGGTCTTCAGGCAGTGCTTTGTACAAAATGACGGACGGCTTCATGCTAATCTCCGTTGATTTTAAAAGGATTCAGGCGTGGCGTGCGCCGACGGGTAGCTGTTGATTATTAGCAGGCTTAACAATCAGAGTAAGCCATACCGAGGCAAAAAGCGCCACCCCCATAAAGATGTAAGAGGCCGATGGGCTGCCAGTGGCGCCGTTCAGATAGCCCACAAACCACGAGCCAAAGAACGAACCCAGCGCGCCCATACTGTTGATCAACGCCATCGCGCCCCCAGCGACGTTACGCGGCAGCATTTCCGGGATGATGGCAAAGAACGGACCATACGGGGCATACATGGCCGCACCCGCAATCACCAGCAGCGTATACGAAGCCCAGAAGTGGTTCGCGCCTACGGCCCAGGAGCCAATAAAGGCAAAAGCAGCGATCAGCAGCAGTGGCCAGACGAACAGCTTACGGTTTTGCAGCTTGTCCGATGCCCAGGAGACGATAATCATCGCGATGGTCGCAGCCAGGTAAGGCACCGATGACAGCCAGCCCACTTCCACCATGCCAAGGTTTTCACCGCCGCTGCGGATAATCGACGGTAGCCACAGCACAAAGCCGTACACGCCAATACTCCAGGTAAAATACTGTGCGCACAGCAGAATAACGTTCCGGGAGCGGAAGGCTTCACCGTAGTTACGCACCGCTTTCAGCCCCTGCTGCTCTTTATCCAGCTGCGCCTGGAGTGCGGCTTTTTCGTCCTCTGAAAGCCATTTTGCCTGGGCTGGCTTATCTTTCACCAGCACCCACCAGCAGAAGGCCCAGATAATCGCGGGAACCCCTTCGATGATGAACATCTCGCGCCAGCCGAAGGACTGGATCAGGTAGCCGGAAACCACCGACATCCACAACACGGTGACCGGGTTACCGAGTATCAGGAACGTATTAGCACGTGAACGCTCAGATTTTGTGAACCAGTTGCTGATGTAAATCAGCATTGCTGGCATGACGGCCGCCTCAACCACGCCGAGAATAAAGCGAATAGCCGCCAGAGCAGGAATGTTATTCACCACGCCAGTAAGCGACGCACAGGCACCCCATAAGATCAGGCAGATGAAAATGAGCTTTCGCACGCTGCGGCGTTCAGCGTAAATCGCGCCGGGGATCTGGAAGAAGAAATAACCCAGGAAGAAGAGGGCACCCAGCAGGGAGGAGACCCCTTTGGTGATCCCGAGGTCTTCGTTGATCCCGGCGGCGGATGCGAAACTGAAGTTGGCACGATCCAGGTACGCCAGGCTGTACGTGATAAACACGATTGGCATGATGTACCACCAGCGTTTTACTGCATTGGTCGAACTGTTCATAGGCTTGCCTCTGTTGTTGAGGTTGTTGCCGCCGTTGTCTGTAGGGTACACGGTGGCTTAATTATCTGGTGCGGATTGCTGCCCTCACCCTGGCCCTCTCCCACAGGGAGAGGGAATTTAGACGCCGAGCTCTGCTCGTGTTGGTAATCCTTCGCTGTCGCCCTGCACCTGAATCGCCAGCGAACCAATTTTGTTGCCTCGCGCCACGGCCTGCGACAGTGGTTTGCCCTCCAGCAGAGCGCTGATGACCCCGACGGCAAACCCATCGCCCGCGCCCACGGTATCGACCACGTTGTCGACTTTTACCGCAGCGACAGCGCCTTGCTCATCGTCGGCAGTTTTGAACCATGCGCCGTCGGCACCGGTTTTCAGCACCACGGCTTTTACCCCTCTGTTGAGGTAAAAATCAGCAATGCCTTCGGGCGTGCTTTCGCCAGTGAGGATCATTCCCTCTTTTATGCCCGGCAGAACCCAGTCCGCCTGAAACGCCAGTCGGTTGAGTTTCTCAGCCATCTCCGCTTCGCTTTTCCACAGCACCGGGCGCAGGTTCGGATCAAAGGAGATCGTTTTGCCCTGCACTTTCATTGCCGAAGCCGCGTGATCCAGTAAATCGTACGAGCTGGCCGAGAGCGCCGCCGCCACGCCGCTCAGGTGCAGGTGGCGCGCGGAGGAGAAATACGCGGCGTGATAATCATCCACGGAGAGATGGCTTGCCGCTGAGCCTTTGCGGAAATACTCCACGATGGGATCGGTTCCATTTTCAACTTTAGATTTCAGCTGAAAGCCCGTCGCAAAGCGTCCGTCGAGGGTCACGCCTGCGGCATCAATGCCCTCTTTTTTCAGCGAGTCGAGAACAAAATGGCCAAAGCTGTCATTTCCCACGCGGCTTACCCAGCCGACATTCAGCCCCAGCCGCGCAAGGCCGGTAGCAACATTCAGCTCGGCACCTGCCACGCGTTTAATGAAGTGCTCCACTGCGCTCAGCTCGCCCGTTTCGGTGGCGACAAACATCGCCATGGCCTCGCCAATGGTGATGACATCCAGCGTCTTGTGCATGGTTTACTCCTCGCGCAGCAGGTTGACGTAATGGCGGGTGACGGCGGTGAGATCCGTCCCTTCCAGCGGAAATTCGATACCGCGTGGCGCATCGGCAGGGAGCTGATTAAGCAGATCCCGCCAGCGAGAATCGGTCTGATCCGGCGCGACAGCGCGGAACTGCGCCTTATGTGGGACTGCGGCCTTCACATGAATATAGCTCACGGCGGGAGCCAGCTGACGTGCAGCCTCTTCCGGGGAGTCGCCAACCCACAGCCAGTTGCCCATATCGAACGTCAGCGTGACCGGCAGCGCCATTACCCGGCAGGCGGCTTTGAAGCGCTGCATCGGCGCGAGCTGCCCGCAGTCGGTCTGGTCGTTTTCCACCACCAGCGTCATGCCGCTTTCATCCAGCAGTGTGCGCAGGGCTTCAAGGGGTTGTTTGTCGCTGAAATGACCCAGCGAGACTTTAAGCCACAGCGCGTTCAGGGCGCTGGCTTCGCTAAGGTAGCGCGGGAGATCCGGGTTGAGGGCGCCATCGGGCATAAACAGGGGGGCCGGGGCGGAGTAGCACGCCAGTAAACCCAGCAGTTCAATGGACTCGCCGAGCGCAGGCAGGGCCATTAACTCGTCGTTGCTGAAGAGCTCGCGGCGGATTTCAACGCCATCAGCTCCTGCGCCGGCAATAACGGGAAGCATTGCCCGTTGACCGCCTGCCTGTCGCACCTGATCCGCACCATACGCGGCGGTGACCACCATAATTTTCCTGCTCATTTCCTGACTCCAGAGCGTAATCGATAGTATTACGCTAGATGGAACCGGTTCCAAAGAAAAGATCGGGATGCTGAATTTATGATCGCTGTCACGAAGGGGAAATTAACGGGCAGTAGAGCCGCGAACGATCAGCTCGCCGGAAAAAACCTGCTCGCGTACGGCGTCGCGGGTGCCTTCAATGCGGCGAACCACTTGTTCAACCGCGGCATAGCCGATCTGCCAGGTGGGTTGTTTGAGGGTGGTGATGCCTACGCCAGCCAGTTCTGCCCACTCCAGTTCATCAAAGCCGAGTAAGCCGATGTCGCTGCCCCAGTGCAGGCCAATGCGTTTAAGCGAGCGGGCAACCTGAAGCGTCAGCGCCCCGTTCGCGGAGATCACCGCTTTACGCATACCCCGATGACGGGTATGGAACTGGCGCAGGGTATTATCCAGCTGCCCGGCTTCATGCAGGGGGATTTCAGCATTTTCGGCGATCACACCGGGATATCGCGCCAGCGTGGCACGAAATGCCGCCAGGCGGTCGCGGCGGGTATTAACCATGCCCAGCGGTTCGCTCAGGAACAGAATGGCTTCGAAACCCTGTTCAATCAGGTGCTCGGTGGCGGTGGTGGCCGCCTGGGTGTTATCCAGCCCGACCACATCGCAGGCAAATTCCGGGATTTTGCGGTCAATAAGCACCATTGGCAGCGACGATTGTTGCAGGCGATTTAGCCCCTCTTCTCGCATCCCGACGGCATTCACCACAATCCCTTCCACCTGATAGCTGCGCAGCAGATCGAGGTAATGCAGCTCCTGATCAACCTCGTTATTGGTGTTACAGACCAGCGGGGTAAAGCCTTTTTCACGGCACGCCGCTTCGATGCCGCTGAGGACGTTAACGGAATAGGGGTTGGTGATATCGGCGATGATGAGGCCAATCAGACGGGTGCGGCCCCGCTTGAGGCCGCGCGCCATCAGGCTGGGACGGTAGTCGAGATCGGCAATGGCCTGTTCGATTCGTGCCAGCAGCGCATCGGAAAGCAGGTGTTTCTCGCCGTTGAGGTAGCGTGAAATGCTGGTTTTTCCGGTTTTGGCGGCTTTCGCCACGTCGCTGATGGTGGCTCGGGTTGGTTTGATCATCGCTGATTTCCCTGAATTTAGTGAGAATACCTTAGCGGGAAAATCTGGCGAATCAAGCAATTTACCGGGTGGCGCTGCGCTTACCGGAGGTTGCGGTCTGATGCCTTCACCCCAACCCTCTCCCACGGGAGAGGGCGCAAACACTAAAAACGGCAACGGGGTTGCCGTTTTGCTTTTACCTACTGCACCGGGCTTAACGTAATCTCAACGCGGCGGTTCTGCGCTTTGCCTTCCGCCGTGCTGTTGCTGGCGATCGGGTTAGCCGGACCCATGCCGCTGGTGCGGATGCGGTTCGCTTCTACGCCCTGGGCGATCAGCGAGCTGGCCACGGAATCGGCGCGCTGCTGGGACAGACGCATGTTCAGATCCTGGCTGCCGGTGCTGTCGGTGTAGCCAATCACGTTCACGGCAGTTTTATTGTACTCTTTCAGCACCGCGGCCACGCCGGTCAGGGTGTTTGCGCCGGCGGGTTTCAGCGTCGCGCTGCTGCTGTCAAAGGTCACGTTGTTTGGCATGTTCAGGATGATGTTGTCACCGCTGCGCGTCACGCTCACGCCCGTACCTTTCATTTTGTCACGCAGTTTTGCTTCCTGCACGTCCATGTAATAACCCACGCCGCCGCCCAGGGCTGCGCCTGCCGCTGCGCCAATCAGCGCACCTTTGCCGCGATCTTTCTTGGAGGAGGAGAGTGCGCCAACGCCAGCGCCCACCAGGGAACCAATACCCGCGCCAATGCCGGATTTGCCCGCTTCGCGTTCACCGGTGTAAGGGTTGGTTGTGCAGCCAGAAACAGCCAGTGCGCCGCTCACCAGAGCGGCAATAACGAGTACGCGTTTTTTCATCTTATTTCCTTAATCCTTTTTATTCTTTGCCACGATGGACGTGGCAGTGGATTATGACGTCCGGATACGGAGAAAATTCAGTGTATAACTCTGAAATTTGTCACAAACGATAAACTGCCTCAATGAAAGGCCGAAACACCTGCACGCAACCAGGAGCGCACGCTTTGAGCACCTCAACAAAAACCATTCTGACCGCCGCCCACTGGGGGCCGATGCTGGTCGAAACCGATGGCGACACTGTGCTGTCGTCTCGCGGGGCTTTGCCTTCGCGCCATCTCAACTCTTTACAGACCGTCGTTCGCGATCAGGTACACAGTAAAACCCGCGTCCGCTGGCCGATGGTGCGTAAAGGCTTTCTGGCGTCACCGGATAAGCCGCAGGGTATTCGTGGGCAGGATGAGTTCGTACGCGTGAGCTGGGACGACGCGCTGGCGCTGATCCATACCCAGCATAAACGCATTCGCGACAGCTATGGCCCGTCGTCCATTTTTGCCGGCTCCTATGGCTGGCGCTCGAACGGCGTGCTGCATAAGGCCGCAACCCTGCTGCAACGCTATATGAGCCTGGCCGGAGGATACACCGGCCATCTGGGCGATTACTCGACCGGCGCGGCGCAGGCAATCATGCCGTATGTCGTGGGCGGGAATGAGGTTTATCAGCAGCAGACCAGCTGGCCGCTGGTGCTGGAGCATGCGGAGGTGGTGGTGCTCTGGAGCGCCAACCCGCTCAATACCCTGAAAATTGCCTGGAATGCGTCCGACGAGCAGGGCGTTTCCTACTTTGATGCGCTGCGCAAAAGCGGCAAGCGCATCATCTGTATCGATCCGATGCGTTCTGAAACGCTGGATTTCTTCGGCGACAGCGCCGAGTGGATCGCGCCGCATATGGGCACCGACGTGGCGATGATGCTGGGCATCGCCCACACCCTGGTGGAGAACGGCTGGCACGATACGGAATTTCTGGCGCGCTGCACCACGGGCTTCGATAAATTTGCCGACTACCTGACGGGACAAACCGACGGTATCGCCAAAACCGCAGAGTGGGCTGCGGCGATTTGCGGCGTTGATGCCGTTAAAATCCGCGAACTGGCGACGTTATTCCATAGCCGTGTCACGATGCTCATGTCCGGCTGGGGGATGCAGCGCCAGCAGTTTGGCGAGCAGAAGCACTGGATGCTGGTGACGCTCGCCGCGATGCTCGGGCAGATTGGCACACCCGGCGGCGGTTTTGGGCTTTCCTATCACTTTGCTAACGGCGGCAACCCGACGCGAAAAGCCGCGGTGCTGGCCTCCATGCAGGGCTCGGTGCAGGGTGGCGTGGACGCGGTAGATAAAATTCCGGTGGCACGCATTGTTGAAGCCCTGGAGAACCCAGGCGGGTTTTATCAGCACAACGGCCAGGATCGGCATTTCCCGGATATTAAGTTTGTCTGGTGGGCGGGTGGGGCCAACTTCACCCATCACCAGGATACTAACCGCCTGATCCGCGCCTGGCAGAAACCGGAGCTGGTGGTGATCTCGGAGTGCTTCTGGACCGCGTCAGCGAAACATGCCGATATCGTTTTGCCCGCCACGACCTCGTTCGAGCGTAACGATCTCACCATGACGGGGGATTACAGTAATCAGCATATGGTGCCGATGAAGCGCGTCGTGGCCCCCCGGGACGAAGCGCGGGATGATTTTGATGTCTTTGCCGACCTGAGTGAAATGTGGGAAGCGGGCGGGCGGGAGCGTTTCACCGAGGGCAAAACCGATCTGCAATGGCTGGAAACGTTTTATCAGATTGCCAGCCAGCGCGGGGCTGCGCAGGGCGTGACGCTGCCGCCATTTGCCGAATTCTGGGAGGCGAATCAACTCTTCGAAATGCCGGAAAGCGAGCAGAATGCGCGGTTTGTGCGCTTTGCTGACTTCCGTCGCGATCCGGAGAATCACCCGCTAAAAACCGAAAGCGGGAAGATTGTGATCTACAGCGAACGCATCGCCAGCTTTGGCTACGCGGACTGTCCGCCGCATCCGGCGTGGCTGGAGCCGGATGAATGGCATGGCAACGCGCAGCCGGGGCAGCTTCAGCTGCTGTCTGCCCATCCCGCCCATCGTCTGCACAGCCAGCTCAACTATTCGGCTTTGCGCGAGCAGTATGCGGTGGCGGGTCGTGAGCCGATTGCGCTGAACAGCGATGACGCAAAGGCGCGGGGGATTAACCACGGCGACCTCGTTCGGGTCTGGAACGCGCGCGGGCAGGTGCTGGCAGGCGCCGTGGTGAGTGACGGGATCCGCCCTGGCGTTTTCTGCATTCATCAGGGCGCATGGCCGGATCTGGCGCTGGAGGAGGGCGGTATTTGTAAGAACGGCGCCGTAAACGTGCTGACCAAAGATCTCCCCAGCTCAAAGCTGGGGAATGGCTGCGCGGGGAATACGGCGCTGGCATGGGTGGATAAATATGAGGGGCCGGCGCTTACCCTTACGGCGTTTGATCCGCCTGCCAGCTCATGATCCACGTCGGGTGTTGGGTATCATCCTGCCAGGCGCTGTCTTCGATGCGAAAACCCTGAGCATGATAGAAATTCACCGCCCGCACGTTTTTCTGATACACCTCCAGAGTTAAATACGGATAGTGCTGCTGAACGTGGTTCAGCAGCGCACGCCCGATCCCCTTTCCGATGAACGCCGGGGCGATAAACAACGCCCCCACGAACTGGAACTGCATGACGCTGATAAAACCGCACAGGGTACCGTTTTCTTCCCAGACCCAGGTCTCGGCGGCGGGAAGGTATTCATCCCGCACTACCGCTTCATTCGCTTGCCAGTAACTTGCGTCGATAAACGGATGCGCCTCGGTGGTGCTCTCCAGCCACAGACTCAAAAGCGGAGCGGTGTCCTCACTTTGCCATTTGCGGATCATGGTGGCCCTCCGGATGGCAGAAGCAGCCCGTAATGTGGTCATTGACCAGCCCGCAGGCCTGCATAAAGGAGTAACAGATGGTGGTGCCCACAAACTTAAAGCCGCGTTTTTTCAGCGCTTTCGACAGGGCATCTGAGGCGGGGGTCGACGTTGGGATCTCTGCAAGCGTGGCGGCCTGCGTCACCTTCGGCTCGTTATCCACAAACGACCAGACGAATGCTGAGAAGGGTTCGCCGTTTTGCTCCATCGCCAGATAAGCACGCGCGTTACCAATAATGGCCTGAATTTTACCGCGATGGCGGATGATACCGGTATCCAGAACCAGCCTTTCCACGTCGTCGTCGGTCATGGCGGCAACCGCAGCCGGATCGAACTGGTGGAAGGCTTTGCGATAGTTCTCACGCTTTTTCAGAACGGTGATCCACGACAGCCCGGCCTGCTGGCCTTCAAGGCAAATCATTTCAAACAGTTTTTTACCGTCGGTTTCCGGTACGCCCCATTCCTTGTCGTGATAATCGATATAAAGCTGATCCTGGCTTACCCAGCCGCAACGTTGCATAGGTCATCTCCCTTCCTGATACGGTAAACGCAAAAATTTCAATCTGCCCGGCTTGACGTGTCTGCTAAAGAGACAATAGTTAATACAGGGCTATACGCCCTAATACCTCTTCGAACAATGACATATATCGCCGAACTCGGCTCTTTCTGGAGTCGCTTTGATGATGATAAAAAAAATCAGTGGTCGCCATGCTGCTTCTGGCCTGGTGGGTGTTTCAGCCTGCCTGCTTTTTTGTAACACCGCTTTTGCGTGGCAACAGGAATATATCGTTTCAGATGCTAAAAGTAATACGACGGAACGCTATACATGGGACGCCGATCACCAACCTCGTTATGAAGATATTCTCGCGGAGCGTATTAACCGCACGCAGAATGCTGCGGGGTTTGCCCTGAACGACCCATCCGGTTCAGATGCGGAAACCGTTCTGAGCGTTGGCTGGAATTTTCCCGTGGCGGAACATTTCACCACCGGGCCCGTCATGGCGTGGCGCACTGATGGCGCTCCCCCCGTACCAGTGAATGCGTTTGAGGATACAACCACCACGCAGTCGCTTACCGATCCACTCTGGCATGCCAGCGTGAACTCATTGGGGTGGCGTGTCGATACGCAGTATGGTGATTTACACCCCTGGGCGAAGGTCAGCTATAACCAGCAAACTGAAGAAGAATATTTATATACGCTGGGATTGAGCGCCAAATTTTAAAGGGTTGTCACTTTTTTAAACGCTGCGGTAACATATTTAATACAATAACGGCAGGGACTGTAGCGATAGTGATCGCTCACCTTTGAGCTTTTTCTTCTCCGGCAAGGTCATTCATTCCCGCTTCCAGGCATTTCATTCCGCTTCTCCTGCATTTCATGCCATTTTCCCCCAGCGCTACTAAGGTTTTGTTTATCGTGTCCTCAGCGAATTTCCTTAATTTATCTTGCAGGACACTGCCATGAACACATCAACTTATAACCGCACGCGTTGGCTGACGCTATTCGGCACCATCGTTACCCAGTTCGCACTGGGATCGGTCTATACCTGGAGCCTGTTTAACAGCGCCCTGTCTGATAAGCTCGGCGCGCCGATAAGCCAGGTCGCGTTCTCCTTCGGCTTGCTGAGTCTTGGGTTAGCAATTTCCTCTTCCGTGGCGGGCAAACTTCAGGAGCGCTTCGGCGTGAAGCGTGTAACCATGGCCTCCGGGATCTTGCTGGGTGTGGGCTTCTTCCTGACGGCATATTCCGACAACCTGATGATGCTGTGGCTGAGCGCCGGGGTGCTGGTGGGGCTGGCGGACGGCGCAGGTTACCTGCTGACGCTGTCTAACTGCGTGAAGTGGTTCCCGGAGCGTAAAGGGCTTATCTCCGCGTTTGCCATCGGTTCATATGGCCTGGGCAGCCTCGGCTTCAAATTCATCGATGCGCATCTGCTGGCCTCGGTGGGGCTTGAGAAAACCTTTATGATCTGGGGCGTGATTGTGCTGGTGATGATCCTCTTCGGCGCAACGCTGATGAAAGACGCGCCGCAGCAGGAAGTGAAAACCGTTAACGGTGTGGTGGAGAATGATTTCACCCTCGCACAGTCCATGCGTAAACCGCAGTACTGGATGCTGGCGGTGATGTTCCTGACGGCCTGCATGAGCGGTCTGTATGTCATCGGTGTGGCGAAAGATATCGCGCAAGGGATGGTAAAACTGGACGCGGCGACGGCGGCGAACGCGGTAACGGTCATCTCCATCGCTAACCTCTCGGGTCGTCTGGTGCTCGGTATCCTGTCTGACAAAATCGCCCGCATCCGCGTGATTACGCTGGGGCAGGTCATCTCTCTGGTGGGCATGGCGGCGCTGCTGTTTGCACCGCTGAACGAAGCGACATTCTTTGCGGCGATAGCCTGCGTAGCCTTTAACTTTGGCGGTACCATTACCGTCTTCCCGTCGCTGGTGAGCGAGTTCTTCGGCCTGAACAATCTGGCGAAAAACTACGGTGTGATTTATCTCGGCTTCGGTATCGGCAGTATTTGCGGGTCGCTGATTGCCTCGCTGTTTGGTGGCTTCTACGTGACATTCTGCGTGATATTTGCCTTGCTGATTATTTCACTGGCACTGTCCACCACGATTCGTCAGCCGCAGCGCGAGGTCTATAAAGAAGCGCATGCATGATTCGATAAAAAGGGGCCGCAGGGCCTCTTTTTTTATCGCAATATCACTTCCGGACTTGTTATTTTGTAAAAATTTTCATCGATTCACATTCTCTGCTGCCACTTTTCTTCCTCGCTGTGGTCTACTTATCGCGCTTGTAGACGTTTCTGATAACGGTTTATCTCGCACCTACTTACTCTGTCTGCTTTCTCAATGAGATTCGGCGGGTCTTTATACCCCTTCCCCCAGGGTTGTTTGCATGAAATATATCAGGTCTCTTACCCAGCAAAGATTGTGTCTGATGCTGGCTGTCTATATCGGTTTGTTTCTGAATGGCGCGGTGCTGTTCAGAAGAGTGGAAGGTTATTTTGAACACCTCACCGTAAGAAACGGGATTTTCGCCGCGATTGAAGTGTTTGGCTCAATTCTGGCAACCTTCTTCCTGCTACGTCTGCTCTCGCTTTTTGGCAGACGTACATGGCAGGTTCTGGCCTCGCTGGTGGTGATTATCTCTGCCGCCGCAAGCTATTACATGACATTCATGAATGTGGTCATTGGCTACGGTATTGTGGCCTCGGTGATGACCACGGACATCGACCTCTCGAAAGAGGTGGTGGGGCAAGGGTTCATCATGTGGACGATTTTGACCTGCCTGATCCCGCTCTTCTTTATCTGGAGTAATACCTGTCGCTATACCCTGTTACGCCAGCTGCGTACCCGTGGGCAACGCATCCGCAACGTCGCCGTCGTTCTTCTGGCGGGTCTGCTGGTATGGGCGCCTATTCGCCTGATGGAAAAACAGCAAAAGCGGATCGAAAAAGCGACAGGCGTAGATATGCCAAGCTACGGCGGCGTGGTGGCTAACTCGTATCTGCCGTCTAACTGGCTGTCGGCGCTAGGTCTCTATGCCTGGGCTCAGGCGGACGAATCCAGCGATGTGAAATCGCTGATTAACCCGACCAAAAAGTTCACCTACCAGGCTCCGGCTGACGGACTGGATGATACTTACGTGGTCTTCGTTATCGGCGAAACGACGCGCTGGGATCATATGGGTATTCTCGGTTATGACCGCGATACCACCCCGAAACTGGCGCAGGAAAAGAACCTGGTGGCATACCGCGGCTACTCCTGCGATACCGCCACGAAGCTCTCGTTGCGCTGTATGTTTGTTCGTGAGGGCGGTGCGAGTGATAATCCTCAGCGCACTCTCAAAGAGCAAAACGTGTTTGCTGTTCTGAAGCAGCTTGGATTTAGCTCCGATCTGTTCGCCATGCAAAGTGAGATGTGGTTCTACACCAACACCATGGCGGATAACATCGCCTACCGCGAGCAGATTGGCGCCGAGCCGCGTAACCGCGGAAAGAACGTTGATGATATGCTGCTGCTCTCTGAGATGGAACAGTCGCTGAAAAACCATCCGCAGGGTAAGCACCTTATTGTTCTGCATACCAAAGGTTCACACTACAGCTACTATCAGCGTTACACGCGCGATTTCGCCAAATGGACGCCTGAGTGCGTCGGCATTAACAAGAACTGTAGCAAGCAGGAGCTGATCAATGCCTATGATAACTCGATTCTGTATGTGGATACCTTCCTCAGCCGGGTGATCGACCAGCTTCGCGATAAGAAAGCGATTGTGATTTACGCGGCCGACCACGGCGAGTCCATCAACGAGAAAGAGCATTTACACGGCACGCCGCGTAAGCTGGCCCCGCCTGAGCAGTTCCGCGTGCCGATGATCATGTGGATGTCGGATAAGTACCTGGAAAACCCGGACAAAGCCAAAATGTTTGCCCATCTGAAACAGCAGGCAGAGATCAAGGTACCGCGCCGTCACGTTGAGCTGTACGACACCATTATGGGTTGTCTCGGCTATACCTCACCGAACGGTGGGATTAACGAAAACAACAACTGGTGTAAACTCCCTGATAACACCACAAAAGCCGCGCAGTAGCTGGTCTGGCGAGAATATCGCCAGTTGAATGGCTTTTTGAAAATAAGGGATTGACGGGGGCGCACCTCAGCAGTAAGATGCGCTCCGCATTCGGCGAGTAGCGCAGCTTGGTAGCGCAACTGGTTTGGGACCAGTGGGTCGGAGGTTCGAATCCTCTCTCGCCGACCACATTCTAAAAAGGGCTAACCGCAAGGTTAGCCCTTTTTGCATTAACGCGTTACCCCGCACGAGTCCTCAAAATACCCCTTAGCCCTGCTTCCCCCTGCCTGCTTGCGGTTTTGTGACATAATCCATTGTATTTTTTTATATATAGTTTGATCTTTTTTCGCGTTGCTTATGGATAACCTCAGCATTTTTCGCTGTGCGTTTTAACGTTCGCGGTATTTAGTGCTCAGATAATCACCATTCTGTAAGAAAATTTACCCATTCTGAATAAAACTTAATCACTGAGTGTTGCGAAATATGAAGATAATTGTGCTGCATCATGGCGAGTAGCATAAATTTCTCTGCTGAAAACTCACGGTCAGGGTTTTTTTAATCTTTGTTTGCGGTTTCTCACACTCCACGTAAATCCCCGCCACCTGTATTGACGTTTTCACATTCTGTTGACAGATTGTAGGGCACGAGGGGCATTTCAGGGAGGATCTGCGCTGCAACTCAAACGCTCTTCTGAAAGGATTCTCTATCCCTTTTAACGCCTTCGGGCATCACCGACCGGACCGGGTAAAAAATAAATAAAGGTCAGGCGGCGTAACACAACAAAGCAAAACATCACATTGGAGCACAATAATGAGTATTTCCTTGAAGAAGTCAGGGATGCTGAAGCTTGGTCTGAGCCTGGTGGCCATGACCGTTGCAGCAAGCGTACAGGCAAAAACCCTGGTTTACTGTTCTGAAGGCTCTCCGGAAGGCTTTAACCCACAGCTCTTTACCTCTGGTACGACTTACGACGCAAGCTCTGTACCGATCTATAACCGTCTGGTTGAATTTAAAACCGGCACCACGGAAGTAATTCCTGGCCTGGCTGAAAAGTGGGATGTCAGCGAAGACGGTAAAACCTATACCTTCCACCTGCGCCAGGGCGTGAAGTGGCAGGACAGCAAAGAATTTAAACCTACGCGCGACTTTAACGCCGACGACGTTGTGTTCTCCTTCGACCGTCAGAAAAATGCCCAGAACCCGTACCATAAAGTGTCTGGCGGCAGCTATGAATACTTCGAAGGGATGGGTCTGCCAGACCTGATCGCTGAAGTGAAAAAAGTGGACGATAAAACCGTTCAGTTTGTGCTGACGCGTCCGGAAGCGCCATTCCTGGCTGACCTGGCGATGGACTTCGCCTCGATTCTCTCTAAAGAGTACGCGGACAACATGCTGAAAGCCGGCACGCCGGAAAAAGTGGACCTGAACCCAATCGGTACCGGCCCGTTCCAGCTGCTTCAGTACCAGAAAGATTCCCGTATTCTGTATAAAGCCTTCCCGGGCTACTGGGGCACCAAGCCGCAGATCGACCGTCTGGTCTTCTCCATCACGCCTGACGCATCCGTGCGTTACGCAAAATTGCAGAAAAACGAATGTCAGGTGATGCCGTATCCAAACCCGGCTGACATCGCGCGCATGAAGCAGGACAAAAATATCAACCTGCTGGAGCAGGCGGGCCTGAACGTGGGTTATCTCTCCTTCAACACCGAGAAGAAACCGTTCGATGACGTGAAAGTGCGCCAGGCGCTGACTTACGCGGTGAACAAAGAAGCGATCATCAAAGCCGTTTACCAGGGCGCGGGCGTTGCGGCCAAGAACCTGATCCCACCAACCATGTGGGGCTATAACGACGACATTAAGGACTACACCTACGATCCTGAGAAAGCGAAAGCGCTGCTGAAAGAAGCGGGCCAGGACAAAGGCTTCACCGTCGAGCTGTGGGCGATGCCGGTACAGCGTCCTTACAACCCGAACGCACGTCGTATGGCGGAAATGGTTCAGGCTGACTGGGCGAAGATTGGCGTACAGGCCAAGATTGTGACCTACGAGTGGGGCGAGTACCTGAAGCGCGCCAAAGCGGGCGAACACCAGGCGGTCATGATGGGCTGGACCGGCGACAACGGGGATCCGGACAACTTCTTCGCGACCCTGTTCAGCTGTGCGGCAGCGAAAGACGGTTCTAACTACTCTCGCTGGTGCTACAAGCCGTTTGAAGACCTGATCCAGCCGGCGCGTGCGACCGACGATCACAACAAACGTATTGAACTGTACAAGCAAGCGCAGGTTGTTATGCACGATCAGGCCCCGGCGCTGATTGTTGCTCACTCCACCGTGTACGAGCCAGTGCGTAAAGAAGTGAAGGGCTACGTGGTTGATCCACTGGGCAAACACCACTTCGAAAACGTATCTGTTGAATAATAAGTAGGGTGTTCTCCCTCTCCCTGTGGGAGAGGGCAGGGGTGAGGGGCGTGCATGCATCCCCTCATCCTAACCCTCTCCCACAGGGAGAGGGAATTTACATTTGTGAGCAATACAGACGTCACGCCACTGGGCGTGCGTCATCAGAGAGAATCCGGGTTATGTTGCAGTTCATCCTCCGACGTCTGGGACTGGTTATCCCGACGTTTATCGGTATCACCCTTCTCACTTTTGCCTTCGTCCATATGATCCCGGGTGACCCGGTAATGATTATGGCGGGCGAGCGTGGTATCTCCCCTGAACGTCATGCGCAACTGCTGGCTGAACTCGGCCTTGATAAGCCGATGTGGCAGCAGTATCTCCACTATATCTGGGGTGTGTTGCACGGCGATTTAGGGATTTCACTGAAAAGCCGTCTTCCGGTGTGGGACGAGTTCGTACCGCGCTTTAAAGCGACGCTGGAACTCGGTATCTGCGCCATGATCTTCGCGACCGCGGTAGGGATCCCCGTTGGCGTACTGGCTGCCGTTAAGCGTGGCTCTATTTTCGACCACACCGCTGTTGGCCTGGCACTGACCGGCTACTCCATGCCTATCTTCTGGTGGGGCATGATGCTGATCATGCTGGTCTCGGTGCAGTGGAACCTGACGCCGGTCTCCGGACGCGTCAGCGACATGGTTTTCCTTGACGACACCAACCCGTTAACCGGCTTTATGCTGATTGATACGGCGATCTGGGGCGAAGAGGGCAACTTCATTGATGCGGTTGCGCACATGATCCTGCCTGCAATGGTGCTGGGCACCATCCCTCTGGCGGTGATCGTGCGTATGACCCGTTCCTCCATGCTGGAAGTGCTGGGCGAGGATTATATTCGTACTGCCCGCGCTAAAGGCCTGACCCGTATGCGCGTCATCATCATTCATGCCCTGCGTAACGCTATGCTGCCGGTGGTAACCGTTATCGGTTTGCAGGTCGGTACGCTGCTGGCGGGGGCGATCCTGACCGAAACCATCTTCTCCTGGCCGGGTCTTGGACGCTGGCTGATTGATGCGCTGCAACGCCGTGACTATCCGGTTGTGCAGGGCGGTGTACTGCTGGTCGCGACGATGATTATCCTCGTCAACCTGCTGGTCGATTTGCTGTACGGCGTGGTGAACCCGCGTATTCGTCATAAGAAGTAAGGGGCCATCATGTCACAAGTTACTCAAAATAAAGTGGTCACCGCACCGGTGCCAATGACGCCGATGCAGGAGTTCTGGCACTACTTCAAGCGCAACAAAGGCGCGGTCGTCGGGCTGGTGTATGTTTCCATCATGATCCTGATTGCGGTGTTTGCGAACTTCCTTGCGCCGTATAACCCGGCTGATCAGTTCCGCGATGCGCTGCTGGCACCTCCTGCATGGCAGGACGGCGGAAGCCTGACGCACCTGCTGGGCACCGACGACGTGGGCCGCGATGTGCTGTCGCGCCTGATGTACGGCGCACGCCTGTCGCTGCTGGTTGGCTGCCTCGTTGTCGTACTGTCGCTGATCATGGGGATCGTACTCGGCCTGGTGGCAGGCTACTTCGGCGGCATTGTTGATAACATCATCATGCGCGTCGTCGACATTATGCTGGCATTGCCAAGCCTGCTGCTGGCGCTGGTGCTGGTGGCGATCTTTGGTCCGTCGATTGGTAACGCCGCGCTTGCGCTGACGTTTGTTGCGCTACCGCATTACGTGCGTCTGACCCGTGCGGCGGTGCTGGTGGAAGTGAACCGCGACTACGTTACCGCCTCTCGCGTGGCGGGTGCTGGTGCGATGCGTCAGATGTTTATCAATATTTTCCCAAACTGCCTTGCGCCGCTGATTGTTCAGGCGTCGCTCGGTTTCTCTAACGCCATTCTTGATATGGCCGCTCTTGGCTTCCTTGGCATGGGTGCGCAGCCGCCAACACCGGAGTGGGGCACCATGCTCTCCGACGTGTTGCAGTTCGCGCAAAGCGCCTGGTGGGTCGTCACCTTCCCGGGTCTGGCGATTCTGCTGACGGTGCTGGCATTTAACCTGATGGGTGACGGTCTGCGTGATGCACTTGATCCCAAACTGAAGCAGTAAGAGGCACGAGATGGCGTTATTAAATGTAGATAAATTATCCGTGCACTTTGGCGACGAAGGCACACCGTTTCGCGCCGTGGACCGCATCAGCTACAGCGTTAATCAGGGCGAAGTGGTCGGGATTGTAGGAGAGTCGGGCTCCGGTAAGTCAGTGAGTTCGCTGGCGATTATGGGGCTGATTGACTACCCCGGTCGCGTGATGGCGGAAAATCTGGAGTTCAACGGTCAGGATCTGAAGCGCATTTCCGAAAAACAGCGCCGCCAGCTGGTGGGCGCGGAAGTGGCGATGATCTTCCAGGACCCCATGACCAGCCTGAACCCATGCTACACCGTCGGTTTCCAGATTATGGAAGCCATTAAGGTGCATCAGGGCGGGAATAAGAAAACCCGTCGCCAGCGTGCTATCGATCTGCTGAACCTGGTGGGGATACCTGACCCAGCATCGCGTCTGGACGTTTACCCGCATCAGCTTTCCGGCGGCATGAGCCAGCGCGTGATGATCGCCATGGCGATTGCCTGTCGACCAAAACTGCTGATTGCGGATGAACCAACTACCGCGCTGGACGTAACCATCCAGGCGCAAATCATCGAGCTGCTGCTGGAGTTGCAGCAGAAAGAGAATATGGCGCTGGTGCTGATTACGCACGACCTGGCGCTGGTGGCGGAAGCGGCACACAAAATCATCGTGATGTATGCGGGTCAGGTAGTGGAGACCGGAAGTTCGCACGATATCTTCCGCGCGCCGCGTCACCCGTATACGCAGGCGTTACTGCGCGCGCTGCCGGAGTTTGCCCAGGACAAAGCGCGTCTGGCGTCACTGCCGGGTGTGGTTCCGGGTAAATATGACCGTCCGCAGGGCTGCCTGCTGAATCCGCGCTGCCCGTATGCGACGGATAAATGCCGCGCCGAGGAGCCAGAGCTGAATCTGCTGGCCGATGGTCGGCAGTCAAAATGCCACTACCCACTCGATGATGCCGGGAGGCCAACACTATGAGTACGCACGAGGCCACCACGCAACAGCCGCTGTTGCAGGCTATCGACCTGAAAAAACATTACCCGGTGAAGAAGGGGATTTTTGCCCCCGAGCGCCTGGTAAAAGCGCTGGACGGCGTCTCCTTCAGCCTTGAACGCGGTAAAACGCTGGCGGTCGTCGGGGAGTCGGGCTGTGGAAAATCCACGCTGGGCCGTCTGCTGACGATGATCGAAACGCCAACCGGCGGCGAGCTTTACTATCAGGGCCAGGATCTGCTCAAGCACGATCCGCAGGCGCAGAAGCTGCGTCGTCAAAAAATCCAGATTGTGTTCCAGAACCCGTACGGTTCTTTAAACCCGCGTAAAAAAGTGGGGCAGATTCTGGAAGAGCCGCTGCTGATTAACAGCAATCTGAGCAAAGAGCAGCGTCGTGAAAAAGCGCTGGCGATGATGGCGAAGGTGGGGCTTAAAACCGAGCATTACGATCGCTACCCGCATATGTTCTCTGGCGGTCAGCGTCAGCGTATTGCCATCGCCCGTGGGCTGATGCTTGACCCGGACGTGGTGATTGCCGATGAGCCGGTCTCAGCGCTTGACGTGTCCGTACGTGCGCAGGTGCTTAACCTGATGATGGATTTACAGCAGGATCTGGGACTGTCGTACGTCTTCATCTCCCATGACCTGTCCGTGGTTGAGCACATTGCCGATGAGGTGATGGTGATGTATCTGGGACGCTGCGTGGAGAAGGGGACGAAAGATCAGATCTTTACTAACCCGCGTCATCCGTATACGCAGGCGCTGCTGTCTGCAACGCCGCGGCTGAACCCGGATGACCGCCGGGAGCGCATTAAGCTGACCGGCGAGTTGCCAAGCCCACTTAACCCGCCGCCGGGATGTGCGTTCAACGCCCGTTGCCGTCGCCGCTTCGGCCCGTGCACGCAGTTGCAGCCACAGCTGAAGGATTATGGCGGACAGCTGGTGGCCTGCTTCGCGGTCGATCAGGATGAAAACGGCGAAAAGCCGCAGGCATAAATAAAAAAACCGGCGTTAAGCCGGTTTTTTTTACGTCTGAGGTCTACTTCCGTAAACGAATCTGGTCGACGGCGTGTTTCTCACTCTTGGTGAGGATCAGGCTTGCGCGTTCGCGCGTCGGCAGGATGTTCTCTTTGAGGTTGACGTAGTTGATCTCATTCCACAGCCCGGTCGCCACGCTGATAGCCTCTTCTTCAGAGAGCTGGGCGTAGTTGTGGAAGTAGGAATCCGGGTCGGTGAACGCGCCTTCGCGGAACTTCAGGAAGCGGTTGATATACCAGCGTTGCAGCAAATCTTCCGGCGCATCGACATAAATTGAGAAATCGACAAAGTCAGAGACAAACACATGATGCGGATCGTGAGGATAATCCATCCCGCTTTGCAGGACGTTTAAGCCTTCCAGAATCAGGATGTCGGGCTGCACAACCGTTTTGTCGCCATCCGGGATGCGGTCGTAGATCAGATGCGAGTAAACCGGCGCGGTAACGTGAGGTACGCCCGATTTTAGATCTGAAACAAACTTTACCAGGCGGTGCATATCATAAGAGAGCGGGAAGCCCTTCTTTTTCATCAGGCCGCGTTCTTTCAACACCTCGTTGGGATGCAGGAAGCCGTCGGTGGTGATCAGCTCCACGCTGCGGTGTTCCGGCCAGCGGCTCAGCAGCGCCTGTAGCACGCGCGCGGTGGTACTTTTACCCACTGCCACGCTGCCCGCAATACTGATGATATAAGGAATACGTTGACCGTTCGTGCCGAGGAACTGTTCCAGTACGGCCTGACGACGCAAATTGGAGCTGATATAGAAGTTAAGCAAGCGAGAGAGGGGGAGATAGATTTCTGCCACCTCTTCCAGGGAGAGATCTTCGTTTATCCCTTTTAGCCGTGCGATTTCACCTTCCGTCAGTGTCATAGGGACGGAGTCACGCAGGGCTGCCCACTGGCTACGGTTAAACTGAAGATAGGGCGTCATTAACGTTTGCTCTTTTTTGCTCATAAGCATGCTTCTGTGAACCATCACGAAACGGCGGGTGCGGGCTCATCACATAGTTAATTTTGGACAATGGGCAGGAGGTTAACACCAGATGAGAGGAATAATAAGAAAAAATATGGGAAAGCGATGCTTAACCGGGCAGGCATCACCTGGGGCTATAGCGTGCCGAAATCAGGCGTTCATGTTGAATTTTTAACCGTGAGCGGATGAATTTACAGCGGTTAGCCCTGGTTTCGAATAAAATGTGAGCGAAAGAACGTTTTATGCAATTTTTTAGTTGCATGACTGCGCAGGTCTCCATAGAATGCGCGCTACTTGATGCCGACTTAGCTCAGTAGGTAGAGCAACTGACTTGTAATCAGTAGGTCACCAGTTCGATTCCGGTAGTCGGCACCATCAAGTCCGGTGGGGTTCCCGAGCGGCCAAAGGGAGCAGACTGTAAATCTGCCGTCACAGACTTCGAAGGTTCGAATCCTTCCCCCACCACCACTTTCTGGCAGCGTCAACGCCGCCGGAGCTGGTTGGAAAAATTGACCAGCTCGAACAGAAAAGAGAGAAATCTCTTTTTTTGTTACAGAAAGAACTGGGTAGCCGAGTTTCAGGATGCGGGCATCGTATAATGGCTATTACCTCAGCCTTCCAAGCTGATGATGCGGGTTCGATTCCCGCTGCCCGCTCCAATACGTGCTGATATGGCTCAGTTGGTAGAGCGCACCCTTGGTAAGGGTGAGGTCCCCAGTTCGACTCTGGGTATCAGCACCACTTCACTTCTCCCTCCCTTTCTCTCTGTTTCAATGTAAATGTATTCAACAGTTCAGGCATTTTCGCCTGGTTGATGTGGTGATATCACCGATTTATCCGTGTCTTAGAGGGACAATCGATGTCTAAAGAAAAGTTTGAACGTACAAAACCGCACGTTAACGTCGGTACTATCGGCCACGTTGACCATGGTAAAACAACGCTGACCGCTGCAATCACTACCGTACTGGCTAAAACCTACGGCGGTGCTGCTCGTGCTTTCGACCAGATCGATAACGCACCAGAAGAAAAAGCTCGTGGTATCACCATCAACACCTCTCACGTTGAGTATGACACCCCGACTCGCCACTACGCACACGTAGACTGCCCAGGCCACGCCGACTATGTTAAAAACATGATCACCGGTGCTGCGCAGATGGATGGCGCGATCCTGGTTGTTGCTGCGACTGACGGCCCTATGCCTCAGACCCGTGAGCACATCCTGCTGGGTCGTCAGGTTGGCGTTCCTTACATCATCGTGTTCCTGAACAAATGCGACATGGTTGATGACGAAGAGCTGCTGGAACTGGTAGAGATGGAAGTTCGTGAACTGCTGTCTCAGTACGATTTCCCAGGCGACGACACTCCAATCGTTCGTGGTTCCGCGCTGAAAGCGCTGGAAGGCGACGCAGAGTGGGAAGCGAAAATCATCGAACTGGCTGGCTACCTGGATTCTTACATCCCAGAACCAGAGCGTGCGATTGACAAGCCATTCCTGCTGCCAATCGAAGACGTATTCTCCATCTCTGGTCGTGGTACCGTTGTTACCGGTCGTGTAGAGCGCGGTATCATCAAAGTGGGTGAAGAAGTTGAAATCGTTGGTATCAAAGAGACTGCGAAGTCTACCTGTACTGGCGTTGAAATGTTCCGCAAACTGCTGGACGAAGGCCGTGCTGGTGAGAACGTTGGTGTTCTGCTGCGTGGTATCAAACGTGAAGAAATCGAACGTGGTCAGGTTCTGGCGAAGCCAGGCTCAATCAAGCCACACACCAAGTTCGAATCTGAAGTGTACATTCTGTCCAAAGACGAAGGCGGCCGTCATACTCCGTTCTTCAAAGGCTACCGTCCACAGTTCTACTTCCGTACAACTGACGTGACCGGTACCATCGAACTGCCAGAAGGCGTAGAGATGGTAATGCCAGGCGACAACATCAAGATGGTTGTGACGCTGATCCACCCAATCGCGATGGACGACGGTCTGCGTTTCGCAATCCGTGAAGGCGGCCGTACCGTTGGCGCGGGCGTTGTTGCTAAAGTTCTCGGCTAATCGCTGATAACATTTGACGCAATGCGCAATAAAAGGGCATCATTTGATGCCCTTTTTGCACGCTTTCACATCAGAACCTGGCTCATCAGTGATTAATTTTGTCATAATCATTGCTGAGACAGGCTCTGCGGAGAGCGTATAATACGAAAAGCGAATAGCATTTCGATTGGTTTGCCTCGCGCTCGCGGGGTGAAAATGTTTGTAGAATACTTCTGACAGGTTGGTTTATGAGTGCGAATACCGAAGCTCAAGGGAGCGGGCGCGGCCTGGAAGCGATGAAATGGGTAGTTGTAGCCGTGCTGCTGATTGTGGCGATTGTCGGCAACTATCTTTATCGTGACATGATGCTGCCGCTACGCGCGCTTGCAGTGGTAATTCTGATTGCTGCGGCGGGTGGTGTCGCGCTGTTGACGACGAAAGGCAAAGCGACCGTTGCGTTTGCCCGCGAAGCGCGTACCGAAGTCCGCAAGGTCATTTGGCCGACTCGCCAGGAAACATTGCACACCACGCTGATTGTAGCGGCGGTAACCGCTGTAATGTCACTGATCCTGTGGGGACTGGATGGTATTCTGGTTCGCCTGGTATCCTTTATCACTGGCCTGAGGTTCTGAGATGTCTGAAGCCCCTAAAAAGCGCTGGTACGTCGTTCAGGCGTTTTCCGGTTTTGAAGGCCGCGTAGCTACGTCGCTGCGTGAGCATATCAAATTACACAATATGGAAGAGTTATTTGGCGAAGTTATGGTTCCGACCGAAGAAGTGGTTGAGATCCGTGGCGGCCAACGTCGCAAAAGCGAGCGTAAATTCTTCCCGGGTTACGTGCTGGTTCAGATGGTGATGAACGACGCGAGCTGGCACCTGGTGCGCAGCGTACCACGCGTGATGGGCTTTATCGGCGGCACATCTGACCGTCCGGCGCCAATCAGCGACAAAGAAGTTGATGCGATTATGAACCGCCTCCAGCAGGTTG
Source organism: Enterobacter sp. BIDMC 27 (assembly GCF_000534415.1). NCBI lineage: Bacteria > Pseudomonadati > Pseudomonadota > Gammaproteobacteria > Enterobacterales > Enterobacteriaceae > Enterobacter > Enterobacter sp. BIDMC 27. The sequence continues at coordinate 1,094,591 of NZ_KI973178.1, forward strand.
GTGATAAACCGCGTCCGAAAACGCTGTTTGAACCGGGTGAGATGGTTCGTGTTAACGACGGTCCGTTTGCTGACTTCAATGGCGTCGTCGAAGAAGTGGACTACGAGAAGTCCCGCCTGAAAGTTTCCGTTTCTATCTTTGGTCGTGCGACCCCGGTAGAGCTGGACTTTGCTCAGGTAGAAAAAGCCTAAGCAGCGATCAAAAAAGCGACGATTTAATCGTTGCACAGGGCGCGAGATTGGAATACAATTTCGCGCCTTTTGTTTTTATGGGCCCCGGCCCGTAAAACGAATTTTATTCACGGGGAGCCTCTCCGAGGCGTTATTACCCAATCAGAGGATTTTAGAATGGCTAAGAAAGTACAAGCCTACGTCAAGCTGCAGGTTGCAGCAGGTATGGCGAACCCAAGTCCACCAGTTGGTCCAGCTCTGGGTCAGCAGGGTGTGAACATCATGGAATTCTGTAAAGCGTTCAACGCCAAAACTGAATCCATGGAAAAAGGTCTGCCAATCCCAGTTGTAATCACTGTTTACGCTGACCGTTCTTTCACTTTCGTTACCAAAACCCCTCCAGCAGCAGTTCTGCTGAAGAAAGCAGCGGGCATCAAGTCTGGTTCCGGTAAGCCGAACAAAGACAAAGTGGGTAAAATTTCCCGCGCTCAGTTGCAGGAAATCGCGCAGACCAAAGCTGCCGACATGACTGGTTCCGACATTGAAGCGATGACTCGCTCCATCGAAGGTACTGCACGTTCCATGGGCCTGGTAGTGGAGGACTAAGAAATGGCTAAACTGACCAAGCGCATGTCCGTGATCCGTGACAAAGTTGATGCGACCAAACAGTACGACATCAACGAAGCTATCGCTCTGCTGAAAGAACTGGCAACTGCTAAGTTCGTTGAAAGCGTTGACGTTGCCGTTAACCTGGGCATCGACGCTCGTAAATCCGATCAGAACGTTCGTGGCGCAACTGTACTGCCACACGGTACTGGCCGTTCCGTACGCGTAGCTGTATTTGCTCAGGGTGCAAACGCTGAAGCTGCTAAAGCTGCCGGCGCTGAACTGGTAGGTATGGAAGATCTGGCTGATCAGATCAAGAAAGGCGAAATGAACTTTGACGTTGTTATTGCTTCTCCAGATGCAATGCGCGTTGTTGGCCAGCTGGGCCAGGTTCTGGGTCCACGCGGCCTGATGCCAAACCCGAAAGTGGGTACTGTAACTCCTAACGTTGCTGAAGCGGTTAAGAACGCTAAAGCAGGTCAGGTTCGTTACCGTAACGACAAAAACGGCATCATCCACACCACCATCGGTAAAGTGGACTTTGACGCTGACAAACTGAAAGAAAACCTGGAAGCTCTGCTGGTTGCGCTGAAAAAAGCAAAACCAACTCAGGCGAAAGGCGTGTACATCAAGAAAGTTAGCATCTCCACCACCATGGGTGCAGGTGTTGCAGTTGACCAGGCTGGCCTGAGCGCTGCTGCAAACTAATGCCTTTACGTGGGCGGTGATTTTGTCTACAATCTTACCCCCACGTTTGCTAACAAAAGTTAGCGGCTAAAAGAATTGTTCGTTGGAGCCTGGCCTATCCAGGCCTCCGTCGAAGACCGCAGGTGTTTCGCAAGAAACTTAATCCCCTGCGTAGACGGTGACAGAACGCTAAGATTATTTTAAATACTCTGGCTTGTTTCTGCTCACCGTATTAAGACGCTCTTCCCGTTGGGTCGAGTGAAGTGAGTTCCGGAACATGAGTTCCGGCAAACATCCAGGAGCAAAGCTAATGGCTTTAAATCTTCAAGACAAACAAGCGATTGTTGCTGAAGTCAGCGAAGTAGCCAAAGGCGCGCTGTCTGCAGTAGTTGCGGATTCCCGTGGCGTTACTGTAGACAAAATGACTGAACTGCGTAAAGCAGGTCGTGAAGCTGGCGTATACATGCGTGTTGTTCGTAACACCCTGCTGCGTCGCGTAGTTGAAGGTACTCAGTTCGAGTGCCTGAAAGACACGTTTGTTGGTCCGACCCTGATTGCATACTCTATGGAACACCCGGGCGCTGCTGCTCGTCTGTTCAAAGAGTTCGCGAAAGCGAATGCAAAATTTGAGGTCAAAGCTGCAGCCTTTGAAGGTGAGTTGATCCCGGCATCGCAAATCGATCGCCTGGCAACCCTGCCGACCTACGAAGAAGCAATTGCACGCCTGATGGCAACCATGAAAGAAGCTGCGGCTGGCAAACTGGTTCGCACTCTGGCTGCTGTACGCGATGCGAAAGAAGCTGCTTAATCGCAGTTATCTTTATAAAGCATTTGCTTACGTATAAACTTATTCTGATTTTCAGGAACAATTTAAATGTCTATCACTAAAGATCAAATCATTGAAGCAGTAGCAGCTATGTCCGTAATGGACGTTGTAGAGCTGGTTTCTGCAATGGAAGAAAAATTCGGTGTTTCTGCTGCTGCTGCTGTAGCTGTAGCTGCGGGCCCGGCTGAAGCTGCTGAAGAAAAAACTGAATTCGACGTAATTCTGAAAGCTGCTGGCGCGAACAAAGTTGCTGTAATCAAAGCAGTACGTGGCGCAACTGGCCTGGGTCTGAAAGAAGCTAAAGACCTGGTAGAATCTGCTCCAGCTGCGCTGAAAGAAGGCGTGAGCAAAGACGACGCAGAAGCACTGAAAAAATCTCTGGAAGAAGCTGGCGCTGAAGTTGAAGTTAAATAAGCCAACTTTTCTGGTTGCAGCCTAAGCAATTAGGCTGATGGCTGGTGACTTTTTAGTCACCAGCCTTTTTGCGCTGTAAGGCATCAGCAGCATTTCACACTGTTTGACTGCTGGTTGTCCTGACAATGCTTGTTTCTATCGACGACTTAATATACTGCGACAGGGTGCTCGCTCTGTGTAAATCGCAATGAAATGGTTTAAGCGTGATAGCAACAGGTATTGCGGAAAGTATTCAATTTTCCGGTCCACAAAATGGTGTTGCACAAACTGTCCCTTCGTCGGACAGATGGGTCGACTTGTCAGCGAGCTGAGGAACCCTATGGTTTACTCCTATACCGAGAAAAAACGTATTCGTAAGGATTTTGGTAAACGTCCACAAGTTCTGGACATTCCATATCTCCTTTCTATCCAGCTTGACTCGTTCCAGAAGTTTATCGAGCAAGATCCTGAAGGGCAGTACGGCCTGGAAGCAGCCTTCCGTTCCGTGTTCCCGATTCAGAGCTACAGCGGTAATTCCGAGCTGCAGTACGTCAGCTACCGCCTTGGCGAACCGGTGTTTGACGTTCAGGAATGTCAGATCCGTGGCGTGACCTATTCCGCACCGCTGCGCGTAAAACTGCGTCTGGTGATCTACGAGCGCGAAGCGCCGGAAGGCACCGTAAAAGACATTAAAGAACAAGAAGTCTACATGGGTGAAATTCCACTCATGACGGACAACGGTACTTTCGTTATCAACGGTACTGAGCGTGTTATCGTTTCCCAGCTGCACCGTAGCCCGGGTGTCTTCTTCGACAGCGATAAAGGTAAAACGCACTCTTCCGGTAAAGTACTGTATAACGCACGCATCATTCCTTACCGTGGTTCATGGCTGGACTTCGAATTCGATCCAAAAGACAACCTGTTTGTCCGTATCGACCGTCGTCGTAAGCTGCCTGCAACCATCATTCTGCGTGCACTGAACTATACCACTGAGCAGATCCTGGACCTGTTCTTTGAGAAAGTGATCTTTGAAATCCGCGACAACAAGTTGCAGATGGAGTTGGTGCCGGAACGTCTGCGTGGTGAGACCGCGTCGTTCGACATCGAAGCCGACGGCAAAGTGTATGTGGAAAAAGGTCGCCGTATCACCGCGCGCCACATCCGCCAGCTGGAAAAAGATGATATCAAACACATCGAAGTTCCGGTTGAATACATTGCAGGAAAAGTAGCCGCGAAAGATTACGTTGATGAATCAACTGGCGAGCTGATCTGCCCGGCGAACATGGAGCTGAGCCTGGATCTGCTGGCTAAGCTGAGCCAGTCTGGCCACAAACGTATCGAAACGCTGTTCACCAACGATCTGGACCACGGTCCGTACATCTCTGAGACTGTACGCGTCGACCCAACCAACGATCGTCTGAGCGCGCTGGTCGAAATCTACCGCATGATGCGTCCTGGTGAGCCACCAACACGCGAAGCGGCTGAAAGCCTGTTCGAGAACCTGTTCTTCTCCGAAGACCGCTACGATCTGTCCGCGGTTGGTCGTATGAAGTTCAACCGTTCTCTGCTGCGCGACGAGATCGAAGGTTCCGGTATCCTGAGCAAAGACGACATCATTGAAGTGATGAAGAAGCTCATCGATATCCGTAACGGTAAAGGCGAAGTGGACGATATCGACCACCTCGGCAACCGTCGTATCCGTTCCGTAGGCGAAATGGCGGAAAACCAGTTCCGCGTTGGCCTGGTACGTGTAGAGCGTGCGGTGAAAGAGCGTCTGTCTCTGGGCGATCTGGATACCCTGATGCCTCAGGATATGATTAACGCGAAGCCGATTTCTGCGGCAGTGAAAGAGTTCTTCGGTTCCAGCCAGCTGTCTCAGTTCATGGACCAGAACAACCCGCTGTCTGAGATCACGCACAAACGTCGTATCTCCGCACTCGGCCCAGGCGGCCTGACCCGTGAACGCGCAGGCTTTGAAGTTCGAGACGTACACCCGACTCACTACGGTCGCGTATGTCCAATCGAAACGCCTGAAGGTCCAAACATCGGTCTGATCAACTCCCTGTCCGTGTACGCACAGACGAACGAATACGGTTTCCTCGAGACCCCGTATCGTAAAGTGACCGACGGTGTTGTTACTGACGAAATTCATTACCTGTCTGCTATCGAAGAAGGCAACTACGTTATCGCTCAGGCGAACTCCAACCTGGATGACGAAGGCCACTTTGTAGAAGATCTGGTTACCTGCCGTAGCAAAGGCGAATCCAGCTTGTTCAGCCGCGACCAGGTTGACTACATGGACGTATCCACCCAGCAGGTGGTATCCGTCGGTGCGTCCCTGATCCCGTTCCTGGAACACGATGACGCCAACCGTGCATTGATGGGTGCGAACATGCAACGTCAGGCCGTTCCAACTCTGCGTGCTGATAAGCCGCTGGTTGGTACCGGTATGGAACGTGCTGTTGCCGTTGACTCTGGTGTTACAGCAGTTGCTAAGCGTGGCGGTACCGTTCAGTACGTTGACGCATCCCGTATCGTTATCAAAGTTAACGAAGACGAGATGTATCCGGGCGAAGCGGGTATCGACATCTACAACCTGACCAAATACACCCGTTCTAACCAGAACACCTGTATCAACCAGATGCCATGTGTGTCTCTGGGTGAGCCAGTTGAGCGCGGCGACGTGCTGGCAGACGGTCCGTCCACCGACCTCGGTGAACTGGCGCTCGGTCAGAACATGCGCGTAGCGTTCATGCCGTGGAACGGTTACAACTTCGAAGACTCCATCCTCGTCTCCGAGCGTGTGGTTCAGGAAGATCGTTTCACCACCATCCACATTCAGGAACTGGCATGTGTGTCCCGTGACACCAAGCTGGGGCCAGAAGAGATCACCGCTGACATCCCGAACGTGGGTGAAGCTGCGCTCTCTAAACTGGATGAATCCGGTATTGTTTACATCGGCGCGGAAGTGACCGGCGGTGACATTCTGGTTGGTAAGGTCACGCCGAAAGGCGAAACCCAGCTGACGCCAGAAGAGAAACTGCTGCGTGCTATCTTCGGTGAGAAAGCGTCTGACGTTAAAGACTCTTCTCTGCGCGTACCAAACGGTGTTTCCGGTACGGTTATCGACGTTCAGGTCTTCACCCGTGACGGCGTTGAGAAAGATAAGCGTGCGCTGGAAATCGAAGAGATGCAGCTCAAACAGGCTAAGAAAGACCTGTCTGAAGAACTGCAAATCCTCGAAGCAGGTCTGTTCAGCCGTATCTATGCGGTGCTGGTTGCCGGTGGCGTTGAAGCTGAGAAGCTCGACAAACTGCCACGCGATCGCTGGCTGGAACTGGGCCTGACCGACGAAGAGAAACAGAATCAGCTGGAACAGCTGGCTGAGCAGTATGACGAACTGAAACACGAGTTCGAGAAAAAACTCGAAGCGAAACGCCGCAAAATCACTCAGGGCGACGATCTGGCACCAGGCGTGCTGAAGATTGTTAAGGTGTATCTGGCTGTTAAACGTCAGATCCAGCCTGGTGATAAGATGGCAGGTCGTCACGGTAACAAGGGTGTTATCTCTAAGATCAACCCGATCGAAGATATGCCGCACGATGCTAACGGTACGCCGGTAGATATCGTACTGAACCCACTGGGCGTACCGTCTCGTATGAACATCGGTCAGATTCTGGAAACCCACCTGGGTATGGCTGCGAAAGGTATCGGCGATAAGATCAACGCCATGCTGAAACAGCAGCAGGAAGTCGCGAAACTGCGCGAGTTCATCCAGCGTGCCTACGATCTGGGTACCGACGTTCGTCAGAAAGTCGACCTGAACACCTTCAGCGATGAAGAAGTGCTGCGTCTGGCAGAGAACCTGCGCAAAGGTATGCCAATTGCAACGCCGGTATTCGACGGTGCAAAAGAAGCTGAAATTAAAGAGCTGCTGCAACTGGGTGGTCTGCCAACGTCTGGCCAGATTACGCTGTTTGACGGCCGTACCGGTGAACAGTTCGAGCGTCCGGTAACCGTAGGTTACATGTACATGCTGAAACTGAACCACCTGGTCGACGACAAGATGCACGCTCGTTCTACCGGTTCTTACAGCCTGGTTACTCAGCAGCCGCTGGGTGGTAAGGCTCAGTTCGGTGGTCAGCGCTTCGGGGAGATGGAAGTGTGGGCGCTGGAAGCATACGGCGCAGCATACACCTTGCAGGAAATGCTCACCGTTAAGTCTGATGACGTGAACGGTCGTACTAAGATGTATAAGAACATCGTAGACGGCAACCATCAGATGGAACCGGGCATGCCAGAATCCTTCAACGTACTGTTGAAAGAGATTCGTTCGCTGGGTATCAACATCGAACTGGAAGACGAGTAATTCTCGCTCAAACAGGTCACTGCTGTCGGGTTAACGCCCGACAGCAGAGTGTGCTAACTCCGACGGGAGCAAATCCGTGAAAGACTTATTAAAGTTTCTGAAAGCGCAAACTAAAACCGAAGAGTTTGATGCGATCAAAATTGCTCTGGCTTCGCCAGACATGATCCGTTCATGGTCTTTCGGTGAAGTTAAAAAGCCGGAAACCATTAACTACCGTACGTTCAAACCTGAGCGTGACGGCCTTTTCTGTGCGCGTATTTTCGGGCCAGTAAAAGATTACGAGTGCCTGTGCGGTAAGTACAAGCGCCTGAAACACCGTGGTGTGATCTGTGAGAAGTGCGGCGTTGAAGTGACCCAGACCAAAGTACGCCGTGAGCGTATGGGCCACATCGAGCTGGCGTCTCCGACCGCTCACATCTGGTTCCTGAAATCTCTGCCGTCCCGTATCGGTCTGCTGCTGGATATGCCGCTGCGCGATATCGAACGTGTTCTGTACTTCGAATCTTATGTGGTTATCGAAGGCGGGATGACCAATCTGGAACGTAACCAGATCCTGACCGAAGAACAGTATCTGGACGCGCTGGAAGAGTTCGGTGACGAATTCGACGCGAAGATGGGTGCGGAAGCTATCCAGGCCCTGCTGAAGAGCATGGATCTGGAGCAAGAGTGTGAAACTCTGCGCGAAGAGCTGAACGAAACCAACTCCGAAACCAAGCGTAAAAAGCTGACCAAGCGTATCAAACTGCTGGAAGCGTTCGTTCAGTCTGGTAACAAACCAGAGTGGATGATCCTGACCGTTCTGCCGGTTCTGCCGCCAGATCTGCGTCCGCTGGTTCCGCTGGATGGCGGTCGTTTCGCAACGTCGGATCTGAACGATCTGTACCGTCGCGTGATCAACCGTAACAACCGTCTGAAACGTCTGCTGGATCTGGCTGCGCCGGACATCATCGTACGCAACGAAAAACGTATGCTTCAGGAAGCAGTCGATGCCCTGTTGGATAACGGTCGTCGTGGTCGTGCGATCACCGGTTCTAACAAACGTCCTCTGAAATCTTTGGCCGACATGATCAAAGGTAAGCAGGGTCGTTTCCGTCAGAACCTGCTCGGTAAGCGTGTTGACTACTCCGGTCGTTCTGTAATCACCGTAGGTCCATACCTGCGTCTGCATCAGTGCGGTCTGCCGAAGAAAATGGCACTGGAGCTGTTCAAACCGTTCATCTACGGCAAGCTGGAACTGCGTGGCCTCGCCACCACCATCAAAGCCGCGAAGAAAATGGTTGAGCGTGAAGAAGCTGTCGTTTGGGATATCCTGGACGAAGTGATCCGCGAACACCCGGTACTGCTGAACCGTGCACCAACTCTGCACCGTCTGGGTATCCAGGCCTTTGAGCCAGTCCTGATCGAAGGTAAAGCGATCCAGCTGCACCCGCTGGTTTGTGCGGCCTATAACGCCGACTTCGATGGTGACCAGATGGCTGTTCACGTACCGCTGACGCTGGAAGCCCAGCTCGAAGCGCGTGCGCTGATGATGTCTACCAACAACATCCTGTCTCCAGCGAACGGTGAACCTATCATCGTTCCTTCTCAGGACGTTGTACTGGGTCTGTACTACATGACCCGTGACTGTGTTAACGCCAAAGGCGAAGGCATGGTGCTGACTGGCCCGAAAGAAGCTGAGCGTATTTATCGCGCTGGCCTGGCCTCTCTGCATGCGCGCGTTAAAGTGCGTATCACCGAATACGAAAAAGATGAAAACGGCGAGTTCGTTGCGCACACCAGCCTGAAAGACACGACCGTTGGCCGTGCCATTCTGTGGATGATCGTACCGAAAGGTCTGCCTTTCTCCATCGTCAACCAGGCGCTGGGCAAGAAAGCGATCTCCAAAATGCTGAACACCTGTTACCGCATTCTGGGTCTGAAGCCGACCGTTATCTTCGCTGATCAGACAATGTACACCGGCTTTGCTTATGCAGCGCGTTCAGGTGCATCTGTTGGTATCGATGACATGGTCATCCCAGAGAAGAAACACGAGATCATCTCTGAAGCGGAAGCTGAAGTTGCTGAGATCCAGGAGCAGTTCCAGTCTGGTCTGGTAACCGCAGGCGAACGTTACAACAAAGTTATCGATATCTGGGCTGCGGCGAACGATCGTGTATCTAAAGCGATGATGGATAACCTGCAAACCGAAACCGTGATTAACCGTGACGGCGTAGAAGAGCAGCAGGTCTCCTTCAACAGCATCTACATGATGGCCGACTCCGGTGCGCGTGGTTCTGCGGCACAGATTCGTCAGCTGGCAGGTATGCGTGGTCTGATGGCGAAGCCAGATGGCTCCATCATCGAAACGCCAATCACCGCGAACTTCCGTGAAGGTCTGAACGTACTCCAGTACTTCATCTCCACGCACGGTGCGCGTAAAGGTCTGGCGGATACCGCACTGAAAACGGCGAACTCCGGTTATCTGACGCGTCGTCTGGTTGACGTTGCGCAGGATCTGGTCGTCACCGAAGACGATTGTGGCACCCTCGAAGGTATCACCATGACCCCGGTTATCGAGGGTGGTGATGTTAAAGAGCCGCTGCGCGATCGCGTACTGGGTCGTGTGACCGCGGAAGACATTCTGAAGCCGGGCACCGCAGACATTCTGGTTCCACGCAACACCCTGCTGCACGAACAGTGGTGTGACCTGCTGGAAGCGAACTCTGTTGACTCCGTGAAAGTGCGTTCCGTTGTATCCTGTGACACCGACTTTGGTGTGTGTGCGCACTGCTACGGTCGTGACCTGGCGCGTGGCCACATCATCAACAAAGGTGAGGCTATCGGCGTTATCGCGGCACAGTCCATCGGTGAGCCGGGTACACAGCTGACGATGCGTACGTTCCACATCGGTGGTGCGGCATCTCGTGCGGCTGCTGAATCCAGCATCCAGGTGAAAAACAAAGGTAGCATCAAGCTCAGCAACGCGAAGTCGGTTGTGAACTCCAGCGGTAAACTGGTTATCACTTCCCGTAACACCGAGCTGAAGCTGATCGACGAATTCGGTCGTACCAAAGAGAGCTATAAAGTGCCTTACGGTGCGGTTATGGCGAAAGGTGATGGCGAGCAGGTTGCTGGCGGTGAAACCGTTGCAAACTGGGATCCACACACCATGCCGGTTATCACCGAAGTAAGTGGTTTCATCCGCTTCACTGACATGATCGACGGCCAGACCATTACTCGTCAGACCGACGAGCTGACCGGTCTGTCTTCTCTGGTGGTTCTGGATTCTGCTGAACGTACTACCGGCGGTAAAGATCTGCGTCCTGCACTGAAAATCGTTGATGCTCAGGGCAACGACGTTCTGATCCCTGGTACCGATATGCCTGCGCAGTACTTCCTGCCGGGTAAAGCGATTGTACAGCTGGAAGATGGCGTACAGATCAGCTCTGGTGACACCCTGGCGCGTATTCCTCAGGAATCCGGCGGTACCAAGGACATCACCGGTGGTCTGCCACGCGTTGCGGACCTGTTCGAAGCACGTCGTCCGAAAGAGCCTGCGATCCTGGCTGAAATCAGCGGTATCATCTCCTTCGGTAAAGAGACCAAAGGTAAGCGCCGCCTGGTTATTACGCCAGTAGATGGCAGCGAGCCGTACGAAGAGATGATTCCTAAGTGGCGTCAGCTCAACGTGTTCGAAGGTGAACGCGTAGAACGTGGTGACGTGGTTTCCGATGGTCCAGAAGCGCCGCACGACATCCTGCGTCTGCGTGGTGTGCATGCTGTTACCCGTTACATTGTTAACGAAGTACAGGACGTATACCGTCTGCAAGGCGTTAAGATTAACGATAAACACATTGAAGTTATCGTTCGTCAGATGCTGCGTAAAGCAACCATCGAAAACGCGGGCAGCTCCGACTTCCTGGAAGGCGAGCAGGTTGAATACTCACGCGTTAAGATCGCTAACCGCGATCTGGAAGCGAACGGCAAAATCGGTGCGACCTTCGCACGCGATCTGCTGGGTATCACCAAAGCGTCTCTGGCAACCGAGTCCTTCATCTCTGCTGCATCGTTCCAGGAAACCACTCGTGTCCTGACCGAAGCGGCTGTTGCAGGTAAACGTGATGAACTGCGCGGTCTGAAAGAGAACGTTATCGTGGGTCGTCTGATCCCGGCCGGTACCGGTTATGCGTACCACCAGGATCGTATGCGTCGTCGCGCAGCGGGCGAACTGCCAGCTGCACCGCAGGTGACTGCCGAAGATGCATCCGCGAGCCTTGCAGAACTGCTGAACGCAGGTCTGGGCGGTTCCGACAACGAGTAATCGTTGATGCCGTAAATAAAAAACCCGCCTCGGCGGGTTTTTTTACGTCTGTATGTCTTCAATTCACTAACGGGATGCGTCGATAAAGCTCAATCATATCGCCCGCCAGATCCTGAATAACCATTGCGTTCATCAGGTGATCCTGAGAGTGGACGGTAATCAGGTTAACCGGAAGCTTCCCGGTGCCTTCATCAAGACCAATAAGCTGTGTCTGGATGGTGTGCGCATGCTTCACATATTCACGCGATTCTTCCATCGCTTTCTCGGCTTCATCAAAGTCGCCTTTTCGCGCCATCTGTAACGCCGTCAGGGCCGCACTGCGCGCTGCGCCTGCGTTGACCAGCAGTTCCATAATCGTGGTTTCTAAGTCTTCCATTATGACTCCAGAAGTTTGAGCGCTTTTTCCAGTACGGCATCACCTTTCATCATGCCGTAATCCATCATGTCGATGACCGCAACCTTTTTTCCGAGCGGATCGGCCTGCGCCTGGAGTTTTGCCTGTTCGTATTTAACCTGTGGCCCCAGTAATACGATATCAGCCGTCGCGATGTTATCTTTAAACTCCGCGACCGGAACGGCTTTAATGGTTACTTCGACTCCTTTTTTCTGCGCGGCATCTTTCATACGTTGAACCAGCATGCTGGTTGACATTCCCGCTGCACAGCATAAAACGATGTTCTTCATAGTCAGCCTCGATCTACATGTGTTTATTGATAATTATCCCGTGCAGACCGCTTCAACAACCGCTTTACCGCGATTGTGTGTCAGGCATCACAAAGAAATCGGCATTTTTCTGAAACCGGTTACAATTTTACAGCGGAGAGCATTCTGCCCGTCAGATCGGGCAGAATTTCAGGAAGGGTATTATCGGCTGGCCGTGCTTACGATGCGGTTTTTACCCTGTTGTTTAGCGGTATACAGCGCTTCATCTACGCTACCGATAAACTGCTCCAGCGGTTCGAAGTGCCACTCTCCCATCCCGGCGCTGAAGGTCACTCGCAGGTTCTCTTCCCGCCAGGTCCGCTTCTCAACGGCGGTGCGCCAGGCTTCCAGTAGCGCGTGCGCGGAGTTCATCAGCTCGGCCGGGAATATCACGCCGAACTCTTCTCCACCGTAGCGGTAAACGGAAACGTGGTGCGGCTGCATGATCTGAATACCTTCCCGCGCCACGTTGCGCAGCACAATATCCCCGCTCAGGTGGCCCCAGGTGTCGTTAATGGACTTGAAGTTATCGATGTCGATCAGCGCCAGAACGAAGGGTTGATGGGCAGTCAGCAACTCGTCCACATCGTTGTCGAACGCACGGCGATTTTTGCAACCTGTCAGCGCATCATGGGTGGCCTGACGGACATAGGCCAGCTCGCGTTCTTTATTGGTTCGAATGGTATGGCTGAGCATCGCTTCAAGGCGTGGCGCCTGGTTGACGTCGCCGGTTTTGATGGCGTTGATAATGTTCATCAGCACAGAACGCGAGGCATGACGAAGGTAAAGCCCGAACAAAATGATGATGATTGCCGCCAGCGCAAATCCCCAGCCGACGACGGTGGTTTCATGCCGGGTGATGACGGTAAGCGTGGCATCGGAGACCCGATAAATCACAAACCAGTCCGGATTGGTGAAAGAGTAGTAGTAATACCAGGTTTTACTTTTGGGGTCGAAAAGATGGCCTTCGCCGCTGGTCATTTTGTCCATCAGCGCTTCGCTTACGTACTGCTTAAAGAGCGCCCCCGTGTCCGGATGCAGCACAACGGCGCCGTCACGCTCCACGACAAAAAACTCACCCTGAACAGGCGCCACCATCTGGCGCAGGGTATACCCCATGGACGTTAAATCAAGATGGAAAGCGAGCGTGCCCTTCAGACGGCCTTCCGGTGAAATGACCGGCTTATAGAGGGTGACAGTAGGATGTTGGGTGAAATAGTCCAGATAGGGGCGGGTGTAGTGAGGAAAGTTGCTGGCTTCCGCTTGCCCGACAAACCATGGGCGGGTTCTGGCGTCGAACGACTTACTTTTCTCCGTTGGCAGCACTTCCGGCGCGCGCAGATGGCGCCCTTCTGTGTCCGCCAGAGAGATAGACGACACCGTCGGCATCAGGTTCTGCAAATGCATCAACATCTGCAAACCGTGTGTCGGATCGATATTTATTGTCTGATTTACTCTGTCGTTACGGGCGAAGTACATCGCAGCGCGACCAAGAATATAGTCATTTTCTCGCAGGATGGATTCGGTATAGTTCACCGCCAGATTATGGGTGAAATTACCATTAATTTTATGATAATCCTCAAGAAAATCCTTTCTCTGTGAAAGGATGACCAGGATGGCGATTAGCGCGAAACTGAACAGGATCCCCGCGAAGCTGACCATAATTGGCCGGGTAAAAGAGAGCTTTTTACTGTGGAGTGCCATGAGTTGTACATCAATCCAGATGGTAGACGCGTTGCGTCTGTCGATACCCTCAGCATAGTCGCTGTCCGGTTGCTGGTAGTAAATTATACAGAAGGCGATTACCGACGAGATGATTTATCTTAAGCGTAGATAAGAAACGACGTATTTATTGTATCAATTGAATTTTGTTTAAGAGGCGGAGGGCAGGGCGAAACGAGGAAGAAGCATTTTCACCCTGGTCAGCGTCCGTTGCTGACGTGGTTAAGCATAAGAAAACCGGGCAGATCGCCTCAATCGCCCGGTTATGATCTTACGAGCCGCCTCGTAACCTTTTCGCATTTTTGCAGACAGTTTCAGCGCTAATGCGAGGCTCTTCCCAGCCAGCTATCCCAGTCTTTCCACACCGGCTGTAGCCCCTGTGCAGTCAGGGCTTCCGCCACCGCTTCGGGCCGTCGGCCGTCGTGCGGTGCAAACTGTTCCAGTTCCGGGTGATCGTCCGCGTAACCGCCCGGCTGCGTTTTGGAAAAGGCGCTGACGTTATTGATCGCCAGCGGGATCGCGCGATCGCGAAACGCGGGGGATTCACGCGTGGAGAGCGACAATTCCACTTCCGGCGCGAACAGGCGAAATGCACACAGGGTTTGCACCAGCTGGCGCTCATCCATCAGCGAGGCGGGTTCAACGCCTCCCGTACAGGGACGCAGCCGCGGGAAAGAGATGGAATAGCGGCTTTGCCAGTACTGCTGCTGTAGCCACAGCAGATGCTCCGCCACCATATAGCAGTCCACCCGCCAGCTGTCGGACAGACCGATAAGCGCGCCCAGCCCAATTTTATCGATACCGGCGCGCCCCAGCCTGTCCGGCGTTTCCAGCCGGAAGATGAAATCCTGCTTCTTCCCTTTCAGGTGATGCCGGGCATAGGTCGCCTCATGGTAGGTTTCCTGATAAACCATTACGCCGTCCAGCCCGAGGGTTTTCAGCTCCGCATATTCCTCCTGCGACAGAGGCTGCACTTCCATTTGCAACGAGGCAAATTCGCGGCGGATGGCCGTAAGATGCTGGCGAAAATAGTCCATCCCCACTTTGCCCTGATGTTCACCCGTCACCAGCAGGAGATGTTCAAAACCCATCTCACGAATAGCCGCACACTCGCGGGCGATCTCATGCTCATCCAGCGTTTTACGCTTAATACGGTTGCTCATGGAGAAACCACAGTAGGTGCAGTCATTGGCGCACAGATTAGAAAGATAGAGCGGCACGTAAAAGCTCACCGTGTTGCCAAAACGCTGGCGGGTGAGGCGTTGCGCGCGCTGGGCCATCGGTTCAAGGTACGCGCTGGCTGCCGGAGAAAGCAGGGCCATCAAATCCTCGCGCGTCAAATGTTTGGCTGTTAATGCCCGCTCTACGTCCGCAGAGGTTTTACTGTTGATGCGTAAGGCAATATCGTCCCAGTTAAGCTGACGCCAGCGATCGGTAAAGGTAGCCATCAGAGCGCCTCCAGAAAATCGGTCAGCGGGCTGGTGGCCTGCGCCTGAACACTGCGCGAGCCGGGGCCGGACTGCCGAGCCAGCAGACCGGACTCCACGGCAAGGCGGAACGCACGCGCCATCATCACCGGGTCGTCGGCCACCGCAATCGCGGTATTGACCAGCACCGCATCGGCCCCTATCTCCAGCGCCTGCGCGGCGTGACTGGGTACGCCGATGCCCGCATCCACCACCACGGGCACGGTCGCCTGCTCAATAATGATTTCCAGCATCGCGCGGGTCTCCAGCCCCTGGTTGGAGCCAATGGGGGCGCCCAGCGGCATTACGGCCGCGCAGCCGACCTCTTCCAGACGCTTACAGAGCACGGGGTCGGCACCACAGTAGGGCAGAACGGTGAATCCCTGCTGCACCAGCTTCTCTGCCGCTTTCAGGGTTTCGATCGGATCGGGCAACAGCCAGCGGGCGTCCGGATGAATTTCCAGCTTCAGCCAGCGGGTGCCGAGCGCTTCCCGCGCCAGTTGCGCAGCGAAAATTGCTTCCTCGGCCGTTTTCGCACCGGAGGTATTTGGTAAGAGCGTCACGCCTGCCTCCAGTAACGGCGCAAGTATGGCATCGTTGTGCTGACGCAGATCCACGCGCTTCATCGCCAGCGTCACCAGCTGGCTGCCGCTTTCACGAATGGCATCCACCATCAGTTGCGGGGAGGCGAATTTTCCGGTTCCGGTAAACAGATGTGAATCAAAGACTTTGTCGGCAATACGTAACATCTCAGCCCCCTGCGATAACCTGAAACAGCAGGATCTGGTCGCCCTCATTGACCTGCTGATGTTCCCACCGCTCGCGCGGCAGGATCTGTTGATTGAGCGCCAGCGCCGTTCCCGGCTTCAGCTGGCGCAGCATGTCGAGCAGGGCGGCAACGGTGAGATCGTCGTCGCACGTCATCGGCTCATCGTTAAACAGAATGCGCATTGCGGCCTCCGCATACCGGGCAGTGGCTGGCACGGTTTAACGCCAGATGACGCCAGCCGCTGGAGCGGGCGTCGAACAGCCGCAGCGTGTTGCGTTCTGTCTCCATGCCGCTGAGCAACTTGATGGCCTCCAGCGCCTGAAGAGTACCCATCACGCCCACCACCGGGCCCAGAATGCCTGCCGTGCGGCAGTTACGCTCCGGTTCAGCCTCGTCCGGCCACAGGCAGCGGTAGCAGCCCTGTGCCCACGGCGGCGTAAGCACCATTATTTGCCCACCGAAACCGACCGCGCTGGCGGTGATCAGCGGCGTGTTCTGCGCAACACAGGCCGCGTTGATGGCCTGACGTGTCGCCATATTGTCCGTACAGTCCAGCACCACGTCGGCAAGGGCCACTTCGCGTTGCAGATCTTCCCCGCTCAGCCGCGTCTGGAGTGCGACCAGTTCGATATCGGGGTTAAGCTGGTTCAGCCGCTGGCGCGTAACGTGCGCTTTAGGCTGGTTGATATCTTCTGTCGTAAAGAGAATTTGCCGTTGCAGATTGCTGAGATGTACCTCGTCGTCATCGGCCAGCACCAGCGTGCCCACGCCCGCGCCGGCCAGATACAGCGCGGCGGGGGTGCCTAATCCGCCCAGACCGACAATCAGTACCCGGCTGGCGAGCAGCTTTTGCTGCCCCTCGATGGCGATATCCTCCAGCAGGATCTGGCGGCTGTAACGCATAAAATCACGATCTTTCATCACCTGCTCCTGCCAGTTGTAAAAGCTGCGCGGTGGCGGCCTGCCAGTCTGCCGCCTGGGTGATAGCGCTGACGACGGCGATACTGCCGACGCCGGTCTCCAGCACCGCGGGCGCACGTTCAAGGCTGATCCCGCCGATGGCGACGGTGGGGTAATCGGCAAGGCGCTTAACGTGGGCCGCCAGCTGCGTCAAACCCTGTGGAGCGGACGGCATCTGTTTGGTTTGCGTCGGGAAAACGTGCCCGAGCGCGATATAAGAGGGGCGGGCCGCCAGCGCCACGTCGATCTCCATATCATCGTGGGTAGAAACGCCCAGCCGCAGACCGGCGTCACGGATCGCGTTGAGATCGGTCGTTTCCAGATCTTCCTGTCCCAGATGCACGCCGTACGCCTGGTGTTTAACCGCCAGTCGCCAGTAGTCGTTGATAAACAGGCGGGCGTGGTAGCGACGTCCCAGCGCGATAGCGGCGATCACGTCGGCCTCCACCTCTTCATCGCGTTTATCCTTGATGCGTAGCTGGAGGGTGCGAACGCCAGCTTCCAGCAGGCGGGCGATCCACGCCACGCTGTCCACCACCGGGTAAAGCCCTAAGCGGAAGGGGACAGGGGGGAAATCAGGCTGGTACATTATGCCTCCTCCTTTTTGAGGTAGATTTCGCCGCCTTTCGCGCGGAAGGTTTCCGACATGTCCGCCATGCCGACTTCAATGGTCTGCGCGGCGGCGTAATCGCGTACTTCCTGGCTGATTTTCATCGAGCAGAATTTAGGTCCGCACATGGAGCAGAAGTGCGCAACTTTGCCCGATTCCTGCGGCAGAGTTTCGTCGTGATAGGCGCGGGCGGTGAACGGATCGAGGGCCAGGTTAAACTGGTCTTCCCAGCGGAATTCAAAGCGCGCTTTGGACATGGCGTTGTCGCGAATTTGCGCGCCCGGATGGCCTTTCGCCAGATCCGCCGCGTGGGCGGCAATCTTGTAGGTGATCAGCCCCTGCTTCACGTCCTCTTTGTTTGGCAGCCCGAGGTGCTCTTTCGGCGTCACGTAGCAGAGCATGGCGCAGCCGAACCAGCCGATCATCGCCGCGCCAATGCCTGACGTGAAGTGGTCGTAGCCCGGCGCAATATCGGTGGTCAACGGCCCCAGGGTGTAGAACGGTGCTTCGTGGCAGTGCTCCAGCTCCTCGGTCATGTTGCGACGGATCATCTGCATCGGCACATGGCCCGGGCCTTCAATCATCACCTGCACGTCGTACTCCCAGGCGATTTTGGTCAGCTCGCCCAGCGTGTGCAGCTCGGCAAACTGCGCCTCGTCGTTAGCATCGCGGATGGAGCCCGGGCGCAGGCCGTCGCCCAGCGACAGGGAGACGTCGTACGCGGCGCAAATTTCGCAGATTTCGCGGAAGTGCTCGTAGAGGAAGTTTTCCTGATGATGGGAAAGGCACCATTTCGCCATAATCGAACCGCCGCGTGAGACGATACCGGTCAGACGTTTCGCCGTCATCGGCACGTAGCGCAGCAGCACGCCCGCGTGGATGGTGAAGTAGTCCACGCCCTGCTCGGCCTGCTCCAGCAGCGTGTCGCGGAACGCTTCCCAGGTGAGGTTTTCGGCGATGCCGTTGACCTTCTCCAGCGCCTGATAAATCGGGACGGTACCGATCGGCACCGGGCTGTTACGCAGGATCCATTCGCGGGTTTCGTGAATATAACGGCCAGTGGACAGATCCATCACCGTGTCCGCGCCCCAGCGCGTCGACCAGACCAGCTTTTCCACCTCTTCTTCGATGGATGACGTCACCGCTGAGTTGCCGATATTGGCGTTGACCTTCACCAGGAAGTTGCGGCCGATAATCATCGGCTCGGATTCCGGGTGGTTGATGTTGGCGGGGATAATGGCGCGCCCGGCGGCCACTTCGTCACGCACAAATTCCGGCGTGATGTTTTCCGGCAGGCGAGCGCCAAACCCTTCACCAGGATGCTGGTGGCGCAGCACTTCGCTGCGGATGCGCTCGCGGCCCATGTTTTCGCGGATGGCGATGAACTCCATCTCCGGCGTGACGATACCCTGGCGCGCGTAGTGCAGCTGGGTGACGCATTTGCCCGCTTTAGCGCGTTTCGGCGTCAGCAGGCCGGTAAAGCGCAGCTCGTCCAGACCGTCGTCGGCCAGGCGCGCGTTGGTATACGCCGAGCTGCGCACGCTCAGTTCTTCGCAGTCGTTACGGGCGTCAATCCACGGCTGGCGCAGTTTTGCCAGACCCTGCTGTACGTTGATAGCAACAGAAGGGTCGCCGTACGGGCCGGAAGTGTCATACACCGGCACGGCTTCGTTGTCTTCAAACTGCGGGTTTTCTTTGCTGCCGCCGATAAGCGTCGGGCTGAGCTGGATTTCGCGCATCGGCACGCGGATATCAGCCTGTGAACCGGTGATGTAGATGCGCGTTGAGTTCGGGAAAGCGGTGCCTTCCAGGGTGTCGATGAAGCGTTGTGCGTGTTCGCGCTGTTCGCGGCGGGTCAGTTTTGTTGTAGACATAGCTCATTCCAGATGTGAAGGACATGGCTTGTCAGACGACGGATGAAGCAAGAGAAGATCGCCTCAGGGGCGATACAACAGCAGTGTGACTCTTGTTCCCTTCGCAGGTATTAACCTGATCAGGTTCCGCGGATCCCGAATTAACGGTCTCAGCCCGTGCTTTCACACTGGGCACTCCGACAAGAAAAATCCCCCTCGTGAGAGGGGCGAATGGTTGTAAATTACTCGTTAACGATTAAGAACTCAAGCAGGGCGCGCAACGTTATCGCTGGTGCTGATATTCAGGTTGTTGTCCAGCACGAGGGCGATGAGCTTGTCTTCCAGCGTGAATCGCTCTTCCAGCGCTTCGCCAAGGTCGGAAAGCGCCTGCTGAAACTCAAGATAGTTATCGTGATCGATAGCGTTCTCTAGCGTGGAATCGTAATAGTCCATGATCTGCTGGGTGTTGGCTTCCAGCAGCGGACAGAGTTTGCTGGCCGCTAAATACGGCGTTGTCCCTTCCATTTCGCGGATAATGCGTTCATAAAGGTTGAAATGGCCGTCGGAAAGGTAGTCGACCAGGCTCTGACAGAAGTCGTCCAGCGCTTTTTCATTCAGCCGCATAAAGGATTCTTTGCCAGGCTTAAGACCAACCAGATTGTAATACGCCACGAGTAGATGCTTGCGCACATGTAGCCAGCGATCCACCAGGGTGTTACTTCCTCCAACGCGCTCAGTCAGGCTTTCCAGCTGGTTTAACATGGTCGACTCCATAAGGTTTAGAATGGGATCTGCTTATCCAAAATGTAACCATAATGCTAACAACATGTCAGTGAAGCGAAGGTAGTGCAATAGATATGGATCGTATTATTGAAAAATCAGATCTGGGTTGGTGGATCGTCAGTCACGAACAAAAATTATGGCTGCCCGGTGGGGAGATACCCTACGGTGCGGCAGACATCTTCGATCTCGTCGGCCAACCGGCGCTGCGGATCGGCGAGTGGCAGGGCGATCCGGTATGGTTGATCCAACAGGCTCGTCGTCAGGATATGGGATCCGTTCGTCAGGTGTTGGATCGGGATGTCGGCCTGTTCCAGCTGGCGGGGCGCGGCGTGCAGCTGGCGGAGTTTTACCGCTCGCACAAATACTGCGGCTACTGCGGCCACACCATGCACCCGAGCAAAACCGAGTGGGCAATGCTCTGCGGCCACTGCCGTGAACGCTATTACCCGCAAATCGCACCGTGCATCATTGTCGCCATCCGCCGTGATGATTCCATCCTGCTGGCGCAGCATACCCGCCATCGCAACGGCATTCACACCGTCCTCGCCGGGTTCGTGGAAGTCGGCGAAACGCTGGAACAGGCGGTGGCGCGCGAGGTGATGGAGGAGAGCGGCATTAAGGTGAAAAACCTGCGCTATGTGACATCGCAGCCGTGGCCGTTCCCGATGTCCCTGATGACCGCGTTTATGGCGGAATACGACAGCGGCGAGATTGTTATCGATCAGAAAGAGCTGCTGGAGGCGAACTGGTATCGCTACGACGATTTACCGCTGCTGCCCCCACCGGGAACGGTGGCGCGTCGCCTGATAGAAGATACCGTGGCAATGTGTCGGGCCGAGTATGAGTAGTGTTACACTGACGGACTGACGCAATAAGGAACTGCAAAATGACCGAACTGAAGAACGATCGTTATCTGCGTGCGCTGCTGCGCCAGCCCGTTGATGTCACCCCGGTGTGGATGATGCGCCAGGCGGGACGCTATCTGCCAGAGTACAAAGCCACGCGCGCGCAGGCAGGCGATTTTATGTCGCTGTGCAAAAACGCCGAGCTGGCCTGTGAAGTGACGCTCCAGCCGCTGCGCCGCTTCCCGCTCGATGCCGCCATTCTTTTTTCGGACATTCTCACCATTCCGGATGCGATGGGCCTTGGGCTCTATTTCGAAACCGGAGAAGGCCCGCGTTTTACCTCTCCGATCAAAAGCAAAGCCGACGTTGATAAGCTGCCGATCCCCGATCCTGAAGGCGAGCTGGGCTATGTGATGAACGCCGTGCGCACCATTCGCCGCGAACTGAAAGGCGACGTGCCGCTGATTGGCTTCTCCGGTAGTCCGTGGACGCTGGCCACCTACATGGTGGAAGGCGGCAGCAGCAAAGCCTTTACCGTCATCAAAAAGATGATGTACGCCGAGCCGCTGGCCCTGCATGCCCTGCTCGACAAGCTGGCGAAGAGCGTCACGCTCTATCTCAACGCGCAGATTAAAGCGGGCGCGCAGTCGGTGATGATTTTCGACACCTGGGGCGGCGTGCTGACCGGACGTGATTATCAGCAGTTCTCCCTGTACTACATGCACAAAATTGTCGATGGCCTGCTGCGTGAAAACGAAGGCCGTCGCGTGCCGGTGACGCTGTTTACCAAAGGCGGCGGTCAGTGGCTGGAAGCGATGGCGGCCACCGGCTGCGACGCGCTGGGCCTCGACTGGACCACCGATATTGCCGATGCGCGCCGTCGCGTGGGGGACAAAGTGGCGCTCCAGGGCAACATGGATCCGTCCATGCTCTATGCGCAGCCTGCCCGTATCGAAGAAGAAGTGTCGACTATACTGTCTGGTTTCGGCCAGGGCGAAGGCCACGTCTTCAACCTCGGTCACGGTATTCATCAGGATGTACCGCCAGAACACGCTGGCGTATTTGTGGAGGCGGTGCATCGGCTTTCTGCCCAGTATCATAAGTAAGGAGTGGTTATGGATCTCGCGTCGCTACGCGCTCAGCAAATCGAACTGGCTTCATCAGTGATCCGCGAGGATCGTCTGGATACGGACCCTCCGCGGTACATTGGCGGGGCGGACGTCGGGTTTGAGCAGGGCGGTGAAGTGACGCGAGCGGCGATGGTGGTGCTGAAATACCCTTCGCTGGAGCTGGTGGAGTACAAGGTGGCGCGTATCGCCACCACCATGCCCTATATCCCCGGCTTTCTCTCCTTCCGCGAATATCCCGCGCTGCTGGCCGCGTGGGAGCAACTCTCGCAAAAACCCGATCTGCTGTTTGTTGATGGGCATGGTATCTCCCATCCGCGTCGCTTAGGTGTCGCCAGCCACTTTGGTCTGTTGGTGGACGTGCCGACCATCGGCGTGGCGAAAAAACGCCTGTGCGGCGCGTTTGAGCCGCTCTCTGCCGAACCGGGCGCGCTGGCGCCGCTTATCCATAAAGGCGAGCAGCTGGCGTGGGTCTGGCGCAGTAAAGCGCGCTGCAACCCGTTGTTTATCGCCACCGGGCATCGGGTCAGCATGGATAGCGCACTGGCGTGGGTGCAACGCTGTATGAAGGGCTACCGTTTACCGGAGCCAACCCGCTGGGCTGACGCCGTGGCCTCTTCACGTCCGGCATTCATTCGTTGGCAGGAAATTCAGCCGTGATTCAGGTAAACTGCGGCTAATTTTCGATTCGAGACATCATCATGTTACAAAACCCGATTCATCTGCGCCTTGAGAAGCTGGAAAGCTGGCAGCACGTGACGTTTATGGCTTGCCTGTGCGAGCGCATGTATCCCAACTATGCCGCGTTCTGCAAGCAGACGGCGTTTGGCGAAGGCCAGATTTATCGTCGTATCCTGGATTTAATCTGGGAGACGCTGACGGTCAAAGATGCGAAGGTAAATTTTGACTCTCAGCTCGAAAAGCTGGAAGAGGCTATTCCGGCTGCGGATGATTTCGATCTGTATGGCGTCTACCCGGCCATTGATGCCTGTGTGGCGTTGAGCGAGCTGATCCACTCCCGTCTGAGCGGTGAAACCCTGGAACACGCCATTGAAGTCAGTAAGGCATCCATTACCACCGTTGCGATGCTGGAAATGACCCAGGAAGGCCGTGAAATGACCGACGAGGAGCTGCGTGCTAACCCGGCGGTTGAACAGGAATGGGATATTCAGTGGGAAATTTTCCGTCTGCTGGCGGAGTGTGAAGAACGTGATATTGAGCTGATCAAAGGGCTTCGCGCGGACCTTCGCGAGGCCGGTGAGAGCAATATTGGTATAATTTTTAACCAATGAGACAACAAAACGTGATTTAACGCCTGTTTTGTCACTCCTCGACTCTTCCCTTTCGCCCCCCGTCTGGTCTACATTTGGGGGGCGAAAAAAAGTGGCTATCGGTGCGTGTATGCAGGAGAGTGCTTTTTTGGCATTTTCGTCGCACTCGATGCTTAGCAAGCGATAAACACATTGAAAGGATAACTTATGAACAAGACTCAACTGATTGATGTAATTGCGGACAAGGCTGATCTGTCTAAAGTGCAGGCTAAAGCTGCTCTGGAATCTACCCTGGCTGCTATTACTGAGTCTCTGAAAGAAGGCGATGCTGTACAACTGGTTGGTTTCGGTACCTTCAAAGTGAACCACCGCGCTGAGCGTACTGGCCGCAACCCGCAGACCGGTAAAGAAATCAAAATCGCCGCAGCTAACGTGCCGGCATTTGTTTCTGGTAAAGCACTGAAAGACGCAGTTAAGTAAGACGCGTGGCAGTGAACAGTTTTAACGAAGGGGCGGCAACGCCCCTTTTGTCATTCTGGCGTGGAACGCTCGCGCTGGCAGGCGTACTGTTGCTGTCTGCCTGTAGCCATGATTCCTCACTCCCCCCGTTTACCGCCAGCGGCTATGCTGACAACCAGGGTGCGGTCAGGATCTGGCGCAAAGATTCCAGCGATGAAGTCCATATGCTCACCGCATTCAGCCCGTGGCATAACGGCAACACCTCGACCGCAGAATACCGCTGGCAGGGCGATGCGCTGTCGCTCATTGAACTGAATATCTACAGTAAGACTCCCGAACACGTGAAGGTGCGTTTCGACGACCACGGCGAGCTGAGCTTTATGCAGCATGAGGTCAGTGGACTGAAACAGCAGCTTTCCAGCGATCAGGTCGCTCTCTACCGCTACCGTGCTGAACAACTCCGCCAGACCAGCGATGCGCTGCGTCAGGGCCGCGTGGTGCTGCGCCAGGGGCGCTGGCATGCCGACGGCACGGTGACCACCTGCGAAGGGCAGACGGTGAAGCCTGAGCTTGAATCCTGGGCAACCGAACACATTCAGCGTCGTCAGCGGCATTCATCTGTGGAGGTGAGTGTGGCATGGCTGGAAGCGCCGGAAGGCTCTCAGCTGTTGCTGGTGGCGAATGAAGATTTCTGCACCTGGCAGCCGACAGAGAAGAGTTTCTGACGTAAATCCCCTCTCCCTGTGGGAGAGGGTTAGGGTGAGGGTGTGAAATTACTCTCCCTGCTCCCGCGCAATGGCACGATAGCCGATATCCTGGCGGCTGAAGCTGCCATTCCAGTGAATATCCGCCATCAGCGCATAGGCGCGCTTCTGCGCCTCTGCCACGGTCTGGCCCAGCGCGGTCGCACACAGCACGCGACCGCCGTTGGTGAGCACGCGGTCGTCGTCAGAGAGCTTTGTACCGGCGTGGAACACCTTCGCACCGTCAATCTCTTCCAGCGGCAGGCCGTGGATCTCATCTCCGGTGTTGTAGCTACCCGGATAGCCACCCGCAGCAATCACCACACCTAA
The DNA here is from genome assembly GCF_000534415.1 of Enterobacter sp. BIDMC 27. Classification (NCBI taxonomy): domain Bacteria; kingdom Pseudomonadati; phylum Pseudomonadota; class Gammaproteobacteria; order Enterobacterales; family Enterobacteriaceae; genus Enterobacter; species Enterobacter sp. BIDMC 27. Next base: position 1,119,582 of record NZ_KI973178.1, read on the forward strand.
AGAGGCACGCTCGTCCCACTCGGAAGTTTTCTCGTCCAGCTTGCCTTCGCACGCCGCCAGACACAGATCAACCAGATCGGACTTCATGCGCAGCATGATCGGCTGGGTTTCCGGATCGCCGAAGCGGCAGTTGAATTCAATCACCTTCGGGTTACCCTGCTTGTCGATCATCAGGCCTGCGTAAAGGAAACCGGTGTAGGTATTGCCTTCCGCAGCCATCCCCTTCACGGTTGGCCAGATGATGCGGTCCATGGTGCGCTGGTGTACTTCGTCAGTGACCACCGGAGCAGGGGAGTAAGCTCCCATCCCGCCGGTGTTTGGCCCCGTGTCGGCATTGCCTACGCGCTTGTGATCCTGGCTGGTCGCCATCGGCAGAACGTGCTCGCCGTCAACCATCACGATAAAGCTCGCTTCTTCGCCGTCGAGGAACTCTTCAATCACGATGCGGTGGCCCGCGTCGCCAAAGGCGTTACCCGCCAGCATATCCTGCACGGCGGCTTCCGCTTCTTCGAGGGTCATCGCCACGATAACGCCTTTCCCGGCAGCCAGGCCGTCGGCTTTGATCACGATGGGCGCGCCTTTTTCACGCAGGTAAGCCAGAGCAGGCTCTACCTCGGTGAAGTTCTGATATTCCGCCGTCGGGATGTTATGACGCGCGAGAAAATCTTTGGTGAAGGCTTTTGAGCCTTCCAGCTGCGCAGCCCCTTCCGTTGGGCCGAAAATTTTCAGGCCCGCGGCGCGGAAGGCATCTACAACGCCGATCACCAGCGGTGCTTCCGGGCCAACAATCGTCAGATCGATATTCTCGTTTTGGGCAAAGCTCAGCAGCGCCGGGATGTCGGTTACGCCGATGGCGACGTTCTGTAGTGCGGGCTCCAGCGCGGTCCCGGCGTTACCCGGTGCCACAAAGACGGTTTCAACCTGCGGAGACTGCGCTGCTTTCCACGCCAGGGCGTGCTCGCGCCCGCCGTTACCAATCACTAATACTTTCATTTTCTGCTCCGGGAATTAATGGCGGAAGTGGCGCATGTCAGTGAAGATCATTGCGATGCCATGCTCGTCGGCAGCGGCAATCACTTCGTCATCACGGATTGAACCGCCAGGCTGGATCACACAGGTGATGCCCACAGCAGCGGCCGCATCGATACCGTCGCGGAACGGGAAGAAGGCGTCAGAGGCCATGGCGGAACCTTTGACTTCCAGACCTTCGTCACCTGCTTTAATACCCGCGATTTTCGCAGAGTAAACGCGGCTCATCTGGCCTGCGCCTATTCCGATGGTCATGTTCTCTTTGGCGTAGACGATAGCGTTGGATTTCACGAACTTCGCCACTTTCCAGCAGAACAGCGCGTCACGCAGTTCCTGCTCGGTTGGCTGACGTTTGGTGACGACACGCAGATCGGCTTCGCCCACCATACCCAGATCGCGGTCCTGAACCAGCAGCCCGCCGTTCACGCGCTTGAAGTCCAGGCCTGGAACGCGCTCTGCCCACTGGCCGCAAACCAGTACGCGCACGTTCTGTTTCGCCGCGGTGATTTTCAGCGCCTCTTCGGATGCGGATGGCGCGATGATCACTTCGACAAACTGGCGGGAGATGATGGCCTGCGCGGTTTCCGCATCCAGCTCGCGGTTGAAGGCGATAATGCCGCCGAACGCGGAGGTCGGGTCGGTTTTGTAGGCGCGATCGTATGCTTCCAGAATAGACGCACTTACCGCAACGCCGCATGGGTTGGCGTGCTTGACAATAACGCAGGCAGGCTCGCTGAACTCTTTCACGCATTCCAGCGCGGCGTCGGTATCGGCAATATTGTTATAGGAGAGCGCTTTGCCCTGAACCTGCTGGGCAGTCGCTACAGAGGCTTCTTTTACCTCTTCTTCTATATAGAAGGCAGCCTGCTGGTGGCTGTTCTCACCGTAACGCATATCCTGCTTCTTAATGAAGTTCAGGTTCAGCGTGCGCGGGAAGCGGCCAGATGGATCTTTGCTTTCACCGTGGTAGGCAGGTACCAGGCTACCGAAATAGTTGGCGATCATGCTGTCGTAGGCGGCGGTATGCTCGAAGGCTTTGATGGCGAGATCGAAACGCGTTTCAAGCGTCAGGGACCCTTCGTTGGCATCCATCTCATTAATAATGGCGTTGTAGTCACTGCTCTTTACCACGATGGCTACATCTTTATGGTTCTTGGCTGCGGAGCGCACCATGGTCGGGCCGCCGATGTCGATATTCTCAACAGCGTCTTCCAGAGAACAGCCTTCGCGGGCAACGGTCTGGGCGAACGGGTAGAGGTTAACAACCACCATGTCGATGGGGGCAATATTGTGCTGCTCCATAATGCCGTCGTCCTGACCGCGACGGCCCAGAATACCGCCGTGCACTTTCGGGTGCAGGGTTTTGACGCGTCCATCCATCATTTCCGGGAAACCGGTGTAATCGGACACTTCGGTTACCGGCAGACCTTTATCTGCTAACAGGCGAGCGGTACCGCCTGTAGAAAGCAGCTCCACACCGCGTGCGGAAAGTGCCTGAGCGAATTCGACGATACCGGCTTTATCAGAAACACTGAGCAGAGCGCGGCGGACTGGACGACGTTGTTGCATGGTAAATCCCCTGGATTTCACGATTACAGAGAGCGTTAGATGAATTTTCCTGTGAAAAACTCATCTAACACACCTGACGAGGCATCCTTGTGAAGCGCGAGCATTTTAACGAAAACGTTTGCGCAACGCTCGCATATTTTTACTTTTTCGTATCATTGTGGATAAGTCTGTGCGTAAAAAGGTATAAGGCGGGGTTTTGCTGTGGAATGCAGCAGTCAGTCATTTTTCTGTCATTTAGCGGTTGCGGCCTGCGGAGAACTCCCTATAATGCGCCTCCATCGACACGGCGGATGTGAATCACTTCACAGATAACCCGGTCGGCTGAAGAGAAAAAATCCTGAAATAACGGGTTGACTCTGAAAGAGGAAAGCGTAATATACGCCACCTCGCGACAGAGCGCTGAAGCGCGTCGCAACTGCTCTTTAACAATTTATCAGACAATCTGTGTGGGCACTCAAAGTGACATGGATTCTTAATGTCTTCGGACACTAAATGAATACCAAGTCTCAACGAGTGAACACGTAATTCATTACGAAGTTTAATTCATTGAGCATCAAACTTTTAAATTGAAGAGTTTGATCATGGCTCAGATTGAACGCTGGCGGCAGGCCTAACACATGCAAGTCGAACGGTAACAGGAAGCAGCTTGCTGCTTCGCTGACGAGTGGCGGACGGGTGAGTAATGTCTGGGAAACTGCCTGATGGAGGGGGATAACTACTGGAAACGGTAGCTAATACCGCATAACGTCGCAAGACCAAAGAGGGGGACCTTCGGGCCTCTTGCCATCGGATGTGCCCAGATGGGATTAGCTAGTAGGTGGGGTAACGGCTCACCTAGGCGACGATCCCTAGCTGGTCTGAGAGGATGACCAGCCACACTGGAACTGAGACACGGTCCAGACTCCTACGGGAGGCAGCAGTGGGGAATATTGCACAATGGGCGCAAGCCTGATGCAGCCATGCCGCGTGTATGAAGAAGGCCTTCGGGTTGTAAAGTACTTTCAGCGGGGAGGAAGGCGATAAGGTTAATAACCTTGTCGATTGACGTTACCCGCAGAAGAAGCACCGGCTAACTCCGTGCCAGCAGCCGCGGTAATACGGAGGGTGCAAGCGTTAATCGGAATTACTGGGCGTAAAGCGCACGCAGGCGGTCTGTCAAGTCGGATGTGAAATCCCCGGGCTCAACCTGGGAACTGCATTCGAAACTGGCAGGCTAGAGTCTTGTAGAGGGGGGTAGAATTCCAGGTGTAGCGGTGAAATGCGTAGAGATCTGGAGGAATACCGGTGGCGAAGGCGGCCCCCTGGACAAAGACTGACGCTCAGGTGCGAAAGCGTGGGGAGCAAACAGGATTAGATACCCTGGTAGTCCACGCCGTAAACGATGTCGACTTGGAGGTTGTGCCCTTGAGGCGTGGCTTCCGGAGCTAACGCGTTAAGTCGACCGCCTGGGGAGTACGGCCGCAAGGTTAAAACTCAAATGAATTGACGGGGGCCCGCACAAGCGGTGGAGCATGTGGTTTAATTCGATGCAACGCGAAGAACCTTACCTACTCTTGACATCCAGAGAACTTTCCAGAGATGGATTGGTGCCTTCGGGAACTCTGAGACAGGTGCTGCATGGCTGTCGTCAGCTCGTGTTGTGAAATGTTGGGTTAAGTCCCGCAACGAGCGCAACCCTTATCCTTTGTTGCCAGCGGTTAGGCCGGGAACTCAAAGGAGACTGCCAGTGATAAACTGGAGGAAGGTGGGGATGACGTCAAGTCATCATGGCCCTTACGAGTAGGGCTACACACGTGCTACAATGGCGCATACAAAGAGAAGCGACCTCGCGAGAGCAAGCGGACCTCATAAAGTGCGTCGTAGTCCGGATTGGAGTCTGCAACTCGACTCCATGAAGTCGGAATCGCTAGTAATCGTGGATCAGAATGCCACGGTGAATACGTTCCCGGGCCTTGTACACACCGCCCGTCACACCATGGGAGTGGGTTGCAAAAGAAGTAGGTAGCTTAACCTTCGGGAGGGCGCTTACCACTTTGTGATTCATGACTGGGGTGAAGTCGTAACAAGGTAACCGTAGGGGAACCTGCGGTTGGATCACCTCCTTACCTTAAAGAACCTGCCTTTGCAGTGCTCACACAGATTGTCTGATGAATGATGAACTTCTGAATGTACTTTTGAGTGCATTAAGAAGTTTTGCTCTTTAAAAATCTGGATCAAGCTGAAAATTGAAACGACACACAGCTCATGTGTGTTCGAGTCTCTCAAATTTTCGCAATCAGAAGTGAAACATCTTCGGGTTGTGAGGTTAAGCGACTAAGCGTACACGGTGGATGCCCTGGCAGTCAGAGGCGATGAAGGACGTGCTAATCTGCGAAAAGCGCCGGCGAGGTGATATGAACCCTTGACCCGGCGATGTCCGAATGGGGAAACCCAGTGCAATCCGTTGCACTATCGTTAACTGAATACATAGGTTAACGAGGCGAACCGGGGGAACTGAAACATCTAAGTACCCCGAGGAAAAGAAATCAACCGAGATTCCCCCAGTAGCGGCGAGCGAACGGGGAGCAGCCCGGAGTCTGAATCAGCTTGTGTGTTAGTGGAACGGTCTGGAAAGTCCGACGGTACAGGGTGATAGTCCCGTACACGAAAGCACACATGCTGTGAACTCGAAGAGTAGGGCGGGACACGTGGTATCCTGTCTGAATATGGGGGGACCATCCTCCAAGGCTAAATACTCCTGACTGACCGATAGTGAACCAGTACCGTGAGGGAAAGGCGAAAAGAACCCCGGCGAGGGGAGTGAAAAAGAACCTGAAACCGTGTACGTACAAGCAGTGGGAGCCTCTTTATGGGGTGACTGCGTACCTTTTGTATAATGGGTCAGCGACTTATATTCTGTAGCAAGGTTAACCGTATAGGGGAGCCGAAGGGAAACCGAGTCTTAACTGGGCGTTAAGTTGCAGGGTATAGACCCGAAACCCGGTGATCTAGCCATGGGCAGGTTGAAGGTTGGGTAACACTAACTGGAGGACCGAACCGACTAATGTTGAAAAATTAGCGGATGACCTGTGGCTGGGGGTGAAAGGCCAATCAAACCGGGAGATAGCTGGTTCTCCCCGAAAGCTATTTAGGTAGCACCTCGTGAACTCATCTTCGGGGGTAGAGCACTGTTTCGGCTAGGGGGCCATCCCGGCTTACCAACCCGATGCAAACTACGAATACCGAAGAATGTTATCACGGGAGACACACGGCGGGTGCTAACGTCCGTCGTGAAGAGGGAAACAACCCAGACCGCCAGCTAAGGTCCCAAAGTCATGGTTAAGTGGGAAACGATGTGGGAAGGCACAGACAGCCAGGATGTTGGCTTAGAAGCAGCCATCATTTAAAGAAAGCGTAATAGCTCACTGGTCGAGTCGGCCTGCGCGGAAGATGTAACGGGGCTAAACCATGCACCGAAGCTGCGGCAGCGACACTATGTGTTGTTGGGTAGGGGAGCGTTCTGTAAGCCGTTGAAGGTGTGCTGTGAGGCATGCTGGAGGTATCAGAAGTGCGAATGCTGACATAAGTAACGATAAAGCGGGTGAAAAGCCCGCTCGCCGGAAGACCAAGGGTTCCTGTCCAACGTTAATCGGGGCAGGGTGAGTCGACCCCTAAGGCGAGGCCGAAAGGCGTAGTCGATGGGAAACAGGTTAATATTCCTGTACTTGGTGTTACTGCGAAGGGGGGACGGAGAAGGCTATGTCAGCCGGGCGACGGTTGTCCCGGTTTAAGCATGTAGGCGGAGGTTCCAGGTAAATCCGGTACCTTGTTAACGCTGAGGTGTGATGACGAGGCACTACGGTGCTGAAGTGATAAATGCCCTGCTTCCAGGAAAAGCCTCTAAGCATCAGGTAACACGAAATCGTACCCCAAACCGACACAGGTGGTCAGGTAGAGAATACCAAGGCGCTTGAGAGAACTCGGGTGAAGGAACTAGGCAAAATGGTGCCGTAACTTCGGGAGAAGGCACGCTGATGTGTAGGTGAAGCCCCTGCGGGTGGAGCTGAAATCAGTCGAAGATACCAGCTGGCTGCAACTGTTTATTAAAAACACAGCACTGTGCAAACACGAAAGTGGACGTATACGGTGTGACGCCTGCCCGGTGCCGGAAGGTTAATTGATGGGGTTAGCGGCAACGCGAAGCTCTTGATCGAAGCCCCGGTAAACGGCGGCCGTAACTATAACGGTCCTAAGGTAGCGAAATTCCTTGTCGGGTAAGTTCCGACCTGCACGAATGGCGTAATGATGGCCAGGCTGTCTCCACCCGAGACTCAGTGAAATTGAACTCGCTGTGAAGATGCAGTGTACCCGCGGCAAGACGGAAAGACCCCGTGAACCTTTACTATAGCTTGACACTGAACACTGGTCCTTGATGTGTAGGATAGGTGGGAGGCTTTGAAGCGTGGACGCCAGTCTGCGTGGAGCCAACCTTGAAATACCACCCTTTAATGGCTGGTGTTCTAACGTAGACCCGTAATCCGGGTTGCGGACAGTGTCTGGTGGGTAGTTTGACTGGGGCGGTCTCCTCCCAAAGAGTAACGGAGGAGCACGAAGGTTGGCTAATCCTGGTCGGACATCAGGAGGTTAGTGCAATGGCATAAGCCAGCTTGACTGCGAGCGTGACGGCGCGAGCAGGTGCGAAAGCAGGTCATAGTGATCCGGTGGTTCTGAATGGAAGGGCCATCGCTCAACGGATAAAAGGTACTCCGGGGATAACAGGCTGATACCGCCCAAGAGTTCATATCGACGGCGGTGTTTGGCACCTCGATGTCGGCTCATCACATCCTGGGGCTGAAGTAGGTCCCAAGGGTATGGCTGTTCGCCATTTAAAGTGGTACGCGAGCTGGGTTTAGAACGTCGTGAGACAGTTCGGTCCCTATCTGCCGTGGGCGCTGGAGAATTGAGGGGGGCTGCTCCTAGTACGAGAGGACCGGAGTGGACGCATCACTGGTGTTCGGGTTGTCATGCCAATGGCACTGCCCGGTAGCTAAATGCGGAAGAGATAAGTGCTGAAAGCATCTAAGCACGAAACTTGCCCCGAGATGAGTTCTCCCTGAGACTTTAAGTCTCCTGAAGGAACGTTGAAGACGACGACGTTGATAGGTCGGGTGTGTAAGCGCAGCGATGCGTTGAGCTAACCGATACTAATGAACCGTGAGGCTTAACCTTACAACGCCGAAGGTGTTTTGGCGAAGAGACAGACACGATTTTCAGCCTGATACAGATTAACAGAATTTGCCTGGCGGCTTTAGCGCGGTGGTCCCACCTGACCCCATGCCGAACTCAGAAGTGAAACGCCGTAGCGCCGATGGTAGTGTGGGGTCTCCCCATGTGAGAGTAGGGAACTGCCAGGCATCAATTAAGAAGAACCCCGTACCGTAAGGTGCGGGGTTTTTTGCTTTGTACGTTCTGAAAAGTCGGGTGGTGGCCCAGCCTTACCCGCCCTACATGCTTTTCCTCCTTGAAACTTTCTCACCTTTCGCTTGCAGACTCGACATTAACCCCATTTCTGGGTATCGTTAGCTGTCTGGATGTCTAAACGTTTATACGTATGCTTTGAGGATTTAAGGTTATGCCGATTCGGGTGCAGGACGAGCTACCAGCCGTCAATTTCTTGCGTGAAGAGAATGTCTTCGTAATGACAACTTCGCGTGCTTCTGGTCAGGAAATTCGCCCGCTGAAGGTGCTGATCCTTAATCTGATGCCAAAGAAGATCGAAACGGAGAACCAGTTCCTGCGTTTGCTCTCCAACTCTCCGCTTCAGGTTGATATCCAGCTGCTGCGCATTGACGCGCGTGAGTCACGCAACACGCCTGCTGAGCATCTGAATAACTTCTACTGTAATTTTGAAGATATTCGCGATGAGAATTTCGATGGACTGATCGTCACCGGCGCCCCGCTGGGTCTGGTGGAATTTAATGACGTTGCCTACTGGCCACAGATCAGGCAGGTGCTGGAGTGGGCAAAAGATCACGTCACGTCCACCTTGTTTGTCTGTTGGGCGGTACAGGCCGCGCTGAATATCCTCTATGGCATTCCCAAGCAAACCCGCAGCGACAAACTTTCTGGCGTATACGAACACCACATTCTTCACCCGCATGCGCTGCTGACGCGTGGTTTCGATGACACTTTCCTGGCCCCGCATTCTCGCTACGCCGATTTTCCGGCACAGCTGATCCGCGATTACACCGACCTGGAAATCCTGGCCGAAACGGAAGACGGCGATGCCTACCTGTTCGCCAGTAAAGACAAACGCATCGCGTTCGTTACCGGCCATCCTGAGTACGATCCGCATACCCTCGCGTCAGAGTATTTTCGTGACGTTGAAGCGGGTCTGAATCCGGATGTCCCGTACAACTATTTCCCGAAAAACGATCCGCAAAACACGCCTCGGGCAACCTGGCGTAGCCATGGAAATTTGCTGTTTACCAACTGGCTCAACTATTACGTCTACCAGATTACGCCGTACGATCTGCGACACATGAATCCGACGTTGGAGTAATCGTCTGCATTAAACGATCCTAAAGCGTTTCAGCTATTCAGATCAGGCACCTTCGGGTGCCTTTTTTATTTCCGAAATCCAACTCAGCATCGTGAATAACTTTAATTTCATATTAATCAAATCATTGCACGCATAACTCAATTAAAATGGAAATTGTTTTTGATTTTGGAAAAATTATAGATAGTCTTAATTCTGCTGAGCGAAAACTACACAACGATCTTTCGCTCGCGTCGGGGGCGTGATTTTGGATCTTTGATGAGGAGCAGAACGATGACTCAACAGGCAACAACGGTCGATGAACTGACCTTTACCCAGCCGAATGGTGAACAAGAACAGCAAGTTTTGACGGCAGAAGCGGTAGAGTTTCTGACTGAACTGGTGACTCGCTTTACGCCACAGCGTAATAAACTGCTGGCGGCGCGCATTCATCAACAGCAGGAGATCGATAACGGCAAGTTGCCAGGGTTTATTTCGGAAACCGCTTCCATTCGTCATGGTGAATGGAAAATCCGCGGAATCCCTGAAGATTTACAGGATCGTCGCGTAGAGATCACCGGTCCGGTAGAGCGCAAAATGGTGATCAACGCCATGAATGCCAACGTCAAAGTATTTATGGCGGACTTCGAAGATTCCCTCGCGCCGGACTGGCAGAAAGTTATCGACGGGCAGATCAACCTGCGCGACGCCGTCAACGGCACCATCAGCTATACCAACGAAGCCGGTAAAATTTACCAGCTCAAACCGAATCCGGCGGTGCTGATCTGCCGCGTACGCGGTCTGCATTTGCCAGAAAAACACGTCACCTGGCGCGGAGAAGCGATTCCGGGCAGCCTGTTCGACTTTGCGCTGTACTTCTTCCACAACTATAAAAACCTGCTGGCGAAAGGCAGCGGCCCCTATTTCTATCTGCCTAAAACACAGTCCTGGCAGGAAGCGGCGTGGTGGAGTGAAGTCTTCAGCTACGCAGAAGACCGCTTTGGCCTGCCGCGCGGCACCATTAAGGCCACGCTGCTGATTGAAACCCTGCCTGCCGTATTCCAGATGCATGAGATCCTCCATGCGCTGCGTGACCATATTGTGGGCCTGAACTGCGGCCGTTGGGATTACATCTTCAGCTACATCAAAACCCTGAAAAACCATGCCGACCGGGTATTGCCGGATCGTCAGGTTGTCACCATGGATAAACCGTTCCTCAGCGCCTACTCGCGCCTGCTGATTAAGACCTGCCACAAACGCGGCGCCTTTGCGATGGGCGGTATGGCGGCGTTTATCCCGAGCAAAGACGCAGAGCGTAACAATCAGGTGCTCAACAAGGTGAAAGCCGATAAAGAGCTGGAAGCCCGTAATGGCCACGACGGGACGTGGATTGCCCATCCTGGTCTGGCCGATACGGCGATGGAAGTCTTTAACCGCGTACTCGGCGACAACAAAAACCAGCTGTTTGTCACCCGTGAAGACGATGCGCCAATCGCAGAAGAACAGTTGCTGGCGCCGTGTGCGGGCGAACGCACGGAAGAGGGGATGCGCGCCAACATTCGCGTCGCCGTGCAGTACATCGAGGCATGGATCTCAGGCAACGGCTGCGTGCCTATCTACGGCCTGATGGAAGATGCCGCCACGGCGGAAATTTCACGTACCTCCATCTGGCAGTGGATCCATCATCAAAAAACGCTCAGCAACGGCAAACCGGTAACCAAAGCCCTGTTCCGTCAGATGCTGGCCGAAGAGATGCGGGTCATCCAGGACGAACTGGGCGAGCACCGCTTCAGCAGTGGGCGTTTTGACGATGCCGCACGTCTGATGGAGCAAATCACCACCTCTGATGACTTAATCGACTTCCTGACCCTGCCGGGCTACCGCTTCCTGGCGTAATTCACCACATAACAATATGGAGCATCTGCACATGAAAACTCGTACCCAACAGATCGAAGAGTTACAAAAAGAGTGGACCCAACCGCGCTGGGAAGGCATCCGCCGTCCGTACAGCGCAGAGGAAGTGGTGAAGTTACGCGGCTCGGTTAACCCGGAATGTACGCTGGCGCAGAACGGCGCGGCGAAAATGTGGGATCTGCTGCATGGGGGGTCTAAAAAAGGCTATATCAACAGCCTCGGCGCGCTGACCGGCGGTCAGGCATTGCAGCAGGCGAAGGCCGGCATTGAGGCTATCTATCTTTCCGGCTGGCAGGTCGCGGCGGATGCTAACCTTGCCTCCAGCATGTATCCGGATCAATCTCTTTATCCGGCGAACTCGGTGCCGTCAGTGGTGGATCGGATCAACAATACCTTCCGCCGTGCGGATCAGATCCAGTGGGCCGCGGGTATCGAACCCCACGATCCGCGTTTTATCGACTATTTCCTGCCGATCGTCGCCGATGCGGAAGCCGGTTTCGGCGGCGTGCTGAACGCCTTTGAGCTGATGAAATCCATGATTGAGGCCGGTGCAGCGGCCGTTCACTTTGAAGATCAGCTGGCGTCGGTGAAGAAGTGCGGGCATATGGGCGGGAAAGTGCTGGTGCCAACCCAGGAAGCGATCCAGAAGCTGGTTGCCGCGCGTCTGGCTGCTGACGTGCTCGGCGTGCCGACGCTGGTGATTGCCCGTACCGATGCTGACGCGGCGGACCTGATCACCTCTGACTGCGACCCGTATGACAGCGAATTCATTACCGGCGAACGTACCAGCGAAGGGTTCTATCGCACACATGCCGGTATTGAACAGGCGATCAGCCGCGGCCTGGCGTATGCCCCTTACGCCGACCTGGTCTGGTGTGAAACCTCCACGCCGGATCTGGCGCTGGCGAAGCGCTTTGCCGATGCGATTCATGCGAAGTATCCGGGCAAGCTGCTGGCCTATAACTGTTCGCCGTCCTTCAACTGGCAAAAGAATCTGGACGATACGACCATCGCCAGCTTCCAGCAGCAATTGTCAGATATGGGCTACAAGTACCAGTTCATCACCCTGGCGGGTATCCACAGCATGTGGTTCAACATGTTCGACCTGGCGCACGCCTACGCGCAGGGCGAAGGCATGAAACACTATGTTGAGAAGGTGCAGCAGCCAGAATTTGCGGCGGGCAAAGAAGGATATACCTTCGTTTCGCACCAGCAGGAAGTGGGAACCGGCTACTTCGATAATGTGACCACGATTATTCAGGGCGGGGCCTCCTCCGTCACGGCATTAACGGGCTCGACGGAAGAAGCACAGTTCTAATCTTTTCCCCCTCTCCCCCCTCGGGGAGAGGGTTGGGGGGAGGGGGAATATATGTCGCGTGGTCTGGAATTACTGATTGCCCAAACTATTTTGCAGGGCTTTGATGCCCAGTATGGCCGCTTTCTGGAAGTCACCTCCGGCGCGCAACAGCGTTTTGAGCACGCCGACTGGCATGCGGTTCAGCAGGCCATGAAGCAGCGTATCCATCTTTATGATCACCACGTAGGTCTGGTGGTGGAGCAACTGCGCTGTATCACCGACGGTAAAAGCCCGGATGCGGAATTTTTACTGCGCGTGAAAGAGCACTACACCCATCTGTTACCCGACTACCCGCGCTTCGAGATTGCGGAGAGCTTTTTCAACTCCGTCTATTGCCGGTTATTTGACCACCGCTCATTATCTCCTGAGCGGTTATTTATCTTCAGCTCCCAGCCGGAGCGCCGCTTTCGTACCATTCCGCGTCCGCTGGCGAAAGATTTCTTTCCCGATCGCGGTTGGGAAAAGCTCCTGCACCGCGTCTTAACGGATTTGCCGCTGCGCCTGCCTTGGGAGAATAAACCCCGGGATATCGGCTATATCCACGCATATCTCAGTGAAACCTTCGGTGAGGAGGTACTCAGCCGCAGCCATTTGCAGGTTGCCAACGAGCTTTTCTACCGGAATAAGGCCGCCTGGCTGGTGGGCAAACTGGTTACGCCGACAGCTATCGTGCCGTTTCTGCTACCCATTCACCGTACCGACGACGGCGAACTGTTTGTCGATACCTGCCTGACTACCAGCGCTGAGGCCAGCATCGTATTTGGCTTCGCCCGTTCCTATTTCATGGTCTATGCCCCACTGCCTGCCGCCCTGGTGGAGTGGCTGCGCGAGATCCTGCCGGGCAAAACCACCGCCGAGCTGTATATGGCGATTGGCTGTCAGAAGCATGCCAAAACGGAAAGTTATCGGGAATACCTGCGTTATGTCACCACGGCTGATGAGCAGTTTATCGAAGCGCCGGGGATCCGCGGCATGGTGATGCTGGTTTTCACACTGCCGGGCTTCGACCGCGTGTTTAAGGTGATTAAGGATAAATTTGCCCCGCAGAAAGAGATGACCGCCGCTCACGTCCGCGCCTGCTATCAGCTGGTTAAAGAGCACGATCGCGTCGGGCGAATGGCGGATACCCAGGAGTTTGAAAACTTTGTGCTGGATAAGCAGCAGATCGATCCGTCGCTGATGTCGCTGCTAATGCAGGAAGCGCCGACGAAAATTACCGATCTTGGCGATAAGATTGCGATTAGCCATCTCTATATCGAACGCCGGATGGTGCCGCTAAATATCTGGCTGGAGCAATCCGAAGGCCAGGCTTTACGAGACGCCATTGAAGAGTACGGCAATGCGATTCGCCAGCTCGCCGCCGCCAATATTTTCCCCGGCGACATGCTGTTTAAAAACTTCGGCGTCACCCGTCACGGGCGGGTGGTGTTCTACGATTACGATGAAATTTGCTACATGACCGAGGTGAACTTCCGCGATATCCCGCCGCCGCGCTACCCGGAAGATGAACTGTCCAGCGAGCCGTGGTACAGCGTATCGCCGGGCGATGTGTTTCCGGAGGAGTTTCGCCACTGGCTTTGTGCCGACCCGCGCATCGGGCCGCTATTCGAAGAGATGCATGCCGATCTGTTCCGCGCCAGCTACTGGCGCGGGCTGCAAACGCGGATCAAAAATGGGCACGTGGAAGATGTCTATGCTTACCGCCGCAAGCAGCGGTTTTGCATCCGCTTTTCTCCCTCTCCCTGTGGGAGAGGGCCGGGGTGAGGGCATCAGGCGGCAATGCACGTTTAACGAATCCCACCATACGCCAGCGTCACCTCTTTCGCGGCCTTAATCACCATCGCGCCCAGCTCGGTGACGCGGTCGTCGGTCATGCGTGAAATCGGCCCGGAGATGGAGATGGCGGCAAACGGCTCGCGGTGCTCGTCAAAAATGCAGGACGCGAGGCAGCGCAGCCCGAGGGCATGTTCTTCGTCATCAAACGAATAGCCGCGCTTGCGGGTCAGAGCCAGATCTTCTTTCAGATGCACGGGCGACACCAGCGTGGCGTGGGTATAGGCGTGCAGCCCTTTACGGTGCAGCAGCCCCGTTACCTGCTCTTCGCTCAGCTGCGAGAGAAACGCTTTCCCTGCGCCAGAGGCGTGCATCGGCAGCTTGCCGCCAATCGGTGCGGACATGCGCATCAGCTGCGTACACTGCACCTGGTCGATGATAATCGCCTGGTGATCGCTCTGATCCAGCACGGCCAGGTTTACCGTCTCGCCGGACTCCTCCATCAGCTTGCGCAGAATCGGGTGGACAATCGCCAGCAGGTTGCGGCTTTGCAGGAAGCTGCTGCCGACAATAAACGCATGCGCCCCCACCGCCCAGTGTCCCAGCTCGCCCACCTGACGCACGAAGCCCAGCTGCTGCATGGTGGTCAGCAGACGGTGCGTGGTGGAGTTCGGCAGGCCAGCCTGCTGCGCCAGCTCCGTCAGGGCCACGCTACCATGCGATTCGGCTATCCATTCCAGCAGCTTCAGGCCGCGCGTCAGGGATTGAACCTGTCCGCCTGGTTGTGCAGCGGTGGTTGCAGCAGGTTTTCTGCCGCGTTTAGCGGGAACGGTCGTAACCATGACGAACTCCTTTTTCTGTATCGTGGAAATCATTTTCGTTTTATTTGGTGGTTTTGCAACCGCTTTCCTGACTGATCGGAGGAGTGATAGTGAACATGTCTCATGTTACCGCTGTGTGACTTTTCGACCCTGCGAGATTATGCCAGTATGGAACGCAGCCTTTTGGCCATGTTGAGCGTTGTCGGGAGCAAGTGTGAGCAGCAAAGTAGAGCAACTGCGTGCGCAGTTAAATGAACGAATTCTGGTGCTGGACGGCGGCATGGGCACCATGATCCAGGGCTATCGTCTGAGTGAAGACGATTTCCGCGGCGAGCGCTTTGCCGACTGGCCTTGTGACCTGAAAGGGAACAATGACCTGCTGGTGTTAAGCAAACCGTCTGTTATCAGGGATATCCACAACGCTTACTTCGAAGCGGGTGCGGATATTGTTGAAACCAACACCTTCAACTCGACAACCATCGCCATGGCGGATTACCAGATGGAATCCCTGTCGGCGGAGATCAACTTTGAAGCGGCGAAGCTGGCGCGCGCCTGCGCCGAAGAATGGACGGCCCGTACGCCGGACAAGCCGCGCTACGTAGCCGGGGTGCTGGGCCCAACCAACCGCACCGCGTCGATTTCTCCGGACGTCAACGACCCGGCGTTTCGGAACATCACCTTTGACCAGCTGGTTACCGCCTACCGCGAGTCGACCAAAGCGCTGGTGGAAGGCGGTTCCGATCTGATCCTGATTGAAACCGTATTCGACACCCTCAACGCTAAAGCCGCGATTTACGCGGTGAAAGAGGAGTTCGAGGCGCTGGGCGTCGACCTGCCGATCATGATTTCCGGCACCATCACCGACGCCTCGGGGCGCACGCTTTCCGGCCAGACAACCGAAGCGTTTTATAACTCCCTGCGCCACGCCGAAGCGCTCTCCTTCGGCCTGAACTGCGCGCTGGGGCCGGACGAGCTGCGCCAGTACGTGCAGGAGCTTTCGCGCATCGCAGAGTGCTACGTCACCGCCCACCCGAACGCCGGTCTGCCGAACGCGTTTGGTGAGTACGATCTGGATGCCGACACCATGGCGGCGCAAATCCGCGAATGGGCCGAATCTGGTTTCCTCAACATCGTCGGCGGCTGCTGCGGCACCACGCCTGAGCATATCACCGCCATGAGCCGCGCCGTCGCCGGGCTTCCACCGCGCAAGCTACCCGAGCTTCCGGTAGCCTGTCGTCTGTCCGGCCTGGAGCCGTTGACCATCGGCGACGACAGCCTGTTTGTGAACGTGGGTGAACGTACTAACGTTACCGGTTCTGCGAAGTTCAAGCGCCTGATCAAAGAAGAGAAGTACAGCGAAGCGCTGGACGTTGCCCGCCAGCAGGTAGAAAGCGGCGCGCAGATTATCGATATCAACATGGACGAGGGGATGCTTGATGCCGAAGCGGCAATGGTGCGTTTCCTCAACCTGATTGCCGGTGAGCCGGATATCGCCCGCGTGCCGATCATGATTGACTCTTCCAAATGGGAAGTCATCGAAAAAGGGCTGAAGTGCATTCAGGGCAAAGGCATCGTTAACTCCATCTCGATGAAAGAGGGCGTCGATACCTTTATCCACCACGCGAAGCTGGTCCGTCGCTACGGAGCCGCCGTGGTGGTGATGGCCTTCGATGAAGTGGGCCAGGCCGATACCCGCGAGCGCAAGATTGAGATTTGCCGCCGCGCGTACAAAATTTTGACCGAAGAGGTGGGCTTCCCGCCGGAAGACATCATCTTCGACCCGAACATCTTCGCCGTCGCGACCGGCATCGAAGAGCACAACAACTACGCCCAGGACTTTATCGGCGCGTGTGAAGACATTAAACGCGAGCTACCGCATGCGCTGATCTCCGGCGGCGTGTCAAACGTGTCGTTCTCGTTCCGCGGCAACGACCCGGTGCGTGAGGCGATCCACGCCGTATTCCTCTACTACGCCATCCGCAACGGGATGGACATGGGGATCGTCAACGCCGGCCAGCTGGCAATTTACGACGATCTGCCAGCCGAGCTGCGCGACGCCGTAGAAGACGTGATCCTCAATCGTCGTGACGACACCACCGAACGCATGCTGGATCTGGCGGAAAAATACCGCGGCAGTAAATCTGACGAATCAGCCAACGTTCAACAGGCCGAATGGCGCTCCTGGGATGTGAATAAGCGTCTGGAATACTCGCTGGTAAAAGGCATTACCGAGTTTATCGAGCAGGATACCGAGGAAGCGCGTCAGCAGGCCGCCCGTCCGATTGAAGTGATCGAAGGGCCGCTGATGGACGGCATGAACGTGGTCGGCGATCTGTTCGGCGAGGGCAAAATGTTCCTGCCGCAGGTGGTGAAATCCGCCCGCGTCATGAAGCAGGCGGTGGCGTATCTGGAACCCTTTATCGAAGCCAGCAAAGAGAAGGGCTCCAGTAACGGTAAAATGGTCATCGCCACCGTGAAGGGCGACGTACACGACATCGGCAAAAACATCGTTGGCGTGGTGTTGCAGTGTAATAACTACGAAATTATCGATCTTGGCGTGATGGTCCCGGCGGATAAAATCCTCAGGACCGCGCGCGAAGTGAATGCGGATCTGATTGGTCTTTCCGGGCTGATTACGCCTTCGCTTGACGAAATGGTCAACGTGGCAAAAGAGATGGAGCGCCAGGGCTTTACCATTCCACTGCTGATTGGCGGGGCAACCACCTCGAAAGCCCACACGGCGGTGAAAATCGAGCAGAACTACAGTGGGCCGACGGTGTATGTTCAAAACGCCTCGCGCACTGTGGGCGTGGTCTCCGCGCTGCTGTCCGACACCCAGCGCGATGACTTTGTCGCCCGCACCCGCAAAGAGTATGAAACCGTCCGCATTCAGCATGGACGTAAGAAACCGCGCACGCCGCCGGTTTCGCTTCAGGCGGCGCGCGATAACGATCTGGCGTTCGACTGGTCCAGCTATACGCCGCCGGTCGCACACCGTCTGGGCGTGCAGGACGTGACGGCCAGCATCGAAACGCTGCGTAACTACATCGACTGGACGCCGTTCTTCATGACCTGGTCGCTGGCGGGCAAATATCCGCGCATTCTTGAAGATGAGGTGGTGGGCGAAGAGGCGAAGCGCCTGTTTAAAGATGCTAACGACATGCTCGACAGGCTGAGCGCAGAGAAAGCCCTCAACCCGCGCGGCGTGGTGGGGCTGTTCCCGGCGAACCGCGTGGGCGACGATGTGGAAATCTACCGCGATGAAACCCGCACCCACGTGCTGGCCGTGAGCCACCACCTGCGCCAGCAAACCGAGAAAGTGGGCTTTGCCAACTACTGCCTGGCGGATTTCGTCGCACCGAAACTCTCCGGTAAAGCCGACTATATCGGCGCCTTTGCCGTAACTGGTGGTCTGGAAGAAGACGCGCTGGCGGATGCGTACGACGCGCAGCACGATGATTACAACAAAATCATGGTGAAAGCGATCGCCGACCGTCTGGCGGAAGCCTTCGCTGAATATCTGCATGAACGCGTACGTAAGGTGCACTGGGGCTACGCGGCGAATGAGAATCTCAGCAACGAGGAGCTGATTCGCGAAAATTACCAGGGCATTCGTCCGGCGCCGGGGTATCCGGCCTGCCCGGAACACACCGAGAAGGGCACTATCTGGAAGTTGCTGGACGTCGAAGCGCATACCGGCATGAAGCTCACCGAGTCGTTCGCCATGTGGCCGGGCGCGTCCGTTTCCGGCTGGTACTTCAGCCATCCGGACAGCAAGTACTTCGCCGTGGCGCAGCTTCAGCGCGATCAGATTGAGGATTACGCCCTGCGTAAAGGCATGAGCGTGTCAGAGGTGGAACGCTGGCTGGCGCCGAATTTGGGCTACGACGCAGACTAACGTCACTTTTCCTTACAACAAACAGGGCACCGCTATGGTGCCCTGTCTCTTTCTTACGTTTAAACCCTTATACTGAACCTCAGGAAAACGAATAACGATAAGGAGGAATACCTACCGTGTTGACGTTGTTACACCTGCTCTCCGCAGTCGCACTGCTGGTATGGGGCACCCATATCGTTCGTACCGGTGTGATGCGCGTGTTTGGCGCACGTTTACGTACCGTTCTCAGCGGCAGCGTTGAGAAGAAGCCGCTCGCCTTCTGCGCGGGTATTGGCGTCACGGCGCTGGTGCAAAGCAGCAACGCCACCACCATGCTCGTCACCTCGTTCGTGGCGCAGGATCTGGTGGCGCTCGCCCCGGCGCTGGTGATTGTCCTTGGCGCCGACGTCGGTACCGCGCTGATGGCGCGTATCCTGACGTTCGATCTCTCCTGGCTGTCGCCACTGCTGATTTTTATCGGCGTCATTTTTTTCCTCGGCCGTAAGCAAAGCCGTGCCGGGCAGCTTGGCCGCGTCGGTATTGGCCTCGGGCTGATCCTGCTGGCACTGGAGCTGATTGTGCAGGCTGTCACGCCGATCACCCAGGCCAACGGTGTGCAGGTCATCTTCGCCTCGTTAACCGGCGATATTATGCTGGATGCGCTGATCGGCGCGGTATTCGCCATCGTCAGCTACTCCAGCCTGGCAGCGGTCCTGCTGACGGCGACCTTAACCGCCGCAGGGGTAATTTCCTTCCCGGTGGCGCTGTGCCTGGTGATCGGTGCCAACCTAGGCTCTGGCCTGCTGGCGATGCTCAACAACAGCGCCGCCAACGCTGCCGCCCGCCGGGTGGCGCTGGGGAGTTTACTGTTTAAGCTGGTGGGTAGCCTGATCATTCTGCCGTTTGTGCACCCGCTGGCGAACCTGATGGATAATCTCTCTCTGCCGAAAGCGGAGCTGGTGATCAACTTCCACGTCTTCTACAACCTGGTGCGCTGTCTGGCGATGGTGCCGTTTGCCGCGCCGATGGCCCGCTTCTGCGAGCGGCTTATTCGTGATGAACCGGAGCTGGACGCGCGCCTTAAACCGAAGCATCTGGACACCTCGGTGCTGGATACTCCTGCGCTGGCAATCGCCAATGCCGCCCGCGAAACGCTGCGCATGGGCGACGCGATGGAAACCATGCTGGAAGGGCTGCAAAAGGTGATGCACGGCGAGCCGCGCGAAGAAAAAGAGCTGCGCAGGCTGGCGGACGATATCAACGTGCTCTATACCGCCATCAAGCTCTATCTGGCGCGGATCCCCCAGGACGAGCTGGCGGAAGAGGAGTCGCGCCGCTGGGCGGAAATCATCGAGATGTCGCTTAACCTGGAGCAGGCTTCGGATATTGTCGAGCGTATGGGCAGTGAAATCGCAGACAAATCCCTGGCCGCACGCCGGGCGTTTTCTGTTGAAGGGCTGAAAGAGCTGGAAGCGCTGCACGAACAGCTGGTCAGCAACCTGAAGCTGGCGATGTCGGTCTTCTTCTCCAGCGACGTGCCGAGCGCGCGCCGCCTGCGCCGCAATAAGCATCGTTTCCGCATCCTTAATCGCCGCTACTCACACGCCCACGTTGAGCGTCTGCACCAGCAGAACGTGCAGAGTATCGAGACCAGCTCCCTGCACCTGGGGCTGCTGGGGGATATGAAGCGTCTCAACTCGTTGTTCTGTGCGGTGGCGTACAGCGTGATGGAGCAGCCGGATGAAGACGACGAGCGGGATGAGTATTAATCCCCAGAGGGTTTGATTGTTAACCCAAGGCCCAATGCTTTCATGACCGCCAGCGTGGTTTTGAGCGTTGGGTTCCCCTTATCACTGAATGATCGATACAGTTGTTCTCGTGACAGGCCCGTTTGCTGGGAAATGGTCGACATCCCTTTCGCTCGGGCGATGACGCCCAGCGCTTTAGCAATGTACGCTGAGTCACCCGTCTCTAATGCATCAGCCATAAACACAGCGATTTCCTCGTCATCCAGCAGTGCGTTGGCTGGATCGTAGGGTGTTAATTTATGCATGCTCATTCACTCCTGCCATTGGGATACATTGCTCAGCATTTTTGCCATAAGTATGTCTCTGGCCTGGCTGCTTTTGTCACCACCACATAACAGCACGATGATGCAATTGCCCTGGTCCTTAAAATAGATCCTGTAGCCCGGGCCAAAGTGGATCCTCAGTTCACTGATACCTTCTCCCACAGGTCTAATGTCGCCCGCTAAGCCATTTGCCAGCCTAAAGAGGCGGGAGGCGATAATCGTCTTTGCCCGCCTGTCCTTTAAATTTTGCTCCCAGCGTCGGAAGGATTCTGTCTGAACGATCTCCTTCATATTACTCCCTGTGATTTATAAACTACAAGCAATTGTCTCTGGAGAGTAAAGCTAAAAGGAGTTAGCCCAAGGATAAATAGCCTGACGCTAAATCCTGAAAGCGTCTCGCAAACTAAAAAACCCGTCTCAGTAACCGTCGGCTAATCTTTTTTTCCAGCCCAAACCTAAGGTATATTTCGCCCTTCACAGGAGAAACTATGCTGCCAACTCAATCAACCCGATTAAACAAATACATTAGCGAGAGCGGGATCTGCTCACGTCGCGAGGCTGACCGTTACATTGAACAGGGTAACGTGTTTCTTAACGGCAAACGCGCCACCATTGGCGATCAGGTAGTGCCTGGCGATGTGGTGAAAGTGAATGGTCAGGTCATCGAACCGCGTGATGCCGAAGACCTGGTGTTTATCGCGTTGAACAAGCCGGTTGGGATTGTCAGCACTACGGAAGACGGTGAACGGGACAACATCGTTGATTTCGTGAACCACAGCAGCCGTATTTTCCCGATTGGTCGCCTGGATAAGGACTCTCAGGGGTTAATTTTCCTGACTAATCACGGCGATCTGGTGAACAAAATTCTGCGTGCCGGTAACGACCACGAGAAAGAGTACATTGTTACGGTGAACAAGCCGGTCACGGACGAGTTCATCCGGGGAATGGGCGCAGGCGTGCCGATTCTGGGCACCGTGACGAAGAAGTGTAAAGTCAGAAAAGAGGCGCCGTTTGCGTTTCGTATCACGCTGGTGCAGGGCCTGAACCGCCAGATCCGCCGCATGTGCGAGTACTTCGGTTATGAAGTGACGAAGCTGGAACGCACGCGCATCATGAACGTCAGCCTGTCCGGGATCCCGCTGGGCGAGTGGCGTGACTTAACGGATGACGAGCTGATCGAGCTGTTCAAACTTATCGAGAACTCCTCGTCCGAAGCGAAGCCGAAAGCTAAAGCCAAACCGAAAACGCAGGCGATTAAGCGTCCGGTGGTGAAGGCACCGCAGGCGGAAGAGAAAGGGCGAGGCAAGCCGGGCAACGGAAAACGCTTTACCCAGCCGGGGCGCAAAAAGAAAGGGCGCTGATTAGCGCCTTCCACGGGTTGATGTGCTGGCGGACCAGGAAAAAGTCGCCTCTGCATCGGGTTTATACGCCTGCTCTTTTTTCAGCTTGCGGGCTTTTTTCGCCGCAGCATCACGTTGCGCCATCAGTTTATCGATGTACTCTTTTTTAACCTGATTGGTTTCGGCGTTCGTCAGCGTGCGGCCATGCGCGATGCGGGCGCGGTCGAGAAGCGTTTTCAGTTCGCGCTGCTCGGCTTCGGTCATGTCTTTCTGGGTCAAACGTGGTGTAGCCATTGCTGAAGCCTCCTGATGGGGAGGCTTCAGTGTAAAGCAAGCCGGGTCAATTAACCCTGTTTTACCGCATCTTTTTTCGGTTGGTCATCAATCGGCTTACCGGACCAGTATCCAGCTAACAGCGAACCGGACAGGTTGTGCCAGACAGAGAACAGCGCCCCCGGTAGCGCTGCCAGCGGTGAGAAGTAAATTTTACCCAGCGCCGCTGCCAGGCCGGAGTTCTGCATCCCCACTTCGATCGCCAGCGTGCGGCAGGTGGATTCGTCAAAGCCAAACAGCTTTCCGCCCCAGTAACCGCCCAGCAGACCAATAGTGTTATGCAGCACAACCGCGACGATCACCACAAAGCCCACCGAAGCAATGTGCGATGCG
Organism: Enterobacter sp. BIDMC 27; assembly: GCF_000534415.1. NCBI lineage: Bacteria > Pseudomonadati > Pseudomonadota > Gammaproteobacteria > Enterobacterales > Enterobacteriaceae > Enterobacter > Enterobacter sp. BIDMC 27. The sequence goes on from NZ_KI973178.1 coordinate 1,142,516, forward strand.
GAACCGGCTACCACGGCGCTGATAATGGCCAGAATGCAGACCATCGAAAACGCGGGCAGATACGGCTCAACCGCTTTCACCACCCGCGGGAAGAGATGGTGGATCACCAGCCCCAGCGCAATCGGGATCACCACAATTTGCAGGATGCTGAGCAGCATGCCCATCACGTCCACCTGGATATGCGCGTCCACATACAGGCGGGTTAACAGCGGCGTGGCAATCACGCCCACCAGCGTGGAAACGGACGAGATGGTGACGGAGAGCGCCACGTCGCCTTTCGCCAGATAGATCATGACGTTAGATGCCGTACCGCTGGCGACGCTCCCCACCAGCACCATCCCTGCGGAAAGGTCGGGCGGCATCTTAAAGGCCATCGCCAGCAGCCAGGCCGCGAGCGGCATCACCAGGTAGTGCAGGAAAATCCCTGCGGCAACCGGTGCCGGGCGAGACAGCACGCGTTTGAAATCGTCAATTTTCAGATGCACGCCCATGCCGAACATAATCAGCATCAGCAGCGTGGTGACCCACGGACCAATGCCCGTGAACGTGGTGGGAGTGTAATACGCGAGTACAGAGAGCAGCAGCGCCCATAACGGGAACAGCCGCGTGATGGCGGATAACATAGTGGTTTCCTTGCAGTATTGTCGTGTTGTTTAGTTATGAAAAAGCCGGGTCTGTGCCCGGCTTGTAGATAATGTTTATCGTGCTAACGAATTTTATTCAAACAAATTCTGATGAAGTTTCTGCACCACCTGCTCCGCCTGGTCGGCTGGGACCAGGAAGCAGAGGTTGTAGCTGGACGCGCCGTAGCAAATCATGCGGATATTGAACGGGTCGAGCACGCCGAACACCTCTTTGCCCACGCCGCACGCGCGCGACAGCTTATTACCGATGATGGCCACCAGCGCCAGATCTTCTTCCACCTCCACGCGGCACAACTCGGAAAGCTCAATCAGCAGCGACTGCGTCAGCAGGGTGTCGCCGGTAGAGGTGGAGCCGGTGGTGTCGAGCGTCAGCGCGATGCTGACTTCTGACGTGGTGATCAGGTCCACGGAGATATTGTGGCGCGCCAGGATGCCAAACACTTCCGCCAGAAATCCACGGGAGTGCAGCATATTATGGCTGTGCAGGGTAACCAGCGTCTGCTTACGACGCAGGGCCAGCGCGCGGAACAGCGGTGGGTTCTCGGTTTTCTTGCAGACCAGCGTCCCGCCCGCCTTTGGATCTTTACTGGAGCCAACGAAGACCGGAATGTCGCTGCGCACGGCGGGCAGCAGGGTGGCCGGGTGCAGCACTTTCGCGCCGAAAGTCGCCATTTCAGCCGCTTCTTCAAAGGCGATCACGTCAATACGTTTTGCCGCAGAGACCACGCGCGGGTCGGTGGTGTAGATACCCGGCACGTCCGTCCAGATATCCACGCGGGTGGCGTGCAGGGCTTCACCCAGCAGGGCGGCGGTGTAGTCGCTACCGCCACGGCCCAGCGTGGTTGTGCGCCCTTTGGCTTCGCTGCCGATAAAGCCCTGGGTGATCACTATGCCTTCATCCAGGCGCGGGGCAAGCTGCTGGTTAGTCAGCTCAGCCAGGGCTTCCACGTCCGGCTCGGCGCGGCCAAAGCGGTCGCTGGTGCGCATCACTTTACGCACGTCGAACCACTGCGCCTGAATATTGCGCTCGCGCATGATCTCAACGAACAGCAGTGTGGACATCAGTTCGCCGTGGCTGACCAGTTCATCGGTCAGTGCGCTGGAGGTGGCCAGCGACGCGGCTTCTGCCAGGGTGGTGATATTTTCCAGCAGGCGTTCCACTTCCTCACGAATGACGTTCGGGTTTTGCAGACGCTCGAGAATGTCGAACTGAATTTTGCGCAGTGCATCCAGCTTCACGAAACGCTCGGTCGCTTCCAGTCCTTCAGACAGGGAAACCAGCAGGTTCGTCACGCCGGCTGAGGCGGAAAGCACCACCAGGCGGGTATTCGGATCGGCCAGCACCACATCGGCGCTGCGGTTCATGGCATCGTAGTCTGCCACACTGGTGCCGCCAAACTTGGCGACCACAAAACTCGTCATAACAACCTCGTGTCAGGGAATGAATAGAGCGACCTTGGCACAAGAATGAAGCGAGAACAGGTGCAGGCGCAAAATACGGCCCTATAAATAAAATGCGGGGGAGGTCCTGTCAATGCTGGGATTATGCGGATTTTTCATGGGGGGGTACCCCTCAGAAACAGGACTTATAACAGGCCCATATTTTATGCTCCTTTTTCCCTCTTTTTGACCAACATTTCGCCACGCCGGAAGGGCGCGACAGCAGCTATACTTTTCGGGTCTTTTCACCTGCGTTTGATGCAGACCAGGGCAATGGCATAAAAACCATCACAATTTTTATTTGCAGGCGCTACAATCGACCGCAGTCACAATTCTCAAATCAGAAGAGTATTGCTATGAAAAACATCAACCCAACGCAGACCGCTGCATGGCAGGCACTACAGAAACATTTTGATGAAATGAAAGACGTCACCATCGCGGAACTGTTCGCGAAAGATGCCGATCGTTTCAGCAAGTTTTCCGCCACCTTCGATGACCTGATGCTGGTGGATTTCTCCAAGAACCGTATCACCGAAGAGACGCTGGCGAAGCTGCAAGATCTGGCGAAAGAGACTGAGCTGGCAGATGCCATCAAAGCCATGTTCTCTGGTGAGAAAATCAACCGCACCGAAGACCGTGCCGTCCTGCACGTGGCCCTGCGTAACCGTAGCAATACGCCAATTATCGTTGACGGCAAAGATGTGATGCCGGAAGTGAACGCGGTGCTGGAAAAGATGAAAACCTTCTCTGAAGCGATCATCTCAGGTAGCTGGAAAGGCTACACCGGCAAAGCGATCACCGACGTCGTAAACATCGGTATCGGCGGCTCTGACCTCGGCCCGTTCATGGTGACCGAGGCGCTGCGCCCGTACAAAAACCACCTCAACATGCACTTCGTGTCCAACGTCGATGGGACTCACATCGCTGAAGTGCTGAAAAAGGTGAACCCGGAAACCACGCTGTTCCTGGTGGCGTCTAAAACCTTCACCACTCAGGAAACCATGACCAACGCCCACAGCGCGCGCGACTGGTTCCTGAAAACCGCGGGCGACGAAAAGCACGTGGCGAAACACTTTGCGGCGCTGTCCACCAACGGTAAAGCGGTGGGTGAGTTCGGTATTGATACCGCGAACATGTTTGAGTTCTGGGACTGGGTGGGCGGCCGCTACTCACTGTGGTCTGCGATCGGTCTGTCCATCATCCTGTCCGTGGGCTTCGACAACTTCGTTGAACTGCTCTCCGGCGCGCACGCGATGGACAAACACTTCTCCACCACCGCGCCTGAGAAAAACCTGCCGGTACTGCTGGCGCTGATCGGGATCTGGTACAACAACTTCTTCGGCGCTGAAACCGAAGCGATTCTGCCGTACGACCAGTACATGCACCGCTTTGCGGCCTACTTCCAGCAGGGCAACATGGAATCCAACGGCAAGTACGTTGACCGTAACGGCAACGCGGTGGATTACCAGACTGGCCCAATCATCTGGGGCGAGCCGGGCACCAACGGCCAGCACGCGTTCTACCAGCTGATCCACCAGGGTACCAAAATGGTACCGTGCGATTTCATCGCCCCGGCGATTACGCACAACCCACTGTCCGACCACCATCCGAAGCTGCTGTCTAACTTCTTCGCCCAGACCGAAGCGCTGGCGTTCGGTAAATCCCGCGAGGTGGTTGAGCAGGAATACCGTGACCAGGGTAAAGATCCGGCTACGCTGGAGCACGTTGTGCCGTTTAAAGTGTTCGAAGGCAACCGTCCAACTAACTCCATTCTGCTGCGCGAAATCACGCCGTTCAGCCTGGGTGCGCTGATTGCCCTCTACGAGCACAAAATCTTCACTCAGGGCGCTATTCTGAACATCTTTACCTTTGACCAGTGGGGCGTTGAGCTGGGCAAACAGCTGGCAAACCGCATTCTGCCAGAGCTGGGTGACGATAAAGCGATCGACAGCCACGACAGCTCCACCAATGGTCTGATTAACCGTTATAAAGCCTGGCGTGCGTAATAAATATGTCATGAACAATGCCGGCGATATGCCGGCATTTTTTTATCGGATAATTCCTGATGTCTGTTAGTTATCTCAAATTCTGAAGCTGAGTTTAATCCGAAAAAGACGGTAACCCCGTTAATTGCTGAGGTTTATTTTAAGAAAATACGGAGTGATGCTTTAATGTTCTTATATTATAACTGGTTGATTTATATTGATTATATATTTCCTTGATTCTTTTTTCCTTCCATTTTTAACCATTAGTCTGAAAACCTCATCCCTATTTACCCCCACGGTAAACCCACTGCTTTAGTTGTGTATACTCGAATCCGCCTGAATTTCTTTTCGGGCAAATCTCCATTCATTCATTGAAGGGAAATTGTTATGAAGAAAGTACTGTATGGCATTTTTGCCATATCTGCGCTTGCGGCGACGTCTGTCTATGCAGCTCCGGTCCAGGTCGGGGAAGCAGCAGGGTCGGCAGCGACGTCTGCGTCTGCGGGGAGTTCTACCGCAGCCAGCACCAGCGCCGTAAGTTCAGCCGTGGGTGTCGCGCTGGCGGCAACCGGTGGCGGTGATGGCTCCAATACCGGAACCACGACCACTACGACGACCAGCACCCAGTAATAACGGGTGTTTTAATCATAACCACACTTCGGTGTGGTTATTTCGCCCCTTCGGAGAAGAGTCGTGAAGCGACCTGCAATCATCCTGATTTGCCTGCTGTTGCAGGCGTGCTCAGCTACCACCAAAGGGCTGGGCCACTCACTGTGGGACAGCATGTTCGGCACGCCGGGCGTGCATCTGACCGATGACGAACTTCAGAACATGCCGTATGCCAGCCAGTACATGCAGCTAAACGATGGTCCGCAACTGTTTGTGGTGCTCGCTTTCGATGAAAACGGGCAGCAGAAATGGGTGACGCAGGATCAGGCCACCATCGTGACGCAGCATTCCCGCATCGTGAAAACGTTGCTCGGTGGCGACAACCTGCTTGAGGTGAACAACCTGGCTGAAGATCCGCTCATCAAGCCGAATCAGATCGTCGATGGCGCAAGCTGGACGCGCACGATGGGCTGGACCGAGCATAAACAGGTGCGCTACGCCACGGCCCGCTCCACCTTCCGCTGGGACGGTACGGACAGTGTCAAAGTGGGCAGCGACGAAACGCAGGTGCGCGTGCTGGATGAAGAAGTGACAACCGATCAGGCCACCTGGCATAACCGCTTCTGGGTGGACGAAGAGGGGCAAATCCGCCAGTCCTTACAGTATCTCGGTGCCGGTTTCTTCCCGGTGAAGGCCACCCTGATCAAGGCGGCGAAATCATGAAAATGTTCATCCACATTGCGCTTCTCGCCAGCCTGACCTCGCCGCTGGCGTGGTCTGCGGGAACGGTACAGGTCTACACCCCGGACAGCGAAAAACCTAAAACCTTAACCAATGCCGGGCATCTGCTCGATCTGGTGGGGCAGCCGAGGCTGGCGAAAAGCTGGTGGACCGGGGCGGTGATCAGCGAGCGTCAGGCGACGATCGTAGCGGAACAAAAACATCAGGCGCTGCTCGCCCGACTGAGCGGGCTGGCACAACAGGAAGATACCGACGATGCCGCGGCCATTACTAGCCTGCGTCAACAGCTTCAGGCGGTTAAGGTGACGGGGCGCCAGAAGGTGAATCTGGATCCGGATGAGGTGCGCGTTGCGGAAAACGGCAATCCGTCGCTGGAAGGGGACTATACCCTGTGGCTTCCGGCTCAACCTTCCACCGTCACCGTGATGGGGCTTCTCAGCAGCCCTGGCAAAAAGCCGTTTGCGCCGGGCCGGGACGTGGCGAGCTATCTCGACGAGCAAAGTCTGCTCAGCGGAGCGGATAACAGCTATGCCTGGGTGGTCTATCCGGACGGGCATACGCAGAAAGCGCCGGTGGCTTACTGGAATAAACGCCATATCGAACCTATGCCAGGCAGCATCATTTTTGTCGGTTTTGCCGACCATTTCTGGACGAAAGCGTATGACGGGCTTAATGCCGATATCCTTCGCTCCCTGATACAGCGGATACCGGAATAATGAAAAAAACCTATCTCTACAGCATGCTTGCACTGTGCGTGAGTGCCGCCTGTCATGCAGAAACGTATCCGGCACCCATCGGCCCGTCGCAGTCCGATTTTGGCGGCGTGGGCTTACTGCAAACCCCAACCGCGCGTATGGCCCGCGAGGGGGAAATCAGCCTTAACTATCGCGATAACGATCAGTACCGTTACTACTCTGCGTCCGTGCAGCTGTTCCCCTGGCTGGAGACCACGCTGCGCTACACCGACGTGCGTACAAAACAGTACAGCAGCGTGGATGCCTTCTCCGGCGACCAGACTTATAAAGACAAAGCTTTCGACGTGAAGCTGCGCCTGTGGGAAGAGAGCTACTGGATGCCGCAGGTCTCCGTTGGTGCGAAGGATATCGGCGGGACCGGCCTGTTTGACGCGGAATACATCGTGGCCAGCAAAGCCTGGGGACCGTTTGATTTCTCACTCGGTCTGGGATGGGGCTATCTCGGCACCAGCGGCAACGTCAAAAATCCGTTCTGTACCTACAGCGATAAATACTGCTACCGCGATAACAGCTACCAGAAAGCGGGCTCCATCAACGGGGACCAGATGTTCCACGGCCCGGCCTCGCTGTTTGGCGGCGTGGAGTATCAAACACCGTGGCAGCCGTTACGTCTGAAGCTGGAGTACGAAGGAAACGACTACTCGCAGGACTTCGCCGGGAAAATTGAGCAAAAGAGCAAGTTTAACGTCGGCGCCATTTACCGCGTCACCGACTGGGCCGACGTTAACCTCAGCTATGAGCGCGGTAATACCCTGATGTTTGGCTTTACCCTGCGCACTAACTTTAACGACATGCGGCCGCACTACAATGATAACCCGCGGCCAAAATATCAGCCGGAGCCGCAGGATGCGATCATTCAGCACTCCGTGGTAGCGAACCAGCTGACGCTGCTGAAATATAACGCGGGCCTGGCGGATCCAAAGATCCAGACCAAAGGCGATACGCTGTACGTCACCGGCGAGCAGGTAAAATACCGCGACTCCCGCGAAGGGATCGAGCGCGCCAACCGGATCGTCATGAACGATCTGCCGGAGGGGATCCGCACGATCCGCGTGACGGAGAACCGCCTCAACCTGCCGCAGGTCACAACCGAAACCGATGTTGCCAGCCTTAAGCGTCATCTTGAAGGCGAACCGCTGGGACATGAAACCGAGCTGGTACAAAAACGCGTTGAGCCGGTGGTGCCAGAGAGCACCGAGCAGGGCTGGTATATCGATAAATCCCGCTTCGATTTCCATATCGATCCGGTGCTGAACCAGTCCGTGGGTGGGCCGGAAAACTTCTACATGTATCAGCTGGGGGCGATGGCGACGGCGGATCTGTGGGTGACCGACCACCTGTTGACCACTGGTAGTCTGTTCGGCAACATTGCCAACAACTACGACAAATTTAACTACACCAACCCGCCGAACGATTCAAAACTGCCGCGCGTGCGTACCCGCGTTCGCGAATATGTGCAGAACGATATCTACGTGAATAACCTCCAGGCCAACTACTTCCAGTACTTCGGCAACGGCTTCTACGGCCAGGTTTACGGTGGCTATCTGGAAACCATGTTCGGCGGCGCCGGGGCAGAAGTGCTTTATCGTCCTGTCGACAGCAACTGGGCGTTTGGGATTGATGCTAACTACGTGAAACAGCGTGACTGGCGCAGCGCGCAGGACATGATGAAATTCACCGACTACAGCGTCAAAACCGGCCACCTGACCGCCTACTGGACGCCGTCGTTCGCGCAGGACGTGCTGGTGAAAGCCAGCGTCGGCCAGTATCTGGCGGGTGATAAGGGCGGCACGCTGGATATCTCCAAACACTTCGACAGCGGCGTGGTGGTGGGCGGCTATGCCACCATCACCAACGTTTCGCCAGACGAGTACGGGGAAGGGGACTTCACCAAAGGGGTGTACGTGTCGATTCCGCTGGATCTGTTCTCATCAGGCCCAACCCGCAGCCGTGCGGCAGTGGGCTGGACGCCGCTGACGCGCGACGGCGGTCAGCAGCTTGGACGTAAATTCCAGCTGTATGATATGACCAGCGATAAGAACATTAACTTCCGCTGATGCTTATTTGCCCGGTGGCGCTGCGCTTACCGGGCCTACGAGAGTGTTTTTGTAGGCCGGGCAAACGCAGTGCCGCCCGGCAAGAATGTTCATCTGGACAAAACATAAACAAAAAATATAGATCCCCGTCACATTTTTGCGTTATACAGGAACCTCGCCTTGGAGAATGAGGTGCTGTATGACATCCCTGACTCGTCCGCGCGTTGAGTTTATCTCAACGATACTCCAGACCGTGCTGAACCTCGGTCTGCTGAGCCTTGGCCTGATCCTGGTCGTTTTTCTGGGTAAAGAGACGGTGCATCTGGCGGATGTGCTGTTCGCCCCTGAGCAAACCAGCAAATACGCGCTGGTGGAAGGCCTGGTGGTCTACTTTCTCTACTTTGAATTTATCGCCCTGATTGTGAAGTACTTTCAGTCCGGCTTTCACTTCCCGCTGCGCTATTTTGTCTACATTGGCATCACCGCCATTGTGCGGCTGATCATCGTCGATCATAAATCCCCGCTCGACGTGCTGATCTACTCGGCGGCGATCCTGCTGCTGGTGATCACCCTCTGGCTGTGCAACTCGAAGCGGCTGAAACGCGAATAAAAAAAATGGCGGCCCGGAGGCCGCCGAATAACAGTCACAAGTTGGTTCAATACAATACGTCTAAAGTTGAGGGTTGCAGTGGCATAACAAATGAAACTTAACCTTTCACACCGCCCGCCGTCAGGCCGTTGACCAGCCAGCGCTGGGCCAGCAGGAACACCACGGTAATCGGGATGGCAGAGAGGACGGCCGCCGCGGCAAAGTCGCCCCACAGGTAGTTTTGCGGGTTGAGGTACTGCTGCATACCGACGGCAAGGGTGTAGCTGTTCACATCGCGCAGTAGCAGTGAGGCGACCGGGACTTCGGTGATGGCGGCGATAAACGACAGGATAAACACCACCGCCAGAATCGGCACCGACAGCGGCAGCAGCACCAGACGGAACGCCTGCCACGGTGTCGCCCCATCCAGCGCCGCCGCTTCTTCCAGCGAGCCGTCGATGGTTTCGAAATAGCCCTTGATAGTCCACACATGAAGGGCGATGCCGCCAAGATAGGCGAAGATCACGCCGCCGTGAGTGTTCAGGCCGATGAACGGCACATACTGCCCAAGACGGTCAAACAGGGCATACAACGCCACCAGCGACAGCACGGCCGGGAACATCTGGAAAATCAGCATCCCTTTCAGCAGCGTCGCTTTGCCCGGGAAACGCATACGGGCGAAGGCGTAAGCGCAGGTGGTGGAGAGCGTTACGATGCCGATCGCAGTGATGGTCGCCACCTTCACCGAGTTCCATAGCCACAGCAGCACCGGGAACGGCGGCGGCGTGACGCGGCCATCCGCATGTTCCACGCTGAAGCCCAGCGCGAGCTTCCAGTGCTCCCAGGAGATTTCGTCCGGGATCAGGCTCCCGGTGGCGAAGTTCCCCGAGCGCAGGGAGATGGCGATAACCATCAGCAGCGGGAACATGATCGCCGCGATGAAAATCAGCAGGCCTAAGTGCGTCGCGAGGAGGCGCAGTTTCTGAGATTTGGGTTGTACCATTGCCATGTTCAGTGCCCTCCTTAGTCAAATTTCATACGTGTGGCTTTCAGGTTCACAATCGCCAGGGCGCCCACCAGCAGGAAGATCAGGGTGGCAATCGCCGCCGCCAGGCCGAAGTCCTGACCGCCGCCGCCCTCGAAGGCGATGCGGTAGGTGTAGCTCACGAGCAGGTCGGTATAGCCTGCCGGCGTGGTGGTGCCGAGACGGTCCGGGCCACCGTTGGTCAACAGCTGAATCAGCACAAAGTTGTTAAAGTTAAAGGCGAAGCTGGCGATCATCAGCGGCGTCAGCGGCTTAATGAGCAGCGGCAGGGTAATTTTGAAGAAGTTCTGGAACGGACCCGCGCCGTCCATCGCCGAGGCTTCGTACAGGTCGTCCGGGATAGCCTTCAGCAGCCCCATGCACAGGATCATCATGTACGGATAACCGAGCCAGGTGTTCACGATGATAATCATCGAGCGGGCGGTGGTTGGGTCGCTGAACCAGGCCGGTTTGATACCGAACAGCGCGCTCAGCATCATGTTGATTTCACCGAAGCTCTGGTTAAATAGCCCTTTGAAAATCAGAATCGAGATAAACGACGGCACGGCGTAGGGCAGAATCAGCAGCACGCGGTAAATCGCTTTGCCTTTCAGGGACTCCCACTGCACGAGGGAGGCCAGCACCATGCCCACGGCCACGGTCAGGATCACGGTCAGCACCGAGAAGACCACCGTCCAGACGAAGATGGCGAAGAACGGTTTCTGGATGCCTTCGTCGGTAAATACGCGGGTGAAGTTGTCCCAGCCGATGGTGACGGTATAGCCCGGGCTGAGTTTGTCGTCGCCCCAGCTGCCGTCGGCATTCACCGACTGATAGAAACCGATATCGTTGTTCGGACGGTACTTCACGCCGCTCTGGTTGTTGGTCAGCGTGCCGTCATCCGCCAGAGTATAAAGCGGCTGCGTGCCGGAGAACTGGCGCAGCGAGCTCATGGTTACTTTGCTGTCATCGGGCAGCACGGCGGTGAGCTGGGTCAGCGCCTGACGATTCTGGGTAATGATACGCAGGTTCGCACGTTCACCTTCCGGCAGGGCCGCAGCCTCTTTTAAGGCCAGCTTCTGCTCGCCGCCAAATTTGAACGCGTCGGAAAGATAGGTTTTGCCGCTCTCACCGTCAGTGAGCGCTAACTTCCACTCGTCACCCGTGGGATACAGGCCGAAGTTAAAGGTTTTACCCGCCTGGTAAGAACGATCCAGAAGCACCTGGGTGGCACGCTCCTGCGCGAGCTGGTTGGTGCTGCTGTAGTTGGTAAAGGCAATCGCGATGGTGCAGATCAGCGGAAAGAGGACAAACAGCCCCATCCCGGCAACGCCCGGGTAGACATAGCGCCAGGCGTACGCTTTACGGTTGGCGAAAATATACAGGCCAACCGAGCTTAAAATCAGCGTCATGATGGCAAACAGGTATTCCCCTTGCACGTACATTAAAACAACAAGGTAACCCACCAGCAGACACAGCAGACCTATCACTGACCACTTCAGTGCGTCGCTTTGCCACCAGTGTTTCTTTTTAATGACATCCATGGGGTTCTTCCTCTACAACGGTGGAAACTTATCGTCAGGTGGCGCTGCGCTTACCTGACCTACGGATCGTGCCGTAGTCGTAGGGCGGGTAAGCGCACGCGCCACCCGCCGTTTTTCAGACTTACTTAGTAATACGGCCCTGAGCATCTTTCAGTGCGGCATCGACAGTCTGGCGACCGCTTGCAGCGTTGATGACCGCGGTACGGGTGGCGTACCAAAACGCAGCCATCTGTGGGATGTTCGGCATGATTTCGCCTTTCTGGGCGTTATCCATGGTGGCCGCAATACGCGGATCTTTCGCCAGCTGATCCTGGAAGGATTTCAGCGCAACGGCGCCCAGCGGCTTGTCCTTGTTCACTTCATCCAGACCCTGATCGGTCAGCAGGTAGTTTTCGAGGAACTCTTTCGCCAGCTCTTTGTTCGGGCTGGCGGCGTTGATGCCTGCGCTCAGCACGCCCACGAACGGTTTAGACGGTTTGCCGTTGAAGGTTGGTAGCAGGGTCACGCCGTAGTTGATTTTGCTCTTGTCGATGTTGGTCCAGGCCCACGGACCGTTGATAGTCATCGCGGTTTCGCCTTTGTTGAACGCCGCTTCCGCGATGGAGTAGTCAGTATCCGCGTTCATGTGTTTGTTCTTGATGAGGTCAACCAGGAAGGTCAGACCCGCTTTCGCACCTGCGTTGTCCACGCCCACGTCTTTCACGTCATATTTGCCGTTTTCAAACTTGAACGCGTAACCGCCGTCGGCAGCAATCAGCGGCCAGGTGAAGTACGGCTCTTGCAGGTTGAACATCAGAGCGGATTTACCTTTCGCCTTCAGCTCTTTATCCAGAGCAGGGATCTCTTCCCAGGTCTTCGGCGGGTTTGGCACCAGGTCTTTGTTGTAAATCAGAGACAGCGCTTCAACCGCGATTGGGTAAGCGATCAGCTTGCCGTTATAGCGAACGGCGTCCCAGGTGAACGGGAACAGTTTGTCCTGGAAGGCTTTGTCTGGCGTAACTTCTGCCAGCAGGCCAGACTGCGCGTAGCCCCCGAAACGGTCATGCGCCCAGAAGATAATGTCCGGACCATCGCCAGTTGCCGCAACCTGCGGGAACTTCTCTTCCAGTTTGTCCGGGTGTTCTACGGTGACTTTGATACCGGTGTCTTTCTCGAATTTTTTGCCCACTTCGGCCAGACCGTTATAGCCCTTGTCGCCGTTAATCCAGATAACCAGCTTACCTTCTTCAATTTTGGCGAGAGCCGGTGCGGAAATCATCATTGCTGCGAGGGCGGACAATGCGAAAACGCGTGCGCCAGTCTTGATCTTCATATCTGCCATCCTTTATTGGTGATGTGCTCGTGGATACATAAGGTGGTTCAACGTGACTCAGTCTCCTTATTTGACATCCTCTTTCCATCCTCCCAGTCCCTACGCCCCACCCCCTGTTTGTGTGATCCCTGTAACATAAATTTAAGTTATGAGTGCTGGCGCACATAAAAACCCACTGAATTTTGCAGGCCGCTTCACGATTTTCGCCTCAGCCCCTCCGCTGCGGTCGCAGAGCCTGCTCTCTCATCCTCCCGCCTCCTCCCCCATAAAAAAGCCGGGGGGTGGAGGATTCACGAAAGTAATGGAACACGCATAGTGAACTTATCTTGAATGTTTCTGTCGGTGACAGGTTGTAACGAAGGGAGAAGGGCATGGCGAGCGTACAGCTGCGTAATGTAACGAAAGCCTGGGGCGACGTAGTGGTGTCAAAAGACATCAATCTGGACATCCACGAAGGTGAGTTTGTGGTGTTCGTGGGTCCATCAGGCTGTGGTAAATCGACTCTGCTGCGTATGATTGCCGGTCTTGAAACCATCACCAGTGGCGATTTATTTATTGGTGATACCCGAATGAACGACATCCCGCCAGCTGAACGCGGCGTGGGCATGGTGTTCCAGTCTTATGCCCTTTATCCGCATCTTTCCGTTGCCGAGAACATGTCCTTTGGCCTGAAGCTGGCCGGCGCGAAAAAAGAGACCATTAACCAGCGCGTCACCCAGGTGGCGGAAGTGCTCCAGCTGGCACATTTGCTGGAGCGTAAACCGAAGGCGCTCTCCGGTGGTCAGCGTCAGCGTGTGGCGATCGGCCGTACGCTGGTGGCCGAGCCGCGCGTGTTCCTGCTCGATGAACCGCTTTCTAACCTGGATGCCGCCCTGCGCGTCCAGATGCGTATCGAAATCTCCCGTCTGCACAAACGCCTTGGACGCACGATGATTTACGTCACCCACGATCAGGTCGAAGCGATGACGCTGGCCGACAAAATCGTGGTGCTGGACGCCGGTCGCGTGGCGCAGGTGGGCAAGCCGCTGGAGCTGTATCACTACCCGGCAGACCGCTTTGTTGCGGGCTTCATTGGCTCGCCAAAGATGAACTTCCTGCCCGTAAAAGTGACCGCGACGGCAATCGAACAGGTACAGGTGGAGCTGCCAAACCGTCAGCAAGTCTGGCTGCCGGTCGACAGCGCTAACGTACAGGTGGGGGCCAACATGTCCCTCGGTATCCGCCCTGAGCATTTACTGCCGAGCCACATCGCTGATGTGACGCTGGAAGGTGAAGTTCAGGTCGTCGAACAGCTTGGTCATGAAACACAGATTCATATCCAGATCCCCGCCATCCGTCAGAACCTGGTCTACCGCCAGAATGACGTGGTGTTGGTAGAAGAGGGTGCCACATTCGCTATCGGTTTGCCGCCAGAGCGCTGCCATCTGTTCCGTGAGGATGGCACTGCATGTCGTCGGTTGCACAAAGAGCCAGGCGTTTAAGCATTCCAATTACAAAGAAAAGCAATGATCTCAGGAGATAGAATAATGATTACTCTGCGCAAAGTCCCTCTGGCTGTCGCCATTGCGGCAGGCATCCTGTCTGCCCAGGCGGGCGCCGTAGACTTTAAAGGTTATGCTCGTTCCGGCATTGGCTGGACCGGAAGTGGCGGTGAACAACAATGTTTCCAGGCAACAGGCGCACAAAGTAAATACCGTCTCGGTAACGAATGTGAAACCTACGCCGAACTGAAACTGGGCCAGGAAGTGTGGAAAGAAGGCGACAAGAGCTTCTATTTCGACACCAACGTAGCGTACTCCGTTTCTCAACAGAATGACTGGGAATCCACCAGCCCGGCCTTCCGTGAAGCTAACGTGCAGGGTAAAAACCTGATTGAATGGCTGCCAGGCTCTACCATCTGGGCCGGTAAACGCTTCTATCAGCGTCATGACGTACACATGATCGACTTCTACTACTGGGATATCTCTGGTCCTGGTGCCGGTATTGAAAACATCGATCTGGGCTTTGGTAAACTCTCTCTTGCAGCGACCCGTTCTTCTGAGTCCGGCGGTTCTGCGACCTTCGCCGATCGTGATGCGAACGGTGACCGTATTTATGACAACGTAGTACCAAACGACGTCTTCGACGTGCGTTTAGCCGGTCTGGAAACCAACCCGGGCGGTACGCTGGAGCTAGGCGTTGACTATGGTCATACCAACATTCCTGACGACTACTATCTGCAACCTGGCGCCTCTAAAGATGGCTGGCTGTTCACCGCTGAACACACCCAGAGCATGATGAAAGGCTTCAACAAGTTCGTGCTGCAATACGGTACGGACTCCATGACCTCTAACGGTAAAGGTATTCCACAGGGCGGCAGCATCGATAACGACGGCTCTATGTGGCGCGTGCTGGATCACGGTGCAATCACCCTGGCAGACCGTTGGGACCTGATGTACGTCGGTATGTACCAGAACATCGATCGTGACAACAACAACGGTACCGAGTGGTGGACCGTGGGTGTTCGTCCAATGTTCAAATGGACGCCGATCATGAGCACCTTGCTGGAAGTGGGCTACGACAACGTCAAATCTCAGAAAACTGACGACAAAAACAGCCAGTACAAAATCACCCTGGCACAGCAATGGCAGGCAGGCGACAGCATCTGGTCCCGTCCGGCTATCCGCGTCTTCGCAACCTACGCGAAGTGGGATGAGAAATGGGGCTATGCAAACAACGACTCAGGTGCAGGTTACACCTCTGGCGTAGCGTATAGCGACACCTCCGCGAAAACCTTCAGCCGTGGCGACAACGATGAGTGGACCTTCGGCGCCCAGATGGAAATCTGGTGGTAATTCGTCAAGCCTGACGTAATGACCTGAAAAGAGGGGCGCAAGCCCCTCTCTCCTTAGGGTGCTGCGCGCTATTGCCTGGCCACCGCAGTGCTCACGCTATCAGAGGTAATAACAATGAAAATGAAGAAAAGTCTCGTCGCGCTGTGCCTCTCTGCGGGGCTGTTGGCCTGTGCGCCTGCGGTCACCTTTGCAGATGTGAATTTTGTTCCTCAAAATACCAGCGCTGCGCCAGCTATTCCGGCTGCGGCACTTCAGCAACTGGTGTGGACGCCAGTTGATCAATCGAAAACACAAACTACCCAGCTTTCAGCGGGGGGCCAGTCACTGAACGTGCCGGGTATCAGCGGTCCGGTTGCGGCTTTCAGCGTGCCGGCGAATATCGGCGAGCTGACCCTGACATTGACCAGTGAAGTCAATAAACAGACCAGCGTCTTCGCGCCTAACGTGCTGATCCTCGATCAGAACATGACGCCATCCGCGTTCTTCCCAAGCGACTATTTCAGCTATCAGGAGCCTGGCGTCATGAGCGCCGATCGGCTGGAAGGCGTTATGCGCCTGACACCAGCCCTGGGTCAGCAGAAGATTTATGTTCTGGTGTTCACGACTGAAAAAGATTTGCAGCAAACCACGAAGCTTGTTGACCCGGCAAAAGCCTATGCGAAAGGCACGGGGAACTCTGTTCCGGATATTCCGGACCCGCTTGCCCGTCATACCACCGATGGTCTGATCAAGCTGAAAGTCTCCACCAACAGCGCCTCCAGCGTACTCGTAGGCCCGCTGTTTGGCTCATCTGGCCCGGGTCCGGTAACGGTGGGTAATACTGCCGCGCCTGTGTATGCCGCGCCTGCCGCAGCACCGGCCGCAGCTCCGGCCCCGGCGAAAAAAGCCGAGCCGGTGCTTAACGATACTGAAACTTACTTTAACAACGCCATCAAGCAGGCGGTTAAAAACGGCGATGTCGATAAAGCGCTGAAACTGCTTGATGAAGCCGAGCGTTTAGGTTCAACCACTGCCCGTTCCACCTTTATCAGCAGTGTAAAAGGCAAGGGGTAACCGTCTCCCCACAGTGCTGATTTTGTTAGTCGTTTAGTGCGCCTTCACGGGCGCACTTTTTTTGGCTAAGTTGCACCATTGTTGCGATAGTGATCGCTAAATTTGGTTTGTCCGTCCTCATTTTGCCAATCTGCGATACAATGCCTTTACGTTATGTATCGGAGAGTCTGGCATGTCACACCCCGCGCTAACGCAGCTGCGTGCGCTACGCTATTTCGACCAAATACCCGCGCTTGACCCGGAGCAACTGGACTGGCTGCTGCTGGAAGATTCCATGACAAAACGTTTTGAGCAACAGGGTAAAACGGTCACGGTGACGATGATTCAGGAAGGGTTTGTCTCGCCTGCGGAGATTGCCAGCGAGCTGCCGCTGCTGCCGCAGGAAGAACGCTACTGGCTGCGTGAAATTTTACTGTGTGCCGATGGCGAGCCGTGGCTTGCCGGGCGGACGGTGGTTCCTGAGTCTACACTTTCCGGGCCGGAGCTGGCATTGCAACGCCTCGGCAAAACGCCCCTGGGGCGCTATCTGTTCACCTCGTCTGAACTGACCCGTGATTTTATTGAAATTGGTTGCGATGCCGATTTGTGGGGGCGCCGTTCCCGCCTTCGTTTGAGTGGCAAGCCGTTAATACTGACGGAACTCTTTTTGCCTGCATCGCCGTTGTACTAAGAGGGAGAAAAAATGGAGTGGAGTCTGACGCAGAATAAGCTGCTGGCCTATCACCGCCTGATGCGTACTGATAAACCCATTGGCGCGCTACTGCTGCTGTGGCCGACCTTATGGGCGCTGTGGGTTGCCACGCCGGGCGTGCCGCCGCTGTGGATCCTGGCGGTGTTTGTGGCGGGCGTCTGGCTGATGCGCGCTGCGGGCTGTGTGGTTAACGACTATGCTGACCGGAAATTTGATGGACATGTTAAGCGCACCGCGAATCGTCCTCTGCCGAGCGGTCAGGTGACCGGGAAAGAGGCGCGCATTCTGTTCGTGGTGCTGGTGCTGCTCTCATTCATGCTGGTGTTAACCCTTAACACCATGACCATTCTGCTGTCCGTTGCTGCTCTGGCGCTGGCCTGGGTTTACCCGTTCATGAAGCGATACACCCATCTGCCGCAGGTGGTATTGGGTGCGGCATTTGGCTGGTCGATTCCCATGGCGTTTGCCGCGGTCAGCGAGTCCGTTCCGCTCAGCTGCTGGCTGATGTTCCTGGCGAATATTCTCTGGGCCGTTGCGTACGATACCCAATACGCGATGGTCGATCGCGATGACGATCTCAAGATTGGCATCAAATCGACGGCGATCCTGTTTGGTCGTCACGACAAACTTATCATCGGCATATTGCAGGTGGCGGTGCTGGCGCTGATGGTGGCGATTGGTCGCCTGAACGGGCTGAACTGGGAGTTTTACTGGTCCGTACTGGTGGCGGGGCTGCTGTTTGCGTATCAGCAGAAGCTGATCGCGAAGCGCGAGCGTGAAGCCTGCTTTAAAGCGTTTCTGAATAATAACTACGTCGGGCTGGTGCTGTTTCTGGGCCTGGCGATGAGTTACTGGTGATAAAAAAGCCGGGTGGCGGCTTCGCCTTACCCGGCCTACGATTTAGCGGAACATGTAGGCCGGGTAAGCGTTAGCGCCACCCGGCTTTAGCATCATTCGCCCTGCGTCGAACTCTCAATCGTCAAACGCACATCCGCGGTAATCAGCTCTGCCAGCATCTGGTAAACCTTCATCGTCTCTTCCGGCTCGGCATCGCCCGTATCGCTAATGTACCCTTCGTCGCGCAGCGTCAGCACCAGGGAGCTGAATACCGCTTTGTCGAAGAATTCCGGGGCGTTAATGCCATGCAGAACGGAAAGGCGCTGGGCCAGCGTCCGGCTCTCTTTTTCCAGCGTACCGCGGTTGATGGACGGATTTGCACTCAGCAACCAGAAGGTAATGGCGTAGCGCTGCAACGTCTCACGCGCACCGGAAGCCAGAAGCTGCAAGGTACGGGAACGTGACGGATTGATATGCAGTTCATCATCACTGATGGTAATCAGCCCCTGACGATGCATCTCTGCCGTCATTTTATCGAGCTCTGCCGCCAGTTCATCCTTACTCCAGCGCAGGAACAGCTCCGCTTTCAGCATTGGGTAGATGGCCTGAATATGGCGCAGCAGCTCCTGACGCGAAATCCGGCGGTGCTGGGTAATAATGGCCGCCATCAGCGACGGCAGCATCAGCATGTGCGTGATGTTATTGCGGTAGTAGGTCATCAGCACGGCCTGCTCGCGCGGCAGAATGATGATGTCACCAATCGTATCTTTCTCGACTTCGAACTTGTTCATCTGCAACGCGTGATCGATCAGCTCGCTGGCGGTGGCAGACGGCACGGTCGAATCAACGGAATACGGCACGTTGCGCATGATATCCAGGTAGCAGTCAATCTGCTCGGTCAGCTGTTCGCGGGTCAGTGAACGCTGGCGGGAGGCCAGAAGCGCAGTACAACACAGGTTCATGGCGTTTGCCGCACCAGCATTGTTGATGCGTACCATCAGCTCGGATGCAATGCCGTTGACCGTTGGCGTCAGCCAGGCCGGACGTACCGCTTCGATAGGATCGATAGACTCGCGCCACTCCGGAACATGATGGTTCAGATATGTCATCAACGGCAGGGGCTCACCAAAGTTCACGTAGCCCTGGCCGAGGTTGCGCAGTTTACTCAGCCCACGCAGCATCTGCGGCAGACTCTCTTTCTCTTTGGTCGCACCGCGCAGCTCTTTCGCGTAGGTGCCCACTTCCATCACGTGTTCATAACCGATGTAAATAGGCACCAGCGTGATAGGACGCGTACCGCCACGCAGCATGGCCTGAATGGTCATCGACAGCGTGCCGGTCTTCGGATCGAGCAGACGACCGGTACGCGAGCGACCGCCTTCAACAAAGTACTCCACGGAATAACCGCGGCTGAACAGCTCGCCCAGATACTCCCTGAAGACGGTGGAGTAAAGCTTGTTACCCTTGAAGGTACGACGAATAAAGAACGCACCCAGACGGCGGAAAATCGGGCCTGCTGGCCAGAAGTTCAGGTTGATACCGGCAGCAATATGCGGCGGCACCAGACCCTGGTGATAGAGCACGTAAGAGAGCAACAGGTAGTCCATGTGGCTGCGGTGGCAGGGCACATAGACAATCTCGTGGCCGTCGTGCGCTAACTGACGTACGCGCTCGGCGTTGTGGACGTTAATCCCCTGATAGAGGCGGTTCCACGTGAAGCCAAGGATACGGTCAGAGAGGCGAATCATCTCGTAGGAGAAATTCGCGGCGATCTCTTCCATCAGCGCTATCGCGTTCTGCTGCGCTTTCTCGTGCGAAATTTTCTTGCTGCGCGCTTCGTCTTCTACGGCACGGGCAATCGCTTTGGAAGCCAGCAGCTTGTTGAACAGATCCTGACGTGCCGGGAGACGTGGTCCAACGGCCGCCAGACGCTGACGTGCAAAGTGCATACGCGCAACGCGCGCCAGCTTTTGCGCAATGATTTTGTCAGTGCCGTGTTCATCCGCCATGCGGCGCAGTGAAACGGAAGGTGAGAAGCGGACAAAGCTGTCGCGTCCCAGCCAGGAGACGGCGAAGAACTTCTGAATGCCGTTGAGCATACGCAGCGGCGGGTTCTCTTCCCCTTTTTCGCGCCCCGGACGACGGCCAAACATCACCGACACCGGCACCATCTGCACGTCCAGATCGGGGTTGCTGCGGTGCAGATCGAGGTAATCATGGAACAGCTTAATGGACTCTTCTTTCGGCGTGTAATAGGTGAACACGCGCGGCCCGCCATGGATGAACACGTAGCGCGGCAGCAGCGTACCGTCGACTTCCAGCGGTTCAAGCGGGTCAGGTAAATCGTGCGCCAGACATTGAGCGCGAAGCGTCAGCAGGTCTGCCTTCGAGTTATAAGGCAAAACGTACATAATAGGGCGCGACGTATCGAGCCCTAATTCCAGCGCAGGTTCTGCTGGGATAGACTTACTTTTTACCAGGACGCTTAATGGTAAATTAAGTAATTTGTAGTAAATTCGTGGCCAGCCGGACATAAACGATGTAAAGC
The DNA here is from genome assembly GCF_000534415.1 of Enterobacter sp. BIDMC 27. Taxonomy (NCBI): domain Bacteria; kingdom Pseudomonadati; phylum Pseudomonadota; class Gammaproteobacteria; order Enterobacterales; family Enterobacteriaceae; genus Enterobacter; species Enterobacter sp. BIDMC 27. Next base: position 1,163,158 of record NZ_KI973178.1, read on the forward strand.
CTCTGGTTAATAATGCAATTGCGGCGCAAGGATAACAGAAAGCGCGCAAAATTTCTGTTGTTACCCGTCATACTTCAGGTTGCAGCAAAACGCGCTGCGGCTTTAGTTACAGACGCTATTTATCATAAAAGGTTCTTTTAATGGCCAATAATACCACTGGGTTAACTCGAATCATTAAAGCTGCCGGTTATTCATGGAAAGGTTTCCGCGCGGCATGGGTTAATGAAGCCGCTTTCCGCCAGGAAGCGGTTGCCGCAATCGTTGCCGTTGTCATCGCCTGCTTCCTTGATGTTGATGCTATCACCCGCGTACTGCTCATCGGATCTGTCCTTCTGGTGATGATAGTGGAAATTCTGAATAGCGCTATTGAGGCCGTAGTTGATCGAATCGGGTCGGAATTCCATGAACTGTCTGGCCGGGCGAAAGACATGGGTTCCGCTGCCGTACTGCTGGCGATTATCACTGCGGCGATCACCTGGGTCACGCTGCTTTGGTCGCATTTCCGATGAGCCTCGAGGAATAATTAAGTCCCTGGTTTTTTGTGCAGTTTTTGGTTCCAAAATCGCCTTTGACTGTATATACTCACAGCATAACTGTATATACACCCAGGGGGCGGTATGAAAGCGTTAACGACCAGGCAGCAAGAGGTGTTTGATCTCATTCGGGATCATATCGGCCAGACGGGTATGCCACCCACGCGTGCAGAAATTGCGCAGCGTCTGGGCTTCCGTTCTCCTAATGCTGCCGAAGAGCACCTTAAAGCGCTGGCGCGTAAGGGCGTGATTGAGATTGTTTCCGGCGCCTCACGCGGCATTCGTCTGCTTGTGGAAGAAGAGAGCGGTATTCCACTGGTGGGCCGCGTTGCCGCAGGTGAACCTCTGCTGGCGCAGCAGCACATCGAAGGGCACTATCAGGTTGACCCAGGCATGTTCAAGCCGAGCGCCGATTTCCTGCTGCGCGTTAGCGGAATGTCCATGAAAGATATCGGTATTCTGGATGGCGATCTGCTGGCGGTACACAAAACGCAGGATGTGCGTAACGGGCAAGTCGTGGTGGCGCGCATTGATGATGAAGTGACGGTTAAGCGCCTGAAAAAACAAGGCAATACCGTGCAGCTTCTGCCTGAAAACAATGAATTCTCCCCGATTGTGGTAGATCTCCGCGAGCAGAGCTTCTCTATTGAAGGGCTGGCGGTCGGCGTTATCCGCAACGGTGAATGGCTGTAATCTCTTCCTGACAGGCTGTAGTTCCTCTACAGCCTGGCCTGTTTTCTGATTCCGGTAATTTCCATGGCATTGCTAACTTCTGCCGATAAGGCGTTGTGGCGTCTTGCGCTACCGATGATTTTTTCCAATATTACCGTTCCTCTGCTGGGGCTGGTGGATACGGCGGTTATCGGGCATCTCGATTCGCCGATTTATCTTGGCGGCGTCGCGATCGGCGCAACGGCGACCAGCTTCCTCTTTATGCTGCTGCTTTTTCTGCGCATGAGTACGACAGGCCTGACGGCCCAGGCGTATGGTGCAAAAGATCCCCTGCGTCTGGCGCGTGCGCTGGTTCAGCCGCTCATTCTGGCATTCGGTGCCGGCGCGTTAATCGTTCTGTTGCGTACGCCGCTGATTGATCTTGCGCTCCATATTGTAGGCGGCAGCGATGCCGTACTGGAACAGGCCCGGCGGTTCCTCGAAATTCGCTGGCTCAGCGCGCCCGCTTCACTGGCAAACCTGGTCCTGCTGGGCTGGCTGCTGGGCGTGCAGTACGCCCGCGCGCCGGTGATCCTGCTGGTGGTGGGCAACCTGCTTAACATTGTGCTCGATCTCTGGCTGGTGATGGGGCTGCACATGAACGTCCGGGGCGCGGCGCTGGCCACGGCGATTGCCGAGTACGGTACGCTGCTGATCGGTTTGGGGATGGTCTGGCGCGTGCTGGCGATGCGCGGTATCACCCTGGATCTGCTGAAATCGGCCTGGCGCGGCAACATTCGAAAGCTGCTGGCGCTTAATCGCGACATCATGCTCCGTTCGCTTCTGCTGCAACTCTGCTTTGGTGCATTAACCGTTTTTGGTGCGCGTCTTGGGCCTGAGATCGTTGCCGTCAACGCAGTGCTTATGACATTACTGACCTTTACCGCTTACGCGCTGGATGGTTTTGCTTACGCCGTGGAGGCGCATTCAGGGCAGGCCTATGGCGCGCGTGAAAGCGGCCAGTTACGTGAAGTCTGGAGTGCTGCCTGTCGTCAGGCGGGCCTGGTGGCGCTGGTCTTTGCTCTGGTATACGCCTGTTTTGGTGGGCATATTGTCGCGTTACTCACCTCGTTGCCCGCGCTACGTGAGCTGGCAGATCGCTACATCCTCTGGCAGGTAGTATTACCGGTGGTGGGCGTGTGGTGCTATTTGCTGGACGGCATGTTTATTGGTGCGACGCGAGGGGCGGAGATGCGCAACAGCATGGCCGTCGCGGCGGCGGGGTTCGGCCTGACGCTGCTAACCCTGCCGTATCTCGGCAATCATGGCCTGTGGCTGGCGCTGGCGGTGTTTCTCTCACTGCGTGGCCTTTCGCTGGCCGTTATCTGGCATCGTCACTGGCGAAACAATACCTGGTTTCCAGCCCCGCACGATATATCGTAACGGTTAAAGATTCCGAATATAAAAACAACTGCCGAATCCTTAACTACAATAATAATCACGTCCAGCAGAAAAGAACGAAGCGGACGATACTCATAGACGCTTAACACGAGGACACGATTATGAATAAAGACGAAATCGGCGGCAACTGGAAGCAATTCAAAGGTAAAGCGAAAGAACAGTGGGGTAAGCTGACAGATGACGATATGACCGTCATTGAAGGTAAGCGCGATCAGCTGGTAGGCAAAATCCAGGAGCGCTACGGTTACGAAAAAGATCAGGCGGAAAATGAAGTCAAAGACTGGGAAACCCGTAACGACTACCGCTGGTAACCGGCACTATCCCCAAGGGCGGCCCTGAGCCGCCTTTTTCTTTGGCTTTAACGCGGCTTTTTCTTCACCAGGATAGAGTGATCGTGCTGACAGGCATCCTGATGGCTGCATGACTCCACCTCCACGCAGGCAGAACATAAGCCGTGGGCTTCAATCACGTTATGGCGCAGCGCAAAGCCCATTCTGGCTGCCAGCGTATGCATAATATCTTCCACACCTTCCGCACACTCTTCCTTCACCACACCACAGCGATCGCAGATAAACATGGCGGACGTGTGAGTTGGCTGGTCAAAAAGATGGCACAGCACATAGCTGTTTGTTGATTCCACTTTATGCACAAACCCTTGCTCCAGCAGAAAATCCAGCGCCCGATAAACGGTCGGCGGTTTTGCCTGCGGCTCGCTTTCACGCAGCAGATCGAGCAGATCGTAGGCGCTGATGGCGCCCTGTTGCAGGCTCATCAGACGCAGTACCTCAAGGCGCTGCGGGGTCAGGCGCACATTGCGTTGCGCGCACAGCTTTTCAGCTTGCGCTAACAGCTCTTTTGTGGACTTGTCCATCGGGCACCTCGGATATGGTAAGGGGTGAAAACATTCACTTTATCATGTTCTGCTAAAAACACCGAGATCCGCCAGGCTGTGCTATACCTGACGCATCGCAAATCAGGAGATCGCAAAATGAAAAGACCTGACTGTATTCGGCACTGGCGGGACGTGGAAGGCGCCGATGACGCAACGTATCCTGACAGTAACGAACGTTTTTCTGTTGGCGCGCCGCTGGCCCGCAGGCTGGGTCTCGGCCGCATTGGTATTCACCATGAACGGCTGCCACCCGGACGCCGTACGTCTTATCCGCATGCGGAAAGCGACGAAGAGGAGTTTGTTTACGTTCTGGAGGGTTACCCTGAGGCCTGGATCAATGGCTATTTATGGAAGCTCAAACCCGGAGACAGCGTGGGATTTCCAGCCGGGACGGGCGTGTGTCATACCTTTATCAACAATACCGATGAAGAGGTGCGCTTACTGGTGGTGGGTGAGGCCAATAAAAAACATAACCGCATCTACTATCCGCTCAATCCGGTGTATGCCGCGACGCGCGAAGACCGCTGGGTCGACCATCCGCCTCAGTTTTTTGGGCCGCACGATGGAAAACCTGGGCGAAAATAATTTCCTCTTCTATAAATATTGATGGTCGTCACATATTACAACAGGCCGGGATGGAATTTAACTTAAGGAAATAGCGGGTCTTTTTGCACTTATTCACAGCAATAGTTCGTTCCTGTTTGGGTGATAACAGACAGGGTTAACTAATAACAAACTATTTACGAGCACACTGTGAAAAAACATTTTAAATTTTCGATGGTTAGCATCGCTGTCTCCTTTTTTATGGCAAATCAGGCGGGAGCAGCCAATACCTGGACGGAAGCGCGTAGCGACGCAATGGGCGGAACGGGTGTCGCGGCAGGGAGCTATGGCAGCGGGGCGTTAATCAACCCCGCGTTACTGGCAAAATCTAAGCCCGAGGATGATGTGACGGTTATTTTGCCGTCCGTTGGCGTGCAGGTGACCGATGAAGACAATCTTCAGGACGAGATTGATACCATTAACGACAAAATCAATCATTACAAGGATGTGGTTGATAGTCTGACCCCCATTGAAGTTATCACCAATCCATTAGGTTCGATCAATCAGTTCCAGGGCGCAGCGAAAGATCTCGCTGATGAACTGGACTACCTGAAAGGCAAGACCGCACACGCCACCGCAGGGGCGGGGATTGCCGTCAGTATCCCTAACGATATTCTTTCCGTGGCCTTTATGGCAAAAGGCTATGCCCATGGCCGGGTCAGCTCTTCAATCGATCAGCAGGACATTGATTATCTGCGCGGTATACAACGAAGCGATGCGGTGGCTGCCGGTGTGGCGCTGGATGCCGCGCTAAACGGTACCGATCAGATCACCAAAAACCTTAACTCTACGGCGTCTGGTCGGGCGGCGATTGTGTCCGACTACGGTATTGCGGTGGCCCGTCAGTTCGATCTTGGCGGCGTTCCGGTTTCCGTTGGCGTCACGCCGAAGTTGCAAAAAACCTGGCTCTATAACTACACCACCTCAATCTACGATTACGACAGTAATAAGTGGAACGACAGCCGCTACCGTACCGACGACACTGGCTTCAACGTCGATGCCGGTATTGCTGCTGATTTCGGTGAAAACTGGACGGTCGGCGTGAGCGGGCAAAACCTGATGTCGCGCGATATCGATACCAAAGATATCCGCATTCGCAACGGGCGTACGGGAGAGGTGGTGAGTTATAAAGACACTTATCAGATCCGTCCGCTGGTCACTGCCGGGGCCGCCTGGCACAACGATCTGGTCACGCTGACCGCAGACGGCGATCTGACCGAAACCAAGGGCTTTAAAAGCGAAGACGCCTCCCAGTACGTTGGCGTTGGTGCCGAAGTCACGCCACTGAGCTGGCTGGCAGTACGCGCCGGTTATCGTGCGGATATGAAAGGGAACGACAGCAACGTCTTTACCGGCGGTGTCGGTTTCGCGCCGTTCAACTCCGTCCACGTTGACCTGATGGGGCTTTATGGCGAAGACGAGACCTGGGGCGCAGGGGCACAGTTGAGCATGACGTTCTAAAGTACACCGGAGGCGCTGCGCCTCCGGCTTTTCTTTGTGCTATAGTAGCGCCCCTTTTCCACCAGATGCTTAAAACTTCGCCATGTCGTCAGAATTCCAGACCGCTTTCCCTGCACACCGTTTCTCCATTGCGCCAATGCTCGACTGGACGGACAGACACTGCCGCTATTTCCTGCGCCAGCTCTCCCGCCATACGCTGCTGTACACCGAAATGGTCACTACCGGCGCAATTATTCACGGCAAGGGCGATTATCTGGCGTACAGCGAAGAGGAGCATCCGGTTGCGCTGCAACTGGGTGGCAGCGATCCGGCTGCGCTGGCGCAGTGCGCGAAGATGGCTGAAGAACGCGGCTATGACGAGATTAACCTCAACGTCGGTTGCCCGTCCGACCGTGTGCAAAACGGTATGTTCGGCGCGTGTCTGATGGGTAATGCACATCTGGTGGCGGACTGTATCAAAGCGATGCGCGACGTCGTCTCTATCCCGGTCACGGTCAAAACTCGTATCGGCATAGACGACCAGGACAGCTACGAGTTCCTGTGTGATTTCATCAACACCGTATCAGGGAAGGGTGAATGCGAGATGTTTATCATCCACGCCCGTAAAGCCTGGCTCTCTGGCCTCAGCCCGAAAGAAAACCGCGAGATCCCGCCGCTGGACTACCCGCGCGTGTACCAGCTAAAACGCGACTTCCCGCACCTGACCATGTCGATCAACGGCGGTATTACGTCGCTGGACGAGGCCAAAGCGCATCTCGAACATATGGATGGCGTGATGGTCGGACGCGAGGCGTATCAGAATCCGGGCATTCTGGCGACGGTTGACCGGGAAATCTTTGGCGTTGACGGTGCTGACACCGATCCCGTGGCAGTAGTGCGCGCCATGTATCCGTACATTGAGCGCGAGCTGAGTCATGGTACGTATCTGGGCCACATTACCCGCCATATGCTTGGCCTGTTCCAGGGCATTCCTGGCGCGCGCCAGTGGCGTCGTTATCTCAGCGAGAACGCGCATAAGGCCGGTGCGGATATTGAGGTCCTGGAACACGCGCTGCGTCTGGTTGCGGATAAACGTTAAATTTCGCTAAAAGATGGTCAAATACGCCACGCCCTGCAACACATTGCGGGGCGTTTTGCTTTCAGAACAAAGACTTATTTTTGGCATGTTTCTTGTAACGATCGCAGCATCATTCGGGAACTCGTGGGAGAGCACCATGCTGGAACTACTTTTTGTGATTGGCTTCTTTATCATGCTGATGGTCACGGGCGTATCGCTGCTCGGTATCCTGGCCGCGCTCGTCGTGGCCACGGTGGTGATGTTTGTTGGCGGTTTATTTGCCCTGACGATTAAACTCTTGCCGTGGTTACTTCTGGCGATTGCGGTGGTATGGGCGATACGGGCGATTAAATCACCAAAACTGCCCACTTATCAGCGTAATAACCGCTTCCGTTACTAAGGTATTGAGGTGTACGTCACATACCTGCAACTTTTCCGGCAGCAATCCTTAGAACAGAATAGGATTTACTTATCGAATCTGTCACTATGGCTGCCGCTAAAGAATTCATCGAGCTGTACCCTACATACAGCCGAACTAAAAAAAGAAAGGGCTTCCCACGGGAAGCCCAATTTCTTTTTATGGCTCAGGGAATTAACAGACTTGATCCCTGCGTTGCCCGGCTCTCCAGCACCTCATGCGCGCGCTGCGCATCGGTCAGCGGATATTTCTGCGCCTCTGCCACATCCACTTTAATTACCCCACTGGCGATCAGCGAGAACAGCTCGTTGCTGGCTTCCTCAAGTTCTTCCCGGTTGGTGATGTAACCTTGCAGGGAAGGGCGAGTGACATATAGCGACCCTTTCTGATTCAGAATGCCCAGGTTGACGCCGGTGACTGCCCCGGAGGCGTTTCCGAAGCTCACCATCAGCCCGCGACGTTGCAGGCAGTCCAGCGAAGATTCCCAGGTGTCTTTCCCCACCGAGTCATACACCACGCGGACCTTTTTGCCGCCAGTGATCTCTTTCAGCCGCTCAACGATGCTCTCTTCCCGGTAGTTGATCACCTGCCATGCGCCCGCGTCCAGCGCGCGCTGCGCTTTTTGCGCGCTGCCTGTGGTGCCGATCAGCTTCGCGCCCAGGGCTTTCGCCCACTGGCAGGCAATCAGCCCCACGCCACCTGCGGCTGCGTGAAACAGGAATTGCTCGTCAGGCTTAATTTCGTAGGTTTTGCGCAGCAGATAATAGACCGTCAGCCCTTTCAGGAATGAGGCGGCAGCCTGCTCGAAGCTGATCGCATTTGGCAGAAGCGCCGCTTTCTCGGCCGGAACGTTATGGATGGAGCTGTAAGCGCCCAGCGCCGACTGCGCGTACACCACGCGATCGCCTTCCTTAATGTGCTTCACCGCGCTGCCCACTTTGCTGACGATACCGGCCGCCTCGGTGCCCAGTCCGCTCGGCATCGACGGAGGCGGATAGAGGCCGCCGCGAATATAGGTATCGATGTAGTTAATGCCGATCGCTTTGTTTTCCACCTGGATTTCGTTCTCGCCAGGCGCAGCGGGGGTAAATTCCACCGCTTTGAGTACGTCAGGGCCACCATGCTTGTGAAATTCAATACGTGTTGCCATGCTTCCTCCAGAATGTGGTAATCTTTCGACCCACTCTTTATCTCGGTAACTCCATTCACTATGGCAGGAAACAAACCCTTCAACAAACAGACTGAACCTCGTGAGCGTGATTATCAGGTCGCCGGGTTAAAAGTCCCGCCGCACTCGATTGAAGCGGAACAGTCGGTGTTGGGCGGTTTAATGCTGGATAACGAACGCTGGGACGACGTCGCCGAGCGCGTTGTCGCGGAAGACTTCTATACCCGCCCGCACCGCCACATCTTTACGGAAATGGCGCGTTTGCAGGAGTCGGGCAGCCCTATCGACCTGATTACGCTCGCAGAATCGCTGGAGCGTCTGGGACAGCTCGACAGCGTCGGCGGATTTGCCTATCTGGCAGAACTGTCAAAAAACACGCCAAGTGCCGCGAACATCAGCGCTTACGCTGATATCGTTCGTGAACGTGCCGTTGTCCGCGAGATGATCTCGGTGGCGAATGAGATCGCCGAGGCCGGTTTCGATCCCCAGGGGCGCACCAGCGAAGATCTGCTCGACCTGGCGGAATCCCGCGTCTTTAAAATCGCCGAAAGCCGTGCGAACAAAGACGAAGGCCCAAAAAATATCGCCGACGTGCTCGACGCCACGGTTGCGCGTATTGAGCAGCTTTTCCAGCAGCCGCACGATGGCGTGACGGGGGTGAACACCGGTTATGACGATCTCAACAAGAAAACGGCAGGTCTTCAGCCATCGGATTTGATTATCGTCGCGGCGCGTCCGTCGATGGGTAAAACGACATTTGCGATGAACCTCGTCGAAAACGCGGCGATGTTGCAGGATAAGCCGGTGCTTATCTTCAGTCTTGAGATGCCCTCTGAACAGATCATGATGCGTTCTCTGGCGTCCCTGTCGCGCGTGGATCAGACCCGCATCCGTACCGGCCAGCTGGACGATGAGGACTGGGCGCGCATCTCGGGCACCATGGGGATTTTGCTGGAAAAACGGAACATCTATATCGATGACTCCTCCGGCCTGACGCCGACGGAAGTGCGCTCCCGCGCGCGCCGTATCGCCCGTGAACACGGTGGTATCGGCCTCATCATGATCGACTACCTTCAGCTGATGCGCGTTCCGTCGCTTTCCGACAACCGTACGCTGGAGATTGCCGAGATTTCCCGCTCGCTCAAGGCGTTAGCCAAAGAGCTGCACGTGCCGGTGGTGGCGCTATCGCAGCTTAACCGCTCTCTGGAACAACGTGCAGACAAGCGCCCGGTCAACTCCGACCTGCGTGAATCCGGCTCCATCGAGCAGGATGCCGACTTAATCATGTTCATCTACCGTGATGAGGTTTATCACGAGAACAGCGATCTGAAAGGGATCGCCGAAATTATTATTGGTAAGCAACGTAACGGCCCCATCGGTACGGTACGTCTGACCTTTAACGGCCAGTGGTCGCGTTTCGACAACTATGCCGGTCCTCAATATGATGATGAGTAATTTCTAAGGAATTCAAATGCAAGCGGCAACTGTTGTTATTAACCGCCGCGCTCTGCGACACAACCTGCAACGTCTGCGAGAACTGGCGCCCGCCAGTAAGCTCGTTGCAGTCGTGAAAGCGAACGCTTACGGACACGGTCTTCTTGAGACCGCGCGAACGCTCCCCGATGCCGACGCTTTTGGCGTCGCCCGTCTCGAAGAAGCTCTCCGCCTGCGCGCAGGTGGAATTACGCAACCGATACTGCTCCTGGAAGGCTTTTTTGAAGCCTCGGACCTGCCGACCATTGCCGATCAGCACCTGCACACGGCGGTGCATAACGAAGAACAGCTGGCCGCGCTGGAAACGGCTGAACTGAGCGAGCCGGTCACCGTCTGGATGAAGCTCGACACGGGCATGCACCGTCTGGGCGTGCGGCCGGAAAGCGCGGAGGCGTTTTATCAGCGTCTGAGTCAGTGCAAAAATGTGCGTCAGCCAGTGAATATCGTCAGCCACTTTGCCCGCGCCGATGAGCCTGAATGCGGCGCAACGGAACAGCAGCTTGATATCTTCAACACCTTCTGCGAAGGCAAACCGGGGATGCGCTCCATTGCGGCGTCCGGCGGGATCCTGCTATGGCCGCAGTCGCACTTCGACTGGGCGCGTCCGGGCATCATTCTTTATGGCGTTTCGCCGCTGGAGAACAAACCCTGGGGTCCGGACTTTGGCTTTAAGCCGGTTATGTCGCTGGTTTCAAAGCTGATTGCCGTGCGTGAGCACAAAGCGGGAGAGCCGGTGGGTTACGGCGGCACCTGGACCAGCGAGCACGACACGCGTCTTGGCGTGGTGGCGATGGGCTACGGCGACGGCTATCCCCGCGCCGCGCCAACTGGGACGCCGGTGCTGGTCAATGGACGCGAAGTCAAGATTGTCGGTCGCGTGGCGATGGACATGATTTGTGTTGATCTTGGGCCCGACGCGCAGGATAAAGCGGGGGACGATGCGGTGATGTGGGGTGAAGGCCTGCCGGTAGAGCGTATTGCTGAAATAACAAAAGTGAGTGCTTACGAACTTATCACGCGCCTTACTTCAAGGGTCGCAATGAAATACGTCGACTAAGCATGAGCGGGATGCGATGCATCCCGCTTCTGTTAACATCCCCTCGATCTTCTTCCGCTTCCGGTTTATTGTTGAATGCCCTGCCTCATAATAATCCGGAGAACATCGCGTGTTTCAGAAAGTAGACGCCTACGCCGGCGACCCTATCCTCTCCTTGATGGAGCGTTTCAAAGAAGATCCTCGCAGCGACAAAGTGAACCTCAGCATTGGTCTTTACTACAACGAAGACGGCATCATTCCTCAGTTGAAAGCCGTTGCCGAAGCTGAAGCGCGTCTGAACGCAACCCCGCACGGTGCTTCGCTTTATCTGCCGATGGAAGGATTAAACACCTACCGCAACACTATCGCGCCGTTGCTGTTTGGTGCGGACCACGCGGTGCTCGCGCAAAAGCGCGTGGCGACTATCCAGACGCTGGGTGGCTCGGGTGCGCTGAAGGTAGGCGCAGATTTCCTGAAAAAGTACTTCCCGGATTCCGGCGTGTGGGTCAGCGACCCGACGTGGGAAAACCACGTTGCGATCTTCGAGGGCGCGGGCTTTAAGGTGGCGACCTATCCGTGGTTCGACAGCGAAACCAACGGCGTGCGCGTTGATGCGCTGCTGGAAAAACTGAACACCCTGCCGGAGCGCAGTATCGTATTGCTGCATCCGTGCTGCCATAACCCGACCGGTGCGGACCTCACCAATGCCCAGTGGGATGCGGTGATCGAGATACTGAAGGCGCGTAACCTGATCCCGTTCCTCGACATCGCCTATCAGGGCTTTGGCGCGGGCATGGAGGAAGACGCCTACGCCATTCGCGCGATTGCCAGCGCGGGGCTTCCCGCTCTGGTCAGCAACTCGTTCTCAAAAATCTTCTCCCTGTACGGCGAGCGCGTTGGCGGCCTGTCCGTGGTGTGTGAAGACGCCGAAGCCGCGGGACGCGTACTCGGTCAGCTGAAAGCGACGGTCCGCCGGATCTACTCCAGCCCGCCGAACTTTGGTGCGCAGGTGGTGGCGACAGTTCTCGGTGACGAAACGCTGAAAGCGTCCTGGCTTGCGGAAGTGGAAGCGATGCGTAAGCGCATCCTGTCGATGCGTCAGGAGCTGGTTAACGTCCTGAAAGAGGCCGTGCCTGGGCATAACTTTGATTATCTTCTCAAGCAACGCGGGATGTTCAGCTACACCGGACTGAGCGCAGCGCAGGTCGATCGCCTGCGCGAAGAGTTCGGTGTCTACCTGATCGCCAGCGGCCGTATGTGCGTGGCGGGTCTGAATGCCAGCAACGTCCAGCGCGTGGCGCAGGCGTTTGCATCCGTAATGTAAGCATTCACTTACTTGCATACTGTATGTAGGCCGGGTAAGGCGTAGCCGCCACCCGGCTTTTTTGTTCGCGCCGGTGCCAGTCATTGCCCGGTGGCGCTTCGCTTCCCGGACCTACACGTTTCTTCTGCGCTTTGTGATCGTCTTCTTTTTATTCAGCTCCATAAGTAAAAACTCCTTTCCTTCCCCTACCGCTGGGGTTATGGTCGGATAGTTTTTTGACCATCCGCTCAAAATAAAAAGATAACAAACTGAATATTCAGGGGAAAATATGCGCAAGATCACACTGGCGCTCAGCGCCGCCTGCTTATTGTTCTCGCTTAATAGCGCCGTTGTTGCACGGGCTTCTGCACCCACGCCGCTTTACACCGGCACTACCGCCGCCATTCTTGCCGAACAGGCTCCCATTCACTGGGTTTCAGTGGCACAAATCGAAAATAGCCTGACGGGTCGCCCGCCGATAGCCGTGGGCTTCGATATTGACGATACCGTTCTCTTCTCCAGCCCCGGTTTCTGGCGCGGTAAAAAAACGTACTCCCCGGACAGCGAAGCCTATCTGAAAAACCCGGAATTCTGGGAAAAGATGAACAACGGCTGGGATGAGTTCAGTATCCCGAAAGAGGTTGCCCGCGCGCTGATCGCCATGCACGTAAAGCGCGGCGACAGCATTTACTTCGTGACCGGACGTAGCCAGACCAAAACCGAAACCGTCTCGAAAACGCTACAGGATGATTTCCTGATCCCGGCGGCCAGCATGAACCCGGTCATTTTTGCCGGGGACCAGGAAGGGCAAAACACCAAAACCCAGTGGCTGGAAAAGAAAAATATCAAAGTGTTCTACGGGGATTCAGATAATGACATCACCGCGGCGCAAGACGTGGGAGCCAGAGGCATCAGGGTGTTACGCGCCTCGAACTCCACCTACCGACCGTTGCCGATGGCCGGAAAATTTGGTGAAGAGGTGATTGTTAACTCTGAATACTGATGTATTAACGGCGGGGTGAATGCTTTTTTAAGCAAATCTCGCTGCGCGGGTTTTACCTTTCGCTTTCTTGCTGCACACTTAGAAAGATTCACCATTTCATAATGGAGCAGCACATGTGGTATCAACAGACCCTGACCTTAAGCGCAAAACCACGCGGATTTCACCTTGTGACGGACGAAGTCATCGGGCAAATCCGCGACCTGTCGCGCGTCAAAACGGGTTTACTGCATCTGCTGCTTCAGCACACGTCCGCCTCTCTCACGCTTAATGAAAATTGCGATCCCACCGTCCGGTCCGACATGGAGCACCATTTTCTGAAGAGCGTCCCGGATAACGCGCCTTATGAGCATGACTATGAGGGGGCGGACGATATGCCTTCGCATATTAAATCCTCCCTGCTGGGCGTCTCGCTGATGCTGCCGGTCCACAACGGACGGCTACAGCTGGGAACGTGGCAGGGGATCTGGCTGGGAGAACATCGCATTCACGGTGGTTCGCGTAAAATTATCGCAACGCTACAAGGGGAATAAAGATGACAATTTCGGAGATACTTCAGTACTGCATGAGCAAGCCGGGTGCGGAACAAAGCGTTCACAGCGACTGGAAAGCCACGCAGATCAAAGTGGGGGATGTGCTGTTCGCGATGGTGAAAGAGGTGGATGCGCGGCCTGCGGCATCACTGAAAACCAGTCCGGAACTGGCCGACTTACTGCGCCAGCAGCACGATGATGTCAGGCCAAGTAAGCATCTGAATAAAGCGCACTGGAGTACGGTGTTTCTCGACGGCTCGCTGCCAGATTCGCAAATTTACTACCTGGTGGATGCGTCGTATCTACAGGCGGTAGAACTGCTGCCGGAAACGATCCGACAGCAGCTCTCCGTGTGACGATTACAGCAACGGTTTGAGGAAGCGCGCGGTGTGCGAGGCTTCGCACTCTGCAACGGTCTCTGGCGTACCGGAGACGAGGATTTCACCGCCGCCGCTGCCGCCTTCCGGGCCGAGATCGACAATCCAGTCAGCGGTTTTAATCACGTCCAGGTTGTGCTCAATCACCACGATGGTGTTGCCCTGATCGCGCAGCTGGTGCAGCACGTCCAGCAGCTGCTGGATATCCGCAAAGTGCAGGCCGGTGGTCGGCTCATCCAGAATATACAACGTCTGACCGGTACCGCGTTTGGACAGCTCACGCGCCAGCTTCACGCGCTGCGCTTCACCGCCGGACAGCGTTGTCGCTGACTGCCCCAGACGAATATAGGTCAGACCCACATCCATGAGGGTTTGCAGCTTACGCGCCAGCGCAGGGACGGCGTCAAAGAACTCGCGCGCCTCTTCGATGGTCATATCCAGCACTTCGTGGATGGTCTTGCCTTTGTACTTAATCTCCAGCGTTTCGCGGTTATAACGCTTACCTTTGCACTGGTCGCACGGCACGTAGATATCCGGCAGGAAGTGCATCTCAACCTTGATTACGCCGTCGCCCTGGCACGCTTCACAGCGGCCGCCGCGCACGTTAAAGCTGAAACGGCCTGGCGTATAGCCGCGTGAACGCGCTTCCGGCACGCCGGCAAAGAGTTCACGTACGGGCGTAAAGACGCCGGTATAGGTCGCCGGGTTGGAACGCGGCGTACGGCCAATCGGGCTCTGATCGATGTCGATAACCTTGTCGAAATGCTCCAGCCCCTGAATGTCGCGGTATGGCGCAGGCTCGGCCAGCGTCGCGCCGTTCAGCGCCGTCTGCGCAATCGGGAACAGCGTATCGTTGATCAGCGTCGATTTACCGGAACCGGACACGCCGGTGATGCAGGTAAACAGCCCGACAGGCAGCGTCAGGGTCACGTCCTTCAGGTTGTTGCCGCGCGCGCCGGTCAGCTTCAGCACTTTTTCTGGGTTCGCCGCCACGCGCTGTTTCGGCACTTCAATTTTGCGCTTGCCGCTCATGTACTGGCCGGTCAGCGACTCGGGCACCGCCATGATGTCTTTCAGCGTCCCTTCCGCGACCACCTGGCCGCCGTGTACGCCTGCGCCCGGGCCGATGTCGATCACGTGGTCCGCGGCGCGGATCGCATCTTCGTCGTGCTCGACCACGATTACCGTGTTGCCGAGGTTACGCAGGTGAACCAGCGTGCCGAGCAGGCGTTCGTTGTCGCGCTGGTGCAGGCCGATAGACGGCTCATCCAGCACGTACATCACGCCGACTAAGCCCGCGCCAATCTGGCTCGCCAGACGGATACGCTGGGCTTCACCGCCGGACAGCGTTTCAGCCGAGCGGGAAAGCGTCAGGTAGTTCAGACCGACGTTCACGAGGAACTTGAGGCGATCGCCGATCTCTTTCAGCACTTTTTCAGCGATTTTCGCGCGCTGACCGGAGAGCTTCAGGTTGTTGAAGAAGTCCATCGCGTGGCCGATGCTCATGTCTGAGATGGTCGGCAGCGCCGTGTTTTCGACAAACACGTGACGCGCTTCGCGACGCAGACGTGTACCCTCGCAGGTGGCGCAGGAGCGGTTGCTGATGAACTTCGCCAGCTCCTCACGCACCGCGCTGGATTCGGTCTCTTTGTAGCGGCGCTCCATGTTGTGCAACACCCCTTCGAACGGGTGGCGACGCACGGAAGTGTCACCGCGATCGTTCATGTACTTGAACTCAATATTCTCTTTGCCGGAACCGAACAGGATCACTTTATGTACGTTCGCGCTCAGGCTGGCCCACGGGGCTTCAACGTCGAACTTATAGTGCTCAGCCAGCGATTTCAGCATCTGGAAGTAGTAAAAATTACGCTTATCCCAGCCGCGAATAGCGCCACCCGCCAGCGACAGTTCCGGGTTTTGGATCACACGGTCCGGGTCGAAATACTGCTGAACGCCCAGGCCGTCACAGGTCGGGCACGCGCCCGCCGGGTTGTTGAACGAGAACAGGCGCGGTTCCAGCTCGCGCATGCTGTAGCCGCAAATCGGGCAGGCAAAGTTGGCGGAGAAGAGCAGCTCTTCCGCTTTCGGGTCGTCCATATCGGAGACCACGGCCGTGCCGCCAGAGAGTTCCAGCGCCGTTTCAAAGGACTCCGCCAGACGCGTCGCCAGATCTTCACGTACCTTAAAGCGGTCAATCACCACTTCGATGGTGTGTTTCTTTTGCAGCTCCAGCTTTGGCGGATCGGACAGGTCACACACTTCGCCGTCGATACGGGCGCGGATATAGCCCTGGCTTGCCAGGTTCTCCAGCGTTTTGGTGTGCTCGCCCTTACGCTCTTTAATGATCGGCGCCAGCAGCATCAGGCGTTTGCCTTCCGGCTGCGACAGTACGTTATCCACCATCTGGCTGACGGTCTGGGCCGCCAGCGGGACGTCGTGGTCCGGGCAGCGCGGCTCGCCCACGCGCGCATACAGCAGACGCAGGTAGTCGTGAATTTCAGTAATTGTACCGACCGTTGAACGCGGGTTATGCGAGGTAGACTTCTGCTCAATAGAGATAGCAGGTGATAACCCTTCAATATGATCGACATCCGGTTTTTCCATCAGCGACAGGAACTGACGCGCGTACGCCGAGAGCGATTCAACGTAACGACGCTGTCCTTCGGCATACAAAGTGTCGAAAGCCAGTGAGGATTTGCCAGACCCCGAAAGCCCGGTCACGACGATGAGTTTGTCGCGAGGGATTATGAGGTTGATATTCTTGAGATTATGGGTGCGGGCGCCCCGAACTTCGATCTTATCCATTCACCTTTCCCGGTTGGAACACGGATTGCCTGATTTGTTTGAAGGACAAACGGCTGTCAGAAACGGCTAATTATGACACAAAATGACCTGTTTGAATATACAGTATTGGAATGCATTTTCTGATTCACTGTGTAACAATGTCGAGTTCGCGGGAGAACTCTGGAACGTGCTACGCAACTATCAAAGTGCAGCATGGAAATGGTACACTCGCGCGTTTACACTATTAAGAAACGTATTCAGGAGACACGAACATGGCCAGCAGAGGCGTAAACAAGGTGATTCTCGTCGGTAATCTGGGCCAGGACCCGGAAGTACGCTACATGCCGAGTGGTGGCGCAGTTGCCAACATTACGCTGGCTACTTCCGAATCCTGGCGTGATAAAGCGACCGGAGAAATGAAAGAGCAGACCGAATGGCACCGCGTTGTGCTGTTTGGCAAACTGGCCGAAGTGGCCGGTGAGTATCTGCGTAAAGGTTCTCAGGTCTATATCGAAGGCCAGCTGCGTACCCGCAAATGGACCGACCAATCCGGCGCTGAGAAGTACACCACGGAAGTGGTGGTGAATGTGGGCGGCACCATGCAAATGCTGGGTGGCCGTCAGGGCGGTGGCGCACCGGCAGGTGGCGGTCAGAATCAGCAGCAGGGTGGTTGGGGTCAGCCTCAGCAGCCTCAGGGCGGCAACCAGTTCAGCGGTGGCGCGCAGTCCCGTCCGCAGCAGCAGTCTGCTCCGGCACCGTCTAACGAACCGCCAATGGATTTCGACGACGATATCCCGTTCTGATATCCAGACGCGTGAAAAACAAAAAACCCAGACAGTGTCTGGGTTTTTTTATAACAGGCTATCAGGTAATCACCATCGGCCAGTCTGGCGGAGTGTGGCTCATGGCTTCAACCATCACCACTTTAATGTTTTCCCAGACGGCGGCAATGTCTACCAGCGTAATGCCAAGCAAACCTGTCGCGAACCAGCATGCGGCGCCCAACCCTAACAGGGTGCTAATCACAGCAAGACCTGCGTAGTCGGACTTTCGAAACTGAATGTTTAACGTGCTGGCCAGGAACATCAAAACCGCGCTCAACAACGGCCAGCGCAGGAGCACCATGCTGGTGGTAATGGTTGCCATAAAACCCATCCTCGACAAAACAGACGAACTGGAATGAAACAATGTTTCTCGTTACATAAGATGTGTGAACTATATCACATTTGCTGTTTTATTCGCCAGTATCCGCGTGAGGTAAAAGTGGGATTATTGCCGGGGAAAATATATCGTCGTCGCTCAGAACGACGTCTGGTCGGAATTTTTATTTTTATTTCATCCAGATAGTAAAACCTTTGCAAAACGCCATCGGCTGTATAGCGTTTACAGCAGTATATCTATGGATTATGCTTGTGTGGAACAATAAATGTACCCGCAAAAATAATTCATCGCATTGAATTAATTGACTTTTTTGGATTTTGTATTCTTTGTTTTACACTCGGCATGCTCTTTGATTTCGTGGTCTTATTCTTTTATTCAGATATGAATTATTGCGGTTGCTCTCTCGATTAATGACCTGCGAAAAGATAATGAAAGAAAAAAGACGCGAGATTATTAACGACAGCATGCAGGCGCTGCATGCCCTGGCGAAGCTGATGCCGCAACTCAACGCGCAGTGTTCGCCGGTTGAAATGCTGGAAATTATCAACAGCGCACTGGGGGCAAATCTCTCATGGGTCAGTGTCGAATCCGCAGACGGGCCGCGCGTGGTTTGTGCCGGCGACGTGACGTGTCACGCCTTTAACGTGGCGGATTTTCTTGCCAGCACCCTGTTGCAGCGGCATCACCGCGCCTGGCGGGTGATCTACTGGAAAGAGCATATTGGCCGGGCGGTATTTTCCCCTCAGCACCCAGGCTATGCGCGGCTGCAAAGCGGCGTGCTGTGTAAATTCTCAGCGCATGGCAGACAGTGCAGTGGTTATTTCTTTTTGGCTTTTAATGAAAAACTGACCTCGTTGCCGATATTGAAAAATATCGTGGTGGTATTGGTTGAGAAGCTAAAAGATTATTTTGATGACATCATCGTGCGGGAAAAAACGGCGCAGGAAATGCAGCGCGTCGTCACGCAATATAAAACCTTATTTGAGCGTGCTCCGGTATTAATGAACGCCTTTGACAGGCATAACCGGTGTGTATTGTGGAATGCCGAATGCGAAAAAGTCTTTGGCTGGAGTATGACTGAAATCGGCGAGCATCCCGATCCGCTGGCCCTGTTTTACCCGGATCCTGAGGAGCGACAGCGCGTGCAGGAGTCGGTTCGTTTCGCACCACTTAAGGATATGTACGAATGGCACCCGGTGCGTAAAGACGGGACGCAGTTAACCATTCTCTGGTCAAACATCCTTTTGCCGGATAACTCCATTCTCAACATTGGCCTGGATATCACCGAACGTAAAAAAGCAGAACAGCAGCTGACCGTCAAAGCCACCACGGACGATCTGACGGGCTGTCTGAATCGCTCGACAATCTTACAGCGTCTCAAAATAGCGCTGGCAGCCAGTTCGCCGCAGGATGTCAGTAGCCACTTCTGTCTCCTGATGTTCGATCTCGATTATTTCAAGCAGATCAACGATCGGTGGGGACATCAGGTTGGCGATGCGGCATTGATCCACTTTTGCGACCGTATTCGCGAGGTGAGCCCGGCCGGGTCGGCGCTGGGACGGGTGGGGGGCGAAGAGTTTGTTCTTCTGCTGGCGCACACGGATGGTATGGCCGCTACGTTGCTCTCTTCCCGGCTGCGTGCCGCGCTGATCTCAAAACCGCTGCGTGTGGGCGATAAAACGCTGGTACTCTCTTTCAGCGCCGGGGTGGTTGAAGTCTGTCAGGGGCAACGGGATACTTCTGCCATACTGATGCGTGCCGATAAGGCATTATATGACGCCAAGCGTACGGGAAGAGGAAAAACGGTCCTGGCGTCTGATTATTTATAAATCAGCATAAGAACAAAGAGCAGGCTATTTCAGCCAGCGAATTTTCCACACCTGTCGCGGGTAATTATTTTCCTTATCAGAAACGAAATGAATACTTTTAGTTTGGCTTACGGGAAAATATTATCGGCATCACGAATTTTAGGATTTTTAATACCAAAAGTCAGTTGCTAACTTCCCATGATTCATGCAACGTAATCACCTGTTTATCAAAGCAGCCGGTCTTCATTGCTACAGGCGTACAACATGCAGGGATACAGAGCGGGAAATGAATCGTAGCGCGCTGCGCAACATGCTCAAAGTGGTCGGGATTATCATGGTAGTTATGCTGCCGGTGATGCTTGCGCTATGGTTTGCCCAGCTTAGAGCCGTGTCGGAAATCAGCGCCCAGCTGCGCACGTTTGCTGAACTTGCTTTAAACAAAACTGAACGGGTTATTCAACAGGTTGATCTGGCCCGGGAAGACGCGGAAAAATATCAGGGAAAAGTGTGTACGCCGGAGCATCGTCAATATATGTTGAACGTTTCCCGCGGTCGTCTTTTTGTTGCCGATTTAATTTATGCTGAAGGCCAGGCGTTTCTCTGCTCGACCCTTTTTACGCCGGATCATCCTTACACCATTCCCGCTGCCAATTACACACGTAAACCCGACGTTGCTATCTATTATTTTCGCGATACGCCATTTTTTGATGGTTATAAAATGATATATATGCAGCGCGGAAATTATGTCGCAGTGGTCAACCCGCTTTCGTACAGTGAGGTGATGTCAGACGATCGTTCCCTGTCGTGGGGGGTGTATGACACCGTCAGCAATGCATTCTTTTCTGTAAGCCAGAAAGCCAATATTTCTTTATTGCATTCGATGCTTCGACATCAGGAAACGACTTTTCAGAAAGGTGACCGTTTTTATACGATCGTGAAATCCGGGCAGCGGCCGATTGCGGCCATCGTTTCAACCTCCAGCGCCCGTTTTTATAAAACGCTTTATCATCAGGCTACCCTGACGCTACCGCTGGGGATAATTTGCAGCATTATTATTCTGCTGGTGTGGTCGCGTACACACCGTGAATTCAATTCGCCTGGCCGACTTCTGCACCGGGCGCTGAATAAACGCCAGCTGTGCGTCCATTATCAGCCCATTATTGATATTAAAAATAACCAGTGCGTGGGGGCAGAGGCGTTGTTGCGCTGGCCTGGATTCAACGGTCAGGTTATGAGCCCGGCGGAATTTATTCCCCTGGCAGAAAAAGAGGGGATGATTGAGCGCATTACGGATTACGTCGTGGAGGAGGTGTTCAGCGATCTGGGCCATTTTCTTGCCGCTCATCCCGATCTGTATGTCTCGATTAACCTGTCGGCGTCGGATTTTCACTCTTCGCGTCTTATCGCCCTGATCTCCGACAAAGCCCGCTTTTACTCGGTTCGCGCGCAGCAAATCAAAATTGAGGTGACGGAGCGGGGGTTTATTGACGTGCCGAAAACCACGCCGGTCATTCAGGCGTTTCGCCAGGCGGGGTATGAAGTGGCGATTGATGATTTCGGAACCGGCTACTCTAACCTGCATAACCTCTATTCGCTGAACGTCGATATCCTGAAAATCGACAAATCCTTTATCGATACCTTAACCACCAACAGCACCAGCCACCTGATTGCCGAGCACATCATTGAGATGGCGCAAAGCCTGCGGCTGAAAACCATTGCGGAAGGGGTCGAGACGGGGGAGCAGGTGAGCTGGTTGCTGAAGCGTGGCGTGCAGTATTGTCAGGGATGGCACTTCGCGAAAGCGATGCCGCCCCAGGCATTTATGGCCTGGCAGCAGCAACCCTTGCGTTAACACGCATTAATTGAGCTGATGACGGTAGTCGCTCGGCGTACGGTCAAACTCGCGGCGGAAGACGCGGGAAAAGGTCTGCTGCGACACATAGCCCAGATCCATTGCGATATCAAAAATGGGCCGCTGCGTGGAGCGTAACGCCTGCGCCGCCAGCAGGAGCCTGCGCTGGCGAATGTAATCACCCAGCGTTTGATGCATTACGGTGCGGAACATTCTCTGTAAATACCATTTCGAATAGCCCGACTTCTTAGCGACCACATCAATGTTCAACGGCTGGTCGATATGTTCATCAATCCATTCAATAAGTGTCTGAATAATTTGCTGATGCGACATAAGGTTACCCCTCTGTGGAGACATCTGTCCTGGTTGATTCGTCGTTTTCTCTGCGGGGGAGTATAATTCCTCAAGTTAACTTGAGGTAAAGAGGTTTTATGGAAAAGAGATTACCGCGCATCAAAGCGCTGTTAACCCCCGGTGAAGTGGCTAAGCGAAGCGGTGTGGCGGTGTCGGCACTCCACTTCTATGAAAGCAAAGGGTTAATAAAAAGTATCCGTAACGCCGGAAACCAACGGCGCTACACCCGCGATGTGCTCCGCTACGTGGCGATCATCAAAATTGCGCAACGTATCGGCATTCCTCTGGCCACCATCGGTGACGCGTTCGGCGTATTGCCGGAAGGGCACTCGCTGAGCGCGAAGGAGTGGAAGCAGCTGTCGTCCCAGTGGCGAGAAGAGCTGGATCGTCGTATTCACACGCTGGTGGCCCTGCGCGATGAGCTGGACGGCTGCATTGGTTGCGGGTGTTTATCACGCAGCGATTGTCCGCTACGTAACCCGGGTGACAGGCTGGGCGAGCAGGGAACAGGGGCGCGGTTGCTGGAGGAGGATTGAGAGGTGTTTGCCGGATGGCGCTTCGCTTACCCGGCCTACGCTCTCGGTTTTGCAGGTCGGGTAAGGCGCAGCCGCCACCCGGCAACAAGCATAAAGAACTAAAGCGCCACTAAGGGCGCTTTAGTTTTTTCCGGTCTTTGTCTTTCTCTCTATCCCGCTGGCTCACGGGAGGGTTTCCCCCGACATCAGTACCCCTCGTGTCGAGCTTGTGGAGGAGGTTCCGGTTTGTACTGACACTTTAATTCTATGCCCGGCCGCCGTTTTTGCCACCGGAGACGGTGAGATTTTAGCCAAATTTTTTTCGTGAAGTTGTTCAGTTTTCTATAGTTAAAAAGTATGAATCACCGGAGAACATCATGCTAACGGTCCACCACCTTAATCAGTCTCGTTCACATCGCGTCCTCTGGGCGCTGGAAGAGCTGGGTCTGACGTATGAGATTGTGCGCTACCAGCGCGAAAAATCCATGCTTGCACCTGATTCGCTCAAAAAAGTGCATCCGCTGGGGAAATCCCCGGTACTGGAAGATAACGGGCTGGTGCTGGCCGAATCAGGCGCGATTCTGGAATATCTTCAGGAAACGTACGATTCGGCGTCACGATTCAAACCGTTAGATCCCGCCCATAAAGTGCAGTATCGCTTCTGGCTGCATTACGCCGAAGGGTCTTTGATGCCGCTACTGTTAATGAAGCTGGTGTTTAACAGCCTCGGCAAACCACCCGTCCCGTTTGGCCTGCGCACGCTGGGTAAGGCGCTGGGGCAGGGGGTGCAAAAAGCGTATCTCAACCGCCAGCTGGAAACGCATGCGCGCTTTATTAACGATCATCTTGCCGAAAACAGCTGGTTTGCCGGCGACACGCTGACCATGGCTGATATCCAGATGAGTTTTCCCCTCTTCGCCCTGCTGGCGAGAGGCGGCATCGACAATCTCGACCACACAGAGGCGTGGAAACAGAGAGTGGAGGCACGTCCGGGCTGGCAGACAACGCTTGCGAAAGGCGGCCCGCTGACAATCCCCGGCGAGGGATGAAATGTAACGAAATTGCGCATGGACGATAACGTTTGCGCATCCTCTGCTTAATTCTTCATCGTCATGAGGCAATTTTAGCGAAAAACGAGAAAGTTCAGTTGAAAAGGGCGGGTATTAGGCTAGATAATCGTTTGCCTACATTTGACCACCCGTTTTGTAAGCGCGGAGCTAAACGTTTGCTTTTTTTGTGACGCCCCTTTCGTCGCAAACGCAGCACAAGGATTTGACGTTTCGCTGGCAGTGGAGTCTCCACCACGCTTACGGACTTTCAATAAAAATTTTCAGGGGATGTTTTCTATGTCTACGCCATCTGCGCGTACCGGCGGTTCACTTGACGCCATGTTTAAAATTTCTGCTCGCGGCAGCACCGTGCGCCAGGAAGTTGTTGCCGGTCTGACCACGTTTCTGGCGATGGTGTACTCCGTCATCGTGGTGCCAGGCATGCTCGGCAAAGCGGGCTTCCCGCCAGCGGCGGTCTTCGTTGCCACCTGCCTGGTTGCGGGTGTGGGTTCGATTGTGATGGGCCTGTGGGCGAACCTGCCGCTGGCGATCGGGTGCGCCATCTCCCTGACCGCGTTTACCGCCTTCAGCCTGGTGCTGGGCCAGCATATCAGCGTCCCGGTAGCGCTCGGCGCCGTGTTCCTGATGGGCGTGCTGTTCACCGTAATTTCAGCAACCGGCATTCGTAGCTGGATTTTGCGCAACCTGCCGCAGGGCGTGGCGCACGGCACCGGCATCGGTATTGGCCTGTTCCTGCTGCTGATCGCTGCCAACGGCGTGGGTCTGGTCATCAAGAACCCGCTGGACGGCCTGCCGGTTGCGCTGGGTAACTTCGCGAGCTTCCCGGTGATCATGTCGCTGGTGGGTCTGGCGGTGATCATTGGCCTGGAAAAACTGAAAGTGCCGGGCGGCATTCTGCTGACCATTATCGGCGTGTCCATCGTCGGCCTGATCTTCGACCCGACCGTTCATTTCTCCGGGATTTTCGCCATGCCGTCGCTGAGTGATGACAAAGGCAACTCCCTGATTGGCAGCCTGGATATTGTGGGCGCGCTGAACCCGGTGATCCTGCCAAGCGTGCTGGCGCTGGTAATGACCGCGGTGTTTGATGCCACGGGCACCATCCGCGCGGTGGCCGGTCAGGCTAACCTGCTGGATAAAGACGGACAGATTATTGACGGCGGCAAAGCGCTGACCACCGACTCCCTGAGCAGCGTTTTCTCTGGCCTGGTAGGTGCGGCGCCTGCGGCGGTGTACATTGAGTCCGCAGCGGGTACGGCGGCAGGCGGTAAAACCGGCCTGACGGCCATCACCGTTGGCGTGCTGTTCCTGCTGATCCTGTTCCTCTCTCCGCTCTCTTATCTGGTGCCGGCTTACGCGACCGCACCTGCGCTGATGTACGTCGGCCTGCTGATGCTGAGCAACGTGGCGAAAATCGACTTCGCGGATTTTGTTGATGCCATGTCAGGCCTGATCACTGCGGTATTCATCGTGCTGACCTGTAACATCGTGACCGGCATTATGATCGGTTTCGCCTCGCTGGTGATTGGGCGTCTGGTCTCCGGTGAGTGGCGTAAGCTGAACATCGGTACCGTGGTCATCGCCGTTGCGCTGGTGGCGTTCTACGCGGGCGGCTGGGCCATCTGAATTGACTTTTTATGCGAAAACGGGTGGCTCAGGCCGCCCGTTTTTATTTTCAGGACTCATCCTGTTGCCTTTTACGTTACTCTGGAGAGGATAGAATAAGAGGCACGACGCCTCAGGTTTGGCATATAAGAAACACAGCAAACAGGGAACGCATGGAAATTTTCTTCACAATACTCATCATGACCCTTGTGGTCTCATTATCCGGGGTGGTTACACGCGTACTGCCCTTCCAGGTCCCCCTGCCTTTAATGCAAATAGCTATCGGTGCGCTGCTGGCGTGGCCGACGTTCGGTCTGCACGTGGAGTTCGATCCGGAACTGTTCCTCGTGCTGTTCATCCCGCCGCTGCTGTTTGCCGATGGCTGGAAAACGCCGACGCGCGAATTTCTGGAGCACGGGCGAGAGATCTTCGGCCTGGCGCTGGCGCTGGTGGTGGTCACCGTGGTCGGGATTGGTTTTCTGATCTACTGGGCCGTACCGGGGATCCCGCTCATACCCGCCTTTGCGCTGGCCGCCGTGCTGTCGCCTACCGACGCCGTGGCGCTGTCCGGCATTGTGGGCGAAGGGCGCATTCCAAAGAAAATCATGGGCATTTTGCAGGGCGAGGCGCTGATGAACGACGCCTCTGGCCTGGTCGCCCTGAAGTTTGCCGTGGCGGTTGCCATGGGCACCATGGTCTTTACCGTCGGCGGTGCTACCCTGGAATTCTTCAAGGTGGCGATTGGCGGTATCCTCGCGGGCTTTGTGGTGAGCTGGCTGTACGGACGCTCGCTGCGCTTCCTCAGCCGCTGGGGTGGCGACGAACCCGCTACGCAGATCGTCCTGCTGTTCCTGCTGCCGTTTGCCTCTTACCTGATTGCCGAACACATCGGCGTGTCGGGTATTCTGGCGGCGGTAGCCGCGGGGATGACCATCACCCGCTCCGGCGTTATGCGCCGCGCGCCGCTGGCGATGCGCCTGCGTGCGAACAGTACCTGGGCCATGCTCGAGTTTGTGTTTAACGGCATGGTGTTCCTGCTGTTGGGTCTGCAACTGCCGGGCATTATGGAATCCTCGCTGATTGCAGCCGAAGCGGATCCAAACGTTGAAGTCTGGATGCTGTTTACCGATATCGTGCTCATCTACCTTGCGCTGATGCTGGTGCGTTTCGGCTGGCTGTGGACGATGAAGAAATTCAGCGTTCGCTTCCTGACCAAAAAGCCGATGGAGTTCGGCTCGTGGACCACGCGCGAGCTGCTGATTGCCTCTTTCGCGGGCGTGCGCGGGGCGATCACCCTTGCTGGTGTGCTCTCCATTCCTCTGCTGCTGCCGACGGGTGACGTCTTCCCGGCGCGCTACGAGCTGGTGTTCCTGGCGGCGGGCGTGATCCTCTTCTCCCTGTTTGTCGGCGTGATTATGCTGCCGATTCTGCTGCAACATATTGACGCAGGGGACTCCTCGCAACAGCACAAAGAAGAGCGGATTGCCCGTGCGGCGACGGCGGAAGTGGCGATTGTCGCCATCGAGAAGATGGAGGAGCGTCTGGCCGCCGATGCCGAAGAGAACATTGATAACCAGCTGCTGAAGGAAGTCAGTTCACGCGTGATCGGTAATTTGCGTCGCCGTGCTGACGGACGTAACGACGTGGAAAGTTCGTTGCAGGAAGAGAACCTCGAACGCCGTTTCCGCCTGGCGGCGCTGCGCTCCGAGCGTGCCGAGCTGTATCACCTGCGCGCCACGCGGCAGATCAGCAACGAGACGCTGCAAAAGCTGCTGCACGATCTGGATCTGCTGGAAGCGTTGTTGATTGAGAATCAGTAGCGCTGTAATTGCCCGGTGGCGCTGCGCTTACCGGGCCTACGTGCTCGATCGGTACCCTCTCCCTGTGGGAGAGGGTACCCAAAACCCCTCACAGCATTGCAACCACGCCTGCGCGCTGTGCGACAGATAGACCCCTTCACGCCAGATCATCCCCAGCTGCCAGTGCAGGTCGCTCTCCAGCGGGATCCAGCGCAGCGTATTTTTATCCAGCCGCTCGCAGATCGGCTGCGGCAGAATGGCAATCCCCACGCCCGCCTGTACCATCGCCGCCAGAAAATCCCACTGGCCGCTGCGCACCGCAATGCGCGGCTTCACGTTATGCTGGTTAAACAGCGCCATCAGCTGGCGGCTTAAGGCGAAATCTTCGTTGTAAATCAGCAGCGGGTGTTCGCCGAGCAGCTCGGGTTTTACTGACTCAATCTTCAGCCAGTCGCCGGAGCGCGGCACCAGCACGCACAGCGGGTGACTGAACAGAGGCAGCGTCGCCAGGCCGCTCTCCTCCTCCACGGGAAGGGCCGTCATGGCCACGTCCAGTTCACCGTTCATCACCGCCTGCTGCACGGTCAGGCCGCCAAATTCAGAAATTTTTAGCTCCACGCCGGGATAGCGCTGACGAAACAGACTTATCGGACCGGCCATCATCATGCCGACCATCGGCGGAATACCGAGCCGCAGCAGCCCTTTTGTCAGATGGTTGATGTCCCCAAGCTCGGCCTCCAGCTGGCGGAACTCCGCCAGAATTGCCAGCCCGCGCTCGAACACCACGCGACCGGTATCGGTCAGCAGTAGCTTGCGTCCGTCGCGGATCAGCAGGGTACAGTTCAGCTCATCTTCGAGGTTTTTCAGCATCTTGCTGATGGTTGGCTGGGTTACGAATAACTTCTCCGCTGCGCGGGTAAAACTTTGCTGGCGAACCACCTCGACAAAATAGCGCAGCGTTCTTATGTCCATGATTATTCCTCGAAACTATACCTTCGATGATTTTAATTCATTTCAGTCGATACCGTACGCTCACTATACTGGCGCCTCGTCTCATTTCTGAGGAAAACCCCCATGGCCGTGGCGTTAAGCCGTGTTACGCCTGCCGTTGTGCAACGACTCCAGGTACCGGTTCAGGTACTGCTTTACGCGGGACTGTTTGTTTTCGCGGAATATCTTGTCGACTGGCTGCATCTGCCTTTACCCGCCAACCTGGTGGGGATGGTGCTGATGCTGACGCTGATCCTCTGTCGCGCGTTGCCCCTTAGCTGGGTGCGGGCCGGCGCACGCTGGCTGCTGGCGGAGATGCTGTTGTTCTTTGTGCCGGCCGTGGTGGCGGTGGTGAACTATGCCCAGCTGCTGATGGTCGACGGCTGGCGCATCTTTGCGGTTATCGCCCTGAGCACGCTGATGGTGCTGGGCGCCACCGCCTGGGTGGTGGATAAAGTGTATCGCTTTGAAATCAGCAGGCAGACGCATGACTAACTTTCAGATAAGCGTGCTGTGCCTGATTGCGACAGTCGTCATCTACTTTGCCAACAAGCGCCTGTATCGCCGCTTTCGCGCGCTGCCGCTGATGCCGCTGGTCTTTACGCCGATCCTGCTGGTGCTGATGCTGGTCTTCGGCCATATCTCCTGGCAGAACTACATTGGCGAATCCCACTGGCTGCTGTGGCTGCTCGGCCCGGCGACCATCGCCTTCGCCGTACCCGTTTATGACAACCTCGCCATTATCAGACGCCACTGGATGTCGCTCAGCGCGGGTGTCGTCACCGCGACGGTGGTGGCGGTGTGCAGTTCGGTCTGGCTGGCGCGGTTGTTTACCCTGTCGGATGAAATCCAGCGCAGCCTGGCGGTGCGTTCGGTGACCACGCCGTTTGCGCTGGCAGCCGCCAAACCGCTCGGTGGCCAGCCGGATCTGGTGGCGCTGTTTGTGGTGGTGACGGGCGTCTTCGGCATGGCAGTGGGGGATGTGCTGTTTCTGCGGCTTTCCATTCGCGAAGGGATGGCGAAAGGCGCGGGGTTTGGCGCGGCGTCGCACGGGGCGGGGACGGCACGTTCGTATGAGCTGGGACAGCAGGAGGGCGTGGTCGCGAGCCTGGTGATGATGCTTTCGGGCGTCACGATGGTGCTGATTGCGCCGCTGGTGGCGTGGGTGATGTTTTAAGCTCCCCGGCCAGAGCGACCGGGGAGAAAAGGCTTAGTGCGCGCGGCCCTGCTCAACGCCCAGGCCGGTTTGCGAGCGGATAAACTGGGCGCGGAATTTTTCACGCTCCAGGTTACCCTCCGGTGAATTATCGGTGGCAGAGAAGATCCAGATCCCGATAAACGCCACGGCAATGGAGAACAGCGCCGGGTATTCATACGGGAAGATAGCGCTTTCGTGACCGAGGATCTGCACCCAGATGGTCGGGCCGAGGATCATCAGAATCACCGCCGTCAGCAGGCCCAGCCAGCCGCCAATCATCGCCCCACGGGTGGTCAGTTTTGACCAGTACATGGAGAGCAGAATGATCGGGAAGTTACAGCTTGCCGCAATCGAGAAGGCCAGCCCGACCATAAAGGCGATGTTCTGTTTCTCGAACAAAATCCCCAGCAGGATGGCGACGACGCCCAGCACCAGCACGGTGATTTTGGAGACTTTCAGCTCATCGCGCTCGCTCGCGCCTTTGCGGAAGACGTTGGCGTAGAGGTCATGCGATACCGCAGACGCACCGGCCAGCGTCAGCCCTGCAACCACCGCGAGGATGGTGGCAAAGGCCACGGCAGAGATAAAGCCGAGGAACAGGTTGCCGCCCACCGCGTCGGCCAGATGCACCGCCGCCATGTTGTTACCGCCGATAAGCGCGCCCGCCGCGTCTTTAAACGCCGGGTTTGCCCCCACCAGCATGATTGCGCCGAAGCCGATGATAAAGGTCAGAATGTAGAAGTAGCCCATAAACCCGGTGGCGTAGAACACGCTTTTACGCGCTTCACGCGCATCTGACACCGTGAAGAAACGCATCAGGATATGCGGCAGGCCAGCGGTACCGAACATCAGGCCGAGACCGAGCGAGAGCGCGGATATCGGATCTTTCACCAGCCCGCCCGGGCTCATGATCGCTTCCCCTTTCGGGTGGACCGCCATCGCTTCGGTAAACAGATTATTGAAGCTGAACCCGACGTGCTTCATCACCATAAAGGCCATAAAGCTGGCGCCGAACAGCAGTAGTACCGCTTTGATGATCTGTACCCAGGTGGTGGCCAGCATGCCGCCGAACAGGACGTACATCACCATCAGCACGCCGACCAGCACCACCGCGACGTGGTAGTTCAGGCCGAACAGCAGCTCGATCAGTTTGCCCGCGCCGACCATCTGGGCGATCAGATAGAGTGCCACCACCACCAGCGAACCGCAGGCGGAGAGGGTACGAATCGGCCCCTGCTTCAGGCGATAGGAGGCGACGTCAGCAAAGGTATAGCGCCCCAGGTTACGCAGGCGCTCGGCAATCAGGAACAGAATGATTGGCCAGCCCACCAGGAACCCGAGGGAGTAGATCAGGCCGTCATACCCTGAGGTATACACCAGCGCGGAGATCCCAAGGAACGAGGCGGCGGACATAAAGTCCCCCGCGATCGCCAGCCCGTTCTGGAAGCCGGTAATATTGCCGCCCGCGGTGTAGTAATCGTTACGGGAGCGTACGCGTTTCGACGCCCAGTAGGTGATGTACAGCGTCAGCACCACGAAAATCAGGAACATGATAATCGCCTGCCAGTTGGTTGGCTGGCGCTGAACCTCGCCGGTAAGGGCATCTGCCGCATGGGCAGCAAAGGGAAGTGTGGCGGCTAGCGCCGTCAGGACTCGCTTCATGATGCTTTTACCTCGCGCAGAACTTCTCTGTTAAGACGATCGAATTCACCGTTCGCACGCCAGACGTACACACCCGTGAGCACAAACGAAATGATGATCACGCCAATCCCAATCGGAATACCGCGCGTGACGCTGGTACCCTCATGCAGCGGGGTGCCCAGCCAGTGCGGCGCAAAGGCGATCAGCAGAATAAAGCCGACGTAGATAATCAGCATGATGATGGAAAGGATGAAGGCAAACCGTTGCCGTTTTTCGACGAGCTCCCTGTAGTGCGCACTATTCTCTATCTGCTGACAAATATCGTTATTCATCACAGAGTCTCCAGAAGTAAGGTTGGTTTGTTTTTATCCCCTCTCCCCTGTGGGGAGAGGGTGAGGGGAGGAAGGTGCGGTCTGATGCCCTCACCCCGGCCCTCTCCCACGGGGAGAGGGAGAAAACACTAGGAAGGCATTGCGATGGCCTGCTTCTCTTCGAGCAGTTTGTCCACCACGCCAGGATCGGCCAGCGTTGAGGTATCACCGAGGTTACTGGTGTCGCCCGCCGCGATTTTGCGCAGGATACGGCGCATAATCTTGCCGGAACGGGTTTTCGGCAGCGAGTCGGTCCAGTGCAGCACGTCCGGCGTGGCAAGCGGGCCGATCTCTTTACGCACCCAGTTGCGCACCTCGGTATACAGCTCTGGCGACGGCTCTTCGCCGTGGTTCAGGGTGACGTAGGCGTAGATCGCCTGGCCTTTGATGTTGTGAGGAATGCCGACAACCGCCGCTTCGGCAATTTTCGGATGCGACACCAGCGCAGATTCAATTTCCGCCGTACCCAGACGGTGGCCGGAAACGTTCAACACGTCGTCCACGCGTCCGGTGATCCAGTAATAACCGTCTTCATCCCGGCGCGCGCCGTCGCCGCTGAAGTACATGTTTTTGAAGGTCGAGAAGTAGGTCTGCTCGAAGCGCTCATGGTCGCCGAACAGGGTACGCGCCTGGCCAGGCCAGGAATCGACGATCACCAGGTTGCCCTCGGTAGCGCCTTCCTGCGGATTGCCTTCGTTATCCACCAGCGCAGGCTGCACGCCGAAGAACGGACGGGTGGCCGAACCGGCTTTCAGCTGCGTGGCGCCCGGCATCGGGGTGATCATGAAGCCGCCGGTTTCGGTCTGCCACCAGGTATCCATCACCGGGCACTTCTCGTTGCCGATCTTCTTCCAGTACCACTCCCAGGCTTCGGGGTTGATCGGCTCGCCCACGGAGCCGAGGATACGCAGGGAAGAGCGGTCGGTCCCTTCGATGGCTTTATCGCCTTCCGCCATTAGCGCACGGATCGCCGTTGGCGCGGTATAGAGAATGTTGACCTGATGCTTATCAACCACCTGGCACATACGCGCCGGGGTCGGCCAGTTCGGTACGCCTTCAAACATCAGCGTCGTTGCGCCGCAGGCCAGCGGGCCGTACAGCAGGTAGCTGTGACCGGTGACCCAGCCCACGTCGGCGGTACACCAGTAGATGTCGCCCGGATGATAGTCGAAAACGTATTTAAAGGTGGTGGCCGCATAGACCAGATAACCGCCGGTGGTATGCAGCACGCCTTTCGGCTTACCGGTGGAGCCGGAGGTATACAGGATAAACAGCGGATCTTCCGCGTTCATTTCTTCCGGCTGATGCTGGTCGCTCGCGTTTTCAATCAGATCGCTCCACCACAGGTCGCGCCCCTCGTGCCAGTCGATTTTGCCGCCCGTGCGCTTGAGGACAATGACGTTGTTGATGGATTTTACGTTCGGGTTTTTCAGCGCTTCATCAACGTTTTTCTTCAGCGGAATACCGCGCCCGGCGCGCACGCCCTCGTCAGCGGTGATCACCAGCTTCGAATTTGAGTCGACAATACGCCCGGCAACCGCCTCCGGCGAGAAACCGCCGAAGATAACGGAGTGGATCGCACCGATGCGCGCGCAGGCCAGCATAGCCACGGCGGCTTCCGGCACCATTGGCATATAGATCGCCACCACATCGCCTTTTTTAATGCCCTGGGCCAGCAGCACGTTGGCAAAGCGGCACACGTCGCGATGAAGTTCGTTATAGGTGATATGTTTACTCTGAGAGGCATCGTCGCCTTCCCAGATGATGGCCGTTTCGTTGCCGCGTTCAGCAAGATGGCGGTCCAGGCAGTTCGCCGCCAGGTTCAGCGTGCCGTCTTCATACCATTTAATGGAGACGTTGCCCGGCGCGAAAGAGGTGTTCTTTACCTTCTGATAAGGTTTGATCCAGTCGAGGATGTGGCCCTGCTCACCCCAGAACGCGTCAGGGCTGGAAACGGACTGCTGGTATTTCTCCTGGTATTGCTCCGGGCTTATCAGGCAACGGTCCGCAATGTTTGCGGGAATGTCGTGTTTGTGTATTTGGCTCATGGCTTTTTTTCTCCTTGTAAGATGTTAATAATATGTCGCAAAAACGTTAATAGTAGGGGCTTTACAAGCTTTGTTTAGTATTTGGGCGACAGATCACGCAATGTCTGAAGAGTATGAAAATTGAGCGAATGAAACTTTGAAGGAAAATAATTCACCTGAAGAATTATTCACTTTTTAGAAGTGAAAATATTTTGTATAACAAAAGGTTATTTATGCGAATTGCTATAAATTGCCGTCAATGACACTTTTTGCAGTGAAATGCCTTGTTCTTTAAGGCTTGCGCAGCATGCCGTGCAAATGATACTCATACGGCGCGTTAAAAAATCCCATAAACCAACGCAACACAATTCATACCCTTTCAGTATGTCTCCATATTCATGCAGTTTTGATGGTACGGAGATTTCATTGAGGAAGTCAGTTTCTATGAAAAATTTGAAAGTCAGCCTGGCCTGGCAGATCCTGCTGGCCCTTGTGCTGGGCATCTTGCTGGGCAGTTACCTCCATTATCATAGCGACAGCCGCGAGTGGCTGATTGCGAACCTTCTCTCACCTGCGGGCGATATCTTTATTCATCTGATCAAGATGATTGTTGTGCCGATTGTGATCTCGACGCTGGTGGTCGGTATCGCGGGTGTCGGTGATGCGAAACAGTTAGGCCGCATCGGCGTTAAAACTATTCTCTATTTCGAAGTGATCACCACGGTTGCCATCGTTCTTGGCATCACCCTGGCGAATGTGTTCCAGCCTGGTGCCGGGATCGATATGTCGCAGCTGGCGACGGTGGATATTTCGAAATACCAAAGCACAACCGCCGATGTGCAGAGCCATTCGCATGGACTGATGGGGACTATTCTCTCGCTGGTGCCGACCAACATTATCGCGTCCATGGCGAAGGGCGAGATGCTGCCGATCATCTTCTTCTCGGTACTCTTTGGTCTGGGGCTTTCTTCCCTGCCCGCGACGCACCGTGAACCGCTGGTCACCGTGTTCCGATCTGTCTCCGAAACCATGTTCAAAGTCACCCACATGGTGATGCGTTATGCGCCGGTCGGGGTATTCGCGCTGATTGCGGTGACCGTAGCGAACTTCGGCTTTGCCTCCCTGTGGCCGCTGGCGAAGCTGGTGATTCTGGTGCACTTCGCGATTCTGTTCTTCGCGCTGGTGGTGCTGGGCATTGTGGCGCGCCTGTGCGGGCTCAGCATCTGGATCCTGATCCGCATCCTGAAGGATGAGCTGATTCTGGCCTACTCCACGGCAAGCTCCGAGAGCGTGCTGCCGCGTATCATTGAGAAGATGGAGGCCTACGGTGCGCCGGCGTCCATTACCAGCTTCGTGGTGCCAACGGGCTACTCCTTTAACCTGGATGGTTCGACGCTGTATCAGAGTATTGCGGCAATCTTTATCGCGCAGCTGTACGGCATTGACCTGTCGCTGTGGCAGGAGATCGTGCTGGTTCTGACGCTGATGGTGACTTCAAAAGGCATCGCAGGCGTGCCGGGCGTCTCCTTCGTGGTGCTGCTGGCGACGCTGGGCAGCGTCGGTATTCCGCTGGAAGGCCTGGCGTTTATTGCCGGTGTGGACCGTATCCTAGACATGGCGCGTACTGCGCTGAACGTGGTGGGTAATGCGCTGGCGGTGCTGGTAATCTCCAAGTGGGAACACAAGTTCGACCGTAAAAAAGCGCTGGCGTATGAACGCGAGGTGCTGGGTCGTTTTGATAAAACGGCTGACCAGTAACATTCTAAGCCCGGTGGCGCTGCGCTTACCGGGCCTACGGGTTTTGTAGGCCGGGTAAGGCGAAGCCGCCACCCGGCACGTTACTCCCCGCTCAACGCATCAAACTCTTCACACCCGGTATCAAACCCTTCGGTACAGCTCAGGTTTAACCAGTAAAGCGCTTTCTGCTTATTCGGTGTGATAAAGCCTTTCTCACCCTGCCTGAACAGCATTCCTGCCCAGTACTCCGCATAGCCCGTCCGGGACAGAGCCGAACTCCGCTTGAACCACGACGCGGCCTGCACGTCATCCTGAGGGACTTCAACGCCGTTGGCATAGATCAGCCCCAGCAGCTGTTGCGCGTCTACCGCCGAGTCGCTATCGATGTCTTCGGTCGCCGATTGCAGCAGTGCGATGGCCTGCGGGTAGTCGGTTTTGCCCGCCTGCGTGTTCACCAGCACCCGCGCCAGCATGATCGCGCCGCGTTTGCTGCCCGCAATGTTTGCCTGCTGGGCCAGGGCTTTGGCCTGAGCATAGTCGCCCTGCGAAAAGTGGATTTGCGACAGCAGCGCCATGGCGTCGACATCACCGCCTTTTGCCGCTTTTTCCGCCCACAGCGCCGCCTGCGCGCTGTCGCCGGAACTGAACCAGGTATCGGCAAGATAATACTGCGCGCGCGCATCGCCCGCTTCAGCCTGCTTTTTATACTGGCTGCCTATCTCATCGGCATGGGCAAACGCGGTTAAAAATAACAACATCAGAAAAAGGGTTTTCATGGATTCTTATCATCTGGGTACACGCCGCGCAGTATAATCGCGGTGACAGAAGAAAAAAACGGGTGCGTTAAGACCTCAGCATCCCACAAGCCGGGCGGAACACGCGTTCCGCCCGAAGAGGTTAGCCTGCGTTACAGGCTAATTTCGCCGCCACCTCCTGATGTTCACTCTTTATTGAAAACTCGCAGAGCTTATCGCGAGTAATAAAGGTAAAGATCACTATCGTCAGGCAAATAATAAAGACGATGCCTAACGTAGTTTTTAATGGCGTCATGCCTTTTACTCCTTGTGAAAAAAAGAATAAGAGGCTACTCTCAACCTGTTGGTTGTTGAGGGGTAGCCTCGGGTAAATGCAAATTTCCCGGGGCTTTCCACTTTCTGTCCCTCAACAATGCTCAAGACAGAAAGTCTTAAGCACCCGCCGCATATCTTATCTCGCTGAATTAAAATGCAAAGATGTAATTAATTTTCGCGCAAATTACATTTTTTCTGCGAGACGTCTTCAGAAATATATATAGATGTAATTAATAGCGGTGCCAGAAATAATAATGGGGTGAATATCTCACCCCATTTAGTCAGCGATTAATTAACGGCTTCATCCCATTGCGCTTTCGCGCAGGCGGGCTTTCAGCTTGTTATATTCGTCGATCACATACTGTTCCGCAGCGTGTTGATCCGCTATTGGCTCCACGTTTACGGCGCAGTATTTATACTCCGGCGTTTTGGTTATCGGGCTTAAGTTCTCCGTCACCAGCTCGTTACAGGCGCCAATCCACCACTGGTAGGTCATATAGACCGCGCCTTTGTTCGGACGGTCGCTGACCTGCGCGCGGGTAATGATGCGGCCTTTACGCGAGTTCACCCACACCAGCGCTTCATCTTCAATACCGAGCCGTTCGGCGTCGGCGGTGTTGATCTGCGCGTAGCCCGGTTCATCCGCCAGCGCCGCCAGCGCGGCGCAGTTGCCGGTCATGGAACGGCAGGAGTAGTGGCCCACTTCACGCACGGTGGAGAGCACCATCGGATACTCGTCGGTGAGCTTATCGATCGGCGCGACCCAGTCGCAGGTGAAGAACTGCGCCAGCCCGTTCGGGGTGTCGAACTTCTCTTTAAAGAGGTATGACGTCCCCTGATCGGATTCTGACTCATCCCGGCACGGCCACTGGATGTAGCCCAGCTCACCCATTTTTTCATAGGTTGCCCCATAAAAGTCCGGACACAGATGCCGCAACTCGTCCCAGATCTCCTGGGTGTTGTTGTAGTGCATCGGGTAGCCCATGCGGGTGGCGATTTCGCTGATGATCTGCCAGTCCGTTTTCAGATCCCACTTCGGCTCGACGGCCTTGAAGAAGCGCTGGAAGCCGCGGTCTGCTGCCGTATAGACACCTTCATGCTCGCCCCAGGAGGTCGACGGCAGAATCACATCCGCCGCTGCCGCGGTTTTGGTCATAAAGATATCCTGAACAATCACCAGCTCCAGATCCTCAAAGCCTTTGCGCACCGCGGACAGTTCGGCGTCGGTCTGGAGCGGATCTTCACCCATGATGTAGGCCGCACGTACTTCACCGTGAGCCGCGCGGTGCGGCAGCTCGCTGATGCGGTATCCGGTGTGTGCCGGCAGACTTTCCACGCCCCAGGCCTTCGCAAACTTCTCGCGGTTTTCCGGGAACTTCACGTACTGGTAGCCCGGATAGGTGTCCGGCAGCGCGCCCATATCACACGCACCCTGCACGTTATTCTGACCACGCACCGGGTTCACGCCCACATGCGCTTTACCCAGATTGCCGGTCAGCATGGCGAGGCTGGTGAGCGAGCGCACGGTTTCCACACCCTGGTAGAACTGGGTCACGCCCATGCCCCACAGGATGGCGGCGGTTTTCGCTCCGGCGTACATCCGCGCCGCCTGGCGGATCTCCTGCGCGCTGACGCCGGTTATCGCCTCTACTGACTCCGGCGTATAGCCTTCGACAATCTTGCGATACTCTTCAAACCCTTCCGTACGGCTCGCGACAAACGCCTGGTCGTAGAGGTTCTCCTCAATAATGACGTGCCCCATCGCATTCAACAGCGCGATGTTCGAGCCGTTTTTCAGTGCGATGTGCATATCCGCAATGCGCGCGGTTTCAATTTTACGCGGATCGCAGACGATGATTTTCGCCCCGTTCTGTTTGGCGCGAATAACGTGATTCGCGACGATAGGGTGAGAATCCGCCGGGTTATAGCCGAAGATGAACACCAGATCGGTGTTATCTATCTCATTGATGGCATTACTCATTGCGCCGTTACCGACCGACTGGTGCAGACCTGCAACCGATGGGCCGTGTCAGACGCGAGCGCAGCAGTCGACGTTATTGGTACCAATAACGGCGCGCGCGAATTTTTGCATCACATAGTTGGTTTCATTCCCGGTTCCGCGTGAGGAGCCGGTGGTCTGAATCGCATCCGGGCCATACTTGGCCTTGATGGCGCTGAGGCGCGTGGCGACGTAATCCAGCGCTTCATTCCAGGAGACGGCTTCCAGCTTGCCGCCGCGCTCGCGGCGGATCATAGGGGTTTTCAGGCGCGGCGTGAGGATTTGGGTATCGTTAATAAAATCCCAGCCGTAGTACCCTTTCAGGCACAGCGTGCCCTGATTGGTTTTACCCTGCGCCGCTTCCGCCCGGACGATTTTGCCGTTATCGACCACCAGGTGGATCTTGCAACCTGAGGCACAATAAGGGCAAACCGTGACGACTTTTTTCATCACTTTGCTCCAGTTAAACAGTTCTTACCTGCCCAATATGCAGCTTCTATGCCATGTTTTTACTATGGGTATTTCCTGACTTTACGGCCCTTTGCGGGGCAAAACCCTGACGAAAGACAGCCAATCGTCAAAATTGACGTGTCGAAAGGGCAGGGGATGTGACATGGATTGGAATTCCGTCACGTAAAAAACAATTCGGCTGGAGCCAGCGGCAGAATGGTTCAGACTTAACATAATTCCCTGACGGAAGCATGCGATGAAACCGGCGATTCTGGTGGTTGATGATGATGTCGCAGTCTGCGAACTGCTACAGGATGTGCTCAGCGAGCACGTCTTTACCGTGCTGACGTGTCACACCGGTCAGGACGCGGTGAACCGTGTCCAGCAGGACCCTGGCATTGCGCTGGTTCTGCTGGACATGATGCTGGCGGATATCAACGGATTACAGGTTTTGCTGCAACTGCAAAAGCAGCGACCATCGCTACCGGTGGTGATGCTGACGGGGCTGGGAAGTGAATCAGATGTGGTCGTCGGGCTCGAAATGGGCGCCGATGATTACATCGGAAAACCGTTCAATCCGCGCGTGGTGGTCGCCCGCGTTAAGGCGGTGCTGCGTCGAACCGGCGCGCTGGACGCGGAGCCTGCCGCGCCGCGCGTTGAAGGTATTGCCTTTAACGGCTGGACGCTGGACACCACCCGCTGCGAGCTGAGCGATCCGCAGCGTAATACCGTGCCGTTAACCCAGGGCGAATACGGCCTGCTGCTGGCATTAACGCAAAACGCCCGCCGGGTACTGAGTCGTGAACAGCTGCTGGAGCTGACCCACAGCGAAAGCGCCGAGGTCTTTGACCGCACTATCGACGTGTTGATCATGCGGCTACGGCGAAAAATTGAGGTCAATCCGCACCAGCCTTTGCTGATCAAAACCATTCGCGGTCTGGGCTATGTTTTTGCCACGGACGTTTCCCATCATGAGAAAGCCGCCTGACCGTTCTCCTGAATAAACGCCTGAAGCTCGGCCAGCGTTTTCGCGCCGTCAATCGCATTGGCCGCCAGCAGGCTGGCCCGCGCGCAGGCGTGCGCCAGATAAATACTCTCGGTAAGCGACAGCGATTCATGGCAACCGTATAAAAAGCCTGCGCAAAACGCGTCGCCCGCACCGACGCTGCCGATAATCTCGTCCTGCGTCAGCTTCCACGAAGGAACCCATTGCCCTTTTTCACCCGGCGCTTCACCCCATGCCCCTTCCGGACAGTGGATCACTACCCGCTGCCGCACGCCTGCCGCCAGCAACTGTGCGGCAGCGTCGGCGATATGGACCATGTTCAGCGCACCATGACTGTCGCGGATCTCAAGCCCGCTAAACTCACCAGCTTCCAGCTCGTTAATCACCAGATAATCAAGATGGCGCAGGGCAGGGAGCACCAGCGGCTGATAGCGCGGATCGCCCTTGCGGGAGACCAGATCGAGCGAGGTTTCATACCCCTGATCGCGCATCTGTGCCAGTAACCGCGCGCTGCGGGTGCCAAACTCCTCGTCCGGCATGTCCAGGCTGTCGAGCAGCAGCAGATAGCCGAGATGGAAGATCTTCAGCGATCCGTCTAAACGATCGAAGGCGGGAAGATCCAGCAGGCGGTTGGCGCCCGGCGAGTGGAAAAAGGTGCGCTGTCCGCTGGGGTCGGTCATCACCTGCGACATCGACGTTGGGGCGAACGTCGTGCGCTGCACGCGCTGGCGATTGACGTGATACTGGTCGAGCATCGCCAGAATATAGTCTCCGTCGCTGTCTTCTCCAATCAGCCCCACCGCCTGTAACGGCAGGCCGACGTGCATTTTCGCCAGCGTCAGCAGAACGTTGAGCGGCGCACCGCCGGTTGAGCGTTCACTGTGGGTGATTTCCGCCAGCCAGCCGCGCTCCGGCCACTGCACGATCTGATGAACGTGATCCACCAGCATGTTGCCTGCGGCGATAATCCCTTTGCGTTCCATTATGCCTGCCCCGCGCTGCCGAAGATGCGCATCTGCTCCGCGACCGTATCGGTAATGGCCTCTTCAATGCCCAGCAGCAGTTCGGCAAACTCATCGTACAGCGGCTGGCGGTTTGCCATGCGCTGCTCAACGGCGGCGAGCGCGGCCTGCGACATGCCGGTATATAAGTTGATTTTATGAATGCCCAGCTCGATGGCGCGGCGGAAGTCGGCATCGCTGATGCCAGAGCCGCCGTGTAACACCAGCGGCAGGCCCGTCTGCTGGCGAATGGCGTCCAGACGGGGGAAATCAAGCTTCGGCTCGCCCTTGTATTTGCCGTGCGCGTTGCCAATGGCGACCGCCAGCGCGTCGATACCGGTTAAATCGACAAACTCGCGCGCCAGCTGTGGGTCGGTAAAGAACGCTTCATCCGCATGCCCATACAGTGCGCCGCCTTCATCTCCGCCGACTGCGCCCAGCTCCGCCTCCACCGAGACGCCCACCGCGTGGCACATCTTCACCACTTCCCGGGTCTGGCGGATATTTTCCTCATAGCTCAGCGTCGAGCCGTCGAACATCACCGAGCTGAACCCTAAGCGCAGGGCGCGCACGACGGCCTCAAAATGCAGCCCGTGGTCGAGGTTCAGCACCACGGGAATATCGTGACGGGCGGCTTCGAACTTCACCGCTTCAACAAGCGACTCCAGAGACACGTACTTAAAATGCACTTCGGCGATGTTGATGATAAACGGCGAGCGTTCCTGCTTCGCGGCGGCAAACAGCGCGCGCAGAAAATGGGAGTCGAGAACGTTGAACGCGCCCAGGGCGTAGCGGTGTTCTCTGGCGTGTGCCAGACCGTCGGCAAGAGAAATCAATGGCATCATTCACTCCTTATATCCGAAACAGGTTGTACTCGTTGCACAGCACCAGCACCGCCGGTTCGTCTTCTTCGATGGTGTTGTAGCGATCGATGGGCTGTAAAAAGTGGTTGTCGTGTTCATCGTCATTGACCGACGACACTTCGCCCACCAGCACGTCGCCAAAGCCGCGTTCACCCCAGAAACTGTGGTACAGGCCGGGCGTCAGGCAGATGCTCTCCCCTGGCGTGAGGCGCAGCTGGCTGCCGGGCGCGTGCGTCTGCCGACAGCCGTCTATCGTGACGATCACGTCGGTGTTTTCGGTCTCCTCATGCGCGCCCGCATTCCATAACTCAATAATCAGATTCCCGCCGCCGCGGTTGATGATGTCCTCCCGCTTGCGCCAGTGGAAATGCATCGGCGTCACCTGGCCGTCGCGGACGTGCATGATTTTTTCGGCATAGCACTTCTCATAAGGCACGCCGTTGGGGGAGCCGTTGCGCAGGGTGAACAGCGTCAGCCCCTGTGCGGCAAAGTGGTTGCCGCCAAACGCCGTCACGTCCCAGCCGAGCCTGAGGTCGAACACCTCCTGCCAGGCGGCCTGGTCAAGCTGCTGCCATTTTGTTGGCGGAAAGCTGGCAAACGGCGGGAGATGCACGTCGTGCATGGAGAAGAACTGCCGCGTGTGGCCGAGGATTTCATTGATGTCGGAGCGTTTCATGGGGACTCCTTGCGTTTTATGCCACCCCCTCACCCCGGCCCTCTCCCTCAAGGGAGAGGGGGAGAGGGTTAGGGTGAGGGCATCAGGCCGCACCGGGGTTACTTAACCGTCCACCCCTTATACGTGCCGACGTTCTTTTTATCGATCATCGTCACCGGGATCAGCACAGGCTCTTTCGGCGCAGGTTTGCCCTGAAGAATGTCATAGCCGATCTCCACCGCCTTCGCCGCCATCACCTGCGGATCCTGCGCCGGCGTCGCCACAAACAGGGAGTTTTCGCGCTTCAGGGCTTCTTCACCGTCCGGGCTGCCATCCACGCCAACGATAAAGAACTCATTACGTTGAGCCTGTTTCGCCGCCAGATCGGCACCGATCGCCGTCGGATCGTTAATTGCGAATACGCCGTCGATCTTCGGATTGGCCGCCAGCAGGGAGGTCATGACCTCCAGTCCGCCTTCGCGGCTGCCTTTGGCGTTCTGATTATCCGAAAGCACTTTGATATCCGGGTGGCGCCTGAACTCGGTCTGGCAGCCCTCCACGCGGTTTTGTACCGCAGAAACCGGCGGCCCGTTGATGATCACCACGTTGCCTTTACCTTTCAGGCGGTCGGTTATGTACTTACAGGCCATCTCCCCCGCCTGGGTGTTATCGGAGGTGATGGTCGCATCAGCCCC
Organism: Enterobacter sp. BIDMC 27; assembly: GCF_000534415.1. Taxonomy (NCBI): domain Bacteria; kingdom Pseudomonadati; phylum Pseudomonadota; class Gammaproteobacteria; order Enterobacterales; family Enterobacteriaceae; genus Enterobacter; species Enterobacter sp. BIDMC 27. Next base: position 1,205,796 of record NZ_KI973178.1, read on the forward strand.
TTCCGCCGCCACGTCAACCGCCACGACCACGATCCCTGCCTCTTTGGCGCGTTTTACCGCCGGGCCGATCCCTTTGGAATCCGCGGCGTTGAGGATGATCATGTCCACTTTCGCCGCAATGAAGTTATCGATCTGCGACACCTGCTGGCCCAGATCGTACCCGCTGGAGACCAGCGTCACCTTGACGTTATCTCCCGCCAGCTTGCGCGCTTCCAGCTCGGCGCCTTTGGTGATCTGCACGAAGAACGGGTTAGCCAGGTCGCCCACCGTCACGCCGATGGACTTCAGATCTTTTGCCTGCGCAAACGGGGTTGCGGCCAGCAACGCGCCAGCACAGAGCGCGGTCACTAAGGGCTTTAATCTCATGCTGTATTCCTCACGTAGGGTATTGTTGTTATGCACTTTGATGGTGTCGGGTACGGTATTTGTCGATCAGCACCGCTATGATGATCACCGCCCCTTTGATCACCAGCTGCCAGAAGTAGGAGACGCCCATCAGCGTCATGCCGTTGTTGAGGGTGGCGATGATCAATGCACCGACCAGCGTGCCGGTGATCGTGCCGATCCCGCCGACGAAGCTGGTTCCGCCGAGGATCACCGCCGCAATCGCATCCAGCTCGTACCCCGTTCCGAGGTTGCCGTTGGCGCTGTAGAGGCGCGAGGCGCTCATCACGCCGCCTAATCCCGAGAGCAGGCCGCTCATGCCGTAGACAAACAGCAGCACCAGCCAGACCTTGATGCCGGTTAAGCGTGCCGCCTGCATATTGCCGCCGACCGCATAGATGTGAACGCCGAGGGTTGTGCGACGCAGAATAAACCAGCACACCACAATCACCGCCAGGGCGATCACCACCAGCCACGGAATCGGGCCGAGGTAGTTGTTGCCGATCCACTCGAAGTTAATGTTGGAGTTAATGACCGTCGTGCCGTCCGCCAGCAGATACGCCGCGCCGCGCAGTGCCGTATAGGTGCCGAGGGTGACGATAAACGGCGGCAGCCCGGCAAAGGCCACCAGCGCGCCGTTGAACAGCCCCAGCACCATACCGAGCATCAGCGCCGCCGGAATGGAGAGCATCGCAAATTCCGGGATAAGCGAGACCACCATCGCCGCTACCGCCGTAGTGCCCAGAATCGAGCCCACAGAGAGGTCAATCCCGCCGGTCAGGATGATGAAGGTCATCCCCGCCGCCAGCACGATGTTGATCGACGCCTGCCGGGTAATATTCAGCAGGTTGCTCTCGGTGAAAAAGTTAGGGGCGATAAAGCCAAATACCGCCACAATCAGGATAAGAATCGGCAGGATACCGACCGTTTGCATCAGATCGCTCATCAGCATTTTTTTGGCGGAGGCGGATTTCGCCACCTGCTGCGGATGGGTAGGAGTTGTCATGATTGCACCGCCTGATGATGAGTGTCGTTCACGCCGGTTGCCAGCGTCATAATGTTTTCCTGAGAGATGTCGCGCCCGTGCAGTTCACCCGCGATGCTGCCTTCGCGCATCACGTACACCCGGTCGCTCATGCCCACCACTTCCGGCAGCTCGCTGGAGATCATCAGAATCGCCACCCCTTTGCGCGCCATCTGGTTCATGATGCGGTAGATCTCGCTTTTCGCGCCGACGTCCACCCCGCGCGTGGGCTCGTCCAGAATCAGAATGCGCGGGCCAATCGCCACCCAGCGGGAGATCAGCAGCTTTTGCTGGTTGCCGCCGGAGAGCCCGCCCGCGCGCACCTGAGAATGCGGCACGCGGATATTGAGCAGGGCGATGGCGTCATCGGAAATAGACTGCGCTTTTTTGCGGTTCAGCCAGCCGAAGGTGGCGTCGCGCTCCAGCGTCGCCATGGTGATGTTCTCCTGCGCCGCCAGCTCCAGAAACAGCCCCTGCTCCTTGCGGTTCTCGGTAAGAAAACCGATGCCATTCTCAATGGCCGCGCGCGGGGAGTGGATCACCACCGGTTCGCCGTCGACCTCGATCATGCCGCCGGTGGCTTTGCGCACGCCGAAGATCAGCTGCGCCAGCTCGGAGCGACCGGCCCCGACCAGCCCCGCCAGCCCGACGATTTCACCGGAGCGAACCTGCAAACTGCACGGCAGCACTTTTTTGCCATCTGTCAGGTGGTGCACGTTCAGACGCGGGCTGCCGAGCGGAATATCGCGCTCTTTGTTAAACAGATCGCTGAGCGGGCGGCCCACCATCATGCGCACCAACTCAGAGGCATTCAGCTTGTCGCGCGTCAGGCTGCCGACGTACTGCCCGTCGCGCAGGACGCTGACGCGGTCAGAGAGCTCATACACTTCCGCCATCCGGTGGCTGATGTAGATAATCGCCATCCCTTCATCGCGCAGGCGCAAAATCAGTTCGAACAGACGGTGGGTTTCGCGCGAAGAGAGGGCGGCGGTGGGTTCATCCATCACCAGAATACGGCTGTTGCGGTGCAGCGCGCGGGCGATCTCCACCTGCTGTTGCTCGGCGATGGTCAGCTTCATGACCAGGTCGGTGGCGCTGAACTGCGCGCCCAGACGGTCAATGACCGCCTGCGCCTGGGCAGCCATCTCTTTGCGCTGGACCAGCCCGCCGCGCGACAGCTCGCTGCCGAGAAAAATGTTTTCCGCCACGGTCAGGTTAGGAGCAAGCTGCATCTCCTGATAAATCAGGGTAATGCCTGCGGCCAGCGCATCCTTCGGACCTTTGATGTGAAACGGCTGACCGTCGATGAGGATGTCGCCGCTGCTGGCGGTATAGGCGCCTGCGAGGATCTTCATCAGCGTGCTTTTTCCGGCGCCGTTTTCCCCCATCAGCGCGTGGATCTCTCCGGGGAAAACCGTCAAATCCACACCCTTGAGCGCGTGGAAATTGCCAAACGTCTTGGCAATGTGGCGCATCTCTAAAACCGGGGTTCTGCTCATGGCGGATCTCCTGTGAATGTCGATATCTGCACTTCATCACAGGTGCGTAAATGCAAAATGTCAGAAGCTGTTCATATTTGTCATAGTTATGAATAGCTAATCGCCATCACATTTTCCTTTTCCCTCTCCCGGCGGGAGAGGGTCAGGGTGAGGGCACCAAATCGCAGAGGAGCCCAAACCCATGTCTTCACGCCCCCCGTTCTTCACCAGCGCCCGCGGTCGCCTGCTGATATTTAACCTGCTGGTGGTGGCGGTAACGCTGATGGTAAGCGGCGTGGCGGTGCTCGGCTTTCGTCATGCCAGCCAGATCCAGGAGCAGGTGCAGCAGCAAACGCTGGATGATATGACTGGCAGCATGAACCTCGCGCGTGATACCGCGAATGTGGCGACGGCGGCGGTGCGGCTGTCGCAGGTAGTCGGTGCGCTGGAGTACAAAGGCGAAGCTGAACGGCTTAAACAGACGCAGATGGCGCTGCGCCACTCGCTGGAGCAGCTTGCCGATGCGCCGCTGGCGCAGCAGGAGCCGGCGCTGGTGGCGCGTATTATCCGCAGGAGCAATGAGTTACAGCAGAGCGTGACGGGAATGCTGGAGCGCGGGCAAAAACGGCATCTGGAGCGTAACGCGCTGCTCAGCGCGCTGTATCAAAGCCAAAGCTATCTGCGTCATTTGCAGGATATCAACCGCCGTTACGCGAGCAATGTGCCAGACGCCCGGCAGCTTGCAGAGATGGACAGGCTGATCGTTGCCGCCATTGATACCCCTTCACCGCGCGCCACGGTGCAGCAGCTGGATGCAGTAACCGCGATGTTACCCGCGAGCGCCCTGCAACCGGTGGTCAACCTGGTGCTCCCGGATTTTAATGATGAGCTGCGCAAGCTCGCGCCACTGTCGAAGCAGCTGGAGGAGAGCGATCTGTCCATCAGCTGGTACATGTTCCACATCAAGGCGCTGGTAGCGATATTAAACCGCGACATCAATCAGTACGTTGAACAGGTGGCGCAGGCCTCCCGGCTGCGTACCGCCCAAAGCCATCAGGAGCTGCGCTCCATCAGCGTATTTATCAGCGTCTTCGCGGTGCTGGCGCTGATCATCACCGGCTGCGCCTGCTGGTATATTTACCGCAATCTGGGCTCCAACCTGACGGCTATCTCAAGGGCAATGTCGCGCCTCGCTCACGGCGAGCAGGATGTGTCGGTGCCCGCGCTACAGCGGCGTGATGAGCTGGGGGAACTGGCGCGCGCGTTTAACGTTTTTGCCCGCAATACCGCTTCGCTGGAGCACACCACGCGGCTACTGAAGGAGAAGACCTCGCAGATGGAGGTCGACCGCATCGAACGTCAGGGGCTGGAGGAGGCGCTGCTGCACAGCCAGAAAATGAAGGCGGTTGGGCAACTGACGGGCGGGCTGGCGCATGATTTTAATAACCTGCTGGCGGTGATTATCGGCAGTCTGGAGCTGACCGATTCAGCGTCACCGGACGCGCCGCGCATCACTCGTGCGCTCAAAGCCGCGGAACGCGGGGCCATGCTCACCCAGCGTCTGCTGGCCTTCTCGCGCAAGCAATCCCTGCAACCCCATGCGGTAGAGATGAAGCCGCTGCTGGAGAACCTGAGCGAGCTGATGCGGCACTCGCTTCCCGCCACGCTGACGCTGGATATTGAAGCTCAAACCCCGGCCTGGCCCGCATGGATTGACGTCAGCCAGCTGGAAAACGCCATTATCAACCTGGTGATGAACGCCCGTGATGCAATGGAGGGGCAAAATGGTGTGATCAAAATCCGCACCTGGAACCAGCGTGTGACCCGCAGCGACGGGCGCAGGCAGGATATGGTCGCGCTGGAGGTGATTGACCACGGCTGCGGGATGTCGCAGGAGGTGAAATCGCAGGTCTTTGAACCGTTCTTCACCACCAAACAGACCGGCAGCGGCAGCGGGTTAGGGCTGTCGATGGTGTACGGCTTTGTGCGCCAGTCCGGGGGGCGCGTTGAGATCGAAAGCGCGCCGGGGCAGGGAACCACCGTGCGGCTCCAGCTGCCGCGCTCGACGCTGCCCGCGTTCTCCGATGATGCCGCGCTGGCGACCACGGCCGCGGCAGAAAGCGAACTGCTTGTGCTGGTCCTGGAAGATGAGGCGGGCGTGCGGCAGACCCTCTGCGAGCAACTGCACCAGCTTGGCTACCTGACGCTTGAAGCCGAAAACGGCGAGCAGGCGCTGAACATGCTGGACGCATCACCGGATATCGGCATGTTTATCAGCGACCTGATGTTGCCGGGCGGCCTGAGCGGTGCGGAGGTGATCGGCCATGTACGCAGCCACTATCCGCAGTTGCCGGTGCTGCTGATCAGCGGGCAGGATTTGCGCCCGGCGCATAACCCGCAGCTGCCGGACGTTCAGTTACTGCGAAAACCGTTCACCCGCGCACAGCTGGCGCAGGCGCTGCGCAAGGTGATGGCAGGAACCGGCAGCGAGCCAGGGTAGCGGCCCCCTGAGCGCCGTTAAAAGACGACGACGAGGCAGGGATAAATTTCACGGACTCATGCGGCAGCGGGCGGCGCAAATGCTGCTTTATCCCGACAATCAGCGCTTCGCGCGGAAAGCCAGGCATATCCATTACGCCGCCACCGAGGATCACCGCATCCGGATCGAACAGATTTACACTGGTGGCAATGGCGCGGGCTGCATGATTCAGGAGTTGCTGTACGAAGGGGTCATCGGGTACGGCTGAAAAGATATCTCCCATCGCATACTCGCGGGGCTGCTGTTCGTACCACTGTTTCAATGCGATACCGGAACAAACTGTTTCCAGACAGCCCGGGTTGCCACAACCACAGTGCCGCGTCATATCCCCCTGTGGAATATGCCCGAGCTCGCCCGCTACGCCGTGCGCGCCCGTCCATGGAGCACCGTTTAGCCAGATGGCAAATCCCATGCCGGTGCCAAGATAGGCCGCCAGAACCTCTTGCTGCTGGAGATTGTGTTGCACCACGTCAAACGAAAGCTGAAGGTTAACGTCGCGGGAAAATTCGACCGGGCAGCCTAGCGCATCTTCAAGTTTGCCCGCCAGATCGCGGAGCTCATTCGCCTGCAAAGGCAGATTTGGCGTCGATATAATGGTGCGTTTGTCTTTGCCGACCAGTGCCGGAAAGCCCATGACCAGACCGCGACAGTGAACCTGTAAATGACGCAGCTGAGCCGCGATCATTTCCGTCACGCCGCACACCACACCAGAGCGGATAACCTCCGCGGTGCGCTGTTTTTCACAATGCAACACCGCACCGTCGGCCGTTTGCAGGCAAAAACGGATATGAGTGGCCCCCATATCCACTCCGGCGACGACATCAGGCTGTTTTTGCATGAGGAACAACCTCGTTTCGTGCCGACAGGATCTGCCCGGCCATAAGCTGCCATGCATCCCCGATATTCTCTGCATGGTTGAACAGACCAGACGTTCCGACGATAAAGACATCTGCGCCGGCGGCCATCAGTTTTTTATAGGTGGCCTGATTGCATGAGCCATCGATCTCAATCTCATAGCTCAGCCCTTCGCGTTCGCGCCAGGCTTTCAGCTCGGCAATTTTCTCCAGCATTTCCGGAATGAACGGCTGCCCGGCAAAGCCTGGATCGACGGTCATCACGGTGATTTTTTCCGCCTTATGAATATAGTATTTCATCGCCTCAACCGGGGTTTCCGGGTTGAGGATGAGTCCCACCTTCATACCGTGACGACGGATCTCTTCAATCAGGCGGAAAGCCTGACCGTTGATGGTCTCCGGGTGCAGTGTGATGAAGTCTGCTCCGGCCTGAGCCAGCTGGCTTATGTAGTCCTGCGGGCGAGTCACCATCAGGTGACAGTCCAGTGGTTTGGTGGCGAGCTTCTTCACCTGGCCGACAAAGAACGGAGACAGCGTCAGATTAGGCACAAAGTGGCCGTCCATGATGTCGATATGGAAGTAGTCCGCGTGCTGGTCAATGAATTCGATCTGTTCTTTGAATTTCAGCAGATCCATACACATCAGGGAGGGTGAAATTTTCATAGTGATTTCCTTACTTACTGATCAATCTGTCGAGGGCAACAGCGGCGATAATCAACCCGCCCATTACCACCAGCTGGTAGTAGGTTTGTACCTGTAAGATATTGAGTCCGTTATTGATGGTGCCGATGATGAGACCACCAATCACGACCGAGAAGATGCGGCCTTTACCGCCGAAGAAGCTGGTTCCGCCGATGATGGCGCTGGCGATGGCGTATGTTTCAAATCCCATCCCGGCCAGCGGCTCCGCTGCGCCCAGACGCGCGGTCGACACCACGCCCGCCAGCCCGGCGCATACGCCAGAAATAATGAACACCACCAGAATATGAAACTTCACGTCGATGCCGGAGTAGAACGCCGAGTTTTTGTTACCGCCCAGGGCGTAGATATTACGCCCCAGCCGCATACGGGTGGTGAGGAACCAGAGGATCACCGCGACGATCAGCGAGAAGATGACCGGTACGGGTATCCCGAGGACGCTGGCAGCGAAGAAGTTTACAAAGTCGAACGAGAAGCCATAGACGGAGTTAGCGTCGGAAATCACCAGCGTGATGCCGCGAAAAATGGCGTTAGTACCGAGAGTGATAATGAACGGATGTAGCCCGGTCCAGTTGACCAGACAGCCATTGATCGCACCCAGCGCGCCGCCGACCAGTACGCCGCCAATCAGTGCTGCAAAAAACGGGTCGACACCAGCCAGCATCAGTTTGGCAGTCACCATGCCGGAGAGTGCCAGAATGGCTCCGACGGACAGATCAATACCCGCGACAAGGATGGCAAAGAATTCGCCCATCCCGATCAGCACCGTTACCGAGCTCTGGACAAAAATCTGCGTGATGTTGTTGGTGGTGAGGAAGTACTCCGATGACAGCGTGCCAAAGATGGCGACTATAATCGCGAGGATAAAAAAGGTACCGTACTTGTCCCAGAACAGCGCGAAGTTAAATGGCTTTTTCTCCGCCATATCGCCTTTCACTCTTGTGGTAATGCCCATGCCATGATCTCCTCTTCGCTCATGTCGTCGCGATTGGTCAGGATTTGCGTCAGCCGCCCTTCGCAGAACACGGCGATGCGGTCGCAGACGGCGATAATTTCAGGTAATTCAGATGACACCATCAGGATGACCTTGCCTTCGTCAGCCAGCTGGCGCATCACCTTGTAGATTTCGGCCTTTGCGCCGACGTCGATGCCTCGCGTGGGTTCATCAAAAATGATGACGTCCGGGTTGCAACACAGCCATTTAGAAATCAGCACCTTTTGCTGATTGCCGCCGGAGAGTTCGGTGATGTTTTGCTCTACGCTATGGCACTTCAACGCCAGCAACTGGCGCTGTGCTTCGGCGGTCTTGCGTTCTTCATGCTCGCGAAAGAGCCCCATGGCCCCTTTATAGCCACCGTTTTTCAGGCTCTGGCTGACGGCCATGTTTTGGGCGATAGAGAAATTGGGGAAAAAGCCATTTTCGCGGCGGCTTTCGGTGATGTAGGCCATCCCTTTTTTCAACGCATCCAGAGGCGAACGCGGGGAGATGGTTTTGCCGTTGAGGCGAATTTCACCGCTCGCGCGTTTATCCACGCCGAAGAGACAGTCCATCAGTTCGGTACGTCCCGAGCCGACCAGACCCGCAAAACCCAGTATTTCGCCGCGGTTCACGCTGAACGAAATATCTCGCACTTTTTTCTTGTCCCGGCTGGTGACGTTGTTCACCTCAAACACCGTGTCGCGTTCGATGTTGCCGGTGCTCTCTTTCATGGCGTTAAAGCGGTTTTGCAGTTCGCGGCCGACCATCAGGCGCACAATGTCGTCGTTTGAAACGTCACTCACCAGGCCACTGCATACGCTGGAACCGTCTTTCATTACCGTGTAGCGGTCGCAGATGCGGCGGATTTCCGCGAGCTTATGCGAGATATAGACAATGGCGGTGCCTTCTTTACGCAGCTGATTCATGATCAAGAAAAGATAATCCACCTCTTTATTGGTTAATGAAGATGTGGGTTCATCCATAATGATCACTTTGGCATCGAGCATTAAGGTTTTCGCGATTTCCAGCATCTGTTTATGGCTGATGGATAAATTCGCTACTTTTTCATCTAAATCGACTTTTAATCCGACGCGTAAGAGCATCATCGCACCGCGAATGCGCATCTCTTTCCAGTCAATAATCCTGATGCCACAAACCTTTTTAGTCAGGTGACGGCCTATATATAGATTTTCCAGCACGGTTAATTCATCAATAACGCTGAGTTCCTGATATATAATGCCGATGCCCAGTCTTGCTGCCAGTTTATGATCCAATTTATCGTAATTCTTTTCATTAATAATAATGGAGCCTTTGGTCGGTTCATGAATTCCCGACAATACTTTCATTAAGGTTGATTTACCGGCACCATTTTCCCCTAATAACGCGTGGATCTCATGAGGGTATATAGTTAAATCAACCGATTTTAATGCGTGAACCGGACCAAAGGATTTGCCGATCCCCGCCATCGAGATATATGGCGTGACCATGTTTATTTCCTTCTCTGTTCACCCTCTCCCTGTGGGAGAGGGCCGGAGTGAGGGCATCAAGCCGCACAGTTCTGCGTTATTTTGTCACCAGAATCGAATCCACCAACTTGAATTCAGGCGTTTTTTCCAGCGGGATGACTTTCCCGGTTTTCGCGGCATCCACCATTAATTTCAGGCCGGTCGCCCCGATGTCCGCCGGGTTTTGTGCGACGGTTGCCGTCATCTGACCGGCTTCGACCATCTTACGCGCCTCTGGGATACCATCGGTGCCGACCACCAGCACTTTGCCGATTTTACCGGCGTTTGCCACCGCCTGTGCCACGCCCATTGCCATGGTATCGTTCGCGCAGTAGAAGGCTTTCAGATTCGGGTTTCGTTGCAGCACGTTGGTTGCCACATCCAGAGCTTTAATGCGATCCCAGTCAGCGGGCTGGCTGGCAACCAGCTTAATTTGGTTTGCTTTTTTGAAGGCTTCTGTTGCGCCATTGCGGCGCGCCTCGCCCGATGCGTTACCAGCTTTACCCTCAATGATTGCGACTTCGCCCCCCTCCGCACCAAGTTTATTGATAATAAAATCGGCCCCTTTTGCGCCGACGGCCACGTTGTCCGTTGTGACAAACCCCTCTACATTGCCACCTGCTTTTTTCAGGTTATCCATATCGATTTTTTCATCGAGATTCACCAGATAGAGACCTTTCTGCCAGGCGCGCGCGACGGGCATGACCAGATTCACGGAGGAGAGTGGGGCAAAAGCGATACCCTTGTATTTTTTATTACTCAGATCTTCGAACAGCTGTAGCTGGGACTGAAAATCCCCTTCTGACGGCGAGGCAAAAATATCAACGCTTACTCCCAGGGTTTTGGCTTCATCTTCAATCCCTTTCTTCATATCCACCCAGAATGGATTGGAGAGCGTTTTTAATACCACCGCATATTCCGCAGCAGCAAACGCGCTGGTGGATAACATTAAGCCCATAGCGGCGCCGCTGAAATATTTCAGATATTTATTCATAGCAGTGTTCTCAATGTAGGGTATGTTGTTGTTAATCCCGCCTGAGCAGGATTAACCTTTTAATTTACTTCAGTGCGCCAGGAGAGAAGAAATCCACAATAGCGCCGGTTTTTTGCATATTAAGTGTGGCCTGTTCGATGTTTTGTTGTGCAACGGAAACAAATAACGCATCTAATAATGTAAGCTGTAATATACGCGCGGAGGCGTTGCGCCCTAATAACGGGGTCTCTGGTGCTGGCGAACAAATAATATAATCAGCAAGTTTAGCAATCGGTGAATGGTAGCTATGAGTAATACAGATAATTTTGGCGCCGTTCTTTTTTGCTAACTCAACTGCTGCTTTCACATCACTGGTGCGGCCGGAATGGGAGACCACCAGTACCACATCCCCTTCCTTCAGCAGCGATGCCGACATCATCATAATGTGCGCGTCCTGATACGACTGGCAGCGCACGCCGATGCGTAGAAACTTATGCTGGATGTCGGCGCAAATAGCGTTAGAACCACCCACACCGTACAGATCGCGCTGGTTGGCCTGGGCGAAGAAACGTGCCGCGCGGTGAATTTCATCCACGTTCACTATCGACTGGCCTTCCATAATGGTGCGCAGCGTAATATTGAACACTTTGTTAACCACATCCTGTGGTGCTTCATCAAAAGCGAGTTCCGCAGGTAATACTTGTTCGGATTGCGAGAAGTAGTCGACCAGCGCCGCACGCAGGTTACGGAAACCGCTAAAGCCGAGCAGTTTGGCCACTTTCACGATCATCGCTTCCGACACCATCAGCGTTTCGGCAACGTCTTTAATCGCAGGCGCGCCGCTCAGGTTACCCGGCTGGAGCAGCCAGTCGACGATACGGCTTTCGTTGTCGGTCATGCCTTCCTGCTTCATGCGCAGGTACGGTGCAAGGCCAATGCCGTTAGGCAGCTCTTTTTTAAATTCTGACTGACTCATCGCTCTCTTTTGTCCTTAAAAATGAAGACGACACTATATCACCACACTCTGGCATGAAAATATGCTGGCAACTTCACAATGTTTGAAAATTCATAAAGTTTTATTGTCTGTGAAGTTTTGATGGGCGGTTGCTTTAGGATGACCTTAAAAATCAATAATATAATTATGACACGTTAACGGATTTTAATGCATGCCGTAAGAAATATACCGTCATGAGAGAGTTGAAATGTCAAAGTCAGGGGTGTAGAACACGCGCAGAACTCGATGGTTTTGAGGTTTTATTGCACAACTGACCGGTCTTAAATCACAACTCCATCGAGTTCGTAAAGTTAACCCACGATGAGGTTTATTATGAAAAAGATTGCATTTGGCTGCGATCACGTAGGTTTTATGCTGAAAGAGGATATTCTGGCCCATCTGCGCGCGCGTGGCATCGACGTGGTGGATAAAGGCACCTGTTCCCCGGAGCGTACTGACTACCCGTATTATGCCAGCGCGGTTGCACAGGCTATTATCGATAAGGAGGTGGATGGCGGCATCCTGATCTGCGGAACGGGGGTAGGGATCTCCATTACGGCCAATAAGTTCCCGGGCATCCGCGCAGTGGTCTGTAGCGAACCTTATTCAGCTCAGCTTTCAAGGCAGCATAACAACACGAATGTGCTGGCATTTGGTTCGCGCGTGGTCGGACTGGAGCTGGCAAAAATGATCGTCGATGCCTGGCTAAATGCACCGTTTGAAGGGGGACGACATCAGGCGCGAGTCGATGCGATAGGGGCGATTGAACAGGCCAGGAATTGAGATTCCTCCGCTACCCCGGTTCCCTGCCATTCATTACCGTAAGGCCAGTTCACCTGCGAGTCTGGCCTTATGAAACGTTACTCTACCGCTCTGTTATTGGGTCTGCTGACTTTAACCAGCCAACTGGCGCATGCCGATGTGATTGATGATGCCATTGGCAATATTCAGCAGGCGATCAACGACGCCTATAACCCCGGCAGCAGCCGTAATGATGATGACGACGATCGTTACGATCGCAGCCGTCAAACCGACAGCCGCCAGTACGACGATCGTCGTCGACAGTTAGAAGATCGACGCCAGCGTTTAGACGAGCGTCAGCGGCAGCTGGATGACGATCGGCGTCGGTTAGAAGAGGATGAGCGCCGGTTGGAGGATGATTACGATCGGTGGTAACCCCGGTATTGCAACGCGTAGGCCGGGTAAGGCGCAGCCGCCACCCGGCAAAACCTAATCCAGTACCAGCATCATCCCGTCATACCCCGCTTCAATGCCGGACGGCAGCGGGTTATCCATCATCCACACGTCAAACTGATGGCTGATATGCGTCAGGATCACCTGCGGACAGCCAATCACCTCGTTCAGCGCAATCACCGTATTCAAATCACAATGGTTGCGCGGCGTCTCCGGGCGCGGTTCATGGCTACAGTCGATAATCATCGCCTGCGGCTGATTGTTTAGCAGAAACGTCACCGTTTTATCCGGTAGCCCGGCGGTATCAGAAAGCCACGCCACGCGGCTGTGGGCGGACTCCAGCAGATAGCCAAACGTGAGTTTTGAATGGTTGAGCGGCAGCGGCGTGACCCGCAAGCCCTGAAGTTCAAACATCACAAACGGCTCCACCGTGTGGCTGAAATCGAGAAGGCCCGGATGCCTGAACAGGTCGTCACAGCCTGCGTCGTCCGGCGGACCGTAAACCGGAATGGTCGCTCCCACGCCCCAGCGCAGAGGAAAAAGCCCCTGAACGTGATCCATATGATAATGGGTAAGCAAAATCTGCCTGAAACTCCCCGCGGGCCAGTCGTCCATCAGGTGTGGAATACCCGCGTCCAGCAAGGTGACCGAATCGTTGAATTTCACCGCCGCGCTACAGGGGCGACGGCGATAATTTTCCTGTAAACGCGCCCGTCGGCACGCCGCGCAGTCGCAGCCAAACACCGGCACCAGCTGCGCCCCTCCGGTTCCTGTCAGCGTGATCGTCAGACTCATAACGCACCTCTACAGCGGTTTGGTGAAGCGGAAATGGCTTTGCGTATATCCTTCACGAACATAAAAACGGTGCGCGTCCACGCGCTTCACGCTGGTGGAAAGCTCGGTCAGCTCGGCGCCTGCCTGTCGCGCGACGTCCTCTGCCCAGGCCAGCAGCTGGCTGCCCACTTTTAATCCGCGCGCCTGCGGCATCACCACCAGCTCCTGGATCTCGCCGATCCAGCGGGCGTGATGCAGGTGAAACTGCATATGCAGGCCGATCATACCGATGATCTGCCCGTCCAGCTCGGCCAGCTGGTAACGCATATTGTGATCCTGCAAGTTGGTCAGATACCCGGCGTGAAACGCCTGATGATCGAACTCGGCCTGCTTAAGTTCGCAGATCAGCGCGTAAACGATCGGCGCATCGTCGGCGGTGGCGGGGCGAAGCTGGCAGTCAGGCATGCTGTTTCTCCTTCTGGCGAATAAGCGATAGCAAGGTCTCGACTGACTGTAGCAAACTTCCGTCGTTATTGAGGAGATGGCAACCCGACGGGGTGTAGCGCGCCGCCCGTTCCAGCCGCTGGTCGATCTCGCGCGCGTTTTCGCGCCCCCGCTTTTGCAGCCGGCTACGCAGAACGTCCGGGGAAACCTGCAAACAGACCGGGAGCAGCGCCGCTTCGTACCGGGCGCGAGCCTGCGGGAGATGCGCCCGCGAGCCGTTAACCAGTACGTCGAACCCCGCATGCAGCCAGAGGTCAATCTCAATACCGACGCCATAGTAGTAACCGTTGGCATGCCAGCTCAGCGCCAGCAGGTTTTGTCCAGCACGGGTAAAAAACTCCTGCTCGCTCAGGGCGATATGGTTCTCGCTTCCGGCGTTGGCATCGCGCGTGATATAGCGGTGCGCGACCAGCAGCTGTGAATGTTCCCGCTGCCGTAACGCCGACAGCAGGCTGTCCTTCCCGGAGCCGGACGGGCCCATTAACCAGATGAGTCTTCCCATCAGAACACCCTCTTTCCCTGACGCCAGACGTGGTCGATATGAATGTGCTCGCCCTTACGGTGGGCGAGCACCAGATCGGCCCGTTTCCCCTCGGCAATTTCACCGCGATCGTGAAGATTAAGCGCGCTGGCCGGGTTTTTCGTCACCAGGCGAATCGCCTGTGGCAGCGTGAAGCTGTTGTTCTCGTCGTCCGCGACGCGGAAGGCCGCGTCCAGCAGGCTGGCGGGGTAATAGTCAGAGGAGAGGATATCCAGCAGGCCGAGCGAGGCGAGCTTACTTGCCGCCACGTTGCCGGAATGCGATCCGCCGCGCACGATATTTGGCGCGCCCATCAGAACGTTCATGCCGTGCTGGCGCGACGCCTCTGCCGCTTCAAACGTGGTGGGAAATTCAGCTATCACGCTGCCAAGCTGGTGGGATTCGCGCACGTGATCGTGCGTGGCGTCGTCATGGCTGGCCAGGGCAATATTACGGTCCCGGCACATCGCGGCAATGGAGAGGCGATTCGGCTGCGACCACTGGGCCGCCAGCGCCAGCTGCTCTTCTTCGTAGCGCGCCATCTCCGCGTCGTTGAGCGAATATTTGCCCTGATAGTATTCGCGATACTTTTCAATGTTGGCGAACTGGCGCTGCCCCGGCGAGTGATCCATCAGGGAAACCAGCGAGACCGGCTCGCGGCCCACCAGCTTCTCAAACAGCGGCAGGGTGGTGTGGTGCGGCAACTCGCAACGCAGGTGCAGGCGGTGCTCGGCGCGGTTGAGGCCGCGCTTTTGCGTCTCCTCCACGGCGTTGATCATCTTCTCCAGGTTCTCCAGGCGATCGCCGCCGTCGCGCACGTCGCCAATCGCCACCGCGTCCAGCACGGTGGTGATGCCGCTGGCTACCATCAGCGCGTCGTGGCTGCTCATCGCTGAATGAGCAGGCCAGTCCACCTTTGGGCGCGGGGTGAAGAATTTATCGAGATTATCGGTATGCAGCTCAATCAGCCCCGGCAGCAGCCAGCCGCCTTCGCCGTCCATCGCTTCAGGAGTGTGGCTCCGGGTTTCGGCAAAGGCGCGGATGACACCGTCCCGCACCTCAACCGAGCCGTTCACGACCTCATTTTCCAGCACCAGCCTGACATTATTGATAATCATACGTTTGTCCCCATCGGGTGCAGTCTGTCCGCCACGCGTTGGCGTACGGCGTCGTCGTGGAAGATCCCGACGATCGCCGCGCCGCGCGCTTTGGCCTGTTCGATCAGTTCCATCACCGCTGCGCTGTTCTTACTGTCGAGCGAGGCGGTGGGTTCATCCAGGAGTAAAATCGGGTAATCGACGATAAAGCCGCGGGCGATGTTGACGCGCTGCTGCTCGCCGCCGGAAAAGGTCGACGGGGCGAGGTGCCACAGACGCTCCGGTACGTTGAGGCGCGTCAGCAGGCTGGCGGCTTTAGCGGCGCAGGTTTCGCGCGGCACGCCGAGATCCAGCAGGGGTTGCATGACCACGTCCAGGGCGGAGATCCGCGGGATCACTCGCAGGAACTGGCTGACCCAGCCGATCGTCGAGCGGCGCACTTCCAGCACTTTGCGCGCGGGAGCCTGAACCAGATCGACCCATTCATTGTTATGGCGAATATGAATATGGCCTTCGTCCGGCAGGTAGTTGGCATACAGGGAGCGCAGCAGGGTGGATTTTCCGCTGCCGGAATGGCCATGCAGCACCACGCATTCGCCGTTGCTGACCTCTAACGAGGCATTTTGCAGTACCGGCAGGCGGACGCCGTTTTGCTGGTGGAGCACAAAGGTTTTACTTACGTTTTGTACGTGGATCATGTTGGCCTCGCGATTCGTTTTGCCGGGTGGCGGCTTCGCCTTACCCGGCCTACGGGTGCGGTGTTCGTTTTGCCGGGTGGCGGCTTCGCCTTACCCGGCCTACGGGTGCGGTGTTCGTTTTGCCGGGTGGCGGCTTCGCCTTACCCGGCCTACGGGTGCGGTGTTCGTTTTGCCGGGTGGCGGCTTCGCCTTACCCGGCCTACGGGTGCGGTGTTCGTTTTGCCGGGTGGCGGCTTCGCCTTACCCGGCCTACAAGGTGCGGTGTTCGTAGGCCGGGTAAGCGCAGCGCCACCCGGCAACCGCGCCCTCAGTTCTGCAATACGGACGACACCAGCAGTTGGGTATACGGATGATGGGGATCGTCGAGCACGCGGTCGGTTAACCCACTTTCCACCACCTGACCCTGCTTCATCACCAGCAAGCGGTCCGCCAGCAGGCGCGCGACGCCTAAATCATGGGTGACAATCACCACCGCCAGGTTTAGCTCCACCACCAGGCCGCGCAGCAGGTCGAGCAGGCGAGCCTGCACGGAGACGTCCAGCCCGCCGGTCGGTTCATCCATAAACACCAGCTTCGGATGGGTGACGAGATTGCGGGCAATCTGTAAACGCTGCTGCATGCCGCCGGAGAAGGTGGTCGGCAGGTCGTCGATGCGCGAGGCGGGAATTTCAACCTCTTCCAGCCAGTGCTGCGCCGTGGCGCGGATGTTGCCGTAGTGGCGCGCGCCGGTGGCCATCAGCCGTTCGCCGATGTTGCCCCCCGCCGACACCTGGCGGCGCAGGCCATCCATCGGGTGCTGGTGCACCACGCCCCACTCGGTGCGCAGCAGGCGGCGGCGATCGGCTTCACTCATGCCATACAGCGACACGCCCTCATACAAAATGTCGCCATTCTGCGGCGTCAGGCGCGCGGAGATGGACTTCAGCAGGGTGGTTTTACCGGAGCCGGACTCGCCGACAATGCCCAGCACTTCGCCCGGCCACAGCTCAAACGACACGTCGCTAAAGCCTTTGCCCGGCGCATAAAGGTGAGTCAGGTTATTAACCGAAAGCAGCGGTTTCATTGGCTGTTCGCCTCGCTCTGTTGGCGGCAGTAATCGGTGTCGGAGCAGACAAACATCCGTTTGCCCGTGTCGTCCAGCACCACTTCATCCAGATAGCTATGCTTCGAACCGCAGATGGCGCACGGCTCGTCCCACTCCTGCACCGTAAACGGGTGATCGTCAAAATCCAGACTCTCCACACGGGTGTACGGCGGTACGGCGTAGATGCGTTTTTCCCGTCCGGCGCCAAAAAGTTGCAGGGCGGGCATCATGTCCATCTTCGGGTTATCGAATTTCGGGATCGGCGACGGGTCCATCACGTAGCGGCCGTTCACCTTCACCGGGTAGGCGTAGGTGGTGGCGATATGGCCGAAGCGGGCGATGTCCTCATACAGTTTGACCTGCATGATCCCGTACTCTTCCAGAGCGTGCATGGTGCGGGTTTCGGTTTCCCGCGGCTCGATAAAGCGCAGCGGCTCCGGGATCGGCACCTGGAAAATCAAAATCTGATCTTCAGTCAGCGGGGTCTCCGGAATGCGGTGACGGGTCTGGATCAGCGTCGCGTCTTCGGTTTTTTCGGTGGTGTTGACGCCTGTTACGCGCTTAAAGAAGTTGCGGATCGACACGGCGTTGGTGGTGTCGTCTGCCCCCTGGTCGATGACCTTCAGCACGTCCGCTTCGCCAATCACGCTGGCGGTGATCTGTATACCGCCGGTGCCCCAGCCGTAGGGCATTGGCATTTCGCGGCCGCCGAACGGCACCTGGTAGCCGGGGATCGCCACTGCCTTCAGGATGGCGCGGCGGATCATGCGTTTAGTTTGTTCGTCCAGATAGGCAAAGTTGTAGCCGCTTAAGTTAGCCATTGGCGCGCTCCCGTTGCAGGCGTTTCAGCAGTTCCAGTTCGGCCTGGAAATCGACGTAGTGCGGCAGCTTGAGGTGCGAGACAAAGCCGGCGGCCTCAACGTTATCCGCGTGGGCCAGCACGAACTCTTCGTCCTGTGCCGGGCCTGCAATATGCTCGCCGTAGTCCGGCGCCTGGAGTGCACGGTCAACCAGCGCCATCGCCATCGCCTTGCGCTCGCTCAGGCCATACACCAGCCCGTAGCCGCGGGTAAAGTGCGGATCTTCATTCTCTGGCGCGACAAAACCGTTGACCATTTCGCACTCGGTCATCAGCATTTCGCCGATGTTCACCGCAAAACCCAGCTCTTCCGGCACGATTTCAATGTCGATATAACCGCTGCGGATCTCTGCCGCGAAGGGGTGGTTGCGCCCATAGCCGCGCTGCGTGGAGTAGGCCAGCGCCAGCAGATACCCTTCATCGCCGCGCATCAGCTGTTGCAGGCGGGACGAGCGCGAACAGGGATAGACCGGCGGCGTGCGGGTGATGTCATCCGGTGTGCTGCCGGTGTCCTCTTCCGCCTTCGCCAGCCCCTGGTTTGCCAGCAGGCTAAAGACGTGAGGGGAGGCGTCTTGTTCAGCGTCAGAGACGCTGAGCTGCGGTGTTTCACCGTTCGCCAGCAGAGTGAAGTCCAGCAGGCGATGGGTGTAGTCGTAGGTCGGACCAAGCAGCTGGCCGCCAGGAATATCTTTGTACACCGCAGAAATACGGCGCTCTAATCGCATTTCCGCCGTATTCACCGGCTCGCTAACCGCCAGCTTCGCAAGCGTAGTGCGGTAAGCGCGCAGCAGGAAGATGGCTTCCACGTTATCGCCGCTGGCCTGTTTCAGCGCCAGCGCCGCCAGTTCGCGGTCCGCGATGCCGCCTTCGGTCATCACGCGGTCGACGGCCAGGTTTAACTGCTGTTCAATCTGGGCGACGCTCAGCTCGGGAAGGGCGTCATCCCCCCGGCGTCTGTGCGCCTGCAAGGCATGGGCGGCGGCGATCGCCTTCTCGCCCCCTTTGACGGCAACGTACATCAGCACACCTCCACGTGAGTGGTTCTCGGGATCGCCAGCAGGCGCTCGCCGCAGGTCAGGATCAGGTCGATACCGAGCGGGAACGGATGCGGGCGCTCGGTCAGCTCATGAATGATGCACTCCGGCAGCTGGGGGGCGACCATCCGCTCGTCGGCGATCCCTGCACCCGTCAGGCGCAGCATGCGGCCACCGCTCAGGCTGGAGACCTGCAAAATCAGCGTAGCGCTGGTTTCTGGTGCGACGGCGCTGCCTTCGCTCAGGGCGTTAAGCTGTTCGTGGCTGATTTGCTCGTCGGCCACGGCGAAGACCGCCTGCTGGGGCTGCTCGACCAGCGGCGCGTTGGTGTGAAAGCGCAGGTTCTGGCTGGCGATATCGTTCAGCAATGCGCCTGACAGCCATACCGGGGTGTCGTTGTCCGCCAGCGTCAGCAGCACGCTGGTCGAGGCGAGGTTCAGCGGCAGCCAGCCCTGGGAGAGCTGGTGCAGCGAGACAATGACGCCCGGCTCGCTCATGGCTTTCAGCAGGCGACGGAAACTCTGTTGGGCATCCTGGACGGCCAGGGTAAAAGCAGGTTGAAGCGTCATGCGTTGTCTCCGCGAACGAGCGTAAAGAAGTCGACCCGGCTGGTATTCACTTCGGCCTGACGCGCGGCAAGGCGTGCGGCGCGGTCGGCTTCCAGCGGGGCAATAAGGGTTTCCATTAACGTCTGAAAATGCGGCTGTTCCTGTAAAAGCGCGTCGATCGCTGCGCAGCGCTCGGCGTGCGTTTTGTCGCGCCCAAGTACGTAGCCGTAGCCCAGCGTGCCGCTTTTCAGGCGGATCACCGCGCGGGTGAGGGTGGCATCGCCGGCGAAGAAGCGCTCGCCGGTGCCGCCCATGCGTGCCTGGATCTGCACCAGGCCGATCTCCGGCGCGCGGATCGTGTCGTAGTCCGGCGTCAGGCCGAGCGCGCTCATGCGGGCAGCCAGCGCATCAGGCTGGCTGTGGGCCAGCACGCGCATCCAGCGCTGACGAGTGGAGGTGTCGAAGTGCATTCAGT
Organism: Enterobacter sp. BIDMC 27; assembly: GCF_000534415.1. Taxonomy (NCBI): domain Bacteria; kingdom Pseudomonadati; phylum Pseudomonadota; class Gammaproteobacteria; order Enterobacterales; family Enterobacteriaceae; genus Enterobacter; species Enterobacter sp. BIDMC 27. The sequence continues at coordinate 1,226,012 of NZ_KI973178.1, forward strand.
GCTCCATGGTAAATTCAATCATGTCGGCGCGGGTCAGGCTGACGGAGTATTCCGTTGCGTTGACGTCGCCGTCACGGTGGTTGAGGGTGCGCACGCAGAGCAGCGGGGCCATGTTGGGGATCTCCAGCACCTTGCTCTCTTTCGCCTGCGCGCGGCGGGCGCTGATGCGCGTCTGGGTGCGTTTGAGCGCGATACCCGTCGCGTCCTGAAGAAAATCATGCAGGGAACCGCTGGCGAAATGTTGCAGCACGGGCCAGAGGGTGAGGTCCGCGAAGTAGTGGTCGATCTGACAGACCGCCACGCCGTTCACCCGGCGCAACGTGCGCAGGTGAACGACGTTGTCGCCCTCCTGAATCCCCAGCGCGTCCGCCACGTGGCGGGAGGCGGGGCGCAGAACTGACAGCAGCTTTTCGCTGGTGGGGTGGCTGCCCTGATCGAGCAGGTTCTGGCTAAAACGCGCCTGGGCATTGAGCGGGTAGTCGAACGGACGCATCAGCACCAGTACGCCGACGCCCTGACGGCGCTGGACCCATCCGCGCTCCACCAGTTGATCGATGGCGCGACGCAGGGTGTGGCGATTCACTTCGTAGCGGTCGGCAAGCTGCTGCTCGGCGGGCAGGTAGTCTCCGCAGCGGTAGTGCGTGCGCAGCTCCACTTCGAGCTTTGCCGCAATCTCTTGCCAGCGGGTGGGGTAACTGGTCGGATGTCTGGATAAGTGCATACAAATCAAAGCCTCGCTTCTCAGATGAAGTGCTTACGCAAACGTTGAGAGAGGAAATCCAGCAGGCTGACGGTGACGATGATGAGCACCATCAGGGCGCAGGTTTGCTGGAACTGGAAACCACGAATGGCTTCCCACAGGGTGACGCCAATGCCGCCTGCGCCCACCATGCCGACCACGGTGGCGGAGCGAACGTTGGACTCGAAGCGGTACAGGGAGTAGGAGATGAGCAGCGGCATCACCTGCGGCAGGACGCCGTACAGGATCTCTTCGATTTTGTTCGCTCCGGTTGCGCGGATGCCTTCCACCGGGCCGGGCTCGATGGCTTCAACCGCTTCGGAGAGCAGCTTGGAGAGCACGCCGGTGGTGTGGATGAACAGCGCCATCACGCCCGCGAACGGACCCAGGCCGACGGCGACCACGAACAGCATCGCAAAGACCATTTCGTTGATGGCGCGACAGGCGTCCATCAGGCGACGCATCGGCTGGTAAACCCACCACGGCACGATGTTTTCGGCGCTCATCAGGCCAAACGGAATGGAGAGGATCACGGCGAGGGCGGTGCCCCAGACGGCAATTTGCAGGGTGATCGCCATTTCACCGAGGTAGTCCTGCCACTGGCTGAAGTCCGGCGGGAAGAAGTCGGCGGCGAAGGTCGCCATGTTGCCGGAGTCCCTGAAGAGCAGCAGCGGATCCATCTCCGCGCCCTTCCAGGAGATAACGAGCACCGCCAGCAGAACGGCCCAGCTTATGAGCGAGAACCAGCTGCGCTTTGGCGGCGGGAGGGTGATGGTTTGCATGTTTTACTCCGTGGCTCTTTGTGTGCCGGATGGCGCTACGCTTATCCGGCCTACGATCTGTTCTCCCTCTCCCTGTGGGAGAGGGCCGGGGTGAGGGCATCAGCGTGCTCATTTCCCCCTCACCCTAACCCTCTCCCTCAAGGGAGAGGGGACGTAAGTTACTGCACCGCTTTATTCACGCTGGTCATGGCGCCGAGCGCGGCGGTCAGGCGGTCGAGATCGTCCAGCTGCGCCTGAATTTCCGACACTTTGCTGGTCTTCTCTTCTTCCTTCAGACCTTTGTTGTCCTTCACGCCCTGCATCTGCTTGAACAGCGCCAGCTGGCGAATCGGCACCAGTTGCAAATCGCTGGACGCGCGGAACGGCGCCCAGCCCAGACGTGCCAGAACCGCTTTCTCTTCCGGCGTTTTGCCGTAGTTCATAAAGAAGTCGTAGACCTTGTCCTTGGTGTTCTCAGAGAGGTTTTTGCGCCACACGATCGGGTCGCCCGGGATCAGCGGTGATTTCCAGATAACCTTGATTTCCTTCAGCTTGTCCGGCGCGGAGGTCTTCAGCTTGTCGAGGTTTTCAGTGTTGTTGGTGGCGACGTCAACCTGCTTATTCGCCACGGCCAGGGCGTTGGTTTCGTGGCTGGCGTTGACCGTGCGCTTAAAGTCGCTGGCGGAGACGTTGTTTTTCGCGAAGACGTAGTAGCCAGGGACGAGGAAGCCGGAAGTGGAGTTCGGGTCGCCGTTACCAAACGTCAGCTCTTTGCGTTTGGCGAGCATGTCGTTGAGGTTGTTGATCGGGCTGTCTTTGTTCACGATCAGCACGCTCCAGTAGCCCGGGGAGCCGTCTGCCGCAACGGTCTGGGCGAAAACCTGGCCGTTCGCGCGATCTACCGCTTCCATAGCAGAGAGGTTGCCATACCAGGCGATGTCGACTTTGTTGAAGCGCATTCCCTGAATGATGCCCGCGTAGTCCGGGGCGAAGAAGGCGTTTACTTTGATCCCCAGTTTGGTTTCCATATCTTTCAGGAACGGTTCCCACTGCGGCTTCAGGTTTTGCTGTGATTCCGTTGAAATGATGCCAAAGTTCAGCGCTTTTTCCTGTTCCTCAGCGTAAGCAGGGCTTAGCAGGGTGCTGATGCTGAACATGCTGGTGAAGGCCAGCGCGGCAACGGCTTTGTAGTTCATGTCCATTCCTCGTTATGGGGACGTTAAGCAGCCTGCGCGCGCTCTTCGACGCGGTTTACGCTGCGGTAGAGATGATCGAAACGTTCGTTATCAAACTGGTGGCTTGCGCCATCGAAGAACACATTGCCCTGACGCAGGGCGACGATGCGCTCGCAGTAGCGCAGGGCGTAATCCACCTGGTGCAGCGTCACCACCACGGTGATACCGTCGTTCTGATTGATGTCGCGCAGGGTTTCCATCACGATGCGGGCCGATTCCGGGTCCAGCGAGGCGATAGGTTCATCGGCCAGAATGATTTTGGCTTTCTGCATCAGGGCGCGGGCGATGGCGACGCGCTGCTGCTGTCCGCCGGAGAGCGTGGAGACGCGCTGGTGGGCGAAATGCGCCATGCCGACGCGGGTCAGCGCCTGTAAGGCTTCTTGCTTCTGGGATGGGGAGAACCAGCGCAGGCAGGTGCGCCAGAACGGGGTGCTGCCGAGCGCGCCAATCAGCACGTTCTCGAGCACGGTCAGGCGGTTCACCAGGTTGAACTGCTGAAAGATATAGCCCGTCTGAGCGCGGCTTTTGCGAATATCGCTCGCCAGACGCCCCGCATGTTGCACGGTGTTCCCCAGCAGTTCGACGCGGCTTTCCGGCGTTTTGTCACAGGTAATCAGGCCGCTCAAGTGACGAAGAAGGGTGGATTTACCTGAACCAGACGGTCCCAACAGCGCCACCATTTCGCCCTGCTGGACGGTCAGATCAACGGCATGCAGCGCCTTGTTGTGATGGAAGGTTTTGCTCAGTTTCTCGACGCGAATGACAGTTTGCATGTGCCGGGCCTCACGATAAATGTGGCCTCATGCTGGCGCATCAATATGACATTTGGGTTAAGTCTCGGTTGCGGGAATTTGAAGAGTTGAGGGGAGTTTGATGACAGGCGGAGGCAGACTGCCCACCGCCCGAAAATTAGTGCTGCTGCTTAACGACGTTAATCATCCACGGCACGCCGTATTTGTCGGTGACTTTCCCGAATCCGTGCGCCCAGAAAGTCTCCTGCCAGGCCATTTCGACATTGCCGCCATCAGAGAGGTTGTCGAACCAGCGTTTGCCTTCATCCACGTCCTGCGTGTCGAGCACCAGCGTAAATCCGGCGTACTGCGCGCTGCTGCCGGGTGGCAGACCATCGCTCATCATGATATCGCTGCCGGCAATGCGGACGTTAGAGTGGGCGATGGCGGTATCCGGGAAGTTCATGCCTGACGGACAGCCTTCTTCACTGTTTTCGTCTTTGGGCATTTCGCCGAAGGTGATTTTGTAGAGGAGCTCTGCGCCGACGGCCTGCTGATAGAAGGCGGTCGCCTCCGCACAGTTGCCGGCGAAAGAGATGTAGGGACTTAACGGCATAATCTTTACCTCACGTAAGAAAAGCCCGTTAAGTGTAGTTCCCGAACGCCCGGTAAGCGAAGCGTCACCGGGCGGGACAATCAGTTCTTTTTCACGAACTCAGATTTCAGTTTCATCGGACCGAAGCCGTCAATTTTGCAGTCGATATTATGATCGCCTTCAACCAGACGGATATTTTTGACTTTAGTGCCGATCTTCAGCATGGAGGAACTGCCTTTTACCTTCAGATCTTTCACAACGGTAACGCTGTCGCCGTCTGCCAGCAGGTTGCCGTTCGCGTCTTTCACGATCAGCGCATCGCTGTCCTGCGCAGGCTCCGCATCGTTCCATTCATGGGCGCATTCCGGGCAAACGAACATGCCATTGTCTTCATAGGTGTATTCAGAATTGCATTTCGGGCAGTGTGGAAGTTGCATGTTGGTATCCTCAAAAGTGTTAACACGCTGGAAAACGCCAGCTAAATGACGGCAGTGTGCCGAAAAAGGCAGCGAGTATAACGCAAATCCCCACTTTTGTCGGTGATATTGTTTTATAAAAATAGCGCATAAATGCGCAAGCGATGACACGAACTGTCAGTGAATTAAGGGAAGCTTAAGCCCTGAACGGCAGAGATCGTAATCATGCTAAATGTATCGAATATTTTATTACAGCAAATTGCTACGTTGTGCCATTTCGGATAAGGTGAAGGAACAAGCCGTTATTTATCTATCCTTTTCTGACGCCATACATCTTTTGGCGCCAGGGAATACCTCTCTTTTTTGGTGGGTAAATAACGATGATATATCCTGATGTTTCCTGAAAATGCGTTTTGTCTATTCACTTTTGGCTTTCTGGCCAGGGGATGTTTTACACGTATTACGAGGGTGGTTTTTAAATTCTCATTATCTTCAGTTAGTTGTATTAAATGAACATGTTTTCCATACGTGATCATATAAGCCTGAAAAGTATAATTAAAACATCGTGGCTTAATAAAAGTAATAAATTTGCGTTAAGGGAAGGCTTTTATCATGCACACACAGACCATATTTGAATTAAGCCAGGAAGCTGAACGATTGTTACAGCTCGCTCTGAACAATCTTGATTCATTAAAATCTATGCCGATTGCAAAGCTGGATAGCACAGCCGCTGCGATGAGCGGCGTTAATAACAACGTTTTGCCGTTACATTTTAGCGCACGGGGTGTCGACGCTCAGCAGGCGATGCTGAATAACGAATTACGCAAAATAACCCGCCTCGAAATGGTGCTGGCGATTGTGGGTACCATGAAAGCGGGAAAATCGACCACCATTAATGCGATTGTGGGCACGGAAGTGCTGCCGAACCGCAATCGTCCGATGACGGCACTTCCCACGCTGATCCGCCATACGCCGGGCCAGAAGGAGCCGGTGCTGCATTTTTTGCACGTTTCGCCCATCGATACCCTGATTACCCAGTTGCAGAAAAAACTGTGTGATAAAGATCGCGGCAAGCTGGCGCGGCGTCTGGAAATCGACAAGGACATGAATACGCTGCTGGAGCGCATAGAAAGAGGTGAGGCGTTTGAAAAACATCACCTGGGCGCGGAGCCCATCTTTCATTGTCTGAAAAGCCTGAACGATCTGGTGCGGCTGTCTCAGGCGCTGGGCGTGGAGTTTCCGTTCTCTGAGTATGCCGCGATAGAACATATTCCGGTGATTGAGGTGGAGTTTGTGCATCTCGCCGGTCTGGATGCGCACCTGGGGCAACTGACGCTGCTCGACACGCCGGGGCCGAACGAGGCCGGTCAGCCGCACCTGCAAAAAATGCTCAGCGAGCAGCTGGCGCGCGCCTCCGCCGTGCTGGCGGTGATGGACTATACACAGCTTAAATCTATTTCTGATGCGGAGGTTCGTCAGGCAATTTCGGCTGCCGGGAAATCCGTACCGCTTTACGCCCTGGTCAACAAATTCGATCAGAAAGATCGTAACAGCGACGATGAAGAGCAGGTGCGGGCGATGATTTCCGGCACGCTGATGAAAGGAAATATTTCTCCGGGGCAAATTTATCCGGTCTCTTCTATGTGGGCCTATCTGGCAAACCGCGCCCGCTATGAGATGAACGTTCATGGGCGCCTTCCCGATCATCAGGATCAGCGTTGGGTACAGGATTTTGCCGAGGCCGCGCTGGGCCGCCGCTGGCGAACGGCCGACCTGGACGATATTGACCATATTCGCCATGCGGCGGATCTGCTGTGGGAGGATTCGCTGTTCGAACAGCCCATCCGCAAACTGATTTACGCGGCTTACGCCAACGCCTCGCTGTTCGCTTTGCGGTCGGCATCGCATAAGCTGCTGAACTATGCGCAAAATGCCAGAGAATACCTGGATTTTCGCCATCAGGGACTGACGGTCGCTTTTGATGAGCTGGAGCTGAATATTGCGCGCCTGGAAGAGGATATGACGATGCTGCGTCAGCGGCAGAGCGTGGTGAGCGATGAGGTCCAGCATGAAGTTGAAGAGGCGCTTAACGCAACGGATGCATTCCTGCTTCGCCAGAAAGGGGAACTTCACCAGGCGCTGGGCGACATTTTTAGCCGCCCGTCTATTCTTGATTTAGCAGGGCGCGAGCCATCCAGTTTGCGTGCAGACGACGCGGATGCGATCCAGCAGCTGGTGCTTGACGATGAAGGGCAGGCGCAGATTGTCCTGAGCAAGATCCGATCGTCATGCGAGCAGATTATGCTGAATGCGCAGAGCAGAATTGGCCGGGAGCTGGCGTTACGCTTCGATCAGCTGGAGTCTACGCTCGCCCGATCGTTGAATGAGGCGATGCGACCCATCGAGACGCGAATTAAGGAGCAGCTCAGTCATGCCGGATTTCGGGCGCGGATTAGCTTCCCGGCGTTTCAGGCAAACCAGCTTAATTTCAATACGCGCGGCTTATTTAATGATGCCATTGTGCAGGACACCCCTCCCGCCAGTCAGCCAGCAGGGGCAGGCAGCGTACGTAATACCGTCTCGCGCTGGCTCAATAATCCCGGCTGGGGCTGGGAAGAGTATGTCGTGACGCGCACACGCTATGTCATCGACATCGTTCAGCTTCATGGCAAATTTACGCAACATATCGATCAGTTTTGCGATCAAATACGTAAAGCTTTGGCCGCGCAGGTCGATGTCTCTGTTACGGCAGGTATGGCAACGTTCTTTGCAGAGTTTTCGTTGTGCCTGACCGGGTTACAGGAAAGCTTGCGTGATAGCCTTGCCGTGCGGCAGCAGAATGAACATTCAACCCGGGCGCTTAGCCAGTTGTTGAAGCAAAGTATGACTACTGCGGCGTGGATTCAGGAAGATACCCGACTGTTACGCGATGATATTCAAACCTTATTCGCGGCAGAGCAACCATGACAACACAGCTACTGGACGGTCCCGGGCGGACGCTGGAGTGTATTCATCCAAAATTTATGGTCGATTTGGTCCAGGGGGCGGATGCTGCACGTCACTCCCTCCTGGGGCCACAGCAACTGCAATTTCGTGAGCGTTTGACGCAGGAGATCATTACGCAGACCCGGCTGCGGCCGTGGGCAATGGCGGGAATGCTCAACGAAAATGCAGCGCTGCGGCTGGGTCTGGCGGAGAAACTGGCCGGTATGCTCGACCCCGGACACCTTGCGCTGACCCGTATGTCCGACAGGCTGGTAGCCCTGCGCCAGCAGGTGAATCCACGCCTCCCTCAACCGCCCGGATTGTTGCAACAGTACGAGGAGCTCTCCGCACATTTCAACCAGCGTGCCGCCTATAAAGAGAAAGCGCTCGCGCAGCGCGGCCTGACGGTTCAGGCGGGTGAGCACAGCGAGCAAATTTTTACCCGCTGGCGAGCCGGGCAGTATGACGGCTGGTCGCTGGCTGGCCGCTGCTTTATCGTGCTGGAAGAGTTGCGCTGGGGGGCGTTTGGCGATGCCTGTCGTCTGGCGAATAGCGATGTGGCGGCCATGCTGAAAGATAATTTGCGCAGCATGGCCGCAAACTATCTGGCACAGGGAATTAATGCTTCTCCCACCACCCGGCATTTTTACCATCAGTGGCTGACGACGCCCGCTTCTCCCGGTCTGATTGATTATAAAGATATGCTGGGCTGGCTGGGGGACTGGTGTCAGGCGGATAAACATCCGGTGAGCTGGTCAGTGACGCAGAGCTGGCAAACGGTCGCGCTGGGGATGCCGAGACTCTGTTCGGCAAAACGGCTGGTGGATGGCATGGTGGAAGAGATATTTGGTACGTGATTGCCCCCTCTTTTTAAGGAGGGGGCGAAAGGGTTAGTGGTGCATTTCTACCGCTTCAGGTTCTGTTTGGGACTCAGGCACATGCCCAAAGCGTCTGGCATACAGTGCCGTGATGACAGGGACCAGAATTGCCGTCACAATCACGCTGGCGGCAACCAGAGCCGTGGCGGAAGCGGCCACGGGTTCAAAGGCCGGGTTAATCTGGGCGATAATCACCGGGTTGGCTACCGCAGCGCCTGCGGCCGAAGAGGCGGCCACGCCCGCGGTTCCGTTGCCGCCCCCGATGACGCGGTCTGCAATAATCAGTGGAATACCCGTGATGACGATGACGGCAACACCCAGCACAATGCCCAGCAGGCCGGTTTCCAGAATCACGTTCAGGTTGATGGTATTGCCCAACGCGAAGCCGAAGAACGGGATCAGTACCGGGGTGGCTTTGCTGAAGAAATCACGCAGATCGTGATCGAGGTTGCCCAGCGCAAAACCAATCAGGAACGGCAGGATCGCCCCGACAAAATGGTGTGGTTCAAAAGAGGCAAGGCCGGCAGAACCCAGAATCAACATCGTCATCAGCGGACCCGACTCCAGGGACATCAGCACGAACGCGCCCGATTCTTCTTTGGTGCCATATTGATTCATCAGGCTTGCATAGAGACCGCCGTTGGTCATATCCATTGCTGAGACTATGGCCAGAACAGATAATCCGGCGAAGAAGCCGGTCTGAATTCCATTCTCCGGAATGAACATCGCACAGATCATGGCAACAACCCAGGCGACCGCAATTTTAGTAATGACCAGCGTCCCTGATTTACGTAATACCGTACCTGTTGCACGCAAGTTAATAGATGCGCCGATGCAAAAGAACCAGACTGCCAGAATCGGTACCGTTCCGGTAATCATACCTTTTGTAAAACCGCCAAAATAAGCACCGGTATTCGGGGCTAGCGTATTTAATATCGCGCCAAGTACCAGCGGGACCAGCATCATCCCGCCCGGGATGCGTTCTATTGTTGCTTTAATCTTCATCATTAACCCTCACATCTCGTCCGCATGGCTGGCGGAAAGCTCAAAAAATAGATCAACAAATTCAAACGATTGCCTTTTTTGGGACCAATCGATTCGTTATTTATGCTGTAGAGCGAAATTCAGGTGTTCAGCATTCCTTCATTTGAAAGCTGCTGGGATATCGTGTTCGGATTTATCATGCGATCTTTGGAATTGTGATTCAACGAAAATAAAACGCTGTTTTAGTTATCTTCGTCACATATTGAATGTAAACAGGATTGCCCACTGTTAATAATTGAATTTTGTGTAAATTTGCTGTGAAGAAATGTGCTTGCATTTTGTTTGGGGAAGAATAATAACGGGCGTTAAGATCTGTTTGATAAGGGGGTTTAGAATGACCTTATTTATCGTGAATTGACAAAAGCTGAAGGCAACTTACGAACAGGAAAAATATGTGTGAAGTTGATCACATATATAAACGCTGGTAGGGTAAAAAGGTCTTTAACTGCCCAGACAGGCGTCAACAGGTTCGGTTGTATTGAGGTAAAACGTCAATGTAAGTAAACCTGCTACGCTTGAATAAGGAGATTCGCATGGAGCGGGTCTCTGGTTCACAGCTTGCAAAATGCGCTGTGAAACGGACGGGGCTGAGTCTACGAGGAAAGCTATGCTTAGAAGGAAAAAAGTAAAACCCATCACGCTGCGCGATGTCACCATTATTGATGACGCGAAACTGCGCAAAGCGATTACAGCGGCCTCGCTCGGTAATGCGATGGAGTGGTTCGATTTTGGTGTTTACGGCTTTGTGGCCTATGCACTTGGTAAAGTGTTCTTCCCTGGTGCCGATCCCAGCTTGCAGATGATTGCTGCGCTGGGTACGTTCTCCGTTCCCTTCCTGATTCGTCCTCTCGGTGGCCTTTTCTTCGGCATGCTGGGTGATAAATATGGTCGCCAGAAGATCCTGGCTATTACCATTGTCATCATGTCGATAAGTACATTCTGTATCGGCCTTATTCCGTCGTATGCAACTATTGGTATATGGGCGCCGATTCTGCTGTTGATCTGTAAGATGGCGCAGGGCTTCTCCGTTGGTGGCGAATATACCGGCGCATCGATTTTTGTCGCTGAATATTCTCCGGACCGTAAACGTGGCTTTATGGGCAGCTGGCTGGACTTTGGTTCGATTGCCGGTTTTGTCATGGGCGCGGGGGTTGTGGTTCTGATCTCAACCGTAGTGGGTGAAGAGAACTTCCTTGACTGGGGCTGGCGTATTCCGTTCTTCCTGGCGCTGCCGCTGGGCATCATTGGGCTTTATCTGCGTCACGCCCTGGAAGAGACGCCTGCGTTCCAGCAGCACGTTGAAAAGCTGGAGCAGGGTGACCGTGAAGGGTTACAGGATGGCCCGAAAGTGTCGTTCAAGGAGATTGCGACCAAACACTGGCGCAGCCTGCTGACCTGTATTGGTCTGGTGATTTCCACCAACGTCACCTATTACATGCTGTTGACCTACATGCCGAGCTACCTGTCGCATAACCTGCACTACTCGGAAGACCACGGTGTGCTGATTATTATCGCCATCATGGTGGGTATGCTGTTTGTGCAGCCGATTATGGGTCTGCTGAGCGACCGCTTTGGCCGTAAGCCATTCATTATTCTCGGCAGCGTCGCCCTGTTCGCACTGGCAATCCCGGCCTTTATTCTGATTAACAGCAATGTGCTGGGGCTGATTTTCGCCGGTCTGCTGATGCTGGCGGTGATCCTCAACTGCTTCATCGGGGTGATGGCTTCTACGCTGCCGGCAATGTTCCCGACGCATATTCGCTACAGTGCGCTGGCGGCAGCCTTTAATATCTCCGTTCTGATTGCGGGCCTGACGCCGACGCTTGCTGCTTCACTGGTGGAGAGCACGCAGAACCTGATGATGCCTGCTTACTATCTGATGGTCATTGCGGTGATCGGCCTGATTACCGGTATTACCATGAAGGAGACGGCGAATCGTCCGTTGAAAGGGGCAACGCCTGCGGCGTCTGATATTCAGGAAGCGAAAGAGATCCTGCGTGAGCACTACGATAATGTAGAGCAGAAGATTGAAGATATTGACGCAGAGATTGAGGCGCTCCAGACAAAACGCTCTCGCCTTGTCGATCAGCATCCGCGAATTAACGAGTGATAAAAAAACCCGCCGCTGGCGGGTTTTCTTTTATTAGCATCCTGCGGCAATATAGTCGCCGCCGGCGCTGACGGGGATCACCGTCAGGAACAGGATCATCGCGAACAGTATCAGAACAACCCCTCCGGCAATTTTGACCATCGGCATTACCCAGTTCAGGGACGTGCCGCCGCCAAACCAGGTTACTGTGCGTTCACGCGCGTAACGTACTGCCAGCGACAGCCCCATAATCGACAGCGCCGTGCCCAGCGACATTGTCATCACAGCAGCAATCCCCCAGCTAATAATACCGAGCGCATTCGAGAACATCAGGATCATAATTGCCCCGCTGCACGGGCGTGCGCCAATGGCCAGCACCACGCCCAGACGGGTTTTCCAGTCGCTTTTAGTCAGATCCACCCCTACGCCGTGACGGCCGCAGCCACAGCGTTCATTATGCTGGTGAAGCGGCTTGATGGCGCTAATCGCCATTTTGCGCGGACGCAGGCTGCTGAGCGCCTGATAAATGATAAACGCACCGAAGACGGCAATCAGCACGGCGCTGATTTTCTCGACGTACCAACGGCTGGTGCTGATATCTCCTGACGCGAGGTTCAATCCAACCGCCAGGATAAAGACAAAGACGATCGCGCTGACGCCCTGCATCATGCTACCGATAAACGGTACGACGCGCGCCGCGAGCTGGCTCTCTTTATTGGTGGTGAGATACGTGGTGACGATAAATTTGCCGTGCCCAGGTCCAACGGCATGGAGTACACCATAAAGAAACGCACCGGTTAACAACCATAGCCCACCGCTGTACTGATGATTATTAAGTTGCAGCAGATACATCACCAGATATCGGTGCAGGGTGATCTGGGTGGCGAGGCACCACTGAATAAAAGCATTCCAGTGCGTATGCAGTGCAAAACCTGCCATAAGTAACACCAGCACGGCGAGCCCGGCGGTTGGGATACGCCAGTCACGTTGAAGTCGTTGTGTCGTCATGAGGTTGGCCCGCGAGAGAAATATTTGCCGCTAGTATAGTGTTCAAATCGCTGGATCACACCGGGATCGTCAATAGATTGTGGATAAGTCTGTGTGTAAAAAGGTATAAGGCGGGGTTTTGCTGTGGAATGCAGCAGTCAGTCATTTTTCTGTCATTTAGCGGTTGCGGCCTGCGGAGAACTCCCTATAATGCGCCTCCATCGACACGGCGGATGTGAATCACTTCACAGATAACCCGGTCGGTTGAAGAGAAAAAATCCTGAAAATCAGGGTTGACTCTGAAAGAGGAAAGCGTAATATACGCCACCTCGCGACAGAGCGCTGAAGCGCGTCGCAACTGCTCTTTAACAATTTATCAGACAATCTGTGTGGGCACTCAAAGTGACATGGATTCTTAATGTCCTCGGACACTAAATGAATACCAAGTCTCAACGAGTGAACACGTAATTCATTACGAAGTTTAATTCATTGAGCATCAAACTTTTAAATTGAAGAGTTTGATCATGGCTCAGATTGAACGCTGGCGGCAGGCCTAACACATGCAAGTCGAACGGTAACAGGAAGCAGCTTGCTGCTTTGCTGACGAGTGGCGGACGGGTGAGTAATGTCTGGGAAACTGCCTGATGGAGGGGGATAACTACTGGAAACGGTAGCTAATACCGCATAACGTCGCAAGACCAAAGAGGGGGACCTTCGGGCCTCTTGCCATCGGATGTGCCCAGATGGGATTAGCTAGTAGGTGGGGTAACGGCTCACCTAGGCGACGATCCCTAGCTGGTCTGAGAGGATGACCAGCCACACTGGAACTGAGACACGGTCCAGACTCCTACGGGAGGCAGCAGTGGGGAATATTGCACAATGGGCGCAAGCCTGATGCAGCCATGCCGCGTGTATGAAGAAGGCCTTCGGGTTGTAAAGTACTTTCAGCGGGGAGGAAGGCGATAAGGTTAATAACCTTGTCGATTGACGTTACCCGCAGAAGAAGCACCGGCTAACTCCGTGCCAGCAGCCGCGGTAATACGGAGGGTGCAAGCGTTAATCGGAATTACTGGGCGTAAAGCGCACGCAGGCGGTCTGTCAAGTCGGATGTGAAATCCCCGGGCTCAACCTGGGAACTGCATTCGAAACTGGCAGGCTAGAGTCTTGTAGAGGGGGGTAGAATTCCAGGTGTAGCGGTGAAATGCGTAGAGATCTGGAGGAATACCGGTGGCGAAGGCGGCCCCCTGGACAAAGACTGACGCTCAGGTGCGAAAGCGTGGGGAGCAAACAGGATTAGATACCCTGGTAGTCCACGCCGTAAACGATGTCGACTTGGAGGTTGTGCCCTTGAGGCGTGGCTTCCGGAGCTAACGCGTTAAGTCGACCGCCTGGGGAGTACGGCCGCAAGGTTAAAACTCAAATGAATTGACGGGGGCCCGCACAAGCGGTGGAGCATGTGGTTTAATTCGATGCAACGCGAAGAACCTTACCTACTCTTGACATCCAGAGAACTTTCCAGAGATGGATTGGTGCCTTCGGGAACTCTGAGACAGGTGCTGCATGGCTGTCGTCAGCTCGTGTTGTGAAATGTTGGGTTAAGTCCCGCAACGAGCGCAACCCTTATCCTTTGTTGCCAGCGGTTAGGCCGGGAACTCAAAGGAGACTGCCAGTGATAAACTGGAGGAAGGTGGGGATGACGTCAAGTCATCATGGCCCTTACGAGTAGGGCTACACACGTGCTACAATGGCGCATACAAAGAGAAGCGACCTCGCGAGAGCAAGCGGACCTCATAAAGTGCGTCGTAGTCCGGATTGGAGTCTGCAACTCGACTCCATGAAGTCGGAATCGCTAGTAATCGTGGATCAGAATGCCACGGTGAATACGTTCCCGGGCCTTGTACACACCGCCCGTCACACCATGGGAGTGGGTTGCAAAAGAAGTAGGTAGCTTAACCTTCGGGAGGGCGCTTACCACTTTGTGATTCATGACTGGGGTGAAGTCGTAACAAGGTAACCGTAGGGGAACCTGCGGTTGGATCACCTCCTTACCTTAAAGAACCTGCCTTTGCAGTGCTCACACAGATTGTCTGATGAAAAGTAAATAGCAAGGCGTCTTGCGATTGAGACTGTACGTCCCCTTCGTCTAGAGGCCCAGGACACCGCCCTTTCACGGCGGTAACAGGGGTTCGAATCCCCTAGGGGACGCCACTTGCTGGTTCGTGAGTGAAAGTCACCTGCCTTAATATCTCAAAACTGACTTGCGAGTCATGTTTGAGATATTTGCTCTTTAAAAATCTGGATCAAGCTGAAAATTGAAACGACACACAGCTCATGTGTGTTCGAGTCTCTCAAATTTTCGCAATCAGAAGTGAAACATCTTCGGGTTGTGAGGTTAAGCGACTAAGCGTACACGGTGGATGCCCTGGCAGTCAGAGGCGATGAAGGACGTGCTAATCTGCGAAAAGCGCCGGCGAGGTGATATGAACCTTTGACCCGGCGATGTCCGAATGGGGAAACCCAGTGCAATCCGTTGCACTATCGTTAACTGAATACATAGGTTAACGAGGCGAACCGGGGGAACTGAAACATCTAAGTACCCCGAGGAAAAGAAATCAACCGAGATTCCCCCAGTAGCGGCGAGCGAACGGGGAGCAGCCCGGAGTCTGAATCAGCTTGTGTGTTAGTGGAACGGTCTGGAAAGTCCGACGGTACAGGGTGATAGTCCCGTACACGAAAGCACACTTGCTGTGAACTCGAAGAGTAGGGCGGGACACGTGGTATCCTGTCTGAATATGGGGGGACCATCCTCCAAGGCTAAATACTCCTGACTGACCGATAGTGAACCAGTACCGTGAGGGAAAGGCGAAAAGAACCCCGGCGAGGGGAGTGAAAAAGAACCTGAAACCGTGTACGTACAAGCAGTGGGAGCCTACTTGTTAGGTGACTGCGTACCTTTTGTATAATGGGTCAGCGACTTATATTCTGTAGCAAGGTTAACCGTATAGGGGAGCCGAAGGGAAACCGAGTCTTAACTGGGCGTTAAGTTGCAGGGTATAGACCCGAAACCCGGTGATCTAGCCATGGGCAGGTTGAAGGTTGGGTAACACTAACTGGAGGACCGAACCGACTAATGTTGAAAAATTAGCGGATGACCTGTGGCTGGGGGTGAAAGGCCAATCAAACCGGGAGATAGCTGGTTCTCCCCGAAAGCTATTTAGGTAGCGCCTCGTGAACTCATCTTCGGGGGTAGAGCACTGTTTCGGCTAGGGGGCCATCCCGGCTTACCAACCCGATGCAAACTACGAATACCGAAGAATGTTATCACGGGAGACACACGGCGGGTGCTAACGTCCGTCGTGAAGAGGGAAACAACCCAGACCGCCAGCTAAGGTCCCAAAGTCATGGTTAAGTGGGAAACGATGTGGGAAGGCACAGACAGCCAGGATGTTGGCTTAGAAGCAGCCATCATTTAAAGAAAGCGTAATAGCTCACTGGTCGAGTCGGCCTGCGCGGAAGATGTAACGGGGCTAAACCATGCACCGAAGCTGCGGCAGCGACGCTTATGCGTTGTTGGGTAGGGGAGCGTTCTGTAAGCCGTTGAAGGTGTGCTGTGAGGCATGCTGGAGGTATCAGAAGTGCGAATGCTGACATAAGTAACGATAAAGCGGGTGAAAAGCCCGCTCGCCGGAAGACCAAGGGTTCCTGTCCAACGTTAATCGGGGCAGGGTGAGTCGACCCCTAAGGCGAGGCCGAAAGGCGTAGTCGATGGGAAACAGGTTAATATTCCTGTACTTGGTGTTACTGCGAAGGGGGGACGGAGAAGGCTATGTCAGCCGGGCGACGGTTGTCCCGGTTTAAGCATGTAGGCGGAGGTTCCAGGTAAATCCGGTACTTTATTAACGCTGAGGTGTGATGACGAGGCACTACGGTGCTGAAGTGATAAATGCCCTGCTTCCAGGAAAAGCCTCTAAGCATCAGGTAACACGAAATCGTACCCCAAACCGACACAGGTGGTCAGGTAGAGAATACCAAGGCGCTTGAGAGAACTCGGGTGAAGGAACTAGGCAAAATGGTGCCGTAACTTCGGGAGAAGGCACGCTGATGTGTAGGTGAAGCCCCTGCGGGTGGAGCTGAAATCAGTCGAAGATACCAGCTGGCTGCAACTGTTTATTAAAAACACAGCACTGTGCAAACACGAAAGTGGACGTATACGGTGTGACGCCTGCCCGGTGCCGGAAGGTTAATTGATGGGGTTAGCGGCAACGCGAAGCTCTTGATCGAAGCCCCGGTAAACGGCGGCCGTAACTATAACGGTCCTAAGGTAGCGAAATTCCTTGTCGGGTAAGTTCCGACCTGCACGAATGGCGTAATGATGGCCAGGCTGTCTCCACCCGAGACTCAGTGAAATTGAACTCGCTGTGAAGATGCAGTGTACCCGCGGCAAGACGGAAAGACCCCGTGAACCTTTACTATAGCTTGACACTGAACACTGGTCCTTGATGTGTAGGATAGGTGGGAGGCTTTGAAGCGTGGACGCCAGTCTGCGTGGAGCCGCCCTTGAAATACCACCCTTTAATGGCTGGTGTTCTAACGTGGACCCGTAATCCGGGTTGCGGACAGTGTCTGGTGGGTAGTTTGACTGGGGCGGTCTCCTCCCAAAGAGTAACGGAGGAGCACGAAGGTTGGCTAATCCTGGTCGGACATCAGGAGGTTAGTGCAATGGCATAAGCCAGCTTGACTGCGAGCGTGACGGCGCGAGCAGGTGCGAAAGCAGGTCATAGTGATCCGGTGGTTCTGAATGGAAGGGCCATCGCTCAACGGATAAAAGGTACTCCGGGGATAACAGGCTGATACCGCCCAAGAGTTCATATCGACGGCGGTGTTTGGCACCTCGATGTCGGCTCATCACATCCTGGGGCTGAAGTAGGTCCCAAGGGTATGGCTGTTCGCCATTTAAAGTGGTACGCGAGCTGGGTTTAGAACGTCGTGAGACAGTTCGGTCCCTATCTGCCGTGGGCGCTGGAGAATTGAGGGGGGCTGCTCCTAGTACGAGAGGACCGGAGTGGACGCATCACTGGTGTTCGGGTTGTCATGCCAATGGCACTGCCCGGTAGCTAAATGCGGAAGAGATAAGTGCTGAAAGCATCTAAGCACGAAACTTGCCCCGAGATGAGTTCTCCCTGAGACTTTAAGTCTCCTGAAGGAACGTTGAAGACGACGACGTTGATAGGTCGGGTGTGTAAGCGCAGCGATGCGTTGAGCTAACCGATACTAATGAACCGTGAGGCTTAACCTTACAACGCCGAAGGTGTTTTGGCGAAGAGACAGACACGATTTTCAGCTTAGATTCAGAGTCCGAAGGATTTTGCGCTGAGACAAGGCGGCAAACGAAGGAAAGGAAGGAGCATACTGAGGTATGTGACTGACTTTACGAGAGCAGCCAACGCAGTATCAGTGCGAAAGACACAGGACAGAGCACAAGAATTTGCCTGGCGGCTGTAGCGCGGTGGTCCCACCTGACCCCATGCCGAACTCAGAAGTGAAACGCCGTAGCGCCGATGGTAGTGTGGGGTCTCCCCATGTGAGAGTAGGGAACTGCCAGGCATCAAACAAGTGAAGAGGCCATCCGGAAGGATGGCCTTTTTGCGTTTGTTTGCTGAAAAACGGCAGGCCGGGCAAGGCGAAGCCGCCACCCGGCAACTCAGAGCGTACTATCCCTGACAAACATTCAAACGAAGCAATTGCCGCTGATGGAAACGCCCAAGGATCAGCACCGTCGTTAACGCACCAAGCAGCGCGCAAAACATATCAGACTGGGTATCCCATGGATCGCCCTGCGTCCCAAGAAAATCATCCGCACCCTGTCCCATTGCCAAAGCTGCCCACCACTCAATGAGTTCATAGGTGGCGCTAATGGCCAGAGCAACACAGCACACCAGAAATCCCGTCATCTTATGTCCACGAACATACCCACCGCGCAGCAGAATTTCTCGCGCTGCCAGGGCGGGAACCAGCCCCTGGAAGAAGTGACCGAGCTTGTCATACGGATTTCGGCTAAGCCCGAGCATCTCCTGAACCTCAAAACCAACCGGAACCTTTGCATAGGTGTACATACCACCAACCATCAGAATGATGGCGTGGAAGAAAACCAGGGTATAGAGAAGGGGAGTGAGGGGGTATCGCCGGTGCGTGGCAAGCAGAAGTGGGATGATGATAATGACGGGCGTCACCTCCATCAGCCAGGTGACACGATCGCTCGTGAACAGGCCGGTATAAAACAGGATCATCAGCAGGAGCAGTGACCCGACTTTTAAAGCAGATAAGGTCATATCATTTTCATTGTCAGGGAAAAAAATCACTATTACCTGACAGAAGGGAAAATTCAATGCGTAGCGGATACAGAAAAGCAAAAACCCAGCCATAGGCTGGGTTCTTTAAATAGTGGTGCCCGGACTCGGAATCGAACCAAGGACACGGGGATTTTCAATCCCTTTAAAAGAGCCCAAACGATCCATCAGCACTAACAGCTTTTTACTGGTTTACCTTGAGAAAAATGTTTAAGTTTGGTTCTTCATGACTTAAGTATTGCTTAAATACGGCGTTTCGAAGCTACCAGAATCCTACCATTATGAGCCTATGCCCATAGAAGAGAAATTATCTCCCGTTCTCGCGATTCAATGACTAAAAATCAGACGGTGCAGGCTTTTAGATACTGATATTATATCTTTTGGGTAAAGTATTAATCTCTGTTGAGATAGGCTCTTAGCCCTAAAATAGCCGAGCAGCAAACGCCAAAACAACAATACTGACATTACCATTAACTGTCGCGATGGTTCTGAGTCGATCGTCTTTAAGTGTTTTACCATCAAATGTTGCGATGGTGCGGAGTCGATCGTCTTTCAGGGTCTTGCCATCAAAGGTAGCGATGGTGCGGAGTCGGTCGTCTTTCAGGGTTTTACCGTCAAAAGTTGAGATGGTTCTGAGGCGGTCGTCTTTCAGGGTTTTACCGTCAAACGTTGCGATGGTCCTGAGTCGGTCGTCTTTCAGGGTTTTACCGTCAAAGGTAGCGATGGTACGGAGTCGATCGTCTTTTATAGTTACGCTCATAAGCATTCTCCTGTGATACATCCATTCAGTACTTTACCATCCAAAATCAAGCACTGGTTTCTGTAAGTTCTGGATGCTAATTGTTTGAATGTGCGTTAAAAATTCATCCAGTTAGCATTAACATTAACCAGCGCTTCATCGATCGTACAGGTCTGACGCAGTTTAAAAGATACAATCTTACCTATAAATTGCGGTGGCGCATTGTTCTTTTATCTGGCAACTAGAGGTGTCCTCCAACCCCTTTAAATTTTTCGATAAACGCCCCAATTTTCTGGAATACAGTCTGCTTTTTCGTTTTGTACTGAGGATTCAGCGGACTGAGCTTTGGTAGCGTCTCATTTAGCTCCGTCCCATTTTCGGTGGCATACTCCCGTTTTAGTGATGTGCGGATATAGCGCCTTGCAGCCTCTTCATTGAGGTTTTCTTCCTTAATCAACGCTTCTGCTTCCCGCTGCTGTTCACGCTGAGCATAGGTAAAGAATGCATCAATGATACTGGCCTTGTCCGGCATGTCATCAAGGTTAGTTTGCTGAATAAAGTCAACAATCAGACCTTCTTTGGCACGGTTGCCCAGACTTGAGCGGATTAAGCGTCTGACCTCTTCAGTCAGGGCTTCTTTACCTTTTTTCTGACGATTGTGGTCGAAAATCAGACCAAGGATGTAATCCAGGTTAATTTCCTGCGACTTCAGCAGGTCAATTTCAAACACCACGTCATCCCAGTCTGTGGTTGATTTATCCCTGTCGTTTGATGCTTTCTCGCGTCGCTGCCAGTCCCGGATATCATTGTATGCTGAGCGATAGTCCTGAACTTTACGTTCTGCCGGGAGACGAATGGTTTGTAATTCAGCAAATTTTTCATCATCCACATAGTGCTCTGCTTTAAAGGTTTCTACCGCTTCCGGGTCACTAATATCAACCTTCTGCAGGGCTTTCAGCGTGGCAAATTCATCATAGTTTTGAAGGATGTTTTCTGCCCGCAGATATTCACCAAACAGTTTGACGAAGGCTTTTTTCTCTTTTTCACTGTCGATACTGGCAGGGTCAGGGAAGCGCTGCTCCAGCTCCGAAACAACAGCCATAAAACCTCGTTTAGCCTCACCGGTTGCCGCATCGGTAAAGCCCTGCATGTACTCTTCGTAGCTTTTTTCCAGCACCACATTCTTGGTGTTTTTGTCGCCAAATAGTGTGATGGCATCAATGGTCGGACGCTCCAGGTCCCTGAAAGTCACGATATTGCCGAAGGTTTTGGTGGCATCATAGATACGGTTTGTGCGGGAGAATGCCTGCATCAGGCCGTGATAACGGAGGTTTTTGTCAACGAAAAGAGTGTTAAGCGTCGGGGCATCAAAGCCGGTTAAGAACATTCCCACCACGATGAGAAGGTCGATATCCTGATTTTTCACTCGTTGAGCTAAATCGCGGTAGTAGTTCTGGAAGCCGTTACTGTCGGTACTGAAATTGGTTTTAAAGTGGTTGTTATAGTCATCAATGGCTGAATCCAGGAATTCCTTTGCGCTGCTGTTCATTGCGCTGGTATCAAAGCTTTCGTCGGTAATATCACCAATGGCGCTTTGCTCTTCATTTGCAGCAAAGGAGAAGATGGTTGCAACCCGAAGGCGTTTATAGCTGCCAGATTTCTTCTCCGCTTCTTCCTGTAGCATTTTAAACGTCGTGTAATAAGCTTTTGCCGCTTCCACGCTGCTAACTGCTAACATGGCGTTAAAGCCCTTAGCTCCCGGGAAGGTTCGGTGCGTTTTCTGACGGAAGTTATTGAGAATGTATTGCGTTATTTCCTGAATACGCAGGGGGTGCAAAAATGCCTGGTTGTTTTCAGCCGCGCTGAGTTTTTTCTCATCAGTTTCCGTTTCAAGAGACTTAAACTGTGGGCGGACATCGTTATAGTCCACCTTAAACTTCAGCACTTTTTCATCACGAATCGCATCAGTAATGACGTAAGAATGTAATTCACGTCCGAACACGCTGGTTGTGGTTTCTGCCCCCAGTGCATTTTCCGGGAAAATAGGCGTACCAGTAAAACCAAACTGATAAAAGCGTCTGAATTTCTTTTTGAGGTTTTTCTGGGCCTCACCAAACTGGCTGCGGTGACACTCATCAAAGATAAACACCACCTGCTGCTGATAGACGGGCAGGTCAGCTTCGGCTTTCATCAGGTTATTGAGTTTCTGAATGGTTGTGACGATGATTTTGTTATCGTCCTTATCCAGGTTTCTTCTGAGGCCTGCTGTATTATCGGAACCATTGACACTGTCCGGAGAGAAGCGCTGATACTCCTTCATGGTCTGGTAATCGAGGTCTTTCCTGTCGACCACGAAGAAGACTTTATCAATAAAGTCCAGTTCCGTAGCCAGACGTGCGGCCTTAAAGCTGGTCAGGGTTTTTCCTGACCCTGTGGTATGCCAGATAAATCCACCGCTTTCGGGTTTTGACCAGTTCTTCGCTTTAAAAGAGCTGTTGATTTTCCAGAGGATTCGCTCAGTGGCAGCAATCTGATAGGGGCGCATGACGAGCAGCGTCTGGCTGCTGTCAAACACGCTGTAATTAAACAGAACATTCAGCAGAGTATGCTTCTGGAAGAAAGTGGCGGTAAAGTCCTTCAGGTCCTTAATCAGAGTGTTATCCGACTTTGCCCAGTTCATGGTGAAATCAAAGCTGTTTTTATCCCGCTTAGTGGTACTGGCAAAGTACCGGGTATCAGTCCCGTTGGAAATCACGAAGAGTTGCAGGTATTTAAACAGGGAGTTATCGCTGTTAAAGCTTTCCTTGCTGTAACGGTGTATCTGGTTAAAGGCTTCATGAATCGCCACACCGCGTTTTTTGAGTTCGATTTGCACCAGTGGAAGGCCGTTGACCAGAATGGTGACGTCATAACGGTTAGCGTGTGAGCCAGTCTGCTCAAATTGCTGAATGACCTGCACCTTATTGCGCAGCAGGTTCTTTTTATCTATCAGATAGATGTTTTCCAGACGACCGTCATCAAACGTGAAATCACAGATATAGTCGATATGGATTTTACGGGTTTTGTCCAGGCTGCTGTCACTGGGGCTGTCGAGATACTGCTCTGCGAAACGCCGCCATTCACTTTCGTTAAACACCACACCATTAAGACGCTGAAGTTGGTCCCGCACATTCGCCAGCATCGCAGTCGGTGACTTAACGGAGATAAACTCATACCCCTGATTAAGAAGGTCCTGAATCAGCTCCCGCTCAAGGTCCGATTCGCTCTGGTAGCTGTCACCGGTATCCAGAACTTTGGTGTATTTATCAAGGACGATAAAGTTATTTGATTCAGCAATGGTGTGTGTCTGTTGTGTCATGGTGCATCCTGTGCGTCATCTGGCAAAGTCCGGAAGGATATCAGAAGCGTCTTCCGGCATTCGTAAAGCCTGATACCGGGCGGGTGAGAACAAACCCTGCCGGTATCAATGGTCCGTCAGTTGCTGGCGGTTTCTGGTCTCGGGAAGCTGAACAGCAAGTCACGATAGTACTCGTACTGCTTTTGACGTAGCTCGATTTCACGAGGAAGGCCTTCGTTGATGGAGTTTGTTAGCGCATCAAATTTGTCCAGAATAGAAACTATTCGCTCTTTATCTTCAGGTGAAGGATTTGGAATACGTATGCTCTCTAAATTTTTCTTATTTAGTTTTGGTTGCGCTGCTCCGGAAATATAGGGGGCTAAATCAATGCTATTCAGATAGTACTCCACGTACCTTCGTTCTGCATAGGAATCGAATTTAATCACATGTGCATGATTGTTTACCCAAGACTTACCACTGATACTAAATGCTATAGGCGTATTGCGGGCTAACAAATTTGCGCCATCTTCAGAAATCAGTAAAAAATCACCATCAAAAATGTAATCTTTAACATAATCGACAATTCCAGAAGCGCCATAATAAGGAATACTTCCGGCTTCCCTCAGACCGCTGGTAATGGGTTTCCTTTTCGAATCCAGATTTTCCCCTAGATCTCCCAGCATCTTCCACTCAACTTCATCCTCATCAAAACTCAGCAACTGGTCGCGATAGTAGTTGTACTGTTTTTTTCGCATATTAAGCTCAGCTGTAAGCTCAGCTGTAAGCTCAGCTGTAAGTGCAGTAAACTTATCCAGAATCCGGACAATTTCTAACTGGATAGCAAGAGACTTTTCTGGATTGTTGGGGCAAGGTATGGGGATGATTATTTTTGCCATATCTGATGCGGAAACATCAATTACTTTTGTCCCTTTTGAGTACTTTCTTTTTTCATTGTAAAATGAATTTGTCTGGGTGAAATAAGCAAAGTATTTTCCAATAATACCTTCCCTGGGCTTAAATATTGTCGCATGGCCGCCGGTGACAGCTTGCTCTTTACCAAGATAAACCAGGGCTTTACCGACATCATCAAGATTTTCACTTGTATTAGTGATCACTACATCGCCAGTATTTACTTTTTTCAGCTTTTTAGCTGTATCTTGTGAAACAAAGGACTTTGTGGTTTCTGTTGAAAGGCCATAAAAGGTATAAATCTGACCATAGTGAATAGCAGGAATACCTGCCTCAGTAAAATCAGTTTTTGGTAAGCCATTTCCACGAACAAGCTCACCTAAAACACCGAGTGGCAGCCACTCAACCTCAGCGCCATCCAGCAGTTTTTCCAGATAACTTAACTCGCTCATGCCCGTGCCTCATTGTCTTCAATTTGGGCCACAATCGTATCAATGTCTTTGCGCAACTGATCGATTTTGCTGACGGTAGTTTTTAGCTCGGCATTCAGCACTGCAATATCTACAATTTCGCGGGTATCCATGGCTTCGACGTAGCTGCTGACTGACAGGTTATAGTCATTGGCGGATACTGTTTCATAAGGGATTGTTTTCGCGAGGTGGTCAATATCTGCTTTGCTGGCAAAGACCTGCATAATCTTTTCGATATGACCATCAGTCAGGATATTGTTATTGGTTTCTTTCTTAAACAACCCGCTGGCATCAATAAACTGAACGCGGGTATCTGTTTTGTGCTTTGACATCACCAGAATGTTAACGGCAATGGTGGTGCCGAAGAACAGATTCGGTGCCAGAGAAATCACCGTTTCAACATAGTTATTGTCGACCAGGTACTGGCGGATTTTCTGCTCTGCACCGCCACGGTAGAAAATACCGGGGAAGCAAACTATTGCTGCACGCCCTTTAGCAGACAGGTAGTTCAGCGCATGTAGGACAAATGCAAAGTCCGCTTTTGATTTCGGGGCCAGTACGCCAGCCGGAGCAAAGCGCTCATCGTTAATCAGGGTCGGGTCGTCACTGCCAATCCACTTAACCGAGTACGGCGGGTTAGAGACAATCGCATCAAACGGTTTTTCATCGACAAAGTGAGGCTCAGTCAGGGTATTCCCCAGTCTGATATCAAATTTGTCGTAGTTGATGTTATGTAGGAACATGTTCATACGCGCCAGGTTAAAGGTTGTATGATTTATCTCCTGACCATAAAAACCTTCTTCAATGATATGGTTATCAAAGTGTTTTTTCGCCTGAAGCAGCAGTGAACCGGAGCCAGCTGCAGGGTCATAGATTTTGTTGACGTGAGTCTGACCGTGCATCGCAAGCTGAGCAATCAGCTTAGAGACGTGCTGAGGTGTGAAGAACTCCCCGCCAGACTTACCGGCATTTGCCGCATAGTTAGAAATCAGGAACTCGTAGGCATCACCAAACAGGTCAATCTGGTGCTCGTTAAAATTCCCCAGTTTTAGCCCCTCAACGCCTTTGAGAACGGCGGCAAGACGGGTGTTTTTGTCTTTGACGGTGTTCCCCAGTCGATTGCTGGTCGTATCGAAATCGGCAAAGAGACCTTTGATGTCGGCCTCAGACGGATAGCCGTAGGCAGAGCTTTCAATAGCGACGAAGATACTGTTTAAATCAGCATTCAGCCTGTCGTTGGTGTTAGCTTTAGCTGCAACGTTGCAGAACAGCTGGCTCGGGTAGATGAAATAGCCTTTAGTCCTGATGGCATCATCTTTGATGTCATCGGTAATGATGCTGTCATCAAGTGCTGCATAATGTATGCTCTCATCCCCTGCTTCCATGTAGCTGGAAAAATTCTCACTGATGAAGCGATAGAAAAGTGCACCGAGTACATACTGTTTAAAATCCCATCCGTCTACGGAGCCTCTGACATCATTGGCAATGGCCCAGATTTGACGGTGTAGCTCGGCACGCTGCTGAAGGCTTGTCATTTTGTATCCTGTTGTATGATTCTTAAGTACTGTTATTGGCCCGATTTTATCGCAATTTCATATTGATGACAGGCTTTGTATGTCATACGTTTCACTGAGAGTTCGTTTTCCCGGTTGTGTAGCCAACGCTCTTTCAGTCAGGCCAGTAGAAACGTTGTGCTGACGATAAATACTGAAGCCCCAATACTATCGGGGCTGAACGTTCAGTCGGTGAGAATTTCTTCATCCGTATCCATTGTGGATGGTGATGAATCTATTTTTGTTGTAAGAAATACCCGATTCAGTAGTCTTTGCTTCAGGGCGTTTCTTCGCTCATTGTAGAATTCCGGGAAGCGAATGAACTCAATATTTTCATCTGAAACTAACAGCATTGATGGCGAATAGTTGTTTGATGGCTGAGATAGCCATTGTTTCAGGGAAGTATCCTGTTTACTTATATTCTGAGAGTGATTCAGTAAATGAAGATTCGGTATGGTGTCCCAGTATTCTGGATTTTCATAAAAGCTGAGGTTCTCTGGTGAGTTCGCAACATAATCTAATTTTTCAAGATATTTCTTTGAAAAATGATTTCTTGGGTGAAGGTGATCAATATGAAACACCTCGGTCGGATTCATTTCAGGGAACAGAAGATGCAATAGTGCGCGGCAACGACCTTCGCCATATCTGATATTGAGAAGGCTTTCGATGTATTCGTCGTCAAATCTGAGGTCCTTATTCGAGCCTTTATATCTGTCAATAATCTTCTCAAGAGGAAAATGAATATCTGAAAGACTATTTTTCATTACATCTCTGATGCTCGTGAGTAGCGCATCGGCCTGGCTTCCAAAGATCCCTTTCAGAAGTACCATGTAAAACCACTGGCTAATTACTGAGCGTTCATTGTGGTTCTTATTCAGGAGATTAATCGTTGTATATAATGGATGTCCACTGGTTTGCTTTTTGTAAAGCCAGTAGACCACAGGAATGACTGCATTTTTAGATATCAAAGACTGTGGATTGATGCCGAATCGCCTGATAAGAATAAAGGTCTCCTTGATACAGGATTTTATTTCAGACCATTGCTGTTGTATCTTACCGACCTCCTCTGAAGTGAAGTTTTTTACTTTGAACCGGACGTCAGAGTCAATAAGCATCAGGCTGGTTTTTAAGAACCAGTCTCTTTCAATATAAAACCCCATTTCATTATTCTGATAAATGTTTTTTGTCAGTTCATCCAGTTCTCTTCTGAAATCACCCTGCCAGTGCGCTACCGCTATTGACATCAGTAAGTCGGAGAACTCAAGTTTTGTCCCCCCGCTGTTCGTGCGGATGAAAACATCCAGCACATGATCAATGTCCTGACTGCTCTCATTGAAGTAGTGGATAAGATTCTCAGTTCTTATCTTGGTATAAAGTTTAAGCAGAGTTTTTCTGGAAAACTCACTGGAAATGAGTCCTCTTTTTTCAAGTTCTGGTACGACAACGTTAAATAAAATATCATCCGGGGAATCATACTGCTCGTATTTGAATATTTCGTGCAGGCAGAACCAGTGATGTTTGTTGTCTGTAAGTGAATCAGTGTATTGCTTGTCGGTCAGGAACCTGAAGTTATACTTCATCATGAGCTCATCGTCTGAATTAAGTGGCGCTGTTAAATCGACGTAAAGCTTTCTTGGCGGCAGGATGCGATCATCCTGTGCCGAAGGCCACCACACCCGGGGCTGTTTATACGCATACGTTCCACACAATCCAATATATAATGATGTGAGACGCTGCTGACCATCAATCACCGCCTTGAAATCATGAAATCCAGCATTTGTTGCTACGCAGGGGTTTTCTTCATTAAATCGCTGACAGTATTCTTTCAGGAATTCATAGAATTTGTAATCATTTTTAATACTGGCACTACGGATATCCCACATCATGAAAGAGTTTATCGGGTAGTCTCGCATGATGGAATCAAACAGCAAACATATTTGACTGCTGTTCCAGACGAACTTCCTCTGAATTGCAGGCAGAAGATAGTGGCGTAAATTAATTGAATCTATCGCTTGTTTTATCGTTATTGCTTTTTCATACTGGCCAGCCATCATAAACCTCATATGTTATATTAGCTGGCCTATTTTAATTTATTGCGTGTCGGTAGTACAGTCTTTGCACAAACTAATTTATGCAATGGAAAAGCTGACGGCTCGGTTTGTGTTTTTCATTCGGGTAGACTCGCATTGCGGATGCACAAAGTGATGAAACCTGTCTTGCTATATTTTTACCGAAGTTAACAAGTAGGCCGTGCTTTATTTTTTCACCCTCTGCCCTGATGCTGATGATAAAGCTGAACTGATATACGATTACCTCAATGAGGTCATTGCCAAATGTTATAATGGCGGCGTTGTTTATTTCATGTTCATAATCCCTCAGGTCAGTGTTAAGTCTTGCTGTTGCATCTACAAGTGCGTATTCTTTATCGATAATCATAACTTTCTCACTTATCATGTTAATGTGATTTAATCATCACTAATAATATGTTGTGATTTTAATTACGATTATTCGTCTGTTTTCTCCCGTAATGCATTATCTGATGAATAATGTTCATGTGGGGTAAGGCTTCCATAAAGTCAGACTGTTCAATCAGCGAAATGAGTGTGTTATCGATCTCAAACGTTGTATCCGGTAATACCTCAACCAGCCTGATTCGGGACAGGGAAATAACGAACACGCCCGATGACGTACATCCGGCAAGAAACCACTCCGCATGGCTGCAAAGCAGACGGTAGGGATGAACGGTATGGCTGACGTTTTCGTCGGTTCTGATACGCACCTGGGTCTGGTTAAGTATGGCGAGCGTCAGTCTGCTGAAATCACCAAAGAGCGTGGGTTTCTGGTGCGGCTCCGGTAGCATAATCCTGTAGGGTGAAGGGTGCTCCCCGTCAAGCAGAAGGCTCAGCAGTTTGGCATCCATCGCGGGTAACAGACGGTCAAGATGCAGCAGTCTCGCCAGTATCTTCATATCCCGTTCCGTGCGGCGACGAAAGTAATGCGAAGCGAGCTGATATACGCCGTTGTTCTGTTCAATATCAAGATAGGTGAGGCGGACGTTAAAATCCCGTCGCAGCGTTCGCGTCGTCACTCCAAATTCCTCTGCCAGCGTCCCGATATGCAGCTTTTCACCCTGAAACAAACGGCTCAGGATGATGGAAAGGCGGGTTGCCAGTCTGTCATGTTCGTTTTCTTGTGTTATCAGCGTCATACATCATTTCCGAATTTAGCCGGGAAATAATGCCAGCAGTAGCGGACAGGATTTGTCCGCCCTCTGAAGTTTTTTAAAGTCTGAATACCTTAAATGTAAGTGCTAAACGTCAGTATTCTCAGGTGAATAAAGATGCTTCTGGCGCATGTAGGCAATAAAAATGCAGGATGGTAGCGTCACCCGGTATGCGGGACCGGCTAAATCAATCAGCAGCCAGAGAGAACTGAGCACCCAGCCCACGGGACCGGCAAAAGCGCCCATGGTACGCGTCAGCATGGCATTTCCTGCAACGGTCAGCCCTCTGCCTAACAGGGCTTTCGCCACACCATTTGTGACAACAAGTGCCATCTGATAGGCCGCAAACCCGGATGTTTTAATCCCCGCCTGGATTGCCATGGTCAGCAGCTCCGGCGTGGGATTGCTGTAGCCTGTCTGCAATTCTTCCGCCACGGTCTTTAGCTGAGCGGGTGTCATCTTCTCAAGGCTTTTCTCCAGGATCTTCATCAGCAGATTCATTTCAATGGTTTCAACACTGGATTTGCTGTTGTAGTTCACCTTCATTTTATCGCAGGCATCGGTAAGAATTTCCCGGTACAGCACCCCTTTACCCCAGCGGAGCAGCGTGGCAAAGCTGTTTGCCCCAAACGTCTGAACCTCGGCGGCAATGGCATCCCAGTAGCGCGGGTGGTTGGGTTTGTGTTTTTTATACTGAGGATCGTAGGTCAGCGTTTCCGTGATGCGTGCCAGTCCGTCTTTCGGATCGCAGATAAGCACAGAAACCAGTAAATCCAGATCGTCACGATGACAGTGGCGCAGAAACTCAAGGTCAGGGTCGTGTCGGTAGGTAGCCATATTTCACCTCATTGCAGATATTGGACCTGACAGTTTAAGGAAGCCCCCGGACAGGGTTTGTCCGCCTGAAAAACAAAAAAGTAAAAAAAACCTGCCCGAAAGCAGGTTTCTGTTCACCGGATGGAGGTATAACGCGTCGGGATTACTTTCCGCGCCATTCCTTTTCCACTTTATCCGCAAAGGCATCGCACTGCCGGGCATACTCGGGGTTATAGAGCAGCTCCGACTGCGAAAGCTGCATGGCGGTCATGCTGCCGTTACGGGCATTTGATTCGAGCCAGGTTCTGCCATAGGTTTTGTTCATCACCTGAAGTACCTTGTTGAATACCGAGCCGTTGAAGCGGGCATTGAGATTAACGCCTTTTACCTGAAGGCCGCTGTCACTGGTCTGGGTCAGGCGGGTGGAGTACATCGCGCAGAAGGTCGAGTTGGTTATCATCTGAGCGTCAGCCTGCTCGTCGGCGAACGCGCTGTGGCTGAAGGCTGAAAGCAGAATTGTGGCGGTTAACAGTTTTAAAATTTTCATCATGTTCCCTTATGGATTGAAAAGCGGAGACAGCCTGCCATACGGGGTGGTCAGGAGATGTCCGGCAGAGAAAAAAGTCAGGGTTTAAGAGAGGGAGAGAGTCGCCAGAGGTGAGGGCCAGCGGATTCCAGCACAAAGGCCAGATGGGTGAGGTCCCGTCTTGCTGTACGGGGAGACACGTCAAACTGCCGGATGATGTAGCGAACAGATATTGTCTGACCGTAAAACAGGGCCATGGTCAGCCGGATAAGCCGTTCTCCCTGTCCGGTAGTGTGTTGCCTGCGACGATTAACATTCATCGTTGCCATACGCGCCATCGGTCCCCTTTCTGAAATCTATCGAGGTGTCTGGCAAGCCAGATATCAGGGCATGAATTGCCGGTAACGCAGCGGGCAGTAAACCGGTGGCAGTTAAAATCCAGCAGGCTGTAGGTATAGCGCTGACCCACTGCCGCCTTTGCCCGTTCAGCGGCCTGCGTACAGCCCTGTGGAGTTAAATCCATACAGTCGGTATACACCGAGATAGCGGAGTTCCAGCCATCGAGCCGGTCAAGAAACTCGCTGGCCTGACTTCTGATAACGATGCCGTCACCGTCAAGATGAACAATGTTGCCATTACCCACATAGATACCGCTGTGTGCGGCAAGGCCAAAAAGCAGTTCGCACTGCACGATACCGCCGTAAGCCGGTTCATCGACGCAGGACAGAATGCAGTTATCGATAAATGAATCCACGAAGTTCAGCAGCAGAAGCCGGTACATAACATTCAGTTCCTTACTACGGGGGAGAGGGGGGATGCGTGGGAAACGTAGTGAACACTCAGCTTTCCCACAACGTACGGACCGTGAAAACCCCCATATCGTGGTAAGCCATAAAGTTACTTTCCCATAGCGACCAGAACTCACGGGCGTCGATATGAGAGATATCGCCACAGCGGGAAAGCCACGTGTATTGATGCGTCCAGCTCACATCGACATCTTTTTCAAGTTCAGGCCACGGATACCCTGCATAGTGAAAGTCGGTGACGTAATCGAGCTGCCAGTCTTCTCCGGCAGAGGTGAGGCGTATTTCGACCGGATGCCAGCCGCCCGTTTCCGGTGAGTATTCAGGGTCACGAAAGTTAATGGTTAATCCGGTGATGGGGTGACGATGAGGCGGTTTTTGCGCGACGATATCCAGAAGCATTTGGGTGAATGACCGGGAGACAGGCAGCACATAGCCGCCCTGCAATATTGCGGGTGATGACATAGTGAATATCCTGATTTTGGATTAACGGAACACAGAAAAAGTGAGGATTAGTCCTGACTGAGCGCAGCAAGCTGCGTCATACGATGTTGCCAGTCGGCATAACAACGGTGCATAAAGAGTCTGCTGCTGTCCGCTTCGATAAGGCAGATATCCGGACTTCTGAGCACAGCGGCAAGAAACCCTGCGTTATTGGTGCTGCCCTGACCAAACAGTGGGCGAAATACACGGGACGGAAAGCTGTCTGGCTGCTGTTCCAGAATGGCGTGAATCGCATCAAGCGCTATCCATTCACGGGAGAACAGGCCCCCTTCGCCATTGGCGGTTAAACGCAGGGCAAGGCTTCCGGTTTCATCCTCCTTACCCAGCTCATACGTCAGCAGTCCCTTACTGTATGGACTGATTTTCTCGGCTTCACCCCCGTAGAACACGGTATAGCTTTCGGTGACGGCGGCTTCGGTAGCGACTTTTTTCTTACTCATGGTTCAGCGCCTCAATCAGGTTCTGGAGTTGAGTGATAACGGTCGTGTCCGGGAACACCAGATAGATACCCTGTCCGTTATCGCAGACGATACCGAGCAGGAGATACCAGCCATCATCAAGTGCGGTGACGTATTCCGGGTTAGCCAGTGCCACTGCCAGCAGCGGGTCTTCGGGGAGAGTGTCGTCGTGGTTGAGATGCCAGAGCAGGGTTCTTGTTTCGTTCCAGAAAGCAGTAAACAGGTCGATATCATCTACGGGGCCAAGAATTTCATTGCTGAGGGCCGCCAGTGCGGAGGCGGGCAGGTTGAGAAGGGGAAGACTGGTGGGTGTCGTGAGCTTGAACATGATTATCTCCATAATGAATTGATTTACATGGAAATAATATGTGCATAAAAAGAGGTTTTTTACGTTCAT
Source organism: Enterobacter sp. BIDMC 27 (assembly GCF_000534415.1). Classification (NCBI taxonomy): domain Bacteria; kingdom Pseudomonadati; phylum Pseudomonadota; class Gammaproteobacteria; order Enterobacterales; family Enterobacteriaceae; genus Enterobacter; species Enterobacter sp. BIDMC 27. Next base: position 1,258,554 of record NZ_KI973178.1, read on the forward strand.
AGTCGTTGGGGTTGGTGAGCTTTGTGAATGTACAAAATCAAAGCACCCGCAGGTGTAAAATGTGATGATTGTCACAATAATAAAAATTAATGGAGTGTGGTTTTGATTGTTGAAAGGTTGATTTACCCTTAAGTTGGGCTGCATATTGTCAAAATCATCACTTTAATCTATTGATTTAAATAGCATTAATTTTAAATGCCTTATTGGGTTGTTTTTTAGTCGAAAATCGGTGGGGTCTATTACCATTTTCTTATTTCAGGGCCTCAAAAGTTGACTTACTTTGGGCGATGCATCCGGAACACAATTTTTTTATAGGGTTTAACGCTATTTTCCCTTTTCCCTGAGCAGGAGTACTCCTGATGAATCATCATGGTCTTTCTGACTTGAGTATTAAATGTCAATGGGCATGTAAGAGCTGATTTTTCATGGGCTTGAAAGTGATGCCACGAATAAATAAGCTTATCCCATTGTTGGCCGACATATTAAATTACTCATTATCATCTGAATTTTCAGAGGACCATGTACATATTATGAATGTTAATTACCCTTTAAATAAAATAACGCAAGTGCTGGATGAAAAGAGCATCACAGCTGCTCATAAAAATTCCTTCAATGTAGATGTGGAAGCTCAGGGGTATTCCGACTCTGGAGTATCTGATGTTGTAGAATATCCAGGGGTTGCACCTAAAAATACTGGAGGTGTTTTTACTAAAGCCCTTTTTGATGAATATAAAATCCGTGCAGTACAAGCTGCACAAACAATCGAGACCAGCGATAAGAAGTTAACCGGACTTAAGGCAATATTCTATCCATCAGGTCGCATTAAATTTATTGTCCGCAAAAGTATTCGCGGAAAGAATATCTACGTTGCCGTAGGAGGCTACCCGGAAATTTCAATTAAAGATGCAAGGGAGCATGCCTTTAAAATAATTCAGGAGCTCAAGACCGCCGTTGAGGCTTACGGTGAGCGTTTTCTTACTCACAGTAAAATGACGTTTAATGAGCTTGTGGATGAGTATGAGAAAAGCGTACTCAGCACGGGCGTTAAGCGTTCAGCTAACACCGACCTTTCTAAGATCCGTAAATACCTGCGCCCTCTTCTCGGTGACAAAAAGCTGGCAGGTATGACGGAGGCGGATATTCTGAGCTATCTGTATGCTCTCGATCTCAAGCCAGCCACCCGCAACCGCCATCTGGCGCTCATTAAAGCGGTGTTTACCTGGGCTATACGCATGGGATACACCAACCGCTCTCCGGCGCTTTATATCAAAGCGCTGCCTGAAGTGACGTCAGATCGCCGCGCCATGGATGATTCCCAGCTTCAGTGCTGGATGGAAGTGTGTGAGTGCTGGCGTAATGGTAAACCCGATCATGAAGCCCTTGCTCTGCTCATGTTCCTTGCCCTGACGGGACTGCGTCTGGGGGAAACCCGTCATCTTCGCCTTGAGGATGTGGACTGGAGCCGCAAAGTTATCACTCTTCGCCACACCAAAAACGGCAAACTCCGCCGTGTACCGGTATGTGATAAGGCGTTCGTTCTTCTGACAGAACAGCGTCAGCATCTGGGTGATGAAGGCTGGGTATTTCCGGGCAAGGGGACCGACAATCCGGTTGCTGAGCCGCGTCGCCTGCAAAAACGACTTTGTGAGGCTGCGGGTATTCCACCGTTCACCATCCATGAGATGCGTCATACCTTTGCGACAAAGCTCATTGAGAGCGGGGCCGACATTCACACCGTCAAAGACTTACTGGGCCACAGCACGATCAAAGTAACGTCACTTTACTTGCACTCATCACCGGCGCGTTACCACGAAGCCGTTAACCGGGCGATGGCAGATTTGAACCTTGTAAACATGACTTAATGAAAACATTCATAGAGCAGGACATGGCTTATACCGTTATATATTTTACAGGACAGAATTAATGACAATTGAAACTAAAACATTATCAACGCTACCACCTGCGCTTTCACCACTCGCGAAAATTATGTCAAATATGCATCGTGAAAAAACTGACAGGTCAGATGTCAAGAAGCTGCTGAGAAAAGCTTCACAACATAAAGATATCGATCTTTCCGTTATCAACGAAATGGTATTCCGTGAGGGATTGCCGGAGGGTTATGGAGCCAGTGCAGAAGCGCTTTATTCACTCTCAGGTAAGGCCCCGGTACCGTTTACATTTACACCTGTATTTCCTTATGCGAAATGCTTTTCTGCTGATAGTCAGTCTGATATGCAGTTGTTGCTTGTTGCAAGGAATCAGGCTGGAAAGATTATTTCTATTCGTATCAAAATGGATGAACTGTATGCCGATATTGATCGGGTAATGGCCTCTCTCGCTCACAGAGGCGTTGCGATTGATCCTGTTCGTAAAAATGAACTGATTAGATTCATTCTCAAGTGCATGGATATGAAGTTACCGTGTTATCTGGTGACGCCATCTATGGGGATGATCGATAAGAAAGCCGCTTTTTTGCACGGAAAAACCCCTATTTTCTGTGACCTTGACGGATTTGAAAATATTATCCCGGCTTCTGTAAAGCGTATCCCCGAAGGGATTAAGGAATACGGTGAGCTAGATCAGTGGCAGGAACTTATTGCTGAACATGCAAAAGGTGATTATCAAATTTTTGCCATCATGCTCTCTCTTGCATCCCCTTTGCTTGGGCTTGCCGGGCAGGATATTGCTATATTCCATTTCTATGGTCTTTCCACGACAGGAAAAACAATCCTGCTGCAACTGAGTGCATCGTGTCACGGGTATGGAGGAGATGCCGGAAGTAACGGCCCGTCGCTCATTGCCCGGTGGAATGCCACGAGCAACGGTATCGAGAGTCATGCTGCTTTACAATCCGGTACCGTGGTATGTCTTGATGAATTAGGAGCATTTTCTGGAAAAGAGCTTTCCTCCCTGATCTATAACCTGACATCCGGTGTCTCAAAAATTCGTATGGATAAAACGCAGGAGATGCGCGAACCGTTAAGGTGGAACTCGTTCTTTGTGTCTTCCGGCGAGATATCATTTTCCCATAAGCTGCGAGAAAAAAAACAAAACCTGCAGGGCGGTCATGAGCATCGGGTTATCAATCTCCAGATTTTCCCGAAAGATGCCGGAGCCCCTGGAGAGGGGCCGGAAATTATTCGTCAGCATGCTGACAAACTTAAGTCGGGACTTGAGCACTTCTGTGGGACGGCTGGACCCGCTTTTCTCCGTAGTCTGCTTTCTCAGACTGATGAAGAGGGGCTTCCCGTGAGTTATCAATGGTTACATGAATCCGTTAAAGCTAAGGTATCAGAATGTGAAGGCCTGCTTCTGGCTGAGCTGATTGATGAAGGGTATCTCCTGACGGATGTTCAACTCCGTGCGCTTCGACGCTTTTCTTTCGTAATGGCTGTAGGTCTGCTGGCGCAGGAACTGGGTATCTTGCCTTACTCTCCGGAACGAATTGCGACCGCCGTCTGGGAAATAGTTGTTCGTTGGCTGAGTGATACCTCTGTGCAATATAACCCGGTCCAGCAAGCATTGATTGATATTCAGCGTGATCTTGTAAAAAGGGAAGGGGCACATTTCATCGGCCTGAAAGATCGTGAGAGCCGTAAACCCGGAAACCACTGGGGGTATATCCACCATACTAATGAGGATTTTTTAATCTTCGCACCTGTATTTGAAGAGTGGTGCCAGAAACATTCATTAAGCGCTCGAGAAGTCGCTAAGGAGCTGGCATGCCGAAAACTTCTTCGGGTAGAAAGTAAAGGGCATTACAAAAAGCGTCCTCTTACTGGTATGGATAAGTGTTACTACCATATTAAGCGGGAGTTTATCAGTGTTGATTTGAATTTTTCTTAAAGCATTATCTGAATGTAGTTAACTAACTTATCTTTAAACTTATTATTCTGAATAAATTAACAGAAGGGGAACCCCATGACTGAATTCTGCGAATTAAATGAGACTCACTTTTTTCCTGGCGCTATTACAGGCTGTGAAACTATTCGTCCACCATTTACGCTTTATGGTCTTATCATGACGCAGGCTAAATGCAATTTCTATGGTATCTGTAGGGAAGTGACAGACAGTGAGTATCCTGAATTAAAAGCAATGATTAACCGGAATGAAAAGATTCGTTTCTTTGCCAGTTATATTTTCAAAGGTAACGTTCGTTATGATTATCTTGGCGAATTACCAACACTATCAATCGATCAGGCTCGCAATAAAGCCCGATATCTTGCCAGAAGTAATGAGGATGAGACCGCTTATGAATACATCCCATTCTGATTGATGAGTTTACCCTCAAAAAAAGCAGGGGCATTTGCCTCTGCTTTTCAGTTATCGCAAAGAAGGTAGCTGAGCTGTTATCCTTTCCGCCAGAAGTTGGCTGGTGTTTTGTAAGCGCTGAGGATGAAGGTGCGCATAACGCTGTGATGACTGACTACTGCGATGACCTAACTGCGCCTGAACGTCATACAGCGTTCCACCATGGGAAACGATGAGCGCCGCAACCGAATGGCGGCAGGTATGAATACACACTTCTTTGTCGAAAATTCCCGCCCGTCGCACGATACGCTGAAAGGCTTTGACCGGATTGTTCAGCGGCATTCCTTGTTTTTTACCGATAAACAACCACGGATTTCCACGCTGTGTTGGCAGCGTTCTGATTACGTCCATCGCCAGTGAGTTAAGATGAACAATCCGTCCATAGCCATTCTTGGTTTCAGGGAGCCACAGGGTGCGTTTAACCGGGTCAACATGCTCCCACTTAGCCAGACGCAGCTCATCACGACGAAGGCCGGTCAGTAACAGCAGTTTGACATAGCATGCAGCGACGGTGCTGGTATCATCATCGGCGGAGAGAAAAATACGACGAATTTCATCCTCGGTGAAATAGCGCTGTCGGGCGTTGTTCTCCCTGAGAAGCTGTACCACTCTTGCCGGATGGATAGAGGTAATGCCTCGCCTTCCTGCCCAGGTAAATACCGCTTTAACCAGTACGATGACACGATTACAGGTTGCTGCTGACAGTGAAATGCTTAACGTCTGCTGGAGGCGAAGAATCCTGGCTGGTGTGATATCACTCAGTAGCATTAGACCTAAGACGGGACGGATATGATCCCGGTAGCGCTGGAAATCCTTTCCCCAGCTACGTTTTGCAGATTTTGCCCATACCAGATAATGCTGGTTAAAGAGTTCATCGAATGTCATTTCTTGTCTCTTGTTTTCACGTTCCTGCTTAGGGTCAGTTCCGGTGGCAAGTGAGCGTTTATGCTCCATGGAAATCTTACGGGCTAAGGTGACATCTACCTCAGGCCAGTGACCAATAGCTATGGCGCGTTTTCGTCCATGATAGAGGTAGCGGAGCAAAAATTTTTTACGTCCTTCCGCTTTGCTGACCAGACACTTCAGGCCAGAAATCTCGGTATCGCTGTATTCGGCATCGGTGCTGTGTGAATCTGATGTGTTAGGGGGCAGGGATTTAATGAGCTGATTAGTAAAACGGAAGCGTTTCGGGCTGGACATATTACCTCCTGTGACTGGTGTTAAGTACGTCAGGGTTGACCCATCCCCGGCACGGTGTTGTAAATGGCTAAGTTGATTTTCTAGCGTGGCGAAGGGGATGCTGGTGTTACTTGAGATGATTGAAGGCGAGAAATGCCGCAAAAATAGGTGTTACGGTCTGTTTCTGGTCTTAATGGAAAAAATACCGGTGGGGGATGTATTCAAAAAAATAATATGTGCTTTGGTTGATTTTAATTACATATATGGGCGACATTATCCAGAAATACCTTATTGGAGAGTATGTGCTTATTTTGAGAGCATGCTTCTGCATTAATGATTAATCATTAATTTAGTAGGTGTTGTTTTTTATAGGGCTACATTTTTTAATTTTGGTGTTGTAGGTTTATTTCATGATCATGTGGAATACATCGTCTTTGTTCTGCCCCCCCTATCTCAGTTGATATAGTTGTTTTTTTGGGGGAAGGGAGGGCTTGTGGGTTGATTTTAAATTTAATTTTCATTATCTTCTTAAGGTAACCTCATATCAAAAGGACAATGCCAATGAAGTTTTTCTCCACTGGTTTCTATGTTTCAAATGATGTTTCGTTTGACGATATATTCAATGAGTGTTTTTCTTGGATTCATGAGTCACCACACACGAAATTTATACCTGCACAATTAACGTGTGACTATCTTAGTGAAGATTTTTATGTAGAGTCAAGTAATGAAAGGATTGATGTAATTACTCATGGCAACCAAGATGTTCAGTTAGGTTGCTTCAGATATTCAAAAATTTCCGAACCACACAAATGGGTGACTGATATATCTGTAAATAAGAACTTAATAAATAATACGGTATGGATCCAAGTTGAATCAAGTGTGGTTAGTCAGGAGGCTGCATATTTAGCACCTCAACCTAAAAAACCTTTGATAGTAATTAGGTTGATAGATAAATTTTCTGGTGGTTTGGATGATGCCTTCAAAACATCAATAGAACCTGATTACCTTTCGAATTCTGAAGAGCATTTAAAGTTGGCGGCAAAAGTTATCAATGGAGAAACTGAAAACAGGCTGCCAATAATCTATGTCAGTTCGAAATATTTTTACAATGAACATCCTCATAACATTATTCCTGAGCGATTAGCAAGAAAGGTGTGTGGCATAGCTCATGTTCTAATTGAACCACGTGAGAAAATGTTTTCAATAAAACTAAAAAATGAGACAAATTCTAAAAATGCTTACGCAGGTGCAGTCGGAATTTACTGGCCGCGAGGACAAAATATCTCCTTTTACCGTCGGGGTGAGAAAACAGCGAAGGAGTTTGAAGATGAATTATTTGATTATGTCGTAAAAGCTACATCTACAATGGCTCCCGTCTCTGAGGGGGGATGGAGTGAAATACAAAAAAGAAGAACTAAGGATTCTATTAATACTCTTAAGATTAGAGGTGAATACACAAGTGAATTGATGGGTTTGTATGAGGCCGATAATGTTGCAAAAGATGAAACAATAGAAGAACTCAAAAGTAATATATTATCTTTAGAATATCGTGTTCGAATGCTTCAATCACAAGCTTCAGCTCAAGGAAGTATAGTAATGAATGCAGGGGAAGAAACTGACTTTTTCAATGGTGAGATCAAAGATGTAATAATAGAAGCTCTGAAGGTTGCTATTGTGAATACGAAAGAGGGCAGTCGAAGTAATCATATATTATCTTCTTTAATTTCCAACAACCCTCAAACCATGGAAGCAAATTCGCGTCAAACTCATTTGAAAAGAGCACTTAATGGCTACAGGAGTATGGATAAGGCAACGTCAAGGCAGCTTAAGGAACTTGGGTTTGAGTTGTCTGAGGAAGGTAAACATTGGAAGATAGTATATAATGGTGATTCCAGATACTCTTACATTCTTCCTAAAACAGGGAGCGACTATAGAGGATCTTTGAATGCTATTTCTGATATAAGTAATATTATTTTCTAACAAAATCTAGCCCCTTTATAAGGGGCTGGATTAAGTCTATTTTAAATCGGTAATACACATTGTTTAATGTAAGTATTACAGTTCAAAGTTTATGTTCAGGTAAGGAATTCCGATGGGGCTGAGTCATTTTTTAATGACGTGGAAAGCGGGGGATTTTGCTGATGCGAAGAATCATAAGGTGAAAAACAGGAATATTACAGGTGGAGTAGATGGTGGAAATACCCGACTGACAAGGGGAGTTGATAACGCTGAGTTCTTCCCCCTTGCCTGAAGAGGAGTCTCCCCGGTCTTCCCCCGGGGGTAATGGAAGGTAATTTGTTGTTAAATAAAGTAAATTATGAAATCCCCCATTTCCCCCGTATTCTCTGCTTCATTATGAATAATCTTAGAGAAAGGAACCGTAGAGGACCGTAGAAAGACCGTAGCAGTGGGGTAAGGAAGAGACACATCAGAGGGTGTTGAGGTGTGTAAAAGTAACGAACATCTGCGAAAATGGCGAGAAATCCAGCAAACAAATAACGTGTTGCAACGACCAGAAATCTACCGTAGCTAAGAAAGGAAAAAGCCCCGCTTTGCAGCGAGGCCTTATGAATAGTGGTGCCCGGACTCGGAATCGAACCAAGGACACGGGGATTTTCAATCCCCTGCTCTACCGACTGAGCTATCCGGGCAACGGAGCGCATTAAACCGCAATCGCGCGCGATCGTCAACATTATTTCGGGAAAAGCTGTTCAACTGCTTAAGTTTGCGGCAATCTGTCCGTTTGTGCCCTGGAATTGCACAAATCTTCCAGACAGTTCAGGCAAGATGTGACAATGCTGACGGTAAGAGGAGGGCAGTATGGCAAACGACTGGCTTGAGCTGCGTCAGCATGCAGAAACAGGTATTGAGACAATTAAGGCGCATTTCGAAGGACATGCCTTTGATCCCCACTGGCATGATAGCTATCTGGTCGGAATAACTCTTTCCGGCACGCAGCAGTTCCACTGTCGCCGTGAACGCCACCGTAGCCAGCCGGGCGATGCTTTTTTACTTGAGCCCGGGGAGATCCATGATGGTGATGCACCGGTAGAGGGGGGCTTTACTTATCTGACCTTTTATCTGGATGAACACTGGCTCACCCGTACGCTTCAAGGGCTGTACGACTCTACTCCCGGGAGCTACACCCTCCACTTTGCCCAAACGCTGACGCGAGAGCCTCAGTTGGTGCGCGCTATCGGTGATACATTTGCCTCGTTGCATAACGATGAGATGAAGATCGTCCAACAGAGCACAATGGATAACCTGCTCTCTCAGATCACTGCCCACTGCCACTGGCGTAAGAAACTCCCGTTGCAGTTACAAAGCTCCGCCGTGGCGCATCGTGCCCGCGACTATCTCTATGCGCATATCGGCGAGAACGTGGGGCTGTCAGACCTTGCCCGTGAGACGGGTACGGACCGCTTTACGCTCACCCGCTGTTTTAAGCGCGAATTTCACCTGGCACCGCACGCCTGGCTTATCCAGCTGCGCCTGGCAAAGGCCCGACAGATGCTGGCGTGTGGGGAACTGCCTGTTGATGTTGCGGCGGCAGTGGGTTTTGCCGATCAAAGCCATCTTGGTCGCTGGTTCCAGCGGGCATACCGTATTTCTCCGGCACACTACCGTCGGTTGTGCACAAACCTTCCAGACGTTTCCAGAAAATAACGGCACATTCGTGGCTCTAATAAAAAAGGAGTCACCTGTGAATTTATTACCCTTCCTGTTGTTTGCATTTGTCGCCTCGATTACGCCGGGGCCAACCAATATTCTGGTACTGGCTAACAGTCAGCACTTTGGCGTAAAAAATACGTTTCCTGCGATCCTGGGCGGGTGTATTGCCGCCAGCGCTATTGTTCTGGTTTCAGGTGCTGGGGCAGGAGAAGTGTTACGCCAGTATCCGCTGATACGTCAGGTAATGAGCTGGGCGGGCGTGCTGTGGCTTTCCTGGATGAGCTGGCAGCTGTTTAGCGCCCCGGCCGCGAATCTCTCCTTCAGACGCCATGTCCGGTTTACCGCGCGGGCGGCGGCGTTATTACAGGTTGTAAACCCAAAAACGTGGATGATGGCGCTGGCAGTTGTCAGCTTGTTTGCTCCGGCAAGCGACCATGCATTTCGGGATGTTGCGCTGATGGCGCTATGGTTTCTGGCGATCTCCGTGGCTTGTTTGTTGTGCTGGGCGTGGCTGGGGAAGGCGGTGAACCGGATTTTCCGCACCACCGTGGCGATGGTGCGATTTCAGCGCGCGATGGCGCTGTGCTTGTTTATTTCCGCCTGGACGGGAATGCTGGCTTAGGTCAGAGCACCACCCATACGACACTGCGCGAACCGCAAAATATCTTCCGCCAGACGGTGCGCCGTATCCACATCCGCCTGGCTACGGTTCACCAGCATGCGGCTCAGGCAACCTTCCAGCACCAGCTCCATCTGCTTCGCGACCATTGCCGGATCATCCACTTCAAGTGTGGTCAGCAGCTCGTGTGTGAACTCGTGCGCGGCACGTTTTTGCTGATCTGCCAGTTGATGGATGGGGTGTCCGGGATCCGGATAGTAGGTGCAGGCGGCGATAAACAGACAGCCTGGGTAACGGTTGTTGGTTACACACTCCGTCAGTGCGGTATAGCGCGCCAGCAGCTTTTGCTCGGTGGTCAGCTCTTCATTCAGCATCAGCTGCCTGCGCCAGATATCCACCTGCTGGCTGAGATAGCGCAGGGCATCATACAGCAGCGCCTCTTTATCCGGCCAGAAGCGCTTAAGTTCATCCAGAGGGTAATCGATACGGTCGGCGACCATCTCAAGCGTGGTGCTGGCGATCCCTTGAATCTCAAGCAATTGCAGGGCTTGTCCCAGTACGTCTTCGCGTTGCACGGTTATCTCCTCCGCTATTCCCAACGGTTTGTCCCGTCTAAAGTGTTGTTTACGGTTGGCGATTGCGCAAATGCGCGTTGAATGCCGTCGCGTCCATAAACCCGGTTACACGCTGCGTCAGCTGTTCTTCCCCCTGTTCATTGAAGAACAGGATGGTAGGCAGCCCGAGCACATTAAGTTGCTTCAGTAGAGCCTTATCCTGCGCGCTGTTGGCGGTAACGTTCGCCTGGAGCAGAACGGTATCGCTCAGCGCATGTTGTACCTGCGGATCGCTGAAGGTGTATTTTTCAAACTCTTTGCAGGCCACGCACCAGTCGGCGTAGAGATCGAGCATGACCGGTTTGCCTTTCGCCTGCGCCAGGGCGCGGTTAAGGTCATCCACGTTCTTAATCTGTATAAAATTCAGATGAGCCTGCGTTTGACCTGCCGGGGTGCCAAACGCCCAGTCCTGTAGTGGACGGACGCTCACCAGCGCGGCCGCCAGCAGAAGGATCTGTAGCAGGCGCATCCACGGTTTCTTCGCCCCCAGACTCACGATAAACGCCCAACTGAAGAAGGCCACGCCGAGCATCGCCCACAGACGTGTACCCCACACATCACCAATGATGCGCTCCAGCAGAAATACCGGTAGCGCCAGAATGACAAAACCAAACGTGGTTTTCACCGTCTCCATCCACGGTCCGCTCTTCGGCAGCAGACGATTGCCAAACACCGTCACCAGGATCAGCGGCAGGCCCATGCCGAGCGCGTAGAGGTACAGCGTGCCGCCGCCGAGCCACAGGTTGCCGCTCTGAGCAATGTATAACAGGATGGCGCTCAACGGCGCAGTGGTGCAGGGGGAGCAAATCAGCCCGGCGATGGCACCCATGGCGAACACGCCGCCCGCAGAGCCACCCTGCTGACGGTTGCTCATTAGCGTCAGACGGGTTTGCAGGGAAGAGGGCAGTTGCAGGGTGAACAGGCCAAACATCGACAGCGCCAGCAGAATAAACACCGCTGACAGTCCGATAAGCACATAAGGGTGCTGAAGGGCGGCCTGGAACTGCAACCCGGCAGCGGCGACCACAAGGCCGAGCGCCGTATAGGTTAACGCCATGCCCTGCACATAGATAAAGGCCAGCAACAGCGCGCGGGCGGTGGAAAGGCGTTGTTTACCGCCCAGCACGATGCCAGAGATAAGCGGGTACATGGGCAGCACGCAGGGCGTAAAGGCGATGCCGATACCAATCAATAACGCCCAAAGCGCTGAGAACGGAAGGTCTGAAGCGGCTTTGCCTTCACCCCTCACACTGGCCATTTCCCCTGAGGGGTGAGGGGAGGCCGCCGCTTTCACTTCGCTAAGCGGAACGACCTTTGTTTCAGGGGGATAGCAGAAGCCCGCATCGGCGCAGCCCTGATACGTCACCGTCAGGGTAGCGCCTTTATCCGCCTGATTCACCGTGACGGGCACGCTTAAGCGCTGACGATAAATTTCACTCTTACCGTAGAACTCGTCCTCGTGCCACTCGCCAGCGGGCATCTGCAATGCGCCGACGTTCGCCTTTGCCGGCGTGATGCTGACCTGCTTGCGATAGAGGTAGTAACCCTCTTTCACCTGCCAGGTGAGACTGAGATCGTGCTGGTTTTGCTGAAAGTCGAAAACGAACGCCTGGTCGGCAGGAATAAAGTTCGAACGGCCGGGTGCGTCAAACAATCCGGCAAAAGCTGACGTGCTGCACAGCAGCAGGATCAGCGTAATGAAGCGTTGAGCCATGAGAGATAATCGTTATCGCCGTGGACCACTGGCAGAACCAGCAGCTCCGGGGTTTGGTATGGATGATGAGACTTGAGGCAGTCGAGGAGCGCCTGCTGGTTTGTCAGGTTGGTTTTGAGCAACATCTGGACTTCGTACTCTTGCTCCAGCTTACCTTCCCAGTAATAAAGGGAGGTGGCGCCGGGAAGAAGTGTGACACAGGCAGCCAGTTTTTCGGCCAACACTTTGGCGGCCAGATCCTGGGCAGAAGCTTCATCAGGGGCGGTGCACAGTACAACAACAGCATCAGGCGTGTTCACAAGTCGACCTCCTCATCACGAAAGTCTTCACTATATCACGCAAGGCGGTTGGTCATTAATGAAACGGGCCGCAGAGCGGCCCGATTTTAACTATTTTTACAACGGCTAATCGTTTACAGCACAATGCCGCCGATGATAAAGCCGAGGATCACGCAGAGCGTAATCGCCACCACGCCCGGGATCAGGAACGCGTGGTTAAACACGTATTTACCAATACGGGTTGAGCCGGTGTCATCCATCTCAACCGCGGCCAGCAGGGTTGGGTAGGTGGGCAGAACGAACAGGGCGGAAACCGCTGCAAAAGAGGCAATCGCCGTCAGCGGCGTCACGCCCAGCATTAGTGCCGCAGGCATCAGCGCTTTGGTGGTCGCAGCCTGGGAGTACAGCAACGTCGCGGCAAAGAACAGCACTACCGCCAGCAGCCACGGATAGTTGTGCAGCAGGTCGCCTGCAACGGTCTGGATATCGCTGATGTGCGCTTTCACAAAGGTATCACCGAGCCACGCCACGCCCAGCACGCACACGCAGGCGCTCATGCCGGATTTGAAGGTGCTGGCGTTCAGCACTTCGCTGGTGTCGATTTTACAGGTGATGCTGATCAGCGTCGCGATGGTCAGCATAAATACCACAATGGCTTCGTTACGCGGCAGAACCGGGTTCTGGATCAGACCTACCGTATCGCTGATGGCGGTCGCGTAGAACATCACGGCGACGATACCAATCAGGAACAGCAGCACGGAGCGTTTTGCATGCGGCTTCAGCTCGAAGACCTGGCTACCGCGCAGGCTCACTTCACCTTTTGCCAGACGCTCCTGGTAAACCGGATCGTCTTTCAGCTCGGCACCGAGGAAGTTACACAGTACGGCAGTGATCATTACCGCGATCAGCGTGACCGGAATACAGATTGCCAGCAGCGTCAGGTAACTTACGCCCATCGGCTCAAGGATACCCGCGAAGAAGACCACCGCCGCGGAAATAGGCGAGGCGGTAATCGCAATCTGGGAGGCGACCACGGCAATAGAAAGAGGGCGAGACGGGCGAATACCCTGCTCTTTCGCCACTTCGGTGATTACCGGCAGCGTGGAGAAAGCGGTATGGCCGGTACCGGCGAGAATGGTCATAAACCAGGTCACCAGTGGGGCAAGGAAGGTGATGTATTTCGGATGGCGACGCAGCATTCGCTCCGCCAGGCTCACCAGGTAGTCCATACCGCCTGCGACCTGCATAGCCGCGATAGCAGCAATAACCGCCATGATGATTTCGATAACGTCAAAAGGGATTGCGCCGGGTTTAATCTGAAAGATCAGGGTAAGTACAAGCACCCCGAGACCGCCGGCAAAACCGATGCCGATACCCCCGAGTCGTGCGCCCAAATAAATCGCCAACAGGACGATGACGAGTTCTGCTCCAAACATAAAGACCTGCCTTGCTCATTAACAAGTTGATATTGAATTGTTGTGTTTTGGTAACGCCCATAAAGAAAAAAGGCACGTCACAAGTGACGTGCCTTTCGGAAGCTTAGCCTGAACGGTTACTGTTCGCTTTCATCGGTATATCGTTTCGCTTTATATGCCGGGTGCATCAGGTTCTGGGCGGAGAAGATATCGTCCAGTTCGGCTTCGGTCAACAATCCTCGCTCGAGAACCACCTCACGCACGCTCTTACCGGTTTCGGCACAAATCTTCCCGACGATATCGCCGTTGTGGTGGCCGATGAACGGGTTGAGGTAGGTGACGATGCCGATGGAGTTATAGACGTAGCCTTCACACACTTCTTTATTCGCGGTGATGCCGTTGATGCATTTTTCCAGCAGGTTGTAGCAGGCGTTGGTCAGAATATGGATAGATTCAAACATTGCCTGGCCAATCACCGGCTCCATCACGTTCAGCTGGAGCTGACCGGCTTCGGATGCCATGGTGACGGTCGTATCGTTACCAATAACCTTGAAGCACACCTGGTTCACCACTTCTGGCACCACCGGGTTCACTTTAGCTGGCATGATGGATGAACCCGCCTGCAACTCTGGCAGGTTGATTTCATTCAGGCCAGCGCGCGGACCGGAGGAGAGCAGGCGCAGGTCGTTACAGATTTTGGACAGTTTCACCGCCAGACGTTTCAGTGCGCTGTGCACCATCACGTAGGCGCCGCAGTCTGAGGTAGCTTCAATCAGGTCTTCCGCAGGCACAACCGGCAAGTTGGACACTTCAGCCAGCTTCTGTACCGCCAGCTGCTGATAGCCATCTGGCGTGTTCAGGCGTGTACCGATGGCGGTTGCGCCCAGGTTCACTTCCAGCAGCAGTTCGGACGTGCGCAGCAGGTTTTTGGTCTCTTCATTCAGCAGCACGTTAAACGCGTGGAATTCCTGTCCGAGGGTCATTGGCACCGCGTCCTGCAACTGGGTACGGCCCATTTTCAGGATGTCCTGGAACTCAACGGCTTTACGCTGGAAGCCATCGCCCAGCTGATTAATCGCGTCGACCAGTTTGACGATAGAGGCATACACCGCGATGCGGAAGCCGGTTGGGTAGGCGTCGTTGGTGGACTGACATTTGTTAACGTGGTCGTTCGGGTTCAGGTACTGGTATTCACCTTTCTGATGACCCATCAGCTCCAGGCCGATGTTTGCCAGCACTTCGTTGGTGTTCATGTTGACGGAGGTGCCCGCGCCGCCCTGATAGACGTCGACCGGGAACTGATCCATGCATTTGCCGTTGTTCAGCACCTCATCGCACGCGGCGATAATCGCATTTGCAGCGCTTTTAGGAATGGTTTGCAGCTCTTTGTTCGCCAGAGCCGCGGCTTTTTTTACCATCACCATGCCACGCACAAATTCAGGGATGTCGCTGATTTTGCTGTTGCTGATGTAGAAGTTTTCAATCGCTCTCAGAGTGTGAACACCATAGTAGGCATCCGCTGGAACTTCCCTGGTACCCAACAAATCTTCTTCGATACGAATGTTGTTTAACATGTGAACCTTCTTTTCAAGCTGCCGATGGATTGTACTAAACACACAGTATATATGTAGTTTTGAATATTTTATGACCGACGATTATTCCCTCAATCGGCCAGATGTTCGAGATCATATGCTGATGATAGCGAATTGCCGTAAGCTGGATCACTTATTATCGACCCGATTTCATGATAATTATTAATCTGTGAAATATGTCACCGCTTTAATATTTCCAGAAAAAATATCCGTGCAAACCGATTGAATTTTGGCTAACCGTCACCATCTCTTATCTACGCGCTTCGCGAACACATTCAGTCAGGGGCCAGAAGGCACCTGCCACACAGGAGATGCCAGTGCGCTGGATACCATTTATTGCTTTCTTTCTTTATGTTTACATTGAGATTTCGATTTTCATCCAGGTTGCCCATGTGCTGGGCGTCCTGCTGACGCTGATTCTGGTGATCTTCACCTCCGTCATCGGCATGTCGCTGGTGCGCAATCAGGGTTTCAAAAATTTCCTGTTAATGCAGCAGAAGATGGCCGCAGGCGAAAGCCCGGCCGCCGAGATGATCAAAAGCGTGTCGCTGATTATTGCTGGTTTGCTGCTGATCCTGCCTGGTTTCTTCACCGACTTCCTCGGCCTGCTGTTGCTGTTGCCGCCGGTGCAGAAGCATCTGACCATGAAGCTGCTGCCGCACCTGCGTTTCAGCCGTATGCCAGGCGGTGGTTTCAGCACCGGCCCGGGGGATACCTTTGAAGGGGAATATCAGCGTAAGGATGAGCAACGCGACCGGTTAGATCATAAAGACGATCGGTGAGTTTGTGGCCCGGTGGCGCTCGCTCACCGGGCCTGCGGCTTTTGCCGCTTCGGTAAAAACACCCACAGCCCCGCCAGCATAACGATGGCGTACACACTCTTCCATCCCACCATCGCCAGCAGCATCAGGCACAGGACACACCCGACAGCCGCCAGCGCCTTAAAGCGTCCTTTCAGTAGCCGACAGCCCGCCAGCATGCACAGCAGGTAGATCATGATGAAAATACCGTTGGCGTAGACAATCAGCGCGTCAAGGTTGATGTCGAGGAGATAAATGGCCAGGGAACTCACCACGCAGCAGCCCAGTACGCTATTCAGCGCATTCACCGGAAGCTGACGCTTTGACAGGCGTGAGAGGGGGCTATCCGGTTTATAAAGTGCCTGAGACCACACCAGCCGGGCGAAGCTCTGAATATAGATGTTGAGGCTGGCAAAGCAGGCGAGATAGCCAATCACGCAGGCTACCCACAGGGCCTTAACGCCAAACAGCTGCACCACGATGCCCGGCAGCGACGCGGCGGCGGCTTTCTCTTCACCGAACGCGTTGAAGTGCAGCACCAGTACGGTACAGGCCCAGTACACGGTACCCGCCAGCAGCAGGCCAATCATCAGGGCGCGGGGGAAATCACGCTCGGGCTGTTTAAACTCGGATGCCAGATGAGCGAACGCCTCCAGACCGACGAAACACCAGAACATAACGGATAGTGCAGCGAAAAGCTGTGCGTGGTCGATGTCGTTAATCGCGGGGAAAGGAATATCCGCCACGGTAATGTCACCCGCAAACCAGATGGCGACGATCAGCGCGACAATTAACACGGCGACCAGCGTTTGCAGATTGGCGCTGGAGCTGGCCCCGCGTGAGCCTACCCACCAGACAATCGCCAGCGTACCGAGTTCAGCCAGCAGCAGCTGTTCATCGTGCCAGCCAAACAGCGCCTGTCCGAAGCCGGTTGCGATATGCAGGGCTGCCGGAAGGCCAACGGGTATCACCGACAAAAATAGCCAGCCGGTGACGCGCTCCATCCGCGGCCCAAACGCCATGCCGACAAAATGCGCTACGCCGCCTGCGCTCGGGAAGTGCCGCCCGAGTATGGCAAAGACAATCGCCACCGGAAACACCAGCACGATCAGCACCGGCCATGCCCAAAGACTGTTATTGCCGGCAACCAACGCCGCCAGCGCGGGAACCGCAAATACCCCCGTGCCTAATAAAGACGTTGAGAGTAAGCCAATGCCCTGCGCCAGCCCCAACTCCTGCCTGAGTCCACTCATTTACCTCGTCCCGCCACCATCAAAAGAGAGTGGATGGTAACACTTTCGCAAATTTTTTTTCGATTACCCCTTGAAGGGGTAAAAAGCTATCCCCATCTCTCAGGGCACTAGCCGGAAAACCGCATGCGGACCGGCGTCATCCATAACTGATAATGACTTTCTCAAAGGAGAGCTATCAATGAGTATTCGTCCGTTACATGATCGTGTGATCGTCAAACGTAAAGAAGTTGAAACCAAGTCTGCTGGCGGCATCGTTCTGACCGGTTCAGCAGCAGCAAAATCAACGCGTGGCGAAATCATCGCTGTCGGTAAGGGCCGCATCCTGGAAAACGGAACTGTGCAGCCACTGGACGTTAAAGTTGGTGACATCGTCATTTTCAACGATGGCTACGGCGTGAAATCCGAGAAGATCGACAATGAAGAAGTGTTGATCATGTCCGAGAGCGACATTCTGGCAATTGTTGAAGCGTAATTAACGCACGAAACTGTACGAATTTGAGGAAATAAGAACATGGCAGCTAAAGACGTAAAATTCGGTAACGACGCTCGTGTAAAAATGCTCCGCGGCGTAAACGTACTGGCAGACGCAGTGAAAGTCACTCTGGGCCCGAAAGGCCGTAACGTAGTGCTGGACAAATCCTTCGGCGCGCCAACCATCACCAAAGATGGTGTTTCTGTTGCACGTGAAATCGAGCTGGAAGACAAGTTCGAAAACATGGGCGCACAGATGGTGAAAGAAGTTGCCTCTAAAGCGAACGACGCTGCCGGTGACGGCACCACCACCGCGACCGTACTGGCGCAGGCGATCATCACCGAAGGCCTGAAAGCCGTTGCTGCGGGCATGAACCCAATGGATCTGAAACGTGGTATCGACAAAGCTGTCGCCTCTGCTGTTGAAGAACTGAAAGCGCTGTCCGTACCGTGCTCTGACTCTAAAGCCATTGCTCAGGTTGGTACTATCTCCGCTAACTCCGACGAAACCGTAGGTAAACTGATCGCTGAAGCGATGGATAAAGTCGGTAAAGAAGGCGTGATCACCGTTGAAGACGGTACTGGTCTGGAAGACGAACTGGACGTGGTTGAAGGTATGCAGTTCGATCGCGGTTACCTGTCTCCATACTTCATCAACAAGCCAGAAACTGGCGCTGTTGAGCTGGAAAGCCCGTTCATCCTGCTGGCTGACAAGAAAATCTCCAACATCCGCGAAATGCTGCCAGTGCTGGAAGCCGTTGCGAAAGCAGGCAAGCCGCTGGTAATCATTGCTGAAGACGTTGAAGGCGAAGCGCTGGCGACTCTGGTGGTTAACACCATGCGTGGCATCGTGAAAGTGGCAGCGGTTAAAGCACCTGGCTTCGGCGATCGTCGTAAAGCGATGCTTCAGGATATCGCTACCCTGACTGGCGGTACCGTGATCTCCGAAGAGATCGGTATGGAGCTGGAAAAAGCGACCCTGGAAGACCTGGGCCAGGCGAAACGCGTTGTGATCAACAAAGACACCACCACCATCATCGACGGTGTGGGTGAAGAAGCTGCTATTCAGGGCCGTGTTGGTCAGATCCGTAAGCAGATCGAAGAAGCAACTTCCGATTACGACCGTGAAAAACTCCAGGAGCGCGTAGCGAAACTGGCAGGCGGCGTAGCGGTAATCAAAGTCGGTGCGGCTACCGAAGTTGAAATGAAAGAGAAGAAAGCACGCGTTGACGATGCCCTGCACGCGACCCGTGCTGCGGTAGAAGAAGGCGTGGTTGCTGGTGGTGGTGTCGCGCTGGTGCGTGTAGCCGCTAAACTGGCTGGCCTGACTGCTCAGAACGAAGACCAGAACGTGGGTATCAAAGTTGCGCTGCGCGCGATGGAAGCTCCTCTGCGTCAGATCGTGTCCAACGCCGGTGAAGAGCCGTCTGTGGTTGCGAACAACGTGAAAGCGGGTGAAGGTAACTACGGTTACAATGCGGCAACTGAAGAATACGGCAACATGATCGACTTCGGTATCCTGGATCCAACTAAAGTGACCCGTTCTGCTCTGCAATACGCGGCATCTGTAGCGGGTCTGATGATCACGACCGAGTGCATGGTGACCGACCTGCCTAAAGGCGACGCGCCTGACTTAGGTGCTGCTGGTGGTATGGGCGGCATGGGTGGCATGGGCGGCATGATGTAATCATGTTGTTCTGAACCTCTCAGAACGAACCCCGGGCAGCAATGCCCGGGGTTTTTTATTGTCTTCTACTCAAACGTGCCTTTCACGCACACAACGCCTCCACTCACCATCTGGCGGCCTTTCGCCCAGACCTCGCGGATCTTCAGATCATCGGTCAGCACCAGGACGTCGGCATCGCATCCGGGCGCGATCCGCCCTTTATACTCCAGGCCGAGAAACTCCGCCACGTTACGCGTAAACGGCAGAAGCGCCTCCTCCAGCGGCAGGTGATACCGGCCGACCAGCTGCTGTAGCGTCTCAAGCAGGGACTCAAATCCCGCCACGCCAATGCCAACAAGATTACCATTTGCATCAAAATTCGGCTGGCTGCCGTTGCCATCCGAGCTGAGCGTGAGCCGGTTAAACGGCACCTGTGCTTCACGGGCCGTCGCGATAGCGGTGGCGGCATCAACAGGCTCGCTGATGCTGGTGGTGATGTCGATGTACCCCCCTTCGCGGGCATAGTCCAGTGCGGCGTGGAACAGTGCCTGGGCGCGGTTGACGTGAGTTGGTAGCAGCTTCGTACGGGGCACGTCGGCGTTATTCAGGATGTTAAGCAGCGGCTCCAGCAGTTTCGGGCTGTTGCCGAGGTGAAACACGGATATCCCCGCTTTGGCACCCAGCAGCCCGCCGACGCGTGACTGGGCGGCTATATTCGCGAGCTGGTCATCTGCCGGAGCGGAAGAGCGATGGTCGGAAATCGCGCATTTCACGCCAATGATTTTATCAATCAGCGCCACATCCTTTTCGATACTGCCGGTAATCGTCGGAGAAGGCAGGCCATACGCGCCTGTCAGCATCCACGTGCTGATCCCTTCATGCTCAAGCGCCCGCGTTTTCGCCAGCAGCGACTCGGGATGGCGGGTCACGCCGTCGGTGCCCAGCAGGCCAACAACGGAGGTGATGCCAGCCGCCACCAGCGCAGACAATCGCACCTCTGGCGTCCGGGTGTGGGGACCGGCTTCACCGCCGCCGCCAATCAGGTGTACATGCTGATCGATAAACCCCGGACAAACCACCGCTCCGGCGAGATCGCTTTCAGGACAGTCTGGCCTCGTTGTGGCGTGGCCCGCTTTTTCGACTGCGACGATTTTTCCTCCGGCAATCAGCAGATCGCAATGCCCAAGATCCTCGGGAGCGTAAAGCTGCGCATTGCGGAAAAGGTGCGGTTCCAGCACTGAAAAATCCATTTTTATCTCCTCAGAAGAGTAGCTGCATCACCCACATTGAGAGCAGGGCGTTAATGACGCAGACAGCGATGATGTGCGGATAATATTTCGGATTGACGCCTGCGGTGCCCAGGCAACGGCCCGTGTTTTGCACCGGATTACCCATCAGATAGATGGCAGGCAGCAGGATGGTGGCATCGTGACCGTTGAGCGTGCCGGCAGCGACCAGACTGGCGCAGACCCCCACACCGCCGCCCATGCTCATTACCGAGGCCAGAAGAACCGTTGCCGCCGCACCCGGAAGCCCCCACAGGGCCATGATGGGCTCGCATACCCTGCCGATAATATCCAGCAGGCCGGTTACCTTGAGCGCCTGAATGATGACAAACGCCATGACCACGTTCGGCAGCAGGCTGGTGGTGGCGATGGTAAAGCCGCGGCGGGCGCCATCGATAAACAGGTCCATGATATTTTTACGCGGCTGGGCGATCATTTTTCCTCCTGAACGCGGCGAACTTCCATGTGGGCGATCCACAGTCGCAGGAAGTTCGCGCCAACAAATTTGAACACCAGAATGACGGCAAGCGGCGTGATCACCGGGACGGTAATAAAGGTAAAGAGTGCGGCACCAGAAGAAAAATAGTTGGTAATAATGGCGCTACCGCTGGTCTGGAAGGTGGCAAAAATGGCGCGTTCATGGTCAGTAATCGCCCCTTCGTCAGTCAACTCTTTGGTCATCCCTGCGGCTGCATCGGTATTTTGCAGGTTGGCGATAAGCGCCAGAGAGCAGATGCCCGGCACGCCGAGCAGCGGACGCAGAATGGGCGTCATGAGCTGTTGTGCGGCGCGCAGCCCGCCCAGCCCCTCGGTAACGGCAATGATCCCGAGCGATAAAATGACCGAGGGCGCCAGTTCAAGGGCAAATAAAAAACCGTCTTTCGCTCCTGTGCCGCCCTCACCGCGAAACGTTAGCGCGCCGTTCACCGGACCAAAGCTGCCGTTTAAGACGGTAAAATCCAGCACACGCCACCATTCGGTACTTTTAGCGAAAAAGCCCGAGAAAAATACGATGGTAAGGACAAACGCCAGATAGCCCACCCATGACACTTTTTCCTCTCCTGAGGATGATGCACTCATGAAACCCCCTTTTTTAGTCGCGTACAAAAGATGTACGTTGCACCACTAAAAACGATCGGGGGCTAAAACACGATATCCCAAAGGGCATTATCAGAATTCATTTAAGATGTCGGAGGAGTACCATGCGGAATCTGGCTCGCAGAAATGCGCGGGGGTTTTTCTTTTAGTCATCTTTTAGGTATAAGATTCACACACGGACAACTACTGTCCAGCTTATTGAAAACGAGGAATAACATGCGCGTAAAAGTCTGTGCAGGGATCGTAGGAGCGGCATTGCTGCTGGCGGGGTGTAGCTCCAGCAATGAACTGTCGGCAGCGGGCCAGGGCGTTCGCTTTGTGGAAGATAAGCCAGGCAGCGAATGCCAGCTGTTAGGCACGGCCACCGGTGAACAAAGCAACTGGATGTCGGGTCAGCACGGTGAGGAAGGCGGCTCTATGCGCGGCGCGGCGAATGCCCTGCGTAACCAGGCTGCTGCAATGGGTGGAAACGTGATTTATGGCGTGAGCAGCCCGACGCAAGGGATGCTTTCCAGCTTCGTGCCAACGGCCAGCCAGATGAGTGGCCAGGTCTACAAGTGCCCGAACTGAGTTAATTTGCTGATGGCGCTGCGCCCGGACCCGTAGGGCAGTTAAGCGTAGCGCCACCTGCCTTTCTACTGCTGCCGCAGCTGTAAATCCAGCGGCGTTTTACTCGGCTCTCCGCCAATCTCGCGTGCCAGCTTCGGCACCATATACCCTGAGACCAGCGTTAACAGCTCGCGCATAATCTGTCGGGCCTCGTCATCCGTCACCATAAAGTGCGCCGCTCCCTGCACGCGATCCAGAACGTGCAGGTAATAGGGCATCACGCCCGCATCAAACAAGGCGTTGCTAAGGTCTGCCAGCACGCGAGCGCTATCGTTCACGCCGCGCAGCAGCACGCTCTGGTTCAGCAGCGTCACGCCCGCCTTACGCAGACGTGCCATCGCCGCGCGAAATTCATCGTCAATTTCGTTTGCGTGGTTGATATGGTTCACCAGCAGCACCTGCAGACGGGACTGCTCAAGGCGTGATACCAGCCCGTCGGTAATACGTGCCGGAATGACAATCGGTAAACGGCTGTGAATGCGCAGACGCTTGATGTGCGGGATGGCTTCCAGCTGCGTCAGCAGCCAGTCCAGCTCATGATCTTTTGCCATCAGCGGGTCGCCGCCGGAAAAAATAATCTCATCCAGCTCTGAATGGTCGGCGATATAGTTCAGCGCGACCTGCCAGTTACGTTTGTTTCCCTGGTTTTCGGCATACGGGAAGTGCCGACGGAAGCAATAACGACAATTTACCGCGCAGCCGCCTTTAACCAGCAGCAGGGCGCGGTTGAGATATTTGTGCAGTAAGCCGGGCACCACGCTGTTCTGCTCTTCCAGCGGATCGGTGCTGTAACCCGGCGCGGTGATAAACTCATCCTGCGACGTAAGCGTTTGTTTTAATAGAGGATCGTCGGGATTGCCTTTTTCCATCCGCGCCACAAACGCGCGGGGAACACGCAGGGCGAAAAGGCGCTTTGCCTCGCGGCCTGCAAGCAACTCTGGGTGCTGATCGAGGTCTAAAAGACGCAGCAATTCATCAGGACTGGTGATTACATCGGCAAGTTGCGATAACCAATCTTCTCTGGACGGGGTGTTTAGGGTTACAATATGCGCCATTTTGTGGCTTAGCTACCAGTTAACAAATTTAGAGGGCCTTATGGCAACGTACTATAGCAACGATTTTCGTGCTGGTCTTAAAATCATGATGGACGGCGAACCGTACGCGGTTGAAGCCAGCGAATTCGTTAAACCAGGTAAAGGCCAGGCATTCGCACGCGTTAAGCTGCGCCGCCTGCTGACCGGTACCCGTGTTGAGAAAACCTTCAAATCTACTGACTCCGCTGAAGGCGCTGATGTTGTCGATATGAACCTGACTTACCTGTACAACGACGGTGAGTTCTGGCACTTCATGAACAACGAAACGTTCGAGCAGCTGTCTGCTGACGCGAAAGCGATTGGCGATAACGCGAAGTGGCTGCTGGATCAGGCTGAGTGCATCGTGACCCTGTGGAACGGTCAGCCTATCGCGGTTACGCCTCCGAACTTCGTTGAGCTGGAAATCGTTGAAACCGATCCAGGTCTGAAAGGTGATACCGCAGGTACTGGCGGCAAGCCTGCCACCCTGTCTACCGGCGCGGTGGTTAAAGTGCCACTGTTCGTACAGATCGGTGAAGTGATCAAAGTGGATACCCGCTCCGGCGAATACGTATCCCGCGTGAAGTAATTTACGTCATGATTAAAGGCGCAGCGCCCGCTGCGCCTGATTTTGCAGGCAGGGAAGATGAAACGTACCGTTAAAATTCTGCTTCTGTTAGCGTTCTCCAGCGCAATTCTCTCCGGTTGCAACACCGCGCGTGGCGTGGGCGAAGATATTCAGGATCTCGGCCATATCATTTCCCATGCGGCCAGCTAATTCCGTCTAATTTTCCTAAAAATTCTTCCTTTTCCGTCAAACGACAAGATCTTGTCTATTCTTAAGTTGCTATACACAAAATAACTTTGGCTATAAAAGGAAGATATTATGGTTAAGAAAACAATTGCAGCGATCTTTTCTGTTCTGGTGCTTTCTTCGGTACTGACTGCATGTAACACCACCCGTGGCGTAGGGGAAGATATCTCCGACGGTGGTAACGCGATTTCTGGCGCAGCAACTAAAGCTCAGAACTAATGAAAGCGACGGTACGGCAGCTAACTTCACCGTACCGTCAATTCTCCACTTCCTGTAGCGATAAAAACGGGGAGTAACGCGTATCCATATGAAGCTTCATGCGGATATTGCGTTTGTACGTATACACCGTTTTTCCGTTAATGCGCAGATTGCTGGCAATTTTCTGGTTGCTCGCACCATCCATCCACAGGGTCAATACTCTCTCTTCCTGACGCGTCAGTAACGGTGCCGCCATTTCCGGAAGCTCCGCGCTTACGCATGTCGTTAGCGCGTCGTTTATCACCGCCGCCAGTTTTTCCAGATCGGTATTTTTGGAAAGTGAAGACCATATCGGGAACTGCGCCAGATAATCTGTCATCTCCTGCTCCTGCCCCGATTGCAGCATAATAAAAGGCAATGTTTCGCTGGCAATAAGCAGGGAAGATAGCTGCTGAAAATGGTGTAAATCCTGCCGGAAGCCCGATAAATCAGCGATGACCAGCGCAGGTTTCCATTGCAGAATATGCTCTCTGGCGAGGAAAAGATTATTTACCCCGGTTACGACGAAATGACCCGAAAACAGGTCTGAATGATTGAGCCAGGCTTCAAATCCCGTGCGGGTGAAGTGACAACGGTCAATCAAAAGAATTTTGAACATATAATTTTCGCAGTCGGCTAGTGGTTTGGCTTCCTGCCATCAGAAAGCCTATCATCATAGAGAAGTCGGATGAGTCATAAATGCCTGAACTCCGTGCCTTACTGAGGCTATTTCTTGCCTTAACGTGTTCAGCAGAAAAAGTTTGAAAAAAAATTCCATGCTAACCAAAATATAAGGCGCAACCTCAGCCTTGCGGGACGACCCGTAAGCGCTTCATTCATCGGGGACGGCCCCAACTTGTCGTTAAGTTAAGGAGCCTGATATGTCCTGGATCGTTCTTGTTATTGCCGGTTTGCTCGAAGTGGTATGGGCAATTGGCCTGAAATATACCCACGGTTTTACCCGCCTGACGCCCAGCGTCATCACTATCGCCGCAATGATTGTCAGTATCGTCATGCTGTCATGGGCGATGCGAACCTTGCCAGTCGGAACGGCTTACGCTGTCTGGACTGGAATTGGCGCGGTAGGAGCTGCCATTACCGGCATTCTGCTGCTGGGGGAGTCTGCGAGTCTGGCGCGTATCGCCAGCCTCGCGTTAATCGTCGCGGGTATCATCGGGTTAAAACTCAGTACGCACTAATGCAGCTGTTTTACCCAGATTAATTTCGTCACGTCAAACCCTTGCCGGGTCGCTATGTCCAGCATCTGCTGTTTCATTTCCGTCGAGATCGTTGGCGTGCGGGAGAGGAGCCATAGATAGTTGCGATCCGGCCCACACACCAGCGCATGGCGGTACTCTCTGTCCAGCGCAATGACGTTATACCCGCCGTAGAATGGGCCGATGAAAGAGACTTTCATGGCCGCGCGGTTAGACGCGCCGGTGAAATAGGCCTGACCAACTGACTGCTGCCACATCTGGCGATCCGGGTTATAACCGCGGTTAATGACCCGGATCCCGCCGTCATCCATCGCGCTGTAGCTGACCGTGACTTTTTCTAAGCCCCGTTCGAACTGATGGTCCATTCGGGCGATTTCATACCAGGTGCCGAGGAAGCGCTGTGCGTCGAAATTACTGACTACCGTGACGCCAGGCGGAGGAGTAGGGGAACTGCAAGCAACCACTAAAAACGCGGCTGTTACTGCGGCAATAACAGGCAGAATGCGCATAGGAGTTTCCTTACTGTTTTTTGTTAAGTGTAGATGACAGCAAGGAAAATGCGGGAGATTGTGCAGGGTGTTTTGCCGGGTGACGGCTTCGCCTTACCCGGCCTACAAAGTTCACGCATTGTGTAGGCCGGGTAAGCGCAGCGCCACCCGGCAATGTTTTACTGTAGCGCCTCGAGGATATGGTATGCCGCCTCAACACGTGCCGGGTTCGGATAGCTTGTATTCGCGAGCATCACAATACCGATCTGCTTTTCAGGAATAAAGGCCACGTAGCTGCCAAACCCGCCAGTAGAGCCCGTTTTATGGACCCAGGACGCTTTGACCGGGGGAGCCGGTGGATTCACTTCTACCACGGGCAACGGCGCCAGCGCTACCTTACTGTCGCTGCCCTCGACCACCGTGTTGGCCTCCACGGGCCAGTTGAGCATCTCCCAGCCCAGACCCTGATACATTGACCCGATACGCCAGTAGCGCGACTGCGCCAGCGCGATGCCCTGCTTAAGTGAGGCATCAGCAACGTTCTCCGGCGCCATGTTTGCCATGACCCAGTTCGCCATATCCTGCACGTTGGTTTTCACGCCATAGGCTTGTGCATCCAGCATACCCGGCGAAACGCGCACCGCTTTACCGTCACGATAGCCCCAGGCGTAATGCGCCTCTTCCGCTTTCGGCACGTTAATCCAGGTATGGTCCAGCTTGAGCGGCTTAAGGACCCGCGTCGTCATGGCCTGCTCATAGGGCATGCCAGAAGGTTTGACCGCCAGCGCACCAAAAAGACCGATGCTGGCGTTGGCGTAAAGACGCGTTGTGCCAGACTTCCACTGCGGCTGCCAGTTTTGATAAAAGCGCAGCAGGGAGGCGTTATCCGTGACCTCATCCGGTACCTGTAGCGGCAGGCCGCCAGCGGTGTAGGTGGCGAGATCCAGCATACGAATACCCTGCCACTGCTTGCCCGTCAGCTGTGGCCAGTATCTGGTCACCGGATCGTCCAGCGAAATTTCACCGCGAGCAATGGCATCCCCACCTAAAACGCCGGTGAAGGTTTTACTTATAGAACCCAGCTCGAACAGGGTCTGAGGCGTAACGGGTTTATTCGCCGCGATATCGGCCTTGCCAAACGTGTAATAGTGCGGTTTTCCCTGATAAATAACGGCCACCGCCATGCCTGGAACAGACTGGGCTTTCATCAGCGGGGTAACCGTATTCGCGACCACCTCCGCCAGCTGTTTTTCTGACACTGGCGTGGCGAGAGCAGAGCAAGAAATGCCGAGCAGCAGGGCGCAGCAAAGGGATTTTTTCATCATCAGTAATCTTCCGTAATAGCGAGTCAAGGGGATGTCCGGGCCCGTCAGACAGGCGTAGTCTGTTGGATTTGACAGTGCCTGACAAACGGTTAAATTTAGCATTAGCTGTTAATTTTTCTAACGGAAGCGACCATGACGCGAAGCTATCTACCCCTCAATTCGCTTCGGGCTTTTGAGGCTGCCGCAAGGCATCTCAGCTTTACGCATGCGGCCATTGAACTGAACGTGACGCATTCGGCTATTAGCCAGCATGTGAAAACGCTGGAGCAGCACCTGAACTGTCAGCTGTTCGTTCGCGTGTCGCGCGGGCTGATGTTGACTACCGAGGGCGAAAATTTACTGCCGGTGCTGAATGATTCGTTCGATCGTATAGCCGGAATGCTGGATCGCTTCGCTAACCATCGTGCGCAGGAGAAGCTGAAAATCGGCGTGGTGGGTACGTTTGCCACCGGGGTCTTATTCTCGCAGCTGGAGGATTTTCGCCGTGGCTATCCACATATCGATCTTCAGCTTTCCACCCATAACAACCGCGTTGATCCGGCTGCCGAAGGGCTTGACTATACGATCCGCTACGGTGGCGGGGCGTGGCACGGTACCGAGGCTGAATTTCTTTGTCATGCGCCGCTCGCGCCGCTATGTACACCTGATATCGCCGCCAGTCTGCACAGTCCGGCCGACATCCTCAGGTTTACGCTGCTGCGCTCCTACCGACGCGACGAGTGGACCGCGTGGATGCAGGCGGCCGGCGAGCATCCCCCTTCGCCAACGCACCGCGTGATGGTATTTGATTCGTCCGTGACCATGCTGGAGGCCGCTCAGGCAGGGGTGGGCATTGCTATTGCGCCTGTCGATATGTTTACCCATCTGTTAGCCAGCGAGCGCATTGTGCAGCCCTTTGCGACGCAGATTGAGCTCGGCAGTTACTGGCTGACCCGATTGCAGTCCCGGGCAGAAACGCCAGCCATGCGCGAATTTTCCCGGTGGCTGGTGGAGAAGATGAAAAAGTAAAAAGCCCGCCGGATGGCGGGCCTGTTCAGTCAGATGGTGACCACGGCAATCAACGTGACGACCGTCAGAATGGTCGCCAGACCGTAGAAGACCCATTTACCGCTTGGCACATGGATTTTCAGATCGTGCATCGCATGGTGGATACGGTGCAGACCACACCACAGCGGCAGGACGATCATCAGGAAGATGAACACGCGGCCAATAAAGCTGCTCGCAAAGGCCAGTACGCGCTCATAGCTCAGCGCATCGCCCGGGAACAGCCCCAGCGGCAGCATGATCCCGACCAGCAGGATAATGACCGGGGCAATAATGGCGCTCCACATGCCGCCTGCGCCAAACAGCCCCCAGAAGACCGGCTCGTCTGAACGTTTTGGACTTGGATTGATCACAGTAGTCTCCTTACCAGAACAGTGCGACAAACAGAATGACCACAGAGACAACTGCCGTCACTGCCCAGAGCCCTTTAATGACCGGCTCTGGCCCCATTTTTTCGCCTTTTACAATGATGTTCGCTGCTTTTGGCGCCAGTTCAAACCAGGTTTTGGTATGAAGCAGCGCGGCGGCGAGCACAATCAGGTTCAGCACAACGATGATTGGGTTTTGCAGGAAGCCCACAAAACTGGCCCAGGCTTCCGGGCCGTGCTTGAGGGCATAAACCCCGTACAGCAGTTCGAGGCTGAACCAGACCGCGGGAACAGCCGTGCCTTCACGCAGCATATAGAAGCGATAAAACGGCAGTTTTTTCCACCAGGTGGACGGCATTGGTCGCACGTAGGCTTTGCGTTTAGTCGTCATCATGCACTCCTTAGCGTGGTTTCAGGGTAGCGATAAGAAAGTCTTTTGAGCTTTCCACCTTTCCCTGCTGAATGGCGGCGGCCGGGTCGACATGCTTCGGACAGACTTCGGAGCAGTAACCGACAAACGTGCAGGTCCAGACCCCGTTCTGGCTGTTCAGCTGGGCCATACGTTCTTTTTTGCCGTGGTCGCGGCTGTCTTCGTTATAGCGGTGCGCCAGGGTAATGGCGGCCGGGCCGATAAACTCAGGATTCAGGCCAAACTGTGGACAGGCGGCATAGCACAGGCCGCAGTTGATGCAGCCGGAGAACTGATGGTATTTCGCCATCTGCGCGGGCGTCTGGGTGTTTGGCCCCTGATCCGGCGTGCGCGGGTTGCCGATGATGTACGGCTTAATCGCTTCGAGGCTTTCGATAAAGTGGGTCATGTCGACCACCAGATCGCGCTCAATCGGGAAGTTGCCCAGCGCTTCAACCTTGATACCTTTGGTGTAATCACGCAGGAAGGTTTTACACGCCAGCTTTGGCACCTTGTTGACCATCATGCCGCAGGAGCCGCAAATTGCCATGCGGCAGGACCAGCGGTAGCTCAGGTCTGGGGCCAGGTTATCTTTGATATAGCCGAGCGCATCCAGCAGGGAGGTTTGCTCGTCGTAAGGGACTTCATAGAAAGCGCTGTGCGGCGCGGCGTCCACTTCCGGATTGTAGCGCACCACTTCAATTTTCAGTTTTTGCATCTCAGCCATTCGCCTTCTCCTTCTTATCGGCGGCTTCTGCTTCTGCACCGTACACGCGTTTCGCCGGTGGCAGCGTGGTGATTTTCACGTCGCTGTAGTCCAGTCGCGTAGTGCCATCCGCATCGCGCCAGGCGAGAGTGTGTTTAAGGAAATTGACGTCGTCACGTTCGGTGCAGCCCTCATCCAGGCGCTGGTGCGCGCCGCGGGACTCTTTACGCGCCAGGGCGGAATGGGCCATACATTCTGCGACGTTCAGGCCGTGGCCCAGTTCAATGGTATAAAGCAGATCGGTATTGAAGACGCTGGAGGTGTCGGTGATGCGCACGCGTTTGAAGCGCTCCTGCAACTCGGCCAGCTTGTCGACGGTTTTCTGCATCAGCTCTGGCGTACGGTAGATCCCGCAGCCTTCTTCCATCGACAGCCCCATTTCGTCGCGGATCTTCGACCAGTTTTCGTTACCTTCCTGGTTCACCAGGTCTTTCAGGCGTTTTTCGACGTCTGCAACCTGCGCATCCAGCGCCGCGCTGTTAGCTTCACCTGCCGTTGCGGCACGCTCCATAGCACGTTCGCCCGCCATGCGACCAAAGACCACCAGCTCAGCCAGCGAGTTCGAGCCCAGACGGTTTGCGCCGTGCAGACCGACGGAGGAACACTCGCCCACCGCAAACAGCCCTTTGATGCGGGTTTCGCACTGCTGGTCGGTTTCGATACCGCCCATGGTGTAGTGCGCGGTTGGACGCACCGGGATCGGCTCTTTCACCGGATCGACGCCCACATAGGCTTTCGCCAGCTCGCAGATAAACGGCAGACGCTCCAGCAGTTTCTTCTCGCCGAGATGACGCAGGTCGAGATGCACCACGTCGCCGCGCGGCGTTGAGATGGTGTTGCCTTTGCGCCACTCGTGCCAGAAAGCCTGAGAAACTTTGTCGCGTGGGCCGAGTTCCATGTATTTGTTTTTCGGCTCGCCAAGCGGGGTTTCCGGACCCATGCCGTAATCCTGCAAATAGCGATAGCCGTTTTTGTTGACCAGAATACCGCCTTCACCGCGGCAGCCTTCCGTCATCAGTATGCCGGAGCCCGGCAGGCCGGTTGGGTGATACTGGACGAACTCCATATCACGCAGCGGGACGCCGTGGCTGAGCGCCATGCCCATACCGTCACCGGTGACGATGCCGCCGTTGGTGTTGTAGCGGTATACGCGACCCGCACCGCCCGTTGCCATCACCACCGCCTTAGCGCGGATCTGGACAAGCGTGCCTTCCATCATGTTCATCGCCACCAGTCCGCGCGCATGACCGTCGTCGACCAGAATGTCGAGAACGAAATGTTCGTCAAAGCGCTGGATTTGTGGGAACTGGAGGGAGGTCTGGAACAGGGTGTGCAGCATGTGGAAGCCGGTCTTATCGGCGGCAAACCAGGTGCGTTCGATCTTCATGCCACCGAAGCGGCGGACGTTGACGCTCCCGTCCGGACGGCGGCTCCACGGGCATCCCCACTGTTCCAGCTGGGTCATTTCCGTTGGGCAATGGTGCACGAAGTAATCAACGACATCCTGTTCGCAAAGCCAGTCGCCCCCTGCAACCGTGTCGTGGAAATGGTATTCGAAGCTGTCATGATCCTGCGCGACGGCGGCGGATCCTCCTTCTGCGGCTACCGTGTGGCTGCGCATCGGATAGACTTTTGAAATCAATGCGATTTTAGCGTTCGGATTGGCTTGTGCCGCAGCAATTGCAGCGCGTAATCCAGCCCCGCCAGCGCCTATTACGGCAAGATCGGCTTGAAAAGTTTGCACGACATTCCTCCAGATTTTTGTTTTCCCGCAACGGGATGAACTAAAGGACGTTCACCTGCCCGAACGGGCGATTGCGGAAGCGATTCCACTGCTCCTTTATGGGTAAAACAGTATAACCGCGTAGAAGCGAGGGAAATTTGACGTGTTCGATTTTTTTGCTGTTCTGTGCGGTGATTTATCATCGTGATTAATGAATGGCGTCACAGTATTTCTCTGTGCAATGAAAAAGGACTTTTACTGTGCAAAATTTGTCTCTGCCCCGGCTTACGAGTAGACTTCGTGCCCTTGTCTGAAAACGGAGAAATAACTCATGAGCGAAACGGCCACCTGGCAGCCGAGCGCATCCATTCCAAACCTGCTAAAGCGCGCAGCAATTATGGCGGAGATCCGCCGTTTCTTTGCCGATCGCGGCGTCCTGGAGGTGGAAACGCCGTGCATGAGTCAGGCGACGGTCACGGATATTCATCTGGTCCCGTTTGAAACCCGTTTTGTTGGCCCAGGCCACTCTCAGGGCATGAATCTGTATCTGATGACCAGCCCGGAATACCATATGAAGCGTCTGCTGGCGGCCGGGTGTGGTCCGGTCTATCAGCTGTGCCGTAGCTTCCGTAATGAAGAGATGGGCCGACACCATAATCCGGAATTCACCATGCTGGAGTGGTACCGCCCGCACTACGACATGTATCGTCTGATGAACGAAGTTGACGATCTGCTGCAACAGGTGCTGGATTGCGCGGAAGCTGAAACGCTCTCCTATCAGCAGGCCTTCCAGCGCCATCTGGAAATCGATCCGCTGTCGGCTGATAAAACACAGCTGCGTGAAGTGGCGGCAAAACTGGATCTGAGCAACGTGGCGGATAACGAAGAGGATCGCGACACGCTGCTGCAACTGCTGTTCACCTTTGGTGTTGAACCGCAGATTGGCAAAGATCGTCCGACGTTTGTCTATCACTTCCCGGCCAGCCAGGCCTCACTGGCGCAGATCAGCACCGAAGATCACCGCGTGGCGGAGCGTTTTGAGGTGTATTTCAAAGGCATCGAGCTGGCGAACGGTTTCCACGAGCTGACCGACGCGCGCGAACAGCAGCAGCGTTTCGAGCAGGATAACCGCAAGCGCAACGCGCGCGGTCTGCCGCAGCAGCCGATTGATACTCATCTGCTGGAAGCGCTTAAAGCCGGTCTGCCGGACTGCTCCGGCGTGGCGCTGGGTGTGGATCGCCTGGTCATGCTGGCGCTGGGTGCCGAGCACCTGGGCGATGTGATTGCCTTTACGGTCGATCGCGCCTGAAAAAATGCCGGGTGGCGCTGCGCTTACCCGGCCTGCTCGGTCATTTAACTCTGCCACATTAAAAACTGCTCATTTCTCTCTATACGGGTCTTTTTCTTAATTTGACTCGGATAGCCACATTGTTTGTCTGGTCATCTGCTACCATCCGCGCAGTTTAATTCCGTTTCGGATGGTTATATGTCTCACTCACTCAAAAAAATGACCCTTACCGGGCTCATTCTGATGATTTTTACGTCAGTCTTTGGCTTTGCCAATAGCCCGTCCGCGTTTTATCTGATGGGCTACAGCGCGACGCCGTTTTATATCGTTTCCGCTCTGTTCTTCTTTATCCCGTTTGCGCTGATGATGGCGGAGATGGGCTCGGCGTACCGGAAAGAAGAGGGCGGCATCTATTCGTGGATGAACAACAGCGTCGGTCCGCGTTACGCGTTTATCGGTACGTTCATGTGGTTTTCATCCTACGTCGTCTGGATGGTCAGCACGGCGGCCAAGGTTTGGGTGCCGTTCTCAACGTTTCTCTTCGGTGCGGATAAAACGCAGGTCTGGTCTCTGGCGGGGCTGAGCTCCACGCAGGTGGTCGGTATTCTGGCAGTGTGCTGGATGGTGATGGTCACCCTGGTGGCCTCGAAAGGCATCAACAAAATTGCCCGTATCACTGCCGTTGGCGGCATTTCCGTGATGTGCCTGAACCTGGTGCTGCTGCTGGTCAGCATCGCCATTCTGTGCCTTAACGGCGGGCATTTCGCACAGGAAGTCAACTTCGTTTCATCGCCTAATCCGGGTTACCAGTCCGGGCTGGCCATGCTCTCCTTCGTGGTGTTTGCCATCTTTGCTTACGGTGGAATTGAAGCCGTGGGCGGGCTGGTCGACAAAACCGAAAATCCGGAAAAGAACTTCGCTAAAGGCATTATCTTTGCCGCCATCGTCATTTCCATTGGCTACTCACTGGCGATTTTCCTCTGGGGCGTCAGCACCAACTGGCAGCAGATGTTAAGTAATAACACCACCAACCTCGGCAACATTACCTACGTGCTGATGAAAAGCCTGGGGGTGACGCTGGGCAACGCCATGGATCTCGCGCCGGAAACGTCGGCCACCCTGGGGATCTGGTTTGCGCGGATTACCGGTTTGTCGATGTTCCTCGCCTATACTGGCGCATTCTTCACGCTGATCTACTCGCCGCTGAAAGCGATTATTCAGGGGACGCCAAAGGCGCTGTGGCCCGCACGTATGACGCAGCTGAACGCTGCCGGTATGCCTGCCAACGCGATGTGGATGCAGTGCCTGCTGGTGTGCGTGTTCATTCTGCTGGTGTCCTTCGGCGGTGATACCGCGTCGGCGTTCTATAACAAGCTGACCCTGATGGCGAACGTATCGATGACGCTTCCGTATCTGTTCCTGACCCTGGCGTTCCCGTTCTTTAAGGCGAAGCGGGATCTGGAGCGACCGTTTGTGATCTTCAAAACCCGCGCGGCGACGCTGCTGGCGACCACTGTTGTGGTGCTGGTCGTCGCGTTCGCCAACATCTTTACCGTCATTCAGCCCGTGGTTGAGGCAAATGACTGGAACAGCACGCTGTGGATGGTTGGCGGACCGATCTTCTTCTCGCTGCTGGCAATGGGGATTTATGAGCATTACCGTCGTCGCTCGACGGCCTGTGTAGCAGAAGTGGCGTAAAGGATTGACCCCCTCCCGACGGGGAGGGGGAAAGGATTACAAACTTCCCGCCGGGCGCGTACGCGCCGCTGACGTCAACGTTCTTCCCGTCTTACGTCCGTCCAGCGTTTCCAGACGCATCTGGAACGGTGGGAACGGCATATCAATACCGTGCTCGCGGAAGCCAGCCAGAATCAACTGGTGGATCTCATGGCGCAGCGGCATACGGTGTCCCATCTCGGCGGCGTAGATACGCAGCTCGAAAATCTGGATCCCCTGCTGCAAATCAACCAGGAACACTTCCGGCGGCGGGTTGTCGATTACCAGCGAACAGCGTTCAGCAGCCGTATAGAGGATCTGCGTCACCTCTTCGCTGTTGGCATCCGACGGAGCGGGTACGGTCAGCACCACACGCGTGACGGAGTCGGACAGCGACCAGTTGATAAACTGCTCGGTGATAAACGCCTTGTTCGGGACGATGATCTCTTTACGGTCCCAGTCGCTGATGGTGGTGGCGCGGGTGTTGATCCTGGTGACGCTGCCGGTGAGATCGCGGATGGTCACCGTATCGCCAATTCGAATCGGCTTTTCAAACAGAATGATCAGACCAGAAACGAAGTTGGCAAAAATCTCCTGTAAACCAAAACCCAGGCCTACGGTCAGGGCGGCAACGAGCCATTGCAGTTTTGACCATTCGATACCAATCATCGAGAAGCCAACCAGCCCACCAAACAGCATGATTAAATACTTGGTGATGGTGGTGATCGCATAGCCCGTGCCGGGGGTTAAATCCAGATGCTGCAACAGCGCCAGCTCCAGCAGGGCAGGGAAGTTACGGATCAGCTGCGTGGTGATGATCAGCACCAGAATCGCAATCAGCACGGCCCCTAAGGTGATGGGCTCCAGACTTTCGACCCCCTGCACCGTGGACGTCACATCCCATAAAGAGATGTTCTCCAGGAAGCCAAACGCGGAGTGGATTTCCGACCACAGGAAGATCACCGACAGCAGGGCAACCAGCATCAGAATTGAGCGTACCAGCCGCAGGGACTGGGTACTGATCGCATCCAGATCCAGTTCGACGTCATCGGCGTCTGTGGTCCCTTCGGTGCTGTTGACGTGGTTCGGCTCTTCTTCACCCCGCGCGCGCTGGGCCAGAATTTCTGCGCGACGGTGTTTGGCACGGTCAAACGCCAGACGACGACGCTGGATCAGCATGCCGCGGCGAATAACATGGTAGACCACCAGCAGCAGGAACCAGATAGCCACCGACGTTTCCAGTCGGGCGAGCAGCGCCTGCGACGTGGCGAGATAACCGACCGCTGCCGCCAGCATCGCCGCCAGCGGCGCGCTGAGCAGCAGGTTCCACAGCAGACGGTTAAACATGTTATCGCCACTGCCGGTCTTGTCGAGATAGAGCGGGATCCCGGCGCGTTTCAGGCTGAGCGTCACTACCGCTAACGCCCCGCAGATCAGCATAAAGCACAGCCGTCCCAGCGAGCCGGAGAACTCCCGGTCATTGAGATTATCGAACATGATCAACGCCATAATCAGCGGCACAATCAGCCCGATACTCATCAGGTAGTAACGCATCGCCCGCGCAACGCGATTACGCGGCCAGCCAAAGTGAGCGATGAACAGACCATTTGGCCGCGCAAACGTGGCGCAAATCATCACCACCCACAGCAGCGGAACGGTGGCGGTCACGCCATCGCCAATCGCGACGGCAAGCGGGTAGGGCCAGGCTTCACGCAGGCCGTATCCGAGCGTCATCCACAGCACCGGCAGCGGAGACGCGACCAGAATTGACCAGAACACCGTACGCAACGTCAGCCAGAAGTGATCCTGGGTTACTTTTCCCACTCGGGCGCTGGAGCGCTCAAGGAAACGGGTAAAGTGACGACGGGAATAAATACTGAAGCCCACCAGAATCAGCGCCCCCAGCAGCGGGAAGATGGTCTCCTTGCTGGTTATCATCATTACGCTGGCGAGGCCCAGCTGGCTGAAGGTGTCCAATGAAATGAGGCGGCGCAGATCCTGCACAATCTCAATCGGCCAGGCGAAGGTCATCGGCCGCACGTCGGACGTCCAGAAAAGGTAACGGTGCGTGGCTTCGTTGACCTCTTTCAGCGCATCCTCCAGCTGGCTATTCGAGACTTTCAGCTTAGTCAGCTCAAGGATCAGCGTATCGCCTCCCTGCAACAGGGAATTGAGCAGTTCGCGTTGGGTGCGCAGCTGCGCTTCCAGAATACGACTTTGCTCGCCGGTGAGCGGCTGTCCGTCAGCCTGACGGATCTGGCGGATTTGCGGCTGCTTGTTGAGGAGATCCTCATAATGAAGACGCTGAACGCGCAACTGCGCCATCTCCGTATCAAGCTGCTGCGGTTTTGGCATCTCTGGCAGACGAGCCACCTGCGCGCGTAACGCTTCGCCCAACAGGTTAGACGAGCCAAGCCACTGGGACTGTTCACGCAGCGTGTTGAGCGCCTGACGAACCTGGAGGGTTTGATTGGTGGCCTGACGCTGCTGCGAGGCCACCAAATCCATGCGCTGCGCCTGCTGATTCAGCGCGGCAGAAAGCTCGCGGTTAACCTTAAACTGGGCGACGATGCTGTCGGGCAGGTTAGCACTGTTTTCGGCCAGTAACTCGGTGCTTTCCAGCGCACGTTCAGCTTCACGCTGACGCTGGCTGTTGAGTTGATTTCTCAGCGCCTGGAGATATGCATCCAGCTGCTGGCTCTGCTTCTGCGCCAGCTCGGAACGCATCCGCGACAGCTCCTGGCGGTTGTTAGCGGAAAGCTGCGCCAGCTCCAGTTCATCAACCAGCGCTTTTAGTCTGGCGGATTCCGCCTGTAACCCAAGATTTTGCGCCTGATTCTGCGGTGTGCTGCCTGTCTGCGTCCCGATGCGACGTTCCACCTCATTTAACTGACGGCGGGCATCGGTTTGCTGCTGTGGAAGCTGGCTGAGGGAATCGGCAATTTCACGCGCCCGTTCCTGCTCCTGCTGCGCCAGACGGCTTTTTTCCAGCAGCTGGCTGCTGACTTGCAGGATCTCCTGATTCAGCGCCTCGGACGTCATCCCCGCGGGGACCTGGCGTGGTTCATCGCGCAGGTTGTTTAGCTGCGAGCGCAGGGTCTGAGAGAGTTTGGGGAAGTTGTCGATAACCTGCTGATACTGCTGCGCGCGCTCAAGGGAACCCTTTCGTTCCTCAAGCGCGTTCAGTGCAGACTGGAGTGACTCAACGGTCTCCGGCTGAGCGGGCTTCGCCGCTTTTGCCTGCTCCAGCTCCTGGGTTATCTGTTTGGCGTCGGGGGCCGTCGCTGCGTACGCCCCCATGCTGAGGCACCAGGCCATCAGTAATACGATAATCGGGCGCACGTCAGCGATCCTTCTGTTGTTAGCCTTCGTCTTTTTTGTCGTCAACCAGCGGGCTGGCGTCGTGCTCGGCTTTGATCTCTTCTTCCGGCAACGGGGCAGGCGCAACCTCTGGCGTCACAAAGACCTCCGTCGATACTGCCAGAGGCTGGCCGAGTTTGGTCACGGACAGGCTTTCCAGCTCGTCGACCAGGTTAACTTTGCCCGGTGCGAACAGGTTGATGACCGTTGAGCCCAGCTTGAAGCGGCCCATTTCCTGACCTTTCAGCAGGGCCACAGAACCTTCTTCTTCGCCGGCAGGCCAGGTCCAGCGCTTGATCACGCCTTCGCGCGGCGGCGTAATGGTGCCCGCCCAGACGGTTTCGATGCTGCCTACAATGGTAGCACCCACCAGAATCTGCGCCATTGGGCCAAATTCAGTATCAAACAGGCAGATGACGCGCTCGTTACGGGCAAACAGGTTAGGAACGTTTTGCGCCGTCAGGTGGTTTACGGAGAACAGATCCCCCGGCACGTAGATCATCTCGCGCAGAATACCATTACACGGCATATGCACGCGGTGGTAGTCGCGTGGGGAGAGATAGGTGGTCGCGAAAGTCCCGTTCCGGAACAGATCGGCCATTATGTAGTTACCGGCCAGCAGCGCTTCCAGGCTGTAGTTATGGCCTTTCGCCTGCAAAATTTTGTCGTCTTCAATTTTACCCAGCTGGCTGATCACGCCGTCCGCTGGCATCACCAGCACGTTCGGGTCGGTATTCAGCGGGCGCACTTCGTCGCGCAGCGGACGCACAAAAAATTCGTTGAAGGTGCGGTAGCTTGCCGTATCCGGCTTCTGCGCTTCTTTCATGTCGACCTTGTAGTATTTCACGAACAGGTCGATGACCAGTTTGGTCAGCCAGCCCGCTCGTTTGCTCGCGCCCCAGCCCGCCAGGCGAGTGAGCCACAGTTTCGGCAGAATGTATTGAAGCGAAAGTTTAAATGAGTTTAACAAGGTAGCCTCCAGGCCATTGTTTTGTCGTTCCTGATCCGGCATTACGCTGCCGGAACCTGAAAAAAGGGGACGATTTTAGCGACGCTTAGCTTAGTTGTCAGTTATCAGAATCAGAAAAGTTTTTACGCGTTTTTACCTGGTCCATGCTTTCGAGAATACGGTGGTAATTTTCGAAACGGGTTTCCGCAATTTCTCCGTTCTCTACCGCTTCGCGGATAGCGCAGCCCGGATCGTTGTCATGTTTACAGTCGCGGTATTTGCAAGCGCCTAAATAGTCATAGAATTCGACAAATCCGTTAAAGATTTGTTCCGGCTCGAGGTGCCAGAGACCAAATTCACGCACGCCCGGGGAGTCAATCACATCGCCACCGTGCGGGAAGTGATAGAGACGTGAGGCAGTGGTGGTGTGCTGGCCCAGGCCCGAGACGTCAGACACATCGTTGGTCAGGATCTCCTGCTGAAGGCCGAGCAGGTTGTTAAGTAGGCTCGATTTACCTACGCCGGACTGCCCCGCAAAGATGCTGATGCGGTCGGTCAGCGCATCTTCTAACGGCTTCAGGCCATCTTTGGTGCGGCTGGAAACCATCAACACGCGATAGCCAATGTTGCGGTAAATATCCATCTGCTCATTTACAAAGGCCATGGCCTCGTCATCCAGCAGATCGATTTTATTCAGCACGATGAGCGGCTCAACCTGTAGCGTTTCGCAGGCCACCAGATAACGGTCAATAATATTGAGCGAAAGCTCAGGCAAAATCGCTGAAACGATCACTATCTGGTTGATGTTGGCGGCAATGGGCTTCACGCCGTCGTAGAAATCTGGACGGGTCAAAACCGACGTGCGTTCATGCACGGCTTCAACGATACCTTTAACCGTTACCCCTTCCGCCGCCTCTTTGCCTGGACGCCAGACCACGCGGTCACCGGTCACCAGGGAACGGATGGTGCGACGGATATTGCAACGGTGGATATCCCCGTCGGCGGATTCGACATCGGCGTGCATGCCGAAGCGGCTAATCACAACGCCTTCTGTCGCTTCGCCAAACAGGTTGTCGTCGTAATCGGGCTTCTCCGTAGTGGTTTTAAGACGGCGCTGGTGATTTGCATTCACGCGGCGCTGCTGCCCTTTGGAGAGTTTATTTTTACTCAATCGCGCTGGCTCCTGGTCGCCCGTAGCGGGCAAAACCTCTATGATACACTCTAATTAATACTAGTTAACCTGCTACTGCCGGTTATGCGAGAAGGGTGGAAAATAACATGAGCGCGGACGAAAACAACCTGATTTGGATCGATCTGGAGATGACCGGCCTGGATCCCGAGCGCGATCGCATTATTGAGATCGCCACACTGGTCACCGATGCCAATCTCAATATTCTGGCGGAAGGCCCAACGATTGCCGTGCACCAGTCCGATGACCAGCTTGCGCTGATGGATGAGTGGAACGTGCGTACCCATACCGGCAGCGGGCTGGTGGAACGCGTGAAGGCCAGCACCCTGGGCGACCGCGAAGCGGAGCTGGCGACGCTTGAATTTCTGAAGCAGTGGGTGCCGGCAGGAAAATCGCCTATCTGTGGCAACAGCATTGGTCAGGATCGTCGTTTCCTGTTTAAGTACATGCCGGAGCTGGAGTCCTACTTCCACTACCGCTATCTGGATGTGAGCACCCTGAAAGAGCTGGCCCGCCGCTGGAAACCGGAAATTCTCGACGGCTTTACAAAGCAGGGGACGCACCAGGCGATGGACGACATCCGTGAGTCTGTTGCGGAGCTGGCGTACTATCGCGAAAACTTTATTAAGCTCTGATTTTGCGATCCGGCGCCTTGCGTGGCCGGGTTTTTGTCGCTAAATTGTTCAGCTTGCCGATTAAATAAGCACTTGAACTGAATTTCAAAAAAATCGCTTTGAGGGGGGTTGCAGCTAAACGGATTTCTCGTATAATGCGCCTCCCGTAACGACAGAGAATTACACGTTACGACAGCAACAAAAGCAGTACAGATTTGCGGGAATAGCTCAGTTGGTAGAGCACGACCTTGCCAAGGTCGGGGTCGCGAGTTCGAGTCTCGTTTCCCGCTCCAAAATTTGAAA
>NZ_KI973178.1:1300448-2257226 GCF_000534415.1 Enterobacter sp. BIDMC 27
AGCACCAGAACACCCAAGCGGGAATAGCTCAGTTGGTAGAGCACGACCTTGCCAAGGTCGGGGTCGCGAGTTCGAGTCTCGTTTCCCGCTCCAAATTCTTCTTCATCTCCATATTATCCACAGCGAAGTGCTTCGTTGGGGACGTTTTCTATTATGTCTGAAATACTCTTGTGAACAGAGTTATCCACAGAAACCGTGATAAAACCAGTCTGTACGAAATGTTAGCAGGGTGAATAATATCTTCGTAATTCCTTGTAATTTATGAAGAAAATTTGATTTCAAAATGTTATTTAGATCACTTGACCTGTTTGCCAGAGCTGATGGCGCCTGAATTCTTATTTTTATTCACAGCCTGTGAATATATCACACATCCCGCGGCAGCCCTTTTTCAATCACCCTGACCAGGCGCTGTTTCTTCGGTAACTGCACTTCAACCACGCCGGCATTTCGCTTCTCAATTTGCTGCGCAATCGCCCATTCTATGTGCTCATCAAGAAGTGGGTGCTCACCTCTGCGGCTTTCGAGCGCCTGAAGATTTGCCTCATCCCACGGGGCATTCCCCAGCGCAACGGCCACATTACGCAGCCAGCGCAGGTGGCCGATACGACGTATGGCGGAACCTTCCGTCACCTTCAGGAACCAGGCTTCGCTCCAGGCGAACAGTTCGATCAACTGCGGGGCATGTAACGCCTTGCGCGGACTGAAGTCTTCTTCGTCCGTCAACTGTGAATAACGGTTCCACGGACAAATCAGCTGACAGTCATCACAGCCGTAGATGCGGTTGCCGATAAGCGGACGAAATTCCTCTGGAATGGCGCCTTCCAGCTCGATAGTGAGATAAGAGATACAGCGGCGCGCATCAACGGTATACGGTTCGACAATAGCGCCCGTTGGGCAGATGGTCATACAGGCCACACAGCGACCACAGCCTTCTTCCACCGGACCGTCTACCGGCAGGGGTAAATCAATCAGCAGTTCACCCAGGAAAAAGAATGAGCCCGCGTCGCGGCTTAAGATAAGTGAGTGCTTACCTGTCCAGCCGAGCCCGGCTTTTTCGGCGATCGGGCGCTCAAGAATAGGCGCAGAATCGACAAAGGGTCTAAAATTCAGCGAAACACAGTGCTGCTGAATGGTTTCCCCGAGCTTTTTTAGACGGTTGCGCAGAAGTTTATGGTAGTCACGTCCCAGAGCGTATCGGCTGACGTAACCCAGCGAAGGATTTTTTAGCGTGCGCGCAAAGGCCGCGTTAGCAGGCAGATAGTTCATGCGTACGCTAATAACGCGCAGCGTACCCGGCAACAGCTCGTGGGGGCGGGCACGCATCATACCGTGACGCGCCATCCACTCCATCTCGCCGTGGTATTGTTTATCCAGCCATGCCTGGAGCTTAGGCTCGCTGGCAGAGAGGTCGGTGTCAGTAATACCGACCTTCTGGAAGCCCAGTTCAGCACCCCACTGTTTTATTTTTTGCGCTAATTCATTGAGATCGAGGGGCTGTGACATGACGGACCATACTGTGAAGAAAAACCCCGCAAGTATACCACATTCCATCTGGCATGCGGATGACCTCCGTCGGGCCGAGAAAGAGGCCGCAGATAGCCTGGGCATTACCCTTTACGAACTGATGCAGCGCGCGGGCGAGGCGGCGTTTAACGTGGCGCGTACGGCTTATCCGGAGGCTTCGCACTATCTGATCCTGTGCGGACACGGCAATAACGGTGGCGATGGTTATGTGGTGGCTCGTCTTGCGGTGGCGGCGGGGCTGCGCGTCACCCTGCTGGCGCTGGAGAGCGACAAGCCGTTACCGGAAGAAGCGGGCATGGCGAGAGAGGCTTGGCTGAATGCGGGGGGCATTATTCATGCGCCTGATATCGTCTGGCCCGAGGATGTCGACGTGATTGTTGACGGTCTGCTGGGGACGGGACTGATGCGCGCGCCTCGCGATGACGTCGCCGCGCTGATTACGCGCGCTAATGCGCACCCCGCCCCGGTGGTAGCGCTGGATATTCCCTCCGGCCTGATGGCACAAACCGGCGTGACGCCGGGCGTGTCGATTGAGGCGGCGCGCACCGTGACTTTTATCGCCCTGAAGCCGGGTTTGCTTACCGGTAAAGCGCGGGATGTCGTGGGCACGTTACACCACAACGCCCTGGGGCTGGAAAACTGGCTGGCCGGACAGGATACCCACATCACCCGCTTTGATGCCTCCCTGCTTGCACAGTGGCTGCCGCCGCGCCGTCCCACGTCCCATAAGGGCGACCATGGCCGACTGCTGATTATCGGCGGCGATCGCGGCACGGCAGGTGCGATTCGTATGACCGGAGAGGCCGCGTTGCGCAGCGGCGCCGGATTAATACGCGTGCTGACCCGCAGCGGAAACATCCCGCCCATTATTACCGCGCGGCCGGAGCTGATGGTCCACGAGCTTACCCCGCAGGCGATTGAAGAGGGTCTTGAGTGGGCGGACGTGGTGGTCATTGGTCCGGGCCTGGGTCAGCAGGAGTGGGGTAAACAGGCCCTGCAAAAGGCCGAGAATTTTCGTAAACCGATGCTCTGGGATGCCGACGCGCTTAACCTTCTGGCAATAAACCCGGATAAGCGTCACAATCGCATTCTAACGCCGCACCCCGGCGAAGCCGCACGGCTGCTTAACTGTAGCGTGGCAGAAATTGAAAGCGATCGCTTACTTTCAGCCCAACGTCTGGTAAAACGTTACGGAGGTGTTGCCGTTTTGAAAGGGGCGGGGACCGTTATCGCCAGCGATGGTGCGATGGGCATCGTTGATGCCGGTAATGCAGGCATGGCGAGCGGCGGCATGGGCGATGTGCTCTCTGGCATCATTGGCGCATTGCTCGGACAGAAACTTCCCCTTTATGATGCAGCCTGTGCGGGCTGCGTGGCCCACGGTGTGGCGGCTGACAGGCTGGCTGCTTGTTACGGAACGCGCGGTATGCTGGCCACCGATCTTTTTTGCACGCTGCGGCGTGTTGTTAACCCGGATGTGATTGACGTAGAAAATGACTAATCGAGCGATTCCTTTACCTGATGAACAAGCCACTTTAGATCTCGGCAAGCGCGTGGCGCAGGCCTGTCAGGGGGCGACCGTCATTTATC
Organism: Enterobacter sp. BIDMC 27; assembly: GCF_000534415.1. Taxonomy (NCBI): domain Bacteria; kingdom Pseudomonadati; phylum Pseudomonadota; class Gammaproteobacteria; order Enterobacterales; family Enterobacteriaceae; genus Enterobacter; species Enterobacter sp. BIDMC 27. The sequence goes on from NZ_KI973178.1 coordinate 1,303,563, forward strand.
TGTATGGTGATTTAGGCGCGGGTAAAACAACCTTCAGCCGTGGCTTTTTGCAGGCGTTAGGCCATAACGGGAACGTAAAAAGCCCGACCTATACGCTGGTAGAACCGTACACGCTTGAAAATATCATGGTGTACCACTTTGATTTATATCGTCTTGCGGATCCTGAGGAGCTGGAATTTATGGGGATCCGCGATTATTTTGCCAACGACGCCATCTGCCTGGTGGAGTGGCCGCAACAAGGTGCGGGTGTGCTGCCTGACCCGGATGTCGAAATTCACTTAGATTACCAGGCACAAGGGCGTGAGGCGCGCATCAGTGCGGTTTCCTCATCAGGCTGTTCCTTACTGGCGCGTTTAGCCAGTTGAGCGTAGGGATAACGGGATGATTAATCGCGTTAAAGGTTGGGTGCTGGCTGCCACGGTCCTGCTGTGCGCGCAGGCCGGGGCGGCCAGCCTCTCGGATATTCAGGTGTCGAATGGCGATAGCCAGGCCCGTATTACGTTCAGCTTTATGGGCGATCCTGAATATGCTTTCTCACAAATCGACAGCCGCAGCGTGGCGCTCGATATTAAACAGACCGGGGTGATCCAGGGGCTGCCGCTCCAGTTCAGCGGCAACAATCTGGTGAAAAGCATCCGTTCGGGGACGCCGAAGGATGCGCAGTCTCTGCGTCTGGTGGTCGATCTCACCGAAAAGGGCAAGACGAAGGCGGTTAAGCAGCAAAACGGCGCCAATTATACGGTGGTCTTTACCATTAATGCTGATGTTCCGCCCCCGCCACCGCCTGCACCTGTTGTAGCAAAACGCGTGGAGGCGCCGGTTTATACCCCAAGGCCGTCTGAGCCAGCCCGTAATCCGTTTAAATCACAAAATGACCGACTTACCGCCGTGACCAGCAGCAACACGGTGACGCGTCCGGCGGTCAGCGCGCGGCGTACGCCGGTCAGTGGCGACAAAGTGATTATCGCCATCGACGCCGGACACGGCGGGCAAGATCCTGGCGCGATTGGCCCGGGCGGCACGCGGGAGAAAAACGTCACTATCGCCATTGCCCGTAAGCTGCGTGCGCTTCTGAATGACGATCCGATGTTTAAAGGGGTCATGACCCGCGACGGAGATTACTTTATTTCAGTGATGGGACGCTCGGATGTGGCGCGTAAGCAAAACGCCAACTTCCTGGTGTCGATTCACGCGGATGCTGCGCCGAACCGTAACGCCACCGGCGCGTCGGTATGGGTGCTGTCGAACCGTCGCGCCAACAGTGAAATGGCGAACTGGCTTGAAGAGCACGAGAAGCAGTCTGAACTGTTAGGCGGGGCAGGCGATGTGCTGGCAAACAGCCAGGCCGATCCGTATCTCAGCCAGGCGGTGCTGGATTTACAGTTCGGTCATTCTCAGCGCGTCGGGTATGATGTCGCCACTAACGTACTGAGTCAGCTGCAAAGCATTGGATCGCTGCATAAGCGTCGCCCTGAGCATGCAAGCCTCGGTGTCCTGCGTTCGCCGGATATTCCGTCGATTCTGGTAGAGACGGGCTTTATCAGTAACAACGGCGAAGAGCGCCTGTTGGGCAGCGACAGCTATCAGCAGCAAATTGCCGAAGCGATTTATAACGGTCTGCGTAAATACTTTGACGCGCATCCGCTTCAGTCTGCGCCGCAGGGCGGGGCCGCCCAGACGGCAAGCGCCGCGCTGCCGGGTGAGATGACCGCGACTAATTAAGGAGAGTTCATGCCGATTCAGGTTCTACCGCCGCAGCTCGCGAACCAAATCGCCGCCGGTGAGGTGGTGGAACGCCCTGCGTCGGTGGTGAAGGAACTGGTGGAAAACAGCCTCGATGCAGGGGCGACCCGCATTGATATTGATATCGAACGCGGGGGCGCAAAGCTTATCCGCATTCGTGATAACGGCTGTGGCATCAAAAAAAACGAGCTGGCGCTGGCGCTGGCGCGTCATGCCACCAGTAAAATTGCCTCACTTGACGATCTGGAAGCGATTATCAGCCTGGGTTTTCGCGGCGAAGCGCTGGCCAGTATCAGCTCCGTTTCCCGCTTAACGTTGACCTCCCGCACGGCCGACCAGCAGGAAGCCTGGCAGGCCTACGCCGAAGGGCGTGATATGGACGTCACGGTTAAACCTGCGGCGCACCCGGTAGGCACCACGCTTGAAGTGCTGGATCTCTTCTATAACACGCCCGCCCGGCGCAAGTTTATGCGAACCGAGAAGACCGAATTCGGACATATCGACGAGATCATCCGCCGCATCGCGCTGGCGCGCTTTGATGTCACCATCAACCTCAGCCATAACGGTAAGGTGATGCGCCAGTACCGCGCGGTGGCGGAGGGTGCACAAAAGGAGCGTCGGTTGGGCGCCATCTGCGGCACACCGTTTCTGGAAAAAGCGCTGTCCATTGAGTGGCAGCATGGCGATCTGGCCCTGTGCGGCTGGGTTGCCGATCCGAACGCCAGCAGCGCCGCGTTCGCAGAAATTCAGTATTGCTACGTCAACGGCCGCATGATGCGCGACCGCCTGATTAACCACGCTATTCGACAGGCCTGCGAAGATAAGCTCGGCGCCGATCAACAGCCCGCCTTTGTGCTTTATCTGGAGATCGACCCGCACCAGGTTGACGTTAACGTGCACCCCGCCAAGCACGAGGTGCGTTTCCACCAGTCGCGCCTGGTGCATGATTTCATCTACCAGGGCGTTGCCGCTGTATTGCAGCAGCAGGCAGAGCCAGAGTTGCCGCTGGCAAAAGAAGAGCCCGCGCCGCGCCCACTGCCGGAAAACCGCGTGGCGGCCGGGCGTAACCATTTTGCCGAACCGGCGGTCGCGCGCGAGCCTGCTGCTCCACGTTTATCCCCGGCGGGCAACGCGCCGCGACCAACCGGTGCCAACTATCCCAACGCTCAGCCGGGCTACCACAAACAGCAGGGGGCGCTGTACCGCAAACTGCTGGATACGCCGGCGGTGGAGCATAAAGAGCACATCACGGTTTCAACCCCCTCTCTGGATGGGCATAGCCAGAGTTTTGGTCGGGTATTGACCATTATTGCTCCCGACATGGCGTTGCTTGAACGCGAAGGTAAACTGCTGTTGCTGGCGCTTTCCGTGGCGGAGCGCTGGCTCAAACAGGCGCAGTTAACCCCGGGGGTGAATGCCGCCTGCGCGCAGCCGCTGTTGATCCCCGTTCGCCTGAAAATATCCTCTGAAGAAACAGGGGTTTTGCGGCGCGTGCAGACGCAACTGGCCGAAATGGGGATTGAAATCGTACTGGACGCGCAGCATGTGACAATTCGCGCAGTGCCTTTACCCTTACGCCAACAAAATTTACAAAACTTGATTCCTGAACTGATAGGCTACCTGGCGCAGCAAACGACGTTTGATGCCGCCGATACCGCGCAGTGGATCGCCCGCCATCTGGCCAGCGAGCATGCACCGTGGAGTATGGCGCAGGCGATTACCGTTCTGGCGGAGGTGGAGCGCCTCTGTCCACAGCTGGTGAAAGCGCCTCCAGGTGGTTTGTTACAACCTGTTGATTTACAAACGGCGATGACCGCCCTGAAACATGACTGATGTAAGTAAGGCGAGCCTGCCAAAGGCGATTTTTTTAATGGGGCCAACGGCCTCCGGTAAAACGGCGTTAGCCATTGAGTTACGTAAAGTTTTGCCAGTAGAGTTGATTAGCGTTGATTCAGCCCTCATCTACCGAGGGATGGACATTGGCACGGCGAAGCCCAACGCAGACGAACTGCGTGCGGCACCGCACCGTTTACTGGATATTCTCGACCCGGCACAGGCTTACTCCGCGGCAGATTTTCGCCGCGACGCCTTAGCCGAGATGGCCGAGATTACCGCCGCGGGACGCATACCGCTGTTAGTTGGCGGCACGATGCTCTACTTTAAGGCGCTGCTGGAGGGGTTATCGCCTCTGCCATCGGCCGATCCGGAAGTGAGAGTGAAGATTGAGCGGCAGGCGGCAGAGCAGGGGTGGGACGCTTTGCACAGGCAACTGGAAGAGATTGACCCGGTTGCCGCAGCGCGGATCCACCCAAACGATCCGCAAAGGCTTTCCCGGGCACTGGAAGTTTTTTTCATTTCGGGTAAAACTTTAACGGAACTGACGCAAACGTCAGGAGACGCTCTGCCGTATCAGGTGCATCAGTTCGCCATCGCCCCGGCGAGCCGTGAACTGCTCCATCAACGAATTGAGCAGCGTTTTCATCAGATGTTGGCTTCAGATTTTGAAGCAGAAGTGCGGGCGCTTTTTGCCCGTGGAGATTTGCATACGGACATGCCTTCCATTCGTTGTGTGGGATACCGCCAGATGTGGTCGTATCTTGAAGGTGAGATTTCATACGATGAAATGGTTTATCGAGGTGTTTGCGCCACGAGACAGTTAGCGAAGCGCCAGATCACCTGGTTACGCGGTTGGGAGGGTGTTCACTGGTTAGACAGTGAAAAACCACAACAGGCGTTAAACGAAGTGATTGAGGTTATTGGTGATATCGCTGACTGAATGTGTACAATTAAGCCGTATCGTGCGCAATTTTTCAGAATCGCAAGGTTCTAAGTACAAAACAAGCATATAAGGAAAAGATAGAATGGCTAAGGGGCAATCTTTACAAGATCCGTTCCTGAACGCATTGCGTCGGGAGCGTGTTCCAGTTTCTATTTATTTGGTGAATGGTATTAAGCTGCAAGGTCAGATTGAGTCTTTCGATCAGTTCGTGATCCTGTTGAAAAACACGGTCAGCCAGATGGTCTATAAGCACGCGATTTCTACTGTTGTTCCGTCCCGTCCGGTATCTCATCACAGCAATAACGCTGGCGGCGGCACTGGCAGTAACTACCATCACGGCAGCAACGCGCAGGGTTCTTCAACACCAGCGCAGGACAGCGAAGAAACCGAATAAGGTTTTGGGCTGTTATCCACACGGGGAGCCAGGGATCCTGCGTTCCCCGCTGATCTTTTTAGAGAGGTTTACGCTTGTTTGACCGTTATGACGCCGGTGAGCAGGCGGTGCTGGTACACATCTATTTTTCGCAAGACAAAGATATGGAAGACCTCCAGGAGTTTGAATCTCTGGTCTCTTCCGCCGGTGTCGAAGCAATGCAGGTGATTACCGGTAGCCGTAAAGCGCCGCACCCGAAGTACTTTGTTGGTGAAGGTAAAGCAGTTGAAATTGCGGATGCCGTAAAAGCAACCGGCGCATCCGTTGTGCTGTTTGATCATGCGCTGTCTCCGGCTCAGGAACGTAACCTGGAAGCTCTCTGCGAATGCCGTGTAATCGATCGCACGGGGTTGATCTTAGATATTTTTGCTCAGCGTGCGCGTACCCACGAGGGTAAGTTGCAGGTTGAGCTGGCGCAGTTGCGCCATCTGGCGACGCGTCTGGTGCGTGGCTGGACACACCTTGAAAGACAAAAAGGCGGGATTGGTTTGCGCGGCCCGGGTGAAACCCAGCTCGAAACCGACCGCCGTTTGCTGCGTGGGCGTATAACCCAGATCCTTTCACGTCTGGAACGTGTAGAGAAACAGCGCGAACAGGGGCGTCGGGCGCGAACGAAAGCCGATATCCCAACGGTGTCGCTGGTGGGTTATACCAACGCCGGTAAATCCACCCTGTTTAACCAGATAACCGAGGCCCAGGTGTATGCCGCAGACCAGCTGTTTGCGACCCTGGACCCAACCCTGCGCCGTATTGACGTCGCAGACGTGGGTGAAACGGTGCTGGCGGATACCGTAGGGTTTATCCGCCATCTGCCGCACGATCTGGTCGCGGCGTTTAAAGCGACGTTGCAGGAGACGCGTCAGGCGACCCTGCTGCTGCACGTCATTGATGCGGCGGACGTACGCGTGCAGGAGAACATCGACGCGGTGAACGTGGTGCTCGAAGAGATCGACGCCCACGAAATTCCCACCCTGTTGGTGATGAACAAGATCGATATGCTGGACGATTTCGAACCGCGTATTGACCGAGACGAAGAGAACAAACCGATTCGGGTCTGGCTGTCTGCTCAGGCCGGGATTGGTGTGCCACTGCTTTTCCAGGCTTTGACAGAACGTCTTTCCGGTGAGGTAGCTCAGCACACGCTGCGACTGCCGCCACAGGAAGGCAGGCTGCGCAGCCGGTTTTATCAGCTTCAGGCGATAGAAAAAGAGTGGATGGAGGATGACGGCAGCGTGGGGATGCAGGTGCGTATGCCGATCGTTGACTGGCGTCGCCTCTGTAAACAAGAACCTGCGCTGGCGGACTATATCGTCTGATCAGAAAGGGGAAGCCTGAAAAATTCGCCCTTGCATAACAAATATGGAGCATATACATGGCGTGGAATCAGCCCGGTAATAACGGACAAGACCGCGACCCGTGGGGAAGCAGCAATAATCAAGGCGGCAACTCTGGGGGAAATGGCAACAAAGGTGGTCGCGAGCAGGGGCCGCCGGATCTGGATGATATCTTCCGCAAACTGAGCAAAAAGCTTGGTGGCCTTGGCGGAGGAAAAGGTTCTGGCTCGGGTGGCAATTCCACTCAGAGTCCGCGCCCGCCAATGGGTGGCCGCGTGGTGGGCATTGTCGCCGCTGCGGTGGTAATCATCTGGGCAGCCAGCGGGTTCTACACCATTAAAGAAGCAGAACGCGGCGTGGTCACCCGTTTCGGTAAGTTCAGCCATCTGGTTGAGCCGGGCCTGAACTGGAAGCCGACCTTCATCGATGATGTGACCGCGGTCAACGTAGAGTCCGTCCGTGAACTGGCGGCCTCTGGCGTGATGCTGACCTCTGACGAGAACGTGGTGCGCGTTGAGATGAACGTGCAGTACCGCGTGACCGATCCTGAACGTTATCTGTTTAGCGTGACCAGCGCCGATGACAGCCTGCGTCAGGCGACCGACAGCGCCCTGCGTGGCGTGATCGGTAAATACACCATGGACCGTATCCTGACCGAAGGTCGTACCGTTATTCGTAGCGATACCCAGCGTGAGCTGGAAGAGACCATCCGTCCGTACAACATGGGTATCACCCTGCTGGACGTCAACTTCCAGGCTGCACGTCCGCCGGAAGAGGTGAAAGCGGCGTTTGACGATGCGATTGCCGCGCGTGAAAACGAACAGCAGTACATCCGTGAAGCGGAAGCGTACACCAACGAAGTTCAGCCGCGTGCAAACGGTCAGGCGCAGCGTATTCTGGAAGAAGCGCGTGCGTATAAGACCCAGACCATCCTGGAAGCACAGGGTGAAGTGGCTCGCTTCGCGAAGATCCTGCCGGAATATAAAGCCGCGCCGGAAATTACCCGTGAGCGTCTCTATATCGAGACCATGGAAAAAGTGCTGAGCCATACGCGTAAAGTGCTGGTTAACGACAACAAAGGCGGAAACCTGATGGTCCTGCCGCTGGATCAGATGCTGAAAGGCGGTTCTGCACCGGCAGCAAAAGACAACAGCGGTGCGAACAACCTGCTGCGTCTGCCACCGGCCTCGTCTGGCAGCGCCAGCGCGAACACAACGCCTTCTTCGAACGATGGTGACATTATGGACCAACGCCGTGCTAACGCGCAGCGTAACGACTACCAGCGTCAGGGGGAATAAGGATGCGTAAGTCAGTTATTGCGATCATCATCATCGTACTGGTCGTGCTCTACACCTCCATCTTTGTGGTGAAAGAGGGCGAACGTGGGATCAAGTTCCAGTTCAGCAGCGTCGTGCGTGACGGCGACAAGCGTCCGGTGATTTATGAGCCGGGTCTGCACTTCAAGATCCCGTTCATTCAGTCAGTGAAAACGCTCGATGCGCGTATCCAGACCATGGATAACCAGGCCGATCGTTTCGTGACCAAAGAGAAGAAAGACCTGATCGTTGATTCCTATATCAAATGGCGCATCAGCGATTTCAGCCGCTACTTCCTGGCAACCGGGGGTGGCGACGTTTCTCAGGCAGAAGTGCTGCTGAAACGTAAGTTCTCTGACCGTCTGCGTTCTGAAATTGGTCGTCTGGATGTGAAAGACATCGTGACCGACTCCCGTGGCCGTCTGACGCTGGAAGTGCGTGATGCGCTGAACTCCGGCTCTGCGGGCACCGAGGATGAAGTTGAAACCCCGGCGGCAGACGATGCGATTGCCAAAGCGGCTGAACGTGTTCAGGCTGAAACCAACGGTAAAGTGCCGGTGATCAACCCGAACAGCATGGCGGCGCTGGGCATCGAAGTGGTTGATGTGCGCATCAAGCAGATCAACCTGCCAGCGGAAGTGTCCGAGGCGATCTACAACCGTATGCGCGCCGAGCGTGAAGCGGTAGCCCGTCGTCACCGTTCACAGGGTCAGGAAGAAGCGGAAAAACTGCGCGCCGCAGCGGACTATGAAGTCACCAAGACGCTGGCGGAATCTGAGCGCCAGGGTCGTATCCTGCGCGGTGAAGGTGATGCCGAAGCGGCGAAACTGTTTGCTGATGCATTCAGCCAGGATCCAGACTTCTACGCCTTCATCCGTAGTCTTCGCGCTTACGAGAATAGCTTCAAGAGCAACCAGGATGTGATGGTGCTCAGCCCGGACAGCGATTTCTTCCGTTATATGAAGACGCCGACCAACGCAACGCGATAAACTCAGGCTCGTTTGAGTATTCAAACCACCGCTCTTCACGGAGCGGTGGTTTTCTTTTATAAGGATGAAAAATGAACTCCACGATCTGGCTCGCACTGGCCCTGGTTTTGGTGCTGGAAGGCCTCGGCCCGATGCTCTATCCGCGCGCATGGCGCCGGATGATCGCGACAATGAGCCAACTCCCGGACAATATTTTGCGTCGTTTTGGCGGTGGTCTTGTGGTTGCCGGTATCGTTATCTACTACATGTTGAGGAAAACGATTGGCTGATCAAAAACTAACCGCAATTGGCATATTTTAGGGTCAAAAAGTGCTGTATATCTGAAAAAGCGATGGTAGAATCCATTTTTAAGCAAACGGTGATTTTGAAAAAATGGGTAACAACGTCGTCGTACTGGGCACCCAATGGGGTGACGAAGGTAAAGGGAAGATTGTTGATCTTCTGACTGAACGGGCTAAATATGTTGTACGCTACCAGGGCGGTCACAACGCAGGCCATACTCTCGTAATCAACGGTGAAAAAACCGTCCTCCATCTTATTCCATCAGGCATTCTTCGCGAAAACGTCACCAGCATCATCGGTAACGGCGTTGTGCTGTCTCCCGCTGCGCTGATGAAAGAGATGAAAGGTCTGGAAGACCGTGGTATCCCTGTTCGTGAGCGTCTGCTGCTCTCCGAAGCCTGCCCGCTGATCCTGGATTATCATGTGGCGCTGGACGTGGCGCGTGAAAAAGCGCGTGGCGCGAAAGCGATCGGCACCACCGGTCGTGGTATCGGCCCGGCTTACGAAGATAAAGTGGCTCGTCGCGGTCTGCGCGTGGGTGACCTCTTCGACAAAGCGACCTTCGCTGAAAAACTGAAAGAAGTGATGGAATATCACAACTTCCAGCTGGTGAACTTCTACAAAGCCGAAGCCGTTGACTACCAGAAAGTGCTGGATGACGTCATGGCGATTGCTGATATTCTGACCGGTATGGTTGTTGATGTGTCCGATCTGCTGGACCAGGCGCGCAAGCGTGGCGATTTCGTCATGTTTGAAGGTGCGCAGGGTACGCTGCTGGACATCGACCACGGTACCTATCCGTACGTAACGTCCTCTAACACCACCGCGGGTGGCGTGGCAACCGGCTCCGGTCTGGGCCCGCGTTATGTCGATTACGTTCTGGGCATCATTAAAGCGTACTCCACTCGCGTGGGTGCGGGTCCATTCCCGACCGAACTGTTTGATGAGACCGGCGAGTTCCTCTGCAAGCAGGGTAACGAGTTTGGAGCGACCACCGGTCGTCGTCGTCGTACCGGCTGGCTGGACGCCGTTGCCGTACGTCGCGCAGTGCAGATCAACTCCCTGTCTGGCTTCTGCCTGACTAAGCTGGACGTACTGGACGGCCTGAAAGAAGTGAAAATCTGCGTAGGCTACCGTATGCCTGATGGCCGCGAAGTGACCACCACTCCGCTGGCTGCTGACGACTGGGAAGGCATTGAGCCAATCTACGAAACCATGCCGGGCTGGTCTGAGACTACCTTTGGTGTGAAAGAGCGTAGTGGCCTGCCTAAAGCCGCGCTGGACTACATCAAGCGCATTGAAGAACTGACCGAAGTGCCGATCGATATTATTTCTACCGGCCCGGATCGTACTGAAACGATGATCCTGCGCGACCCGTTCGACGCATAATCTTCGTGACTGCTGGCCTGCGGGGAAACCCGTAGGCCGGATAAGCGCAGCGCCATCCGGCGACCGCTCCTGGATCTCCGCTTTTTCGCCCCGTCTGTCAAATAAATTAGCCGCTAACTATCTGGCTGGTTTATCATCATTAATGAATATCTCTGCGGTTTGACCGCGTTTTCCCTTTTTCCTGAGGTTGATGTGCAGTTAACAAGTTTCACCGATTACGGCTTACGCGCGCTGATTTACATGGCGTCGTTACCCGATGGGAAGATGACCAGCATCTCTGAAGTCACAGAGGTGTACGGTGTGTCCCGTAATCATATGGTCAAAATAATCAATCAACTTAGTCGTGCCGGATACGTTGCTGCCGTCCGCGGGAAGAATGGAGGGATCCGTCTCGGTAAACCGGCGCAGAGTATCCGTATTGGCGATGTGGTACGTGAACTGGAGCCGCTCTCTCTGGTGAACTGTAGCAGCGCGTTCTGCCACATTACGCCCGCTTGCCGCCTGAAACAGGCGCTTTCAAAGGCCGTGCAAAGTTTTCTCAAGGAACTGGATAACTACACGCTGGCCGATTTGGTTGAAGAGAATCAACCGCTTTATAAATTATTGCTGGTGGAATGAAGAAAATTTCCACCGGAGCTGACAACGGAGGAACCGACATGTCACAAGATCCTTTCCAGGAACGCGAAGCCGAAAAATACGCGAATCCTATCCCCAGCCGCGAGTTCATCATTGAACACTTAACAAAACGCGAAAAACCCGCCAATCGTGAAGAACTTGCCGTTGAACTGAACATTGAAGGTGAAGAGCAAATTGAAGCCCTTCGCCGCCGCCTGCGCGCCATGGAACGTGACGGGCAACTTGTCTTTACTCGTCGCCAGTGCTACGCGCTGCCAGAACGCCTCGACCTGCTGAAAGGCACCGTTATTGGTCATCGCGATGGCTTCGGCTTCCTGCGCGTGGAAGGCCGTAAAGACGACCTGTACCTCTCATCCGAACAGATGAAGATGTGTATTCACGGCGACCAGATCCTGGCGCAGCCGCTGGGTGCAGACCGTAAAGGCCGCCGCGAAGCGCGCGTGGTCCGCGTGCTGGTGCCGAAAACCAGCCAGATTGTAGGCCGTTACTTTACCGATGCGGGCGTAGGCTTTGTGGTGCCGGACGACAGCCGTCTGAGCTTCGACATTCTCATCCCGCCTGAAGAGGTGATGGGCGCACGCATGGGCTTTGTGGTGGTGGTGGAACTCACCCAGCGCCCAACCCGTCGCACCAAAGCGGTGGGTAAAATCGTCGAAGTGCTGGGCGATAACATGGGCACCGGCATGGCCGTCGATATGGCGCTGCGTACCCATGAAATTCCGTATGTCTGGCCGAAAGCGGTTGAAGATCAGATTGAAAACCTGCGTGAAGAAGTGCCGGAAGAGTCCAAAGCAGGCCGCGTGGATCTGCGCGATCTGCCGCTGGTCACCATTGATGGTGAAGACGCCCGTGACTTCGATGATGCCGTATATTGCGAGAAAAAACGCGGTGGCGGCTGGCGTCTGTGGGTGGCTATCGCGGATGTGAGCTATTACGTGCGTCCGCACACGCCGCTGGATAACGAAGCGCGCAGCCGCGGTACGTCGGTCTACTTCCCGTCGCAGGTTGTACCGATGCTGCCAGAAGTGCTCTCCAACGGCCTGTGTTCCCTCAACCCGCAGGTGGACCGCCTGTGTATGGTCTGCGAAATGACCATCTCCAGCAAGGGACGTCTGACGGGCTATAAGTTCTACGAAGCGGTGATGAGTTCTCATGCGCGCCTGACCTATACCAAGGTCTGGCATATGTTGCAGGGCGATCAGGATCTTCGCGAACAGTACGCGCCGCTGGTCAAACACATCGAAGAGCTGCACAACCTCTACAAAACGCTGGATCAGGCGCGCGAAGAGCGCGGTGGGATCTCGTTTGAGAGTGAAGAGGCGAAGTTTATCTTTAACGCTGAGCGTCGTATCGAGCGTATCGAACAGACTCAGCGTAACGATGCGCACAAGCTGATTGAAGAGTGTATGATCCTGGCGAACATCTCGGCGGCACGTTTCGTTGAGAAAGCCAAAGAGCCTGCGCTGTTCCGTATTCACGACAAGCCAACCACGGAGGCCGTAACCTCGTTCCGCTCCGTGCTGGCTGAACTCGGTCTGGAGCTGCCTGGCGGTAATAAGCCTGAGCCACGCGATTACGCCGAGCTGCTGGAATCCATCAGCGATCGTCCTGACGCGGAAATGCTGCAAACCATGCTGCTGCGCTCCATGAAGCAGGCGATTTACGATCCTGAAAACCGGGGCCACTTTGGTCTGGCGTTACAGTCGTACGCGCACTTTACCTCGCCGATCCGCCGTTATCCGGATCTGTCCCTGCACCGTGCGATCAAGTATCTGCTGGCGCACGAGCAGGGTCATAAAGGCAACACGACCGAAACCGGAGGGTATCACTACTCCATGGAAGAGATGCTGCAACTGGGCCAGCATTGTTCCATGACCGAGCGTCGTGCGGATGAAGCGACGCGCGACGTGGCGGACTGGCTGAAGTGTGACTTTATGCTGGATCAGGTGGGTAACGTCTTTAAAGGCGTGATTGCCAGCGTCACCGGCTTTGGCTTCTTCGTGCGTCTGGATGAGCTGTTTATCGACGGTCTGGTGCACGTTTCCAGCCTCGATAACGATTACTACCGCTTCGACCAGGTCGGACAACGTCTGATCGGCGAATCCGGTGGTCAGACCTACCGTCTTGGCGATCGGGTGGAAGTGAAGGTTGAAGCCGTGAATATGGACGACCGTAAAATCGACTTCAGCCTCATCTCCAGCGAGCGTGCTCCGCGTAACGTCGGGAAAACCGAGCGTGAGAAAGCGAAAAAAGGCGGTAACGGTAAAGCGGGCGGTAAGCGACGTCAGGCAGGTAAAAGAGTAAACTTTGAGCCAGACAGCGCTTTCCGTGGTGAGAAGAAACAGAAGCCCAAGGCGGCGAAAAAAGACGCTCGTAAAGCGAAAAAACCGTCGACCAAGACCCAAAAAATAGCGGCCGCGACCAAAGCGAAGCGCGCGGCGAAGAAACAGCAGGCGGAGTAATTTCCCCTCACCCTGACCCTCTCCCCAACGGGAGAGGGAAAATATTTATTACGAGAACCATCAATGAGTGAAATGATTTACGGCATCCACGCGGTGCAGGCCCTGCTGGAGCGCGCGCCGGAGCGTTTTCAGGAAGTTTTTATTCTGAAAGGGCGTGAAGATAAACGTCTGATGCCGCTGATCCACGCGCTGGAAGCGCAGGGCGTAGTGATCCAGCTGGCGAACCGCCAGTATCTGGATGAAAAAAGCGAAGGTGCTGTACACCAGGGTATTATCGCGCGCGTGAAGCCAGGCCGTCAGTATCAGGAGAACGATCTGCCGGATCTGATCGCCGGGCTGGAGAACCCGTTCTTCCTGATCCTCGATGGCGTAACCGACCCACATAACCTGGGCGCGTGCCTGCGTAGCGCCGATGCAGCAGGCGTGCATGCGGTGATTGTGCCAAAAGATCGCTCCGCGCAGCTTAACGCTACCGCTAAAAAAGTCGCCTGCGGCGCGGCGGAAAACGTCCCGTTAATCCGCGTGACTAACCTGGCGCGCACCATGCGTCTGTTGCAGGAAGAAAATATCTGGATCGTAGGAACAGCCGGTGAAGCGGATCACACCCTGTACCAGAGCAAAATGACCGGCCGTATGGCGCTGGTGATGGGAGCGGAAGGCGAAGGTATGCGTCGTCTGACGCGCGAGCACTGCGATGAGCTGATCAGCATCCCAATGGCGGGCAGCGTATCGTCCCTGAACGTTTCCGTTGCGACGGGTATCTGCCTGTTTGAAGCGGTGCGTCAGCGCGGGTAGCCTGTTGTGCCGGGTGGCGGCTTCGCCTTACCCGGCCTACAAAAGCATGGTACCGTAGGCCCGGTAAGCGTAGCGCCACCGGGCAACAATCTCACTCCTCTAACGACCGTAAATGGTCATCCTTTCTCAGCGTCATCAGCGCGAAAATACTCACCACCGCCGTTGCCATCACGTAGTACGCCGGAATATCCAGATTGCCCGTCTCTTTAATCAGCCCGGTAATGATCAGCCCCGCACAGCCCGAGAAGATCGCATTCGACAGAGAATAGGCCAGCCCCAGCCCGGTATAACGCACGCGCGTCGGGAACATCTCAGACAGCATTGCCGGCCCCGGCCCTGCCAGCATCCCAACCAGACCCCCCGCAATCAGCACCACAATCGCTTTGACTGCCAGCGTACTGGATTCCGCCTGCAAAATTTTCAGCAGCGGCAGGGCGAGGATCAGCAGGAGCACGGTGGCGATAATCATCACCGTGCGCCGCCCGATCCTGTCGCTCAGCATGCCCGACGGAATGATCGTGAGCGCAAACCCAATGTTAGAAATCACCGCAATCAGTAACGCCTGGTTAAAACCGGTGTGCAGCGCAGATTGCAGATAGGTCGGCATAATCACCAGATAGGTATAACCCGCCGCAGACCAGACCATCACGCGGCCAATGCCCATCAGGATGGTTTTGAACGTGGCGGCGGTGCTGGCCTGAGTAACAACCGGTTTTTCCCGTTGCTGCACAAAGCTCGGCGTCTCTTCCATGCTCACCCGCAGCCATAGCGCGACCGCACCCATCGGCAGCGCCAGGAAGAACGGAATGCGCCAGCCCCAGTCGTGCAAGGCTTCAGGGGAGAGCAGGGCAGAGAGCAACGCGACAATGCCTGCGCCCGCTAACAGCCCGAGCGCCACGGTAAAGGACTGCCATGCCCCGTAAAGACCGCGCTTGCCGCGCGGGGCGAACTCCGTCATCAATGAGACCGCACCGCCATACTCACCGCCCGCGAACAGTCCTTGCAGAATACGCAGGAGCGTAACGATCAGCGGCGCGGCAATCCCGATACTGGCGTAGACCGGCACAATACCGATGGCAGCGGTGGCGAGCGTCATCAATACCAGCACTATAATCAGCGTCGGTTTGCGGCCAATCCTGTCGCCAATGCGGCCAAAGACCACCGCACCCAGCGGACGGAAGAAGAAAGCGATGGCGAACGAGGCCCAGGTGAGGATCAGGCTGGTGAGCTCCGCTTCCCCCTCAAGCTGGAAGAAGTTTCTGGCAATCACCGTTGCCAGAAAACCGTAGACCGCAAATTCATACCACTCGATGAAATTACCGATGGAGCCTGCAATTAATGCACGCTTGTGCGCATCCTGTTGCATAACGATCCTCACATAAACGGGGTAAGAATAAATTATTCAGCATTGGTGAAGTAATGAAATAGTTTATTCTTATGTTCTGTGAGCTATTTCACGAATGATATCAACACGATCGTCATCGTGTGACCCCCCTCCCATGCAGCGTGCATGCCCTCTGTCCATACTTACCTTTATTGCCAATGAAAGGAGGGAGACAGCATGCACTGGCAGACACATACCGTTTTTAATCAACCTGCACCGCTATCGAACAGCAACCTTTTTCTCTCTGATTGCGCCCTGCGCGATGCGGTAGCGCGCGAAGGGGCTGAGTGGGATGTGGATCTTCTTGCCAGCATCGGACAGCAGTTGGGTACGGCGGAGTCGCTGGAGCTGGGCAGGCTGGCGAACGTTAATCCGCCGGAACTGCTGCGTTATGACGCCACGGGAGCGAGGCTGGATGACGTCCGCTTTCATCCGGCATGGCATCTTCTGATGCAGGGGCTTTGCGCCAACCGGGTGCACAACCTGGCGTGGGAGGAGGAGGCGCGGAAAGGATCGTTCGTCGCCCGGGCCGCGCGTTTTGTGCTTCATGCACAGGTGGAGGCGGGAACGCTATGCCCGGTGACCATGACCTTCGCCGCCACGCCGCTGTTGCTACAGTCGCTGCCCAAACCGTTTCACGACTGGTTAACGCCGCTGATGAGCGATCGCTACGATCCCCATCTCGCACCGGGGGCGCAAAAGCGCGGCCTGCTGATCGGCATGGGGATGACGGAAAAGCAGGGCGGTTCGGACGTACTCAGTAATACCACCAAAGCAGAGAAATGCAGTGATGGCAGTTACCGGCTGGTGGGGCACAAATGGTTTTTCTCCGTGCCGCAGAGCGATGCGCATCTGGTGCTGGCGCAGGCGAAGGGCGGGCTTTCCTGCTTTTTTGTTCCGCGTTTTTTACCCGACGGGCAACGTAATGCCGTGCGCCTTGAGCGTCTGAAGGACAAGCTCGGTAACCGTTCAAATGCCAGCAGTGAGGCTGAGTTCCTTGATGCTTACGGCTGGCTGCTGGGCGAAGAGGGTGAAGGTGTCCGGCAAATTCTGAAGATGGGCGGGCTGACGCGCTTTGACTGTGCGCTTGGCAGCCACGGATTGATGCGCCGTGCGCTCTCGGTGGCGCTTTATCATGCCCATCAGCGGCAGACCTTCGGCAAAAATCTGATCGACCAGCCGTTAATGCGCGACGTGCTAAGCCGTATGGCGCTGGTGCTGGAGGGACACACGGCACTGCTGTTCCGACTCGCCCGGGCGTGGGACAACCGCACCGACCCGCAGGAGGTCGCATGGGCGCGGCTTTTCACTCCGGCGGCAAAATACAGCGTCTGCAAAGCGGGCATACCGTTTGTGGCAGAGGCAATGGAGGTGCTGGGCGGCGCAGGCTATTGCGAAGAGAGTGAGCTTCCACGGTTGTACCGTGAAATGCCCGTCAACAGCATCTGGGAAGGCTCTGGCAATATTATGTGCCTGGATGTACTGCGCGTGCTGGCGAAGCAGTCGGGTATTCTCGACCTGCTCGCCGATGATTTCGCGCAGGTCAAAGGCCAGGACAGGCATTTCGATCGCAGCTGGCGGCAGCTACAGCAGAAGCTGCGTAAACCGCAGGAAGCGCAGGGCAGGGAGATCGCGCGGCAGCTCTTTTTACTCGGGGCCGGAAGTCAGATGCTGCGGCACGCATCGCCGCCCGTGGCGCAGGCGTGGTGCCGCATGATGCTGGATACCCGAGGCGGCACGCTGATGAGCGAACAAGTGCAAACCGACCTGCTGCTGCGTGCCACGGGCCGGGTCGGTTAAGCTTTCAGCTGGAACAGGCTCACCAGCCGGGTGAGATGTGAACCCTTCTCGCGCAGCGTCTGTGCCGTCTGCTCGCTGCGTGAGATGCGATCGGCATTGATGTGCGATGCCTCACCGATGTGCGTCATCGCCAGATTCACCTGACCAATCCCCGCAGACTGCTCGCGGGAGGCGTGGTTGATCTCGGTGACAAGCTGGCTGATGTTATCGATATGAACAATGATGGCATCCATCGCCAGACGCGTCTGCTCAGACAGCGCATGGCCTTCGCTCACCTTGTTCAGCGTGTCGCCAATCAACTGTTCAATCTCTTTTACCGCATTGGCGCTGCGTGCGGCCAGGGCGCGCACCTCTTGCGCCACCACTGCGAAACCTTTCCCGTGCTCGCCCGCCCGCGCCGCTTCAACCGCCGCATTGAGCGCCAGGATATTGGTCTGGAAAGCGATGGACTCAATCACGCGGGTGATGTCTTCAATGCGTTTCGATGCATCACGAATATCATCCATGGTGGAGACTGCGTGGGTCACCGTCTCTCCACCCTGATGCACCGCGCGCGAGGTTTCACCCACCAGCTGCTGCGTTTGCTCCATGTTGGCGGCATTTTGCTGCACGGTGGCGGCTAATTGCTCCATGCTGGCGGAGGTCTCCTCAACGCTGCTGGCCTGCTTGTTGATCTGTTCAGAGATCTCGCCGGTATCTGAAGCCAGCGCGTTAGTCCCCAGATGGATTTCGCTTGCGGCCTCGCGGACCTGCAACACAATTTTTTGCAGGCCGCCCCCGATCCCGTTGATGGCATCAATCAGCTGGCCGACCTCATCCTGGCGGGTTACCGGCAGGCTGGCGCGCAGATCGCCTGCGGCATACTGCCGTGCAAGCGCGATCACTGCGCGCAGTGGGCGGGTTAGCATCCGGCGAATGAGGATAACGAACAGGCCCGCGAAGAGCGCGGATAGCACCACGCCCGCGATCAGGAAGCGATCGCGCAGCGTGGTGACGCTTGAAAGCAGTACGGCTTTATCCACTTCACCCACGATGGTCCAGTTCCAGCCCGGCAGCGGCGTGTAGGCAACTTTGAGCGTACGGCCATCTGCGCTCACGCGCTCCAGCGTGCCGGCTTTATCACTCAGAAGCTGCTGCTGTGTCGCCGTGTCCCAGTTGGGCAGTTTGCCCTCATCGCTGGCATGGAACAGATACTGTCCGCGCGTTTTGCCGCTGCTGCGATCCAGTACAAAGAAGTGGCCGCTCTCGCCCAGACGACGGTTAAGGATTTTCTCGCGCATGACGTTCCACGAATGGGTGATGTCCACGCCGACAAAGATAATCCCGATAACCTGGCCTTCCGCATTTTTAACAGGCTGGTACTGCGTGATATAGCGCTTGCCGAACAGCAGCGCGAGGCCACGATAGACCTCCCCTTTGGTGACAGCCGCAAATGCCGGGCTGGTGGTATCAAGAACGGTTCCGATGGCGCGGTCGCCATTCTCTTTGCGCAGCGACGTGGCCACGCGGATAAAATCGTTACCGCTGCGGACAAACAGCGTCGAGATGGCGCCCGTTCGGCTCAGGAAGTCATCAGAAAGCGTATTGTTTTCATGCAACTCCGTTTCGCCGCCTTTCAGCAGAGGAACGGTAAGCCCGTTTATGGTCCGGCTCTGGCTGCTGTCGCTGTTCAGCGGCTGTGGCAAAAAGGTGGTGAACAGACGGGTATAGCTTTCAACCTCTTCGCTCAGGCTGGTGTTGAACATCTCTACCATATCCACCATGCCGGTGGACTGGTTATGCAGGTCTTCAACCGCAAGATCTTCAAGCTGCTGGCTGGCGTTGTGGCTCAACAGAAAAGTGAACAGCAAAAAAAGCGTGGCGACACTTGCACCTGTTAGCAGCGATAGCTTCGTGCCCAGACCTGCCCGGCGGAAAAAGGTGATCATAAATTGCTCATTATTGAAAAGTGATGGCTGTTCAACGGCAGAGCGAAGAGAACGTTTATCTGTTTAATGTAACTGAATGTTACCTATTTGTTTTTATTAAGTTTCGGGAGGGATAAAAAATTTGCAAAAGTGAAAAGCCACTAAAATTAAGTGGCTTTTATCGGAAGGGATTATGCATAAAGAATGGCCTGCACGCGCCAGTGATTAACATGGTTATCTTCCTGCATCTGGACGATGCGATACCAGGATGCGCCCTGTTCATCGGCCTTCAGGGCGACGACACGTTCAACGTCTTGCGGACTTCCCGTGATATTATTGACGGAGATCTGACCAATCTCGTTCAGGCCCGTGACGCAATCCGCGCTGGCAAATTCGGCCGACTGCGCCGTGGTGCTCAGCAGGCCCGCTGAAAGCAATAGCGTCGTTAAAGCAAGGGTTCGTTTCATCGTCAGCTCCTTTTCACGTGTCTCCGGTATCCGCCGGGCAATCCTTCGCGAATAAACTCATTTCCATTGTTGCTGGCATGGAGTTTATTGTGGACAGGAAAATGTCTACGGACGCAAAGCAGTGTAAAAGTCGTTCAAATGATGATGCTTACTTACGGTACAAAATTCCCTGGGCGTACCACTGTCCCGTAATAATGGTTTCATCAATCATCGTGATGACGTAATAATCTGCTTTTGCGGCAACTGCCTGTGCTTCAATTGCGTCTTCTGCATCATCCGGGGAACCACGAACCATCGCGGATACGGTACCCAGGCGTTGTAATCCTTCCGTCTGATTACGACGAATTTCCTGAGGATGATCGGTAACCGGCGGCGCCGGTTCTGGCGTACCCTGCAATATGGAACATCCGCTGAGCAGTGAGACCAGCAATAAAGCCGTAAGCCTGCGCATAAACCTGTCTCTTTTCCTGATAGCCATAGTGTAGTTGTCTGCGAATTTAGTTTTGGGGGAATGTTCCCGAAGTGTTATCTGGGACGTAGATTTCGAATGAAAATATCGTGAAACCGTAATCCAGCTCTCAACATTATGAATCATTCATCAGCACAGGATCGACAATGATTGAAATTGAAACTCGCCAGCTGAGTGGGCATGAAATCATCCATGCTTTTTCGGCTGGTAAAGGTGAACAGCCGCTGCCGACGGTAGTTTTCTATCATGGCTTTCTCTCCTCGAAGCTGGTCTACAGCTATTTTGCCGTCGCGCTGGCGCAGGCCGGTTTCCGGGTGGTCATGCCTGATGCGCCGAATCATGGGGCACGCTTTACGGGCGATGAGCAGGCGCGGCTGGGGCTGTTCTGGCAAACGCTGCACGGCAATCTGACCGAGTTCGCCGGGCTGCGTGACGCGCTCTTGCAGGCCGGGCTGGTGGAGGGGAAACGGCTGGCGGTCGCAGGCGCATCAATGGGCGGAATGACGGCGCTGGGGATCATGGCCAGGCATCCGGAGGTGACGTCCGTGGCTTGCCTGATGGGATCGGGCTACTTTACGTCACTGGCAAAGACGCTGTTCCCGCCGCAGGCCCCTCAGGAGATTGAGGCCCTGTTGTCTGAATGGGACGTCAGCCATGCGCTTTCGCAGCTGGCCGATCGTCCGCTGCTTCTGTGGCATGGGGACGCCGATGACGTCGTACCGCCCGGTGAAACGTTCCGCCTGCAACAGGCGCTACAGCGTGAAGGGCTGGACAGCAATCTGACCTGCCTGTGGGGAGCAGGTGTCCGGCACCGTATTACCCCGGCCGCGCTGGAGTCAACCGTGGAATTCTTCCGTCAGCACCTTTAAACGCGCAGCACTGTGACACCCTGATCCTCCAGCTTGCTGAGGATCTCGGGGTTGGCGTTTTTGCCGGTGATCACCATGCTGATTTGCTCGGCGCGGCTGAAAAGCATGCCGGCGCGTTCACCGACCTTGCTGCTGTCGACCAGCACCACCAGTTTGCCCACTACGTTAAGCATGTTCTGTTCTGCCATTGCGGTGAGCATATCGGTTTTATACAGGCCATCCGCCGTCAGACCTTTGCCGCTGGTAAACATCCAGTGCCCGGCGTAGAGGCTGTTTTCACTGTCCTGCGGGCTAAGGGTGATGGACTGGCTCTTGTTATACTGGCCGCCCATGATCACCACGCTTTCATGTTCCTGGTCAATGAGATAGTTGGCCAGCGGCAAATAGTTGGTGATGATTTGCACCGGCTTGCCGCACATCTCACGGCCCAGCAGAAACGCCGTCGAACCGCAGTTGATCACCACGCTTTCTCCAGGATTTACCAGCTGTGATGCCGCTCTGGCAATCCGCACCTTTTCATCGTGATTCTGCGCCTGGTGGATGTTCATCGGCGTCCAGCGTGGACGCTGCTGGCTGATGGCCTCTGCACCGTTGCGGACTTTTTTCAGCTTGCCGCTCTCATCCAGCTTGTTAATGTCCCGCCGCGCGGTAGCGGGGGAGATCCCTAAACGTTCGATCACTTTCTCGACGGTGATAAACCCTGTTTGCGCCAGGAGTTCCAGTAAAATTTGATGCCGTTGCGCTTCCGTCATGAGCTATTCCGATAAGAATTGATTTGAAAAGATGATATTTGAAATAGCGTGAAATTACTAAGATAAATATGACATCGCCAGACGCAAGGTCTGGCGATTGGGCCTCAGAATCAGAGGAAGGATTTGAACGGCAGATCGGGTTCAATCGTAAAGCAATCATCGAAACCACGCGGGTAGTGGTACTCAAGATTGTCTTTATCCAGCGGCCAGGTGAACTTGCCGCCAACCTGCCAGATGAACGGCTTGAAGCCATACTTGAGGCGGTCTTTTTTCATCTCCCACAGGACGCGGATCTCTTGCGGATCGGCCTGGAAGTTTGACCAGATATCGTGGTGGAACGGGATCACCACTTTGGTGTTCAGCGCTTCGGCCATACGCAGCATGTCTGCGCTGGTCATTTTGTCGGTGATCCCGCGCGGGTTTTCACCGTAAGAGCCAAGCGCCACGTCAATCTGATGCTCGTTACCGTGCTTCGCGTAATAGTTGGAGTAGTGGGAGTCACCGCTGTGATACAGGGAACCGCCGGGCGTTTTGAACAGGTAGTTCACCGCGCGCTCATCCATCCCGTCTGGCAGTACGCCTGCGGCTTTCTGGTCGGCAGGCAGGGTGATCAGCGCGGTACGGTCAAAGGCATCCAGCGCGTGAATTTCAATGTCTTTGATTTTCACTACGTCGCCCGGCTTCATCACGATGCAGCGCTCTTTTGGCACGCCCCAGCCAATCCACAAATCCACGCAGGTCTGCGGCCCAATAAACGGTACGTCGTCCGCGCAGTTTTGCATTACCGCTGCCGCCACGTTCACGTCGATATGATCGTTGTGATCGTGGGTAGAGAGTACGGCGTCGATCTGACGAATGGCAAAAGGATCCAGCACGAAAGGCGTGGTGCGCAGGTTCGGCTGGAGCTTTTCAACGCCGGCCATACGCTGCATCTGGTGGCCTTTTTTCATCAGTGGATTGCCGTGGCTCTGTTTGCCGGTGCCGCACCAGAAATCAACACAAATGTTGGCGCCGCCTTCTGATTTCAGCCAGATCCCGGTGCAGCCCAGCCACCACATCGCAAATGTGCCAGGAGCAACCTGTTCCTGCTCGATCTCTTCGTTCAGCCAGCTACCCCACTCCGGAAAGGTACTCAGAATCCATGATTCACGGGTGATGGTTTTCACTTTACTCATCGTTTGACTCCTGGTTTTAATCAAAAGTAATCACTATATGACTTGTTGTGATTAATGCTGGCACTGTTTTAATCGATTTGCAATGGCTGATTTGCGGAAAATTCCCCTCGCCACCTCACAGAAAAAACTTCATGACGTTGTTAAGATAACCATTATAAATGATTAATATATTGAAATTTAAGAATTTATTTATTTGTTTGGATTGGTAGTGAAAATCATTACTAATACCATGGAAATAAATTGCGTGATCCGTCACAAATAATCAAATGCAATCTTGTGATGATTATTTGTGATTAATAGAGTGATGACACCAACCACACAGGGATTGCCCCTCGTGTTCTCATTTTCTGGAGAGAGTTATGGAGATCCTCTACAACGTCTTTACCGTGTTCTTTAATCAGGTAATGACCAACGCCCCGCTGTTGCTGGGTATCGTGACGTGCCTGGGGTACATCCTGCTGCGCAAAAGCGTCAGCGTGATTATCAAAGGCACCATCAAAACCATCATTGGTTTTATGCTGTTGCAGGCGGGGTCTGGCATTCTGACCAGCACGTTTAAGCCGGTTGTTGCCAAAATGTCAGAGGTGTACGGCATTAACGGCGCCATCTCTGACACTTACGCGTCCATGATGGCCACCATCGATCGTATGGGGGATGCGTACAGCTGGGTTGGGTATGCGGTACTGCTCGCGCTGGCGCTGAACATCATTTACGTGCTCCTGCGCCGCATCACCGGTATTCGCACCATCATGCTCACCGGGCACATCATGTTCCAGCAGGCGGGGCTGATTGCGGTTTCTCTCTATATCTTCGGCTACCCAATGTGGACCACCGTCATCTGCACGGCAATACTGGTCTCGCTTTACTGGGGCATCACCTCCAACATGATGTATAAGCCAACGCAGGACGTTACGGACGGCTGCGGCTTCTCCATCGGTCACCAGCAGCAGTTCGCCTCCTGGATTGCTTACAAAGTTGCGCCGTACCTGGGCAAAAAAGAGGAGAGTGTTGAAGACCTCAAATTGCCTGGCTGGCTGAATATCTTCCACGACAACATCGTCTCCACGGCAATTGTGATGACCATCTTCTTCGGTGCCATCCTGCTCTCCTTTGGCATTGACGTGGTGCAGGCGATGGCGGGTAAAACCCACTGGACGGTCTATATCCTGCAAACCGGTTTCTCCTTCGCGGTGGCCATTTTCATCATCACCCAGGGCGTGCGTATGTTCGTCGCCGAACTGTCGGAAGCGTTTAACGGCATCTCCCAGCGCCTGATCCCTGGCGCGGTGCTGGCGATTGACTGTGCGGCTATCTATAGCTTTGCGCCAAACGCCGTCGTCTGGGGCTTTATGTGGGGCACCATCGGCCAGCTGATTGCGGTCGGCATCCTGGTGGGCTGTGGCTCCTCAATCCTGATTATTCCTGGCTTTATCCCGATGTTCTTCTCCAACGCCACTATCGGCGTGTTTGCTAACCACTTCGGCGGATGGCGCGCAGCGCTCAAGATCTGCCTGGTGATGGGCATGGTTGAAATCTTCGGGTGCGTGTGGGCGGTCAAGCTCACCGGCATGAGCGCCTGGATGGGCATGGCGGACTGGTCAATTCTGGCGCCGCCGATGATGCAGGGCTTTGCGTCCGTCGGGCTGGTCTTTATGGCCGTCATCATCCTGATTGCCCTGGCTTATATGTTCTTCGCTGGCCGTTCGCTGCGGGCTGAAGAAGATGCAGAAAAACAAACAGCAGAAGTGTCTGCTCATTAAGGAGTTTCGATTATGACCGTACGTATCCTGGCTGTGTGTGGCAATGGGCAAGGTAGCTCCATGATCATGAAGATGAAAGTGGACCAGTTTTTAACCCAGTCAAACATTGACCACACGGTGAACAGCTGCGCAGTGGGTGAATACAAAAGTGAACTGAACGGCGCGGACATCATCATCGCCTCAACGCACATTGCCGGCGAGATTAGCGTGTCGGGCAACAAATACGTGGTAGGCGTACGCAACATGCTGTCGCCTGCGGATTTCGGGCCAAAGCTGCTGGAAGTGATCAAAGAACACTTCCCACAAGACGTGAAGTAAGGATGCCACATGAAACTACGTGATTCGCTGGCAGAGAATAACTCCATCCTTTTACAGGCCGAAGCCAGCACCTGGCAGGAAGCGGTGAAGCTGGGCGTGGACCTGCTGGTTAAGGCGGACGTTGTCGAGCCGCATTATTACCAGGCCATTCTGGATGGCGTGGCGCAGTTTGGACCCTATTTTGTGATTGCCCCGGGGCTGGCAATGCCGCATGGCCGTCCCGAAGAGGGCGTCAAGAAAACCGGTTTTGCGCTGGTGACGTTGAAAAAACCACTGGTGTTCAACCACGAAGATAACGACCCGGTCGACATTCTGATCACCATGGCGGCTGTCGATGCCAACACCCACCAGGAGGTGGGGATCATGCAGATCGTCAATCTGTTTGATGATGAAGCTAATTTTGACCGTTTACGCGCCTGTCGTACCGCGCAGGACGTGCTGGATTTAATTGATAACGCCACTGCGGCGGCCGTTTAAGAGGAATTGAAAATGTCATTACCAATGTTGCAGGTCGCGCTGGATAACCAGACTCTGTCTCACGCTTACGAAACCACCCGTCTGATTGCGGAAGAAGTGGACATCATCGAAGTCGGCACCATTCTGTGCGTGGGCGAAGGCGTTCGTGCGGTTCGTGACCTGAAGGCGCTCTATCCGCATAAAATCGTGCTGGCGGATGCCAAAATCGCCGACGCGGGCAAAATCCTCTCTCGCATGTGCTTTGAAGCCAATGCCGACTGGGTCACCGTGATCTGCTGTGCGGATATCAACACCGCGAAAGGCGCGCTGGACGTGGCGAAAGAGTTCAACGGCGACGTGCAGATTGAACTGACTGGTTTCTGGACCTGGGAGCAGGCGCAGGAGTGGCGCGAAGCGGGTATCCAGCAGGTGGTTTATCACCGTAGCCGTGATGCGCAGGCCGCAGGCGTGGCGTGGGGCGAAGCCGATATCAGCGCGATCAAACGTCTGGCCGATATGGGCTTCAAAGTGACCGTCACCGGTGGCCTGGCGCTGGAGGATCTGCCGCTGTTCCAGGGTATCCCGATTCACGTCTTTATTGCCGGTCGTAGCATTCGTGATGCTGCGTCTCCGGTGGAAGCGGCGCGTCAGTTCAAACGCTCAATCGCTCAGCTTTGGGGTTAAGGAGCGGGTATGTTGTCAAAACAGGTCCCGCTTGGCATCTATGAAAAGGCACTCCCTGCGGGGGAGTGCTGGCTGGTGCGGTTGCAGCTGGCGAAGCAGCTGGGTTTCGATTTTGTCGAAATGTCTGTGGATGAGACGGACGAGCGTCTTTCTCGCCTGGACTGGCGCCGCGACCAGCGTCTGGCGCTGGTGAGCGCCATTGCCGAAACCGGCGTGCGCGTGCCATCCATGTGCCTGAGCGCTCATCGTCGTTTTCCGCTTGGCAGCGAAGATGATGCTGTACGCGCCGAAGGGCTGGAGATCATGCGTAAAGCCATTCGCTTTGCACAGGATGTCGGCATCCGCGTGATCCAACTGGCGGGTTACGATGTTTACTATCAGGAAGCCAACGATGAAACGCGCCGTCGTTTCCGGGAGGGCCTGAAAGAGAGCGTTGAGATGGCAAGCCGTGCGCAGGTGACGCTGGCGATGGAGATCATGGATTATCCGTTGATGAACTCCATCAGCAAGGCGCTGGGCTATGCGCACTATCTGAACAACCCATGGTTCCAGCTTTATCCGGATATCGGAAACCTGTCGGCATGGGATAACGACGTACAGATGGAGCTTCAGGCGGGCATCGGGCATATCGTGGCGGTGCACGTTAAAGATACCCGTCCTGGCGTGTTTAAAAACGTACCGTTCGGCACCGGGGTGGTGGATTTCGAACGGTGCTTCCAGACGCTCAAACAGACAGGTTATTGCGGGCCTTACCTGATTGAGATGTGGAGCGAAACCGCGGACGACCCGGCGGCAGAAGTGGCGAAAGCCCGGGACTGGGTGCGCGAGCGCATGGCGCGGGCAGGGCTGATGGAGGCGGAACATGCTTAAGCTGAAACAGCAGGTCTTTGAAGCCAATATGGATCTCCCGCGCTATGGACTGGTGACGTTTACCTGGGGCAACGTAAGCGCC
Organism: Enterobacter sp. BIDMC 27; assembly: GCF_000534415.1. NCBI lineage: Bacteria > Pseudomonadati > Pseudomonadota > Gammaproteobacteria > Enterobacterales > Enterobacteriaceae > Enterobacter > Enterobacter sp. BIDMC 27. Next base: position 1,330,714 of record NZ_KI973178.1, read on the forward strand.
ATCGATCGCGAGCAGGGGCTGGTGGTGATTAAGCCGAGCGGCGTGGCCTATGACGCCATGAAAGCGGACGATATGGTGGTGGTTGACCTGGAAGGACACGTCGTTGAAGGCAAATGGCGCCCTTCTTCAGATACGGCAACCCACCTGGCGCTGTATCAGCGTTACCCGTCTCTGGGGGGGGTTGTGCATACCCATTCCACGCACGCCACCGCCTGGGCACAGGCCGGGCTGGCGATCCATGCTTTGGGTACGACGCACGCAGATTACTTCTTCGGCGATATTCCCTGCACGCGAGCGTTAACGCAGGCTGAGGTCGAAGGCGAGTACGAACTTAACACCGGCAGGGTCATTATCGAAACGCTGGGTGAGACGGAACCACTGCATACGCCGGGTATTGTGGTGTACCAGCATGGTCCGTTCTCCTGGGGTAAAGATGCGCATGACGCCGTGCATAACGCGGTGGTGATGGAAGAGGTGGCCAGAATGGCGTGGATTGCGCGCGGCATTAACCCACAGCTTCAGGGCATTGATGATTACCTGATGAACAAGCATTTCATGCGTAAGCACGGCCCGAATGCTTATTACGGGCAGAAGTGAATAAGTGCTCTGGAATACCGAAACAGTTGTAACCGGTGGTATTCCGGAGCCATTCATAAAAAAAGCCCCCGGGCAGGGGGCAAATTATATATGGCTTTGATTTTCGTTGGCTTTCCTGGTGCTAGCGATAAAGCGTTACTGATAAATATCTGCACTGGCGTGCATATTACCGTTGCTGCCGGGCTCACGTGTCAGCATGACGTGATAGTATTTTGCGCCCTGCGCATCGGTTTCTTCATTAAGCGCCTGATCTGCTTCACTTTCAGTGGCGAAGTTATGATTGATGTAAATAACGCCTAAGCTCTGCACATCATCCATGTTTCTGGCCTGTTGGCTGTCTATTCTGATGGCTGCCATCGCGTTTGCACTGAGCAAAAGTGCAGCCAAAATGGCGATTGCGATTCTTTTCATGATATGCGCTCCACGACTGCGTGCTGTGATACGGGGTAATGTTCTCCTTCTCTGTTCAGTGTCTCTGATTAAAGTGTAATCGCTACCCGGGTTGCGATGGGTGACCATTTCTGATGGTGTTGTTCAAAAAAACAGCGCTTCTGATGAGTGCGATTTTAAATCACCCACTTAGAACAGCTTTACCCTTTGTGCGAATTATTTGTGCAATCAGCTTGAGTTTCCTGGGGGGCGCAAGTATTATGACGCGTCAATTTTTCAGCCGACCTTTAACACGTTCCTTGCCTCCCCGGGCCTCGGCTGACCCAGACAGGAGGCTGAATAATCCGTAAGGAGCAATTCGATGCGTCATTACGAAATCGTTTTTATGGTCCACCCTGACCAGAGCGAACAGGTTCCGGGCATGATCGAGCGTTACTCTGCTGCCATCACTGGTGCAGAAGGCACGATCCACCGTCTGGAAGACTGGGGCCGCCGTCAGCTGGCTTACCCGATCAACAAACTGCACAAAGCACACTACGTTCTGATGAACGTTGAAGCTCCGCAGGAAGTGATCGATGAGCTGGAAACTACCTTCCGCTTCAACGATGCCGTTATCCGCAGCATGGTTATGCGTACCAAACACGCAGTGACCGAAGCATCTCCGATGGTTAAAGCGAAAGACGAGCGCCGTGAGCGTCGCGATGATTTCGCAAACGAAACCGCAGATGATTCTGATGCTGGGGATTCTGAAGAGTAATTTCTGATGACCAACCGTCTGGTGTTGTCCGGCACCGTGTGCAGGACCCCCCTTCGAAAGGTCAGCCCATCAGGAATTCCGCATTGCCAGTTCGTGCTTGAGCATCGTTCTGTGCAAGAGGAAGCCGGGTTTCACCGGCAGGCGTGGTGCCAAATGCCCGTAATTATTAGCGGACACGAAAACCAGGCCATTACTCACAGTTTAACGGTCGGTAGTGCAGTAATCGTTCAGGGGTTCATTTCTTGCCACAAGGCAAAGAACGGCCTGAGCAAAATGGTTCTGCATGCCGAGCAGATTGATTTGATAGATTCTGGAGACTAGCCATATGGCACGTTATTTCCGTCGTCGCAAGTTCTGCCGTTTCACCGCGGAAGGCGTTCAAGAGATCGACTATAAAGATATCGCAACGCTGAAAAACTACATCACCGAAAGCGGTAAGATTGTCCCAAGCCGTATCACCGGTACTCGTGCAAAATATCAGCGTCAGCTGGCTCGCGCTATCAAACGCGCTCGCTACCTGTCTCTGCTGCCGTACACTGATCGTCATCAGTAATCGGGCACGGTCCATTAATACGACTTTAAGAGGATAAGGTAATGCAAGTTATTCTGCTTGATAAAGTAGCAAACCTGGGCAGCCTGGGTGATCAGGTAAACGTTAAAGCGGGTTACGCTCGTAACTTCCTGGTTCCACAGGGTAAAGCTGTTCCAGCTACTAAGAAAAACGTAGAGTTTTTCGAAGCACGTCGTGCTGAACTGGAAGCCAAACTGGCTGACGTTCTGGCGGCTGCTAACGCTCGCGCTGAAGCAATCAACGCACTGGGCACCGTTACTATCGCGTCTAAAGCTGGCGACGAAGGTAAACTGTTCGGTTCCATCGGTACCCGCGATATCGCTGATGCAGTAACTGCGGCAGGCGTTAAAGTGGCTAAGAGCGAAGTTCGTATGCCGAACGGCGTTCTGCGTACCACTGGTGAGCACGAAGTTGACTTCCAGGTTCACAGCGAAGTGTTCGCTAAACTGGTTGTTAACGTAGTAGCTGAGTAATTTTTTACTCTGCTCGCGTCGAAGCGCCGGCCTTGTGCCGGCGTTTTGCTTTTTAGCGTGACCCTGCGTCATCTTTTGCTCTTGTAAGGTCGCTATTCCTGACGCATTCTCTGATAATAAATTGAAACGCAATTTTATTTATGAGATTTGTCATGGATACTGCTCTGCCCACGCCCGTCTTTGCCCGTCGCAATGTGGCCTATGCCTGCGCCACGCTCTGCTGTCTGCTTTGGGGAAGCTCGTACCCGGCCATTAAAAGTGGCTACGAACTCTTTCAGATCGCGACCGATGATATCCCCTCCAAAGTCGTCTTTGCCGGATACCGTTTTCTGTTTGCCGGCGCGTTGCTGCTGCTTTTTGCCCTGGCCCAGCGAAAACCGATTGGCAGGCTCACGCCCACGCAGTTTGGCCAGCTCACGATCCTCGGACTGACCCAGACCTCCCTCCAGTACACCTTCTTTTATATCGGCCTGGCCTACACGACCGGGGTGAACGGCTCCATCATGAATGCCACCGGGACCTTCTTCAGCGTGCTGCTGGCGCACTTTATCTACCACAACGACAAACTCAGCTATAACAAAACGCTGGGGTGTGTTCTGGGCTTTGCCGGGGTGATGCTGGTGAACTTCCACAGCGGGTTAAGTGAGTTCCAGTTTGTCTGGAAAGGTGACGGATTTGTGGTGCTGGCCGCCTTTATTCTCTCTGCGGCCACGCTTTACGGGAAACGCATTTCCCAGACCGTTGACCCGACGGTGATGACTGGCTGGCAGCTGGGGATAGGCGGGGCGGCACTGGTTGCGGGAGGCTATGCCACGGGCGGGACGCTGGAGGTGCACAGCATGAAAGCCGTCGCCGTGCTGGGGTATCTGACGCTGCTCTCATCCGTGGCGTTCGCCCTGTGGAGCGCGCTGCTGAAAGTAAACCGCGTGAGTATGATTGCCCCGTTCAACTTTGTCATACCTGTAGCAGGGACGGTGCTCTCCGCCATCTTCCTCGGCGAAAACATTCTGGACATCAAATACGCGATTGCGCTGGTGCTGGTCTGCTCGGGGATCTGGTGGGTGAATAAACGGCGTGCCTGAGAACAAAAGTGCCGGGTGGCGGCATCGCCTTACCCGGCCTGGGCCATTAACGTGCTCTGATGAAACTGCCGTCCGGCTGACGGGTAAACAGTACCTGCTGCCCGTTTCCGGTATCGATCGTTAACCCGGTCACCACCCCGCTGGCATTCTGGCGGATCTGCACCATCTGACCATTTTGCAGGTTGCTGAGCGGTTTGCCTGCCCCCTCGACTTGCGCCATGGCATACACATCCGTTGCTGGCAGATTGTGGTCGCGGAACAGCTGGGCAAGAGTTTTCCCAGGCTCTACGCGATACGAACGCCACTGCTGCTCAATGCCGGTGGGCTGTTGCGCCTGTGGCTCTGAAGGGGCGGCGGCCTGCTCCTGATCTTCCTGAACCGGTTCAGGTTCAACCGGCGCAACCTGGCCCGGATCGTTAGACGGTGTGACCAGCTGCGTCTGCATCGGCTGTGAATCAGGCTGCGGCTGGCTTTGCGACTGGATATCCAGCTCAGCATTCCGGCTGACCGGCGCGGTATCAACGTTGTCACTGCCGGAAGGAAGCAGGAAGCCGATGACGATCAGCAACGCGCCGATAATAATGCCTCTGCGGTGCAAAGGCGGCAGCGGGTCCATGATGCGAAAGTTATCCGGCGCATGCCAGATTTTCGCCAGGGTAGGTTTCAGTTCAAATCGCCCGGGCATGGCTCTCCTCCTGCTCCGCGTCTTTTTATCCTGTCCTGAGAAGTGTAGTTTGCTAACTGCCTGATGGGCGTAACAAAGCCAGCTTTCGTGACATATATTAGGGAAAATCCTGACGGCTACTATTGTTTCCGTTTCGTCGCAGTTTGTCACCTTTACTTAAGACAAAGTTTTACCCATAAGGGCATGGCTGATATGCTGCCCGCTACTTTAAATGTGATGGAAGGAAAACCCATGACCACCCCGACTTTTGACACTATCGAAGCGCAGGCAAGCTACGGCATCGGCTTGCAGGTAGGACAGCAGCTGAGCGAATCCGGCCTGGAAGGTCTGTTACCGGAAGCGCTGGTGGCGGGTATCGCTGACGCGCTGGAAGGCAAGCAGCCCGCTGTGCCGGTTGACGTTGTGCACCGTGCGCTGCGTGAAATCCACGAACGTGCTGACGCCGTACGTCGCGCGCGTTTCGAAGAGATGGCGGCAGAAGGCGTGAAATATCTGGAAGAGAACCGTGAGCGTGAAGGCGTGAACAGCACCGAGTCCGGCTTGCAGTTCCGCGTAATTAATCAGGGTGATGGCGCAATCCCGGCGCGTACCGACCACGTTCGCGTACACTACACCGGTAAGCTGATCGACGGTACCGTCTTCGACAGCTCCGTCGCGCGTGGCGAACCGGCTGAATTCCCGGTTAACGGCGTTATCGCAGGCTGGATCGAAGCCCTGACCCTGATGCCAGTAGGTTCCAAATGGGAACTCACTATCCCGCACAACCTGGCTTACGGCGAGCGTGGCGCTGGCGCGTCCATTCCGCCATTCAGCACCCTGGTGTTTGAAGTCGAGCTGCTGGAAATCCTGTAATCGGTTTTTCTTATTTTCCTCTCTCCGATCGGGGAGAGGAAAATAGCGATAAAACCCGGAGTTACGACGAAATCAACATTTTGTATTGCAAACGAAACTGTTACGTGTATTTTTGTGAGCTGTTTCGCGCTGTATGAGTGATATGACACTCACTTTCAACATATTATTAACATAATATTCAAATCATAGTATTCATCCCGCCGATTCTTACCTACTATCGATTAGTCCTTACACAGGGTCCGTCATTTATTTGGCGTATATAAAGGCCAGAAGAGCCTTAACAACACAGACAGGCATAAACAGGAAAATATCACATGGTAGATCAGGTCAAAGTCGCCGCCGCAGAAGAGGCGACGTCTGAACAGTCGCTACGGCGAAATCTCACGAACCGTCACATTCAGCTTATTGCCATTGGTGGAGCCATCGGCACCGGGCTGTTTATGGGCTCGGGCAAAACCATCAGTCTTGCCGGCCCGTCGATCATCTTCGTTTATATGATCATCGGTTTTATGCTCTTTTTCGTGATGCGTGCAATGGGTGAATTGCTGCTCTCGAATCTCGAATACAAATCCTTCAGCGACTTCGCGTCAGACCTGCTCGGCCCGTGGGCGGGCTATTTTACCGGCTGGACCTACTGGTTCTGCTGGGTGGTTACCGGCATGGCGGATGTTGTCGCTATTACGGCCTACGCCCAATTCTGGTTCCCCGGCCTGTCGGACTGGGTGGCTTCGCTGGCGGTGATTGTTCTGCTGCTGAGCCTGAACCTCGCCACCGTTAAAATGTTCGGTGAGATGGAGTTCTGGTTCGCGATGATCAAAATCGTCGCCATCATCGCGCTGATTGTCGTCGGGCTGGTGATGGTGCTGACGCACTTCCAGTCGCCAACCGGCGTACAGGCCTCGTTTGCCCATCTGTGGAATGACGGCGGCTGGTTCCCGAAAGGTATCAGCGGCTTCTTTGCCGGCTTCCAGATTGCGGTGTTTGCGTTTGTCGGGATTGAGCTGGTCGGTACCACGGCGGCGGAAACCAAAGATCCGGAGAAATCCCTGCCGCGCGCGATCAACTCCATTCCGCTGCGTATCATCATGTTCTACGTGTTCGCGCTGATCGTCATTATGTCCGTGACGCCATGGAGCTCGGTGGTGCCAACCAAGAGCCCGTTCGTCGAGCTGTTCGTGCTGGTGGGGCTGCCTGCTGCCGCGAGCCTGATTAACTTCGTGGTGCTGACCTCTGCGGCCTCTTCCGCGAACAGCGGCGTCTTCTCCACCAGCCGTATGCTGTTCGGCCTGGCGCAGGAGGGCGTTGCTCCGAGCGCGTTTGCCAAACTGTCTAAACGCGCGGTACCGGCGAAAGGGCTGACCTTCTCCTGCATCTGTCTGCTGGGTGGTGTGGTGATGCTCTACGTCAACCCGAGCGTAATCGGCGCGTTCACCATGATCACCACGGTGTCGGCGATCCTGTTTATGTTCGTCTGGACCATCATCCTCTGCTCGTACCTGGTGTACCGCAAGCAGCGTCCACACCTGCACGAGAAGTCGATCTACAAGATGCCGCTGGGCAAGCTGATGTGCTGGGTGTGCATGGCGTTCTTTGTCTTCGTGCTGGTGCTGCTGACGCTGGAAGAAGATACCCGACAGGCGCTGATGGTCACGCCGCTGTGGTTTATCGCGCTGGGGCTTGGCTGGCTGTTTATCGGTAAGAAACGTATGGCGGGCATGCGCTAAGCATGTTGCCGGGTGGCGCTGACGCTTACCCGGCCTACGTTCGCGGATGTTGTAGGCCCGGTAGGCGCTAGCGCCACCGGGCTTTTTTATTTACCCGATAATGCACGCGGGAACAGAACGTTATTCTCAAGACTAATGTGTTCCATCAGATCGTCGATCATCTCGTTAATGCCGTTGTACATGGCTTTCCAGGTGGTGCACGCTTCTGGCGGCGGTGTGACGTTGTTGGTGGTGTGTTTGATCACTTCCAGCAGTTCGCCGGCGTCATCATGTTCGCTTTCCATCACGCTGATGGGCCCCATAGCCTGGCTGCCCATGCCCTGTTTGATCATCGGGAAGAGGATCTGCTCCTCTTTCATCATGTGGCTGGAAAGTTCTTCGTGCAGCATGGTCAGATATTTCGCCAGGCCGCGCGGTACGGAAGGTTTATCGGCATGAACGCGTTCAACTTTGGTCGCCTGTAAAATCAGCTCCGGCAGCTGCTCGCGGTGACGATCGTGGTAACGCACAATGATGTGGTCGATGATTTCAGCCAGCGGCGCGGTGCGCCAGTCTTTGTCGACAGGCTGTTCAGCCAGCTGAGCCAGCTCCGCTTCGATAGCCTCCACATCCAGCTCTTTACGCGACGCTGCGCGCGCCAGCGTTTGCTTACCACCGCAGCAGTAATCCATATCGTATTTACGGAACAGCGCAGAAGCGCGAGGGATAGAGAGCGCCAGCTCGCCTAAGGGTTGGTCGCGGAAGGCCATAGCAGTTACCTCATCATCAGGAATATAAGATGCATTTTAAATGCATCTTTAAGTGGATACTATAACCCTTTAGAGGCAAGGGTGAAATGAGAAGGGGATCACAAAAAAAAGCGTGCTTTTAACTTGCTGATTGAATGCAGAAAAGGGCTTTCGAAAGTTTTTAAAGGTGGAGAAACAGTAAACAACCTGCCGCGCGTGCCGATAGATACAGGTCAGACAATACCTGTATATAAAAAAGGCAACGCATGTTTAAACGTATAAAAGTCATTACTCTTTTGATTTCGGTGCTGCTTGTGCTCGGCATCATGCAGCTGATCTCCGCTGGCATTTTCATTAACGCACTCAATAACGATAAAGAGAACTTCACCGTTTCTCAGCTTTCCAGCCAGAACGTCGCGGAGTTTACCGACGCCTGGATCAGCCTGAACCAGGCGCGCGTCACTCTCAACCGCGGTATGCTGCGCCTGCAAAGCAGCATGGCGTCGCAGATTAACGGCGGGCAGCTGAACGAGCTGGTCAATACCGCGAAAAACCTGCTGGCCGATGCCCAGACCCATTACGATAAATACTACGCGCTGCCGGAAACGCCGGGTATGGACGAGCACCTGGCCGATCGTCTGGAAGAGCAATACCGCGTCTACTCCGCCACGCTGACGCAAATGAACGTTCTGCTGGGGCAGGGCAATCTGGAAGATATGTTCAAACAAAATGCCGAACAGAAGCAGACCGCGATGCAAAAGGTTTATCGCGAGTGGCGTGAGGCGCAGGCCGCGCTGACCGCCAAAGGGATCCGGGACAATGAAAGCGACTACAAACGCATTCTGTGGATCCTTTCTGCGGTGATGCTGCTGGTGATCGCGGTGATTATTTCCAGCTGGATTGCGATGCGCCGCGTGCTGCTGCTGCCGCTGGAAGAGGTGATCAACCATATCCGCGCCATTGCCGCAGGGGATTTAACCCAGCCGATTCAGGCTGAGGGTAAAAATGAAATGGCGATCCTGGCGCGCAACGTTCAGGAGATGCAGACTGCGCTGGCCAACACGGTGGGCGTGGTGCGTGAAGGCGCAGATACCATCTACACCGGCGCGGGTGAAATCTCGGCGGGCAGCAACGATCTCTCCTCTCGTACCGAGCAACAGGCCGCTTCTCTGGAAGAGACGGCAGCCAGCATGGAACAGTTAACCGCCACCGTGAAGCAAAACGCCGATAACGCGCGTCAGGCGTCGCGTCTGGCGCTGGACGCCTCCTCCACCGCGAAGAAGGGCGGTAACGTGGTCGAGGGCGTTGTGCGCACCATGGACGAAATCGCCACCAGTTCCAGCAAAATCGCGCAAATTACTAACGTGATCGACGGCATTGCTTTCCAGACCAATATTCTGGCGCTGAACGCGGCGGTAGAAGCGGCGCGCGCGGGCGAGCAGGGACGTGGCTTCGCGGTTGTCGCGGGCGAGGTGCGTACCCTTGCCCAGCGCAGCGCGCAGGCGGCGAAAGAGATCAAAGCGCTGATCGATGATTCCGGCGAACGCGTCAACGCGGGTTCTCAGCTGGTAAATGAAGCGGGCGCGACGATGGCGGAGATCGTCAATGCGGTTACGCGCGTGACGGACATCATGGGTGAGATTGCGTCGGCCTCCGACGAACAGAGCCGCGGTATCGACCAGGTGGGTCAGGCGGTGGCGGAGATGGATCGCGTCACCCAGCAGAACGCCTCGCTGGTGGAAGAGTCTGCGGCGGCAGCTGCGGCGCTGGAAGATCAGGCTGCACGCCTGAACGATGCGGTGGCGGTGTTTAAGATCACCCGCAACCAGGCGGTGAAAGCCGCGCCGGTAAAGACCTATGCCCCTAAAGCGCAGCCCGTCGCGGCGGCGTCTGAAGCGAACTGGGAAACGTTCTAAAGGCTTGCCCGGTGGCGGCTACGCCTTACCGGGCCTACGAGGCGTTATTTTGTAGGCCGGGTAAGCGTCAGCGCCACCCGGCAAAAATCACCCCTCCGACGCCGGAACGACCATCGGTTTTTCCGGCTTCGCTCTCACCGCAATCACCACCCCAACGACCAGCAGCGCGATCCCGCAGGCCGTTAGCAGCGGCGGCACGCTCTGACGCATCAGGAAGGTATAGAGCAGCCCTGCCAGTGTCTCAAAGACAATCAGCGGCCCCAGTATCACCGTCGGCAGCTTCTGGCTGGCAATGTTCCAGCACAGCGCGCCCACCCACGAACAGAGCACGGCAATGGCGACCATTAACCCGACGAATATCCACGGGCGCGGTCCGAAGGGCAGGGTAAATGCCGGTTGCTGGCTACCCAGCCAGACACACGCGCCCACATAACCCAGCAACGAGACAGGGAGGGTGACCAGCGCCTGCGTCGTCGCCCACATCATCGGATGTTTATCCGGGTTTTCCCGCAGCCAGCGTGCATTGCGCAGGGCATACCATGCCCAACAGACAACCGAAATAAACGCCAGAAAGATCCCTGAGCCGTAACGCCATAAGCTGAAGTTTTCAAGGCCGTGGCGAAGCTCGGCAATATTCACGCACACCAGCCCCACGGCGATGCAGACCAGAGCGGGCGCCATTTTTGACCACGCCAGTTTGCCGTCACGCTGGCTGTAAAGCAGGTTCGCGAAAACCGGGATGACCACCGGCAGCGTGCCGATAATCATGGTCGACACCGGCGCACCGGTGCGCTGAATGGCGCTCGCCAGACAGACGTAGTAGATCAGATTACCCATCATGGTCAGCGCCAGCGCGGTGAGCCAGTCCTGGCGGCCCAGCTGACGCAGACGCGCGCGCCCCAGCCATGCCAGCGGCACGGCAATCAGCCCCAGCGCCAGGTAACGTCCGGTCGACTGCAATATTGCCGGGTACTCCGGCACAATCAGCGGGCCGACAAAAATCAGCCCCCACATCAAACCCGCAAGCAGGGCATACAACACGCCGCTAATCATTTTTCCATCCATCTTGATTCACTTTGCGATCAGTGTAGGAGGGCAAAACGCGCGCGTATTGTATGAGGTTGCGCATTAGCGCGGCATAACCTGTTTCTGGTAGCGCACGGGCGTGATGCCGTAGCGACGGGTGAAGGCGCGGGTTAAATGCGACTGATCGGTCAGCCCGGTCGCGGCGGCCACCTCGGCGGCAGGCATGCCGTGGGTGAGGAATGCTTTTGCGCGCCACAGCCGGATGGCCATCAGCATCTGGTGGGGCGTAACGTGGAAATGGGCTTTGAACTGGCGCTGAAAATGGTACGGGCTGAGCGAGACAACGTTAGCCAGCTCGTCCAGGGTCAGCGAGCGCATATAGTTGTCGTGCAGATAGTCGCGAACGCGTTCGAAGCGGTGCGCGGCCTCCTGCACCACCGGCGCATGATGGGCCAGTGGCTGAAAAGTCTGAATCAAATCCAGTAGCAGCCCCTTCTGCGCCAGCGGATCGTTGGTGTGCCACAGGCCGTAAATTAACCGGCCAATCTGCTGCGAGCGCAAAGGGTCGTGGCGCGTGACGTCATTAAACCACCAGTGACGCAGGCCGGTGACCTCTTCCAGCAGGTCGGGTTCGATGTAGACCATTCGGTAGCGCCAGCCGCCTTCGGTGGCGGATTCCCCGGTGTGGATCTCGTCCGGGTTCATGGTCACGACGGATTTTTCCGCGGCAAGATGCTGGGTACCGCGATAGCGGAAGCGTTCGGCACCGGTTTCGATGGTGCCGATACCGAAGGCTTCATGAGTGTGAGGCTCAAAGGCGTAGTCAGAGATATGGGCGTGATAAAGCTCCAGGCCCGGCAACTGCGCCAGATGGCGAAAGCGCGCGCTGTCTCTCTCATCAGTGAACTGTTCCGGTACGCCTTGCACGGTAAGCCTCCTTGTGGGTCATCGCTTCATTATCAGAGATGACCCGAGGGGATGCCACAAAAAATAACCAATTTTTAACAACTACAGGATGGCTTTGACACTTTCCGCCAGTGATGTGGTTGGGCGGCCGATCAGTTTGCTCAGGGTACGGCTGTCGTCGAATAGGCCGCCTTTGGACGCGCCGGTGTCGGAGTCCGCCAGCATCTCCGCCAGCCCGGCAGGCAGACCAACGCCTTTCAGCGCAGCGGCGAAATCGGCTTCGCTGAGGTTCTGATACGTTACCGGCTTACCGCTCTGCTTGCTCAGTTCCGCAGCCAGTTCGCTCAGCGTCCAGGCATTATCACCCGCCAGTTCATACACCTTGCCGGCATGACCCTCTTCAGAAATCACTTTCGCTGCCGCCGCCGCGTAATCCGCACGGGTCGCAGAGGCAATTTTGCCTTCGCCTGCGGCACCCATAAATACGCCGTGTTCCAGCGCTGGCGGCGCGCTTGCCAGATAGTTTTCGGTGTACCAGCCGTTGCGCAGCAGAGCGTAAGGCACGCCAGAGGCCGCCAGGGCATTTTCGGTTTCGACGTGCTCAACGTGCAGACCCAGCGGAGATTTGTCAGCATGCAGCAGGCTGGTATAGGCGATGAATTTCACCCCGGCGGCTTTGGCGGCGTTTATCACGTTCTGGTGCTGTACGGCACGCTGGCCCACTTCGCTGGAGGAGATGAGCAGCAGTTTATCCACGCCGTTCAGCGCGGTGGTAAATGCGGCTTCATCGGTGTAATCCGCCTGACGCACAACGACCCCTTGCTGACGCAACGCTTCGGCTTTCGCCGGGTTACGCACAATAGCCACGATCTGGCTGGCCGGAACGGTTTTCAGCAGTTCTTCAATAACGTGTTGGCCAAGCTGGCCGGTTGCGCCGGTAATCGCGATCATGATGAATCTCCTTCGTGTTTGTCTGGTGTTGTGGCACACTATCACCATAACTAACTTTTAGTAAGTACGTACAAAAAGGTAAGTATGAAAACAACAATACCAACGCTCAGCGAGCAAATGCGCGATGGCAACCTCTTTGCGGAACAGTGCCCGTCACGGGAGGTGCTCAAACACGTAACCAGCCGTTGGGGCGTGCTGATCCTGGTGGCGTTACGTCAGGGGACGCATCGCTTCAGCGATCTGCGCCGCAAGATGGGCGGCGTCAGCGAGAAGATGCTGGCTCAGTCTTTACAGGCGCTGGAGCATGACGGGTTTGTCGATCGCGTGTCGTATCCGGTCGTGCCGCCGCATGTGGAGTATAGCCTGACGCCGATGGGGCAGGAGGTAAGCGAGAAGGTGGCCGCGCTGGCCGACTGGATTGAGGTCAATACGCCGCAGGTGATGGCGAATAGGGACGAGCGTGCGGCGTGAAATGCCGGGTGGCGCTTGCGCTTACCCGGCCTACGGGATCGAGGATTGCGGGTAGGCCGGGTAAGGCGAAGCCGCCACCCGGCACAATCATCGCTACCTGCTCAAATCCACCTGATAAATCGCGAACCCAATATCATCCGTCGCGACCTTTTGCATCGGATACTGCGCCTTATCCTTGATAAACGCGGCTGCTTTATCGGACGGAGATGTCTCAAAGCGAATATCCAGCTTAGTGTCGCTGTGGATCGGCGCAAGTCGCCAGTTGTTATCCACCGCCGGATGAATTTCACCCGTCTTTTTCGACTCCGCGCTGATCCACGCCGCCAGCACCGAACGGTTCTCATCCGGCGAGGCAAAGGCGATGTGGCTGTCACCCGTACCGGCAAACTTACCGCCATAGGCGCGGTAGTTGTTGGTCACCACCAGGAAAGTGGCATTCGGATCAATCGCTTTGCCGTTGAAGGTCAGGTTTTTGATGCGTTCTGCCTGCGGATTAATGGCCTGACATTCGCCGTCATATTTCGCGGGCTGGGTAACGTCAATCTGATATTCCACGCCGTCGATCACGTCGAAGTTGTAGGTGCGGAAACCGTCCCAGTTAATCAGCGACTGCGGTTTGCTGCTGTGCGGAACGATCTGGTTGAACTGCCCGGCAGAGCACTCCAGCCACTCCTTCACCTCTTTCCCGGTGGCTTTCACCACCACGAGGGTGTTGGGATAGAGGTAGAGATCGGCGGCATTACGGAAGGTCAGCTGGCCTTTTTCCACCTCAACGTAGCTGGCCGGATCGTTCTTCCGCCCGCCCACTTTGAATGGCGCCGCGGCAGACAGTACCGGCAGATTTGCCAGATCCGGATCGCCCTGAATATAGTGCTCCGCATAGGCTTTCTGCGCCATGTTGACGACCTGCACGGTCGGGTCATCCTGTACCAGCGCGAGGAAGCTGTACATGTTATCAGCCGATTTACCGATCGGCTTGCTGACAAATTCACGCGTCGCGTCGTGGTCATGCTTCAGGATGTCGACCAGCTTTTTATCTTCCCCTGCCAGAGATTTTTTGGCCGCTGCGTCGTAGATCGGACGCGCTTCCGCTTTCGACTGCGTGACTTTCCAGCTTCCGCTGTCGTTATTCAGCACCAGATCCACCACGCCAAGGTGGTCGCCCCACATGCCCGGCATTACCGATGGCACACCGTTGAGCGTCCCTTTTTCGATGTCCGCGCCTTTGATATCAGCGAAATCTTTACCCGGGAAGACGGCGTGGGCGTGACCGAACAGGATCGCATCCACGCCCGGCACCTGGCTGAGATAGTACACGGAGTTCTCAGCCATCACCTGATACGGGTCGGCCGAGAGGCCAGAGTGCGCCACGACGACGACCACATCCGCCCCTTTCGCACGCATCTCCGGCACGTATTTGCGCGCGGTTTCGGTAATGTCGTTGACGGTCACTTTCCCGTCGAGGTTGGCTTTATCCCACGTCATGATCTGCGGCGGCACAAAACCGATATAGCCGATTTTCAGCGTCTGTTTTTTACCGTCCTGGTCGACAACCTCGGTCTCTTTAATCAGATAAGGGGTGAAGAGCGGCTTCTTCGTCTTAACGTCGATGATATTGGCGTTAACGTACGGGAATTTTGCACCTGCCAGCGCGTCGTGCAGGTATTTCAGGCCGTAGTTAAATTCGTGGTTGCCCAGGTTGCCGACGGTATAGTCCAGCGTATTCATTGCCTTATAAACAGGATGGATCTCGCCTTTTTTCAGCCCCTTCGCCGCCATGTAGTCTCCGAGCGGGCTGCCCTGAATTAAGTCCCCGTTATCGACCAGCACGCTGTTTTTCACTTCACCGCGGGCGGCGTTGATCAAACTTGCCGTGCGTACCAGTCCGAATTTTTCCGTAGGGGTATCTTTGTAGTAATCGAAGTCCATCATATTGCTGTGCAGATCGGTGGTTTCCAGAATACGGAGATCCACCGTCGCTGCCTGAACGCTTGCCGCAATCAGCGTTGCCAGGAGCGTTGCGCTAAACTTAATCATCTGAGGAGTCCTTTTTTCGATCCAAGCCACAAAAGAATATGTATGTAGTATTTGTTGCTTACAGAAGTGTGAATGCTGCCAGAAAAAAGGGCGCTGAAACCAGAATTGCTTCACAGATAGCGGAATTGTTCACATTACGATATAACTAAAACAATAAGTTATGCCCACTGCGTTAACGAAGAGGTGGAGAATGTTAGATAAAATTTGTCAGCTCGCACGGGATGCGGGTGATGCCATTATGCAGGTGTACGACGGTGCGAAACCGATGGATGTTGTCAGCAAAGCGGATGACTCCCCGGTGACGGCGGCGGATATCGCGGCGCATGCGGTGATCCTGAAAGGTTTGCAGGCCCTGACGCCGGATATTCCGGTCCTTTCTGAAGAAGCGCCCCAGAGCTGGGATGAACGTCAGCACTGGCAGCGTTACTGGCTTGTCGACCCGCTGGATGGCACGAAAGAGTTTATCAAGCGTAACGGTGAATTCACCGTCAACATCGCCCTGATTGAAAAAGGAAAAGCGGTGCTTGGCGTGGTTTACGCCCCGGTGATGAAAGTAATGTACAGCGCGGCGGAAGGTAAAGCCTGGAAGGAAGAGTGCGGCGTGCGTAAGCAGATCCAGGTGCGTGATGCCCGTCCTCCGCTGGTGGTGATCAGCCGCTCGCACAGTGACAGCGAGCTGGAGGAGTATCTGCAACAGCTGGGTGAACACCAGACGACGTCGATTGGCTCGTCGCTGAAGTTCTGTCTGGTGGCGGAAGGGCAGGCGCAGCTGTACCCCCGTTTCGGGCCGACGAACGTCTGGGATACGGCGGCAGGGCATGCGGTGGCGGCGGCCGCTGGCGCGCATGTGCATGACTGGCAGGGTAAGCCACTGGACTACACCCCGCGCGAGTCATTCCTGAATCCGGGCTTCCGGGTATCACTTTACTGAGTCAGTAGCTTATGCAGCAGGGCAACCACCTGCTGCACCTCATCCTGCGTCAGCGCGCCGTCTTTAACCCACTGTACGCGACCGTTTTTGTCCAGCACGACAATCGCTGAACTCTCTTCTTCCAGCTGCCACGCCTTACGCGTCACGCCGTTGCTGTCGACAATAAACTGCGACCAGGGATAGAGCTTCTTATTGCTCTCGAGGCTTGAGCGCACAAACATCCCGGAGCCGGGAATCGCGTCGTCGGTGTTCACGATGGTGGTGGTCTGGTAGCGATCGTGCGGGAGTTTTGCGGCTTTGATCGCTTCCACGAGGGTGGCATTTTTCTCTTTAGCGGATGTACGTCCGGCAATATGTTGTACAACTCTCACTTTGCCCGCAAGCTGCGCGCTATTCCAGGCTTTATAGCTAAACTTATCATTGTCGAGAATCAATTCTCCCCGGTCAGCAATCCCGACCGGCGGGACACGTTGTCCTTTTTCAATGTTGTGTGCGGAAGCCATCAGCGGCAGCAACAGGCAAGCTGCTGCCAGGAGGTTACGTAGGGTCATGGTGTTTCCTTATTGTTAGCAGGTGATCCGACCACTTGGTCATGCGCTTTTAATCATAAGTGCGATCAATAGGCTTTTCCCGCAATCCCGATGCCAGTTTGCGGGCGAACGCACATATCCATGCAAAAACGACGGCATATACTGCGCTGTATCACGCTTTGCAAAGATTATTCTGAATAATTGTAATCAAACGGTAAATAAACTTATGCACACTGGGTAAGTACGAGGTTCTGGTCTATAGTCATTGGGCATCAAAATTTGCGCTCAGGACAGTCGGGCCGATTGTGGCACCGCAAGAGCGTATGATTCGCAGGAGATACAAGAATGAAAATTTTCCAACGCTACAACCCGCTTCAGGTGGCGAAGTACGTGAAGATCCTGTTCCGTGGACGGTTGTACATCAAGGATGTTGGCGCTTTTGAGTTCGATAAGGGCAAAATCCTTATCCCAAAAGTGAAGGACAAACAGCACTTGTCTGTGATGTCCGAAGTCAACCGTCAGGTTATGCGTCTGCAAACTGAGATGGCTTAACCAACGTGCTATGCAGTAGTAGTTAAAAAGACGGCTCCCGATGGGAGCCGTTGATGTTTGTGGGGCACACAAAGGATTACGCCGACACCTTCTCTTCCGCATCCGGCAGTTTCGGCACCAGCACGGTCGGTTTGCTATCAATACGCGTTACCAGCAGCTGGTCGATGCGGTAGTTATCAATATCCACCACTTCAAACTTGAAGCCGGAGAACTTCACCGAGTCGGTACGTTTCGGGATTTTACGCAGCATAAACATCATAAAGCCGCCGATGGTCTCGTAGTTGCCGGACTGCGGGAACTCGTCAATGTCGAGTACGCGCATGACGTCTTCAATCGGCGTACCGCCATCGATGAGCCATGAATTTTCGTCACGCTGAACAATCTGCTCTTCCAGCCCCTGGCCGACCAGGTCGCCCATCAGGGTCGTCATAACGTCGTTGAGGGTGATAATGCCCACCACCAGCGCGTATTCGTTCATGATCACCGCGAAGTCTTCCCCGGCGGTTTTGAAACTTTCCAGCGCTTCGGAGAGCGTCAGGGTGTCCGGCACTATCAGGGTGTTGCGGATCTGCACGCCGCTGTTCAGCGCCAGGCTCTGGTTTGCCAGCACGCGGTTCAGCAGGTCTTTGGAGTCCACATAGCCGATGATATGGTCGATATCTTCGTTACAGACCAGGAACTTGGAGTGCGGGTGCTGCGCCACTTTGGTCTTCAGGCTCTGCTCGTCTTCATGCAGATCGAACCAGATGATGTTTTCACGGCCGGTCATGGAGGACGGCACGGTACGGGATTCCAGTTCGAAAACGTTCTCAATCAGCTCGTGCTCCTGCTTACGCAGCACGCCTGCCAGCGCCCCGGCTTCCACCACCGCATAAATATCGTCGGAGGTGATGTCGTCTTTACGCACCATCGGCAGCTTGAAGATGCGGAAAATGACGTTCGCCAGGCCGTTAAAGAACCACACCAGCGGACGGAAGACATACAGGCAGAAGCGCATCGGGTTGATGATACGCAAAGCCACAGCTTCTGGCGCAATCATACCGATGCGTTTCGGGGTCAGGTCCGCGAATAAAATGAACAAGCCGGTGACCAGGGAGAAGGAGAGGATGAAGCTCAACTGCTCGGCCAGCTCTACGGACATGTACTTAACAAAGAGGCTATAAAACGCCGGAGAAAACGCTGCATCGCCCACGATACCGCCAAGGATGGCGACCGCGTTCAGGCCAATCTGCACCACGGTAAAGAACATGCCGGGGTTTTCCTGCATTTTCAGAATGCGTGATGCGTTGATGTTGCCCTCGTCGGCAAGCAGCTTCAGTTTGATTTTACGGGAGGCAGCCAGCGAGATCTCCGATATCGAGAAAAATGCACTGACGGCAATAAGACAAAGTATTACTAAAATACTGTTTAACATAGTTTATCCGGCTTCTCGCCAGATCCTCAGAAGGGGAGTTGATACCATTCGTGTGAAGACACATTGAACTCAGCTCGTAGCGTTGAGCCGATTATTTCAGCGGTAGTATAGCGTAAAGACGTGTAAACCTGCCAGAGGTCACGTTTTCGGCAAAAAAAGCCGGACCGGCATGGGGCCGATCCGGCGAGAAGGGCTATTTCACGGTGGATAAGTTTTCGCCCACAGCCAGGCGTGTGGCATCGCCGCCCCAGACCTGATCGTACTCATAGCCTGTCAGCTGTTTGATGACCACGCGGGTGCTGGCGTCGCAGTCGCGATAGTCGCCACCGAGCTTCCGACGCGCGATCTCCTTGAGCAGCACCTTATGCGTCTCGCGGGTCAGCTTAAATTTGTAGGTCGCGAAGAAGCTCACTGCCAGCAGCGCGGCGGTGGCAAAAATCATCAGGCCAATTATTGCTCCCAGCGCGCTTTCAGGCTGTGCGCCACTGCCTTTCACAAAACCGGACTCCTGCAACACCAGGCCGATAATCATAATCGCAATGGCGACGGTGCTTTTGCGGGTCAACACCATTACGCCAGCGAAAATGCCTTCCCGGCGTTGCTGCGTGACGATCTCGTCGATATCCGGAATAAAGCTATAAATATTCCACGGAATGTAATAGAGGCCGGAACGGGCTGCACCCAGCAGGATGAAGACGGCGGAGAACAGCAGCGTTGGCACCTCTGTTTTGGTGAGATAAACCGTAAACAGGAATGCCAGCACTAGGAAAATGCAGCTATACGAAAGGCGCAGTGCGGCGGAAGGGGTCATGTTCAGCCTGTTGAGTAACAGCATAAATCCGTACGTGCCCGGCACGGAGGCAAACGCCGCAATACTTAGCCAGCCGGACACTGCTGCCGCATCCTGACTCAGGCAATACACCACGTAATAGGTAAAGACTGAACCAAATACGTCCATCGCGGTGAAGGAGAAAATATAAATAAGAATATGCAGGCGGAAAGCGCGAATACGAAAAGAAGAGAAGAGATCCAGCACCAGATATTTGAGGTGATTAATTACTCCGCTGCTGCGCTGGGTATCAACTTTGAAGTCATACTCCTGATGCACATCTTTTGCTTCCCAGGTGCTGTACCAGGTAATAAATACCGCGATGCAAAAGACGCAGGAAAATATCAGTCCGGTTAGCGTGTAGGTAAAGGAATTATCTTTGCCGGTAAATTGCATAATCACGCCCGGAACCGACACCGCAAGAAAACCGCCCAATTGCGAGCAGATCATCCGTACGCCCGACAGGCGGCTGCGCTCTTCATAGCGGTTGGTCATCTCCGCGGCGAGGGTTTCCCACGGCACCAGCACCATCGCTGAAAGCAGTTCGATGGAAAGATAGGTGCCCAGGTAATACCAGTAACCCATGTCCGTCAGCCACAGCAGAGCATAGAGGAACATTAAGGGAGAGCTGAGTAATAAGAAGAAACGGCGACGGCCAAATTTACGCCCAAGCCAGGTGTCGCCGAAATTGTCGGTGATGTAACCCATTATCGGGCTTAATACCGCGTCAATGACGCGGGCAATAGCAAATATAGAGCCGGCTTCCACGACGGATAATCCGCAATAGGTGGTGTAAAAAAATAACAGCCAGGTGCCGATAATGGCGAAAGCGCCTCCGCCAAAGAGGTCGGTTATGCCGTAGCCAAGCGCCACGCCATAACCCACTCTGCGTTCAGTTGGTTTAACCATAATAATATCCAGTGTAGGGTAGATGTAGAGGTTGTATTTTTATTGCACTGCTGGACTACACGTGACGTTCTAATTATTAATATCTATCCATTGTCTTAACTGAGATGACCGATAAAAAGCCTCCACAATCTTGAGTGATTTTCCGGCGGTACAAATATCGGTAAAATCCGTACTCTCCGGGTGATGAATAGCGTGATAAAAACGGCGGATCGCCTGCTGGTGTCCTAATCCCCAGTAACTTTTTGCGGTGCCATCGGGAGAGGCATCGCTTTCCAGGCGAAATCGTTCGCCGGGCGTTATGCGCCAGAGCGTGTTGTCGTTGAGCAGCAGTGAGCCGCGCTCACAGTGGATCTCCAGACAGAGGGGGGAATCCGTGGTGTGGCAGTTGCTGGCATAAAACAGACCGCGCGCACCGTTGGTAAAGTGAAGCGTGGCCATCGCGCTGTCTTCCCCTTGCGTGACGTCAGCCAGTTCCCCGCTGTCGACTACCCCCTTCAGCCGCGTGACGCCACCCGCAAACCACTGCATCAGATCGAGGGTATGGATCGCCTGGTTGATTAGCAGGCTTCCACCTTCCGTTGCCAGCTGCCCGCGCCACGGGCTTTCCGTGTAATACGCCCCCGAGCGGGACCAGGTCAGCACAGCTTTGATACTTAACATCTTTCCCAGTACGCCTTCCGCCAGCTCCTTGCGAATGCGCAGGCTGGTCGGATTGAGCCGGTTCTGGTAGCAGACGCCGAGCCTGCCGGGTGCCTGAGCGGCGGCAGAGGCAATGTCGGCAAGCTCGCTGCTGTTCATGCCCACCGGTTTTTCGCAAAAGACATGTTTCCCGGCGGCCAGCGCCGCCAGAATCATGTTTTTGTGCTCGAAGTGGGGCGTGCAGATATGCACCACGTCGATGCTGTCATCCAGCAGCATTTCCCGGTAATCCTGATAAAAGCGGCACTGATAGTTCATCGCCAGCTTCAGTCCTTTGACGCTGTCGATATCGACCAGCGCGCGCAGCGCGACATTGGGGATTTGCCTCAGGGCATTCACATGGCAACTGTGAATAGCCCCGGCACCGATAATCGCCGTGTTCAGGATGTTCATGTCGTCCCCTTAGTCAGCTGCGTTTGCGAGCATTTGTGCTTTCACGCACAGTTCGGCAGCTTTGAAAGCATGCGCCTGAGTCATGGCATTTTCGGTGCGGTGCAGGCAGTCGAGGATCAGTTCGCCAAAGTACGGGAACCCAACCTGCCCGGCCACAGGATAGCGGAACTCGCCCTCGTTATTGACGAGGTAGACGACATCCTGCTCACCCCGGGTGAGATCGACATATTTACGGATCTCGATATACCCGTCGGTACCGAGCAGCGTCAGGCGACCATCGCCCCAGGTGGAGAGCCCGTCAGGAGTGAACCAGTCACAACGGAAATAGCCGCTGGCGCCGTTTTCTCCTTTGAGCATGGCGTCGCCAAAATCTTCGAATGCGGGATACTGCGGGTGGTTAACGTTGCGCACCTGGCTGGCGACCACGGTGGCGTCGCGGTTGCCGGTATAAAACAGGAACTGCTCGATCTGGTGGCTGCCGATGTCGCAAAGGATGCCGCCGAAATAGCGACGATCGTAGAACCAGTCCGGGCGGCCAGTCCCTTCCCGGTGCGGCCCCATGCCCAGGGTTTGCACCACGCGACCAATGGCGCCTTGCTGTACCAGCTGCCCGGCAAAGACCGCGCTTTCCACGTGCAGACGCTCGCTGTAGTAGACCGCGTATTTTTTCCCGGTTTTCTCCACCATCGCTTTGGCGTCTGCCAGCTGTTCAAGGGTGGTGAGCGGCGCTTTGTCCGTGAAGTAGTCTTTGCCAGCCGTCATCGCCTTCAGCCCCAGCGCACAGCGTTCGGAGGGGATGGCCGCCCCGGCCACCAGGCGCACGTCGTCATCGGCGAGAATAACGTCCAGGGAATCAGCCACCTTCACCTGCGGGTACTGCTGAACAAACGTGTCCACTTTCGCCGGATCGGGATCGTAAACCCACTTCAGCGTGGCACCTGCTTCAATCAGGCCATTACACATTCCGTAGATATGGCCGTGGTCGAGCGCGGCGGCGGCAAATACAAATTCACCCGCCTGCACCACCGGCTGCGGTTTGCCCACCGGCGCGTAGTTCATTCCGTCATTCTTGTTCATGGTTACAGTCCTCGATCCAGATCTTTACCCAGAGGGATAGCGCCCACTTCGCTGAAGTTGGCGACGCTTGCGGATTTTTCATAAAAACGGGGGGCGAGGGCGTTCGTCCCGCCGGTACGGTAAAACGGATCATCGCGGCCAACAGGCAGGGAAACGACACTGCGGGTAATGGCTGATTTATACATCGCAGTAATCAGCTCCAGCGAGCGCTTACCCTGCACGCCGTCCACCAGCGGGGCCGTACCGCGCTCAATGCTCTGAAGCAGGTCGTTAATCTGCCCGGTGTGCAGAGTCCATTCGAGCCTGGGCGTCGCCTGGAAAACGGCATCAAGCAGGGCTTCTCGCTCAATATCGTTGGTCTCCTGCGGGAAGCCGTTGTCAGCACTCACGCTGGCATAAGCCTGCCATGGGGCGGAGATGCGCGCTTTATCACCCTGGATAATGATCTTCTGATCTTCCCCGTGGTGTACTACCGAGGCGGTAAGCTGGGTGAGTGCGCCGCTGGGGTATTTGAATATCGCGGCGCTAAGGTCTTCCACTTCGGCGTTGTCATGGGCCACGTTAGTCATCATCGCCACCACCTCAGACGGGAAGCCGAGCATCCACTGAATGGCGTCAATATGGTGCACCGCGTGGTTCAGCGTGCAGCCGCCCCCTTCCTTTTCCCACGTGCCGCGCCACCACAGGTCGTAGTAGCAATGTCCGCGCCACCAGAAGGAATCCACCTGCGCATGGCATATTTTTCCGGCGAGGCCGGAATCCAGCGCCGCTTTTAAGCGCCAGAAGGCATCGGTAAAGCGATTCTGGGCAATAATGGAGAGCGTTTTTCCGCTGGCCTGCTGGGCGGCGATCATCGCATCACACTCCTCCAGCGAGGCGGCCATCGGTTTTTCACACAGCACATGGCAGCCGGCATGAAGCGCATCAATGCTGATCTCCGCATGGACATAGGGAGGGGTGCAGACGTCAACGATATCGATGGGAAGCGCATCCTCCAGCAACTGCCGGTGGCTGGCGTACACGCGGGCGTCCGTCAGGCCGTAACGCGCTTTTTTCTCTTCCGCTTTCTCCGGATAGATATCAACCAGCGCAACGATCCGGCAGCGCTGTCCAAACTGCAAATAACCCTGAATATGGTTATGGGAGATATTTCCTGTTCCCACAATGGCGACATTTAACATCGATTTTCTCCGGTGTTACCAGGTACCCGCGGCATCCAGCGTGATGCTGGTGGCCTCTTTATCTACAGAGGTGCTGATGCGCTGCTGAAGCAGGCGCAGGTATTGCTTTTCGTTTAGCGGTAGCTCAACCCAGTCGTCCGTCCAGGTGGAGAGGTGCATGGCGTTAGAGAGGGTTAAACCGCGAATGCCGTCCAGACCCGGTGCAATCAACGGCTCGCCGCGCAGCACGGCGGCGCAGAAGTTGGCGGTGATGACGTGGTGCTCGCTGTATTCCGGGGCAACAGGGACAGAAACCTCCCAGCATTCCGGCTCACCGAAGCCATTCTGCCAGCGAGCGTTAAACTCGGTTTCCGATTCGCGCAGCCGCCAGTAGCGCAGTTTGCCCTCGTCGACGACCACTTTGCCGCGATCGCCGACAATCTCCAGGCGGTTGGTACCTGGTGTTTCCGCGACGGTGGTGATGAACACGCCGGTCGCGCCACTGGCATATTCGGCGTAGGCTGTCACCTCGTCTTCCACTTCGATATCGCGATGCTTACCGAACTGGCAAAACGCGCGCAGACGAACCGGCATGCCCACCAGCCACTGCCAGAGATCGAGCTGGTGCGGGTCCTGGTTGAGCAGCACGCCGCCGCCTTCCCCTTTCCTGGTGGCGCGCCAGCCGCCGGAGTTGTAGTAACTCTGCGAGCGATACCAGTTGGTGATGATCCAGTTGGAGCGGCGGATCTCGCCCAGCTCGCCGCTGTCGATCAGATCTTTCACTTTCTGATACAGCGGGTTGGGCCGCTGGTTATACATGATGCCGAACACCACGTCGCACTCCCGGGCGCAGGCGTTCATCTCCTGGACCTGCGCGGTGTAGACGCCTGCTGGCTTCTCACACAGGGTATGAATGCCGTGGCGCATCGCCAGCATCGACAGGTGCGGGTGATCGTAATGCGGCGTGGCGACAATGACCGCATCGATAAGCCCGCTCTGGAGCATTTCCTGCGCATCACTGAACAGCGGAATGCCGCCAACCAGCTGCCGAATGGCCGGATGCTTTTCCGGCGCGTTATCGCACACCGCCGTAAGGCAGGCGTCGCTGACGGTTCCGGCCAGTAAATAGCGTGCGTGGGCCGTACCGATATTACCTATACCAATAATGCCAAAACGTACCTTCTCCATGTCTCACCTTAATTTCAGCCAAAAAGCGTGATGACCGAAAAATAGGAAAGGCGAGACGTAGCGACAATGTGTTTTTGTGAGAATACTCGCAAGGTGAATAAGTAAACTCCAACCATTTTGAAATTTGGTTTTAAAATCAAAGCGCTGTTTCTGCAAATATTTGCAAAAACTGATTGAGAGCGAGGTCACACTATGCCGGGCAAGTTAAAAATGGAGGAGATCGCATCCCTGACGGGATATTCCGTGAGCACGGTTTCCAGGGTGTTGAGCGGCAAGTCTTATACCAGCGATAAGGCCCGGGAAGCCATTGTCCGCATCGCACGGGAGCTTGGCGTGCTGGAGTCGATGGCGAGCGGACGGCTTTTAATTAACGGAATCGCTGTATTTGCGCCTGAAAGAACGTTTCAGGGGCGTGGGGATATTTTTTATCTGGAAGTGACCAAAGGCATTGCGGAAGCCAGCGCGCCACATAATGTCTGGATCAGTTATTGCGGATTAGAGGAACAAAATGCGGACGTGAAATTATTTATGGAAAAGGCAAGCCATAAAAATATTAACGCAATAATTATCATTGGTACGGATGATTCCACCATATTTAAGCTGGCCAGCACGCTGAATAAACCCTGTGTATTAATTAATTCCGTCGACCGGGACCGGGTGCTGGATTCGGTTTCGCCCGATCATCGCGCAATCGGCTTTACCACGATGCAATATCTTTTCGAGCAGGGGCATCGCCGGGTGCTGACCATCACCTGTTTACGCCGGGACACGCTCTATGCCCGGCTGGATGGAATTAAAGAAGCGTACCGGCATTTTCATGTGGCGTTTGAGCCGCAGCGGGATTTACTGGTCACGGAGTGGTTTACCGCTGAAGAGGCTGAGCGCGAGCTGGATGCGTGGCTGTTACGTCACGACAGAGCGCAGTGGCCTGAGGTCATTTTTCCCAACAGCACCAGCATGACCGAGGGTGTGCTGAAGGCGTTACAGCGGCATGGGCTGCGCGTGCCGGAAGACATCTCCATCATCACCACCGATTTTGCGTGGAATTTAGCAAACCGGCTTGAAAAGCCCATTACGGGGATCACGGTGCCCTGTCGGGATTTGGGCATAGAAGCGGTGCATTTGCTGCAAACGCGGCTCAACCGACCACAGGCGCCAGTGTTTAACCTGCTGTTGCAGGGGAAAGTCATTGATTACGGCTCGGTGAGTAATGCCACGCGCCACGCGGCTCGCGTGGCGCTGATGCAGTAATCAGGCCTGCTGTGGAGGCAGGCAAACGCCGATGCCGCCAATGCCGCAGTAGCCATACGGATTTTTATGCAGGTACTGCTGGTGGTCGTCTTCGGCATAGTAGAACGGTTTCGCGGTAGCGATTTCCGTCGTGACCTGACGTTTATCACCGGCCGCCTGCATCGCTTCCTGGAAACGCGTCAGGCTGGCGTGGGCGGCGGCCTCCTGCTCTGGGGTGAGCGGGTAGATGGCCGAACGGTATTGGGTGCCGTGATCGTTACCCTGACGCATGCCCTGCGCCGGGTCATGGTTTTCCCAGAACACCTGGAGCAGCTGTTCATAGCTAATGACGCTCGGGTCATACACCACACGCACCGCTTCAGCATGACCGGTTTCACCGGAACAGACTTCGCGGTAGGTTGGGTTAGGCGTATATCCTCCGGTGTAGCCCGCAGCGGTGCTGTACACGCCCGGCAGTTGCCAGAACAGGCGTTCTACGCCCCAGAAGCAGCCCATGGCAAACAGGGCGATCTCCATTCCATCAGGAACGTTTGTCATTGAATGGTTGTTTACGGCGTGTAATGTTGCCACTGGCATAGGGGTGTTGCGTCCCGGTAACGCATCGGCTTGTGATACCAGATGCTTTTTATCGAATAAACTCACGGTGGGGCCTCCCGGGTAGCGTTGTTTCGGTTAAGGTTGTCACGAAGCGTTTAATTGAACACAATAAATGCGATGAATGAGTCTAGATTTAATCATAAGAAATATTTGGGTGTTACACCCTTTTTCAACCCGTAATTTGGGTTTTTGGCTTTCAGGCCGTATTTTGCCGCGGAGCGGCACTGCATTTGCTTCCAGGGTGGAAACAGGGATATTCAGGAGAAAACGTGACAAAGATCCGCCAGTTATGTTTAGTCAGTTTAATGCTGACCAGCGGGATTGCCAGCGCGGCGAATGTCCGTTTGCAGGTTGAGGGGTTATCCGGGGCGCTGGAAAAAAACGTGCGTGCGCAGCTTTCTACCATCCAGAGCGATGAGGTCACGCCGGATCGGCGTTTTCGCGCGCGCGTGGATGACGCCATCCGCGAAGGCTTAAAGGCGTTGGGGTACTACGAACCCACCATCGATTTCGATTTACGCCCGCCGCCGGCGAAAGGACGCCAGGTGTTGATTGCCCGCGTCTCGCCGGGCGAACCCGTCCTGATTGGCGGCACGAACGTGGTGCTGCGCGGCGGTGCGCGCACCGATCGGGACTACCTGGATCTGCTCAGCACCCGTCCGAAAGTGGGCACCGTGCTCAATCACGGGGATTACGATCGTTTTAAAAAATCCTTAACCAGCGTTTCGCTGCGCAAAGGCTACTTCGACAGCCGGTTCAACAAAAGCCAGCTGGGCGTTGCGCTTGAGCGACGTCAGGCATTCTGGGATATCGATTACGACAGCGGCGAGCGCTACCGGTTTGGCGATGTGACCTTCGAAGGATCGCAAATCCGTGACGAGTATCTGCAAAATCTGGTGCCGTTTAAAAAGGGCGACTACTACCAGTCCAGCGACCTGGGCGAGCTGAACCGTCGTTTGTCCGCGACGGGCTGGTTTAACTCCGTGGTGGTAGCGCCGGAATTTGATAAATCCCGTAAAACGAAAGTGTTACCGCTGCATGGCGTGGTCTCTCCGCGCACCGAGAACACCATTGAGACCGGTGTCGGCTACTCCACGGACGTCGGCCCGCGCGTGAAAGCCTCATGGAAAAAACCGTGGATGAACTCCTACGGCCACAGCCTGACCACCAGCGTCAGCCTGTCTGCGCCTGAACAGCAGCTGGACTTCAGCTATAAAATGCCGCTGCTGAAAAATCCGCTTGAGCAATACTACCTCGTGCAGGGCGGCTTTAAGCGTACCGATTTGAACGATACCGAGCAGGACTCGACGACGCTTGCGGTATCACGCTTCTGGGATCTCTCCAGCGGCTGGCAGCGCGCCATTAACCTGCGCTGGAGCCTCGACCACTTTACCCAGGCAAACGTCACCAACACCACCATGCTGCTTTATCCGGGCGTAATGATCAGCCGTACCCGCTCGCGCGGTGGCCTGATGCCGACCTGGGGCGATTCTCAGCGCTACTCCATCGATTACTCCAACACCGCCTGGGGCTCCGACGTAGACTTCTCCGTCTTTCAGGCGCAAAACGTCTGGATCCGCACGCTGTACGACAAACACCGCTTTGTGATGCGCGGTAATCTCGGCTGGATCGAAACCGGTGATTTCGAACGCGTCCCGCCGGATCTGCGCTTCTTCGCCGGGGGCGACCGCAGCATTCGCGGGTATAAGTACAAATCGATCTCACCTGAAAACGACAAAGGCCAGTTGACCGGGGCGTCAAAACTGGCGACTGGCTCGCTGGAGTACCAGTACAACGTCAGCGGCAAGTGGTGGGGAGCGATGTTCGTTGACGGCGGTGAAGCGGTGAACGATATCCGCCGCAGCGATTTCAAAACCGGCGCGGGCGTAGGCGTGCGCTGGCAGTCACCGGTCGGGCCCATCAAGCTCGATTTCGCCGTTCCGGTGGGCGACAAAGACGAACACGGTTTACAGTTTTACATCGGTCTGGGGCCTGAATTATGAGTTTATGGAAGAAGATAAGCCTCGGGGTGCTGATTTTTATCGTATTACTGCTCGGTACGGTGGCGTTTCTGGTGGGCACCACCACGGGCCTGCATTTGCTGTTTAACGCCGCGAACCGCTGGGTGCCGGGGCTGGAAATCGGCCAGGTAACGGGCGGCTGGCGCGATCTGCGCCTGAAAAATATCCGTTATGAACAGCCCGGTGTGGCGGTGAATGCGGGCGAGTTTCATCTGGCGGTCAAGCTCGGCTGCCTGCGGGACAGCCAGCTGTGCGTAAACGATCTGTCGCTAAAAGACGTTAACGTGGCGATAGATTCCAAAAAAATGCCGAAGTCCGAGCCTGTCGAAGAAGAGGACAGCGGCCCGCTGAACCTCTCCACGCCGTACCCGATTGCGCTTTACCGGGTCGCACTGGATAACGTGAATATCAAAATCGACGACACGACGGTATCCGTGATGGATTTCACCTCTGGTCTGCGCTGGCAGGAGAAAAACCTCACTCTGACCCCAACCTCCCTGCAAGGGCTGCTGATTGCGCTACCGAAGGTGGCCGACGTGGCGCAGGAAGAGATCGTCGAGCCGAAGATCCAGAACCCGCAGCCGGAAGAAAAACCGCTGGGCGAAACGCTGAAAGATCTCTTCTCGAAACCGGTTCTGCCGGAGATGACCGACGTGCATCTGCCGCTGAACCTCAATATCGAAGAGTTTAAGGGCGAGCAGTTGCGTCTGACCGGCGATACCGATCTGACGGTCTTCAACATGCTGCTTAAAGTCAGCAGTATCGACGGCAACATGAAGCTCGACGCGCTGGATATTGATACTAACCAGGGGTCGGTCAACGCCTCAGGCAATGCGCTACTGCGTGACAACTGGCCGGTAGATATTACGCTGAACAGCGCCCTGAACATCGATCCGCTGAAAGGCGAAAAGGTGAAGGTGAAAGTCGGCGGCGCGCTGCGCGAGAAGCTGGAGTTCGGCGTGAACCTCTCCGGACCGGTGGATATGGTGCTGCGCGGGCAAACCCAGCTGGCAGAGGCCGGTTTACCGCTCAACCTTGAGGTTGTCAGCAAGCAGCTTTACTGGCCGTTCACCGGCGAAAAACAGTTCCAGGCTGACGATCTGAAGCTGAAGCTGAGTGGCAAAATGACCGACTACACGCTGTCGTTCCGCACGGCAGTGAAGGGGCAGGGGGTACCGCCCGCCGATATCACCCTGGATGCGAAGGGTAACGAGTTGCAGGTTAACCTCGACAAGCTGACCGTGGCGGCGCTGGAAGGAAAAACCGAGCTGACCGCGCTGCTCGACTGGCAGCAGGCGATCAGCTGGCGCGGCGAGCTGAAGCTGACCGGGATCAACACCGCTAAAGAGGTCCCGGACTGGCCGTCAAAACTGGATGGCCTGATCAAAACCCGCGGTAGCCTGTACGGTGGCACCTGGCAGATGGACGTGCCGGAACTCAAGCTCACCGGCAACGTGAAGCAGAACAAAGTCAACGTAGAGGGCTCGCTTAAGGGCAACAGCTATCTCCAGTGGGTGATCCCGGGCCTGCACGTGGCGCTGGGTCGCAACACGGCGGATATCAAAGGCGAGCTGGGCGTGAAAGACCTCAATCTGGATGCCACCATCGACGCGCCAAATCTCGATAACGCCCTGCCGGGTCTTGGCGGCACGGCGAAGGGGTTAGTGAAGGTTCGCGGTACGGTGGAGGCGCCGCAGCTGCTGGCGGACATCACCGCCAATAACCTGCGCTGGCAGGAACTTTCTATTGCCCGCGTGCGTGTCGAGGGAGACGTGAAATCCACCGATCAGATCGGCGGAAACCTGGATCTGCGCGTGGAGCGTATCTCTCAGCCGGACGTGAACATCAGTCTGGTCACGCTGGCGGCAAAAGGTAACGAAAAGCAGCACGATCTCCAGCTACGCGTGCAGGGCGAGCCGGTCTCCGGGCAGCTGCACCTGACGGGCAGTTTTGACCGCCAGGCGACGCGCTGGAAAGGCGTGCTGGATAACACCCGCTTCAGCACGCCGGTCGGCCCGCTGGTGCTGTCGCGGTCTGTCGCGCTGGATTACCGCAACGCGGAGCAAAAGATCAGCATTGGGCCACACTGCTGGACCAACCCGAATGCTGAGCTGTGCGTGCCGCAGACCATTGATGCGGGCGCGGAAGGACATGCGCAGATCAACCTCAACCGTTTCGACCTGGCGATGCTGAAACCGTTTATGCCGGAAACCACCCAGGCCAGCGGGGTCTTCAGCGGCAAAGCGGACGTCGCGTGGGACACCACCAAAGAGGGACTGCCGCAGGGCAGCGTTACCCTCTCCGGGCGTAACGTGAAGGTGACGCAGGAGGTCAATGACGCGCCGCTGCCGGTGGCGTTCGACACCCTGAATGTGAACGCTGACCTGCGTAACAATCGTGCGGAACTGGGATGGCTGATCCGCCTGACCAACAACGGTCAGTTTGACGGACAGGTGCAAATTACCGATCCGCAAGGGCGGCGCAATCTCGGCGGCAACGTCAATATTCGCAACTTCAACCTGGCGATGGTGAATCCGATCTTCTCGCGGGGAGAAAAGGCGGCGGGGATGCTCAGCGCCAACCTGCGTCTGGCGGGGGATGCGCAAAGCCCACAGCTGTTTGGCCAGATGCGGTTAAACGGCGTGGACATTGACGGTAACTTTATGCCGTTCGATATGCAGCCAAGCCAGCTGACGATGAACTTTAACGGCCAAAGCTCAACCCTCAGTGGCTCAGTGCTGACGCAGCAGGGACAAATCAACCTGAGCGGTGACGCAGACTGGAGCCAGCTCGACAACTGGCGCGCCCGTATTGCGGCCAAGGGCAGCAGGGTGCGTATCACGGTACCGCCGATGGTGCGCCTGGACGTGTCGCCAGACGTGGTCTTTGAGGCAACGCCGAGTCTCTTCACCCTGGACGGCCGTGTTGACGTACCGTGGGCGCGCATCGTGGTTCACGAGGTGCCGGAAAGCGCGGTTGGCGTCTCCAGTGACGAAGTTATGCTCAATGAAAATCTGAAACCTGTTGAACAGAAGAGCGCTGGCATACCGATCAATAGTAATCTTATCGTGCACGTGGGGAATAACGTGCGTTTGGACGCGTTTGGGCTGAAGGCGAGACTCACGGGTGACCTGAAAGTGGCGCAGGATCAACAGGGACTTGGCCTCAATGGACAAATCAATATTCCTGAAGGGCGCTTCCATGCCTACGGGCAGGATTTGATTGTGCGTAAAGGCGAGCTGCTGTTCTCCGGTCCACCGGATCAGCCGGTACTCAATATCGAAGCGATCCGTAACCCGGAAGCCACCGAAGATG
Source organism: Enterobacter sp. BIDMC 27 (assembly GCF_000534415.1). Classification (NCBI taxonomy): domain Bacteria; kingdom Pseudomonadati; phylum Pseudomonadota; class Gammaproteobacteria; order Enterobacterales; family Enterobacteriaceae; genus Enterobacter; species Enterobacter sp. BIDMC 27. Next base: position 1,362,746 of record NZ_KI973178.1, read on the forward strand.
ATGTGATTGCAGGCGTGCGCGTGACGGGCTCCGCCGATGAACCTAAGGCAGAGATCTTCTCTGACCCGGCCATGTCGCAACAGGAAGCGCTCTCTTACCTCCTTCGCGGCCAGGGTCTGGATAGCCAACAGGGCGATGGTGCGGCAATGACATCAATGTTAGTCGGTCTGGGGGTTGCACAAAGTGGTCAGGTTGTGGGTAAAATCGGCGAGACGTTTGGCGTAAGCAATCTGGCGCTGGACACTCAGGGCGTGGGTGACTCTTCGCAGGTAGTGGTCAGCGGCTATGTACTGCCGGGTCTACAGGTAAAATATGGCGTGGGGATCTTTGACTCACTGGCTACACTCACGTTACGTTATCGCCTGATGCCTAAGCTATATCTGGAAGCAGTGTCCGGCGTAGACCAGGCACTTGATCTGCTCTATCAGTTTGAGTTTTAGCAATGCGAATATTTGTTTACGGCAGTTTACGAACCAGGCAAGGCAACAGCCACTGGATGACCAACGCCCAGTTGCTGGGAAATTACACAATCGAAAACTACCAGTTGTACAGTCTGGGCCACTATCCAGGCGCGGTTCCGGGGAACGGAACGGTACAGGGTGAGGTTTATCGTATTGATAATGCCACGCTGGCCGAACTTGATGCCTTGCGCACCAGGGGCGGTGAATACGCTCGCCAGTTGATCCAGACGCCTTACGGCAGTGCATGGATGTACGTGTACCAACGTTCGGTCGACGGGTTAACGTTGATTGAAAGCGGTAACTGGTTAGACAGAGACCAGTTCTGAAAAACGACAACGCCACCGTAAGGTGGCGTTGTCGTTTTGCGCCGTAGGCCCGTGCAAGCGTAGCGCCGCCGGGCGATACTCCCCAATCGCACGGGTTACCTGGAGCGACAGGCACAAAAAAGCCCCGACGCGCGGGGCTTAGTCTCAGCAGTAAGAATTACTTCTTAGCAGCACGTTCGAAAGAGGCGATGATTTCTGCTTTCGCCGCTTCTGCGTTATCCCAGCCTTCAACTTTAACCCATTTGCCTTTTTCGAGATCTTTGTAGTGCTCGAAGAAGTGGGCGATCTGCGCTTTCAGCAGCTCTGGCAGGTCGTTCACATCTTTAATGTGATCGTACTCTTTGCTCAGCTTGGTGTGCGGTACGGCAACCAGTTTCGCATCTTCACCCGCTTCGTCAGTCATTTTCAGCACGCCAACAGGACGGCAGCGAATGACGGAGCCTGGCTGCAATGGATATGGCGTTGGGACCAGTACGTCAACCGGGTCACCGTCCAGAGACAGAGTGTGGTTGATGTAGCCGTAGTTGCACGGATAGAACATGGCGGTAGACATGAAACGGTCAACGAACAGCGCACCGGTGTCTTTGTCGATTTCGTATTTGATTGGATCTGCGTTGGCCGGGATTTCGATCACAACGTAGATGTCTTCTGGCAGTTCTTTACCCGCAGGGACGTTGAGTAAGCTCATGTCGGTGTCCTTTAAAATGGATGGTAAACAAGTGGCAGGTATTATAGCCAACTGGCGCTGAAAGTCTCCGCCTGTTTTCGTCTTCTCTCCCTCGCGCCTTCACTTTTCGGACCGTTTCCATGACAGGATAATCCATAAACTCAGCCGCATTTTAAATGTTGAAATGAAAGCGATTACAAACTTGTGATTAACGTTTTATTCACTTTTCTGAAGTGTGATGTAACGCAATCCGTAACATATTCCATTGGCTATAGTTCATCCGCGGAACATCTTTTAACCAACAATAACCTACCCTACGAGGACGTTCATATGTGGAAGCGCTTACTTCTTGTTACAGCAGTTTCGGCAGCCATGTCGTCTATGGCGATGGCCGCACCCTTAACCGTTGGATTTTCGCAGGTCGGATCTGAATCCGGCTGGCGCGCCGCTGAAACGAATGTGGCGAAAAGTGAGGCCGAAAAGCGCGGTATTACGCTGAAAATCGCCGATGGTCAGCAAAAGCAAGAGAACCAGATTAAAGCGGTGCGCTCGTTTATCGCTCAGGGCGTGGATGCCATCTTTATTGCCCCGGTTGTCGCCACGGGCTGGGAGCCGGTGCTGAAGGAAGCCAAAGATGCTGAAATTCCGGTCTTCCTGCTCGACCGTTCCATCGACGTAAAAGACAAATCTCTCTATATGACCACCGTCACCGCCGATAACGTGCTGGAAGGCAAACTGATTGGTGACTGGCTGGTGAAGCAGGTAGATGGCAAGCCGTGTAACGTGGTTGAGTTACAGGGCACCGTCGGGGCGAGCGTGGCTATCGACCGTAAGAAAGGTTTCGCGGAGGCCATCGCCAAAGCACCAAACATCAAGATCATCCGTTCTCAGTCCGGCGACTTCACCCGCAGCAAGGGTAAAGAGGTCATGGAAAGCTTCATCAAGGCAGAAAATAACGGCAAAAATATCTGCATGGTTTACGCCCACAACGACGACATGGCGATCGGCGCCATCCAGGCCATCAAAGAAGCGGGCCTGAAGCCGGGCAAAGATATCCTCACCGGCTCGATCGACGGCGTACCGGATATCTACAAAGCGATGATTGACGGCGAAGCGAACGCCAGCGTGGAGCTGACGCCAAATATGGCGGGCCCGGCATTCGATGCGCTGGAGAAATTCAAGAAAGACGGCACCCAGCCTGAGAAGTTGACCATCACCAAATCCACGCTCTACCTGCCGGACACGGCGAAAGAAGAGTTAGAGAAGAAGAAAAATATGGGCTACTGATCCAGTGAAATTGCCGGGTGGCGCTGCGCTTACCCGGCCTACGATACGCTCTTTTGTAGGCCGGATAAGCGTAGCGTCATCCGGCCTGATGCAGGGGGAACCATGACCACCGAACAACACCAGGAAATCCTCCGCACAGAGGGCCTGAGTAAATTTTTCCCTGGCGTTAAGGCGCTGGATAACGTTGATTTCAGCCTGCGGCGGGGGGAGATCATGGCGTTGCTCGGCGAAAACGGGGCGGGGAAGTCGACGCTGATTAAAACCCTGACCGGGGTCTATCACGCCGATCGCGGCGCTATCTGGCTGGAAGGTAACGCCATTTCGCCCAAAAACACCGCGCATGCCCAGCAACTGGGGATCGGCACGGTCTACCAGGAAGTGAACCTGCTGCCAAACATGTCGGTAGCGGATAACCTGTTTATTGGCCGCGAACCCAGACGTTTTGGCCTGCTGCGCCGCAAAGAGATGGAAGCGCGCGCCGCGAAGCTGATGGAATCGTATGGCTTCTCTCTCGACGTGCGCGAACCGCTGAACCGTTTTTCCGTAGCGATGCAGCAAATCGTCGCGATCTGTCGCGCTATCGATCTCTCGGCGAAAGTGCTGATCCTCGATGAACCCACCGCCAGCCTCGATACCCAGGAAGTGGAGATGCTTTTTACCCTGATGCGCCAGCTGCGTAATCAGGGCGTCAGCCTGATTTTCGTGACGCATTTCCTCGATCAGGTTTACGAGGTGAGCGACCGTATAACGGTGCTGCGCAACGGCAGCTTTGTCGGCTGCCGGGAAACCCGCGAGCTGCCGCAGATAGAGCTGGTCAAAATGATGCTGGGCCGCGAACTCGAGACCAACGCGCTTCAGCGCGCGGGCCGTACGCTGCTGAGCGAAAAACCGATCGCCGCGTTTCACGATTACGGCAGAAAAGGGACCATCGCGCCGTTTAACCTCGAGGTACGCCCCGGTGAAATTGTGGGTCTGGCGGGGCTGTTAGGCTCCGGGCGCACCGAAACCGCCGAAGTCATCTTCGGGATCAAACCTGCCGACAGCGGAACGGCGCTGATCAAAGGCAAACCACAAACGCTACGTTCACCGCATCAGGCGTCGTGCCTCGGCGTGGGCTTCTGTCCGGAGGACAGGAAAACGGACGGGATTATTGCCGCCGCCTCGGTGCGGGAAAACATCATTCTGGCGCTACAGGCCCAGCGCGGCTGGCTGCGTCCGATCCCTAAGCGCGAGCAGAACGCGATTGCCGAGCGCTTCATCCGCCAGCTCGGTATACGTACCCCGAGCGCGGAACAGCCCATCGAGTTCCTCTCGGGCGGTAACCAGCAGAAGGTTCTCCTCTCGCGCTGGCTGCTCACCAAGCCGCAATTCCTGATCCTCGACGAGCCCACGCGCGGTATCGACGTGGGCGCGCACGCCGAAATCATCCGGCTTATCGAAACGCTCTGCGCCGACGGTCTGGCGCTGCTGGTGATCTCGTCCGAGCTGGAGGAGCTGGTCGGCTATGCCGATCGCGTCATCATCATGCGCGATCGCAGGCAGGTGGCAGAGATCCCGCTGGATAAACTGTCGGTACCGGCGATCATGAATGCCATCGCGGCGTAAGGAGTCAAATGTGATGTCCCGTTCTCTTTCGCAAACTGGCGAAGCGAAGCGCCGCTTCACCTGGCCGACCGGCACGCCGCAAATCGTGGCGCTGCTGCTGGTGCTGCTGGTGGATAGCCTGGTGGCTCCGCATTTCTTTCAGATCGTCGTGCAGGATGGCCGCCTGTTTGGTAGCCCGATCGACATCTTAAACCGTGCCGCGCCCGTGGCGCTGCTGGCGATTGGTATGACGCTGGTCATTGCCACCGGCGGGATCGACCTCTCCGTCGGTGCGGTAATGGCGATTGCGGGCGCCACCGCCGCCTCGATGACCGTCGCCGGGCACAGCCTGCCGGTGGTCCTGCTGGCCGCGCTGGGTTCCGGCGTGCTTGCCGGGCTGTGGAACGGCATTCTGGTTGCGGTGCTCAAGATCCAGCCGTTTGTCGCGACGTTGATTTTGATGGTGGCCGGGCGCGGTGTGGCGCAGCTTATCACCTCCGGTCAAATCGTCACCTTTAACTCCCCGAGCCTGGCGTGGATCGGCAGCGGTAATTTTCTGTTCTTCCCGACGCCGGTGATCGTCGCGCTGGTGACGCTGGTGGTGTTCTGGCTTTTCACCCGCAAAACGGCGCTCGGGATGTTCATCGAAGCGGTGGGGATTAACATTCGGGCCGCGAAAAACGCCGGGGTAAATACGCGGCTGATGGTGATGCTGACTTACGTGCTGAGCGGCGTCTGTGCTGCGATTGCCGGGGTGATCGTGGCCGCCGATATTCGCGGAGCGGATGCCAATAACGCCGGACTCTGGCTCGAGCTGGATGCGATCCTCGCGGTGGTTATCGGCGGTGGATCGCTGATGGGCGGACGTTTTAATTTGCTGCTCTCGGTGGTGGGGGCGTTGATTATTCAGGGTATGAATACCGGTATTTTGCTCTCCGGGTTCCAGCCGGAGCTGAATCAGGTCGTCAAAGCGGTCGTGGTACTTATCGTACTTATCGTGCAGTCGCCGCGCTTTATCACTCTCATTAAGGGGAACCGCGGTCATGATAAAACGTAATTTGCCGTTAATGATCACGCTGGGCGTGTTCGTTCTGGGGTACCTCTATTGCCTTACCCAGTTCCCGGGCTTCGCCTCCACGCGGGTGATTTGCAACATCCTGACCGACAATGCCTTTTTAGGCATTATCGCCGTCGGCATGACGTTTGTGATCCTCTCCGGCGGGATCGACCTCTCCGTTGGGTCGGTGATCGCCTTTACCGGCGTGTTCCTTGCCAAGGCGATTGGCTTTTGGGGGATTTCGCCGCTGCTGGCTTTTCCGCTGGTGCTGGTCATGGGCTGCGCGTTCGGCGCCTTTATGGGGCTTTTGATCGATGCGCTGAAAATCCCGGCCTTTATCATCACCCTCGCCGGGATGTTCTTCCTGCGCGGCGTGAGCTATCTGGTGTCGGAGGAGTCAATTCCAATTAACCATCCGATCTACGACACGCTCTCCAGTCTGGCGTGGAAAATTCCCGGCGGGGGGCGCCTGAGCGCAATGGGGCTGCTGATGCTGGGCGTGGTGGTGATCGGGATCTTCCTCGCCCACCGTACCCGATTTGGTAACCAGGTTTATGCCATTGGCGGCAGCGCCACGTCCGCGAACCTGATGGGAATTTCCACGCGCAGCACGACTATTCGCATCTACATGCTTTCGACCGGGCTGGCCACCCTCGCGGGGATTGTATTCTCGGTTTATACCCAGGCAGGCTATGCCCTAGCGGGGGTGGGCGTTGAGCTGGACGCCATTGCCTCGGTAGTGATTGGCGGTACGCTGCTCAGCGGCGGAGTGGGGACAGTCCTCGGCACGCTGTTTGGCGTGGCGATCCAGGGGCTGATTCAGACCTATATCAACTTCGACGGCACGCTCAGCTCCTGGTGGACCAAAATCGCTATCGGCATTCTGCTGTTTATTTTTATCGCGCTCCAGCGCGGCCTGACGGTGCTGTGGGAGAACCGCCAGAGCTCGCCTGTTACCCGGGTGAATACATCTTTAACAGAGCGATAACATGCTGAAATTGCTTAAACTCTAAACATTTTCCGGTAGCGGCCGATATTCTTTTTTTATGCCCAGAAATATCTCGCTACCGGAAATAACATCATGCTTAAAACGCTATCGATTCGTACCGGCTTGCTCTCTTTACTGGCCGTTATGACCCTTCTGCTGCTGATTGTCAGCGGCATCGGCATTTATGCCCTTACACAAAGTTCCGCTTCTCTCCAGCGCATCAATCATCTTCAGGGTGAACAGATGGTGCAGCTGAATGCCGGCTATACGCTGATCCTGCGCGCGCGTAACGAAGCGGGGCAGGCCGTTCGCATGATGGAGGTCGGCCTGCTGGACGATGCGGCCAGGGCGGTCAAAACCATTAACCAGGAAGTGGCGCTGGCACAGAAAACGCTGAAGGATGTGATCGGCAGCGGCGTGGCGGATGAGCAGGGGCAAAAGCTGCTGGATAACGTTGCCGCGAGTCTGGCGGTGTACAACCAGCAGGGTATCAGCCCGATGCTGAAAGCCCTGAACGAGCAAAGCGCGGACAGCTATTACGATCTGCTGGAAAACAAGCTGGTCCCGGTGGCGAAGCAGTTTGATAACGATATGCAGGCGTTCCAGGCATGGAGCGAGGCGCGCGGTAAAGCGGAGGTGAGCGCCGTGCAGGCGAGTAAAACCCGCGTGCTGATCCTGATTATCGTCGCGGCGCTGCTGACGGCTGGCATTATCGTGCTGGCCTGGCTGGTGCTGCGCCATATGCTGCTCAAGCCGCTTTCAGCCTCGATTGCCCAGCTGGAACATGTGGCGGCCGGGGATTTAACCCATACCCTGAACGCGCCGGCGAGCCAGGAATTTAATCGCCTTAACGCGGCGATCGAAGGGATGCGCCAGTCGCTGATGGACTCGGTTCTGCGGGTGCGTGACGCCAGCTCGCAGATTGATACCGGCAGCCGCGAGCTGACGGCCGGGAATATGAACCTGGCCCAGCGCACGGAATCCACCGCCACCTCGCTGGAGCAGACGGCCGCCAGCATGGAAGAGATCACCGCCACGGTGAAACTTAACGCCGATAACGCCGAGCAGGCGCACCAGCTGGCGAAGTCGGTCTCCGATACCGCCGATCACGGCAGTGAAATGGTCTGCTATGTCATTGAGAAGATGCGCGACATCTCCGGCAGTTCGGCGCGCATCGCCGATATCCTGAGCGTCATCGACGGCATTGCCTTCCAGACCAATATTCTGGCGCTGAACGCCTCCGTTGAAGCGGCGCGTGCGGGTGAGCAGGGGCGAGGTTTTGCGGTCGTGGCGGGTGAGGTGCGTAATCTCGCCAGCCGCAGTGCTGATGCGGCGAAAGAGATCCGCTCGCTTATCAGCGATTCGCAAACCCACGTGAACGAGGGCAGCGAGCTGGCGCAGCAGGCCGGTGAGACGATGGACGAGATCGCCACCGAAGTACTGCGTATGACCAAACTGATGCGTGAAATTGCGACGGCGTCCCTGGAGCAGAGCCGCGGTATTGAGCAGGTGAATATCGCCGTCAATCAGATGGATGAAACGGCGCAGCAAAATGCGGCGCTGGTCCAGCAATCATCTGCGGCAACTCGTTCCCTGGAGGAACAGTCGCGCGAGCTGATGGAAGCGATGGCCTCCTTCAAACTGACGACGCAAACGGCCTGAAAAAAAGGGGAGCCTGACGGGCTCCCCTTTCTACGCGTTACGCGTCCGGGAATTCGCGGATCATGCGTTCAACGTCATCCACCATATGGCGGTTGCCGACGAAGAACGAACGGCGCTGGTGCAGGCTTTCCGGCACGATATCCAGAATACGCTCTTTACCGTCGCTCGCCTTGCCGCCTGCCTGTTCGGCCAGGAACGCCATCGGGTTGCACTCGTACAGCAGACGCAGTTTTCCGTCCGGGTGGCTGGCGGTGCTTGGGTAGAGGTAAATACCGCCCTTCAGCAGGTTACGGTGGAAATCCGCCACCAGCGAGCCGATGTAGCGCGAGGTGTATGGGCGCTGGGTGGCTTTATCCTCTTCCTGGCAGAATTTGATGTACTTCTTCACGCCGTTCGGGAACTTGATGTAGTTGCCTTCGTTGATGGAGTAGGTGTTGCCCTTCTCCGGGAAGCGCATACGCTCCTGGCACAGGCAGAACACGCCCAGGGACGGATCGTAGGTAAAGGCGTGTACGCCGCAGCCGGTGGTGTACACCAGCATGGTGGACGAGCCATACACCACATAACCGGCAGCAACCTGTTTACTGCCCGGTTGCAGGAAGTCTTCTTCCGTCACCGGTGTGCCAACCGGCGTGACGCGACGGTAGATGGAGAAAATGGTACCGACAGAAACGTTAACGTCGATGTTGGAGGAGCCGTCCAGCGGATCCATCAGAACAACGTATTTCGCGTGTTCACACCCTTCGAATACGACGATCTCATCTTCTTCTTCAGAGGCGATACCCGCAACGATGTCGCGCGCGCGCAGTGCAGCTTTCAGTTTTTCATTGGCGAACAGGTCGAGTTTCTGCTGAACCTCACCCTGAACGTTCTCGGCACCGCTGGCACCCAGGATATCGACCAGACCGGCCTTGTTGATATCGCGGTGGATGATCTTAGCGCCCAGCTTTATTGCCGACAGCAAAGCAGTGAGCTCACCCGTAGCATGAGAGAACTCGTGCTGCTTCTCGACAATAAATTCACCTAACGTTTTCATAACACTTTCCCTGCATCTTATGTTGAGTAAAGCGGTTGATGTCCAACAATCTTAACAAACATTCAAATATTAGCGCAGAGGTGAATCGCGCCAGCAAAATACGGATTTACCTGAAATGCGTTTCACAGCCGCTGACATGTGAGTAAAATGTGCGCCACATTGAAGAAGGATAGTGACGTATGCGCATTCATATATTGGGGATTTGTGGCACTTTCATGGGCGGACTGGCAATGCTGGCGCGCTCGCTGGGCCATGAAGTGACAGGTTCGGACGCCAATGTGTATCCGCCGATGAGCACGCTGCTCGAGAAGCAGGGAATTTCTCTGATTCAGGGATATGACGCCAGCCAGCTGGAGCCGCAGCCGGATCTGGTGATCGTGGGTAACGCCATGACCCGTGGGAATCCATGCGTTGAAGCGGTGCTGGAACGCAATATCCCGTACATGTCTGGCCCGCAGTGGCTGCATGATTTTGTCCTGCGCGACCGCTGGGTTGTCGCCGTTGCCGGGACGCACGGCAAAACCACCACCGCCGGTATGGCGACCTGGATCCTCGAAGCCTGCGGCTACAAGCCGGGCTTCGTGATCGGCGGCGTACCGGGGAATTTCGACGTCTCCGCGCGTCTGGGCGACAGCCCGTTCTTTGTGATTGAAGCGGATGAATACGACTGCGCGTTCTTCGACAAGCGCTCCAAGTTCGTGCATTACTGCCCACGCACGCTGATCCTCAACAACCTTGAGTTCGATCACGCGGATATCTTTGACGACCTGAAAGCGATTCAGAAACAGTTCCACCATCTGGTGCGCATTGTTCCGGGTCAGGGCCGCATTATCCTGCCGGAGAACGACATCAACCTGAAGCAGACTATGGCGATGGGGTGCTGGAGCGAGCAGGAGCTGGTTGGCGAGCAGGGGCACTGGCAGGCGAAAAAGCTCAACGCGGATGCCTCCGAATGGGAAGTGCTGCTCGACGGTGAGAAAGTGGGCGAGGTGAAGTGGGGCCTAGTGGGCGAGCACAACATGCACAACGGCCTGATGGCGATCGCCGCGGCGCGTCACGTGGGCGTACTGCCTGCGGATGCCGCCAATGCGCTGGGCTCGTTTATCAACGCCCGTCGCCGTCTGGAGCTGCGCGGTGAAGCCCACGGCGTTACCGTGTATGACGATTTCGCGCACCACCCAACGGCCATTCTGGCGACGCTTGCCGCATTGCGTGGCAAAGTTGGCGGCACCGCGCGCATTCTGGCCGTGCTGGAACCGCGTTCGAACACCATGAAAATGGGCATCTGCAAAGACGATCTTGCGCCGTCCTTAGGACGTGCCGACGAAGTCTTCCTGCTGCAACCGCAGCATATTCCGTGGCAGGTGGCGGAAGTGGCAGACGCCTGCATTCAGCCGGCGCACTGGAGTGCGGACGTGGATGTCTTAGCGGATATGGTGGTGAAAGCCGCACAGCCTGGCGATCACATTCTGGTGATGAGCAACGGTGGGTTTGGTGGGATCCATCAGAAGCTGCTGGACGGTCTGGCGAAGAAAGCCGCGGCCGCAGAGTAAAAAAAGCCCGGTGGCGTTAGCGCTTACCGGGCCTACATTTTTTCGCACGACCTTGTAGGCCGGATAAGGCGTTTACGCCGCCATCCGGCGCAAACCCGCACAGATTACTCTTCGTTCTCAGACAGCTCGCGCAGATACTGGAAAATCAGGCGCGCAGACTTCGGCGGCTTATTCCCTTCTTTCTCTTTCTTCGCGTTGCGGATAAGCGATCGCAGCTGCTGGCGGTCGGCATTCGGCCACAGATTCAGCACTTCAGGTACTGCGTCATCACCCTGCTCGATCAAACGATCGCGGATCTGCTCCAGCTTATGGAACAGCGCAACCTGCTGATTGTGGCGGTTTTTCAGTTTGTCCAGCGCCTGACGGATCGGCTCCACGTCGCGCTGACGCAGCAGTTTACCGATAAGCTGAAGCTGGCGGCGACGCCCTTCTTTCTTGATTTTCTGTGCCAGTTCAATGGCATCACGCAGATCCTGGTCGAGCGGGATCTTATCCAGCGCGTTTTTACCCAGTTCTACCATTTCTGCGCCAAGCTGTTTTAACTCTTCGGCGTCACGTTTAATTTCACTTTTACTGACCCAGATGATCTCATCATCTTCGTCTTCGATGTCATCACCGGGAACGTCGTCGAGCCAGTCTTCGGGCTGCTTAGTCATGTCAGGCTCCTTAAAAAAAGAGGCTAATGTTACCAGTTAAGACGCGCACTGAAAAACGGTTCTCTGTTAGACTTCACTTAACTCTCTCTTACAGTATGGCATTTGCGATGAAAGTAACCTCACAAGTTGAAGCGCAGCGTAAGATCCTGGAAGAAGCCGTCTCCACCGCGCTGACGCTCGCTTCAGGTAAATCAGATGGCGCCGAAGTGGCGGTCAGCAAAACCACCGGCATTAGCGTGAGCACCCGCTATGGCGAAGTGGAGAATGTAGAATTTAACAGCGATGGCGCGCTGGGGATCACGGTGTATCACCAGAATCGTAAAGGCAGCGCGTCGTCTACCGATCTGAGCCCGGATGCCATCGCCCGTACGGTGCAGGCGGCGCTGGATATCGCGCGTTACACCTCCCCGGACCCTTACGCTGGCGTGGCCGATAAAGAGCTGCTGGCGTTTGACGCGCCGGATCTCGATCTGTTCCATCCCGCGGAAGTGACGCCGGATGAAGCCATTGAGCTGGCCGCGCGAGCCGAGCAGGCCTCTTTGCAGGCTGACAAACGCATCACCAATACCGAAGGCGGCAGCTTTAACAGCCACTACGGCATTAAAGTGTTTGGTAACTCCCATGGCATGTTGCAGGGGTACTGCTCAACCCGCCACTCGCTTTCCAGCTGCGTCATCGCCGAAGAAAACGGCGATATGGAGCGTGATTACGCGTATACCATTGGCCGCGCGCTAGGAGATTTGCAGTCTCCAGAGTGGGTGGGAAAAGCGTGCGCCGAACGCACGCTGTCACGCCTTTCGCCGCGTAAACTCTCCACCATGAAAGCGCCGGTAATTTTTGCCAACGAAGTGGCAACCGGCCTGTTTGGTCATCTGGTGGGAGCGATTGCGGGCGGTTCGGTGTACCGTAAATCGACCTTCCTGCTCGACTCGCTGGGCAAGCAGATCCTGCCGGAATGGCTGACCATCGAAGAGCACCCACACCTGCTGAAAGGGCTGGCCTCTACGCCGTTTGACAGCGAAGGCGTGCGCACGGAACGTCGTGATATCGTGAAAGACGGCATTCTGACCCAGTGGCTGCTGACCAACTACTCCGCGCGTAAGCTGGGGCTGAAAAGCACCGGGCACGCGGGCGGCATTCATAACTGGCGCATTGCCGGACAGGGCCTGAATTTTGAACAGATGCTGAAAGAGATGGGCACCGGCCTGGTGGTCACCGAGCTGATGGGGCAGGGCGTGAGCGGTATTACCGGCGACTACTCTCGCGGTGCAGCGGGCTTCTGGGTCGAAAACGGTGAAATTCAGTATCCGGTGAGCGAAATCACCATCGCCGGCAACCTGAAGGACATGTGGCGCAATATTGTTACGGTCGGTAACGATATTGAAACACGCAGCAATATTCAGTGTGGTTCTGTATTACTGCCGGAGATGAAAATCGCCGGGCAATAATCCCCGTAAAAGATTGATTAATAATAAAAAAAGGAAGTGAGCAATGCGTAAACACCTGTTAGCGATCGTCGCGGCTTCAACGCTGGTTCTTGGCTCGTCTGCGTTTGCTGCCGATCTCGAAGACAACATGGACATCCTCAGTGAAAACCTGAAGGTGGTGCAGAAAACGGACAATGCGGCGGACATGAAAGACGCATTGACTAAAATGCGTGAAGCCGCGCTGGATGCGCAAAAAGCGACGCCGCCGAAGCTGGAAAGCAAAGCGGCAGACAGCGCCGAGATGAAAGACTACCGCCACGGTTTTGACGTGCTGGTCGGCCAGATTGACGGCGCGCTGAAGCTGGCGAACGAAGGCAAAGTGAAAGAAGCCCAGGCGGCAGCCGATCAGTTTGTCGCGACCCGCAACACGTACCACAAAAAGTATCGTTAATTGGGTGCCTGAGCTGTACGTCCTCTCCCCGTATGCGGAGGCGCATTATGCGCCCCCGCATCGTTGCTCCCTACTTGCCGGAGCGACAATCCATCCGCGCTGTCACTTCAAGCGAGCCGTTACGAAAACGGATCTCGCACAGTGTTTTCCTCGTCACCAGCGTTAAGATGATTATTGTCAAAGAAATAATCATCAAAACCCCGATACTTGGGTTTCTGCGTTTCATGGATGCCTCCTTGCTTTAAAGCGGGCGAGGTAGCGAACTCCACGGTGTGACGTGTCGTTTCGAGCCCCCGCCCTGATTTTTTATCAGGCGGGGCTTTCCACTTTCCGTCCCATGCCTGAGACGGTCAGTCTCAAGCACCCGCCGCCACTCTAGCGGATCCCCATAAGAAAACCTTATCCACGTCACATTTCTACGAGCCTGCTCGTAATCTTTTCCACTCCGCTTACCAGTCTAATGCCGCGTAATAGCGTGATATTCATCACGTAAATCCAGCGATTTATACAGATTCACCGCATTTATGTGGCACAGATCACTGCCGCTGCTCGCCTTTCCACTTCGAAGTGGAAAACAACTCGCTACAAACAATTCCCCCTCGACGTTAGTTTTATTCCAGAGCCATTAACGGGGTAAGACGAGTGATTAACGGAGCGGTAATGAACGACGTTGGGGAACAGGCGGTGCAAACAGAACAGCTCGCGAACACCATGCTTCAGCAGGTCTACGCCCTGCTGGCCCGGCACAACATCATTCCCAACGCGGTACAGGAGCAGATGCTGACCTCCCACGTTCGCGCAATGGCGCACCGGTCCGTGACCGGCGAGCCGCTGCCAGAGGTTGAAGCAGAGCTGTTTGACGAAATTTCACCAGATTCAATGCAACTCGCCCGTGAAGTGGTAGCGCAGTTCGGCAACCTTCCTGATGAAGAGGCCTGGCTGCTCTCCGTTCACTTCGAAGTCGCGAAAGACAACCTTTAAGGAGCAACACATGGAACAGATTACAGTCGTGATTGGCGATCGCCTGGGTAAAGGTCAGAAAGTGGCTGCGGGTGTGGAAAAAGCCGGCGGACGCGCGGTTGTCGTACCGGGCATGGCAGCGGATATGAAGCTCGGTGACGTGATGAAAGCAGAAAACGCCACCTTCGGGATCTCCTTCTGCGGCAGCGGCGGCGCGGGCGCCATCACCGCTCAGACCAAATATGGCTACAAGGCCAAATACGGCATGCGCTCCGTGGATGAGGGGGTGACCGCCATCAACGAAGGCTGCAACGTGCTGGGCTTTGGCTTTATGGATAAAGAAGAGCTGGGCGAGCGTCTGGTACAGGCGTGGCAGAAGAAATACGGCGCGTAAGCATGAAAGAACAGTTCACAACCACGGTGAGAGTGAAGGGGAAGGGCGACGCCAAAGCGCGCGCCTTTGCCGACGCCCTCAACCACGTTCAGGCTGCGGTGATGAAAGCCTCACCGCATATCTTACTGCGTATTGAGCCACAGGATGTGCAGGTTGTTCAGGCGCAAGAAGCGGTGCGAAAAGAAGCGTTTCTGTTCTTCTTTTTGCGCCGGGAAAGACGCACCTACAGCGTGGAGCTGGATGTGACCGTCAACGTGACCGCCATCAATCTCGACCAGGTGGATTTCGTCACGCAACGCTGATTATTCATAAAAGGGCAGACTGATGTTCTTAATTATATTAATAAAATCGCTCATCATTGGCGGCCTGGTTGGCGTCGGTGTTGGCGCCGGGGCTGCACGCATGTTTCATGCGCCTACCACTCAGGGTATGGGCGCGTTTCGTACGTTGGGGGAACTGAACTCCTGCGAAGGGGATCCGGCGTCCCACTTCTCCTTTGGGTTAGGTTTCTTCTTTAACGCCTGGGCCTCTTCCGTGGCCGCAGGTGCCTTCACACAGGACGTTGACCACCGCATCATCCCGAACTGGGGTGCTGCTGCACTGATGATTAAAAACCGTAACGTCGGTGAAACGCTGCATGACCCGCGCAAAATGGCGATTGCCTGCGGCATCATCGGCATGATTGTCGTGACCTTCCTTAACCTGACCGCCTCCTCCGTTCCGGCAGCGCTTCAGGTGACCGCCGTGAAGGTGCTGGTACCGGCGGCGAACCTGCTAGTCAACACCGTGATGCCGGTGATCTTCTGGCTGGCGGCCATCGACGCGGGTAAAAAATCGGGCTTCTGGGCCACCATCTTTGGCGGCGCGGCACAGCTGATCATGGGTAACGCCGTACCGGGTCTGGTACTGGGTATTCTGATTGGTAAAGGTGTTGAAGAGAGTGGCTGGAACCACGTCACCAAAGTGATGATGGCGGCGATCGTCCTGCTCTTCGTGCTGAGCGGCTTCTTCCGCGGTTTCGACATGAAGATGATCGAATCCTTCCATCTGACCGTGCCGAACTGGCTCGACATGATCCACAACTCGCTCAGCGGTAAATAACAGGAGCCTCTAAATGGAACAGAATAAAGGTTTTTGGTATGCCGACTGGTCGTTCCCGATCTTCGTTGGCCTGCTCTCCTCCGGCGTCTTCGCCGGGACGCACATGTACTACCTCTACGGCATCGGCGCGTTTAACGAAGTTGCCTTCGTGGCGATGCTGAAAGCGGGAATCGATACCGGCGTCTACGGCGCGGTGGCGGCGTTCGGTGCTAGCTTCCTGTTCGCCCGTATTATCGAAGGCTCGCTGGTGGGTATTCTCGATATCGGCGGTGCGATCCAGACCGGCGTGGGCCTCGGCGTTCCGGCGCTGCTGCTGGGCGCGGGGATCATGTTCCCGGTGACCAACTTCATTGCCGCGCTGATTACCGGCCTGGTGATTGGCCTGGCGATTGGCTACGTCATCATCCTGGCGCGGAAGTTCACCATCAATCAGAGCAACTCCACCTACGGCGCAGACGTGATGATGGGCGCGGGTAACGCCTCCGGCCGCTTCCTCGGGCCGTTGATTATCCTCAGCGCCATGACCGCCTCCATTCCAATCGGCGTCGGTTCCCTGGTAGGCGCACTGCTGTTCTACATCTGGCAGAAGCCGATTACCGGTGGCGCCATCCTCGGCGCAATGATTTTGGGCTGGCTGTTCCCGGTCGCCCTTTAATACCCGCGGGCGCTTCGGTGCCCGCTTTATCAGGAGATCCTCATGTTTGATTTACTCCTGCGCCGTGCGCGCCTCGCCGACGATACCCTGACCGATATCGCCATCCAGGACGGGAAGATTGCCGCGACAGGCGACATTGACGCTCCCGCCCGCAAAACGGTTGAGCTGAACGGCGACGTGTTCGTCAGCGCGGGCTGGATTGACTCCCACGTCCACTGCTACCCGAACTCCCCGATTTACCACGACGAGCCGGACAGCGTGGGCATTGCCACCGGCGTCACCACCGTGGTGGACGCGGGCAGTACCGGAGCCGACGACGTGGACGATTTTTACGCCATCACTCGCAAAGCCTCCACCGAGGTGTTTGCCCTGCTGAACATCTCCCGCGTGGGGCTGATCGCCCAGAACGAGCTGGCCAACATGGCGAACATTGACGCCGATGCGGTGAAGCAGGCGGTGACGCGCCACCCGGATTTTATCGTTGGCCTGAAGGCGCGCATGAGCAGCAGCGTGGTCGGTGAAAACGGCATCACCCCGCTGGAGCGCGCGAAAGCGATTCAGAAAGAGAACGGCGACCTGCCGCTGATGGTGCACATCGGCAACAACCCGCCGAACCTCGATGAGATTGCCGAACTGCTGAGCTCCGGCGACATCATCACCCACTGCTACAACGGCAAGCCTAACCGCATTCTGACGCCCTCCGGCGAGCTACGCGCCTCCATTACGTCTGCGCTGAAGCGCGGCGTGCGCCTGGACGTCGGTCACGGCACGGCGAGCTTCAGCTTTGAAGTGGCGAAGCGCGCCATTGCGATGGGCATTCTGCCGCATACCATCAGCTCGGATATTTACTGCCGCAACCGCATCAACGGCCCGGTCGGCTCGCTGGCGAGCGTGATGTCGAAATTCCTCGCCATCGGCATGTCATTGCCGCAGGTGATTGACTGTGTCACGGCCAACGCCGCCGACGGCCTGCGCCTGACGCGCAAAGGCCGCATTCAGCCTGGCCTAGACGCCGATCTGACGCTGTTTACGCTCAAGCGCCAGCCGACGGTGCTGACGGATGCCGAAAACGACAGCCTACAGGCTGAACACATTCTGATGCCGCTTGCCGCGATCCGCGCGGGCAAGGGCTACATGACCGAACAAGGGAGCACGGAACATGCCTTCGATTTATGAGAAGTACAACTTAAAGCAGGTTATCAACACCTCTGGCCGCATGACGGCGCTGGGTGTCTCCACGCCGCGCCCGGAAGTGGTGCAGGCGGCGATGGACGGCATGAATCACTATTTCGAGATGAAGGATCTGGTCAATAAAACCGGGGAATACATCGCGAAGCTGCTGGAGGTGGAAGGGGCGACGGTGGTCTCCTGCGCGTCGGCGGGCATTGCCCAGTCCGTGGCGGCGGTGCTGGTGAAAGACAGCGACTGGCTGCTGGAAAACCTGCACGTCACACCGATTGAAAACAACGAAATCGTCCTGCCGAAAGGCCACAACGTGAACTTTGGCGCGCCGGTGGGCACCATGGTGGCGCTGGGCGGCGGCAAGCTGGTGGAGGCGGGCTACGCCAACGAATGCTCTGCCGATCAGCTGGCGGCGGCGATCACTCCGCGCACGGCGGCGATCCTCTACATCAAATCGCACCACTGCGTGCAGAAAAGCATGCTCAGCGTCGAGCAGGCGGCGGTCGTGGCGCGCAAGCACGATCTCCCGCTGATCGTCGATGCGGCGGCGGAAGAAGATCTGCACGCCTACTACCGCTCCGGTGCCGATCTGGTGATCTACAGCGGCGCGAAGGCGATCGAAGGGCCAACCAGCGGGCTGGTGATCGGCAAAACCCAGTACGTTGAGTGGGTGAAGCGCCAGACGGCGGGCATTGGTCGCGCGATGAAAGTGGGCAAAGAGGGTATCCTGGGCCTGACCTGCGCCATCGAACACTACCTGACGGCGACCAAAGAGAGCGGGGCCGAGATGGTGGCGAAGATGACGCCGTTTATCGACGCGTTGAACACCCTGAACGGCGTGACCGCGCGCGTGGTCTGGGACAGCGCCGGTCGCGATATCGCCCGTACCGAGATTAAGTTCGACGAAGCCGCTACGGGCGTCGGCACGGGCGATCTGGTGGCGAAGCTGAAACAGGGCGAATACGCCATTTACTTCCGTGGCTATAAGGCCAACGAAGGGATTATCGAGGCGGACGTGCGCAGCGTGAATGCTGACCAGCTGAACATCGTGTACCGCCGCATTAGCGAAGTATTAGGACAGGAGAAAAAAGCATGAAACTGACCCCCAACTTTTACCGTGACCGCGTCTGCCTGAACGTGCTGGCAGGCTCAAAGGCCAACGCCAGCGCCATTTACGAGGCGGCGGAAGGTCATGTGCTGGTGGGCGTGCTCTCCAAAAATTACCCGGACGTAGCGAGCGCGGTTGCGGACATGCGCGAATACGCAGCCCTGATTGATAACGCGCTCTCCGTGGGGCTGGGCGCGGGCGACCCGAACCAGTCGGCGATGGTGAGTGAAATCTCCCGCCAGGTGCAGCCGCAGCACGTTAACCAGGTCTTTACCGGCGTGGCCACCAGCCGCGCGCTGCTGGGGCAGAATGAGTCGGTGGTCAACGGTCTGGTCTCCCCGACCGGCACCGTCGGGATGGTGAAAATCTCCACCGGCCCGCTGAGCAGCAAAGCGCCGGACGGCATAGTGCCGGTTGAAACCGCTATCGCCCTGCTGAAAGATTTCGGCGGCAGCTCCATCAAGTACTTCCCGATGGGCGGCCTGAAATGCCGTGACGAATACCAGGCGGTGGCGGAAGCCTGCGCCCGTCACGACTTCTGGCTGGAGCCGACCGGGGGAATCGATCTGGAGAACTTCGAGGCGATCTTGCAGATCGCCCTGGATGCGGGCGTGAGCAAAATCATCCCGCATATCTACAGCTCGATTATCGATAAAGCCAGCGGTGATACGCGTCCGGAAGATGTGCGTACGCTGCTGGCGATGACGAAGAAGCTGGTTAAGTAGAACCTGCCCCTCACCCTAACCCTAACCCTCTCCCACCGGGAGAGGGAACCTTTACCCCCTCTCCCTTTGGGAGAGGGCTGGGGTGAGGGGAAACAAACCGCACACACCCGAAGGAGCCACCATGCACACCCGTACCCTGCTTGTCGCTTCACTCTCTTTACTTGCTACCTCTGCAATCGCTCAAACCCAGTACGCCTGGGTGGGTACCTATAATCCGAACGGTGAAGGGCTGTACCGCTTTACCGTCGATCCGCAAACCGGTGCGCTGAACGATAAAACACTGGTGAGCAAACTGCCGAACGCCGCGCAGTTAACCGTCTCACACGACGGCAAAACGCTGTATCTGGCAAGCGAAGTGGAGCAGGGCGTGGTGCAGGCGCTGCGCATCGGTGATAACGGCGCGCTGAGCGAGCTGAATCAGGTGTCCTCCGGCGGCGCGGGGCCGGTGTATCTTTCCCTGACGCCGAACGGCAAACATCTGCTGGTGGCAAACTACGTCAGCGGAACTGTCGCGGTGCTGCCCGTTAACGCAGACGGCAGCCTGGGCGATGCTACGGACACCCATCAGGACAAAGGCGAACCGGGCGCGGCGAAGCCGGAAGCTGCCGTCGAGGGCAGTTTCGCCATCAGCGATCATAACGGCCCACATGCGCACATGATCGCCGCCGATCCGGACGGGAAA
Organism: Enterobacter sp. BIDMC 27; assembly: GCF_000534415.1. NCBI lineage: Bacteria > Pseudomonadati > Pseudomonadota > Gammaproteobacteria > Enterobacterales > Enterobacteriaceae > Enterobacter > Enterobacter sp. BIDMC 27. The sequence goes on from NZ_KI973178.1 coordinate 1,382,708, forward strand.
TACGTTTTTTCCACCGATCTGGGGCTGGATCGCATCTATCAGTACCGTTTTGACGATCAAACCGGGAAGCTGACTCCTAACGATCCGCCATTTATCAGCGCCTCCTCAAAAGGGGCCGGGCCGCGCCACTTCGTCTTTACGCCGAAAGGCGATGCCCTGTGGCTGATTAACGAAGAGGCGTCTACGCTCACCCATTATGCGCTGGACAGTAATGGCAGGCTGAAAGAGGGTAAAACGGTTTCAGCCCTGCCGGACGGTTATAAAGGCACCAGTTTTGCTGCCGGGCTGGCGCTAAGCGCCGACGGGAAACAGCTGTATGTCGCTAACCGTTTGCATAACAGCATCGGGCACTTTACCGTAACGGCGGAGGGTACGCTGACGCATCAGGATGATGTCTGGACGCGCGGCGACTATCCGCGCACCCTGACGCTCGATAAGCAGGGTCGCTGGCTGTACGTCATGAACCAGCGCAGCGACAACATTACCCGTTTCCGCGTGGCGCCGGACGGCAAGCTGAGCGCCGAGCCAGACTATACCCCGGTCGGCAGCCCATCCCAGATGGTCATTTCACCCTGAGCAGTAAGAGGACAACGACGTGCGATTTCCGAACCAACGTTTAGCGCAACTTTTCGATCTGTTGCAAAACGAGACGCTGCCACAGGACGAGCTGGCGCAGCGGCTGTCGGTCTCCACGCGAACCGTCCGGGCGGATATCACCGCCCTGAACGCGCTGCTGGCCAGCCACGGCGCGCAGTTCATTTTGAGCCGGGGCAACGGCTATCAGCTCAAAATTAATGATGTGGTGCGCTATCAACAATTGCAGGCGTCCCACCCGCGCGCGCTGCGTATTCCGCGAACCGGACCGGAGCGCGTGCACTATCTGGTGGTGCGTTTTCTGACGTCAGCCTTTTCCCTCAAGCTGGAGGATCTGGCCGATGAGTGGTTCGTCAGCCGGGCCACGTTGCAGAGCGACATGGTGGAAGTGCGCGAGTGGTTTCATCGTTATAACCTGACGCTGGAAACCCGCCCGCGCCACGGGATGAAGCTGTTTGGCAGCGAGATGGCGATCCGCGCCTGCCTGACCGACCTTCTGTGGGAGCTGGCGCAGCAGGACAGCCTGAACCCGCTGGTGACCGACGTGGCGCTGAATGCGGGGGTGGCGGAAAAGATGGTGCCGGTGCTGCACGATGCGCTGACGCGCCATCACATTCGCCTGACCGATGAAGGCGAGCTGTTCCTGCGCCTGTACTGCGCGGTGTCGGTGCGGCGCATCAGCGAGGGGTATCCGCTGCCGGAATTCCACGCGGAAGACGTGGAAGAGAACGTGCGTGAGGCGGCGAAAGATATCGCCGTCACCATTCAGCAACTGGCGGGCAAAGCGCTGTCGCCGTCAGAAGAGAGCTGGCTGTGCGTGCACATTGCGGCGCGGCAGATCCAGGAGATCGCCCCCAGTGCCATTAACGCCGACGACGACGAAGCCCTGGTCAACTACATTCTGCGCTACATCAACACCCACTATAACTACAACCTGCTGAGCGATGAGCAACTGCATGCAGATCTGCTCACGCACATCAAAACCATGATTACCCGCGTGCGGTATCAAATCATGATCCCCAATCCGCTGCTGGATAACATCAAGCAGCACTACCCGATGGCGTGGGATATGACCCTCGCGGCGGTGTCGAGCTGGGGCAAATACACCCCGTATGTGATCAGCGAAAACGAAATTGGTTTTCTGGTGCTGCATATCGGCGTCGGGCTGGAGCGCCATTACAATATCGGCTACCAGCGCCAGCCGCGGGTGCTGCTGGTGTGCGACGCCGGTAACGCGATGGTGCGCATGATCGAGGCGGTACTTCAGCGTAAATATCCGCAGATTGAGGTGACGCGCACGCTCACCCTTCGTGAGTACGAGCTTGCCGATGCCATTGGCGAAGACTTCGTGATCTCCACCGCCCGCGTGAGCGAAAAATCCAAACCGGTGGTGATGATCGCCCCGTTCCCGACCGATTATCAGTTAGAGCAGATCGGCAAGCTGGTGCTGGTGGATCGCACCCGCCCGTGGATGCTGGAAAAATACTTCGACGCGGCCCATTTCCGCATTCTCGACAAGCCTGTCGACCAGCAAACGCTGTTCCGCGAACTGTGCGGGCAGCTTGAAGGGGAAGGTTTTGTCGGCGCGGAGTTTCTGGAATCGGTTATCGAGCGTGAAGCCATCGTCAGCACCATGCTCGGCGACGGCATCGCGCTGCCGCACTCCCTCGGGCTGCTGGCGCAAAAAACGGTGGTCTACACCGTGCTGGCGCCGCAGGGCATTCAGTGGGGAGATGAAACCGCTCATGTCATCTTCCTGCTCGCCATCAGCAAAAGCGAGTACGAAGAGGCAATGGCGATTTACGACATCTTTGTCACCTTCCTGCGTGAACGCGCGATGGCGCGCCTGTGCCAGTGCGAGAATTTTGCGGCGTTTAAGGCTGAGGCGATGGAGAGTTTGAGTCGGTTTTGACGTTCAGGCGGACAGAGGATATCCGCCTTCATTCAACGCAGATGATGCACAACCTGGTTGCTGCTGCCGCGCCAGATAAGCATAGGATCTTTTAGATCCTGCACGAACTTGCCGTCGACCAGGACGTTAATCAGATCCACCACTTCCATCTGCTGCGCATTCAGTTCATCCAGCTTATAGCCCGTCCAGACCCAGACGTCTTTTCCCGCGCACTCGCGGCGGATGCGTTTTACCAGCTTCAGGATCGCCGGCACGTTTTGCGGATGGAGCGGGTCGCCGCCGGAGAGCGAGATCCCCTGGCGTTTGATGCGCGTGTCGTTTAGGTCGTTGATGATGCGGTCTTCCATCTCAGCGGTAAACGGCATACCCGAGTTCAGGCGCCAGGTGCTTTTGTTGTAGCAGCCGGGGCACTCGTGAACGCAGCCTGATACAAACAGGGTACAGCGGGTGCCGGGGCCGTTGACGATGTCGACGGGGTAGTACTGGTGATAGTTCATCGCGAATAACCACGCCGGGTGGCGCTGCGCTTACCCGGCCTACAAAAGAGAGCGGTCCGTAGGCCCGGTAAGCGCAGCGCCACCGGGCATTAACGTGGCAGCGGATTACCCGATCTGCCCATTCCCCAGATGTTTCACCCTGCGCTTCACCTCTTCCTGCTTACCGGCGTTAAACGGACGGGCATCCGGGCTGCCGAGGTAGCCGCACACGCGGCGGGTCACGGAGACGCGGGCTGCGTCGTGGTTACCGCATTTCGGGCAGGTGAAGCCTTTGCTGGTGCATTCGAACTCACCGGTAAAGCCGCACTCGTAGCACTCGTCAATTGGCGTGTTGGTTCCGTAGTACGGCACGTGCTGATAGCTGTAATCCCACACGTCTTCCAGCGCCTTCAGGTTGTGCTGAATGTTCGGGTACTCGCCGTAGCAGATAAAACCGCCGTTCGCGATGGGCGGATAGGCCGCTTCAAAGTCGATCTTGTCGTACGGGTTCACCTTCTTCTCCACATCGAGGTGGAAGCTGTTGGTGTAGTAACCTTTGTCGGTCACGCCTTCCACGATGCCGAACTCAGCGGTGTCCAGACGGCAGAAGCGATCGCAGAGGTTTTCGCTCGGCGTGCTGTACAGGCTGAAACCGTAGCCAGTTTCCTCTTTCCACTGGTCTACCGCATCGCGCAGGCGCTGCACAATCGCGATACCTTTCTCACGCAGGGCGTCGTTGTCATAGATGTGCTTGTCGCCAAACAGCGCGTTAATCGTTTCGTGAATGCCGATATAGCCAAGAGAGATCGATGCGCGACCGTTTTTGAAGATCTCCGACACATCATCGTCCGCCTTCAGGCGCACGCCGCAGGCTCCTTCCATATAGAGAATTGGCGCGACGCGGGCTTTCACCCCTTCAAGACGGGCGATGCGGGTCATCAGCGCCTTACGTGCCAGCTGTAAACGTTCATCCAGCAGCGTCCAGAAGGCCGCTTCATTCCCTTTAGCTTCCAGCGCGATGCGCGGCAGGTTCAGGCTGATGACGCCCAGGTTGTTGCGCCCGTCGTGGATCTGCTCGCCGTTCTCATCCTCGTACACGCCGAGGAAGCTGCGGCAGCCCATTGGCGTTTTAAACGAACCGGTGACTTTCACCACCTGATCGTAGTTGAGGATGTCCGGGTACATACGCTTGCTCGCGCACTCCAGCGCCAGCTGCTTGATGTCATAGTTCGGATCGCCAAACTTGTGGTTCAGGCCGTCGCGAATGGCGAACACCAGTTTCGGGAACACCGCCGTTTTACGGTTTTTACCGAGGCCGGAGATGCGGTTGCGCAGAATAGACTGCTGGATCAGGCGTGATTCCCAGCTGGTGCCGAGGCCAAACCCGAAGGTCACAAACGGCGTCTGGCCGTTGGCGGTGTGCAGCGTGTTTACCTCATATTCCAGCGACTGGAACGCGTCGTAGCACTCTTTCTCGGTGCGGGAACGGGCGTAACCGTCGGCATCCGGGATCTGCCACTCTTCCGCCGTTTTACGGTGTTTGTTGAAGCTCTCGGCCACGAACGGGGCCAGCACTTCATCGATGCGGTTAATGGTGGTGCCGCCATAGATGTGGCTCGCCACCTGGGCGATGATCTGCGCCGTGACCGCCGTCGCGGTGGAGATGGATTTCGGCGGCTCAATCTCGGCGTTACCCATTTTAAAACCGTGGGTCAGCATGCCTTTCAGGTCGATCAGCATGCAGTTAAACATCGGGAAGAACGGCGAGTAGTCGAGATCGTGATAGTGGATCTCACCGCGCTCGTGCGCAGACACCACGTCGCGCGGCAGCAGGTGCTGGCGGGCATAGTGCTTGGCGACGATACCGGCCAGCAGGTCGCGCTGGGTTGGGATCACTTTGCTGTCTTTGTTGGCATTTTCATTGAGCAGCGACGAGTTGGTTTGCTCCACCAGGCCGCGGATCTCCTGGTTCAGGCGACCGCGTTTCTCACGCTGGACGTCACGGTCGTGACGATACTCAATGTAGGCGCGCGCCAGCTGCTTGTACGGACCAGACATCAACTGGTTTTCAACCGCGGTCTGGATCTCGTTGATATCCACCTGGCTGCGTTCATGCATCTGGCTGCTAACGACTTCTGCGACGGTGGCGCAGTAATCTGCGTCATCGACTCCCGCTGCTTTAGCTGCACGCAGAATGGCTTCTTTGATGCGCTCTGATTTAAACGGCACTTTACAGCCATCACGTTTCATCACATGCGGTGTCATGATCACTCCATTTTAAAAACAGGTTATCCACAAAGGTGGAGAAGTATTCACCGGACGTATTCCTCGCCGCGGCAAAGACTTCCCGCGTGCCCAGCTCGTGTTATCCACAATTCCGGCCAGCGTTCGCGCCGTCTTGTTGTTGGAATAGTAGACGATAAATACAAGATGTTGGGTCGGCGTGCATTTTAAGTGCTACATATAGTGATTTGCATCAAACAAGTTTGCGATTTTTTTGATGCAGAACAAAGTAAAAAGACGAGAGTACAAACGGCGGGCGCTGGGGCAATTGTAAAGACTCGAAGGAAAAATCTGATTAATTATTCAACAAAAACAAGCGCTCAGCAGAGCCTGTGCTGAGCGCTGCTCGATTAACTCACCCCGCAGGCCCAGCTCAACCCTGCCTGCAAAAAGGCTACGGTAACGATGCAGCCCAGTACCAACGGGATGAGAAGAGAGCTTTCGGGGGCATCGTCCTGTTTTTGAGAACCTTCATTACTCAGCGCAGACATCGCCTCTTCCCGCGTACGCGCCGCCAGCAATTGCTCACGCACCCGCTCATCCGTGAGTCTGCTGGTCAGCGTCGTCAGCAGGTGCATATGCGTACTGCCTGCTTCCGCTGGCGGAATGGCGAGCAGGAAAACCATCCTCACCTCTTCATCACCCTCCAGCCCCGGCCAGCATATCGGATCGTCAAAGAGCGCCAGACAAAATGCCGCCTGTTGCACCGCCTCGGTTTTACCGTGCGGGACGGCGAGCGCTTCACCCAGCGCGGTAGGGCCTTCACTTTCGCGTTGTAAAACGCTTTCGATAAATGCCTCTCGATCGTTAATGACATTCCGCCTGGCGAGCGGCTCGGTGAGCCAGCGGATCACTGCTTCCGGCGTGCGTTGGGGCGGGTTGATAAACACCAGTTCGGGATGCGTCAATGCAAGCAAGTTCATATTAAACCTCAATTAAAAAATCGCAGGTTGCGGAGGGGAGGATCGCCGTTACCGGCTGCACGGACTCTTCCAGATAGTTAATCTGACGAAGCCCCGCCAGGCTTTCCGGGACGGGAACGGGCTCCGTGCCGGCGTTAAACATGCGGACGACCGTACCTTGCGACTGCTGCGCATGGGGCAGAGCGGAAAGGATGAGCGGCTCCGGCAGGGTCAATAACGAGAATTGTGCCGGAAGCCTGCGTTCGGGCAGACGCAACGAAAAGCGCTCAAGACGGTGATCGAGCGTGTGTAGCGTTTGCCGTTGGTAGGTGAAAGGCTGTCCAGCCGCCTGATTTTCCAGCTGGCGCAGCGTGAGGTGGTCGGCGTTGTCGGCCAGCGCGACGGTGAATGAAAAGCGCAACGGTTTCAGCAACTGGGCATCAGGAGTTTCAACCACCGTATTATTGATGCCGGAGGCCCGACCCGGCCGCCATTCGAGCTCGCTGCGTCCGAGCACGCCCGTCGATTTAAACATCGTCAGGGCAATCGCTGCTGGTTCGCTGCCGATAATCTGAAATTCTTTCATGCCACGGCTAGTCACAACCAGCGCTTTACCCGGTTCCGCGACAGCGATAATGCCCTCGCTGGTTTCGATATCCACCGGCATCTCGCGATAGCGTTCTTGCCAGTGTTCACCGTCATATCCCGTTTCGCGCTGGATGATTGCGAAGGGCTGTGAGGCGATAGCGTGACGGGTGTGAATATCGCAGCCGATCAATAAACGTAGCCGGTGATCGCAATGGCTGTTTTCCAGCGAAGCCTCAACATACAGGTTCGGATCGTCATGGCGTAATTCGCAGACCAGACGAATGGATAACGGCGTTCGGGTATTTTCCTGACGGCCAGCGAGATCCGGCGGAAGAAGCAGGGTGGCTTCTACGATCAGCTTTTCGACAAGCGGCGTTTTTACACCGTCGACGAGCGTAAAATGCGAACAGCGCGTCGGCGCGTCGCCCGCAAGCGGTGAGAAATCGTAGCTGTCGCCCGCGTCCACGCAGTCTTCAAAGGTAAAGAAAGAGGGGATACGTCTGCCGCTGCGTTTGTCATGCAGGGTAAGCGTTCCGGCATCCAGCGACAGTCGATAATGCGCATTCTCAATCTCGCTGCCCTTTATCTTTTCAGACGCCAGGAAAGGCGCAGGGTCTTCTTCAACGTTAACGGTGAGATAGCCGATCGGCGGCAGAACCGGTGTCTTTACCGCAACGTGCCAGCGGTAATAAGGGAGAAGGGGCGTCTCGCACTCGCCCTCGGCGGTAAGGGAGATCGCCGTTCCGCCGGGCAGAATGTCTCTTTCCAGGACGTCGAATGGGATGGGCTGCCCCTGATGCGTCAGGGCGATATTATCCGCCCGGCTATACAGGGTGGTTATCACCACGTGCTGCGTTGGGGTAGCTAGCGGGTTAAAGATCAGCAGGTCGCCATCCTGAACGCAGGCGGCGGCCAGGGTTTTCACCACCAGATTCCACAGGCTATGGCACAGCTGTTCGGTTTGTTCCATACGATGCAGAATGTCGCGGTTGGTGGCATCGCTATTACAGCCGCCAATGGAATCGTGGGCATGGTTTCGCAACAGCTTTTTCCAGAGGGTGTCGACTACCGCGAGGTTGACCGGAATCCCCTGGTGACGCGCCATTGCGATTGTCGGCTCCAGCTGTCGCAGGATGAACTGTTCAACCTCATCGTTTTTCTTTTTGATGTCGTAGCGCACGGAGCCGATCGTTTTATGGATGCGGGTGTAGCGCGGCGATTTCAGCTCCCCTTCCAGGAGCTCAAACTGTTCACGCTGCGCGTGAAGGGTTTCTACATAACGCTCCAGAGAACTGATGAAGTAACGGTCCTGATCCGGGGACTGTGCGCTGGCGACCTCCAGGATTTTCGGCAGCGCCGGGTCGATGCTGACCTGATCGCCGCCGCAGGGCAGGAGCAGGTCGTTTAGACCGGCCCGTGAACGCAAAAGTGTGGTCATCGGGTAGATTTTTCCCCGGAGATGGGAGGCTTCCGAACGCATGTTTTTAGCCGCGCCATAACCGAGCGCCATCGCACAGGCGATGACGGTCGCACCTGACGGTGCGCGCCAGAGGAACTGGCTGCTTTTGGCGTGCCTGTCGTGATCGATACCGCGCCAGAAGACGATATTGTCGATATTGCAGCCCTGCAAGATCGTGGGCATTTGCGCATTGTGGCCAAAGGTATCCGGAAGATACCCAACCTGCATCGCATGCCCCAGCGTCCGGGCAGAAAAAATGCCGTACTTCAGGTTGCGGATAATCGATTCGCCATGCACGTTGTAGGTGTCCGTCTGGGTATACCATGGCCCTACGAAGATCCTTTTTTCTCTGACCAGCTTTTCCAGCCTGGCGCGATAATCAGGATTGATGGCGAGAAAGTCCTCCACTACCGCCATCTGTCCGTCAAGGTGATAGCAGGTGTAAGCGGAGTCCTGCTCCAGCGTGTTGATGACGTCCGCAAAATTATATGACGCCAGCACCATGCTGTCCTGACGGGTGAAATACCACTCCTGATCCCAGTGCGTATGGGCAATGACGTGGATCTGATTCATGACGTTCCCCTTATCTGGCGTTCTTTGGGCTGACATAGAGCACGCCCAGGGCGCAAATCAGTGCGCCAATAAAGACGCTCGCCAGGTAGCCCGCCACGTTGGTTGCCAGCGGCCAGCCCCAGACGGCTGGCAGAGGCAGCGTCTGCTTCACGCCAAGGGTAATGGCGACCAGCGCGCCGGCGACGGCACCGGTCATGAACACCGGGATCAGACGTGGGTTTTTCAGGATGAACGGGATCGCGCCTTCGGAGATCCCAATCACGCCCAGCAACAACGAGGTGCTACCGACGGTTTTCTCTTCCTGGCTAAAGACATCCGGTAATCCAAAGCGGCCGTTGAGGAACGCAGCAAAGCCGACGCCAATGGAGGGGATCACGATGGAGAGTTCGCGGGCGGTTAAATCAAACGTCTCGCTCATGCCATTCAGGCCGAGCGCGACCGAGCCTGCCGCCTTGTTGACCGGACCGCCCAGGTCGAACGCGGTGCCCGCGGCAATCATCGCGGAATAGAACCCGCGCCCGGTGTCACCTGCCGAGGTAAAAAAGACCACCATCAGCTGGTTAAGCGAGCCAAAAATCGGGTTAATCAAATATTCCATGACCATCACCAGCGTAATGCCGGTGATCAGCGGGACGAGCAGCATGGTTTTAATGGTGGTGAGCTGCTGGCGGACGTGAATCGAATCATTGAGCCAGCGCACCAGATAGCCCACAAAAAAGCCGATACCAATGGCGCCGAAAAAGCCGGATGGCATAAAGCCTTCGATATCAAAGAAGCGCTTATAGACTTCGTCTGACATGATGCCGCCAATAAGACCGGGGATGAGTGCCGGTTTACCGGCAATGGAAAACGCCAGATACATCGCAAAAACGGGATACATGAACTTAATGGTCATAAAGCCCACTTTATCCAGCACGCTGAACGGCGAATGTTCGATGTTAATAAACTGCCCGGTTATTTTGGCCGTCGCCATCATCAGCCCGCCCATCACCACCACCGGCAGCATATAGCTGATGGCCGCCATAATATGGCCAATAAAAATCTGGTAAGCCGAACGCTGAAGATCGTCTTCTTGTGCGACAGTGGTGACGTTTTTTTCCTTTGCCAGCGCCTGACGCAGATAGCGATCGGTATGTTTGATCAGCTCTTGTGTGCGGGTTTGAAGGTGAGGAATGTTTTCAAAACGCTCGGCATCATGAATGGGAACGTCGGTTGCCAGAATAATGGCCGTGGCGGAGGCGATATCCTGTTTTGTTAAACGGTTTTTAACGCCGTCGCTGCCCTGCGTTTCGACCTTTACCTCGATATTGTGCTCGTTAGCCCATGCAATAATTTTATTCGCCGCCATAAAGGTGTGTGCGATACCTGTCGGGCAGGCCGTTACCGCGACAACTTTTTGTTTCGTCATTGTCATAATTCCCTGGATGTGAAAACAGGGGAAGTATAAAGAGAACCTAAAACAGTTTTTAATGTTTGCTAATACTAATTACGTATCGTGATACGCGTAAATGCAATGTGTGAAGCGCCTTCCAGAGACTATTTCTCTGTTGTGTTAATATCATCTCGGGATTAAACGGGGCGTAATAGATGAATTCATTCCAGGGAAGTGAACGTTTGATATTTGAATACATTCAGCATCATGCGTGTAATATTTCTAATATATCGGCAAAAGAGATTGCCCGCGATACATTTACCACGACAACATCCGTTAATCGTGTATGTAAAAAAATGGGCTATAAAAGCTATACCGAGCTTCGGTACCGTTTTTTACGCGACCATTTTACACCTGCACCTGCTGCCCCCGACGTGGGGCCGCAGGCGGATGATATTGTGACAGACGTGTCCAGGTTGCTTACGCATTCCAGCCATATCTATCTTTACGCACGGGGAGCCTCGCTCACCAGCCTCAACTACCTGTCGCGCTTTTTGTCGCTGGCGAGCCTGCCGCACCTTATTTTGAATGACATGCACCAGTTGACACGCGTATCGAAGGGGACGCTGGTGTTGATCAGTAAATCCGGGGAGACGCAGTCGCTGATTGAAATGGCGCGTAACGCGCTGCGCAAAGGGTTGAAGATTATTGCGATTACCCGTCAGGGGTCGACACTGGCGTCGATCTCAACGCTATGCTGGCCGTTACCAATCGACATTAACGCGGTTTCGCTGTATCAGCGGGAAGGGCAGCTTGAACTGTTAAGCGCCGTGGACCGTATCGGCTGTAGGCTGCTACAGCACGATACGGTGTAGTCAGGCCGTCAGAGCTGCTTCACTATTCCCAGACGTACGGCATAATCATTTTCATGGTTGCCGTCATTATTGATGTACGTTTTATCCAGTGAAACCAGTTCGACGTATGGCGTCCAGCCATCGTCGAGCTTGTAGTTGAACGCGACGGTATGCTCCCAGTAGGTGTCATCCCCGGTTCCCTGATCGACGTTATCCTGCCAGCGGAAGCGCGGGTTATAGGACATACCGAATTTGCCGATGTTATACGCGAACCAAATGTCGAACTGGTGTGACTGGCGGCGAGTATAACCGCTGCCGTCGAGTTCTTTATCGCTGTGCGCGTCATTGACGGTGTTATAGCGGTAACGGGCGGAGAGATTCAGACCGTTATCGAAGGCTTTCCAGCCCTGAATGAAGGGGCGGTAATGCGTATTGCTGGCGGTGAAAACCGTCACCATGCCAGGCGCAACGGCGAAACCATTTCCCAGATCGAAACGCCAGCGCGTTTCGATTTCCTGTGCCGCTTCCGTTAACCCCTTGTCGTCGGGATTATATCTGTCGGTATCACCAAAAAACGTATCATTATGGTTTTGTGCGGCTTCAACGGAGAAGTAAAAACCGTTATTCGCCTGATGCATGACCTTAATGCGTGAATCATTTACGTCTGAGCGCGTATTATGACCAAAGCGAAGGTCGACGGACGTATTCCCGCACCATCCCTGTGTGCTCAATAATAATGCGCTAATACACGTTGCTTTAATAATTATCTTTTTCATAATATCCTGCCGAGGTTATTTAATTGGCAGGCTATTTTTATTTTGAGTGCGCCATATTGTAAAAGTTATCGTCGTACATTTAGCGTATCGCTAAACATAAAAAAAGAGATACAGCATGCTGTATCTCCTGAGGTTTATTCCTGCACCCACCAGATAGCTTCAAACGGGCGCAATAGCAACGTATCGGGTCGGAAGGGAACCTCTTCATAGTTGCTGAGTGCCACCCGCCATGCTCCCTCTACGGAGGCGGGCTGCCACTGCTGGCGCGCGTGGCTCAGGTTCGCCACCACCATCAGCGTTTGTCCCTGCCACTGGCGGCGGTAGCACCACAGGGAAGGGTGGTCAGGCAGGAGATCCTCATAATCCCCCCACGTCAGTACCGACAGGGTTTTGCGCAGGCGAATCAGCGACTGATAGGTGTAAAACACCGAATCGGGGTCGTCCAGCGCCGCGCGGGCGTTCACGGTTTCGTAGTTGTCGCAGACGCCAATCCACGGCTCGGCCTCGGTAAAGCCCGCATTATGCGAGGCGTCCCACTGCATCGGCGTGCGGCCATTATCGCGTGACTTACTCGCCATAATCGCCAGTAGTTCATCCGTATCGCGACCGTTAGCCCGCTGTTCGGCGAACATGTTCAGGCTTTCCACGTCGCGGTAGTCGGTGATACGGCTGAAATGCGGGTTGGTCATACCCAGCTCTTCACCCTGGTAGATATACGGTGTGCCCTGCATCCCGTGCAGCACCATGCCGAGCATTTTCGCCGCCGCCACGCGGTGTTCCCCTTCGTCACCAAAGCGCGACACGATGCGCGGCTGGTCATGGTTACACCAGAACAGCGCGTTCCAGGCTTTGTTGTGCATCCCCTGCTGCCAGTGGCGGAAAAGGTTTTTTAGCGCCACGAAGTCCGGCTTCGCCTTCGTCCATTTTTCGCCGCCGGGGTAGTCTACCTTGAGGTGGTGGAAGTTAAAGGTCATCGACAGCTCGCGGCCGTCAAGAGACGCGTACTGTTGGCAGTTCTCCAGCGAGGTGGAGGACATCTCGCCCACCGTCATCAGATTACGCGGCGTAAAGACGTCGCGGCTCATCTCCTGGAGATATTCGTGGATGCGCGGCCCGTCAGTGTAGAAGCGGCGACCGTCGCCGAGGGTATCGTCCGGGAAATCCTGATCTTTTGAAATCAGGTTGATGACGTCCAGACGCAAGCCGTCCACGCCGCGATCGGCCCAAAACTCGCACACTTTTTTCAGCTCGGCGCGCACCGCCGGGTTTTCCCAGTTGAGATCCGCCTGCTCCGGCGCGAACAGGTGCAGATAATACTGCTCGCTTTCGGCGTGCCAGCGCCAGGCGTTGCCGCCAAACTTGGAGCGCCAGTTGTTGGGAAGCGTATCCGGCGTACCATCGCGCCAGATATAGAACTGGCGGTACGGACTCGCTTTATCCAGCGACTCACGGAACCAGGCGTGCTGCGTGGACGTGTGGTTAAAGACCATATCCAGCACGATGCGGATGCCGTATTCATGCGCCCGGGCAACCAGTTCGTCAAAGTCGTCCAGCGTGCCGTAGGTCGGGTCGATGGCAGTGTAGTTCGCCACGTCGTAACCGTTATCCACCTGCGGGGAGATATAAAACGGCGTCAGCCAGATGGCGTCAATGCCGAGGGTTTTCAGGTAGTCCAGGCGCTGCGTCACGCCGCGCAGATCGCCCGTGCCGCTGCCGGTGGTGTCCTGGAAACTCTTTGGGTAAATCTGATAGATGACGCCGTTCTGCCACCAGTGAGGAAGGGTATTCATAGTACGTTCCTGCAAATGCGAAGGGGCGCAACTGCGCCCCGAAAGAGAGAATTAAACAATCTGCAACGTGCCCTGACGGAACTTACGCTGGTAAACCACAGTAGTCAGCGCCATTGGGATGATAATCGCCACCGCCATCGCCAGCGCAAATACCTGCCAGAACGCGGGCTGAATGGAGAGGATACCCGGCAGGCCGCCGACGCCAATCCCGTTCGCCATCACGCTGTTCAGGCCGCACAGCAAGCCCGCCAGACCGGAGCCGATCATCGCGCAGAGCATCGGGAAGCGGTATTTCAGGTTGATACCGTACATCGCCGGTTCAGTGACGCCGAGGTAAGCGGAGATGGCAGCCGGAACGGAGATCTCTCGCTCGTTGTGCTTACGGCTGACGATGATGATGCCGGTTACCGCCGAGGCCTGCGCAATGTTAGACAGGGCGATGATCGGCCAGACAGGCGTACCGCCGAGGCTCTGGATCATCTGCATATCAATCGCCAGCGTGGTCTGGTGCACGCCGGTGATCACCAGCGGAGCGTAGAGGAAGCCAAACAGCGCGGCACCGATTGGCGCGAAGCTGCCGGTCATCAGGTGACGGACCGCGAAGGCCACGCCGTCGCCAATCATGCGGCCAAACGGACCGATAAAGGCGTGCGCCAGGAACACCGCCAGGATCAGCGAGCAGACCGGGACCACCACCAGATAGAGGTAATCCGGCACGATGCGCTTCAGGCGCGTCTCAATGAAGCCCAGCGCCAGGCCCGCCAGCAATGCCGGGATCACCTGCGCCTGATAGCCCACTTTGGCGATGGTAAACAGGCCAAAGTTCCACACCTCTGGCGTTTGCTGACCAAGTAAGTAAGCGTTCATTAACTGCGGAGAGACCAGCGTCACGCCGAGCACGATACCGAGAATTGGCGTGCCGCCCATCTTGCGCACCGCGGACCAGCAGATCCCGACCGGCAGATAGAAGAAGATCGCTTCGCCAATCAACCACAGGAAGTCATAGATGCTTTGCAGCGCCGGGTACATCTGCGCCAGGGTTTTGCCGTCGCTCATTGGCACATCGCCGATGACGTTACGGAAGCCCAGAATTAAGCCCCCGCTGATCAGCGCTGGCAGCAGCGGGAAGAAGATCTCCGCAAAATGGGAAATCAGCTGCTCATGCCATTTCATATTCTGGCGCGCGGCCTTCTTCGCCTGCTCTTTATCGGCGGAAGAGTGCCCGGTAGTCGCCAGCAGAGCCTGATAGTAATCGCCCACTTCGGTACCAATCACCACCTGAAACTGCCCGGCGTTGGTGAAGCAGCCTTTAACCATGGAAAGCTCTTCAATGGCCTTCGGGTTGGCTTTGGCCGGATCGTTCAGCACGAAGCGCAGGCGGGTAATGCAATGGCTGACGGTGGCGATGTTATCGCGTCCGCCGACCAGGACGATCAGCTGATCGATATCTGTTTGTTTGACTTTACTCATCATGAAACCTCATGACAGATGGTGATAGGGGTTATGACCTGTGCGCAAGCCTACTCCTTCAACGTGATGGCGAAAATGGGAACGTTCCCGAAATCGGGCGAAGATCACAATAATCTATTCAAAAGAATTATGAGAGATGGGCAGGAATAACGATCTGACGGGGTTCGGTACGCCCGGTAATCTGCTCGATCAGCTGCGCGGCCGCCTGTCGCCCAGACTCGGCATAACCCGGATCAACGCTGATAATCTCCGGGTGTAAGAACTTCATCAGCGGCGTGCTTCCCACGCTCGCTAATTGCAGCTCCCCGATGCGCTGCTCCTGCAAATATTTGCTCGCACCTAATGCCAGAGTATCCGTGGCGCACACCAGGGCGGTGGTTTGTGGCGTCAGCACGCTGGCGACCTGTTCATATCCCTGTTTCATACCCAGACCTGGCAGCGCGGCCACGGCGGGGAGATTGTGTTTTTTACAAAACGCCAGGTACGCTTCATGGCGACGCTTGCCGGTGGTGATGTCGGCATGGGGCACGCCGAGATAGCTGATATGCCGATGGCCCTGTTCATACAGGCGCTGCATCAGGATCACGATCGCCCCTTCGTCATCGTAACAGACAGAGGCAAACCCGCTGGCGTCGCGCGCCAGCAGCACCAGTGACGGCTGCCAGGGTTTGAGCACGTCCTCCTTAAGGCCAGTAAATCCAAACAGCACCACGCCATCAATATTACGGCGCTGAAGCATGCCGAGATGCTCCTCCACCATTTGCGCGGAGAACTTGCTCTCCATCATGATCGGATCGTAGCCCTGCTCGTAGAACGCGGGCAGCATAGTCTGTACGGCGAGGTTTTCGGAGAGGGAATCCAGACGCGAGACAATAATGGCGACCACTTTATCGCTCTGCCCGCGCATGGCGCGCGCGGAGCGGGAAGGGGAAAAACCGTGCTGATTCATCACCGCCTCGACGCGCTCGCGTGTGCGCTCGCTGACACCGCTTTCGTTGTTCAGCACGCGTGAGACAGTCGATTTCCCCACGCCGCTTAAACGCGCGATATCTTTAATCGTAAGGCGGTTCTGCATGCTGTATTCCCTGTAACAACGATAAAATAATCAATTGAGCCTAATGCTATCCTGCGAATTCGCTATGGGCAAAGTCTGGTTTACGTTCGGTTTATTTGCAGGGCGTTATAATACCGCCCGATTAGTCACAAACGGTATGGATAAATCACTATACTGCGTGCCGATACCCAACTTTTTACTTACCGGAGGCCACATGGATCCCGATCCCACACCTCTCCTGACCAGGAGAAAACCTTCTTTCCGGTAAGCCAGCCTTTTGCTGTCTCACCGGCGTGAGGCAGCAACGTTCATACGTTCCTGCTTGATAAATTAAGTGCCTGACAGGTACGGCTTTGCCACGCCTGCGGGAAAACTGCGTCCGCCTTTGCGGATGCGGGGGAATGACTATGCTGAAGAATATCACCCGGCAGCTGCAAGCGCTGCTGAGCCGTCACCTGCCACATCGCCTGATTGCGCGCGATCCGCTGCCAAATGCCAACACCATGGCGGGAGCGGCAATCCCCGCTTCCCTGACCGAGCGCTGCCTGAACGTGGCGGCGATGGATGAAAACGAAGTCTGGCGCGCCTTTGGCGGCCACCCGGAAGGGCTGAACGCGCAAGAAGTGTCAAAAATCCGCGCGGAACATGGCGATAACCAGATCCCGGCGCAGAAACCCTCTCCCTGGTGGGTCCACCTGTGGCTCTGCTACCGCAATCCGTTCAACCTGCTGTTGACGGTGCTCGGGATTATCTCTTACGCCACTGAAGATCTGTTTGCCGCAGGCGTGATTGCCCTGATGGTGGGGATCTCCACGCTGCTGAACTTTATTCAGGAAGCGCGCTCCACCAAAGCGGCGGACGCCCTGAAAGCGATGGTCAGCAACACCGCCACCGTGTCGCGCGTGATTAACGACCTCGGCGAAAACGCCTGGATTGAGCTTCCCATTGACCAGCTGGTGCCGGGCGATCTGGTGAAGCTGGCGGCGGGGGACATGATCCCGGCGGATTTACGCGTCATCCAGGCGCGGGATCTGTTCGTCGCGCAGGCGTCACTCACCGGTGAGTCCCTGCCCGTAGAGAAGGTAGCGCGGACCCGCGATCCGCAGCAGATGAACCCGCTGGAGTGCGACACCCTGTGCTTTATGGGCACCACGGTGGTTAGCGGCACCGCGCAGGCGATTGTCACCGCCACCGGCGGCAATACCTGGTTTGGACAGCTTGCCGGACGCGTCAGCGAGCAGGAGAGCGAGCCGAATGCGTTCCAGAAAGGCATTGGCCGCGTCAGCATGCTGCTGATCCGCTTTATGATGGTCATGACGCCGATTGTCCTGCTGATCAACGGCTACACCAAAGGCGACTGGTGGGAAGCGGCGCTGTTCGCGCTCTCCGTGGCCGTTGGCTTAACGCCGGAAATGCTGCCGATGATTGTCACGTCCACGCTGGCGCGCGGGGCGGTCAAACTCTCTAAACAAAAGGTGATCGTTAAACACCTCGACGCCATCCAGAACTTTGGCGCGATGGACATCCTTTGCACCGATAAAACCGGCACCCTGACGCAGGACAAAATCGTGCTGGAGAACCACACCGACATCGCCGGAAAAACCAGCGAGCGCGTGCTCCACAGCGCCTGGCTGAACAGCCACTATCAGACCGGACTGAAAAACCTGCTCGACGTGGCGGTGCTGGAAGGGGTGGACGAGGAGTCTGCCCGCACGCTCTCCGGTCGCTGGCAGAAGGTGGACGAAATCCCGTTCGACTTCGAGCGCCGCCGCATGTCGGTGGTGGTCAGCGAGCAGGCGGACGTACATCAGCTGATCTGCAAAGGGGCATTGCAGGAGATCCTGAATGTTTCCACGCAGGTGCGCCATAACGGCGAGATCGTGCCGCTGGATGAGACCATGCTGCGCCGCATCAAACGCGTCACCGATAACCTGAACCGTCAGGGGCTGCGCGTGGTGGCAGTAGCCAGCAAGTTCCTGCCTGCGCGGGAAGGTGACTACCAGCGTATCGATGAATCCGATTTGATCCTCGAAGGTTACATCGCATTCCTCGATCCGCCGAAAGAGACCACCGCGCCGGCGCTAAAAGCGCTGAAAGCGAGCGGTATCACCGTCAAAATCCTCACCGGCGACAGCGAGCTGGTGGCGGCCAAAGTGTGCCACGAAGTCGGCCTGGACGCGGGCGACGTCGTCGTGGGGAGCGACATTGAGCACCTGTCCGACGATGAGCTGGCCGAGCTTGCCCAACGCACCACGCTGTTTGCCCGCCTGACGCCGATGCATAAAGAGCGCATCGTCACTCTGCTGCGTCGCGAAGGGCACGTAGTGGGCTTTATGGGCGACGGCATCAATGATGCGCCAGCCCTGCGTGCGGCGGATATCGGTATCTCCGTGGACGGCGCGGTGGATATTGCCCGCGAAGCGGCGGATATCATTCTGCTGGAAAAGAGCCTGATGGTGCTGGAGGAGGGCGTCATCGAAGGGCGTCGCACCTTCGCCAATATGCTCAAATACATCAAAATGACCGCCAGCTCCAACTTCGGCAACGTCTTCAGCGTGCTGGTGGCGATCCCGTTTGATAACGTGGACGACGAGCAGATCCAGAAGCCGCAGCGCTGGAACCCCGCCGATCTGGGGCGCTTTATGCTGTTCTTTGGGCCGATCAGCTCCATCTTTGACATTCTGACCTTCTGCCTGATGTGGTTTGTGTTCCACGCCAACACGCCGGAACACCAGACGCTGTTCCAGTCCGGCTGGTTCGTGGTGGGACTGCTGTCGCAGACGCTGATTGTGCACATGATCCGCACCCGCCGCATTCCGTTTATCCAGAGCCGTGCCGCGTGGCCGCTGATTGTGATGACGGGCATTGTGATGGCGCTCGGGATCGCGCTGCCGTTCTCGCCGCTGGCAAGTTACCTGCAACTTCAGGCGCTGCCGCTGAGCTACTTCCCGTGGCTGGTGGCGATCCTCGCGGGTTACATGGTGCTGACGCAGATGGTGAAAGGGTTCTATAGCCGTCGGTATGGGTGGCAGTAAATTATGTTTGCCGGGTGGCGGCTTCGCCTTACCCGGCCTACTCCCGAAACGTAGGCCCGGTAAGCGCAGCGCCACCGGGCAATAGCTTTCCTCCCAAATTCAACAACCTGTGATCTCTGTCGGCGCATTCGCTTGACGACAATTTGAGCGCATGTTAACAGAATGTTTTGCCTGTATTTGGCCCGTCAGATAAGGAACATTCATGTTACGGTACAGCCTCTTAACCGCCGGGCTCATGCTCGGCGCCTCCGCCTTTGCCGCCCCGGCAGGTGACCTTCCCTTAATGCCCTGGCCTGCGAAGGTTGAACGTCCGACCACTCAGGGCGCGCTGGTGCTTAACAATCAACTCTCTGTGAGCGTCAGCGGCGACGATCTGGGGGATGCGGTCAACCGCCTGCGCCAGCGCATTGCGCTGCAAACCGGCTGGACGCTACAGCCGCAGGCCGAAAAACCTGACAAGCCGACCATCCGCATCGCCATCGCCAAAAAGGTGAAGCCGCAGCCGCTGCCGGACAGCGATGAGAGCTATAAACTCACGGTGGACGCCAACGGCGTAAATATCTCTGCCAACACCCGCTTCGGCGCGCTGCGCGCCATGGAAACCTTGCTTCAGCTGATGCAGAACGGCGCCGAAAACACCTCGATCCCGTGGGTGACCATTGAAGATTCGCCGCGCTTCCCGTGGCGCGGGCTGCTGCTCGATTCGGCGCGCCACTTCCTCCCGATTCCGGATATTAAACGCCAGATCGACGGCATGGCCGCGGCCAAACTCAACGTCCTGCACTGGCATTTGACGGACGATCAGGGCTGGCGCTTTACCTCGAAACGTTATCCAAAATTAACCCAGCTTGCCAGCGATGGGCTGTTCTACACCCCGGAGCAGATGCGCGAGATTGTGCGTTACGCTGCCGAGCGCGGCATACGCGTGGTGCCGGAAATTGATATGCCGGGCCACGCCTCGGCGATTGCCGTCGCCTACCCGGAGCTGATGAGCGCGCCGGGGCCGTACGCCATGGAGCGCCACTGGGGCGTGCTGAAGCCGGTGCTGGATCCAACCAAAGAGGCAACTTATACCTTTGCCGACGCGATGGTCAGCGAACTGGCGGCGATCTTCCCGGATCCGTATCTGCATATTGGCGGCGATGAGGTTGACGACAGCCAGTGGAAAGCGAACGCTACGATCCAGACGTTTATGCGCGACAACAAACTGGCGGACAGCCACGCGTTGCAGGCGTATTTCAACCGCAAGCTGGAGACGATCCTTGAGAAGCACCACCGGCAGATGGTTGGCTGGGATGAGATCTACCATCCCGATCTGCCGAAAAGCATTCTGATCCAGTCCTGGCAGGGACAGGACGCGCTGGGGCAGGTGGCGCAGAACGGCTATAAGGGTATTCTCTCAACCGGTTTCTACCTCGATCAGCCTCAATCCACCGCCTACCACTACCGCAATGAAATTGTGCCGCAGGGGCTGAACGGCGTGGATGTGATAGCGGACACCGACAGCGTCCAGAGCTGGGCTTTCTCCATGCCGCGTCTGAAAGGCAAGCCGGTGGAAGGCAGCTTTACGCTGGTGAAAGGCGATGCCGGGTGGCGTGGATTTATTGATTTTGCCGGGAAATCGCGTCGGGCGGTGGAGAACATTCAGTGGCGGGACGACAACCAGGTAACGTTTACCGTTGATACCTGGATGGGTGAAACGCGTCCGGTCGTTTCCGTTGAGAACGATAAGCTCAGCGGTTATTTCCTGGTGGGTAACGCCCGCTACCCGATCGACGGCACACGTCTGGACGCGGTGCCAAAAGGCATACCGCCGGTGGTGCCGGACCCGGCGAACGAGGCCAATCTGCTCGGCGGCGAAGCCGCGCTGTGGGCGGAAAACGTGGTCGCGCCGGTGCTTGATATCCGTCTGTGGCCGCGCGCCTTTGCGGTGGCGGAGCGGCTATGGTCGGCGAAGGACGTCAACGACATCGACAACATGTATACCCGGCTCCAGGCGATGGACAGCTGGTCGACGGTGTCGGCTGGACTACAGCAGCATACCCAGCAGCAGGTGCAGTTCACGCGCCTCGCCAACAATGCGGATACCCTGCCGCTGCAAATTCTCGCCCAGGCGCTTGAACCGGCGCAGTATTACACCCGCCAGCATCTTAAGTTCCAGGCCGGAAACTATCATCAGTTTGAGCCGCTCAACCGGCTCGCTGACGCGCTAAACGCGGAAAGCGCCACCGTGCGTCAGATGAATAAATGGGCGGACCGTCTGGTGAGCGACGCGGAGGACACGGAAAGCGCCGACGCGCTGCGCCACGTCTTTAACCGCTGGCAGAACAACACCAGCGATGCGCTGGCGCTAAGCGAAAACAGCTATCAGCTGAAGGCGATCAAGCCGGTGATTCAGGAGGTGGATAAGCTGGCCTCGATTGGCCTGAGGCTGACGGATCTGGTGGCGCGCCAGGGCACGCTGGACGACAACGAGATCGCGTCGATCCAGAGCGAACTGGATAACGCGGCGACGATCCAGGACGAGGTGGTGATTGCGGCGGTGTACCCGTTGGAGACGCTGCTTAGGGCGACGCGGAATCAGTAACAAATATCCCCTCACCCCAACCCCTCTCCCCATAGGGGCGAGGGGCTCGATCGGTTCCCTCTCCCTGTGGGAGAGGGTTAGGGTGAGGGAATCAGACCACTCAGTTCTTCAGCACCCACGCCTCTTTCCAGTGCGCGCCCACGCCCGGCTCAAACTGGTTTGCGGTTGGACTGTACTGCACGCAGTAGCCGCTATACGGGAACGGTTTACACTCGTAGGTCTTACCGTTTTTAGGCTGTAACACCACGGTGCCCGCTTTGTAGGAGGCAATGCTGTCCGGGAAGATAAAGTCATGCGGGCCGCTGCTGTCCGCCGCGTCGCTTTCCAGCATCAGGTGTAGCACGTCCTGCGCGAACAGGGTGCCGTCTTTGTTGGTGGCGTAGTATTTCAGCATATGGTGGCCCGCCGTGACGTCAGTCAGCGTCATGGTCACGTTTTGATTGACGTTATTCATATCCTGCTTCAGGTAACCTTTTTCGGCACCGTGGTGGTTCATCACGTGCGCTTCAAAATTAACGTCACCCTGCGTGTTCACATGGAAGGTCACAATCACATTGCCATGTTCGATTTTGCTGTATTGCAGATCGGAAACGGCGATGGTCTCGCTCACCTGCGCTTTTTGCTCTTCATAAGAGATGGCAACGGATTTCAGCGTGCTGCCGTCTTTCACGAATACGCTGTTGGCGCCGTGAACCGGACTAATTTCACCGGCTTCATCTTTCACACCGACGCGGACATCGCTATGAGCGGTGTTGATCTTCTGCGCCAGATCGTAGGACCACTGGTTAGCGTCGCCTTGTTCTGAAGAGCCGATGGTCATTTCAGTACGCAGGGCGGCAACTTCCCCGTTGGCGTCGAAGAAGCGTGCAATCACTTTATCGCCCACGTTCAGGTTATTCCCGGCAATCTGTCCGCTCAGGGTTTTACTCCACTGGGATATTACCGCTGGGGTATCGTCCGGCGTGACGTTGCCGCCGTTACCGAAATCAACGTCAATGGCCTGATAGAAACTGTTTGTGGTATCCGCAATTTCCCACACGCCATAAATAACCTGGTAGCCCGTACGTTCCGGGACATTACAGGTCATGGATTTTGTCATGGACGGTGCCTGACCATTCCCGTTAATAGTACAGAACGGCGTTAATTCGAACTGGTCACGGGTCAGCGGTTTATTGGGGTCCCAGTTTTGTTTGGTAATGTAATAACGCCAGTTGGTGGTTTTATGCGGCGCGGTATGGTGCCAGACAAATTCATGCGGGCCTGCCGTCATGGGGCTTTTAGTCCAGGCGTTCAGGCTCTGCTTATCAAGCTGGGAGTAGCTGGCAATACCGGCGCTGGCAAGCTGGCCGTCAGGCGGCATTGCGCCCGTCGGGAAGCCGGAGGTCCTTTCTACGCTCTGCGGTTCATATTGTACAGAGCCACAGTCAATATTCTGGCCGAGCTTACACATATAAGCGCGGCTGGCGGGGGATTCTATATATCCGTGTGCAAGTGCGGAAGACGCAACCGTTAATGTGGTAACCGCCAGCGCGATCTTAGAGAGTTTCATTCTTCATCCATTAATTAGAATATAACAAGGCAGCGTCAGTCTATTAATGGAGTGGGGGATGCGTCATTGCCTGGAGAGAGTAAAAATGGTCGCAATAAAAAAAGGCAGCCTGAGCTGCCTTCTCTTTATTGAAATAAATTAGCGACGTACGGCAATCGCTTCAATTTCAATTTTTACGTCTTTTGGCAGACGCGCCACTTCCACACAGGAGCGCGCCGGGAAGGTGGCGTTGTGCTCGGTGAAGAACGCTTCATAAGTGGCGTTAACGGTGGCGAAATCGTTCAGATCTTTCACGAACACGGTGGTTTTGACGATATCGCCCACTTTCAGGCCGGCAGATTCGACGATCGCCTGCACGTTTTCCAGCGACTGACGCGCCTGCGCCGCTACGTCGGCTGGCACTTCACCGGTTTTTGGGTTCACCGGGATCTGACCAGAAGTGATGATCATGCTGCCCAGATCAACGCCCTGAACGTATGGGCCGATAGCCGCTGGTGCATTTTCCGTCGCGAGTACTTTGCTCATTTTTTCTCCAGAATTACAGCGTTAAGAATGTTCCCGGCCATTATAACAGCCGGGATTTCATTACCAACCTCAATTAGTTGGCCAGCACCACATAATGAGAAAACTCTTTTTCGCAGTATTTGCATTTGAGTGCAATGTCATTGGCGCGTTTTTTCACTGAGAAACTGGAGGAAACCGGCTCAGCATGACTGATGCAGTTGCTGTTCGGGCAGACCAGCACGCTTTCGATGCGATCCGGCAGGCTTGGGCGGGATTTGCCCACCACGTCGTAATCGTCGATGCGGTTAACCGTGGCGTCCGGCGCGTACAGAGACAGCTGGTTGACCTGCTCGTCGGTCAGGAAAGTGTTCTCGATCTTGATCAGGTCTTTACGGCCCATTTCGCCCGACGGCAGGTTCAGGCCGATGGTGATGCGCTGGTCGGTTTCAGTCAGTTTGAACAGCGTCAGCAGCTTAAAGCCCACCTGCGCAGGGATGTGGTCAATCACGGTGCCACGCTTGATGGCTTCAACCTGGAGTTTGTTATCGTGTGTCATGGTCGTCTCCCCTTACAGAGCTAATTCGCGATTCAGAACCAGTGCCAGTAACGCCTGGCGGGCGAAGATGCCGTTTCCGGCCTGCTGGAAGTACCAGGCGTGCGGCGTTTTATCCACGTCTGTGGTGATCTCATCGATGCGCGGCAGCGGGTGCAGCACCTTCATGTTGTCGCGCGCGCCCTCGAGGTCGCTGGCGCGCAGCACGAACTGCGCCTTCACGTTGGCGTACTCGGATGGGTCAAGACGCTCTTTCTGCACGCGGGTCATGTAGAGAATATCCACGTTGCCCATCACCTCTTCGATGCTGGCGTGCAGGCTCCACGCGATGCCTTTTTCGTCCAGCATATCGAGAATGTACTGCGGCATCGCCAGCGCGTCCGGGGCGATGAAGAAGAAGCGGTTGCCGTTAAATTTCGCCAGCGCCTGGGTCAGCGAGTGGACGGTGCGGCCATATTTCAGGTCGCCGACCATGGCGATGTTCAGGTTCTCAAGCGTGCCCTGCGTCTCCTGAATGGTGAACAGATCCAGCAGGGTCTGCGTCGGATGCTGGTTAGCGCCGTCACCGGCATTCAGTACCGGAATGCCGCCGGAAAATTCGGTCGCCAGACGCGCCGCGCCCTCCTGCGGGTGGCGCATCACAATCGCGTCAACGTAGGTGCTAATCACTGAAATGGTATCCGCCAGGGTCTCGCCTTTTTTGCCCAGCGACGTGTTGCTGCTGTCCGAGAAGCCCACCACGCTCGCGCCCAGGCGGTGCATGGAGGTTTCGAAGGAGAGACGCGTGCGGGTCGAGGCTTCGAAGAAGCAGCTCGCAATCACCTTGTGCTTCAGCAGCTCCGGTTGCGGATTGGCCTTCAGTTTTGCCGCGGTTTCCAGAACCAGTTCCAGCTCTTCGCGGCTGAGGTCGTTTATGGAAATGATGTGTTTTTGATAAAGCGGATTCATGTTTATCTCCTGACGCCGGGCAAAAAAAAGCCCCTCAAATGAGGGGCTCTGGGAATAGGTTTAGCAACGGGAAGAAAAACGGCAGGCCAGCGTCTGATTTCAGACGCGGTAAGACGATATGTCGTACACGCTTGACCATGCTTCCTCCCGGCAAATTGTCGGGCATTATACGCAGCTCGCTTTTGGGATCAAGCGATTTAATGCACGCTTTACTCAATGCAAACGGTTCTTTATGAATATTAATGCGTTCTGAGTAAATAATTAATTTGCTTATGCACCAGTGCGGTGCGCTTCACCACGCGGGGGGCGACCCAGACGATACTGCTTCCGGCCACCACGCCTAAAATTTCCGGTAACTGGTGATAATCCAGAATACGCGCCACCGCGCGGCCATATCCGGCGACGGTATGGATAAGGATAAATTCGCTGTTGTGCTCCACGCTCACCACCATTTCAGAGACGGTACGTGCCGCGTCGGGGGCCGGGCGCAGCTGGGGATTCAGCGAATAAATCTTTAGCCCTTTGGCATTGCGAATTTTTATGACACCGAGCAACTTGAGCAGACGTGAAACGGTGGACTGGCTGATGGTCTCAAAACCCCGCTCCTGTAAGTCGCGGCGGATCTCCTCCTGGGAGAGATAGCTCTTTTCCGCGATCAGACGCTGGCAGACCGTTAGCTGTAGTTGCTCTTTGGGAGAGTACTCTTCGTAATCCATCATAGTTCCCATATCAGTTCCCGAAATAACCGGTGGCACTGCACCGATCCGTAGGCCGGATAAGCGCAGCGCCATCCGGCAAATTACAACAGGGCGCCCAGGCTTAACGCCACCATAATCACCACCGTTAAAATCCCCAGCAGCGGCGCGACCCATTTCAGATAGCGCACGTAGGGCACGCGGGCGATAGCCAGCCCGCCCATCACGACGGCAGAGGTGGGAGTGATCAGGTTAACGATGCCGGACGCCGACTGGTAAGCCGTAACCACCAGGTCGCGGTTGACGTTAGCGAAATCGGCAAGGGGCGCCATGATCGGCATCGTCAGAACGGCCAGGCCGGACGAAGAAGGCACAAGAAACGACAGCACCACTTCCAGCCAGTACATCACGTTGATGAACGCCACCGTCGACAATCCGGTGACCATTCCCTCGGCGCTGTGCAAAATGGTGTGGGTAATCATGCCCTTATCCATGATCACTACGATACCGCGCGCGATGCCGATAATCAGCGCGACGCCCAGCAAATCTCGCGCGCCGTTGATAAAGGTTGAGGTCAGCTCCTCTTCGCTCATGCGGGCGATCAGCCCGACGATAATCGCGCTGGCGAGGAACACCGCCGAGATCTCCGCCATCCACCAGCCCAGCACCGCCACGCCGTAGATCATCACCGCGAAGGCGAGGGCGAAGATCACCAGGATGAGTTTGCGCACCGGGGTAAACTCCAGCGACTGCTCGCCCTTGTTGCCGAGGAAGTGGGCGCGGTTCTCTTCCTGCTTATCCGCCACGATCGACAGCGACGGATCCTTGCGCACCTTGCGGGCATAGCGCATTACCCACGCCACGCAGATGATCCAGCCGATCACCAGCAGCGCGATGCGCAACATGATGCCGTTGGTGAAGGGGATCCCGGCGGCGTTGGCGGCGATCACCGTGGCGAACGGGTTGATGGTGGAGCCGAGGGTGCCGATCCCCGCGCCGAGCAGCACGGTGGACGCAGCAACCACCGGATCGAACCGCGCCGCCAGCATCACCGGCACCAGTAAGGTATAGAAGGGCAGCGACTCTTCTGCCATGCCGTAAATCGTGCCGCCTGCGGCAAACAGCGCCATCAGGATCGGGATCATCCACTCTTCGCGGCCGCGTAGTCGGGTGGTGACGCGCTCGATCCCGGCGTCTATCGCCCCGGTTTTAGTGACGATCCCGAGGAATCCCCCGATGATCAGAATAAACAGCGCCACGTCGATGGCCCCGGCCTGGCCGGACTCCGGATCGTACAGCCCGGCAATCGGCGCCATCAGCACCGAAACCAGCCCCTGCGGGTGCGCTGCCACGTGCGCGTAGGTGCCAGCAACCGGCACTTCTTTACCGAGCGCCTCGTTCATTGCCATATGGTACTGCCCGGCCGGAACAATCCACGTCAGCACGGCAACCACGGCAATCAGAAAAAAGAGAATGGTGTAAGCGGAGGGAAACTTGAACTTGCCCATGATGTTCTCCTGAACCCGGCGCACCCCGCGGCGCGCCGGGCGGTGATTAGTCGCCGAGTGTCGCCACCATGACCGCTTTAATGGTGTGCATGCGGTTCTCTGCTTCGTCGAAGACGATGGAGTTCGGTGATTCGAAGACCTCTTCCGTCACTTCCAGCCCCTTCAGGCCGTACGCCATTTCGATTTCGCGGCCCACTTTGGTGTGCTCGTTGTGGAACGCTGGCAGGCAGTGCATGAACTTGACGTTCGGGTTACCGGTGGCCTTCATCACGTCCGCGTTAATCTGATAAGGCTTCATCAGGCTGACGCGCTCGGCCCAGGCTTCCTTCGGCTCGCCCATGGAGACCCACACGTCGGTGTAGAGGAAATCGGTGCCCTGCACGCCTTCCTCCACGTCGTCGGTGAGGGTGATGCGTGCGCCAGTCTCTTTGGCGATGGCACGGCACTGCTCAACCAGGCCCGCCTCCGGCCAGAAGGATTTCGGCGCGACGAGGCGGATATCCATCCCCATTTTGGCCGCACCGACCATCAGCGAATTGCCCATGTTGTTCCGCGCGTCGCCGAGATAAGCAAAGCTCAGCTCCGGCAGGGTTTTGCCCGGAGAGTGCTCCAGCATGGTCATCAGATCCGCCAGAATTTGGGTGGGGTGGAACTCGTCGGTCAGGCCGTTCCACACCGGCACGCCCGCGTACTCGCCCAGCTCTTCAACGATGGCCTGGCCGTAGCCGCGATACTCGATGCCGTCATACATGCGGCCCAGCACGCGCGCGGTGTCCTTCATCGACTCTTTGTGGCCAATCTGCGAACCGCTTGGGCCGAGGTAGGTGACCTGCGCGCCCTGGTCGAACGCACCCACTTCGAAGGCGCAGCGGGTGCGGGTGGAGGTTTTTTCAAAGATCAGGGCGATGTTTTTCCCGACCAGGGTTTGTTTTTCGCGTCCGGCTTTTTTGGCGGCCTTCAGCTCGATGGCGAGATCGATCAGGTACTGGATCTCCGCCGGGGTGTAGTCCAGCAGTTTCAGGAAGTTGCGGTTTTTCAGGTTAATGGTCATGGGGAAATCCTTTTTAAAATTTGTGCTGTCTGATGCCCTCACCCCGGCCCTCTCCCGCTGGGAGAGGGGGCGTACATTCCCTCTCCCTTTGGGAGAGGGTTAGGGTGAGGGGAAAACGACTCAGTTACGAATCAACGTGCCTTTCTCGCCCGCCAGGATCTCCGCGCCGTCATTCAGCGCGCCGATCCCGGCAATGCCGTTGCAGGCCTCAACAAACTCGCGGCAGGCGGCCACTTTCGGCCCCATCGATCCGGCGTCGAACTGCATGCCTCTGAGCAGCTCCGGCGTCACCTGCGCCAGCGGGCGCTGGGTTGGCTTGCCCCAGTCGAGGTACACCGCGTCGGCATCGGTGAGGATCAGCAGGGCATCGGCCTCGATCTGGCGCGCCAGCAGGGCGGCGGAGAGGTCTTTGTCGATCACCGCCTCGATCCCGCGATAGCCGTTGGCGTTTTCCACTACCGGCACGCCACCGCCGCCGTTGCAGATCACCAGGTGGTCGCGCTGAATCAGCCCCGTGATGGCGTCACTCTCGACGATGCGCTTCGGCTGCGGCGACGGCACCACACGGCGGAAGTAGCTGCCGTCGGCCTTAAACACCCAGCCTTTTTCCGCGGCCAGCGCTTTAGCCTGGGCTTCGCTGTAGACCGGGCCGATGTACTTGGTCGGGTTGCTGAACGCCGGGTCGGCGGCGTCCACTTCCACCTGCGTGAGCAGGACGCTGACCTCGCGCTGGGGCAGATTGTTTTTCAGCGCCTGCTGGAGCATGTAGCCGATCATTCCCTGGCTTTCGGCGCCAAGAACGTCCAGCGGGTAGGGAGTGACTTTGTCGTAGGCGCTGTTTTGCAGCGCCAGCAGTCCGACCTGCGGGCCGTTGCCGTGCACCAGCACCACGCGCCACTGTTCCGTTAAGCCGGCGATGGTGCGGGCGGCCTGCTCAATGTTCTGGCGCTGGATGTCCGCTTCAAGCGGCTCGCCGCGCTTGAGCAGCGCGTTGCCGCCAAGGGCCACAACCAGAGTGGGTTTTCGTTCCATGATGGCTCCTTTAAATTCCGTCGCGTTCCAGTGGGCAGCTCATGCAGCGCGCGCCGCCGCGACCGCGTCCCAGCTCGTCGCCCGGGATCGGCAGCACGGTGATGCCCGCTTTGTCGTACTTCTCGTTGGTCCAGACGTTGCGCTCGTAGCCGATCACCACGCCCGGGCGGATGGTCAGGACGTTGTTAGCGTCGTTCCACTGCTCGCGTTCGGCTTCAAAGGCGTCGCCGCCGGTGGTGATCAGGCGGACGTGGTTAATGCCGAGGGCTTTCTCGATGGCGTGCAGCAGGTCGGTTTCCTGGGTGCGCAGCAGGCCGCCGCGTCCGTCCGGGGTGAGCGTCCAGCACTGGGCGTCCTTGCGCACCACTTCCGGGTAAACGGAGAAGGTGTCCACGTCGATGTGGGTCATCACGGTGTCGAGGTGCATGCAGGAGCGGTGTTTCGGCAGCTCAACGGCAATCACGCGCTCGGCCTGGCGATGTTTAAACAGGCTGTTGGCGAGGAACTCCACGCCCTGCGGCGTCGTGCGCTCGGACATGCCGATCAATACCGCCCCGCGACCAATCACTAATACGTCGCCGCCTTCTAATGTGGCGTGGTCGTAATTAATATTCTCGTCGCCGAAATACTTAATAAACTCGCCGTCGGCAAATGCGGGGTGCCAGCGATATATTGCCCGCAGGTTATTGGTTTCACGCTGGCGGGCGGGTTTCGCCATCGGATTAATGGAGACGCCGTTATATATCCAGCAGGAGGTATCGCGGGTAAATAAGTGGTTCGGCAGCGGCTTCATAATAAAATCATTCGCCGTGTGGGTATCGACCACCATATTTTTAATGGCCGCCGGAATTTCACCGTAGGTTAATCCGCCGCTTAATCTGCGCGCCAGTTCGCGGTGCGGCATATCCGCCAGCCAGCCGCGCACGTCGGCGGCAAAGGTTGGCCCCAGGCGATAGTCGGAGATTTGTGTTTCAAGAAGCCAGGCTTTTGCTTCCGCAATATCAAGCGTTTGCGTAAGAAGGTCGGTCAACAGCAGGACTTCCACACCCTGCTCGCGCAGCGTGTTTGCGAAGATGTCATGCTCTTCACCCGCCCGTTCAACCGAGAGCACGTCATCAAATAACAGCTCCTGACAGTTTGAGGGGGTTAACCGTTTCAGACTTAAATTAGGACGGTGCAGCATAACGCTACGCAATTGACCAATTTCAGAACCGACGTAATGCTTTTCCATAATTATTCCTTTAACTTTTTTTCAGAATAAAAAGGGCATGCGCCATGTGAGATGTTTAATTTCATGGCGGCTAAGCTCAATTGATTTCGTCATTTATAGTAGGCGCTTAAATAATGGTTATTGTGACATTGCTCACGCGAAAACCGATATTGATGAGTTTGTTTTCAATTGCATGATTCGTATCAGATAATGATTAATTTCATATTATTAAGGGATGAATACCTAAGCAGGAACGGGTGGCAATATTTGAATTTGTTATTATTTTGTAGAATCACATGTTTTGAAATATTTGGTTATACTGTTGATTTTAAACAATAAAATTCAATCTCGGGAATAGCTATGCAATAATGACAATTAACTATTTTTCACTTAAGAGAAATCAATAAATAATTATGGATTTTTAAAGGAAATAACCGAAGTGATAAAGTGTGATATGCCAACAGGTTTTGTGAGTTACGTTGTAAATTCAGTGAGTTAGATCCTATGTGCAAAGCGCATGAAATGAGGTTATGCATAACCACTGCATAAATGCCTGTGTGCAATTAACAATGGATTAACACATTTTCCGATAAACATGCGCTGACGCAAATCTTGTCTAAAAAGGGCTGGTATGGAAGAGGCAATTCTCGTATAAAACATGAAAATGAAACAATGTTTTAATATGAGGGTTGTATCATGATTATTGGCAATATTCATCATCTCCAGTCCTGGTTGCCAGAAGAGCTGCGCCAGGCCATTGAGCACGTTAAGGCCCACGTCACCGACGCAACGCCGACCGGTAAGCACGACATCGATGGCAACAGCCTGTTTTATCTGGTTTCGGAGGACATGACCCAGCCGTTCGCCGAGCGTCGCGCTGAATACCATGCACGCTATCTGGATATTCAGATTGTGCTAAAAGGTCAGGAAGGGATGACCTTCAGTACCCTGCCGCACGGTACGCCGGACACCGACTGGCTGGCGGACAAAGACATCGCGTTCCTGCCGGAAGGCGAGCAGGAGAAAACCGTGGTGCTGAGCGAAGGGGATTTTGTGGTGTTCTGGCCGGGCGAAGTGCATAAGCCGCTGTGCGCGGCGGGAGCGCCGGCGCAGGTGCGTAAGGTTGTGGTGAAGATGCTGGTAGAGTAACCCCTCACCCCGGCCCTCTCCCAAGGGGAGAGGGTGTAAAAGTTCCCTCTCCCCTTGGGAGAGGGTTAGGGTGAGGGCACCAGACCGCACCCACGCATAATGTGATCCAGCTTAAACTTCCCGCACTCCCTCATCCCTTCCCATTTACCTGCGCTTTTTCTGCGTCATAGTATTATCGTTAAATTAATGAACGCCGTTCTATAATGTAGAACAAAATGTTTCAACAAGGAGATCTCATGCCGCAGTCCGCGTTGTTCACGGGTATCATTCCCCCTGTCTCCACCATTTTTACCGCCGATGGCCAGCTCGATAAACCGGGTACCGCCGCGCTGATCGACGATCTGATTGCTGCGGGCGTCGACGGCCTGTTTTTCCTGGGCAGCGGCGGCGAGTTCTCCCAGCTCAGCGCCGAAGAGCGTAAAACCATTGCCCGGTTTGCGATCGATCATGTCGATCGTCGTGTGCCGGTCCTGATCGGCACCGGCGGCACCAACGCCCGGGAAACCATTGAGCTCAGCCAGCACGCGCAGCAGGCGGGCGCGGACGGCATCGTGGTGATCAACCCTTACTACTGGAAAGTGTCGGAAGCGAACCTGATCCGCTATTTCGAGCAGGTGGCCGACAGCGTCACGCTGCCGGTGATGCTCTATAACTTCCCGGCGCTGACCGGGCAGGATCTGACCCCGGCGCTGGTGAAAACCCTCGCCGACTCGCGCAGTAACATCGTCGGCATCAAAGACACCATCGACTCCGTCGCTCACCTGCGCAGCATGATCCACACCGTTAAAGGCGCCCATCCTCATTTCACGGTGCTGTGCGGCTACGACGATCATCTGTTTAATACCCTGCTGCTCGGCGGCGACGGGGCGATTTCGGCCAGTGGCAACTTTGCACCGCAGGTGTCGGTGAATCTTCTGAAAGCCTGGCGGGATAAAGACGTGGCGAAAGCGGCTGAGTATCATCAGACCCTGCTGCAAATCCCGCAGATGTATCAGCTGGATACGCCGTTTGTGAACGTCATTAAAGAGGCGATCGTGCTCTGCGGTCGTCCGATTTCTACGCACGTCCTGCCGCCAGCCTCGCCGCTGGACGAGCCGCGCAAGGCGCAGCTGAAAACCCTGTTACAACAGCTCAAACTCTGCTGAGCCGGACGATAACGATGACCATTGAGAAAATTTTCACCCCACAGGACGATGCGTTTTATGCGGTGATCACCCACGCGGCGGGGCCGCAGGGCACGCTGCCGCTGACCCCGCAGATGCTGATGGAATCCCCCAGCGGCAACCTGTTCGGTATGACGCAGAACGCCGGGATGGGCTGGGATGCCAACAAGCTCACCGGCAAAGAGGTGCTGATCATCGGCACCCAGGGCGGCATCCGCGCCGGAGACGGACGCCCGGTCGCGCTGGGCTACCACACCGGGCACTGGGAGATCGGCATGCAGATGCAGGCGGCGGCGAAGGAGATCACCCGCAACGGCGGGATCCCTTTCGCCGCCTTCGTCAGCGATCCGTGCGACGGTCGCTCGCAGGGCACGCACGGCATGTTCGACTCCCTGCCGTACCGCAACGACGCGGCGATCGTGTTTCGCCGTCTGATTCGTTCCCTGCCGACGCGTCGGGCGGTGATCGGCGTGGCGACCTGCGATAAAGGGCTGCCCGCCACCATGATTGCGCTGGCTTCCATGCACGATCTGCCGACCATTCTGGTGCCGGGCGGGGCGACGCTGCCGCCCACCGTGGGGGAAGACGCGGGCAAGGTGCAGACCATCGGCGCGCGCTTCGCCAACCATGAGCTCTCCTTGCAGGAGGCCGCCGAGCTGGGCTGTCGCGCCTGCGCCTCGCCGGGCGGCGGGTGTCAGTTCCTCGGCACGGCGGGCACCTCGCAGGTGGTGGCGGAAGCGCTGGGTCTGGCGCTGCCGCACTCCGCGCTGGCGCCGTCCGGGCAGGCGGTGTGGCTGGAGATCGCCCGCCAGTCGGCGCGCGCGGTCAGTGAACTGGATAACCGCGGCATCACCACGCGCGATATCCTCACCGACAAAGCCATCGAAAACGCGATGGTGATCCACGCGGCGTTCGGCGGCTCCACTAATTTACTGCTGCACATTCCGGCCATCGCCCACGCGGCGGGCTGCACGATCCCGGACGTTGAACACTGGACGCGCGTCAACCGCAGGGTGCCTCGCCTGGTAAGCGTGCTGCCCAACGGCCCGGACTATCACCCGACCGTGCGCGCCTTCCTCGCGGGCGGCGTGCCGGAGGTGATGCTCCACCTGCGCGATCTCGGCCTGCTGCATCTGGACGCCATGACCGTCACCGGCCAGACGGTGGGCGAGAACCTCGACTGGTGGCAGACGTCCGAGCGCCGTAAGCGCTTCCGCCAGTGCCTGCGCGAGCAGGACGGCGTGGAGCCGGATGACGTGATCCTGCCGCCGGAGAAGGCAAAAGCGAAAGGGCTGACCTCGACGGTCTGCTTCCCGACGGGCAACATCGCGCCGGAAGGATCGGTGATCAAGGCCACGGCGATCGACCCGTCGGTGGTGGGCGAAGATGGCGTTTACCGCCACACTGGCCGGGTACGGGTGTTTGTCTCGGAAGCGCAGGCCATCAAGGCCATAAAGCGGGAAGAGATTGCGCAGGGCGATATCATGGTGGTGATCGGCGGCGGGCCGTCCGGCACCGGTATGGAAGAGACCTACCAGCTTACCTCCGCGCTGAAGCATATCTCGTGGGGCAAGACGGTGTCGTTAATCACCGATGCGCGCTTCTCGGGCGTGTCGACGGGGGCCTGCTTCGGCCACGTATCGCCGGAGGCGCTGGCGGGAGGGCCGATTGGTAAGCTGCGCGATAACGACATCATTGAGATTGCCGTGGACCGCCTGACTCTGACCGGTAGCGTGAACTTCATCGGTACCGCGGACAACCCACTTACGCCGGAAGAGGGGGCGCGCGAGCTGGCGCGGCGGCAGACGCACCCGGACCTGCACGCTCACGACTTTTTGCCGGACGATACCCGGCTGTGGGCGGCATTACAGTCCGTGAGCGGCGGCGCCTGGAAAGGCTGTATTTATGACACCGATAAAATCATTGAGGTAATTAACGCCGGTAAAAAAGCACTCGGCCTTTAATTTTTTTTTGAGAGAAAGTCGTCTGCGGAAAATATTCCGCGGACGTTTTCTGCTTGTCTTTAATTTTCTAATTTAAACAATGACTTGTGATATATCGTTGGCGTCACAAAAGCGAAATAACGTAATTCAGAAATAAGATATGACCATTGCTGGTTAATTGAGCAGCTCATTACACTCCAGTAACACAATGTTGTAATTCAGCACACTACATAAGGGTGTAATTCTGATGACGCAATTAACCATGAAAGACAAAATTGGCTACGGGCTGGGTGATACCGCCTGCGGCTTCGTCTGGCAGGCCACGATGTTCCTGCTGGCCTATTTCTACACCGACGTGTTCGGTCTCTCCGCGGGCATAATGGGGACGCTGTTTTTAGTTTCCCGCGTGCTCGACGCCGTGACCGATCCGCTGATGGGGCTGCTGGTAGACCGCACCCGCACCCGCTACGGCCAGTTCCGCCCGTTCCTGCTGTGGGGCGCCATCCCGTTCGGCATCGTCTGCATGCTGACCTTCTACACGCCGGACTTCTCCGCGCAGGGCAAAATCATCTATGCCTGCGTGACCTATATTCTGCTGACTCTGGTCTACACCTTCGTTAACGTCCCTTACTGCGCCATGCCGGGGGTGATCACCGCCGACCCGAAAGAGCGTCATGCCCTTCAGTCCTGGCGTTTCTTCCTCGCCGCCGCGGGGTCGCTCGCCATCAGCGGCATCGCGTTGCCGCTGGTCAGCATCATCGGCAAAGGGAACGAGCAGGTGGGCTATTTCGGCGCCATGTGCGTGCTGGGTCTGAGCGGCGTGGTCCTGCTTTATGTCTGCTTCTTCACCACCAAAGAGCGCTACACCTTTGAGGTGCAGCCGGGCTCGTCGGTGGCGAAAGATCTTAAGCTGCTGCTGGGCAACAGCCAGTGGCGGATCATGTGCGCGTTCAAGATGATGGCGACCTGCTCCAACGTGGTGCGCGGCGGGGCGACGCTCTACTTCGTGAAATACGTGATGGATCACCCGGAGATGGCGACGCAGTTTTTACTCTACGGCAGCCTCGCCACCATGTTCGGCTCGCTCTGCTCGTCTCGTCTGCTGGGCCGCTTCGACCGCGTCACCGCCTTTAAATGGATCATCGTCGCCTACTCGCTGATCAGCCTGCTGATTTTCGTCACCCCGGCGGAGCACATCGCGCTCATTTTTGCCCTCAACATCCTGTTCCTGTTCGTCTTTAACACTACCACGCCGCTACAGTGGCTGATGGCCTCTGACGTGGTGGATTACGAGGAGAGCCGCAGCGGTCGCCGCCTCGACGGGCTGGTGTTCTCCACCTACCTGTTCAGCCTGAAGATTGGCCTGGCGATTGGCGGGGCGGTGGTGGGCTGGATCCTGGCGTACGTGAACTACTCCGCCAGCAGCAGCGTGCAGCCGGTCGAGGTGCTCACCACCATCAAAATTCTGTTCTGCGTGGTGCCCGTGGTGCTCTATGCGGGCATGTTCATCATGCTGTCGTTTTATAAGCTCACCGACGCCCACGTGGAGGCCATCAGCCAGCAGCTGATCAAGCACCGCGCGGCGCAGGGCGAGGCCATTCCCGACGCCGCGACAGCCGCATCCCATTAACCGGAGGCAACATGGAAATCACTAACCCGATACTCACCGGCTTCAACCCGGACCCGTCCCTGTGCCGCCAGGGCGAGGACTACTACATCGCCACCTCGACCTTCGAGTGGTTCCCGGGCGTGCGCATCTATCACTCCCGCGACCTGAAAAACTGGTCGCTGGTCAGCACGCCGCTGGACCGTGTGTCGATGCTGGACATGAAGGGCAACCCGGACTCCGGCGGTATCTGGGCGCCGTGCCTGAGCTACGCCGACGGCAAATTCTGGCTGCTCTATACCGACGTGAAGATTGTCGATTCGCCGTGGAAAAATGGCCGCAACTTCCTCGTCACCGCGCCGTCCATTGAGGGGCCATGGAGCGAGCCGATCCCGATGGGCAACGGCGGGTTCGATCCGTCCCTGTTCCACGACGACGATGGCCGCAAATACTACCTCTACCGCCCGTGGGGGCCGCGCCATCACAGCAACCCGCACAACACCATCGTGATGCAGGAGTTTGACCCGCAGACCGGCACCCTCTCGCCCGAGCGCAAAACGCTGTTTACCGGCACGCCGCTCTGCTACACCGAAGGGGCGCATCTTTATCGGCACGCGGGATGGTACTACCTGATGGTTGCCGAAGGCGGCACCAGCTACGAGCACGCCGTCGTGGTGCTGCGTGCAAAAACCATCGACGGGCCGTACGAGCTTCACCCGGACGTGACGATGATGACCAGCTGGCACCTGCCGGAGAACCCGCTGCAAAAGAGCGGCCACGGCTCGCTGCTGCAAACCCACACCGGGGAGTGGTATATGGCCTACCTTACCAGCCGCCCGCTGCGCCTGCCCGGCGTGCCGCTGCTGGCCTCCGGCGGACGCGGCTACTGTCCGCTGGGTCGCGAGACCGGCGTCGCCCGCATTGAATGGCGCGATGGCTGGCCGTACGTGGAGGGCGGTAAGCACGCGCAGCTGACCGTGAAAGGCCCGCAGGTGGCGGAGCAGCCTGGCGCCGCTCAGGGTAGCTGGCGGGATGATTTCGACGGCAGCACGCTTGACCCTGAATTGCAGACTCTGCGCATTCCGTTCGACGACACCCTCGGCTCGCTCACCGCGCGCCCCGGCTATTTACGGTTGTACGGCAACGACTCGCTCAACTCGACCTTTACCCAGTCGACCGTGGCGCGCCGCTGGCAGCACTTCATCTTCCGGGCCGAGACGCGGATGCAGTTCTCGCCGGTTCACTTCCAGCAGAGCGCGGGGCTGACCTGCTACTACAACAGCAAAAACTGGAGCTACTGCTTTGTGGACTACGAGGAGGGGCAGGGCAGAACGATTAAGGTTATTCAGCTCGACCACAACGTGCCGTCGTGGCCGCTGCACGAGCAGCCCATTCCCGTGCCGGAGAGTGCGGAGAGCGTCTGGCTAAGGGTGGATGTGGATGCGCTGGTCTACCGCTACAGCTACTCGTTCGACGGCGAGACGTGGCACACCGTGCCGGTGACGTATGAGGCGTGGAAGCTGTCGGACGACTATATCGGCGGGCGCGGCTTCTTCACCGGCGCGTTTGTGGGACTGCACTGCGAGGACATCAGCGGCGACGGCTGCCACGCTGACTTCGACTACTTCACCTACGAGCCGGTCTGACGGCTCAGGCCGGGTAGCCCAGCGCGCGTGAGAGCTGGAGCCCGGCCTGCTGAAGCTGCTCGCGGAAATCAGCCAGCTCGGCGTCGTCCACGCGCGAGGTCAAGGTCGACAGGCTCAGGGCGGCAATCACGCGGGATTCGTGATTCCACACCGGCACCGCCACGCAGCGCACGCCCTGCTCGTTCTCTTCGCTATCCAGGGCATAGCCCTGCTCGCGGGTCTGCGCCAGGGCACTCATTAGTGCTTCACGAGAGGCGAGGGTGGAAGGCGTAAAGGTAGTGTACTGATAGCCCTCCAGCAGGGCGTTCAGCTCGGGCTCGCCCAGCCAGGCAATCAACACCTTGCCGATGGCGGTGGCGTGAACCGGCAGGCGGCGGCCGATGCGCGAATAGGCGATGGCGGCCAGCTTGCCTTCAATCTTCTCGATATAGACCCCTTCACGCCCGTCCAGGATCCCCAGATGGGTGGTCTGCCCGGTTCGCCGGGACAGCTCCGTCAGCCAGCCTTTCGCCTTCTGCCGAATATCCATCGAGCCCACGACAAAATGACCGCGCTCGACCAGCTTCATGCCGAGGCGATACTTACCGTTCTCCGGGTTCTGATCGATATAGCCGTGAAGCTGGAGGGTTTTCAGCAGCGAGTGGAGGGTACTCTTGCTCAGCCCCATCAGTTTGCTGATGTCGGTGATCTTAAGCTCGGTGGCCTGCTCGTTGAACAGGTCGAGGATCTGCAACGCACGTTCAACAGACTGAATAATCGGCATAATGCTGGTATGTCCACGCTGGAATTAAGGCGAAAACGTACCTTTTTCGGGGTGAAAAATCAATGAAATGGAGCCGGTTTGCCCGGCGGCGCTTCGCTTGCACGGGCCTACGGGACTTGTAGGCCGGGTAAGCGCAGCGCCACCCGGCAACAAAGGCGGCTACATTATTGTTAGCGGGGGACATCAATTATTATCCCGAGCGGCGACAGACTGGATTTTCCAGATCCCATCTTCTTTCACCATGCAATCAATGACGGTGTGCTGGGTCTTTTTGCCAAACGTGATATTCACGTTTACACAGACCGGGTCTGAATCATACGAATCAATAGCCACATTCTCAGCCCAGTCCTCGCCGATATACTGCGATTTCATAAAAAAATCCGCCTCGTAAAATTCAGCGTCGGCATAACGGGGATCGTCTGCATGACGTAATTTTTTCATGGTGCTGGCCGTAACGAACTTATCGATTTCATTTCCCTGTTGGATGGGATAACGATCGTTGTTCACTTGTTTAATGTACCAGCGATTGAATTCAAGAGCGCGCTGCATCGGTATCTGAAAATCTTCGGCCCCCAATGCTGCTGTGCTGAATAACACGATTAAGATGAGCTTATTCATATTAATAATGCCTGTATAAGGTTATTGCTGGCTGAAGTTGGCGATAGGTTGGCCCCTTCGATTTTAAGCCCTCCGGCTCGAATGGCGGCGGCGATTGCTCGAGCGCAATAGTGTCCAGTATGGGTTAGTGCGTGGCTACGGGCGTATGACACAGCTTCATGTTTATTCCATGACATAAAAAATCCTTATTAATGAAATGCAGCAATAAGGAAATATTATGCCGATAATATACGGTGTTTTGTAATTGATAATGACCTGATATTAACCATTATCTACTCAGTAAATAATGGTTAATAAAATCATAAATACCTATTATGGTTAATGCGTATCTGAGAAAGCGTCAGTAAAATGAATTTTTCTGCCTGACGATAACGCTGTTGTCGTTTTTAGGTTTTTCTCCCTCTCCCCGTGGGAGAGGGCCGGGGTGAGGGCACCAGCGCTCAGAGGACCCAATCACTCCCCAAGCGTCGCCACCATCACCGCCTTAATCGTATGCATCCGGTTTTCCGCCTGGTCAAACACGATGCTCGCCGCCGACTCAAACACCTCGTCCGTTACCTCCATCCCGCCGTGCAGATCGAACTCCTTCGCCATCTGCTTGCCGAGCGTGGTCTGGTCGTCGTGGAACGCCGGCAAACAGTGCAGGAGCTTCACGTCCGGGTTGCCGGTCAGCGCCATCATCTGCGCGTTTACCTGATACCCACGCAGCAGCGCAATTCGCTCCGCCCACTTCTCTTTGGCTTCGCCCATCGACACCCACACGTCGGTATAGATAAAGTCCGCGCCCTTCACGCCCGCCGCCACGTCTTCCGTCAGGGTGATCTTGCCGCCGTGCTTCTGGGCCAGCGCGCTGCACTCTGCCACCAGGCTCTCTTCCGGCCAGCAGGCTTTCGGGGCCACCAGACGCAGATCCAGCCCGGTCAGCGCCGCCGCTTCCAGCATCGAGTTGCCCATGTTATTGCGCGCGTCGCCCGCGTAAACCAGCGTCATCTCATTAAACGCCTTGCCCGGCAGGTGCTCCTGCATGGTCAGCAGGTCCGCCAGCAGCTGCGTCGGGTGGAACTCGTTGGTCAGCCCGTTCCACACCGGCACGCCAGCATACTGCGCCAGCGTCTCGACGACTTCCTGGCCGTGGC
This sequence comes from Enterobacter sp. BIDMC 27, assembly GCF_000534415.1. NCBI lineage: Bacteria > Pseudomonadati > Pseudomonadota > Gammaproteobacteria > Enterobacterales > Enterobacteriaceae > Enterobacter > Enterobacter sp. BIDMC 27. Next base: position 1,423,507 of record NZ_KI973178.1, read on the forward strand.
CGCGGTACTGAATGCCGTCGTACATCCGCCCGAGCACCCGTGCGGTATCCTTAATTGACTCTTTATGCCCAATCTGGCTGCCGCTCGGCCCTAAATAGGTAACGCGCGCGCCCTGGTCAAATGCGGCAACTTCGAAAGAGCAACGTGTACGGGTCGAGTCTTTTTCGAAGATGAGCGCGATGTTTTTGCCAGTAAGCTTTTGTACTTCCTTGCCCTTTTTTTTATCGGCTTTGAGCTGTGCGGCAAGGGTCAGCAGAGAAGTGAACTGTGCAGGGGTAAAGTCGAGCAATTTCAGAAAGTGTTTCTTGTACAGATCAGACATTTTATCCTCACATGGCGAACGCCACTTATTGAATTAAAATTCACTTTATATGTGTAATTATTCATTTGCAACCCCGTTTCACAAATCTTTCCAACAAAGGTGGAGGCAAACCCGTCCGTGTGTGAAAATAGAAGTATCTGCCGCACTTTAAAGAGGATTGAGCCATGGCAAACCCGGAATTACTGGAAGAGCAACGCGAAGAGACGCGTCTGATTATTGAAGAACTGCTGGAAGACGGTAGCGATCCGGACGCGCTGTACACCATCGAGCACCATTTCTCTGCGGACGACTTTGAAGCGCTGGAAAAAATGGCCGTGGAAGCCTTCAAGCTGGGTTACGAAGTGACCGAGCCGGAAGAGCTGGAAGTGGAAGAGGGCGACACCGTCATCTGCTGCGACATCCTGAGCGAAGGCGCGCTGAAGGCGGAGCTGATCGACGCGCAGGTAGAACAGCTGATGAACCTGGCCGAGAAGTTTGAAGTGGAATACGACGGCTGGGGAACCTACTTCGAAGATCCGAACGGTGAAGACGGCGAAGAAGGCGACGACGAAGATTACGTCGACGAAGACGACGACGGCGTGCGTCACTAAGCGTTTCAGGCGGTGGCGCGTGCCACCGCTTTTTCAAGGCAGAACCATGGATTACCCGCAGATACTCGCCCCCGTACTTAACTTCCTCCAGTGCCCGACCCCGCAAGCATGGATTGATAAAGCCCGCGACCCGGCGAACCTGCCGCTGCTGCTCACCGACCACATGGTGTGCGAGCTCAAGGCCGCCCAGACCGCGCTGCTGCTGGTGCGTAAATACGTCGCCGACGAAAGTGGTGCCGACGCGCTGCTCGACTGGCTCAAACCTTACGAACAGTTCACCTTTCGCGACGGCCCGGAGCCGGACTTCATCGCCCTGCACAAGCAGATTGGCAAAAGCGTGATGCCCAAAACCGACGACCCGTGGGGCCAGGCGCTCATCGACAGCATGGTGCTGCTGATTAAAGAGGAGCTGCACCATTTCTGGCAGGTGCGTGAGGCGATGCTGGCCCGTGATATTCCGTATGTCAAAATCACCGCCAGCCGCTACGCCAAAGGGATGCTGAAGGAAGTGCGCACCCACGAACCGCTGACGCTGATCGACAAGCTCATCTGCGGCGCCTACATCGAAGCCCGTTCCTGCGAACGCTTCGCCGCGCTGGCCCCGTTCCTCGACGATGACTTACAGAAGTTCTATCTCTCGCTGCTGCGCTCGGAAGCGCGCCATTATCAGGACTACCTGACGCTTGCCCGGCAGGTGAGCGACGACGATATCTCACCGCGCATACAGCTTTTTGGCGAAATTGAAGCCACACTTATCTCGACACCGGACCACGAGTTTCGCTTCCATAGCGGCGTGCCGGTGTAAACCGGCACAACTCAAGGATAAGGATGCGAGATGAAAAAAACGTGGATCAGTACGGTCGTTGTTATTGTCGCGGTCGCCGCCGTGGCGTTCTGGGTGTTCTTTGACAGGCAACGCGCTCCGGAAGCGCAGATTGATACCACCCTCAACGCGATGCCTGCCTGGCAGGTGATTAAGGAGCAGGAGCCCGCGCTGCATCAGCGCATCCTCGACCAGATGGCAGCCCTGCAAAAAGCGGGCGAGCCGGAGCAGCAGATTATCGACACCATCCAGCCGCAGATCCTGCACTTGCAGATGTCGCGCCTGCAAAACGCCCCGGACGCCAACGTGGTGAACTACATGACCATCAACATGGAGCAGACCGCCGCCATCCAGAAGGTGAGCGACGACGCCTGCTTCCGCTTCCTCTACCCGACGGTGAAGGGAGGCGTGAATCCGATGCGCATGCTGGATAAAGACCTGATGACGCGGCGCATGCAGGCCGACGCCGACATGATGCGTGCGGCCTACGGCAAAAAACGCCACACCGTGACGCAGGCCGAACGTGAGGCGGCTGTCGAGGATGTCCGGCCGGTTATGAAGGCGCTTGCCGATAAGTACGGCGAGGACATCCAGCTGTTGCAGATGCCGGAGAAGGCGGTGGGCAAGGAGAAGCTCTCCTGCGATATGGTGCAGGAAATGTGGGCGAAGGTGCTGGCGCTGCCGGAGCAGAAGGCGGCGGGGGTGATTCGTCTTGCAGTGTCTGAGCTGGAGTAACCAGGGCGCTGGTTTTTTGGGCACTTAGCGCGGGTTTAGCGCGTCGTCGCTTGCATGGCGGCGCGCGACAGGTATAATCCACAACGTTTCCGCATCCCCTTCAGTGCCGAAGTGGCGAAATCGGTAGACGCAGTTGATTCAAAATCAACCGTAGAAATACGTGCCGGTTCGAGTCCGGCCTTCGGCACCATACAAAGCTTTTTTCAAGTCTACTAACGTCTACTTTAGTCCATAAAAACAGTAAGTTAAGCAGGTTTCTGGCTTTTCTTAGTCTGTCCACGTCTACTCAATTCCTTGAACATATACCAACTGATGATGGTATAACTGATGGTATTCCCGGTTCGATTGATTTTGGTACCAACACTGGAGGTATCAACTGATGGCTCTCACCGATATCAAAGTTAGGACTACCAAGCCCTCCGACAAACCCTTCAAACTCACCGATGGGCAGGGTATGCACCTGCTAATCAATCCCAATGGTTCAAAATACTGGCGACTCCAATACCGTTTCGATGGCAAACAGAAAGTTTTAGCATTGGGTGTTTATCCAATGGTCTCTCTTGGTGAAGCTCGCAGGAAGCGAGATGAAGCCAAAAAGTTGGTATCTGATGGTATCGATCCTTCCGAGAAGAAAAAAGCAGACAAAATCGAGCAGAGCGAAGCCCTGACATTCGAAGCTGTTGCAAGAGATTGGCATACTGCCTGTAAAAGGAAATGGTCAGAATCTCATAGTGAAAGGGTTTTAAAGAGCCTTGAAGATAACCTTTTCTCTTCCATAGGAAAGAGAAAAATAGCCGAGCTTAAAACCAAAGATCTTCTCGTTCCAGTCAAAATTGTTGAGACTTCTGGACGACTAGAAGTAGCTGCTCGTTTGCAACAACGAACCACAGCAATAATGCGATATGCTGTCCAGAACGGGCTGATAGATTACAACCCTGCCCAGGAGATGGCAGGAGCTATTGCTGTAGCTAAAAGAGTCCACAGGCCAGCCTTGCCATTCGAACGATTCTCAGAACTTTTAGAACGAATTGATAGTTTCAAGGGTAGAAAACTCACGAAGTTAGCCGTAAAGCTGACATTGCTCATTTTCATTCGTTCCAGTGAACTCAGATTTGCAAGATGGTCGGAAATCGATTTCGAGAATGCTATGTGGACTATTCCCGCTGAACGAGAACCATTACCAGGAGTGAAACATTCGCACCGTGGTTCGAAAATGCGAACTCCACACCTTGTTCCTTTGAGTTGTCAGGCATTGGCTGTGTTGACGGAAATTAAAGAGATCAGCGGTGATCATGAACTCGTGTTCATTGGCGACCATAATTTCAGAAAGCCTATGAGTGAAAATACGGTAAACAAGGCTTTGAGGTCTATGGGCTATGACACAACCGTGGAGGTCTGTGGACATGGATTCAGGGCTATGGCTTGTAGTGCCTTGATTGAATCCGGCTTGTGGTCGAAAGATGCTGTTGAACGGCAAATGAGCCATCAGGAGCGGAACTCAGTTCGTGCTGCCTACATACATAAAGCAGAGCACCTTGATGAGAGAAAGCTTATGTTGCAGTGGTGGGCCGATTACCTTGACCTCCTTAGAATACGACAAGTTTCACCATTTGATTTTAAAAAGACTTAACTATGAATAAGTAGTTAATTAATCGTTCTCCCTTATCAACCTTGTTAAGGGAGAAGTAATTCAAATAAGCAGTGTTAACTCATTCAAGCTTTGAATACAGTGGAGGGATTAATGAAAGTAGTAAGCCCTTATGAAGAATTAAAAAGCTGGTTTAGTCTCGAAAACTATGAGCAGTTAAAATCACTTACAATCAAAGAACTGCATACAGAGCTTGCCTTTAGAGAAGCGATTTTCGACAGTGTAAATTTTGGTTGGGAAGATGATAATCAAAATTTAAGGTCTATCCTTGAAGGTAATCCTATTTTAAGCATACAAGATAATAATCATGGTCATTTTGGCAAGGGCCAAAGACATGTTGCGCAGGTTAGCTTTGGTGATATAAAAAAATTAGAGAACAAGTTAATAATGTTTAGCATGGATTTTTTTGAAGAAAATGGCGATTTCAAAAAAGAGTTGAAAAAGAAACCAATAACAAAAACTATGAGAGACTTTTTTCTTAACCAAAATAGCAGCAAAATATATGTTTCATTTGATTTAGGAATGTCCAGCGATGAAGAAATTATAACAGCCTTACAAACGATGCTACCCATTCTCAGGAAAGAATATGAAATTGAGCCAGTAAAAACAGAAAAAATTGGACTGGCAAAGATAAGAAAACTTGTCGATTACAATATTATCCCAATGATGGATCTATTGATTTGGGCAAAATTTAAAAAAGTAAAAATCTCAAATATGGTCTTGTCTCGTGTCTTGTATCCCGACTTTACAAGTGAGATCAGAGGAGAAGATCACATTAAAGATACAGACAGGCCTGTTGCAGAGAAGTCATTGAATGGAGAAACAACCCGTAGTCTCGAATACTTTATCAGCAAAAACAGCCATCTCCTCAACATACCGATTTCTGAACTCGGCTCTTTCTAGTTGTAAATCATCATGTTAATTGTCAAGGGGAGGGCGTAAATATTTTCCTTCCCCGGAATTTCCTTTCATTCTTCCCTCATCTAACTTTTCAGTTATCAGCATTCCCTTCATAGATACAAATCTGTGTGGCTAATATCTTCGTAACGGAAGCGGAGGAGACAGCCAAATGACTACAACTAATCAAAGCTTAATTCGTTTACCAGAAGTCTTGAAACGAACTGGTTTCGGCAAAGCCTGGATCTATCGTCTGATCAAAGATGGTAAGTTTCCTGCCCCTGTCAAAATTGGAACTCGTGCCGTAGCTTTCGTCGAAAGTGAGATAGATGCCTGGATTCAGTCTGTTATCGAAACAAGTCGAAATAATGTTGCTTAATTGATTTGGGGAGACATTTTATGAATATCGAAGAATTTGTGAATGAAGATAACCATATGTGCAATTTATGCGGAGATCTTTTTTACAAGATCTTTGACCCAGAAGTGATTTACGACTTACCCAATAACGAGTTTAATAAACAAATCATTTACTGGCTCAGTCAGTACCTTGTAGGAAATTTGAGAGAACCCTTAGACTCGATCTCTGAGCTTAATGCTTCCAAACAGATATATGTTTACGAGACTTGGTTCTCGCTAATTAAATGTCCTGATGAAACGAAACTCCTAGCGAAGCAGATAATTTTATATCTATTGGACTAAGAGCTTTTTATGAAAATGTAAAGTTTGGCTCCATATTTTGGCTTAAAACCTTACAGAATAACTTACATTATTTTTATGACCGTTTATTTGTAAGGCAGTGAGATAGTTTTCGAAGTATTAGGTGTACATAATAATAACTAGATCTACCAGATGATAATTTGACAGGAATAATCGTCTATCTCACTGTTTTAATTTAACTAAATGGCTTAATTGATTCAAATAAATTTGTAAATCTACGAAATGCTTATTATTAATATATTGGAATTATACTTTTTGTAAAGTTTAGGAGGAAAATATGCGTAGTATTTGTGTGGATTCTTTTATGTTCGAAAATGGTGAGAGATATTGTCATATTGTAAATAAAAATACTGGTGAACCATTGTATTATCCTAACTTGTATATAACAACACAGGTCAGGAATCGGTCAGAGTCTATATCAACAATGAAGGTTATTGCCGGTAGCATTTCATTGTTATATCGATTCTTTATGAGGAAAGAGATCAATATTGATGAAAGAATTCAGAAAAATATATTTCTGGCTCCTCATGAAATTGAAGATTTGATTGAATTCACTTCATTCAATTTCCGAGATGGCGAGGATGATAACTTTAGGAGTTCAAATGTCAAAAAACCAACTAAGTACTTTCGGATTACAACCATAGCTAACTATCTGGAATGGCTGTGCAAAATACATCTTTCTCATACAGGACAGAAGGATACTCTCAAATATATTTTAGATTTCATTAACAACATAAAAAGAAAGAAACCGAGAAACAATGATAAATATAATATGGATATAGAAAAAAGCTTAGATAAAGAACAATTGGATTCTTTGTTTAGCACTCTTGCACCGGGTAGTAAATTAAATCCTTTTTCAGAAAAAGTGCAAAAAAGAAACAATCTAATATTCTTGCTATTATACTGCTTTGGCCTGAGAGCAGGTGAACTTTTGAATCTGCGAATTGGTGATATAGATTTTGCAGAATCGACAATTGCAATAAGAAGAAGAGCAAATGATAAAACAGATCCGCGAGTGTATCAGCCATTAGTTAAAACTTGTGAGAGGAAATTAATTGCTGATACAAAGCTCATGTTTGAAATTTTAGATTATATTATGAATGATCGAAGAAAGATAAAAAATTCTAACAAACATGACTTCCTGTTTATTACTTATAAGGAAGGAAAAACTCAAGGGCAACCTATTTCATTTTCTTCATATCACAAAGTGGTGAGTGTTGTTCGTCAATCCTCCTCACTTCTAGGGGGATTGACAGGCCACAAACTCAGACATACATGGAATTATGAGTTTTCGAAAGCAATAGACAAGAATCAGGACATATCCGATGAAAAAGAGCAACAAATCCGTTCTTATCTCATGGGATGGCGACCGGGTTCAGAAACTTCAATAATTTATAATCGCAGGCATATTTTTGAGCTATCGAAAAAAACTGCACTTGAGCAACAAGAGCAACTATTCAAAGGAGAATTTGATGAATAATTTAATTAAATACAACTCGGATAAAATGTCTTTGCATGAACATAAAATCGTCAGTTCGATTGAAAATAACGGAATCAATCTTACAAACTTAATATTTGCTATGAACGAAAATTTGGTTTGTGGGTTTGTATATACAGTACAATATTATTTTAATAGCAACAGCTATTTGTATGTGAAAAATATTGTTAGAAATATGGAGAGTCTTATCCGTAAACTATCTCCTACTCATATTGATGATAAGGTTCTAATTGAATATCAAAATAAGAAATTATCAAAAGCCCCAGCATCATTTCGCGTTTTACGACCATTTTTGATTAAATGGTTTGAGTTAGGATATCCGGGAATAGATGAAAGTGCTGTAGAACTGTTAAAGCATTTGGACCTAAAAATAAAAAAATCTGGTCAGTCTGTGCTTCAAGATGATCCAACAGAGGGACCATTAAATAAAGAAGAACATACTTCTTTGATTAAGGCTATGAATCATGCATATAGAAAAGGTGAACTGTCACTGCCACATTATGCAATATCACTATTGATCAGTCTTACAGGTAGAAGACCTCAGCAGTTAGTTATGTTGAAATATAAAGACCTTCTTCAAAAGAACTTAGATAATGGCAAAGTAGAATATGTAATTTCAGTGCCACGAGTAAAACAACGGGGTAAAGAACTACGATATCGAGAACTTGCAATAATATCAGAGGTTGCATCAATTGTTCAATTGCAAGCTAATCAATCAGTGAAACTCGTTGAGCAAGCTCTTGGAAAAACTCTTGATGATTATTCTAAACGAGAAGTTCCTATTTTCTTAAATGAGGAAAAACTCTCAGATTTATCCATAACAGGTTCAATTCTTCTGGAATATAATAAATTATATGCGAAGCCTATAATTGCTAATGTAGCATTGAAAGGTATTGTTAATAATGGGAATATAATATCCAACCGTACCGGTTCGATACTAAATATTACGCCTCGTAGGCTTCGTTATACAATAGCAACTATGCTGGCTAAGAATGGGCATAATGTTAATACTATAGCTGAGTTATTGGATCATTCCTCTACTTCAAGTGCGGGTATTTATATTAAAAATCATGCTGACAGTGTTGAAAGGATTGATTCCGCTGTTTCAGAACAATTGTCATTTGTCGCTGATATTTTTATGAACGGAATCAAATCGAAAAAGAGTTGTCATTTCAAATTTTTTTCTTCAAGTAGATGCCAGAGTCAGAATTCAGGATTCCCTTGCAATCAATGTATATTTTTTATTCCGATTGATCGCAGTGAGGTGAATCAACTATGAATAATATTATTTTGTTCAAATCAAAAAAACATATTCTTGTAGAAGAAAATTATAATGAGTTCATAAAATTTTGTCGCTATCAACTGTCCGGACTAACCCAAACTCAGGATTGGGAGCAGTATGCCTGGAAAGGATATGTCACATTTAGAAAAATAGGGATTGGAAATAAAATCTTTGATTCCATTGATGCAATGCACGAAGATTATATCAATTTTGCGAAAGCATATATCAGATATCAACACACATTGAAACCATTAAAAAATTATGGGGTTATTATGATGGCCTTGCGATGTCTCGAACAGGCCCTTTTGCAGGTTCAGAACACTGGTCTCATTTATAATGTTACAGCCGTTGTTTTCGATGAGGCAATGCAGATCGGGAGTAAATATTTTGAAGGTAACGTTTTGGCTAAATGTGGAATACAGCTTGAAAAAATATCAAAGTTTCTGTGTGAACATAATCTTGTGAAGTCAGGATATATCTCATGGAAAAACCATGTAAAACAGAAAGTCAAAAACAATTATCTTCCTGAGATTGAGGATTATCACCGAAGCGATAAGTTACCAGATGAAGAAGCATTGCTCGCTATTGCTGATATTTTTTCTCAAAATGATGAGTTACTGAGTCCAAGGGATAAGTTCACCAGTTCAGTATTTGCACTTCTACTTTGTTGTCCGAGCAGAATTTCTGAAATTTTAGCCTTACCTGCTGATTGTGAGATTACACAAATAGATGGCAAGGGTATCGAAAGATATGGTTTGAGATTTTATTCGGTAAAAGGGTATGGCCCTAATATCAAATGGATTCCACGGGTTATGATACCAGTTGCAAAGAAAGCGATTAGAAGATTACTTTCCTTATCACAAAATGCAAGAGCACTTGCTCACTGGTGCGAAAAGTACCCGGATAAATTTTACCGACATGAGCTTTGCCCAACAGTTGATGAAAAAGCTAAATTGACCGTTGTACAAGTTTGCCATGCACTGGGGTATAATTTATTTGATCATAAATCATGTGTTTTAAAAATTAAAAGAACGAGTTTGGATGGTGGGAAAAGTTTCTTAAACCACAATGATTACAACTATTCGTTGAGTAATTTGTGGGAAATTATTAGTTCTAATTTTAGCAGGGATTTTCCATGGTATGATAAAGAAAAATCCATAAAATTTAGTAATGCTTTATGCTTGCTCAATACTGATCAATTTTCTTTATCAAGAATGACTTCAATTTTCACATTTTACAAACCTACTAAAAGTTTCTTTTTCAGTGACATACAAAGAAAAAAAAGCTATGAGATGAATTATAAAAATATATTTTCCCGATATGGGTATTATGATGATGAAGGTAAACCACTACTTATTCGCTCACACCAGCCACGGCACCTTTTAAACACAATAGCCCATTATGGTGAAATGTCTGAACTGGATATAGCTAAATGGTCTGGTCGTATCAATGCGAATCAGAACAGAGTTTATAACCATGTGTCAGAAGAAGATATGTTAGATAAAATCAAAGCTATTAAATTGAATAGGAGTAATTACTGTCAAAGGGAGTCAATACCCACAAATGAATTGACAATTGATTTTGATAACCTTAATCAAGGTGCAATACACTTAACTGAATTTGGTTACTGTGTACATAACTATTTAATCAAGCCTTGTACAAAAATTAATCATCTTATTGAATGTGATAATGAAACACCGGACATTAACTCAGTAGATAGAATTAGACTGCAATCTGTCCGAGAGAAAGTAATGCAATTAAAGAGAATAACTCAGATCGCTTATGAAAATGGTGATTATGGTGCAGACAAATGGTTGCAACACCATGAAAAAAATTTGGAAAGAATTAATAAGCTTTTGAATAATTAAAACAGGAGATACTTATGGCAAAACATTTGAACAGGAGTGAAATAAAAGCAATTAAACACATTATACTGACTTGGGACGGTAAAATCACATGGAGTGATTTATGTGAATCAGTGTATAAGAATCTAAACAGAACTATCACAAGGCAATCTTTAAGTGCTCATGATGAAGTTGTTGAAGCATATAGAATAAAGAAAAGTTTGTCCAATTTGAAAAAATCTGGTCTAAAGAAACCAGCTAACTTAACTATTGCGGCACAACAAATAATAAACCTTAAAGCCGAAAACGAAATGTTGAAAAAACAGAACAATAGATACAAAGAGCAATTTAGCTATTGGCAGTATAATGCTTACAGACATGGTCTCACTATGGAACAATTGAATAGACCATTTAATAAAAAATAATAGTTGATAGGTTACACCTATTGACAAGTTAAATAAATGAGATAAATATAAACATATGGTCAGGAAGACTATTTCATTATGCAAGGATGCATTTTATGGACAAAAACATCATCAATCCAGAGTTTACTCTAGAAGAGCAACTTATCATTATTGTCGATAAGTATATCTCAAAAAGATACCAGCCAGGCGATAAAAGTTTCTCATACCAGCTATATCTGCTTTTTGTTGGCTATCATTTAAAGTATTTCTACCCAAGACAGCTATACATTCGCTCTAATCGTAACATAGACAACATTATGACGATGTTCAGTTCTGTATACAAATGCCTTACAAGTACTTTGTTGCAGCGATTGAACAATAAGGAGGCTGTTATCAGAGAGCTAAACTCTCTCGTGAACTATATTGACAACAATCAAGAAAAAGCAGAAGAAATCTATACAATTTTTAAAGCTCAGTATGAAATGAGAGTTATAGAGAAAGAAATTACTCACGAAGTTGTAAAAGTTAGAAATTTGCGGCTTTAATTATTATAAATATAAATCTGTAATTTATTTGAATATTATCTTTTTTCGCGCTAAATAAAAGAAAACGATAATATTTTTGCAGGATTAATTATGATAAGAACAGAATGGTTAGAGTTAGAGCCAGAGGTTTTACCACTTTCTACACATAGGGGGATGCTTGACCAGACTCTTTTATTTGAAGCTACAAGCGTTGATGAAGTGAACTGGTTGATTAAAAATGGTGTTGATATCAACCACCGAAATTTCGTTGGTAAAACCGCACTGTGGAAATCGGGTTATTATGATTATGAAATTGAAATAATAGATCGATTGTTTGAAGCAGGTATTAATCCAGATCTTTTAAATTTTGAAGGTGAGCATGTTTTATCGGGAATGGGTTATTTTGGACATCCTGAAATATTTATGAAGCACAGGGGCAAAATAAAGTCTACTGACATTCATATCAGGGATATACATTTATCCCACATTGATAAAATGAAACGAGGTATTGAAATACTTCTGGGAAATGGCTTTCAGGTGCATTATCCCCGCTATATGAATATTGAGGACATTACTCTCTGGGATGAAGAGCAGGCATGGTATCGAACAGAGCAAGAGAATATTAACATGAAAATATACTATATGAAAAAACGAAATGATTACATCAAATTTTTAGAGTATCTGGACAAACAAAAAAGAGCTATAAGATTAGTTAGTGTCAGAGCGAATAGCAAGGACATTACTCTCTTTGATATTAAGGAAATGATTGAAAGACTTCGATTAATGAAACCAGAATTGTATATTGTTAAGTAATCTAATTTTTGTTTGATTTTCCCAACGGATAGCATCATACTTATAGCTCATTTGGTTTATAAGAGAACAACCTCATGGCTTATGGAAAAAATCCCTTCTCAAAATCACCACTCCCAACAGGTGATTTTAAAACCTCTCAAAAAAGACTTACCGCAGAGATAAAAGAAGTCGAAGGTAAAAAAGTCATTTTTATCTACTATGAAGGGACTAATGATGTTTATGATGGTCCAGAAGCGACTCAATACACTACACTTGAAGATGCACAAGGTTTCTGTAACAATTATAATAAACAGCTAAATATTTAATGAATATTCAAATAAAAGCCCCTACTATTAGGGGCTTTAAAGCAATATGGCTTTCTATTGTTGTATTTCTTTCCAGATACCATCAGCTTTCACAAGCTTAACAGGCTTTGTCTGTTTCATATTGCTAATCGAGGCATCGACAATGCAGTTATAAACATTGTTTGCTTCTTCTGTGCAACTTACTTTCTTCACATAATCGATTCTTAAAAGATCTTTTTCGGGAATACTTGAGTTCAGAGCTTTCATACTTGCATTTGACCTGTCTACAACACTTTTAAAAACATTAAATATATCTTTTTCAGAAGGTTCTGAATTACAGGCTGTTAATAGAAAAGTAGAAAGGATAACTGCGAGAATTGAGTATGTTTTCATTTTCTTGTCCAGGAAACGATTAATTAAGAATGCCAGATTTTGTATTGTTATTATCAGTAGAGAATGTCCATTTGCTTACGGTTTCTCCATTGAAGTCGATTTCGAGAGTTTTAGACTGAGTCTGGGAACCGCCAGTTAGCAAACCAACAACAGGGATAAAAGTCGAGGCATTGAACTGATTGTTATACATGAAATATCTCCATTGCTCGTTGCCATCGTCAAGAGTCGTTCTGGTATCAGGCTCACCAAGTTGAGCAACTAGCTCTGCCTTAGTTGTTTTGTTTTTAATTATTTTTGATTGTAGACTCTGTGCCGTTTCATTTTTGATTTTTTGGTTGCCGGATGTAGAACAGCCAGAAATTGAAAATATTGCAATAAAAAATGATGTAACAATAAATTTATTCATTTTATCTTCCTTATTATATTTGGACAGGGTTAGCTTTTATGTGTGAAAACGGCTCTGTGTGCAAATTTCTTACGTAAAAAAAATCTTAAAGAAATTGCTGACGCAAAATAGATAACGACAGTTAATATAAAATTTTGACTGATAGCGAATATAAGAAAAGCAATCGCTAACAGCACAATTCCTATTAGTAAAGCTAACCAGGCTGAAAGGGCTCCATATCTAATAGTTGAATGACAGCCAGTGCAGACACGGACACCAAACGGACTCTCCTGAAAGCAGAACGGGCACTTAATTGTTTCGTTTTTCATAGCAACCCCAGGGTGGAAGATTTACTGCTGTTTGTAGGGATTCTCGATGACCGACTCGCTTTAGTAAAATTGCTTGTACCGATCGATGATTGTTACTTGATAGTTATTGTCTATCATAGCTAGATTATCGATCTGTAATAACGATCAATATTTTCTTGACTAAACACAAATTTATTACTAAGCAATTGAGTTAGGTTACGAAAGGTGTTTACAACTAGCTGTCTATAAACGAATTTTTCTTGTAGGTTTCAGATGATGTGTTGAATAGACTTCTGAGAAGTTTGTAGGAACCTTGTGGAGGATGCTCTTTCCATATTTTCTGAGAAGCTCTATGAGCCGTTGTAAAAAGGGAATCCAGCCGGTGAGCCTGAGATGCTTTTGCTGTTTGGCTGCATTCTTTTGAAGGATCTTTTCTACGATTTCGTTCCGTTTGTCTTCTCTGAGCCGTAGTTCCAGTTCTGCAATTTTTTTACCGATACTTTCCTTTCTCTCAGCGGTTTTCAAAACTATTGCAGGAGCAGGAGCAGGAGCAGGAGCAGGAGCAGGAGCAGGAGCAGGAGCAGGAGCAGGGATAGCCTTCTTGGTCGCTCGTATAGCTTCTAAGTGGTCAGGATTGTAGTTAAGTTGCTTTTGAAGATTAGCCCAAGAGTAACCCTTACCTAACTGCGAAGCCTTGAAAGCTATATCGCGGTAAGAGAATGAGAACCCGTTCATTTTCCCGGTTGAAGCGACATTCGCCGTCCAGCCGACTTCTGCTTCTTCCAGTCGTTTTGTGAAAGTTAGAAGGTCCGGCTTATCAGATAAACTTTTATCAAGTATCTGTTGGAGAGCTTCTTTGGGGGAGGGAAGGCCAGTCCGTTCTGAAAGCATCTGTTCATTGCGGGAAACCTTTCTTCGCTTCGGTTGCTTTGGTGCTGTCATGGTCACTGTCAGGTTATGAGTGATTTCAAGTTCACTGATGATCCGCGTGCTTATAAGATTTTCGTTCCTACCTAAGTAGAGCTTCCCACTGGCTATGTCGATTCTGCTGGCGATAATGTGTATATGCTGGCCCTCGTCGTCATGTAAGACATAGCAACGGAGATGGGTATCACTGAATCCCATTCGTTTCATATAGTCATCTGCGATACTAGACCACTGTTCATTCGTTAGTGATTCACCGTTGGGTAAGCGAAGCGAGTTGTGCCAAACTGATTTTGCGACATCCTGGCGAAGATGCTTGGTGCTATCGAATTCAGCGATCAGTTCAAGGGCTGAATCACCTAACATGTTCCCGCCAATGATGATGGGATCACTTTTATGATGTGCTCCCGGTTTCAATGCATATTGAACGACACCAGCGAAGCTCTTACCCCTTTTGATCTTCTGCATACCCTTCATCGGATTTGCTCCATATGTCAGCATTTAGCAGGTGCTGGCGAAGCTCTACAATTTGTCTTCTGACTGCAAACAATTCTGTATTCGTAAGCTTGCTGTCTTTGCTCTTACCATCGATATGGATCGCAATTCGATTTAGCTTTTGCGATATGTCTGACAACATTTTCCAAGCTTCAACATTTACTAACGGGATGTCGGTTGGGGTGTGATTTAAAAAGGTTAATCTTAACCACTCCCCTTTTTTATGCTTGCCCCTTCTGTTGTTTAAAAGCTCTAGCTCTGCCTGATTCAAACGGACACTGATACAATAATGGCGTAACAACCTTAGATTTTTATCTTTCCTAAATCGATCACGATGCTGATCGTCATGTTTAGATTTTTCCATAGCATTTCCTTATGCAAAAAATGGTGAATCTGGTTAACTTATTGATTATGATGATAAAATACATCTACCAAATGAATTGTGTTTGTCAATCTGAACTTTATAATATGTATTGAGTTCGATGAAATTTAGCACTAAAGCTGATCGCTATGACCACGGACTTCATGTATACTGGTTTTTTATACAGTTATGGTGGGTGGTGTATGCTTAATGGATTTGCTCGCTATGCTTTGACTGCTAGTTCGGTTGCCCCAGTTTGCCTGACATTGGCATTCTTAGCTTATATTAATGATAATTATAAGATTCTTGTTTCCTCAATTCTTTTGGCTGTCGTAAGTGTGGTTTTTTGTGTCTTTATAATCAAGCAAGCACAAAAATATAATCCGGTCACATTGAAAAACTTAGAATCGGCATCTCCGGCAGATAAGGAAATAACCAACTATTTCTTGACTTACTTATTTCCACTTATATCTGGGCCGACCACTTTTATGGATTGGCGATTAGCCCTGTTTTTTTATTTAAGTCTTTTCTTCTACATAAAGCACTCGTCTTCGTATAGTTTCAATCCAATTTTGTCTATCATATTTGGATTCAAGTTTTATGAAGCCGAAGATGACACTGGGGTGAGTTTTGTTCTTTTGTCAACAAAACCTCTTACCAATGCGAAGATCAAAGGTTTGAGGGTAAAGAAGCTTACTGAACATACCTATATGATTGTATAAGGATATTATATGGAACTTTTTGCGATTACAGACAGCGAAATACCGACTAGAATAATTAAGATTGACATAGATGCTCCCGCACAAACGGTAGTAGAAAATCTATTTAGAACTCAGAGGAGTGAGTTTATAAATGAAGATATCGAAGAAATAGAGTTTTGTGCATCTTATAATGTTCAGGATGGTGAGATATTTTCCATCAATCCATTTGATGACGAAATAGGCATTATTAATGCAATCGAACGGCCTGATGCTGTTCCAGTTTGGGACCCCGATGATGTGTCAGTTCATTATTTCAAAGCGTTATTTACGGGTGA
The DNA here is from genome assembly GCF_000534415.1 of Enterobacter sp. BIDMC 27. NCBI lineage: Bacteria > Pseudomonadati > Pseudomonadota > Gammaproteobacteria > Enterobacterales > Enterobacteriaceae > Enterobacter > Enterobacter sp. BIDMC 27. Next base: position 1,439,790 of record NZ_KI973178.1, read on the forward strand.
GCCAGCTTCGAATGGTAATCCTACTCAAGTTTGGCTTCAATGTTTCGATAGACGACAAATAATTAATAATGAAAAATCCTTTTTCCAAGTAGTAACTCAGCCTGGAAATAGATTCTCAGTGTCCACTCGTCCTGGTTTTTCGCTTAGTGATCGATTAACTGCTATTCTTGTGGGTGATAAATTATTGTTCAAGAGTTTCTTTATGCTCCGGCGATTTTTTAACATGGAAGAGTATTTTAATGAAGCTACTAGAGAGGATTTAGATAACTTTATCGGTAATGATATATTTCATGTGGAAAATGCTGAAGATTTTATGATGTTTGCAGATTCTGCAATTAAAAAGAAAGTATCTTTGATAATAAGTTCTGGAATACTCAACGATCAGCCTATTGAAAATCTAATTGAGTGTGCCCAGAAGATTGGATATCAATTAGGTATTACTAATGTGAATGGTGATAATAAAATCACTATGCCAAACTCTAAAAGAGAAGTGAAGCAACTATTATATTTCCTTGATCAGGGCTACTTCAATTCAATAATCACAAATGAGTTAATGTTGACGAATTCGAAGCGACCAATAAGAATTTGAGATTTTGCTTCCCTTTACTAATCGAAGAGCAAGTAAAGCAAGACTACTCAGCTTCGCTGAGTTAGCTCTTGCTTTTATAAGTATATTGAATTGACAATCCATAATTTAGTGTATATGTATATCTATATGGTTAAAATATATAAGGAAACAAAATGGATAAAGTTAATTTAAACTCAGATGATTATTTTTTTTCAATGGGTAAAGTTATTAGCATTAAATCAGAATTAAAAATCAGAAGCTTAAATGGAAATGTGATGAGTTTTTCTTATGGAAAAAATTTATATGCATATATAGTCGATATTGGAGTAGGAGAAGATGTTTGTTTTTGGTATGAAGAAAAGGAGGGATGCACTAAGGTGATTAAAGAAATCACCAGAGCACAGAACCTACACGGATAACTTTTTAATAATATTAGGCTTTTCTATACTTTTAGAGAGTATATCTCGTTCTATTCTAAGTGGTAGATAATTTTTTAAAAGTAGTAAGTTTTTTTCATCGATATTAGAATGTGACACAATCCCAATATCCTCAATTTTATTATCTATAAATTTAATCTCAACTTTGCTCAGATATACCCATTTACCGGTATATTCAATAGCGATAATGCTTTTTATGGAGAGTTTTTTTGGTATAAATTTGGATTTAGTAGACACTACTTTTGGAAATATTTTTGTAGGGGATTTGTCTAAATGCAAATTACAGAAATTTTGAGCCTCGTCAAATGATAGAAATGCATTTAAAATTTCATGGCTACCTGTTCTAAAAACTATATATATGGGATCTTTTCCGTATATATTTTTTAAGCCAAAAACAGACATAATCATTAATGAAGATCCACTCATTTTTTCTCTCCTTATTCTCATGTGGCTATTCTAGGGCAACAAAACATTGATATCAATCAATAAAATGTCATTGAAATCAATTAGATAACATCGTGTGATATCATCAAGATTGTCTGTGAGAAGTAATCAGACTAGATATTTGAATTACATTGAGAGATGATATCTACTGGTCATAGATTGATAGGTTCTAAAGATGAGCAGAAGGCAAGCATACACGAGGGTTGAAAGGATCAACTTCAATTTACCTGAACATGTTAAAGGTAAAGGTGATGTAGGATATCGCGTATTTGAATGCTTGAATCCACAATGTCGTAACATGATACAGATTCAAACTGAGGATTTACCACCTGATTTTGAGTTTGAATGCGAAGAATGCGGTTTTCAACATAAAGCAGGTGAGGTGATTAACATTTATGAATATAATTTAATTAATAATACAGAAAACCGTGTTATTGAAAATGGAGAGTTTTCAATATTGCATGATGATTATATAGCTGAAGCATTAGAGTATAAATATTGTATTATTTGCGGCTTATTAAAGCCTTTGCAATCTTTTGATATACACTCAAGACGTAAAACCGGTAGGCAGGGCGAATGTAGATTATGCAAGCATGTATATAATTCTATAAAAAATCAAACCAGATTGACTGAGCAGCATAGAGAAGCGTCTCAAAAAAGAAGACTATATGTGCAATTCGATTCTAAAAATAAAATTGATGTTAACGAGATATATAGAAGATTTGATAATAAATGTTTCAAATGTGGTTTGGATTTAAGTGCTGATTTAGTAGCCAACTCTGAGAAAAAAATGGGTAATTTGGATCATACATTGCCTGTATATTACTTATGGCCTTTGACTACTGATAATGCCACATTGCTCTGTAAAGTACATAATGGAGAAAAAGCAGAGAAATGGCCTGGGGAGTTTTATTCAAGGCAAGAATTGGCATCACTCTCAAGATTGACCGGGGTTGAAGCTCGTGTTTTGGCTGGGGCACCAATATTTAATCCAGAAGCAATTGATATTTTAAAAAATCCTAAATTCGTTGAAGGTTTAGTCGATAAGTTTTCCAGATATCCGAATGAGGTATATAATTTACGCAATCGAATTAAGAGAGTTACAGGGTTCGATTTCTTCGATAACCCTAATTTGAAAATTTCTGCTAATTGGGTTATCGAAGCCGATAAACTTATCTAATCTTTCGTAAAGACAAGGTACTGATGATGGGTTGTCGTGCCTTTGTCTTTAATTCCGTGACTTTCGCAATGTTCAACACTTTCGTCAAATATATCTATAAGGCTAAGATAATTACTACCAATTTTAGCAATTTGTCCTGCCATATCACTTTTTTTACTTTTACCAACGTGCATTAAAAAAACGCCATCTTTTTTTAAGCATTGTTGAGATTGTTTGAATATATTATCATATATTTCAAAGCTTTTTTTTTGAGTTTCGTCCACAAAATCTTTTGGCTTCGTTTGGAAGTCATCTTTTTCCCAACCAGAAAACCATAATCGCATCCAATTTGCTGAATAGAAACGGGTACTATCATAAAATGGAGGTGATGTTATAATTGCATCTAAATTATTTACTTCTTCAGGCCAACTTTTTGTAGAGTCCTGATAAAATACTTTGCTGCCAGTATCTGGGATATCATCAGAATTTTGCAAGACTCTTTCAACTTTTTTAATTAACTTTATAACTAAATTACTGTATATAAAATCTCCAGTAGGCGCGAAAGGTGTAATAGGATGGGACTTTCTACTCAATGCATACGGACGATTACCATGTAAAATATGTAATAAACATGACTGTACTAACGATTCAGATGCATCTAATTCACCTTTTATTAAAAAGAATTTACGAGCACACAGTATTTCCTTAAAAGTTTCAGGATGAAAATAGGATTCAATTGAACCATTAAACCTTATTAAATTATGTTCGTTATAATCTATTGAATTTTTGTTTTGATCAATAAAATCAGATAATTTATTGATTACCTCTTGAATTTCATTTTTACTTATAACTTCTAGTTTTGCACGTGAAATATTAACTGCTGCTGGACTAATATCAAATCCATATGCAGTATGACCAAGTAATCTTGCTTCGAAAGGAATGGTGCCAACACCTGAGAAGACATCTAATATACGTCCCTTACTTGATGGCATGAATGTATCAATTAAAGATCTAGCGATTGATGGTTTAAGTTTCCCTTGGTATGAACACATAGAGTGCCAGTTATGGCCCCAATTTCTCTTTACCATTTCACCTGATTGATGGGGTAATTCTTTCTTGAATTGCTCCCATTTTTTACTAAAATATTTATTTTTCATTTAAAAACCTGAACAGTCTGGACTAACTTTGTTCCATTGCGGGATTTTCGTTCACGAAGAATGACCCTTTCGTTCTCTTCAAAACCTAACTTTGACATCATTTCTTTCAAAATATCTTGTGTAGGGATGTAGACGTTACAATAAACAGAATCACCTAAATCTATACAGATAGTCGCATCATTAGTTAGTAATTTGGGGAGTTTTGATAAGAATTTGAACATGTCCCAAAAGTAGTTTTCAACCATCATTGAAATACGACTATCATACTCTTTTATGCTTAGTTCTTTAATACATTCAGATAATAATGGTATTTCTGAGATAATAGTATTATTTGAAGATAAGCTTTTACCTTTAGTTACATCGTTAATACCACTGGTAATAGCTAAATCCCTATAATGTCTTAGATCTGATTTGGTCTTTAATTTCCCTATAAACCAAAGTTCAATTTTAGTATTTCTAAAATAGTTTGTGCCATTTAAATATGGCGGGCTTGTTATTACAGCATCAATCAGGTTATTCCCAGATATTTCTTTGGCATCATCACATAAGAAGGTGGCTAAACCACTACCTTCCGTAATGTCTAATAAATCACTGGCAATTAATTCTAAGCTTTTTTGTACATGAAAGCGAAAGCCCTGGTTGCCTTTCTCTAATTCTTTTTGTGTCTTGAATCGTAAATCACCTCGTCTTACCAATAACGAGGAAGGGATTAACGATCTAATCCCTGCTATTGTCAGAAGTCTCTTAAGATTGTTATCTTCGATAGAGCTAATGTAACATTGATAACTAAGTATATCTTTAAATATGTGATCCTCAAAAAATTTCGTATTACCAAAAACGGATTTAAATGATTTCTCTAGATCTGTCTCGGTTGCAGAAGGTTTGAGTACATTAGTTATTTCATTAGAAATACAATAAAGTTCATTTACTAATTTTGTTTTTTCTTCTTCGCTTAATGTTAAAGCTATTAGTTTAGTTTCAATAATATATTGGCATAAAGGGTTTACTTCGCAGTAGTAATTATTTAAACCCTCTAAAACGGAAACAATGGCTGTTGTTCCAGAGCCACAAAATGGATCTAAAATTGTTTTGGCTTTAGGAGCAAATCGTGAAATCAAGCATTTCACAAATTCGGGAGAATAACCCTCTAAATATGGGTACCAATCATGCATTGGACTACCTTTGCCACCGCTAAAGGTTGATTGCAAACGCATAAATGATTTTTCATTTTTCTGATTCACAAATTTTTTTGCCAAAATATCTTTTATAAATGTTGACTTGCCTACATTCTTTTCATTTGCGATTGTTTCTAGTTTTTCATATGATTGTATGTCAATCATATCCCTCAGGGTGGCTGAACTTAAATGTTTGATATTATTGTATAAATTATATTCACTTTCAGAGAAAGCAATCGTAATCCCAGTCTTGTTAGCCGAGGAACATTTGTAATCTGAAAAGTAAATCTTCTTAGAAATCTGCATGTTAATTCATATTGTTGTGAAGAGTGTAACTAACATAGCATATGGGTAATGTGTTTTGAAGATCCAATCTGTAATTGAAGCGTTTTTGAAGGTAGTGATAATCAATTAAAACATAAATAATTCAGTAGGTTAACTGAGAAAAGATATTGTTTTTAATGCTATTTATCTCGCTTTACATGCAATTGCAAAGTTGATGAGTGGTGCTCATAATACTGTTCGATTATCATCAATCGGGACTGATGGTATCAATGATGGTATTATGTCCAATGTGGTAAATTTTAATCTCTTAAGATCATAAGGATAGTTGTGATGTTCGAGTCCGGCCTTCGCATCGCCATCAATTCCCCCTTGTCCTGCATATACATCGCCCTCCGCTCCCGCATCGGCGCAATCAGTTCCTGCAAACACGCCTCCAGCTCGTTCTTACATACCCGGTCACCCAGCCCGCCTGCCTGATAGTGCGCCTTCATCGCCGCCACTTTCTCCTTGTCCGGATGAAAAGCGTCGAGATACGTAAACACCACGTTCCCCTCAATCTGCCCCGGGTCGCTCACCTTCAGGTGGTTCGGGTCGGTGTACATGGCGCTGACCGCACGGTGAATGGTCTCTTCACTGGCCGAAAGGTGCAGCGTGTTGCCCAGCGATTTCGACATCTTGGCACCGCCGTCGATGCCGGGCAGGCGGCTGGTGTCGCTCAGCATCGCCTTGCAGTGGCGCAGCACCGGGGCGGGCAGCAGGCTATTCATCTTGTGCACAATCTCGTTGGTCTGCTCAATCATCGGCAGCTGGTCGTCGCCGACGGGCACGCACTTGGCCTTGAACGCGGTGATGTCCGCCGCCTGGCTGATGGGGTAGGCCATAAACCCGACCGGCAGCGAGCGGGCGAAGCCTTTCTGCACAATCTCGTTTTTCACCGTCGGGTTACGCTCCACGCGGGCGACGGTGACGATGTTCATATACAGCATCGTCAGCTCTGCAAGGGCGGGCAGGGCGGATTGCAGGCAGATCGTGGTCAGGTTCGGGTCGATGCCCGCGGCGAGGTAGTCGGCCAGCACTTCGGGGATGTTGTCGCGAATTTTTTGCGGGTTGCTGCCGTTGTCGGTCAGCCCCTGAAGGTCAGCAATCAGCACAAACTGGTTGTGGGTGTGCTGGAGCGCCACGCGCTGGCGCAGCGATCCGACAAAGTGGCCGAGGTGCAGCGGGCCGGTTGGGCGATCGCCGGTGAGGATGGTGGGTGCGTTCATAAAGACTCCTTAATGTGCAGTAGCCGAAAGGGTCTTAGAAAAGTGAAAGCCGCCTTTCGGCGGCTATCTGAAAATGAGGAAAACTACTCCGTGCCGCCTTTAAGAAGGCAGCCACCAGCGGTTTACGGTGAGCACGGCGTGGTTTATGTTCATCTCTTTACCGTACCATGTCCGGCGCGAAAAACAAAAGGGCACGTCATGCTGCAATCACTCAACCACCTGACCCTCGCGGTCAGCGACCTGCAAAAAAGCGTCACCTTCTGGCACGAGCTGCTGGGGCTTGCGCTGCACGCCCGCTGGAATACCGGGGCCTATCTCACCTGCGGCGATCTGTGGGTCTGCCTGTCGTACGACGAGGCGCGCCGGTACGTGCCGCCGCAGGAGAGCGACTATACCCACTACGCGTTTACCGTGGCGGAAGCGGATTTTGAACCGTTCTCGCAAAGGCTTGAGCAGGCGGGCGTCACCGTCTGGAAGCAGAACAAAAGCGAGGGAGCATCGTTTTACTTTCTCGACCCGGACGGGCACAAGCTGGAGCTGCACGTGGGTAGCCTCGCCGCGCGGCTGGCGGCGTGTCGCGAGAAGCCCTATGCGGGCATGGTGTTTACCTCAGACAAGGCTTGAGGCGCGCACCTTCAGCCTGCCCGCCAGCGTCACGTGCGTGGCGGCATCTTCCTGATTGCACAGGTACTCCACCGCCAGCCGTCCCAGCTCGCTGTAAGGCAACTGGATGCTGGTCAGCGGCGGGGTGAGCTGCTCGGAAATCTTCTGGTCGTCGTAGCCCGCCAGCAGCATATCCTGCGGAATGCGCACGCCGTTCACCGCCAGCGCCTGGTAGCAGCCGATCGCCAGCCAGTCGCTGGCGCAGAAGATGGCGTCCGGGCGCTCGGCCAGTTCCAGCAGCGAAGCTGTCGCGGTAAAGGACTCGCTGAACTGCCAGTTGGTCTGGCGCACCAGGCCGTCGTCGCACGCGAGTCCGGCCTGCTGTAATGCTGCCTGGTAGCCCGCCAGACGCTGGCGCGAGGCCTCCATCCAGCTCTCGCCGGTGATGTGGGCGATGCGCGTGGCGCCGCAGGCGATGAGGTGTCTGGTAACCTGGAAAGCGTTGGCGTAGTCGTCCGGAATAAACGACGGCAGCAGCGGCGAGCCGGGGTCGCGCTGGTTGAGCAGCACCAGCGGGATGCGGGTGCAGTCCTGGAATGCCGTCATATCGACGACGTTCGTGACCGGAGAGGCAAGGATAATCCCGATGCAGTTGCGCTTGTCCAGCTGACGGATGATGTTCAGGGCCAGCTCCACGTCGTCGCCGTAGTCGTAGACGGTGAGCAGGGTCTCGTTGCGCCACGCCGCTTCCCGCGCCTGGCTGATGGCGTCGATAAACGGGTCGAAGCTCTGCATGGAGCTGACCAGCAGGGCGATCTCCTCCTGGTTGCGCGGGGCGTGAACGGCGGGGAGGCGGTCGTAGCCGAGCTCGGTAGCCACATTAATCACCCGCTGGCGGGTATCGTCGCTGAGCTTAATGTTGCGGGACTGGTTAAGCACCAGCGATACCGTCGCCTGCGACACCCCTGCCGCCCGCGCAATATCGTTCATCGTCACTTTTGTTTTTCGCTTCATCCGTCCTCTCCCTTTCGCGATTTTGCATCATACCCTAACCGCACGCTTTAGCGCCGTCGATCACGTTTCTCATCCATCGAAGCGTGAACTTTGTGAGAGGCGTCGCTTTTCTGAGCGCCGCGATTTGCGCATTTATTCTGCAACTAATATTTATTAGCTAAACATTATCAGTAAGAGGATGCGTAATGAAAGAGCAGTGGAGCAGGGAGCAGGCACAGGCGTGGTATCAGCAAAAAGGCTGGCTGTGCGGGTTTAACTATCTGCCGTCGACGGCGGTGAACTGGACCGATATCTGGCAGGAAGAGACCTTCGATGCCGAAACCATCGAACGCGAGCTGGGCTGGGCGGCGGACGCGGGCTATAACACCCTGCGCATCAACCTGCCGTTCATCGTCTGGGAGCACGACCGCGACGGGCTGATGACGCGCATCGACCGCTTTTTGACGATTGCCGACGGTCACGGGTTCAGCACCATGCTGACCCTGATGGACGACTGCGGGTTCTCCGGCGACGAGCCGTACCTCGGCCCGCAAAAGCCGCCCGTACCGGGCAAGCACAACAGCCAGGCGGCAGCGAGCCCGGGACGCGATAAGGTGTGCGATCGCGACTGCTGGCCACAGATTGAGCGCTATATCCGCGACGTTGTGCGCCAGTTCCGCGAGGATAAGCGCGTATTGCTCTGGGATCTGTATAACGAGCCGGGCAACCGCGGCATTTTCGCGACCGGCACGCAGGAGGTGTTGTACGACGAGAAGCTGGAAACCTGCGCGCACGAGTTGATGAAGCAGGCGTTCCGCTGGGTGCGTGAGGAAGACCCGACCCAGCCGCTCACCATCTGCGCGTGGCGTCTGCCGGCGGAAGAAGAGGGCGAGACGTTTTACCAGCACCCGCTGGACCAGACCGCGCTGGCGCTGTCAGATGTGGTGAGCTACCACGCCTATACCAATACCGGGCGCATGACGGCGATTATCCAGCAGCTTCAGGCGCTGGGCCGCCCAATCTTCTGCACCGAATGGCTGGCGCGTCACGTGGGCGGCACCATCGAAGAGCAGCTCCCGCTGATGTACATGGCGAAGGTCGCGCCGTATCAGTGGGGGCTGGTGCGCGGTAAAACCCAGACCTGGCTGCCGTGGCCGGTAGTGATGAAGGAGTCCACGGACTACTGCCGCCTGTGGTTCCACGACGTGTTTGAGGAGAACGGTATCCCGTTCTCACGCGCTGAAATCGCGCTGATGAAGAAGCTGCGCAAAATCGCCCCGAATCCGCAGGGCTAATAATAATGACCCGGCGCGCTGTCGCCGGGCAACCAGGTACGCACTATGGCAATGACAATGAAAATACCGTCTCGCGAGTTGTGGTCTTACTTTGGCTATGGTTTAGGTCAGTGTTTTAGCTTTGGTTTAGTGGGTTCGTTTATTAACTATTTTTACACCGACGTGCTGGGGATCTCGGCGCTGGCGGCAAGCACCATCTTCCTGATTGCCCGTGCGTGGGATGCGGTTCACGATCCGCTGTTTGCCAGCATTATGGACACCATTAACAGCCGGTTCGGCAAGTTTCGCCACTTTTTACTGATCGCCCCGCTGCTGATCACCGGGGTCACCCTGCTGGCGTTCTATAAAATCGAAGCGGACATGACCACCAAAATCCTCTACGCCGGGGTGACGTATATCCTGTGGGGGACGCTGTACGCCATCTCCGATATCCCGTTTTGGTCGATGTCATCGGTGATGACCAACGACTCCGGCCAGCGCACCCGCGCGGTGACGGCGGCGATGCTTGGAGTGAACGCCGGGATCGCCTGCGCCAACATCTTCTTCCCGAAGCTGGCGGCGTTCTTTGCCCAGTACAGCAACGATAAAGGCTACTTTATGGCGGCGCTGGTGATGATGCTGGTGGGCCTGCCGCTGATGCTCAACGGCTTTATGCAGATCAAAGAGCGCGTGCCGCCGAGCCCGGAAAAGGTGACGATGCGCGACACCTTCCACAACCTGCGCCAGAACAAGCCGCTGTTTATCGTCCTGCTGTCGTTTTTTTTCTGCGTGTTCCATAACGTGGCGGGCGGTCTCTATATCTACTTCTTTATCAACAATATGGGCGACGGCAGCCTGCAAATGGCAATTGGCGTGATGGGGATAGTGGCGGCGGTGCTGTGCCTGGTCGCCCCGCTGCTGACCCGTCGGATGCAGAAGCGGAAGCTGTTTATGATCCTCTGCGGGCTGGACGTGGCGGTGCGCGTGGTGATGTGGTTCACGGGCTATCAGCACACGGCGTTGCTGTTTGTCCTGCTCGGCCTGAGCACGCTGTTCGTGATGATGACCAACATCCTCACCTCGTCGATGATTGCCGACACCATCGAGTATGCGGAGTATCACACCCACAAGCGCTGCGCGGCGATCACCTTCTCCGGGCAGACCTTTACCGGCAAGATGTCGGTGGCGGTGGGCGGCGGGCTCATCGGCGTGTTTCTGACGATGATCGACTATGTGCCGCAGGCACAGGCCCAGAGCGACAGCGTGCTGGCGGGGCTGTTCTTCGGGATTTGTTTGTTACCGGCGATAGGCTCGCTGATTCGAATGGGGTTTATGTCGCGCTTCACCTTTACCGAGGAGAAGCATGCGGAGGTTTGTCGGCTGCTGGCGGAGCGGAATGCGTCTGCGAAAGCGCCGGGTGGCGGCTGCGCCTTACCCGGCCTACAGGACCAGCCCTTGTAGGCCTGATAAGCGAAGCGCCATCAGGCTTCGCGTAATGACTTACAGCGACTTTACAAACGCCAGCAGATCTTCGTTGAGCTGATCCTGGTGGGTCAGCGCGAAGCCGTGCGGCGCGTTGTCGTACACTTTCAGCGTGGCGTTTTTGATCATCTCTGCCGCCAGCTTGCCGGTCGTTTCAAACGGCACGATCTGGTCGTTGCTGCCGTGGATCACCAGCGTCGGCACGTCGATTTTCGCCATATCCGGGCGGAAGTCGGTTTCGGCGAAGGCGGTTACGCAGTCGATGGTGCCCTTCAGGGACGCCAGCAGGGCGATGTTCAGCGTCTGCGTCAGGGCACCGGCAGAAACGGTCTGCCCGGCGTTGGTGCCGTAGAATGGGGTAGCGAAATCGCTGATGAACTGGGCGCGATCTTTACGCAGTCCGTCGCGAATCCCGCTGAACACGCTCTGATCGACCCCTTCCGGGTAGCTTTCGGATTTGCCGAAAATGGGCGTTACCGCGCCCAGCAGGGCAAGACCGGCCACGCGTTCGCTGCCGTAATTGTTGATGTAGCGCGTCACATCGCCGCCGCCCATGGAGAAGCCCACCAGCGTCACGTCGCGCAGATCCAGCGTGGTGATCAGGTCGTTAATGTCGGATGCAAAGGTATCGTAGTCATAGCCGTTCCACGGCTGATCTGAACGTCCAAACCCGCGACGGTCAAAGGCGATGGTGCGGTAGCCGCGCTCGGCCAGGTGGTTCAGCTGGCTGTCCCACATATCCCCATCCAGCGGCCAGCCGTGGCTGAAAAGAACCGGTTTGCCCGCGCCGCAGTCTTTGTAATAAATCTGCGTACCATCTTTTGCCTTAAACGTTGCCATAGTGTGTTCCTCTACAGGTGATTGTTATGTTCAGACCGGCGCGACCAGATAACGAATTGCCGGTGATGTTGTGCCCTGATGAAAAGCCAGAACGCGGCTCTGCAACAGGAGGTCATTCATGGTGTGGCGCTCCTGCTGGCGCAGATGCTCGATCCAGGAACCCATCAGGAAGGTTTCGATAAACAGACCCGGACGTTCAATATCTTCGTACACCGCCCAGCTCATCGCCCCGGCGCGGCGGCGCACCCGGCGTAGCTCGTGCACGGCCTGCAAAAACGCTTTCGCGTTCTGCGGGTCGATGATGTACTCATGCGAGACCAGCACCGGGCCACGCTCGTTCGGGAGTTCAATCTCCACCCCGTCCAGCGGCTGCCCGCTCAGGTCGAGATTTAAATCCGGATCTTTCTCCAGCTTCCAGCGGAACACCGTCATGCTCGCCAGCACCATCCCCAGCGTGGCGACAACCAGCGAAGCCGGAGTGCCGAACTGCGAGGCGATCTGGCCCCAGACGGCGCTGCCTGCGGTCATCGAACCGAAAAAGACCGTCAGATACACCGCCAGCGCCCGGGCTTTTACCCAGCGTGCGGCGCTGCGCTGCGCGCCAAGGTTGAGGGTGGAGAGCACCGCAATCCACGCGAAGCCGGTAAAGAACTCAAACAAGTTTAGCAGCCAAAAGTGACGTACAAATGCCAGCGCCAGCATGGTGATCGCAAACGTCAGGCTGGCGGCCACCATCAGCCGATCGGCGTTCAGCCGCTGGCGCAGACGCGGCAGCAGGATGGCCCCGGCAATGGCGCCAAGGCCGATACACGCCAGCATCACGCCGTAGCCCGCCGGGCCTAAGCCCAGCTCGCGGCGCGCCACCAGCGGCAGCAATGCCCAGCCCGCGCTGCCGAAAACAAAAAAGGCCACGGTGCGCACCAGCACGTTGCGCAGCACCGGCGCGGCGTGCACGTAGCGAATCCCGGAGCGCACCGCAGAGAAGAAGTGCTCCGGTGGCAAACGCTGCATGGACGGTGCCGGACGCCAGCGCCACAGCACCCACGCCACGCCCATCACGGACAGCGCGTTCAGGGCAAACACCATCCACGGCCCGGCAAGCGACAGCAGAAAACCGCCCAGCGCAGGGCCAATTGCCCGGCTGATATTGACCCCGAGCGAGTTAAGCGCCACGGCGGAACCCAGCTCGGACTTGCTCACCAGGTCAGGGACAATCGCCTGAAACGGCGGCGAACTCATGGCCGCACCCACGCTCAGCAGAAACGTCGCCGCCAGCAGAACGGTGGGGGTGACGTGTCCGGTAAAAGAGAGCAGCGTCAGCCCGGCGGCGGCAATGAACACCCACAGCTGGGAGAAGAGCAGGTATTTACGTCGATCAACGATGTCCGCCATCACCCCGGACGGCAGGGCGAAAAGGAACATCGGCAGGCTGCTCGCCGCCTGCACCAGCGCGATATCCAGCGGATCGGCGCTGAGCGTCAGCATGCTCCAGTTGATACCGACGTCGCTCATCCATGAGCCGACGTTAGAGACCACCGTGGCGATCCACAGCATGCGGAACACCGGCTGGCTCAGCGGCTGCCAGGGTGAAACCGCGGGGGCGGGCGTCGTCTCGACGTGTGCGTCGCGAACGTCGTTTACCTGGGTCATGCGAACCTCTCCGTTGTTTTAGGCTGCACTCGCCACTGGCCCGGCCCGGTAAGGGCGAGGGTGGTGAAGATAATCAGCAGCAGCCAGCCAAACTGCCCCTCGGCAATCGACCAGTTCGGGTGGACCGCCAGCATCGCCACCAGCAGCACGGCGATAATCGGCAGGCACGCCAGGCGGGTGTAAATCCCCGCAATGATAAACAGCGGGCAGATCACCTCGGCGACGATCGCCGGGATCAGACTGGCATACGGCCCAAAACCAAACGGATCTTCGATGCGCGTCAGCTCTTCGCTGAAGTGCAGCACCTTCGGCAGACCGTGCACGTAAAGCAGCAGCAGACTGCCGGTCAGGCGCAGAAAGAACAGCCCCGGATCGATCCGGGGCGAAGCGTCATTTTGTTTCATCAGAATGCAAAGCAGCTGCAACCCAGCGCCCCCCAGAAAGCGTTATCGTCGGATACCGGCATCTCTGACGTGCGGGCAAAGTCATGCTGGTGGTTGTGAACCCCGCACGGGCCGCTACAGTGGTGAGCCACACTCATACCCACGCGTGCGGCCTGCGGCGGCGCGCTGCGGTAGTGGCCCGGCACCTTCACCACCGGGGACCACTCGGGCAGGACCGGAATGGCGGGCGGCGCGAGTGGGCCAAAAGCGCCTGCGGCATAGACGATATCGCCGTTCACCACGGTGAGGACGGACTCGATGCCCTTGATCTCCTCCTCCGGCACGCGGAAGTAATCTTTGCTGAGCACCGCCAGATCCGCGAGCTGGCCAGCTTTGATCTGCCCCTTCTGGTTCTGCTCGCTGGAGAACCACGCGCTGCCCTGGGTCCAGAGCATCAGGGCGGTATCGCGATCCAGACGGGCGCTGTGGTCGTACATCTGCATCCCGCCGACGGTGCGGCCGGAGACCAGCCAGTAGAGCGCGGTCCACGGGTTATAGCTCGCCACGCGGGTGGCGTCCGTCCCTAAGCCCACCGGCACGCCGGTCTCGAGCATTTTCGCCACCGGCGGCGTGTGGCGGGTGGCTTCGATGCCGTAGCGCTCGGCAAAGTATTCCCCCTGGAAGGCCATGCGGTGCTGGACGGCAATGCCGCCGCCGAGTGCTTTGATGCGGTCGATGTTAGCCTGGGTGACGGTTTCCGCATGGTCGAAGAACCAGTGCAGCCCGTTGAACGGAATGTCGCGGTTCACCTTCTCGAAGACGTCCAGCATGCGGCTGATGGATTCGTTGTATGTGGCGTGCAGGCGGAACGGCCAGCGGTACTCCACCAGATGGCGCACCACGCGCTCCAGCTCGTCCTCCATGCCCGGTGCGAGATCCGGGCGCGGCTCGAGGAAGTCTTCAAAATCGGCGGCGGAGAAGACCAGCATCTCGCCCGCGCCGTTGTGGCGGAAGAAGTCGCTGCCCTGGCCCGGCGTAAGCATGTCGGTCCATTTTTCAAAGTCTTCCAGCTCGTGGCCCGGACGCTGGGTAAACAGGTTGTAGGCGATGCGGATGGTCATCTGCTTTTTCTCGTGCAGCTCGGCAATCACCTCGTAATCTTCCGGGTAGTTCTGGAAGCCGCCGCCCGCGTCGATGGCGCTGGTCAGCCCCAGACGGTTCAGCTCGCGCATGAACTGGCGCGTGGAGTTAACCTGCTGCTCCAGCGGCAGCTTCGGCCCTTTCGCCAGCGTGGCGTAGAGGATCATGGCGTTCGGACGGGCAATCAGCATCCCGGTCGGGTTGCCGTTGGCGTCGCGCTGGATCTCCCCGCCCGGCGGATTCGGCGTGTCTTTGGTGTAGCCGACCACCTTCAGCGCGGCGCGGTTGAGCAGGGCGCGGTCGTACAGGTGGAGGATGAAGACCGGCGTATCCGGCGCGGCGTCGTTAATTTCGTCGAGGGTCGGCATGCGGCGCTCGGCGAACTGGAACTCGCTCCAGCCGCCCACCACGCGCACCCACTGGGGCGACGGCGTGCGCAGGGCCTGCTCTTTTAGCATCCGCAGGGCGTCGGCGAGCGACGGCACGCCTTCCCAGCGCAGCTCAAGATTGTAGTTCAGCCCGCCGCGAATGAGGTGCAGGTGCGAGTCGTTCAGGCCGGGGATGGCGGTGTGGCCTTTTAAGTCCACCACCTTAGTGCCGTCGCAGTGGTGTTGCATCACCTCGGCGACGGTACCCACTTCCAGAAATTTTCCGTCGCGCACGGCAACGGCTTCCGCGACAGGATTCTCGCGATCGACGGTGTGAAACTGGCCGTTAACCAGAATGAGATCGGCTTTACCGAGGGTAACCATAATAGCTCCAGACTAAGAGGGGAATGGTCAGGATTATGGGAACCGGTTTCGGCAAAGATCCAGTTATACAATAGGATAGGTATACCAAAGTATAACTATACCTAAGGTTAACTATACGAAGAGATAATTACACCACAGCGCTGTGGGTCATAGGATGAACGCGATTTTATCGGCGTGCTGTTCGCGGCGATTTTAACCTTTAACCTCACTGGATAATCTTATGACCACTTCTAAGCTCGAAGTCTTAACCCCTGCCAACTGTCAGATCATCTTCATCGATCACCAGCCACAGATGGCGTTCGGCGTGCAGTCTATTGACCGCCAGGTGCTGAAAAACAACACCGTGGCGCTGGCGAAAGCGGCTAAGGTGTTCAACATCCCAACCATCATCACCACCGTTGAGACCGAAAGCTTCTCCGGCAATACCTATCCGGAGCTGCTGGACGTGTTCCCGGGCCAGGACATTCTGGAGCGTACCTCCATGAACTCCTGGGACGACCAGAAGGTGCGCGACGCGCTGAAGACCAACGGCAAGAAGAAGGTGGTTGTCGCGGGCCTGTGGACCGAAGTGTGCAATAACAGCTTTGCCCTGTGCGCGATGCTGGAAGGCGACTACGAAATTTATATGGTGGCAGACGCCTCCGGCGGCACCTCCAAAGAAGCCCACGACTTCGCGATGCAGCGCATGATCCAGGCGGGCGTGATCCCGGTGACCTGGCAGCAGGTGATGCTGGAGTGGCAGCGTGACTGGGCGCGCAAAGAGACCTACACCGCGGTGATGGATATCGTGCGCGAGCACTCCGGCGCCTACGGAATGGGTGTGGATTACGCCTACACCATGGTGCACAAAGCGCCGTCTCGTCAGAAGAGCGAGCACCGCACCTTAGCGCCGGTTCCGGCACGCTAAGTCCCGCTGGCGGGCTGGTCCCTCATCCGGCTCGCCGCTGCCTTTTTCTCTGGAGTTCACAATGAGTACAGGGTTGATATCCCTCGCGGCAGGCGTGTTGATTGGCCTGATGTATGCCGTGCTGAAGGTGCGTTCCCCCGCGCCGCCCGCGCTGGCGCTGATTGGCCTGCTGGGGATGCTGGCGGGGGAACAGGCGATGCGTCATCTTTTATCCCGCGACAATCCCGCGGGCGTGCAGGTGACGGTTCCCCACGTTCAGCACCTGTCCGGAGCGTCATCATGAAGGCCTGGATTATTTCGCTGGTGTGCGGGGTCGCGGCTGGGGTACTTTACGCCCTGCTCGACGTGCATTCCCCGGCGCCGCCGGTCGTCGCGCTGCTTGGCCTGTTCGGCATGCTGGTGGGTGAACAGCTGATCCCCATCGGACGGCGTCTGGTGAGCCGCGAACCGTTGACCCTGGCCTGGTTTCGTCATGAATGCGTACCGAAGATCAGCGGTACCGCGCCCCCAGCGCCCGCGAAGGAAAGCCGCGACGCGTAACGATTTGTTTGAGGAAAGACAGCATGACGCTGCCGTGGCGCATTGCCATCATTGATGACGAACGCTCTGTTCGCAGCGGGCTCAGTAACCTGCTGCAATCGGAAGGGTATGCTACCGATACCTTCGATTCGGCAGAGGTGTTTTTGAGCCACCCTCTCGCCCTGTCCGGCGCGTCGCTGGTGATCACCGACATCAAGCTACGCGGCATGAACGGCATCGAGCTGTTTGAGAAGCTGCGGTTGCTGGCCATGCCGCCACCGCCAATACTGTTTATCTCCGGCCATGCTGATGAAAATATGCAGCGGTATGCACTCAGTCTGGGCGCCGCTGCATTTTTGCGTAAGCCGATTAACATCGATATTCTGCTGGATCATATTCAGCGGGAGCTGACCCGCCGACAATAAGGATCGCGGATGAACGAACATACGTCGCCTGCATTTTGGCCCGCCCGGGGAAGTCTCCATGAAGGGCGGGCTTTTGTTCTGAAAGAGGATGTCATTTTTACCGTGCTGGCGCAGGAGGGCGGCATCTCCTGGATGAACGGGCGGCATCCCCAGTCCGGCGGTTCGTTTATTATTGCCACCGCGGTCAGCGATGAAGAAGAGGAGCGGGCAACGCGGCTGCTGAAAAACGAGTTTGCCCTGCGCGACCGGCTTCATGACGGCTGGGCTATCCGGCCCGTCGCTTCAACCCAGTACCGCGGACGTTTTGCGCTGGTCTACGCGCCGTTCTGCTTTGAACTGCTGGCGTGCCGGGCAGGTAAGGCGATTTCCGGGATCGCCCGCTTTATCGAAATGGCGATCCGCATCTGCGGTCCCCTGCGCCAGATGCATCTGCACAACCTGATCCACGGCGATATCAAACCCGGGGCGTTCTTCGTTCATCACGACGCCACCTGCCGTCTTTGCAGCTTCGGTCTTTCCTGCGGCACCTCCGACGCGTTCTCCCAGTCCCGGCTTGCCGCGTCTGGCGGCACGCCCGCCTACATGTCACCGGAACACACCACGCGTACCCGGCGCGCCGTCGACAGCCGGAGCGATCTCTACAGTCTGGGTATCGTGCTTTATGAACTTCTGACCGGGCGATTGCCGTTTGAACTGAGCGCTGATGACCAGACCAACTGGGCGCATTACCACATTGCCTCTGAGCCGCTTGCGCCGGGGCGGGTGCGCCCGGACGTACCCGGCATGCTGTCGACCATTATCCTTAAGCTGTTGGAGAAGAATCCGGAGAATCGCTATCAGACCGTCGACGGGCTGATTGCCGACCTCAGGCGCTGCCAGGCGACGCTGACCGCCGAAGGTGAGATCGTCGACTTTATTCCCGGCCAGCAGGATCGCTCTCCGGCGATCCATCTTGCCGATTCGCTTTTCTCTGCGCATCCGCAGGCCAGCGACGTCATCGCCGCGTTTGAGCGGGTCAGCCAGAGCGGTGCGCCGGAACTGGTGACGATTGGGGGGCCTTCGGGGATCGGCAAATCTTCCGTGATCGCCACCACGCTGAAATCGCTGCAACAGCGCAAGGTGCTGCTGGCGGTGGGCAAGGTCGATCAATATTCTCCCACGCTGCCCTACGGCGTGCTGAGTTCGGCGTTTCGGACGCTCACGCTGCACCTGCTCGGGCTGCCAGCCGGGGAGGTAGCGACGTGGAAAATCCGTCTGTCGCGCGCGCTGGAAGGCTTCGAGGAGCTGGCCGTCAGCCTGGTGCCGGAGCTGAATTTACTCCTAGAGAACAAACCGCGTTTCTCTGCGGATACCTTTTCCATCGACGCGCGGGCGCGCTTCAGCCATATGGTGCTGGCGCTGGTGAAAACCTTCGCCACCCAGGGCGCGCCGCTGGTGCTGCTGCTGGATAATGTGCAGTGGATCGACGCCGCCAGCCTGCAAACGCTCGATCACCTGCTGCGCGCCTGCGGCGCCATCCCGCTGCTGGTGGTGGTGGCGCACCGCGATCTCAGTTCGCTTTCTGAGCCCACCTTGCAGACCGCGCTGGCGAGCCTGCCAGAGGCGGCGCAACACGCCACGACGATCGTGCCGCAGCCGCTGTCGGTGAAGGCCGTGGCGCGCTGGCTCGGGGGGATTTTTCATGCCCGCAGTACCGGTACCACCGATCTTGCCACGCTGATCCATGAAAAAACCGGCGGCAACCCGCTGTTCGTGCAGGAATTTTTACGCCGCATCGTCGATGACGGACTGGTGGTGCACAACAAATATCAGGGGAAATGGCATTACGATCTCCAGGCCATCCGCGCCCGGCACTACACCGAGAACGTGGTGACGCTGGTGCTTGAACAGCTCAAGGAGATGCCCGACGAGACGCGCCGCCTGCTGGGCAGCATCGCCTGCCTCGGCTGCACGGGCGAGCTGGAGATGCTGTGCCGCGTGGTGGGGCGGTCGGCGGCGGAAATCCGCTACGCGCTTCATCCGGCGGTGACCGCTCAGCTGATTGTGCTGACGGAGAAAGAGTACGCTTTTACCCACGATCGGGTGCAGGAAGCCGCCTTTGCCCTGCTGGATGAGGGCGAGAAAAGCCATCTGCACCTGACCACCGCCAGCCTGCTGGCGGATGCCGCGCGGCAGACGGCGGGCAACGAACTGCTGTTCCGCGCGGTTCACCACGTCAGCGCCGCGCTGGACTGCATCCAGCCTGCACCCCAGCGGCAGCGATTCCGGGAGCTGAGCCTTCAGGCCGCGCGGCGTGCGAAGCGTACCGGCGATTACCTTTCCGCCTTAAGCTATATCCAGACCGCCAGAGCGCTGGGGAATGCGGGCCCGGTCTCGGACTTTATGCTGGATATCGAAGAGGCGGGCTGTGAGTTTGCGCTCGGACACCTGGAGCGCACGCGTGCGCTGTGCGATGCGATCCTCGGTTCACCGGGCGGGCTGACGGAGAAAGCGCTGGCCGCCAACCTGCTGGCGGAAGTTTATATGCGCCAGTCGGAGATCCGCCTGGCGCTGGAGGCGTCGTTATGCTGGCTGGGCGTGTTCGGGATCCAGATCAGCCGCTACCCGGAAAATGCCGAATGTGACGAGGCCTGGCAGCAGTTCTGTCAACGCACCGCCGACGCGCCGCAGAACCCGTTTTCTCAGCTTAAGCTGATGGAGAACGCAGAGACCGAAGCGGTGATGAACCTGCTTTACAGCGCCAGTATTTTCGCCAGCTTTACCTGCCCGCGCCTGCACTTTTTACTCCTGTGCCGGATGATGCACCTCACGCTCGATCACGGCATAACCGGTGCTTCCACCACGGCGATGGCCTGGTTTGGCGTGCTGATTGGCCACCGCTACGCCGAATACCGTCTCGGGTTTGAGTACGGCACGCTGGCTCGTGAGCTGGTGAACCGCCACGGCTATGATGCCTATGAAGCTAAAACTCTGCTGCCGCTCGACCAGCTCAGCGTCTGGACCCAGCCGCTGTTGTACACTATCGAGTGCGCCAAGGCCTGCTTTACCTCAGCGGTGACCCACGGCGACATGACGATGGCCTGCTTCGCGGCCTGTCATCAGATCATTAACTTCCTCTCCCGGGGCGATCATCTGGATGGCGTGCTGACCAGCATCGATCGCGGTCTGGCCTTTGTGCGCAAAACGGATTACCAGGACATTGAAACCGTTCTGCACATTCAGCGCCGCTACGTGGAGTTTTTACGCACGCCGGTGACGGGCCCATGGAGCGCCGCCCAGGCGCTGCCTGACGATCTGCTGCCCGCGCCGCCGGAGCAGGCGCCCGAGCAGACCTCGACCATGCTCTTCTGGTACTGGCTCTATCGCGGGATGGCGCACTTTTCCTGCGGCGAATACGCCGACGCACAGGCGGATTTAGAAATGGCGGGCTGGTATGCGTGGTCCGCGCCGGGTCATATTCATCTGCTGGATTACCATTTTTACAGCGCGCTGGCGCTCTCCCGCCAGCTCACGCCGGAAACCTTTTCGGCGGATTATCGCCGCAGTATTCATCACCATTACGACAAAATTGCCCTCTGGGCGCGGATCAATCCGGGCACGTTTGCCGATAAAGAGGCGCTGATTTATGCCGAAATCGTCCGTCTGGACGGCATGAACAGCATCGCGCTGGAGCAGTATGAAAAAGCGGTGCGACTCTCGCGGGAGGGCGGGTTTAACCCGATCAATGCCCTGGCGCACGAGCTGGCCGGGCGTTTCTCGCTGGCCTGCGGCTACCCGACCGCCTCCGACGCCCATTTCCGCGGCGCGATTGCCGCCTGGGGGCGCGTCGGGGCGCAGGCCAAGGTGCGCCAGCTGGAGCAGGATTTCCCCCATCTGCTGGCCTCCGGGCAGAGCCGCGCGTATGACACGGCGGCGTTTGCCCAGAACGAGGTGATCCGCGATTTACAGAGCGTCATCAAAGCCTCACGCGCCTTATCCGAAGAGATCAACCTTGAACGTTTAATCGAAAACCTGATGACGCTGCTGCTTGAACGGGCCGGGGCGCAGCGTGGCCTGCTGCTGCGCGTCAGCGATAATCACATCCCGGAGATTGAAGCCAGCGCCTGGACCAGTACCGACGGCGTGCGGGTGCGCATCCTGAAAGCGTCACCGATGGCGACGGACATGCCGCTGTCGGTGCTGGCCGCGGTGATCCGCACCGGGCAGGAGATCCGCACCGGCAAACCGGAGGAGTTCCACCCGTTCAGCCAGGATCCGTATCTGGTGACGTCCGGCGCCGCCGTGATGTGCGTGCCGATGTTCAAACAGGCGCGGCTGGTGGGGATTCTGTATCTGGAAAACCGCCTGATGCCGGAGGTGTTTACCGCCGAACATTCGCGCGTGGTCAGCCTGCTGGGCGCGCAGGCGGCGGTTTCGCTGGAGACGGCGCGGCTCTACGCCGAGCTGCTGGCGGAAAACATCCAGCGCCGACGGGTGGAGAAAGAGCTGCGCGCCAGCCAGACCTCACTGATGCTGGGCGAGCAGATCAGCCATACCGGCAGCTGGCGCTGGGAACTGGTGCAGGATCTGATGTTTATGTCCGAAGAGTACGCCCGTATCCTTGGCCTGCCGGAACAGCAAAAGATGATCTCAATGGCGGAGTTTTTGACCTTCGTGCATGAGGATGATTATGGCCGGATCAGCACCCTCGTTAATCAGAGCGTGCGTGACGGGCTGTCGATGCGCGCGGAGTTTCGCATCATCCGCACCGACGGCTCCGTTCGTTACCTCCTCGGGATTGGCGATCCGGTGGGGGTGGGCAGCGAGGTGAATGAGTATTACGGCATCATTACCGACATCACCAGCCAGCGGGCGGCGGAGGATGCGATGCGGGTGGCGCAGGCGGATCTGGCGCGGGTCTCACGAGCCACTACCGTCGGGCAACTGACCTCCTCGATCGCGCACGAGATCAACCAGCCGCTGATGTCGATTGTCTCGAACGCCGGCGCGAGCCTGCGCTGGCTCAACCGCGATCCGGCGCGGCTGGAAAAAGTGCGCGAGGGGCTGGAGGAGATCGCCGCCGAGGGCGAGCGGGCAGGGGAGATCATCCGCAGCATTCAGTCTCTGACGCGCAAACAGGACCCCACGTTTACGCGAATCGATCTGCACTTCCTGATCCACCACATCATTATGCTTTCCCGCAGCGAACTTGAGCTGCGACACATAAGCGTTGATTATCTTCTGAACGCTGACGACAGCTTTATCATCGGCGACAGCGTGCAGATCCAGCAGGTGTTGCTTAACCTGGTGATGAATGCGATGGAAGCGATGGCGGAAGTGACGGATCGCCCGTGCAGCATCACGATCGCCACCGCGAACTGCGCTGAGGGGAAGGTGATCTTCGAGATCGCCGATACCGGCAGCGGCATTGAGCCGGAGCTCACCGAGCGGATCTTTGACTCGTTCTATTCGACCAAAGCGCAGGGAATGGGCATGGGGCTGACCATCAGCGCCAGCATCATTGAACGGCACCGGGGGAAACTGAGCGCGCGCCGCAGAGAGCCGTACGGCACGGTGTTTACCTTCGCGTTGCCGCTTGCCGGACAGGAGATGTAACGGTTATTCCGCTGGCTGATGTTTGGTCAGGCGCTCGACGGCCCTGACCAGTTCAGCCACGGAGCGGACCTGCATTTTCTCCATCACCCGGCGGCGGTGCACTTTAACCGTAATCTCACTGACGCCCAGCTCGGCGGCGATCTGCTTGTTGAGCTTGCCGCTGACGGCCAGCTCAAGCACCTCATGCTCGCGCGGCGTGAGGGACAGATGGCGCTGTTTCAGGGCGTAGTGCTCTTTGACGCGGGCGGCGTTGTGCTGTGCCAGCCTGAGCGCGGATTCGATGGAGCCGATGAGCGCGCTGGATTCAACGGGCTTAGTGAGAAATTCGTAGGCCCCGCCTTTGATCGCCCGGACGGACATAGGGATGGTGCCGTGGCCGGTGAGAAAGATGATCGGTATTTCCCGCCCGCTGTCTTTCAGCGCATCTGCGACATCAAACCCGGTTATCGTGGGCATTTGCATATCGAGGATCACGCAGGAGGGCAGATCCTCAAAGGGATGGCTGAGAAAGGCTTCTGCTGAGGAAAAGCCAAGGGCATATATATCCGCAGATTCCAGCAGCCTGACAACGGACTGCCTGACTGTGTCATCGTCATCAACCACATAAACAATGTGTTCCATTCACCGCCCCGGTGTTGATTTAAATGTCGAGGATGTAAACAGTCACTATGGCTACGTAAGAGACTGTTTATGCTGACTTTCATCTTAACACATTAAATATCATTATCATTTAGCAATATGATAACCATATGAAGTATAGCGAGCTGGAGCGGAGGCGATGAAGGAACGAAACGCTGTTTTTATGCACCGACAAGCTCAATACGGTTGCCGTCCGGGTCCGCAATCACCGCTTCATAGAAACCGTCCCCGGTCATACGCGGGGCGCTGAGCAGGGAGCCGCTTGCCTGCGCCTGCGCTGCCATACTGTCCACCTGCGCTTTGCTGCCGACGTTGATGGCGATATGCGCCCAGCCGACAAATTCCGGGTGCGAAGGTGCACTGGGCAGGCCCGGCAGCGTCATCAGCTCGATGGTCGGCCCGTCATCCAGGGTAATAAAGTGGGATTTAAACCCCGGACGATTTTTGCTGACGTAGCGGTCATTACTGCGGCCGCCAAACACCGTTTCCCAGAACTGAACCTGCGCGTCCAGGCTGCGGGTCCAGAGTGCGACATGTGCAATATTCATAAGATCCCTCGTTATTTGTCTGTGAGGACTTTCACCGGTAAAACAGGCTACACTCTGGTTTTGAGCGCGACAAGCTGAGGAAACAACAATGCACTACACACTGAAAGAAAGCGACAAGGAAAAAGCGGAAGGAACAAACGGCGCGGGCGCTCTACAGCAAAAACTGCTGGAATCCCGTTCGATTGTCATCTCCGGAGAGATTAACCAGGAGCTGGCCCAGAAGGTCATCACTCAGATGATCCTGCTGCAAAGCGTCAGCAACGATCCGATCAAGCTGTACATCAACAGTCAGGGCGGCCACGTAGAAGCGGGCGACACCATCCACGACTTCATTAAGTTTATCCGTCCGGAAGTGCATGTGATCGGCACCGGCTGGGTGGCGAGCGCCGGGATCACCATCTTCCTGGCGGCGAAAAAAGAGCACCGCTACGCTCTGCCGAATACCCGCTTTATGATCCACCAGCCGCTGGGCGGCGTGCGCGGTCAGGCAACGGATATCGAAATCGAAGCGCGCGAGATCATCCGCATGCTGGAGCGCGTGAACAAGCTGATTGCTGACGCCACCGGCCAGCCGCTGGAGAAAGTGAAGAAAGACACCGACCGTAACTTCTGGATGTCACCGGCGGAAGCGCTGGACTACGGCATCGTGGGTAAACTGATCACCCATTATGACGAGCTGAACCTGGATTAAGTTTAAGCCCGCGTGTGCGTCGGGTGACGGCTTCGCCTTACCCGACCTACGCGCGCTCGATTGACCCATGACAAGTTCCCCCCTCGCTGTCTCTTCTATAATCGCGCCTGTCTCCCCTCTCACTGGTGCTATCCATGGCGTATCAACTGAACCTGAACTGGCCGGAATTTCTTGAAAAATACTGGCAAAAACAACCCGTTGTGCTGAAAAATGCCTTCCCGAATTTTGTCGACCCCATTACCCCTGATGAACTGGCGGGTCTGGCGATGGAGCCGGAAGTTGATAGCCGCCTGGTAAGCCATGCTAACGGCAAGTGGCAGGCGAGCAATGGCCCGTTTGAGCATTTCGATAACCTCGGTGAAACCGGCTGGTCCCTGCTGGCGCAGGCGGTGAACCACTGGCATATGCCCGCAGCAGAGCTGGTGCGTCCGTTCCGCGTCCTGCCGGACTGGCGTCTTGATGACCTGATGATCTCCTTCTCCGTCCCGGGTGGCGGCGTTGGGCCGCATATCGATCAGTATGATGTGTTTATTATCCAGGGGATGGGCAGCCGCCGCTGGCGCGTGGGGGACAAGCTGCCGATGCGTCAGTTCTGTCCGCATCCGGCCCTGCTGCATGTCGATCCGTTTGAGCCGATCATCGACGAAGATCTGGCGCCGGGCGATATCCTTTACATTCCGCCTGGATTCCCGCATGACGGCTTCACCCATGAAACCGCGCTCAACTACTCTGTCGGTTTCCGCGGGCCGAACGGTCGCGATCTGATCAGCAGCTTTGCCGACTACGCGCTGGAGAACGATCTGGGCGGCGAACATTACAGCGATCCGGATCTGACCTGCCGCGAACACCCTGGCCGCGTGGAGCAGTACGAGCTCGATCGCATTCGCCAGATGATGATCGACATGATTAGCAAGCCAGATGATTTTACGAAATGGTTTGGCAGCTTCGTCTCCACGCCGCGTCACGAGCTGGATATTGCCGCCGCCGAGCCGCCGTATTCCGCAGAAGAGG
Source organism: Enterobacter sp. BIDMC 27 (assembly GCF_000534415.1). NCBI lineage: Bacteria > Pseudomonadati > Pseudomonadota > Gammaproteobacteria > Enterobacterales > Enterobacteriaceae > Enterobacter > Enterobacter sp. BIDMC 27. The sequence goes on from NZ_KI973178.1 coordinate 1,465,732, forward strand.
TGCTCGACGCGCTGCAAGGGGGCGAAACGCTCTCCCGCCTGAGCGGGCTGCGCGTGCTGAACATCAACGGCAGCGTCTTTATCAACAGCGAACAGCTGGAAACGGCGGATGTGAACGGGGCGGACGCGCTGTGCCGCTTCACCGAGCTCGGCCAGGCTGAGCTGGGCGATGCGCTGAATAATCCGGCGTTTGTGGAAGAGCTGACCGGTTTGATTAACCAGGGCTACTGGTTCTTCGACGAGTAACAGCAGGCGGCGTTTAGTCAGGCTAAACGCCGCCAGGTTCAGACCAGCATATTACAGGCCTTCCAGTAGTTAAGAAGCCGCTCATCGTCGCGCTCTTTCTCCGCTTTGATTTTCATCGCCCGGGCAAGATTTTCTCGCGATACTTCATGGCCTTTTTGCACGATGTCTAAAACCGCTTCACCAAGAGCCAGTGAAATTTCTGCCCGATTATTGCGAATCGTCATAAATACCTCCTCGTTGGTTGCGATAATTTAATTATGAACGGGAAATAATCAGTCGGTAATAATTCATCTCATTCTTATTTTTTCATTTCGGCGTTAAGTAGACTTAATATTCGGTTCTGTCAATGATGTTTCAAAATGCTAATAAGACGTTTAAGCCTGAATTTATGCGCTACAGTTAATTTCGTGCAACAGGCAAATAACCGAAACAGGAGAATAATTATGGTAGATAAAAGCGCAATTAAGGATCACACTCAGGTTGTCGCCAGCTGCGGAACGCACGTCGGGGTTGTGGACCATCTTGATGGTGAGCGTATCAAGCTTGCGAAGAGCGATCCGGAATCGGGCGGCAAACACCACTTTATTCCTCTCGGCTGGGTTGATAAGGTCGAAGATAATAAAGTTGTCCTGACCAAAAACCATAAAGAGGTTTTTGCTGAGTGGCAGGAAGCATAAATATATTTCTCACAAGGAAATATATGCCTTCGCTCCGGCTTCGTCCGGAGCGTAATAGTGTCTGCGCCCGGTGATTGCTGCCATTACAAATGGATGATACTGTTTTGCCTGTCCTTTCCCCGATGCAGGCCCCGAATGATGCTCCAGAGTGAAAATAGATCAGCGAAACGCATATTTTTTGTTGAAGATTTTCAGGTATTCGGCGAGCGCTACGGCATCGACTACCGTTTCCCCCAGTTAAAAGAGGCGCAGGTCAGCGGTAGCCCCGTGTTGCAGGGGAATGTTGAAGAGATGATGCTCTCGTCCGGCATTTCGCTGACCCACTCCGACGTACGTGTATTACAGCCCTATGAAACCACCTCTCGCCACAGCAGCCCGCTCTATATGCTGGTGGTGCTGGAAGGGTGCGTGACGCTCACGCTCAATGGTATCAATTATCCCGTCCGCCCGGGCATGGCGTTCAGCTCACGTCTGAGTGAAGATCAGGTGATGAGCGCGCGTCACGATGCCGACAGCACGCTGAAAACGCTCTCGTTTGGCGTCTACCCGCACGATGCCGGACGTGAAGCCCTGCTTGAGTCATTGCTTCTGGAATGGCAAAGCCTGAATGCACCCGCGTTTGTCTGGCAGGTTCCCGAGTTTGTGATGTCAGGTATTCTGCATGCGCAGCGGCAGGGGGGAAGCGTGCTCTCACGCAAGCTGTTGCTGGAGGGGCTGATGTATCAGCTGCTCGGCCATGGCCTCAACCAGCGCCAGCAGCCTTGCCCGCGCCGGCCTGAGCATGCGCGTCTTGAACGCGTGCGGAGCCTGCTGGAACAGTCTCCTGAACGGGATCATACTCTCGCGCAGCTGGCAGCCCTTGCCGCAATGAGCCCAAGCAGCCTGCGCAGCAAGTTCCGTCAGCGCTACGGCTGCACGCTTTTCGATTACCTTCGCGACTGTCGCCTTGCGCTGGCGCGCCGCTATCTGCTGGAAGGCCACAGCGTGCAGCAGGCGGCTTGGATGTGCGGGTATCAGCATGCCACCAACTTTGCCACCGCGTTTCGTCGTCATTACGGGATTTCACCGGGGGACGTGCGCAAACTCCGCTAACGTAATTTCTCCTGTCGCGCGAATGCATTCCGTGTGGTTTAGCATCGCGCATACGTAACCTGGCGGCACGCATAGCCGTTTGCACTCTCAAAAAGGTAATAATTCTTATTAACAATAAGAAATATCTCTGGAGAGGGTTATGTTTGCTAAATCGCGTCTGGCACTGCTGGTGGGATGGGTTACCGGTAGCGTTGCTTTTCCTTTACTGGCGCAGGATGCCCAAAAAACTGACACCGTGGTGGTGACCTCGCAGATGCAGTCTGCGGCCACCAAGCTTGAAACACCGGATATTGAAACCCCGCAGTCGGTCTCTATCGTCACTCGCGAGCAGTTCGAAGAGCAGGGCGCAACCAGCGTGCGTCAGGCCGTGAGCTACACGCCGGGGGTCTACAGCAACCAGATCGGGGCGTCAAACCGCTTTGACTACATGGTGCTGCGCGGCTTCTCGGACGGCAGCCTGGATAACGTCTACCTCGACGGCCTGAAGATGATGGGCGACACCAACTCCCACAGCTCGCTGGTGGTTGACCCGTGGTTCCTGGACAGTATCGAAGTCGTGCGCGGTCCGGCCTCCGTGCTCTATGGTCGCTCATCGCCGGGCGGGATTGTGGCGCTCACCTCCCGTAAGCCATCGTTCGATCCTGGCGGGGAGATCAAGCTCTTCGCCGGTAACAATAACCAGCGTGGGGCGATGTTCGACGTCACTGGCCCGGTTGATGATAACGACCGCGTGGCGGTGCGCCTCAGCGGGATGACCCGCTATGCCGATTCCCAGTTCGATCCGCTGAAGGAAGAGCGTTACGCCCTGATGCCGAGCCTGACCTGGCGTATCACCGACAACACCCGTCTGGATCTGATGGCCTACCTGCACCGCGATCCGGAAGGCGGCAGCCACTCCGGCCTGCCATTTGAGGGCACCGTTGTACCGCACAGCGGTAAGAAAATCTCCAACACCTTCTTCGAGGGCGAGGACGATTACGACAAGTACGATCGTCGGGAAAACATGGTCGGCTATAACATTGAGCACCTGTTTGACAGCGGCTGGTCCGTGCGCCAGAAGCTGCGCTACCTGCACACCAAAGTCGAGCTGAACCAGGTGTATGCCGCAGGCTGGCTGAATGACACCGAGCTGAACCGCGGCTATTCCGGCTCCGACGAGAAGATGAACGCCATCACCCTGGATAACCAGGTCGACGGCAGCTTCGATACCGGGGCGGTAAACCACCGCGTGCTGATCGGCATGGACTACCAGGACCGCGCCAACAACGTCACCGGCTACTACGGCGGCTTCCCGCCGATTGACGCTTTCCATCCTGTTTACGGCGCGAAGCCGGACTACATCACCCAGTACAGCAGGGAAAAACACAAGCTGCGCCAGACCGGCTACTACCTACAGGATCAGATGTCCATTGACCGCTGGCGCCTCACGCTGGGCGGGCGTTACGACCAGGTGAGCGTGTCGAACGTCGACAACTTCAACCACACCCGCAGCGATCTGGATAAAAACAACTTCAGCAGCCGCGCGGCGCTGCTGTATCTGTTTGATAACGGCGTCGCGCCGTACGTCAGCTACTCTACCGCCTTTACGCCGACCAGCTTTGCCGACGAGCAGGGCAACATTTTGGATCCGATGAAGGGCAAGCAGTGGGAAGCGGGTGTGAAGTATGAGCCGGAGGGGATGAACAGCCAGTTCAGCGCCTCGGTGTTCCGCATTAACCAGAAGAACATTGCCACTAAAGAGGAGCCGACCGATCCGTACCGTTCCATCGGTGAAATCGAATCCGAGGGCGTTGAGCTGGAGGCGATTGGTCAGCTGACCGACAGCCTGCGTATGCAGGCGGCGTATACCTACACGGATATTCGCTACAAGAAGAGCAGCCCGGAAGAGGAGGGCAAGCGCGCCGTTTATGCCCCGCGTAACATGGCCAGCGCCTGGCTGAGCTACGACGTCAAAACCGGCCCTCTGGACGGCCTGACCGTCGGCTCCGGCGTGCGCTATGTCAACGGGATCGCCAGCGATCGCCAGAACACCCATACGCTTCCGTCGTACACGCTGGTGGATATGACCGTGGGGTATGACCTGTCAAAAGTGGGGCTCACGGGCGTGAGCGCGCAGTTGAACGTCAATAACCTGACGGACAGAAGCTACGTCGCGGCGTGTAACTCACTCTCTTACTGCTACTTCGGTGCAGAACGCAGCATTGTGGGCAGCGTTTCGTGGAAGTTCTGAGTCGTTGACCATTGCCCGGTGGCGGTTTCCACCCTCTCCCTGTGGGAGAGGGTTGGGGTGAGGGCAACAGGCCGCACTACTCCTCCATCGCAATCACAATTGCCTCGCCCATCTTCCTCAGCGCTTCGCGGTTCTTCTCCGTCGGCGGCAACGCCACGTTGATCCGCAGGCAGTTGCGGTACTTCCCGGAGGCAGAAAACAGCGACCCGGCCGCAGCCTGGATCTTCAGACGGCACAGCTGCTTGCTGACGCACACCATATCGACCGTCTCCGGCAGCTCAACCCACAGCAGGAAGCTTCCCTGCGGGCGGGTGACGCATATCTCTGCCGGAAAATACTGCCGCACCCAGCAGGTATAGGTTTCCATATTCTGCTGATAAATCTGACGCATACGGCGCACGTGGCGATGGTAATGGCCGTCGCGAATAAACGCCGCCACCGCCATCTGCGTGCCCGGCACGTTAAACCCGCCCGCGGCGTACTTCATGTGCATCACCCGGTCGTAATAGCGCCCCGGCACGATCCAGCCGACGCGCAGGCCCGGCGCCACGGTTTTGGTAAACGAGCTGCATAAGAGCACACGGCCATCTATGTCCATAGAATGAATGGTGCGCGGACGCGGGTACTCCGCCGCCAGCTCGCCGTAAATGTCATCCTCAACAATCACGATATCGTGCCGCTGTGCCAGGGCTAAGACCTGCTTCTTGCGAGACTCCGGCATGATAAACCCGAGCGGGTTATTGCAGTTCGGCACCAGGATCACCGCCTTGATCGGCCATTGCTCCAGCGCCAGCTCTAACGCCTCGATGCTGATCCCGGTCTCGGGATCGGTGGGAATTTCAATGGCCTTGATGTCAAAGCCGCGCAGCATCTGCATGGTGCCGTGAAACGATGGTGACTCGACTGCCACGATGTCACCCGGCTTGCACACCGAGAGCAGAGCGATCGACAGCGCGCCGTGGCAGCCGTTGGTGATGACAATCTCGTTTGCCGCCACGGTGGAGCCGCCATCCAGCATCAGACGGGCGATTTGCTCGCGTAGCTCCAGGCGCCCGTCGAGCACGTCATAGCTCAGCATTTCGCCCGGATTATGCTGCGCAATGCGGCTCATCTCACGCCACAGCGGCTTCAGGCTCGGTTGGTTAATGTCCGGTGAGCCGCCGCCAAAGGAGATCATCTCTTTGTCGGCGCGGGCGTCCAGCAGCATCATCACTTCGTCCCACTGGGTGACGTCCACGGGGCGCTGCACCGGGCGCGTCATCGCCGGGACGGGCGGCTGGGCTTTGCGTTTCGAGACAAAATAGCCGGAGCGCGGCTGAGGCGTAATCAGCTGGCGGTTTTCGAGGATCTGGTAGGTCTGCTGTATGGTGCTGATGCTCACGCCGTGCTCCTGGCTCAGCGTGCGTACCGACGGCAGACGTTCACCGCTGCGATACAGCCCTTGTTCGATACGTTCCGCCAGGAGGTTGGCCAGATGTTGATAGCGCGTCATGCTGTATCCTTTTTTTTCACCATACAGAGCATTAAACCAGTACAGATTGATGGGTAAACCACCATGCAGATACCGTTTTAGCGGATCTGTATGGTAAACAAAAGCAGTTTTTGAATCTGTATTGTACTGGTCGTTTTCCATGATGATAACTCCACTGGCACAGCGAGGAGAGCATTATGGAATTCTACGAGAATCGTTCAAAACGTCCGTTTATCGCGTTTGTCTGGGTAGCGAAAACGCTGCGTAACTGGTATCGCATCAACCGTACCCGCCGTATTCTGAGCCAAATGAGCGACGAGCAGCTCAAGGACGTCGGGTTATCGCGATATGATGTGTGAGCATAGGGTTGCCCGGTGGCGCTACGCTTACCGGGCCTACAGGAGACCGTAGGCCGGGTAAGGCGCAGCCGCCACCCGGCGGTTTTCAGCTCAACAGCGCAAGCGTCTGCCGTTTCGGCCTTTCCAGCAGCTCAACCGCCTCCTGATATGACCGCACGTTGTTATAGCCCATCACCAGCCCGTAGCGTTTGCCCGACCCGCGATACCACGCCGAAAGCGCATTAACCTGCAATTGCTGTTCCTGCCAGCAGCGGGCGATCTCCCGGTCAGCGCTTCCCTTTGCGAGGAACGCGACAATATGCATTCCACCGTCGTTTTGCTCGGTGAAGAACAGATCACCATAGACCTCACGCAGGGCGGCAATCATCCAGTCGCGGCGGGTTTGATAGAGCGCGCGCATCTTTTTCAGATGACGGAAAAAATGCCCCTCGTTGAGAAAGGCTGTGAGGATCTTTTGCGTCAGGACCGGCTGGCCGCTGGTGAGGATGTCCGCGCTGTCGGTAAACGCGCCGACGGTGCTGGCGGGCATCACCACGTAGCCCATGCGCAGTGAAGGCATGATGGTTTTGCTGAAGGTGCCCATAAAGATCACCCTGTCATGCTGGTCGAGGCTTTTCAACGACGGCAGCACTTTGCGGGTGTAGTGAAATTCGCCGTCATAGTCATCTTCGATAATCCACGCCTCGTTTTGTGACGCCCAGTCGAGCAGCTGCTGCTTGCGCGGCAGGGAGAGCGTCACCGCCAGCGGGCTCTGGTGCGACGGGGTAACGATGGCGAAGCGGGCATCGTGGTGATTACGCAGCAGGTAGTCCGTATCCATCCCTGCGCGATCGACCGGCACGGTGTGCAGGCGGGGCACAATGCGCTTGAGCAACTGCTGGCCCATAAAGTAGCCCGGATCCTCAAATACCACCTTATCGCTGCGGCTGGCGAGCGTGTCGAGGATCAGGCGCAGGCTGCCGCTGTAGCCGCTGGTGATCAGCACCTGTTCTGCGGTGCAGGACAACCCGCGCGAGATATTGAGATAGCGGGCAATTGCCTCGCGCAGCGGATACCAGCCCAGCACCGGCGGGTTGAGCATTTCATCCTGACGCATGGCGCGCGTCGCCTGGCCTGCCAGCAGCAGCCATTTTTTATAGGGGAAGCTGTCGAGCGCGGGAATGCCGGGGCGCAGAAAACCGGCCCGTTCGCGCTGGCTAATCAACGACGCCGGCAGCGTGCCGGTCGCTTGTTCTGCCGGAGCGTTTTGCGCGGGCAGCAGAAGATCCGGATTCACCCGCGTGCCGCGCGCGCCCTGGCTTACCAGATATCCTTCCCCCGTCAGAATGGCATAGGCTGTTTCAACGGTTTTTCGCGCCACCTTAAGCTCTTCAGCCAGCACGCGGATGGCAGGCACTTTGTCGCCGGGCTTCAGTACGCCGCGCGTGATGTTATCGCGATAGCGGGTATAAATGTCGTGATAGCCCGGCTTCATGTCCTACCTCATTTCAGGTTTTTTGTGTCTTTTTACTATGTCATTAACGGCGTAGATTTGCCTCATCGCATGATAAAAACCGCACAAAAAAGAGGAAAGACAATGAGCACCCGCGTAAACCACCACAAAGCCACACCTGCACTCGCCAACGCGCTTTCCGCCCTGAGCATGGAAGTGGCGAAAACCTCCATTGATCCGGCGCTGAAGCACCTGATCGACATTCGCGTCTCGCAGCTGAACGGCTGTACCTTCTGCCTGGATATGCATTCGAAAGAGGCCAAAATTGCCGGCGAGCGCGAGCTGCGCCTGTACCATCTGGCGGCGTGGCGGGAGTCGCCGCTGTTCAGCGCCCGCGAGAAAGCCGCGCTGGCCTTCACCGAAGCGCTGACCCAGATTGGCGTTCACGGCGTGAGCGACGCGCTGTACCGCAGCGTGGCGGAGCATTTCTCGGACGTGGAAATTTCAGAGCTGAACTTCGCCATCGTAGCGATCAACGCCTGGAACCGCCTGGGCATTACCTCCCGCATGGAGCCGGGCTCGCTGGATGCGGCATATGGGCTGAACAAGGCTAACCTGGAGTAATCCCGCGCTCGCGGATTATCGCCACCAGCGCCCGTAAGCCTGGCGGGACGTGACGATGGCGAGTGGGGGATTCGGGCGTTTATGGAGCCGAGGTCGATTGTGGGTTAAACCCTGCCCGGTGGCGCTACGCTTACCGGGCCTACAAAACACCGTAGGCCGGATAAGCGCAGCGCCATCCGGCAAACACTTCGCTCCATACCGAAGCATCCACACCATTAGTCCCGCATTCTCTCCATATCATCACAACGGAGAGACCTTCATGATCGCAGTCCTTTTCGAAGCTAAAGCTGCACCGGCGCATCAGGCGCGCTATCTTCAACTTGCCGCAGAGCTTAAGCCTTTGCTGGCCGATATCGACGGCTTTATTGATATCGAACGGTTCCAGAGCCTGACGACCGACGGCAAAATCCTGTCCCTTTCCTGGTGGCGGGATGAAGAGGCCGTCCGCCGCTGGAAGCAGAATGTCTTCCATCAGGCCGCGCAGGCCGAAGGCCGGGCGTCGATTTTTTCTTTCTACCGTATTCGCGTGGCGCAGCTGATGCGGGAGTACAGCTCCGAAACGGGAGGGCACGCGCATGTATGACGTTCATGTGATTTTCGACAACAGGCCCGGCGAGCTGGGTGAAATTGCGGCGGCGCTGGAAAAGGCCATTGCCGCTGTAGCGGCTGCAATGGCCGATCCGTCGCGCGTGAAGATGCTCTGTGCTCTGATGGACGGGCGGGCGTGGACGGCTACAGAGCTGAGCGTGGCGGCAGACGTTGCGCCGTCGACCGCCAGTGGGCATCTCGCGCGGCTGGTGGAGGGAAAGTTGATTACCTGCCTGTCTCAGGGGCGGCATCGCTACTATCGCCTGGCGGGACACGACGTGGCGGCGCTTGTCGAGCAGATGATGGGGCTCTCCTGGAGCCGCATCACGCCGCCGGAAACCTCCGCGCCAAAAGCCCTGCGCGAAGCACGAACCTGCTACGACCATCTTGCCGGAACGGTGGCGGTGCATATCTATGAATTCATGCAGGCGGAAGGCTGGCTTGAGGCAGACGGTTCAGCGCTCACGCTACATGGCCGCGAGCAGTTTCTGAAGCTTGGTATTCCGTTAAATCCCAATACCCGTCGCAAGGCGTGCTGCGCCTGCCTGGACTGGAGCGAGCGGCGGTTTCATCTTGGCGGTGAGGCGGGCGCTGCGCTGTTGATTTATCTGGAAAGCAAAGGCTGGATCCAGCGGGTGGCGGGGTACAGGGAGGTGGTGGTGACGGCTTCGGGGAAAAGTGCCGTCAGGAAGCATTTTAGCCGCTAAACGCCGTTGCGGGCTGATGCCCTCACCCCGACCCTCTCCCATAGGGAGAGGGAGAACATCGTTTCGCAATTCCTGCGCTTTAACTTCTCGTTTCTTGATACTTATCCTGATAACTATTATCGTAATGGCGTACTACGAGAGGATTCCCCATGAGTGAAGAAGATCTGTTTAGCCGCAGGCCGATGGGCATGCGGATGGCGATGATCGTGCGTCAGTGGCGCGCAGTCATCGACGACGCCATTCTCGACACCGGGTTAACCCAGTCGAGCTGGACGGTGATGATGCAGCTTCATCAACTTGGGGATAACGTCTCGGTCAGCGAGCTGGCGGAAGTGCAGGGGATTGAACTGCCTCCGCTAATGCGTACGCTGACACAGCTGGAAAAGCAGGGCTACCTGCTGCGCACCGTCTCGCCGTATGACAAGCGTATCCGGCTGCTGACGCTGACGCCTGAGGGAAAAGCCATTCTTGAAAGGCTCTCTCAGGTGATTGAGACGTATCAGGCGCGCGTATCGCAAAACATCGCGCCGGAACATCTCGATATTTTCAGCGCCACACTCAATCAAATCGCCTGCAATTTGCGGACAATCCGCGAAGAAGATAATAAGACCGAAAAATAATGACTCCTGAACAAAAGTTTGCCCGCTGGGTAAGGGTGAGTATTGCCTCTTTCCTGCTGATGTTTGTCTACTTTATCGTCGCGGATATCTGGATCCCGCTGACGCCGGACTCCACCGTGATGCGCGTGGTGACCCCGGTGTCTGCCCGCGTCTCCGGGTATGTGGCGGCGGTACATGTCCACAACAATAGCCAGGTTAAGAGAGGCGATCTGCTGTTTGAACTCGACGCCACGCCGTTTCGCAATAAGGTCGAAGCGGCGCAGATTGCGCTGGAACAGGCGCGTCTGTCTAACGATCAGCTGGACGCGCAGATTGCCGCGGCGCAGGCCAGCCTGAAAACCGCGGTGCTGACGGCGCGTAATGACAAAGTTACCTTCGACCGCTACCAGAAACTGAGTACCTTGCAGAGCGTGTCGCAGGCGGATCTGGATAAGGTCCGTACCACCTGGCAGAGCAGCGAGCAGTCCGTCAGCTCGATTCAGGCGAATATTCATAACCTGCGCATTCAGCGCGGCGAGCAGGACGAGCACCACAACGTGACGCTGCAAAAATACCGTAACGCGCTGGATGAAGCGGAGCTGAATCTTGGCTGGACGAAGGTCTACGCCGAGGCGGACGGCACGGTCAGTAACCTGCAATTAAGCCCCGGTTTTTACGCCTCGTCCGGTTCGGCTGCGCTGGCGCTGGTGAACACCCGGATCGATATCGTGGCGGATTTCCGCGAGAAGAGCCTGCGGCATACCCACCAGGGGACCGACGCCGCCGTGGTGTTCGACGCCTTCCCGGGGCAAGTTTTCCGTGCCCACGTCACCAGCAGCGACGCGGGGATCCTCGCCGGACAGGAGGCCGTAAACGGTCAACTTTCTGAACCGGAAACCTCCAACCGCTGGGTGCGTGATGCCCAGCGTATGCGCATTCACGTGGCGCTGGACGAAGCCTTACCGAAGTCGCTGCCGACCGGCGCGCGCGCCACCGTGCAGCTCTACAATAGCGAAGGGCCGTTTGCGCGATTCTTCTCCGGGATGCAAATCCATCTGGTTAGCCTGCTTCACTATGTCTATTAGCACCCTGGCGCGGGTATTTACCCCGCACGGCAACATCGTCTATACGGCAAACGACTTTCGCCAGACCCTGCGTATCGTCTTTGCCGGGATGATTGCGCTCAGTATTTCGAGTTTCTACAACACCAGCTATGGCGTGTTTTTTGTGGTCTATCCGATCATGCTGCTCTCGCTGGTGCCGGTGTTTAACCGCCACGTGGCGAAGCAGTTTATCTTCAGCGCCTCGCTGAACTGCATCGAAATGGTGTTTATCATCGGCTATCTGTCCCAGTGGCCGGTCATTATGACGCTGGTGGTGTTTGCCCTGTACGTGATGCGTTTTCGCTTTATGAGTAAGGGGCCGCTGTTCCTGTTCGGCTCGATGGGCGTGGTTTGCCAGAGCGTGATGCTCAACTTTATGAGCTACCCCACCACCAACTGGCACACGCTTTTATTCTCTAACATCGAAGCGAGCGTAATGGCGGTGTGCCTGAGCGCGCTGATGAACTACCTGCTGCCGGACGTGGAGCCGCGTAAGCCGCCGCCGCTGATCGAGAAAGATGACGCCCGCGTGCGCCACGAGTCTCTGCTCTCGGGCACCGTGGCGACGCTGATTTTCGTGGTGTTCCAGATGAGCGACTTAAGCGATTCGCTTTCGGCGCTGATGGCGGGCATTCTGATCCTGTTCCCGATGCACTATCGCGGCTCGGTTATCAGCTCCATCTGGCGCGTAGTCGGCGTGGTGCTGGGGTGTCTCTATATCCTTGTCGTCCAGCTTATCCTCTACGATCACAGCAGCCATATGCTGCTGATGATGCCGCTGATTGGCCTTGGACTGGCGTTTGGCGCGCGTCTGCACGTAATGGAGAAGGTCGGCGCCGGGGTAGGCTTCGCCAGTATCACCACCATCGGCATTATGTTCGGGCAGAACATGCATCCGGACAGCGACCTGGTGTTCAGCGATCTGTACCGCATCACCTCCGTCACCTTCGCGCTGGTGGTCACGCTGACGATGGTCTTTCTGGTGCACCTGATCCTGAACCGCTTCGAGGCGACGCGCTACGTTATCGCGCCGCCAAAAGCAGATTAATGCCCCAGCACGGCGGGCAACTGCGAGAGCAGAAACAGGATCAGGCCAATTGTTCCGCCCACCAGGGTACCGTTAACGCGAATGAACTGAAGATCTTTACCGATATTGAGTTCTATCTGGCGTGACATGTCTTTGGCATCCCAGCTTTTCACCGTGTCGCTGATATGGCGCGTCAGGAACGCGGCGAAATCCGGCGCCACGCGGTGCGCGGCCTGCTCCAGATGCTCATTCAGCGACGCCCGCAGGCTGGCGTCGTTGGTCAGCGTTTCGCCAAACCACAGCCCGGCGTTGGCGATACGCTGCTTCACGCGGGAATCATCGCTCTGCATGTCATTTTTCAGCCACTGGCGCAGGTCAGCCCACATTTCCCCCAGATAGCGGTTAAAGGCTTCGTCATTCTTCAGGTAGTGTTTGATATTCTCGGCTTTCGCCGTCATCTCCGGATCGTTTTTCAGATTGTCGATGAACTTGATCGTGGCGCGGTCAAACGCCTGACGGATCTGGTGCGTGCGGTCGTGGCTGATATCGTCCAGCAGCGTGTTCACCGCGTTCGACACCATCTCCGCGCTTTGATCGCCCAGCCACTCGGTGGGCAGCACCATCGCCTTGCGCGGATGCTCGGTCTTAAGCCAGTGGACGATCTGGTCGGCAATAAATTCCCGCGTGCTTTCCCGCTGAATCAGGGTAATCAGGCGGTTGATGATGGCGTCCAGCAGCACCTGGTGACGGTTGTTTTTGGTCATGCTTTCCAGCATGACGGCGCTGGTCTCGGTTAGATCGACCTTGTCGATAGCCTTGTGGACGGCGCGTTTGAGCAGGCGCTGAATGCGCCCATCGTCGGTAAGTTCCAGAAAACCGCTCATCACCTGCACCAGATGCTGCCCCACGCGCCGGGCGTTATCGGGCTGGCTGAACCAGGTCCCAATCATCTGTGCGGGCTCGTAGCGACGGATAAGATCGACAAGGGATTGCGTATCGAGAAACTTTTCCTGCACGAACTGGCCGAGATTGTCGCCGATGCGGTCTTTATTGCGCGGGATAATCGCCGTATGGCGCGAGATAAAGGGAATTGGCACCCGGCGGAACAGCGCGACAACGGCAAACCAGTCCGCCAGCGCGCCGACCATCGCCGCTTCGGCAATGGCCTTTACGCCGCGCACCCAGAAGGTTTGCGGCAGGAACAGGGTGGTGATAAACGCTGCGACGGCAATCAGCAGCAGCGACAGCGCGAGAAGCTTGGCGCGTTTGAGTTCGGTATGTTTTTCCATGGGTTAAGGATAGAGGGATACGGGGGAAAAGTGCAAAGCTGCACGAGGCCAGTCATCTCACTTTCTGGAATGCTCCTTCAGAAATCAAATCAAAACATTGTCTTTTTCGTTCAAATACTGCTCTGTTTGTATATGCTTTTTTGTATATACAATCAGGGAAGGGTACACTATGCCTATAGAGTATGAATGGGATAGCAATAAGGCGAAAAGCAATCTGCAAAAACACGCCATTCGTTTTGAAGATGCAGTTCTGGTTTTTGACGATCCCTGCCATTTGTCTGTTCAGGATCGTTATGAAAACGGGGAGTTTCGCTGGCAAACCATTGGTCTTGTACAGGGTGTTATTGTCATTCTGGTCGCGCACACGGTACGTTTTGAAAGCGGGGATGAAATCATACGTATCATCAGTGCGCGTAAAGCGGATCGTAAAGAGAGGAGGCGTTATGAGCATCGTTAAACATAAACGCGGTAGTGCACCGGAAGTGAGTGCCCGCCGGGAGGCTGAACTCAAAGCGCTGGCGGATAAACCCGACAGGGAAATTGATTACAGCGATATACCGGCCACGGAGGATGATCGCTGGGCCGGTGCCGTGCGGGGAAAATTCTATCGACCGCTCAAAACTCAGGCATCAGTACGCATTGACGCCGACGTGATGGAGTGGCTTAAACGGCCAGGGAAAGGTTACCAGACGCGGCTTAATGCCATTTTGCGCGAGGCGATGCTGCGCGATCAGAACAAAAAATAACACAGGCAGCGTCAGGCTGCCTTTTCTCTCAGAGGATTTTTGCCACTACCCGCCACAGCACCCACCCACCAAACCCCATCAACACCACCCCCCCCGTGCGCTCTATCAGCCAGAGCGAACGGCTGAGCTTTCGCTGAACCGCCGGTAACCCCATCAGCGATACCAGCGCCAGATCCCATACCAGCACCACCATCACCATCCAGACGCCGCAGGTCGCCTGCTGAAGCAGTGTGACGTCCGGCCCGAGTAACGCTGTCATTAGCGCCAGGTAGAACAACGCGTTTTTGGGATTTAACAGCGCCGAACCCAGCCCCAGCAGGATCTGCTTACGCAGAGAAGGGCAGCGCTGGCGGGTTTCTTCCAGCGCCAGCGGCTGCGGGCGGCTGCGCACAAGATGCGAGCCAATCCACAGCAGGTACAGCGCGCCGGACAGTTCGATAAGCGTAAACAGCCACCCAAACTGGCGCAGCGCGCTCCAGCCGATAATTACCAGTAAGATATATAACCCGTTACCTGCTGCGATGCCGAGACACAATCCGGCGCTGCCGCGCAGCCGGTAGCGGGCGGCGTAGCCTACCAGCAGGAAGAAATCCGGGCCCGGGCTTAACAGGGCAACAAAATGCGCCAGCGCCAGGGCAAGAAAGGCGGAGGGAAATAACAGTTCCATAGCGACCTCAGTGACAAATCTGAGGTCACCTTACGACGTTACGTATCCTGATTATTGTCTGATATTGATCGGCCCGTGGCGTACTGGCGCGGCGTGGCGGCGGTATAGTTCACGAAGGTCTTATGAAAATGACTCTGGTCGGCAAACCCGCTCTGGTAGCCCACGTCGGCGATATCATCCCCCGCGCGCAGCCGCGCTTTGGCGTACTCCACGCGCGAAATGTTGAGGAAACTGCCCGGCGTCAGGCCGGTATCCTGCCTGAAAGTGCGGATCAGCGTCTCCTTGCGCAGTGAGAATCGTTGGGCGAGTTCGTCAAGGGAAGGCGGTGCGGCAAGGTCGGAGAGTAACGCCTGCTGAACCTGCTGACTGGTTGAGCGAGGTGCATTCATCTCACCCGCGCAACGGGGAAGGGCAGAAAGCAGGGTCTCCACGGATGCGGAGGACATCGTCCCGACAACGGCAAGAAAGTGCTTAAAGAGCGTGGGATCGCGAATAACCTGTAGCGCCAGGGGAAGATCGGTGTCGATATAGAGCATATGGTAACTGCGCGGCTTCCCGACAACGGGGTTGCAGCTGTGCGGGGCATAAGCCGGGATCACGATAAGATCACCGGGATCAAGAACGTACGCATTGCCATGACTTACGCAGCAGGTCTGGCCTTCCACAATCGCGCCGATGGAGAGCTGTGGATGGCAATGACGTTTATATGCCCGGGTGCTTTGCCACGTACTGCGCAGCTCAAGGCCTGCTGCGCGGTTAAAGGTCTGGCGGATGTGGCGGGTATCGGTCATAGGAACTCCATTGATGAGCATTTTTTATACCATGTCTGCGCATCGCCTGGCAGCGTCTTGTTAAGAACCCTCCGTATATACCCAACTTTACCTTCAAAGCCAGTCAGATTGACTACCCTTAATACCCTAAGCGGTAAAACAAGGAGATTCGATATGGCTTATCAGACAGTAAATCCTGCCACGAACCAGCTCATCAAAGAATATCCCTCTCACACTGACGCAGACGTTGAAGCGGCGCTGAAGGCAGCCGATGCGCTCTATCATTCCGACTGGGCGAAAGGCGACATAAGCCAGCGCCTGCCGGTGCTGCATAAGCTGGCGGACCTGATCGACGAACGCGTGGAGGATCTGGCGAAAATCGCCAGTCAGGAGATGGGTAAGCTCATCGAACAAAGCCGCGGCGAAGTGAAGCTGTGCGCGCAAATCGCCCGCTACTATGCGGACAACGCGAAGCAGTTCCTGGCCCCGGTGAAGTATGACTCTGAACTCGGGGAAGCATGGGTTGAACATCACCCCATCGGCGTGCTGATGGCCGTCGAGCCATGGAACTTCCCGTACTATCAGCTGATGCGCGTTCTGGCGCCAAACCTGGCAGCGGGCAACCCGGTGATCGCCAAGCACGCCAGCATCGTGCCGCACTGTGCAGAGACCTTTGCACAACTGGTACGTGAAGCGGGCGCGCCGGAAGGGGCGTGGACCAACCTGTTTATCTCGTCCGAACAGGTGGCGAACATTATCGCCGACGATCGCGTACAGGGGGCGGCGCTGACCGGTTCAGAAAAAGCGGGTAGCGTGGTTGCGGCACAGGCTGCGAAGCACCTCAAAAAATCGACCCTGGAACTGGGCGGGAACGATGTCTTCGTGGTGCTGGACGATGCCGACCTGGATAAAGCCGTGAAGATCGGCGTTAACGCGCGGCTGAACAATGCCGGGCAGGTCTGTACCGCGGCGAAGCGCTTTATCCTGCATGAAAAGATTGCAGACGCCTTCCTGAGCAAATTCACCGAGGCGTTTAAGCAGGTGAAAATTGGCGATCCGCTGGACGAAAGCACCACGCTGGGGCCTTTGTCATCCAAAGACGCGCTGGAGACGCTAACTAAACAGGTTAACGAGGCGGTGAAAAATGGCGCGAAGCTGCACCATGGCGGCAAGCCGGTTCAGCGTGACGGAAGCTTCTTTGAGCCGACCATCCTGACACATATCTCGCGCGATAATCCGGCGTACTTCGAGGAGTTCTTCGGTCCGGTAGCGCAGGTTTACGTGGTGAAAAGCGACGACGAAGCGGTCGCACTGGCTAACGATTCCCACTACGGTCTGGGCGGCGCGGTGTTCAGCCAGAACATCGAGCGCGCGAAGAAAATGGCGTCGCGCATTGAGACCGGGATGGTGTACATCAACTGGCTCACCGACACTGCGGCAGAGCTGCCGTTCGGCGGCGTAAAACGTTCGGGTTACGGACGCGAGCTGTCGGACCTGGGGATCAAAGAGTTTGTGAACCAGAAGCTGGTGGTCGTTCGCAAGTAATGCGGTAATAAAAAAAACCTGCCATCCGGCAGGTTTTTTATTAACGGTCGCATCGCCTTTCTTGCCGGGTGGCGCTGCGCTTACCCGGCCTACAATGTGCAATAATTTTAATACATTGCACCCTTCATTGTAGGCCCGTGCAAGCGTAGCGCCGCCGGGCGAAACGCGCAAACAGGCTTAGAAGGACACTCCACCGCCTACATATGCACCATCGATCAGCGTGTGGTTTGGACGACCGTCTTTACCGTCTACGCTCACGTGGCGATAGCCCACTTTCAGCGTGACAGGTTTGACTGGCGTCCAGCTTACGCCGCCGTTAGCTTCAACATAGTTCTTCACGCTGTTGTTCAGGCCGTCTGGCGCCACATAACCTTCACCAAACACGTGAATGCTGTCCGTAAGCGCAACGTTAACGCCGCCGCCAATCGGGAATGCCACGCCGTTATCGCCTTTTTTCGGGCCGATGTAGATGGCTTTCGCGCCAGCATTCAGCATCACCGGACCCACTTCCAGGTTGTAGCCTGCCCCAACGCCGCCGGTCTGGGTACCGTCATCGGTGTTTTTCAGCCAGTTGCTCTCCGCATACAGGCCGGATGAGGATTTCCCCATTTCCAGATTGAGGTTAGTAAAGTTTTTACCCTGCTCAATGCTGCCACCCATGGCCAGTGCGGAGCCCGATACGGCGGTCAGAGCAGAAAGGATCAGGATGTTAAGTTTTTTCATGAGTGTTTCCTCGTCATTAAATTAATCTGAGGGCACCTTAACAAGCGATGTTTATGACTGCAAATGTGATATGTATCGCATTTATATGCTGTTTGTGTTGGGTTTTTGAATGGTAAATGTTGATGAGTTGTTTATATGGCAAATCGTCAATGTCCAATACATTCGCGTTTAGGGACAGTTTACATTCCTGGCTAAACGTAAAATGAACGAGGCGCAAATAGTCCTTCGCCATGAATTAATTGGGTTTCTAATAATTTCCAAAAGTATTTCAGCTGACACAGATAAAGACAGAGGTTTACATTTCTGGTGATTGATATACGTCCGTACGCGCCGCTTCGTTGCCATTACATGTCATTTTTCTGACACCTTTCTTCATTACGTTGTTGGCTTCACTTACTGGATGCTAACAATATGAAAAGAAAAATTATTCCTGTGCTAGTCGGTTGTGCGCTCTCTTTCTCTGGCCTGGCGGCACAGCCAACCGCGGAGCGCTACGTCGTCAGCTTTCCCGAAGGCGCGCATGTCAAATACAGCGGTGCGTTTGCCAGCGCATTCCCGAACGGGCTCCCGGTGGGGATTGGTTCGGGTTTGTTATTCACGGGCAAGCAGGGCGATGCGCTGACGTTTGCGACCGTGACCGATCGCGGTCCTAACGCGGATTCGCCAAAAATGGGGAAAAACGATGCCAAAATCTTTGTTACCCCGGATTTCGCCCCGCTGCTGATGACGATCCGTGTGCTAAACGGCAAAGCGGAGGCCGTGGACGCGCGACCGCTGCATGATGATAAAGGCGAGATCAACGGCCTGCCGCTGCAAAGCGGCGTGATTGGATCTACCAATGAAGTCGCGCTAAGCGACACCTTAAAAGTGCTGAAAGGCGATAACCGCGGGCTGGATACGGAAGGCATCACGCCGGACGGGAAGGGCGGCTACTGGCTGTGCGATGAGTATGGCCCGTTCCTGATTAACATCGACGGGAAAGGGAAAATCCTCGCGATCCACGGCCCGCAGGCGACGGAAGGGGAGAAAGCCATCGCAGGTGGTCTGCCAAACGTTATCAAATGGCGTCAGGCAAACCGGGGCTTTGAAGGGCTGACCCGCATGCCGGACGGACGCATTATCGCCGCCGTGCAAAGCACGCTGGATATCGACGGGAAGAGCAAAAAACAGGCGCTGTTTACGCGTCTGGTGAGCTTCGATCCGGCGACCGGGAAAACCGCGATGTACGGCTACCCTGTCGACAGCGCGGCCTACAGCAAAAACAGCGACGCTAAAATCGGCGACATAGTGGCGCTGGATAACCACACCATCCTGCTGATTGAACAGGGCGAGGATAAAAATGACGCAATGCGTAACCTCATCTACAGGGTTGATCTGAGCAAGGCGAGCGATCTGGCGGCCTTCGACAAGCCGGGCGAATACCCGGAGTTTGATGATGAGAAAACGCTGGCGCAGCGCGGCATCACGCTTGCGGAAAAAACGCAGGTGGTCGATCTGCGTGCGCTGGGCTGGCAGCAGGAAAAGGCCGAAGGGCTGGCGCTGATTGACAGCAAAACGCTGGCAGTGGCGAACGATAATGACTTTGGCGTGAAGGTGGCGATGCAGAAGCCAGTCGAAGGCAAGAAGCTCAAGGATTATCGGGTGAACGCGCAGGGGGCGCTGAAGCTGGATGACAAACCGGTTGAAACCACCCTCAGCGTGAAGCCGTTGAAGAAACCGGAGTCCGACAGCGAGCTGTGGATTGTGACGCTGCCGGAGGCGTTGAAATAAGTTCCCCCTCACCCTAACCCTCTCCCCGCGGGGGAGAGGGGATAATCGGTGCGGTTATTTCTTCAGCCCCGCAAACGCTGCCCGAATTTCCTCTTCCGGCAGCTGTATTCCAATAAACACCATCACGCTGTGCGGCGCTTCATCGTCCCACGGGCGATCCCAGTCGGCGCTGTACAGGCGCTGCACGCCCTGGAACAGCAGGCGGTTCGGCTCGCCGTCGATCCACAGCATCCCTTTATAGCGCAGCAGCTTGTCGGCAAATGACAGCAGCAGGTTCTCCATCACGCGGGAGACCTCGCTGATGTCCACCGGGTAGTCCAGCTCCACCACAATCGACGTCACGTCGTTTTGCTTGTCGGACATAAAGTGGAAGCGCGGTTTCGCGGTGACGTTCTCTTCCAGCATAAAGCCGTTGGTGTTGAACAGCTGAGCGAGATCGATATCGCCATGCGTCACCGTGTAAATGGGCGCACGCGAGTTGATGCGCGTCAGGCGCTCGCGCAGTTTTTCACTTTCACCCGCCACGTCGGTTTTGGTCAGCAGGATGCGGTCGGCGTAGCCAACCTGGGACTGGGCGATGGTGAACTGGTTCATCTGCTCGTCGGCGTGTACCGCATCCACCAGAGCGATGACGCCGTCCAGCAGGTAGCGCTGGCAGAGGATCTCATGGGAGAAAAAGGTCTGAATAATCGGGCCGGGGTCGGCCATGCCGGTGCACTCGATCACCAGTCGGTCGAAGTCGATGTCACCGCGATCGCGGCTGTCGAGCAGGTCCAGCAGGGCGTCTTCTAATTCGTTAGAGCGGGTGCAGCAGATGCAGCCGTTGGTCAGGGTTTTGATCTGGGTGGCGCGGTCGCCAATCAGCTGATCGTCAACGGAGACTTCGCCAAATTCGTTTTCGATGACGGCGATTTTGAAGCCGTGCTGCTCGTTCAGAATGTGGCGCAGCAGGGTGGTTTTACCGGCGCCGAGGAAACCGGTCAGCAGGGTAACGGCAATCGGGGTCATGGTTTCTCCTTTAGCAGCAGCGGACGCCGCCTTCTCCACTTCCGCCGTAGCGCGCTTCCTGGCGCTCGCGGAAGAATTCAGTGTAGGTCATGTACGGCTTATCCGGATGGTTGGTCTTCATATGCTCAACGTAGTTGTCATAGTCCGGAATGCCAATCAGCATTTTCGCCGCCTGACCGAGGTATTTTTTTGCTTCGCCTAAGTTACCAAACATTGAGGGTTCCAGATAGAAGAAGCCCGGTGGCGCTACGCTTACCGGGCCTACAGTAACATGCTTAATTAATGGTGTGAGGAGGTCTTCACGCCGCCTTCCGGCACCGGTACGTACGGGGTCTCTTTGTCCGTACGGCCCTCAACGTTACGCACTTTCATCCAGGTTTTGATGCCGTAGAAGATAATGCTGTACACCACCACCAGGAACAGAATGCTCAGACCCGCGTTGGTGTAGTTGTTCACCACGATATGGTTCATGTTGGCAATCTGCTGCGCGGTCAGATCCGCGCCGCCTGCGGCAATCTTCTCTTTGTACTGGTTAGCCATGAAGAAGAAGCCTTCCAGCTGCGGGTTGGTGCTGAACAGTTTCAGACCCAGCGCCCAGGTAGTGCAGAGCAGCAGCCACAGCGCAGGCACCACGGTGACCCAGATGTATTTGGTGCGTTTCATCTTCACGAGGACAACGGTACCCAGCACCAGGGCCACAGCCGCCAGCATCTGGTTAGAGATACCGAACAGCGGCCACAGGCTCTTCACGCCGCCCAGCGGGTCAACAACGCCCTGATACAGCAGATAACCCCACAGGCCTACGCAGCCCGCAGTGCCCAGAACGCCGGCCACCAGAGAGTCGGTTTTCTTCAGGAATGGCACGAAGTTACCCAGCAGATCCTGCAACATGAAGCGGCCTGCACGCGTACCGGCATCCAGCGCGGTGAGGATGAACAGCGCTTCAAACAGAATGCCGAAGTGGTACCAGAAGCCCATGTCCGCCCACGGCAGCACTTTGTGGAACACGTGTGCGATACCCACCGCCAGCGTTGGCGCGCCACCTGCGCGGTTCAGCACGGACGGTTCGCCGATGTCTTTCGCTGTCTGCATGATCTGCTCGGGCGAAATCACGAAGCCCCAGGAGCTGACGGTCGCCGCCGCGTGCGCGCTGGCGTCTTTCAGCTGTGCCAGGATCAGCGCGGTATTTTCGCCGCCCATCTCATGCAGGTTTGGCATGGTAATGCCGAGACCCGCCGGCGGGGTGTTCATCGCAAAGTACAGGCCAGGCTCGATAATCGACGCCGCAACCAGCGCCATGATCGCCACGAAGGATTCCATCAGCATCGCGCCGTAACCGATGAAGCGCGCGTCGGTTTCGTTGGCCATCAGCTTCGGCGTGGTGCCGGAGGCGATCAGCGCGTGGAAGCCAGACACGGCACCGCAGGCAATGGTGATAAACAGGAACGGGAACAGGGCGCCTTTCCACAGCGGACCGGTACCGTCAATGTACTGCGTCACCGCCGGCATTTTCAGCTCCGGGTTGATGATCACAATACCAATGGCCAGCCCGACGATAACGCCGATTTTCAGGAAGGTTGCCAGGTAGTCACGCGGAGCCAGAATCAGCCACACCGGCAGCAGCGCTGAGATGAATGCGTAGCCGATCAGCGCGAAGGTGATGGTGGTGTCTTTAAAGGTCAGCGCCGGACCCCAGTACGGGTCGTGCGCAATCACGCCGCCGAAGTAGATGGAGGCGACCAGCAGCACGATACCGATGATCGACACCTCGCCAACGCGGCTAGGGCGCAGGAAGCGCATGTAGATGCCCATGAACAGCGCAATCGGTACGGTAGAGCAGACGGTGAAGACGCCCCACGGACTTTCGGCCAGCGCTTTCACCACGATCAGGGCCAGCACCGCCAGGATGATGATCATGATCAGGAAGCAGCCGAACAGGGCGATGGTGCCCGGCACGCGGCCCATCTCCTCTTTGATCATCTCGCCCAGCGACGAACCGTTACGGCGCGAGGAGATAAACAGCACCATAAAGTCCTGCACCGCTCCCGCCAGCACTACGCCCGCCAGCAGCCAGAGCGTACCCGGCAGGTAGCCCATCTGCGCAGCCAGCACCGGACCGACCAGCGGACCCGCGCCTGCAATGGCGGCGAAGTGGTGACCAAACAGCACGTAACGGTTGGTTGGCACGTAGTTCAGGCCGTCGTTGTTAATGACCGCCGGGGTGGCGCGCGTCGGGTCGAGCTTCATGACCTTCTGCGCGATGTACAAGCTGTAGTAGCGATAAGCCACAAGATAGACGGAAACCGACGCGACCACGATCCACAGGGCGCTGACGTGCTCGCCCCGGCGTAATGCGACAACCGCCAGACAGAAAGCACCGATGATCCCGAGTATGGCCCAGGGCACGTGCTTAAGTAGTTTTTTAGTATCCATAATAAGACCTGGTTTTTTATGTAAAGTAAAGAAAAAAGGGTCAGGGTTCGTTGTGAGGAGGTGTTGATTAATGCTGGAGCGATCGTGCCAGATCCTCGCGCGTGTAAAGCACGGTAAATAGGTGAGTGGTTGAAAGCGATGCGTGAGCGGTCAAAAGCGAGGGTAAGTGGTTAAGGCTCACCCCCGGCGGAAGAAAATATGTGATTGAGATCACTGAGAATAATCTAACCCTGCGGGGTTTCGTCGTTTGCTTCAGGGCAGTGCGCGCGGCGGCAGGGCTGATACGCGGGCAGCAGCTGATAGCGCCCTTTGCCGTCGTGTTCAATAATCGGGGAAAGCGCCTGTAAATCGCGGTACACCGTGCGTTCGGTAATGCCAAATTTATGCATCAGATCGCGGCGATTAACGCTTCCGTTGCGGTGCAGGGAAATAATGATTTCAACCAGACGTTCAGCCGAGCGGCTTCGGGGTGAAGGGGCCATAAGACTTTCCAGCGTTAAGGGGGCGGCTGACGACGTCGCCAGCCGCCCCGGAAAATTTATCTTATGGATAGTTAACGGCGCACCTTTGCGGAAACCTTAACGTTTTTTTGTGCATCGGGATCAAACTGCGGCTTCCATCTCTATCATCACCGGGTGGAAACGGCGTTTGAAGTAGATCAGGCCGTGCCCCTCGCTGCTGAGGATGATGTTCTTAATCTCCACAAGGTAGACCAGATGGGTGCCGATTGTTTGCACCTGGGTTATCTCACCTTCCAGGCTTGCCAGAGCGCCTTTCAGCACCGGCTGCGCCAGCGGTCCTTTCTGCCAGCAGGATAGAGCAAAGCGCTCCTCCATTGCCATGCCGGTCATCCCGGCAAAGTGGCGAGCCATGATCTCCTGCTCATGGTTCAGCACGTTGACGCACAGTTTGCCGTTGCCCTGGAAGACCGGGTTCATGGCGCTGTTGGCGTTGATGCAGACCATGACCGAAGGCGGGGTGTCCGTGACCGAACAGACGGCGGTGGCGGTAATGCCGCAGCGACCCGCATCGCCCTCGGTGGTGACCACATTCACCGCCGCCGACAGGCTGGCCATCGCGTCGCGAAAACGCAGGCGTTCTTCAGATTGCATTGAAACCTCCCGCTGCGTTATTTCAGCAGCTTATCCAGCATGTTGATATCAGTGTTGTTGTGCAGGTGCGGTACGGTCCAGCCGTGCTGGTCGTACTCGGACATGCAGCGGTCAACCATCGCCATCATCTTGTCCATGTTGCCTGAGCTTTGCGCCTGACGCAGGCATTGCAGGCGGATCTCATCCTGGCTACCGGAGTAGTTGATTTCGTACAGCTCGTGACGTCCGCCAAACTCGCTGCCGATGGCATCCCACATCAGTTTCAGAATCTTGATGCGTTCGACATGATCCATCCCGTTGGAGCCGCGCACGTACTTCGCCAGGTACTGGTCGATCTGCGGGTTGTTCAGGTCCCGCGCGCTGGACGGCAGGTAGATCAGCCCGGAGGTCACGTTACGTTCGATGATGTTCTTGATCTTCGCATAGGCCATTGGCGCCATCACGCGGTAGGTCTGTAACGCCGCGTGGTCAGGCAGATACGCGCCGTTTACCCACGGAGTGGCTTCGGAGCACATGGAGTCGCTCAGCGCCCAGAACATGTTGCGCCATGCCACCACTTCGCCGAGATCCGCCTGCACGCCGCGGAACTCGAGGGTGCCGGTACACTCCAGCGACTTCTTCAGCAGAGCGGTGATGAAGTCGAGCTTCACTGCCAGACGCACGCAGGCCTGAAGCGGGTACATGCGGGCGAAGCCACCTTCCATCGTCCAGCGACGGCAGCGGTCGAAATCGCGGTAGATCAGCACGTTTTCCCACGGGATCAGCACATGATCCATTACCAGAATGGCGTCGTTCTCATCAAAGCGGCTGGAGAGCGGGTAGTCGTACGGAGAGCCTGTCGCCCCTGCCACCATCTCGTAAGAGGCGCGGGAGATCAGCTTCACCCCTTCGGCATCCATCGGCGCGACGAACATCAGCGCGAAGTCCGGGTTTTCGCCCATCACCTGCGCAGAGCCGAAGCCGATCATGTTGTAGTGGGTCAATGCCGAGTTGGTGGCCACCACTTTCGCGCCGCTGACGATGATCCCGGCGTCGGTCTCTTTCTCCAGCTTGATGTAAACGTCTTTCACCTCGTCCGCCGGTTTATGGCGATCGATCGGCGGGTTGACGATGGCGTGGTTAAAGTACAGGCCGGTTTCCTGAATACGGGTGTACCAGTTGCGGGCGTTCTGCTCGAACTGACCGTAGAAGGCAGGGTTAGCGCCGAGCGCGCAGCCGAACGCGGCTTTGTAATCCGGCGTACGCCCCATCCAGCCGTAGCTCAGGCGCGACCACTCGGCGATGGCGTCACGCTGCTGGCGCAGATCGTCGGCACTTTTCGCCACGCGGAAGAATTTATGGGTGTAGCCGCCGCTGCCTGTATCGGTACCCCAGCAGAGGGTATCCTGCATGTCTGGCTTGTGCAGGGCATCGTACATCTGGGCGATGGACGCCGCCGCATTGCGAAATGCCGGGTGGGTAGTGACGTCCTTAACGCGCTCGCCGTAGATATAAATCTCACGGCCATCTTGCAGGCTTTTTAAATACTCTTCACCGGTTAACGGACGTTTGGCATCAGCGCGGAAATCTTCAGGCTTCATAGGGACCTCGTATCGGAAGATGGTTGTTAAATTTATGTTTTGTTTTTGTTGTTTAATTGAAGCTTGAGACGGGCGGAACGTGAAGGGACGATTGGGACAACGGCAGGTACTTTTCGGGTGAGAGGTGGTTTTGTGATCTGTGCGGCTTTTCGGCGGGTGGCGCTGCGCTTACCCGCCCTACGAACCGTTATGCGTTCAGGAAACCGGTACTTTCTGCGCTCGGTATGCGCTGGGTGAGCACCCCGTCAGTCGGTTAAAAAAACGGGCGAAATAGGCCGGATCTTTAAACCCCAGCTGCCAGGCAATTTCGCTCACTGTGCTGTCGGAAAACAGCAGCAAACGCCTGGCTTCCCGCAGCTGGCGGTCGAAGATCAGCCGTTTCGGCGAGCGGTTGGCGAAGCGGCGACAGATATCGGTCAGGCGAGATTCGGTGAGATGCAATTCGCTGGCATACTCCGGAACCGTCCAGTGCTCGTGGTAATGAGCATCTGTCAGCTGGTTAAAGCGCTGAAAAAGCTTCAGCTCACCGCGCATGCCGCCTGACGCGTGGTCGTCGAGCTTCGCGTTGCGCAGCAGCAGGGTAAAAACGGCCTGGGCCAGCAGGACCAGCGTATGCTCGCGACCGGCCAGTTGTTCCGTGGATTCCCGGGCAATCAGCTGCCAGTAGTGCTTCAGCGCCGCCAGCTCGTCAGGCCTGTCGGCAAGCGACAGGCAGATCCCCGGCAGGCCGAACGCTTCCCGCGTACCGGGGTAGAGCACTTCTAACAGCGGCCAGATGAGATCCTCGCGCACCGTCAGCACGTGGCCGTCGCTGTCGGATTCGGTAATAAACGCGTGCGGCACCGACGGTGGCGTTAGCACGAACAGCGGCGCCTGCACCGAGTAACGGTGGTCGTCGAGCTGGAGCTCAATCTGCCCGGTGTCGAGAAAATGCATCTGAAAATACTGGTCGTGGCGGTGCGCCTGCATGTCGCGGCCAAAAAAGGCCGCCATGCGGGCGAACGACTGGTAGTGCACATCGTCGGTGCCCAGACTTTCGTCGTAATCCTTGCTGATATCAATGTTGGCGATGGGGCTCTGGCACATGATCGTTCCTCTGTTGATCCCGCTGCGTCATCGGAATGCGCGTCAGTACCAGCGCGCCCACCACCAGCAGACCCGCCACGAACCACAGTCCCGAGCTGAAGCTGCCGGTCGCGTCGCGCAAAATACCTATCAGCAATGGGCTGACGGCAGACCCGACGTTGCCGATGGCGTTGATCACCGCCAGCGCCACCGCGCGGGATTGCAGGCTAATAACCTGATCCGGCGTGGTCCAGAATATCGCCATGGCGGTAAACGATCCGGTTGAGGCCATGATGATGCCAAGCAGCTGGATCAGGCTGTGATCGGTCGCCGAGGCCAGCATCCATCCCGCCGCTGCAAACAGATACGGCAGGATGGTGTGCTTTTTTCGCTCTTTCAGCCTGTCGGAGCGGCGGCTCCACCAGATCATCCCGAGGATGGTGCAAAACTGCGGGATCGCCGCCAGCAGGCCAATCACGATATTGCTGCTGCCGGTGTTGAAGCTTTGCAGGATCTGCGGCGTCCAGATGTTGATCGCGCTCAGCGTATTCGTCAGGCAGAAGTAGGCCAGCGTGTAGAGCAGCACGGCGGGCGTCAGCACCTCGCGCAGCGTCGAGCGCGGCGTGGCGGCGTGCGCAATGGCCAGCTCCTGTTCGCGGGCGATCATCGTTTTGAGTGCCTGCTTTTCGTCATCATCCAGCCAGGTGGCCTGATCCGGGGTGTCGTTAAGGTAGAACCAGGTCACCACGCCGAGCACCACCGATGGCAGCCCCTCCAGCAGGAACAGCCACTGCCAGCCCTTCAGGTTCCACAGCCCGTCCATCGCCAGAATGTACCCGGAGAGGATCGAGCCGAGCATCATGGTCACCGGCATGGCGATCATAAACAGCGCGTTGGCGCGGGCGCGGTGATACGCCGGGAACCACCAGGTGAGATAGACCAGAATGCCCGGCAGGAAACCGGCTTCGGCAATGCCCACCAGCATGCGCAGGACGTAGAGCGTTTCGGGGCTGGTGGCGAACATGGTGCAGGTAGAGGCGATGCCCCACACCACCATGATCCCGGCGATCCAGCGGCGGGCGCCGACCTTCGCCAGCATGATGTTGCTGGGGATACCGCACAGCACGTAGGTCACGTAAAACAGCGTCGCGGCCAGGCCAAACATGGTTGACGTGAGGCCCAGATCTTTGCCCATCGTCAGCCCGGCAAAGCCGATGTTGATGCGATCGAGAAACGAGAAAACAAACAGGATAAAAAGAAACACGATCAAACGACGGAACAGCTTATTAATAACGCGATGTTCAACAGCTTTATTATGCAGGGTTGAGGTCGTCATGTTGCGCTCCACATCGTACGTTTAGTAGACGGATTTATTGTTATCAACTGCTGTGGTGACGTCGGTAAAGCGGGCCGCCAGCGCTTCGGCGCTGCGGGCGAGCAGGGTGGTATCCACGCCGACCGCGACAAACAACGCGCCGAGGCTGAGATAGCGTTTTGCCAGCTGTTCATTCGCCATCAGGATGCCGGGCGCTTTGCCCGCGCTGAGGATCTGCGCGATCGCCTGTTCAATGGCGGCCTGCACCTCCGGGTGCTGCGGATTACCGGCGAAGCCCATGTCGGCGCTCAGATCCGCCGGGCCGATAAACACGCCGTCCACCCCTTCCACGTCCAGGATCTGCGGCAGGTTTTTCAGCGCCTCGCGAGTTTCGATTTGCACCAGCACGCACATGGCGTCGTTAGCCTGATGCAGATACTCCGGGATGCGGTTCCAGCGCGACGCCCGCGCCAGCGCGCTGCCGACGCCGCGAATGCCGGCAGGCGGATAGCGGGTGGCGCTGACCGCCAGACGGGCTTCGTCGGCGTTTTGCACCATCGGCACCAGCAGGGTTTGCGCCCCCACGTCCAGCAGCTGCTTGATCTGCACCGGATCGTTCCACGATGGGCGCACCACCGGCTGGCTGGGATAAGGGGCGATGGCCTGGAGCTGAGTCAGGACGGTCTGCACGCTGTTCGGCGCGTGCTCCCCGTCGATCAGCAGCCAGTCAAAACCGGCCCCGGCCAGTAGCTCAGCGCTGTAGCTGCTGGTCAGCCCCAGCCACAGGCCGATTTGTGGCTTTCCGGCTTTCAGCGCGGTCTTAAATGCGTTTTCCATGGTGCACTCCTACACAAAGCGGCAGCTAATCGAGCCCATGTTGCCGTAGTCGACGTGGAAGGTGTCGCCTCTGCTGGCGGCAACCGGGCGGGTAAACGAGCCGCCGAGGATGATCTGGCCTGGCTCAAGCTGCACGTCGTATGGCGCGAGTTTGTTCGCCAGCCACGCCACGCCGTTTGCCGGGTGGTTAAGCACGCCTGCGGCGACCCCGGTCTCTTCGATCACGCCGTTGCGGTAGAGCAGGGCGGAGATCCAGCGCAGATCCAGCTCGTCGGGTTTAATCGGGCGGCCGCCGAGGATCACGCCCGCGTTGGCGGCGTTATCGGAGATGGTGTCGAACACCTTGCGCGGGCGCTGGGTTTCCGGGTCAACGTTATGGCAGCGGGCGTCGATCAGCTCCAGGGCGGGGATGACGTAATCCGTGGCGTTGTAGACGTCGAAGATTGTGCAGTTCGGGCCGCGCAGCGGTTTTGCCAGCACGAAGGCCAGCTCCACTTCGATGCGCGGGACGATAAAGCGATCCACGGGGATGTCGCTGCCGTCGTGGAAGAACATATCGTCCAGCAGCGCGCCGTAGTCCGGCTCGCTGATCTGCGAGCTGGCCTGCATCGCTTTGGAGGTGAGGCCGATCTTGTGGCCTTTCAGCACGCGGCCTTCGGCGATTTTCAGGCTCACCCATTCGCGCTGGACGGCGTAGGCGTCTTCAATGGTGATCTCCGGGTACTCCAGCGAGATCGCGCGGATCTGCTCCCGGGATTGTTCCGCCTGATGCAGGCGGTGGGCGATCAGGGTATGGGTGTGTTTGTCGAGCATGGCGTATCCTTTGTGCGGCTGTTGCCGGGTGGCGCTTCGCTTACCCGGCCTACGGTTCGGTGCTGCTGTTGCCGGGTGGCGCTGCGCTTACCCGGCCTACGGTTTGGGGCCGTTGTAGGCCCGGTAAGCGCAGCGCCACCGGGCTAGCAAACGGCTACTTAAACAACGCGTGCACGTTGTTCTGCTTGTAATTAAGCGTCGGGTGCAGCTCGTCGAGCTCGAACGACAGCGCCAGATAGCGGGCGGCCATCAGCTCTGCAAAATGCGTTTTGATCAGCGCAAACAGCATTTCACCGACCTCTTTCCGGCTTTCCAGGCTGCGCCCCGCGCCAATCTTCAGCGTCATATGCACAAAGGCGTAATCGTGCTTACCGTCTGCCATCTGCCAGGTGTCCAGCCAGTGGGCGCGGCTGCGGATACCGCCGATGGGGAAGATGCCCGTGGCGGCGAGCGCCTCGTTCACTTTGGCGAACAGCCCTGGCAGGTCGGCCTGCTCGCGGATGTTGTCGGTACATTCAGCAATAAAATGCGGCATGGTGGCTCCTTACGCGGGCAGCGGGAAAACGGCGTTGACCTGGCCGGTGCCGGAGCTGGCGAACAGCTCGGTGAGAAACTCCACCTTACCGTCGTATTTTTCCCAGCCGAGCATCCCCAGCAGCATCACCGTGTCGTGCATGTTGCCCTCGCCGTAGCAGTAGTCGGCGTACTCCGGCAGCATGCTGCAAAACTCCTTGAACTGCCCCTCGCGCCACAGCTTCACCACGCGCTCGTCCATCTGGCGGTCAAACTCGCGGGTGTAGCTGTTCATCCCTTCCTCCGCGCGCTGGTCGTCGATAAAGCGGTGCGAGAGCGAGCCGCTGGCAAGCACCGCCACGGTGCCGTCGTATTTTTCGATGGCACTGATGATGGCCTCGCCCAGCCTGCGGCTGTCGGCGAAGTCGTGAACCGTGCAGAACGCCGAGATGGAGATCACTTTGAAGTGCTTATCCGCGTTCATGTAGCGCATCGGCACCAGCGTGCCGTACTCCAGCTTCAGGCTCGGGATGTTGTGCGCCTTGGCGCGAACGCCAAGCTTCACCGCTTCGTCGGCAATCAGCTGGCCGAGTTCCGGGTTGCCGTTGTAGTCGTAGGTCATATCGCGAATAAAATGCGGCAGCTCGTTGCTGGTGTAGACGCCCGAAAAATGGTCCGCGCAGTTGATGTGATACGCGCTGTTCACCAGCCAGTGGGTGTCGAAGACGATAATGGTGTCCACGCCCAGCTCGCGGCAGCGCTTGCTGATCTCTTTATGCCCGTCGATGGCCGACTGGCGGCAGCCGTGGTTTTTGCCCGGCAGTTCAGAGAGATACATTGACGGAACGTGTGTGATTTTTGCCGCTAACGCTAATTTTCCCATGATCAGATCCCCCACTTTGGAATCGGATGGTCGCCCATGGAGATGCAGACGTTTTTCATCTCCGCGAAGACCTCGAAGCTGTACTCGCCGCCCTCACGCCCGGTGCCGGAGGCCTTCACGCCGCCAAACGGCTGGCGCAGGTCGCGCACGTTCTGGGTGTTGACGAACACCATGCCCGCTTCGATGCTGCGCGCCAGACGCAGCACTTTGCTGACGTCCTGGGTCCAGATGTAAGATGCCAGGCCGTACTCCACGTCGTTCGCCAGGCGCAGGCCTTCCGCTTCATCCTTAAACGGCAGCAGGCAGGCCACTGGCCCGAAGATCTCCTCCTGCGCCACGCGCATGCGGTTATCGACATCCGCCAGCACGGTCGGGCGCAGGAAGTTGCCGCCTTTCAGGTGCGCAGGCAGATCGGTCGGTTTGTCCGGGCCGCCCGCCAGCAGGGTTGCCCCCTCTTCAATGCCGAGGCGGATATAGCCGGAGACTTTTTCCCAGTGCTGCTGGCTGATGAGCGCGCCAATCTGGGTGTTCGGATCGGTCGGGTCGCCCACGCGCAGGCGGTTGGCGCGCTCGGCAAAGCGTTTGACGAACTCCGGGTAGATGCTCTGCTGGATGAAGATGCGCGAGCCGGCGGTGCAGCGTTCGCCGTTGATGGAGAAGATGGTAAACAGGGCGGCGTCCAGCGCGCGCTCAATGTCCGCGTCTTCAAAAATCAGCACCGGCGATTTGCCGCCAAGTTCCATGGAATACTTCTTCAGCCCGGCGTTTTTCATGATGTTGCGCCCGGTGGCGGTACCGCCGGTGAAGGAGACGGCACGCACGTCATGATGACGCACCAGCGCGTCGCCCGCCGTGGCGCCATAGCCCTGCACCACGTTGAGCACGCCCGCCGGAATGCCCGCTTCGAGGGCCAGCTCGCCCAGACGGTCGGCGGTCAGCGGGGAGAGTTCAGACATCTTCAGCACCGCGGTATTCCCTAAGGCCAGGCACGGCGCGACCTTCCAGGTGGCGGTCATAAACGGCACGTTCCACGGCGACACCAGCGCGCAGACACCCACCGGCTGCACCAGGGTGTAGTTGAGCATCTTGTCGTCGACCGGGTAGGTTTTGCCGTTCATCTGCTGGCACACCTCGGCGAAGAACTCGAAGTTGTGCGAGGCGCGCGGAATGAGCACGTTTTTGGTCTGGTGGATCGGCAGGCCGGTGTCGGCGGTTTCCATCGCGGCAATGTCCGGCACGTTCTGGTCAATCAGATCCCCCAGGCGACGCATCAGGCGCGCGCGCTCCTTCATCGGCAGGTTGGCCCATTTCGGAAACGCCTCTTTGGCGGCGGCAACGGCCTGATGGATTTCGGCTTCGCCGCCTGAGGCCACTTCTGCCAGCACTTCGCCGGAGGCCGGGTTAGTGGTGTGGAAGTACTCACTTCCGGCGACGTTTTTCCCGTTGATCCAGTGGTTAATCTTTTTCATTTTGCAGTCTCCTCACTGACAATTCGGTTTACCAGGCGGCCTACGCCTTCCACTTCCACCACCACCTCATCGCCCGGTACCACGTCGGACAACCCCTTCGGCGTGCCGGTGGCAATCATGTCGCCCGGTTGCAGGGTCATAAAATCGCTCAGATACGCAATCAGGAATGGGATGCTGAAAATGAGATCGGCGGTGGTGCCTTCCTGACGCAATTCACCGTTAACGTAGGTGCGAAGACGAAGGTTGTGCGGGTCAGGGATGGCTTCTTTTGGCACCACGTTCGGACTGATGGGGGTCAGCCCGTCGCGGCTTTTCACCCGCAGGTTCGGGCGATAGTAGTTTTCGAGATAATCGCGGATGGCGTAGTCGTTGCACACCGTGTAGCCCGCAACATAGTCCATCGCCTCGGCTTCGCTGACCTTACGCGCGGTTTTACCGATGACCACCACCAGCTCGGCTTCGTAATGCATGTATTCAATGTTGTCTGGGCGCACCGACGTCTGGTTGTCGCCGTTGAAGGTATTCGGCGCTTTGATAAACACCAGCGGCTCGGTGGGTGGCTTGAAGTCCAGCTCGCTGGCGTGGTCGGCATAGTTCAGACCGAGGGCAAACAGCGTGGCGTGCGGCGGCGTGCGCGAAGCGATGGCAACGTCGCGTTCCTCCACCACCGGGTTTTCCAGCGGCGGAAATCCTTCTGCCAGAATACGTACCCGATCGCCCGGGCGAACTTCGACGCGGCTTTGCGGAGTGCCGAGCAATATCGCATCGCCGGGGTTCAGGGTGGCAAATTCGCTCAGGGCGCTCAGCAGTTCGGCGGCGTTGCGGTGCAGATCGACCGTGTTCCAGTGGTCCGCTTCGCGGCCGTTGATCTCGGTGATGATGGTCAGATTATCCACGTTATCAACGGCGACAGGTTCGCCGAGCGGGCAAAATCCATCCCGGCATTTGGCTTTGATCGCCGGACGGTAGAAGCTCTCTTCCGGCAGGCTGATTTCGTTAGCCAGCGCGTAGCCGGCGATGTACGCCGCCGCCTCTTCAACGCGTACTTTGCTGGCGGTTTTGCCCACCACCAGCGCCACCGTCGCGCCGCTTAACACGGTTTCTCCCTGCGGGAAGGGAATCGGTTCGCCTGCGCGGATAACAGTGTTATGTGGCTTGATAAACCACACCGCCGTTTTTGGCGGCGCGTTATAGGGGGCTTTTTCAAACGCCTCAGCCCAGGCCACACGCTGGCTTTGGTGGTTTAGCGCTACGGCAAAAACAGTACCTTTCATTCCCATACTCCTCAAACCGGCTGTCCGGTTTTGATTTCATTAATATGTTAATGATCTGGTTTTATGCTTTTGCTGTTCGTTTCGCAATCAGAAGTGAATAATTTGTGATGCAAATAACAATAAATTTACATAAAAGGGTGAATTGATATTTAAATCAATAATTTAAAAAAAACAGCTTTGTTTCTGTTAGACTTTTTGGGTTAAAACGTGTTGTCTATAAAAGCATCTTTTTTTAATTGTTTATTTGTTAATGATGTAAGGGGTAGATGATGCATGACTCATTAACCATCGCGCTGTTGCAGGCGCGTGAAGCGGCGATGGGCTACTTCCGCCCGATAGTGAAGCGGCATAATCTGACCGAGCAGCAGTGGCGTATCGTCCGCGTGCTGGCCGAGCATCCCTCCATGGATTTTCACGATCTGGCGTTCCGCACCTGCATTTTGCGCCCAAGCCTGACCGGCATTCTGACGCGGATGGAGCGCGACGGTCTGGTGCTGCGCTTAAAACCGGTGACTGACCAGCGCAAGCTGTACGTGTCGCTGACGAAAGAAGGCAACGCGCTGTACCAGCGTGCTCAGGCTCAGGTGGAAGAGGCGTACCAGCAGATAGAGGCGGAATATACGCCTGAGAAGATGAAGCAGCTCACGGCGCTGCTGGAAGAGTTTATTGAACTTGGAAACCGACATATCGCCGCGAGGGACGAAGCGTAAAAACCCTAAATTCCAGGATGATTTTCGTAAAGTTTTCTCATGCCAGGCCGAATATTCTGTATCTGCCTGAGGAAAGAGAAAACATGTTAAACCGAATCAAGATTGTCACCAGCTTACTGCTGGTTTTAGCGATATTTGGCCTTTTACAACTCACGTCTGGTGGTCTTTTCTTCAATGCCCTGAAGCATGACAAAGAGAATTTCACCATCCTGCAAACCATTCGCCAGCAACAATCCACCCTGAACGGTAGCTGGGTGGCGCTGCTGCAAACCCGTAACACCCTGAACCGCGCGGGTATCCGCTATATGATGGATCAGAACAATATCGGCAGCGGCTCAACCGTCGCCGAGCTGATGCAGATTGCCTCTGCGTCTCTGAAACAGGCGGAAAAAAACTGGGCGGATTACGAAGCGCTGCCGCGCGACCCGCGTCAGAGCGACGCTGCGGCACTGGAAATCAAACGTAATTACGATATTTACCATGGCGCGCTGGCTGAGCTGATCCAGCTGCTGGGGGCGGGCAAAATCAATGAGTTCTTCGACCAGCCGACCCAGAGCTATCAGGATGGCTTTGAGAAGCAGTACGTCAACTACCTGCAACAGAACGACGCGCTGTATCAGACCGCGGTTGAAGACAGCAACAGCTCTTACCGCCAGGCTATCTGGGTGCTGATTAGCGTGCTGGCTGCGGTGCTGGTGGTGATTGTTGCCGTCTGGCTGGGTATTCGTCAGGCGCTGATTTCGCCGCTGAACCGTCTGATTGACAGCATTCGTCATATCGCCAGCGGCGACCTGGTGAAGCGCATCGACGTGGAAGGCTCCAACGAGATGGGTGTACTGGCTGACTCCCTGCGCCATATGCAGGGCGAGCTGGTGCGTACCGTGGGTGACGTGCGTAACGGCGCCAACGCTATTTACAGCGGTGCGAGCGAAATCTCGATGGGCAATAACGATCTCTCATCCCGTACCGAACAGCAGGCTGCCTCTCTGGAAGAGACCGCCGCCAGCATGGAACAGCTGACTGCCACCGTGAAGCAGAACGCCGAGAACGCCCGTCAGGCGAGCAACCTGGCGCTGAGCGCGTCTGAAACCGCGCAGAAAGGCGGCAAGGTGGTGGATAACGTGGTGCAGACCATGCGTGACATCGCCGGCAGTTCGCAGAAAATCGCCGATATCATCAGCGTGATCGACGGGATTGCCTTCCAGACCAATATTCTGGCGCTGAACGCGGCGGTAGAAGCGGCGCGTGCGGGCGAGCAGGGGCGTGGTTTTGCGGTGGTTGCAGGTGAAGTCCGAAACCTGGCGCAGCGCAGCGCCCAGGCGGCTCGCGAGATCAAGAGCCTGATTGAAGACTCCGTGGGGCGCGTGGAAATTGGTTCAACGCTTGTTGAAAGCGCGGGTGAAACCATGGGTGAGATCGTGAATGCGGTAACGCGCGTGACGGATATCATGGGCGAAATCGCGTCTGCGTCTGACGAGCAGAGCCGCGGTATCGACCAGGTTGGGCTGGCGGTGGCTGAGATGGATCGCGTGACCCAGCAGAACGCCTCGCTGGTGGAAGAGTCTGCGGCGGCGGCCGCGGCACTGGAAGAGCAGGCGAGCCGTCTGACGCAGGCCGTTGCGGTGTTCCGTATTCAGCAGGAACAGATGAAGGCGCGCGAGTTCGCCTCGGCGAAAAGCGTTGCCGCACCGGTAGTGGCGCGTAAACCGGCGACCGCAGACGCGGGCGATAACTGGGAAACGTTCTGACGCTGTGCGTTTTGCCGGGTGGCGGCTGCGCCTTACCCGGCCTACGGATTGTGCGTTTCGCCGGGTGGCGGCTACGCCTTACCCGGCCTACAGGGTGTGCGTTTTGGCGGGGGCGGCTTCGCCTTACCCGGCCTGCGGAATTGGGTTTTGTAGGCCCGGTAAGCGCAGCGCCACCGGGCGATTTTACAGAGGCAGGCGCATGGCGCAGCGGGAACCATATGCTAAACCATGCGCCGTCTCTTCCTCGCGTTTCTGGCGCAGTTCTGGCGTCAGCGTCGTCATCATTTCAAACCCTAATCGCCTGTAGAAGGGCGCATTCCACGGGACATCACGAAACGTCGTTAACGTCAGCGAGTTCAGCCCCAGACTGCGGGCATGCGCGGCGGCACGGGCGATTAACTGGCGTCCAAGACCTCGTCCCTGCCAGTCCAGGTGAACCGACAGTTCCACAATAAACAGCGACGATGGATGAGCTTCGGCGAGAATAAAACCCACGGGCCTGTCGTCAGCCAGCGCCAGCCAGCTTAATCCGCGTCCGGCGTAACCGAGGTGATCTTCAACAGAAATAACCTCATTGTCTGCCAGCCAGGCCAGCTCAGGAACGTCGCGAAACCGCTGCCCCGCCGCGCGTTCAATGGCGGGCAGGGCAGCGACGTCGTCGATGCGCGTCGGGCGAAGAGTGAACGCCGTCATCAGCCAGCGCTGCTCACAATTTTAATCTCCACCATGCCGATCCCCAGCTTGCGCGGAGCGTGACCGAGAATATTCCCTTCGTTAGTGGACTGCGGATCGGGTGGCACAATGACCAGCGTATTGCTGCGCGTTGGGTTATCGAAATGCAGCGTGCTGGTGGTGACGTCATTGCTCAGCGTCAGCGTCTGTTCTTTATCACCGACGCGCACCGGTATAGGACGGTTTGCGTTGGGACCAAATGCCCTGGCGGTGATCACCAGATCGAATTTCTCCGGCAGCGGATGGGTATATTCAATTTTCACTTCATCGCCCAACTGAGCGTTAGACCAGCGCCCCCAGGATTCCGGCCGTGAAATACCGCTGAACTGCTTCACCTCTTCCGGCGCGCCGGCAACATTAAAGATGAAGCTGTCTGCTTTATAACGAATGTCGTTGTCGACGATTTTCAGCAGGTCTACGTTGCGCTGATAGCGTGCGGTATCAATAATCGTATCTTTAAACGCGGTTTTTCCCTGCCACTGCGGTTTGTCAACGTGTTGCACGGTCTGCTCGCCGCCGAGTTGCCCCTGAGAGACGCACCAGTCGGTGGACAGCGACAGCTGTTGCGACCAGAGCTGGCCCATTTTGTAGCATTTGTCGACCCAGACGAAATTATCGCGCGGGGCAAATTCCGCCAGCTGGAAGCGCAGTGGCGCGGAGTATTCGCTTTCCGGCAGCGGCTCGACGCGGTTATCCGACACGCGCAGCAGCAGCGGCAGGCGGAAATGGCTGCCGGAGAACGCGATCATTTTTTTATCCTGATCGATGGTGAAGTCTTTTATCTCTTTCGGGAAGTTCCACAGACGAATGATATCCGGCTTCCAGGCGAGGATTTTTTCCTTCATGTTGAGGAAGATTTCCGACAGGGACTGGCCCGACAGCGTACTGCGACCCAGGCCAATGAAGTTATCGCCACCCAGAATATCCAGCACGGTAGCGCCGTTATCCATCGAGTTACGTTTAGCGGCAATGATCTCCTGCTGCGGTTTATCGCCGCGCAGCACAAAGAACAGGTTGCTGCGATCCAGCTTATTCAGCTCATCCCAGGCGCTGTTTTTCATCGCCAGATGGTCAGATGAGACGACGATGACCGTATTTTTGAAATACGGCGACGCTTTGATTTTCTCGATTAACGCCGCGATATGCTCCTGGCTACAGGTCACGGCGCTGAACGACTTGTTGTTTTTACCGTCAATGTCATAGCCCTGACGTTTACAGGTGCGTGAGACGAAACCATCCGGATGATGCGTGTCAACGGTCAACGCAAACAGCGAGAAGCGTTTACCGGCGCGGGAAAGCTCCTCGAATTTCTTCCAGGTTTCATCCAGAACGGTATCGTCGTAAAAGCCCCAGTCGTTGCGGTAGGCCGGATCGGCCACCGTGGTTTTCAGCTCTTCGGAACCATACAAGTGATCGAAACCGTGGGATTTCAGGAACACATCTTTCCCGGCAAAGCGCAGGTTAGCGCCCTGCATAAAGTAGTTTTCATAGCCCGAGTTTTTCAGGATATCGCCGAGGCAAATGTTCTGCGGGAAGAAGCTCGACATCGAGGCGGAGGCGTTGCCTTCAAACGGAGCGAACAGCGGAATGCCGCACTGGGAGGCCACCATCCCGGCGATGGTGTAATCCGTACCGGGCAGCTGCATGGTGTGGCTGAAGTCGAGGCCCTGGTCTTTCAGCGCGCCAAGCTCTGGCGTCAGGTTCGGGAAAGCATCGTTATCAAAATAGGTGCGTTCCAGACTTTCGCCGTAGATATAGACCAGGTTGAGTCTGGGATTGTCGATCTTCTTCGAGGGTTCTTTGTAATAGGCCGCAAAGTCCGGATCGCCATCGCGCGACTGGGATTTTACCAGCTCGGTAATTTGATGGAATGCCGGGCTGGCATCCACGGAGGCCAGCGCCAGGCACAGCGCCAGCAGGCTGTAGCCATGATGATGCGGACGGTGACGGCGACGGCGCAGAACCCAGGCCAGCGCGGCGAAGATGCCCACCAGGGCGACCACCAGCCCCAGACCCGGAAGGATGTACTTACCCACACCAGCGCCGGTGAGGCTGTTGGTCAACGTGTAGAGCACCGCGTCGTTAATACCGTCGCCGGTAAAGTAATCGCTGGCATATAACGTAATGTTTAAAACAATAAAAATGCCGAGCACCACCAGGGTGGCCACAAACCACCAGGTGTGACGACCGGCTTTC
This sequence comes from Enterobacter sp. BIDMC 27, assembly GCF_000534415.1. Classification (NCBI taxonomy): domain Bacteria; kingdom Pseudomonadati; phylum Pseudomonadota; class Gammaproteobacteria; order Enterobacterales; family Enterobacteriaceae; genus Enterobacter; species Enterobacter sp. BIDMC 27. Next base: position 1,505,084 of record NZ_KI973178.1, read on the forward strand.
CAGGCATAAACGCCGATGGAAGCCAGGAAAAGGACAAGGGACATTAACTCTGACAACAGCAGATCCTCATCATGCCGGACGCTTAGCCGACTAATTGCTTATTTTTTGGGTAATACAATGTAATTGCGATGTCGCTTAGCTGCAATTTTAGTGTCACGAAAGTGTGCTGTTGTTAGGATTTGGTTTATAAAATCGGATTTTTGAATACAGTCGCAGCGTGGCACACGGAGGCTGAGGTGGTGGCAGGGGGTAAAAAAACGCACTTCACGCCGCGGTGTAAGACTAACGTAATAAACCCGGCGTGTTGTGGCAGAAAATGGGAGGCGATCAGGAGAGGAAATTAACGCCTTGTTTCAGCACCAGATCGCAGGCTTTCGTTTTTACCTGTTTCGCCAGAGATGAATTTCCAAGGGTGCTGAGGTTCAGCTGCTGGCCATTTTGCGCGTTCAGCAGACCCTGAATACCGTCCATATAGTTGGTGTCCGCTTTCTGCTCCTGGGTGTCCAGACCCAGTTTACCCAGTACCTGGTTTTTGATGTTTTCGGTATCGGTAACGGAAGCCAGTTTCTGCTTCGCGCAGTATTCCAGAATGCCCGCCGCGTTGTTCATCGTTCCGGCGCTCAGGCTTTGGGAGCTGTTACTCAGCAGGCCGGTGAGGGACGAGGCTGACAGCCCGCCCTGGGAAGTGCCGCTCTCTTTGGTTAACTCACTTGCTGCGCTGGAGAGCGACTCCTGCCATGATGCGGCCTGCGCTGCGCCAGTCACCAGCAGGGCGCCAGTAAGGATGCTGATAAGAAACTGTTTTTTCATAATGATTTACTCAACAAGGTCCGTTTTGGGCCAAAAGTGGGTTCAGTATATACCTCTGCTCTTCCAGTGCTCCCTGGAAATATCTTAATACTCTTTGCCGGTGACGCGGCTGCGATAGCTGTCCCAGTCGAAGATGACGTACAGGCTGTTACCCAGCTTCATGCGATCCATCACCCGCTCGCCAAGAAGTCGGGTCATCTCGTCGATATTGTGGTTCGTCAGCATACCGGTTGGGCGTTTTGACGACGAACGGCGATCGACAATCTGATTGATGATCACTTTTTCGTAGCGGGACTCCGTCTGGACGCCGATCTCGTCGATGACCAGCAAATCCACGTTACTCAAATCATTCAGCAGCTGTTCTTCGCTGGTTTCGCGGTTACTGAAGGTGTCCTTCATGGCGGACATAATATCGGCCACGGTGATAATCAGCACTGACTTCCCGCGCAGCAGCAGCTCGTTGCAGATTGCGGCCGCAAGGTGATTTTTCCCCGTGCCGGGTTTTCCGCTAAAGATGAAGCTGGCAATGTTGCCGTCAAATTCATCCACGTACTGGCGCGCCTGGTTGAGGGCGTTCATCTGCCCCTGTGACTCGACCTTATAATTCTCGAAGGAGCAGTTCTGGTGCAGAGGGCGAATGCCCGAGCGGTTAAAGGTGCGCTGCATTTTCATCGCGCGGTTTTCGCGGGCGAGGGCAGCCGCGCGAATTTTACCTTGCTCTTTTTGCCATGCCAGCAGCTCTTCACCGGTGGTGAAGGCGGGCTTCACGTTGGCGGGCATCATCTTCTGCAAACGTTTCATCAGGTCGCCGACGTTTTTCATTTCGCACCTCGGAATCCATCAGGGATTTTTTTGTCCGGTTCTGAAAAGGCATTGATATCACGTTTTGGCTGGCCATTGTTGCTGGCGCGGTTGATTTGCAGACTGCGCGCGAACTTTTGCTGCCACTGAACATGGTGGAAGACTTTTCCTTCAGCCTGCCAGTAAGCGGTAAAGGCCGCCAGCTCTTCTGGCGTCGCGGGCTGCGCGAGGGCTATTCCCCATAAGGCCGCCTGCCGCTGAAAATCGGCGTCCGGCTGCCAACCGGCGTACATGGGAAATTTCCCCATTGGAACGGCCACCGGGGCGCTGGCGGGTTCGTCAAAAAACTGATTATCCAGCATGACATCGCTCGCCGGACGCGACAGCTTCGCTTCAATTTCCAGAAGCTGCGCCAGACGTTCCGGCGTGACCGCATAAAACGCCGGGGCGTTGTCGGCAAATACCGCGAGCGTGCCGCCTTCGGCGTGCGTCAACACACCGCGAGGATCGCGCATAAAGGCATCAATGCCAGCAATGCTGGTGGTCAGGATTCTGGAGGACATAACACTTTCTCAACTGATTACTACGGACGTGATTGAGGGTTATGGTAGCACAGAGAGAGGAGAGGAAAGGAGAGGATTTCCCCGGCGGCGTTACGCTTACCGGGGCTAAAATCACAAGGGCTGTTTACGCGATGATGTTCAGCGTCACGTCGATATTGCCGCGCGTCGCGTTAGAGTACGGACAGACGATATGCGCTGCATCCACCAGTTTTTTAGCTTCCGCTGCGTCCATCCCTTCAACGTGGATGTTCAGCTTCGCTTCGATACCAAAACCGGTTGGCAGCGGGCCAATCCCCACTTCGCCTTCAATAAAGGCGTCTTTTGGCAGAGCGAATTTGTCGCGTGCCGCAACGAACTTCATTGCGCCCAGGAAGCAGGCGGAGTAGCCCGCAGCGAACAGCTGTTCAGGGTTGGTTACTTCACCCCCCATGCCGCCCATCTCTTTTGGCACACCCAGTTTGACATCCAGAACGCCATCGGAAGACGTTGCGCGGCCATCACGGCCTCCGGTTGCTTTGGCTTTGGCAGTGTAGACAACTTTTTCTAAAGACATGGCAGGTTCCTCATCTTACGTTTATATGCACTATTAAATAGCGCGCGATGTATTAACTTAAAATCAGACGCGTAAAGTATAGCCTTACGCGCGATGCAGCTGTTGGCGCAAAAGTTCGAGCTGGTGCTTGAGCGCCAGCATGGTGTCGGTATCACACTGCGCTGCGCAACCCACGGCGTGGGGTATCGTCACGGCCTGCTGTTGCAGCGCCCGGCCCGCGTCGCTCAGGGTGACGGCGACCTGACGCTCATCCTGACGGGAACGCTGGCGGAAGATTAATCCTGCGCTTTCCAGGCGTTTCAGCAGGGGAGTCAGCGTGGCGGAATCCAGGAACAGCCGCTCGCCAATGTCTGACACCGTAATATCATCCTGCTCCCACAGCACCAGCATCACCAGGTATTGCGGGTAGGTCAGGTTAAGCGGCGCCAGCAGTTGCCGGTACAGCTTGTTAAGCGCCAGATTTGCCGAATAGAGGGCAAAACAGAGCTGGTTATCCAGCAGAAGCGCGTTGGTAGTGTCGTTCGTTTTTGCGTCCATGAAATGAATATAGATAGCGCACGATACAATTGCAAGCGATTTTATTATACGCGTGGACGTTTGCGGTAAAGCCATAATCCGGGGATCGACAGGCCGATGGAGAGCGCGCCCACAATCGACGAGGCTTTAAGGAAGTTGCTCAGAAGCAGGATCATCTGCGGTTCGCTGTAGCCAAAGTGGCTGATTTTGACGGCGGAGATCATCGCCGTATAGGCTGAAATGCCCGGGAACATAGGAATGACTGCCGCCACGGTGAACACCTTCGGGTGCGCCAGATACCAGCGGGACCACTGAATACCGATGCTGCCGACCAGCATGGAGGCGATAAACGTCGACCATTCGATATTAAAGCCTGCGGTCATCATGATCATACGTGAGCCGTGGCCAATGGCACCCAGCAGCGCACACCAGGGTAATGCACGCTGTGGGACGTTAAACACCATTGCAAAGCCAACGGCGGGAAGGGCTGCCAGGAGCATGTCCTGCGCCAGTGCGAGCAGAAAATCCATCACGCCCATCCGCGTAACCCCCAGAGTGTCATGGCCATTACCACCCCGATACAGGTCGCCAGCGTCAGCAGGCTGGCTATCGCCCAGCGCGCCAGACCGGTGTTGATGTGGCCTTTGAACATATCAGCGACGGCGTTGATTAAGGGAAAACCCGGCACCAGCAGCAATACGCTGGCGGCCATCGCAACAGTAGGCGTGCTGGCGAAGTAAGGCTGGCGCAAAAGCAGGCCGGATACGGTTGTCGCCACGAACGCCGTGATGCAGAAGTTAATTTGCGGATGCAGTTGCCTGTGCGTCAACAACTGGCGGACATACATCGCGATGCTGCTGGCAAAGAAGGTCACGACAGCGCCGTCCCAGCCGCCCGCGTTGAGCTTGCAGAAGCAGGCGCAGGAGAGTCCCACCATCAGCACAACCAGCCAGCGTGGATACCGGAGAGGTTTGATCTGGTTGAAGCGTTTCTCTATCTCCCTCAGATCGAGCAGCTTGTGTTCAGCAAGGATCACGATGTGCTGCACTTCCGTCACGACGTGCATGTTAATGCCGCGGTCATGATTTTTACGGGTGGAGGTCAGGCACTGTCCGTCTTTAATGGTGGTCAGCACAATGGCATTTGACGAGATGGAGCTCTCAACGCTGTCCATCCCCAGCGCCAGCCCAAGGCGTGTGGAAAGTTCTTCCACGAGGGCGCTTTCTGCCCCGTGTTGTAAGAGAAAAAGCCCGCACTGAATACATAGCCGCGTGGTAGCACGTTGCGTAGACCGATCTGCCTGCATGAAACGCCCTGAAGAGAAGAGAGATTGCTTACTTTTAACACAAAGGGCCGGGCCCTTTGCGCTGGGCCAGATCAACATTTGTGCAATCAGTCGCGTGAGCAGGGGGAGAAAACCGCACTTTCTATTTATTTAATGAATATAAAAATAGAGATTTATAAAGACAATATATTAAGTATTTCTAATTTCATATTTTCAATCTTTTCACGCAATCTTAATTAAAGTTTTGTGGTCTTTATGCGATATTAAGCCAGTATTGGGCGTTTCTTAACCCATGTGACATTTCTTCTGATTTGCGAGTATTAAGCCGTTTTGTACTGAGGGATGCAAGCGTGTTTAAACTCGTAGGGTTAGTTCGTTCTTAAATAATGAATTTATGACAGGGAGGGTCTATGTTGCCATTGAATGGTAAACACGGAGTGGTGATTAGTAGAGTGCCGGTCATGCAAAATGGGCTAGGTGGCGTCATGACGCGTCATTTTCCTGATTTTGAAATAACGTACTGCCGTTCGATGCAGGAGTTGACGCTACTACAATTGCGTCGCGCTGGGGTCGTTATTGCCGATATTTCAGGTGAGTATCGTAATCCTCGCGGCACGCTTGAGCAGTATTATGGATTAATGAATCAGTATCGGGACATTCACTGGATATTCCTTGTCTCGCGTCCCCTTTATCCACTTGCAGTAGAGCTTCTTATGCGTCCGGAAAGCACGCTGCTTTCGGATATGGAACCGATTGAAGGCGTTATTAACGCTATTCGCGCGGGCAGTGAACGTGCGGAGCGAATAAGCCAGACGTTATTAATACCGGAAACGTCCGATATTGAAGAAGAGAGTGAGCAAATGATTGCACTCACCCACTCTGAACGCAAGGTGTTGCGTTTATTAGGTAAAGGTTGGGGAATCAACCAAATAGCCACGCTGCTGAATAAAAGTAATAAAACGATCAGTGCACAGAAAAACAGTGCAATGCGCCGCTTATCACTTCGCAGTAATGCCGATATGTACGCGTGGATAAGCAGTACCCAGGGAATGCGAGAACTCAGTTTAATGTCGGCTTATGGAGAGTTTGAGGAATGGAAAAGACCACTGCAACAAGACATATCGCCGTCATCGAAAGCTGCTCAATGAGCGCTGTAGGGCTGAAGCATCTCTTTGCGATGCCCGCCCTGAGCCATTACCAGGTGCACCTGTTTAGCAGATTCGCCAGCTTTAAAGCGGCGCTCTCGGATATCTCATTCTATGCGGTTATCTATTCACTGTCTGATGAGCGTGAAGAGCGGAGAAACTGTCTGGCCTGTTTACGGGATCTCACCTTCACCCACAGCGACGTCCAGCGTATCGTGCTGGCCTCTGACGAAATGGAGGCGAGGCTGGTCAGCCATCTTTCGCCTTCTCGCTTGCATGGGATAATCAGTAAATCGGTTCCGCTAAAGCAGTTAATGGAGGGGCTGGAGACATTACTCAGCGAAACGCATCAGGTGAATGACAACATGTACAATCACTGGTGTGTTAGCCAGAATCGTATGTTAAGCCCAACCGAAAGGGCAATACTGCGTTATATGTCATCGGGATTTTCAATCCCTGAAATTGCGGCGCAGCTTGAACGCAATATTAAAACCATCCGGGCGCATAAGTTTAACGCAATGGTAAAGCTGGGCGTCAATTCTGACGTGGGATTACTGGATGCGGCGGATATCCTGGCGCATCTCCCTGCCCGGGAAGTGCGTCGTTCAGCTCTCACCGTTCCTTCATTCTCTCAGCGTTAAGTGGTGCGCCAGAGTTCTTCTGGCGCAACGTTTAAATGCAGACATCGACCCATTTTGCTGCGGTCAGCTCCGCCATTCTGTCGGGCGATATACGCACCGCACTGTGGATGGCACCCGCTGCGGGTAACACTTCCGCGTACTGTTTTAATGTGATGTCACAGTAAACAGAGAGCGGATTTTCCAGTCCGAAAGGGCAGACGCCGCCAACAGGATGACCCGTCAGGGTGACGACCTCATCGCTGCTGAGCATGCGGGCTTTCGCGCCGAATGTCTCTTTAAGCTTTTTGTTATCCAGACGCGCATCGCCTTTTGCAACCACCAGAATCACGTCATTTTTAATTTTCAGTGACAGCGTTTTGGCAATTTGGCCGGGTTCAACGTTGTGCGCGGCAGCAGCAAGGGCAACAGTCGCTGTGCTTTGGTTAAGCTCAATAATCTCTATATCCGGAGCGTGTTCGGCAAAAAACTGTTGTACAGACTGCAAACTCATTGATTCCTCCTGACAAATATCCTGCGTAATCTGTCATAAGAATTTAGTCGCTGTAAATATCCCTTAAGTAACAAATATCCGTCAGGGGCGATTTCTGGATCGCCTTCACATTCACAGAAACCGGTTACAGTAACCGGTTGCAGAGCGTGATGCAGAGATTAATACTAAGTGTGTAACTTCCCCTGTATCTAATAATAAGAGCTAATTATGAAACCATTCCGTTTGAGCAGTACCGCAGGTACACGATCCGGCAAGGTTGTGACGCTGATGTATGGAACAACGTGTGACGTGAGAGCGTCCAAAACGAACGTCTGACAGGAGATCTGCTATGTCTGCCAACCACGCTGCATTTAATCTGATTTTCCGCTTCGTTGAAAATTATGTCAGCCCTATTGCCGGGCGCATCTCTTCCCAGCGTCACGTTATGGCTATTCGTGACGGGTTTATCTCAGCGATGCCGTTTATGATTGTAGGCTCGTTTTTATTAGTGTTCGCTTACCCGCCTTTTTCGCCAGATACCACCTGGGGTTTTGCTCGCGCCTGGCTGGATATGGCGAAGCAGTTTGAAGGTCAAATTCTGACGCCGTTTGATATGACAATGGGGGTGATGTCCCTTTATATCTGTGCGGCTATTGCCTACAACCTGGGCAAACATTACGTTAAAACGCATCAGCTGGATCCGTTCATGTGCGCGATGCTGTCGCTGATGGCGTTCCTGCTGGTCGCCGCCCCTAAAACCAAAGGCGCTTTACCGGTGGATAGCCTGGGAGGGACCGGTATTTTCACCGCGATTCTGGTGGCGATCTATTGCGTTGAGATGATGCGTTTCCTGAAAGCACACAATATCGGGATCCGCCTGCCAGACCAGGTTCCACCGATGATCAAAAACTCGTTTGACCTGCTGATCCCGGTGCTGGTAGTGGTGCTCACGCTATACCCGCTGAGCCTGCTGATCCAGTCGCAGTTCGGTATGCTGATCCCACAGGCCATCATGTCGATATTCAAACCGCTGGTCTCTGCGGCTGACTCGCTCCCTGCGATCCTGCTGGCGGTGTTGATTGGCCACCTGCTGTGGTTTGCCGGGATCCACGGCGCGGCGATTGTCTCCGGGATGCTGCAAATGTTCTGGCTGACAAACCTGGGGGCGAACCAGACCGCGCTGGCGGCGAGCCAGCCTTTGCCACACATCTTTATGGAAGCCTTCTGGACGTTCTTTATCGTTATCGGCGGATCGGGGGCGACGATGGGGCTGGTGTTCTGCTATCTGCGTAGCCGCTCCGCGCACCTGCGCTCCATTGGACGTCTGAGCGTGGTACCAAGCATTTTCAATATCAATGAACCGGTGATTTTCGGTACGCCGATTGTGATGAACCCGGTGTTCTTTATTCCTTTCCTGCTGGCACCGATGGTTAATGCCGTGCTGGCATGGGCAGCGATGAAGTTTGATCTGATTGGCCGCGTGATTTCCGTTGTGCCGTGGACGGCACCGGCTCCGGTTGGTGCCGCCTGGGCGCTGGGCTGGGATTTCCGTGCAGCCATTCTGGTGCTGGTTTTGGCCTGCGTTTCCGCCATTATCTATTTCCCGTTCTTCAAGGTGTACGAGAAACAGTTGCTTCAGCAGGAAGCGGAAGAAGCACAGCGTAATGGAGAAGAGGAAAATCAGCAGGTCGCTTAGGTAAAAGCAAAACGGCAACGCAGGTTGCCGTTTTTAATGTTTGTTCCCTCTCTCTGCGGGTTTCAGGCCGGGCCAGACTACTTAAGCGTGCAATCGCCACACTGCTGCACGTCCGGCAGACGGTAGCGCTGACAGCAGGTACGACGTACCAGAAGTCCCTCACGCGGAACCACGGTGCGGTAAAGAGGGTTGTCCCGTCCATCCGACAGCTGTCTGGCAAAGAAACAGCTCTGACGCAGTGCATCCACTTTCTCGTCGCCGAGCAGCGGCTTCATCTCCGTTAAATACCAGTGGATAAGATACCCGGTATTACTCCAGATCAGTTTGCCGTTAATCTCTCCCGTCGCTTCCAGCGCATCAATGACCGGAACCAGCGCTCTTGTAATCAGCCGTTCCATACGCGCCTGCGCTGACAGGTGTCTCGCGCTCGGATCTTCATGTACATCAATCCAGAAACAGGCAGCACGCCCGGTTTCATGAAACTCAACATGGAAATGTTCTGACGAGAGATCGAGCATCGTTTCCTGGGTCAACAGGGCCAGCATGACAGGCGGCACCATCAGCCCGATATACCACTGTGCCCAGAGGGATAACAGCGGTTTGTTTTCCCGCGTCAGGGTAGGTTGGTTACGATAAATATGGTCGGAATAGGTTGCCAGCAGTGACCGCAGCTCCGCAGGGCGTTGCCACTCAGTCAGCGTCAGAGCATGATGCGGCGGTGCTTCATCCAGTTTGATGAAATCCAGCAGATGGGCGCGCGTTACGGCAATTTTTTCCCGAATGGCATCCGCAAACGTCGTTTCCCCGGCGGAGAGTGGAGCTCGCCAGAGCAGGGGCTCAACGATGTGTGCGGTACGAGTCGCCATAGTGTGGATTACAAATCTAAATGATAATGATTGCCAATCCTAACTATAGATAAAACCGAGCGCAAGCGTTTTATCCTGGCGCTGTGAAGGCGGTTTTAGGCGGTATGAAGCTCTTCGCTCAGCAGAATGCTGTTACGTCCCATATGCTTGGCTTCATAGAGGGCTTTATCGGCTTTCGCCAGCGCGCCCTCAACGTCGTCACCTTCGAACATGGCGATGCCGATGCTGATGGTCACGTTAGTGGCGACGCTTTCGTTAAACATATGGGGGATTTTAAGATCGTAAACCTTCTGACGTATGCGTTCAGCCGTCTGTCGCGCTTGCTCCAGCGGGATGTTACTCAACAGCACCATAAATTCTTCCCCGCCAAACCGGGCGACAACATCGCGTGAGCGCACGGCGTCGCGTATCGCAGCCGAGACCCTGATCAAGGCCTGATCGCCCATCATATGGCCATAATGGTCGTTGTAGGCTTTGAAGTGGTCGATATCCATCAGCAGCACGAAGTGCTCGCCAGCGTCAGGCCTGGGAAGATTCTCCAGCCGGCTTTGCAGCCCGCGACGGTTATATAGGCCGGTGAGCGGGTCCATCATGCTGAGATCGGTCAGGGTTTCGCGCTCCTCCAGCAGTTCGGAAAGCAGCTCCTGGGCGAAACGGTCATTGCGCCGCTGAAGAACATGATGGATACCAATGGCGACCACCGGCAGCGCGAAAAAATAGGCCATTCTCAGCCAGTTTTCGGACGGACTAAGCCACAGGCAGGATATAAAAGCGGGAAATGAATGTAACGTAAAGGCTTTAATATTACTTGCGAACGCCAGAGACCCTATAAAAAGCACTGTTAATAGCGCCATCATTAAATAGGTCGCGTGATCGTGCGTGATTAACAGAAATTTAGAGACGATCTGCCAGGCCCATAAAAGACCAAAAATAGCTGAAACAACAGGGATATTTATTTTTCGCGTGCTGTTTTTCCAGTGCCAGATAAGTAAGCCTGTGCTGATAGTCAGTACGGCAAAGAGCGGGACTGATAACACACGCACGGAATAGAGAGGGTTTGTTACCGAGAACAATGCTGATGCGGCGTTCAGAAATAAAAACAAACGTAAAGATAGCTGATATTTCTTGTTGACTAAAGACAGCCAGGATTGTGATGTCATATGCGTGCGTTTTTATTAAAACTCAATTAAAACAATGAGCAAGGTGTTGTTGTGTAATATTGGGCGCTAAAAAATTGAATTTTTATTATCAGAAAAACTTTATCGGAAGTTAACAGGTGGGCAATTTATCACCTTACACATTCTCTGTCATTATGGGAAAGCAATTGCTGGCGCAATTTCTTACGTCGCATGCTGACAAGTGATAATTACTATCATACGATACTGGTTATCATTATCAGTGCGAGAGGTGAAACCATGTTGAGCAAAGCGCTGGGAAGTGGGTGGGGAATATTACTGCCTGGTTCCATTATCGGTGGGCTAATGTTTGCCGATCTCCCCATTGATGTCTGGAAAGCAATGATTGTTTCAGGCTTGCTGGTGACATCCGCAATGATCTGGCACAAACAGTTACGGCATTACGTGCTGCTGCCATCATGCGTTGCGCTAATCAGTGGACTGCTGGTGATTCTGATGAGTTTGAAATAAAAGGGAAAAACAGGAGGCACTGCTGAGGGGATGTAAGATAATTGGTGCGAGGGGGGGGACTTGAACCCCCACGTCCGTAAGGACACTAACACCTGAAGCTAGCGCGTCTACCAATTCCGCCACCTTCGCACAGTCATCTTACTGGTTTGATATCGCCTCGTTGGTGCGAGGGGGGGGACTCGAACCCCCACATCCTAAGGACACTAACACCTGAAGCTAGCGCGTCTACCAATTCCGCCACCTTCGCCCAGTGCGAGCAATATCAACGTGATTTATGGTGCGAGGGGGGGGACTTGAACCCCCACGTCCGTAAGGACACTAACACCTGAAGCTAGCGCGTCTACCAATTCCGCCACCTTCGCATACCATCGACACTGTAAAAGTATCGTAACCACGGAGGCGCATTCTAGATGTTTTCAGCTTTACGTCAACAGAAAATTGCGCACGTTGTTTTGATTGCTGCAAAAATGGGCGATGGCAGCGTCAGCCATCGCCGGACCGGGGGTTTACTTTTTCGCCTGGCGCGTCATCACGGTGCGATAGACCTTAAAGCGGCCCGTCTGGGCGATCACTTCGTGGAAGCCAAAGGTTTCATCCAGCACTTTCGGGTACGCGAGGAAGGCGTTCGCTACGATACGCAGCTCACCGCCGCTGTTGAGGTGACGGGTTGCGCCACGGATCAGCGTTTGCGCCGCTTCAAGGCTGGTCTCCATTCCGTCGTGGAACGGCGGGTTAGAGATGATCATGTCAAAGCGACCGGACACGTCGGAGAAAACGTTGCTGGCAAACACGTCACCTTCAATGCCATTCGCAGCAAGCGTGGCGCGGCTGGCTTCTACTGCCGGGGCGCTCACGTCACACAGGGTTAAACGCACTTTTGGTGAGTGGCTGGCGAGAACCGTTGACAGCACGCCCGCACCACAGCCGACGTCCAGCACCTTGCCCTTGGTATGAGGCGTCAGGGTGGACAGCAGCAGCTTGCTGCCCGTATCGAGCGCATCACGGCTGAACACGCCCGGCAGGGTTTTAATGGTCAGGCCGTCAAGCTGGTACTCGTCCCAGAAGGCGTCGGCATCGAAGGTGGTCTGTTTTTCCAGACGACCATGGTACAGGCCGCAGCGACGGGCGCTGTCGATTTTCGTCAGCGGCGCCCAGGCTTCGAGCATCTGCTCTGCGCTACGCACCCCGCTGCGGTTCTCACCGACAACAAAAATATCGCAGCCGACCGGCAGCAGAGAAAGCAGGTTCATCAGCTGGAACTGGGCTTCCGGCTTGTTTTTCGGCCAGTAGTAAATGAGCGTATCGCAGTCAGCAATATCGCTCTGCTCCGCCGCCAGGCTAAAGCGCGCGCGCTCGCCCATCTGGCGGCTCAGCACCTGCCAGTGGTGATAGTACTGGGTGTGGGCACGGCTTTCAGCACAGTCGAAACGCGCGGGCAGGTCATCCTGCATATCTCCGGCAAACAGAATACGGCTTTCTTCGAAATCATCACTGTGACGCAGCAAGACTTCACTTGCCGGGGTAAATGCAGACATGAATTGTTCCTCAATAAACTCAGGTGGGGATTATAGTAGGTAGATGGCGCAGTTTCGACACATTTGCTATATTTGCGCGCCTGAGAGACAGGAGTTTTCGCTATGACATCCCGACGAGACTGGCAGTTGCAGCAGCTGGGCATTACCCAGTGGGCTTTGCGTCGCCCGACGGCGTTGCGGGGCGAAATAGCCATCTCCATCCCTGCGCATGTCCGCCTGGTGATGGTGGCAGAAGCGCCGCCTGCCCTGAACGAGCCCCTGATTGAGGATGTCCTTCGCACCCTGAAGGTGACCCGCGATCAGGTATTACAGCTGGCGCCTGAAAGCGTCGCGATGCTTCCCCCTGACAGCCGCTGTAACAGCTGGCGAATCGGGGCGGTGGACGAGCTACCTCTTGAAGGAAGCCAGATCAGTTCGCCAGCGCTGGACGAACTGAAAGCCAACCCAAAAGCGCGTAGCGCGCTATGGCAACAAATTTGCGAATATGAACACGATTTCTTCCCTCACGACGGTTGACCTGACCACCGCGTTCGCGATTGAAACCCGCGCCCATGCCTTTCCGTGGAGCGAAAAGACGTTTGCCAGCAATCAGGGCGAACGCTATTTAAATCTCCGCCTGGACGTTGACGGTGCGATGGCTGCGTTCGCCATCACGCAGGTCGTTCTGGACGAGGCGACGCTGTTTAATATTGCGGTCGATCCCGCTTACCAGCGCCGCGGGCTGGGCAGGGAACTGCTTGAGCACCTCATTCGTGAGCTGGAAACCCGTGACGTTTTCACCCTGTGGCTGGAGGTGCGCGCGTCCAATGTCGCCGCCATCGCGCTCTATGAAAGCTTAGGCTTCAACGAGGCGACTATCCGCCGTAACTACTACCCCACCGCAGAGGGACGTGAAGACGCCATTATCATGGCTCTGCCGATTGGATAACGAAAATAAGGTTGTAACGATGAAATGGGACTGGATTTTCTTTGATGCCGACGAAACGCTGTTTACGTTTGACTCGTTCGGCGGCCTACAGCGGATGTTTCTCGACTATAGCGTGACGTTCACCGCGGAAGATTTTCAGGACTATCAGGCGGTGAACAAACCGCTGTGGGTGGATTACCAGAACGGAGCCATCACCGCGTTACAGCTTCAGCATCAGCGTTTTGACGTGTGGGCTGAACGGTTAAACGTCAGTCCTGGGGCGCTGAACGAGGCCTTCCTGAATGCGATGGCGGATATCTGCGCGCCGCTGCCCGGCGCCGTTTCTCTGCTGGATTCGCTGAAAGGGAAGGTGAAGCTTGGGATCATTACCAACGGCTTTACCGCGCTTCAGCAGATCCGCCTTGAACGCACCGGCCTGCGCGATCATTTCGACGCGCTGGTGATCTCCGAAGAGGTGGGCGTACCGAAGCCGGATCCGCGTATTTTCGATTATGCGCTGGCGCAAGCGGGCAATCCTGACCGCGATCGCGTGCTGATGGTGGGGGATACGGCAGAATCTGATATTCTGGGAGGTATGAGATCGGGCCTGTCGACCGTCTGGCTGAATGCGCATGGCCGCACGCTGCCGGAAGGCATCGAACCGACCTGGACCGTTACATCATTGAACGAACTGGAGCAGCTCCTGTGTAAACAATGATTGCCTGCCCCCTGTTGATGGGTAAAATAGCCGCATTTTTCGTATTCCATGATGCGCGGCCTGCTGCCGCGCTTACCTAAGAAGAATTGATTATGACGTTGTCTCCTTATCTGCAAGAGGTGGCCAAACGCCGCACTTTTGCCATTATCTCGCACCCGGATGCCGGTAAAACGACCATCACCGAGAAGGTGTTGCTGTTCGGACAGGCGATCCAGACCGCGGGTACCGTTAAAGGCCGTGGCTCCAGCCAGCATGCTAAATCCGACTGGATGGAGATGGAAAAGCAGCGTGGTATTTCGATTACCACCTCCGTGATGCAGTTCCCGTATCACGACTGCCTGGTGAACCTGCTGGACACCCCGGGGCACGAAGACTTCTCCGAAGATACCTACCGTACGCTGACGGCGGTGGACTGCTGCCTGATGGTAATCGACGCCGCGAAAGGTGTTGAAGATCGTACCCGCAAGCTGATGGAAGTCACCCGTCTGCGCGATACGCCGATCCTCACCTTTATGAACAAACTCGACCGTGACATCCGTGATCCGATGGAACTGATGGATGAAGTGGAAAACGAGCTGAAGATTGCCTGCGCGCCAATCACCTGGCCGATTGGCTGCGGCAAGCTGTTCAAAGGGGTTTACCACCTCTATAAAGACGAAACCTACCTGTACCAGACCGGTAAGGGCCACACCATTCAGGAAGTCCGCATTGTGAAAGGTCTGGACAACCCGGAGCTGGACGCCGCTGTCGGTGAAGAGCTGGCCGCCCAGCTGCGCGATGAGCTGGAGCTGGTTAAAGGCGCGTCGCATGAGTTCGACAGAGAGCTGTTCCTGAGCGGTGAAATTACCCCGGTCTTCTTCGGTACCGCACTCGGCAACTTCGGCGTTGACCATATGCTCGACGGTCTGGTTGAGTGGGCCCCGCAGCCGATGCCGCGTAAAACCGACACCCGCGAAGTAGAAGCGAAGGAAGAGAAGTTCTCCGGCTTCGTCTTTAAAATTCAGGCCAACATGGACCCGAAACACCGCGACCGCGTCGCCTTTATGCGCGTGGTTTCCGGTAAGTACGAAAAGGGCATGAAGCTGCGTCAGGTCCGTATCGGTAAAGACGTAGTGATCTCCGACGCGCTGACCTTCATGGCGGGCGACCGTTCGCATGTAGAAGAAGCCTATCCGGGTGACATCATTGGTTTACACAACCACGGTACCATTCAGATTGGCGATACCTTCACGCAAGGCGAAATGATGAAGTTCACCGGTATCCCTAACTTCGCGCCAGAACTGTTCCGCCGCATTCGCCTGCGCGATCCGCTGAAGCAGAAGCAGCTGCTGAAAGGCCTGGTCCAGCTTTCCGAAGAGGGCGCGGTACAGGTGTTCCGCCCAATCGCCAACAACGATCTGATCGTGGGCGCGGTGGGTGTGCTCCAGTTCGACGTGGTGGTTGCCCGTCTTAAGAGCGAGTACAACGTGGAAGCGATTTACGAATCGGTGAACGTGGCGACGGCGCGCTGGGTTGAGTGTTCTGACGTGAAGAAATTCGAAGAATTTAAACGTAAGAACGAAGTTCAGCTGGCGCTGGACGGTGGCGATAACCTGACCTATATCGCCCCAACCATGGTAAACCTGAACCTGACGCAGGAACGTTATCCTGATGTTCAGTTCCGCAAAACGCGCGAGCATTAATTTCCTTTCAGAGCACGGCAGCCGCCGTGCTCTTCTTTAATTCCTGTGTTATTAAACCCTTGCGGAATGTTCTTAATTCACCGCAATTTTTCGCTATTCGTTCGTTTTTTCCCCAATTCTGAATGCACCCCTCTGATTGTGATCTATATTTAACTCAGTGTTTAGCACCGGGCGTGGATGAATTAACTGTTCAATGCATGTCCATTGGTTCTCCATTTTGCCCCGGTGTTAATTCGCAATATATAAAACCAAGATTAGGGAAGTATGTCGCCCAAATAATGGGCAAAACACAGGAATAAATCGATGAATATGACAAGACTGAAGATTTCTAAAACTCTGCTGGCCGTAACGTTGGGTAGTGTCCTGGTAAGCGGTTCTGCTCTGGCGGAAACCAGCACCATGGATAAAGCGCAAAATTCCGCCAATACCGCAGGGGAAAAAATCGATAGCTCTATGAATAAAGTCGGTAATTTCATGGATGACAGCTCAATCACAGCAAAAGTGAAAGCCGCACTGGTGGATCACGAATCCATCAAGAGCACCGATATTTCTGTTAAAACCGACAACAAGGTTGTCACCCTGAGCGGTTTCGTTGAAAGCCAGACCCAGGCTGAAGAGGCCGTTAAAGTGGCGAAAGGCGTTGAGGGCGTAAGCTCCGTCAGCGACAAACTGCACGTACGTGACAGCAAAGAATCGTCGGTGAAGGGCTATGCCGGAGATGCAGCAACTACCAGCGAAATCAAAGCTAAACTGTTAGCTGACGACATCGTGCCATCCCGTATGGTGAAAGTTGAAACCACCGATGGTGTGGTCCAGCTGTCCGGTACGGTTGAGAATCAGGCACAAAGCGATCGTGCCGAGTCAATTGCGAAAGCTATTGATGGTGTGAAAAGCGTCAAAAACGATCTGAAAACGAAGTAAAGCAGTACCATTCGCCCGTCAGGCTTAAAACCGCGGGCGAAATAAAAACGATTCTGGAAAAGCCGGTGAGTGACCTGAGCGCTCACGTTTAGCGGCCGACATTAACTATGGTAAAGGAGAGGCTTATGTTTCGTTGGGGCATTATATTTCTGGTTATCGCGTTAATTGCCGCCGCATTGGGCTTTGGTGGACTGGCGGGTACCGCGGCATGGGCAGCGAAAATTGTCTTCGTCGTCGGTATTATTCTGTTCCTGGTCAGCCTGTTTACGGGTCGACGTCGCCCGTAGCAAACGCAATATTTATTAAACAAACTCAAGCCAGTCCTCGTGACTGGCTTTTTCTCGTTTGAGAACCACCGGGGAAGTGCGTTACTGTGTCTCATCAAAATAATGAAAACAGGAAGGCAGAGGTGGGGCAACGAATTCCCGTTACGCTCGGCAATATTGCGCCGCTGACGTTAAAACCGTTTCATGCAGGCCAGCTTGCGCTGGTCTGTGAAGGGGGAGGGCAGCGCGGTATTTTCACTGCTGGCGTGCTTGACGAATTTATGCGCGCACAATTCAACCCGTTCGATCTCTATTTCGGTACCTCTGCCGGGGCGCAGAACCTCTCCGCCTATGTCTGCAACCAGCCCGGCTATGCGCGCAAAGTGATTATGCGCTACACCACCTCCAAAGAATTCTTCAATCCGGTACGCTTCGTACGCGGCGGGAACCTGATCGATCTCGACTGGTTACTGGATGCTACCTCCAGCCAAATGCCGCTGGCCATGGATACCGCGTCACGTCTGTTCGATACCGGCAAAGAGTTCTGGATGTGCGCCAGCCGTGGCGATGACTATTCGCCGGGTTACTTTTCGCCGCAGAAAGAGAACTGGCTGGATATCATCCGCGCGTCCAGCGCGATCCCGGGATTCTACCGCACCGGCGCCCTGCTGGAGGGGATAAGCTATCTTGACGGCGGTATCAGCGACGCGGTGCCGGTACAGGAGGCGGCGCGGCGCGGGGCAAAAACCATTGTGGTGATCCGCACGGTGCCTTCGCAGATGTATTACACCCCACAGTGGTTTAAGCGGATGGAACGCTGGCTGGGCGACAGCAGCCTGCAACCGCTGGTGAATATCGCGAAGCAGCATGAAACCACCTACGGCGCGATGCAGCGTTTTATTGAAAAACCACCGGGCAAGCTGCGCATCTTTGAAATTTATCCGCCTAAGCCGCTGTTGAGCATGGCGCTGGGCAGTCGGCTGCCTGCGTTGCGTATGGATTACAAAACGGGGCGGCTGTGCGGGCGTTACTTCCTGGCGACCGTCGGGAAAATGCTGGCGGAGCAACCGCCTCTTCATCGGCATAAAAGCATCATTTTGCCGCCTGCCGTTGTGGCCAATGACGCGGTGGCGATGCCGCTGGTGGACGCGCCGCAGGCCAACGATGGCTTACTCGATAACGAGGATCTGGCGTGACGCACTGCTTTATCGATACCCATTGCCACTTTGATTTCCCGCCGTTTAGCGGGGAGGAAACATCAAGTATTGCGCGCGCGGCTGAGGCCGGTGTGAGAGCCATTATTGTGCCCGCTATTGAAGCGGCGAGATTCGACAAAGTTCTGGCGCTTGCCCGGGAGCACGATGCGCTGTATGCCGCGCTGGGTCTGCATCCGATCGTTATTGAGCACCATTTTGATGACCATCTCGACAGGCTGGATGCCACGCTGCAAAATGCGGATACGAAGCTGGTTGCCATCGGTGAGATCGGCCTCGATCTCTATCGTGAAGATCCGCAGTTTGAGCGCCAGCAGACGATCCTGGATGCGCAGCTCCGGCTGGCAAAGCGCCACGATCTGCCGGTGATCCTCCACTCCAGACGTACCCATGACAAACTGGCGATGCACCTGAAGCGTATCGACGTGCCGCGCAGGGGCGTGGTCCATGGTTTCGCTGGAAGCCTTCAGCAGGCGCAGCGTTTTATTGAGCTGGGCTATAAGATTGGCGTCGGTGGCACCATTACCTATCCGCGTGCCAGCAAAACCCGTGATGTGATGGCGCAGCTCCCGCTGACCTCGCTCCTGCTGGAAACGGATGCGCCTGACATGCCGCTGAATGGTTTTCAGGGCCAGCCCAACCGCCCGGAGCAGGCGGCGCGCGTTTTTGATGTGCTGTGTGAGCTGCGTCAGGAGCCTGAAGATGTGATTGCCAGAGCGCTGCTGGAAAACACCCGCGCGGTCTTCGGCATCACGCTATAAATAAAGGGCCGGGCGGATCACCGTGATCTGCTGCCGTTCCAGGGCCTGCGCCAGCGGCTCGATGTCCTCCGGCGTGGCGCTCCGCCATCGCGCCGCCTCCCCGTAAACCCCATGAGCATGAAACGCGTTGATCCGCACAGGAACGTTCCCCAACGCGTGGATAAAAGCGGTCAGCGATGGCAGATGGTGCAGATAATCACACCGAGCGGGGATCACCAGCAGGCGCAGCTCCGTCAGGCGATGACGATCGGCCAGCCAGCGGATGCTCTGCTTGATCTGCGTGTTTTCGCGCCCGGTCAGAAAACGGTGATGTTCATTGCCCCAGGCTTTCAGATCCACCATCGCGCCGTCAAACACCGGTAACAGCTTTTGCCAGCCGGTTTCGCTTAACAGGCCGTTGCTGTCCACCAGGCACGTCAGATGGCGCAGGGACGGATCGGCTTTGATCGCGGTGAACAGCGCAACCAAAAACGGCAGCTGCGTGGTGGCCTCACCCCCGCTGACGGTCACGCCCTCAATAAACGGCGCGGACGTGCGAACCCGGGAGAGGATCTCCTCGACGCTATAGCGCTGCGCCATCGGCGTCGCCTGCTGCTGACACAGGTGCAGACAGGTGTCGCACTGCTGACAGTGACTCTCCTGCCACCAGACGCGCCCGGCCTGAATTGCCAGCGCATCATGAGGACAGTGGGGAACACAGTCGCCGCAGTCGTTGCAGCGCCCTATCGTCCACGGGTTGTGGCAGGTTTTGCAGCGCAGGTTACAGCCCTGGAGGAACAACGCCAGGCGGCTGCCCGGCCCGTCCACGCAGGAGAAGGGTATGACCTGACTAACTAAAGCGCATCTGCTGTTCATGGCTTATCACGCGCGGCTGACGTTCCAGAATACGGGTATTGCGCGCGGCCTCCTCGCCGAGCCAGGTGGTGTTGGTGCGCGAGCCGGCCTCCCGGTATTTCTCCAGATCGGAGAGCCGCACCATATACCCGGTGACGCGCACCAGGTCGTTTCCGGCTACATTCGCGGTGAACTCACGCATACCGGCGTTGAACGCCCCCAGGCACAGCTGCACCACAGCCTGAGGATTGCGTTTAACCGTTTCCTCCAGGGTGAGAATATCGCTGATCCCCGAATGATAGTGTTTATGATGCGGCGCCACGGCCAGCAGGTGGCTGACAGGGTCCGGTTCGTCGCCGTACGGCAGACGTGCGCCCGGCGTGGTGCCAGAATCGGAACTGATCCCAGACTGGGCATGCAGCATCGCGCGGTGCTGCCAGCCGTGTTTCACCGGCGTGTTTTCAACAAACGCCGCAAGCTGTTCACTGATGCGGTAGCCCAGCGCATTGGCCTGTTCGTTCTTACCGTAACGTCCCGTAATGCCTGCTTTCTCGCACAGCACATTCACCGCTTCGGCCAGACCGTACATGCCAAACATCGGCACAAAGCGATCGGCATCAATCAGCCCCTCTTTCACCAGGAAGCTATTCTCAAAGAAGCCGGATTGTTCATATAAAAAATCGCAGCGCGCATTGATGATCGCGATTTGTTGCTGGCAGTAGTGTGGCAGGGTACGGGTGAAAAAGTCTTCCGGTGAGCGGCTGTGTTCCGCAATCGCTTTCAGGTTAAGGCGCACCAGCGTGCTGCCGCCGCCCGCCAGCGGCAGGGAGTTGTAACAGCTCACCACGCCATAGCGACCTTTTGTGAAAATTTTATCATTCACCGGGCCATTAGAAATATGCGGTTTACTACATTCACAAATGTTTTCCGCCACGCTCAGCAGCAGATCGCCGGGGGTTACATCCGGGTCGTAGATAAAGGTCAGGTTCGGCGCAACCTGCTTCAGTTCTGCATCCGCACGAAGGATGGCTCGGGTGACAGGCGTATCCGCCGGGCCGATATTGGCATGCATAAACGCATCGGGCAGGGTTCTGTCCAGGTAACGCCAGAAACGTTTTATTCGGCTATCGATTTCATCCTGTGTTAGAATTTTAACATAGGGGCTGAGTATCTCATCGAGCTGGCCCAGATAGACCGGCATTGATGTGACGGACGGAACATGGTGATAAAGGATAGTGAGCAGCGAGAGGGCATCATCCAGATCTTTAGCCCCTTCCAGCTCCAGCCATTCTGAGCCGTTAGCCAGAAATTTAGCGTAGTCCGGCAGCACGTAGCGCGGTTTGTAAGGCGCATGGCCTTCGAACATGTCGCAGATGAATCCCTCGTCCAGCGCGGCGCGGGCCGCCTCTGGCAGAGCGGGATAGGGCAGATTGTTCTCCGCTTCCAGCGCCAGAAAATGACGTTTTTGTTCCGGGGTTAACACCGGGCTGGTCACAATGTGCTGGCAACGTTGTTGCAGGGCGTCGGGCATGTTCACTTCCTTGGTTGTTCTGCGGATGGTGAACGAATTGTAGGAAGCCAGCCTGGTGGCGCTTTTGATCAGAACGGGGATATCGCCGATTTAGTCAGCAATTAACGCACTAAAATTTGAAGAAGATCTCATTACAGTAATGCAAATTTGCACACAGTTTTCATTAACTGTGATGAATGTCGAAGTGTGGATGCGGGTGAATGTTAGAATACTCACAGACCCGCAAGGTAAAATTTATACGGCACTGCCGTTGGAGAATGTTATGACCGATTTAACTGCAAGCAGCCTGCGCGCGTTGAAACTGATGGACCTGACCACCCTGAACGATGACGACACCAATGAAAAAGTCATCGCCCTGTGCCATCAGGCGAAAACGCCAGTGGGTAACACCGCCGCCGTCTGTATCTATCCGCGCTTTATCCCGATTGCCCGCAAAACGCTGAAAGAGCAGGGCACGCCGGACGTGCGCATTGCCACCGTAACTAACTTCCCGCACGGCAATGACGATATCGAGATCGCGCTGGCAGAAACCCGCGCGGCGATTGCGTACGGCGCAGACGAAGTTGACGTGGTATTCCCGTACCGCGCGCTGATCGCCGGCAACGAGCAGGTCGGTTTTGACCTGGTGAAAGCCTGTAAAGACGCGTGTGCGGCGGCAAACGTGCTGCTTAAAGTGATCATCGAAACCGGCGAGCTGAAAGAAGAGGCGCTGATTCGTAAGGCGTCTGAAATCTCCATCAAAGCGGGCGCGGACTTCATTAAAACTTCTACCGGTAAAGTGCCGGTCAACGCTACTCCGGAAAGCGCACGCATCATGATGGAAGTCATCCGTGATATGGGCGTGTCCAAAACCGTTGGCTTCAAACCGGCGGGCGGCGTGCGTACCGCGGAAGACGCGCAGCAGTTCCTGGCGATTGCCGACGAGCTGTTCGGCGCCGACTGGGCTGATTCCCGCCACTACCGCTTCGGCGCGTCCAGCCTGCTGGCCAGCCTGCTGAAAGCGCTGGGTCACGGTGACGGTAAGAGCGCAAGCAGCTACTAAGTTGAATTGCCGGGTGGCGCTACGCTAACCCGGCCTACAGGATCGTAGGGCGGGTCAACATATCCGCCGCCATTCACCCGATTCCGCATGGAGGTTACCGTGTTTCTCGCACAAGAAATTATTCGTAAAAAACGTGATGGTCATGCATTAAGCGACGAAGAAATCCGCTTTTTTATCAATGGCATTCGTGATAACACCATCTCTGAAGGGCAGATTGCGGCTCTGGCGATGACCATTTTCTTCCACGATATGTCGATGCCTGAGCGCGTGTCGCTGACCATGGCGATGCGAGATTCAGGAACCGTTCTGGACTGGAAAAGCCTCAACCTCAACGGCCCGATTGTGGACAAACACTCCACCGGCGGCGTGGGCGACGTGACCTCCCTGATGCTCGGCCCAATGGTGGCGGCCTGTGGCGGTTACATCCCGATGATTTCCGGGCGCGGCCTGGGTCATACCGGCGGTACGCTCGACAAACTGGAAGCCATTCCGGGCTTCGATATCTTCCCGGATGACAACCGCTTCCGCGACATTATTAAAGACGTTGGCGTGGCGATTATCGGCCAGACCAGCTCTCTTGCTCCGGCTGACAAGCGTTTCTACGCGACGCGTGACATTACCGCGACCGTAGACTCCATCCCGCTGATCACCGCCTCTATCCTTGCCAAAAAACTGGCGGAAGGTCTGGATGCGCTGGTGATGGATGTGAAAGTGGGCAGCGGCGCGTTTATGCCAACCTATGAACTCTCTGAGGCGCTGGCCGAAGCGATCGTTGGCGTCTCCAACGGCGCGGGCGTGCGCACCACTGCACTGCTGACGGACATGAACCAGGTGCTGGCCTCCAGCGCCGGTAACGCGGTTGAAGTCCGTGAGGCCGTGCAGTTCCTCACAGGCGAATACCGTAACCCGCGCCTGTTCGATGTCACCATGGCGCTGTGCGTTGAGATGTTAATCTCCGGCAAGCTGGCCAAAGACGACGCGGAAGCCCGCGCGAAGCTTCAGGCGGTGCTGGACAACGGCAAAGCGGCGGAGATCTTTGGTCGGATGGTGGCGGCGCAGAAAGGCCCGACCGACTTCGTGGAAAACTACGCGAAATACCTGCCCACCGCGATACTCAGCAAAGCGGTCTATGCGGACAGCGAAGGCTTTGTCTCGGCTATGGATACCCGCGCGCTCGGCATGGCTGTTGTGTCTATGGGCGGTGGTCGTCGTCAGGCATCGGACACCATTGATTACAGCGTCGGCTTTACCGATATGGCCCGTCTGGGCGACAGCGTTGACGGCCAACGTCCGCTGGCGGTGATCCACGCGAAAGATGAAGCCAGCTGGCAGGACGCGGCGAAAGCGGTGAAGGCGGCAATATCTCTTGACGATAAAGCACCGGAAACCACACCGACGGTCTATCGTCGTATCACTGAATAGCGGTATACTGATCTGATCGCATTTTTATGAAGCACTAAGTACGGAGAACAATTATGAAACGTGCATTTATTATGGTGCTGGACTCATTCGGCATCGGCGCAACCGAAGATGCAGAACGATTTGGTGACGTGGGTTCCGATACCCTGGGTCACATCGCGGAAGCCTGTGCAAAAGGCGAAGCGGACAACGGTCGTAAAGGCCCTCTGAACCTGCCAAACCTGACCCGTCTGGGGCTGGTAAAAGCGCATGAAGGCTCTACCGGTAAGATCGCAGCCGGTATGGACGGTAACGCGGAAGTGGTGGGCGCCTACGCGTGGGCGCACGAGCTCTCTTCCGGGAAAGATACTCCGTCCGGCCACTGGGAAATCGCCGGCGTGCCGGTGCTGTTTGACTGGGGCTACTTCTCCGATCACGAGAACAGCTTCCCGCAGGAGCTGCTCGATAAGCTGGTGAAGCGCGCCAACCTGCCGGGCTACCTCGGCAACTGCCACTCCTCCGGTACCGTGATTCTGGATCAGCTCGGCGAAGAGCATATGAAAACCGGCAAGCCGATTTTCTATACCTCTGCTGACTCCGTGTTCCAGATCGCCTGCCATGAAGAGACGTTTGGCCTGGATAAACTGTACGAGCTGTGCGAGATCGCCCGTGAAGAGCTGACCGAAGGCGGCTACAACATTGGCCGCGTTATCGCGCGTCCGTTTATCGGCGACAAAGCGGGTAACTTCCAGCGTACCGGCAACCGTCACGATCTGGCCGTGGAGCCACCGGCGCCGACCGTGCTGCAAAAACTCGTCGACGAGAAAGACGGCCACGTGGTTTCCGTGGGTAAAATCGCGGACATTTACGCCAACTGCGGCATTACCAAAAAGGTCAAAGCGACCGGTCTGGATGCGCTGTTCGACTCCACCATCAAAGAGATGAAAGAAGCGGGCGATAAGACCATTGTCTTCACCAACTTCGTGGACTTCGACTCCTCCTGGGGCCACCGTCGCGACGTCGCCGGGTATGCTGCGGGTCTGGAGCTGTTTGACCGCCGTCTGCCAGAGCTGATGGAGCTGGTGGGGGAAGATGACATTCTGATCCTGACCGCTGACCATGGCTGTGACCCGACCTGGACCGGTACCGACCACACCCGTGAGCATATTCCGGTGCTGGTGTACGGCCCGAAAGTCAAACCGGGCTCGCTGGGTCACCGTGAAACCTTCGCGGACATCGGCCAGACGATTGCGAAATACTTTGGTACGTCTGACATGGAATATGGCAAGGCTATGTTCTAAGCGGATTGGGTGCGGCCTGATGCCCTCACCCCGGCCCTCTCCCACAGGGAGAGGGAGAACAGAATGTAGGCCGGGTAAGGCGTAGCCGCCACCCGGCAAAAACAACAATGTAAAAGGAACTGAAGATGGCAACTCCTCACATTAATGCAGAAATGGGTGATTTCGCTGACGTCGTATTGATGCCGGGCGACCCGCTGCGCGCGAAGCACATTGCAGAAACCTTCCTCGAAGACGTGCGTGAAGTGAACAACGTGC
Source organism: Enterobacter sp. BIDMC 27 (assembly GCF_000534415.1). Taxonomy (NCBI): domain Bacteria; kingdom Pseudomonadati; phylum Pseudomonadota; class Gammaproteobacteria; order Enterobacterales; family Enterobacteriaceae; genus Enterobacter; species Enterobacter sp. BIDMC 27. The sequence continues at coordinate 1,530,440 of NZ_KI973178.1, forward strand.
GCGGCATGCTGGGCTTCACCGGCACCTATAAAGGCCGCAAAATCTCCGTGATGGGTCACGGCATGGGTATCCCATCCTGCTCCATCTACACCAAAGAGCTGATCACCGATTTCGGCGTGAAGAAAATCATCCGTGTTGGCTCCTGCGGCGCGGTGCGCATGGACGTTAAGCTGCGTGACGTGGTGATCGGCATGGGCGCGTGCACCGACTCTAAAGTCAACCGCATCCGCTTTAAAGATCATGACTTTGCGGCCATCGCTGACTTTGACATGGTGCGTAACGCGGTTGACGCGGCAAAAGCGCTGGGCGTTGACGCGCGCGTGGGCAACCTGTTCTCTGCCGATCTGTTCTACTCGCCTGAAGGCGACATGTTCGACGTGATGGAAAAATACGGCATTCTGGGCGTGGAAATGGAAGCGGCCGGTATCTACGGCGTGGCGGCTGAATTCGGTGCGAAAGCGCTGACCATCTGCACCGTGTCTGACCACATCCGTACCCACGAGCAGACTACCGCTGCCGAGCGTCAGACCACCTTCAACGACATGATCAAAATCGCGCTGGAATCCGTTCTGCTCGGCGATAAAGAGTAATACCTGTTGTGCCGGGTGGCGGCTTCGCCTGACCCGGCCAGCGGTTTTCCAGGCCCGCTAAGCAGAGCGCCAGCGGGCTTTTTTATTAGCGTACTGCCTGCGCAATCCACGCCGATAACTCCCGCAACTCTTGTTCCTGTTCCGGAAAATCAACACGTAACGCGTCACACTCCTGTTGCAGCATATCTGCCCGATAGAGACAGCCCTGCAAACGTGCAGCCAGCGCTTCTAACGGTGCCGGATTAAGACTATCCGTAAATACCTGGGTACGAGAGATATGGCCTTTCTCGACGTCAAAGTGCAGCTCAACGCCGCCCCAGGTAAATCGCTCATCCAGCAGGTGTGAAAACGCCGGTGCCTGACCGAAATTCCACTCCCAGCTGCTCTGGCGGGCGAAGGTTTCCGCGAAGTTTGGCAGATCCGGGGTTTTATCCGGAGAAATCACCTCGGCTTCTACGCGTTCACCGTAATGCCTGAAAAAGGCCTCGCGGATCGCATCGCAAATGCGCTCATGGGTAATCCCCGGCAGGAGCTCCACCAGATTCGCCACGCGACCGCGCACGGAGGTAATGCCTTTGGCCTGGAGCTTTTTCTTGTCCGGGTTCAGATAGTTTGCCAGACGGCTCAGATCGGCATTCAGCAATAGTGTGCCGTGGTGGAATCCGCGATCCATCGTTTCGCGGTAGGCTGAGCCTGACACTTTCCGGTCGCCTTCAGGCGTTTTCACGACCAGATCGTTACGTCCCGAGGCTTCAGCCGTCACGCCGAGTGAATTGAGCGCGTTAAGCACAATGGAGGTCGAGATGGTTTTGTCGTATTCCGGCTTGCCCGCCATAAAGGTAAAGCAGGTGTTGCCCAGATCGTGAAACACCGCACCGCCGCCGCTGCTGCGGCGCGCCAGGCGGACGTTGTCCTCTTCCATACGGCGGGTGTTACACTCTTTCCACGGATTTTGCGCGCGACCAATAACGACCGTATCGGCGTTGCGCCAGAGAAACAGGACGCGCTGGGTGGCAGGCATCTGGCGGAAGATGCACTCTTCCACCGCCAGGTTAAACCAGGGATCGTAAGAGTCAGAGATTAGCAGGCGTAACGTCGACATGGCAGAGTTCCTTTTCCGAATCATCCGCCTACTTTATCACTATTCTTTCTTCTCGCTCTCTTCCTCTTCGGGAACCGACTTGCTGGCGGTTAACAGGAACGGCGACTGCTGCCAGCGGGTGCGCTTGCCCTGGAGCAACGTACGTGCCAGTACCACGCCAATCGCCAGCGAGAGCAGCAGCATCAGGCGCAAAATATTGGTGGTGTTATCCACCTGTTTGGCTTCGGTTGGCAGGGTGTGGGTGTCGAGTGTCAGACGTAAATAGCCGAGCGGACCATTCTTGCCCTGAATGGGTTCGACGATTTGTTGGTTGAAATAACCACCGGCTTTTTTGCCATCCAGCGCCAGCCTGTCGCGCACGTCGACATGCTCACCCGCGCGGGCAATCAGGTCGCCCTGTTCATCGTACACGCCCGCATCCAGAATGCGGCTGTTTTCCGTAAGCTGGCGCAATACCTGGGCTATTCGCTTATCATCCGGCGTTTCGGTGCGCATAGACGGCGCAACGTTGAGCGTCACCTGGCGCGCCAGCGTCCGGGCCAGTTCCTCAAACTGCGGGTTACGCTGTCGTTGGTGATTCTGGCTAAACCAGGATGCCCCCTGCATCAGCGCCACTAATAGTGCGAGACAGATCAGGACAATCACGGCGCGATGAAGCCGGAATTTCAGTTTTGCGCGAGCCATATTCCACCTGCTTAAAATTTACGGCTTAATGTTGCCAGAAGTGATGGTTACAGGGTAGCCTCATGCGTTATTTTCCCTCTGGAACCTTCCGGCGCGAACGAAATTACAGGAGCTTCAATGCCGAACATTACCTGGTGCGACCTGCCAACGGATGTCTCTTTATGGCCAGGATTGCCGCTCTCTTTAAGTGGCGATGAGGTGATGCCTCTCGATTACCACGCTGGCCGTAGCGGCTGGCTGCTGTACGGACGCGGCCTGGATAAGCAACGCCTCACCCAGTATCAAACCAAACTGGGCGCAGCGATGGTCATCGTTGCGGCCTGGTGCGTGGAAGATTATCAGGTTATTCGCCTGGCGGGTTCCCTGACGCAGCGCGCCACGCGTCTGGCGCACGACGCCGGGCTGGACGTTGCCCCCCTCGGCAAAATTCCGCACCTGAAAACGCCCGGCCTGCTGGTAATGGACATGGACTCCACCGCCATTCAGATCGAATGTATTGACGAGATTGCTAAACTGGCGGGCAGCGGCGAGCTGGTGGCGGAAGTCACCGAGCGCGCGATGCGCGGCGAGCTGGATTTTACCGCCAGCCTGAGACAGCGCGTGGCGACCCTGAAGGGGGCCGATGCTAACATTTTGCGTCAGGTGCGCGATGAACTGCCCCTGATGCCTGGGCTGACGCAGCTGGTGCTCAAGCTGGAGACGCTCGGCTGGAAAGTGGCGATTGCCTCCGGCGGGTTCACCTTCTTTGCCGACTACCTGCGTGACAAGCTGCGTCTGACCACCGTGGTGGCAAACGAGCTGGAGATCATGGACGGCAAACTCACCGGACAGGTCATCGGCGACATCGTGGATGCGCAGTACAAAGCCAATACGCTGACGCGTCTGGCGGAGAAATATGCCATTCCGGTCGAGCAGACCGTCGCCATCGGCGATGGCGCGAACGATCTGCCGATGATCAAAGTTGCCGGGCTGGGTATTGCCTACCATGCCAAGCCGAAAGTGAATGAAAAGACGGAAGTCACTATCCGTCATGCTGATCTGATGGGGGTGTTCTGCATTCTCTCCGGCAGCATTAATCAAAAATAGCGGCCTGCTTTTGTAGGCCGGGTAAGCGTCAGCGCCACCCGGCGCGCAGACCGCACAGAAATAACGAGGTAAACCGTGGCGAAAGCTCCAAAACGCGCATTTGTCTGTAATGAATGTGGTGCGGATTATCCGCGCTGGCAGGGGCAATGCAGCGCCTGTCATGCCTGGAACACCATCACCGAAGTGCGTGGTGTGGCGGCTTCGCCGAGCGTGGCCCGCAATGAACGGCTGAGCGGCTATGCGGGCAATGCAGGCGTGTCGAAGGTACAAAAACTTTCGGATATCAGCCTGGAAGCGCTGCCGCGCTTTTCCACCGGATTCAAAGAATTTGACCGCGTGCTCGGCGGTGGCGTAGTGCCGGGCAGCGCCATTCTGATCGGCGGTAACCCGGGCGCGGGTAAATCGACCCTGCTGCTGCAAACGCTCTGCAAGCTAGCCGAACAGATGAAAACCCTGTACGTCACGGGGGAAGAATCACTTCAGCAGGTGGCGATGCGCGCGCACCGCCTCGGCCTGCCGACCGGCAATCTGAATATGCTTTCGGAAACCAGCATCGAGCAGATCTGCATGATCGCCGAAGAAGAGCAGCCGAAGCTGATGGTGATTGACTCCATTCAGGTGATGCATATGGCTGACATTCAGTCGTCACCGGGAAGCGTGGCGCAGGTGCGTGAAACCGCGGCCTACCTGACGCGCTTTGCCAAAACGCGCGGCGTGGCGATTGTAATGGTTGGTCATGTGACCAAAGACGGCTCGCTGGCGGGACCGAAAGTGCTTGAACACTGTATCGACTGCTCGGTGATGCTCGATGGCGATGCGGATTCCCGTTTTCGTACCCTGCGCAGCCATAAAAACCGCTTTGGCGCGGTGAATGAGCTGGGCGTGTTTGCCATGACCGAGCAGGGGCTTCGCGAAGTCAGCAACCCGTCGGCCATCTTCCTGAGCCGTGGCGACGAGATCACGTCCGGTAGTTCGGTGATGGTGCTGTGGGAGGGGACGCGTCCGCTGCTGGTTGAAATTCAGGCGCTGGTGGATCAATCGATGATGGGCAACCCGCGGCGCGTGGCGGTCGGTCTGGAACAGAACCGCCTGGCGATCCTGCTGGCGGTGCTGCACCGTCACGGCGGTCTGCAAATGGCGGATCAGGATGTGTTCGTCAACGTGGTTGGTGGGGTGAAGGTTACGGAAACCAGCGCGGACCTGGCGCTGCTGCTGGCAATGGTCTCCAGCCTGCGCGACAGACCGTTGCCGCAGGATCTGGTGGTATTTGGTGAGGTAGGGTTGGCCGGCGAGATCCGCCCGGTGCCGAGCGGTCAGGAGCGTATCTCCGAAGCGGCAAAACATGGCTTCCGCCGCGCGATTGTTCCGGCCGCCAACGTGCCGAAAAAAATTCCGGAAGGGATGCAGGTTTTTGGCGTTAAAAAACTTGCAGATGCGTTAAATGTCTTTGACGACTTATAATTACGTATTCGATTTTGCAGGAGGCACCGTAATTTATGTCATCATTTGACTACATCAAGACCGCTATCCGCCAGAAGGGCTGCACGTTGCAGCAGGTGGCGGACGCCAGCGGCATGACCAAGGGCTACCTGAGCCAACTGCTGAACGCCAAAATCAAAAGCCCCAGCGCGCAGAAGCTGGAAGCGCTGCACCGTTTTCTGGGGCTTGAATTTCCGCGGATGCAAAAGAACATTGGCGTGGTGTTCGGTAAGTTCTACCCGCTGCATACCGGGCATATCTATCTGATCCAGCGCGCCTGTAGCCAGGTCGACGAACTGCATATCATCATGGGTTATGATGAAACCCGCGATCGCCAGCTGTTTGAAGACAGCGCCATGTCGCAGCAGCCCACCGTGCCGGACCGCCTGCGCTGGCTGCTTCAGACCTTTAAATATCAGAAAAATATTCGTATTCATGCCTTTAACGAAGAGGGCATGGAGCCGTATCCGCACGGCTGGGACGTGTGGAGCAACGGCATCAAAGCGTTTATGGAAGAGAAGGGCATTGCGCCTAACTGGATCTACACCTCTGAAGAGTCCGACGCGCCGCAGTTCCGCGAGCATCTGGGCATCGAGACGGTGCTGATCGATCCTAAACGCACCTTCATGAACATCAGCGGGGCGCAGATCCGCGAGAACCCGTTCCGCTACTGGGACTACATCCCGACCGAGGTGAAGCCGTTCTTCGTGCGTACGGTGGCGATCCTCGGCGGCGAGTCGAGCGGGAAATCGACGCTGGTAAATAAGCTGGCTAACATCTTCAATACCACCAGTGCGTGGGAGTATGGCCGCGATTACGTCTTCTCACACCTTGGCGGCGACGAGATGGCGTTGCAGTATTCCGACTACGATAAAATCGCGCTCGGTCATGCCCAGTACATTGATTTTGCGGTGAAATACGCCAATAAAGTCGCCTTTATTGATACCGATTTCGTCACCACGCAGGCGTTCTGCAAAAAGTACGAAGGGCGCGAGCACCCGTTTGTGCAGGCGCTGATTGACGAATACCGCTTTGACCTGGTGATCCTGCTGGAAAACAATACCCCGTGGGTGGCCGACGGCATGCGCAGCCTGGGCAGCTCGGTGGACAGGCGGGAGTTCCAGACCATGCTGGTAGAGATGCTTAACGAGAACAACGTTGAGTTTGTACATGTGGAAGAGTCGGACTACGACTCCCGCTTCCTGCGCTGCGTCGAGCTGGTGAAGGAGATGATGGGGGAGCAGGGTTAATAACTTCCCCTCTCCCACCAGGAGAGGGGGCTTTAATCGCCCTCTCCCTTTGGGAGAGGGCCGGGGTGAGGGAATCAGTCCACTCAATACTCAATCACCACCTTCCCACGCATATGCCCCTCCAGCACCCTGCGGTGCGCTTCGGTAATGCTTTCCACGCTTAGCCCGTGCAGCGTTTCGCTGAGCGAGCTTTCCACCACGCCGTTATCCACCAGCTTCGCCACCTCATCTAAAATCTCACCCTGACGCGCCATATCCGTGGTCTGGTACATGCTACGGGTGTACATAAATTCCCAGTGCAGGGCGGCAGATTTGGACTTCAGCTTGTCCTGGTTCAGCGGATGCGCGTTTTCAACGATGGAACAAATGTCTCCCTGAGGGGCAATCAGATCGCTGACCGCATCCCAGTGCCCGTCGGTATCGTTGAGGATAAAAATGTAATCCACAAAGGTGAGCCCCTGTTTCGCCAGTTCTCCCTTCAGGTCGTGGTAATTTACAACAATGTCAGCCCCGCGATCGCGACACCACCGGGCGGAATCTTCTCGTGAAGCGGTTGCGACGATCTTCACCTTGCTGTTGTGCTTCGCAAACGGGATCGCCAGCGATCCGACTCCACCCGCGCCGCCAATTATCAGCAGCGTTTTATCTGCGTCGGCATCCTGAATCTTCAGCCGTTCAAACAGGCCTTCCCACGCGGTGAGCGCCGTCAGCGGCAATGCAGCCGCGGCGGCCCAGTCAAGGCTTGCAGGCTTGTGCCCGACAATGCGCGCATCGATCAGCTGGTGCGTGGTATTACTGCCCGGACGGGTGATATCCCCCGCGTACCATACTTCGTCACCCGGTTTGAATCCGGTGACGCAAGCCCCAACGGCTTGTACGATACCGCTGGCATCCCACCCGAGAATGCGCGGCTCCTTCAGTCCGCTTTTGGCAATGCCTGCATGTACCTTGGTGTCCACCGGGTTTACGGAGACGGCTTTTACCTCCACCAGCAGATCGTGTTCACCGGGCTGCGGCATCGGCGGAGTGATTTCAACGAAGGTGGACGGATTTTCCGGGTTAACGGCAATGGCTTTCACTGACATAGTGTGCTCCTCAATGGCATGCGTTTTGTTGAGGCTAGTCTATTAAGTGGTCAGCTGCATGATAAGATGGACAATCCAGAACTCAGCGTTCGTACAGGGTGAACAATCATGTTTAAACAGCTTCAGGATATGGCGCTGTTTGCGCTGGTGGCCGAGATGGGCAGCTTTACCGCGGCGGCGCAGAAGGCGGAACTGCCGAAATCCAGCGTCAGCCAGCGGATTAGCCAGCTGGAGCAACAGGTGGGGATCCGTCTGTTGAATCGCACCACGCGCAGAATAAGCCTGACGTTTGCGGGCGAACACTATCTGGTGCACTGTCGTGAAATGCTGGCGGCCAGCGAGCGCGCGGAGTATGCCATTCAGCGGCTGCGCGAAAACCCCAGCGGGCGGCTGCGGATCACCTGTCCGGCGGGAATTGGCGCGACGCTGCTGGCGCATATGAATGCCGAGTTCCAGCTTCGCTATCCGGACGTGTCGCTGGATGTGTCGATCTCAGACGACGTGGTGGATCTGGTCGAGTCTGGCTTTGACGTGGCGCTGCGCACCGGCAAACCGCAGGATTCATCCCTGATTGGCCGCATGATTGGGCACTGTCCGCGCTACATGCTGGCCTCGCCCCACTACCTGGCGCGTCGGGCGCCGTTAATTCATCCCCGACAGCTGGTGGATCACCGCTGCATTACGCACCGGGCATGGTCAGAGTGGCTTCTGCGAAGCGAGAATGAGGATTACCGCTACCTGCCGGATAACGCCCACATGACGGATAACCTGGTGTACGCCCGGGAATGCGCCATTGCCGGGGCGGGGATCACGCTGTTACCCGCATTCCTGCTGGAAGATAAGATCGAAAAGGGCGCGCTGGTGAAGGTGCTGTCGGCGTGGAGCGTTGAGGGAAACGATCTCTGGCTGGCCTACCCGAGCCGTAAGCTCAATTCGCCTGCGCTGATGAGCTATATCGACTTTGCGATGCAGTTTGATGAGGTGAAGCGGTATTACGTGGGCAAATAAAAAAGCCGGGTGGCGGCTTCGCCTTACCCGGCCTACACACTGTGCGGCCTGATGCCCTCACCCTGGCCCTCTCCCACGGGGAGAGGGTACAAACATAAAAAACGGCAACCGAAGTTGCCGTTTTGCTTTTATTTCGCAATACGCTTGTACTTAATACGCTTCGGCTCCAGCGCGTCTGCGCCCAGCGTGCGTTTCTTGTACTCTTCGTATTCGGTGAAGTTACCTTCGAAGAACTCCACCTTACCTTCGTCCTGGTAGTCCAGGATGTGGGTTGCGATGCGGTCCAGGAACCAGCGGTCGTGCGAGATAACCATCGCGCAGCCCGGGAACTCCAGCAGGGCGTTTTCCAGCGCGCGCAGGGTTTCGATGTCCAGGTCGTTGGTAGGTTCATCAAGCAGCAGAACGTTGCCGCCAACCTGGAGCAGCTTCGCCAGGTGCAGACGACCGCGCTCACCGCCGGACAGCTCGCCCACGCGTTTGCCCTGGTCAGTGCCCTTAAAGTTAAAGCGGCCAACGTAAGCGCGGCTTGGCATCTCGGTGTTGCCGATACGCATGATATCCAGACCGCCGGAAACCTCTTCCCACACGGTTTTGCTGTTGTCCATTGCGTCGCGGAACTGGTCCACGGAAGCCAGCTTCACGGTTTCACCCAGGGTGATAGAGCCGCTGTCAGGCTGTTCCTGACCGGACATCATGCGGAACAGGGTCGATTTACCTGCGCCGTTCGGACCGATGATGCCAACGATAGCGCCTTTCGGCACGGAGAAGGTCAGGTCGTCGATCAGCAGACGGTCGCCGTAGGACTTACGCAGGTTGGTCACTTCAACCACTTTATCCCCCAGACGTGCGCCAGGTGGAATAAACAGTTCGTTGGTTTCGTTACGTTTCTGGTATTCAGTGTTGTTCAGCTCTTCGAAGCGTGCCAGACGGGCTTTGCCCTTGGACTGACGGCCTTTCGCGCCCTGACGCACCCACTCCAGCTCTTTCTCGATAGACTTACGACGCGCCGCTTCCTGAGATGCTTCCTGCGCCAGACGCTGATCTTTCTGCTCCAGCCAGGAGGAGTAATTGCCTTCCCACGGAATACCTTCGCCGCGGTCCAGCTCCAGGATCCAGCCTGCAACGTTGTCGAGGAAGTAACGGTCGTGAGTAATCGCCACCACGGTGCCTTCGAAGTCGTGCAGGAAGCGCTCCAGCCACGCCACGGATTCCGCATCCAGGTGGTTGGTAGGTTCGTCGAGCAGCAGCATGTCTGGTTTTTCCAGCAGCAGGCGGCACAGCGCCACGCGGCGGCGTTCACCACCGGACAGGTTAGCGATTTTCGCATCCCAGTCTGGCAGACGCAGGGCATCGGCCGCGCGCTCCAGCTGCACGTTCAGGTTATGACCGTCGTGCGCCTGGATAATCTCTTCATATTTGCCCTGCTGAGCGGCCAGTTTGTCGAAGTCCGCATCCGGCTCGGCGTATTTGGCATACACTTCATCCAGACCTTTCAGGGCGTTAACCACCTCGGATACCGCTTCTTCAACGGATTCACGCACGGTGTGTTCCGGGTTCAGCTGGGGTTCCTGCGGCAGGTAGCCGATCTTAATGCCAGGCTGCGGACGGGCTTCACCTTCGATGTCTGTATCGATGCCGGCCATGATGCGCAGCAGGGTGGACTTACCGGCACCGTTGAGACCCAGAACACCGATTTTTGCGCCCGGGAAGAAGCTCAGCGAGATATTTTTAAGAATATGACGTTTCGGCGGGACAACTTTGCCGACACGATGCATGGTATAAACGAATTGAGCCACGTTGGACTTCGCCTCTTTTATCGTGATGAGAATGAATTTCAGCCTCGAAGTGTAGCCTTTTTCACGCCCTAATCCCAGCCAGGAACGTCGGGAGTGTTAAAACGCGCAAGAAAGGTAAAAAAGTGTCCATGACGTGGCGCGTTGTGGGATGCCTGGTTAGCATAAGTTGATGTAACTTTGACGTGGCAAGACGCTGCAACTGACGAAAAACAATGAGGAAGAGCTTGTGGAAAAAGCCAAACGGGTGGTCTGGCGTCTGCTGGCTGCCAGCGTATGCGTAATGGCGGTAAGCCAGGCGGTGCATGCCGATTCACTGGATGAACAACGTAACCGCTATGCCCAGATTAAACAGGCATGGGACAACAAGCAGATGGATACCGTGCAGGCGCTGATGCCGACGCTGAAGGATTATCCGCTGTATCCATATCTTGAGTATCGTCAGATCACGGACGATCTCATGAATCAACCGACCGTCACCGTGAATAACTTCATTCAGGCGAACCCGACCCTGCCGCCTGCGCGCACCCTGAAGTCCCGGTTTGTGAACGAGCTGGCCCGTCGCGAAGACTGGCGCGGCCTGCTGGCTTTCAGCCCGGATAAACCGGGCGCGACGGAAGCGCAGTGTAATTACTACTATGCGAAATGGGCGACCGGTCAGCAGGAGGAAGCCTGGACCGGCGCGAAAGAGCTGTGGCTGACGGGCAAAAGCCAGCCAAACGCCTGTGACCCGCTGTTCAGCGCCTGGCGCGCCTCGGGCAAGCAGGATCCGCTCTCTTACCTGGAACGTATTCGCCTGGCGATGAAGGCCGGAAACACCCGGCTGGTCACCGTGCTGGCGGGCCAGATGCCCGCAGATTATCAGACCATTGCGTCTGCCGTTATCAGTCTTGCAAACGATCCCAATACCGTGCTGACGTTTGCGCGTACTACCGGCGCGACCGATTTTACCCGCCAGATGGCGGCGGTGGCCTTTGCCAGCGTGGCGCGTGATGATGTGGAAAACGCCCGGCTGATGATCCCGCAGCTGGTGCAGGCCCAGCAGCTTAATGACGATCAAACTCAGGAGCTGCGCGATATCGTGGCATGGCGACTGATGGGGACAGATGTCACCGACGAACAGGCGCGCTGGCGTGATGATGCGGTGATGCGTTCAAACTCTGTCTCGCTGGTGGAGCGTCGCGTGCGCATGGCGCTGGGAACGGGCGATCGTCGTGGCCTCAATACCTGGCTGGCGCGTCTGCCGATGGATGCCAAAGAGAAAGATGAATGGCGTTACTGGCAGGCGGACATGCTGCTCGAACGTGGTCGTGAAGATGAAGCCAAAGAGATCCTCCACTCCCTGATGCAGCAGCGCGGATTCTACCCGATGGCGGCGGCGCAGCGTCTGGGCGAGGAGTACACCCTGAAGATCGACAAAGCGCCAGCCAACGCGAACCCGGCGCTGACGCAGGGGCCGGAAATGGCGCGCGTGCGCGAGCTGATGTACTGGAATCTGGATAATACCGCGCGCAGCGAATGGGCGAATCTGGTCACCAGCCGTACCACCGATGAGAAAGCGCAGCTTGCCCGCTATGCATTTGATAATCGCTGGTGGGATCTGAGCGTGCAGGCGACGATCGCCGGCAAACTGTGGGATCATCTCGAAGAGCGTTTCCCGCTGGCTTATAAGGATCTGTTCGATCGCTACACCAGCGGCAAAGATATTCCGCAAAGCTACGCGATGGCCATTGCCCGTCAGGAGAGCGCCTGGAACCCGAAAGTGCGTTCTCCGGTGGGTGCCAGCGGCCTGATGCAGATTATGCCGGGTACCGCGACGCACACGGTGAAGATGTTTAATATTCCAGGCTACAGCAGCCCGTCCCAGCTGCTGGATCCGGAGACTAACATCAACATCGGTACCAGCTACTTGCAGTACGTCTATCAGCAGTTCGGTAATAACCGTATCTTCGCGTCAGCGGCGTACAACGCCGGGCCTGGCCGCGTGCGGACATGGCTTGGCAACAGCGCAGGGCGCATCGACGCCGTGGCGTTTGTCGAGAGCATTCCGTTCTCGGAAACGCGCGGCTATGTGAAGAATGTGCTGGCTTATGACGCCTACTATCGCTACTTCATGGGGCAGAAAGATACCCTGATGAGCGATGCCGAGTGGCAGAGACGTTACTGATCGGCGCGGGTTGTGTTATGCTGTACTCGCTAATGAGTACAAGAGGCAGCATAACATGACCCAGCATTCCCCGTATTCCTCGGCCATGGCCGAACAGCGTCATCAGGAGTGGCTTCGTTTTGTGGAGTTGCTCCGCCAGTCTTACGACAAAGATCTGCATTTACCGTTGCTACAGCTGATGCTGACGCCCGATGAACGCGAAGCGCTGGGCACGCGGGTACGCATTATTGAGGAACTGCTGCGCGGCGAAATGAGCCAGCGCGAGCTGAAAAACGAGCTGGGCGCGGGTATCGCGACCATCACCCGGGGTTCAAACAGCCTGAAGTCGGCGCCGGTTGAACTGCGTCAGTGGCTGGAAGCCGTATTGCTGAAAAACGCCGGATGACGGCTTCGGCTTATCCGGCCTGCAAACTTAACGATAAATCGCGTTATGAAACGGACTTAACGCCAGAATAACGGCCTGGTGGTAAACGCCTGAACGCGTAAGCTTGCCACCCGTAAAGACGCCAATCGCCCCCTCTTTACGACCAATTTCATCAATGCCGGTGTAGTGCGACATTACCGGCCCCAGCGCCTCACCCGCGCGGACTTTCTCCAGTATGACTTCCGGCAGCGGCAGCGTGGCAGAACGCGCTTCGCCGCGCTGCTCACGGCTTTCGATGACAACCCAGCTGAAGGTCGCCCCTTCGTCGATGCCTGCTTCAATCGCGACCCAGAAGTCAGCGTCTGGCGCGGCGGCTTTTGCATTCGCCACGCGATTTCGTGCGCCAGCGCGTGTTTCCTCGCTGCCAAACGGCTGTTCCGGCACACCGCTCTCGACGCCGACGGCGTCAATATGGCAGGATCCTTCGCCGAAGATCTCTTCAAATGCCCTTAGAATTGCCTGAATTTTGGCAGGATTGGTGGTAGCAGAGACAACATGGTGCATAATTAAGCTCGATTTAAAAAATTCATCGCAGTATAACGGAAAAAAAGCATGTTACAGGTATACCTTGTTCGCCACGGTGAAACGCAGTGGAACGCCGAGCGACGTATTCAAGGCCAGTCAGACAGTCCTCTCACCGACAAAGGTGTGCAGCAAGCGTGGCAGGTGGCGGAGCGCGCCAGAACGCTGGGTATCACTCACGTCATCTCCAGTGATTTAGGCCGCACGCAGCAGACGGCACGCATCATCGCCGATGCCTGTGGCTGCGACGTGACCCTCGAACCGCGTCTGCGCGAGCTGGATATGGGCGTGCTGGAAAAACGTCCTATCGATACGCTGACGGAAACCGAAGAAGGCTGGCGCCGCACGCTGGTGAACGGCACTGAAGATGGTCGCATCCCTGAAGGGGAATCCATGCAGGAGCTGAGCGTGCGCATGCATGCCGCGCTGGCCGAGTGCCTGAAACTCCCGGCAGGTAGCCGACCGCTGCTGGTAAGCCACGGTATCGCGCTGGGTTGCCTGGTGAGCACCATTCTGGGACTGCCGGCTTACGCCGAACGCCGTTTGCGTCTGCGCAACTGTTCCATTTCCCGTATCGACTATCAGGAAAGTGCCTGGCTGGCATCGGGGTGGGTAGTTGAGATGGCAGGGGACATTTCGCATCTTGATGCCCCTGCTCTGGACGAATTGCAGCGTTAACGACGTACCGGAATCAGGAATTCCATACGCAGATTGATAGGGCCTTCTTCCGGTTTAGCATCTTGCGCCGGATAGTAGCGCTCAATGTCCTGACCTTTACGGCGATTCAGATTCAGCATCGGCATGCAGGTCCCGTAAACGGTCAGGATGAACTCCTGAACGCCCGTTCCTAAACCTTCGTATGAGAACATCACATACTCGCCGCCTTCCAGCACGACAGGCTTCGAGCCATGAATGTAACCGTTCGCCATGTCAGGCGTCAGCGCCGTGGTATAGAACACCTCCTGCTCGTCGTCTTTTTCCTGGCTGGGATGCGTTTCGTTCAGGCCATACAGAATCGGCGGGAGCGCCGGAGCATGGCTTAAAAATTCGCGCCAGAACTGAACGCGCATCTGATGGCGGAACTCGGAGATCTGCTCCAGGGAACAGGAGTAGCTCTGCGTGGTGCCGACCAGGTGCGTTTCCGGCAGGGTGATGATTTCATATTTTGGCATCGCAAACTCGCCCAGACGCAGCGGCGGACGCATACCAAAGGAGCTCCAGTCCGGCGAGCGGCGATAAAGCGCTGGCGTTAACGAGAACTGTTTTTTAAAGGCGCGGGTGAAGGTTTGCTGTGAATCGAAGCGATATTGCAGGGCAATATCCAGGATTGGTCGCGCGGTCAGGCGCAACGCGACAGCAGACTTTGATAAACGACGTGCGCGAATATAGGCACCGATAGCATGACCGGTGACATCCTTGAACATCCTTTGCAGATGCCACTTGGAATAGCCTGCTTTTGCCGCCACATTATCCAGTGACAAAGGCTGGTCGAGATGACCTTCCAGCCAGGTGAGCAGGTCGCGAATAATTCCAGCCTGATCCATATACTATCCTCATCCTTAAAACTGCCGCAGGTACCTGTTTACAGGTTAGCGGATAATAGCATTTTTTGACGTTTTAGCATTCAGTGTTTTTTTTGCGCATAAATGCTTTTTGTAGTGATTTATGTGCGGATATATTCTAATCCTGTGATCTTGCTACATTTTTATCTAACCTGTTGAATAATCGCTCAGCGTAATTTTTATGAATGGTAACAATATGAAATACAAGGTTTTAGTCTTTACAGCACTGGCGCTGATGGCAGGGCGCGTGGCACAGGCGGAGCAAATTGGCTCCGTGGATACTGTGTTTAAAATGTTTGGGCCGGACCACAAAATTGTGGTGGAAGCCTTTGACGATCCGGACGTTAAAAACGTCACCTGCTATGTCAGCCGGGCAAAGACCGGCGGGATTAAAGGCGGCCTGGGGCTGGCTGAAGACACGTCTGACGCGGCCATCTCCTGCCAGCAGGTTGGCCCGGTGGAATTGAGTGACAAAATCAAAAACGGCAAAGCGCAGGGCGACGTCGTATTCCAGAAACGGACCTCGCTGGTGTTCAAAAAGCTACAGGTGGTCCGTTTTTATGACGCGAAGCGTAACACCTTGGCTTATCTGGCTTATTCCGACAAAGTCGTGGACGGCTCACCGAAAAACGCGATAAGCGCGGTACCGATTATGCCGTGGCATTGATAAAAAAAACGGCGCAAATGCGCCGTTTTTTACTGCGTGACGGGAGAATTACTCCTGGAGGTCACCGCAGAAACGATAGCCTTCACCATGGATCGTGGCGATGATTTCCGGCGTATCCGGCGTAGATTCGAAGTGCTTACGAATACGACGGATGGTTACGTCAACGGTACGATCGTGTGGCTTCAACTCACGACCGGTCATTTTCTTCAGCAGTTCTGCACGGGACTGAATCTTGCCCGGGTTCTCGCAGAAGTGCAGCATCGCGCGGAATTCACTGCGCGGCAGTTTGTACTGCTCACCGTTCGGGCTAATCAGCGAACGGCTATTGATATCAAGTTCCCAGCCGTTGAATTTGTAGCTGTCGACGCTACGACGCTCTTCACTTACCGTACCCAGATTCATGGTGCGGGACAGCAGGTTGCGTGCACGAATGGTTAACTCGCGAGGGTTGAACGGCTTGGTGATGTAGTCATCCGCGCCGATTTCCAGACCAAGAATTTTATCAACCTCGTTGTCACGGCCCGTCAGGAACATCAACGCGACGTTCGCCTGTTCACGCAGTTCGCGCGCCAGAAGAAGCCCGTTTTTGCCCGGCAGGTTGATATCCATAATCACCAGGTTGATATCATTTTCAGAAAGGATCTGATGCATCTCTGCGCCATCGGTCGCTTCAAAGACATCGTAGCCTTCTGCTTCGAAAATGCTCTTTAACGTGTTGCGTGTTACCAACTCGTCTTCAACGATAAGAATGTGCGGGGTCTGCATGTTTGCTACCTAAATTGCCAACTAAATCGAAACAGGAAGTACAAAAGTCCCTGACCTGCCTGATGCATGTCGCAAATTAACATGATCGGCTTAACGTGACTAAAGTACGTAATTGCGTTCTTGATGCACTTTCCATCAACGTCAACAGCATCATTAGCTTGGTCGTGGGTACTTTCCCTTTGGACCCGACAGTGTCAAAAACGGCTGTCATCCTAACCATTTTAACAGCAACATAACAGGCTAAGTGACACCGGACACCCAATAAAACTACGCTTCGTTGACATATATCAAGTTCAATTGTAGCACGTTAACAGTTTGATGAAATCATCGTAGCTGAATGCTAGCCTTTGTCACAATTTTTCAATAAACCAACTAGTTGCGGACATTGATTGATAAACGGTACGAATCCAATCAGAAAAGAGTATTCATATGGTCATTATCATTACAAAACATAAGGATAATGGACTTCTGTTAACATTCTAACTGATTGTTCAGCCACAAAATAGTTTAGCTTTTTTTAATTGTTATGAAACGCTATTTCGGTGATTTGTGTTGCAAAATTGTAAATTCGTGCTGCGTAATATGTTGAACTGAATCACATTTTTACCTGCTAACTGATTAAAAAGAGAGCGTAAATGCATCTGTCGATTGTGCTGGTGGCACCAGCAAGAGCTGAAAATATTGGCGCTGCGGCGCGTGCCATGAAGACTATGGGTTTTACCGATTTGCGTATTGTGGACAGCACGGCGCATCTGGAGCCTGCTGCACGCTGGGTGGCGCACGGTTCGGGTGATATTCTCGATAATATAACCACTTACGCTACGCTCGCCGACGCACTCCACGATATTTCGTTTACCGTCGCGACGACCGCGCGCAGCCGGGCGAAGTTTCACTATTACGCCACGCCTGCTGAACTGGTGCCGATGCTGGAAGAGAAAAGCCAGTGGCTGGAGAAAGCCGCGCTGGTGTTTGGGCGAGAAGATTCCGGGCTGACTAACGAAGAGCTGGAGCTGGCTGACGTGCTGACGGGCGCGCCGATGGTGGCGGATTATCCGTCACTCAATCTGGGGCAGGCGGTGATGGTCTATTGCTATCAATTAGCATCCTTAATACAAATTTCTCAGCCACCGGTGACAGTTTCGGATGAAAACCAGCTGGCGGCACTGCGTGTTCGTGCAAATAACCTTCTTGAGCAGTTGGGCGTCGCTGACGATCAGAAAATGGTGGACTGGTTACAGCAGCGCCTGGGGCGTCTTGAGCAGCGCGATACGGCAATGCTGCACCGATTGCTTCATGATATTGAAAAAAAATTAGCCGAGTAAAATAGTGTCATAGTTTTTTATTATGGCCGATCCTGCTGATGTCTGGGGTTGCATCTGGGTTATTCCGATGAAAATAAATCTGCCCGCAGCGGGACGTGAGAATGTCCCGAATTGTGATCGAATTAAAAATTCATTGACTTAAGGGGCTCGATCCTTTAACCCTAAAAGAATAGAGCACAGACAGATAATAATGACAGAGTACACAACATCCATGAAACGCATCAGCATCACCACCATTACTACAACCATCATCATTACCACAGGTAACGATGCGGGCTGACGCGTACAGGAAAAACAGAAAAAAGCCCGCACCTGAACAGTGCGGGCTTTTTTTTCGGCTAAAGGAAATGAGGTAGAACCATGCGAGTGTTGAAGTTCGGCGGTACGTCAGTGGCAAATGCAGAACGTTTTCTGCGTGTTGCCGATATCCTGGAAAGCAACGCCAGGCAGGGGCAGGTTGCCACCGTGCTCTCTGCCCCGGCCAAAATCACGAACCACCTGGTGGCGATGATTGAAAAAACCATCGGTGGTCAGGATGCACTACCGAACATCAGCGACGCCGAGCGTATCTTTGCCGATCTGCTTCAGGGGCTGGCCGACGCCCAGCCTGGTTTCCCGCTGGCGCAGCTGAAAAGCACCGTTGAACTTGAATTTGCCCAGATTAAACACGTTCTTCACGGTATCAGCCTGCTTGGTCAGTGTCCGGACAGCATCAACGCGGCGCTGATTTGCCGGGGTGAAAAACTCTCTATCGCCATCATGGCTGGCGTGCTGGAAGCGCGCGGTCACCACGTGACGGTCATCGATCCGGTTGAAAAACTGCTGGCTGTGGGCCACTACCTTGAATCCACCGTCGACATTGCCGAGTCGACACGCCGTATTGCGGCGAGCAAAATCCCGTCTGACCATATGATCCTGATGGCAGGCTTTACCGCCGGTAACGAGAAGGGCGAACTGGTGGTGCTGGGGCGTAACGGCTCTGACTACTCCGCCGCCGTGCTGGCCGCCTGTTTACGCGCAGACTGCTGTGAGATCTGGACTGACGTCGACGGCGTTTATACCTGCGATCCGCGCCAGGTGCCGGACGCCAGGCTGCTGAAGTCGATGTCGTACCAGGAAGCGATGGAGCTTTCCTACTTCGGCGCTAAAGTTCTTCACCCGCGTACCATCTCCCCGATTGCCCAGTTCCAAATCCCCTGCCTGATTAAGAATACCGGTAACCCTCAGGCGCCGGGCACGCTGATTGGCGCCAGCGCGGATGAAGATGACCTGCCGGTGAAAGGCATTTCTAACCTCAATAACATGGCGATGTTCAGCGTCTCCGGCCCGGGGATGAAGGGCATGGTCGGCATGGCGGCACGCGTCTTTGCCGCTATGTCCCGCAACGGGATCTCCGTGGTGCTGATCACGCAGTCTTCTTCCGAATACAGCATCAGCTTCTGCGTTCCGCAGGGTGATTGCCTGCGTGCCCGTCGCGCGCTGGAAGAAGAGTTCTATCTGGAGCTGAAAGAAGAGCTGCTGGAGCCGCTCTCGATTCAGGAGCGTCTGGCGATTATCTCGGTGGTCGGCGACGGCATGCGCACCCTGCGCGGTATCTCCGCCAAATTCTTTGCCGCGCTGGCGCGGGCTAATATCAATATCGTGGCGATTGCCCAGGGCTCATCAGAGCGTTCCATTTCCGTTGTCGTGGATAACGATGACGCCACTACCGGCGTGCGCGTGGTGCATCAGATGCTGTTCAACACCGACCAGGTGATTGAGCTGTTCCTGGTGGGCGTCGGTGGTGTCGGTGGCGCGCTGCTGGAGCAGGTGAAGCGCCAGCAGGAGTGGCTTAAGAAGAAACATATCGATTTGCGCGTTTGCGGCATTGCGAACTCGAAAGCGTTGCTGACTAACGTCCACGGTCTGAATCTGGAAAACTGGCAGGCGGAGCTGGAAGAGGCGAAAGAGCCATTTAACCTGGGCCGCCTGATCCGCCTGGTGAAAGAATATCACCTGCTTAACCCGGTGATTGTTGACTGTACCTCCAGCCAGGCGGTGGCCGATCAGTACGCCGACTTCCTGCGCGAAGGGTTCCACGTGGTGACGCCAAACAAAAAGGCCAACACCTCGTCGATGGATTACTATCACCAGCTGCGGCTGGCGGCGAGTAAGTCGCGCCGTAAGTTTCTGTATGACACCAACGTGGGCGCGGGCCTGCCGGTCATCGAGAACCTGCAAAACCTGCTGAACGCGGGCGACGAACTACAGCGTTTCTCCGGCATCCTCTCCGGCTCCCTGTCGTTTATCTTCGGCAAGCTGGACGAAGGGATGAGCTTGTCGGAAGCCACCCGCGCCGCGCGCGAGCTGGGCTACACCGAGCCGGATCCGCGCGACGACCTCTCCGGCATGGACGTGGCGCGTAAGCTGCTGATCCTGGCGCGCGAAACTGGCCGCGAGCTGGAGCTTTCGGATATCGTGATTGAGCCGGTGCTGCCAGCAGAATTTGATGACAGCGGTGACGTCAGCGCCTTTATGGCCAGGTTGCCGCAGCTTGACGACGCCTTTGCCGCACGCGTTGCGAAAGCCCGTGATGAAGGTAAGGTATTGCGCTATGTTGGCAACATTGAAGAAGACGGCGTCTGCCGGGTGAAGATTGCCGAAGTGGATGGCAACGATCCGCTGTACAAGGTGAAAAACGGCGAGAACGCCCTGGCGTTCTACAGCCATTATTATCAGCCACTGCCGCTGGTGCTTCGCGGCTATGGCGCAGGGAATGATGTGACGGCGGCAGGCGTGTTTGCCGATCTGCTGCGTACCCTGTCATGGAAGTTAGGAGTTTAAGATGGTTAAAGTATATGCCCCGGCTTCCAGCGCCAATATGAGCGTCGGATTTGACGTGCTGGGCGCGGCGGTCACGCCGGTGGACGGTTCGCTGCTGGGCGATACGGTTACGGTTGAGGCGGCAGAGCGCTTCAGTCTGAATAACATCGGCCGCTTCGCCAGTAAGCTGCCGTCTGAACCGCGCGAGAATATCGTTTATCAGTGCTGGGAACGCTTCTGTCAGGAGATCGGCAAAAACGTGCCGGTCGCCATGACGCTGGAAAAGAGCATGCCGATTGGTTCGGGGCTGGGCTCGAGCGCCTGCTCGGTGGTCGCCGCGCTGGTGGCGATGAATGAGCATTGCGGCAAGCCGCTGAACAACAGCCGTCTGCTGGCGCTGATGGGCGAGCTGGAAGGGCGCATCTCCGGCAGCATTCATTATGATAACGTGGCGCCGTGCTTCCTTGGCGGCATGCAGCTGATGATTGAAGAAAATGGCATCATCAGCCAGCAGGTGCCAGGGTTTGATGAGTGGCTGTGGGTGCTGGCCTATCCGGGCATTAAAGTGTCTACCGCCGAAGCGCGTGCGATCCTGCCAGCGCAGTATCGTCGTCAGGACTGTATCGCCCACGGGCGTCATCTGGCGGGCTTTATTCACGCCTGCTACACCCGTCAGCCGCAGCTGGCGGCGAAACTGATGAAAGACGTCATTGCCGAGCCGTATCGCACGAAGCTGCTGCCGGGCTTTAACGAAGCGCGACAGGCATCCATGGATATCGGCGCACAGGCGTGCGGCATCTCCGGCTCCGGCCCGACGCTGTTCGCCTTATGCGACAAGCCAGACACCGCGCAGCGCGTGGCGGACTGGCTCTCTAAACACTACCTGCAAAATCAGGAAGGCTTTGTTCATATTTGCCGTCTGGACACGGCTGGCGCACGAGTACTGGGATAACGAATGAAACTCTACAACCTTAAAGATCATAACGAGCAGGTCAGCTTCGCGCAGGCGGTAACGCAGGGGCTTGGCAAAAATCAGGGGCTGTTCTTCCCCCACGACCTGCCGGAATTTCAGCTGACCGAAATCGATGAGCTGCTGAAGCAGGACTTTGTCACCCGCAGCACCAAAATTCTGTCTGCCTTTATCGGCGACGAAATCCCGCAGGAGCTGCTCGAAGAACGCGTGCGTGCGGCGTTTGCTTTCCCGGCGCCGGTGAAGCAGGTGGAGCCTGACGTTGGTTGTCTGGAGCTGTTCCACGGTCCGACGCTGGCGTTCAAAGATTTCGGCGGTCGCTTTATGGCGCAGATGCTGACCCACATCAGCGGCGACAAACCGGTGACCATTCTTACCGCGACTTCAGGCGATACCGGAGCGGCGGTGGCCCATGCGTTCTACGGCCTGAAAAACGTCCGCGTGGTGATCCTCTATCCGAAAGGCAAAATCAGCCCGCTTCAGGAAAAACTGTTCTGCACCCTTGGGGGCAACATTGAAACCGTGGCGATCGACGGCGATTTCGATGCCTGTCAGGCGCTAGTGAAGCAGGCCTTCGATGACGAAGAGCTGAAGGCGGCGCTGGGGCTGAACTCTGCCAACTCCATCAACATCAGCCGTCTGCTGGCGCAGATCTGCTACTACTTCGAAGCGGTGGCGCAGCTGCCGCAGGACGCGCGCAATCAGCTGGTGGTTTCCGTGCCAAGTGGGAACTTCGGCGACCTGACGGCAGGCCTGCTGGCGAAATCACTCGGCCTGCCGGTGAAGCGCTTTATCGCCGCCACCAACGCCAACGACACCGTGCCGCGTTTCCTGAAGGACGGAAAATGGGCGCCGAACGCGACGCAGGCCACGCTCTCCAATGCGATGGATGTGTCACAGCCTAACAACTGGCCGCGTGTGGAAGAGCTGTTCCGCCGTAAGGTCTGGCGTCTGGGCGATCTGGGCTACGCAGCGGTGACGGACGAAACCACGAAAGCCACCATGCGCGAGCTGAAAGCGGTGGGCTATACCTCTGAGCCGCATGCGGCGATTGCCTATCGTGCCCTGCGCGATCAGCTTCAACCGGGTGAGTATGGTCTGTTCCTCGGCACCGCCCATCCGGCCAAGTTCAAAGAGAGCGTGGAAGCGATCTTGGGGGAAACGCTGCCGCTACCAAAAGAGCTGGCCGAGCGCGCCGACCTGCCGCTGCTGTCTCATGAGCTGCCCGCAGACTTTGCCGCGCTGCGTAAGCTGATGATGACCCGAGCGTGATTGTGCTGCCCGGTGGCGGCTTCGCCTTACCGGGCCTACAACGGCGAACTCATCGTAGGCCGGGTAAGCGCAGCGCCACCCGGCTTTTTTGTGAAGAAATTAAGGAGAAAAACAGCAGGAAAAAAGCAGAAATTCCCAATAAATGCGGTCACTTAGCGTTTAGGATTGCAGAGAATAACATCCCCCGTCCCCATCACGTACTCTCCTTACATCGGCCCACGTTGGGCAAGAAGAATAAGGAGTCACCTATGTCTACACTGAAACCTGCACTTATCGCGCTTTCACTGATGCTGGTCGCTCCCATGGCGGTGCAGGCAGCTGAGATCACCCTCGTGCCAGCGGTAAAACTGCAAATTGGCGATCGGGATAATAACGGGCACTACTGGGATGGCGGCCGCTGGCGCGACCATGACTGGTGGAAAGCGCACTATGACTGGCGCGATAACCACTGGCGTCCGCACGATGAACATCGCGATCGTGACGATCACCACCGTCATGACGATCGTCGCCCGGGCCCGGACCGGAAGCACCATTAACACAAACCCCGCCAGCTGGCGGGGTTGTCTTTTTATTGCTCGTGACGCTTAAACACCAGCTCGTTTTTTCCTGACGATGCCTCGTCGAAAAAATACCCTTCACTGTTAAAGCCAGTGAGCTGCTCTGGCTTCGTCAGACGGTTTTGAATGATGAAGCGGCTCATCAGACCGCGCGCTTTTTTGGCGTAGAAGCTGATCACTTTAAATTTGCCGTTTTTCTCGTCGAGGAATACCGGCTTGATAATGTCCGCATCCAGCTTCTTCGGCTTCACCGATTTGAAGTACTCATCGGAGGCCAGGTTGATCACCACGTTGTCCCCCTGGGCTTGCAGCGCCGCGTTAAGCTTGTCGGTAATGACATCGCCCCAGAACTGGTACAGATCTTTACCTTTAGCGTTTTCCAGGCGGATACCCATCTCCAGACGATACGGTTGCATCAGATCCAGCGGTCGCAGCACCCCGTACAGGCCGGATAACATGCGCAGATGCAGCTGGGCAAAATCGAAATCGGCTTCGCTAAACGTTTCTGCTTGCAGGCCAGTGTAGACGTCACCTTTGAAGGCCAACAGCGCCTGGCGGGCGTTGGCGGGCGTGAAGTCAGGCTGCCACTCATGAAAACGGGTGGCATTCAGGTCGGCGAGTTTATCGCTGATGCTCATCAGCGAAGCGATTTGCGGAGCCGAAAGCTTACGCGCCTCGTGGATCAGCTGTTGCGAGTAGTCCAGCAATTCCGGCTGGGTATAACGCTCAGTGGCGAGCGGGCTCTGGTAGTCGAGCGTTTTGGCAGGTGAAATCAGAATCAGCATATCCAGTCCTTGCAGGAAATTTAGAGCGACTTTAGCAAAAAATCGCCCTGAATTGATCGATAGCTGTTATTGCCGCGGCAAATCATCCCAGGTGCCAGGGGCAATTTGTGACTCGATTTCGGGATAGCGTGAGGCGTCAAAGACGGGCTGTACGCCGAGCTTGCGCTGACGCAGATAATCGCGCGCGATCAGCGCCACAACCGGTGAAAGCAGCAAAATGGCCGTCAGGTTCGTGATGGCCATCAGCGCCATAATGACGTCCGCTATTTGCCAGATCATCGGCATGCTGAGCAGGCAACCTACAAACACCATCGCCAGCACGCCCGCGCGAAGGATGTTGCGGGCCAGACGCGAGTCAACTTTCAGGAAGATAAGGTTGTTTTCGGCATAGATATAGTTCACCGCAATGGAACTAAAGGCAAAAAGTCCCACGACAAGTGCGACAAGGCCCGCGCCCCAGCCGCCGACGAGGGAGACCAGCGCCTGTTGTACCCAATGAATGCCTGCCGTACTACCGGACGGTTGTTCAGCGGCACCGGCCAGCAGCATTATCATCGCGCTGGCGGAGCAGATAACAATGGTGTCTGTGAAGACGCCAATCATCTGTACAATGCCCTGCGCGGCGGGATGCGGAGGCCAGGATGCGGCCGCTGCGGCGGCATTCGGCGTGGAGCCCATTCCCGCTTCGTTGGAGAACATACCCCGCTGAAAACCCGCCGTGAGTGCCTGGCTAAGGGTGTAACCCAGCGCGCCGGAAGCCGCTTCGCGCCAGCCGAACGCGCTTTGGAAAATGGTGACGATGACGTTCGGCACCTCATCGATATGTATCGCGCATACCATCAGGCTGGTGGACACCCACAGCAGCGCCATCAGTGGAACCAGCCACTGCATCAGGCGGGCAACCCCTTTGAGCCCGGTCACAATGGTCAGCAGGGTGAGAAGGGCAAGCGCGCCGCCTGTCAGCCACTCCGGACAATTGAAGGCAAAGCGCAGCGCGTGGGCGACGGAATTTGCCTGAACGGTATTGAAAATAAGGCCATAGGCAATCAGCAAAAAGATCGAGAACAGAACGCCCATCCAGCGCATTCCCAGCCCGCGAGCCATATACCAGGCGGGACCGCCGCGAAACTGACCTTTGCCGTCTTTTTCTTTGTAGAGTTGCGCAAGCGAGCATTCAGCAAAGGAGGTGGCCATACCGATAATCGCCGTCACCCACATCCAGAATACCGCGCCCGGACCGCCCGCGCCGATCGCCAGCGCGACACCGGCCAGGTTACCGCTGCCGACGCGCGCGGCCAGGCTGGTACAGAGCGCCTGAAACGAGGTCAGGCCGCCCGGCTGTGGGGTGACGCTGTTTTTCAGACTTCTGCCAAATTTGCGGATATAGCGAAACTGAATCAGACCGCTGCGCCACGTAAACCAGATACCTGCTCCTGAAAGCAGGTATATCATGATCGAACCCCAGAGGACTTCGTTGATAAAGAAAAAGAAATCAGGCACTAACGTCCCTCTTGTTGATGCCAAAGTGAATATGTAAGCGCTACCACTGATTGTGCATGCTGTTACTTAGCAGCCTGTTAATATTCTGAGTTTATCATACTCTGCCTAAGCGCACTGTCTGCGGTTGCGCTGCCTCTCACTCGTGTTATCATCAGGGCAGACCGGTTACATCCCCCTAACAAGTAAACCTGTCATTTTTCCGCTGCTGGCAAGCTGTCGGTAGTGTGAATTATCCAGGGCACGTTAAAAGAGAAACACTATCATGACGGATAAATTGACCTCCCTTCGTCAGTTCACCACTGTCGTCGCTGACACCGGAGATATCGCGGCAATGAAGCTGTACCAGCCGCAGGATGCCACAACCAACCCTTCTCTGATCCTTAACGCCGCGCAGATCCCTGAGTATCGCAAACTGATCGACGAGGCGGTGACCTGGGCAAAAGCACAGAGCAATGACCGCGCGCAGCAGGTTGTGGATGCTACTGACAAACTGGCAGTGAACATCGGTCTGGAAATCCTGAAGCTCGTTCCTGGCCGTATCTCTACCGAAGTTGATGCTCGCCTGTCCTACGACACCGAAGCGTCTATCGCAAAAGCAAAACGCCTGATCAAACTGTACAACGATGCGGGCATCAGCAATGACCGTATCCTGATCAAACTGGCGTCTACCTGGCAGGGCATCCGCGCTGCTGAGCAGCTGGAAAAAGAAGGCATCAACTGTAACCTGACTCTGCTGTTCTCCTTCGCGCAGGCGCGTGCATGTGCCGAAGCTGGCGTATACCTGATTTCTCCGTTCGTGGGCCGTATTCTGGACTGGTACAAAGCCAACACCGACAAGAAAGAGTACGCGGCGTCTGAAGATCCAGGCGTGATTTCAGTGACTGAAATCTACGAATACTACAAACAGCACGGCTATGAGACCGTTGTTATGGGCGCAAGCTTCCGTAACGTCGGCGAAATCATCGAGCTGGCTGGCTGTGACCGCCTGACCATCGCTCCTGCGCTGCTGAAAGAGCTGGCAGAAAGCGAAGGTGCTATCGAGCGTAAACTGTCCTACACCGGCGAAGTGAAAGCACGCCCTGAGCGCATCACCGAGTCCGAGTTCCTGTGGCAGCACAACCAGGATCCAATGGCCGTAGATAAACTGGCGGACGGTATCCGTAAGTTTGCTATCGACCAGGAAAAACTGGAAAAAATGATCGGCGACCTGCTGTAATCATTCTGCGTGACCGGGTTCCCGGTCACGCGTCTTTCCCCCGCCTCTGTCTGAATTTTCTCTCTGCGTGTATCATTCCCTTTAATCAGTACTTTTTGAATGGAATGGATATGAATACCTTACGCATCGGCTTAGTGTCGATTTCTGACCGCGCCTCCAGCGGTGTTTATCAGGATAAAGGCATCCCTGCTCTGGAAGCGTGGCTGGGCAGCGCGCTCACTACCCCGTTTGAGATCCAGACTCGCCTGATCCCGGACGAGCAGCCGATCATCGAGCAAACCCTGTGTGAACTGGTGGATGAGATGAGCTGCCACCTGGTGCTGACGACGGGCGGAACCGGCCCCGCGCGCCGCGATGTAACGCCGGACGCGACGCTGGCTATCGCCGATCGTGAAATGCCGGGCTTCGGTGAGCAGATGCGCCAGATCAGTCTACACTTTGTCCCGACGGCCATTCTTTCCCGTCAGGTCGGGGTGATCCGCAAACAGGCGCTGATCCTGAACCTGCCGGGGCAGCCGAAGTCGATAAAAGAGACGTTGGAAGGGGTAAAAGCCGAGGACGGCAGCGTTATCGTCCACGGTATCTTTGCAAGTGTACCGTATTGTATACAACTGCTTGACGGTCCGTATGTGGAAACTGACGGCAACGTGGTAGCAGCATTTCGCCCTAAAAGCGCTCGCCGCGAAACAATCTCCTGAAATTCTTTAAAATGTGACATTAGCGCCAGCCGCGGTAGCGTGTAAATGGATTTACGATATAGTAATTTTTTCTTTACGATTGCTGTAAAAAATAATCCACAACACATGCACAATGGTTCGCTATGTCACATAACACCCGACCTCTGAATCGACAGGACTACAAAACCCTCACGCTCGCTGCCCTGGGCGGCGCGCTGGAGTTTTACGACTTCATCATCTTTGTCTTCTTCGCCGCCGTTGTGGGGGCGCTGTTTTTCCCGGCGGATATTCCGGAATGGCTGCGTCAGGTACAAACCTTCGGCATTTTCGCTGCCGGCTATCTGGCGCGTCCGCTGGGCGGCATTGTCATGGCGCACTTTGGCGATCTGGTCGGGCGCAAGAAGATGTTTACCCTCAGCATCCTGCTTATGGCCGTGCCGACGCTGGCGATTGGGCTTTTGCCCACCTATGAGTCGATGGGCATTATCGCCCCGTTATTGCTGCTGCTGATGCGTATTCTCCAGGGCGCGGCCATCGGCGGGGAAGTGCCGGGCGCCTGGGTGTTTGTCGCTGAGCACGTCCCGGTGCGCCGCATCGGCATTGCGTGCGGAACGCTGACCGCAGGGCTGACGATCGGGATCCTGCTTGGCTCCGTGGTTGCAACCATCATCAATACCAGCATGACGCAACAGGCCGTTCACGACTGGGGCTGGCGTATACCGTTCCTGCTGGGCGGGGCGTTTGGGCTGGTGGCAATGTACCTGCGACGCTGGTTGCAGGAGACGCCAATATTTCTGGAAATGCAGCAGCGGAAGGCGCTGGCGCAAGAACTGCCGGTGAAAACCGTAGTAGTGCGGCATAAAAAAGCGGTAGTGGTGTCGATGCTTCTGACCTGGCTGCTGTCTGCGGGGATCGTGGTGGTCATTTTGATGTCACCGGTCTGGCTGCAAAAACAGTACGGTTTTGCGCCTGCCGTGACGTTACAGGCGAACAGTATCGCGACAATTATGCTCTGCTTTGGTTGTCTGGCCGCCGGGCTGGCGGCGGATCGTTTCGGCGCAAGCGCGACCTTTATTGTCGGCAGTTTGCTTCTGGCCGCGTCGAGCTGGGCATTTTATCATCTTGCGGGCACCCATCCTGAACAGCTGTTCCTGCTGTACGGTGTCGTCGGGCTGTGCGTGGGCGTCGTTGGCGCCGTACCGTACGTAATGGTCCGCGCCTTCCCGCCGGAGGTACGCTTCACTGGGATCTCTTTCTCTTATAATGTCTCGTATGCCATTTTCGGTGGGCTGACCCCGATTGTGGTGACGGTGTTGATGGGGGTGTCACCCCTTGCACCTGCGTGGTACGTGCTGGCGTTATCGCTGATGGGACTGGTTTTGGGGGTGTGGCTTCGCCAGTCAGAAGGACGTCGTGCCCGCGACGCGGGCACGACAGAGGGATCAGTGTTTTTCACCAATCGGTAGAATGGTGCGGTCGAACTGCTCGTTCAGCACTTCACCCATGGCCAGGTAGATTGCGCTTGCGCCGCAAACCAGACCTACCCAGCCGGCAACGTGAACGATGCCTTCGTTATCCGCCAGGTGACCGATGGCCAGCAGAGCGAACAGTACGGTCAGGCTCAGGAAGACGAATTGCAGTGCGCGGTTCGCCTTAAGGGTACCGAAGAACATGAACAGGGTGAACACGCCCCACAGTCCCAGGTACACGCCCAGGAAATGGGCGTTTGCCGCCTCTGCCAGGCCCATTTTAGGCATCAGCAGAATTGCGACCAGAGTCAGCCAGAAGGAACCGTAAGAGGTAAATGCGGTTAAGCCGAAGGTGTTGCCTTTCTTATATTCCAGCAGGCCCGCAAAGATCTGTGCGATACCGCCGTAAAAAATGCCCATCGCCAGGATAATGCCGTCCATCGGGAACATCCCGATATTGTGCAGGTTCAGCAGAATGGTGGTCATGCCAAAACCCATCAGGCCCAGCGGAGCCGGATTAGCCAACTTAGTGTTGCCCATAAGTCCTCAAAAAAATCATCATTAATATGGTGAAATGGTTAAACCCGCGCCAGTTCTACCTGACGGGGCGCGGCATCATAATGGGCGGCATCGACGCCGTCTATGATCTCACCGGGGTGAAATTAAAAAATTTTTTATCCTTCCCCCTTGATGGATGCTGTTGTGACCCCATCTTGTAAGCAACCGCAGTGTGTGGACCTGAAAAAAATCAAATCTGGGCAGTTGAAAAAGCACGTTCTGCCCTTATTACAGGTACACAACCACATGTTGACTGAATTTTTAGTGGAGACGTTTAGATGGGTAAAATTATTGGTATCGACCTGGGTACTACCAACTCTTGTGTAGCGATTATGGATGGCACTACTGCACGTGTGCTGGAGAACGCCGAGGGCGATCGCACCACGCCTTCTATCATTGCTTATACCCAGGATGGTGAAACTCTGGTTGGTCAGCCGGCTAAACGTCAGGCCGTGACAAACCCGCAAAACACCCTGTTTGCGATCAAACGCCTGATTGGCCGCCGCTTCCAGGACGAAGAAGTTCAGCGTGACGTTTCCATCATGCCTTACAAAATCATCGCAGCCGATAACGGCGATGCATGGCTTGATGTGAAAGGCACCAAAACGGCACCTCCGCAGATCTCTGCTGAAGTGCTGAAGAAAATGAAGAAAACCGCGGAAGATTACCTGGGTGAGCCGGTAACTGAAGCTGTTATCACCGTACCTGCTTACTTCAACGATGCTCAGCGTCAGGCAACCAAAGATGCTGGCCGTATCGCAGGTCTGGAAGTAAAACGTATCATCAACGAACCAACCGCAGCAGCACTGGCTTACGGTCTGGATAAAGAAGTTGGCAACCGTACTATCGCGGTTTACGACCTGGGTGGTGGTACCTTCGATATCTCTATTATCGAAATCGACGACGTTGACGGCGAAAAAACCTTCGAAGTTCTGGCAACCAATGGTGATACCCACCTGGGTGGTGAAGACTTCGATACCCGTCTGATCAACTACCTCGTTGACGAGTTCAAGAAAGATCAGGGCATTGACCTGCGTAACGACCCGCTGGCCATGCAGCGACTGAAAGAAGCCGCTGAGAAAGCGAAGATCGAGCTGTCTTCCGCTCAGCAGACCGACGTGAACCTGCCGTACATCACCGCAGACGCGACCGGTCCAAAACACATGAACATCAAAGTGACCCGTGCGAAACTGGAAAGCCTGGTAGAAGACCTGGTGAACCGTTCTATCGAGCCACTGAAAGTTGCATTGCAGGACGCTGGCCTGTCCGTGTCTGACATTCAGGACGTTATCCTGGTAGGTGGTCAGACTCGTATGCCAATGGTTCAGAAGAAAGTGGCTGAGTTCTTTGGTAAAGAGCCACGTAAAGACGTGAACCCGGACGAAGCGGTTGCTATCGGTGCTGCGGTTCAGGGTGGTGTTCTGACGGGTGAAGTAAAAGACGTACTGCTGCTGGACGTTACCCCGCTGTCTCTGGGTATCGAAACCATGGGTGGCGTGATGACTCCGCTCATCAACAAAAACACCACTATCCCGACGAAACACAGCCAGGTGTTCTCTACCGCTGAAGACAACCAGTCTGCGGTAACCATCCATGTGATTCAGGGTGAGCGTAAGCGCGCGGCGGATAACAAATCTCTGGGTCAGTTCAACCTGGACGGTATTAACCCGGCACCACGCGGCATGCCACAGATCGAAGTCACCTTCGACATCGATGCTGACGGTATCCTGCACGTGTCTGCGAAAGACAAAAACAGCGGTAAAGAGCAGAAGATCACCATCAAGGCATCTTCTGGCCTGAACGAAGCGGAAATCGAAAAAATGGTTCGTGATGCCGAAGCTAACGCGGAATCCGACCGTAAGTTCGAAGAGCTGGTTCAGACCCGTAACCAGGGTGACCATCTGCTGCACAGCACCCGTAAGCAGGTTGAAGAAGCGGGCGATAAACTGCCAGCGGAAGACAAAACTGCGATCGAAACTGCACTGAGCGCGCTGGAAACGTCTCTGAAAGGCGAAGACAAAGCGGACATCGAAGCGAAGATGCAGGAGCTGGCACAGGTTTCTCAGAAGCTGATGGAAATCGCTCAGCAGCAGCACGCACAGCAGCAGGCGGGCGCTGATGCTTCCCAGAACAACGCGAAAGACGACGATGTTGTCGACGCTGAGTTCGAAGAAGTGAAAGACAAAAAATAATCGCCCTGATGCAGGGTAAGTAATCGGCACGGGCGTAGGAGAATTCTCCACGCCCGTGCTCGCATGTTAAGGGGCTTAAAAAAACCAATGGCAAAGCAAGACTATTACGAGATTTTAGGCGTTCCGAAAACTGCGGAAGAGCGTGAAATCAAAAAGGCGTATAAGCGCCTGGCCATGAAATTCCACCCTGACCGTAATCAGGGTGACAAAGAGGCTGAAGCCAAATTTAAAGAGATTAAAGAAGCCTACGAAGTCCTGACCGATGCACAAAAACGTGCGGCCTATGATCAGTACGGTCACGCGGCCTTTGAACAGGGCGGCATGGGCGGCGGTGGATTTGGTGGCGGCGGCTTCGGCGGCGGCGCTGATTTCAGCGATATCTTTGGTGATGTATTTGGCGATATCTTCGGCGGCGGACGTGGTCGTCAGCGCGCGGCGCGCGGCGCAGACCTGCGCTACAACATGGAGCTGACGCTTGAAGAAGCGGTTCGCGGCGTCACCAAAGAGATCCGTATTCCGACGCTGGAAGAGTGTGACGTTTGCCACGGCAGCGGCGCGAAAGCGGGGACTCAGCCACAGACCTGCCCAACCTGTCACGGTTCCGGTCAGGTGCAGATGCGCCAGGGCTTCTTCGCGGTGCAGCAGGCCTGTCCGCACTGTCATGGTCGCGGTACGCTGATTAAAGATCCGTGCACCAAATGCCACGGTCACGGTCGCGTGGAGAAAACCAAAACACTGTCCGTTAAGATCCCGGCAGGCGTGGATACGGGCGACCGCATCCGTCTGGCTGGTGAGGGTGAAGCCGGCGAGCACGGCGCACCGGCAGGCGATCTGTACGTTCAGGTTCAGGTGAAGCAGCACGCCATCTTCGAGCGTGAAGGTAACAACCTGTACTGTGAAGTGCCGATCAACTTTGCGATGGCGGCGCTGGGTGGCGAAATCGAAGTGCCGACGCTGGACGGTCGCGTTAACCTGAAAATCCCTGGCGAAACCCAGACCGGGAAGCTGTTCCGCATGCGCGGCAAAGGCGTTAAATCCGTTCGCGGTGGCGCGCAGGGTGACCTGTTATGCCGCGTGGTCGTGGAAACGCCGGTCGGCCTGAACGATAAGCAGAAACAGCTGCTGAAAGAGCTTCAGGAAAGCTTTGGCGGCCCGACGGGTGAGAAAAACAGCCCGCGCTCCAAAAGCTTCTTCGATGGCGTCAAAAAATTCTTCGACGATTTAACCCGCTAACCCGCCAGCTGGTTACTATCCTTTAAAGCCCGGAAGCGATTCCGGGCTTTTTGTTTATAGCGTTATTCCTCGGTTAAACTGAATATATACCCAATATTAATCTGTTTTTACCGATCTTTTTGCGCTGATATTATGGTTTTACCGAGGTATTGTTGTAAAAGAGAGTTTAAACGTGAAATTACTACACCGTTTCTTTAGCAGTGAGGCATCCGGCGGCGTCATCCTGATTATTGCTGCTGCGGCCGCCATGCTGCTCGCCAATATGGGCATGACGCGCGATCTCTATCACGCATTTCTGGAAACGCCCGTCGAGCTGAAAGTCGGGGCGCTGGAAATTAACAAGAACATGCTGCTGTGGATCAACGATGCGCTGATGGCGGTGTTCTTCCTGCTGGTGGGTCTGGAGGTTAAACGTGAGCTGGTGATCGGTTCGCTTGCCAGCCGCCAGCGCGCGGCGTTTCCGGTGATCGCGGCGATTGGCGGGATGATCGTTCCGGCGTTGCTCTTTCTCGCGTTTGCGTGGCAGGATCCGGTTGCGCGTGACGGCTGGGCGATCCCGGCCGCAACGGATATCGCGTTTGCGCTCGGGGTCTTAGCCTTGCTCGGTAGCCGCGTCCCGGTAGCACTGAAAATTTTCCTGATGGCGCTGGCGATTATCGATGATCTGGGCGCTATCGTGATTATCGCGCTGTTCTACACCAGCGATCTGTCGGTTCTGTCGCTGAGCGTGGCGGCCGTGGCTATTGTGGTGCTGGCCTTGCTGAACGTCTTCAACGTCCGACGTACGGGTATTTATATTCTGGTGGGCATGGTGCTGTGGACGGCGGTGCTGAAGTCTGGCGTGCATGCCACGCTGGCGGGCGTCATCGTTGGCTTCTTTATTCCGCTGAAGGAGCAGGACGGCAAATCGCCAGCCAGACAGCTGGAGCATGTGCTTCATCCGTGGGTGGGCTTTATGATCCTGCCGCTGTTTGCGTTTGCCAACGCGGGAGTTTCCCTGGCCGGGGTTACCCTGGACGGACTCACCTCCGTGCTGCCGCTGGGTATCATCGCCGGTCTGTTTATCGGTAAGCCGCTGGGTATCAGCCTGTTCTGCTGGCTGGCGCTGAAGCTGAAGCTGGCGTCATTGCCAAACGGGACCACCTTTAGCCAGATTATGGCCGTCGGCGTGCTGTGCGGTATTGGATTCACCATGTCGATCTTTATCTCGACGCTGGCGTTTGGCGCAAACGCGCCTGAGCTTATCGTCTGGGCAAAACTCGGCATTCTCATCGGGTCATTACTGGCCGCAGTCATTGGTTATACCTTGTTGAAGGTGAAATTGTCCGGACAGGCTGTCCAGGCATAACGGAAAACCGGGAGGAGGGGGCTCCTTCTCCCGATACACACTCAGGGAGAGAACACGCGATGTCTCATTTGAATTACAACCATCTTTATTACTTCTGGCACGTTTATAAACAGGGCTCGGTCGTGGGGGCGGCAGAAGCGCTTTACCTGACGCCACAAACCATTACCGGGCAAATCAAAGCCCTGGAAGAGCGGTTACAGGGCAAGTTGTTCAAGCGCAAGGGCCGTGGGATTGAGCCCAGTGAGTTGGGCGAGCTGGTGTTCCGCTATGCGGATAAAATGTTCACCCTGAGTCAGGAGATGCTGGACATCGTCAACTACCGCAAAGAGTCGAACCTGCTTTTTGACGTGGGGGTGGCGGATGCGCTGTCCAAACGGCTGGTGAGTGGCGTGCTGGATGCGGCGGTGGTGGAAGATGAACAGATCCATTTACGCTGCTTTGAGTCCACTCACGAGATGCTGCTGGAACAGCTGAGCCAGCATAAGCTGGATATGATTATTTCGGATTGCCCTATCGATTCCACGCAGCAGGAAGGCTTGTTCTCGGTGAAAATTGGCGAATGCGGCGTCAGTTTCTGGTGCATCAATCCGCCACCGGAAAAACCGTTTCCTGCCTGCCTGGAAGAGCGCCGCTTGCTGGTGCCGGGTCGGAGGTCCATGCTCGGACGGAAGCTGCTGAACTGGTTTAACTCGCAGGGGCTGAACGTAGAAATTCTCGGTGAGTTCGACGATGCGGCGCTGATGAAAGCCTTTGGCGAAGCGCATAACGCTATCTTCGTTGCTCCGACGCTGTACGCGCACGATCTCTATTCAGACGACAAAATAACCGAGATCGGCAGGGTGGATAACGTGATGGAAGAGTATCACGCCATATTCGCCGAAAGGATGATTCAGCACCCGGCGGTGCAGCGAATCTGCAATCGCGACTATTCGGCGCTGTTTACGCCGCCAGCAATCTGAAGACATAAAAAAACCCGCGTTAAGCGGGTTCTTTCAAACAAGCAACAACAAGTGGCGATTAAGCCAGTTTGTTGATCTGCGCGGTCAGGTTTGCTTTATGACGCGCTGCTTTGTTTTTGTGGATCAGACCTTTAGCAGCCTGACGATCCACGATTGGTTGCATTTCGTTAAATGCGTTCTGCGCTGCAGCTTTGTCGCCAGCTTCGATAGCTGCGTATACTTTCTTGATGAAAGTACGCATCATAGAGCGACGGCTTGCATTGTGCTTACGAGCCTTTTCAGACTGAACGGCACGTTTCTTAGCTGATTTGATATTAGCCAAGGTCCAACTCCCAAATATGATCTATGTGGACAATTCAAAGGCCGAGGAATATGCCCTCTATACCTTCTTTTGTCAATGGATTTGTGCAAATAAGCGCCGTTAATGTGGCGACGCTACGTTACGTAGTGATGGCGCAGGATTCTACCAGCTTGTCGTTCGTGAATACAGCTTTTCGGCGTAAAAATCGCAGTTCGCGGGCAGATTTTTTTGCTGCGAAAGGTCAGCGTGATGAAATCATACGGCTTTCTGTTTAGCGTGAACAATCGCCGGTTAACCTTAACCGCTGTACAAGGTATACTTTGGCGATTTTCACTGTTTTGAGCCAGTCATGAAGCTGATACGCGGCATACATAATCTCAGTCAAGCCCCGCACGGGTGCGTGCTGACCATTGGTAATTTTGACGGCGTGCATCGTGGGCATCAGGCGCTGTTGCAGGGATTGCGTAAAGAAGGCGAGGCGCGAGGCCTGCCCGTCGTGGTGATGATTTTCGAGCCTCAGCCGCTGGAGCTGTTTGCAGGCGAGAAATCCCCCGCGCGGCTGACGCGTCTGCGCGAGAAGTTACGCTACCTGGCGGAGTCAGGGGTGGACTACGTCCTGTGCGTAAGGTTCGACCGTCGTTTTGCCGCGCTGACCGCACAAAATTTTGTCAGCGACCTGTTGGTCAGGCAGCTTGGCGTGCAGTTTCTCGCCGTGGGCGATGATTTCCGCTTTGGCGCTGGTCGTCAGGGCGATTTCTTGTTATTACAGAAGGCTGGCCTGGAGTACGGGTTTGACGTCACCAGCACGATGACCTTCTGTGAGGGCGGCGTGCGCGTAAGCAGCACGGCGGTACGTCAGGCGCTGGCGAACGATGAACTGGACACGGCAGAAACGCTGCTGGGTCACCCGTTCACAATTTCAGGTCGCGTGGTCCATGGCGATGCGCTGGGCCGCACGATAGGTTTCCCGACGGCGAATATACCGCTGCGTCGTCAGGTCTCCCCGGTTAAAGGGGTCTATGCGGTGGAAGTGGCAGGACTGGGCGAGAAGCCTTTCTACGGCGTCGCCAACATTGGCACACGTCCAACGGTTGCCGGTGTGCGTCAACAGTTAGAAGTACACCTGCTGGACGTTGTAATGGACCTGTATGGTCGCCATATAGATGTGATACTGCGTAAAAAAATACGCAATGAACAGCGATTCGCTTCGCTGGATGAACTTAAGGCGCAAATCGCGCGAGATGAATTAACGGCCCGCGAGTTTTTTGGGCTTTAGAACCGGCTTAACTGCCTACGTGATAAATACGGAACCGAGAATCTGATGAGTGACTATAAATCAACCCTGAATTTGCCGGAAACAGGGTTCCCGATGCGCGGCGATCTCGCCAAGCGTGAACCGGGAATGCTGGCGCGTTGGACCGATGATGACCTGTACGGCATCATTCGTGCAGCCAAAAAAGGCAAAAAAACCTTCATTCTGCATGATGGCCCTCCATATGCGAATGGCAGCATTCATATTGGTCACTCTGTAAACAAGATTCTGAAAGACATTATCGTGAAGTCCAAAGGACTCGCGGGATATGACTCGCCTTACGTTCCGGGCTGGGACTGCCATGGTCTGCCGATCGAGCTGAAAGTTGAGCAAGAGTACGGTAAGCCGGGTGAGAAGTTCACCGCCGCAGAATTCCGCGCGAAATGCCGCGAATACGCTGCCACCCAGGTTGACGGTCAGCGCGCTGACTTCATCCGTCTGGGCGTGCTGGGTGACTGGTCGCATCCCTACCTGACCATGGACTTCAAAACCGAAGCCAACATCATCCGAGCGCTGGGTAAAATCATCGGCAACGGTCACCTGCACAAAGGCGCGAAGCCGGTGCACTGGTGCGTCGACTGCCGCTCTGCGCTGGCAGAAGCGGAAGTGGAGTATTACGACAAAACCTCGCCTTCTATCGACGTGGCCTTCGAAGCGGTCGATCAGGATGCGATCAAAGCTAAATTTGGTCTGCCTGGTGTAAGCGGCCCGATCTCTCTGGTGATCTGGACCACCACCCCGTGGACGCTGCCTGCTAACCGCGCGATCTCCCTCTCTGGCGAGTTTGAGTATGCGCTGGTGCAGATTGATGGCCGTGCGGTTATCCTGGCGAAAGACCTGGTCGAAAGCGTGCTGAAACGCGCGAACATCACCGATTACACCGTGCTGGGCACCGTAAAAGGTGACGCGCTGGAACTGATGCGCTTCAAACACCCGTTCCTGGACTTCGACGTTCCGGCGATTCTGGGCGACCACGTCACGCTGGACGCGGGTACCGGTGCGGTGCATACCGCCGGTGGCCACGGTCCTGACGACTACAACATCAGCCTGAAATATGGTCTGGAAATCGCTAACCCGGTTGGTCCGGACGGCTCTTACCTGCCTGGCACCTACCCGGCGCTGGACGGCATCAACGTCTTTAAAGCTAACGACATCATCGTTGACATGCTGCGCACCAGCGGCGCGCTGCTGCACGTTGAGAAAATGCAGCACAGCTATCCGTGCTGCTGGCGTCACAAGACCCCGATCATCTTCCGTGCAACCCCGCAGTGGTTTATCAGCATGGACCAGAAAGGCCTGCGCGCCCAGTCTCTGAAAGAGATCAAAGGCGTGCAGTGGATCCCTGACTGGGGCCAGGCGCGTATCGAATCCATGGTGGCTAACCGTCCTGACTGGTGTATCTCCCGTCAGCGTACCTGGGGCGTGCCGATGTCTCTGTTCGTACATAAAGAGACGCAGGAGCTGCACCCGAACACTCTGGAACTGATGGAAGAAGTGGCGAAGCGCGTCGAAGTTGACGGCATTCAGGCGTGGTGGGATCTCGACGCCCGCGACATCCTGGGCGCTGACGCAGACAGCTACGAGAAAGTGCCGGATACCCTGGACGTGTGGTTCGACTCCGGGTCTACCCACTCCTCCGTGGTTGACGTGCGTCCGGAGTTTGCTGGTCACGCTGCCGATATGTATCTGGAAGGGTCTGACCAACACCGCGGCTGGTTCATGTCATCGCTGATGATCTCCACCGCCATGAAGGGTAAAGCACCTTACCGCCAGGTATTGACCCACGGCTTCACCGTGGATGGTCAGGGCCGTAAGATGTCCAAATCTATCGGTAACACCGTTTCTCCGCAGGACGTGATGAACAAACTGGGCGCGGACATTCTGCGTCTGTGGGTGGCCTCTACCGACTACACCGGCGAAATGGCGGTCTCTGATGAGATCCTGAAACGTGCTGCTGACAGCTATCGTCGTATTCGTAACACCGCGCGCTTCCTGCTGGCGAACCTGAACGGGTTCGATCCGGTGAAAGACATGGTGAAGCCGGAAGAGATGGTTGTGCTCGATCGCTGGGCGGTAGGCTGCGCGAAAGCGGCGCAGGAAGATATTCTTAAAGCCTATGAGTCTTACGACTTCCACGAAGTGGTGCAGCGCCTGATGCGCTTCTGCTCCATCGAGATGGGCTCGTTCTACCTCGACATCATCAAAGACCGCCAGTACACCGCGAAAGCGGACAGCGTGGCGCGTCGTAGCTGCCAGACTGCGCTGTTCCACATCGCAGAGGCGCTGGTACGCTGGATGGCGCCGATCATGTCCTTCACCGCGGATGAAATCTGGGGTTACCTGCCGGGCGAACGCGAGAAGTATGTCTTCACCGGCGAGTGGTACGAAGGTCTGTTCGACCTCTCCAGCACTGAAGCAATGAACGATGCCTACTGGGACGAGCTGCTGAAAGTGCGTGGCGAAGTGAATAAGGTTATCGAGCAGGCGCGCGCTGACAAGAAAGTCGGTGGTTCGCTGGAAGCGACCGTGACCCTGTACGCCGAACCGGAGCTGGCGGCCAAACTGACCGCGCTGGGCGATGAATTACGATTTGTCCTGTTGACCTCCGGTGCGAAAGTTGCGGATTATGCCGAAGCTACTGCTGATGCTCAGCAGAGTGAACTGCTCAAAGGACTGAAGGTCGCACTGAGCAAAGCCGACGGTGAAAAATGCCCGCGTTGCTGGCATTACACCACTGATGTCGGTCAGGTGGCGGAACACGCAGACATCTGCGGACGCTGTGTAAGCAACGTCGCCGGTGACGGCGAAAAACGTAAGTTTGCCTGATGAGTAAAACTCTCTGTTCAACAGGACTGCGCTG
Source organism: Enterobacter sp. BIDMC 27 (assembly GCF_000534415.1). Taxonomy (NCBI): domain Bacteria; kingdom Pseudomonadati; phylum Pseudomonadota; class Gammaproteobacteria; order Enterobacterales; family Enterobacteriaceae; genus Enterobacter; species Enterobacter sp. BIDMC 27. The sequence goes on from NZ_KI973178.1 coordinate 1,569,957, forward strand.
GCTGTGGCTGGTGGTGGTGGTGCTGATTATTGATTTGGGCAGCAAGTTCCTGATCCTCCAGAATTTCGCTCTGGGGGATACGGTCCCGCTGTTTCCGTCGCTTAACCTGCACTATGCCCGCAACTATGGTGCGGCGTTTAGTTTCCTTGCCGACAGCGGTGGCTGGCAGCGCTGGTTCTTCGCGGGTATCGCTATCGGTATCTGCGTCGTGCTGGCGGTGCTGATGTACCGCTCAAAGGCCACGCAAAAGCTGAATAACATCGCCTACGCGCTGATCATTGGCGGCGCGCTGGGTAACCTGTTTGACCGCCTGTGGCACGGCTTTGTGGTCGATATGATCGATTTCTACGTCGGCGACTGGCACTTCGCGACCTTTAACCTCGCCGATAGCGCAATATGCGTTGGTGCGGCGTTAATCGTGCTGGAAGGCTTCTTGCCTAAATCGGCCGCGAAAGAGCAGGCGTAACAAAACCAGCCGGGTGACGCGTAGCGATCCCGGCCTACAGAATTTGTGGCCTCCGTAGGCCCGGTAAGCGTAGCGCCACCGGGCAACAGGTGACCCAAAACAAGCGAGCAATTTGCATGTCTAAATCCGTACAGAGCAACAGCGCGGTTCTCGTTCATTTCACGCTGAAGCTGGATGACGGCTCCACGGCCGAATCCACCCGCAACAATGGCAAACCGGCGCTGTTTCGTCTGGGTGACACCTCCCTGTCTGAAGGCCTTGAGCAGCAGCTTCTGGGTCTGAAAGAGGGCGAGAAAAAAGCGTTTTCGCTGGAGCCGGATGCGGCATTTGGCGTGCCAAGCCCGGACCTGATCCAGTATTTCTCGCGTCGTGAGTTTATGGATGCGGGTGAACCAGAAATCGGGGCGATTATGCTCTTTACCGCTATGGACGGCAGCGAAATGCCTGGCGTGATCCGAGAAATCAACGGCGATTCTATCACCGTCGATTTCAACCATCCGCTTGCCGGGCGTACCGTTCATTTTGATGTCGAAGTGCTGGAGATCGATCCGGCACTGGAGGAGTAAAATGCAGATCCTGTTGGCTAACCCGCGCGGCTTCTGCGCCGGTGTAGACCGCGCTATCAGCATTGTTGAAAACGCGCTGGAGATTTACGGCGCGCCGATTTACGTGCGTCACGAAGTGGTGCACAACCGTTACGTGGTCGACAGCCTGCGCGAGCGCGGTGCGATTTTTATCGAGCAGATCAGCGAAGTGCCGGACGGCGCAATCCTCATCTTCTCCGCGCACGGCGTCTCTCAGGCGGTACGCAACGAGGCGAAAAGCCGCGATCTGACCGTATTCGATGCCACCTGTCCGTTAGTGACAAAAGTGCATATGGAAGTGGCGCGCGCCAGCCGTCGTGGTGAAGAGTCAATTCTGATTGGTCACGCTGGTCACCCGGAAGTTGAAGGCACCATGGGCCAGTACAGCAACCCGGAAGGGGGCATGTATCTGGTTGAGTCACCGGAAGATGTCTTTACGCTGGACGTGAAAAACGAAGCCCGTCTGTCATTTATGACCCAGACGACGCTTTCCGTAGACGACACCTCAGACGTGATTGACGCCCTGCGCCAGCGCTTCCCGAAAATCGTCGGGCCGCGCAAAGATGATATCTGCTATGCAACCACCAACCGTCAGGAAGCCGTACGCGCCCTGGCTGAACAGGCGGATGTGGTGCTGGTGGTCGGCTCGAAAAACTCCTCTAACTCCAACCGACTGGCCGAACTGGCGCAGCGTATGGGGAAAGCGGCGTTCCTGATCGACGACGCAACGGACATTCAGGAAGCGTGGGTGAAAAACGCGGCCTGCGTCGGTGTTACCGCAGGCGCTTCAGCGCCGGATATCCTGGTGCAAAACGTCATTGCCCGCCTGCAAGAGCTGGGCGGTGGCGAAGCGGTGCCGCTGGAAGGCCGTGAAGAGAACATTGTCTTCGAAGTGCCGAAAGAGCTGCGAATCGACGCCCGCGAAGTGGAATAATGTCCTCTCAATCTTCAAAATGCCGGTGGCGAAAGCCTCCGGCATTTTTGTTTCTGGTTAACTGTGATTCACCATCAATATTGACGCTTTTATCACTAGGTTAATCGTTTAATCTGCCATCATGATATTGCTGTTCTCCTCGGGCCGGAGAGCGATATGAATTCAGACATCTTTTTGCCACCTCAGTTGACGTGGGCTACCGGCGCGCTAGCCGGCGGGCCGCTTATCCGCAAAACGACTCGTCTTGCGGATCTTCCTGGGATCTTCGCAGACGGCGAGGCGTGGAAGTGCGGCAATCCTCAAAAAAGTGTGTATGACGTAGACGTACTGGGCTCGCCCGTAGGGGAAGGGGCACTCTTCGTTGGGGTAACTCACCTGCGTGCGGGTAACGTGGGCGATGAGTTCTTTATGACTCGCGGTCATTTTCATCAGCGCCGCGAACAGGGCGAGGTCTATTTTGGCCTGCGCGGATGTGGCTTGTTGCTGCTGCAAACGGAGGCGGGCGACGCGCGGCTTGAGCAGGTGACGGCTGGCTCCGTGCATATTATTCCTCCTTTTACAGCGCATCGTTTGATTAACACTGGCAACGAGACGCTATCCTCCCTTGCCGTCTGGCCGAGCATTGCGGGACACGACTATGCGGCGCTGGCAGAGGGCTTCACCCTGCGGATCTTTGCCTCCGGGGAAGGTTACGAGGTGCGCCATGGCTAACTATGGCCTTGATATGACCATCACCCGTCAGCCGCTCGGTTTTTGCTACGGAGAGGATGTTACCGGGCCGATGCCGGAGATCAGAACACTGGATCAGATCCGCCCGTCGCTGCGCAATCCGGACTGCGAAGGGCCTGAACAGGTATATGCCATCGCGATGGACGTGGCGCGTCTGGCGGACAGGCCGGAGCTCGAAAAACGCATGCTGCTTTTTGGTGTGGTCACCTACGCGGCAGGCACGCTTGGCGATGAGCCGGTCCGCAGCCAGGGACATGTTCACCGTATTAGCCAGCACAGCGGATGGTCGCCCCCTGAGCTGTACGAAATCTGGCAGGGTAAAGCGATTATCTACATGCAGGAGTATGTGGACGACGATCCGGGACGTTGTTTTGCGGTACTCGCGGGGCCGGGTGAAAAGGTACTGGTCCCTCCCGGATGGGGCCATGCGACGATTTCGGCCTCGCCCAATGAGCCGCTGACGTTTGGTGCGTGGTGCGATCGGGAATATGGCTTTGAGTATGAGGCCGTTCGTGCGCGAAAAGGTCTGGCCTGGTATCCCTTAGTTCAGGGTAATCATATTGTCTGGCAGCATAACAGTCACTACAGACCAGGGCGCTTGCAGATGATTACGCCGAGAAGTTATCCGGAATTTGGCATTACTGATGCGCCTGTTTATCAGCAGTTTATTGATGACCCCGCACGGTTCCAGTTTATTTCGCGTCCGGATAAAGTCGCAGAACTGTGGAATAACTTCCATCCATAAAGAAGCCGGGGCATTGCCCCGGTTTTCTTATCCTGCAAACAAACCGGACGCCACGCCAAGCGCTGCCAGTATAAGCAGCAATATCATGGCTTTTACCGGCGACACGCCGCGTTTTGCCATCAGATACCAGGTCCCCAGCACCACCGCCAGCGGAAGCAGCTGCGGGAAAATACCGTCCAGCATCTGCTGAACGTGAATGTTAACCCCGTCCCGGGTGATGAACTCCAGCCCGGTGCCGAGCTTCACGTAGCTGGCCGCCACGCCGCCCATGACAAATACGCCCAGTAGCGAGAGCGCTTCCCGTAGCCGGGTAGATTTGCTGCTGACCAGCATCTCCACGGAGCCTGATCCCATCTGGTAGCCTTTGAGAAACAGGAACCAGGAGCCAGGGATAATGATGGCCAGCCAGGCAACGGTATAAAACAGTGGACCGAGGATATTTCCGCCTGCCGCCAGCGCCATCCCAATGCTAAGCAGGATCGGGATCAGCATGCCGGGGATCATCGAATCGCCGATCCCGGCAATTGGCCCCATCAGGCCTACCTTCAGGGTATTTATGGTTTCACCGTCAATCGGCTCGCCGTTGGCTTTTTTCTCCTCCAGCCCCAGCGCCATACCGTTAACGATCGCGCCAATCTGTGGCTCCGTGTTGTAGAACGACGCGTGACGGCGCAGCATCTCGGTACGTTGTACCGGGTCGGGATAGAGCTTTTTTGCGACCGGCAGCATGCTCAGGCAAAAGCCGAAGGATTCAAGGCGTTCAAAGCTCATTGAGGAGAGGTTGTGCATCATCCACGCTCGCCAGCAGCGGCGCAGATCCTTGCGGGTGAGTTTACGTTCTTCCATCAGAATTCATCCTCGTCGTCAGGGACAGGTGCTGAAGCCACGGCCTGCGGTGCCTCGGGTTTATAGTTGTAATGAATCAGTGCCAGCAGGGCGCCCACGATCACCAGCGCGACCATATTGAGTTTCAGGAAAACGATGCAAACGAAGCCCACCAGAAAGTAGATGAGCATGGTATAGCTTTTGATGATCTGCTTAAGCAGGATGGCAATACCGACGGCGGGCAAGATGCCGCCCAGCACATTCATGGTGGAGAGGACGATGTGCGGCAGGTTGTCCATAAACCCGCTAATGTACTGTGCGCCAAAAAAGACGGCGATAAAGGTAGGCACAAAGCGCAGCACAAAATTCATCGCCTGCGGCCAGATGGCGCTGTTGAGGTAGATCCCGCGCTCGTCGCCGTTCTCCAGCGCCACATCCGCACGATGGTTCCAGAAGGAGTTCAGCACCATCATCGCATTGAAGAGAATGGTTCCGGCGATCCCAATAGTCGCCGCCAGCGCGACGGCAACCTCAGGTCCTTTGCCGGAAAGTATTCCCAGTGCAATGGCCGGATAAGCCACAAAGTTTAAATCTGCTGGCATCGAGCCGCCGGGTGTCACCATTGCGATATACACCGCCTGCACCGCTACGCCAATCATAATCCCGGTTTTGATATCGCCCAGGATCAGGCCAACCAGCATCCCGGAAATGAGCGGTCGGGAGATGAGATACCAGCCGCCCGTCAGCCCTAAAAGCCACGGACTACTGAGTGCGCCCAGATAACACAGCAGGCCAATTAAAGCCGCTTCGATAATCATGATCTGCTCCTTATTTCAGCTTTTGTCTGGCATCCTGCCAGGTATAAAAACTGGCATCAGGAACCAGGCGGAATTCAATCGCGTGTCCCTGCCCGGTCAGCCACTCGAACGCCGCCGCTTCATCCTGGGTTACCGATTGATTCGGGCCGATGGTGATCGTGTTAGCCCGGGCGCTCATCGGGCCCACGTTAATTTTTCCGTTGCTGTTTTTCAGGCTAATGCCCGCCTGCTCAATGCGCTGTAGCGTGAGTGGAGATTTGCCAATCACGAAATAGCGCTTTTCGCTGGCAATCACTTTTGGCAGTTTTTCGATCGCGGTTGCCGTATCGAACAGCCACACTTTAGTATCTGATACGGCTCCTTTCATGACCGACGATAACAGCGGATCGGCCGCAACGGCATCGTCAATGGCAACGATGCCGTCGCAGGGCAGCTCCCTGGCCCAGCGTGTAATGAGCTGCCCGTGGATCACGCGATCGTCAATGCGTACAAAAGAAATACTCATATGCGGCTCCTTAAAAATCGTCTGTCTGTGCAGTATCTGCCGGTTTCGCCTGTACCAGCGTCGGCAGAGTAAGTTCGATAAGCTGCCCGGCAGCCTGATGAACATCGCGAGCCATCATCACCTCATCGGTTTGCAGCAGCATCGGGAAGTTGACTCCAGCCACCACGGCGACCGGCGGCTGCGTATGTGGGTTAAACGCGGCCTCACAGGCCACGTTCCACGGCGTGCCGCTTTGCATGTCGCACAGCACCAGCACGCCGTCAGCGTTGACGCTTGCCGCTTCCAGTGTGGAGATGAAATCCTGCCGGAAGCCCTCTATTCCCGCCTGTTCGGTCAGACAAATGGCGTGTACGCCGGGGAGCTCGCCGTATACCATCCGGCCGCTCTCCAGCAGCGCGGCGGCTAACGGCCCATGAGTGGCGACAATAAAATGAATCATCGTTAGCTCCTTACCCAGGCTTTGATAGTCGCGAGGGGGTGTCCGGAAGCACGGGCTGAAGGTGAAATGCGATAGTCACCTACGCTTGCCGGAATGATGAAGGTTTCGGCGTAATGGACGGTAAACGGCTCAAATGCACCGGTTGGGCTGTCGACAATTGCTTCGTCGCCCTCTACCAGATTCAGCACGTTCACGCCGCCGCCGGTGTGGTGCAAAACGGGTTCGCTAAACCAGTGGCGGCGGGTTTCGATAAATTCACGCTCGTGCAGGCCAGTACGCTCTTCACGCCAGCCGTTTCCTTCCGCGACAGGTTCGAACTGATTCACCAGATGCTGATGTACCCACCGCGTGTCGCGCTGCCAGTCGATCACCTTTTCACCGTGCTCCAGGTGGACCGGGCGCGGCAGCCCGTCCAGGCCCAGGCGGCCCCAGTCCCACAGTTTGAAGGTGAAAATATACGGCGTAGCGCTGATCTCCAGCACCATGGTTCCCGCGCCGGAGCAGTGCACCGTCCCAGCCGGGATCAGGAAATGATCGTGCTTTTTTGCCGGGATCTGATTAACGAAGCGGTCGTCATCAAACGGTTTTTCACCGCGACCCGCGCGCCTGAGATCGTCCATCATGGCCTCAGGGTCTGTGCCGGTTTTGGTCCCCAGATAGACGACGGCACCCGGCTCCGCTTCCAGAATGTAATAACTCTCATCCTGGGTATAGTGCATCCCAAACTGCTGCTGGATGTACTCGGTAATGGGGTGGACCTGGAAGCTCAGATTCTGGCCACCCATGGTGTCGAGGAAGTCAAAACGGATCGGGAATTCCGCGCCGAAACGTGCGTGAACTTTCTCGCCCAGCAGAGCACGGGGCTCAAGCAAAACCAGATCCTGAGAGGGGATCTCGATCCGCACTGCGCCAAAACGCAGTAACAGGCTGTTCTCCTCGGGCACGCAGTCAAAACCCCACGCGTAATTGGGTGCAGAGGGATCGAGATCGAATTGCTGTTTCATCCACTGGCCGCCCCAGACGCCAGGATCGAAAAAGGGCGCCACGCGGAAAGGCTGGGTGGTAGTTTGCTTCAGCCCGGCTCGCAGGCCCTCGCCGCTGACCATCGCGGGCTGGTTCGTCTGGGTTGTATCCAGTAAAAAATCGGTGCGCCTGAGCAGCGGTGTTTTGTGGCGATCGAAGACGCGCCATTCGACAAAAAAGGCGCGCTTGTAGCGACGAAGCATATCTTCCTGCTGATTATCTGCGCCCCAGTTCCCAGTCTCACCCCGGCGCATACGCTGCTGGATCTCCCAGCGCGGCAGATCGGCATACACCAGCACATCACCCGGATGGACAAGCGTCGCACCGGGTCCGTAGATCACAATCAGCCCCCCGGAACACTGGTTCACCTGAACCTGCAACGCCTCCAGACGCGCGGGATCGAAAAACTCTCCAAGCTGGTGGCAGGAGAGAACGCCAAAGACGCGATCGTCTGTGAGGTTGCGCGCCAGCATCTCATGAATGGCACACTCATCCCGTCGCGCCTGTTCAGCATTGATCGCCAGCGTCGGGCGTAGACGCGGCAGCACGTTCTCTTCAAGCTCGGTCATGCGCACGCCCGGATAGCAGTCAATCACCAGCACCGTGCGGCTGCGCTGTTGGGTTTTTGACTCAAGAACGCGGGTTATTGCTTCCCAGCCTTGCCAGGCGCTGTCATCAAAACCCTGTATCGCCACCGTGGGGAATTTGTCGTAGGTTGTCATTGTATCCTCCGTAATCGTTATTTAAGGTTATTCGATTAACCGTATTTGAGAAGAGTGGTTAACGCGATTAACCCGCCATAAATGCGAATCGAATCCAGAACAACAGCGGTAATGTGAAGAGTCTCACAGGGAAAAATGCAGAAAACAGGTTATTCGATTAACCTGTAGTGATGATGAAGGAGACAACATGACGGGAATTACACTGGCCGATGTCGCGAAACGCGCCGGCGTGTCAACGGCGACGGTCTCGATGGTGCTCTGCAACAAAGGCCGCATTTCGCAAAGCACGCGCGAACGTGTGCTTAAGGCGCTGGATGAATCCGGCTATGTCTATAACCAGACGGCAGCCAATTTACGTAACCGCAGCAGTAACCAGGTCGGGCTGCTCTTGCACGATATCACCAACCCTTTTTACAGCGAGATGACGGCAGGGCTAAGTCATGAAATGGAGCGCCACGAGCTGATGCTTTTTCTGGCGAATAGCGAGGAATCGGCAGAGCGACAGCAAAAATTTGTTGATTCACTGATGCGTAATAACGTCGGCGGTATGGTGCTGTGTGCGGCTCGGGAAACGCCCCAGGCCTTTTTTGAGGGTCTGAAGCGGCGCAATATTCCGGCTATCATGGTTGTGCGACCGCTGAACGATCCGGATTTTGATTTTGTCGGAACGGATAACTTCTTAGGCACGCAGATGGCGACGGAGCATCTGCTCAGAATGGGCCATCGGCACATTGCGTTCATTGGAGGGAGCCAGAATTCGGGCTCTCGGGCGCAGCGTATCGGGGGCTTTACCAGCAAGCTGCTGGAGTACGGCGTGACGCCGAATCCTGCCTGGATCAGAACCTCTCACGCCAGCCAAAGCGACGGCGCGCGCGTGGCAGAGGCGTTACTTCTCGAGCATCCACACATCAGTGCGGCGATTTGCTATCAGGATGTTGTGGCGCTGGGGGTGATGCAAAGCTTACGCAAGATGGGCCGTGAGCCGGGACGTGATTTTGCGCTGGTCGGTTTCGATGATATTACCGAAGCGGCTCTGGTGCAGCCCGCATTGACCACCGTATCGGTGGCGGCGAAAGAGATTGGTCGTAAGGCAGGGGAGTTACTTTACAGCCGCATACAGGGCAACGACGAACCCGCCAAACGCATCATTCTGCCGCCTGCGCTGGTGGTGCGGGAATCATGTGGTTTTAGCTGACGATCATGTCTTTCACTGATATCTCACCCTGTTTATCATTAAATTCTAATTATCGGCGTTTTCTGTGGCAGCCTGTGCAAAGGCTGGTTAATCTGAAAACGATTTACATCATTTTAACGTAAGAGAATAACTATGCATGATGCACAGATCCGCGTCGCCATTGCGGGCGCGGGTGGACGTATGGGCCGTCAGCTGATTCAGGCGGCACTACAGATGGATGGCGTGGCGCTTGGCGCGGCGCTGGAGCGTGAAGGTTCATCGCTTTTGGGAGCCGATGCAGGCGAGCTGGCAGGCGCAGGTCAGACGGGCGTTACCGTGCAGAGCAGCCTTGAGGCGGTGAAAGAAGACTTTGACGTATTTATCGATTTTACCCGCCCTGAAGGCACGTTGGCTCACCTGGCGTTTTGCCGTCAGCACGGTAAAGGGATGGTGATTGGCACCACCGGTTTTGACGAGGCCGGTAAGCAAGCCATTCAGGATGCGTCCACTGAGATTGCGATTGTCTTTGCGGCAAACTTTAGCGTGGGGGTAAACGTCATGCTGAAACTGCTGGAGAAGGCGGCGAAGGTGATGGGCGACTACACCGACATTGAAATCGTCGAAGCGCACCATCGCCATAAAGTCGATGCTCCGTCAGGCACGGCGCTGGCAATGGGCGAAGCGATTGCGTGTGCAATGGATAAAGATTTGAAAGACATCGCGGTCTATTCTCGCGAAGGCCACACTGGCGAGCGCGTGCCTGGCACCATTGGGTTTGCCACCGTTCGCGCGGGTGATATCGTCGGTGAACATACCGCTATGTTCGCCGATATTGGCGAAAGGATCGAAATCACTCATAAAGCATCCAGCCGCATGACATTTGCAAACGGGGCGGTACGTTCGGGATTGTGGCTGAAAGGTAAGCGTAATGGTCTTTTTGATATGCGAGATGTCCTCGAACTCAACAATTTGTAAGCATTATTACCCTTCGTGATGTGGTTATTGCAGTCGTAATTACTTGATTGCATAGGGCAATATTTTATTGCCCTTTTATTTTGTCTGTTTGGGATGTTTATTGTGTCTAACTGATTTAAAGTAAGTGTTTTCTCGATAATTTCTGTTGCTGAACTGTAAATTTTGACCATTTGGTCCACTTTTTATTCCTGTAAGACGTTCCTTTCGATTAAACTGGATGCGCAAGCGGTTTCCACAGTGATTTAGTTGATCTTTTTGCCGCTTAATATGATTTCAGACCGCCAGGCTTGCAAAAGAATATACAAAACTCCCGTTTTAAGTTGACTTTTACATGGCAAATCCCCAGAATGCCGCCGTTTGCCAAAAATCCGCTGGCAACACATTTGCATTGATTCATGACATGGTTATGAATTAATATGCAAATAAAGTGAGTGAATATTCTCTGGAGGGTGTTTTGATTAAGTCAGCGCTATTGGTTCTGGAAGACGGAACCCAGTTTATCGGTCGGGCCATAGGGGCAACGGGTTCGGCGGTTGGGGAAGTCGTTTTCAATACTTCAATGACCGGTTATCAAGAAATCCTCACTGATCCTTCCTATTCTCGCCAAATCGTTACTCTTACTTATCCTCATATCGGCAATGTCGGCACCAATGCGGCTGACGAAGAATCCTCTCAGGTACATGCGCAAGGCCTGGTCATTCGCGACCTGCCGCTGATTGCCAGCAACTTCCGCAACACCGAAGACCTCTCTTCTTACCTGAAGCGCCACAACATTGTGGCGATTGCCGATATCGATACCCGTAAGCTGACGCGTCTGCTGCGCGAGAAGGGTGCACAAAACGGTTGTATCATCGCAGGGGATAACCTCGATGCGACGCTGGCGCTGGAAAAAGCGAAAGCCTTCCCGGGACTGAACGGTATGGACCTGGCGAAAGAAGTGACCACCGCTGAAGCCTACAGCTGGACGCAGGGAAGCTGGACGCTGGAAGGCGACCTGCCGGAAGCGAAACCGGAAAGCGAGCTGCCGTTCCACGTGGTGGCCTACGATTTTGGCGCCAAGCGCAACATCCTGCGTATGCTGGTTGACCGTGGCTGCCGCCTGACGGTGGTTCCGGCGAAAACCTCTGCTGAAGATGTTCTGAAGATGAACCCGGACGGCATCTTCCTCTCTAACGGTCCTGGCGACCCGGCGCCGTGCGACTACGCTATCGACGCCATCAAGTCCTTCCTTGAAACCGACATCCCGGTATTCGGCATCTGTCTCGGCCATCAGCTGCTGGCGCTGGCGAGCGGAGCGAACACCGTCAAGATGAAGTTTGGCCACCACGGTGGTAACCACCCGGTGAAAGATATCGACAACAACACGGTGATGATCACCGCGCAGAACCACGGCTTCGCTGTGGATGAAGCGACGATGCCAGCTAACCTGCGCGTGACGCATAAGTCACTGTTCGATGGTACCTTGCAGGGTATCCATCGCACCGATAAGCCTGCGTTCAGCTTCCAGGGCCACCCTGAAGCCAGCCCGGGCCCACACGATGCCGCGCCGCTGTTCGATCACTTCATCGAACTTATCGAGCAATACCGTAAGACCGCTAAATAATCAGGAGCTGAGAAGACCATGCCAAAACGTACAGACATAAAAAGCATCCTGATCCTTGGCGCTGGCCCGATTGTCATCGGCCAGGCCTGCGAATTCGACTACTCCGGCGCGCAGGCGTGTAAAGCCCTGCGTGAAGAGGGTTACCGTGTCATCCTGGTAAACTCTAACCCGGCCACCATCATGACCGACCCGGAAATGGCGGATGCGACCTACATCGAGCCGATTCACTGGGAAGTGGTACGCAAAATTATCGAGAAAGAGCGTCCGGACGCGGTGCTGCCGACCATGGGCGGCCAGACGGCGCTGAACTGTGCGCTGGAGCTGGAGCGTCAGGGCGTGCTGGAAGAGTTCGGCGTGACCATGATCGGTGCGACCGCCGACGCGATTGATAAAGCAGAAGACCGTCGCCGCTTCGACGTGGCCATGAAAAAAATTGGCCTTGATACCGCACGTTCCGGTATCGCGCACAATATGGAAGAAGCGCTGGCCGTTGCGGCTGAAGTGGGTTATCCGTGCATCATCCGTCCTTCCTTCACCATGGGCGGCACCGGCGGCGGTATTGCCTACAACCGCGAAGAGTTTGAAGAAATTTGCGAGCGCGGCCTGGATCTCTCCCCAACCAAAGAGCTGCTGATTGATGAATCGCTGATTGGCTGGAAAGAGTACGAGATGGAAGTGGTGCGTGATAAAAACGACAACTGCATCATCGTCTGCTCCATCGAAAACTTCGACGCGATGGGGATCCACACCGGCGACTCCATCACCGTTGCGCCAGCTCAGACGCTGACCGACAAAGAGTACCAAATCATGCGTAACGCCTCGATGGCGGTACTACGTGAAATCGGCGTGGAAACCGGCGGCTCAAACGTGCAGTTCTCGGTGAACCCGAAAACCGGCCGTCTGATTGTTATCGAAATGAACCCGCGCGTGTCCCGTTCCTCCGCACTGGCCTCCAAAGCCACCGGCTTCCCGATTGCGAAAGTGGCGGCGAAACTGGCGGTGGGTTACACCCTTGACGAGCTGATGAACGATATCACCGGTGGCCGCACGCCAGCGTCCTTCGAACCGTCCATCGACTACGTTGTGACCAAAATTCCACGCTTTAACTTCGAGAAATTCGTCGGTGCCAACGACCGTCTGACTACCCAGATGAAATCCGTTGGTGAAGTCATGGCGATTGGCCGCACGCAGCAGGAATCCCTGCAAAAAGCACTGCGCGGCCTGGAAGTGGGCGCGACCGGCTTTGACCCGAAAGTCAGCCTGGACGACCCGGAAGCACTGACCAAAATCCGCCGCGAGCTGAAAGACGCGGGCGCAGAGCGTATCTGGTACATTGCCGATGCCTTCCGCGCGGGCCTGTCCGTCGACGGCGTATTTAACCTGACTAACATTGACCGCTGGTTCCTGGTGCAGATTGAAGAGCTGGTGCGTCTGGAAGAGAAAGTGGCGGAGCTGGGCATCAACGGCCTGGACGCAGACTTCCTGCGCATGCTGAAGCGTAAAGGCTTCGCCGATGCGCGTCTGGCTAAGCTGGCGGGCGTGCGTGAAGCGGAAATCCGCAAGCTGCGCGACCAGTACGACCTGCACCCGGTCTACAAGCGCGTGGACACCTGTGCGGCTGAATTCTCGACCGATACCGCATATATGTACTCCACCTATGAAGAGGAGTGCGAAGCGAACCCGTCCGTCGACCGCGACAAGATTATGGTGCTGGGCGGCGGTCCAAACCGTATCGGCCAGGGCATCGAGTTTGACTACTGCTGCGTACACGCCTCACTGGCGCTGCGCGAAGACGGTTACGAGACCATTATGGTCAACTGTAACCCGGAAACCGTCTCGACCGACTACGACACTTCCGACCGCCTCTACTTCGAGCCGGTCACCCTGGAAGACGTGCTGGAAATCGTGCGCATCGAGAAGCCAAAAGGCGTGATCGTGCAGTATGGCGGCCAGACTCCGCTGAAGCTGGCGCGCGCGCTGGAAGCAGCAGGTGTGCCGGTTATCGGCACCAGCCCGGATGCGATTGACCGTGCGGAAGACCGCGAGCGTTTCCAGCAGGCGGTTGACCGTCTCAAACTGAAACAGCCGGCGAACGCCACCGTGACCGCAATTGAAATGGCCGTTGAGAAAGCGAAAGAGATCGGCTACCCGCTGGTGGTGCGTCCATCCTACGTACTGGGCGGCCGCGCGATGGAAATCGTCTACGACGAAGCGGACCTGCGTCGCTACTTCCAGACGGCGGTGAGCGTTTCCAACGATGCGCCTGTGCTGCTCGACCGCTTCCTCGACGACGCGGTTGAAGTCGACGTGGATGCCATCTGCGACGGCGAAAGGGTGCTGATTGGCGGCATCATGGAGCACATCGAGCAGGCGGGCGTGCACTCCGGTGACTCCGCCTGTTCTCTGCCAGCGTACACCCTGAGCCAGGAGATTCAGGACGTGATGCGCCAGCAGGTGCAGAAGCTAGCCTTCGAGCTCCAGGTTCGCGGCCTGATGAACGTTCAGTTCGCGGTAAAAGACAACGAAGTCTATCTGATTGAAGTCAACCCGCGTGCGGCGCGTACCGTACCGTTCGTCTCCAAAGCGACCGGTATTCCGCTGGCGAAAGTGGCGGCGCGCGTGATGGCTGGCCAGACGCTGGCTCAGCAGGGCGTCACGAAAGAAATTATCCCGCCGTACTACTCGGTGAAAGAGGTGGTACTGCCGTTCAACAAATTCCCGGGCGTTGACCCGCTGTTAGGGCCAGAGATGCGCTCTACCGGGGAAGTGATGGGCGTTGGCCGTACCTTCGCAGAAGCGTTTGCGAAAGCGCAGCTGGGCAGTAGCTCCACCATGAGAAAATCTGGCCGTGCGCTGCTCTCCGTTCGCGAAGGCGATAAAGAGCGCGTGGTTGACCTGGCTGCCAAGCTGCTGAAACAGGGCTTCGAGCTGGACGCCACTCACGGTACGGCGATTGTGTTGGGTGAAGCGGGTATCAACCCGCGTCTGGTGAACAAAGTGCATGAAGGTCGTCCGCACATTCAGGACCGCATTAAGAATGGCGAGTACACCTACATCATTAACACCACCGCAGGTCGCCAGGCGATTGAAGACTCCAAACTGATTCGCCGCAGCGCGCTCCAGTACAAAGTGCATTACGACACCACCCTGAACGGCGGTTTCGCGACGGCCATGGCGCTGAATGCGGATGCCACCGAGAAGGTGATTTCGGTGCAGGAAATGCACGCTCAGATTAGCAAGTAACACACATTGCCCGGTGCCATCCGGTTACCGGGCAATTTTCCCATCTTAAGAACCTTCTGGTTTTTCATCCGCTTTCAGTCAGTTAGCCTAAAATAGTTAGGTCGATAACGAAAATTCAACTGAGAGCAGGGGAATACACCATGCAAAATAAACTACTGATCGCTTCCGTTCTGGCTGCCACCGCAATGTTCACCGTGGCGGGCTGTTCGTCCAATCAGGCCGTAAAAACCACCGATGGCAAAACGATTGTTACTGACGGGAAACCGCAGGTGGATGACGATACCGGTCTGGTATCGTACAAAAACGCCGAAACCGGTCAAACTGAACAGATTAACCGTGACCAGGTTAAATCAATGGGCGAGCTGGATAACTAAAAAAAAGCAGTGGCACATGCCACTGCTTTTTTGCTTCAGGATGATCGATTACCAGCGATGGTTTAACAAAATATGACCGCCGTAGGCGGCATAGCTGTTTTCACCCCACTCGCCGCTGGCACGCAGGGAGATCGTCGTGGTTTCGTTCAGGTTGCCGGTTAAGCCCAACTCTAACTGACCACGATCTTCCGGCGTATCGTTGCTGACGGTCTCGTCGTTGAATGCCAGATCGTTTTGACCTGCACCTTTCAACCAGTTAACCGCAACGTACGGCTGCCAGGCCTTGACGTCCTTCTGCTGGAAGTAGCTTGCTTTAATGCCGAGACGACCAAAGACGCTGTCATTGTCAAGGGTAGTGACGCGTACGCCGTCGCGATCGGTATGATTTTCCTGATCGAGATAGCTGTAGATCACCTGCGCCTGCGGCTCGATCTTCCAGGTGCGTTCATTTTCAGACTGGATTATCCACGCGTGGCCGACTTCAACAGACGCGGCGAAACCTTCACTATCGTAGTCTTCATCGTTGCGATTGCTGGTGACGTTGTTGTTGTACCAGCTGTAAGCGGCCCAGGTATCAACGTAGCTGCCCAGACGTAATTTCTGATCTTCCTGCCAGGTGGCGTACAGCCCAACATTGAAGCCATCAACCTTACCCTGTGCGTCACGTACGTTGTGCTTCGCATCAGAGTGGGTCTTCGCCTGGCCTGCACCGAACATCCCGCCAGCACGCAGGATACCGTTATCCATTGGCTTGCTCATGAAATCGCTGCCGACTTGCAGTACGGTGGTGGTGGTGTCGTAGCTGACTTTATCGCCACCCGCATCGTTCTCGTGATAGCGACCCTTAACGTACATCCAGGTGTTCAGGTCGTCTTCATTGCGGAAGGTGATCTGGTCGCGATCGTCACGCTTATGCAGGAACATGCCCTGTGCGGCAAGGTAGTTACCTAAGTAAGCACCCACTTCAGGTGCCATGACTTCCGGAGCATTGTTACCGCCGTTGTCAGTGTTGCCGCCGTTATCGGTGCTGCCGCCGTTATCGGTGCTGCCGCCGTTATCGGTGTTGCCGCCGTTATCGGTGCTGCCGCCGTTATCGGTGCTGCCGCCGTTATCGGTGTTGCCGCCGTTGTCGGTGTTGCCACCATCATCGGTGTTGCCACCGTTATCGGTGTTACCGCCATTGTCGGTGTTGCCACCATCATCGGTGTTGCCGCCGTTGTCGGTGTTATCGCCATCATCAGTATTGCCACCGTCATCGGTGTCGTCGGAAGGCTCATCAGAAGGCGTCGCCTTTGATTCCAGATACCAGTTGCCGTCACTGTGCTGGTAGAGGCTATATTCCCAGGCGCCTGCAACGACCGGTTTTGCCAGCGTCAGTTGGGCTTCGGAACTGCCGCCGATGCTGACAATTTCCATACCGTTAATGGTTTGCGCGCCTGCGCCGCCAATGTTGGTGATGCTGATGCCAGACTGACCGAAGCTGCTACCCGTAATAGTGAGGTGATCAGTTGGTGAATTATCTTCACCCAGGGTGCTGTTCATCACGATCTGGCTACCGTCAGAGCCGGTGTAGTCGCCATTAATCGTAAAATTATTGCCAACGCTCTTATTAGCCGCACTGAGTAACAGCGTGCCGCCATTAGTCACGTTGCCGTTGATGGTATCGACGCCGGAAGCGCTGAGCGTGGAGTTACCCTGGACTGCATTCCATGCCGCCAGCGTACCGCCGCTAAGAACCGCGATGTTGTTGTTCACTTCGCCTGCGGTGGCAAAGGTCGCGCCATTTTCAACGGTAACGGTGGCGTTACTGCCCTTGACGCCGAGCGTTGCGCCGGTGGAGACCAGCGTGGTGCCGCCGTGCAGAACCGTATCCCCTGTATAGCTATTTTTGCCCGTCAGGGTCAGGGTGTTGGAATCAACTTTTTCGACGTTACCGCTACCGGTCATGTCGGTGGCGAAAGTGAAATCGCTTCCCTGGTTAAAAATGACGGTACCGTTGTTGGTGAGCCCACCGCTGAGGGTCGCGGTTTTTTCGCCATCGCCCAGTTGCAACGAAGCATCTTTGGCCACCCGTGTATTACCGGTATTCGATACCGCGCCTGACAGGGTTAACGCGCCCGTGTCTATCAGCAAGGAATCGCCAGAGCCAATAATATCGAGATCGCCCGACAGCGCCCAATTTTCGCCCATCATTTTTATACTGGCAAAACCGTCGCCTTCGTTCAGACCCACAAAGTTACTGTCTTCCGTACCGGTGCCGATCAGGGTGAGAGTGTTTCCCGTGGAATTGGTGGAAATAACGTCACCGATAAGAATGGAACCCGTATCAAGCACCAGGGTGTTATTTTTATTGCTGGCAAACATAACAGCGGCTGTATCACCACTAATCGTTCCGCTATTCGTGATATCTACTTTTGCATTATTCGTTACATTAAAACCGTATTGCGCACCCTGCACGTTACCAGTATTTATGACCTTAGTGTTACCCTCGCTCAGAGCGATTCCATCATTCGCTGTGCCAGTGATCGTACCCGCATTATTAATGGCAACGCCTGCAAGTGCGTTCAGGCCAGTTTTACCTTTAATAACTCCGGTTGTGCTATTTGAAATACTTACAGCCGATGAGTTTTCACTAACGAATATACCATCCTCAAAAGCGGTTATATTCCCACGGTTGCTAATTTCACCTTGCATTGATTCAATACTAATAGCTGTAGCCGATTTCGATGTGATGGCGGCACCTTCCTCGTTATTCACCACAACACGTTGCGCGGCAGTATTTATATCCAGGCCAGTTTCCCTACCGGAAATATTCCCTTCGTTAGTGATATTATTGATAGTAAACCCAGTGACAGATACCGCCGCTTCACTATCTGCGGAAGATATCGTCACGTCTTTATTAATAACATATTCAGCATCGGCTGAGAAATCTTGAGGAACAGAAGTTGATTGGTCAATCGTTGCAGAAAACGCAACCGCAGGGGTGCATATCAACAAGGCAGGAAATATCTTTCCCAGAGTTTTGGTTGTATTATTTAATTGGGAGGGTTTGTTGCTCATGTACACATCCATTTGAGTGAGAAGGAATATTCGACACGTGTGTGAAACGTATATCGATCGCCTAAATAATGAGCTCAAAACAAAGAGCGTAAAATTATTATTTTTTCAATGGGTTATGTACAGACTGTTTTATTAAAGAATGACTTAAGGTCCTCTAAAAATATCTGTTGGCAATATGAGTTGTTACTATTATTTTGCGGCATGAATTTGTCGTACGCGTCGTTTTCTTTCTTTAGCGCCGTAATCGCTGTTAAGGTGGTGATGATTGCCAATACTTGCGATTTACTTTGAAGCGTAAGATGACCCCTTTAAGTCGGGGTGGTAACTGTCTACACTCATTGCTACAAGAAAAGTAAAAGACGGGCATATACATGATTCTGATAATTTATGCGCACCCCTATCCGCAGCACTCGCATGCGAATAAGCGGATGCTTGAGCAGGCAAGGACGCTTGAAAACGTAGAGATACGTTCCCTCTATCAACTCTATCCTGATTTCAATATCGATGTCGCCGCCGAACAGGAGGCGCTCTCCCGTGCCGATCTGATCGTCTGGCAGCATCCGATGCAGTGGTACAGCACGCCTCCGCTGCTGAAATTGTGGATCGACAAAGTTTTCTCCCACGGTTGGGCATATGGACACAACGGCAACGCGCTTCAGGGCAAAAGCCTGATGTGGGCTGTTACCACCGGCGGGGGGGAAAGCCACTTTGAGATTGGCGCCTTCCCCGGATTTGACGTGCTGGCGCAGCCGCTCCAGGCTACTGCCCTTTACTGCGGTCTGAACTGGCTTCCGCCTTTTGCGATGCACTGTACCTTTGTCTGCGACGATGAAACCTTGCAGGCGCAGGCTCGTCACTACAAACAACGTTTACTTGAGTGGCAGGAGACGCACAATGGATAGCCATACGCTGATACAGGCGCTGATTTACCTCGGCGCGGCGGCATTAATTGTGCCCGTGGCGGTTCGTCTGGGGCTGGGCTCGGTGCTCGGCTATCTGATTGCCGGGTGTGTGATTGGCCCCTGGGGCTTTCGGCTGGTGACGGATGCCGAGTCGATCCTGCATTTTGCGGAGATCGGCGTGGTGCTGATGCTGTTTGTGATTGGTCTGGAGCTGGATCCGCAGCGGCTGTGGAAACTGCGCGCCTCGGTGTTTGGCGGAGGCGCCCTGCAAATGCTGGCCTGCGGTCTGCTGTTGGGCGGGTTCTGCATTCTGCTGGGGATGGAGTGGAAAGTCGCAGAGCTGATCGGCATGACGCTGGCGCTCTCCTCGACGGCGATTGCCATGCAGGCAATGAACGAGCGTAATCTGACGGTGTCGCAAATGGGGCGCAGCACCTTCTCCGTACTGTTGTTCCAGGATATTGCCGCCATCCCGCTGGTGGCGATGATCCCGCTGCTGGCAGCCAGCGGCGCATCAACGACGCTGGGAGCATTTGCCTTATCAGCGCTGAAGGTTGCCGGTGCGCTGGCGCTGGTTGTTCTGCTTGGTCGCTACGTAACGCGTCCGCTGCTGCGCTTTGTTGCTCGCTCTGGCCTGCGCGAAGTATTCAGCGCCGTTGCGTTATTCCTGGTGTTTGGTTTTGGATTGCTGCTGGAAGAGGCCGGGCTGTCGATGGCAATGGGCGCCTTCCTCGCGGGGGTCTTACTGGCAAGCTCCGAATACCGTCACGCGCTGGAAAGCGATATCGAGCCGTTTAAAGGATTGCTGCTGGGGCTGTTTTTCATCGGCGTCGGGATGTCTATCGACTTCGGGACGCTGGTAACCCATCCGCTGCGCATCATCATTCTGCTGGTGGGTTTCCTGGTCATTAAAATGGCGATGCTGTGGCTGATTGCCCGCCCGTTAAATGTGCCAAAACCGCAACGCCGCTGGTTTGCCGTGCTGCTGGGGCAGGGGAGTGAGTTTGCTTTCGTTGTCTTTGGCGCAGCGCAGATGGCAAATGTACTTGATCCGGAATGGGCAAAAGCGCTGACGCTGGCGGTTGCGCTGTCGATGGCCGCAACGCCGATCCTGCTGGTGCTGCTGACGCGTCTGGAGAAAACGGGAAGCGAACAGGAGCGAGAAGCCGATGAGATCGACGAGGAGCAGCCGCGGGTGATCATCGCCGGATTTGGCCGCTTCGGGCAGATTACTGGCCGTTTACTGCTCTCCAGCGGTGTCAAAATGGTCATTCTCGATCACGATCCTGACCATGTCGATACGCTGCGTAAATTCGATATGAAAGTGTTTTACGGTGATGCGACCCGCGTCGATCTGCTGGAATCCGCCGGGGCGGCGAAAGCCGAGGTGTTGATTAATGCCATTGACGATCCAGAGACCAGTATGCAGATGGTTGAGCTGGTCAAAGAGCATTTTCCGCATCTGACCATTATCTCCCGTGCGCGCGATGTGGATCACTACATCCAGCTGCGTCAGGCGGGTGTGGCAGCCCCTGAACGTGAAACCTTCGAAGGGGCGCTCAAATCTGGCCGCATGGCGCTGGAAAGCCTGGGGCTTGGCGCGTATGAGGCACGTGAGCGTGCCGATCTGTTCCGCCGTTTTAATCATGAGATGGTGGAAGAGATGGTGGCGATGGCGAGCAGTACGGCAACCGAACGCGCTGCGGTGTTTAAACGCACCAGCACCATGCTGACGGAGATCATCAACGAGGATCGTAATCATCTGTCGCTGGTTCAGCGCCACGGCTGGCAAGGAACGGAAGAGGGCAAGCATACTGGTGATCCTGCGGATGAACCGGAGAGTAAACCCTCTGCGTGAAGTGGAGTTGCCAGCAATATTAAAAAATTTCTAATTCTTTACCCTGCCGCCAGTCGACGAAAGATTAAGCTTTCCGTATAGTGGCGGCAATTTTTTGCATCCGGGAAATTTTCAATGATCAGTCTGATTGCAGCGCTGGCGGTAGACCGCGTTATCGGCATGGAAAACGCCATGCCGTGGAACCTGCCTGCCGATCTCGCATGGTTTAAACGTACTACGTTAAACAAGCCGGTAGTGATGGGCCGCCTGACCTGGGAGTCGATTGGTCGTCCGCTGCCGGGTCGTAAGAATATTGTGATCAGTAGCCAGCCGGGCACTGACGATCGCGTTCAGTGGGTTAAGTCCGTAGATGAAGCCATTGCCGCCTGCGGCGATGCCGAAGAGATCATGGTGATCGGCGGGGGGCGTGTGTATGAGCAGTTCCTGCCAAAAGCGCAGAAACTGTATCTGACGCACATTGATGCGGAAGTGGAAGGGGATACCCATTTCCCGGATTACGATCCGGACGAGTGGGAGTCCGTATTCAGTGAGTTTCACGATGCGGATGCGCAGAACTCACACAGCTACTGCTTCGAAATTCTGGAACGTCGTTAACGGTTTTATCCTCTCCCCGAAGGGAGAGGATAAACATCTTCAGGAGGCGACTGCCTCACCCTCGCCTAAGTCCAGCTGTCGGTTGGATGGCTGCACAAAGTAAGTTTTATCTTCCCAGCGTAAGCAGGTTAAATCCCCGCCCCAGCAGCATCCGGTATCCAGCGCATAGATATTTTCCGGGGTGCCTTTTCCTTCCAGCGATGCCCAGTGTCCAAATACCACACTGTATTCGTTTGTCACGGGGCCCGGAATCGCAAACCATGGCTTAAGCGGCGCAGGGGCATTTTCAGGCGTATCTTTGCAATACATATCCAGTTGCCCGTTCGGGAAGCAGTAGCGCATCCGCGTAAAAGCATTGGTGATAAAACGCAGTCGTGCCAGGCCGCTGAGGTCATCACTCCAGTTATTTGGCATGTCGCCGTACATCGCATCAAGGAAGAACGGGTAGGAGTCGCTCGCCAGCACCGCTTCGGCGTCGCGCGCGCAGGTTTTTGCCGTCTCAAGATCCCACTGAGGCGTGATGCCGGCATGCGCCATCACCAGTTTTTTCTCTTCGTCAATCTGTAGCAGCGGCTGGCGACGCAGCCAGTTGAGCAACTCATCGGCATCCGGTGCTTCCAGCAGGGGGGTAATGCGATCTTTCGGCTTATTACGGCTGATCCCGGCATATACGGCCAGCAGATGCAGATCGTGGTTGCCCAGCACCATGCGCACGCTGTCACCCAGCGATTTGACATAGCGGAGGACGTCCAGGGAACCGGGACCGCGCGCCACTAAGTCGCCCGTCAGCCAGAGCGTGTCCTGCCCGGGGGTGAAGTCGACCTGTTTTAATAATGCGATCAGTTCATCGTAGCAACCGTGAACGTCGCCAATCAGATATGTAGACATTAGATTAATGAATAAGTGTAGGTACGGCGAGACGGAATACGGGAATAGCAATGCGGAAAGCATTGCCGTCGGCATCGACCATTTCATAATGGCCTTGCATGGTACCCAGCGGCGTTTCAATGACCGCGCCGCTGGTGTACTGATACTCTTCGCCAGGGGCGATATGGGGTTGTTCACCGACCACACCTTCGCCCTGGACTTCAATTTCACGGCCATTGCCGTTGGTGATAAGCCAGTAGCGCCCGAGCAGTTGCACAGGCATCCGCCCCAGATTGCGAATGGTTACGGTATAAGCAAAGACAAAACGTTCTTCATCCGGTGTGGATTGGGACTCAATGTAGACGCTTTGAACCTGAACACAGACGCGGGGCGAATCAATCATGGCTTAGCTCTCCTTCGGCGGCGCATTGTCGCTGATGTAATTAGCCAGCTTGCAGTACTGCTCTACGGAAATATTCTCCGCACGCATTGCCGGGTCGATGCCCAACTCAGCTAATACGTCAACGGTAAACAGATTGCCAAGGCTGTTACGAATCGTTTTACGGCGCTGGTTAAAGGCTTCTGTCGTGATACGGCTCAGCACGCGCAGGTCTTTGACCGGGTACGGCATCGTTTTATGTGGCACCAGGCGCACAACCGCAGAATCTACCTTTGGCGGTGGCGTGAATGCGGAAGGCGGTACTTCTAATACCGGGATCACGTTGCAGTAATATTGCGCCATCACGCTTAAACGACCATACGCTTTACTGTTCGGCCCTGCAACCAGACGGTTAACGACCTCTTTTTGCAACATGAAGTGCATGTCGGCAATGGCATCAGTATAGCTAAACAGATGGAACATCAGCGGGGTGGAGATGTTGTACGGCAGGTTACCGAACACGCGCAGCGGCTGTCCCATTTTTTCTGACAGTTCGCCAAAGTTCATGGTCATCGCATCCTGCTGATAAATCGTCAGCTTCGGCCCGAGGAACGGGTGCGTTTGCAGACGCGCGGCCAGATCGCGGTCGAGTTCGATAACGGTCAGTTCGTCGAGGCGTTCGCCTACCGGCTCGGTCAGTGCGGCAAGACCCGGGCCGATTTCGACCATGGCCTGACCTTTCTGCGGATTAATGGCAGAAACGATACTGTCGATCACAAACTGATCGTTGAGGAAGTTTTGCCCGAAGCGTTTACGGGCTAAGTGGCCCTGATGGACTCGATTAGTCATTGAGTATTAACAATCATTTTGATGGCGAGATTAAGCGCCGTAATAAAACTGCCGACATCCGCTTTTCCCTGGCCTGCCAGATCCAGCGCAGTACCGTGGTCAACGGACGTTCGAATAAAGGGTAAACCGAGGGTGATATTCACCCCGCGGCCAAAGCCCTGGTATTTTAGCACGGGCAGACCCTGATCGTGGTACATCGCGAGTACGGCGTCGGCATTATCCAGGTATTTGGGCTGGAAAAGGGTGTCGGCAGGCAGAGGCCCGCTGAGGTTCATCCCCTTCGCCCGCATCTCCTCAAGCACCGGAATGATGGTGTCGATCTCTTCGGTGCCCATATGTCCGCCCTCACCCGCGTGCGGATTCAGGCCGCAAACCAGCACATGCGGCTGCGGAATGCCGAATTTGGTTTGCAGATCGTGATGCAAAATGCCAATGATCTCACGCAAGAGTTCAGGCGTAATGGCATCCGGAATGGCTTTGATCGGCAGGTGCGTTGTTACCAGCGCAACGCGCATTGCTTCGGTTGCCAGCATCATCACCACTTTCGGGCTGTGCGAACGCTCTTCGAAAAATTCGGTATGCCCGGTAAACGGAATGCCCGCGTCATTGATCACGCCTTTATGCACCGGACCGGTGATCAGGGCGGCAAATTCGCCCTGAAGGCAACCGTCACAGGCGCGCGCCAGCGTCTCGACAAC
This sequence comes from Enterobacter sp. BIDMC 27, assembly GCF_000534415.1. Classification (NCBI taxonomy): domain Bacteria; kingdom Pseudomonadati; phylum Pseudomonadota; class Gammaproteobacteria; order Enterobacterales; family Enterobacteriaceae; genus Enterobacter; species Enterobacter sp. BIDMC 27. The sequence continues at coordinate 1,594,323 of NZ_KI973178.1, forward strand.
GTAGTGGCCGTTTTCGGTGTGTAACTCACCGGGGACAACAGGCGCACGGAGCGGAACAGAAAGCAGGGTGAGAGTACCCGCCTGCTGCGGTGCGGGCTGTTGGCCTTCAACGTAAGGGAGGAGCGTTAAAGGCAGACCGAGCAAAGCTGCCCGGTCTTGTAACAGTGTTGCATCTGCGCAGACAACCAACTCTACCGGCCAGCTGCGCTGGGCGAGCTGAACCACAAGGTCAGGCCCAATCCCGGCGGGTTCGCCGGGGGTGATCACAACACGATGCGGTTTCATCAGTTGCTCAACACTTTCACGTAAGCGCTGGCGCGTTGTTCCTGCATCCAGGTTGCGGCTTCTTCAGAGAACTTACGGTTAAACAGCATGCGATACGCACGGTCTTTCTGCGCCGCGTCGGTTTTATCCACGTTGCGCGTGTCCATCAGCTGGATCAGATGCCAGCCGAAGGAGGAGTGTACCGGCGCGCTCATCTGGCCTTTATTCAGCTTCATTAACGCATCGCGGAAAGCCGGATCGTAAATATCCGCTGCCGCCCAACCCAGGTCACCGCCCTGGTTTGCAGAGCCAGGATCCTGAGAGAACTCTTTTGCCGCTTTATCGAAGGTGGTTTTACCGCTCTTGATGTCTGCGGCGATCTGTTCCAGCTTCGCACGAGCCTGATCGTCAGTCATGATCGGAGACGGCTTAAGCAGGATATGACGCGCATGCACTTCGGTAACCGAAATGTTCTGGCTCTGGCCGCGCAGGTCGTTCACTTTCAGAATGTGGAAGCCCACACCGGAACGGATTGGACCGACGATGTCGCCTTTCTTCGCCGTGCTCAGCGCCTGGGCAAACAGGGATGGCAGCTCCTGAATACGCCCCCAGCCCATCTGGCCGCCTTTCAGCGCCTGCTGGTCAGCGGAATAGGTGATCGCCAGCTTGCCGAAGTCATCGCCATTACGCGCCTGCTCAACGATAGCGCGCGCCTGGCTTTCCGCCTCAGCCGCCTGATCGGAGGTTGGGTTTTCCGGCAGTGGGATCAGGATGTGGCTCAGGTTAAGCTCAGTGCTGGCATCATTCTGATTCCCCACCTGTTTTGCCAGGGCATCCACTTCCTGAGGCAGGATGGTGACGCGGCGACGGACTTCATTGTTACGCACTTCTGAAATCAGCATCTCTTTACGGATCTGATTACGGTAGGTGGCATAGCTGATGCCGTCGTAGGCCAGGCGGCTACGCATCTGATCCGGGGTAATGTTGTTCTGCTTTGCAATGTTGGCGATCGCCTGATCGAGCTGCTCGTCAGAGATCGTCACGCCCATTTTCTGGCCCATCTGAAGAACAATCTGATCCATGATCAGACGCTCCAGGATCTGGTGGCGCAGCGTAGCGTCATCCGGAAGCTGTTGACCTGCTTCGCCCGAGTTGAGCTTTACAGATTTCATCAAACCGTCAACGTCACTTTCAAGCACGACGCCGTTGTTAACCACAGCCGCGACTTTATCGACAACCTGTGGGGCCGCGAAGCTGGTATTCGCAACCATAGCGACACCGAGTAGCAGCGTTTTCCAGTTCTTCATACTTTTTCCATTTCAATTAACCGCAAAGCGGATTACGTTGTAAATCAAGCACATTACAATGAACTACGATACGGCAGAATGTTCGAGCGCAGCATCTGCTGCGTGCCCAGACCGTAGTTAGAACTCAGGCCGCGCAACTCGATATTAAAGCCGATCACGTTATCATATTTGCCCTGACTGTTTTGCGTATCCCAGCCGTTAAGTTTGCGTTCGTAACCGACACGTATTGCGTAACAGCAGGAGTTGTATTGCAGACCCAGCATCTGGTCAGCAGGTTTTTGGGCATTCGTGTCATAGTAGTAGGCCCCGACGACTGACCAACGATCGGCGATCGGCCAGCTCGCGGCGGTACCCACCTGTGAAATACCGTCTTTGTATTGGTCTGTATTCGCATAGTTTGGCAGCGTCGCCTGGATATACTCCGGGCTGGCGTAACGGTACGTCAACTGCAACATGCGGTCTTCATCACGACGGTATTCGATGGCTGCGCTGCCCGTCGCGATATTGTCCAGTCGTGTATCGTACTGAACACCACCGCGCAGACCCCAACGATCCGTCATGCGCCAGTAGGTGTCGCCCGCCCATACCAGTGAGCCCGTTTTGTTGTCTTTCTCCCAGTTAATGTCGTCATCACCGGTACGAGACTCGGTGAAATAGTAGATTTGACCAACAGAAACGTTAAAACGTTCAACGGCAGCATCATCATATACGCGCGTTGTGACGCCAGTCGTTAACTGGTTAGCAGACGCAATACGGTCAAGCCCGCCGTAGGTACGGTCACGGAACAGGCCGCTGTAGTCTGATTGCAGGAAGGAAGAGTCGTAGTTTTGAATTTTGCTCTGATCGCGATAAGGCACGTACAGATACTGCATACGCGGCTCAAGCGTCTGGGTGTATCCATCGGCGAGAAGGCCCATATCACGTTCGAAGATCAGCTTCCCGTCCATTTTGAATTGCGGAAGCGTACGGTTTACCGACTCTTCAAGATCGGTGCCATAGCGTTTGTTATACCAGTCCAGATTTTTCTGCTGGTAGTGGGTGGCCATCAGCTTAGCTTCGGTATTCAGGCTCGCCCAGTCGTTTGACCACGGCAGATTGATCGTCGGCTCGATATGCAGACGCGTTGATTCCGGCATATCCGAGTTGGTGTTGACGAAATGGACCGCCTGAGCATAAACGCGCGTGTCGAAAGGACCCACATCGTTCTGGTACCAGTTCACGTCCAGCTGCGGCTCGGCACCATAGGTACTACGCGATTGTGTATCAAATACCTGGAACTGTTTGGTCGACACCGTCGCGTCAAAGTTCTCAATGGCGTAGCCCACGCTGAATTTCTGCGTGGCGTAACCGTCGGTACTGGAGCCGTATTTAGAATCAAAGTCGTTGAAGTAATACGGATCGCTGACTTTGGTGTAGTCGATGTTGAAACGCCACACCTGATCCAATACCCCGGCGTGCTTCCAGTAGTACATCCAGCGGTGCTTATCACCTTCGCTCGGATGCTCGTCCTGGAACACCTTATCTGATGGCAGATAATCAAATTCCATCAGACCCGCGCCCGCCTTGGTCAGATAGCGGAATTCGTTCTCCCACATGATGTTACCGCGCTTATGGATATAGTGCGGCGTGATCGTGGCGTCCATGTTGGGCGCAATGTTCCAGTAGTACGGCAGGTAGAACTCAAAGTAGTTCGACGTGCTGTACTTGGCGTTCGGGATCAGGAAACCTGAACGACGTTTGTCACCCACAGGCAGTTGCAGGTAAGGGCTATAGAAAATGGGCACCGGGCCGAGTTTAAAACGGGCGTTCCAGATCTCTGCAACCTGTTCTTCACGGTCGTGGATCACTTCACTGCCCACAACGCTCCAGGTATTTGACCCTGGCAAACAGGAGGTAAACGTGCCGTTTTCGAGAATGGTGTAGCGGTTTTCGCCGCGCTGCTTCATCAGGTCCGCGGTACCGCGCCCCTGACGACCGACCATCTGGTAATCACCTTCCCAGACGTTGGTGTCTTTGGTATTCAGATTCGACCAGGCTTTCGGACCTTTCAGGATGACCTGATTGTCGTCATAGTGCACATTACCCAGCGCATCCACCGTACGGACAGGCGCCTGAGCACCTTCCGGTTGCTTCTGGTGCAATTGCACTTCGTCAGCAAGCAGGCGACTGTTTCCCTGGTTAATATCGACATTGCCCGTAAAGGTCGCATTGTCAGGATAATTACCTTTTGCGCTGTCGGCATTAATGGTGACGGGTAAGTCATTCGTATCGCCTTTCACCAGTGGGCGATTGTAACTTGGGACGCCAAGCATACACTGCGAGGCGAGATCGGCTGCGAGCCCCTGTTGGCTATACAGGGCGGTGCCAATCATTGTGGCCAGAAGGGTGGGGATACGTTTTTTCATACGTTGTATTTTATTGTTCCGTCATCAGTGGCTACGGCTTACAAACGCTCAGAGACTATCTTACTCATCAGCGCAGTACCAGCGTTAATCCTGCCCGTTTGCGCGCCAGAGTGTTAGGCTCGCTATCGAATGACGAGTATGATAATGCAAATTATAGGCGATGTCCCTCAATTGACCGTGGCGCGACCACTGTAATGATGGCGTTGCGTCGGCCAGGAACATGACCATTCGGGGAGTATATGCAGTATTGGGGTAAAATAATCGGCGTTGCGTTCGCAATTATTATGGGTGCCGGATTCTGGGGTGTCGTTCTTGGCCTCATTATCGGCCATATGTTTGATAAAGCACGCAGCCGCAAAATGGCCTGGTTTGCCAACCAGCGCGAGCGCCAGTCACTCTTTTTCTCCACCACCTTCGAGGTGATGGGGCACTTAACCAAATCAAAAGGACGCGTAACGGAAGCCGATATTCAGGTGGCCAGCGTCTTTATGGATCGCATGAATCTGCACGGCGAATCCCGCATCGCGGCGCAGAATGCGTTTCGGATTGGTAAATCAGATCACTACCCGCTGCGTGAAAAAATGCGGCAGTTCCGTAGCATCTGTTTCGGGCGTTTTGATTTAATTCGGATGTTTCTGGAAATTCAAATCCAGGCCGCCTTCGCGGATGGCTCTCTGCATCCGAATGAACGGGACGTCCTGTATGTGATTGCTGAAGAGTTGGGCATTTCCCGCATGCAGTTCGATCAGTTCCTGCGCATGATGCAGGGCGGCGCGCACTTTGGCGGCGGTTATCAGCAGCAATCGTCCGGCGGCGGCTGGCAGCAGGCGCAGCGTGGCCCTACGCTTGAAGATGCCTGTAACGTCCTCGGCGTGAAGCCGTCTGACGATGTTACGACCATCAAACGCGCCTATCGTAAGCTGATGAGCGAGCACCATCCGGATAAGCTGGTGGCGAAAGGCCTGCCGCCAGAGATGATGGAGATGGCGAAACAAAAAGCGCAGGAAATCCAGAAAGCCTACGAGCTGATTAAAGAGCAGAAAGGTTTTAAATAAAAAAATGGCCCGACACAGTCGGGCCATTTTTTCAGAAGTCCACCGGGGCTTTGAACGTCATGGCGTTGCCGAAAGCAGGGTGGGTGATGGTGAGCGTCTGCGCATGCAGTTGCAGGCGCGGCGCTAACGCCAGCGCTTCCGGCGGCGCATAGAATCTGTCCCCCAGAATGGGGTGACCCATCGCAAGCATATGCACACGCAGCTGGTGGGAGCGCCCGGTAATCGGCTTCAGCAGGACGCGCGCGGTGTTATCCGGCGCGTACTCCAGCACTTCATACTCGGTTTGCGCGGCCTTGCCGGTTTCGTAACACACCTTCTGCTTTGGCCGGTTCGGCCAGTCGCAAATCAGCGGTAAATCCACCAGCCCTTCCGCCTGCGCCGGATGGCCCCAGACGCGCGCGACATACTGTTTCTTCGGCTCGCGCTCGCGGAACTGACGCTTCAGCTCGCGTTCTGCCGCTTTATTCAGAGCCACCACAATCACGCCGCTGGTCGCCATATCCAGACGATGGACCGACTCGGCCTGGGGATAATCACGCTGGATACGCGTCATCACGCTGTCTTTATGCTCTTCCAGACGCCCCGGCACGGATAACAAGCCGCTCGGCTTGTTAACCACCATAATGTGCTCGTCCTGATACAGAATGACCAGCCACGGATCCATCGGGGGATTGTAGGGCTCCATTACCATCTTGCGCTCCGCTTACTGATGCGTCACAACGATAAGACGCAGGGCGTCGAGACGCCATCCCGCCTGATTCAGGCTTTCCAGCACCTGCTGGCGGTTGCTCTCAATGGCGGCCAGCTCATCGTCACGAATGTTAGGGTTCACTGCTTTCAACGCTTCCAGACGCGACAGCTCGGCAGAAAGCTTCTCATCGGCTTCGCTACGCGCCGCATCGATCAGCACTCTGGCCGCTTTTTCGGCCTGGGCTTCACCCAGTTGCAGAATGGCATGCACGTCCTGCTGCACCGCATTCACCAGCTTACTGCCGGTATGGCGGTTCACCGCGCTCAGCTGACGGTTGAAGCTTTCAAACTCCACCTGGTCGGCCAGGTTCGTACCGTTTTTATCCAGCAGCAGACGCACCGGGGTTGGCGGCAGGAAGCGGTTAAGCTGAAGCTGTTTCGGCGCCTGCGCTTCCACAACGTAGATCAGCTCCACCAGCAGCGTGCCCACAGGCAAGGCTTTGTTCTTCAACAGGGAGATGGTGCTGCTGCCGGTATCGCCGGAGAGGATCAGATCCAGACCGTTGCGGATCAGCGGGTGCTCCCAGGTGATGAACTGTGCATCTTCGCGGGAAAGCGCCACATCACGCTCAAAGGTGATGGTGCAGCCGTCTTCCGGCAGGCCCGGGAAATCCGGCACCAGCATATGATCGGACGGGGTCAGCACGATCATGTTCTCGCCGCGATCGTCCTGGTTAATGCCGACGATGTCGAACAGGTTCATGGAGAAGCTGATCAGGCTGGTGTCATCGTCCTGTTCTTCGATACTTTCGGCCAGCTGCTGCGCTTTTTCACCGCCGTTGGAGTGGATCTCCAGCAGGCGATCGCGACCCTGCTCCAGCTGAGCTTTCAACGCGTCGTGCTTCTCTCGACAGGATTTGATCAGCTCATCAAAGCCCTCGGTGTTTTCCGGCGCCGCGAGGTAACCGATCAGATCGCTATGCACCTGGTCATAAATGGTGCGGCCCGTCGGGCAGGTATGTTCAAACGCATCCAGGCCTTCGTGGTACCAGCGAACCAGAACGGACTGGGCGGTTTTCTCCAGATACGGAACGTGGATCTGAATATCGTGCGCCTGACCGATACGATCCAGACGGCCGATACGCTGCTCCAGCAGATCCGGGTTAAACGGCAGATCGAACATCACCAGATTGCTGGCGAACTGGAAGTTACGGCCTTCAGAACCGATTTCGGAGCACAGCAGAACCTGCGCGCCGCTGTCCTCTTCACTAAACCACGCCGCAGCGCGGTCGCGCTCGATAATAGACATGCCTTCATGGAACACGGCGGCGCGAATACCTTCGCGCTCGCGCAGCACTTGTTCAAGTTGCAGGGCGGTGGCTGCCTTGGCGCAGATCACCAGCACCTTCCGGGAACGGTGCGCGGTCAGATAACCCATTAACCACTCCACGCGCGGATCGAAGTTCCACCAGGTGCCAGTGTCGCCTTCAAATTCCTGATAAATTTGCTCCGGGTAGAGCATATCGCGCGCGCGATCTTCCGCTGATTTACGGGTGCCCATAATGCCGGAGACTTTAATCGCCGTCTGGTACTGGGTCGGCAGCGGCAGTTTGATGGTGTGCAGCTCGCGTTTCGGGAAGCCTTTCACGCCGTTACGGGTGTTGCGGAACAGCACGCGGCTGGTGCCGTGACGGTCCATCAGCATGTCGATCAGCTCTTTACGCGCAGATCCCGCATTATCGCTGTCGCTGTTCGCGGCCTGAAGCAGCGGCTCAATATCCTGCTCGCCGATCAGATCGCTGAGGGTGTTAAGTTCATCATTAGAGAGACGATTACCGGCCAGCAGCAGCGCGACGGCGTCCGCCACCGGACGGTAGTTTTTCTGCTCTTCAACAAACTGCTCAAAATCGTGGAATCGGTTCGGATCGAGCAGGCGCAGACGGGCGAAGTGGCTCTCAAGACCCAGCTGCTCCGGGGTGGCGGTCAGAAGCAGAACGCCCGGTACGCGCTCGGCAAGCTGCTCAATCGCCATGTATTCACGGCTTGGCGCATCTTCGCTCCAGACGAGGTGGTGCGCTTCGTCGACGACCATCAGATCCCATTCTGCGTCGCACAGGTGCTCCAGGCGCTGCTTGCTGCGGCGTACGAAGTCCAGGGAGCAGATCACCAGCTGTTCGGTTTCAAACGGGTTGTCCGCGTCGTGCTGGGCTTCGGCATAGCGCTCGTCGTCGAACAGGGAGAAGCGCAGGTTAAAGCGGCGCAGCATCTCGACCAGCCACTGGTGTTGCAGCGTTTCCGGCACCACAATCAGCACGCGCTCGGCAGCGCCAGAGAGCAGCTGCTGGTGCAGGATCATGCCTGCTTCGATGGTTTTACCCAGGCCCACTTCGTCAGCCAGCAGCACGCGAGGCGCATGGCGACGGCCCACGTCATGGGCGATATTCAGCTGATGGGGAATAAGGCTGGTACGCTGGCCGCGCAGGCCGCTCCACGGCATGCGGTACTGTTCACTCTGGAACTTACGCGCGCGGTAGCGCAGGGAGAAGCGATCCATTCGGTCGATTTGCCCGGCAAACAGACGGTCCTGCGGCTTGCTGAAAACCAGTTTGCTGTCGAGCAGCACTTCACGCAGGATAACATTCGTCTCGTCGGTATCAAGACGCGTTCCAATGTAGGCGAGCAGTCCATTCTCTTCTTTTACGTCTTCAACCTTCAGCTGCCAGCCTTCGTGGCTGGTCACGGTGTCGCCCGGATTGAACATTACGCGGGTAACAGGGGAGTCATTGCGAGCGTACAGGCGGTTTTCACCGGTAGCAGGGAAAAGGAGGGTAACCATGCGCGCATCGACGGCAACGACGGTTCCTAATCCAAGTTCGCTTTCTGTATCGCTGATCCAGCGTTGACCAAGTGTAAAAGGCATAGTTGTTCGGCTCTAATCTTTAATTGCAGGCAATAGTTCGACCCCGTCAAAAAAGACGGTCATCGAAAAATGGGTCCGGGAATGGAAAGGGCGCTATGGTACTGGATGGCAACGGTTTCGTCACGCGTCAAAATAGCCCAAGTTGTCCTGTCACTAGTGTAGCAAAGTCGTCATTGATGAACGGTAAAATTCCCTCCGCAACCGGCTGAAGCTGGCGGGTCAGGTAGTGATCGTAATCGAGCGGAGACTGCTGGTAATCAACGGGTTCCGGGCCGTTAGTTGTCCAGACGTATTTGATCGTACCCCGGTTCTGATACTGCGGCGCACGGCCCCGGCGAACATTCTCTTCATCCGCCAGCCGCGCGGCGCGTACGTGGGGAGGAACGTTACGTTGATATTCGGCCAGCGGGCGGCGCAGGCGCTTGCGATACACCAGCTGGTCATCCAGTTCACCCGCCATCAGGCTGGCGATGGTGTCGCGCACGTAGTCCTGATACGGCTCGTTGCGAAACACCCGCAGGTAGAGCGTCTGCTGGAACTGCTGCGCCAGTGGCGTCCAGTCGGTGCGCACCGTCTCCAGCCCTTTAAAGACCATCCGCTGCGTGTCACCTTCCTGAATCAGCCCGGCGTAGCGCTTCTTGCTGCCCTGGTCGGTTCCGCGAATGGTCGGCATTAAAAAGCGGGTGAAATGGGTTTCAAACTCCAGCTCTAATGCGCTGGTTAACCGCTCTTTTTGCAAAGTTTCGCGCCACCAGTCGTTCACAAAGGCGACCAGATCTTTGCCGATTTGCGCGGCGTCGTCCTCCGAATGGGCGGCTTTCAGCCAGACAAAGGTGGAGTCGGTATCGCCATAAATCACGTCATAGCCCCGGGATTCAATCAGCGCTTTGGTCTGGCGCATAATGTCGTGCCCGCGCATGGTGATGGACGACGCCAGACGGGGATCAAAGAAGCGGCAGGCGCTAGTACCCAGCACGCCGTAAAAGGCGTTCATAATGATTTTCAGCGCCTGTGAGAGCGGCTTGTTGCCGTGGCGTTTCGCCTCGTCGCGGCCGTGCCAGATGTTTCCCACAAGCTCGGGCAGGCAGTGTTTTTCCCGCGAGAAGCGTGCCCCAAGAAAACCTTCGGTGCTGTGCGCATCGTCTGGCTGGGCCATCCCCTCCACCAGCCCCACCGGATCAATCAGAAACGTGCGGATAATGGACGGGTACAGGCTTTTATAATCCAGCACCAGCACCGAGTCATACAATCCTGGCCGGGAGTCCATCACGTACCCGCCGGGACTGGCCTGCGGCGGCACGTCCCCGAGGTTGGGGGCAACGTACCCTGCCCGGTGCATTCGCGGAAAATAGAGGTGGCTGAAGGCCGCTACCGAGCCGCCGTGCCTGTCGACCGCGAGACCGTTCACCGTCGCCCGCTCCAGCAGGAACGGCATGATCTCGGTTTTGTGGAAGATCAGCGTCACCAGCTCGCAATCTTTCAGGTTATAGGTAGCGAGCGCCGGCTTATCTTCATTAAAGCGCCGGTCGATCTCGTCCATTCGGTCCCAGGGATTGTCGATGGATTTACCTTCGCCGAGCAGCGCCTGGGCGACCGCTTCCAGCGAGAAGGAAGAGAAGTTCCAGAAGGCGGATTTCAGCGCCTCGATACCGTCGATAATCAGGCGACCGTTAGCCTGCGCGAAGAAAACACCGTTCTTAAAACCGTGCTCACGCCACTCCAGCTCGCTGTTGCCGCGCCCCAGAATCAGCGGGATACGGTAACGCTCGGCATGTTTTTGCAGCACGCGCAGGTCAAACTGCACTACGTTCCAGCCGATCAGAACATCCGGATCGTGCTCGGCAAACCACTGGTTAAGCTTCTCCAGCAGTTGCGGGCGGCTGTTGACGTACTCCAGATTAAAATCCAGCGCGGACGCATCGCCGTTCGGCGGCCCGAGCATATAGACAACCCGCTGCCCACAGCCTTCCAGGCCAATGCAGTACAGTTCGCCGTGGCGGGTGGTTTCAATATCCAGCGACACCCACTTTAGCGGCGGGCGATAGTGCGGATTAGGCTTCAGGCGCGCGTTAACGATCCTGCCGTTTTGCGCGGTGCCATCTACCCAGACGGGGGCGGTGATAAATCGCTCCATCAGAAAGCGTTCAGGCGGGCGAATGTCGGCCTCGTAAAGCGTCACGCCTGCTTCACGAAGCAGCTTTTCATAGCGCATCAACTGGCGATGGGCGCGGCAGTAGAGGCCGTAAACCGGCTGGCGGTGGAAATCTTTCAGTTGGAGCGGCGTAAGGCGCCAGTTGTTTTCGCCGCGTAGCAGTTGTTTCACTTTCTCGACGTGAGCTTCAGGAATAAAGGCCACGGACTCCTGCGGCGGGAGCGTAACGTTTAGTGGGCCGTTGTCCGTTGCCAGCCAGAATTCAACCTCAGTACCCTGAGGGGTATCCCGCCAGTGTCTGGTCAGTAAAAAGCCTTCTTGCGCCTGCGTCACGCCGATATCCCATAAAACAAAACCAGGCCTGATTATAGCCTGGTTGAGGGGTGTTTGCTGGGGTTTTATACAGTGCCCGTTCCGCCGGATGGCGCTGCGCTTATCCGGCCTACAGGTTCCGCAGGCCCGGTAAGCGCAGCGTCACCGGGTAAGGGTTTACTGGCCGTAGTAGGCTTTCGCGCCGTGCTTACGCAGGTAATGCTTATCCAGCAGGGTTTGCTGCATATCCGGCAGCTGCGGCGCCAGCTGGCGGCAGAAGATCCCCATATAGGCGACTTCCTCCAGCACGATCGCGTTGTGCACCGCGTCCTCCGCGTTTTTACCCCAGGCAAACGGGCCGTGGGAGTGCACCAGCACGCCGGGCATTTGCGCCGCGTCGATTCCCTGTTTTTCGAAGGTTTCGACAATCACGTTCCCCGTTTCCCATTCGTACTCACCGCCGATCTCCGCATCGGTCATCAGACGCGTGCAGGGAATGGTGCCGTAAAAGTAGTCCGCGTGGGTGGTGCCGGTGGCCGGAATAGGCTGGCCCGCCTGCGCCCAGATGGTCGCGTGACGCGAATGGGTATGCACAATCCCGCCGATGGTCGGGAAGGCCTGATACAGCAGGCGATGAGTGGGCGTATCGGAGGAGGGCTTTTTATTGCCTTCAACCACTTCACCCGTTTCGATGCTGACCACCACCATGTCTTCTGCGGTCATTACCGTGTAATCCACGCCGGAAGGCTTGATCACGAACACCCCTTTTTCCCGGTCAACGGCGCTGACGTTGCCCCATGTCAGGGTTACGAGGTTATGTTTTGGCAGCGCCAGGTTGGCTTCGAGTACCTGACGTTTGAGATCTTCTAACATTGTCGTCTCCTGCCGGATGGCGCTGCGCTTATCCGGCCTACAGAACCGTAGGCCCGGTAAACGAAGTGCCACCGGGCATTCAGGGCTTAGCGTTTTGAACCGTAATAGACTTCGTTCCAGCGCAGCGCGTCTTTAAAGGCTGGCAGACGGGTGTCGTTATCAATCACGGTCAGTTCGATGTCGTGCAGCTCGGCAAACTGACGCATATCGTTCAGGTCAAGCGCGTGGCTGAATACGGTGTGGTGCGCGCCGCCGGCCAGGATCCAGGCTTCCGAGGCGGTTGGCAGGTCAGGCTGTGCTTTCCACAAAGCGTTGGCGACCGGCAGTTTCGGCAGAGAATGCGGGGTTTCAACCGCATCGACGCAGTTCACCAGCAGGCGGAAACGATCGCCGAGGTCAATCAGGCTGGCGTTAATGGCCGGGCCGGTACGGGTGTTGAAGATCAGACGGGCCGGATCCGCTTTGCCGCCAATGCCGAGGTACTGCACGTCGAGGATCGGTTTCTCTTCAACCGCGATGGATGGACACACTTCCAGCATGTGCGAGCCGAGCACCAGATCGTTGCCGTTCTCGAAGTGGTAGGTGTAGTCCTCCATAAAAGAGGTGCCGCCCTGTAGACCGGTCGACATCACCTTCATGATGCGAAGCAGAGCGGCAGTTTTCCAGTCGCCTTCGCCCGCAAAGCCGTAGCCCTGCTGCATCAGACGTTGTACCGCCAGACCCGGGAGCTGTTTCAGGCCGTGGAGATCTTCAAAGGTGGTGGTGAAGGCATGGAAGCCGCCCTGTTCCAGAAAACGCTTCATGCCCAGCTCAATACGTGCGGCATCCAGCACGTTCTGGCGCTTGTCACCGTTGACCTGTGCCGCAGGCGTCAGGCGATAGCTGCTTTCGTACTCGTCCACCAGCGCGTTAACGTCGCCATCGCTGATGTCATTCACCACCTGCACCAGGTCGCCCACCGCCCAGGTGTTGACGGAGAAGCCAAATTTAATCTGCGCGGCCACTTTATCACCGTCGGTGACCGCCACTTCGCGCATGTTGTCGCCGAAACGCACCACTTTCAGGTGGCGGGTATCCTGCTTAGATACCGCCTGACGCATCCAGGAGCCAATGCGTTTTTGTGCCTGACCGTCCTGCCAGTGCCCGGTCACCACGGCATGCTGTTGACGCATGCGCGCGCCGATGAAGCCGAACTCGCGGCCGCCGTGCGCGGTCTGGTTCAGGTTCATGAAGTCCATGTCGATGCTGTCCCACGGCAGGGAGGCGTTGAACTGCGTGTGGAATTGCAGCAGCGGTTTGTTGAGGATAGCCAGGCCGTTGATCCACATTTTGGCTGGCGAGAAGGTGTGCAGCCACACCACCAGGCCAGCGCATTTGTCATCGTAATTGGCATCGCGGCAAATGTTGGTGATTTCGTCCGGGGTGGTACCCAGCGGCTTCAGCACCAGTTTGCACGGCAGTTTGGCTTCCGCGTTCAGCGCATTCACAACGTGCTCCGCGTGTTTCGTCACCTGCTGCAACGCTTCCGGTCCGTACAAATGCTGGCTGCCAATCACAAACCACACTTCATAATTATTAAAAATGGTCATTATCGTGTCCTTAATGTGTCAGGGTTGCCGTAGTATCCGCGGTGCTTTTGGCCGGGGCGGCGACAGGGAGATAGTGAAGTTCGGCGCTTTTTGCCCATTGCTGGTAGCGCTGATAAAGCTGTTCAAAGCGTTGTGCCTGCTGAGTCTGCGGCTGGAGCGTACTTTCGACGGCGCTCGCCATATGCTGTTGCGCGGTCGGGATATCCGCATGTACGCCTGCGGCCACGGCAGCGAAAATCGCCGCGCCCAGCGCACAGCACTGATCGGAGGCCACAATTTGCAGCGGCCGGTTCAGCACGTCGCAGCAGGCCTGCATAATCACCGGGTTTTTACGGGCGATGCCGCCCAGCGCCATCACGTTGTTCACGTCAATGCCCTGCCCGGTGAAGCACTCCATAATGGCGCGCGCGCCGAATGCGGTGGCGGCGATCAGGCCGCCAAACAGCGCGGGCGCGTCGGTCGCGAGGTTGAGATCGGTAATCACCCCTTTCAGACGCTGGTTGGCAAACGGCGTACGACGCCCGTTGAACCAGTCCAGCACCACCGGCAGGTGGTCGAGAGACGGATTTTTTGCCCAGGCTTCGGTGAGCTGCGGCAGGAGCTGTTTTTTGCTCGCGGTAATCTGTGTTTTCAGTTCAGGATGCGCGGCTGCCAGCTGATCCAGCGGCCAGCCGAGCACACGGCCAAACCAGGCGTAGATATCGCCGAAGGCGGACTGACCCGCTTCGAGGCCGATAAAATCGGGTACCACGCTGCCGTCAACCTGACCGCAGATGCCTTTCACCGCGCGGTCGCCGACGCTGGCTTTATCTGCCGTCAGAATGTCACAGGTGGAGGTGCCGATAACTTTCACCAGCGTGTTGGGCTGCGCACCCGCGCCCACGGCACCCATATGGCAGTCGAACGCGCCGCCGGAAATGGTCACGTTTTGCGGCAGACCGAGGCGTTTCGCCCACTCTTCGCAGAGCGTGCCGACCGGAATATCGGCGGTGAAGGTGTCGATAAACAGCGGGTATGTCAGGTTTTTGTTGATGATCGGGTCGAGTTCATCGAAGAACGTTGCCGGAGGCAGCCCCCCCCAGCTTTCATGCCACAGCGATTTATGCCCGGCGCTGCAACGGCCGCGGCGGATATCCTGCGGGCGAGTGGTACCGGAGAGCAGGGCGGGAACCCAGTCGCATAGCTCAATCCATGATGCCGCTGCCTGTGCGACCGACGCGTCCGCGCGGGTAACGTGCAGGATCTTGGCCCAGAACCACTCGCTGGAGTAAATTCCGCCGATATACCGTGAGTAGTCAGTTTTGCCCGGCTGATGGCATAAGCGGGTGATGGCTTCCGCCTCTTCCACGGCGGTATGGTCTTTCCACAGCACAAACATGGCGTTCGGGTTGTCGGCAAACTCCGGTCGCAGCGCCAGTACGCGGCCTTCGGCATCGACAGGAGCAGGCGTTGAGCCAGTGCTGTCGACGCCAATCCCCACGACATCGGCCCGCTGGGCGTCCGTCAACTCCGCCAGCACGGTTTTGATCGCCGCTTCCATTGATTCAATGTAATCACGCGGGTGGTGGCGGAACTGGTTGTTCGGCGCATCGCAGTAGCGCCCCTCTTGCCAGCGCGGATACCACTCAACGCTGGTTGCTATCTCCTGGCCAGTCGTACAGTCCACTGCCAGCGCGCGAACTGAGTCGCTGCCAAAATCGAGGCCAATTGCAATTGCCATGGTGTTGCTCCATCCAAAAAACAGGTATGGAAGAACATTAGAGACTGGGGACAAAAATCGTCAGGCAGGATCCGCTAATCTTATGGACTAAATTGCTGTAGCCACGCAAAGTGTGACGCCGTGCAAATATTCTATGTGGACATTTCTGCCGCACTTATAGACACTTTTGTTACTGCTTATCTGCCCGTACTGGCGGACAAATCAGGGGAAAAGGCTGAAACATGGCGGACGTAAAAGAGGCGTGATGCTTTTTGGATCTTTTCGCGGGCCATTTTTATACTGCTTTTATCGATATGGACAATTGGTTTCCTTCAGGACCCTTGGGAGAACTGAATCTATGGCCGAACCGCAAAACGATCCCTTACTGCCGGGCTACTCATTTAACGCCCATCTGGTGGCGGGGCTGACGCCAATTGAGGCCGAGGGATATCTCGATTTTTACGTCGATCGCCCTCTTGGCATGAAGGGATATATCCTCAACCTGACCGTACGCGGAGAAGGGGTCGTCAAAAACGGGGATCAGCAGTTTATCTGCCGCCCCGGTGATATGCTGCTGTTCCCGCCGGGGGAGATCCACCACTACGGGCGCCATCCGGATGCCAAAGAGTGGTATCACCAGTGGGTCTATTTCCGTCCGCGCGCCTACTGGCAGGAGTGGCTCTCGTGGCCGGCCATTTTCGCCCATACCGGTTTATATCGCCCGGATGAGGCGCATCTGGCGCAGTTCCGTGAGCTGTTCGCACAGATTATTGAGGCAGGGCAGGCGGGCGGGCGCTACGCCGAACTGCTGGCCATCAACCTGCTTGAACAGGTGCTGCTGCGCCGCATGGAGGCCATCAACGAGTCGCTTAATCCGCCGCTGGACAACCGCGTCCGCGACGCCTGCCAGTACATCAGCGACCACCTTGCCGACAGCCAGTTTGATATTGCCAGCGTCGCCCAGCATGTGTGCCTGTCGCCGTCACGGCTCTCTCATCTGTTCCGCCAGCAGCTTGGCGTGAGCGTACTCAGCTGGCGTGAGGATCAGCGCATCAGCCAGGCGAAGCTGCTGCTCAGCACCACCCGAATGCCTATCGCCACCGTCGGGCGTAACGTCGGCTTTGAAGATCAGCTCTATTTCTCTCGCGTGTTTAAGAAGTGCACCGGTGCCAGCCCGAGCGAATTCCGTGCGGGATGTGAATAATCGGTAAACATTCAGGTGAACTTCAGGCGCATCTTGTAAACTATTCAGACAATTGATGCCTTGACGCGGTGCAGGGCGCTAAGCAGAATCGCTGATTCGTTTTCTGACCGGAATAGTTATGCAGGCATTGCTGGAACATTTTATTACCCAGTCCGTTATGTATTCGCTCATCGCCGTGGCGCTGGTGGCGTTTCTGGAGTCGCTGGCGCTGGTCGGGCTGATCCTGCCCGGCACCGTGATGATGGCGGGGCTTGGGGCGCTTATCGGCAGCGGCGAGGTCAATTTCTGGCAGGCGTGGATGGCCGGTATCATCGGTTGTTTGCTGGGGGACTGGATCTCCTTCTGGCTGGGCTGGCGCTTTAAGAAGCCGCTGCACCGCTGGTCGTTCATGAAAAAAAACAAAGCGCTGCTGGATAAAACCGAGCACGCGCTGCACCAGCACAGCATGTTCACTATCCTTGTGGGGCGCTTCGTTGGCCCAACGCGCCCGCTGGTGCCGATGGTGGCCGGGATGCTGGATCTGCCCGTCGCGAAGTTTGTGGTGCCGAACATCATCGGCTGCGTTTTCTGGCCGCCGTTCTACTTCCTGCCGGGGATCCTGGCGGGCGCGGCCATCGATATTCCTGACGGTATGCAAAGCGGCGAGTTCAAGTGGCTGCTGCTGGGAACGGCGGTCCTGCTGTGGCTGGCGGTCTGGCTCTGCTGGCGCCTGTGGCGCAGCGCGAAAGCCAGTGTTGATCGCCTGACGCGCTATCTTCCGCGCACGCGCCTGCTCTGGCTGGCCCCGCTGACGCTGGGAGTGGCTGTCGTGGCGCTGGTGGCGCTGATTCGCCACCCGCTGATGCCGGTGTACGGTGAGATCCTGTTGAAGGTGGTGAGCCGTTAAACGCCGGGCGGCACTCCGTTTGCCCGGCCTACGGTCTTATACCCAGTAATCCTGACGCGCTTTCTTTCCCGCTCATTAAGGCGTCGGTTGTTCCATCCCACAAAATACGTCCCTCCGCGATCACTACCGATCGCGGCGCGATGCGTGCGGCATCTTCGATGCTATGCGAAACCATCAGCATCGTCAGTTGCTCGCGCTCGCAAACCTCCTCAACCAGCGAGAGCATCTCCTGACGCAGGGCCGGGTCGAGCGCCGAAAAGGGTTCGTCGAGCAGCAGCAGCGGCTGCTTGCGCACCAGACAGCGTGCCAGCGCCACGCGCTGGCGCTGGCCGCCGGAAAGCTCACCCGGTAGTCTGTTGATAAACGCAGCCAGGCCCATTTGTTCGGCGATCGCCTCCAGCGTCTGACGCTGCGCAACACTGAGCTTTAACCCCGGATCCATACCCAGCGCGATGTTCTGCCACACCGTAAGATGATTGAACAGATTGTTTTCCTGGAACAGCATCGACACCGGGCGCGTAGCCGGCGGAGCGTAGGTATATTCGCCATTATCAATGACGATCGACCCGCTGGCAGGCTGCAAAAAACCGGCAATCAGATTGAGCAGGGTACTTTTTCCGGCCCCGCTGGGGCCAAGCACTGCGATTCGCTCTCCCTGACGAACGGAGAGGGTAAAACGCATTGGCAGGTGCTCATAAAGCCAGGTTACATCAGTCAGTTTTAACATCACGCCCCGGAAGTTTTTCGATAACGGTAAATAACGCAAAGCACAGCACCAGCAGTAAAAGTGCCGTGACGGCGCCGTCCTGGCTACGATAGGAGCCAATTTGCTGATAAAGCCAGAACGGCAGCGTGCGGAAATCCTCGTTGCCAAAGAGGGCCACAACGCCAAAATCGCCAATCGACAGCACGCAGGCAAACGCCAGCGCCTGAGCCAGCGGACGCTTTAGCGCGCGCTGTTCGACCACCTTCAGACGCTGCCAGCCCTGCATGCCCAGCGACTGACACAGCAAACTGTAGCGGCTGTTGACGTCGCGCATCGGGTTTTCCAGCACCTTGAGCGCGTAAGGGATAGCCATCAGTGCGTTGGTAAAAATGACGATGCCGTCGGCGCTTTCCGGCAGGCCGATGGTGCTGTTGAACAGTAAAAAGAATCCGGTCGCCAGCACAATACCCGGCATCGCCAGGATCAGCATACCCGTCAGTTCCAGCGCGTGTCCGGCTTTACGGGCATGACGCGCGTACAGCTCGCGGCTGCTCCAGAGCAGCATCATGGTCAGGATCACGCACAGCAGCCCGGCTGCCAGCGCGATGCGCAATGAGGTCCACGTCGCCTGCCACAGGACAGGCTGTTGCAGTACCGACAACACATTGCGATTCAGGCCATCAACGATAACGGCCAGCAGCGGGGGCAGCAGAAGCAGGAGGGCCAGCGCGATCAGCATAAAATCCGCGACGCGGCTGTGCAGGCTGTCCTGCGGATCGCGCCAGCCTGTCAAGTGATTGCTGCCTGTGGGGATCGCTTTACTCAGCCGCTGGCTGAGTAACACCAGCGCCAGGCAGCAGACCATCTGCACCATCGCCAGCAGCGCGGCGCGGCCCGGATCGTAGTCGTAACTTAAGGCCTGATAGATCGCCAGCTCAATGGTGGTGGCCTGCGGCCCGCCGCCGAGAGAAAGCACGGTCGCGAAGCTGGCGAAGCAGAGCATAAAGATTAGCGCGGCCACCGGGGCAATCTGGCGTCGCAGCCACGGCCATTCGACAAAGCGGAAGAACGACCAGCCGCGCATGCCAAGCTGGGCGGCAATCTGACGCTGCTCCCCGGGAATGTTTTCCAGCGCCTGTAAAAAGAGGCGCGTCGCCATCGGCATATTGAAAAAAATATGCGCCAGCAGAATGCCTTTCAGGCCGTAAGGGGAGAAGGTCCATTCCAGACCAAGCAGGTTGAAGAGGGATGCCAGCCAGCCCTGCCGACCGTAGACGCTCAGAATACCGAACACCGCCACCAGCACGGGCAGGATCAGCGTCATCGCGCACAGCCGCAGCAGGGCAAGCCTGCCGGGGAAACGTCTGCGATAGAGGGCGCGTGCAAGGAAAATGGCCGGGATCGTCGACAGCAGCGCGGAGAGAAACGCCTGCCAGAAGGAGAAACGGATGACGTGCCAGAGATAGCTGTCGTGCCAGAGGGCGAGCAGATCGCTCTCTGGCGCGTTAAACCACAGCGCAAGGAATGCACCCAGGCTGACGACCACCATCAGTATGGCGGCGAGCAGCCCGGGAACTAACCAGCCGGGGATCAGCGGCTGACGGCGCGTTGCCATTCACTAATCCATGCGGCGCGCTGGGCGGCAACCTGCTGCGACGTAAATTCCAGTGAGGTTTGCGGCTTGTTTAGCTGCTCAAAGCCTGCCGGCAGCGCAACGTCAGTGACCGGGTACATCCAGTTTCCTGTCGGAATAGCATTCTGGAATGCCGGGGAGACCATAAATTTCAGGAATTTTTCGGCAAGCTCCGGCTGTTTGCTCGCGGCGGTGCGGGCGGCCACTTCCACCTGCAAATAATGCCCTTCAGCAAAGTTCGCGGCGGCGTAGTTATCCTTTTTCTCGGCGATAATGTGGTAGGCCGGAGAGGTAGTGTAGCTCAGCACCAGATCGCTTTCGCCTTTCAGGAACAGGCCGTAGGCTTCGCTCCAGCCTTTGGTGACGGTAACGGTTTTCGCGGCCAGCTTCTGCCACGCTTCCGGCGTTTTATCCCCGTAGACTTTCTGCATCCACAATAGCAGCCCCAGACCCGGGGTGCTGGTACGCGGATCTTCATAAATTACGCGCCATTTCTGGTCACTTTCGACCAGCTCTTTCAGGCTTTTGGGCGGATTCTTCAGCTTGTTTTTATCGTAGACAAACGCAAAGTAACCGTAATCAAAGGGAACGAAGGTGTCGTTTTTCCAGCCGCCCGGTACGTTGACGGCATCTGCCGCCAAACCGCTTTTGGCGAACAGTCTGGTTTGGGTGGCGGCTTCCAGCAGGTTGTTATCCAGCCCGAGCACCACGTCGGCTTTGCTGTTTTTGCCTTCCATGCGCAGACGGTTGAGCAGCGAGACGCCATCTTCCAGCGCCACGAATTTCAGCTCGCAGTTGCAGTCGGCTTCAAAGGCTTTTTTTACCACCGGGCCGGGGCCCCAGTCGGCGGAGAAGGAGTCGTAGGTATAGACCGTCAGAACGGGCTTAGCAAAAACAGGCAGCGCAAACAGCGCCAGCAGAGGAAGAACGTTTTTTAACACTTTGCACCTCAGGGTTGAGTGGCAAAGGATTTTGAGAGACAGCCTCAAATCCCTTCGCCGGCGTTATCCGGATCAGGTTCGACGGGTATTATCTCAGCGCACATCAGTGATGCAGCACCCCGTTGAGAACGGCGCTATTGTAATGATTTGGTGAATATTACGAAAGCGTTATGGCTCCGGCGGCGCAAACCAGGCGGATTTAAAATCAAACCAGCCGAGGGTATTCATCCGCAGGCCGCGCATGCTGCGTTGCCCCTGGATCAGCAGCCAGTGGTGAATCAGCGGTACGATCGTCTGCCCGGTCAGTAATTCCTGACACCAGGCGGCCAGATCCATTTCTCCCGCGCGCCACCGCGCGGCGTCCTGCTGCCAGTCCCGGTTGATACAGTGCTGAATCAGGGGCACTTCGTACAGGTGAGAAAAGAGCGAGAAATCAAGCGGCAGCGTAAAGTTTGCGCTGTTGAGCCAGATATCGCTGATGACGTCTCCGCGATGCCATTCATCATAATCGACTTCCTGTATCGCCAGCGTCACGCCTTCGGCTGCCAGCAGCGTGCTCATGATCCTCGCCAGAAAACGATGCTCAATGTGATCGCGATAGTAGCTGAGGGTGATGGTCTCCAGTCCGGCAGGCTTTTCACTGCGGACGGGCTGCGCATGGTGCCAGCGTGGGAGCAGGCCATAGGCCGGGAACCACCAGGTCTGGTATTGCTCCTCTGCGTGATAAATCAGGTTAGCGGGCGCCAGAATATGGCTTATCCACCTGCGGACGTCGTGGTTTGCCCCGCGATGGCTGCGGCCATCAAAGAGCAGGTAGTAGCAGCCCTCCTCCAGGCGGCTTTCGAACGCCTTTTCACCGGCTGTTGGTCCTTCCAGGGTCAGGCCTGCGCTCAGCTCTTCATTGAGATCCGGTAACACCCAGACGTTCACTTCGTCGATCAACGCCCTATAGCCAAAGTAATCATCAAAGGCGCGGATCTTCAGCTGATTACTGTTATTTCGTGTAACGGAGTAGGGGCCCGTACCAATCGGCTGGCTGGAAAAATTGTTCAGGGAGCGCCACTCGGCAGGCAGGATCATTGATGGCACGTAGCCCAGAAGCCACGGAAGCCATTTGTCCGGCTGCGAAAGCTCAATATCCAGCGTCCAGGCCGTTGGAGAGTGGATCCGTGCGATATGCGAATAGAGCGGCAGCGTGCGGGCGCGCTCTAAAGAGGCGATAACGTCGCGCATCTCCAGCTCGCGTCCATGGTGGAAATGAATGCCGGGGCGTAGAAAGAAGCGCCAGTGCAGCGGAGACACCTGTTGCCAGTGATGGGCAATATCCGCTTCCAGTTCCCCGTTTTCCTCATTTATCCGCGTCAGGCCGCTGAAAATCTGCCGGGCCATGTGGGTTTCAGAGCGACGTAACGCCGTACCGGGCAACAGATTTTTCATTGGGCGGTAGTAAAGTACCCGCAGAATGTGGCGTCCCTGACGAAAGCTGCGTCCCAGATGCGAGACCAGCATCTGGCGCACGGCGGCTTTGTCGCCCACCAGCTGGACCAGCTGATCGATGCGGTCCTGCTCCAGCAGATCCTCCGCCCGCTGTTGCTGTAACGCCAGGCCGGTATAAAGGAAAGTCAGGCGCGAACGCTTGCCGCGTCCGGCTTCGGCCTCCCAGTTTAGCCAGCCCTGCTGCTGCATGGTATTAAGGAGCGTGCGCATATGACGCCGGGAGCAGTTGAGGAGCTCGGCCAGCTCGTTCAGCGTGGTCTCCTGCGATTGCCCCTCGCAGCACTGCCAGAGGCGGATAAATTGTTGTTGCAGACGACCGGAAGGCATAAAAGGGGAACTCCTGACAAAAAATCAGCAATTTATTAATCCCTATATTAAGCCAATAATCCTTTTCGATGAAGCGAGGAGGTAAATTATGAAGAGGTCTACCGCACGTCAGTTTTATCAGCACTATTTTTCAGCGACAAAGGGAGTGTCCTGGCTGGCCCGCCAGTGCGCAGAGCAGCGGCTGAGAATACTGGAAGATCTGATGCAGTGGGACGTTACGAAACCGACCTCTTCTCGCTAACTCGCCTCGATCATGTGTGACTGAGTATTGGTGCTAATCACCCGCCAGCAAAATGTTTTTTGCTGGCTTTTTTCGTTTACTATTTCACCCAATTTCGATTCGCTTTCATAAGGACTTGCGCATGCTCTGGTTGATGACGATGGGGCGACGCCTGAATGGCGTGTACGCCGCTTTTATGCTGGTGGCCTTCATGATGGGTGTGGCCGGCGCGCTACAGGCGCCGACGTTGAGCCTGTTTCTCAGCCGCGAGGTGGGGGCGCAGCCGTTTTGGGTGGGTCTGTTCTACACCGTCAACGCCATTGCCGGGATCCTCGTCAGCCTGTGGCTGGCGAAACGATCCGACAGCCAGGGCGATCGCCGTAAGCTGATCCTCTTTTGTTGCGCCATGGCCGTGGGCAACGCGCTGCTGTTTGCCTTCAACCGCCATTACCTGACGCTCATTACCTGCGGCGTGCTGCTGGCCTCTCTGGCGAACACCGCCATGCCGCAACTGTTCGCCCTAGCCCGGGAGTACGCCGACAGCTCGGCGAGGGAAGTGGTGATGTTCAGTTCGGTGATGCGTGCGCAGCTCTCTCTCGCGTGGGTCATCGGTCCGCCGCTGGCGTTTATGCTGGCGCTGAACTACGGCTTCACCACCATGTTTTCCATCGCGGCGGGGATTTTTGTCATCAGCCTGGCGCTGATAGCCTTTGCGCTGCCATCGGTGGCGCGCGTAGAGCAGGTGACGGACAAGCCCATCACGCAGGTGAGCGGCTGGCAGGATAAAAACGTCCGCATGTTGTTTATCGCCTCCACGCTGATGTGGACCTGCAACACCATGTACATTATTGATATGCCGCTGTGGATCAGCAGCGATCTGGGACTGCCCGACAAGCTGGCGGGTATTCTGATGGGCACCGCTGCCGGGCTGGAGATCCCGGCGATGATTCTGGCGGGTTACTACGTCAAACGTTTCGGAAAGCGTCGGATGATGGTCGTCGCCGTGGCGGCCGGGGTACTGTTCTACGCGGGGCTGATCCTGTTCCATTCGCGTGAAGCCTTGCTGGCTTTACAGCTGTTTAACGCGGTGTTTATCGGAATCGTTGCCGGGATAGGCATGCTCTGGTTCCAGGATTTAATGCCGGGGCGCGCAGGCTCCGCGACCACGCTGTTTACCAACAGTATCTCTACCGGCGTGATTCTGGCAGGGGTAATTCAGGGGGCGCTGTCGCAAAGCTATGGGCATGCATCCGTGTACTGGGTGATCGCAGCGATTTCGCTTGTCACGCTGATGCTGACGTGCCGGGTAAAAGACGTTTGATTCTGGAAGGCGGCTTCACGAAATGAAACGACTTTCTGACAGGCACAGAGAAGGCGCATAGAGTGCGTGACGGGTGCTTGAGGCTGTTTGCCTCAGGCTTTCGCAAGAGGCAAACAGTGGAGAGTCCCACATCAAAAAACTGATGGGGAGATTAACTTCACAACCCACATTGCGAGGTTAGTCTCTTCATTGCCGAAAAGCAATAAGGAGGCTGGAATGCCAAAACGTACTCTGCTGTTAGGTTTGTTTCTGATCTGTACGACGCTGTTGATCTTCACCTGGATGGTGCGCGACTCGCTGTGTGAGCTGCACTTCAGACAGGAGAAAACAGAGCTGGCAGCAGTGTTGGCTTACGAAGCAAAACGTTAGCGGTATTGGCGGGGGTTTTTCCCCGCCTCTCCAGAGTGGTTGAGCCTCAACGCACCCTTATCAATGGCCCGCGCCCTGCGGGCCATTGCCTTTAGCCCATAAATGCTGGCTGTTTTTTCTCGTAGGCGGAGATAGCTTCTTCGTGTTGCAGCGTCAGGCCAATGCTATCCAGACCGTTCAGCATGCAGTGGCGGCGGAACGCATCAATGCTGAAGCTGTAGGTCTTATCCCCGGCTTTCACCACTTCTGCTTCCAGATCCACCTCAAACGCAATCCCCGGATTCGCCTGCACCAGCGCAAACAGTTCATCGACCTGTTCGTCACTCAGCGTCACCGGCAGCAGCTGGTTGTTGAAGCTGTTACCGTAGAAGATATCCGCGAAGCTCGGGGCGATAACCACCTTAAAGCCGTAGTCGGTCAATGCCCATGGCGCATGTTCACGCGACGATCCGCAGCCGAAGTTTTCCCGCGCCAGCAGAATGGATGCCCCTTTGTATTCCGGAAAGTTCAGGACGAACTCCGGGTTGGGCACTTCGCCTTTATCGTCGAGGAAACGCCAGTCGTTGAACAGATGCGCACCAAAACCCGTGCGCGTCACTTTCTGCAAAAACTGCTTAGGAATGATCGCGTCGGTGTCGACGTTAGCGGCGTCCAGCGGGACAACCCGGCCCGTATGTTGGGTAAATTTCTCTGCCATGATTGTCTCCTTATTTCAGGCTGCGAATATCGGCGAAATGACCGGTGACTGCCGCAGCGGCGGCCATTGCCGGACTGACCAGGTGGGTGCGCCCACCGCGGCCCTGACGGCCTTCAAAGTTACGGTTGCTGGTGGAGGCACAGCGCTCGCCCGGATTCAGGCGGTCGTTGTTCATGGCCAGACACATGGAGCAGCCGGGCAGGCGCCACTCGAAGCCTGCTTCAATAAAGATCTTATCCAGACCCTCCGCTTCCGCCTGGGCTTTCACCGGACCGGAGCCTGGCACAACCAGCGCCTGCACGCCCGGCGCCACTTTGCGGCCTTTAGCGATTTCTGCCGCAGCGCGTAAATCTTCAATACGGGAGTTGGTACAGGAGCCAATGAATACTTTATCAATGCTCACATCGGTCAACGGTACGCCGGGCTTCAGCCCCATATAGGCCAGCGCTTTTTCCGCACTGGCGCGCTCGACCGGATCGGCGAAGGAGGCCGGGTCAGGAATACTGTCGTTGACGGAAATCACCTGGCCCGGGTTGGTGCCCCAGGTGACCTGCGGGGCGATCTCTTCCGCCTGTAACGTCACAACGGTATCAAAAATTGCCCCCTCGTCCGTTTTCAGGGTTTTCCAGTACGCTACCGCGTCGTCAAAATTCTGACCTTTCGGCGCATGCAGACGCCCCTTCACATAGTTGAAGGTGGTTTCGTCTGGGGCCACCAGGCCTGCTTTGGCGCCCATCTCAATGGCCATGTTGCACAGGGTCATACGACCTTCCATGCTCAGCGCCTGGATAGCGTCGCCGCAGAACTCAACGACGTGACCGGTGCCGCCTGCGCTGCCGGTTTTGCCGATAATCGCCAGCACGATATCTTTCGCGGTGATACCCGGCGCAGCTTTACCCTTCACTTCAATCTTCATGGTTTTGGCGCGGCCCTGCTTCAGGGTCTGCGTCGCCAGAACGTGTTCAACTTCAGAGGTGCCAATCCCGAACGCCAGGGCGCCAAATGCGCCGTGCGTCGCGGTGTGGGAGTCGCCGCAGACGATGGTCATGCCCGGCAGCGTAATCCCCTGCTCAGGCCCCATTACGTGGACGATGCCCTGATAGGGGTGGTTCAGATCGTACAGCTCCACGCCAAACTCGTTACAGTTCTTAATCAGCTCCTGCATCTGGATACGCGCCATCTCGCCAGATGCATTGATGTCTTTGGTCTGGGTGGAAACGTTGTGATCCATCGTGGCAAAGGTTTTACCCGGCTGACGCACCGGGCGCTTGTGCGCGCGCAGGCCGTCAAATGCCTGAGGAGAGGTCACTTCGTGTACCAGATGACGGTCGATGTACAACAGTGGGGTTTCGTTTGGTGCTTCGTAAACAACGTGCGCATCAAACAACTTCTCATATAACGTCTTAGCCATGATTACACCCCTTCAGCGACATAGCGGGCAATGATGTCGCCCATTTCATCGGTACTGACTGCCGCCGTGCCGCGTGCTAAATCACCGGTACGGACGCCTTCTTCTAACGCCCGGTTAATGGCGTTTTCAATTGCGGTTGCTGCTTCGCCTGCATCCAGGCTGTAGCGCAGCAGCAGAGCCAGGGAGAGGATCTGCGCAATCGGGTTGGCGATGTTTTTACCCGCGATATCCGGGGCAGAACCACCTGCTGGTTCATACAGACCAAACCCTTCTTCGTTCAGGCTTGCGGATGGCAGCATCCCCATGGAGCCGGTGATCATCGCGCATTCATCCGAGAGAATATCGCCGAACAGGTTGGAGCACAGCAGCACGTCAAACTGGGACGGATCTTTAATCAACTGCATCGTTGCGTTGTCGATATACATATGCGACAGCGCAACGTCCGGGTACTGCTTAGCGACTTCACTGACGATTTCGCGCCACAAAATGGACGACTGGAGCACGTTTGCTTTATCAATCGAGGTCACTTTACGGCGGCGTTTGCGCGCTGACTCAAACGCGATATGGGCGATACGTTCAATTTCAAAACGGTGATAGACCTCGGTATCAAACGCTTTCTCATGCTGACCGCTGCCTTCGCGACCTTTTGGCTGACCGAAGTAGATGCCGCCGGTCAGCTCACGCACGCACAGGATGTCGAAACCGTTGGCCGCGATATCCGCGCGCAGCGGGCAAAATTCTTCCAGCCCCGGGTACAGCTTCGCCGGACGCAGGTTGCTAAACAGTTTGAAGTGTTTACGCAGCGGCAGCAGCGCGCCGCGCTCCGGCTGCTCTGCTGGCGGCAGGTGTTCCCACTTTGGGCCGCCCACGGAGCCAAACAGAACGGCATCGGCACTTTCGCAGCCTTCTACAGTCCCTTTCGGCAGGGGAGTACCGTGGTTATCAATCGCAATACCGCCCACGTCGTAGTGGCTGGTGGTAATTTTCATCGCAAAACGCGAACGTACGGCTTCCAGTACTTTCAGCGCCTGTGTCATCACTTCCGGGCCAATACCGTCACCCGGCAACACAGCAATATGGTAATTCTTCGACATCACACGGTTTCCTTGTTGTTCTCTTTATTCTGAGCTTTGCGTTGCAACTCTTTTTCGACTTCGGCGGCGCGCCAGATGTTGTTCAGGACATGCACCATCGCTTTCGCGGAGGATTCGACGATATCTGTCGCCAGACCCACACCGTGGAAGCGGCGACCGTTATAGTTGACGACGATATCAACCTGGCCCAGGGCGTCTTTACCGTGCCCTTTAGCCGTCAGGTCATATTTCACCAGTTCAACGTCGTACTCGGTGACGCGGTTAATCGCCTGGTAAATGGCATCCACAGGGCCGTTACCGTTGGCGGCTTCCGCTTTAATTTCATCGCCGCAGGCCAGCTTGACGGAGGCGGTAGCGATATCACTTGAGCCTGACTGAACGGTGAAGTAGTCCAGACGGAAGTGTTCTGGCTCTTCCTGCTGTTTGTTGATGAATGCCAGCGCTTCCAGGTCGTAATCGAAGACCTGGCCTTTCTTGTCAGCCAGTTTCAGGAATGCGTCGTACAGCTGATCCATGTTGTAATCGCTGTCCTGATACCCCATCTCTTCCATACGGTGTTTCACCGCCGCGCGGCCAGAGCGCGAGGTCAGGTTCAGCTGAACCTGGTTCAGACCGATGGATTCCGGAGTCATGATTTCGTAGTTTTCACGGTTCTTCAGCACGCCATCCTGGTGAATACCGGAGGAGTGAGCGAACGCGCCAGTACCAACAATCGCCTTGTTCGCCGGGATCGGCATATTGCAAATCTGGCTCACGGTCTGGCTGGTGCGCCAGATTTCGTTGTGATTGATGCGAGTGTGTACGTTCATAATGTCTTTGCGCACCTTGATCGCCATGATCACTTCTTCCAGCGAGCAGTTGCCGGCGCGTTCACCAATGCCGTTCATTGCCCCTTCTACCTGACGCGCGCCGGCGTGGACGGCAGCGATGGCATTGCCCACAGCCAGACCCAAATCATCGTGGGTGTGAACAGAGATGATGGCTTTATCAATATTAGGTACGCGGTCGTACAGGCCGGTGATGATGTTAGAGAACTCAAACGGCATGGTGTAGCCGACGGTATCCGGGATGTTGATGGTTCTGGCTCCGGCATTAATCGCGGCTTCCACTACACGGGCCAAATCGTCAATCGGCGTGCGGCCTGCATCTTCACAGGAGAATTCGACGTCATCAGTATAGTTACGCGCGCGTTTAACCATATACACCGCACGTTCGATCACTTCATCCAGCGTGCTGCGCAGCTTGGTTGCAATGTGCATGGGGGAGGTGGCAATGAATGTATGGATACGGAAGGCTTCTGCAACTTTCAGGGATTCCGCGGCCACATCAATATCTTTCTCAACGCAGCGAGCCAGACCGCATACGCGGCTGTTTTTGATGGTGCGGGCGATGGTCTGTACTGACTCGTAATCACCCGGCGAGGAGACGGGAAAGCCGACTTCCATTACGTCTACACCCATGCGTTCGAGGGCCAGCGCAATTTGCAGTTTTTCTTTAACACTCAGGCTCGCCTGTAATGCCTGTTCACCGTCACGTAAAGTAGTATCGAAAATAACGACTTGCTGGCTCATGGGTTAGGTCCTTGTCAGTCTTAGGGCGCCTTGCTACGAGCATAAAAAAACCCGCGCAGTGGCGCGGGTTTTTAGTTTTACTGAAGACGATTCAACGCTGAATTTCGCCCGCCAGTCTACCGCGCACAGTGGATGCGTTTAGTAGTAGTAGACCGGTGAAACGAAGGGTGCGAATCATGAATCGTGCTCCAGATGAATGCGATATGCTTTTAGTGGTACTGGATACGCTGACTCATGTCAACCCCTCTCAGGCAAAACGGCCACTCAGCGCAGGATAAACACATTAGCTAATTGTGCTGGTTTTTACGCTGTTAACCGATTTAATTGTCTATTATTGGACTTGAGATTCATCTCTGGAATAATTTGAATATAATTGGTAGCAATTGAACACAGTATTTTTACCGATGTGCTGTGAAATGGAATGCGTTTTATTTCATTGAGTTATAAGTTCTATGAATGAATCATGGGCGGGAAAGTTATCAATATTGATATCATTTTGTTAATGAAATCGTGGTGTATGCCCTTCATAGTTTAATAATACTTAAGTTATTATTAACTAAGGCGGTGATTGTGTATTTGCCAGCTTTATGGTTTCATGCCTGCATTAAAGTTTTAGATATCATTTGAACGATTTTTAGCTCTTCATTCAGGGGATGCTTAATGGCATCTCTTGAATGAGGGTTCTTTATATATTCTGAATTTTAAATAATTTCCTTTCGCTTGTTGTATATGCATGGTAAATCATATTTTTCGAAGTTATTACTGTACTTTGGCAAAGGGAATTTAGCGTGACAGTGGAGTCAGAAATGCCAGAAAATAATATTAACCAACCACAGCCTTATGATGGGGTTAAGCCTCAGTTACGCACAGTGGATCTCAACCTGTTAACTGTATTTGATGCAGTTATGCAGGAGCAGAATATTACGCGAGCAGCGCAATCTCTGGGAATGTCTCAACCTGCCGTGAGTAATGCCGTAGCCAGACTTAAGGTGATGTTTAACGACGAGTTATTCGTCCGGTATGGAAGAGGTATCCAGCCCACGGCGCGTGCATTCCAGCTATTCGGTTCGATTCGTCAGGCGCTACAGCTGGTTCAAAATGAGCTTCCTGGCTCAGGGTTTGAACCTTTAAGCAGTGAGCGGGTTTTCCATCTCTGTGTTTGCAGTCCGTTAGACAATTATTTGACGTCTGTTATATATAATAAAGTTGAACAGATTGCTCCTAATATTCATCTCGTTTTTAAATCATCTTTAAATCAAAACACTGAGCACCAGCTTCGTTATCAGGAAACGGAGTTCGTTCTGGGCTACGAAGAGTTTCGCCGTCCAGAGTTTGCCTGTGTTCCGTTGTTTAAAGATGAAATGGTGTTAGTCGCCAGCAAAAAACATCCACGCATGAATTCGCCGCTGCGTGAAAGCGATGTTTACAGCGAGCAGCATGCCGTTGTTGCTCTGGACAGATATGCTTCGTTCAGTCAGCCGTGGTATGACACTGCCGATAAACAAGCCAGCGTGGCCTATCAGGGGATGGCGATGGTCAGCGTTTTAAATGTCGTTTCTCAGACGCAGCTAGTCGCTATTGCACCGCGCTGGCTTGCTGAAGAGTTCTCCGATTCGCTGAGCCTGCAAATTTTACCTCTGCCGCTCAAGCTGAATAGCCGTACCTGTTATCTTTCCTGGCATGAAGCGGCGGGGCGGGATAAAGGGCACCAGTGGATGGAAGAGTTGCTGATCAATATTTGTCGTCGATAAGTCAGGGTGAATAAACCGCATGGTGACATGCGGTTTATTCTGTGATTTTTTATGCAGGCAATATTTTGTTCTGTGCGCATTTTTTCAGACGCTCAGGGCGGCTTAAAAATAGATGATTTCCTGATCCATCCTCTTTTTAAGAGATGAATTATTAGCGTCTCCCCTCATACCAGACGAATTCACCATATTCGTGTCTGACAGCTATTTTTTCTGCTTTTATTGCCCATTCCCGCATTCCGTTTGCTAATTGCCTGCCTCATAACGAGCGGTTAAGGTATCCCTCACTCTGCACATTATAAGATGGGTTTACCCTGTCAGAAGTCGGCGCGGAAATGAATTCTGTTGACCGTCTATAACAAAAGCCTGGAGGCAAAGCATGGAGATGTTGTCTGGCGCGGAAATGGTCGTCCGATCGCTTATCGATCAGGGCGTGAAACAAGTGTTTGGCTATCCCGGAGGCGCGGTTCTCGATATTTATGACGCGCTGCACACGGTAGGCGGTATTGATCATGTTCTGGTTCGTCATGAACAGGCTGCTGTGCATATGGCTGACGGCCTGGCCCGCGCCACGGGAGAAGTGGGTGTAGTGCTGGTCACTTCGGGGCCGGGAGCGACCAATGCCATCACCGGCATTGCGACTGCGTATATGGACTCTATTCCACTGGTCATTCTCTCCGGACAGGTGGCGACGTCACTGATTGGCTATGATGCGTTTCAGGAATGCGACATGGTGGGGATCTCACGCCCCGTGGTGAAGCACAGCTTTCTGGTTAAGCAAACGGAAGATATCCCGGGCGTGCTGAAAAAAGCCTTCTGGCTGGCCGCCAGCGGTCGTCCTGGGCCAGTGGTTGTCGATCTGCCAAAAGATATTCTCAATCCCGCGAATAAACTGCCTTACCTGTGGCCTGAGTCGGTGAGCATGCGTTCGTATAATCCGACGACGCAAGGGCACAAAGGCCAGATTAAGCGTGCGCTGCAAACGCTGCTGGCTGCGAAAAAGCCCGTAGTCTATGTGGGGGGCGGCGCCGTCAATGCAGCCTGTGAAACGCAACTACGCGAACTGATTGAGAAGCTGAATCTTCCTGTCGCGTCATCGCTGATGGGGCTGGGGGCATTCCCGGCTACCCACCGTCAGGCGCTGGGCATGCTGGGTATGCATGGCACCTATGAAGCCAATATGACGATGCACCATTCTGATGTGATTTTTGCCGTCGGCGTACGTTTTGACGATCGCACCACCAATAACCTGGCGAAATACTGTCCGAATGCGACGGTGCTACACATTGATATCGATCCTACTTCTATCTCTAAAACGGTGCCGGCGGATGTGCCCATCGTGGGGGACGCACGACAGGTGCTGGATCAAATGTTGGAACTGCTGGCGCAGGAGACCGCCTCTCAACCGCTGGATGAGATCCGTGACTGGTGGCAGCAAATCGAACAATGGCGCGGCCGTCAGTGCCTTAAATACGACACGCAGAGTGAAAACATCAAGCCGCAGGCGGTGATCGAGACGATCTGGCATCTGACCAAAGGCGAGGCGTATGTCACTTCTGACGTAGGCCAGCATCAGATGTTCGCTGCGTTGTATTACCCGTTTGATAAACCGCGTCGCTGGATCAACTCAGGCGGGCTTGGCACGATGGGCTTTGGTCTGCCCGCCGCGCTGGGGGTGAAGCTGGCGTTGCCGAACGAAACGGTTATCTGCGTAACGGGTGATGGCAGTATACAGATGAATATTCAGGAGCTTTCTACTGCGCTGCAATATGAGTTGCCAGTGCTGGTGCTTAACCTGAATAACGGTTACCTCGGTATGGTGAAGCAGTGGCAGGATATGATTTATTCCGGCCGTCACTCTCAGTCTTATATGAAGTCACTTCCGGACTTTGTCCGTCTGGCTGAAGCCTATGGTCATATTGGCATGCGGGTAACCGATCCGTCAGAGCTGGAAGCGAAGCTCGGCGAAGCGCTTGAGCACGTTAAAAACAATCGCCTCGTCTTCATGGACGTCATCGTCGACGGCACAGAGCACGTTTATCCGATGCATATCCGTGGCGGTGGTATGGATGAAATGTGGTTAAGCAAAACGGAGAGAACCTGATATGCGCCGGATATTATCTGTATTACTGGAAAATGAGTCGGGCGCACTGTCACGCGTCATTGGGCTTTTTGCGCAGCGCGGATACAACATTGAAAGCCTGACCGTTGCGCCGACCGATGATCCAACGCTCTCCCGCATGACGATCCAGACTGTCGGCGATGCGAAAGTGCTTGAGCAGATCGAAAAGCAATTGCACAAGCTGGTGGACGTGTTGCGCGTCAGCGAGCTGGGGCAGGGGGCTTACGTCGAACGTGAAGTGATGCTGGTGAAAATTCAGGCCAGCGGTTATGGCCGTGAAGAGGTCAAGCGTAACACGGATATTTTCCGTGGGCAGATCATTGACGTCACGCCTTCTATATATACTGTGCAGCTTGCCGGAACGAGCGATAAGCTGGATGCGTTCCTGGCCTCCGTCAGGGATGTGGCAAAAATTGTTGAAGTTGCGCGCTCTGGCGTTGTTGGCCTCTCGCGCGGCGATAAAATCATGCGTTAGTTGCGCAAAAGGTTCGCCTCTTTCAGCCCGGTAGCCAAAGCCGGGCTTTTTTTTGCGTAATCCGCCGACAACGCGGACAAAAGCGGTTGCCGTGAAAGCTATTCTGCGTTTAGATGTTAAAATATTTAACCATAACCTTGACAGGGCCATGGACTTTTTTCTTTTTTTGAGGGGCAATTGTGAAACTGGATGAAATCGCCCGGCTCGCCGGCGTGTCGAGAACCACGGCCAGCTATGTGATTAACGGTAAAGCAAAGCAGTATCGTGTCAGCGATAAGACCGTTGAGAAAGTGATGGCAGTCGTTCGTGAGCATAATTACCATCCGAATGCTGTCGCCGCAGGTTTACGTGCCGGACGCACCCGCTCGATTGGCCTGGTGATCCCGGATCTGGAAAACACCAGCTATACCCGCATCGCCAACTATCTTGAACGTCAGGCTCGTCAGCGGGGCTATCAGCTGTTGATTGCCTGCTCCGAGGATCAGCCCGACAACGAGATGCGCTGCATTGAGCATCTGCTGCAACGTCAGGTTGACGCCATCATCGTGTCGACCTCTTTACCACCCGAGCATCCTTTCTATCAGCGCTGGGCGAACGATCCATTCCCGATTGTGGCGCTGGATCGTGCTTTGGATCGTGAACATTTCACCAGCGTCGTAGGTGCCGATCAGGACGATGCAGAAATGCTGGCTGCCGAGCTGCGTACCTTCCCGGCGGAAACGGTGCTCTATCTTGGCGCTTTGCCTGAACTATCCGTGAGCTTCCTGCGTGAACAAGGGTTCCGTACGGCGTGGAAAGACGATCCGCGTGACGTTCATTATCTGTATGCCAACAGCTATGAGCGCGAAGCGGCTGCTCAGCTGTTCGAGAAATGGCTGGAAACGCACCCGATGCCGCAGGCGTTGTTTACCACCTCGTTTGCCCTGTTGCAGGGGGTGATGGACGTGACGTTACGTCGCGATGGCAAGCTGCCATCCGATCTGGCGATTGCGACCTTCGGCGATAACGAACTGCTCGACTTCCTGCAATGTCCGGTGCTGGCCGTGGCTCAGCGTCACCGCGACGTCGCCGAGCGCGTGCTTGAGATTGTTCTGGCAAGCCTGGATGAACCTCGCAAACCGAAACCCGGGCTTACGCGTATCAAACGTAATCTCTATCGGCGCGGGATTTTGAGCCGCCATTAATATTTCCACAGGGGCGGTAAAACTGCCCCTTTTGCGGCGCATTTATTGCGGGAAATAATTCCCGGATAAAAATTAGGATTTATCTCTAAGATTCGTAGCCGGCTATTTTTCTGAATCCGTTTTGGCGTTAAAAAGCGCAATTATATTTTTTAACGGGCATTCTTTTGTATTGTTTTGTTACAAACAGCCGCCAGCCGATGAATATTCAGCCATTTTTTACTCTCCCCTTTAGCCCTCAATGTACACGAACGAATCCATATTGCCTTGCGCTTAATCTGGTGCTGTTATCCCCCGGCGATATGCCTTAAAATGCTGCCCGCGTCGCAAACTGACACTTTATATTTCCCTGCGATGATATTGAGTGAGTCTTAACGCTCGTGTGCATATTCGGTTTTTTTCTTACAAATATTCATAACGTTAATTTTGCCTCGCCAGTTGTGTAGTTATTAGCCAGGTCACTCTTGCTCTGTAAATACGGTGCTTTCGCGCCGGTATAGAGAGAGTCCTGGCTTGACAAGCTTTTCCCTCGCTCCGTAAACTCCTTCAGGTGGGAATTTGTGGGTTAAAGTGGTGAGGAGGGGTGAGGCTGGCATGTTCCGTGGAGCAACGTTAGTCAATCTCGACAGCAAAGGTCGTTTATCGGTACCAACCCGATACCGCGACCAGCTGATTGAGAACGCTTCGGGTCAACTGGTTTGCACCATTGACATCAACTCCCCCTGCCTGCTGCTTTACCCTTTGCCTGAATGGGAAATCATTGAGCAAAAGCTGTCGCGACTGTCGAGCATGAACCCGCAAGAACGCCGCGTGCAGCGGTTGTTATTGGGAC
This sequence comes from Enterobacter sp. BIDMC 27, assembly GCF_000534415.1. Lineage (NCBI taxonomy): Bacteria > Pseudomonadati > Pseudomonadota > Gammaproteobacteria > Enterobacterales > Enterobacteriaceae > Enterobacter > Enterobacter sp. BIDMC 27. The sequence goes on from NZ_KI973178.1 coordinate 1,629,824, forward strand.
ATGCCAGTGAATGTCAGATGGATAGCGCCGGGCGATTATTGATTGCGCCTGTGTTGCGACAACATGCCGGTCTGACTAAAGAAGTGATGCTGGTCGGGCAGTTCAACAAGTTTGAACTGTGGGACGAAACGACCTGGTATCAACAGGTCAAGGAAGATATCGACGCTGAGCAGTCTGATTCCGCAACATTATCGGAACGGCTGCGGGACTTGTCTCTATAAATATGATGGAAAATTATAAACATACAACGGTGCTGCTGGATGAGGCCGTTAACGGCCTGAATATTCGTCCAGACGGCATCTATATTGATGGCACTTTTGGTCGCGGTGGTCACTCGCGTTTGATCCTCTCCCAGCTTGGAGCGGAAGGACGCCTGCTGGCAATTGACCGCGATCCGCAGGCGATTGCCGTTGCGCAAACCATCGATGATCCTCGCTTTTCCATCGTGCATGGACCTTTCTCTGCGCTTGCGGATTATGTCGCTGAGCGCGGCCTGACCGGCAAGATCGACGGGATTCTCCTCGATCTTGGCGTCTCTTCACCACAGCTTGATGATGCAGAACGCGGCTTCTCCTTTATGCGTGATGGGCCGCTGGATATGCGTATGGACCCCACTCGTGGCCAGTCTGCCGCTGAATGGTTACAAACTGCTGACGAAGCGGATATTGCCTGGGTAATCAAAACCTTCGGTGAAGAACGCTTTGGCAAACGTATTGCGCGCGCCATCGTGGAGCGCAACCGCGTTGAGCCAATGACCCGTACCAAAGAGCTGGCAGAAGTCATCGCGGCGGCAACGCCGGTGAAGGACAAGCACAAACATCCTGCGACCCGTACCTTCCAGGCGGTTCGTATCTGGGTAAACAGTGAACTGGAGGAAATAGAGCTGGCGCTAAAAAGCTCGCTCGACGTGCTGGCCCCGGGTGGGCGGTTATCCATCATCAGCTTCCATTCGCTGGAAGATCGCATCGTAAAACGCTTTATGCGTGAACAGAGCCGCGGTCCGCAGGTTCCAGCTGGGCTGCCGATGACGGAAGAACAACTCAGAAAGCTGGGAGGCCGTCAGTTGCGAGCATTAGGCAAGTTGATGCCGGGCGAAGAAGAGGTGGCAGAGAATCCACGTGCCCGTAGTTCAGTGCTGCGTATTGCAGAGAGGACGAACGCATGATCAGCAGAGTGACAGAAACCCTAAGCAAAGTTAAGGGATCGTTAGGAAGCAACGAGCGCCATGCTTTGCCTGGCGTGATCTGCGACGATCTTTTGCGGTTTGGGAAGCTGCCACTCTGCTTGTTCATTTGCATCATTGTGACGGCAGTCATGGTGGTCACCACCGCTCACCATACCCGTTTATTGACTGCGCAGCGCGAACAGATGGTACTGGAACGCGATGCGCTGGATATTGAATGGCGAAATCTGATCCTTGAAGAAAACGCGCTCGGCGATCACAGCCGGGTTGAGCGGATCGCAACGGAAAAACTGCAATTACAGCATGTTGATCCTTCGCAGGAAAATATCGTAGTACAAAAATAAGGGAAAACGCGACGCATGAAAGCAGCGGCAAAAACGCTAAAACCAAAACGCCAGGAAGAACAGGCCAACTTTGTCAGTTGGCGTTTTGCGTTGCTTTGCGGCTGCATTTTACTGGCGCTGGGTTTCCTGCTGGGACGCGTGGCGTGGCTACAAATCATCGCGCCTGACATGCTGGTACGTCAGGGTGATATGCGTTCTCTGCGCGTGCAGGAAGTTTCTACCTCTCGTGGGATGATCACCGATCGTTCCGGCCGTCCGCTGGCGGTGAGCGTGCCGGTGAAGGCGATCTGGGCCGATCCGAAAGAGTTACACGATGCAGGCGGGATCACCCTTGATAACCGCTGGAAGGCGCTGTCAGACGCGTTGAAAATGCCGCTGGATCAGCTGGCGTCGCGCGTTAACGCCAACCCGAAAGGGCGCTTTATCTATCTTGCCCGTCAGGTGAACCCTGACATGGCTGACTACATTAAGAAACTGAAGCTGCCGGGCATTCATCTGCGGGAAGAATCCCGCCGTTACTATCCTTCGGGCGAAGTCACCGCGCACCTGATTGGCTTTACCAACGTGGATAGCCAGGGGATTGAGGGCGTTGAAAAAAGCTTCGACAAGTGGCTTACCGGCCAGCCTGGCGAGCGAATCGTGCGTAAAGACCGCTATGGTCGCGTCATTGAAGACATTTCCTCGACAGACAGCCAGGCCGCGCACAACCTGGCCCTGAGTATTGATGAACGCTTGCAGGCGCTGGTCTATCGTGAGCTGAACAACGCCGTCGCGTTTAACAAGGCGGAATCGGGCAGCGCCGTGCTGGTGGATGTGGCGACAGGTGAAGTGCTGGCGATGGCCAGTAGCCCCTCATACAACCCGAATAATTTTGCCGGTACAGCAAAAGATGCAATGCGTAACCGCTCCATCACCGATGTGTTTGAACCCGGCTCAACCGTAAAACCTATGGTGGTGATGACGGCTCTACAGCGAGGCATCGTCAACGAAAATACCGTTCTGAATACGATCCCTTATCGAATTAACGGTCACGAAATCAAAGACGTGGCACGTTACAGCGAACTGACCCTGACCGGGGTCTTACAGAAGTCGAGTAACGTCGGTGTGTCAAAACTGGCGTTAGCGATGCCGTCCTCAGCGTTAGTAGATACTTACTCACGTTTTGGGCTGGGAAAGGCGACCAATTTGGGGTTGGTCGGAGAACGCAGTGGCTTATATCCTCAAAAACAACGGTGGTCTGACATAGAGAGGGCCACCTTCTCTTTCGGCTACGGGCTAATGGTAACTCCCTTACAGTTAGCGCGAGTCTACGCAACGATTGGCAGCTATGGCATTTATCGTCCGCTGTCGATCACCAAAGTTGATCCACCGGTTCCGGGGGAACGTGTTTTCCCGGAATCTATCGTTCGTACCGTCGTGCATATGATGGAAAGCGTCGCGTTACCTGGCGGTGGCGGCGTGAAGGCCGCAATTAAGGGCTATCGTATCGCCATTAAAACCGGTACAGCGAAAAAAGTGGGGCCGGACGGCCGCTATATCAACAAATACATTGCCTATACCGCAGGCGTAGCGCCTGCAAGCAATCCGCGTTTTGCGCTGGTGGTCGTCATCAACGATCCGCAGGCGGGTAAATACTACGGCGGCGCCGTCTCCGCGCCTGTGTTCGGGGCTATTATGGGCGGCGTGTTGCGCACCATGAACATTGAACCGGATGCGCTGGCGACGGGCGAAAAAAGTGAATTTGTAATTAATCAAGGCGAGGGAACAGGTGGCAGATCGTAATTTGCGCGACCTTCTTGCTCCGTGGGTGCCTATGCTACCTGCGCGAGCACTGCGAGAGATGGTACTGGACAGCCGCGTAGCGGCTTCTGGCGATCTTTTTGTGGCAGTAGTGGGTCATCAGGCGGACGGGCGTCGTTATATCCCGCAGGCGATTGCGCAAGGTGTTGCTGCCATTATTGCTGAGGCCAAAGATGAGGCAACAGACGGTGAGATCCGTGAAATGCACGGCGTGCCGGTCATCTATCTCAGCCAGCTGAATGAGCGTCTCTCCGCGCTGGCAGGACGTTTTTACAACGAACCTTCCGACCAGTTAAAGCTGGTTGGCGTGACAGGAACCAACGGAAAAACCACCACCACTCAGCTGATGGCGCAGTGGGCGCAGCTGCTGGGCGAAGCCGGTGCCGTCATGGGCACGGTGGGGAACGGTCTTCTGGGCAAAGTAAGCCCGACGGAAAACACTACAGGCTCGGCGGTTGACGTGCAGCGTGTGCTGGCGGGCCTCGCTGAGCAGGGGGCGACCTTCGCTGCGATGGAAGTCTCTTCCCATGGTCTGGTACAACATCGCGTGGCGGCCCTGAAATTTGCTGCCTCTGTCTTTACTAACCTGAGCCGCGATCACCTTGATTATCATGGTGATATGGAGCACTACGAAGCGGCGAAATGGCTGCTTTATTCCACTCACCACCACGGGCAGGCGATCATTAACGCCGACGACGAAGTCGGTCGCCGCTGGCTGGAAAAACTGCCGGATGCGGTGGCGGTGTCGATGGAAGATCGCATTAATCCGAACTGCCGCGGCCGCTGGCTGAAGGCGGTCGAGGTGAACTACCACGATAGTGGGGCGACGATCCGCTTCGCTTCCACCTGGGGCGAAGGTGAAATTGAAAGCCGCCTGATGGGGGCCTTTAACGTCAGTAACCTGCTGCTGGCGCTGGCGACGCTGCTGGCGCTGGGCTACCCGATGGCGGATCTGCTGAAAACGTCTGAGCGTTTGCAACCGGTCTGTGGCCGCATGGAAGTGTTCAGCGCGCCGGGCAAGCCGACGGTGGTCGTGGATTACGCACACACGCCGGATGCGCTGGAAAAAGCGCTGGAAGCGGCGCGTCTGCACTGCGCAGGCAAGCTCTGGTGCGTGTTTGGCTGCGGTGGCGATCGCGACAAGGGCAAACGTCCGCTGATGGGCGCCATAGCTGAGCAGTTCGCGGATATTCCCGTGGTAACCGATGACAACCCGCGTACCGAAGAGCCGCGGGCCATTATCAATGACATTCTGGCGGGCATGCTGGATGCGGGTCGTGCGCGCGTGGTCGAAGGCCGTGCGGAGGCCGTGACTAACGCCATTATGCAGGCGCAGGAGAACGATGTGGTTCTGCTGGCCGGTAAAGGTCATGAAGATTATCAGATCGTCGGCAATCGTCGTCTGGATTACTCCGACCGCGTGACGGCAGCGCGTCTGCTGGGAGTGGTGGCATGATTAGCATTACGTTAAGCCAGGCCGCTGCGGTATTGCAGGGGATGCTGCATGGTCAGGATCTAACCATTGAGGCTGTGACCACCGACACCCGTAAGGTGACGGCGGGCTGCCTGTTTGTGGCGCTGAAGGGCGAGCGTTTTGACGCCCACGATTTTGCGCAACAGGCTAAAGATAACGGCGCGGGCGCGCTGCTGGTCAGCCGTAAGCTCGATATCGATTTGCCGCAGATTGTGGTGAAAGATACGCGCCTGGCGTTTGGCGAGCTGGCGGCATGGGTTCGCCAGCAGGTGCCAACACGCGTCGTGGCGCTGACGGGCTCGTCGGGTAAAACCTCCGTTAAAGAGATGACGGCGGCGATCCTTAGCCAGTGCGGTAACACGCTTTATACGGCGGGCAACCTTAATAATGACATCGGTGTACCGATGACGCTGCTGCGCCTGACCCACGAGCATGAATATGCGGTGATTGAGTTAGGGGCTAACCATCAGGGCGAAATCGCCTGGACCGTGAGCCTGACGCGTCCGGAAGCTGCGCTGGTGAATAACCTGGCGGCGGCACATCTTGAAGGTTTTGGTTCGCTGGCCGGTGTGGCGAAAGCGAAAGGTGAAATTTATACCGGACTGCCGGATGACGGCATCGCCATTATGAACGCCGATAACAACGACTGGCTGAACTGGCAGAGCATCATTGGTTCACGCAAAACCTGGCGCTTCTCACCGAATGCGGCAAACAGTGATTTTTCGGCGACCAACATTCATGTGACGTCACACGGCACCGAGTTCACCCTCACGACCCCAACGGGCGACATCGAGGTGCTGCTGCCCCTGCCCGGTCGTCATAACATTGCCAATGCGCTTGCTGCGACAGCGCTCTCAATGGCGGTAGGTGCCTCACACGCGGCGATCAAAGCAGGTCTGGCAAATTTAAAAGCCGTGCCGGGGCGTCTTTTCCCGATCCAGCTGGCTGAAAACAAACTTCTGCTGGATGACTCCTACAACGCTAACGTCGGCTCCATGACGGCGGCCGTGCAGGTCTTGTCTGAGATGCCGGGCTATCGCGTGATGGTTGTGGGCGATATGGCCGAGCTGGGTGATGAAAGCGAAGCCTGCCATGTTCAGGTGGGTGAAGCGGCGAAAGCCGCCGGGCTTGACCGCGTATTGAGCGCAGGCACGCTGAGCAAGGCCATTTCCGATGCCAGTGAAGTTGGCGAACATTTTGCCGATAAATCTGCACTGATCGAACGCCTGAAGGCATTGATTACAGAAAAACAGATTGTGACTGTTTTAGTTAAAGGTTCACGTAGTGCCGCCATGGAAGAGGTTGTGCACGCATTACAGGAGAACGGGACATGTTAGTTTGGCTGGCCGAACATTTGGTCAAATATTACTCAGGCTTTAACGTCTTTTCCTATCTGACGTTTCGCGCCATCGTCAGCCTGCTGACTGCGCTGTTCATCTCGCTGTGGATGGGCCCGCGCATGATTGCCCGTCTGCAAAAACTCTCTTTCGGCCAGGTTGTACGCAACGATGGTCCGGAATCGCACTTCAGCAAGCGCGGTACGCCGACCATGGGCGGGATCATGATCCTGACCGCGATTGTGGTGTCCGTTCTGCTGTGGGCCTATCCGTCTAACCCCTACGTCTGGTGCGTGCTGACCGTGCTGGTTGGCTATGGGATCATCGGTTTTGTTGATGACTACCGCAAAGTCGTGCGCAAAGACACCAAAGGTTTGATCGCCCGCTGGAAGTATTTCTGGATGTCGGTGATTGCGCTGGGCGTGGCCTTCGCGCTTTATCTGGCAGGAAAAGACACCCCGGCCACCGAGCTGGTGGTGCCGTTCTTCAAAGACGTGATGCCGCAATTGGGGCTGTTCTACATTCTGCTGGCTTACTTTGTGATCGTCGGCACCGGCAATGCCGTCAACCTGACCGATGGTCTGGACGGCCTGGCCATCATGCCAACCGTGTTTGTCGCGGGCGGTTTCGCGCTGGTGGCGTGGGCGACCGGTAACATGAACTTTGCAAACTACCTGCACATCCCGTACCTGCGACATGCGGGTGAGCTGGTGATCGTCTGTACGGCGATTGTCGGGGCGGGGCTGGGCTTCCTGTGGTTTAACACCTATCCGGCGCAGGTCTTTATGGGCGACGTCGGTTCACTGGCGCTGGGCGGCGCGCTGGGCATTATCGCCGTGCTGCTGCGTCAGGAGTTCCTGCTGGTGATCATGGGCGGTGTGTTTGTGGTTGAGACGCTGTCGGTGATTTTGCAGGTCGGTTCCTTCAAGCTGCGCGGTCAGCGCATCTTCCGTATGGCACCGATTCACCACCACTATGAACTGAAAGGCTGGCCGGAGCCGCGCGTCATTGTGCGCTTCTGGATTATTTCGCTGATGCTGGTGCTGATTGGCCTGGCAACGCTGAAGGTACGTTAATCATGGCAGATTACCAGGGCAAAAAAGTCGTTATCATCGGGTTAGGCCTCACCGGCCTCTCCTGCGTGGACTTTTTCCTTGCGCGTGGCGTGACGCCGCGCGTGATGGATACGCGCGTCTCTCCGTCGGGTCTGGACAAGCTGCCGGAGCAGGTTGAACGCCACCTGGGTGGTCTGAATGATGAGTGGCTGCTGGCCGCCGATCTGATTGTTGCCAGCCCCGGTATGGCGCTGGCGCATCCTTCCCTGAGCGCCGCCGCGGATGCGGGCGTTGAGATTGTCGGCGATATCGAACTGTTCTGCCGGGAGGCGCAGGCCCCGATCGTCGCCATTACCGGTTCAAACGGTAAAAGCACCGTCACCACGCTGGTGGGGGAAATGGCGAAGGCGGCGGGCAAAAATGTCGGCGTGGGCGGTAACATTGGTCTGCCCGCTCTGATGCTGCTTGATAAAGGGTGTGAGCTGTTCGTCCTTGAGCTTTCCAGCTTCCAGCTGGAAACCACTTCAAGCCTGCATGCGGCGGCGGCGACGATCCTAAACGTCACCGAAGATCATATGGACAGATACCCGTTCGGCTTGCAGCAGTACCGTGCGGCCAAACTGCGCGTTTATGAAAATGCCAAAGTTTGCGTAGTGAATGCCGATGATGCACTCACCATGCCGGTGCGCGGCGCAGACGAACGCTGCATTAGCTTCGGTATTAACATGGGTGACTATCACCTTAATCGTCAGCAGGGCGAAACCTGGCTACGCGTGAAAGGTGAGAAAGTGCTGAACGTGAAAGAGATGATGCTCTCCGGCCAGCATAACTACACCAATGCTCTGGCGGCGCTGGCGCTGGCGGATGCCGTTGGCCTGCCGCGATCTTCAAGCCTGAAGGCGCTCACCACCTTTACCGGCCTGGCGCACCGCTTCCAGCTGGCGCTGGAGCACAACGGCGTACGCTGGATTAATGATTCCAAAGCGACCAACGTGGGTAGCACCGAGGCGGCACTGAACGGTTTGCACGTTGATGGCACGCTATACCTGCTGCTGGGCGGCGACGGTAAATCGGCTGACTTCTCCTCGCTAAAGCAGTACCTCAACGGTGATAACGTGCGCCTGTATTGCTTTGGCCGCGATGGCAGCGAGCTGGCAGCGTTGCGTCCTGAAGTCGCCGAGCAAACCGAGACCATGGAGCAGGCGATGCGCCTCATCGCCCCACGCGTGAAGCCCGGCGATATGGTACTGCTCTCACCAGCCTGTGCCAGCCTCGATCAATTCAAGAGTTTCGAACAGCGGGGTGATGTCTTTACCCGCCTGGCGAAGGAGTTAGGCTGATGCGTTTATCTCTCCCTCGCCTGAAAATGCCGCGCCTGCCAGGATTTGGTATCCTGGTATGGCTGTTTACGGCGCTGAAAGGCTGGGTGATGGCTTCCCGGGATAAAGATTCCGACAGCCTGATCATGTACGACCGCACGCTGTTTTGGCTCACGCTGGGGCTGGCGGCGATCGGCTTTATTATGGTCACCTCGGCGTCAATGCCTGTCGGACAGCGTCTGGCAAACGACCCGTTCCTGTTTGCCAAGCGTGACGGGCTGTACATCATTCTCGCGTTCTGCCTGGCAATGATCACCTTACGCCTGCCGATGTCGTTCTGGCAGCGGCACAGTACAGCCATGCTCATCGCCTCAATCATCATGCTGTTGATCGTTCTGGTTGTCGGGAGCTCCGTTAACGGGGCATCACGCTGGATTGCCTTTGGCCCACTGCGTATTCAGCCCGCGGAGTTCACCAAACTGTCGTTGTTCTGCTACCTGGCTAACTACCTGGTGCGTAAAGTTGACGAAGTTCGTAACAACCTTCGTGGCTTCTTAAAACCGATGGGCGTGATTCTGGTCCTCGCGATCCTGCTGCTGGCGCAGCCCGACCTCGGTACGGTAGTCGTACTGTTTGTCACTACGCTGGCGATGCTGTTCCTGGCGGGCGCAAAACTGTGGCAGTTCATTGCCATCATCGGGATGGGGATTTCGGCGGTGGTGCTGCTGATCCTCGCCGAGCCCTACCGTATCCGCCGTGTGACCTCGTTCTGGAACCCATGGGAAGATCCGTTCGGCAGCGGTTACCAGCTGACGCAGTCGCTGATGGCGTTTGGCCGCGGCGAAGTCTGGGGTCAAGGCCTGGGCAACTCGGTACAAAAACTGGAGTATTTACCGGAGGCGCACACCGACTTCATCTTCTCCATTATTGGGGAAGAACTGGGTTATATCGGTGTGGTATTGGCGCTATTAATGGTATTCTTCGTCGCTTTCCGCGCCATGTCGATTGGCCGGAAAGCGCTGGAGATCGATCACCGCTTCTCCGGTTTCCTGGCCTGCTCAATTGGTATCTGGTTTAGCTTCCAGGCGCTGGTAAACGTTGGGGCGGCAGCGGGTATGCTGCCGACCAAAGGTCTGACGTTGCCGTTGATCAGTTATGGTGGTTCGAGTCTGTTGATCATGTCGACGGCCATCATGTTTTTGTTACGCATAGATTATGAAACGCGTCTGGAGAAAGCTCAGGCGTTTACACGAGGTTCACGATGAATCAACCGAAGCGGTTAATGGTGATGGCAGGCGGTACCGGTGGACATGTGTTCCCGGGACTGGCGGTTGCGCACCATTTAATGGAACAGGGCTGGCAGGTACGCTGGCTGGGAACCGCAGACCGCATGGAAGCCGATCTGGTACCTAAACACGGTATCGAGATCGACTTTATTCGTATTTCTGGCCTTCGTGGCAAAGGGATCAAGGCGCAGCTGCTGGCGCCGGTGCGCATTTTCAATGCCTGGCGTCAGGCGCGCGCCATTATGAAGCGTTTTAAGCCTGACGTCGTTCTGGGCATGGGCGGTTACGTTTCCGGTCCGGGCGGACTGGCGGCGTGGTCACTGGGCATCCCCGTTGTTCTGCATGAGCAGAACGGTATTGCCGGGTTGACCAACAAATGGCTGGCAAAAATCGCCACCAAAGTTATGCAGGCCTTCCCCGGGGCATTCCCGAAAGCGGATGTCGTAGGGAATCCGGTACGTGTGGACGTGCTGGCGCTGCCGCTGCCAGATACGCGTCTGGCGGGTCGCGAAGGGCCGGTGCGCGTGCTGGTCGTCGGCGGTTCCCAGGGCGCACGTATTTTAAACCAGACGATGCCGCAGGTTGCGGCAAAACTGGGTGATGCGGTGACCATCTGGCACCAGAGCGGGAAGGGCGCTCAGCAGACCGTTGAGCAGGCCTACGTGCAGGAAGGTCAGCCGCAGCATAAAGTGACTGAATTTATTGATGATATGGCCGCAGCCTATGCCTGGGCCGATGTTGTGGTCTGTCGCTCGGGCGCGCTGACGGTGAGCGAAATCGCCGCCGCCGGTTTACCGGCGCTGTTTGTGCCGTTCCAGCACAAAGACCGACAGCAGTACTGGAATGCGCTGCCGCTTGAGAAAGCGGGCGCAGCGAAGATTTTTGAGCAGCCACAATTTACCGCTGATGCGGTCGCCACTACCCTGGCGGGCTGGAACCGGGATGTATTACTGGAGATGGCGCAACGCGCACGCGCGACCGCTATCCCGGATGCAACGGAACGGGTGGCAAAAGAAGTGAGCCTGGCAGCCCAGGCATAATTCTCGCAGTGCGTGTTGCGCTGCACGATTTTTTTGAAGTAGTCGATGGCGTTTAGAGAATGAATACACAACAACTGGCAAAACTGCGTTCTATCGTGCCCGAGATGCGTCGCGTCCGGCACATTCACTTTGTCGGCATCGGTGGTGCTGGCATGGGCGGTATTGCCGAAGTGTTAGCTAACGAAGGCTATCAGATCAGCGGGTCTGACCTGGCGCCAAACCCTGTTACGCAGCAGCTGGCATCGCTGGGGGCGACTATCTATTTCAATCATCGCCCGGAAAACGTGAGCGATGCGAGCGTGGTTGTGGTGTCCAGCGCTATCTCCGCGGATAACCCGGAAATCGTTGCGGCGCATGAGGCGCGCATCCCGGTGATCCGTCGCGCGGAAATGCTGGCGGAACTGATGCGTTTCCGTCACGGCATTGCGGTGGCCGGTACGCACGGTAAAACCACCACAACAGCGATGGTCTCCAGCATTTATGCGGAAGCGGGTCTCGACCCGACGTTCGTAAACGGTGGTCTGGTGAAAGCCGCTGGCGTGCATGCGCGTCTGGGCCACAGCCGTTATCTGATTGCGGAAGCGGATGAGAGCGATGCGTCGTTCCTGCATCTACAGCCGATGGTGGCGATCGTCACCAACATCGAAGCTGACCATATGGACACTTACCAGGGCGACTTCGAGAACTTAAAGCAGACCTTTATTAACTTCCTGCACAACCTGCCGTTCTATGGCCGTGCGGTGATGTGCGTGGACGATCCGGTTATTCGCGAACTGCTGCCGCGCGTCGGGCGTCAAATTACGACCTACGGCTTCAGCGAAGACGCGGATGTACGCGTAGAAGATTACAAGCAGATCGGTGCGCAGGGGCATTTCACCCTGGCGCGTCAGGATAAGGATCTGCTGCATGTCACCCTGAACGCGCCGGGACGTCACAACGCCCTGAATGCGGCAGCGGCGGTGGCTGTTGCGACAGAAGAAGGCATTGACGATGAAGCGATCCTGCGCGCACTGGAGAGCTTCCAGGGGACGGGCCGTCGCTTCGACTTCCTCGGTGAATTCCCGCTGGAGCCGGTAAACGGTAAGCCAGGGTCTGCGATGCTGGTGGATGACTACGGTCACCATCCGACGGAAGTGGACGCAACCATCAAAGCGGCACGCGCGGGTTGGCCGGAAAAGAATCTGGTCATGATCTTCCAGCCGCACCGTTACACGCGTACCCGCGATCTGTATGACGATTTTGCCAACGTCCTTTCGCAGGTCGATACCCTGCTGATGCTGGATGTTTATGCAGCGGGTGAAACTCCGATTCCGGGTGCGGACAGTCGTTCTTTATGTCGTACCATCCGTGGACGCGGTAAAGTGGATCCTATTCTGGTTCCCGACCCGGCTCAGGTGGCTGAAATGCTTGCCCCGGTCCTGACGGGTAACGATCTGATCCTGATTCAGGGCGCGGGAAATATCGGCAAAATCGCCCGTACCTTAGCTGAAATCAAACTGAAGCCGCAAACTCAGGAGGACGAGCGTCATGGCTGATAAGATTGCTGTCCTGTTTGGCGGCACTTCCGCCGAACGCGAGGTTTCTCTGAATTCGGGCGCTGCCGTGCTGGCGGGCCTGCGTGAAGGTGGCGTGGACGCGCATCCGGTTGATCCGAAAGAGGTGGACGTCACGCAGCTGAAAGCGATGGGCTTCGATAAAGCCTTTATCGCGTTGCACGGTCGCGGCGGTGAAGACGGCACGTTGCAGGGGCTGCTGGAGCTGATCGGTATGCCGTACACCGGCAGCGGCGTGATGGCATCCGCCATCTCCATGGATAAACTGCGCAGCAAACTGCTGTGGCAGGGGGCGGACCTGCCCGTTGCGCCATGGGTTGCACTGACGCGTCGTGAATATGAAATGGGTCTGTCGGACAGCGTTAATACACGCATTGCGGCACTGGGCTTACCGGTTATTGTGAAGCCGAGCCGTGAAGGGTCGAGCGTGGGAATGTCTAAAGTCGATAAAGCTGTAGATTTGGCTGACGCTTTAGCACTGGCATTTCAACATGATGAAGAAGTTCTGATTGAAAAATGGCTTAGCGGGCCGGAATTTACCGTCGCGATGCTTGGCGAAGAAATTTTACCGTCAATTCGCATCCAACCCGCCGGAGTCTTCTATGATTATGAGGCGAAGTATCTCTCTGATGAGACGCAATATTTCTGCCCAGCGGGTCTTGAAGCAGAGCGTGAGGCCGAATTACAGTCTCTGGTGCTTAAAGCCTGGAATGTGCTGGGATGTCGTGGCTGGGGACGCATTGACGTGATGCTTGACGGTGACGGGCAATTTTATCTGCTGGAAGCAAACACGTCTCCGGGTATGACCAGCCATAGCCTTGTGCCGATGGCGGCGCGTCAGGCGGGAATGAGCTTCTCGCAGTTAGTCGTACGTATTCTGGACCTGGCGGGCTGATATGTCTCAGGCTGCATTGAACACGCGCAACCGCGATGACGAAGAAGAATATTCCTCTTCGCGCCGGAGTAATGGAACGCGTCTTGCAGGGATCATCTTCCTGCTCGGGGTGCTGTGCACCGTGTTTATCAGCGGCTGGATGGTGCTGGGCTGGATGGAAGACGCGCAGCGGTTGCCGCTGTCGAAGCTGGTGGTGACCGGGGAGCGACACTACACGCGTAACGATGACATTCGCCAGTCGATTCTGGCGCTTGGGTCGCCTGGCACCTTTATGACGCAGGACGTCAACATTATCCAGAGTCAGATTGAACGTCTGCCGTGGATAAAACAGGCGAGTGTCAGAAAACAATGGCCAGATGAATTGAAGATTCATCTGGTTGAATATGTGCCGATTGCGCGTTGGAATGATCAGCATATGGTTGACGTAGACGGAAATTCGTTCAGCGTCCCGAGCGATCGTGTCAACAAGCAGAATTTACCGATGTTGTATGGCCCGGAAGGCAGCGAAAACGAAGTATTGCAGGGTTTTCGTGAGATGGGGCAGGTGCTGGCTAAGGATCGCTTTACGTTAAAAGATGCTGCGATGACGGCGCGCCGTTCCTGGCAGTTGACCCTAACGAATGGCATTAAGCTCAATCTTGGCCGCGGCGACACAATGAAACGTCTGGCGCGTTTTGTAGAACTTTACCCGGTTTTACAGCAGCAGGCGCAGACGGATGGCAAACGGATAAGCTACGTTGATTTGCGCTATGACTCAGGCGCAGCAGTCGGTTGGGAGCCGGCTCCGGTCGAGGAACCTAATCAGCAACAAAATCAGGCACAGGTACAGGCAGAACAACAATGATCAAGTCGACGGACAGAAAATTGGTAGTAGGACTGGAGATTGGCACCGCGAAGGTTGCCGCTTTGGTAGGGGAAGTTCTGCCCGACGGTATGGTCAATATCATTGGCGTGGGCAGCTGCCCCTCCCGTGGTATGGATAAAGGTGGGGTAAACGACCTTGAGTCGGTGGTGAAATGCGTTCAGCGCGCCATCGACCAGGCTGAATTGATGGCAGATTGCCAGATTTCCTCTGTCTATCTGGCCCTGTCTGGTAAGCACATCAGCTGCCAGAATGAAATCGGTATGGTGCCGATTTCTGAAGAAGAGGTGACGCAGGAAGACGTTGAGAACGTTGTCCACACGGCGAAATCCGTGCGTGTTCGCGACGAGCACCGTGTGCTGCATGTGATCCCGCAGGAATACGCGATCGACTACCAGGAAGGCATCAAGAATCCGGTCGGTCTGTCGGGCGTGCGTATGCAGGCAAAAGTGCACCTGATCACATGTCACAATGATATGGCGAAGAACATTGTAAAAGCCGTTGAACGTTGTGGCCTGAAAGTTGACCAACTCATTTTCGCCGGTCTTGCCGCGAGCTATTCCGTGCTGACCGAAGACGAACGTGAACTGGGCGTCTGTGTGGTCGATATTGGTGGTGGTACAATGGACATGGCCGTCTATACCGGCGGTGCGTTACGCCACACCAAAGTGATCCCGTACGCCGGGAATGTGGTGACCAGCGATATCGCTTACGCCTTTGGTACGCCACCGAGCGATGCAGAGGCGATTAAAGTGCGCCATGGTTGCGCGCTGGGCTCTATCGTCGGCAAAGACGAGAGCGTTGAAGTGCCGAGCGTAGGCGGGCGACCGCCGCGCAGCCTGCAACGCCAGACGCTGGCAGAGGTGATTGAGCCGCGTTATACCGAGCTGCTCAACCTGGTCAACGAAGAGATTTTGCAGTTACAGGAACAGCTTCGCCAGCAGGGTGTGAAACATCATCTCGCGGCGGGGATTGTATTAACCGGCGGGGCAGCGCAAATTGAAGGTCTTGCGGCCTGCGCTCAGCGCGTGTTCCATACGCAGGTGCGTATTGGTGCGCCGCTGAATATTACCGGTTTAACGGATTACGCTCAGGAGCCGTATTACTCAACGGCCGTGGGCCTGCTGCACTACGGGAAAGAATCCCATTTGAGTGGTGAAGCAGAAGTGGAAAAACGCGTCTCGGTGGGGTCTTGGGTCAAACGACTTAACACCTGGTTGCGAAAAGAGTTTTAATTTTTTTAAGAGACCGGAGAGAATTAGCGGTCTCGGGCGACAGGCACAACGGAGAGAGAGATTATGTTTGAACCTATGGAATTAACCAACGACGCGGTGATTAAAGTCATCGGCGTCGGTGGCGGCGGCGGTAACGCCGTAGAGCACATGGTGCGCGAGCGCATCGAAGGTGTTGAATTCTTCGCGGTGAACACCGATGCGCAGGCGCTGCGTAAAACGGCTGTTGGCCAGACGATTCAGATCGGTGGTGGCATCACCAAAGGTCTGGGAGCAGGGGCTAACCCGGAAGTGGGCCGCAACGCGGCTGAAGAAGATCGTGAAGCGCTGCGCGCTGCACTGGACGGTGCAGACATGGTCTTCATCGCAGCGGGTATGGGCGGCGGTACAGGTACCGGTGCAGCACCCGTTGTGGCGGAAGTCGCTAAAGATTTAGGTATTCTGACCGTTGCTGTCGTGACCAAGCCTTTCAACTTTGAAGGTAAGAAGCGTATGGCTTTCGCGGAGCAGGGTATCACCGAGCTGTCCAAGCACGTGGACTCTCTGATTACCATCCCGAACGACAAGCTGCTGAAAGTGCTGGGTCGCGGTATCTCTCTGCTGGACGCCTTTGGCGCGGCAAACGACGTGCTGAAAGGCGCGGTTCAGGGTATTGCTGAACTGATTACCCGTCCAGGTCTGATGAACGTTGACTTTGCAGACGTTCGCACCGTGATGTCCGAGATGGGCTACGCGATGATGGGCTCTGGCGTGGCGAGCGGCGAAGACCGTGCGGAAGAAGCCGCTGAAATGGCGATCTCTTCTCCACTGCTGGAAGATATCGATCTGTCTGGCGCGCGCGGCGTGCTGGTCAACATTACCGCTGGCTTTGACCTGCGTCTGGATGAGTTCGAAACCGTGGGTAACACCATCCGTGCGTTCGCCTCTGACAACGCGACCGTCGTTATCGGTACGTCCCTTGATCCGGAAATGAACGACGAACTGCGTGTGACCGTTGTGGCCACCGGTATCGGTATGGACAAGCGTCCTGAGATCACCCTGGTGACCAACAAACAGACTCAGCAGCCGGTTATGGATCGTTACCAGCAGCACGGTATGGCGCCTCTGACTCAGGAGCAAAAACCCGCTGCGAAAGTGGTGAACGACCCGACTCCACAAACGGCAAAAGAGCCAGATTATCTGGATATCCCGGCGTTCCTGCGTAAGCAAGCTGACTAAGAATTGGCTGGAATTTGGGGATTTGCGCTCTTTGTGCTAAACTGGCCCACCGTTAGTGATATACACTCTCGGTTGGATAGTTAATTTGGCGAGATTATACGATGATCAAACAAAGGACACTTAAACGTATCGTTCAGGCGACGGGTGTCGGTTTACATACCGGCAAGAAAGTCACACTGACGTTACGCCCTGCGCCGGCCAATACCGGGGTCATCTATCGTCGCACCGACTTGAATCCACCGGTAGATTTTCCGGCCGATGCCAAATCTGTGCGTGATACTATGCTCTGTACTTGTCTGGTGAACGAGCATGACGTGCGGATTTCTACCGTAGAGCACCTGAACGCCGCCCTGGCGGGTCTGGGTATCGACAACATTATGGTTGAAGTCGATGCGCCAGAAATCCCGATCATGGACGGGAGTGCTGCTCCGTTCGTTTATTTGTTGCTGGATGCCGGCATCGAAGAACTGAACTGCGCGAAGAAATTTGTTCGCATTAAAGAGACCGTTCGCGTCGAAGATGGCGACAAATGGGCTGAATTCAAACCGTACAATGGTTTCTCGTTGGATTTCACCATCGATTTTAACCATCCGGCGATTGACTCCAGCACCCAGCGCTATGCGATGAACTTCTCTGCGGATGCGTTCATGCGTCAGATCAGCCGAGCACGTACCTTCGGCTTTATGCGTGATATCGAATATCTGCAATCCCGCGGCCTGTGCCTGGGCGGCAGCTTCGATTGTGCCATCGTTGTTGACGATTATCGCGTACTGAACGAAGACGGCCTGCGTTTTGAAGATGAATTTGTTCGTCACAAAATGCTGGACGCGATCGGCGACCTCTTCATGTGTGGTCACAACATCATTGGTGCATTTACCGCGTTTAAATCCGGTCATGCACTGAACAACAAACTGTTGCAGGCCGTCCTGGCAAAACAGGAAGCCTGGGAATATGTGACCTTCGAAGACGAAGCTGAACTGCCGCTGGCGTTCAAAGCCCCGACTATGGTCCTGGCGTAACGGTTAAAGCCGTTTCGTAAGAAAAGCGACTGGTTCACCTGGTACTCTCTCCGACCAGGGAAGCCAGTCGTTTTTATTTCTGCCCTTCTTTAATTTGTCCCCCTCACCCCTGGCCTGTGTCGGGTGCCGAATAACGGTGTGTTCGCTGCATTATTGACCGTTTTTACCTGCTGCAAGGTGTCATTCCTGCTGCCGTGTATTGGCTTTAGTGGTAATATCTGGGCGCTAAAAAAGAATAACTGAACTCAGCCTGCACTGGCGGGCGAACGTGGTGGAGCAAGTGAGCGGAATACTGACGCGCTGGCGACAATTTGGCAGACGTTACTTCTGGCCGCATCTCTTATTGGGGATGGTCGCGGCGAGTTTCGGCTTGCCTGTGCTCAGCAACAGCGCAGACGCGGCCACGCCAGCACGTTCCACGACGACCAAACACGATCTCACCACACGGGTTAACTTCACTAATCTCGCATGGCTTGAAGCCAGCCGCCGTCCCAATTTCTCCGTTGATTACTGGCAGCAGCACGCGATTCGCACGGTTATCCGCCATCTGTCGTTCGCGATGGCGCCGCAGACGATGCCTGTTGCGGAAGAAACGCTGCCGGTTCAGGCTCAGCATCTTGCCCTGCTCGATACGCTTAATGCGCTTCTGACGCAGGACAACCAGCCGCCAGTGACCGTAAATCAGACGGCGCAAACGGATTTTGTTTCCCCTGCATCCTTCTCTGTTTCGACATGGATTAGCCAGGTTCACGGCATCCGTGCCGGGCCTCAACGCCTCAGCTAAATTAACCTTTTTCAATACCTTAATTTATCTGCCCGACTGGGGCGTTTGAGAATTTATTATGCTAATCAAATTGTTAACCAAAGTTTTTGGTAGTCGTAACGATCGTACCCTGCGCCGCATGCGCAAAGCTGTGAACGTCATCAACGGTATGGAACCGGCGATGGAGAAGCTCACTGATGATGAGCTGAAAGCGAAAACCGCGGAGTTCCGTGCGCGTCTGGAGAAAGGTGAAACCTTAGAAAGCCTGATCCCGGAAGCCTTCGCCGTTGTACGTGAGGCCAGTAAACGCGTGTTCGGCATGCGTCACTTCGACGTGCAGCTGCTGGGCGGGATGGTGCTCAACGAGCGCTGCATCGCGGAAATGCGTACCGGTGAAGGTAAAACCCTGACTGCAACGCTGCCGGCTTACCTGAATGCGCTGACGGGTAAGGGCGTTCACGTTGTTACCGTCAACGACTATCTGGCGCAGCGCGACGCCGAAAACAACCGTCCACTGTTCGAATTCCTCGGCATGACCGTGGGCATTAACATGTCCGGCCTGCCGGCACCTGCCAAGCGTGAAGCGTATAACGCGGATATCACCTACGGCACCAACAACGAATACGGCTTCGACTACCTGCGTGACAACATGGCGTTCAGCCCGGAAGAGCGCGTCCAGCGTAAACTGCACTATGCGCTGGTGGATGAGGTTGACTCCATTCTGATCGATGAAGCGCGTACCCCGCTGATCATCTCCGGCCCGGCCGAAGACAGCTCCGAGATGTACCGTAAAGTCGACAAAATCATTCCTCACCTGCTGCGTCAGGAGAAAGAAGACTCCGATACCTTCCAGGGTGAAGGTCACTTCTCCGTGGATGAAAAAGCGCGTCAGGTCAACCTGACCGAACGCGGCCTGGTGAAAATCGAAGAGCTGCTGGTGGCTGAAGGCATTATGGAAGAGGGCGAGTCTCTGTACTCCCCGAGCAACATCATGCTGATGCACCACGTAACGGCTGCACTGCGCGCGCACGCCCTGTTCACCCGCGACGTTGACTACATCGTTAAAGACGGCGAAGTCATCATCGTCGATGAACACACCGGCCGTACCATGCAGGGACGTCGCTGGTCCGATGGCCTGCACCAGGCCGTGGAAGCGAAAGAAGGCGTGGATATTCAAAACGAAAACCAGACGCTGGCATCCATCACCTTCCAGAACTACTTCCGTCTGTACGAGAAGCTGGCGGGGATGACCGGTACCGCAGATACCGAAGCGTTTGAGTTCAGCTCCATCTATAAGCTGGATACCGTGGTAGTACCTACCAACCGTCCGATGATCCGTAAGGATATGCCGGACCTGGTATACATGACTGAAGCGGAAAAAATTCAGGCGATCATTGAAGATATTCGCGAACGTACCGCGAAGGGCCAGCCGGTACTGGTGGGGACCATCTCCATCGAGAAATCCGAAGTGGTATCCAACGAGCTGACCAAAGCAGGCATCAAACACAACGTTCTGAACGCCAAGTTCCACGCTAAAGAAGCAGATATCGTTGCGCAGGCCGGTTACCCGGCTGCCGTAACCATCGCCACCAACATGGCGGGTCGTGGTACCGATATTATGCTCGGCGGTAGCTGGCAGGCCGAAGTGGCGGAGCTGGAAAACCCAACCCCAGAGCAAATCGCGCAGATCAAAGCCGACTGGCAGGTGCGTCACGACGCGGTGCTGGCATCCGGTGGTCTGCACATCATTGGTACAGAGCGTCATGAATCCCGTCGTATCGATAACCAGCTGCGCGGTCGTGCGGGTCGTCAGGGTGATGCCGGTTCTTCCCGCTTCTATCTGTCTATGGAAGATGCGCTGATGCGTATTTTCGCCTCTGACCGTGTGTCCGGCATGATGCGTAAACTGGGCATGAAACCTGGCGAAGCGATCGAGCACCCGTGGGTTACCAAAGCGATTGCGAACGCCCAGCGTAAAGTAGAAAGCCGCAACTTCGATATTCGTAAGCAGCTGCTGGAATATGATGACGTTGCCAACGACCAGCGTCGTGCGATCTACACCCAGCGTAACGAACTGCTGGACGTGTCCGACGTGAGCGAAACCATCAACAGCATTCGCGAAGATGTGTTCAAAGCCACTATCGACGCGCACATTCCGCCGCAGTCTCTGGAAGAGATGTGGGATATCGAAGGTTTGCAGGAACGTCTGAAAAACGACTTCGATCTCGAACTGCCAATCAAAGAGTGGCTGGACAAAGAGCCTGAGCTGCACGAAGAGACCCTGCGCGAGCGTATCTACGAAACCGCGCTGGACGTCTACAAGCGTAAGGAAGAAGTGGTTGGCGCAGAGATGATGCGTCACTTCGAGAAAGGCGTAATGTTGCAGACCCTGGACTCCCTGTGGAAAGAGCATCTGGCGGCAATGGACTACCTGCGTCAGGGTATCCACCTGCGTGGTTATGCGCAGAAAGATCCGAAGCAGGAGTACAAGCGTGAATCCTTCTCCATGTTTGCTGCCATGCTGGAGTCGCTGAAGTATGAAGTCATCAGCACCCTGAGCAAAGTTCAGGTGCGTATGCCGGAAGAAGTGGAAGCGATGGAGCAGCAGCGTCGTGAAGAAGCTGAGCGTCTGGCACAGATGCAGCAGCTGAGCCATCAGACCGATGAGAGCGAAGCCGCAGCGGCAATCGCAGCGCAGACGGGCGATCGTAAAGTCGGTCGTAACGATCCGTGCCCATGCGGTTCCGGCAAAAAATACAAGGCGTGCCACGGCCGTCTGAGTTAAGAACATAACAAACTGAAAAGGCGCAGATATCTGCGCCTTTTTTATGGAAGTGACATGATGAAAACACTGCAAATTGCTGTCGGGATCATTCGCAACCCGCAAAATCAGATCTTCATTACCCAACGTGCCGCCGATGCGCACATGGCCAACAAATGGGAATTCCCCGGCGGAAAAATCGAATCAGGTGAAACGCCGGAGCAGGCGCTGGTGCGTGAGCTTCAGGAAGAGGTGGGGATCACCCCGCTTGGTGCAACGCTGCTCGATAAGCTGGAGTACCAGTTTCCGGATCGTCACATCACGCTGTGGTTCTGGCTGGTTGAAAACTGGGAAGGTGAGCCGTGGGGAAAAGAGGGGCAGCCGGGTAACTGGATTGAGCTTCAGGCCAGCGATGCGGAAAAATTCCCGCCTGCCAATGAGCCTGTGATCCTCCGGCTGGCCGCACAACCGTAGGCCTGCTAAGCGACGCGCCAGCAGGCTTTGAACGTTACTGCTGGTTTTCGCTCCAGTCATCGCTATCCGAGAGATCGCCTTCGCTCGGAATGCGTTTCTCTTCCGCCGCCCATTCGCCCAGGTCTATAAGCTGACAGCGCTTACAGCAGAATGGGCGAAATGGACTTACGTCTCCCCAGACGACAGTTTTCCCACAGGTTGGGCAGTTTACGGTGGTTACGTCAGACATTGGCACTCCTTAACAACAGGCCAGTTCAAAATCGAGGCGTTCCGGCACGGTGCCATGTTCACTGTCCAGCGGCATAAAGCGGATCGCGAAACGGCTTTTATGCCCGGAAATTTGCGGGTAAAGCTGCTCGCCAAGAGACAGGTTCAGGCGCAGAAGATCGGCGTCGTCGCCGTTATCCTGATAGAAACCGTTGAGACTGGTTTGTTTGCGGAACGGGGCAGAGTTACGCACAAGATCGAGGATCAGGGATAACGTCTGATTCATCGGCTCCAGGCTGCCCAGCCAGCTGTTCACCTGGCGATTGCGCTGTTCCTGCGGCATGTGCAGCCACATATGCAGCGTTGGCAGGTCAAAGCTACAGCATCCGCCCGGTATGCTCAGGCGCTGGCGCACCAGCGCAATCAGACGATCCTCTCGTAAAAACTGGCCAACGCGCGGCGCGGCCATCAGGGTCGTGCTGCTGTTTTTCAGCTGCTTGCGTAAAGCGTCAATTCGACTTTGATCCACGCCCGGTACTTCGGCCCAGGCCTGTAATTTACGCTGCTGGCGCTCCAGCTCTTTCAACAGCTCAGTGCGGACGTCGCCGCGTTCAATCACATCCAGCAGATCGCCCACGTTGCGGAAAAAATGCAGCGCGGTGGCGTGATCGTTGACAGGCAGATGTTGTGAAAGCTGTTGAATAAGAAATTCTATGCGTAGCCAGGTACGCATTTTTTCGTTAAGCGGGTGCTCAAAAAGGATATGAGTCGACATTATGGTTTTTCCTGTGCAACGGCCTGCGCGGCGAAGGTCAGATACTGCGCGTGCAGACGAGCAACATCCGATGCAATGGCATCTGGTGCGCCGTTATTATCAATAACATCATCCGCAATGGCGAGGCGCGCTTCGCGCGTGGCCTGTGCGGCAAGAATTTGTTCAGCATGCTCGCGAGAAACATGGTCACGCGCCATGGTTCTCTGGATTTGCGTTTCGCGGGAAACGTCAATCACCAGCGTTCTGTCTGCTTTATTTTGAAGCTGATTTTCCACCAGTAACGGGACCACCCACAACACATAGGGCGAACTGGCTGCGGCAATCTGACGCTGAGTTTCCTGGTGGATAATGGGGTGGAGCAGGGCATTAAGCCAGGCTTTTTCCGCTGGATCGGAAAATATGCACTCACGCAGCTGCCGACGATTCAGGGTGCCGTCAGCCTGTATCACGGGGCGACCAAAATGCGCTTCGATGGCGTTTAAGGCGGGTGTATTGGGTTCTACCACCTGACGGGCAATGATATCGGCGTCGATAATCGTGATGCCGAGACGAGCAAACGCGTGCGCAACGGTGCTTTTACCACTACCGATGCCGCCGGTTAATGCGACGATATACCCCATTAAATCAGATCCTGGGAATTATTCAGTTTTAAAATCAGTTGCTTAAAATTCAAACTTACAACAGCCAATGTTTAGCTCTCTTTACCCGCTTTTTACCAGGTAAATTTATAGGATTGTAGCGTAAAAAAAGAGAATTTCGCAGTCTTGCGGAGCAGGTATTAGTGCGTATGATAGCGTCACTGGAGTTGTGCTTTTAATATATTTGCCTCTAACCCCAGGAATCCGCACATGCGTATCGAAGAAGATCTGAAGTTAGGTTTCAAAGACGTTCTTATCCGCCCTAAACGCTCTACACTGAAAAGCCGCTCAGACGTTGAACTCGAACGTCAATTCACCTTTAAGCATTCCGGTCAGACGTGGTCTGGCGTGCCGATTATCGCGGCCAACATGGATACCGTCGGGACCTTCGAGATGGCGACCGCACTGGCGCAATTCGACATCCTTACTGCGGTACACAAACACTACAGCGCTGAAGAGTGGGATGCGTTTGTCGCCTCCGCCTCGGCTGACGTGGTGAAGCATGTGATGGTCTCGACCGGTACCTCTGATGCAGATTTCGAGAAAACCAAACAGATCCTGAACGCCAATCCAGCGCTGAATTTTGTCTGCATTGACGTGGCAAATGGTTATTCCGAGCATTTCGTTCAGTTCGTCAGCAAGGCACGTGAGGCCTGGCCAACCAAAACCATCATCGCGGGCAACGTGGTGACCGGTGAAATGTGTGAAGAGCTGATCCTCTCCGGGGCCGACATTGTAAAAGTTGGCATTGGCCCGGGGTCCGTTTGCACCACGCGCGTGAAAACCGGTGTGGGTTATCCGCAGCTGTCTGCGGTAATTGAATGCGCTGACGCTGCGCACGGTCTGGGCGGCCAGATCATCAGCGACGGTGGCTGCACCATGCCAGGCGATGTCGCGAAAGCCTTCGGCGGCGGCGCGGATTTCGTGATGCTCGGCGGCATGCTGGCTGGCCACGAAGAGAGCGGCGGTACCGTGGTAGAAGAGAACGGCGAGAAATTCATGCTGTTCTACGGAATGAGCTCTGAATCCGCGATGACCCGTCACGTGGGCGGTGTCGCGAAATACCGTGCGGCGGAAGGCAAAACCGTTAAGCTGCCACTGCGTGGTCCGGTCGAAAACACGGCGCGCGATATCCTCGGCGGTCTGCGTTCTGCCTGCACCTACGTTGGTGCTT
Organism: Enterobacter sp. BIDMC 27; assembly: GCF_000534415.1. NCBI lineage: Bacteria > Pseudomonadati > Pseudomonadota > Gammaproteobacteria > Enterobacterales > Enterobacteriaceae > Enterobacter > Enterobacter sp. BIDMC 27. The sequence goes on from NZ_KI973178.1 coordinate 1,654,233, forward strand.
CCCGCCTGAAAGAGCTGACGAAACGCACGACGTTTATCCGCGTTCAGGAGCAGGAAAACCGCGTATTCAATAGCCTCTGACGGCTACGGCTGGCGCGCGTCCGTGCGCCAGCGTTACCCCGCGCTCATTGCATCCCCCAGATGGAAAATCGGCAAATACATTGCCACCACCAGCGTGCCAATAATCAGACCCGTCACGACCAGTAGCAAAGGCTCAAGAAGCGCCGCCAGATTGTCTGCCTGCTGAAATGTCTGTTCCGTATGGTGGCGGGCCAGATTCATCAGCATCACATCCAGTGAACCCGACACTTCTCCGGTGCGAATGAGCTGAATACACAGTGGCGTAAAAACAGAGGCCTTCTGGAAGGAGGACCACACGGGCATCCCCTGTTCGATATCGCTGCGTATCTCACGGAGTTTCTCCTGCCAGTAGCCCCTCTCAACGGTCTCCTCCACACTCTCCAGTCCTTGTAAAAAGGCAATTCCGGCCTGCTGGGTTAATGACAGCACGGTAAAAATCTGTCCCAGTTTTTGCCCGCGCGTCAGCGTGCCCATAACCGGTACGTGTAACAAAACATACTGCCAGCGTGGATGCCGCCGCAGCTTACAGGCGATGACAACCATTGCCACGAGCAGGGTCAAAAGGGTGAGGATATGCGCCTGAACCAAGGCCGCCAGCCCTATGACTGCCTGCGTGAGCAAAGGGAGCGGGGTGTTGAACGTTTTGTAGATTGCAGCAAACTCAGGCAAAACCAGCGTGACCATCGCCAGCACCACGAAAACGGCCAGCGTCAGGATGATCAGCGGATAGCGCAGCGCTTTCTTCACCTTCGCACTGAGCTGCTGCTGGGATTTTTGTTGCTGCGCAAGCTGACGGCAGCAGGCTTCGAGCTTACCCGTCAGCTCACCCGTCTTCACCATTGAGACATAAAGAGGGCTAAACACCTCTGACCATTTCTTCATGGTCTCTGACAGGGCGCAACCTTCGCTCAGGTCATCAGCAAGACTGTGCAGCAGCGCCTGCCAGTGCTGCAAAGGATGCTGTTCCGCCAGCATGTGCAGGCTTTGGGATAGCGTGAGTCCAGCCTGTAGCAGCGTGGCGAGCTGGCGAAAAATATCGTAGCAGTGCTGCACCTGCCATCGCTGGCGCTGCTGACAGCGTTTTAGCGCCAGCGGGTGCAGTTGTTTAAGCACCAGAGCCGTGTAAGCTGCGTCACGGTCGATGGCCCAGAGGGTGCCGGTTTGCACCTCCCCCTCGGTGTTCAGGGCACGCCAGCGCCAGAGCGAATTAGCAGCCATCGGGCATTCCCAGGACGCGCAACAGCTCTTCGAGCGTGGTCAGCCCTTGCTCTACGGCCATGCAGCCATGCTCAAACAAAGAGGTCATTCCCGCCTGACGAGCGCTGGACCCAATCACCTCCGTGCTTGCTCCGCTGGCGATGGCCTGCCGCAGCGTGTCGTCGATGACGAGCACTTCAAAAATGGCTACGCGACCATAAAAACCGTGGTAGCAGCGATCGCAGCCGGTGGGTTGCCAGCGAGGAAGCGGCCGGGGCCACAGCGTGCGGGGTAATTCGGTGTGGCGGCTGGCTTCCTGTCGGCAGTACGGACATAAACGGCGCACCAGTCGCTGGGCAATCACCATCGAGAGCGCCGAAGAGATCATCCAGCGCGCGACGCCCATCTGTTGCAGCCGTACCAGCGTTTCAGTCGTTGAGTTAGTATGCAGGGTGGACAGCACCAGATGCCCGGTTTGCGCCGCCTTAATGGCAATTTCTGCCGTTTCGCCGTCACGAATTTCACCCACCATAATGATGTCAGGATCCTGCCTGAGCAGGGCACGCAGCACGCTCTGGAAGGTCAGCCCCGCACGCGGATTAATCTGCGTCTGGTTTAAGCCTGCAAGCGGGATTTCAACGGGATCTTCCACGCTGCAAATATTGACGTCAGGGGTATTTCGCGCCTGTAACGCGCTGTACAGCGTCACTGTTTTCCCGCTACCGGTCGGGCCGGTGACCAGAATCAACCCCTGAGGGCTGTTAAGCGCCCCGGCAAAACGGGCCTGCTGATCTGCGCTCATCCCCAGCTGTTCAAGCTCCAGTGCCTGCTGTACCTGGTGAAGCAGACGAAGCACGATTTTTTCTCCACCACTACAGGGAAGGGTTGCGATACGAAAAGAGACGGGGACGCTTGCCAGCTCCACCGTAAACTGGCCGTCCTGCGGCAGGCGGCGCTCCGCAATATCCAGTTGACCCAGCACCTTCAGACGTGCGGCAAGCGTCGTCCCGAGGGCGGCAGAGATCGGCAGTTGCGGGTAGAGAACACCGTCGATTCGCAAACGGATCTGGTAGCCGTGCTCCGTCGGTTCAATATGGATGTCAGAAGCCCGCTGGTTTACTGCCTGCTGCAAGGTTGTACTGAGCACGTCAGCGGCTGAGTTTGGCGCTATGCCCGGCAGGTGTGATGATGAGACGGACTGAAGCCGTTTTTCCATCCGTTCTGCCGTCCAGCACTCAATATCAATACGCTTCTGCGTGGCGAAGCGTAACGCTTCCATCAGCTCAGAGGCAGGATTACCCACCACCGCAATGCTGATCATATCGGTGTCGCTTGCGAGTAGCAGTGCGTGATGGCGCTGACAGAGCGTCATTAGCTGTTCGGTATTCATTGTCCACTCCTGTCAGTTGTTGTCGAAGCGGAAAACATCTTCACAGGCTTGTCTGAGCGCCGTGTCGGACGCAATTTTGCAGTCACGCGTCCAGCCCGTCATACCGTTACCGTCGCTCCAGATCGGTGTCATGAGCACTTCAAGTCCGTTAAGGCTTTCCTGCCCTGTTAACGATACGGCCCCCTTTGCCACGCTCATCGCTGAAACGTAACGTGTGGTTGTCGGGGAGGGGATGCCATTGGTGCCTGCGTCGCAGCTATCCACACCACCACGATCCAGGGCGCAAAGCTCAATGGCGGTGCGGTAGGGGATGAACGTTTGCAGCATATCGGTGAGCGCCGCTTTTAGCAGGTAGTTCTGATAGGCCGGAACGCCAATGGCGCTCAGGATGGCAATAATGCCAATGACCACCATTAGCTCAATCAGGGTAAATCCTTGTTGTCTGTTCATGTCTGCTCCTTACGTTAAGTGGCGCTACTGTGGCAGTGCCAGCATGCAGAAACGAGGGACAAAAGCGTGAACGTGAAGGGGCTTTCAGGGAAATGATTCAGTGTTGCAGAGAAGGACAGCGTAATTGCGAGCGGTTTCGTATTTCCCCTCTCCGGGCGGAGAGGGGAGGATAATTTATTTGAAGCGCATCGAGAGGTCGAGGGCGCGGACGTGCTTGGTCAGGGCGCCAACGGAGATGTAATCGACGCCGGTTTCAGCAAATTCGCGGATGGTGTCGAACGTCACGTTGCCGGACACCTCAAGCTGCGCCTGGCCGTTTGTGCGTTTGACCGCTTCACGCATCTGCTCCGTGTCAAAGTTATCGAGCATGATGATGTCAGCCCCCGCTTTAATGGCCTCGTCCAGCTCCTCCAGCGTTTCCACTTCCACTTCGACCGGCACATCCGGATGCAGCCAGAAGGCCTTTTCCACGGCCTGACGCACCGAGCCAGAGGCAATAATGTGGTTCTCTTTGATCAGGAAGGCATCGGAGAGCCCCAGACGATGGTTGGCGCCGCCACCGCAGAGTACCGCGTATTTCAGCGCGGTGCGCAGGCCCGGCAGGGTTTTACGGGTATCCAGCAGCTGCGTGCGGGTGCCTGCCAGCAGGTCAACGTAGCGGCGTACTTCACTGGCAACGCCAGAGAGCGTTTGCACAAAATTGAGCGCGGTGCGTTCGCCGGTCAGCAAGACGCGGGACGGGCCGTCCAGCTCGAACAGTGGCTGATTCGCCGTGACCGCATCACCGTCTTCAACGTGCCATGTTACCTGCACCTCGTCGCCTGCCAGCTGGGTAAAGACCTCTTCAACCCAGCGTTTGCCGCAGAAAACCCCCGCTTCGCGGGTGATGATCACCGCATGCGAGCGTGTCTCTTTTGGCAACAATTGGGCGGTAATATCGTTATCGGCGCTGACGTCGCCGCCGAGATCTTCTTTCAGGGCATGGGCAACGCTTGCCGGGATATCACTATTAATACGTTCCAGAAGCGCGTCACGTCGGTGGTCGGGGTTATAGCGGCGAGGCGGCATGATAAAACTCCAAATTGGTAACGAATCATAATATTGAAACATGCTACTCTGAACCGAGTAACAGCACCATAGATAAGGAGTTCCAGCATGTTGTTAGAAAACGGATGGCTGGTGGACGCGCGGCATGTACCGTCGCCGCACCACGACTGCCGCCCGGAGGATGAAAAGCCCACACTGCTGGTGGTTCACAATATTAGTCTCCCGCCGGGTGAGTTTGGCGGTCCGTGGATCGATGCGTTATTCACTGGAACGATAGATCCCGATGTCCACCCCTTCTTTGCTGAGATTGCGCATCTGCGCGTATCGGCGCACTGTCTGATCCGTCGTGATGGCGAAGTGGTTCAGTATGTTCCTTTTGATAAGCGAGCCTGGCATGCCGGCGTGTCGATGTATCAGGGGCGCGAGCGGTGCAATGATTTCTCCATTGGAATTGAACTGGAAGGAACGGACACCACGCCTTACACCGATGCGCAATATGAGAAACTGGTTGCTGTAACGCAAACGTTAATCGGGCGCTATCCCGCCATTGCAGACAATATTACAGGGCACAGCGACATCGCCCCCGAAAGAAAAACCGACCCCGGCCCGGCGTTTGACTGGTCCCGGTTTCACGCCATGCTTACCACGTCGTCAGATAAGGAGATAACATGACGTTGTTTACCATGCTGCTGGTTATGATCGCTGAACGCCTGTTTAAGCTCGGCGAGCACTGGCATCTGGATCATCGGCTGGAGGTGTTATTCCGCCGCATCAGGCATTTTTCCATGCTGCGCACGTTGCTGATGGCGGCAGGCGTGATGGCGATTACGTTCCTGTTGCTGCGCTCGCTTTACGGCCTCTTTTTCAACGTGCCGCTGCTGGTGGTGTGGATCCTGCTCGGCGTGCTGTGTATTGGCGCGGGCAAGGTGCGTTTGCACTATCACGCGTATCTGAAAGCCGCTTCCCGGGATGATGCCCACGCGCGCGGCGCGATGGCGAGCGAGTTGACGATGATCCACGGCGTACCGCCGGATTGCGATGAACGCGAGTTTCTGCGGGAGCTGCAAAACGCGCTGCTGTGGATTAACTTCCGTTACTACCTGGCGCCGCTGTTCTGGTTCGTGGTGGGCGGACCCTGGGGGCCGGTTCTGCTGATGGGTTATGCGTTCCTGCGCGCCTGGCAGACCTGGCTTGCCCGCTATCTTACGCCGCATGAACGTCTACAGTCCGGCATTGATGCCATCCTGCACGTGCTCGACTGGCTTCCGGTGCGTCTGGTAGGCGTGGTCTATGCCCTCATCGGTCACGGTGAAAAGGCGCTGCCCGCGTGGTTTGTCTCCCTTGCAGACCGCCATACCTCGCAGTATCAGGTTTTAACCCGACTGGCACAGTTCTCGCTGGCGCGTGAGCCGCACACGGACAAAGTCGCAACGCCAAAAGCTGCCGTCTCGATGGCGAAGAAAACATCCTTTGTGGTGGTGGTGATTGTGGCGCTGCTGACGATTTACGGCACGCTGGTCTAAGCCAGCGCGCCGAAGCTGTTACGGCGTATCCGCAGGCGGGATGCCGAAGTCAGGCATCCCGTTTTCGTTCCAGCGGACGAGTTTCAGGCGAGTATGGCGATTGGGATCGTAAAGCGGATCGCCTTCAATTTCAGTGTAGTTTCGCGCGTGGTAGACCAGCACATCTTCGCCTTCCGGCGTCTGCGTAAAGCTGTTATGGCCTGGCCCATACTGACGGTTTTCGTAGCTGGTGACGAACACCGGGCGCGGGGATTTATGCCAGTTAGCCGGGTTTTGCGGATCGGCATTCAGGTCTACCCACAGTAATCCCATGCAGTAGTTCTCGTCGGTGGCGCTGGCGGAATAGCTGATAAACAGCTTATCGCCATGGAACAGCACCGCCGGGCCTTCGTTGACCCAGAACCCACGGCACTCCCAGTCATATTCCGGTTTACTGAGCATCACCGGCTCGCCTTTCAGCGTCCACGGATTTTCCATTTCACACAGGTAAAGATTGGAGTTACCGGAAATGTCCGGGGCTTTTTGCGCCCACAGATACCAGCGTTTACCCTGATGAACAAAGGTGGTGGCATCCAGCGCGAAGGTGTCAAACGGGGTTTTGATTTGCCCTTTTTCCACCCACGTACCGGTGAGCGGATCGCCGTCTGCGCGTTCAATGGCAAACATGCGATGCTGGAACATCCCGAGCTGATCAAGCGCCTGGGTATGCGTGGCGGCAAAATAGATGTACCACCTGCCGTCGATATGATGCAGTTCCGGTGCCCAGATCAGCTGGCTCATCGGGCCGGTGTCGGGCTTGCGCCAGACAATCACCTCTTCGGCATCGCGTAAACCTTCCAGCGAGTCCGCGCGGCGGATCGCCAGCCGATCGTACTCCGGCACGGAGGCGATAAAGTAATATTGCCCATCGTGACGCAGGATATACGGGTCGGCGCGTTGTTCAATAAACGGGTTTGGCCAGGTTTGCATTCGGCTTTCCTTATTTAGTCTCAGCGGCTTTGAGTTCCTGATAATCGTTCAGCTCGCGATAGTTGGTGCGACGCTTTTCCAGATCGGACTGGATCTGCTTCATGGTCTCACGGTCCACTTTCAGCAGACGTACTACGCCCGCGGTAATTAAGTATCCAATGCCGGGAATGATGGTAAACAGCAGCACGATCCCGTTGATGGCATCCGCGCTCTGCGCTTTTGCGCCCGCGTCGTAGCCGTACCAGGAGAGCAGGAAGCCGACCATTGCCCCGGCAATCGCCAGACCCAGCTTCAGGAAGAAGATGTTGCCGGAGAAGCTGATCCCGGTGATGCGTTTCCCGGTTTTCCATTCACCGTAGTCGTCCACGTCGGCCATCAGCGACCAGTGCAGCGGTGACGGGATCTGGTGCAGGATGTTCAGCAGGACGTAGAGCACGACAATGGTTGTCGTCGCTTTCGGGTCGAAGAAGTAAAAGGCGCAGGAGAAAATCGCCAGCACGATGTTGGTCCAGAAGAAGACCTTCAGCTTACACCAGCGGTCGGTCAGCACTTTCGCCAGCATACTGCCGAACATCATGCCGACCACGCCCAGGCTGATAAACAGCGTGGCGAAATGGGTGCTTTGCCCCATGACCCAGGTGACGTAATACATGGTGGCCGCCATGCGGATAAAGCCAGGGCAGACGTTGCACAGGGTTAACAGCAGGATCCGCACCCACTGGTCATTCTTCCACACGTCTTTCAGGTCGTTTTTCAGTTCGTCATGGGTTTGCACTGCCGGACGCACGCGCTCCCGCACGGTGGCGAAGCAGAACAGGAACATACAGGTTCCAATCAGCGCCAGCACGGTCATTGCCATCTGGTAGCCTTTGGCTTTGTCATCTCCCCCGAACCAGTCGGCCATCGGCAGGAGCGTCAGCGACAGCAGCAGCGTGGCGATACCAACCATAACAAAACGGTAGGACTGGCAGGCAACGCGCTCTTTCGGGTCGTTGGTGATCACGCCGCCGAGCGAGCAGTACGGAATGTTGATGGCGGTATAGGTCAGCGACAGCAGGAAGTAGGTGACAAAGGCATAGATTACTTTGCTGTTATAGCTCCACTCCGGCGTGGTGAACATCAGAATGCTGAACAGCGCATAGGGGAAGGCAATCCACAGCAGCCATGGACGAAACCGGCCATATTTGCTGCGGGTACGGTCGGCAATCGCGCCCATAATTGGGTCCGTGACGGCATCAATGACGCGTACGGACAGGAGTAAAACGCCAACCAGTGCAGGAGCCAGACCAAAAATATCCGTATAAAAGTAGTTAACAAATAACATGATGGCGCCAAAGATAATGTTGCATCCGGCGTCACCCATGCCATAGCCGATCTTTTCTTTTACTGACAGTTTGTTGTTATTCATCGACAGCTCTCCGGGTTTCGGTATGGAGAGAATTATTCGCTGGCAAACGAATATATGCGTTGCAATATAAAGGCGGTGATATGGAGGATTTTGCTGTGGGCGCGAATTTGTGAGGAAGGTAACAAGACGCTGTACCCGCAACCGCGAGTACAGCGAGAAAACACTTAGTGCGCTTTCACCGTTTTGGCATTTTTCTGTTTCACCATATAACCCACGCCGAGGATCGCAATCCAGACCGGGATCAGGTAGACGGAAATCGCCATGCCTGGGGTGATGAGCATGATGACCAGCACAGCTGCCATGAACAGCAGGCAAACCCAGTTCCCCAGCGGATAGAGCAGGGCAGGGAAGCGCGTGGTTACGCCCTGCTGGTGCTTGGCGCGGCGGAACTTGATGTGCGCGAGGCTAATCATCGCCCAGTTAATCACCAGCGCGGAAACCACCAGCGCCATCAGCAGACCGAAGGCAGATTCCGGTGCCAGGTAGTTAATCAGAACGCACAGCGCCGTCACGACCGCCGACACGATGATGGTATTAACCGGTACGCCACGCTTATCAACGGTAAGCAGCGCTTTCGGTGCGTTGCCCTGTTGCGCCAGGCCGAACAGCATACGGCTGTTGCAGTAAACGCAGCTGTTATAAACGGAGAGCGCGGCGGTCAGCACCACGACGTTGAGCGCGTTCGCCACGAAGGTGTCGCCCAGCTCGTGGAAGATGAGCACAAACGGGCTGGTATCCGCCGTCACGCGCGTCCATGGCAGCAGGGAGAGCAGGACCGCCAGGGAGCCCACATAGAAGATCAGAATACGGTAGATAACCTGGTTAGTGGCTTTCGGAATGCTCTGCTCCGGGTTGTCGGCTTCCGCGGCGGTGATGCCCACCAGCTCCAGACCGCCGAAGGAGAACATAATTATTGCCATCATCATCACCAGACCGGTCATGCCGTGCGGCAGGAACCCGCCTTGCTCCCAAAGGTTGCGCACGGTGGCCTGCGGACCGCCGTTGCCGCTGAACAGCAGCCAGCCGCCGAAGATGATCATCGCTACAACGGCAATCACTTTGATGATGGCAAACCAGAACTCCATCTCACCAAACACTTTTACGTTGGTCAGGTTAATGGCATTGATAATGACGAAGAAGGCCGCCGCAGACGCCCAGGTGGGGATCTCCGGGTACCAGAACTGAATGTATTTCCCAACGGCGGTCAGCTCGGCCATGGCAACCAGAACGTACAGAACCCAGTAGTTCCACCCCGAGGCGAAACCTGCGAAGCTGCCCCAGTATTTATAGGCGAAGTGGCTGAATGAGCCTGCGACCGGCTCCTCAACAACCATTTCACCTAACTGGCGCATAATCAGAAATGCAATAAAACCCGCAATCGCGTACCCCAGAATAATGCCCGGACCGGCCGACTGGATAACCGATGCACTGCCCAGAAACAGGCCAGTACCAATAGCACCGCCCAGGGCGATGAGCTGTATATGGCGGTTTTTAAGGCCGCGCTTTAGCTGATCGCCATGCTGTTGAGCTTCCATTTGAAACCTCGTGTGTGGTTGTTATGTTCACGCTGTGCGTGTGTAATTATGAAAGTCCATATTCTGTATTTATTTCTTTACGGTTAACGATACCGAAAAAAGCGGAGATGGCTTCCGTTAGCGCAAGAATAGTGGTAAGTGCCAGCGAATGCACCTGCTTTATGAAGGGATGAAGACGACTTGAATAAAAAGAAACCAATTGTAAATCGGTACGTTAACCCCTCATACCCCAACCTATAGAATAGAAATGCGTCAGAAGAGGGCGAATTTTCATTTTTTGCTTTGTTGAATCGCTTCAGATTGCAAAAACCCTCGTTTCATTATGGTTAAAACTGCCTCTTTGGTAGTAACCATTTCATTTGTGCAAAGTTACATTCCTGAAACGTTAGTTCTGTAAGGTTGTTAAAATGTGCCGGGTTTACTGATTTCAATCAAAACCAATATGGACAGAAGGTGAATACTTTGTTACTTTAGCGATACGAACATGAAATTGGTAAGACCAATTGACTCCGGGCAAAAAGGCGTAAGACAGGGAATATGGCCTACAGCAAAATTCGCCAACCAAAACTTTCCGATGTGATTGAGCAGCAGCTGGAGTTTTTAATTCTCGAAGGGACACTGCGCCCGGGCGAGAAGCTCCCGCCAGAACGCGAGCTGGCAAAACAGTTCGACGTTTCACGCCCCTCTCTGCGTGAGGCGATTCAACGTCTCGAAGCAAAGGGCCTGTTGCTCCGTCGCCAGGGTGGCGGAACCTTTGTGCAAAACAGCCTGTGGCAGAGCTTCAGCGACCCGCTGGTAGAACTTCTCTCTGACCACCCAGAATCCCAGTTTGATCTGCTTGAGACCCGTCACGCGCTGGAAGGTATCGCGGCTTATTACGCCGCCCTTCGCAGCACTGATGAAGACCGCGTACGTATTCGCGAGCTGCATCAGGCCATTGAACGGGCACAGCAGTCCGGCGATTTAGACGCCGAGTCCAATGCCGTCGTCCAGTATCAAATTGCCGTCACCGAAGCGGCGCACAACGTGGTGCTCCTCCATCTGCTACGCTGCATGGAGCCGATGCTGGCCCAGAACGTTCGTCAGAATTTTGAATTGTTGTATGCCCGTCGGGAGATGCTCCCGCTGGTAAGCAACCATCGCACCCGAGTATTCGAGGCGATAATGGCCGGGGAACCGGAGCAGGCGCGCGAAGCGTCGCACCGCCATCTGGCTTTCATTGAGGAAATCTTGCTGGACCGCAGCCGTGAACAATCGCGTCGCGAACGTTCATTACGCCGCATACAGCAACGAAAGGATTAAGCGCCAGGTACTTTTAGAGCGCGGCAACTAAACGCAGAACCTGTCTTATTGTGTTTTCTGGCGAAAATACAATGGGACAGGTTCCAGACAAATCAACGTATTAGATAGATAAGGAATACCCCCATGTCAGAACGTCTCCAAAATGACGTGGATCCGATCGAAACTCGCGACTGGCTACAGGCGATCGAATCGGTCATCCGTGAAGAAGGTGTTGAGCGCGCTCAGTATCTGATTGATCAGCTGCTTTCAGAAGCACGCAAAGGCGGCGTGAAAGTGGCTTCAGGTGCAGGGGCTAGCAACTACGTAAACACGATTGCCGTCGAAGACGAACCGGAATACCCGGGCAATCTGGATCTGGAACGCCGTATCCGTTCTGCTATCCGCTGGAACGCCATCATGACCGTTCTGCGCGCATCCAAGAAGGACCTGGAACTGGGTGGCCACATGGCGTCCTTCCAGTCTTCTGCGACCATTTACGAAGTGTGCTTCAACCACTTCTTCCGTGCAGCTAACGAGAAAGATGGCGGCGATCTGGTGTACTTCCAGGGCCACATCTCTCCGGGCATCTATGCACGTGCCTTCCTGGAAGGTCGTCTGACTGAAGAGCAGATGAACAACTTCCGTCAGGAAGTTCACGGTAAGGGTCTGTCTTCTTACCCGCACCCTAAACTGATGCCTGAGTTCTGGCAGTTCCCGACCGTATCTATGGGTCTGGGTCCAATCGGTGCGATCTATCAGGCTAAATTCCTGAAGTACCTGGAACACCGTGGTCTGAAAGACACCTCTGAGCAGACCGTTTACGCCTTCCTGGGCGACGGTGAAATGGATGAGCCAGAATCTAAAGGCGCGATCACCATCGCGACCCGTGAGAAGCTGGACAACCTGTGCTTCATCATCAACTGTAACCTGCAACGTCTGGATGGTCCGGTAACCGGTAACGGCAAGATCATCAACGAACTGGAAGGCATCTTCGCAGGTGCTGGCTGGAACGTGATCAAAGTGATGTGGGGCGGTCGTTGGGATGAGCTGCTGCGTAAAGACACCAGCGGTAAACTGATCCAGTTGATGAACGAAACCGTTGACGGCGACTACCAGACCTTCAAATCCAAAGACGGTGCCTACGTTCGTGAGCACTTCTTCGGCAAATATCCTGAAACCGCAGCCCTGGTTGCAGACTGGACTGACGAGCAGATCTGGGCGCTGAACCGCGGTGGTCACGATCCGAAGAAAGTTTACGCTGCACTGAAAAAAGCGCGTGAAACCAAAGGTAAAGCGACTGTGATCCTGGCCCACACCATCAAAGGTTACGGCATGGGTGATACCGCAGAAGGTAAAAACATCGCTCACCAGGTTAAGAAAATGAACATGGACGGCGTGCGTTATATCCGCGACCGTTTCAACGTTCCAGTGACCGATGAGCAGGTAGAAAAACTGTCTTACATCACCTTCCCGGAAGGTTCTGAAGAGCACAAGTACCTGCACGAACGTCGTCAGGCGCTGAAAGGCTACCTGCCTGCTCGTCAGCCTAACTTCACCGAGAAGCTGGAACTGCCAGCGCTGGAAGATTTCTCTCAGCTGCTGGAAGAGCAGAACAAAGAGATCTCTACCACTATCGCTTTCGTTCGTGCCCTGAACGTGATGCTGAAGAACAAGTCGATCAAAGATCGTCTGGTTCCAATCATCGCCGACGAAGCGCGTACTTTCGGTATGGAAGGTCTGTTCCGTCAGATCGGTATCTACAGCCCGAACGGTCAGCAGTACACCCCGCAGGACCGTGAGCAGGTTGCATACTACAAAGAAGACGAGAAAGGTCAGATCCTTCAGGAAGGTATCAACGAACTGGGTGCAGGCGCATCCTGGCTGGCTGCTGCGACTTCTTACAGCACCAACAACCTGCCGATGATCCCGTTCTACATCTACTACTCCATGTTCGGGTTCCAGCGTATCGGTGACCTGTGCTGGCAGGCAGGCGACCAGCAGGCTCGCGGCTTCCTGATCGGTGGTACTTCTGGTCGTACGACCCTGAACGGTGAAGGTCTACAGCACGAAGATGGTCACAGCCACATTCAGTCTCTGACTATCCCTAACTGTATCTCTTACGACCCGTCTTACGCGTACGAAGTGGCAGTCATCATGCATGACGGCTTGCAGCGCATGTACGGTGAAGCGCAAGAGAATATTTACTACTACATCACCACCCTGAACGAAAACTACCACATGCCGGCAATGCCAGCAGGTGCCGAGGAAGGTATCCGTAAAGGTATCTACAAACTCGAAACCATCGAAGGTAGCAAAGGTAAAGTTCAGCTGCTGGGCTCCGGTTCTATCCTGCGTCACGTTCGTGAAGCAGCGCAGATCCTGGCGAAAGACTACGGTGTGGGTTCCGATGTGTACTCTGTTACCTCCTTCACTGAACTGGCGCGTGATGGCCAGGATTGTGAGCGCTGGAACATGCTGCACCCAATGGAAACCCCACGCGTTCCGTACATCGCTCAGGTGATGAACGACGCGCCAGCGGTGGCGTCTACTGACTATATGAAACTGTTCGCTGAGCAGGTTCGTACTTACGTTCCAGCTGATGATTATCGCGTACTGGGTACTGACGGCTTCGGTCGTTCTGACAGCCGCGAAAACCTGCGTCACCACTTCGAAGTTGATGCTTCCTACGTGGTAGTAGCAGCACTGGGCGAACTGGCTAAACGTGGCGAAATCGATAAGAAAGTGGTTGCAGACGCAATCACCAAATTCAACATCGATGCAGATAAAGTTAACCCGCGTCTGGCGTAAGAGGTAAAAGAATAATGGCTATCGAAATCAATGTACCGGACATCGGGGCTGATGAAGTTGAAATCACCGAGATCCTGGTCAAAGTGGGCGACAAAGTTGAAGCTGAACAGTCGCTGATCACCGTAGAAGGCGACAAAGCTTCTATGGAAGTCCCGTCTCCTCAGGCTGGCATCGTTAAAGAGATCAAAGTCTCTGTTGGCGATAAAACCGAGACCGGTAAACTGATCATGATTTTCGATTCCGCCGACGGTGCAGCAGCTGCTGCACCTGCGCAGGAAGAGAAGAAAGAAGCCGCACCTGCTGCTGCTCCAGCAGCGGCCGCGGCAGCGAAAGAAGTGAACGTGCCTGACATCGGCGGTGACGAAGTTGAAGTCACTGAAATCCTGGTGAAAGTGGGCGATACCGTTGCGGCCGAGCAGTCACTGATCACCGTAGAAGGCGACAAAGCCTCTATGGAAGTGCCGGCACCGTTCGCGGGTACCGTTAAAGAGATCAAGATCAACACCGGCGACAAAGTGTCTACAGGTTCCCTGATCATGATTTTCGAAGTGGCGGGCGCTGAAGGCGCTGCGGCTCCAGCGAAAGCGGAAGCTGCTCCGGCTCCGGCTGCTGCACCAGCGGCTGCTGGCGGCGTGAAAGACGTTAACGTACCGGACATCGGCGGTGACGAAGTTGAAGTGACCGAAGTGATGGTAAAAGTGGGCGACAAAGTTGCCGCTGAACAGTCACTGATCACCGTTGAAGGCGACAAAGCTTCTATGGAAGTGCCTGCGCCGTTCGCCGGTACCGTTAAAGAGATCAAAATCAACACCGGCGACAAAGTCTCTACCGGCTCTCTGATCATGGTCTTCGAAGTGGAAGGCGCAGCACCTGCCGCCGCTCCAGCTGCCGCGGCTGCTCCGGCACCGGCTGCTGCACCGGCTCAGGCTGCTAAACCGGCTGCTGCCCCTGCTGCTAAAGCAGAAAAATCTGAGTTCGCTGAAAACGACGCTTACGTCCACGCGACTCCGCTGATTCGTCGCCTGGCGCGCGAATTCGGTGTGAACCTGGCGAAAGTGAAGGGCACTGGTCGTAAAGGCCGTATCCTGCGCGAAGACGTTCAGGCTTACGTGAAAGATGCGGTGAAACGCGCCGAAGCTGCACCTGCTGCTGCCGGTGGCGGTATCCCGGGCATGCTGCCATGGCCGAAAGTGGACTTCAGCAAGTTCGGTGAAATCGAAGAAGTGGAACTGGGCCGTATCCAGAAAATCTCGGGTGCTAACCTGAGCCGTAACTGGGTAATGATCCCGCACGTTACCCACTTCGATAAGACCGATATCACCGATCTGGAAGCGTTCCGTAAACAGCAGAACGCCGAAGCTGAGAAGCGTAAGCTGGACGTGAAGTTCACTCCAGTGGTCTTCATCATGAAAGCGGTTGCCGCTGCCCTTGAGCAGATGCCTCGCTTCAACAGCTCCCTGTCCGAAGACGGCCAGAAGCTGACGCTGAAGAAGTACATCAACATCGGTGTTGCGGTTGATACGCCAAATGGTCTGGTTGTTCCGGTCTTCAAAGACGTGAACAAGAAGAGCGTCACTGAGCTGTCCCGTGAACTGACCACCATCTCCAAAAAAGCGCGTGATGGTAAGCTGACTGCCGGCGAAATGCAGGGCGGCTGCTTCACTATCTCCAGCATCGGCGGCCTGGGTACCACCCACTTCGCGCCGATTGTGAACGCGCCGGAAGTGGCTATCCTCGGTGTGTCCAAGTCCGCGATGGAGCCGGTGTGGAATGGCAAAGAGTTCGTGCCGCGTCTGATGATGCCAATCTCTCTGTCCTTCGACCACCGCGTGATCGACGGGGCTGATGGTGCGCGTTTCATCACCATCATCAACAACATGCTGAGCGACATTCGCCGCCTGGTGATGTAATCGAAAAGCCGGCCAGTCGGCCGGCTTTTTTCTGATAATCTCATGGGGTTTTTGAGGTTATTGGTGAAAGCGATAATTCGTGAGCCGTTTGTTGTTTCAAAATTGTTAACAATTTTGTAAAATACGGGCGGATAGAACGACCCGGTGGACGACGGGTATACATTAAGAGGTCATGATGAGCACAGAAATCAAAACTCAGGTCGTAGTACTTGGGGCAGGCCCGGCAGGTTACTCCGCAGCATTTCGCGCCGCGGATTTAGGTCTGGAAACCGTCATCGTAGAACGTTACAGCACCCTCGGCGGTGTTTGTCTGAACGTCGGCTGTATCCCTTCTAAAGCGCTGCTGCACGTAGCGAAAGTTATCGAAGAAGCCAAAGCGCTGGCTGAACACGGTATCGTCTTCGGCGAGCCGAAAACCGACATCGACAAAATTCGTACCTGGAAAGAGAAAGTTATCACTCAGCTGACCGGCGGTCTGGCGGGTATGGCCAAAGGCCGTAAAGTGAAAGTGGTAAACGGTCTGGGTAAATTCACCGGTGCGAACACCCTGGAAGTGGAAGGCGAAAACGGCAAGACCGTGATTAACTTCGACAACGCGATCATCGCGGCAGGCTCTCGCCCAATCGAACTGCCATTCATTCCACATGAAGATCCACGCGTGTGGGATTCCACCGATGCGCTGGAGCTGAAAACCGTTCCTAAGCGCCTGCTGGTTATGGGCGGCGGTATCATCGGTCTGGAAATGGGTACCGTGTACCATGCGCTGGGTTCAGAGATCGACGTGGTTGAAATGTTCGACCAGGTTATCCCGGCTGCCGACAAAGACATCGTTAAAGTCTTCACCAAACGCATCAGCAAGAAATTCAACCTGATGCTGGAAACCAAAGTGACTGCCGTTGAAGCGAAAGAAGACGGTATTTACGTTTCCATGGAAGGCAAAAAAGCCCCTTCCGAACCACAGCGTTACGACGCCGTGCTGGTGGCTATCGGTCGTGTGCCGAACGGTAAAAACCTCGACGCGGGCAAAGCTGGCGTGGAAGTGGACGACCGTGGCTTCATCCGCGTTGACAAACAGCTGCGCACCAACGTGCCGCACATCTTTGCTATCGGCGATATCGTCGGTCAGCCAATGCTGGCGCACAAAGGTGTTCACGAGGGTCACGTTGCCGCTGAAGTTATCGCCGGCATGAAGCACTACTTCGATCCGAAAGTGATCCCATCTATCGCCTACACCGAGCCAGAAGTTGCATGGGTCGGTCTGACTGAGAAAGAAGCGAAAGAGAAAGGCATCAGCTACGAAACCGCCACCTTCCCGTGGGCTGCTTCTGGCCGTGCTATCGCATCCGACTGCGCAGACGGTATGACCAAACTGATCTTCGACAAAGAGACTCACCGCGTGATCGGTGGTGCGATTGTCGGTACCAACGGCGGCGAGCTGCTGGGTGAAATCGGTCTGGCTATCGAAATGGGCTGTGACGCGGAAGACATCGCGCTGACCATCCACGCTCACCCGACTCTGCACGAGTCCGTGGGCCTGGCGGCAGAAGTGTTTGAAGGTAGCATTACGGACCTGCCAAACGCGAAAGCGAAGAAGAAATAAGTTTCTTCAGATGAAAAAAGCGGCCTCAGGCCGCTTTTTTTATGCGCCGCGTTCAGGGGGTGACAGGCTGCCAGGTTTTATCCGGGTGGTATGCAGCGAGCGCCTGCGCTTTTTGTGCCGAATCGTTGCCGAGATTTGCCTGATGCACCTTGTCATCCTGGTTAACGACAAAGCTCATTACCCCCGTCTGACCATAGCTCACGGGCCAGGCAACCATCGCAAAGCCATTTTTATCCGGCAGAATGCGGAACCGATAGCCGTGATAGCCCATACCCGGCTCCGGCGGGCTGAAGGCGGGACCCAGCGGGCTTGGCGCTTCGCCCGGCGAGATGGGCCAGTACAGGCCGTCTTTTAGCCCTGGCGTGCTGACAATCTTCTGCGCATAGCGGTGGTTCATGGCGTAGTAGCTCTGCTGTGCGTCGACGTAGGCGTGCAGCGCTTCGATAGCCGCGAGTTCGTTGCGGCCGATTTCGCGGGTCAGGATCTCATCCGCCGCTTTCTGCATATCAAATTGCCAGCCCTCTTTTTTCTTCACTACCGGTATGGGGAGTTGCCAGCCGTTATCGCCAACTGACAGATGGGCAATATCGCCGCTGATTTCGGTACGATGGTTAATCTTCCAGTCACGCAGGAATCGAGCTACCGCCTCCGGATCAACCCCTTCAGGTGGCAGATAGTCGCGCCAGTTATCCCCCAGCAGGTCGGCCATCGCGCGCTCATTCTGCTCGCTGATGGCCTTCGTCAGGGCATTGGCCGCCTGCTCAGGCGTGGAGAAAGATTGCTGGGCGCAGGCGAAGGTGGATACCATCAACAACAGCATTCCACCGATCGGTTTCATGTTCATAGCGGCTTCCTTAACGACGATGGAATTCACGGTGTTCGGTATGATGTTCGGACAGCTGCTGGCGGCTTTGCAGCCCGCGCTGGTGCTGGGCCTGCCAGTTGGCCGAGCGGCTGTCGTTGCCGCTCAGGGCGTTTGCCCGCAGCGGCTGATGCTGAACCTGCGTCGGGCGTCTGGTTTGCGCAAGAGTATTATTCATCCGTTGTGCGTGGGGCCGCGCGCTGTCGTAGCCGCGATAGTTGCTGCGCTGAGAGAGCTGCTTCAGCTGCTGCGCGGACGCTGAATGTTGCGGGAAATGCGCGTCGCCATGCTGTAGCTGTGTGAGGGTTTTGCCCGTCGACTGCTGTATCTGCGCCATCGCAGCCTGCCGCTGGCTATCGCGGTTGACCGTCTGCTGCCGGGTAGCGCTCAGCCCTCTCGGCACTGAAGTCTGATGATAGCGGCTGGCAAGCTGGCTATTGGCGTAGGGCACGCCGTTGCGGTAGGCCGGATTATGCTGCCAGACCTGATGATTATCGGTACGGTGCTCGCCGGTGATCTTATTGAAGTTATTAACATTAATATTAATGTTATCGCCGTTATGCGAATAACCGCCGTGGTGATCGTCATCATGATCGTGATGATGTTCGTCGTCATCGTCCCAGTCTATGTTACTGAACAGCGCATAGGTAGTGGCTACGCCGAGGCTATAGCCAAAGCCTCTGACAAAACTATTGGTAAACTGCTGGCCGGGAGACGGGGGCAGATACACAGGCGGATAGCTGGCGTTTGGCCACGTGCCGTAAACGGTGGAAGGGTTGTAGGTAGGGACATAAACCACCTGTGGATCGGCTGGCTCAATTTTAATCACCGTCGGACTAGCCGACGTTGACGTCGCGGCTGTACTGGTGGAGGCTGGCGCAGATTTTTTCACGGTGGTGACGGTCTGCTGCGGGGTGGATTGCAACGTGCCTGTCTGCTGCGCGAGCAGGCGCAGACGCTGCACGGAATCCATCACATCCTTTGGCTGGGCCAGAAAGGCGTCGCCGAGGCTCTGTACCCACGACGGGTTTTCTCCCATCAACGACATTAACTGCGGAAAGGCGACCAGCGATTTCACGCTGGCATCCCATGGCTGCCCGCTGACCGCCTGAATGGCGGTATCGCCCTGCATTTTAGGGTTGTCCTTTGACCACTGGGCGGCCTGAATCACGCTCGCCGGATAGGTTGAGGCCATCAGAATTTGCGACAGCAGCGCGTCGGGATAGAGCGCAATGGGCGCGGTCCACTGATCGATCTGCGCGGCGCTATAGGCCGGAGTCGCCATCGGGGCAGGTTGTGCTGTTGGTGCGGGGAGCTGCGGGGCTACCGGCGCAGGTGCGGGAGCGGGTTCCGTTGCGCGGCTTTTAACGAACATGACGCCCGAGGCGGCAAACAGCCCCGCACTGCAAAGCAGAACAAGAAGATGTGGTTTAAAAGGCAACTTCATAGATTGACTCCAACGAGACGAGTGCAGTGCCGTGAGGCGTTGCTGTTGCCGCGAGTATCATTCACCCGTGTTTTACAGTTTTAACTTTTGTTGGGAAAACCTCCGAAGAATCCGGATAAAGAGTGTGAGTATTTATTACACAATTATATCGGATGGCTGAGCAGGCGACGGGCATTCAGAAGGCCGCTCTTGCGAGCGGCCAGCAGCTAGTTGCTGGGGTGGAGACAAACTTACGGAACTGCTTTCGGGCCCGGTGACGGGGTGCTATACCATGCTTAACGATTCAGCAAATTTTTTAATGTTGCTTTTTTGTAAACAGATTAACACTGTGCAGAAATCCTGCTATGCTGCCCGACGCGGTATCGGGCATTTACCCTACAAACTGCTGTCTCACAGGAGCGTGAAGAGAACGCCCGCCGCATATGACAATGAGAGCGAGGAGAACCGTCGTGCTAGAAGAATACCGTAAGCACGTAGCAGAACGTGCCGCCGAGGGAATTGTACCCAAACCGTTAGATGCAACCCAAATGGCCGCGCTCGTCGAGCTGCTGAAGAACCCGCCTGAGGGCGAAGAAGAATTCCTGTTAGATCTGCTGATCAACCGTGTACCGCCTGGCGTAGATGAAGCTGCCTACGTAAAAGCCGGATTCCTTGCCGCCGTTGCCAAAGGCGAAGCCACCTCCCCACTGGTTACTCCTGAAAAAGCGATTGAACTGCTCGGCACCATGCAGGGCGGCTATAACATTCATCCGCTGATTGACGCGCTGGATAACGACAAGCTGGCGCCAATTGCTGCCAAAGCGCTCTCTTCAACGCTGCTGATGTTCGATAACTTCTACGATGTGGAAGAAAAAGCCAAAGCAGGCAACGTTTACGCGAAGCAGGTGATGCAGTCCTGGGCCGATGCCGAATGGTTCCTGAACCGCCCTCAGCTTGCTGAAAAAATTACCGTTACCGTCTTTAAAGTGACCGGTGAAACCAACACCGATGACCTTTCTCCGGCGCCGGATGCATGGTCTCGCCCGGATATCCCACTGCACGCCCTTGCGATGCTGAAAAACGCCCGTGAAGGCATTGAGCCGGATCAGCCAGGCGTGGTTGGCCCGATCAAACAGATCGAAGCCCTGCAACAAAAAGGTTTCCCGCTGGCTTACGTCGGTGACGTGGTTGGTACCGGTTCTTCCCGTAAATCCGCCACCAACTCCGTGCTGTGGTTCATGGGCGACGACATTCCGCACGTGCCGAACAAGCGCGGCGGCGGCCTGTGCCTCGGCGGCAAAATTGCGCCAATCTTCTTCAACACCATGGAAGATGCGGGCGCGCTGCCAATTGAAGTGGACGTGAGCAACCTGAACATGGGCGACGTGATTGACGTTTACCCGTATAAAGGTGAAGTGCGTAACCACGAAACCAACGAACTGCTGGCCAGCTTCGAACTGAAAACCGACGTGCTGATCGACGAAGTGCGTGCCGGTGGCCGTATTCCGCTGATCATCGGCCGTGGCCTGACCACCAAAGCGCGTGAAGCGCTGGGTCTGCCGCACTCAGACGTTTTCCGTCAGGCGAAAGACGTGGCGGAAAGCAACCGCGGCTTCTCGCTGGCACAGAAAATGGTGGGTCGCGCCTGCGGCGTCGCCGGTATCCGTCCTGGCGCGTACTGCGAACCGAAAATGACCTCCGTGGGGTCTCAGGACACCACTGGCCCAATGACCCGTGATGAACTGAAAGACCTGGCGTGCCTGGGCTTCTCTTCCGATCTGGTGATGCAGTCCTTCTGCCACACCGCGGCGTATCCGAAGCCGGTTGACGTAACCACGCACCACACGCTGCCAGACTTCATTATGAACCGTGGCGGTGTCTCCCTGCGTCCGGGCGACGGCGTTATCCACTCCTGGCTGAACCGCATGCTGCTGCCGGATACCGTCGGTACCGGCGGTGACTCCCATACCCGTTTCCCAATCGGGATCTCCTTCCCGGCGGGTTCCGGTCTGGTGGCGTTTGCCGCAGCGACCGGCGTGATGCCGCTGGATATGCCGGAATCGGTGCTGGTGCGCTTCAAAGGTAAAATGCAGCCGGGCATTACCCTGCGCGATCTGGTGCACGCGATCCCGCTGTATGCCATTAAACAGGGTCTGCTGACCGTCGAGAAGAAAGGCAAGAAAAACATCTTCTCTGGCCGCATTCTGGAAATTGAAGGTCTGCCGGATCTGAAAGTGGAGCAGGCGTTCGAGCTGACCGATGCCTCTGCCGAGCGTTCTGCGGCGGGCTGTACCATCAAGCTGAACAAAGAGCCGATTATTGAGTATCTGACCTCCAACATCGTGCTGCTGAAGTGGATGATAGCGGAAGGCTACGGCGACCGTCGTACGCTGGAGCGTCGTATTCAGGGCATGGAAAAATGGCTGGCGGATCCGCAGCTGCTGGAAGCCGACGCTGACGCAGAGTACGCGGCGGTGATTGAGATCGATCTGGCGGATATCAAAGAGCCAATCCTGTGTGCGCCTAACGATCCGGACGATGCGCGTCTGCTCTCTGACGTGCAGGGCGATAAGATCGACGAAGTGTTCATCGGCTCCTGTATGACCAACATCGGCCACTTCCGTGCTGCCGGTAAGCTGCTGGATACCCACAAAGGCCAGCTGCCGACCCGTCTGTGGGTGGCGCCGCCAACCCGTATGGATGCGGCGCAGCTGACCGAAGAGGGCTACTACAGCGTGTTTGGTAAGAGCGGGGCGCGTATCGAAATCCCTGGCTGTTCCCTGTGTATGGGCAACCAGGCGCGCGTGGCCGACGGTGCGACGGTGGTTTCCACCTCAACCCGTAACTTCCCTAACCGTTTAGGAACCGGGGCGAACGTTTACCTGGCCTCTGCGGAGCTGGCGGCGGTTGCGGCGCTGATTGGCAAACTGCCAACGCCGGAAGAGTACCAGACCTTTGTGGCTCAGGTAGATAAGACGGCGGTGGATACTTATCGTTATCTGAACTTCGACCAGCTCTCTCAGTACACCGAGAAGGCTGACGGGGTGATCTTCCAGACCGCAGTATAAATGCTACCCTCTCCCGTGGGAGAGGGGCTGGGGGTGAGGGCGCCAGACCGCTCCGCACCTGACCCATTGCCCGGTGGCGCTACGCTTACCGGGCCTACAAAACCCATCGCAACGTCGGTGGGTTTTTTATTTTCATTCCTCCCACCTCTCCCGCTTTTTTTCTTCCTCTCTGCTGCGATAATTACCCTAATGGCTTTGCAGAGGAAAACGCTATGGATTACGAATTTTTGCGCGACATCACCGGCGTGGTGAAAGTGCGAATGTCGATGGGGCACGAAGCCGTTGGACACTGGTTTAACGAAGAGGTGAAAGAGAACCTCGCGCTGCTGGATGAAGTCGAACAGGCGGCGGAAACGGTGAAAGGCAGTGAACGCTCCTGGCAACGCGCCGGGCACGAATACACGCTCTGGATGGATGGCGAAGAGGTGATGGTGCGCGCCAACCAACTTGAGTTCTCGGGTGATGAGATGGAAGAGGGGATGAGCTACTACGACGAAGAGAGCCTGTCGCTTTGCGGCGTGGAAGACTTCCTGAGCGTGTTGAACGCCTACCGCGATTTTATGAAACAGAAGTAATTCCCCGTAGCGTCCCTGCTCCGGATCACGTTTACACGGTCGGAATGTTACGGCCGTAGTAAATTTCGCGCATCTCTTTCCAGAGCAGGTCGGTAATGACCTTACGCTCTTCGTCACTTAAATCTTCCGGCCTGGTATGGAACATATAGTGCTTAAGATCGAACTCTTTAAGCATCATCTTGGTATGGAAGATATTCTCCTGATAGACGTTCACATCCATCATGTCGTACAGCGACTTCATGTCTTCGGACATGAAGTTCTGAATGGAGTTGATCTCATGATCAATGAAGTGCTTCATGCCGTTGATATCACGGGTAAAACCGCGCACGCGATAATCAATAGTGACGATATCGGATTCCAGCTGGTGGATTAAATAATTCAACGCATTCAGCGGTGAAATCACGCCGCAGGTCGACACTTCAATATCCGCGCGGAAGGTACACAGCCCGCCTTCCGGGTGGCTTTCCGGGTAGGTGTGCACGCAGATGTGGCTTTTATCCAGGTGGGCGACTACCACTTCCGGCAGCGGGCCGGGGTGCTCGGTTTTGTCGATAAGCTTCGGGTCAACCGGCTCTTCACTCACCAGAATGGTGACGCTCGCACCCTGAGGCTCATAATCCTGGCGCGCGATATTCAGGATGTTCGCGCCGATAATCGAGCAGGTCTCTGTCAGGATCTCGGTCAGACGGTTGGCGTTGTAGAGTTCATCGATATAGGCGATGTAACCATCGCGCTCTTCTGCTGTTTTGGCGTAGCAGATATCGTAAATACAAAAACTCAGGCTTTTGGTCAGATTGTTAAAGCCATGCAGTTTAAGCTTTTTCAATTAGTTCACCTCCTTTGAGGACAGCGCGTCTTGCAGATATTGAGGCAACGCAAAGGCTGCGGTGTGGATCGCCGGGTTGTAGTAGCGGCACTGGAGTCCGGCCTGGTGGAAGCGGGCCTGCACGATCTCGGTAGAGAGATGGCGCAGAACGTCGTTATCCGTCGCCCAGGCAAAGGTCATGATCCCGCCGTAGTAAGTGGGGATCGCCGCCTGGTAGAAGCTGACGTCAGCAAAATAGGTGCTCAGCTTACGGTGGCTATCAAGTGCTTCATCCTGTTGCAGGAAGCAAACACCGTTTTGCGCCACAAAAATTCCGCCAGGCTTCAGGCAGCGCTTGCAGCCTTCGTAAAACGACGAGGTAAACAGCGACGCGCCCGGACCGATAGGGTCGGTACAGTCAGAGATAATGACATCAAACGTTTGCGTGGTCTGGTTAACAAAATTGACGCCATCATCGATAACCAGATTAAACCGCGGATCGTCATAGCTGCCGGCATTATGGTTGGGCAGATACTGGCGGCAGAACGACACCACACCGGCGTCGATTTCCACCATGGTGATGGTTTCGACATTCTGATGGCGAGAGACTTCACGCAGCATCGCGCCGTCGCCGCCGCCGATAATCAGCACGTCCTTCGCGTGGCCGTGGGCCAGCAGCGGGACGTGGGTCATCATTTCGTGATAGATAAACTCGTCGCGCTCGGTGGTTTGCACCACGCCGTCCAGCGCCATCACGCGGCCAAAGGCGGCGTTTTCGAAGATTATCAAATCCTGATGATCGGTTTTCTCATGATAGAGCACGTTATCCACGGCAAAATACTGACCAAACTGGTCATGCAGCGTTTCTTGCCATACCGTTTTTTCGGTCATGGGGAGCACCTCCTTCGTTAACATCCATTACATCCGGCAGATGGGCGCAACACAACACCGCCGTGAGGCGGTTAACGGGTCAACAAGGGGCGTCGGGAAGGTTACTTCACGTAGGCGAGCAGGCTGAGTGAATCGCGAGCCAGCGCTTTGCATTTTTTAGCAGTGGGAATGCCAATACCGCTTAAATCACGGTAGCTGTCTTCACCGAGCGCCTTCATGTCGAAGCTGTCGTAGTTGCTGAGGTCCCATTGGTTCTGCTGGGCAAAAAAGACCAGTGCGCGACGAATTTGCCCATTGGGTAAATTCTGGTAACCACAATCGTTTTTCAGAAAAACAAAAACTGCCGTCAGATCGGCCATATCTTCCGCTTCGTTTTCACTTAGCGCGTAACTGTTCGCACACATCGCCATCAGGCTGGCGAACAAAATTGTTCTGAAAAACGTCTTCATTGCCTTTACCACTGCATCACGGAAAATTAACGTTAGCATACTTGATGCCAGGCCGACGATCTTTATTATTGCCGCCGTGCTTGACCTTCCGGTAAGGGGAGGGTTTATGCTCAAAAGATCGCCTGCTGGAAATAAGGAAATGCACATGCAACGTCGTGATTTTTTAAAATTTTCTGCCGCACTGGGGGTTGCCAGCGCGTTACCTCTCTGGAGCCGCGCCGTTTTTGCCGCCGACAGACCGGCTTTACCCATTCCTGAATTACTCGCCGCAGATGCCCGCAGCCGCATTCAGCTTGTGGTGCAGGCCGGTAAAACCACGTTCGGTCAGCACGCCGCCACGACGTGGGGCTATAACGGCAATCTGCTCGGCCCGGCGTTGCAGTTACGCAAAGGGAAGGCGGTGACGGTAGACATTCATAACACGCTTGCGGAAGAGACCACGCTGCACTGGCACGGGCTGGAAGTCCCGGGCGAAGTGGATGGAGGGCCTCAGGGCATTATCAGGCCTGGTGGTAAACGCAGCGTAACCTTTACTCCGGAACAACGCGCGGCGACCTGCTGGTTCCACCCGCATCAGCATGGCAAAACGGGCCATCAGGTGGCGATGGGGCTGGCCGGCCTGGTGCTGATTGAAGACGATGAAAGCCGCCTGCTGCGCCTGCCAAAACAGTGGGGAATCGACGATGTCCCGGTGATTGTGCAGGACAAAAAATTCAACGCTGACGGGCAAATTGACTATCAGCTGGACGTAATGAGCGCGGCGGTAGGCTGGTTTGGCGATATACTCCTGACCAACGGCGCGATCTACCCGCAGCATGCCGCGCCAAAAGGCTGGCTGCGCTTACGTCTGCTTAACGGCTGTAACGCCCGCTCGCTGAACTTCGCCACCAGCGATAAACGCCCGCTTTACGTGGTGGCAAGCGACGGCGGCCTGCTGCCGGAGCCGGTGAAGGTGAGCGAGCTGCCGATGCTGATGGGGGAGCGCTTCGAGGTGCTGGTGGACATCAGCGATGGCAAAGCGTTTGACCTGGTGACCCTGCCGGTCAGCCAGATGGGGATGGCCGTTGCGCCGTTTGATAAGCCGCATCCGGTCCTGCGCATTCAGCCGCTACAGATCACCGCCTCCGGTACGCTGCCGGAGACCCTCACCACGCTGCCAGCACTCCCGTCGCTGGACGGGCTTACGCAGCGTAAACTTCAGCTTTCTATGGACCCGATGCTCGACATGATGGGCATGCAGGCGCTGATGAAGAAGTACGGCAATCAGGCCATGGCGGGAATACATCACGGCCAGATGATGGGCCATATGCATATGGACCACGGTAAAATGGGCGGCATGGATCACGGCGGCCATGGTTTCGATTTCCACAACGCCAACCGCATCAACGGCAAAGCGTTCGATATGAACACGCCCATGTTCGCCGCCACGAAAGGGCAGTTTGAACGCTGGGTGATTTCAGGCGAAGGCGACATGATGCTGCACCCGTTCCATATCCACGGCACGCAGTTCCGTATTCTGTCTGAAAATGGTAAAGCACCGGAGGCGCATCGTGCGGGCTGGAAAGATACGGTGAGGGTGGAAGGCGGCGTCAGCGAGGTGCTGGTGAAGTTTGACCACGAGGCGCCGAAAGAGTTTGCCTATATGGCCCACTGTCATCTGCTGGAGCATGAAGATACGGGGATGATGCTCGGTTTTACCGTATAAAAAAAGCCGGGTGGCGGCTTCGCCTTACCCGGCCTACATAGGGCACCCGTAGGCCCGGTAAGCGTTAGCGCCACCGGGCTTTTTCGTTACTTAGCGTCGTCAGGCAGTGCATACGCGACAATATAGTCGCCCATCTTCGTGCCAAACGAACCGTGACCACCCGCAGAGATGACAACGTACTGCTTGCCATTCACTTCATAGGTCATCGGCGTTGCCTGTCCACCGGCTGGCAGACGGCCTTGCCACAGTTTCTCACCGTTGGTCATGTTGTACGCGCGCAGGTAGTTATCTGCGGTTGCCGCGATGAACAGCACGTTACCGGCGGTAGAGATTGGACCACCCAGCATTGGCATACCCATATTGAACGGCACTGGAACAGGCATCGGGAACGGCATGCTGTCCTGTGGCGTACCAATACGTTTCTTCCAGACGATCTTGTTGGTCTTCAGATCCAGACCGGAGATGTAACCCCAGGCAGGCTGTTTACACGGCAGACCAAACGGAGACAGGAACGGATTCAGGGTCACACCATAAGGAACGCCATACTGTGGCTGGATACCGGCTTCGGTACCGCTGCCTTTCGCATCTTTCGGCTGCTCCATTGGGTTACCCGGACCACGAGGGATCAGGCGGGAAACGAACGGCAGCGCCATTGGGTTAGCGATGGCGACCTGACGGTTAGGGTCAACGGAGATCCCACCCCATTCGAACATCCCCAGGTTACCCGGGAAGACCAGCGTACCCTGCTCTGACGGCGGGGTGAAAATCCCTTCGTAGCGCAGCTGGTGGAACATCACGCGGCATACCAGCTGGTCAAACATGGTGGCACCCCACATGTCTGCACCGCTGAGATCTTTCTTCGGACGGAAGCTCAGGTCAGAGAACGGCTGCGTTTTGGTGACGTAGTCGCCTTTGGCCGCACCCTGCGGAACCGGTTTTTCCGGCGCAGGAACAACCAGCTTACCGTTGCTACGATCAAGCACGAAGATGTTACCGGTTTTCGCCGGGGCGTAAATCACCGGTACGGTTTTACCGTTAACGGTAATGTCCGCCAGCGTCGGCTGGGACGGCATATCCATATCCCACAGATCGTGGTGAACGGTCTGGTAGCTCCATGCCAGTTTACCGGTTGTTGCGTTCAGCGCCACGATGGAGCTGGCGTAACGTTCCTGCTCCGGCGTACGGTTACCGCCCCAGATATCCGGCGTGGTCACGCCCATCGGCAGGTAGACCAGGTCCAGCTTCGCGTCATACGCTGCCGGTGCCCAGGAGTTCGGTGAGTTAAAGGTAAAGGTGTGTTCATCCGATGGGATCGCGTTAGGATCTTTCGCGCCCGGGTCGAAGGCCCACAGCAGTTTACCGGTGTTCACGTCGAAACCACGGATAACGCCGGAGGTTTCACGGGTAGAGAAGTTATCCGTTACCGAACCGGCAATCACGATGGTTTTATCGGTGATGATTGGCGGGGAGGTCGGCTCATACAGGCCCGGCGTGGTGTCCGGCATGTTGGTCTGAAGATTCAGAATGCCTTTATTGGCGAAGGTTTCGCACAGCTTGCCGGTCTCAGCGTTAATGGCAAACAGGCGGCCATCGTTCACTGGCAGCATAATGCGGCGAGGACAGTCGGCAATGACTTCCGGGCTGGCATTATCGGCGCGCGCTTCGTGGTAAGAGACGCCGCGGCAGGTAATGTGCTGGAACGACGGGTTGGAGTTCAGCTGTGGATCAAAGTGCCATTTCTCTTTACCGGTAGCCGCGTCGAGCGCGAACAGACGCTGGTGCGCCGTACACAGGTAGAGCATGTTGCCCACTTTAATCGGGGTCACTTCGTTGGTCAGCTCACCCGGATCGTTTGGCATCTTCAGGTCGCCGGTACGGAATACCCAGGCTTCCTTCAGGTTTTTCACGTTGTCCGCGTTGATCTGCTTCAGCGGGGAGTAGCGTTGACCTTCCTGGTTACGACCATAAGCAGGCCAGTCACCGTCCGCCACCTGCGAAATAGCCGCAGCCGGCGTGGATTCCGCGTTCAGCGTACCGTTGATCTCCTGCGGGTCGTTAAAACCGGCCCAGGTCAGGATGCCGCCACTAATCAGAAGGGCAACGACCAGACTGGCCACGGCGCCACTGGAAGGGACGATCAGACGACGCCAGACAAACGGCAGGATCAGCCAGATACCGAAGAAGACCAGAATGTCGCTGCGCGGCGTCAACGCCCAGAAGTCGAACCCGACTTCCCAGACGCCCCAGATCATGGTTGCGAGCAGTAACGCTGCGTACAGCCACAGAGCAGATTGTTTTCTGCGTAAAAGCAGGACGGTTACGCCAACCATAACCAGACCCGCAATCGGGTAGTACCAGGAGCCGCCAATCGCGACCAGCCATACGCCACCGATTAACAAATACAGCGCGCAGAATGCGGCAAACGCGGCTGTTAATGTCACCAGTAGACGCGGCTGTTTAGTTTTTGTTTCAGCCATAGAAAAGTACTCGTCAGTTTTGTTAATTATTTGCTAGCAATTAATTATAGGTATTAACAACTGTGATCGGAATCACAAATATTGCTTTTTATAACTCATACGCCAGGCTTATCCATTTACTGGTATAATGGCTGGCTTGCGTATCGATGCCGGAGCGAGAGTCATCCGCATTGAGAGATTTTCACTAAAATCATTTGGTTAGTAATATGAAACATACTGTTGAAGTGATGATCCCGGAAGCCGAGATCAAAGCGCGTATCGCCGAACTGGGTCGTCAAATCACCGAACATTACAAGGACAGCGGCAGCGAAATGGTGCTGGTCGGTCTGTTGCGTGGCTCTTTCATGTTCATGGCAGACCTGTGCCGTGAAGTGCAGGTGCCGCACGAGGTCGATTTTATGACCGCCTCCAGCTACGGCAGCGGCATGTCCACAACCCGTGATGTGAAAATCCTGAAAGATCT
Organism: Enterobacter sp. BIDMC 27; assembly: GCF_000534415.1. NCBI lineage: Bacteria > Pseudomonadati > Pseudomonadota > Gammaproteobacteria > Enterobacterales > Enterobacteriaceae > Enterobacter > Enterobacter sp. BIDMC 27. The sequence continues at coordinate 1,684,152 of NZ_KI973178.1, forward strand.
GGATGAAGATATTCGTGGCAAAGATGTGTTGATTGTTGAGGACATCATCGACTCCGGCAACACGCTCTCTAAAGTGCGTGAGATCCTGAGCCTGCGTGAACCAAAATCACTGGCGATTTGTACTCTGCTGGATAAGCCTGAACGCCGTGAAGTGCAGGTGCCGGTGGAGTTCGTTGGTTTCTCCATCCCGGACGAATTCGTGGTGGGTTACGGCATTGATTACGCGCAGCGTTATCGCCATCTGCCGTATGTTGGGAAAGTAGTGATTCTGGACGAATAATTGCGGGCTGATGCCCTCACCCCAGCCCTCTCCCACAGGGAGAGGGTGAAAACCCCCGGCTTTGTTATTTATGGTTAACGTGCTTAAGCTTGAGGTTGGCAATTCCCGAGCGGTAACGCTGTTCCAGCGTTTCGCGGTTGGTGGCGGTCACTTCCAGATTGCGTAGCAGGCCGTCGTGAATACCGTACGCCCAGCCGTGGATGGAGACCTTCTGTCCGCGTTTCCAGGCAGACTGCATAATCGTCGAGTGGCCCAGGTTATAGACCTGCTCCATCACGTTCAGCTCACACAGCGTGTCGAGACGGCGCTCCTGCGGCATTTCGCCCAGCAGTGAGCTATGTTTGAACCAGATATCACGGATGTGCAGCAGCCAGTTATCGATTAACCCCAGCTCTGTATTTTCGACCGCCGCCTGTACGCCGCCGCAGCCGTAGTGGCCACAAATAATGATGTGCTCAACCTCCAGAACGTCAACGGCATACTGAACAACCGAAAGGCAGTTGAGATCGGTATGAATAACGAGGTTAGCAACATTGCGGTGAACAAACAGTTCGCCCGGTTCAAGACCGGTCAGACGTTCGGCGGGGACGCGGCTGTCGGAACATCCAATCCAGAGAAAGCGCGGGTTCTGCGCCTGTGCCAGTTTTCCAAAAAATCCGGGGTCTTCCTCCACCAGCATTTTTGACCATAGTGCATTGTTGCTGATGAGTGTATCTATGTCGTTCATGGAGGTTAGCGACCTGTAACCAAGTGATTGCGTTGCGCTACTATAGGGTAACCCGACTTTTAATGAAACCACACAACGTGTGTCAGAACTTAAGGTAAGTTGAATTCATGGCGATTGCACTGGAGCTTGAACAGCTCAAAAAAACCTACCCGGGGGGCGTCCAGGCGCTGCGCGGGATAGATCTTAAAGTCGAAGCGGGAGATTTCTACGCGCTTCTGGGGCCGAACGGGGCGGGAAAATCGACCACCATCGGGATTATCAGCTCGCTGGTCAATAAAACGTCTGGCCGCGTTAGCGTGTTTGGCTACGACCTGCAAAAAGACGTGGTCAACGCCAAGCGCCAGCTGGGGCTGGTGCCGCAGGAGTTCAACTTCAATCCGTTTGAGACGGTACAGCAGATTGTTGTTAACCAGGCGGGTTACTATGGCGTTGAGCGCAAAGAAGCGCTGGAGCGCAGCGAAAAGTATCTCAAACAGCTTGACCTGTGGGAGAAGCGTAACGAGCGCGCGCGGATGTTGTCCGGGGGGATGAAGCGCCGCCTGATGATTGCTCGCGCGCTGATGCACGAGCCAAAGCTGCTCATTCTTGATGAACCGACCGCTGGCGTGGATATTGAACTGCGTCGTTCCATGTGGGGCTTCCTGAAGGATCTGAACGACAAAGGCACCACCATCATTCTGACCACGCACTACCTTGAAGAGGCAGAGATGCTGTGCCGCAACATCGGCATCATTCAGCACGGCGAGCTGGTGGAAAACACCTCGATGAAGAACCTGCTCTCCAAGCTAAAATCAGAGACCTTTATCCTCGATCTGGCGGCGAAAAGCGCCCTGCCGAAGCTGGAGGGGTATAACTATCGCCTGGTCGATACCTCGACGCTGGAGGTAGAAGTGCTGCGCGAGCAGGGAATCAACAGCGTGTTCTCCCAGCTGAGCGCGCAGGGCGTTCAGGTATTAAGCATGCGTAACAAAGCGAACCGACTGGAAGAGCTGTTTGTCTCTCTGGTGCACGATAAACAAGGAGACAAGGCATGACGCATCTTTACTGGGTCGCGCTGAAAAGCATCTGGGCGAAAGAGATTAACCGCTTTATGCGCATCTGGGTGCAAACCCTGGTGCCGCCGGTGATCACCATGACGCTCTACTTCATCATTTTCGGCAACCTGATTGGCTCCCGCATTGGTGAGATGCACGGCTTTACCTATATGCAGTTTATCGTGCCGGGCCTGATCATGATGGCAGTGATCACCAACGCTTACGCGAACGTGGCGTCCTCATTCTTCAGCGCCAAGTTCCAGCGCAACATTGAAGAGCTGCTGGTGGCGCCAGTGCCGACGCACGTCATTATCGCCGGTTACGTGGGCGGCGGCGTGGCGCGCGGGCTGTGCGTGGGTATTCTGGTGACGGCGATTTCGCTGTTCTTCGTGCCGTTCCAGGTGCACTCGTGGCTGTTCGTGGCGCTCACGCTATTGCTGACGGCGATCCTGTTCTCACTGGCTGGCTTGCTGAACGCCGTGTTCGCCAAAACGTTCGATGACATCAGCCTGATCCCGACCTTCGTGCTGACGCCGCTAACCTATCTGGGCGGGGTGTTCTACTCCCTGACGCTGCTGCCGCCGTTCTGGCAGGCGCTGTCGCACCTGAACCCGATTGTCTATATGATCAGCGGCTTCCGCTTTGGTTTCCTCGGCATTACCGATGTCCCGCTGTTCACCACCGTTGTGGTGCTGGCGGTATTTATCGTGGCGTTCTATCTGCTGTGCTGGTATCTGATCCAGCGTGGACGTGGGCTGCGTAGCTAATCTTCTGCCCGGCGACGTTCTGTTTGCCGGGCACTTTCTTTGACAGTTATCACCGTAAACTAACCTTCACCTGGATAAACTACTCGCCTGCTAAGGAGAGACGTTATGCTGGGATGGGTTATCACCTGCCACGATGAAGAGGCACAGGAAATGCTCCTGAAGCTGGAGGCCCGATTTGGCCCTCTGGCGCAATGTCGTGCGGTAAATTACTGGCGAGGGCTGAGCACCAATATGCTAAGCCGGATGATGTGCGACGCGCTGCATGAAACCGACACCGGTGATGGCGTGATTTTTCTCACCGACAGATCGGGCGCGGCGCCTTACCGTTCAGCGGCGTTAATGAGCCATAAGCATGATAACTGTGAAGTAATCTCCGGTATCAGCCTGCCTTTACTCGAAGCGATGTATCCGCTGCGCGCAACGTTGAGCAGCGCTGAGTTTCGTCACGCCATTGTGGCGCAGGGCTCGCCGGGCGTGAGCAGCCTGTGGCACCAGCAGCAGAAGAATCCGCCTTTCGTTCTGCTTCACGATCTGTATAAGCATTAAACATTGGTATTGATGTCGCTTTTGGTACAATGGCGACTGATTATCCGTATCGATTTATATCCCATGTTCATGCGCGTTATCTTTATCCTTCTGCTACTGGTCTCCGGTGGTGCGTCTGCCAGCCTGACCAGTCAGCAAGGCCTTCCTGCCCAATATATGCAAACCACCGAAGATGCGGCCATCTGGGCGCAGGTGGGAAATGCCGTCGTGAACGTGGGCAATGTCCGCGCCGGGCAGATCCTCGCCGTCTTTCCGGCCGCGGCGGATTACTATGAATTTCGTTTCGGATTCGGTACGGGGTTTATTGATAAAGAGCACCTGGAAAAAGTGCAGGGTAAGCAACGCGTTGAGGACAGTCTGGGCGATCTGAACAAGCCGCTCAGCAATCAAAACCTCATCACCTGGAAAGACACGCCGGTGTATAACGCCCCCAGCAGCGGAAGCGCGCCCTTTGGCACCTTAAGCGCCAATCTTCGCTATCCGATTCTGAATAAGCTGAAAGATCGCCTGAACCAGACCTGGTTTCAAATTCGCATCGGCAATCGTCTGGCGTGGATCAGCAGCCTGGATGCACAGGAAGATAACGGACTGCCGGTTCTGACCTACCACCATATCCTGCGTGATGAAGAGAACACCCGTTTTCGACATACCTCCACGACAACCAGCGTACGTGCGTTTAATAATCAGATGGCCTGGTTACGCGATCAAGGCTATACCACGCTGACAATGTACCAGCTTGAAGGGTACGTGCGTAACAAGATGAACCTCCCCGCGAAAGCGGTGGTGATCACTTTTGATGATGGCCTGAAATCGGTGAGCCGCTACGCGTATCCGGTGCTGAAAGAGTATGGCTTCAACGCGACGGCGTTTATTATTTCATCCCGAATCAAAGGTCACCCTCAGAAGTGGGATCCCCGATCGCTACAGTTTATGAGCGTTCAGGAAATTAAGGCTATTCAGGATGTGTTCGACATTCAGTCTCACACCCACTTCCTGCATCGCGTAGATGGGTATAAACACCCCATCTTATTGAGCCGCAGCTATCACGTGATCCTGTTCGATTTTGAACGCTCACGGCGTGCACTGGCGCAGTTCAACCCGCGCGTGCTGTATGTTTCGTACCCGTTTGGCGGGTATGACAATAAAGCGATTAAAGCCGCGAATGATGCCGGTTTTCATCTGGCAGTGACAACGGTGAAGGGGAAGGTGAAGCCGGGGGATAATCCGTTCTTACTGAAGCGACTGTATATTCTGAGAACGGATTCGCTGGAGACAATGTCGCGGCTGATCAGCAATCAGCCGCAGGGGTAGGTTATTCGTACGTGGTCTGAATGGTCACGGTGGTACCGAAAACACCGACGGTTACCGGATCGCTACCGGTTTTGACCAACCTGGCCCAAAGTGATCTGTCAATAATACTAACAGGATCCCCAACAACCTCTCCTATAGCAATGACACGTTGGTAACTGTCTGCCGGCACGGGGTAATGATCATTTTCAGAATCCGTAATCATGACGCCGACGCCTCCTGCCGCAGTAACACCACCAGTATTCTCGACGGTATTGGTAAAATATTTTTTATCTGCGGTGGTATGTGTGGAGGATAACGTATAGTAAACAGCGGTTGTATTTACACATGTACCCGTAACATGGAACTCGACTTTGCTGGTATTCCCGTTTTCGACTTCTGCGGGATACCAGTCACCAAGATTTACCGTTGTGGGCGCACGTAAGACACAGGTCGGGCGATTTAAAGGCATGCTAAATGACATCTCGCTCATGTTCACATGGGGACGAGGGTGATCGGATGTCTTCGGATCGCTTGGATCGCCCAGAATGATCTGACCAATCGGGCCTGCACCGGCCGTTAAAAAATTAACATCCGAAGGAACACCCTGAAATCCATTGGTTTGATAGATTTCCATGCGCACATGCCAGGTTTTTTCGTCAAGCAACTCTTCGTGATCGTCATTAGGTGCGGTCATATACCAGGACCCTGCGTTGGGCGGGAACCACGCGGTGACGCCGTTACCATCGGGATACATCGCCAGGGTATAGACAATACCCGGAATATTCGTCCGGAAGGTGGCTTTGTTATCTATGTAGCCTGCCAGCATTGAGTTGTCGGTAATCTGATAGGTGTTTTCACCGTCATTTCCCCCAGCACAGTGAGATTTTAACGCAGGCGTTGTTTCCATAATGATCGTATTACTGATCTGTATGGGAGTTGTTACTGTGCCCACAGGCAGAGGAGTGATAACTGGTTGTGCACCTGGAGACATAATCTGCAAGTCATCATTACCGTAAAATTTGCACTCCTCGAAATTAGCCTTTGCTGCGCCAGACAGCCCGAACGCTGCGAACGCTAATATAGTGAGGTATTTTTTCATCCTAAATCCCTTTATTCGTAGCTGACATTAACCAGAACATTACTTATCACAGCGCCGCTGGTGATCGTTCCAATATTCTGATAACGTGCGTAAAAGCCATAATCCTTTATATAGTTCTCACTACTTCCACTGACATCGTAAATAACGTTTGATGTCCCGTCGCTGTTCAGGACGTTAGTTTTGAACGTATCTGAAAAAATAACGATACCCACATTTTCAGCCGCACCGGCTGTGGCATCGTTTTTAAACACCTGGTTGTGATTACTCCAGAAACCATTTTGCGGAGCAAAACTAAATTTTAGTTTGTTAATCGTTGCGCCTTCTGTACTGCTCGCATAGCAGTCATCTACGTGGATGGTAAAAGGCGTTCCAGCTTCATCATCGTTTGGCGATAAACGATCGCTCTTGTCGCTGTTATAAAACCAGTCTCGTGACACGGTCGGCAAAGTGATCTCTCCGCCGTTTTCGACGCTTAGCCGACAGGTATTATTAACGATGTTTGCTGTCAGGTTTACATCCATACCTGAACCTGCCTGGCTTACGCCAGGCAGAGTGCTACCAGCCAGACCGATAAGCAACACAAGACCGGGCTGGTGTAAATTAAACGGTGATTGTTGCATAATGGTTCCTGGAATTATTGATAGGTGACTGTGAAGGTTACTGGCGCAGTAACGGCACCTGTGCCAACATCGGCAATATTTCTGTCTTTCGCAATCACAATGCGTGAGTTCATCGGGAATTCCCCTACACCGTCAGCAATGGTGACCTCCTGTGCCGCCGGAGGCCTTTTGCAACTCAACATTACGCCAGTATCTACAACTCCTGACCAGATTTCGAAGCCTGTTGCTAACCCAGCAGAATAAGAATCTCCGTCCGTTTTCGGACCCGAGCATCCCCCACCTGCACCACTCGCTGCGGCTACCGTTGCCTTAGTTACACCAGAGCAGTTTGTAAAGGCAATTTTTAACGGCTCGACACGAGTCTTATTTACCAGATCGGTTTTATATACGTCGCCAAACGCAATTTCAGTGGACGCAGTTCCTGCACCGTTAAGCACTTTTGCTGTACACGTGCCCGAGACTATTTTTGATTTTATCGTTAATTTAACACTGTCAGTACCTGTAATTGCTGCGTTTGCCATTCCCGAATACAGAAGTGCAGAAACGGACAGGGCGATAAAAGTAGATTTAAATTTCATAATGTTGCTCCGTTTTCCTGCACCAATTACTCGTAGCTAAATTCAAAAGTCGCAGTAGCCTCAAAATCACCAACTGTCATGCTATTAACTTTGGTTTCACGTATTGTGGCTACTAAAGGAACTTCTTTATTCTGGATTTCTGTTGCACTCCAGACCAGTCGCTTAGCATCATCGTCAGAGTTGATGATAAAAGGGGCCTCCGGTGCGCTGGCTCTGGCAATTTCAACAGCAGAGAAATCTGCGCCTCCATCGGCTTTTGGTTTTTGATTAACAAGGCCGCTAAGCAAATAACCCGATTGGCTTCCTTTTACCGTGGCTTTCAGTGAGGTCAGAGAGGCCGGGCATTCAACAATCACAATTTTGAAATTGGCATTTGCGGTGCCAGCTTTGACATCGTCGAGACGCACCTGGCCGCCGTTACCAATGAGCAGTGTTTGATCCGTATCGGAACCCGTACCGCCCATCAGTTTCATATCACAAGTGGTTTCACGGATATTGGCCGTAAAGTTAACATCGAGATTCGTGCCCTCGGCGAGCGCCGAACCTGATAACGCCAGCATCGTTACGGCAACGACTGACAGGCTATAAAGATTTTTTTTCATACAAACTCTCGTCTATTTTCCCGAATAATTACATCTGGCACACTTGATTGCTGAGCACCGTTGTAAGTCCTACTTTTTGAGCATGTGATGAGACGTTATAATGCACGTCACATTTACTGTCTTTATCGCTTCCCCAGACAACATGAAGCGTGCCTTCATCCTCAACGCCGCGGACATAGGCTTGCCCCGCCTGTCCCACGGTGCCAATAGATTCATTTTTTTCATTTAAAACATCAGCGCCTAAAGGAATAAATCCGTTATCGGTGCGCTTAAGTTCTAAAATTAATGAACGACCTTCATCGGTTGCAAAATCAACCAGCACAACGGAACCACTGCGGGGAACCGTAATTTCACTGGTGTTTTTAATTTCAACGTCGTTTTCCAGCGTGCTGATATCAAGGTATACGCGGTTTTCACGGTAGGCAGACATATAAGGCAGAATGCCATAGCCGGAACTGCCTATTTCGCTGTTACCAAAGCCGATACCGGCGCCTTTCGCACCACTCGCTTTGACCAGTGCCAGCGCATCGTTGTCACCAATACTCCCTGGCGCAAATGCAATACCTCCTGAATGGATGACCATGCCACCGTTATAGGAGGCAGAATATTGTTTACTGTTGTCATCACCAAAAGAGGCAGATAACCCCAGCGGGCCATATTCACTGTTATAGGACCCGTAGCCGCTTATCTGATTCAGGTCACCATAATTACCACTGTTTGACGAGGCGCTAACGGAATAACTCACCTTATTATCTTGCGTATTTCCACCCGCGGACGTGTTAAAGCTTGTGCCGCCTTTAAGGTCGGAACGTAATCCCATATTGATGTTGGAGAATCCACCGGCATTCCCTCTATCTTTTGAGAATACACTTAATGGAATGCTTAGGCTTAAATAAACGCTATCGTCTTTCTTGCCGTTCTGATCATAGGTTCGCTGTAATGACAAGCTGTAGCTGCCGTAGGTGAAGCTATTGTTATACCCAATATTGTAATTGGAAGTAGAGCCCGTCGCGTTCCAGTAATCCTGCCAGGTGCCGCTTACATACAGGGAGCCAAAATTGTCTTCTCCGGAGGTTAGCGGTTGGTTAAGACTAATTTGCACCTGGTTTTTGGTGCGCTGATAGTCTGCATATAGCGCTTCGTTTGAGTCATAGCTACGGTTTGAGTACTTCTGGTGCCTAATACTGTCCTGAAGTTGCGCCGCATCGTTAAGCGTCAGGTAGTCTTCCGTCGAGAAACGATAAGCCGCAACGTTAAAGGAAGTATTCGTCGACTCAATCATTTTGCTGTAGGTTAAACGATAACTTTGCCCGCTTAATTTATCCAGCCCCTCAATATCTGCATAAGATTGCGTAACGTCGAATGCAAACGCACCAACAGGGGTGTTCATTGCCACGCCGAGAATACCGGCATAAAAATCCATGTCGGTATATTGCGCGCCAATATAACCCGTGAACGTATTATTCAGGCCATAGTAAAGCGTACCGTAACCCACTTTAGGCGCATCAATCAGTGAATCGTCATTTAATTCACCTAAACCGACGTCCCAGCGAGAGGCTCCCGGACGGAGCATCTGCGTGACGGATGAAAAGGGTACGGTAAAGGAGCGTTTGCTGCCATCCGCTTCTTCAATCGTTACCAGTAAATCATTTCCGTAACCTGTGGTACTCAGGTCGTTTATTTCAAACGCGCCTGGTGGCACCGAGGTTTCATAAATCTTATTGCCGCTCTGCGTGACGCTGACCTTCGCGTTACTGTTCGCGACACCCCGAATGACAGGCGCGTAGCCTGTGGACCCCATTGGCAACATGCGATCGTCACTGTACATGCGTGCGCCGCGAAGGCTTATAGAGTTAAATGCCTCGCCACGCGTGTAAGAGTCGCCGATGACAAACTGGGCACTCAATGGTGTAATATCGCGCTGCAAATAGACATCCTGACTGGAGTATTTTGTGCCGCTATCTTTGTCCCAGTTAAAATTGCCACGCGAGCGCAGGCGCCATGGCCCCATATTCAGACCATAGCGTAACCCTACATATGCACTTTCTGATGTACTGCCGTTGTTCTCGCTACGCCAGCCGTTCATGTCATAAGAGAGCAGAGCGGCAGGAATCCCGTTATCCCACAACGATGGATCGACATAGCCCGCCGGGCGTTTCAGCACATAAATCTGGGGAAAATTAAAATCCATAGCCTGCTTGCCACTGTCATAGCTAACCGTAGCGCCAGCGAAAGATTTTTTAATATCGACGCAGGTTTCATCGTCTTCCGGTCCGTCAGGCAATGTGCTGGTGTCGACACCCGATTGTGACAGCAGCAGTTTTGTTATGCACGGGGTCGCACGAGGTGTTCCGTTATCTTTAAACGTGACCTCCACGGTGGACTTCAGTTTACCGTTCAGGTTGATCTTAGTGCGATAGGTCCCCGGTAAAACCGGGTTGCCATGTGAAAAACGATTAATATCAATATTAGCGCTGCCATTTAAAAGAAATTGATCGTTAAACTCGACCTCTTCTTCATTGTCAGGCAGATCTTTTGCTGGCGTGATATTTTCTGCACAGGCATAAAAAGGCAATGCTGCACTTATCGTAAGACATAAAAGAGAACGTTTAAATAACATGGCACATCCACTTAATCAGTGCAGAGAGGGTGCTCTCCACAGAGTTAATGCTATTAATTATTATATGTATTAAAGGGTGCTCTATTTTAGTCCCGCTTCGTGATGGTCTGTGCCGCCATAGTCATTAATAGAATCAAACTCTACTTTACCATTTACGGCAGAAGCTAAACCTTTAACCGTCATTGTGGTATCACTGAACGGTGGAACGGCCTTATGATCAACGTCGTATGTTTTTTGACTGGCTTTAATGGTTACCGCCGAAACGGAGACGTTATACGGTGAATTATTATGGGCAACAAGCTTAACCGCGTTTCCTTCTTTTTTCTGCGTCCATGTTAAATGCTCAGCTGCTTCACCTGCCGAGCCTTTTAACCCGTCAGGACGGTAAAAGAATTTAATACGTGTTCTGAATGCCAGCTGAAGCTGGTTAAGATTCTCTTTATCCGCAGCTTTTGATTTTGGTGGAATCTCCAGGACATTGAACCAGAAAAGCGATTCACGATCCTGTGGTAAAGGTGTACCTGTGTAGGTAATACGTACGGATTGGCCTTTTTTCGGGTCAATACGGGATACTGGAGGGGTAATGATAAAAGGAAGCTTTAACTCTTCCGGATTTACGCCATCACGCCCATCATCAAGCCAGGTTTGAACCAAAAGCGGTTTGGTTCCATGGTTATCGAGATTAACAACAACATCCTTCGATGACTGTGGATAGATAATACGGGTGCCGGAAATAACAATATCCGCACTTGCATTCGATGTGGCCAAAACGGCAGTTGCGAGCAATACGGCTTGAAAACTTTTAATGAAGACTGAATGAGACATTTTTTCCACTTCCTTTTGGAATTACACAAGCAATCCCTCATTCATCATGAAGGATTGCTTAATTTAAAGTTTTCGAATCTCTTATTCGTAAATCATGGTGAAGGCAACCTGTGCCTGCACGGTACCAGCAGAAACTGGATTACTTGTTGCATCCCAACCCTGACCCTGGGTGTAAGCTACGCGGTAGTACAGGTTTCCTGCGCCAGAAGTTTCATCGATGGTTGCTTTCTGGGAGTTGTTAGTCTGGTCAATTTTGATCTGATCGACAGCTGAGTTACCGTCGTTTGACAGCACCAGGTTAACGTTCTTAGCTGAACCCTGAGCATTGCTTGGTGGAACCAGCAGACCGCCTTCGGTAGAAGAGGAGCCAGCCCAGGAAGAGAACTGTGCAGATGCTTTCTTCACAGTTGCGGTATCACAACCGGTCAGTGTAAGGCTGAATTTCTTTTCACCCAGGGTGCTGGTGCTACCCAGTGCGTTTGCGAAATCACGCACAAATACAGTGTCCAGAGTCACATCAAAATCGTTACCGTTCTGATCGATTTTCTGGTCAAGGGAGACCTGGCAAGTATTGTTAGAAACCATGCCGTGGAAAGTAATAGTGCCGGTGTCAGGATCTGCTGCTACCGCTGAACCCGCAGCCAATACGCTTGCCATAGCAATTGCCAAACCATATTTTTTAGAAATCATTTAAATATCCATATTCGTTGAGTGAATAATAAGTGCCCGTAAATCTTTTATTTGAAATTAAATTTCGTGGCGAATTATATTGTTAATCTCAATGAAATATAGATGTTGTGCGTGATTTAAACTAAATGAATAGTTTAGTAAATTTAAAATTATTTGTTATCAATGTGATGGGATTGTCTGGTTGTGCGGGGAGAGTTTGAATATTAATTCTATAAATGCTTTTTAAAGACCCATTCATTTAATAAATGCGCAGGAATGGGTCGTGGGATAAATATTATCAGGCAACCTGTACCGGAATCGCCTTCGCGGTACGTTTCATCTCATTGTCGCCTTCAAAGTAGGCTACTTTTGGCTGCCAGCGACGCGCTTCTTCGTCAGACATCATGACAAAGCTGGCGATAATCACGATATCGCCTACGTCCGCGCAGTGCGCCGCCGCCCCGTTGACGGAGATGATTTTGGACCCGCGCTCAGCGGCAATGGCGTAGGTAGAGAAGCGTTTGCCGTTATTTACGTTCCAGATATCAATGGCTTCGTTTTCGAGAATACCCGCCGCGTCGAGAAAATCCTGGTCGATCGCGCAGGAGCCTTCATAATGCAGGTCGGCCTGAGTGACTTTCACACGATGAAGTTTACCTTGCAGCATTTTGCGAATCATTACGTTTACCTTTCATCTTCCGGGTAGAAAAACTACGCCAGCTCAACCACTTTGTTATCGATAAGGCGGGCCTGGCCGAGCCATGCCGCCACCAGAATTACCGCACGTTTGCTGGTCTCTGTAAGTGCCAGAAGCGTATCGGCATCCCGAATTTGAACGTCGTCAGCACGAAGACCTTTCTCGTTCAGCGCCTGTTCAGCCAGGGCGATAATCTCTTCTGCTGTTAACTCTTTTGCCAGCAGTTGCTCTGCCATAGTATTCATGACTTTGCTTAAGCCCGGCGCAATTTTACGCTGTTCGGCGGTCAGATAGCCGTTACGGGAACTGAGCGCCAGGCCATCTTTCGCACGCACAATCGGTACGCCGACGATCTCGATGTCGTAACCCATATCCGCGACCATCTTGCGGATCAGCGCCAGCTGCTGGAAATCTTTCTCGCCAAAGCAGGCGATGTCCGGCTGCACCAGGTTAAACAGCTTGCTGACGATGGTGGAGACGCCACGGAAATGGCCCGGGCGGCTGGCGCCCTCCAGCATGGTCGAAATACCCGGCACGTCGACGTAGGTCGATTCAGTGGTGCCTTGGGGATACACATCAGCGGGTGCCGGTGCGAAGACGATATCCGGATGACGTTTTTTGAGCTTCTCGCAATCTTCCTGCAAGGTACGTGGGTAGCGCGCCAGATCGTCTTCGCGATCGAACTGCATCGGGTTAACGAAGATACTAACTACCACGATATCTGCCCGGGCTCTCGCTTCATCGACCAGCTTCATATGGCCGTCGTGCAGGTTGCCCATGGTTGGGACAAGGGCGATACGTTTACCTTCCTGACGCGCCCGACGAATATGCTGACGCAGCAGCGGCAGGGTTTCTATGATTAGCACACCTGGACTCCTTAATGGAAACTGTGTTCTTCGCCCGGATAAACGCCGGACTCAACCTCGGCAATATACTGCCGCACAGCAGCACGCATGTCGCCTGCTTCTGACAGGAAATTTTTAGCAAATTTTGGAATATGGCCGCCGGTGATCCCGAAGGCGTCGTGCATGACCAGAATCTGGCCATCGGTGACGTTACCCGCACCGATGCCGATCACCGGAATCGACAGCGCCTCAGTGATACGCTTAGCCAGCTCAACCGGCACACACTCCAGCACCAGCAGCTGCGCGCCCGCAGCTTCCAGCGCCACGGCATCATCAAACAGCGTCTGCGCCGCATCGCCTCGGCCCTGCACCTTATATCCGCCAAAGATGTTGACCGACTGCGGCGTCAGCCCCAAATGACCACAAACCGGCACGGCGCGGTCGGTGAGCATTTTCACCGTATCGACCAGCCAGGCGCCGCCTTCGATTTTGACCATATTGGCGCCGGCGCGCATCACTGTCGCCGCATTTTCGAAGGCCTGCTCCGGGGTGGCATACGCCATAAACGGCAGATCGGAAAGCAGCAGGCAGGCGGGGGCACCCCGGCGCACGGCGCGGGTATGGTAAGCAATATCCTCGACCGTGACCGGCAGAGTGGAATCATGTCCTTGTACCGTCATCCCTAACGAGTCTCCGACCAGCATGACGTTGATCCCTTCTTCGGCAAACAGTTTTGCGAAGCTGTAGTCATACGCGGTGATAGTGGCGAAGCGTTTTTTTTCCTGTTTGCATTTCTGCAATAAGGAGATGGTGGTTGGTTTCATACTGTTTCCTGATGGCCCAAAAGCGAATCTTTGCGCATTCTAACAGTAACATTTGAGGGAACAATGATTTTAGGCAATCGATTAACCGCAAATAAGGAATGGTTAATCGATGCGGAGGCGGGATTACCAGCGGGCCGGTTTATCCGCGTTGAGATTTTGCAGAACGGATTGCAGCGAGGCGCCGTCAGGGAAGGTGAGATCGGGCGCGACTTCAAACAGCGGCCAGAGCATAAACCCGCGGTTTTTCATGTCGTAATGCGGAACGGTGAGGCGTTCGGTGTTAATCACCTCATGACCGAAAAGCATAATATCGAGATCGAGCGTGCGCGGTCCCCAGCGTTCGGCTTTGCGGACGCGACCCTGCTGTAGCTCAATACGCTGGGTATTATCCAGCAGCGTTTCTGCGTCAAGGGTCGTTTCCAGCACCACGGCGGCGTTCAGATAATCAGGCTGATCCTGCGGGCCAAGCGGCGGCGTACGGTAAAATGAGGACAGCGCGACGATGCGGCTTTGGGGGATCTCTCCCAGAGCCTGCACGGCAGCGTTAACCTGCTCCAGCGGAGAGGCCAGATTGCTGCCGATGGCGATATACGCAAGGGTCATGCCGTGCCTTCACGACGCGGTGCGCGTTTGCGCGGGCGACGGTGACGACGGCGCGGTGCCGGTTCATCATCCAGATCCGTAAGCATATCTTTTTGCTCCGGTGGCGCAGAAACCTGAAACTCGCCCCACCACTGCGCCAGGCGCTGTAGTTCCGGGTTCCTTTCAACTTCAGCACGCAGAGAGAGCAGATCGAACGCGGCGCGGAACTTAGGATGCTCCATCAGCTTCCAGGCGCGTTTACCCTGACGGCGGGACATACGCAGCTGAAGCTGCCAGATATCACGCACCAGCGTGGTAATACGTTTCGGGATCGCCAGCGTGCGACAGCCTTCGTCCAGCACGTCGTTTGCCGCCAGCGCGAACGCATCATAATAGGCGAGACCGCTCTCCTGGGTAATGCGCTGCGCCGTTTCCAGCAGCGGATACCAGAACATGGCCGCGAACAGGAACGCCGGATTCACGCGCATATCGTTATGAATACGGGTATCGGTGTTCTTCAGCACCTGCGCAATTATCCGCTCCATTGCGCTGTCACCGTTTTCGGTGAAGTAGCGGGTAATGGTCGGGAACAGCGGCTGGAACAGGTTGTACTCACGCAGCAGGTTGTAGGTTTCAAACCCGTAGCCTGCCTGGAGCAGCTTTAACGACTCCTCAAACAGACGGGCAGGGGGCACGTCGTTGATCAGCGTCGCCAGGCGCGGGATCGGCTCTGCGGTTTCCGGGCTGATACGCATGTTCAGCTTGGCGGCGAAACGCACGGCGCGAAGCATTCGGACCGGATCTTCGCGATAGCGTGTTTCCGGCGTGCCGATCAGGCGAATCAGACCGTCTTTCAGATCCTGCATACCGCCGACGTAATCGCGCACGGTAAAATCCGCCACGCTGTAGTAAAGGCTGTTGATGGTGAAATCGCGACGCTGAGCATCTTCTTCAATAGAGCCGAAGATGTTGTCACGCAGCAGCATGCCGTTTTGGCCGCGCTGGGAAGTCGTGCGATCGTTAACGCCCGCTTCGTGGTGACCGCGGAAGGTCGCCACTTCAATAATTTCCGGTCCAAACATCACGTGCGCCAGACGGAAACGGCGGCCAACCAGACGGCAGTTGCGGAATAATTTACGCACCTGCTCAGGCGTGGCGCTGGTCGTCACGTCGAAATCTTTTGGTTTTTTGCCCAGCAGTAAATCGCGCACCCCGCCGCCGACGAGATAGGCCTCGTAGCCTGCTTTATTCAGACGATAGAGCACCTTGAGGGCATTTTCACTGATATCTTTGCGGGAAATATTGTGCTGCTCACGCGGAATGACCGACATGTGTGGCTGTGCAATAGCGTCGTTCGCCATGCTCTCTTCGCGGCTCAGCACTTTACGGCAAAAATTAGCGACTCGGGTAAAAATAGTACACCTCGTAGTGTGTTTTGTTATCAAAAAAGCGGCTAATCATAGCTCAGCGCAACGCATTTGAGAATGCTGGATTTTTGGCACGGCCATAAGCGCCCAGTCAGCAATGGCCGTTTTCAGCAATTCATCCAGACTCAGATCCTGCCATTCCTGCGTTACATTCTGGTTGAGAAATCGCAGCGCGTCGATCAAAACCGGGCGCGGATCGCCCTCAGGCAGCGCCGGGGCATGATTCTGTTTCGATAGCTTATTTCCCCGTTCATTGACTGCCAGCGGCAGATGGATGTAATCCGGCACCGCCCAGCCAAACTGCTGGTAAAGCGATATTTGCCGCACGGTAGGCTCAACCAGATCCGCCCCGCGCACGATTTCCGTAACGCCCTGGAAATGGTCATCGATAACCACCGCCAGGTTATAGGCAAACAAACCATCACGACGGTGAATAATAAAATCTTCACGCGCCAGGCGTTCATCCGCCTGAATTGTTCCTGAGAGTACGTCGGTAAACTGCGTCACTGGAGTACGCTGTATCAGCCGCACGGCAGCATTCTCAGGACCGTTGTGCCGCGTACGGCAGTGGCCGTCGTAAACGCCACCCACGCTCTGAATTCGCGCCCGCGTGCAGGTGCAGTTATAGGAAAGGCCCTGTTCAGCAAGCCACGCCAGACGTTCACGGTAGGCATCATGGCGTTGAGACTGCCAGAGTATGTCGCCGTCCCAGTGAAGACCGTAATGTTCCAGCTGACGCAGAATAGTTTCTGCTGCACCGGGAACTTCACGTGGAGGATCGATATCTTCAATGCGGACCAGCCATTGACCCTGACGGGCGCGAGCCTGTAGGTAGCTGCCGAGCGCGGCAATTAATGAGCCGAAGTGTAATTTACCGGAGGGAGATGGCGCAAAGCGCCCGATATAGTGAGATTCAGACATATCAACGGTAACAAGGCGGGAGAGACTCCCGCCTTAGCTGAGTAGTGAGAGGGCAGGCGTTAGCCGGCCATCTGTTTTTCGCGGATTTCTGCCAGCGTTTTACAGTCGATGCACAGATCGGCTGTTGGACGCGCTTCCAGGCGACGAATACCGATTTCAACACCGCAGGATTCGCAGTAGCCAAAATCTTCGTCCTCGACCTTCTTCAGCGTTTTTTCGATCTTTTTGATCAGTTTGCGCTCGCGGTCACGGTTACGCAGTTCGAGGCTGAACTCTTCTTCCTGAGCGGCACGGTCGACCGGGTCCGGGAAGTTAGCAGCTTCATCCTGCATATGTGTAACGGTGCGATCGACTTCATCCCTGAGTTGATTACGCCATGCTTCAAGAATACGCTTGAAGTGCGACAGCTGGGCTTCGTTCATATACTCTTCGCCCGGCTTCTCTTGATACGGCTCCACCCCAGCGATGGCGAGAATACTCAGGGACGATGTTTTACGGTTTTGCCCTTCTTGCATGTTGCTTCTCCTTAACACGCACTATCGATCCCCGTGTTGGGGGAAAAATCAGGTCGCTATAAATAGCAGATGCTTTTCCGTATGGCAATTATCTAAACGTAACACTTGACAACCCTGTGAGGAAAAGCGTATTTGCGCACGCGGCCAGAACACTTATTAGTCAATCGTCTAATCCCTTATAAGACAATGGGAAGAGAGGATCTCAGAGTCATATTATCGGCAGAAAGTTCCGCTTTATAAGCGAAAATCTCTACCCCCTGCTTTTGTGCCTCATTCAACAATTGCGCGTATTTAGGATCAATATGACGGGCCGGGGAAAACCGTTCAATGGCTGAATGCAGAACCGCAAACAGCAACACGGCGCGCTTGCCCGCCGCCGCTACACTCATTAGCTCTCGCAGATGCTTCTGGCCACGTAGCGTTACCGCATCCGGAAAGAAGCCGTTTTCCTGTTCCGCTAACGTCACTGATTTCACTTCAATATAGCACTCAGGGCGGTCTTCCGCCTGTAACATAAAATCAATTCTGCTGCCTTCATCGCCATATTTCACTTCGCTTTTTTGCGTGCCGTAACCCACCAGTTCAGGAAGGATTCCATTTGTCAGGGCTTCCTTAACCAGCTGATTTGCGCGCAGGGTATTCACGCAAATAAATGCCCCGCTTTGCGTCTCGGTCATTTCCCATGTATGGGGATATTTGCGTTTAGTATTTTCTGATGTGGAATACCAGACCGTGTCACCCGGCGTGGCGCAACCGGTCATGGCGCCGGTGTTAGGGCAGTGCAGCGTGAGCGTTTCGCCCTCAGGGGTGATCACGTCAGCGAGAAAGCGTTTGTAACGCTGGATCAGCGTGGCGGGCTGGAGTGCAGGGCTAAACTTCATCAGGATTCCTTAACGTGTCGCCCAGCGTCCAGCGCTGGAGCGGAGTATAGCGGGTGCGTCCTTGTACAAAGGCAGATTCGTACAGCGCAAATTCATTCACCTGAAAGGACCAGTGAAAGCCCGGTGGCGGGATGGCAACGGCCTGACCCGCGTCGCGCAGCAGGGTAATGTGGGGATGAAACGGCTGCGGGCTCTGATAACAGCCGCTGCGCGCGGCCTGCGCCCGCAGCATGTTGGCGAGCTGTAGCAGTCCGCGAGGGGGCTGCCGCGTCCCCAGCCAGACCACCCGAGAGCGCAGCCATTGCCCGGCATCGTCAAGATGCAGCGTAAACCCCGGCTGCGAAATGCGTCCGGCCATTGCGCTTAACGCGCGCTGCTTTTCAGCGCTTACTTCACCAAGAAAGGCTAACGTCAGGTGCATATTGGCGGCGACGACGGGGCGGCCCGCTTCCGCGGGGAAGTGGCTGGCGCGCCAGCGAACAATCTGCCGTTGAAGCGTGGTGGGTAATTCAATGGCGAAGAATAGCCGTTTTGACTCAGACATGCGCAAGACTCGGTAATGATATGCGCCGATGCTACAATGTACGCCGATTAATGTTAACCCTCTGGAGCCGTAAGTGTCCTCTTTGCCCGTCGCCGTCGTCCTTCCTGAGCTTCTCGCAGCCTTAGAACATGCGCCACAGGTTTTGCTCAGCGCGCCCACCGGAGCGGGTAAATCCACCTGGCTGCCCCTGCAAATTCTGCGCGAGGGGAGCATCAGCGGGAAAATTATCCTGCTGGAGCCACGCAGGCTGGCCGCGCGCAATGTGGCGCAGCGCCTGGCGGAACTGCTGAATGAAAAACCGGGCGAGACGGTAGGGTACCGGATGCGCGCCGAAACCTGCGTTGGACCGTCCACGCGGCTGGAGGTGGTCACCGAAGGTATTCTCACCCGTATGCTGCAAAACGATCCGGAGCTGACCGGCGTCGGGCTGGTGATCCTTGATGAATTTCACGAGCGCAGCCTCCAGGCCGATCTGGCCCTTGCGCTGCTGCTCGACGTTCAGCAGGGGCTGCGCGACGACCTTCGGTTGCTGATTATGTCGGCGACGCTGGATAACGAGCGGCTCCGGCAGACGCTCCCTGACGCGCCGATGATCTCCTCTGAAGGGCGTGCGTTCCCGGTCGAGCGCCGCTATCAGCCGCTGCCTGCCCATCAGCGTTTTGACGAAGCGGTTGCCATCGCCACCGCCGAATTGCTCCGTCAGGAACCCGGCTCGCTGCTGCTGTTTTTACCCGGCGCAGGCGAAATCCAGCGCGTACAGGAGCAGCTGGCATCCCGGGTGAACAGTGACGTTATGCTGTGCCCGCTCTACGGCGCGCTGCCGTTGGCTGACCAGCGCAAGGCGATCCTTCCCGCACCGGCGGGGCAGCGCAAAGTGGTGCTGGCAACCAATATCGCGGAAACCAGTTTGACCATCGAAGGCATTCGCCTGGTGGTGGACAGTACGCAGGAGAGGGTGGCCAGTTTTGATCCGCGTACCGGGCTGACCAGGCTACTGACGCAGCGCATCAGCCAGGCCTCAATGGTGCAGCGCGCAGGGCGAGCAGGGCGTCTTGAGCCGGGTATTTGCCTGCATTTAACCAGCGCCGAGCAGGCGGAGCGTGCGGCATTGCAGAGCACGCCTGAGATTTTACAAAGCGATCTCTCCGGGCTGGTGATGGATCTGATGCAGTGGGGCTGCCCGGCCCCTGACCAGCTCACCTGGCTTAATCCTCCGCCTGTCGTGAACCTTTCCGCCGCGCGCAGCCTGCTGACCCAGCTTGGCGCGCTGGAAGGCGAGCGACTGACGGCGCGCGGTCAGAAAATGGCGGCGCTGGGCAACGATCCGCGTCTGGCGGCAATGCTGGTGGCAGCACAGGGCGACGATGAAATTGCCACGGCGGCAAAACTGGCGGCTATTCTTGAGGAGCCGCCGCGCGGTGGCAGCAGCGATCTGGGACAGGCCTTTTCTCGCCATCAGGGAAACTGGCAACAACGCGCGCAGCAGCTGTGTAAACGCCTGAATTGCCGGGGCGGTTCGCCTGACAGCGATAAAGTTATCCCTCTGCTGGCCCAGGCCTTCCCGGACAGGATCGCTCGCCGTCGCGGGCTGGATGGTCGCTATCAGCTGGCAAATGGGATGGGCGCGATGCTGGACAGCGATGACGCCCTGACGCGTCACGAATGGCTGATCGCGCCGCTCTTGCTCCAGGGCAGCCACTCCCCGGACGCGCGTATTTTACAGGCGGTTGCCGTGGATATTGACGCGCTGACGCGTGCCTGCCCGCAGCTGCTTCAGCAATCTGACATCGTGGAATGGGATGATGCCCAGGGCACGCTGAAGGCGTTCCGTCGTAGCCAGATTGGCAAACTGACGCTCGGGACGAAACCGCTGGCGAAGCCGTCGGAGGAAGAGTTACACCAGGCGATGCTGAACGGCATTCGGGAAAAAGGGCTGAGCGTACTGAACTGGACGCCGGAGGCCGAACAGTATCGCATTCGCCTGCATTGCGCCGCGAAGTGGCTGCCGGAACAGGGGTGGCCTGCGGTGGATGATGAGACGCTGCTCGCGACGCTTGAACAATGGCTGTTGCCGCAGATGAACGGTGTACACTCGCTGCGCGCCCTGAAGGCGCTTGATGTTAAGGCAGCGTTACAGAATTTACTGGACTGGTCGTTACGTCAACGTCTGGATAGTGAACTGCCTGGGCATTACACTGTGCCAACCGGGAGCCGGATTGCCATTCGTTATCATGAGGATAATCCGCCGGCGCTGGCGGTTCGGATGCAGGAGATGTTTGGTGAGGCCACCACGCCGTCCATCGCTGAAGGGCGCGTGCCGTTAGTGCTTGAGCTGCTTTCGCCTGCGCATCGTCCCTTGCAGATCACCCGCGATCTGGGGGCGTTCTGGGCGGGGAGCTATCGTGAAGTGCAGAAAGAGATGAAAGGGCGATATCCCAAACACGTCTGGCCGGACGATCCGGCGAATACCGCGCCGACACGGCGCACGAAGAAATATTCGTAATGGATCGAAAAGGGGAGTGCGGCCTGATGCCCTCACCCCGGCCCTCTCCCACAGGGAGAGGGAGAAACAAACTTTGAGAGATTTCTTCTTTCACTGACCTGTGCAAGATAAGAAAATCTGGCCTTTGCGCCTGAATGTTGCGGAGAAAAAGCATGGCGGGGAATGACCGCGAGCCAATAGGACGTAAGGGAAAGCCGACGCGTCCGGCGAAAGAAAAGGTAAGCCGTCGTCGCCTCAGAGATGAGGAGTATGACGATGACTATGAAGACGATTATGAGGATGAAGAACCGATGCCACGTAAAGGGAAAGGCAAAGGGCGTAAGCCTCGTGGTAAGCGCGGCTGGTTCTGGTTGCTGCTGAAGCTGTTCATTGTTTTTGTTGTCCTGATCGCGATTTACGGCGTTTATCTGGATCAGAAGATCCGCAGCCGTATCGACGGGAAAGTCTGGCAATTGCCTGCGGCAGTGTACGGTCGCATGGTGAACCTTGAGCCGGACATGTCCATCAGCAAGAACGAGATGGTGAAGCTGTTGCAAGCCACGCAGTATCGTCAGGTCACGAAAATGACCCGTCCGGGTGAATTTACCGTCCAGGCGAAAAGCATTGAGATGATCCGCCGTCCGTTCGACTTCCCGGACAGTAAAGAAGGGCAGGTGCGCGCGCGTCTGACCTTTGACGGCGATCGTCTGGAAACCATTGAGAACATGGATAACGATCGCCAGTTCGGTTTCTTCCGTCTCGATCCGCGCCTCATCACCATGCTGTCGTCCGCAAACGGCGAACAGCGCCTGTTCGTGGCGCGTAATGGCTTCCCGGATCTGCTGGTAGATACCCTGCTGGCAACCGAAGACCGCCACTTCTACGAGCACGACGGTATTAGCCTTTACTCCATTGGTCGTGCGGTACTGGCGAACCTGACCGCCGGGCGTACGGTGCAGGGGGCGAGTACCCTGACCCAGCAGCTGGTGAAAAACCTGTTCCTCTCCAGCGAACGCTCTTACTGGCGTAAAGCCAATGAAGCGTACATGGCCGTGCTGATGGATGCACGCTACAGCAAGGATCGTATTCTTGAGCTGTACATGAACGAGGTGTACCTCGGTCAGAGCGGTGACAACGAGATCCGCGGCTTCCCGCTGGCGAGCCTGTACTACTTTGGTCGTCCGGTAGAAGAGCTGAGCCTTGACCAGCAGGCACTGCTGGTGGGCATGGTGAAAGGCGCGTCGATCTACAACCCGTGGCGTAACCCGAAACTGGCGCTGGAGCGTCGTAACCTGGTGCTGCGTCTGCTGCAACAACAGCAGGTGATTGACCAGGAGCTGTACGACATGCTGAGCGCGCGTCCGCTGGGCGTTCAGCCGCGTGGTGGGGTGATTTCTCCGCAGCCAGCCTTTATGCAGATGGTGCGTCAGGAGTTGCAGTCTAAGCTCGGGGATAAAGTGAAAGATCTCTCCGGCGTGAAGA
This sequence comes from Enterobacter sp. BIDMC 27, assembly GCF_000534415.1. Classification (NCBI taxonomy): domain Bacteria; kingdom Pseudomonadati; phylum Pseudomonadota; class Gammaproteobacteria; order Enterobacterales; family Enterobacteriaceae; genus Enterobacter; species Enterobacter sp. BIDMC 27. Next base: position 1,707,009 of record NZ_KI973178.1, read on the forward strand.
TCTTTACCACCTTTGACTCCGTGGCACAGGACGCCGCAGAAAAAGCGGCGGTAGAAGGTATTCCGGCGCTGAAAAAGCAGCGTAAGCTGAGCGATCTGGAAACCGCGATGGTAGTGGTTGACCGTAACACCGGCGAAGTTCGTGCCATGGTGGGCGGTGCTGAGCCGCAGTTTGCGGGCTATAACCGTGCCATGCAGGCGCGTCGTTCAATTGGTTCACTGGCAAAACCGGCGACCTATCTGACCGCGCTGAGCCAGCCGAATCTTTATCGCCTGAATACCTGGATTGCCGATGCGCCAATTTCCCTGCGCCAGCCTAACGGCCAGGTTTGGTCACCGCAGAACGATGACAGACAGTTCAGCGGCCAGGTCATGCTGGTGGATGCGTTAACCCGCTCGATGAACGTGCCAACGGTTAACCTCGGAATGGCGCTGGGCCTGCCGGCCATTACCGACACCTGGCAGAAGCTGGGGGTACCGAAAGATCAGCTGCACCCGGTGCCAGCGATGATTCTGGGGGCGCTTAACCTGACGCCAATCGAAGTGGCGCAGGCGTTCCAGACCATCGCCAGCGGCGGTAACCGTGCTCCGCTTTCCGCTCTGCGTTCGGTGATTGCCGAAGATGGCTCCGTGCTGTATCAGAGCTTCCCGCAGGCTGAGCGCGCAGTTCCGGCGCAGGCGGCCTATATGACGCTGTGGACCATGCAGCAGGTTGTCCAGCGCGGTACCGGCCGTCAGCTGGGAGCGAAGTATCCGGGCCTGCATCTGGCGGGTAAAACCGGGACCACCAACAACAACGTCGATACCTGGTTCGCCGGTATTGATGGTCGTGAAGTGGTCATCACCTGGGTGGGGCGCGATAACAACCAGCCGACCAAACTGTATGGCGCGAGCGGTGCGATGTCGATTTACCAGCGCTACCTGGCCAACCAGTCTCCGGTGCCGCTGAACCTGGTTGCCCCGGAAGATATCGTTGATATGGGCGTGGACGCATCGGGCAACTTTATCTGCGGTGGCGGGATGCGTACGCTGCCGGTCTGGACGACTAACCCGGATGCGCTGTGTCAGCAAAGTCAGCCAGAAGAACCGACAGGTAACCCGTTCGATCAGTCTTCTCAACCTCAGCAGCCGCAGCAGCAACAGCCGCAGCAGCAGAATGAGAAGAAAGACAGCGACGGTGTCGCCGGCTGGATCAAGGACATGTTTGGCGGAAACTAATTAGTTTCCTGAATAAAAGGCCGCTTAATGATTAAGCGGCCTTTTTTTATGTTTACATTCATTTATATTTAAAATTATTAAATTTAAAATGTAGAATTATTAATTTTTGCTTTTTTTCATCTAAAACAGAAAGTTGTGTCCGATTATTCGGGTGTTATCATTTTGCGATCTAGACGTGATGAAGAATAATCTGATTAAATCCTCTCCAGAAATTTACTGACCTCACAGGATATTCCTTAGAGGACTTCCCAACATTTTTGTATATATCAAGAATGGATATCTTCATCATCACATATAAGGATATTGTTATGAGTAAATATGTTGTTTCAACGGTGCTGGCCAGCACGCTTATGGCTGCACTCTCTCTGCCGGTATTTGCAGCGAACGATTCTGGTACGGTAAATTTCGCCGGAAAAATTGTGGCGGATACCTGTGAAATTGATGTTGATGGCTCGGGGTCCAATACTTCCACCGTCACATTTGCAGATACTTATCCTTCTGATTTTGGTACTGACGGTCAGGTCGGGACGTCGAAGGCCTTTAAGATTGAAGTGAAAAAATGTGATCCGCTGGTTGCCAAACTGAACCTCAAGTTCAGCGGCACCACAACGGATGCGGAATACAAGCGCCTGAAGAACGATCTTTCCGGCGCTGGCAATGCGACCAACGTTGGCATCATTGTCAGTAATGAAAATGGGACTAAGGGGGACGTGGTTTTCAACGGATCAGAACCGGAAGCCGGTACCGATGTTGCGAACGATGCCACTGGCGCCACAGCATCTGTCTTTAATTACACCGCGAAAGTTATTCAGGTTGGTGATAACAAACCAACAGCAGGTCACTACTCCTCATCTGCAACGTTCGAGGTTGTTTATCGCTAAATCTATTTTGGCAGCCTGAAAGGGCTGCCTTCTGGAACGTAGTATGAATTATTTATTAAAATTGTTAGGTGGATGTTTGATTATCTCTTGCTGTTCAGTACAGGCAAGTGTGGTTCTCGGTGGCACGCGAATTATTTATCCATCGAATAAATCCGAAGTACAAATAGCACTCAAAAATAAAGACCCTCATACTCGATATCTGGTGCAAAGCTGGGTGAGTTACCCCAACGATGCAAAAGCACCTTTCATCATTACGCCGCCTGTCTATAAATTACAGGAAAATCGTCAGACCCTTTTGCACATCATTTTTACCGGCGATAAAAAAAATCTGCCCGCAGATCGCGAATCTTTATTTCTGGCGAATGTGAAATCCGTCTCGGCGTTATCACCTGACTTAAAAGACAAGAATACGCTGCAATTCGCGATGAAAACGCGTCTGAAACTGTTCTGGCGCCCTGCTGATTTGAAAGAAGCCGATGCCCTACAGGCCTATGAAAAAATCACGTTCCTCCGCCAGGGTAACAGGCTCATTGCGAAAAACCCAACGCCGTTTTACGTCTCCTTTGGCGAGCTGGCCGTGGGCGGGAAAAGTGTCCCTGTGACTGACACAAAAACCACGCCGGGGGCGATTTCAATGATGGTCGCACCTTTCAGCGAGCAATATTTTTCTGTGCCTCAATCTGCAAACGGGCCCGTGACGTGGACTGCTATTAGCGATTTCGGCGCGCAAACCTCCCAGCGCAAGCAGGCTCTTTAAACACACAATGCTGGTACCCTATGTCGTCATCTCCACTCTACAAACAGGTTCTGAAGGGAATCGCGTTAGCGCTGCTCGCGATGATCCAGCCTGTGAGTGCAGATGACGAATTTAACCTGCGGATCCTTGAGATGGACACTCCGCTGGAAAACACCTCAACGCTAAAAAATTTCATCAATGATAATGGCTTACTGCCGGGAAACTTTCTGACGACCATTATGTGGGATCGGGATGTTCTGGATAAACGCACGGTGAGTTGGATCTTGTCTGACGATAAGCAGCGCCTGTTACCGGAGCTGACCAAAGCGGATCTGCGTGCATTAGGGGTAAAAGTCGACACGATCCCGGACATGAAAGATCTGGATGATGCGGCGATAATCGATGACATCTCCCATTTTATTGATAATGCCCGCTACGATTACGACCAGGATAATCAGACCCTCAAGCTGGTGATCCCGCAAAAATACCGCGATCAGGCTGCGGCCGGGGCTATCGAGCCGAAATTCTGGGATGACGGTGCTCCCGCCGCCTGGACAAGCTACCAGTTTAGCGGCTCTCAGCAGCACTACCGTTCTGGTGAAACGTCATCTGCATGGCTTGGTCTGGAGTCGGGGATCAACCTCGGGGCGTGGCGGTTGCGTAACAACAGCACCTGGAGTGACAACGCCGGTTGGGATGCAATCGCCAGTACGCTGCAACGTGATATCAAAACCCTGCAAAGCCAGCTTGAGATAGGCCAGACGTACACTAACGGCGAGCTTTTCGACAGCGTCCAAATGACCGGCGTGAAGCTGGAAACGGATACTTCCATGCTGCCCACCAGCCAGCAGGGGTTTGCCCCCGTGGTGCGTGGTATCGCAAATAGCGATGCAAAAGTCACCATCAGGCAAAACGGCTACACCATTTATCAAAGCAACGTCTCTCCGGGACCATTTGAGATCCGCGATTTAAGCCAGGTCACATCCGGCGCGGATCTGGAGGTGACGGTGGAAGAGGCCGACGGCAGCGAACACAGCTTCATCCAGGCCAGCGCATCGGTACCGGTGCTACAGCGGGAAGGGGCATTTAAATATTCGCTGGCGGCAGGGCGTTATCGCGGTAATGAAGGTGAGGACGAGCCCCCTTTTCTGCAAGGGACGGTCATTTACGGCCTGCCTTATGGCGTAACAACATACGCCGGCGCGCTCGTTGCATCGTCGTATCAGGCTATGCTGGCGGGAACAGGGGCCGATCTTGGCCGTTTCGGATCGGCATCCGTGGATGTGACCGCCGCCCGTACGGCTTTTGATGATGGACGAGATGATGCCCGCGGGATGTCATGGCGTGCGCAGTATTCCAGGGATATTCCGGATACAGACACCACCGTGACGCTTGCCAGCTACCGTTATTCCACCTCAGGGTTTTATACCTTTCAGGAAGCTGTCGACCAGCGTGACAGCGAGATTGACGATGGGATTTATACCTATCGGCGAACCAATAATCGGCGCAGCCGCATGCAGGTTAATCTTTCCCAACGCGTTTCGGACTGGGGATCGGCTTACCTTAATGGTTATCAGCAGGATTACTGGAACATGGCGGGACACGAGCGCAGCGTCAGTGCGGGGCTAAGCTCCGGCTGGCGCGGTATAACCTGGTCGGTAAGCTACAGCCTGACGCGTACGCCGGACGCCAATACCGATCGGCAAATGGCGTTGATGGTCAACGTACCTCTTTCACGCTGGCTAGCGAACGCATGGTCAACTTACAGCGCCAACACTGCCAGCGGTGGATTCGTTTCGCATCAGGTAGGGATCGGCGGCACGGCACTTGAGAACAATAACCTCAGCTATAACCTCCAGCAGACCTATGCCAGTCAAGATACTGGCTATGGCGGCAGTGTATCCGGGCGCTACCGGGGATCTGCCGGTGATGTCGGGCTGGGGTATAACTACGGGGGCGATAACCGACAGTGGAACTACAGCGCGCAGGGTTCAATTGTTGCGCATGAACATGGAGTAACCCTGGGGCAATCCGTCCGCGACGCCTTTGCCATTGTCCATATCAAAGATGGCGATAACGTCAAAGTACAGAACGGGCGAGGGATCTACACCGATCGCTTTGGTAACGCGATTGTCCCTTCCCTAACGGCTTACCGGAAAAACGGTATTACGGTCAACACCCAGGATCGTGAAGATATTGAAATTGCCGCCGCTACCCAGGATGTTGTCCCAACAAAAGGTGCGGCCATCTCAGCGAATTTTGATGCACGAGTGGGGAAGCGTGCGCTTATCACGCTGCTTTTCCACGGCAAGCCGGTACCTTTCGGCGCCATTGTCACGCAGGAAAGTGCAACGGCTATCGTCGGTGATGAAGGAGAAGTCTGGCTTACCGGTCTGCATGAAGCGGTTTCCCTGAATGTGCAGTGGGGTGACGGGCGCGATCAACGGTGTGCGTGGGCGGGGGATCTCCCTCCCGGGCGCTCAGCAACTATTTTGAAAATGACGGTAAATTGCCAATGAGGCGTAGCAAAGAACTATTCATCAGCGCAATGGCTGGCCTAATCATGCTGTTTTCAGCTCCGGCATTCGCAACTTGTACATTTACGGGAGGCGGAAGTAGCGGGGGAATTGTTACCTTCAACATTCCCGCTGTCATCCAGCTTGAGCCAGACGTTCAGGTCGGTACCATTATTTATGACGCCAGCGTGGAATCAGGTGAAATTGCGCAAAGATGTGATGGTGATTCCGTTCGGGTACGTAGAGGCTATCTCTCATTGAGTGATGCTGATGCACGTGAAGATGTTTTACCCGGAGTGTATAAAACCAACGTGGCCGGGATTGGCATTCGCGTTGCAGCGTCTACAACCCAGTTCCCCAGCTATACCGAAGAAGACATTATCAGGCCGGAAACTTATCTTGGCACGATCAGAAGCTTTTCAACGAATTACAATTTCCGGGCTACCGCTCAGTTGATCGTTATTGGTGAAGTCGAAGAGGGCGATCTTAATACGTCCCTGTTAACCTCACATGAAACTTACGATAACGACGTGATAGGCGAAATTCGCTTTTCACCAACCAGTGTGCACATCACGACAAACACATGTAACCTGGCGGATAAAAACATCTACGTGCCGCTAGAAACGGTCAATGCGCACGATTTTAACGGTCAGTATTCTGACATCCTGACCGACAGTCGTTTCAGGATTGATATTACGGACTGCGCCGCCGGGACAAAAATTGATTATCAGTTCACCAGTGCAGGGTCGACTGGCGTAACGGATGGCAATATCCTCAACATTGCTACCGGAGACAACGCTGCAAGCGGCGTAGGCATTCAAATCCTCGACAAGAACGATGCGGTGTTACAGTTCGACCAGAGCTACACGGCAATAACCCGTAGCCAGGACAACGTCCCGGTTGAGATCCCACTCAAAGCCCGTTACATCAAAACGGGAGAGGTTAAAGCCGGGAAAGTCGACGCCGTCGCGACTTTCGAACTCTTCTATCGTTAAGCCCTCCGGCCCGTTTCGGCGGGCTTTAGCGATCATTTCGCTAACTTCATTAACCCTCTATTTTCATCTGGTTAATTCTTAAACCCTTAAATCTTGTAGGGCCGCATACTGCTTGCTATGCAGCCAACGTTTCGCATATTATTCTGCGGTCATAATAATAATTCTCGTTTACGTTATCATTCACTTTTCCATCAGAGATCCATCATGGCGCTTTCCAATACTGCTCAGCCAATTAACACGTCGCTGCGTAAAATCGCGGTCGTCGTAGCCACAGCGGTTGCCGGCATGTCTGCTTATGCTCATGCCGCCGAAACCCCGAAAAAAGAAGAAACCATTACTGTTACTGCCGCACCGGCTGCGCAGGAGAGTGCCTGGGGGCCTGCACCGACGATTGCAGCAAAGCGCACTGCAACGGCGACGAAAACCGATACACCGATCGAGAAAACCCCGCAGTCCATTTCCGTGGTCACACGTGAAGAGATGGACATGAAACAGCCGGGGACGGTTAAACAGGCGCTGGCCTACACGCCGAGCGTTTTCGCAACGCGCGGCGCCTCAACGACCTATGATGTGGTTTCGATTCGTGGGTTCACCACCTCCAGCACCGTGAATACCAACCAGTATCTGGATGGTATGAAGCTGCAAGGGGATAACTACTCTGAAGCGTCGATGGACCCATACTTCCTGGAGCGCGTAGAGCTGCTGCGAGGCCCGACGTCCGTACTGTATGGCAAAAGCCACCCTGGCGGCGTAGTGAGTATGGTCAGCAAGCGTCCAACCACGGAACCGTTAAAAGAAATTCAGTTCAAAATGGGGACGGATAACCTGTGGCAGACTGGGTTTGACTTCAGCGACGCGATTGATGATAACGGCGTGTGGTCCTACCGTCTGACCGGCCTGGGACGCAGTGAAAATGCGCAGCAGGAGATGGTGAAGTCTACTCGTTACGCGATTGCGCCGTCTTTCAGCTGGCGTCCTGATGATAAAACCGATTTCACTTTCCTGAGCAACTTCCAGAGCGATCCGGATGCGGGTTACTACGGCTGGCTGCCGCGTGAAGGTACCGTTGTGCCTTACTATGATGCTAACGGAAAGGCGCACAAACTGCCGACCGATTTCAACGAAGGCGATGAAGACAATAAGATCTCCCGTCGTCAGAAAATGGTGGGTTACAGCTTCGCGCATGAATTCAACGACACCTTCACCGTGCGTCAGAATCTGCGTTATACCAAAATCAATACGCTTTACCGTTCAGTTTACGGTAATGGCTATATCGCTCCGGCCCAAATCAGCCGTGCGTACGTGCGCTCAGATGAAGACCTCAACTCGTTCACGGTTGATACACAGCTCCAGTCGAAATTCGCGACCGGTGCCGTTGACCATACGCTGCTGACGGGGGTGGATTACCTTCGTATGCGCAATGATATTGATGCTGACTACGGTACCGCCGATCCGATCAGCATGAACAATCCGCAGCACGGCAATGCGAACGTCAATGTGAACTTCCCGTATGCCATGCTCAATCGCCAGGAGCAGACCGGGCTCTATGCGCAGGATCAGGCGGAATGGGATAAGTGGGTACTCACCATGGGTGGCCGCTATGACTTTGCAAAAACGTCTGCCTTTAACCGTAATAACGGGACCACCGCGGAAATTAACGATCAGGCATTTACCTGGCGCGGGGGGATTAACTACCTGTTCGACAACGGGATTACCCCATACTTCAGCTACAGTGAATCCTTTGAACCGCTCTCTGGCACCACCCAGGGCGGCAAACCGTTCGATCCGGCGCGCGGCAAGCAGTATGAAGCGGGCGTGAAGTATGTTCCGAAAGATCTGCCTGTTGTGGTGACGGCCGCGGTATACCAGCTGACCAAGAACAACAACCTGACCGCCGATCCGGCGAACCCGACCAGCGGCTTTAGCGTGCAGGGCGGTGAAATTCGCTCCCGTGGCTTTGAGCTGGAAGCGAAAGCGGCGGTGTCGGCTAACGTGAACGTAACGGCGGCCTACAGCTACACCGATGCGGAATATACCCATGATACCTGGTATGAAGGTCGTCGTCCGGCAGAAGTACCGCGCAACATGGCATCCCTGTGGGCGGATTACACCTTCCACGAGACGGCGCTGAGTGGCCTGAACGTCGGTGCGGGCGCGCGTTACATCGGTAACACGGTGACGTACTACTCCTCAGCGTCGCCTAAAGCCTATGAGTCCTTTAACGTCGCGGGTTATGCCCTGGCGGATGCGACCGTGAAATACGATCTGGCGCGCTTTGGTCTGCCGGGATCTTCCGTCGGTGTCAACGTGAACAACATCTTTGACCGTGAATACGTCTCCAGCTGCTACAGCGAGTATGCATGCTACTGGGGAGCAGGACGCCAGGTTGTTGCCACCGCGACCTTCCGCTTCTAACCTCTTTATGGGCACGGTTCGCCGTGCCCTTTTTATTTAAGTTGGCTGACATGCAGGATAATAAAACGCAATCCGACTCCACCTTCACGCTTAACAATCTCTCCTTTCGCGTACCCGGGCGCACCTTGCTGCATCCGCTCTCTTTGACGTTTCCCGCAGGTAAAGTGACCGGTTTAATCGGGCACAATGGTTCCGGTAAATCGACGCTGCTGAAGATGCTGGGTCGTCATCAGCCGCCGTCCGAGGGCGACATATTGCTGGATGACCAGCCGCTGGGGAGCTGGAGCAGTAAGGCCTTTGCCCGCAAGGTGGCCTATCTGCCGCAGCAGTTGCCGCAGGCGGAGGGGATGACGGTGCGCGAGCTGGTGGCGATTGGACGTTATCCGTGGCACGGTGCGCTCGGGCGTTTTGGCGTCGCTGACAGAGAGAAAGTGGAAGAGGCGATCGCGCTGGTTGGGTTAAAACCGCTGGCGCACCGTCTGGTGGATAGCCTGTCCGGTGGCGAGCGTCAGCGCGCATGGATCGCGATGCTGGTGGCGCAGGACAGCCGCTGCCTGCTGCTCGACGAACCCACTTCGGCGCTGGATATTGCTCATCAGGTTGACGTCCTGGCGCTGGTGCATCGCTTAAGTCAGCAGCGCGGCCTGACGGTGATTGCCGTTCTGCATGATATCAACATGGCGGCACGCTATTGCGACTACCTGGTAGCGCTGCGCGGCGGTGAAATGATCGCTCAGGGTACCCCTGCCGAACTGATGCGCAGCGAAACGCTGGAACATATCTACGGTATTCCTATGGGCATCCTGTCTCACCCAGCCGGTGCTGCACCCGTGAGCTTTGTCTACTGATGCTGGATTCAACATTCATTAGCCGCCGTCGCCTGCTGACGGCCATGGCGCTCTCACCGCTGCTGTTAAAGATGGGCCCGGCCCGCGCTGCCGCTATCGATCCGCACCGCATCGTGGCGCTGGAGTGGTTGCCCGTCGAACTGATGATGGCGCTTGGCGTGACGCCTTACGGCGTGGCCGATATTCCCAACTACACCCTGTGGGTGAATGAGCCAAAACTGCCGGACTCCGTCATCGACATTGGCCTGCGTACGGAGCCGAACCTTGAGCTTCTCACCCAGATGAAACCGTCTTATTTATTCTGGTCTGCGGGGTATGGCCCGTCGGAAGAGACCATGGCGAAGATTGCGCCCGGACGGGGCTTTTCCTTTAGCGACGGCAAAAAGCCGCTGACCATGGCAAAAAATTCCATCCACGAGATGGCGCAGTTTCTCAACCGTGAGGCTCAGGCGAAAAAACATCTCGATGAATTTGATGCGCTGATTGATTCCCTCAAGCCGCGCTTTGCCCACCGTGGCGATCGGCCTTTGCTGATGGTAACCCTGCTGGATGCCCGCCATATGCTTGTCTTTGGAAATAACTGTCTGTTCCAGGAAGTGCTCGACAGCTTTGGCATTCGCAATGCCTGGGAAGGCGAGATGACATTCTGGGGCAGTACCGCCGTGGGTATTGACCGTCTGGCGGCGTTTCGTGATGTGGACGTGCTGTGCTTCGATCACGGGAACGAGCGCGAGATGCAAACCCTGATGGCGACCCCGCTCTGGCAGGCAATGCCGTTCGTCCGCGAGCAGCGCTTCCTGCGCGCGCCAGCGGTATGGTTCTACGGCGCGACGCTGTCGGCAATGCATTTTGCCCGCGTGCTGGACAATGCACTGGGAGGCAAGGCATGAGCACGCGTATGGCTCGTTTCCCAATGTTGCTGTTAGCGCTCATTTTTCTGGCTGCCCTGATGTTAACCGGCTTTAACCTGAGCACGGCGTTACCGCGCGATCAATGGGCAGCCGCGTTTGCCGCACCGGATATCGATAATATTCAGCAAATGCTGTTCCACTACAGCCTGCTGCCGCGTCTGGCTATCTCCCTGCTGGTCGGGGCGGGACTGGGACTGGTGGGCGTACTGTTTCAGCAGGTGCTGCGTAACCCGCTGGCAGAGCCGACCACGCTGGGCGTGGCGACGGGGGCTCAGCTGGGGATCACCATCACCACTCTCTGGACCCTGCCGGGAGCGTTAACCTCGCAGTTTGCCGCGCTGGCAGGCGCATGTGTGGTCGGTGCGCTGGTCTTTGGCGTGGCCTGGGGAAAACGTCTCTCGCCGGTCACGCTGATCCTCGCGGGGCTGGTCGTCAGCCTCTACTGTGGGGCGATCAACCAGCTGCTGGTGCTGTTTCACCACGACCAGCTGCAAAGCATGTTTATGTGGAGTACCGGCACGCTCACCCAGACCGACTGGAGTATCGTCCAGCTCCTGTGGCCGCAGCTGTTCGGCGGCGTGGTGCTGACGCTGCTGCTGCTGCGTCCGCTGACGTTGATGGGCCTCGATGACGGCGTGGCGCGCAATCTGGGGCTGGCGCTGTCGCTGGCGCGTCTGGCGGCCCTGACCCTGGCGATTGTGCTGAGCGCGTTACTGGTTAACGCCGTCGGCATCATCGGGTTTATCGGCCTGTTTGCGCCATTGCTGGCAAAAATGCTCGGCGCGCGCCGTCTGCTGGCGCGTCTGATGCTGGCTCCGCTGATTGGTGCGCTGATCCTCTGGCTTTCCGATCAACTCATTCTCTGGCTGGCGCGCGTCTGGATGGAAGTTTCCACGGGCTCGGTGACGGCCCTGATCGGCGCGCCGCTGCTGCTGTGGCTGTTGCCGCGCCTGCGCAGCATTAGCGCCCCGGCAATGGATGCCGGCGATAAAGTACATGCCGAACGTCAGTCGGTGGTGTGGTTCAGCCTTGCCGGACTGGCGGTGCTGGTTATCGCCTCGTTTGCCGCACTCTCGCTGGGACGCGACGCCACGGGCTGGCACTGGGCGACGGGGGATTTGCTGCATGAACTCATGCAGTGGCGCTGGCCGCGGATCTTCTCCGCGCTGATTGCGGGCGTCATGCTGGCGGTGGCCGGCTGTATTATCCAGCGTCTCACCGGCAACCCGATGGCAAGCCCGGAAGTATTAGGGATCAGCTCCGGAGCCGCGTTTGGCGTAGTGTTAATGTTGTTCCTCGTGCCGGGAAATGCGTTCGGCTGGCTGATGCCTGCCGGGAGTATCGGCGCGGCAGTCACGCTGATGATTATCCTGATCGCCTCCGGGCGAGGGGGGTTCTCACCTCACCGCATGCTGCTGGCCGGGATGGCGCTCAGCACCGCGTTTACTATGCTGCTGATGATGTTGCAGGCGAGCGGCGATCCGCGCATGGCGCAGATCCTGACCTGGATTTCCGGTTCAACGTACAACGCCACCGGCAGTCAGGTGGTGCATACCGGGATTGTGATGATCGTGCTGCTGGCGATTGTGCCGCTGTGCCGTCGCTGGATGACCATTCTGCCGCTGGGTGGGGATACCGCCCGCGCGGTCGGGGTGGCGCTGACGCCAACGCGTATCGCCCTGTTGCTGCTGGCCGCGTGCCTGACGGCGACGGCCACCATGACTATCGGCCCGCTCAGTTTTGTCGGATTAATGGCGCCGCACATCGCCCGTATGATGGGCTTCCGCAGGACTTTGCCGCATATCGTGATCTCTGCGCTGACGGGCGGAGCGATCCTGGTCTTTGCTGACTGGTGCGGAAGGATGGTGCTGTTTCCGTATCAGATCCCGGCGGGCCTGCTGTCGACCTTTATCGGCGCGCCGTACTTTATATATCTGTTGAGAAAGCAAAGTCGGTAATAAAAGTAAACGGCAATCCTTAGATTGCCGTTTTCGTGTTTGCTCCATCTCCCTGTGGGAGAGGGTTCCACACAAAATAATGCCTGCACAGACGGCCCCCTCTCCCTTGAGGGAGAGGGCTGGGGTGAGGGGGAACATACGGCTCTGGTGGTCATTCCGTTCACTTTATGTTCCTTGCTACTCTGTCACGACATGAGCGGTGAACGTGCCAGGGTGGCTCAGTCGCCACCACCCTGGCGACCCGGGCTTCCGGCGGAAAATCGCCGCTTCGCGGTACCTTCGGCTTATTCCTTCCGGCTTATCGGGTACGGGCGGAGGAAACGTCCCTGTAAAGCCCGCCCTCTCGGCGCATCCCTGCGCCTCGCCCCGACCTACAGGAAACGCCTCAGCGATTTACAGCCGGACCGAGGTATCGCTGAAAGCCCTCAGTTATTCTGAGGCAACGTTATCGCTTTTGCTTTCAAATTACTGGGGAACCCTCTCCCCTGTGGGAGAGGGTTGGGGTGAGGGCATCAAGCCGCACATTTTACAGCTTCGCAAACACCTTACGCGCTGCGTCGATGGTGTTATTGATATCTTCTTCGCTGTGTGCCACGGACATAAAGCCCGCTTCAAACGCTGACGGGGCCAGATACACGCCTTCTTCCAGCATCAGGTGGAAGAAGCGTTTGAAGCGTTCCACGTCGCATTTCACCACGTCCTGATAGCAGGTCACGGTTTTCGCATCGGTGAAGAAAATCCCGAACATCCCGCCGACGTGGTTTACCACCAGCGGAATACCCGCGTCTTCTGCGGCTTCCAGCAGGCCGTTTGCCAGCTGCGTCGTCCGGTCCGTCAGGGTTTCGTGGATACCCGGCTGTGCCACTTCGGTCAGACAGGCAAAGCCCGCCGCCATCGCAATCGGGTTACCGGAGAGCGTACCCGCCTGGTAAACCGGACCGGTTGGCGCCAGCGCGTCCATCACGTCCTTACGGCCGCCAAACGCGCCGACAGGCATGCCGCCGCCAATGATTTTGCCGAGGCAGGTCAGATCCGGCTCTACGCCGTAGTATGACTGCGCTCCCGCCAGCGCGACGCGGAAACCGGTCATCACTTCGTCGATGATCAGCAGCGCGCCGAACTCATCGCACAGTGCGCGCAGGCCCGGCAGGAAATCCGGCTGCGGTGGAATACAGTTCATGTTGCCCGCCACCGGTTCAACGATGATGCAGGCGATCTCCTGCGGATACTGCTCGAACGCGGCGCGAACGGTATTCAGATCGTTATAGGTGCAGGTCAGCGTGTGTTTCGCGAAATCAGCCGGCACCCCCGGGGAGTTCGGTTGACCGAGCGTCAGCGCGCCGGAACCGGCTTTTACCAGCAGGCAGTCGGCGTGGCCGTGATAACAACCTTCGAACTTGATGATCTTGTCACGACCGGTAAAACCGCGCGCCAGACGGATAGCGCTCATGGTCGCTTCGGTACCGGAGTTCACCATACGCACCATGTCCATCGTTGGCACCAGCTCGGTGACCAACTCCGCCATTTTGACTTCCATCTCGGTTGGCGCGCCGAAGCTCAGGCCGCGCTGAGCGGCTTCAATCACCGCGTTGCGGATCGCCGGGTGGTTGTGCCCCAGTACCATCGGGCCCCAGGAGCCGACGTAATCGACATAGGCTTTACCATCCACATCATACAGATATGCCCCATCCGCACGTTCGATAAACAGCGGGGTGCCACCCACGCCGGTAAAGGCGCGCACGGGTGAATTCACGCCGCCTGGGATAAGCTCGCGGGCTGCGCTGTAGAGGTTTTCAGACTTGCTCATGGCGTCGTTCCTGGTTCGTAGAAATAAGTTAAGGCAACTATTCTAAGTGATTCGGAAGAGGTTATAAAATTTTTGCCCCTCAGAAGGCTTAACAATTGTTAAGTATTTTTCAGGGGACGAGGGGATTGTCTCTGGTAGAATCCCTGCGGCCTTTTGTATGACGAAACAGAACAGGTAATGAACGAGAACACACCTTCTTTTGAACAACAACAGTTTACGCGCGCGAAGCACCGGGTCAGTATCCGGCGGCTGCTCAACCGTGACAAAACCCCGTTAGCCATTCTGCTGGCAGCCGCCGTGGTCGGTACGCTGGCCGGGCTGGTGGGGGTCGCATTCGAGAAAGCGGTCAACGCGGTGCTCAACTGGCGCATAGGTACCGTCGCCAGCTTTGCCGATCGGGAATGGCTAGTCTGGGTGTGGGCCTTTGGCCTTTCGGCGCTGTTTGCTATGGTGGGGTATTTTCTGGTGCGTAAATTCGCACCTGAAGCAGGTGGCTCGGGGATCCCTGAAATTGAGGGGGCGCTGGAGGAGCTACGCCCGGTTCGCTGGTGGCGGGTGCTTCCTGTGAAATTTATCGGCGGGATGGGAACCCTCGGGGCGGGCATGGTGCTCGGTCGGGAAGGGCCAACGGTACAGCTGGGCGGTAACGTCGGGCGCATGGTCGGCGATCTGTTCCGTATGCGCAGCGCCGAGGCTCGGCATACGCTGCTGGCGACGGGGGCCGCAGCGGGGCTGTCTGCGGCGTTTAACGCGCCGCTGGCGGGTATCCTGTTTATCATCGAAGAGATGCGCGCCCAGTTCCGCTACAACCTGATCTCCATTAAAGCGGTGTTTACCGGCGTGATTATGTCGAGCATTGTCTTTCGCATCTTTAACGGCGAAGGGGCGGTGATAGAAGTTGGCAAGCTGACCAATGCGCCGGTCAATACCCTGTGGCTGTATCTGGTTCTTGGGATGATTTTTGGCGTCGTCGGCCCGCTTTTTAATACCCTGATTTTACGGGCGCAGGATATGTTTCAGCGCATCCATGGCGGAAATACCACGAAATGGGTGCTGGTGGGAGGCCTGCTTGGCGGCGTGTGCGGGATCCTCGGCTTTATCGAACCGAATGCGGCGGGCGGCGGTTTCGGCCTGATTCCCATTGCCGCGGCGGGGAATTTCAGCGTAGGCCTGCTGCTGTTTATGTTTATTTCACGCGTCATCACTACGGTATTGTGCTTCTCCTCTGGCGCCCCGGGCGGCATTTTTGCTCCGATGCTGGCACTGGGGACGCTGCTGGGTACGGCGTTCGGGATGGCGGCGGCGGCAGGTTTCCCGGCCTACCATCTGGAGGCGGGGACGTTTGCGGTTGCGGGAATGGGGGCGCTGCTGGCGGCCTCCCTGCGCGCGCCGCTGACCGGGATCGTACTGGTGCTGGAAATGACCGACAATTACCAGCTCATTTTGCCAATGATCATTACCTGTCTCGGCGCGACACTATTAGCCCAATTCCTGGGTGGAAAACCGCTATACTCCACCATTCTTGCCCGTACCCTGGCGAAACAGGAAGCTGAACAGGCCCTGAAGCAGAATACTTGAATGAATTACCAGGGTATTAGATAATGACAAAAAGAATTGGGTGATTTTTGCCCAATAGCAGTCGCAGTATTCATGGGAGCATAAGATGAGTGATGACGTAGCGTTGCCGCTGGAATTTACCGAAGCAGCAGCGAAAAAAGTGAAAACCCTGATTGCCGACGAGGACAATCCGGATCTGAAACTGCGTGTTTATATTACCGGCGGCGGCTGTAGCGGCTTCCAGTATGGTTTTACCTTTGACGATCAGGTTAACGATGGTGATATGACTATCGAGAAACAGGGCGTCGCGCTGGTGGTTGACCCGATGAGCCTGCAATATCTGGTGGGCGGTTCAGTGGACTACACTGAAGGTCTGGAAGGTTCGCGCTTTGTGGTGACTAACCCGAATGCGACCAGCACCTGCGGGTGTGGTTCTTCGTTCAGTATTTAAGCCTGAAAGCAGATTGTAGGCCCGGTAAGCGAAGCGCTACCGGGCTTATAAACGACACCTATCTTGAATTTTCATCCAGCGCAAACGTCGGCAGCTTCAGGTGCCAGCGTATCGCCGCTAAACGGATCACCAGCGTGACCAACATCCCCAGCATCGCCGCATTCTCCAGCGGGACAGCAAAGGTGTAATACGCCGTGGCGTGAACAATCCCCCCGATGATACAGGCCGTCGCGTAGATTTCCGTTCGCAGGATCATCGGGACTTCTCGCGCCAGTATGTCGCGAATAATCCCTCCGCCCACGCCGGTTAACACGCCCATGCAGATCGCCACCAGCGGGCCAGTCCCGGCAATAAAGGCTTTATTCACGCCTATCCCCACAAAGACCGCCAGACCGACGGCATCCAGCACCGGTAATATCCATTTTGGCAGTCTGCGAGGCTGACGAACCAGCATGATGGTTAACAGGCAGGTGACCATCGCCACCACCAGATCCGTGGGATCTTTTACCCAGAATACCGGGCCATTTGCCAGCGCCATATCGCGGATCGTTCCGCCTCCCACCGCCGTAACAACGCCGAGTACCAGTACGCCAAAAGGATCCATGCGTAGTTTTCCGGCAAGCAAAACGCCGGAGATAGCAAAAACGGCTGTGCCAAGAATATCCAGCCAATACACGAGCATCGTTAAATCCTCGAAGGGGGTATTTATCTGTTTGAGTGACTCTCTGCCAGTTCGGCGCAGAGTTGTTTTGCGGCGAGGATAATACGCGGGCTGGCGCGTTCAAACCAGTCGCTGTTGAGTGCGATGACCGGAATTTTAAGCTGCCGATGCCAGAATTGTTCTATTTTAGGAATCTCGCTCGCATTTCCGACCACCACAATGGCCTGCGGTTGTCGTGCCAGAACCTGCTCACGACTGACCTGGGGCCAGGGAACCCGGCTTTCGGCAAAGATATTTTCACCTCCACAGGTTTCAAGCACCTGGTTCTGGATCGAGCCTTTACCGGTAGTAAACAGCGGCTGGCTGCCAAATTGCAGAAAAACGCGTTGTTTCGGTTGCGTGCCGTATCGGGCTTTTAGCGCGGCATAGTCGTTGAGCATCTGCTGTGCAGCCTGCCCGGCGCGTTGGGGGGTAGGGCTGAAGGGCGCGAGGTCACGGAGGGTTTGCGCCACCTGTTCGATGCTCACCGCGTCCACCCATTTTACCGTTATTCCCAGCGAAGAGAGCTGGTTCACCTGCCGTTCGGCATTACCGCCGCGCCAGGCGAGGACCAGATCGGGCTTCAGCGCCACGATGCGTTCCAGGTTCATTCCCTGCCAGGTGGCAACCTGTTCGATATGGGCGGCCTGCGGTGGATAATCGGAAAAGCTGCTCACCGCAACGGGCGTGATCCCGGCGGCAAACGCCAGTTCCGTATTGGCAGGGGAGAGAGTGATCACCCGCGGCGCGGCGATGAGCCAGGCCGGAGCGAGCAGAAGCAGGGCGACCAGCGCCCTGAATGACACCTTACCCACGCGCCAGTTTCTGCACCAGGGTTTCCACCATCACGGTGGACTGTTTGGCCGCAACGGCCAGGAATTCGTCGAAGCTGATGTGGGACTGCTGGTCCGCCACGTCAGAGATCGCGCGAACGACCACGAACGGCACGCTGAAGTTATGGCATACGTGCGCGATGGCCGTGGCTTCCATCTCCACGGCCACAGCCTGCGGGAAGTTATGACGGATTTTCGCCAGACCGACAGAGCCGTTGATAAAGGCATCGCCGCTGACGATCAGGCCACGCACCGCATTGAGGTTCAGCTCATTAATGCAGCTTTCAGCGGCGGCAATCAGCTTATCATCCGCTTTAAACCCGGCCGGGCAGCCCGGAAGCTGACCATATTCGTAGCCGAATGCGGTGACATCTGCATCGTGATAACGCGCTTCGTCGGAAACCACGATATCGCCCACTTTCAGCGTCGGCGCCAGACCGCCCGCAGAACCCGTATTAATGATAACGTCAGGCTTGCAGCGCTCAAGCAGCAGGGTCGCGCCCAGTGCCGCTGCAACTTTACCGATGCCTGATTTCAGCAGAGCCACGTCAACACCGTTCAACTGGCCGGTGTAGATCTCACAGCCACCGAGGGAGAGGGTCTGACGGTTCTCAATTTTGTCACGCAGCAGCGTAACTTCTTCTTCCATTGCACCAATAATGCCGATTTTCATAGATTTACTCGCGATGTGCCTTGTTAAGATGCATAGTCTATCATGCGGTTAAGGGGAAACGCATTCTCACGCGGGGGAGCACATGGCACCAATCGATTTTCGCACCAAAATTAACTGGCACCGACGTTTCCGTTCGCCACAGGGCGATAAGAGCGAGCATGAGATCCTGCGCATTTTCGAAAGCGATCGCGGACGCATCATCAACTCGCCCGCCATCCGCCGGTTACAGCAAAAAACCCAGGTGTTCCCCTTGGAGCGTAACGCCGCGGTGCGTACGCGGTTAACGCACTCCATGGAAGTGCAGCAGGTGGGGCGCTACATTGCGAAAGAGATCCTCAGCCGCCTTAAAGAGCAACGTCTGCTGGAAATCTACGGACTGGATGAACTGACCGGGCCGTTCGAAAGCATCGTTGAGATGGCCTGCCTGATGCACGATATCGGCAATCCTCCCTTTGGTCATTTCGGCGAGGCCGCCATCAATGACTGGTTTAAACAGCGGCTTTTTCCCTCTGACGCCATAAGCCAGCCGCTCAGCGATGACCGCTGTGTGGTACGCGATTTATGCCTGCGTGAAGGCGAAGATAGCCTGAACGATCTGCGCCGTAAGGTGCGCCAGGATCTGTGTCATTTCGAAGGTAACGCGCAGGGGATCCGTCTGGTGCACTCCCTGATGCGGATGAATCTGACCTGGGCCCAGGTGGGCTGTATTCTTAAATACACGCGTCCCGCATGGTGGACCGGAGAAACGCCCGCCACGCATAGCTACCTGATGAAAAAACCGGGCTATTACTTATCGGAAGAAGCATACATCGCGCGGTTGCGTAAAGAACTGTCTCTTACCCCTAATGGCCGTTTTCCATTGACATGGATTATGGAAGCGGCTGATGACATTTCTTATTGCGTGGCCGATCTGGAAGACGCGGTGGAAAAAAGAATATTCAGCGTCGAGGAGCTGTATCAGCATCTTCATGATGCCTGGGGAGAGCATGAAAAAGGTTCTCTGTTTGCGCAGGTCGTCGAGAATGCCTGGGATAAATCGCGTTCAAATTCGCTGAGCCGCAGTACCGAAGATCAGTTCTTTATGTATTTGCGGGTGAACACACTGAATAAACTGGTGCCGTATGCGGCCGCCCGTTTCATTGATAATTTGCCGATGATATTTAGCGGGGAATTTAATCACGCCCTGCTGGAAGATGAGAGCAGTTTTAGTCAGCTTCTTGAATTATATAAAAACGTGGCTGTTCGCCATGTTTTCAGCCACCCGGATGTCGAACAGCTGGAGCTGCAAGGATACCGGGTTATCAGCGGGTTGCTGGAGATTTATGGCCCGCTGCTCCAGCTGACGGTCGATGAGTTCAGTGAGCTGGTCGAAAATGAACGTGTTCGCCGCCTGCCGATTGAATCTCGTCTCTATCAGAAGCTTTCAACCCGCCACCGGCTGGCATACATTGAAGCCGTCAGTAAAATAGATCGCCATTCTTCCCAATGGCCAGTCATGGAATATTATTATCGCTGTCGTCTTATCCAGGACTATATCAGCGGGATGACAGATTTGTATGCCTGGGATGAATACCGCAAGCTTATGGCCGTTGAATAAGCCATGAGTTTTGTAAAGACGACCAATAAATTTTTACTTTTTCCATAAACTTAATCCCGGAACTAAGCGGTATAAAACGAATCTGAGTTACACAGCAATTTTGCGTTATCTGGTAAATCGAGATTGAGAAACATGAAAAAAACCACATTAGCAATGAGTGCACTGGCTCTGAGTTTAGGTTTAGCGCTGTCCCCTCTGGCGATGGCGGCCGAGACAGCTTCCTCGGCAGCGACTGCGCAGCAGATGCCAAGCCTGGCCCCGATGCTCGAAAAAGTGATGCCATCGGTGGTGAGTATTAACGTTGAGGGCAGCACGACCGTCAATACGCCGCGTATGCCGCGTAATTTCCAGCAGTTCTTCGGCGACAATTCGCCATTCTGCCAGGACGGTTCGCCATTCCAGAGTTCTCCGTTCTGTCAGGGCGGCGGCGCAGGGGATGACGGTCAGGGCGGCGGCCAGCAGCAGAAATTCATGGCACTCGGCTCGGGCGTTATTATTGATGCAGCGAAAGGCTACGTGGTGACCAATAACCACGTGGTAGATAATGCTAACACCATTAAGGTGCAGATGAGCGATGGCCGTAAATTCGATGCCAAAGTGGTTGGTAAAGACCCGCGCTCCGATATCGCGCTGATTCAAATCCAGGATCCGAAGAACCTGACGGCGATTAAGCTTGCCGACTCTGACGCGCTGCGCGTGGGTGACTACACCGTCGCCATCGGTAACCCATTTGGTCTGGGCGAAACCGTGACCTCGGGTATCGTCTCTGCGCTGGGACGTAGCGGCCTGAATGCGGAAAACTATGAAAACTTCATTCAGACGGATGCGGCCATTAACCGTGGTAACTCCGGCGGTGCGCTGGTTAACCTGAACGGTGAGCTGATCGGTATCAACACCGCTATCCTGGCACCGGACGGTGGCAACATCGGTATCGGCTTTGCTATCCCGAGCAACATGGTGAAAAACCTGACTGCGCAGATGGTGCAATATGGACAGGTGAAACGCGGTGAGCTGGGGATCATGGGTACCGAACTGAACTCCGAGCTGGCGAAAGCGATGAAAGTGGACGCTCAGCGCGGCGCATTCGTAAGCCAGGTCATGCCGAACTCTTCGGCGGCGAAAGCCGGCATTAAAGCGGGTGACGTGATCACCTCTCTGAACGGTAAGCCGATCAGCAGCTTTGCCGCCCTGCGTGCGGAAGTGGGTTCTATGCCAATCGGCAGTAAAGTGACCCTCGGCCTGCTGCGTGAAGGTAAGCCGGTTAACGTGAGCCTGGAACTGCAACAGAGCAGTCAGAATCAGGTGGATTCCAGCACCATCTTCAGCGGTATTGAAGGTGCTGAAATGAGCAACAAAGGGGCAGATAAAGGCGTGGTGGTGAACAACGTGAAAGCGAACTCACCTGCTGCCCGTATCGGCCTGAAAAAAGGTGATGTGATCATGGGCGCTAACCAGCAGCCGGTGAAAAACATCGCTGAACTGCGCAAAATTCTCGACAGCAAGCCTTCTGTGCTGGCACTGAATATTCAGCGTGGTGATACCTCTATTTATCTCCTGATGCAGTAATCTTCTTAAGCCCCTGTTCGCAGGGGCTTTCTCTTTTCTGTGACCTTTCCCACAACTCCATACATCTCTCTCTGCCTCTGGGCATCTGCACAATGCAGCCTTAGCTGAACTTCCCTATGCTTGAGCTCTGCTCACGGGAGGGTTATATGGCTGGCTGGCATCTTGATACCAAAATGGCGCAGGATATCGTGGCGCGAACCATGCGCATCATTGATACCAATATCAACGTAATGGATGCCCGCGGGCGCATTATCGGCAGCGGCGATCGTGAGCGTATTGGGGAATTGCACGAAGGGGCGTTGCTGGTGCTCTCTCAGGGGCGCGTGGTCGACATCGATGACGCCGTGGCGAAACATCTGCACGGGGTCCGTCAGGGGATCAACCTGCCGCTGCGTCTGGAAGGAGAGATTGTTGGCGTTATCGGTCTGACCGGCGACCCTGAATCGCTGCGTAAATACGGTGAGCTGGTCTGCATGACGGCGGAGATGATGCTGGAGCAGTCGCGTCTGATGCACCTGCTCGCCCAGGACAGCCGCCTGCGTGAAGAGCTGGTGATGAATTTGATTCAGGCTGAGGAGCACACGCCTGCCCTGAGCGAATGGGCGCAGCGTCTGGGTATCGACCTGAATCAGCCGCGCGTGGTCGCCGTTATTGAGGTGGATAGCGGCCAGCTTGGTGTGGACAGCGCCATGGTGGAGCTACAGCAGCTGCAAAACATGCTGGCGACGCCGGAGCGTAACAACCTGGTGGCGATTGTCTCTTTGACGGAAATGGTGGTGCTCAAGCCTGCGCTTAATCAGTTTGGTCGCTGGGACGCGGAAGATCATCGTCGCCGCGTTGAGCTGCTAATCGAGCGCATGAAGGAGAACGGACAGCTCCGTTTTCGCGTCGCGCTGGGAAATTACTTTACCGGGCCGGGAAGCATCGCTCGTTCATGGCGAACGGCGCGCACCACCATGATGGTGGGTAAACAGCGCATGCCGGAGAGCCGCAGTTATTTCTATCAGGATCTGATGCTGCCGGTCCTGCTCGACAGCCTGCGCGGCGGCTGGCAGGCCAACGAGCTGGCGCGTCCGCTGGTGCGTCTGAAAGCAATGGACAACAACGGGCTGCTGCGCCGCACGTTGCAGGCGTGGTTCCGGCATAACGTGCAGCCGCTGGCAACGTCAAAAGCGCTGTTTATTCACCGTAATACGCTGGAGTATAGGCTTAACCGGATCTCGGAACTGACGGGGCTGGATTTAGGGAATTTTGACGACCGGCTACTGCTGTATGTGGCGTTGCAGCTGGATGAACAGAGATGATGCTGTTTGCCGGGTGGCGGCTTCGCCTTACCCGGCCTACATGTGTTCGTAGGCCCGGTAAGCGAAGCGCCACCGGGCAATAAAACGGCTCATTTGTTACGTGTCAATTTCTCAAGATCCGCTTCAATCTCGCTGATCTTATTGGTGACTACGCTTTCCAGGTGACGCAGGTCGTCAAGGATCTTACGTTTCAGATCGACTTCGCTGCGATCGCGCTGGCAGATTTGATCGAGTTCGTCGATCACGTAGCGCAGGTTAGGGCTGATTTCCTGTACTTCTTTATATCCCTGACCGATACCGTCAGCGACAACGGTCTTACGCTGGCGAGGGTATTTAAACTTCACGCTTTTGGCGAAGAACTCTCCTTTGTCCTTGTGAAAATAGATTTTCAAAATATCGTTATTGGCTTCCTGGCGGAGACTATAACGATCAATTTCATCAGGATTGGTAATGCCCAGACTTTTCAGATTATCGTACATAGCGGTACCCTTGATCTCAACATAACCTATGAATAATTAACGAAAAAATCTATTTTCGCCACCTTCGGATATAAAAAAAGCGGGGTTGCCCCCGCTTTTTGTTATACCCGATTAATCGATGGTGCGCAGCAGTTCATTGATGCCCACTTTACCGCGCGTTTTCGCGTCCACTTTTTTCACGATGACCGCGCAATACAGGCTGTATTTGCCATCTTTAGACGGCAGGTTGCCGGAAACCACAACGGAACCGGCTGGAACGCGGCCGTAGTGAATTTCACCGGTTTCGCGATCGTAAATACGGGTGCTCTGGCCAATATAAACGCCCATGGAGATCACAGAACCTTCTTCGACGATCACGCCTTCAACCACTTCGGAACGTGCGCCGATGAAGCAGTTGTCTTCGATGATGGTTGGGTTAGCCTGAAGTGGCTCCAGAACGCCACCGATGCCCACACCGCCGGACAGGTGAACGTTTTTACCGATCTGCGCGCAGGAGCCGACGGTAGCCCAGGTGTCCACCATGGTGCCTTCGTCAACGTAGGCGCCGATGTTCACGTAGGATGGCATCAGCACGGTGTTGCGTGCGATGAAGGCACCCTGACGAACGGCCGCCGGTGGTACTACGCGGAAGCCCTCTTTCTGGAAGCGCGCTTCGTCGTAATCCGCAAATTTCATTGGCACTTTATCGAAGTAGCGGCTTTCTGCTCCGTCGATAACCTGGTTATCGTTGATACGGAAAGAGAGCAGCACAGCTTTCTTCAGCCATTGATGAGTAACCCACTGACCGTCGATTTTTTCTGCCACGCGCAGCGCGCCGGAATCCAGCAGGGAAATAACCTGGTTTACCGCTTCACGGGTCACGGTATCCACATTTGCCGGAGTGATGTCGGCGCGACGCTCAAAAGCGGACTCAATAACGTTCTGTAACTGCTGCATTGTTTACTCTTTCCATTTCACTAAAAAACACGTCACCCTTTATCGTTTGGATTGAGGGCTGCTGTCAACCGTTGTTGCACTTCAAGTTGCAGGTCATTATTAAGGGCACGCCGGTCGGCCGTCGCGATTATAAATAAATCTTCTACTCGTTCGCCAATGGTTGTAATTCGGGCGCCGTGAAGCGAAATTCCCAGATCGGCAAAAACCTGACCGACGCGGGCTAGCAGCCCTGGCTGGTCGAGCGCAATCAGCTCAAGGAACGATTTACGGTCGGTATGGGTCGGCAGGAAATTGACCTCGGTATCGACGGTAAAGTGGCGCAGTTTTGCCGCCTGACGACGCGGCTGCGGAGGTTGCCAGCTGCGCTGCGTAATCGCCTGCTCGAGGCCAAAGCGTATCCCCTCATGCCTGTCCGACGACAGCGGGCTGCCGTCCGGCTCCAGCACAATAAAGGTGTCCATCGCCATGCCGTCGCGGGTGGTAAAAATCTGCGCGTCGTGCACGCTCAGGTTACGCCTGTCCAGCTCGGCACAGACCGCTGCAAACAAATAAGGCCGGTCCGGACTCCAGATAAAGATCTCTGTCCCGCCGCGCGTGGCCTGCGGGCTGAGCAGAATCATCGGTTTTGTCAGGTCGTGCTTCAGCAGATGCCGGGCGTGCCAGGCAAGCTGGTTTGGGCTGTGGCGCACAAAGTAGTTGGCGCGACAGCGCGCCCAAATCTGATGCAGCGCCTCTTCGTTGATGTTATCCATGCGCAGCAGGGCCAGCGCCTGCAACTGATGGTGGCGCACACGCTCGCGCATGTCGGGGGTGTTCTGCATCCCGCGACGCAGCTGTTTTTCGGTGGCGAAGTAGAGTTCGCGCAGCAGGCTCTGCTTCCAGCTGTTCCACAGGGTTTCGTTGGTGGCGCAGATATCGGCTACCGTCAGGCAGACCAGGTAGCGCAGGCGGTTCTCCGTTTGCACTTCCTCGGCGAACTGCTTGATCACTTCCGGATCCTGAATATCACGACGCTGAGCAGTAACTGACATCAGCAGATGATGGCGAACCAGCCAGGCGATAAGCTGCGTTTCACGCGAGTTCAGGCCGTGCAGCTCGGCAAATTTCAGCACGTCCTGCGCACCGAGTACGGAGTGGTCGCCGCCGCGACCTTTGGCGATATCATGGAACAGGGCGGCGATCAGGATCAGCTCCGGGTGCGCCAGACGTGGCCACAAATCAACGCACAGCGGATGGCGGGATCGCGTCTCTTCTTTAGCGAAGCTTTCCAGCTTCAGCATGACGCGGATTGTGTGCTCATCTACCGTATAGGCGTGAAACAGGTCGAACTGCATCTGCCCGACAATATGCGACCACTGGGGCATATAGGCCCACAATACGCTGTGACGGTGCATCGGCAGCAGACCGCGGCTGACGGCGCCCGGATGACGAAGCATGCTCAGGAACAGCGAGCGCGCCTCCGGGATGTAACACAGCGGCTGCTTCAGATGGCGTCGTGCATGGCGTAGATGACGCAGGGTGGTGGAGTAGATCCCGGTGATCGTGCTGTTGCGCACCATGGTGTAGAACATTCGCAGGATCGCTTCCGGTTCGCGAATGAACAACGTTTCGTCGCGCAGATCGATAAGCGTGCCGCGCAGCTGAAATTCGTCATCAATCGGACGCGGTTTTTCGTCTGCCGTCAGCGCGAGGATCGCCTCATCGAACAGCTGTAACAGCATCTGGTTTAGCTCAGAGACGCGGCGGGTGACGCGGAAGAAATCCTTCATCATTTGCTCGACCGGCTCGTTGCCCTCGCCCTGGTAATTCAGGCGCTGCGCCACGCTGAGCTGTCGGTCAAACAGCAGGCGGTTATCGTAGCGGGTGACTTCCAGGTGCAGGGCAAAACGGATGCGCCACAGCAGATGCAGACACTCATTGAGTTCGTTACGTTCGGCTTCGGTCAGAAAACCAAACCCGACCATTTCGTCCAGTGATGTTGCTCCAAAATGTCGACGGGCGACCCATTGCAGCGTGTGGATATCGCGCAGGCCACCGGGGCTGCTTTTAATATCCGGTTCGAGATTATAGCTGGTACCGTGATAACGCTGGTGGCGCTGGTTTTGTTCTTCGACTTTCGCGGCGAAGAATTTTTCCGAAGGCCAGAAGCCGTCGCTAAAGATGTGCTTTTGCAGTTCGAGGAACAGCGCAACGTCGCCAATCAGCAGGCGGGTTTCAATCAGGTTGGTGGCGACGGTCAGGTCAGATAACCCTTCCAGCAGACACTCTTCCAGCGTGCGTACGCTGTGGCCCACTTCCAGCTTTACGTCCCAAAGCAGGGTCAACAGTTCACCGATTTTCTGCGCCCGATCGTCCGGCAGTTTTTTACGGCTTAAGATCAGCAGGTCGATATCAGAGAGCGGATGCAGTTCACCCCGGCCATAGCCGCCGACCGCAACCAGCGCGACGTCGCTCACCTGGCCGAAACCGTAGTCGATCCACAGACGTTGCAGGAGCTGGTCGATAAATTCGGTGCGCGCTTCAATGAGCTGCTCGGCCGAAACGCCTGCGTCAAATGCGCTACCCAGCCAGCGATGGAAAACTTCCATGTGGGCTTTGATATGCGCGCAGGTCAGCTCATGCGGTGGCCAGACGCCCGGGTTATCAGGCTGGTCGGGGAGGGTGGGAAGTGCTGTGTTAGCATACTGTTCGGGTAAGAGATTACTCATCGTGCGCCACCCATAAGAAAAAGCTATCGCCATTAAAAAAGCCGGCATTCGCCGGCTTCTTATCACTCAATGTTCGTCAGTATCGCCGGGATGGTGTCATCCTTGCGCAACGTCATAATTTCGCAGCCGTTGTCTGTAACCACAATAGTATGCTCGTACTGGGCAGACAAGCTTCTGTCTTTGGTTTTTACCGTCCAGCCATCTTTCATGGTACGGATGCGGTAATCACCCGCGTTGACCATTGGTTCGATAGTGAAGGTCATGCCCTTTTGCAGCACTACGCCGCCGTCGTCTGCATCGTAGTGCAGAACCTGCGGTTCTTCATGGAACACACGACCAATACCGTGACCGCAATATTCGCGCACCACGGAGAAACCTTCCGCTTCCACAAATTTCTGGATTGCGGCGCCGATGGTGCGCAGGCGGATGCCCGGCTTCACCATTTTCAGCGCCAGGTAGAGGCTCTCTTGCGTCACTTTGCACAGACGCTCGCCCAGAATCGTTGGCTTGCCAACGATGAACATCTTAGAAGTGTCGCCGTGGTACTCGTCTTTAATCACGGTCACGTCGATGTTGACGATGTCGCCATCTTTCAGCAGCTTCTCGTCATCCGGAATGCCGTGGCAAACCACTTCATTAATAGAGATGCAGACGGATTTCGGGAAACCGTGATAGCCAAGGCAGGCGGAGACCGCGTGCTGCTCGTTGACGATATAGTCGTTACAGATGCGATCCAGTTCGCCAGTGCTGACGCCCGGTTTCACAAACGGCTCGATCATTTCCAGCACGTCCGCGGCCAGACGACCGGCGACGCGCATCTTTTCAATTTCTTCAGGTGTCTTAATAGAGATAGCCATGTAATCTGTCCATCGGTGTCGATTTTTTCGACAATACTAGTGTAAGTGTTGTCAATGGTATCAGTCAGGCGCACCCCGTGCCAAATTGAGAATCATTAACAGCACACTCCGCCAACAATTATTGGTTTCTGGCCGTGTTTTGTGATATAAAGCGCGCCGGACTTCCGATCCATCTCAGATACACAGGCTGGACGGGAGCGACAAATCTCACTTTGTGTAACAACACACACGTATCGGCACATATTCCGGGGTGCCCTTCGGGGTCGGTAATATGGGATACGTGGAGGCATAACCCCAACTTTCAATATAGAGGTTTTAAACATGGCAACTGTTTCCATGCGCGACATGCTCAAGGCTGGTGTTCACTTCGGTCACCAGACCCGTTACTGGAACCCGAAAATGAAGCCTTTCATCTTCGGCGCACGTAACAAAGTTCACATCATCAACCTTGAGAAGACTGTACCAATGTTCAACGAAGCCCTGGCTGAGCTGAACAAGATCTCTTCCCGTAAAGGTAAGATTCTGTTCGTTGGTACTAAGCGCGCTGCAAGCGAAGCTGTGAAAGATGCTGCTAACAGCTGCGACCAGTTCTTCGTGAACCATCGCTGGTTGGGCGGCATGCTGACCAACTGGAAAACTGTTCGTCAGTCCATCAAGCGCCTGAAAGATCTGGAAACCCAGTCTCAGGACGGTACTTTCGATAAGCTGACTAAGAAAGAAGCGCTGATGCGTACTCGTGAACTGGACAAGCTGGAAAACAGCCTGGGCGGTATCAAAGATATGGGCGGCCTGCCAGACGCGCTGTTCGTAATCGATGCAGACCACGAGCACATCGCAATCAAAGAAGCTAACAACCTGGGTATCCCGGTATTCGCTATCGTTGATACCAACTCCGATCCGGACGGTGTTGACTTCGTTATCCCGGGTAACGACGACGCAATCCGTGCTGTTAGCCTGTACCTGAGCGCTGTAGCTGCTACCGTTCGTGAAGGCCGTTCCCAGGATCTGGCTTCTCAGGCGGAAGAAAGCTTCGTAGAAGCTGAATAATAAGGTTTTACCCCTTATTAGTACCGTGTATGAATAGGGGCCCATTATCGGCCCCTTTTTTCAATTTATACTGTTTGGCTCCCGGCCGGGCAGTTCACATCTCCCGAGGATTTAAGAATGGCTGAAATTACCGCATCCCTGGTAAAAGAGCTGCGTGAGCGTACTGGCGCAGGCATGATGGATTGCAAAAAAGCGCTGACCGAAGCGAACGGCGACATCGAGCTGGCAATCGAAAACATGCGTAAATCCGGTGCGATCAAAGCAGCTAAGAAAGCAGGCAACGTTGCTGCTGACGGCGTGATCATCACCAAAATCGACGGCAACTACGGCATCATTCTGGAAGTTAACTGCCAGACTGACTTCGTTGCTAAAGATGCTGGTTTCCAGGCATTTGCTAACAAAGTTCTGGACGCAGCGGTTGCAGGCAAAATCACTGACGTTGAAGTTCTGAAAGCACAGTTCGAAGAAGAGCGTGTAGCGCTGGTTGCTAAAATCGGTGAGAACATCAACATCCGTCGCGTTTCTTCCCTGGAAGGCGATGTTCTGGGCTCTTACCAGCACGGCGCGCGTATCGGTGTTCTGGTTGCGGCTAAAGGCGCTGACGAAGAGCTGGTTAAACAGCTGGCAATGCACATCGCTGCAAGCAAACCAGAATTCGTTAAGCCAGAAGACGTGTCTGCTGAAGTGGTAGAGAAAGAGTACCAGGTTCAGCTGGACATCGCGATGCAGTCTGGTAAGCCAAAAGAAATCGCAGAGAAAATGGTTGAAGGCCGCATGAAGAAATTCACCGGCGAAGTTTCTCTGACTGGCCAGCCTTTCGTAATGGATCCAAGCAAGTCTGTTGCTCAGCTGCTGAAAGAGCACAACGCTGATGTAACTGGCTTCATCCGCTTCGAAGTGGGCGAAGGCATCGAGAAAGTTGAGACTGACTTCGCAGCAGAAGTTGCTGCAATGTCCAAGCAGTCTTAATGATTGAAAAGGAGCCGCCTGAGGGCGGCTTCTTTTTGTCACCCGTCTCACGAAATCAGACAGGCTCCAGTATCGCTGTGCTGATTTGCGACATATCATGTCGCCAGAATTAACCCCATCTTAATCGTTGACAGTCTCAGGAAAGAAACATGGCTACCAATGCAAAACCCGTGTACAAACGCATTCTGCTTAAGCTGAGTGGCGAAGCGCTGCAAGGATCGGAAGGCTTCGGTATTGACGCAAGCATCCTTGATCGCATGGCACAGGAAATCAAAGAACTGGTCGAACTGGGTATTCAGGTTGGCGTGGTCATTGGCGGTGGCAACCTTTTCCGTGGTGCTGGTCTGGCGAAAGCGGGGATGAACCGCGTAGTGGGCGACCACATGGGTATGCTGGCAACCGTGATGAATGGCCTGGCGATGCGTGATGCGCTTCATCGCGCCTATGTGAACGCTCGCCTGATGTCCGCTATTCCTTTGAATGGCGTATGCGATAACTACAGCTGGGCAGAGGCCATCAGCCTGCTGCGCAACAACCGCGTGGTGATCCTCTCCGCCGGTACGGGTAACCCGTTCTTTACCACCGATTCCGCAGCCTGCTTGCGCGGTATCGAAATCGAAGCCGATGTGGTGCTGAAAGCGACCAAAGTAGATGGCGTGTTTACTGCCGACCCGGCAAAAGATCCTTCAGCGACCATGTACGATCAGCTGACCTACAGCGAAGTGCTGGAAAAAGAGCTGAAAGTGATGGATCTTGCCGCCTTTACGCTGGCTCGTGACCACAAACTACCGATCCGTGTCTTCAACATGAACAAGCCTGGCGCGCTGCGTCGCGTTGTTATGGGCGAAAAAGAAGGCACTTTGATCACGGAATAATTTCCGTCGGCGATAAATACAGGTAAGATTCCGCTTTATTTCGACGTGGTATCTTACCCGGGCGCGCCTTTGGCGTTGTCATGAATTAAACGCGACTATACTTAGCACACCTGTAGCGCTGTGCTGGCGGATAGTCTGCCTGAGACAAGTTTTCAAGGATCCGTAACGTGATTAACGACATCAGAAAAGATGCTGAAGTACGCATGGAAAAATGCGTAGAAGCGTTCAAAAACCAAATCAGCAAAATCCGTACTGGCCGTGCTTCCCCAAGCCTGCTGGATGGCATCATCGTAGAATATTACGGTACGCCAACGCCTCTGCGTCAGCTGGCGAGCGTGACGGTAGAAGATACCCGTACCCTGAAAATCAACGTGTTCGACCGCTCAATGAGCCCGGCCGTTGAAAAAGCGATCATGGCATCCGACCTGGGTCTGAACCCAAGCTCAGCCGGCGCGGATATTCGCGTTCCACTGCCTCCGCTGACGGAAGAGCGTCGTAAAGACCTGATCAAAGTAGTTCGTGGTGAAGCTGAGCAGGGTCGTGTTTCCGTACGTAACGTGCGTCGCGATGCGAACGATAAAGTGAAAGCCCTGCTGAAAGAAAAAGAGATCAGCGAAGACGACGATCGTCGTTCTCAGGACGACATTCAGAAAATGACCGACGCGGCCATCAAGAAAATTGATGCGGCGCTGGCAGAAAAAGAAGCGGAACTGATGCAGTTCTGATTTTCGCTGTACACTGATAAACGCCGTTCAGAAGGACATTGAGTCTTGCTGGCGGCGTTTTGCTTTTATCTGGTCTAACTTTTGGGCATCTCATGAAGCATCTCACTCTCCTCGGCTCGACCGGCTCTATCGGTTGCAGCACTCTCGACGTTGTACGTCATAATCCTGACAGCTACACCGTGGCCGCGCTTGTGGCCGGAAAAAACGTGCAGCGAATGGTCGAACAGTGCCTGGAGTTTACCCCCCGTTTTGCGGTGATGGATGACGAAGAGAGCGCCCGCCAGGTGAAAGCGCTGTTGCAGGAGAAGGGCTGCCGTACCGAGGTACTCAGCGGGCAACAGGCGGCGTGCGATATGGCCGCGCTTGATGAAGTTGATCAGGTCATGGCGGCAATCGTCGGGGCGGCGGGTCTTCTGCCGACGCTTGCCGCTATTGATGCGGGTAAAGATGTCCTGCTTGCGAACAAAGAGTCGCTGGTCACCTGCGGACGCCTCTTTATGGAGGCGGTAAAACAGCGTGGGGCGCGTCTTTTGCCGGTCGATAGCGAACACAACGCGATTTTTCAGAGTTTGCCTCAACCTTTTCAACAAAACCTGGGGTACGCTGACCTGGAGCAGAATGGCGTTGTGTCGATTCTGCTTACCGGGTCTGGTGGCCCGTTCCGTGAAACGCCACTGTCTGAATTGAGCGCAATGACGCCGGATCAGGCGTGTCGTCATCCGAACTGGTCAATGGGGCGTAAGATCTCCGTCGATTCGGCCACCATGATGAACAAAGGTCTGGAATACATTGAAGCTCGCTGGCTGTTCAATGCGTCGGCGAAACAGATGGAAGTGCTGATCCACCCGCAGTCGGTGATTCACTCGATGGTGCGCTATCAGGACGGCAGCGTGCTGGCCCAGCTGGGCGAACCGGATATGCGTACGCCTATTGCTCATACGATGGCGTGGCCAAACCGCGTAAAATCGGGCGTTAAGCCTCTCGATTTTTGTAAGCTGAGTTCACTGACGTTTAGCGAGCCTGATTATGACCGTTATCCCTGTCTGAAACTGGCGATGACGGCCTTCGATCAGGGGCAGGCGGCGACAACGGCGCTTAATGCAGCCAATGAAGTGACCGTTGAAGCATTCCTGAATCAGCAGATCCGCTTTACTGACATCGCCGCGTTGAATTTATCCGTGCTGGAGATAATGGATTTGCGTGAGCCGCAGAGCGTGGAAGAGGTGCTGGCCGTGGATGAACAGGCACGCATTGTTGCGCGTAAACAGGTGACACGTCTCGCAAGCTGGTGATAAAGCAAGCACTAGTCGTCGTGCTATTTGTTAGCGTTGGGCTTCAGTGATATAGTCTGCGCCACCTGATCGCAGGTATTTGGCTTTAAGTGGTCAGGTAAGCCGTGGTTTGACACGGCTTTTTTATGTATAGGCTTCAGTATTCCTGTGTACCGTTAAATCCTTTCAGGGACTAAAAACGCGTTATGTTGTCTGCGAATCAACCAATAAGCGAAAACTTGCCAGCACATGGCTGTCGCCATGTTGCAATCATCATGGATGGCAATGGCCGCTGGGCGAAAAGACAAGGGAAGATACGAGCCTTTGGGCATAAAGCTGGGGCGAAATCTGTTCGCCGCGCCGTCTCTTTTGCCGCCAATAACGGCATTGATGCGTTAACGCTCTATGCTTTTAGCAGTGAGAACTGGAATCGACCTGCGCAGGAAGTGACTGCGTTGATGGAACTGTTCGTGTGGGCGCTCGATAGCGAAGTAAAAAGCCTGCACCGCCACAACGTCCGCTTGCGTATTATTGGCGAAACCAGTCGTTTTAACTCACGTTTGCAGGAACGGATTCGCAAAGCAGAAGCGCTGACGGAAAATAATACCGGCCTGACGCTCAATATCGCGGCGAATTACGGCGGACGCTGGGATATTATCCAGGGGGTTCGGCATTTGGCTGAGCAGGTTCAGGAAGGGCTGTTAAGACCCGACCAGATTGATGAAGAGGCGCTGAGTCAGCAAATCTGCATGAATGAACTGGCACCCGTGGATTTGGTTATAAGGACAGGGGGGGAACATCGCATAAGTAACTTTTTGCTGTGGCAAATTGCCTACGCCGAACTTTACTTTACGGATGTTCTTTGGCCAGATTTTGATGAACAAGACTTTGAAGGTGCGCTGAATGCCTTTGCCAATCGAGAGCGTCGTTTCGGCGGCACCGAGCCTGGTGGCGATAACGCCTGATGGGGGTAGCTTTTGCTGAAGTATCGCCTGATTTCCGCTTTTGTATTAATACCCGTCGTCATCGCAGCGCTGTTTTTACTGCCTCCGGTGGGATTCGCTATTGTTACGCTGGTGGTGTGTATGCTCGCCGCGTGGGAATGGGGGCAGCTTAGCGGCTTTACCTCGCGCACTCAGCGGGTATGGCTGGCGGTACTCTGTGGTTTTTTACTGGCCCTGATGCTGTATACCTTGCCTGAATATCATCATGATGTTCACCAGCCGCTGGTTGCCGGATCCTTATGGATATCGCTGGCCTGGTGGATTGCTGCGCTTGTTTTAGTGCTTTTCTATCCGGGCTCTGCGGCGATCTGGCGTAACTCTAAAGTGTTGCGCCTTATTTTTGGTCTGCTCACGATTGTTCCGTTTTTCTGGGGGATGGTTGCGTTGCGCGCCTGGCACTATGACGAAAACCACTACAGCGGCGCGATATGGCTGCTTTATGTGATGATTCTCGTCTGGGGGGCTGACTCCGGGGCCTATATGTTTGGTAAACTGTTCGGCAAACATAAACTGGCGCCAAAGGTTTCTCCGGGCAAAACCTGGCAAGGCTTCATCGGCGGCCTGTTTACGGCAGCGATTATCTCCTGGGGCTATGGCGTCTGGGCGAATCTTGAGGTTGCCCCCTCGACGCTGCTGGTATGTTCGATTTTCGCGGCGCTGGCATCGGTGCTGGGTGATTTAACCGAGAGTATGTTTAAGCGTGAAGCAGGGATTAAGGACAGTGGTCACCTGATTCCAGGACATGGCGGAATACTGGATCGCATTGACAGCCTTACCGCGGCTGTTCCCGTATTTGCTTGCCTGCTTTTACTGGTGTTTGGGACGATATAACGGAAGGTTTTATGCTGAGCATTCTCTGGAATCTGGCGGCGTTCATTGTTGCACTGGGTGTACTAATTACCGTGCATGAATTTGGCCATTTCTGGGTTGCCCGGCGCTGTGGTGTGCGGGTGGAGCGATTCTCGATTGGCTTTGGCAAATCGCTCTGGAAGCGCACCGATAAGCATGGCACCGAGTTTGTCATTGCTCTGATTCCCCTGGGCGGCTATGTCAAAATGCTCGACGAACGCGTTGAGCCTGTCGCCCCGGAACTTCGCCATAGCGCGTTTAACAATAAAACTGTTGGACAACGTGCTGCCATCATCGCTGCCGGCCCGGTAGCCAATTTCATCTTCGCTATCTTCGCCTACTGGCTGGTGTTTATCATCGGCGTGCCTGGCGTGCGCCCGGTCGTGGGCGAAATCACCACGGGTTCTATTGCGGCAATGGCGCAAATTACACCGGGAATGGAACTTAAAGCGATTGATGGTATCGAAACCCCTGATTGGGATGCCGTGAGGTTACAACTGGTTGCCAAAATTGGTGATGAGCAGACAACCGTCAGCGTATCGCCATTTGGTTCCGACCAGCGGCAGGAAAAAGTGCTGGATTTACGCCACTGGCGCTTTGAGCCAGACAAAGAGGACCCTGTCGCCGCACTCGGAATTCGACCGCGCGGCGCGCAGATCGAGCCGGTATTAGCCGAAGTACAGGCCAAATCGGCAGCGAGTAAAGCAGGTTTACAAGCGGGTGACAGGATCGTTAAAGTCGATGGTCAGCCATTAACACAATGGATGACCTTTGTTACTCTGGTGCGCGATAATCCAGGCAAGCCGCTCGCGCTGGAAGTGGAAAGGCAGGGGAGTTCGCTCTCACTGACTCTCACCCCGGATACCAAATCGGGCGGCGGTAAGGCGGAAGGGTTTGCAGGCGTTGTGCCGAAAGTGATCCCACTGCCAGATGAGTACAAGACAATACGCCAGTATGGGCCGTTTAGCGCCATCGTTGAGGCCACGGATAAAACATGGCAGCTGATGAAGCTTACGGTCAACATGTTGGGGAAATTGATAACCGGTGATGTGAAACTGAACAACCTCAGTGGGCCAATTTCGATTGCTCAGGGGGCTGGGATGTCAGCGGAGTTCGGGGTGATTTACTATCTCATGTTCCTTGCGCTGATTAGCGTGAACCTGGGGATAATCAACCTGTTCCCGCTTCCCGTATTAGATGGGGGCCATCTGCTGTTTTTAGCGATTGAAAAGCTAAAAGGCGGACCGGTATCCGAGCGAGTTCAAGACTTTAGTTATCGCATTGGCTCGATTTTGCTGGTGCTGTTAATGGGGCTTGCACTTTTCAATGATTTCTCTCGGTTGTAAGAGAGTTAGTTAGGAAGAACGCATAATAACGATGGCGATGAAAAAGTTGCTCATAGCGTCGCTGCTGTTTAGCAGCGCGACCGTATACGGTGCTGACGGGTTCGTAGTGAAAGATATTCATTTCGAAGGCCTTCAGCGTGTCGCCGTTGGTGCGGCCCTCCTCAGTATGCCTGTGCGCCCCGGCGATACGGTTAATGATGAAGATATCAGTAACACCATCCGTGCTCTGTTTGCCACTGGCAACTTTGAGGACGTCCGCGTCCTGCGCGATGGTGATACGCTGGTGGTTCAGGTAAAAGAACGTCCAACGATTGCCAGCATCACTTTCTCCGGTAACAAATCGGTGAAAGACGACATGCTCAAGCAGAACCTTGAGGCATCGGGTGTTCGTGTGGGGGAATCTCTGGACCGCACAACCCTTGCAGACATTGAAAAAGGTCTGGAAGATTTCTACTACAGCGTCGGTAAATACAGCGCGAGCGTTAAAGCGGTTGTTACACCGCTGCCACGTAACCGTGTTGACCTGAAACTGGTCTTCCAGGAAGGTGTTTCTGCGAAGATCCAGCAGATCAACATCGTGGGTAACCACGCGTTCAGCACCGACGAACTGATCTCCAACTTCCAGCTGCGTGACGAAGTGCCGTGGTGGAACGTGGTAGGCGATCGTAAATACCAGAAACAGAAACTGGCGGGTGACCTTGAAACCCTGCGCAGCTACTATCTGGATCGCGGTTACGCCCGTTTCAACATCGATTCAACTCAGGTGAGTCTGACTCCGGACAAGAAAGGTATCTACATTACCGTTAACATCACAGAAGGCGATAAGTACACGCTTTCGGGTGTTGAAGTCAGCGGCAACCTGGCAGGACATTCAGCTGAAATTGAATCTCTGACCAAAATTCAGCCGGGCGATCTGTACAGCGGATCTAAAGTCACCAAAATGGAAGACAGCATTAAGAAGCTGCTCGGCCGTTATGGTTATGCGTATCCGCGTGTGCAAACGCAGCCGGAAATTAACGACACGGATAAAACCGTTAAGCTGCACGTTAACGTTGATGCGGGCAACCGCTTCTACGTGCGTAAGATCCGCTTCGAAGGTAACGATACCTCTAAAGACTCCGTTCTGCGCCGTGAAATGCGCCAGATGGAAGGGGCATGGCTGGGAAGCGATCTGGTAGATCAGGGTAAAGAGCGTCTGAACCGTCTGGGCTACTTCGAAACGGTCGATACCGATACTCAGCGTGTACCAGGTCGTCCGGATCAGGTTGATGTTGTTTATAAAGTTAAAGAACGTAATACCGGTAGCTTCAACTTCGGTATTGGTTACGGTACTGAAAGTGGCGTTAGCTTCCAGGTCGGTGTTCAGCAGGATAACTGGCTGGGTACGGGCTACTCTGTCGGTATCAACGGGACGAAAAACGACTACCAGACCTACTCTGAGTTCTCCGTTACCAACCCATACTTCACCGTCGACGGTGTAAGCCTGGGCGGTCGTATCTTCTATAACGACTTTAAAGCGGACGACGCGGACCTCTCCTCGTATACCAACAAGAGTTACGGTCTGGACGGTACGCTTGGCTTCCCGGTTAACGAATACAACACCTTGCGCGCAGGTTTAGGGTACGTGCATAACGACCTGTCCAACATGCAACCGCAGGTGGCGATGTGGCGTTACCTGGACTCCATCGGTCAGTCGGCGAGTACGTCCAGCGATGATAACGGTTTCGCCGCGGATGACTTCACCTTCAACTACGGTTGGACCTACAACCGTCTTGACCGTGGCTACTTCCCGACGGAAGGTTCACGCGTCAACCTGAACGGTAAAGTGACTATCCCGGGCTCGGATAACGAGTTCTACAAGGTCACGCTGGATACAGCGTCCTACTTCCCAATTGATGAAGATCACAAGTGGGTCGTTCTGGGTCGTACCCGTTGGGGTTATGGTGACGGTATTGGAAGCAAAGAACTGCCGTTCTATGAAAACTTCTACGCCGGTGGTTCAAGCACCGTGCGTGGCTTCCAGTCCAATAACATTGGTCCGAAAGCGGTTTATTACGGCGGTAATGACGAAGATAACTGCGCAAGCCGTGATCCTAAGCAAGTATGTAGCTCTGATGACGCAGTAGGTGGTAACGCTATGGCCGTGGCGAGCCTCGAGTTCATCACGCCTACGCCGTTTATCAGTGATAAGTATGCGAACTCCGTGCGTACCTCCTTCTTTATGGATGCAGGTACGGTGTGGGACACCAACTGGGAGAACACCGCCCAGATGCGTGCGGCGGGGGTTCCGGACTACAGCGATCCGAGCAACATTCGCATGTCCGCAGGTATCGCATTACAATGGATGTCACCGCTGGGGCCGTTGGTCTTCTCTTACGCCCAGCCGTTTAAGAAATACGATGGAGACAAAGCGGAGCAGTTCCAGTTTAACATTGGTAAAACCTGGTAATAATCCGCTGCAATGGAATGCGTTGGCAGTGTAGCGCTGACAACCGGCGATCGGTAACACGGTCGCCTTGCCACGCAAAGAACGGTACCCCTCGGGTGCCAATGGGATGGTAAGGAGTTAATTGTGAAAAAGTGGTTATTAGCTGCAGGTCTCGGTTTAGCGATGGCAACTTCTGCTCAGGCAGCGGATAAAATTGCAATCGTCAACATGGGTAATTTGTTCCAGCAGGTTGCACAGAAAACCGGTGTTTCTGCAACGCTGGAAAACGAATTCAAAGGCCGTGCGAGCGAACTGCAACGTATGGAAGGTGATCTTCAGTCCAAGATGCAGCGTCTTCAGCGTGATGGTTCTACCATGAAAGCGAGCGAGCGCAGCAAACTGGAAAAAGACGTCATGTCTCAGCGCCAGACCTTCTCTCAGAAAGCACAGGCTTTCGAGCAGGATCGTCAGCGTCGTTCTAACGAAGAGCGTGGCAAACTGGTGACGCGTATTCAGTCTGCCGTTAAAGCAGTAGCAGCCGATCAGAGCATCGATCTGGTTGTTGATGCGAACGCCGTTGCATTCAACAGCAGCGATGTTAAAGACATCACCGCTGATGTTCTGAAACAGGTTAAATAAGTAATGCCTTC
Organism: Enterobacter sp. BIDMC 27; assembly: GCF_000534415.1. Classification (NCBI taxonomy): domain Bacteria; kingdom Pseudomonadati; phylum Pseudomonadota; class Gammaproteobacteria; order Enterobacterales; family Enterobacteriaceae; genus Enterobacter; species Enterobacter sp. BIDMC 27. The sequence continues at coordinate 1,746,118 of NZ_KI973178.1, forward strand.
AATTCGACTGGCTGATTTAGCTCAGCAGTTGGATGCAGAATTACACGGTGATGGCGATATCGTCATCACCGCTGTTGCGTCCATGCAATCTGCTAAAGCAGGCACTATTACCTTCATGGTAAGCCCTAAGTACCGTGAACACCTGGCCCAGTGCCAGGCGTCTGCCGTTGTGCTGACGCAGGACGATCTTCCGTTTGCCACTAGCGCTGCACTGGTAGTGAAAAATCCCTACCTGACCTATGCGCGCATGGCCCAAATTCTTGATACCACGCCGCAGCCGGCACAGAACATTGCAGCCAGTGCTGCGATTGATCCGACGGCTCAGCTGGGTAACAACGTATCAGTCGGCGCAAACGCCGTTATCGAATCCGGCGTTGTTTTGGGTGATAACGTGGTGATTGGCCCTGGCTGCTTTGTTGGAAAAAATACGAAAATTGGCGCAGGGACTCGTCTGTGGGCCAATGTCTCTGTCTACCATGAGGTTGAGATTGGCGAGAATTGTCTCGTACAGTCCAGCACGGTGATTGGTTCTGACGGATTTGGTTACGCCAACGATCGGGGTAACTGGGTTAAGATCCCTCAGCTGGGTCGCGTGATTATCGGCGATCGTGTAGAGATCGGCGCTTGCACAACTATCGACCGCGGTGCGCTTGACGACACCATTATTGGTAACGGTGTTATCATAGACAACCAGTGCCAGATTGCACATAACGTTGTGATTGGCGACAATACCGCAGTTGCGGGTGGTGTTATCATGGCAGGCAGCCTGAAAATTGGCCGTTACTGCATGATTGGCGGTGCCAGCGTGATCAATGGCCATATGGAAATATGCGACAAAGTCACGGTGACGGGGATGGGTATGGTGATGCGTCCAATCACTGAGCCTGGCGTTTATTCCTCAGGTATTCCGCTGCAACCGAACAAGGTCTGGCGTAAAACAGCTGCACTGGTGATGAATATTGATGATATGAGCAAGCGACTCAAAGCGATTGAGCGCAAAATCGATCAACAAGACTAAGCGTTCATCCGTTTAACGCTAAATTTCCCGGCCTGTCGGCTTTGTTTATAAACCGGCAGGCCGTGTTATTATTGCTACTTAGTACATTTGACAGGAAGAGTATTTTGACTACTGACACTCATACTCTGCATATTGAAGAGATTTTAGAACTTCTGCCGCACCGCTATCCGTTTTTACTGGTAGACCGTGTGCTGGATTTTGAAGAAGGTCGCTTTCTGCGCGCAGTGAAAAATGTCTCCGTTAACGAGCCGTTCTTCCAGGGGCACTTCCCTGGTAAGCCTATCTTCCCGGGTGTATTGATCCTGGAAGCGATGGCACAGGCTACCGGTATTCTGGCGTTTAAAAGCGTAGGTAAACTGGAACCGGGTGAACTCTATTACTTCGCGGGTATCGATGAAGCGCGCTTCAAGCGTCCGGTCGTGCCTGGTGATCAAATGATCATGGAAGTCACTTTTGAAAAAACGCGTCGCGGCCTGACTCGCTTCAAAGGCGTAGCTATGGTTGACGGCAAAGTTGTTTGCGAAGCGACAATGATGTGTGCGCGTAGCCGGGAGGCCTGATACGTGATTGATAAATCCGCCTTTATTCATCCTACCGCCATTGTGGAAACGGGTGCCATCATTGGTGCCAACGTCCACATTGGCCCGTTTTGTATTGTTGGACCCCATGTCGAAATTGGTGAGGGTACAGTACTGAAATCTCACGTTGTCGTGAATGGTCATACCACCATTGGCTGCAACAATGAGATCTATCAGTTCGCCTCCATCGGCGAAGTTAACCAGGATCTTAAGTATGCTGGCGAACCGACCCGCGTGGAAATCGGCGATCGTAACCGCATTCGCGAAAGCGTCACCATTCATCGTGGTACAACGCAAGGCGGTGGATTGACGAAGGTGGGCAGCGACAACCTGTTTATGGTTAATGCGCACATTGCGCACGACTGTACCGTGGGTAGCCGCTGTATTCTCGCCAACAACGCAACGCTGGCGGGACACGTATCGGTCGATGATTTCGCAATTATTGGCGGCATGACCGCAGTCCATCAGTTCTGCATCATTGGTGCACACGTGATGGTCGGCGGATGCTCCGGTGTGGCGCAGGACGTCCCACCGTTTGTGATTGCGCAGGGCAACCATGCCACGCCGTTTGGCGTGAACATCGAAGGTCTCAAGCGTCGTGGTTTTAGTCGCGAAGCGATTACTGCCATCCGCAACGCGTACAAACTGCTGTACCGTAGCGGTAAAACGCTGGAAGAGGCGAAGCCGGAAATTGCCGAGCTGGCGAATAAGCACCCTGAAGTGAAGATGTTCATGGAATTCTTTGAACGTTCAACCCGTGGTCTGATTCGTTAATGGTCGACAGTCGTCCGCTTACCATCGCCCTGGTCGCCGGAGAAACCTCCGGCGATATTCTTGGTGCAGGTCTTATCCGCGCGCTTAAAGCCCGTGTACCCAATGCCCGCTTTGTGGGTGTGGCTGGGCCGCTGATGCAGGCCGAAGGCTGTGAAGCCTGGTATGAAATGGAAGAGCTGGCTGTGATGGGCATCGTCGAAGTGCTGGGCCGCTTGCGTCGCCTGCTGCATATTCGCGCCGACCTTACCCGCCGCTTTACCGACCTCAAGCCCGATGTATTTGTCGGCATTGATGCGCCTGACTTCAATATTACCCTTGAAGGGAACCTGAAAAAGCAGGGGATCAAAACTATCCATTACGTCAGCCCGTCCGTGTGGGCGTGGCGACAGAAACGCGTTTTCAAAATCGGACGGTCCACCAATCTGGTGCTGGCTTTTCTGCCTTTCGAAAAAGCGTTTTACGACAGATTTAATGTCCCGTGCCGTTTTATCGGTCATACCATGGCGGATGCCATGCCGCTGGATCCGGATAAAAACGCGGCGCGTGATGAACTGGGCATCCCGCATGATGTGCACTGTCTGGCGCTGCTGCCAGGGAGCCGGGGTGCGGAAGTTGAAATGCTCAGTGCCGATTTCCTGAAAACGGCGCAAATTCTTCGCAAGACTTACCCCGATCTTGAAGTGGTCGTGCCGCTGGTGAATGCCAAACGCCGCGAGCAGTTTGAGCGTATCAAAGCCGACGTCGCCCCGGATCTTCACGTCCGCCTGCTGGACGGGAAAGGGCGGCAAGCCATGTTTGCGAGCGATGCTGCACTACTGGCTTCCGGCACGGCTGCGCTGGAGTGTATGCTGGCAAAATGCCCAATGGTGGTCGGTTATCGCATGAAGCCATTTACCTTCTGGCTGGCAAAACGTCTGGTAAAAACAGATTACGTATCCCTGCCAAACCTGCTTGCGGGTCGCGAACTGGTGAAAGAGCTCTTGCAGGATGAATGCCAGCCGCAGGCGCTGGCTGATGCATTACTGCCGCTGCTGGCCAACGGTAAAACCAGCCACCAGATGCATGATACCTTCCGTGAACTGCATCAATTGATCCGCTGTAATGCTGATGAGCAGGCGGCCGATGCGGTGCTGGAGTTAGCACAATGATGGAATTTATTTATCCCCATACCCACCTCGTTGCCGGTGTGGATGAAGTCGGTCGTGGCCCGTTAGTGGGTGCCGTTGTGACCGCGGCGGTGATCCTCGATCCAGCCCGCCCGATCGTTGGCCTGAACGACTCGAAAAAACTGAGTGAAAAGCGTCGCCTGGCGCTGTTCGATGAAATTAAAGAAAAGGCGCTGGCCTGGAGTCTCGGGCGCGCAGAGCCGGATGAGATCGACGATCTGAACATTCTGCACGCCACCATGCTGGCGATGCAGCGTGCCGTTGCTGGCCTGAAGATTGTGCCTGAGTATGTGCTGATCGACGGTAACCGTTGCCCGGCGCTGCCGATGCCTTCCATGGCTGTTGTTAAAGGCGATAGCCGCGTCGCAGAAATCAGTGCGGCGTCAATCATTGCCAAAGTGACGCGCGATGCCGAAATGGCCGCGCTGGACCTCACTTATCCCGCGTATGGTTTCGCCCAGCACAAGGGATATCCAACGGCTTTCCATCTGGAAAAGCTGGCTGAACATGGCGCAACTGAACATCATCGGCGCAGCTTTGGCCCGGTGAAACGCTCGCTGGGACTGGTGTCCTGAATCAAGACGCAAGCAATTAAGTAACGCGGGATCTGAAGATGGCTGAACCACGTTTCGTACACCTGCGGGTGCATAGCGACTACTCCATGATCGATGGGCTGGCAAAGACCGGGCCGCTGGTAAAAAAGGCGGCCTCGCTTGGCATGCCTGCGCTGGCGATCACCGATTTTACCAACCTGTGTGGCCTGGTGAAGTTCTACGGAACGGCGCATGGCGCAGGATTAAAGCCCATCGTCGGCGCGGATTTTCATGTGCAGAGCGAGCTGCTCGGCGATGAGATGACGCAGATTTCCGTGTTAGCTATGAATAACACGGGTTATCAGAACCTCACTCTGCTGATCTCAAAAGCCTACCAACGCGGTTACGGCGCACTGGGTCCATGGATTGACCGCGACTGGCTGGCGGAGCTGAACGAAGGTCTGCTGCTGATCTCCGGTGGCCGTATGGGGGATGTCGGCAAATGTCTGCTGCGCGGTAACAACGCGCTGGTGGATCAGTGCGTCTCGTTCTACGAAGAGTATTTCCCGGATCGTTATTACCTGGAGCTGATCCGTACCGGGCGTGCGGATGAAGAGAGCTACCTGCATGCGGCCGTCGCCCTGGCGGAAGCGCGTGGCCTGCCTGTGGTGGCCACCAACGATGTGCGCTTCCTTGAGGCGGGTGATTTTGACGCGCATGAAATTCGCGTCGCCATCCACGACGGCTTCACCCTCGACGATCCGAAACGTCCGCGCAACTACTCATCGCAGCAGTACATGCGCAGCGAAGAGGAGATGTGTGAGCTCTTCTCGGACATCCCGGAAGCGCTGGAAAACAGCGTAGAGATTGCCAAGCGCTGTAACGTCACCGTGCGTCTCGGCGAATACTTCCTGCCGCAGTTCCCGACGGGAGACATGACCACCGAAGATTTCCTGGTCATGAAATCGAAAGAGGGTCTGGAAGAGCGTCTGGAATTCCTCTTCCCGGATGAAGCGGTCCGTAAAGAGAAACGTCCTGAATATGACGAGCGCCTGGATATTGAACTCCAGGTGATCAACCAGATGGGGTTCCCAGGCTACTTCCTGATCGTGATGGAGTTCATCCAGTGGTCGAAGGATAACGGCGTGCCGGTAGGTCCGGGCCGTGGTTCTGGTGCCGGCTCGCTGGTGGCGTATGCCCTGAAAATTACCGATCTCGATCCGCTGGAATTTGACCTGCTGTTCGAACGTTTCCTCAACCCGGAACGTGTCTCCATGCCCGACTTTGACGTCGACTTCTGCATGGAAAAACGCGACCAGGTGATTGAGCACGTGGCCGATATGTACGGTCGTGATGCGGTTTCGCAGATCATCACCTTCGGTACGATGGCCGCGAAAGCGGTTATCCGCGATGTGGGCCGCGTTCTGGGCCACCCGTACGGTTTTGTCGATCGTATATCTAAGCTGGTGCCGCCCGATCCGGGCATGACTCTGGCGAAAGCCTTTGAAGCTGAACCTCAGCTGCCGGAAATCTACGAAGCCGACGAAGAGGTCAAAGCGCTGATCGACATGGCGCGCAAGCTGGAAGGCGTCACGCGTAACGCCGGTAAGCATGCGGGGGGTGTGGTTATCGCCCCGACCAAAATCACCGACTTTGCGCCGCTGTACTGCGATGAAGCGGGCCAGCATCCGGTCACCCAGTTCGACAAGAACGACGTAGAATACGCCGGGCTGGTGAAGTTCGACTTCCTCGGCCTGCGTACGCTGACCATCATCAACTGGGCGCTGGAGATGATCAACGCCCGTCGCGAGAAGAACGGCGAACCGCCGCTGGATATCGCGGCTATCCCGCTTGATGACAAGAAAAGTTTCGACATGCTGCAACGCTCGGAGACGACAGCCGTCTTCCAGCTTGAATCCCGCGGCATGAAAGATTTGATTAAGCGTCTGCAACCAGACTGCTTCGAAGATATGATCGCGCTGGTGGCCCTGTTCCGTCCGGGGCCGTTGCAGTCGGGGATGGTAGATAACTTTATCGACCGTAAACACGGGCGCGAAGAGATTTCCTACCCGGACGTGCAGTGGCAGCATGAAAGCCTGAAACCGGTACTGGAGCCAACCTATGGCATCATCCTGTATCAGGAACAAGTCATGCAGATCGCCCAGGTGCTTTCTGGTTATACCCTTGGCGGCGCAGACATGCTGCGTCGTGCGATGGGTAAGAAAAAGCCGGAAGAGATGGCCAAGCAGCGTTCCATCTTTGAAGATGGGGCGAAGAAAAACGGCATCGATGGCGAACTGGCGATGAAAATCTTCGACCTGGTGGAGAAATTCGCCGGGTACGGATTTAACAAATCTCACTCCGCCGCCTATGCTTTGGTTTCGTATCAGACGCTCTGGCTGAAGGCTCACTATCCCGCTGAGTTTATGGCGGCGGTAATGACCGCCGATATGGACAACACCGAGAAGGTGGTTGGCCTGGTGGACGAGTGCTGGCGCATGGGGCTGAAGATCCTGCCGCCGGATATTAACTCTGGCTTGTACCATTTCCACGTTAACGATGACGGGGAAATCGTCTATGGGATCGGCGCGATCAAGGGCGTAGGAGAGGGGCCGATCGAGGCGATCATCGAAGCGCGTAACAACGGCGGCTATTTCCGCGAGCTGTTCGATCTGTGCGCCCGCACCGATACCAAAAAACTGAACCGCCGGGTGCTGGAAAAACTGATCATGTCCGGCGCGTTTGATCGGCTGGGGCCACACCGCGCCGCGCTGATGAACTCGCTCGGCGATGCGCTGAAAGCAGCCGATCAGCACGCGAAAGCGGAAGCCATTGGCCAGGCAGATATGTTCGGCGTGCTGGCGGAAGAGCCAGAGCAGATTGAGCAGTCTTATTCCAACTGCCAGCCCTGGCCAGAACAGGTGGTGCTGGATGGGGAGCGGGAAACGTTAGGCCTGTACCTGACGGGGCACCCGATCAACCAGTATCTGAAAGAAATTGAGCGCTATGTCGGCGGCCACAGGCTTAAAGACATGCATCCGACAGAACGTGGTAAAATCACCACGGCTGCGGGGCTCGTGATTGCTGCAAGGGTAATGGTCACCAAGCGCGGCAATCGTATCGGCATCTGTACCCTGGATGACCGTTCCGGGCGTCTGGAGGTGATGTTGTTCACCGACGCGCTGGATAAATACCAGCAATTGCTGGAAAAAGACCGCATACTTATCGTCAGCGGACAGGTCAGCTTTGATGACTTCAGCGGGGGGCTTAAAATGACCGCCCGCGAAGTGATGGACATTGACGAAGCCCGGGAAAAATATGCTCGCGGGCTTGCTATCTCGCTGACGGACAGGCAAATTGATGACCAGCTTTTAAACCGACTCCGTCAGTCTCTGGAACCCCACCGCTCGGGGACCATTCCAGTACATCTCTACTATCAGAGGGCGGATGCACGTGCGCGGTTGCGCTTTGGTGCAACGTGGCGTGTCTCTCCGAGCGATCGTTTACTGAACGATCTCCGTGGCCTCATTGGTTCGGAGCAGGTGGAACTGGAGTTTGACTAATACAGGAATACTATGAGTCTGAATTTCCTTGATTTCGAACAGCCGATTGCAGAGCTGGAAGCGAAAATCGATTCTCTGACAGCCGTGAGCCGTCAGGATGAAAAACTGGATATTAACATCGACGAAGAAGTGCATCGTCTGCGCGAAAAAAGCGTGGAACTGACGCGCAAAATCTTTGCCGATCTCGGCGCATGGCAGATCGCCCAGCTGGCGCGTCATCCACAGCGTCCGTACACCCTGGATTATGTCCGCCTGGCGTTTGACGAATTTGACGAACTGGCAGGCGACCGCGCATACGCTGACGATAAAGCTATCGTCGGCGGTATCGCGCGTCTGGATGGACGTCCGGTGATGATTATTGGTCATCAGAAAGGCCGTGAAACCAAAGAGAAAATCCGTCGTAACTTCGGTATGCCAGCACCAGAAGGCTACCGTAAGGCCCTGCGTCTGATGGAGATGGCTGAGCGTTTCAATATGCCAATCATCACCTTCATCGACACGCCGGGTGCTTACCCGGGTGTTGGCGCTGAAGAGCGCGGTCAGTCTGAAGCCATCGCACGCAACCTGCGTGAGATGTCTCGCCTGAAAGTGCCGGTCATCTGTACCGTTATCGGTGAAGGTGGGTCCGGCGGTGCGCTGGCAATTGGCGTGGGCGATAAAGTGAATATGCTACAGTACAGTACCTATTCCGTTATCTCTCCGGAAGGCTGTGCCTCCATTCTGTGGAAAAGTGCCGATAAAGCGCCGCTGGCTGCTGAAGCGATGGGCATCATTGCCCCACGTCTGAAAGAGCTGAAGCTGATCGACACCGTTATCCCTGAACCGCTGGGCGGCGCGCATCGTAAGCCGGAAGTGATGGCTGCTTCCCTGAAAGCGCAGCTGCTGGCAGATCTGGCGGACCTGGACGTGCTGAGCACAGAAGATCTGCTCAACCGTCGTTATCAGCGTCTGATGACCTACGGTTACGCGTAAGCCTCACAATTATCCTAAAAGCCGCACATTGTTGCGGCTTTTTTTATACCTGCCGTTTACCTTAACTATGCTTATCTGATGTTTTTCAAGGAGGTAAACCATGAACATCATTGCCATCATGGGGCCACACGGCGTCTTTTATAAAGACGAACCCATCAAGGAGCTGGAGCAAGCCCTTAAAGCACGTGGATACCAGCTGATCTGGCCGCAAAACAGCGCCGACCTGCAGAAATTTATCGAACACAATCCGCGCATCTGTGGCGTGATATTCGACTGGGACGAATACGACATGGAGTTGTGCAGCGATATCAATAAGCTCAACGAATATCTTCCGCTGTACGCGTTTATCAACACTCACTCGACCATGGACGTGAGCGCGCATGATATGCGTATGGCGCTGTGGTTCTTCGAATACTCACTCGGCGTTGCCGAGGACATTGCGACCCGCATTCAGCAGTACACCGGTGAATACCTCGATAACATCACACCGCCGTTCACGCGCGCGCTGTTCACCTATGTGAATGAAGGGAAGTACACCTTCTGTACGCCAGGCCACATGGCGGGAACAGCCTATCAAAAAAGCCCGGTGGGATGTCTGTTCTACGATTTCTTCGGCGGTAACACGCTGAAGGCGGATGTGTCGATTTCGGTCACCGAGTTAGGCTCTCTGCTGGATCATACCGGCCCGCATCTGGAAGCCGAAGAGTACATCGCCCGGACCTTTGGCGCCGACCAAAGCTACATGGTGACCAACGGTACCTCAACCTCGAACAAAATCGTCGGGATGTACGCCGCGCCTGCCGGCAGTACGCTGCTGATTGACCGCAACTGCCATAAATCACTGGCGCATTTGCTGATGATGAGCGACGTGGTGCCGCTCTGGCTGTCGCCTACGCGTAATGCGCTGGGTATTCTCGGCGGCATTCCTCGCCGTGAATTCGCGCATGAAGCCATTGAAAATAAGATCGCGGCGATCCCCGAGGCAGGCTGGCCTGTGCACGCGGTGATCACCAACTCCACCTATGACGGGCTGCTTTACAACACGAACTGGATCAAGCAGACGCTCGACGTGCCGTCGATCCACTTTGACTCCGCGTGGGTGCCTTACACCAATTTCCACCCGATTTACTCGGGTAAAAGTGGGATGAGCGGCGAGCGGGTGCCGGGCAAGGTGTTCTTCGAAACGCAGTCGACGCACAAAATGCTGGCCGCGTTTTCCCAGGCGTCTCTTATTCACATTAAGGGCGAGTACGACGAGGACACCTTCAACGAAGCCTTTATGATGCACACGACCACGTCGCCGAGCTACCCGCTGGTGGCGTCCATCGAAACGGCGGCGGCGATGCTGCGCGGTAATCCGGGTAAACGCCTGATCAATCGTTCGGTGGAACGGGCGCTGCATTTCCGAAAAGAGGTTCAGCGACTTAAAGATGAAGCGGACGGCTGGTTCTTTGATATCTGGCAGCCGGAAGAGATTGATGAGGCAGAATGCTGGCCCGTCGCGCCGGGGGAGAGCTGGCACGGTTTTCGGGATGCCGATGCGGACCACATGTTCCTCGATCCGGTTAAGGTGACGATCCTGACGCCGGGCATGGATGAGCAGGGCGTGATGAATGAGGAAGGGATCCCGGCTGCACTGGTGGCGAAGTTCCTTGATGAGCGCGGCGTGGTGGTGGAGAAAACCGGCCCCTATAATTTGCTGTTCCTGTTCAGCATCGGGATCGATAAAACCCGCGCGATGGGGCTGTTGCGCGGACTGATGGAGTTTAAGCGCGCATATGATCTGAACCTGCGGGTAAAGAATATGCTGCCGGATCTCTACGCGGAAGATCCTGACTTCTATCGCAATATGCGTATTCAGGATCTGGCCCAGGGGATCCACAGGCTGATCCGCCAGCACGATCTGCCGCGCCTGATGTTGCAGGCATTTGATGTTCTGCCTGAAATGAAGCTGACGCCGCACAGGGCGTGGCAGCGCCAGGTGAAAGGGGAGGTTGAAACCGTTGAGCTGGAGAACCTGGTCGGGCGGGTATCGGCCAACATGATCCTGCCTTATCCGCCGGGCGTGCCGCTGCTGATGCCGGGTGAAATGATCACCGAGGAGAGCCGGGCGGTGCTCGATTTCCTGCTGATGCTCTGTTCGGTAGGGCGCCACTATCCGGGCTTTGAAACGGACATTCATGGCGCGAAACGCGATGATAACGGCGTGTACTGGGTGAGAGTCCTAAAATAAAAGGGTCTGCTTGCCAGGGGCGGGTTGTCGGTTGTAACGTTCAGAGCATCATAAAAAGGAGAAACTATGCTGGGTTTAAAAGCGGTTCATCATATTGCGATCATTGCCACCGATTACGCGAAAAGTAAGGCATTCTACTGCGACGTTCTCGGCTTTACGCTGTTGAGCGAGGCTTACCGTGAGGAGCGCGACTCCTGGAAAGGCGATCTGGCGTTAAACGGACAATATGTGATTGAACTGTTCTCTTTTCCTTTCCCGCCAGCGCGTCCTTCACGCCCGGAAGCCTGCGGCCTGCGCCACCTGGCCTTCAGCGTCGATGACCTGGACAGCGCGGTAAAACATCTGGAAGCCCACGGCGTGGCCTGCGAAGCGATTCGTGTCGATCCCTTTACCGATAAACGTTTCACTTTTTTCAACGATCCGGACGGGCTGCCGCTGGAGCTTTACCAGCAGTAATCGCCGTCATGTGTGATAATGCCCGTTCAGTTCGGGCATTTTTTATGTGTAATTTCCTATGACCTTACCCGCTATCGCGCACGCCGTTTCACCCTATCGCCAGCTGCTGGTGGGGTTCAGCGGTGGCCTGGATTCCACCGTTTTGCTGCACCGCCTTAAGCTCTGGCGCGACCGTGAGCCTGACGTCCAGCTGCGGGCGATGCATATCCATCACGGCTTAAGCCCCCATGCCGACGACTGGGTGGCGCACTGCGAAGCGGTGTGTTCAGGGTGGGCGATCCCGCTGATCGTTGAACGCGTCACGCTTGAGGATGAGGGGCTGGGTATTGAGGCGCAGGCGCGGAAAGCCCGCTACGCCGCGTTTTCCGGCGCATTACAGCAAGGGGAAGCGTTGGTCACCGCGCAGCATCTGGACGACCAGTGCGAGACGTTTTTACTGGCGCTCAAGAGGGGCAGCGGGCCTGCGGGGTTATCTGCCATGCCTGAGCGCGCTGATTTTGCTGAAACAGAGCTCATCCGCCCACTACTGGGTGAGACGCGCGCATCACTGGAAGCCTGGGCGCAGCAGCATCATCTGTGCTGGATTGAAGACGAGAGCAATCAGGACGACAGCTACGACCGTAACTTCCTGCGCCTGCGCGTCTTACCGCTGCTGAGTGAGCGCTGGGCCCATTTTTCCGAAGCGGTGGCCAGAAGCGCCATGCTGTGTGCTGAACAGGAAAGCTTGCTGGATGAGTTGCTGAGCGAGGAGCTGGATACGCTGATTACCGCTGACGGTGCCCTGAACATTGCGCCATTGAAAGTGATGAGCCCTCTGCGTCGGGCTGCTCTGATTCGTCGCTGGCTGGCTTACCACCGTGCGGTTATGCCGTCCCGGGCGATGCTCAACCGTATCTGGGAGGAAGTTGCACAGGCGAGGGAAGATGCCGCACCTTGTATACACCTGAATGGTTATGACGTCAGGCGCTATAAAGGGCAACTCTGGTGGGTAAAATCTGTGCCGTCGCTGGCTGACGTTGTGCTCGACTGGCCGTCGCCGGAAAAAGCATTAACGCTACCGATGAATGCCGGTGTCGTTGCGTTAAGCCATTCGGGCAATGTGCGTCTACCTGAGCCGGACGAGAACGTTACCATACGCTTCAGGACCAGCGGCATGCTGCATATCGTCGGTCGTAACGGCGGGCGTAAGCTGAAGAAAATCTGGCAGGAACAGAACGTTCCGCCCTGGCGACGTGATACCACGCCGCTTCTGTTTTACGGCGACACGCTCATCGCGGCGGCAGAGGTGTTCATCACTGAAGAGGGGTGGGCTGAAGCGGGTGTTAATTTTGAATGGAAAGCGTAACGGGCAGCCTGGCTGCCCGTTGGTTATCAGGATTCGCTCACCACAACGGTGCCGATTTCCGGATGGCTGAAACTGGCAATTTTGTCGAGGCGTAGCTCACGCGTTGCACCTGCATCTTCCACAACCAGGTATTCCACATTTTTACGGGAAACCAGATCGCTGGCCTTTGCCTTTAGCACTTCGCCATCTTTTAGCTCCAGCGTCAGTATTAAATGATGCTGGCAGGCGAGTTCGAGGTTGTCATAGTCATCACAATTGATGGGTTGATAGGTATCATTCATCGACATAATCGCTCACCAGTAAATTCGCCGCAGCATACGCTGCTTTTTCCCTGACCGATTCAGAAAGGCTCTCATCAGAGGCCACTTCATTTAGCACGTTCAATACACAGCCCAACGCATCCGGAATGTACCCCAGATCTCCGCTGGCGATCTCCGCATAGCGTCTGCGAATCAACTCACAATAATTATTCACATCACCTCCTGCCAGCGTAATGACTTACTGTGAGATATCATTAAGCCTACGAAGTTAAACTCGGTTTAGCAAGGTGACTATACCATACTCATTTAAGCAATATCAGCGCCTTGATAAGAGGGCGCCACCACCTCGTAACAGCCTTTTGCCGCGGTTTTCGCTACAATGTACGCCTGATTCGAAAGGAGTTCTCTCATGGCGCTGAAAGCGACAATTTATAAAGCTGTGGTCAATGTGGCGGATCTTGACCGTAACCAGTTTCTGGATGCGTCATTGACGCTGGCGCGTCATCCTTCTGAAACCCAGGAGCGCATGATGCTGCGCCTGCTGGCGTGGATTAAGTATGCCGACGAGCGTCTGCAATTTACCCGTGGTTTAAGCGCGGAAGATGAACCGGAAGCCTGGCTGCGCAACGATCATCTGGGTATCGATTTATGGATTGAGCTTGGCCTGCCGGATGAACGCCGGATCAAAAAGGCCTGCACCCAGTCTGCTGAAGTGGCGTTGTTTGCCTACAACCAGCGAGCGGCGGAGATCTGGTGGCAACAAAATAAAAATAAATGTGCGCTGTTCAAAAATCTTACCGTCTGGTATCTGGATGATGAACAGCTGGCGCAGCTGAGTGCGTTCGCCAGCCGGACGATGGCGCTACAGGCGACGATTCAGGACGGCGCCATCTGGCTTTCCGATTCTCAGAATAATCTGGAAATTCATCTCACAGCCTGGCAGCCCGCATCATGATTGTATTGTCCCGAAACGTCAGCATCCCTGATAACGAGCTGGAGATCACCGCCATCCGGGCCCAGGGAGCAGGGGGACAGCACGTTAACAAGGCCTCAACGGCTATCCATTTGCGCTTTGACATTCGGGCCTCCAGCCTGCCAGAGTATTATAAAGAAAGCCTGCTTGCCGCCAGCCATCACCTGATCACCAGCGAGGGTGTGATGGTGATTAAAGCGCAGGAGTATCGCAGCCAGGAGCTTAACCGGGAAGCGGCAATAGCCCGGCTGGTCGCGGTCATCAAAGAGCTGACGGCTGTACAAAAAAGTCGCCGGGCAACACGTCCAACGCGGGCATCGAAAGAACGTCGGTTGTCATCGAAGGCGCAGAAATCCACCGTAAAATCACTGCGTGGCAAAGTCCGTCACCCATAATGTGACGAAAGGGATACCCTTTTTCATAAGGAAAGTATTGTGAAAAAAGCATTATTATCAGCGCTGGCCGTGACAAGCCTGTTCGCGCTTTTTGGCTGTAATAACCGTTCAGAAACGCAGGTACTACAGCCAACGCAAAATGAAGAATTAAAGCCGATGCAGCAAAGCTGGCGCGGCGTATTACCATGTGCAGATTGCGAGGGCATCGAAACCTCTCTGTTTCTGCAAAAAGATGGCACCTGGGTCATGAACCAGCGTTACCAGGGGGCGAAAGAACCGTCTTCTTTTGCATCTTACGGAACATGGGCGCGTACGGCTGAGAAGCTGGTATTGACGGATACCACGGGCGATAAAACCTTCTTCCGCGCCAAAGGCGAGGGGATGGAGATGCTCGATCGCGAAGGTAATCCGATTGAATCCCAGTTCAACTACACGTTGGCCCCGGTAAAAGCGACCCTGCCAGCCACCCCAATGGCGATGCGAGGGATGTATTTCTACATGGCGGATGCGGCGATCTTCACTGACTGTGCAACCGGGAAGAAAGTCAGCGTGGCGAACAATGCCCAGCTGGAGCGAGACTATGCCGTCGCGCGCGGCAACGACAGTAAGCCAGTGTTGCTGACGGTTGAAGGGCACTTTACGCTGGAGCCAAACCCGGATAGCGGCGAGCTGGTGAAAACGCTGGTGGCAGATAAAGACGCGAAGTTTGCTGCGGGGAAAGACTGCGAAAGCAAATAAGATATAGCCATTAAAAAACCCCGCACTGGCGGGGTTTTTTGTTTCTTAACCTTTGATGGCTTTCACCAGGTAATCAAGAATATCGCCCGTCTTGATCATCTGTTTTTCGCCGGTGCGACGGTATTTGTATTCAATCTCGTCGCTGTCGAGGTTACGGTCGCCAATGACGATGGTGTGTGGAATACCGATCAGTTCCATGTCAGCAAACATCACGCCAGGACGCTCTTTACGGTCATCCATCAGCACGTCGATACCTTTCGCGCTCAGCTCAGCGTAGAGTTTCTCAGCCAGCTCCTGCACGCGGTAAGACTTGTGCATGTTCATTGGCAGGATCGCCACCTGGAACGGCGCGATGTTATCCGGCCAGACGATTCCGCGTTCGTCATAGTTCTGCTCGATAGCGGCAGCAACAACGCGCGTTACGCCAATGCCGTAGCAGCCCATGGTCAGAACCTGGTTACGGCCATCTTCGCCCTGAACGGCAGCGTTCATTGCGCGCGAGTACTTATCGCCCAGCTGGAAGATGTGGCCTACTTCGATACCGCGTTTGATCATCAGGGTACCCTTGCCGTCCGGGCTTGGATCGCCTGCGACCACGTTACGGATGTCAGCCACTTCCGGCGTCGCCACGTCACGATCCCAGTTGATGCCGAAGTAGTGTTTACCGTCGATGTTTGCGCCCGCAGCGAAGTCGCTCATCGCCGCAACGGTGCGGTCAATGACCACCGGAACAGGCATGTTCACCGGACCCAGAGAACCAGGACCTGCATTCACCACGGCGCGGATCTCTGCTTCCGTTGCGAAGGTCAGCGGGCTGGCAACCTGCGGCAGCTTCTCGGCTTTCACTTCGTTCAGCTCGTGATCGCCTCGTACCAGCAGGGCAACCAGTGGATAAGCGCTACCTTCAGCCGATTTCACCAGCAGGGTTTTCACGGTTTTTTCGATCGGCAGAGTAAACTGCTCAACCAGCTCGGCGATAGTTTTCGCGTTTGGCGTATCAACCAGCGTCATCTCTTGCGTTGCCGCGCCGCGTGGTTCTTTTGGTGCCAGCGCTTCTGCAAATTCGATGTTCGCGGCGTAATCAGAGGAGTCAGAGAAGATCACATCGTCTTCGCCGCTCTGCGCCAGAACCTGGAATTCATGGGAGGCGCTACCGCCGATTGAACCGGTATCAGCCTGTACAGCACGGAAATCCAGCCCCATGCGGGAGAAGATTTTGCTGTAGGCCGCGTACATTTTGTCGTAGGTCTCTTGCAGCGATTCCTGAGAAGTATGGAAAGAGTAAGCATCTTTCATCAGGAACTCGCGAGAACGCATGACGCCAAAGCGTGGACGCACTTCGTCACGGAACTTAGTCTGGATCTGGAAGAAGTTCAGCGGCAGCTGTTTGTAAGAGCTCAGCTCGTTACGGATCAGATCGGTGATCACTTCTTCATGCGTTGGACCGAGAACGAATGGACGATCGCCACGATCGGCAATACGCAGCAGTTCAGGACCGTACTGCTCCCAGCGACCGCTCTCCTGCCACAGTTCAGAGGGCTGAACGACCGGCATTAACACCTCGATAGCACCGGCGTTGTTCATCTCTTCACGCACGATGTTTTCGACTTTTTTCAGGACGCGCACGCCGGTCGGCAGCCAGGTGTATAACCCGGAGGCCAGCTTGCGGATCATCCCGGCGCGCAGCATCAGCTGGTGGCTGATCACCTCGGCGTCGGCAGGTGTCTCCTTCAGAGTGGAGAGCAGATATTGGCTAGTACGCATGTTGTTACGGTTCCATTTCGACGATTGGAACAGGCTGAAACACCAGCCTGACACAAAAAAAGTGGTTTAGTTTACCAGTGTGGCAAAGATGCCAAAAGAGAGGAGAACAAAATTACCTGGGTTCCAGGGCAAACACTTCAAAACCCGCCGCAGTCACGCGCCAGCGCACGTTAAAGTCCAGCAGCCAGACGGCGTACGTATTCCCGGCTTCCTCTTCTTTGCGGTAGGCGGGACGGGGGTCCTGGGCCAGCACTTCAACGATAAAGTCACGCAGGCGAGGATAACGCTTTTCCAGCTCGCTGATTTGCGTTGTAATTTCAGACGTGAAGTGAACCGCCATATCTGCCTGCGGTGCGTCCTGAGCATAGCTTGCCCGGGCATCCGGCAGCGCTTCGGCGAAGGGCAGGTAAGGCTTAATATCTATGACCGGCGTGCCATCAACCAGGTCAAGACTACCTAACTCCAGGATCACCTGATCTTTCTGACAACGTATGCCTTTCAGCTCGACCAGCGACATCCCGATGGGGTTGGGACGAAAGGTTGAGCGGGTGGCAAAGACACCCATTCTGGCATTTCCGCCCAGACGAGGCGGACGCACGGTAGGACGCCAGCCGCCTTCCATGGTCTGGTGAAACACAAAGACCACCCATAAATGGCTGAACGCCTCAAGCCCGCGCACTGCATCGGCCTGATTATACGGCGCGACAAGATGAAGCTCGCCGCCGCCGTTAATGACCAGACCCGGCTGACGTGGAACGGCGAACTTTTCTTTATAAGGGGAGCGGATAACGCCTATCTGCTCGAACTGAAATGAACTCATTTCGCCGTAATGTTAAGCGCAGAACCGATACATACCGCCTGGCGATAGCAACCTGGTGTGCCGCTGGTGACTTCGCAGCTGTGCAGCAGCACGGCGTTGGCTTTCATTTTCGACGCGTTGATTTGCATACGCTTGCGGGCTGTCGGAATATTGGGTGGGGAGTCCTGATTCGTTGCCTGGCAGGATTCGCCGCTCACTTCGCCCAGTTCACGGAATGGCTTACCGACCAGCTCGTCGGCTTTGGTAATAATACGTACCGGCGCAGCGCGAGGCGCTTTCGGTTTTGCTGGCTCCGCTTTTGGCGGGGTTGCAGTGCTTTGAACAGGTTCAACAGGAGATCTGCTTAGCATAGAACAGCCGCTCAGCATCAGTGCTAAAAAACAGATCGGTAAAGCACGCATAATAATTCCTCAGTGGATAATCAAAACGTCAGATATTGAAGCAGTTGACCGCACAAATGACAAGACGGGCAAATGCCCGTCTTGATGATATTACACTGCCGGGAGATTACCAGCCTTTAACCGCGCCGCCGTTAAACACCTTATTGGCTTCCTGGTACACTTCTTCAGACTGATATGCCTGTATGAATTTCTTCACATTCTCCGCGTCTTTGTTGTCTTCGCGAGTCACGATCAGGTTGACGTACGGGGAATCTTTATCTTCAACGAAGATGCCATCTTTCGCTGGGGTCAGGCCGATCTGGCTGGCGTAAGTGGTGTTGATCACGGCCAGGGCGATCTGCGCATCGTCCAGAGAACGTGGCAGCTGTGGTGCTTCCAGCTCAACAATTTTCAGATTTTTCGGGTTTTCGGTTACGTCCAGAACGGTCGGTAACAAGCCAACGCCTTCTTTCAGTTTAATCAGGCCCACTTTCTGTAGCAGAAGCAGGGAACGGCCAAGGTTGGTTGGGTCGTTAGGGACGGCAACCTGTGAACCCGGCTGGAGTTCATCCAGAGATTTAATTTTCTTGGAGTAACCGGCAATCGGGTAAACGAAGGTGTTACCGACAGCAACAAGTTTGTAGCCGCGATCTTTGATCTGCTGATCCAGGTACGGTTTATGCTGGAAGGCGTTAGCGTCAATGTCGCCTTTGCTCAGCGCTTCGTTCGGCAGAACGTAATCGTTGAAGGTCACCAGTTCAACGTCCAGGCCATATTTCTCTTTAGCGATTTTCTGCGCGGCCTCAGCAACCTGCTGTTCTGCACCGACGATAACGCCTACTTTGATGTGGTTTGGATCTTTTTCGTCCTGACCGCAACCCACCAGTGCCAGCGAGCCAATCAGTGCGCCTACTGCTGCGAAGGTCTTAAATTTAAACGCCATGTTATATCCTTAACTCGTCGAGTTTGTGTTGTTTGTAACGTTATTTATGCGTAACAGCCCGGACGATACGATCGCCAGAGAATTGAATTAAGTAAACCAGCACAACCAGCAATACCAGAACGGTATTCATTACGGTAGCGTTATAGCCAATATAGCCGTACTGATATCCAATCTGGCCTAAACCGCCAGCACCTACGGCGCCGCCCATTGCGGAATAACCGACCAGGGTGATAAGCGTGATGGTTGCTGCGTTCACCAGCCCAGGCAGCGCCTCTGGCAGCAGAACTTTGCGAACGATCTGCATTGGCGTCGCACCCATAGCGCGGGAAGCTTCGATCAGGCCGGTTGGGATTTCCAGCAGGGCGTTTTCCACCATACGGGCGATAAACGGTGCCGCGCCTACGGTCAGCGGGACAATAGCTGCCTGCAAACCAATCGACGTCCCGACGATCACGCGCGTAAACGGAATCATCCACACCAGCAGAATAATGAACGGAATAGACCGGAAAATGTTCACCAGCGCAGAGAGCGTACGATACAGCTTCGCGTTTTCAATAATTTGACCCGGGCGCGTAACGTACAGCAGCACGCCGACCGGCAGCCCAATCACAAAACCAAAGAAGCCCGATACGAAGGTCATTGCCAGCGTTTCCCAAACGCCGCGAACCAGTAGCCACATCATCGGCTCAGACATAACCCAGTACCTCTACTTTTACGTGATGTTCTTGCAGCCAGGCAATTGCCGCCTGGGTTTCTTCCTGTGTGCCGTGCATTTCCGTCAGCATAATGCCGAACTTCACGCCACCGGCGTAGTCCATCTGCGCGCTAATAATGTTGTTATTCACGTTAAAGCGACGCGCGGTTTCGGACAGCAGCGGTGCGTCAACGGACTGGCCCGTGAACTCCATGCGCAGCATCGGGACGCTGTCAGGCGTTGCGTCTGTTTTTAAACGTTCCAGATAATCTTCCGGAATATCCAGATGCAGTGTGGACTGAATGAACTGCTGAGCCAGCGGCGTTTTCGGGTGCGAGAAGACTTCACTCACCGTGTCCTGCTCAATCAGCTCACCGTTGCTGATGACCGCCACGCAGTCGCAGATGCGTTTCACTACATCCATTTCATGCGTAATAAGGAGAATCGTCAGGCCCAGGCGACGGTTAATGTCTTTTAACAGTTCCAGAATAGAGCGCGTGGTGGCCGGGTCTAACGCGCTGGTGGCTTCATCGCACAGCAGCACCTTAGGATTGCTTGCCAGCGCGCGGGCAATGGCCACACGCTGTTTTTGCCCACCGGACAGATTTGCCGGGTAGCTATCATGCTTGTCGCCCAGACCAACAAGGTCGAGCAGTTCGGTGACGCGACGCGTAACTTCTTCTTTCGGCGTGTTATCCAGCTCAAGCGGCAGGGCAACGTTGCCGAACACGGTGCGGGATGCCAGCAGGTTAAAGTGCTGGAAAATCATGCCAATCTGGCGACGCGCTTTGGTGAGTTCTTTTTCTGAGAGAGCGGTAAGCTCCTGGCCGCCAACTTCTACGCTGCCCTGGGTTGGGCGCTCAAGCAGGTTAACACAACGGATCAGCGTACTTTTACCCGCACCCGATGCGCCAATGACGCCATAAATCTGACCAGCAGGCACATGCAGGCTGACGTTGTTCAGCGCCTGAATGGTTCGGTTCCCCTGCTGGAACACTTTGGTGATATTGGAAAGTTTAATCATTAGATTATTTTTATCGTAAGTAAGTTAGCCGTGGCATTTTCTTCTGCCAGATACGGGGAATGACCGTAAACAAAATGGATGTTAAGGCATCCAGACGTCTAAATCAATCCACCTCTGTGCGATGAGCACTTTATTGCGCTGCGATTCATGAGATACTAGCTGAACAAGACTTTTTCAGGAGCAAACCGGTGGCAAAATCTGTACCCGCAATTTTTCTCGATCGTGACGGCACTATTAATGTGGATCACGGTTACGTCCATGAGATTGATGAGTTCGAATTTATCGAGGGCGTAATAGATGCCATGCGCCAGTTGAAAGAGATGGGCTATGCGCTGGTGGTGGTAACTAACCAGTCCGGTATCGCCCGGGGTAAATTCACCGAAGCGCAGTTCGAGACGCTGACGGAATGGATGGACTGGTCTCTGGCCGATCGTGGTGTCGATCTTGATGGCATCTATTATTGTCCGCATCACCCGCAGGGAAGTGTAGAGGCGTATCGTCAGACCTGTGATTGCCGTAAGCCACACCCGGGCATGTTTATCTCTGCACAGGAATTCCTGCACATTGATATGGCCGCATCTTATATGGTGGGCGATAAACTGGAAGATATGCAGGCAGCAGCGGCGGCAGGTGTAGGTACCAAAGTTTTAGTGCGTACCGGTAAACCGGTCACCCCAGAAGCAGAAAATGCAGCCGACTGGGTGATAACGAGTCTGGCAGAACTGCCAAAAGAGATTAAAAAGCACCAAAAATAGGCGTTTTGGCGAAAAGGTGAGCGGTTGAAATAAAAATGCATTTTTCCGCTTGTCATTCCTCGGCGGCTCCCTATAATGCGCCTCCATCGACACGGCGGATGTGAATCACTTCACAGATAACCCGGTCGGCTGAAGAGAAAAAATCCTGAAATAACGGGTTGACTCTGAAAGAGGAAAGCGTAATATACGCCACCTCGCGACAGAGCGCTGAAGCGCGTCGCAACTGCTCTTTAACAATTTATCAGACAATCTGTGTGGGCACTCAAAGTGACATGGATTCTTAATGTCTTCGGACACTAAATGAATACCAAGTCTCAACGAGTGAACACGTAATTCATTACGAAGTTTAATTCATTGAGCATCAAACTTTTAAATTGAAGAGTTTGATCATGGCTCAGATTGAACGCTGGCGGCAGGCCTAACACATGCAAGTCGAACGGTAACAGGAAGCAGCTTGCTGCTTTGCTGACGAGTGGCGGACGGGTGAGTAATGTCTGGGAAACTGCCTGATGGAGGGGGATAACTACTGGAAACGGTAGCTAATACCGCATAACGTCGCAAGACCAAAGAGGGGGACCTTCGGGCCTCTTGCCATCGGATGTGCCCAGATGGGATTAGCTAGTAGGTGGGGTAACGGCTCACCTAGGCGACGATCCCTAGCTGGTCTGAGAGGATGACCAGCCACACTGGAACTGAGACACGGTCCAGACTCCTACGGGAGGCAGCAGTGGGGAATATTGCACAATGGGCGCAAGCCTGATGCAGCCATGCCGCGTGTATGAAGAAGGCCTTCGGGTTGTAAAGTACTTTCAGCGGGGAGGAAGGCGATAAGGTTAATAACCTTGTCGATTGACGTTACCCGCAGAAGAAGCACCGGCTAACTCCGTGCCAGCAGCCGCGGTAATACGGAGGGTGCAAGCGTTAATCGGAATTACTGGGCGTAAAGCGCACGCAGGCGGTCTGTCAAGTCGGATGTGAAATCCCCGGGCTCAACCTGGGAACTGCATTCGAAACTGGCAGGCTAGAGTCTTGTAGAGGGGGGTAGAATTCCAGGTGTAGCGGTGAAATGCGTAGAGATCTGGAGGAATACCGGTGGCGAAGGCGGCCCCCTGGACAAAGACTGACGCTCAGGTGCGAAAGCGTGGGGAGCAAACAGGATTAGATACCCTGGTAGTCCACGCCGTAAACGATGTCGACTTGGAGGTTGTGCCCTTGAGGCGTGGCTTCCGGAGCTAACGCGTTAAGTCGACCGCCTGGGGAGTACGGCCGCAAGGTTAAAACTCAAATGAATTGACGGGGGCCCGCACAAGCGGTGGAGCATGTGGTTTAATTCGATGCAACGCGAAGAACCTTACCTACTCTTGACATCCAGAGAACTTTCCAGAGATGGATTGGTGCCTTCGGGAACTCTGAGACAGGTGCTGCATGGCTGTCGTCAGCTCGTGTTGTGAAATGTTGGGTTAAGTCCCGCAACGAGCGCAACCCTTATCCTTTGTTGCCAGCGGTTAGGCCGGGAACTCAAAGGAGACTGCCAGTGATAAACTGGAGGAAGGTGGGGATGACGTCAAGTCATCATGGCCCTTACGAGTAGGGCTACACACGTGCTACAATGGCGCATACAAAGAGAAGCGACCTCGCGAGAGCAAGCGGACCTCATAAAGTGCGTCGTAGTCCGGATTGGAGTCTGCAACTCGACTCCATGAAGTCGGAATCGCTAGTAATCGTGGATCAGAATGCCACGGTGAATACGTTCCCGGGCCTTGTACACACCGCCCGTCACACCATGGGAGTGGGTTGCAAAAGAAGTAGGTAGCTTAACCTTCGGGAGGGCGCTTACCACTTTGTGATTCATGACTGGGGTGAAGTCGTAACAAGGTAACCGTAGGGGAACCTGCGGTTGGATCACCTCCTTACCTTAAAGAACCTGCCTTTGTAGTGTCCACACAGATTGTCTGATGAAAAACAGCAGTAAAAAACCTCTACAGGCTTGTAGCTCAGGTGGTTAGAGCGCACCCCTGATAAGGGTGAGGTCGGTGGTTCAAGTCCACTCAGGCCTACCAAATTTTTGCTGATGCTGCGTTGCGGCGACACTCACATACATAAGTATGCTTCGTGTCACCACGCCTTGCCTCAACAAAAATTACCGGTACAGAGGTGACTACGATGGGGCTATAGCTCAGCTGGGAGAGCGCCTGCCTTGCACGCAGGAGGTCTGCGGTTCGATCCCGCATAGCTCCACCATCTTTTACTGCGAACACAAGAAAACTTCAGAGTGAACCTGAAAAGGTGCACTGCGAAGTTTTGCTCTTTAAAAATCTGGATCAAGCTGAAAATTGAAACGACACACAGCTCATGTGTGTTCGAGTCTCTCAAATTTTCGCAAGTCGATGATGAATCGAAAGAAACATCTTCGGGTTGTGAGGTTAAGCGACTAAGCGTACACGGTGGATGCCCTGGCAGTCAGAGGCGATGAAGGACGTGCTAATCTGCGAAAAGCGCCGGCGAGGTGATATGAACCCTTGACCCGGCGATGTCCGAATGGGGAAACCCAGTGCAATCCGTTGCACTATCGTTAACTGAATACATAGGTTAACGAGGCGAACCGGGGGAACTGAAACATCTAAGTACCCCGAGGAAAAGAAATCAACCGAGATTCCCCCAGTAGCGGCGAGCGAACGGGGAGCAGCCCGGAGTCTGAATCAGCTTGTGTGTTAGTGGAACGGTCTGGAAAGTCCGACGGTACAGGGTGATAGTCCCGTACACGAAAATGCACATGCTGTGAACTCGAAGAGTAGGGCGGGACACGTGGTATCCTGTCTGAATATGGGGGGACCATCCTCCAAGGCTAAATACTCCTGACTGACCGATAGTGAACCAGTACCGTGAGGGAAAGGCGAAAAGAACCCCGGCGAGGGGAGTGAAAAAGAACCTGAAACCGTGTACGTACAAGCAGTGGGAGCCTCTTTATGGGGTGACTGCGTACCTTTTGTATAATGGGTCAGCGACTTATATTCTGTAGCAAGGTTAACCGTATAGGGGAGCCGAAGGGAAACCGAGTCTTAACTGGGCGTTAAGTTGCAGGGTATAGACCCGAAACCCGGTGATCTAGCCATGGGCAGGTTGAAGGTTGGGTAACACTAACTGGAGGACCGAACCGACTAATGTTGAAAAATTAGCGGATGACCTGTGGCTGGGGGTGAAAGGCCAATCAAACCGGGAGATAGCTGGTTCTCCCCGAAAGCTATTTAGGTAGCGCCTCGTGAACTCATCTTCGGGGGTAGAGCACTGTTTCGGCTAGGGGGCCATCCCGGCTTACCAACCCGATGCAAACTACGAATACCGAAGAATGTTATCACGGGAGACACACGGCGGGTGCTAACGTCCGTCGTGAAGAGGGAAACAACCCAGACCGCCAGCTAAGGTCCCAAAGTCATGGTTAAGTGGGAAACGATGTGGGAAGGCACAGACAGCCAGGATGTTGGCTTAGAAGCAGCCATCATTTAAAGAAAGCGTAATAGCTCACTGGTCGAGTCGGCCTGCGCGGAAGATGTAACGGGGCTAAACCATGCACCGAAGCTGCGGCAGCGACGCTTATGCGTTGTTGGGTAGGGGAGCGTTCTGTAAGCCGTTGAAGGTGTGCTGTGAGGCATGCTGGAGGTATCAGAAGTGCGAATGCTGACATAAGTAACGATAAAGCGGGTGAAAAGCCCGCTCGCCGGAAGACCAAGGGTTCCTGTCCAACGTTAATCGGGGCAGGGTGAGTCGACCCCTAAGGCGAGGCCGAAAGGCGTAGTCGATGGGAAACAGGTTAATATTCCTGTACTTGGTGTTACTGCGAAGGGGGGACGGAGAAGGCTATGTCAGCCGGGCGACGGTTGTCCCGGTTTAAGCATGTAGGCGGAGGTTCCAGGTAAATCCGGTACCTTATTAACGCTGAGGTGTGATGACGAGGCACTACGGTGCTGAAGTGATAAATGCCCTGCTTCCAGGAAAAGCCTCTAAGCATCAGGTAACACGAAATCGTACCCCAAACCGACACAGGTGGTCAGGTAGAGAATACCAAGGCGCTTGAGAGAACTCGGGTGAAGGAACTAGGCAAAATGGTGCCGTAACTTCGGGAGAAGGCACGCTGATGTGTAGGTGAAGCCCCTGCGGGTGGAGCTGAAATCAGTCGAAGATACCAGCTGGCTGCAACTGTTTATTAAAAACACAGCACTGTGCAAACACGAAAGTGGACGTATACGGTGTGACGCCTGCCCGGTGCCGGAAGGTTAATTGATGGGGTTAGCGGCAACGCGAAGCTCTTGATCGAAGCCCCGGTAAACGGCGGCCGTAACTATAACGGTCCTAAGGTAGCGAAATTCCTTGTCGGGTAAGTTCCGACCTGCACGAATGGCGTAATGATGGCCAGGCTGTCTCCACCCGAGACTCAGTGAAATTGAACTCGCTGTGAAGATGCAGTGTACCCGCGGCAAGACGGAAAGACCCCGTGAACCTTTACTATAGCTTGACACTGAACACTGGTCCTTGATGTGTAGGATAGGTGGGAGGCTTTGAAGCGTGGACGCCAGTCTGCGTGGAGCCAACCTTGAAATACCACCCTTTAATGGCTGGTGTTCTAACGTGGACCCGTAATCCGGGTTGCGGACAGTGTCTGGTGGGTAGTTTGACTGGGGCGGTCTCCTCCCAAAGAGTAACGGAGGAGCACGAAGGTTGGCTAATCCTGGTCGGACATCAGGAGGTTAGTGCAATGGCATAAGCCAGCTTGACTGCGAGCGTGACGGCGCGAGCAGGTGCGAAAGCAGGTCATAGTGATCCGGTGGTTCTGAATGGAAGGGCCATCGCTCAACGGATAAAAGGTACTCCGGGGATAACAGGCTGATACCGCCCAAGAGTTCATATCGACGGCGGTGTTTGGCACCTCGATGTCGGCTCATCACATCCTGGGGCTGAAGTAGGTCCCAAGGGTATGGCTGTTCGCCATTTAAAGTGGTACGCGAGCTGGGTTTAGAACGTCGTGAGACAGTTCGGTCCCTATCTGCCGTGGGCGCTGGAGAATTGAGGGGGGCTGCTCCTAGTACGAGAGGACCGGAGTGGACGCATCACTGGTGTTCGGGTTGTCATGCCAATGGCACTGCCCGGTAGCTAAATGCGGAAGAGATAAGTGCTGAAAGCATCTAAGCACGAAACTTGCCCCGAGATGAGTTCTCCCTGAGACTTTAAGTCTCCTGAAGGAACGTTGAAGACGACGACGTTGATAGGTCGGGTGTGTAAGCGCAGCGATGCGTTGAGCTAACCGATACTAATGAACCGTGAGGCTTAACCTTACAACGCCGAAGGTGTTTTGGCGAAGAGACAGAAGATTTTCAGCCTGATACAGATTAACAGAATTTGCCTGGCGGCTTTAGCGCGGTGGTCCCACCTGACCCCATGCCGAACTCAGAAGTGAAACGCCGTAGCGCCGATGGTAGTGTGGGGTCTCCCCATGTGAGAGTAGGGAACTGCCAGGCATCAAATTAAGTAGTAAGCCGGTGCATTAATCCGGTGGTTACAGAAGTATTCGGTGGAGCGGTAGTTCAGTCGGTTAGAATACCTGCCTGTCACGCAGGGGGTCGCGGGTTCGAGTCCCGTCCGTTCCGCCACTTATTAAAAGCCCTGAGCTAACGCTCAGGGCTTTTTTCTTATCTGTCGTTTGATTGTTGCGAAATTAGCAAAAATCCTCTGCGGTTCACGATCTTTTTCGGCATAACAACTACAGCGATAATTCTCCTCAGTTTATGAACATAACGATTGAGGAATCATATGACTATCCCTGCACTGGGTCTGGGCACTTTCCGCCTGAAAGACGACGTTGTTATCGCATCTGTTAAAACCGCACTCGAGTTGGGCTATCGTGCTATTGATACGGCGCAGATTTATGATAACGAAGCTGCCGTAGGCCAGGCCATCGAAGAGAGTGGCGTACCGCGCGACGAACTTTTCATCACCACTAAAATCTGGATTGAGAATCTCAGCCAAGACAAGCTGATCCCAAGCCTGAAGGAAAGTCTGAGAAAGCTGCGTACTGACTATGTTGATCTGACGCTGATCCACTGGCCATCACCTGACGATGCCGTCTCTGTGGAGGAGTTCATGCAGGCGCTGCTGGAAGCGAAAGAGCAGGGCTTAACGCGTAAAATTGGCATCTCTAACTTCACCATCCCGTTGATGGAAAGGGCCATTGCCGCAGCGGGTAAAGAAAATATTGCCACCAACCAGATTGAACTCTCTCCTTACCTGCAAAACCACAAAGTCGTGGACTGGGCGAAACAGCATGGTATTCACATCACCTCGTACATGACGCTGGCATATGGTAAGGCGCTGAAAGATGAAGTGATTGCACGCATCGCTGAAAAACACAATGCGACAGCCGCACAGGTGATCCTGGCATGGGCGATGGGTGAGGGCTATGCCGTGATCCCGTCTTCAACCAAACGTGAAAACCTGGCAAGTAACCTGTTAGCGCGGGATCTCCAGCTTGATGATGAAGATAAAAACGCGATCGCTGCACTGGAATGCAACGATCGTCTGGTCAGCCCGGAAGGGTTAGCACCAGACTGGGATTAATAAAAGCCCTTCCTCTGTACCCTTAAACTCTCACACAGCTCCTCCGGGAGCTGTTTTTATATGTTCGCTAAGG
Source organism: Enterobacter sp. BIDMC 27 (assembly GCF_000534415.1). Classification (NCBI taxonomy): domain Bacteria; kingdom Pseudomonadati; phylum Pseudomonadota; class Gammaproteobacteria; order Enterobacterales; family Enterobacteriaceae; genus Enterobacter; species Enterobacter sp. BIDMC 27. The sequence goes on from NZ_KI973178.1 coordinate 1,774,181, forward strand.
AAGTCGATAAAAGCGCGTATGCGCGTACTTACCGCTCTGTCACTGTAATACACTGCGCTAAAAGGCATCTCTACAGGTAAGCGTTTGTCAGCCATCAGTTCTACAAGCTGACCCGCAGCTATTTCCTTATCAATCATATAGTCTGATAAACAGGCGATCCCATTTCCTTCAAGACAAAGCTGTTTCAGCGTTTCTCCGCTATTAGACGAAAGTCCGCAAGTGATCTCATGAAGTTGTCCGTCATGACAGGCCACGGGCCAGGTGTTCAGCGAGACAGGTTCCGTAAAGCCCAGGCACAGGTGCTGCTTCAGCTCCTCAACGGTCTCCGGTTTGCCATGCTCTGCAATATATTGCGGTGACGCGATAATTTTGCGGTAGCTGGTGAACAGTGGGCGAGCGCGTAAACTTGAATCCGTCAGGGTTCCCGCGCGGATCGCCACATCAACTTTACGCTCAATCAGGTTAATAAACGTCTCTGAAGAGACCAGGGACAGAGTCATCTCCGGATAACGTTCCCGGAATGGCTTGATTAACGGCATCAGAAAATGAAGCACGACCGGCGTCGCCGCATCAATGCGTAGCAATCCACGCGGAGTGCTACGCGACTCCATTATTTCCGTCTCAGCTGCCGCCATCTCCTGCAAAACGGATTGTACGCGGCGAAAATAACGTTCACCTTCTTCCGTCAGGCTGAGCTGCCGCGTTGTTCTGTTGAGCAGACTTACCCCGAGCTTCATCTCCAGCTTTTTCACCGAGCGGCTGATGGCGGAGTTCGCCTGCCCGAGCTGTTCGGCCGCACGGCTGAAGCTGCCGCTTTCAACAACGGCAACAAAGATAGTCAGTTCTTCCGATGTGGCTTTCATTATTGCATCATCCGCAAAATTCTATTGAGATTCTAACCATTTTTGTTATTTAAACACTGGCGCATACTGCCTGTCATCTTAATCCTGAAGAGACGGAGTATTTATGCCACTGGCGCTTCTTGCCCTGACGATCAGTGCCTTCGCAATTGGCACGACCGAATTTGTTATTGTAGGACTTGTTCCCACTATTGCTGAACAACTCGCCATTTCGCTGCCTTCTGCCGGGCTGCTGGTATCTATTTACGCGTTAGGCGTCGCTGTTGGGGCGCCTGTGCTGACCGCACTGACTGGACGCTTTCCACGTAAACAACTGTTAGTTGCCCTGATGGTGCTCTTCACCGCCGGCAATATTCTGGCGTGGCAGGCTCCGGACTACACCACTCTGGTCATTGCCCGTTTGCTGACTGGCCTCGCACACGGTGTCTTCTTCTCCATCGGCTCCACGATTGCAACCAGCCTGGTGCCAAAAGAGAAAGCGGCGTCAGCCATTGCGATTATGTTTGGCGGCTTAACCGTCGCGCTGGTCACCGGCGTGCCGTTAGGAACGTTTATTGGGCAACATTTTGGCTGGCGAGAAACCTTCCTCGCGGTATCGCTGTTGGGCGTGATTGCTCTGGTAGCCAGCCTGCTGCTGGTGCCCTCCAGTATTCCGGGGCGCGCGAGCGCCAGCCTGAGCGATCAGGTTAAGGTTCTGACACACCCGCGCCTGCTGCTGATCTATGCCGTTACGGCTCTGGGTTATGGAGGTGTGTTCACTGCGTTCACTTTCCTTGCACCGATGATGCAGGAGCTGGCTGGTTTTTCTCCGGGCGCAGTGAGCTGGATTTTACTGGGCTACGGTATCTCCGTCGCAATCGGCAATATCTGGGGCGGCAAGCTTGCAGATAAGCATGGTGCGGTACCGGCGCTAAAATTTATCTTCGCCGCGCTGGCTGTCCTGCTGATGATTTTCCAGTTCACCGCGTCGATACAATACGCAGCGCTGGTAACTGTGTTGGTTATGGGAATATTCGCGTTTGGTAACGTACCGGGATTGCAGGTCTATGTTGTACAGAAAGCCGAACGCTATACGCCCAATGCGGTGGATGTCGCATCCGGCCTGAATATCGCCGCATTCAATATCGGTATCGCACTCGGATCGGTTATCGGCGGGCAGACGGTTGAACACGTTGGATTAACCCAAACGCCATGGATTGGTGCGGTAATTGTGCTTGTCGCTTTCCTGCTTATTGGTCTGAGTGGACGACTTGATAAACCCGCTCGTATCGCGCTTGGATAAGTATCAGTAAGTGCTTGCTTACAAAACTGGAAAGCGGTTTCTCAGTAATTGCGTTGAAAGTGTGACCTAAAATCCCTATAACATTAGAACCAGTCCGTTTTCCGGGCTGGTTCATGTTACAGAGGTCGTTTCCAAAAGTGCGAAAAAATACCTATGCCATGCGTTATGTTGCCGGAATGCCCGCGGAGAGGATCTTGCCTCCGGGGTCGTTTGCGAGCCTGGGTCAGGCATTACCAGCGGGCACGCCATTAAGCAGTGACGAAAAAATTCGCGTACTGGTGTGGAACATCTTTAAACAACAGCGTGCGGAGTGGTTATCCGTACTTAAAAATTTTGGTAAAGATGCGCATCTGGTTCTGTTACAGGAGGCGCAAACCACGCCTGAGCTGGTCAGGTTTGCAACGACAAACTATCTTGCAGCCGATCAGGTGCCTGCCTTTGTTCTGCCACAGCATCCTTCTGGGGTGATGACCCTTTCAGCCGCACATCCGGTCTATTGCTGCCCGCTGCGTGAACGTGAGCCAATCCTGCGTCTGGCAAAATCGGCGCTGGTCACGGTCTATCCGTTGCCCGACACCCGTCTGCTGATGGTGGTAAACATTCATGCGGTGAACTTCAGCCTGGGTGTTGATGTGTACAGTAAGCAGTTACTACCCATTGGCGATCAGATTGCTCATCACAGTGGGCCGATCATTATGGCCGGGGACTTCAATGCCTGGAGCCGTCCACGTATGAACGCGTTGTACCGCTTCGCGCGTGAAATGTCGCTGCGTGAAGTTCGTTTTAACGATGACCAGCGCAAGAAAGCGTTTGGTCGTCCTCTCGATTTTGTCTTCTATCGGGGGTTAAGCGTGCACGACGCCTCCGTTCTGGTGACGCGCGCCTCCGATCATAATCCTCTACTAGTTGAATTCAGTCCCGGCAAACCTGATAAATAATGGTGCGTCAGGTCTGCCGTGGGGCAGGCCTGTGCGGGTGCTGCCCTTTATTTTTTAACCCATAAAAGGACAGCAACATGACAACAACACACTCCCATCATGACAACGTCGAAAAACAGTTTGGTTCTCAGGCAAGTGCCTACCTGAGCAGCGCCGTGCACGCCTCTGGCCGCGATCTGGTACGTCTCGGCGAACGGCTCGCCGCGTTTCCTGACGCGCACGTGCTGGACTTAGGCTGCGGGGCGGGGCACGCCAGTTTTACCGCCGCACAGCAGGTTGCTCAGGTGACGGCATATGACTTATCGAGCCAGATGCTGGATGTGGTTGCTGAAGCGGCGAAAGCGAAAGGGCTGAATAACGTCACGACGCGCCAGGGCTACGCTGAATCTTTACCCTTTGAGGATGCGTCGTTTGAGGTTGTGATTAGCCGTTACTCTGCACACCACTGGCATGATGTGGGGCAGGCATTACGGGAAGTGAAACGCGTGCTCAAACCGGGCGGAATCTTCATCATCATGGACGTGATGTCTCCCGGACATCCAGTACGAAATATCTGGCTCCAGACGGTTGAAGCGCTGCGTGATACCTCGCACGTGCAAAACTACTCCAGTGGAGAGTGGCTTACGTTTATCACCGAAGCCGGCTTGATTTCACGCTCATTGATAACCGACCGTTTGCCGCTGGAGTTCACATCATGGATTGCACGGATGCGCACACCCGAGGCATTGACTCAGGCGATCCGATTGTATCAGGAGAGCGCCTCTGCTGACGTGAAGGCGTACTTTGAACTGCATGATGATGGTTCGTTTACCAGCGACACCATTATGGCTGAAGCGCAAAAAGCGGGATAAATAAAAAAGGCACCGAGGGGAATCGGTGCCTTTTTTACAAGCGATCGTACTATCAGGAATCTGGCGTAGCGCTGTTTTTCACAAACAACGTCAGCTGGTCGCCAGGTTGCAGGTTGTCAGTATCGTTGTTCCAGCGCATCACATCTTTGATGTTTACGCCGTGACGCTTAGCAATACTGGACAGCGAGTCGCCTTTACGTACGCGATAGGTAATGCTATCGCTGTTTTTAGCGAGACGCTGTGCGCTGCTACCTGCACCTACGGTCAGCGTTTGACCCACTTTCAGACCAGATCCGCGCAGATTATTCCACTGCTGGAGATCTTTCGCATTCACGCCAAGACGTGATGCAATACCTGAAAGCGTATCACCTGAACGCACCTTATAGCTGCGGCTGCTTACAGGCGACGTATCAGCGATCAGCGTGGACTGAACGGCTGCAATTTCACCCGAAGCTAAAGACTCTCGTAACTGTTCCGCATGTTTCTGCGGAACCATCACATAGCCAGGGCCACTAGCGCCCAGCGTCGAGCCTTTAACACCTGCATTAAAGGTTTTAAGCTTACTTACCGACATACCCGTCATATCGGCAACCTGTTGAATATCAACCGGGCTGCTGAGGCGGACACGCGCCAGTGCACGACTTTCGTCTGGTGTTGGCAGTTGTACACCGTAACGTTTGCTGTTCTTGAGAATATCGCCCAGTGCCAGCATTTTCGGTACGTAAATCTTTGTTTCCTGTGGCAGTGAGAGCGACCAGAAGTCTGTGGGTTTTCCACGCGCTTTATTCGCTTTCATTGCCTTCAGTACACGACCTTCACCACTGTTATACGCCGCGACGGTCAATAACCAGTCGCCGTCAAACATCTTGTTCAGACGTTGCATCATGTCGAGAGCGGCTGTCGTTGAAGCGACAACATCACGACGCGCATCGTAGTTGCGGGTCTGCTTTAAACCATAATTTCGCCCTGTGCTCGGAATGATCTGCCAGATGCCTGCTGCATTGGCGCCAGACGTCGCGTGCGGGTCAAAAGCGCTCTCCACTATGGGTAGTAGTACCAGTTCCATAGGCATGTTACGTTTCTTAACTTGCCCGGCTATCCAGTACATATACGGCTCTGCCCGTAATGTTACATCGTGGAGATAGCTCTTATTTCTCAAATACTTCTGTTTCTGTTCGCGAATCCGGCTGTTTTCCGGAATTCCCATCTTTAGCTCGTCGCCAATAGAGGCCCACAAGTCTTGTTCCTGCGCGAAGGATGTCCCATCGTCCAACCATCGCGCCTGACTCGTAAACTTCCCTGCTTCCCCTTGACCAGCCGCAGAAAGGCTCTGTGCGTGCTGTTGTACGTTGCTGCCGTTTTGTGACTGGCAACCTACAAGCAGGACAGAGGCGAGTAATATCGCTTTTGCCTTCATGTGTGTGTCAATAGTTGCTTAAAAGACGAGCGATGATAACGGCGAAATTTTGAAAAGGCAACCCGCAATTATCTGAAGTTATCTTTCTTTGACCTTAACCATGCAAATCGCGCTTCAGGTTGTAACAAATTTGTTTCTTGATTAATTTTATTAATTAAATCAACATCATCAGTTCTTAAAAATAAATTTATTTGTCGCTCATTTTTCAGAATTACGGGGAGTGTTTTTTGGTTTTTTGCACGTAACTCCTTCACTTTCTGGTAATAATCCTGAATCGCCCGATCCTCAGGCAGCACGCTTGCAGCAAACTTCATATTCCCTAATGTATACTCATGTGCGCAACAAATTACGGTGTCGGCTGGCAGCGCATTAATTTTTTGTAAAGATTGATACATCTGTTCTGGCGTGCCTTCAAACAGCCTTCCACAGCCGCCAGAAAACAGCGTGTCGCCACAAAACAGATAAGGTTTGCTGTAGAAACAGAGATGACCGGAAGTGTGACCTGGCGTAGCAAATACGGAAAACTCCCACCCGAGGATGAGGATACTTTCGCCTTCTTCAACAACTTGCGTCGTACCCTTATCCTGTGTCTCTGCTGGTCCGTAGACGGGTAGATGGGGATAGCGTGCAAGGAGATCGGGAACACCGCCGACATGATCGTGATGGTGATGGGTAAGAAGGATCGCCTCCGGCTGCCAGCCGTTTTCTTTAATCGCGTGCAGGATCGGTGCGGATTCGCCTGGATCAACAATGATGCATCTGCGATCGTCGTCGACTAAAACCCAGATGTAATTGTCCTGAAAGGCGGAAATACTGATAAGATTCATGCATTACCTCTTATAGCGTGGCGGGTGTTTTGATGAAACCGGCAAGGATACCTCAGACTGTCGCACCACCGGAACGTTGGGCAGAGTTGCCCTGGGGTGAATATTATCGCGAGGCCTTAGAACTTCAGCTTAAACCCTGGCTCGCGAAAATGTATGGTTTTCACCTGCTTAAGATTGGCAATCTGAGCGCAGAAATCAATACCGAAAGCTGCGCTATCTCGCATCAGGTCAGCGTATCGCTTAATGGCTCCCCGGTTCAGGTGAAAGCGGATCCGCTGCATTTGCCGTTTGCGGAAAAATCCATTGATGCCTGTCTGCTCGCCCACACGCTGCCCTGGTGCAGCGATCCCCATCGTCTGCTGCGGGAAGCCGACCGCGTTTTGATTGATGACGGCTGGCTGATCCTGAGCGGTTTTAATCCGCTGAGTCTGATGGGGCTACGTAAACTGACGCCCGTTCTGCGTCGCACGCCGCCTTATAACAGCAGGATGTTTACCATGATGCGCCAGCTGGACTGGCTTTCACTGTTAAATTTCGAAGTGCTAAGCTACGGGGGTTTTCAGGTCATCCCCTGGACGCGTAAAGGCGGGGTCTTATTAAGCACCCATTTACCCGCGCTGGGCTGCATGCAATTTATTGTCGCGCGTAAGAGGACGATCCCCCTTACGCTCAACCCGATGAAGCAAAGCAAATCAAAAACGCGGATCCGCCAGACCGTGGGGGCCACGCGGCAGTACAAAAAACCGTGATCAGGATTCAGGTTGATAACCTGCATCCTCATGGGTCGGGTTGGATGCCGCCGCGCGAGCCAGCTCGTCACAGCGTTCGTTTTCAGGATGACCGGCGTGCCCCTTTACCCACTCCCATTTGATTTCGTGCTGACCGAGGGCGGCATCAAGACGCTTCCAGAGATCGACATTCTTGACGGGTTTTTTCTCTGCCGTTTTCCAGCCCCGCTTTTTCCAGTTGTGGATCCATTGGGTAATGCCCTGGCGGACATACTGGCTGTCGGTACTCAGCACCACGTCACAATGTTCTTTTAACGCTTCCAGCGCCACGATGGCCGCCATCAACTCCATGCGGTTGTTGGTGGTCAGGAAATAGCCTTCACTAAATGTTTTTTCATGCTGGCGATAGCGCATAATGGCGCCATAGCCGCCGGGCCCTGGGTTACCGAGACAAGATCCATCGGTGAAAATTTCTACCTGTTTACGCATCTCTGGTAGACTTCCTGTATTTGAAACGTTCAGTAAAACGATAAGTCTGACATAAATGACCGCTATGAGCACTGCAATTACTCGCCAGATTGTTCTTGATACCGAAACCACCGGTATGAACCAGATTGGCGCCCACTACGAAGGGCACAAAATCATTGAGATTGGTGCCGTTGAAGTGGTGAACCGTCGCCTTACGGGCAACAACTTCCACGTTTACCTTAAACCCGATCGGCTGGTGGACCCGGAAGCGTTCGGCGTTCACGGAATTGCCGATGAGTTTTTGCTGGATAAGCCCACCTTTGCCGACGTCGCAGATGAATTTCTCGACTACATCAGAGGTGCGGAACTTGTCATTCATAACGCGTCGTTCGATATCGGCTTTATGGACTATGAGTTCAGCAAGCTCAACCGTGATATTCCGAAGACGAATACGTTCTGTAAAGTCACGGATAGCCTGGCGCTGGCAAGGAAGATGTTCCCCGGCAAGCGTAACAGCCTTGATGCCCTGTGCTCTCGCTATGAGATAGACAACACCAAGCGAACGCTGCACGGCGCGTTGCTCGATGCCCAGATCCTGGCCGATGTCTACCTGACCATGACCGGCGGGCAAACGTCGATGAAATTCAGTATGGAAAATGAATCCCAGCAGACGCGGGATGAAGGGGGAATTCAGCGCATTGTGCGTCAGGCGAATCGCCTGCGGGTTGTTTTAGCCAGTGATGAAGAACTGATGAACCATGAATCTCGTCTCGATTTAGTGCAGAAGAAGGGCGGAAGCTGTCTGTGGCGCACGTGAAAATGTGCTGAAACGTTTGTTAAATCACCGTTTGGGTGAATTTTGCAGCAAACGATTCAAAACCTGAGAAAAAGCGTTGACGAGTTCAGAGGCAAACCGTAATATTCGCCTCGTTCCCCAAACGGGAACAGTGGAGCGGTAGTTCAGTCGGTTAGAATACCTGCCTGTCACGCAGGGGGTCGCGGGTTCGAGTCCCGTCCGTTCCGCCACTATTCAGAAAGCCTGAGTCAGAAATGATTCAGGCTTTCGTCGTTTTATAGTCCCTCGAATATTGTTTATTCCTCTTTTTATTTCCATTAACAAAAAGTTAATAAATACGGTGCATTTTATTAACAAATGCACGATTTTAGTGCATTATTTGCACTGTTTTTGTGCGTTTTTTGCCCATCCTTACCTTCGCGCCCATCTTCTTATGTAATAATTATGTAAAATAATTGGTAGGAAATCATTCGGTTACCGATCATTTTTCAGAAAATTAACGAACCAATACGCTATTGGTTCGTTAATTGCTTAATTACTAGCACGTTAAGTTCTGCGTCATATCAATAACTTATTATTAATAAAAATAAAGCAATGATGAAAGCGAGCGAACCAATATGGAAAAGCCTTCACGGTTTTTAGCTAATTCCAGTACCGCGCTTGAGCAGCTGCGCGGGCTTATCAACCAGCACGAGTCAACACCAGGCATTCCGCTGCCCACTGAACGTGAGCTGTCGGACACTCTCGGCGTAGGCCGACGTGAAGTGCGTCGCGCGCTGGACGTGCTGGAAGAGGAAGGGCGTATCTGGCGCAAGCAGGGCAAGGGTACCTTCATTGGTCCATCTGCCCCGGTTGAGCCGTTGGCGCTTCAGGGATTGGTTCAGCAAACCAACCTGCTGGAAGTCATGGAAGCTCGACTACAGCTCGAACCCGGCTTAGCCCGACTTGCGGCACTGCGTGCCACCAGGGAAAACCTCGCGCTCATGCAGCGTATGCTGGAACGCATTAATAAGGTCAGCCCGGATGACCGCGATCTCAACGAACTGTGGGATAGCGCCTTCCACCGCGCCATTGCGGAGGCAGCAGGTAACCGCCTGATGCTTGGGCTTTTTGATGCGATAGATGCCGTCCGCCGGGAGCCTGGCTGGCAGCATTTACGCGAACTTGCCCGCACCCCTGAACGTGTCGATAGCTACAACGACCACCATCACAAAATCATGTCAGCGATTATTCATCGCCAGCCTAACGAAGCAGCTGCCGCCATGCGCGAACACCTGCTCAGCCTGCAAACCGCCCTGATTCAGGCTATTCACCTTGAGGACGATTCCACGCTATGACGACGATACCCTTTAAGGACTCCACGCCCGTACTGCGGCTGCAAAACCTCAACGTTAAATTCGCGGGCTCGCCGGTGAGCGTGCTCGACGATATCTCGCTGACGGTCAGGGCGGGAGAAACGCTGGCGCTGGTAGGCGAGTCCGGCTGCGGTAAAAGCATCACTTCCCTGGCGCTGATGGGGTTATTACCTGCCAGCGCCCGGATCGTCAGCGGGGAGATGAATTTCCGCCGCCAGGATCTGCGCAAGCTCTCGCCGCGGGAGTATGCCGATCTGCGCGGCAGCGAGCTGGCGATGATATTCCAGGAGCCCATGACCTCGCTCAACCCGGCCTTCACGCTTGGCGATCAGCTCAGTGAAGCGGTGATGCGCCATCAAACGATCTCCCGGGCTGAGGCGATGACGGTTGCGCTACAGATCCTGGAGAAGGTGCAGATCCCGGCCGCAGAGATGCGCCTTAAGGCTTACCCGCATCAGCTTTCCGGCGGTATGCGCCAGCGCGTGATGATAGCGATGGCGCTGATAAACCATCCCAAACTACTTATTGCTGACGAACCCACTACCGCTCTGGACGTGACCATTCAGGCGCAAATTCTCTCCCTGCTCAATACCTTAAAAGAAGAAACGGGCACGGCGGTGCTGATGATCACCCACGATTTAGGCGTGGTGGCTGAAGTCGCGCAGCAGGTGGCGGTGATGTATGCCGGACAGCTAGTGGAGCAGGGGAGTGTTGAAGCTCTGTTTGCCGATCCGCAGCACCCCTATACCATTGGCCTTATGGGTTCCCTTCCTTCTATGGGCGCGCGTAAAGGCCAGCTATCAACTATTCCCGGATCGGTCCCGCTGCCGGAATCCATGCCTCAAGGCTGCCGCTTTGCCACCCGATGTCCCTTCGCGCAGACGCGCTGTCATGCTGAAAAACCACCGCTCACTACGCTCGGTACGGGCCATCAGGTTGCCTGCTTCCGCGTGCCGCTCGAACACCATATTGCCCTGGGAGAGACCGCATGACTATGCCCATTCTTGAAGCCCGCGATCTGAGCAAGCTTTTCCCCGGCCCGAAAAAACTGTTTACGCCGGCCCGCTTTGTCAGCGCTGTCGACCGAGTTTCGATGTCGGTGATGCCTGGCGAAACGCTGGCAATTGTCGGCGAGTCGGGTTCCGGGAAATCCACCCTTGGTCGTCTGCTGCTGCGCCTGCTGGGCGCCAGCGAAGGGCGGGTATTTTATCAGGGTGAGGAGATCACCCACGCCTCGGGCGCCCGTCTGAACCAGCTCCGGCGTGAACTACAGATCATCTTTCAGGATCCCTTCGCTTCGCTGAACCCGCGCATGACGGTGGAGCAAATTGTCGGTGAGCCGCTGTGGCTGCACCAGAACATGAAAAAAACGGATCGCCAGTACCGCGTCTCCGAGCTACTCAGGACGGTCGGCTTGCCCGCGGCCTGGGCCGGGCGTTATCCACACGAATTTTCCGGCGGGCAGCGTCAGCGTATCGGCATTGCGCGCGCGCTGGCGTCAGGCCCAAAGCTGCTGCTGGGTGATGAGCCGGTTTCTGCGCTGGACGTTTCCGTTCAGGCACAGGTGGTTAATTTACTGGAAAGCCTGAAGCACCAGTTGGGGCTAACGATGGTGATCGTCGCCCACGGGCTGGCGGTTATCCGTCATATGAGCGACCGCGTGGCGGTAATGTATCTTGGGCAAATCGTCGAGCTGGCCACCGTCGACGACATCTTCGACGCACCGTTGCATCCTTATACCCAGGCGTTGATTGCCTCAGCGCCGCAAATGCAGCCAGGCGTAGCGCGGGATACGCCGCTGTTGCAGGGTGATTTACCGAACCCGGCTAACCCGCCGTCCGGCTGCCGTTTCCACACCCGTTGCCCCTACGTTACAGATGAATGCCGCCAGATCGAGCCGATTAATCAGGTGCTCGACGGCGGACGTCAGGTTGCTTGCCATCGCTGGCAGGAGATCAATCGCGATCGCAGCGTTATCCAGATCGCACCGCCATCCGCCGCTTTTCTGCGCCGCCGCGCGCTGTTTGAACACGCGGCCACTCACTCCTCCCTTCCTTCAAGGAACTCATGATAATGACAATGCGTAATTCTCTTTTGACCGTACTGGGAAGTGTTATGTTGCTTGGCGCGGCGCTGCCCGCCCATTCTGAAAGCGTGCTGCGGATCGGCCTGGGGGCCGACCCGGATATGCTCGACCCGCATCTGGCGCGCACCTACTATGGCCGTTTCGTGTTTGCCTCCCTGTGCGACAGGCTGGTGGACGTCGACGAGCACCTGAAAGTGGTGCCGGGTCTGGCAAAATCCTGGGCCTGGAGCGAAGATGGCAAAACGCTGACTATGGATCTACGCGAAGGTGTGACCTTCCACGACGGTGAAAAATTTGATGCCGCTGCGGCAAAATACAACCTCGACCGCGCCCTGACCCTCAAAGGCTCCCTGCGTAAAAGCGAGATCTCATCCGTTGAATCGGTCGAGGTCACCGGCCCGATGCAGATTGCGCTGCACCTGAAAACACCGGATGCCGCGCTGCTAATGCAGCTCACCGACCGCGCGGGCGCGATGATGGCACCCGATGCGGCGAAAAAGCCTGACTTTGCCGCCCATCCCGTCTGCTCCGGTCCATACAAATTCGACAGCCGCGTGTCGCAGGACCGCATCGTTCTGACCCGCTTCGACAACTACTGGAACAAAGACGCCTATCACTTCGACAAAATCATCTATCTGCCGATCCCGGATGCCTCCGTGCGTCTCGCGAACCTGCGCGCGGGCGATCTCGACCTGACCGAAGGCATTGCCGCCAGCGACGTCAAAACCGTCGAAGCCGACAGCAAGCTGGCGCTGGCGAAGGTCACCGGTCTGGGGTATCAGGGGATTACCTTCAATATTAACAACGGCAAGGTGCCGGCCAACGATCCGTTCAAAGATGCCCGCGTGCGCGAGGCGTTTTCTCAGGCAATCGATCGCGATGCGTTAAACCAGGTGGTCTTTGAAGGGCTCTACACCCCGGCAAATCAGGCGTTTTCACCGGTCAGCCCGTACCACGTTAACCTGCCGGTCCCGCCGCGCGACGTCGATAAAGCCAAAGCGCTGCTGAAAGCCGCCGGTGTGACCACGCCGCTGAGCGTCAATCTGCTGGTGCCAAACAACCCAACCTCGCAGCAGGTGGGACAGGTATTGCAGGCGATGGTGGCAGAGGCGGGCTTTAACCTGAACCTGCAAATGACCGAGTTCGCCACGCTGCTGGATCGCCAGCAGAGCGGTGACTACCAGTTGAGCTTCTCCGGCTGGTCGGGGCGCCCGGATCCGGATGGCAGCATTTACGGCTTTATCAACAGTAAAGGCACCCTGAACGACGGCCGCTACAGTAACGCGCAGATCGATGAATGGCTGACTCAGGCGCGTCAGAGCACCGACCAGGCCGCACGCCAGCCGCTGTACGACAAGGTGGTGAAGCAACTCCAGACCGACATGCCGATTGCCTACCTCTACTTCGAGCCGCGCATTTTTGGCCTGAACAAAAGCGTGCAGGGCTTTAAGCCGTACCCGGACGGCATCGTGCGTCTGGCCGGTTTGATGCTGGCAAAATAAACGTCCTGAGGAGAACCCATGCTGGAACTGATTTGCAAACGTCTGCTGCTGGCCGTCCCGACGCTATTGCTGGTGAGCATGATGGTGTTCGGGCTGCAAAAGCTGCTGCCCGGCGACCCGCTGATCGCCATGGCCGGGGAGGAGCGCGATCCGGCGGTCATTGCCCAACTGCGTGCTGAGCTTAATCTGGATGCGCCGATCCCCGTGCAGTATTTCCATTGGCTGACGCGCGCGCTGCAGGGCGATCTGGGCGTCTCCTTGCGCACGCATGAACCGGTCACGCAGCTGATTGCCAGCAAGCTGCCGGTCACGCTGGAGCTCTCTCTGCTGGCGATGATCATCGCGCTGGTGTTTGGCATCAGCATGGGGATCCTTGCGGCGGTGAATAAAAACAGCTGGGTCGATCATGGGGCGAACTTTGTGGCGATCTCGGGGATATCAATTCCGCACTTCTGGCTGGGGATCCTGCTGATTCTGGTCTTTTCGGTGAACTTGCAATGGTTACCTGCGTCCGGTTATGTGCCATTCAGTGAAGATCCGATCCAGAACCTGCGCACGCTGCTGCTACCCGCGTCCGTGCTCGGAACCGGACTGGCGGCGACGCTGATGCGCCATACCCGTGCGTCGATGATTGCAGTGCTGAAAGCGGATTACATCCGCACCGCGCGCGCTAAGGGGCTGCTGCCGAAAGCAGTGATCCTGAAGCACGCCTTTCGCAACGCGCTGGTGCCTGTAATCACCCTCACCACGCTTCTGTTCGGCGAGCTACTGGGCGGCGCGGTGCTGACCGAGCAGGTCTTCACCATTCCGGGCTTTGGCAAAATGATCGTCGACTCGGTGTTCAATCGTGACTATGCGGTGGTGCAGGGCGTGGTGCTGATCGTGGCGATCGGCTTCCTGATGCTCAATCTGCTGGCCGACGTGCTCTACGTCCTTATCAACCCGAAAATGCGAGGTTAACCATGGCGGAACTGACGACGCAAACCGTTGCCCCCACGCTGCCGCGCGCGCAGAACCGGGTGCTGAAGAAATTTCTCGGCAATAAAAGCGCGGTGATTGGCGCGCTTGTGGTGGGCTTTTTTGTCCTGGTGGCGCTGCTGGCGCCGTGGATCGCCCCCTTCGACCCGGTCAAAGCCAACTTCCTGGCGGTGCGCAAAGCGCCGTCGGCGATGTACTGGTTCGGCACCGACGAGCTGGGGCGTGACATCTTATCCCGCATTATTTGGGGAGCGCGCACCTCGCTGATGGCGGGCTGTATGTCGGTCATTATTGCCGTGGTCATCGGCGTGCCGCTGGGGCTGGTGGCGGGCTACTTCCAGAAGATGTGGGACGGCGTGATCTCGCGCTTTATTGAGGCCTTGCTGGCCTGTCCGTTCCTGATCATGGCGATCGCGCTGGGGGCATTTTTGGGCCCAAGCCTGACGAATGCGATGATCGCCATTGGTCTCTCGGCAATGCCGATTTTCGCCCGGCTGACGCGCGGCCAGGTGATCGCCATTCGCAACGAAGAGTATATCGACGGCGCGCGGGCGATTGGCCTGCCGGATCGCTGGATCATCATTAAATACGTCCTGCCAAACGTGATGTCGCCGATCCTCGTGCAGGCCACGCTGGCGATCGCCTCGGCGATTATCGCCGAAGCCAGCCTGTCGTTTTTGGGGCTGGGACAGCAGCCGCCAAATCCGTCCTGGGGCTCCATGCTCAACACCGCGAAAGGGTTTCTGGAGCAGGCTCCGTGGATGTCCGTTTTCCCCGGCGTGGCGATTTTCCTTGCCGTGCAGGGCTTTAATCTACTCGGCGACGGGCTGCGCGATGCGCTCGATCCGCGCCACGACTAAGGAGTCATGATGACCAAAGCGCTTGATTTTACGTCCGGTTACGATTCACGCCGCCCGCCGATGCTGGGCCATAACGCGGTTGCCACGTCGCAGCCGCTGGCGGCGCAGGCGGGGATGAAGATGCTGCAACTGGGCGGCAATGCCGTCGATGCAGCCATTGCCACCGCGATGGCGCTGACGGTGGTTGAGCCGACCGGCAACGGGATCGGCAGCGACGCCTTTGCCATCGTCTGGGACGGTGAAAAGCTTCACGGCCTCAACGCATCAGGCCGCTCGCCGGCCAGCTGGCATGCGGATCTGTTTGCCGGAAAAAGCGCAGTGCCGGAAATTGGCTGGGACGCGGTGACCGTGCCGGGAGCGGTATCCGGCTGGGTCGCGCTGGCGGAGCGCTTCGGCACGCTGCCGCTGACCACGCTGGCGCAGCCTGCCATTGACTACGCGCGCAACGGCTTTCCCGTCTCGCCGCTGATTGGTCATCTCTGGCAGCGAGGCTATAGCAAGCTGAAAGATCAGCCGGGCTTCAGCGCCTGCTTCGCGCCGGAAGGCCGCGCCCCGCGCGTGGGGGAAATCTTCCGTAACCCCGCGCAGGCGAACTCGCTGGAGCTGATTGCGAAAACCAACGGCGACGCGTTTTACCGCGGCGAGCTGGCGCAGAAAATTGCCGCCTTTGCCAAAGAACACGGTGCGCATCTGACGGCAGAGGATCTGGCAAACCACCGCGTGGACTGGGTTGACCTGCTGTCGCGCGACTTCGCGGGCGGTTCGGTGCAGGAGCTGCCGCCTAACGGTCAGGGGATCGCCACGCTGATTGCGCTCGGCATTCTTGAGCAGTGCGGCATTGAGAAGCATCACCCGGATTCCGTGCAGTCTCTTCATCTCTCCATCGAGGCGATGAAGCTGGCGCTGGCGGATCTCGACCGCTACGTTGCGGATGAAGAACACATGGCCTTCGCGGCGAAAGAGCTGCTGAGTGACCATTACCTGAAGTCGCGCGCCGCGCTTATCAACCACGATAGCGCCTCTGATTTTGTCTACGGATCGCCGACGCAGAGCGGGACGGTTTACGTCAGCACCGCGGATGCGAGTGGGATGATGGTCTCGTTTATTCAGTCCAACTATATGGGATTCGGTTCAGGGATCGTGGTGCCAGATACCGGGATCAGCCTGCAAAACCGGGGCTGCGGCTTTGTGCTGGATCCTGCGCACCCGAACGCGCTGGCGGGCAGCAAGCGCCCGTTCCACACCATCATTCCTGGATTTGCGATGGACGGCAGCGGCAAGCCGCTGATGTCCTTCGGCGTGATGGGCGGGCCGATGCAGGCGCAGGGGCACATGCAGATGGCGCTGCGCATTATGCTGCACGGGCAAAACCCGCAGGCGGCAATCGATGCCCCGCGCTGGCGCGTGGTGCAGGGCAGGGAGGTGATCGTCGAATCAACGTTCGATCGCAATACTATCGCGGCGCTGCGCGAGCGCGGGCATCAGATCGTGGTGGAAGATCCGCTTCAGGATTATAACTTCGGCGGTGCGCAGGTGATTTACCGTATGTCGGAAGGGCACTACGTGGCCGCGACGGAAAGCCGCAAAGACGGGCAGGCGCTGGTGAGTTAATTAACGCCCGGTGGCGCTGCGCTTACCGTGCCTACGCTGTGCTTTTTGTAGGCCGGGTAAGGCGCAGCCGTCACCCGGCTTTTTTTCAACCAATGCTAAACGGATCTGCATCCTGCCAGGCCGGAAACTTCTCCCGATACTCCTTTAACGCCGTTAACGAGATCTCAGCGTCAATTCGTGTTGCCTGATGCGGCTCGGCGGTGGCAATAATCTCACCCTGCGGACTTATCACCCGGCTGTCACCGCGATAGTGATGCCCGTTGCCGTCCGTTCCCACGCGGTTACAGCCAACGACATAAGCCTGATTTTCAATCGCGCGCGCGGTCAGTAAAGCCTGCCAGTGCAGGGAGCGTGGGGCGGGCCAGTTGGCGACGTACAACGCCAGGTCATAATCGTTGCGGTTGCGCGACCACACCGGGAAGCGCAGGTCATAGCAGACCAGCGGCAGAATACGCCAGCCGCGCCATTCAAATACCACGCGTTCGCTTCCGGCTTCATAATGTTGATGTTCGTCCGCCATGCGGAACAGGTGGCGCTTATCGTAGAAATGGACTTTTCCTTCCGGCTCAACCAGCAGGAAGCGGTTGACCGGTCCGCGCCCGGTCTGGAGTGCGACGCTACCGGCAATCAGCGCATTTGTTTCCTGCGCCCTGGCGTGCATCCAGGCCACCACCTCGTCCTGCGGCATGGACTGTTTTGCTGCCTCCATCGCGAAACCTGTGGTAAACATCTCCGGCAGGACAATCACATCGCGTCCGGTAATCTCTTCCAGCTGGCGATCAAAATGGCGAAGGTTGGCGGGGCCGTCCATCCACACTAAAGGTTGCTGCAAAACAGAAATCTTTAAACCAGGCACGATACAGGCTCCTTAATAAACACTTTTTGACACTGTAGCACGTCATTACCAGAAAATGTGGCAATAAAAAACCCCGCGCAGGGCGGGGTTTGTGGGAGCAAAAGGCCTTATGCCGCTTCAGGTTTGCGGTGCTTCTCTGGCAGCTTTACCGGCTGTGTCGCCAGCTCTTCAGGTTCGAAATCATCCACATTAATACTGCGCAGACGGCTCTCTTCGGCTTTCACCAGAATCGCAGCTTCGCTGTTGTCGATGATGCCACCCGCCAGCGCCTGTTTTGCCAGCTCATCCAGTCGTGTAAACGGCAGGTTTTTGCCCAGCTGTTTGCAGATCTTCTGGTGAATCGGGTCGGCGGCCATCACGTCAAGCAGCGCCTCTTCCAGCAAACCTACCGGGTTATGCGGGGTAGGTGCCAGATATTGACCCCGACCAATACGAGAGCGGGTTGCGCTTGGTACCTGGAGGATTTTTGCCACTTTGTGATCCAGCTTGTCGGACGGCGCCAGGTGATGACGACCGGTCGGGAAGATCACCGCGCGCAGGGCACCCGCCACGAAGCGGTTCGGGAAGTTCGCCAGCAGATCGTCAATCGCCTGTTCGGCCTGATACATCGCATCCTGAACGCCCCAGTGCACCAGCGGCAGATCCGCTTCCTGACGGCCTTCATCGTCGTAGCGTTTCAGCACCGCAGAGGCCAGGAAGATCTGGCTCAGCACATCACCCAGACGGGCGGAGATGCGTTCGCGACGCTTCAGGCTACCGCCCAGCACCGCCATGGAAACGTCAGACAGCAGAGCCAGGTTGGCGCTCAGACGGTTCAGGTGCTGGTAGTAACGTTTGGTCGCATCGCCGGTTGGCGTCGCGCTGGTCAGCCCGCGCGTCAGGCCCAGCCAGAAGCTGCGCACCTTGTTGCTGCCGACGTGACCGATATGTTTGAACAGCAGCTTGTCGAAGGCATCCACATCATTATTCTGCGCGGCAGCCATCTCTTCCAGCACGTACGGATGGCAACGAATCGCACCCTGGCCGAAGATCATCATGCTGCGGGTCAGGATGTTTGCCCCTTCCACGGTGATGGCAATCGGCGCACCCTGATAGCCGCGCGCCAGGAAGTTGCCTTCGCCGAGCATGATACCTTTACCGCCTGCGATATCCATTGCATCAATAATTGACTGCTGTGCGCGGTGGGTACAGTGATACTTCACAATCGCCGACAGCACGGCGGGTTTTTCGCCCAGCATAATGCCGTAGGTAATCAGCGAGGCTGCGGCGTCCATCACGTAGGCATTGCCCGCAATACGCGCCAGCGGCTCTTCGATACCTTCCATCTTGCCGATGGAGATTTTGAACTGACGGCGGATATGCGCGTAAGCCCCAATCCCCATCGCCACCGATTTCAGACCGCCTGTTGAGTTCGACGGCAGGGTAATGCCGCGGCCCACAGACAGACATTCCACCAGCATACGCCAGCCCTGCCCGGCCATTTTCGGGCCACCGATGATGTAGTCAATCGGAACAAAGATATCCTGACCGCGGGTTGGACCGTTCTGGAAGGGTACGTTCAGCGGGAAGTGACGGCGACCAATTTCAACGCCCGGAGTCGAGGTTGGGATCAGCGCACAGGTAATACCCAGCTCTTCTTCACCGCCCAGCAGTTTTTCCGGGTCAGAGAGTTTGAACGCCAGGCCCAGCACCGTGGCGATAGGTGCTAGGGTGATATAACGTTTGTTCCAGGTCAGGCGCATGCCCAGCACCTGCTGGCCCTGCCATTCGCCCATGCAAACCACGCCGGTATCAGGAATTGCGCCGGCATCGGAGCCTGCCTCCGGGCTGGTCAGCGCGAAGCACGGAATTTCCTGACCACGCGCCAGACGCGGCAGGTAGTGATCTTTCTGCTCTTCCGTACCGTAATGCTGTAACAGCTCGCCCGGGCCTAAGGAGTTTGGCACGCCAACGGTGATCGCCAGGATCCCGGAGACACCCGCCAGTTTTTGCAGCACCCGAGCCTGAGCGTAAGCGGAGAACTCCAGACCGCCGTACTCTTTCTTAATGATCATCGCGAAGAAGCGATGCTCTTTCAGGTATGCCCACAGCTCAGGCGGCAGGTCGGCCATTTCGTGAGTGATGGCAAAGTCGTTTGCCATGCGGCACGCTTCTTCTACCGGACCATCAATAAAGGCTTGTTCTTCGGCGGTCAGACGCGGCTGCGGATAGTTGTGAAGCTTTTTCCAGTCGGGGTTGCCCTGGAACAGATCGCCTTCCCACCAGGTTGTACCGGCGTCAATCGCTTCTTTCTCTGTACGCGACATCGGCGGCATCACTTTACGGAATCCCCTGAACACCGGCGCAGAGATCATCGACTTACGCATCGGCGTCAGGTTGAACGGCAGCAAAATGATGGCCAGGGGAACAAGGACCCAGATATTCCACAGGCCAGCGACGCCAAGTGCAGCCGTCCAGGCCAGAAGAATCAGGCTACTCAGGAATAAACTGACACGGTGATAGAACAACACACCGAGCAGCACAACGGTTGCGAAAATGCTCAAAATCATCATAAAGAAAAGCTCCCTTGCTTGTAGGAGGTCTGACCACTTGTGATGATATGGTTGTAGTTGATGTCATTTCCTTTAGCAATGTGTTTACAAAATAATTACAACCTGGTTCACATTGTTCGCGTTTTAGCCGGCACAAAAAATCAAAACGCCGGACGATTCGCATGGCTTTAGCTTCTCGCTTTTACTGCTATCCGGTACACTCCACTGTGTTATTTAATCAATACTGAAGGATTATCCTCATGTACCAGGATCTTATTCGTAACGAACTGAACGAAGCGGCGGAAACGCTGGCGAATTTTCTGAAAGATGATGCCAATATTCACGCTATTCAGCGCGCGGCGGTCCTGCTTGCCGACAGCTTCAAAGCCGGCGGTAAAGTGCTCTCCTGCGGTAACGGCGGTTCCCACTGTGACGCCATGCACTTCGCCGAAGAGCTGACCGGACGCTATCGCGAAAACCGTCCGGGCTACCCGGCGATTGCGATTTCCGACGTGAGCCACATCTCCTGTGTAGGCAACGACTTCGGTTACGACCATATCTTTTCCCGCTACGTTGAAGCCGTAGGCCGTGAAGGCGACGTGCTGCTGGGTATCTCCACGTCCGGTAACTCTGCTAACGTGATCAAAGCGATCGCCGCCGCGCGTGAGAAGGGCATGAAAGTGATCACCCTGACCGGGAAAGATGGCGGTAAGATGGACGGTACAGCGGACATTGAAATCCGTGTACCACACTTCGGTTATGCGGATCGCGTTCAGGAAATTCACATCAAAGTGATCCACATCCTGATCCAACTGATCGAAAAAGAGATGGTTAAGTAAGACTTCGCTGGGGGGCGCCGGTGCCCCCCGCTGTTGTGGAGGTGATCTATGTGCGAACTGCTCGGGATGAGCGCCAATGTGCCAACCGATATCTGCTTTAGTTTTACCGGGCTGGTTCAGCG
The DNA here is from genome assembly GCF_000534415.1 of Enterobacter sp. BIDMC 27. Classification (NCBI taxonomy): domain Bacteria; kingdom Pseudomonadati; phylum Pseudomonadota; class Gammaproteobacteria; order Enterobacterales; family Enterobacteriaceae; genus Enterobacter; species Enterobacter sp. BIDMC 27. The sequence goes on from NZ_KI973178.1 coordinate 1,795,088, forward strand.
CGGTGGAGGAACCGGGCCGCATAAAGACGGCTGGGGTATTACCTTCTACGAAGGCAAAGGATGTCGCACGTTTAAAGATCCACAACCCAGCTTTAACTCACCCATTGCCAGACTGGTGCAGGACTATCCTATTAAATCCTGTTCGGTGATCGCCCATATCCGCCAGGCAAATCGCGGCGAAGTGGCGCTGGAAAATACCCATCCGTTTACCCGTGAACTGTGGGGCCGTAACTGGACCTATGCGCACAACGGGCAGCTCTCGGGCTATAAATCACTGGAAACCGGCAATTTCCGTCCTGTCGGTGAAACGGACAGCGAAAAAGCATTTTGCTGGCTGCTGCACAAGCTTACCGAGCGCTACCCCCGTACGCCCGGCAACATGACCGCCGTTTTTAAGTACATAGCGTCACTGGCGTCTGAGTTACGCGAGAAGGGCGTCTTTAATATGCTGCTGTCTGACGGGCGCTACGTGATGGCGTTCTGCTCGACGAATCTGTTCTGGATCACCCGACGTGCGCCGTTTGGCGTCGCCACGCTGCTCGATCAGGATGTGGAAATTGATTTTCAGAAGGAGACCACACCGAACGATGTGGTCACTGTCATTGCAACGCAGCCGCTGACCGGCAACGAAACCTGGCAAAAGATCATGCCAGGCGAGTGGGCGCTATTTTGTCTCGGGGACCGCGTAATTTGACGCCAGCTGCGGCTGAACCACTTCATGGCTGAGCGGTTTACTCACCACGTAACGGCCATTGACGATGGACACCACCGGCGGCTTATGGGTCTGCTCGAAGTAGTCATAGCCCGGTTTTAGCTGTTTCCAGAAATCTGTGTAAACAGAGTACTTATGGCGCGCCATGTTCGCATCCGTCATACGGAACGGATAGATGCTGACCTGAACATTCGGCTGGCCGAAGACCAGTGCGCCCGTGACAAACTGGAAGATTTCATCAATGCCGGAATCCGTCATCGCATAACAACCGACTGACACGCAGGCACCGTGAATCATCAGGTATTTCCCTTCGTAACCGTGCGCACGGTCGAAGGCATTGGGGAAACCGATGTTAATCGCTTTATAGAAGCGGCTGTCCGGTTTTAGCTGGTTACGCTGAACGTTGTAAAACCCTTCCGGACTTTTGAAGTCACCCTGGCGCTGTTTCGGCCCCAGCCCGCCAGAATAGTTACAGATTTTGTAGCTATCGAGCAGCTGATACGTCTCGCCCATTTTGACAAACAGATCGAGTGTGCGCTCTTCCTTGAAGATTTGAATATAAACCGGGGATCCCATCAACTGCTGTTTATACTCTTTGCTGACCGGCGTCGTTGAACTATTACTGCCAAGCAGCCCGGCAAACGACATGCACGGTATCAGAAGCATCGCAATGAACAATGCGATTTTACGCATACTACTGGTTCCTTGATAAAACAATGACCAACTTGCCAGAACGGCAAAAGACACCCGAAATCAGACTAATCTGGACAGGAGCGCTCACATTAGCACCGATGGAGATTTTCGCAAGAGCCAACCTTTGCGTTTACAAATTAGTTTTACTTTATAACCCATTCACATTGTCCTGACTCCAGGAACTTTGCGCAATAGCTCGCATTTCGGCGCGCCAGTCGGCGGATTTGCTGCCCCTGGCAGGGCCGAAAATGATACACTCCGGCCTCTCTGGATTGTTGTTCATGGATACCTGCTAACCACATGTTTAGAATCAGAAAAGGACTCGATCTGCCAATCTCTGGCGTGCCTGAACAGCACGTTACCACCGGCGCCAGTATTCATCATGTCGCTATTGTAGGTGATGATTACGTGGGCATGCGTCCCGCGATGCTGGTACAGGAAGGCGATCGCGTAATAAAAGGCCAGGCGCTCTTCGAGGATAAAAAAAATCCTGGCGTTATGTTTACAGCCCCAGCCAGCGGCACCGTTGTCGCCATCCATCGTGGTGAGCGTCGCGTCCTGCAATCGGTTGTTATTCAAATTGAAGGCGATGAGAAACGCGAATTTGCGCGTTTTGACGCCGCCGATCTTGCCACCCTCAGCCACGACGCGGTGCAGACGCAACTGCTGGAGTCGGGACTGTGGACGGCGCTTCGCACGCGCCCCTATAGCAAAACGCCCGTGCCTGGCACTGTGCCGGCCGCTATCTTCGTCACGGCCATCGACACCAACCCGCTCAGCGCAGATCCGCAGCCTCTTATCCTGGCTGAACGCAAAGCTTTCGATGCCGGCCTCACCGTGTTAACGCGCCTGACGCCGGGCAAAGTGCATGTCTGCCAGGCCAGCGGCGGTAAGCTGGGCGGGCATCCGCAAGGGCAGGTAGCCTTTAATGAATTTGCCGGCCCGCATCCGGCCGGGCTGGTGGGAACGCATATTCATTTCCTGGAGCCGGTAAGCCTGACGAAACAGGTCTGGCATCTTAATTATCAGGACGTGATCGCTATCGGTAAGCTGTTCACCACGGGTGAGCTGTGCGCAGAACGCATTATTGCCATCGGCGGCCCTCAGGCAACCCAACCGCGTCTGGTTCGCACGCTGCTTGGGGCGGACCTGACGGCGCTGTTGGCTGGCGAAACGAAAGAGGGTGAAAACCGTATTATTTCCGGTTCGGTGCTGAGCGGCAGGCACGCGACAGGCCCGATGGCCTGGCTGGGTCGTTTCCATCTTCAGGTGAGCGTTGTGCTTGAAGGACGCGAGAAAGAGCTGTTCGGCTGGGTACTGCCTGGTGCAGAAAAATACTCGGTAACGCGCACCACGCTCGGCCACTTCCTGCGTCGTAAGCTGTTTAACTTCTCCACCAGCACCAACGGCGGTGAGCGCGCCATGGTTCCGATTGGCAACTACGAACGCGTGATGCCGCTGGATATTCTGCCCACCGTGCTGCTGCGCGATCTCCTGGCCGGCGATACCGACGGTGCCCAGGCGTTGGGCTGTCTGGAGCTGGACGAAGAAGATCTGGCGCTGTGTACCTACGTGTGTCCAGGTAAATACGAATATGGACCCGTATTGCGCGAGGTGTTAACCCGCATTGAGCAGGAAGGATAACCATGGGCTTAAAACACCTCTTTGAAAAAATTGAGCCGCACTTTACCGAAGGGAAGCTCAAAAAGTACTACCCGCTGTATGAAGCGACAACGACCATTTTCTACACGCCGGGTCTGGTGACGAAAGGCGCGGCGCACGTTCGCGACGCCATCGACCTCAAGCGAATGATGATTCTGGTCTGGTTTGCGGTCTTCCCGGCCATGTTCTGGGGGATGTATAACGTTGGGTTGCAAACTATTCCGGCGCTGCACCATATGTACGATGCAGAGCAGCTGGCGCAGGTGATTCAGTCTGACTGGCACTATCGTCTGGCGCAGTCGCTGGGGGTGAGCTTTGCGGCAGATGCCAGCTGGGTCAGCATGATGACGCTGGGCGCTGTCTTCTTCCTCCCTATCTATATGACTGTCTTTATCGTGGGCGGTTTCTGGGAGGTGCTGTTCGCTATTATTCGCAAACATGAGATCAACGAGGGCTTCTTTGTTACCTCTATTCTGTTTGCGCTGATTGTTCCGCCAACGCTGCCGCTCTGGCAGGCGGCGATGGGGATCAGCTTTGGCGTGGTGATTGCCAAGGAGATCTTCGGCGGGACCGGACGCAACTTCCTCAATCCGGCGCTGGCAGGGCGCGCGTTCCTGTTCTTTGCTTATCCGGCGCAAATCTCGGGCGACCTGGTGTGGACGGCAGCAGACGGATTCTCCGGCGCGACGCCACTTTCACAGTGGGCGGCTGGCGGCGGCGAAACGCTGGTCAATAATGCAACCGGACAGCCTGTCACCTGGTTTGATGCGTTTATCGGCAATATTCCAGGCTCCATCGGTGAAGTGTCTACCCTGATGATTTTGATCGGCGGGGCCATCATCCTCTTTGGCCGCGTGGCGTCCTGGCGCATTGTCGCAGGCGTCATGCTCGGGATGGTACTCACCGCCACGCTTTTCAACTTCATTGGTTCAGACACAAACCCGATGTTCTCCATGCCGTGGTACTGGCACCTCGTGCTGGGAGGCTTTGCGTTTGGCATGATGTTCATGGCCACCGATCCGGTCTCGGCTTCGTTTACCGACAGAGGTAAATGGTGTTACGGCGCGCTCATTGGGGTGATGTGTGTACTGATTCGCGTGGTCAACCCGGCTTATCCGGAAGGGATGATGTTGGCCATTCTGTTTGCCAATCTGTTTGCGCCGCTGTTCGACTACCTGGTCGTGCGCGCCAACATTAAGCGGAGGAAGGCGCGTGGCTGAGATCAAAAATAACGACAGCATCAGCAAAACGCTGCTGGTGGTGCTGGTACTGTGTCTGGTCTGTTCTATTGTCGTGGCCGGTTCTGCCGTAGGGTTAAAGCCGCTACAGCAAGAGCAACGAGCGCTGGATAAACAGCGTAACATCCTGGCCGTGGCCGGGCTGATGCAGGAAGGCATGACGAAGGATGACGTCGCAGCGGTGTTTGCCGAACGTATTACCGCACGGCTGGTGGATTTAAAAACCGGGGAGTTAATGGATAAAGACCCGGCGAAATACAACCAGGCGCTGGCGCTAAAAGATCCGCAGATGAGCACCACGCTTGACGCCTCGCAGGATCCGGCAGGCATTAAGCGCCGCAGCAATGTCGCGGAGATTTACCTCGTCCGTGACGAGCAAAAGCGCATCCAGGAAATCGTGTTGCCCATCTATGGCAACGGTTTATGGTCAATGATGTACGCCTTTGTGGCGTTGGATACCGATGGTCGTACGGTGAAAGGCATTACTTATTACGATCAGGGCGAAACACCAGGGCTGGGGGGCGAAGTTGAGAACCCTAACTGGCGAGCACAGTTTGTTGGTAAAAAAGTGCTCGACGACAACGGCCAGCCTGCGCTGAAGGTGGTGAAAGGGGGCGCGCGTCCCGGCGATGAATTTGCCGTTGATGGCCTTTCCGGCGCCACGCTCACCTCTAACGGTGTACAGCACAGCTTTGATTTCTGGATGGGTGAACTGGGCTTTGGTCCCTTCCTGAAGAATGTACGTGAAGGAGCGCTGAATAATGGCTGATACGGGTGAACTGAAAGAAGTTAAAAAGGTGCTGATTGGCCCGCTGTTAGCCAATAACCCGATAACGCTACAGGTGCTGGGGGTGTGCTCGGCGCTGGCGGTGACCACCAAGCTGGAAACGGCGGTGGTCATGACGCTGGCGGTAACGCTGGTGACAGCGTTTTCCAGCATGTTTATCTCAATGATCCGCCACCACATACCCAACAGCGTGAGGATCATCGTGCAGATGGCGATTATCGCCTCGCTGGTGATCGTGGTCGATCAGCTCCTGCGCGCCTTCGCCTATGAAACCTCGAAGCAGCTTTCGGTGTTTGTCGGCCTGATAATCACCAACTGCATCGTGATGGGGCGTGCTGAAGCCTATGCGATGAAAATGCCACCGCTGGCGAGCTTTATGGACGGTATCGGTAACGGCCTGGGTTACGGCGTGATCCTGTTGACGGTTGGTTTCCTGCGCGAACTTATTGGCAGCGGCAAGCTGTTTGGCATTCCGGTGCTGGATACGGTACAGAACGGCGGCTGGTATCTGCCGAACGGCCTGTTCCTGCTGGCCCCAAGCGCATTTTTCATTATCGGTTTGCTGATCTGGCTGATTCGTACGTTGAAGCCTGAACAGCAGGAAAAGGAGTAACCGACAATGGCTCATTACCTGAGTTTATTTGTGCGCGCGGTGTTTGTTGAAAACATGGCGCTCGCTTTCTTCCTGGGCATGTGTACGTTCCTTGCCGTTTCTAAAAAGGTATCGACGGCATTTGGTCTGGGCGTGGCAGTTACCGTTGTGCTGGGGCTTTCCGTTCCGATTAACAACCTGGTATTCAACTTCGTGCTGCGCGATGGCGCGCTGGTGGAGGGGGTTGATCTTAGCTTCCTGAACTTCATCACCTTTATCGGAGTGATTGCGGCGCTTGTTCAGATCCTGGAGATGATCCTCGATAAATACTTCCCGTCGCTGTACAACGCGCTGGGGATCTTCCTGCCGCTGATCGCCGTGAACTGCGCCATCTTCGGTGGCGTCTCGTTTATGGTTCAGCGCGATTACAATTTCAGTGAATCGGTTGTGTATGGCTTCGGTTCCGGTATCGGCTGGATGCTGGCGATTGTCACCATGGCGGGGATCCGTGAAAAAATGAAATATGCCAACGTACCTGCGGGGCTTCGTGGCTTAGGGATCACCTTTATCACCACCGGCCTGATGGCGTTGGGCTTTATGTCCTTCTCCGGTGTGCAGCTATAAGGGCTAACAGATGGAAATTATTCTTGGCGTGGTGATGTTCACGCTGATAGTACTGGTGCTGTCAGGGCTGATCCTGGCGGCGCGTGCGAAGCTGGTCAATTCCGGGGATGTGATCATTGATATCAATGACGATCCGCAGAATCAGATCCGTACCCCGGCAGGGGATAAGCTGCTTAACACGCTCTCCGGCAACGGGATTTTTGTCTCGTCTGCCTGTGGCGGCGGTGGCTCCTGTGGCCAGTGCCGTGTGACGGTCAAAGAGGGCGGCGGTGATATTCTGCCAACGGAACTGTCGCATATCACGAAGCGTGAAGCGAAAGAGGGATGCCGTCTGGCGTGCCAGGTCGCTGTGCGCCAGAACATGAAGATTGAGCTGCCGGAGGAGATCTTCGGCGTGAAAAAATGGGAGTGCGAAGTTATCTCTAACGATAACAAAGCCACGTTCATCAAAGAGCTCAAGCTGCGTGTCCCTGAAGGGGAGAGCGTCCCGTTCCGTGCGGGTGGGTATATCCAGATTGATTGTCCGGCACACACCGTCGCGTATGCTGACTTCGATGTGCCTGAGGAGTACCGGGCAGACTGGGATAAATTTAACCTCTTCCGCTTTGTTTCCGAGGTAAAAGAGCCCGCGCTTCGCGCCTATTCCATGGCTAACTATCCGGAAGAGAAGGGCATTATTATGCTCAACGTGCGTATCGCCACGCCGCCACCGAATGTGCCTGATGCCCCTCCTGGCGTCATGTCGTCGTATATCTGGTCCCTCAAGCCTGGCGACAAAGTGACGATTTCCGGCCCGTTCGGCGAATTCTTTGCCAAAGATACTGACGCGGAGATGGTCTTTATCGGCGGCGGTGCGGGTATGGCGCCGATGCGTTCGCATATTTTTGACCAGCTCAAACGACTTGGCAGCAAGCGTAAGATCAGCTTCTGGTACGGGGCGCGTTCACTGCGCGAAATGTTCTATGACGATGAGTTTGAACAACTGGCGCGTGATAACCCTAACTTTACCTTCCATGTGGCGCTATCCGATCCGCAGCCGGAAGATAACTGGACAGGCTATACGGGCTTCATCCACAACGTGCTGTATGAAAATTACCTCAAACAGCACCCGGCACCGGAAGATTGCGAGTTCTATATGTGTGGTCCGCCAATGATGAACGCCGCCGTGATTAAGATGCTAAAAGATCTTGGCGTGGAAGATGAGAACATCATGCTTGATGATTTCGGAGGCTGATTATGCTGACTTTTCTGGCGACCTTTGCGGTGTTTGTGTTGGTGATCTTCGGCATGTCCTTAGGCTGGATCATCAAGCGTAAAAGCATTCAGGGCAGTTGCGGAGGCATCTCTTCCATCGGAATGGAAAAAGTGTGCGATTGTCCGGAACCGTGCGATGCGCGGAAAAAGCGGATGGCTCGCGAGCAGCAACGCATTATTTAGTCTTCCAGGTCGGGTAAGGCAACGCCGCCACCCGACAATTCCTGCGCGCACTTCTCAACCCTCATTTGTTTACTGTATACTTATCCAGTAATAAGTGAGGGCTTACTATGCGCAAAATAATCCATGTCGATATGGACTGCTTTTTTGCCGCAGTGGAGATGCGTGACAACCCGGCGCTGCGGGATATTCCGATCGCCATTGGCGGCAGCCGGGTTCAGCGCGGTGTCATCAGCACCGCCAACTATCCTGCTCGCAAATACGGTGTACGCAGCGCCATGCCGACAGCGATGGCGCTGAAACTGTGCCCGCATCTCACTCTTTTGCCCGGACGTTTTGATGCCTATAAAGAAGCATCGAGCCACATTCGGGAGATCTTCTCCCGCTACACCTCACTGATTGAACCGTTATCGCTGGATGAAGCCTATCTGGATGTCACCCACGGCGTGCACTGCCACGGCTCCGCCACCCTCATGGCGCAGGAGATCCGCCAGACTATTTTTAACGAGCTGAACCTGACGGCATCGGCAGGCGTCGCGCCGGTCAAATTTCTCGCCAAAATCGCCTCCGATTTAAATAAGCCCAACGGCCAGTACGTCATCACTCCGGAAGAGGTTCCGGCGTTTTTAAAGACGCTGCCGCTCAGCAAAATCCCCGGCGTGGGCAAAGTCTCCGCCGCGAAGCTGGAAAATATGGGGCTACGCACCTGCGAAGACGTTCAGCGCAGCGATCTGGCGCTGCTGCTTAAGCGTTTTGGCAAGTTTGGCCGCGTACTGTGGGAACGCAGTCAGGGCATTGATGACCGGGATGTGAACAACGAACGGCTGCGTAAATCGGTCGGCGTTGAACGCACGCTGAGCGAAGATATCCATGACTGGACCGAGTGTGAAACCATTATTACGGAACAGCTTTATCCTGAGCTTGAACGACGCTTACTGAAGGTCAAACCGGATCTGCTTATTGCCCGACAGGGCATCAAACTGAAATTTAACGATTTTCAGCAGACGACGCAGGAGCACGTCTGGCCACGCCTCAACAAAGAGGATCTTATCGCGACGGCGAAAAAGGCGTGGGAAGAACGGCGGGGCGGACGAGGGGTGAGGCTGGTGGGGCTGCACGTCACCTTGCTGGATCCGCAGCTGGAGCGTCAACTGGTGTTGGGACTGTAGATTACGCTAATCGTAGGCCCGGCAAGCGTAGCGCCACCGGGCATCAAACGGCTAATTACTTAACAGGAATTGCTTTCAGCAGCTCAGTCAGCAGCGTCCAGTAGTGACCGACGCTTTCAATGTGAACCTGCTCATCCGGGGAGTGTGGCCCGGTGATGGTTGGCCCGATGGAGACCATGTCCATATCCGGATACGGTTTCTTGAACAGACCACACTCCAGACCCGCATGAATAACCTGAATGTTCGGGGTGCTGTTGAACAGTCGCTGATAAGTTTCACGCACCAGTGCCATGACCGGAGAACTTGCATCCGGCTGCCAGCCCGGGTAGCTGCCTTTTGCAGACGTTTTCGCGCCCGCCAGGGTACCCAGAGATTTCAGCATGCTCACAACGTACTCTTTACCGCTGTCGATCAGGGAACGGATCAGGCAGATGATCTCTGCGCTGTCGTCACCCATGGTCACCACGCCCACGTTCAGGGAGGTTTCCACCACGCCTTTCGCCACGTCAGAGTTGCGAATAACGCCGTTTGGCGTTGCGTTCAGCAGCTGGACGAACGTGTCACGAGACTGTGCGGTCAGCGCGGCTTTATCCGTCGTAACGGACTCCAGCACCACCGTCAGGTTTTTCTCTTTTGCAGACAGTTCGTTTTTCAGGATCTCCAGATACACGCTGGAGAGTTTTTTCAGCTCGTCCGCTTTCGACGCAGGCACCGCCACGGTAGCGAAGGCTTCGCGAGGGATCGCGTTACGCAGAGTACCGCCGTTGAAGTCCACCAGACGCAGATCCAGTTCAGCAGCATGGCCCGCCAGGAAACGCGCCAGCAGTTTGTTGGCGTTGCCCAGGCCCAGGTGAATATCACCGCCGGAGTGACCGCCTTTCAGTCCTTTCAGCGTCAGCTTAAAGGTCTCGAATCCGGCAGGGATCGCTTCGCGGGACAGCGGCAGGGTAGAGATAAAATCGATCCCGCCCGCGCAGCCCATGTAGATCTCACCCTCTTCTTCGGAGTCGGTGTTGATCAGAATGTCCGCTTGCAGCCAGTTTGCCTGGAGACCGAACGCGCCATCCATGCCCGCTTCTTCAGTCATAGTCAGCAGCACTTCCAGCGGACCGTGTTCAACGCTGTCGTCAGCCAGCACGGCCAGCGCGGAAGCCATACCAATGCCGTTATCTGCGCCCAGAGTCGTGCCGCGCGCCTTCACCCACTCACCGTCGATGTAAGGCTGGATCGGGTCTTTTGTGAAGTCGTGAACGGTGTCGTTGTTTTTCTGCGGAACCATATCCAGGTGCGCCTGCAATACCACTGGCTTACGGTTTTCCATACCTGCGGTGGCAGGTTTGCGGATAAGAATATTTCCAACCTGGTCGCGCTCAGCGTGCAGACCTTTTTCCTTCGCCCAACCCATAATATGTTCGGCAAGCTGTTCTTCGTGATAGGAAGGGTGCGGAATGGAGCAGATTTTGGCAAAAATATCCCACAGCGGCTGTGGAGATAATTGAGACAGTTCAGACACGATAGGTCTCCTTGTCGTTGCGCTGCAAAACAATGTTGCAGGTCACAGGGTTAGCAGGTTAATCGTTACCACAAGTCAGGCTTGCGAGATGCAACTGAGAATACCACTTTCTCCCGTGGCTGGTAGCATTAAGCATGTAAAAACTCAGGCTCATGGCGCGTAACACTGGTTTTTAGTGCGTCAGATCTCTATAATCTCGCGCAACCTGGTTCACCCTCATTTTTTTAAGCCGTATATAAACAGGCTGGGACACTTCACATGAGCGAAAAATACGTCGTCACCTGGGACATGTTGCAGATTCACGCACGCAAACTGGCTGCGCGTCTGATGCCTTCCGAACAGTGGAAAGGCATTATTGCCGTCAGCCGTGGCGGTCTGGTACCGGGGGCGCTGCTGGCACGTGAGCTGGGTATTCGTCATGTCGATACCGTATGTATCTCCAGCTACGATCACGACAACCAGCGCGAACTGAAAGTGCTGAAACGCGCGGAAGGCGACGGTGAAGGCTTTATCGTTATCGACGATCTGGTGGACACCGGCGGTACCGCGGTGGCTATCCGCGAAATGTATCCAAAAGCGCACTTCGTCACTATCTTCGCGAAACCAGCGGGTCGCCCACTGGTTGATGATTACGTTATTGATATCCCGCAGGATACCTGGATTGAACAGCCATGGGATATGGGCGTGGTCTTCGTACCGCCTATCTCTGGCCGTTAATTTCAGTACGTAACTTTACACGCCCGGTTATGCCGGGCGTTGTTCTTTTTAGCCTGCCACGCGTTACAATGGTCTTCATATGACGTATCCATGGAGGCAACGCAATGACGCAGGCGAATCTTACCGAAACTCTCTTCAAACCCCGTTTCAAGCACCCTGAAACGTCGACGCTGGTGCGTCGTTTTAATCCGGGGACAATGCCTGCCGTTCAGTCAGCGTTAGACGGTAAGAACGTGCCCCACTGGTATCGAATGATTAACCGCCTGATGTGGATCTGGCGCGGCATCGATCCGCGTGAAATCCTCGACGTGCAGGCGCGTATCGTGATGAGCGAGTCCGAGCGTACCGACAGCGATCTCTACGATACGGTGGTGGGCTACCGTGGTGGAAACTGGATCTACGAATGGTCAAAGCAGGCCATGCTCTGGCAGCAAAAAGCGAGCCAGGAAGAAGATGCCACTCTCAGCGGAAAGCACTGGCTGCATGCGGCAAATCTGTACAGCATCGCTGCATATCCGCATCTTAAAGGCGACGAACTGGCAGAGCAGGCCCAGGCGCTGGCAAACCGGGCTTATGAAGAGGCCGCGCAGCGGTTGCCTGGCCGGATGCGTGAAATTGAGTTCGCCATTCCCGGTGGCAGCCCGGTGACCGGATTCCTGCATATGCCGGAGGGGGAAGGACCGTTCCCGACGGTTCTGATGTGCGGTGGACTGGACTCGTTACAAATTGACTATTACAGCCTGTATGAGCGCTACTTTGCCCCAAACGGAATCGCCATGCTGACGCTTGATATGCCTTCCATTGGTTTTTCATCCAAATGGAAACTTACGCAAGACTCCAGCCTGCTGCATCAGCATGCATTAAAAGCGCTGGAGAATATCCCTTGGGTTGACCACACCCGGGTTGGCGCGTTTGGCTTCCGCTTTGGCGCTAACGTCGCGGTACGGCTTGCCTACCTTGAATCTTCACGCCTGAAGGCCGTCGCCTGTCTTGGCCCGGTGGTGCATGCTCTGTTAAGCGATCCTGCGCGTCAGGGTAGCGTTCCTGAGATGTATCTGGACGTGCTGGCGAGCCGACTTGGCATGCATGATGCTTCAGACGAAGCGTTGCGCATTGAACTTAATCGTTATTCATTAAAAACGCAGGGCTTACTCGGCCGCCGCTGCCCAACCCCGATGATGTCCGGTTTCTGGAAGAACGATCCGTTTAGCCCGGAAGAGGAGTCACGCTTAATCACGTCGTCATCTTCTGATGGTAAATTGCTGGAGGTACCCTTCAGCCCGGTGTACCAGAATTTTGACAAAGCGCTGAAAGAGATCACACGCTGGATCACGCAGAGATTGTGTTAATAGTTTGCTAAATTTCGTTGGTTTGGTAAAACAGTGCTTCACAAAAGGAGATCGCAATGACGTTACCGAGTGGACACCCGAAAAGTAGACTGATTAAGAAGTTCATGGCTCTTGGCCCGTATATTCGAGAAGAGCAGTGTGAAGAGAATCGCTTTTTTTTCGACTGCCTGGCTGTTTGCGTCAACGTGAAGCCTGCACCCGAAAAACGTGAGTTCTGGGGCTGGTGGATGGAAATGGAAGCACAGGAAAACCGTTTTACCTATAGCTATCAGTTTGGCCTGTTTAATAAAGACGGGCACTGGCAGGCGACGAGCATCAAAGATCAGGAAGTGATCGATCGTCTGGAGCATACGCTAAAAGAATTTCACGGCAAAGCTCGTGATCTGCTGGCGACGCTGGATCTGAAGCTGGAGCCTGCGGACGATTTTTCCAGCGAAGCGGTGAAACTGAGAGCCTGATGATGTCACAGCGCCGGGTGGCGGCTACGCCTTACCCGGCATGAAAAATTTACTATCCCGTACGCCCGGTAAGCATAGCGTCACCGGGCACAAAAAAACCGGCTCAGCGCCGGTTTTTTATTACCACAACATCAGAACTGGTAGGTCATGCCCAGCGCAACGATATCATCGCTGCTTACGCCCAGTTTATTATCGTCATCGATCTGGTTGATCTTATAATCAACAAACGCAGACATATTTTTGTTGAAATAATATGTCGCACCTACGTCGATGTATTTCACGATATCTTCATCGCCGATACCTTCGATATCTTTGCCTTTAGACTGCACGTAACCCAGAGATGGACGCAGACCAAAGTCAAATTGATATTGCGCGACCACTTCGAAGTTTTGCGCTTTATTTGCAAAGCCACCGGAAATAGGGGCCATATTGCGGGTTTCGGAATAGATAGTGGCCAGATAAATATCGTTGGCATCATATTTCAAACCGGTTGCCCAGCCTTCTGCTTTTTTACCTTCGCCGCGTGCCTGAAGGTTTTGATCGTTAGTGCGATCGGAGCTGGCATACGCACCAATCACAGAAAAATCGCTGCCGCCGAAGTCATAGCTCAGGGAGGTACCGAAGCCGTCACCGTTTTGCTTCTTCACGTCGCGGTTTTCATTTTTGCCCTGGTATTGCAGGGTCATATTCAGGCCGTCAACCAGGCCAAAGAAATCGGTATTACGGTATGTGGCCAGACCGGAGGCGCGTTTCGTCATGAAGTTATCGGTCTGTGCCAGGCCGTCACCGCCGAACTCCGGGAACATATCGGTGTATGCGGCGACGTCATACAGCGCGCCCAGGTTACGGCCGTAATCCAGTGAGCCGAAGTCTTTCAGTTTCAGCCCGGCAAATGCCAGACGTGTTTTTTGAGAAGAGTCGCTCTCAGCTTTGTTACCTGCGAACTCAGCTTCCCAACGTCCGTAGCCCGTCAGCTGATCGTTAATCTGCGTTTCACCCTTAAAGCCGAAACGAACGTAAGTCTGGTCACCATCCTTAGCGTCATCATCACTGATGTAGTGCATTGCTTTTACTTTGCCGTACACGTCCAGTTTATTCCCGTTTTTATTATAAACTTCTGCTGCCTGAACAGATGCGGAAGCAACTACGCCCATTACCACTAATGCCAGAGTGCTCTTTTTCATTTTCAATCCTGATTTTATAAAAACGCGCTAATATTCGCTGAGTAATAAGATTCGACTTATTACCCCGTGAAAAACAGGAAGGGTTTTATCGTTCGTGGGTGAAAGTTTTATGACAAAGTAAGAATATGTCTAAAAAAGTATGTTTTAATTTTTCGGTAATAAAATTGTCAAAATCTGCCGCTACGCTTCCTGATCCCGCGCAACAAAGTGACGGGTCATGCGCTAAGGCAGTTGGCAACGGAGCTGACACCTGTTAAAACGTCTGACTGACATCATTTTCCCTTATTGTTGAACGGCAGAGAATCATGAGTGACAGCCAGACGCTGGTGGTAAAACTCGGTACCAGTGTGTTAACAGGCGGATCGCGCCGCCTGAATCGTGCCCATATCGTTGAGCTTGTACGTCAGTGCGCTCAGTTGCATGCCGCAGGGCATCGTATTGTGATTGTGACTTCCGGGGCGATTGCCGCCGGGCGTGAACACCTGGGCTACCCCGAACTCCCCGCGACGATCGCCTCCAAACAGCTGCTGGCCGCCGTGGGACAAAGCCGACTCATACAGCTCTGGGAACAACTGTTCTCCATCTACGGCATTCACGTCGGGCAGATGCTGCTGACGCGTGCGGATATGGAAGACAGAGAACGTTTCCTGAACGCCCGCGATACGCTGCGTGCACTGCTGGATAACCATATCGTTCCGGTCATTAACGAAAACGACGCTGTTGCCACCGCTGAAATCAAAGTGGGCGACAACGATAACCTCTCTGCGCTGGCGGCGATCCTGGCAGGGGCCGATAAGCTACTGCTTCTGACCGATCAGCAGGGGCTGTTTACCGCTGACCCGCGTTCTAATCCACAGGCAGAACTAATTAAAGACGTTCACGGCATTGACGATGCGCTGCGCGCCATTGCGGGTGACAGCGTTTCTGGTCTGGGGACAGGCGGCATGGGCACCAAGCTCCAGGCCGCGGACGTGGCGTGCCGGGCCGGTATCGACACCATCATCGCCGCGGGCAGCCGCCCGGGCGTGATCGGTGATGTGATGGAAGGCATCTCTGTGGGCACTCGCTTCCACGCCCAGGCGTCCCCGCTGGAAAACCGAAAACGCTGGATCTTTGGTGCGCCCCCGGCTGGCGAACTGACCGTGGATGAAGGCGCGACCGCCGCTATTCTGGAAAGAGGAAGCTCGTTACTTCCAAAAGGAATTAAAAGCGTGACAGGCAACTTCTCGCGTGGTGAAGTGATCCGAATCCGTAACCTTGAAGGTCGCGACATCGCTCATGGCGTAAGTCGTTATAACAGCGACGCGCTGCGTCGGATTGCTGGTCACCATTCCCAGCAGATCGACGCCATCCTGGGCTATGAATATGGCCCGGTTGCAGTGCATCGTGACGACATGATTATTCGTTAAGGAGCCAGAACATGCTGGAACAAATGGGCGCAGCCGCGAAAGCCGCCTCTTATAAACTGGCGCTCCTTTCCAGCCGCGAGAAAAACCGCGTGCTGGAAAAAATCGCTGATTATCTGGAATCTCAGTCGCAGGAAATTTTGCTCGCCAACGAGCAGGATCTGCTGGAAGCGCGTAGCAACGGCTTGAGTGAAGCGATGCTCGATCGTCTGGCGCTGACCCCTGCGCGTCTGAAAGGTATTGCCGACGACGTCCGTCAGGTGTGCAACCTCGCCGACCCGGTAGGGCAGGTGATTGACGGTGGGGTGCTCGACAGCGGATTACGCCTTGAGCGTCGCCGCGTGCCGCTTGGCGTCATTGGGGTGATTTACGAAGCGCGTCCAAACGTGACGGTGGATGTCGCCTCCCTGTGCCTGAAGACCGGTAATGCCGCGATCCTGCGTGGCGGGAAGGAGACCTGGCGCACCAACGCCGCGACGGTAAACGTCATTCAGCAGGCGCTGGAGGAGTGTGGTTTACCGGCGGGTGCCGTGCAGGCGATTGAAAGCCCCGACCGTGCGCTGGTCAACGAGATGCTGCGCATGGACAAATACATCGACATGCTGATCCCACGCGGCGGCGCGGGCTTGCACAAGCTGTGCCGTGAGCAATCTACCATTCCGGTGATCACCGGTGGTATTGGCGTATGCCATATCGTAGTGGATGACACCGCGGAGGTAGAACCTGCGCTGAAGATTATCGTCAACGCTAAAACACAGCGTCCAAGCACCTGTAATACGGTGGAAACGCTGCTGGTGCATCAGGGCATCGCCAGTACCTTCCTGCCAGCGCTGAGCAAGCAGATGGCGGAAAGTGGCGTCACGCTGCATGCGGATGAGAAGTCTCTCGCCCTGCTGAAAGACGGTCCGGCGAAGGTCGTTCCGGTTAACGCGGAGCAGTACGACGATGAGTATTTGTCGCTGGATCTGAACGTGAAGGTGGTTGCGGATCTCGATGATGCTATTGCGCACATTCGTGAACACGGAACCCAGCATTCTGACGCGATCCTGACGCGGACCCTGCGCAATGCCGATCGTTTTGTGAATGAAGTGGATTCGTCTGCGGTTTACGTGAATGCCTCGACGCGCTTCACCGATGGCGGCCAGTTTGGTCTGGGCGCGGAGGTGGCTGTGAGCACTCAGAAGCTGCATGCCCGCGGTCCGATGGGGCTGGAAGCGCTGACCACCTACAAGTGGATCGGCTACGGTGATGATACGATTCGTGGGTAAATAATCGCGGGTGATGCAAAAATAGCCGTTTGATTCAAAAGGGCATTGACGCATCACCCGGTTAGATCTACTCTTTTGCCCCGTGGTTACGCTCGTAACCGGCCTTTCAGGGCCGATATAGCTCAGTTGGTAGAGCAGCGCATTCGTAATGCGAAGGTCGTAGGTTCGACTCCTATTATCGGCACCATCCTACCTATTTTAACGTCTCCCTAAGTCTACTCAAACACCCTTTAAATCCTTATAATACGCCGTTTCACGGCCCTTGTTGTCTCTGCTCGTCTACTCACGTTCACGAAAATCTACGGTGAGTTGGGGGCATCGGTGGGGGCATGTTGTATTCGGTCTAAAGGAGATGCCCCCAAATGAAGCTCAATGCCAGACAGGTCGAGACTGCCAAGCCTAAAGATAAACCCTATAAGTTAGCAGATGGTGGGGGCATGTATCTGGAGGTGTTCCCTAACGGCACCAAAAGCTGGCGCATGAAATACCGTATCGCAGGTAAAGAAAAACGTGTGGTGTTTGGTGTTTACCCGACCATTACCTTAGCGGATGCCAGAAGCAAAAGAGATGATGCTAAAAAGCTGCTGGTTAATGGCGTTGATCCGAGTGCGTTTAAGAAAGAAAGCAAACTAGCCCAAATCGAAGAAGTAAAAAACACCTTTCAGCAAATTGCGCTCGAATGGCACAACATGAAAGTGAAGAAATGGTCTGCGGGATATGCCTCTGACATTCTTGAAGCCTTCAACAAAGATGTCTTCCCGTTCATCGGTCAACGTCCTGTTGCAGACATCAAGCCGTTGGAATTGCTTAACGTGCTCAAAAAGATGGAAGAGCGAGGTGCGACTGAGAAAGCTAAGAAAGTACGTCAGCGATGTGGTGAAGTGTTTCGCTACGCCATAGTTACAGGCAGAGCCGAGTATAACCCCGCACCAGATCTCACCAGTGCTATGCAGGGGCATGAGTCTAAACATTATCCATTCCTGACCATTGAGGAGCTTCCAGCCTTTTTTAAAGCCCTTGCTGGCTACTCTGGTAGTGAGTTGGTAGTGTTAGCCGCCCGACTAATGATCATCACTGGTGTTCGAACGGGTGAATTACGTGGTGCGTTATGGTCTGAAATTTATACTGATAAAGGGTTATGGGAAATTTCTGCCGAACGCATGAAAATGCGGCGTCCTCATATTGTTCCGTTATCCGTGCAGGCATTGGAAATTATTGAAAAAATCAGGGCAATGACTGGTAATTTTCATCTAATGTTCCCCGGTCGTAATGATCCAAGTAAAACAATGAGCGAAGCCAGTATCAATCAGGTGTTTAAGCGAATTGGCTATACCGGCCGCGTTACGGGGCATGGATTCCGTCATACCATGAGCACCGTTCTTCATGAACAAGGCTACAACACCGCATGGATTGAAACCCAGCTTGCGCATCTTGATAAGAATGCTATCCGTGGTACCTATAACCATGCGCAATATCTTGATGGCAGACGTGAGATGCTGCAATGGTATGCTGACTATATGGATAGCCTTGAGAATGGTGGCAATGTGATGCATGGGACGTTTAATCGACGTGCATAGAGGAAGCTGATGCTGAACTAAGGGCTATGTCTCGGTAGAGCGTAGCTCTTTTTTATGACTGCATTTTTTATAATTATTGCTTCTGGTCGCTCAGATGAGTTCAACTATCCATTTCTGAATGGAATAACAAAGGCACCAAATGGCAATCATGAGAAACTGGTCAACGGAACACACCAAAGAAGTTAAAAAATGGTTGGATATCAATACCTATCGAGGATTTGAAGATCTGACTCTCATACAGCTTTACCATGAGCTGCTTGCAAGGACACTGTTCTTTAAGCCTTATCATGAGGAATTCGAAGCGAAAGCCGTGAACCTCTATATTGACCGAATTTTCAGCGGAAAACCGTTTCTTATTACAGAGCAACATCTCGGATACCTCACGAGAGAGGACACCCTTTACCAACCCCCACATTTCTTTTTGACCACGACAGAACGGCTGGCTCAGCTCAGCATCGTTGGATTACGGAATTCATTATTTTTCTGGGGTGGAAGTGATGAGTATTCGGTTAACCGTGAATTTCTCGATAGCCCTGTATCCGAAGCTCTCCCTAAGCTGTTCAGAGATACTGTCATGGTCGAAATAGACCTTGCGAATGGAACTGATGAGGAAATAGCTGAATCTTTGAAAGCCGCGCTACCTCAATGGCGTAAAGTACGGGGCATTGAAGCCGATACATCTGATTCGATCAGGTTTGGCTATGGAACCATCAAGAAAATCATCAACTACAGACTCATACCCATGATTGACATCCTTGTATGGTCTACTCTGCACAAGGTTCGCATATCAGAAGATCGACTTTCACGCCTCCTTTACACCGACGATGATGATGAAGAACAGACCCGCCTCAATCACCAAATTCGGGACACAGACAGACCACTGGCGATAAAAGCAGCCAGTATACCTTTCATCCGTCAGTTCCATCTGTTCATCAACAAAAACAGTCATCTCAAAAACATCAGAGTTTCAGACGTGATGAAAATCGCGGATTCTGATAAAGACTGATATCCAGACCCTTGGCGATCTGAAGGTCGCTCTTTTTGCTGGTGATTCAATCGTATATTCATTTCCGTCAACATAGATGAGGGAAATACCATGAATCAGCCATGCACACGTCTTATCCGCCTGTCAGAAGTGATGAATAAAACCGGATTTGGTAAGGCTTGGATTTATCGTCTTATCAGCCAAAATCGGTTTCCACAGCCTGTAAAGATCGGTATTCGTGCTATTGCTTTTATCGAAAGCGAAATCGATGAATGGATTCAATTAACTATAGAGAATTCAAGAAAGCATGTTGCTTAAGAGGAATGTTGCTACATCGATCTTTTAACTTTTAATAATATTAAGAAAGTAAATTTATAGGCCTTATAAGTTCACTGACTGAGTTTCAAAAAAAAACGAGGTTTTGTAAAGTTTAAATCTAAAAAATTACTATATTTAACGGAATTCTTTACCTTTTTTCTGGCAGAGCTTTTGCTATAAGGTTTAGAGATGGTTTTCTTAATATCGGGTATGGATACTTTTAACTAGCCGTACCTGTTTCTTTCACGTGAAAGAATTTTTCTTAAATATTTAAATTCATTATAAATAAAGCCATATATAACAAAAAAATTTGCAAAATTTAAATTGATAAAATAAAGATAAGCCGTAGTGAGTACTAAATGTAAAGTTTTCGGAGGGTTATTATAATGTCATATCAAATAAAAAAATTTGTGATGAGCAATGGCGAACGAGGATGTTTGGTTCTCGATAAAGAAACACAGTTGCCTGTTTATTATCAAAATCTCTATCTTACAACCAATGTCAGGAATAGAAGTGCGACCGCATCAACGATGGAGATAGTTGCAACAAACTTACTAATACTAAGCAATTTCCTCAAAAGCAGGAAAATAAATATAATTGATAGGATTGAAATTAAGGAGTTCCTAAGTGTAGCAGAAGTGGATGACCTGATCCGTTATGCAAGGCAGAGATTTGATAAGCAAAAGATTACAAATGTAAGATTAATAAAAGGGTATCAGATTGCAAGAAGAACCTTCGGTTATAGAATTCATATTTTTTCGAGCTATCTTAATTGGCTGTGTGGTTTACTTCATTCTATTAAGGGAATTCATGCTAGATATGAAGTCGAGAGTTTCATAGAAAGTATTAGAGCACATCTCCCGCTAAATAAATCTCTTAGCATGAATGACAGAAAAGATAAATCACTGAGCAAAGAAGAGATAAAAAAACTGTTTGAGTTATTAGAAATTGAAGGAAGCCAAAATCCTTTCCAGAAGGATGTTCAAGTGAGAAACAGACTCATTTTTACCTTACTATTGAATTGTGGTTTAAGAGCAGGAGAGCTATTAAATCTAAAAGTTAATGATTTAAATCCTAGGGATTACACACTAAGTATTTTCAGAAGACATGATTGCATTGAAGATCGAAGGCTGAATCAACCTTTAGTCAAAACTGGTGAAAGGGAAATTCCATTGTCGGACGAGTTAGCATTGGAGATTTTGGATTACATAAATAACTATAGAAATAAATACACCAAAAAGAAGAAGCATGACTTCCTGTTTGTTACACACAGTTCATGTAAAACAGTTGGAGAACCTTTATCTGTTTCAGCATATGAAAAGATAATTTCGACTATTAAAAAATCAAGCCCGGAATTAAAGAATTTATCAGGTCATAAATTGAGACATTCCTGGAACTATTTCTATTCAAGTGAAATTGATGATTCGAATTTAGATATCAGCCGAAAATCAGGTTTGAGATGCTATCTCATGGGGTGGTCAAAAGATTCAAAGATGTCAGAAAATTATAACTTCAAACACATATCAATGAAAGAAAAGGAAGTTATTGGAAGAGTTTATGACTCTTTGAGGAAAATAACTAAAGGGGAATGAAATGAAAACAAGCACTTTAAAAAAAGAGAATGTAGTTTTTGCAATGATGAAGGGGTATAGGTTCAGGATTTCAGATAATAAATGGCAATTAGATATAAATAATTGTGTTTGCCCACATAAGGTTGCCGATAAAATGCCAGAGTCGATGCGTGTTGGTTATCTTAATACCTTGGCATATTTTTCGTCTGAATATAGTGCAGGCTACATAAAGAATATAAATCACATCTTTAGCCAATGGCTAAGATTGATGGATCTTGAAATGATTAATTCCAAAGCGGTTTATCAATTTAATGTTAGCTTAGGCCCTGAGAAAAACTATAAGCTAAATTCAATAAAGAACTTTCTTAGTAAATGGAAAAAACTCGGTTATGAAGGAGTAGATAACTCAGCTCTAAGAATGCTGGAAAAAATAACCATTAAACCTAATTTAACAGGGGAAGCCGTTAAACGAAGAGATCCGAATAGTGGACCACTAACGGAAGAAGAGCTGAAAATCATACTTGAAAGTATCAGAAGATTGTTGAAAGAAGATAAAATCCCTCTGTTTATGTATTGCTACGTTATTCTATTAGCAACAACGGGAAGGAGGCCATCACAGCTAACTTCGTTGAAAGCGAAAGATCTCATCAGAACGGAAGAGGGTTGTTTTCTAAATATACCGAAAGTAAAACAAAGGAAGAACTTCAGAAGTGAGTTCAGCATGATGAGAATCGACGATAGCCTGTATGAGGAACTTATAACCTTGATTGATCTGAACCAGAAACATATCGAAGATAGGGTAGTGAGGAATATTAGTCATTTAAAAAATGAATTACCTATACTCATGGACATTAAACAATATGTATTAATTGATACTGGACAAAGTTTAGATACCATCATGACAACTGATTTTTTACATATGAAGAATTCTTTTATCTCAAACAAACTAAATAATTTGACTACTAAATTCAACATTGGGTCATCAAGTAATAACGGCCCTATACGGATTAATGCAAGACGATTTAGGTATACCCTGGGAACTCGTTTAGCAAAGGAAGGTGCATCAGTTGAAGTAATAGCTAAAGCATTAGACCATAAATCTATAAACTCATCAGGGATATACGTAAAAAATTGTCCAGACAATGTTCATGATATAGACAAGATGCTTAATCCTTTTTTTGAACCGCTATCAAAGATATTTCTTGGAGAAGAACAGTCAAAAAACAAGAAGCTCTTTACTGAATATATTTTAAACTCGTTCGGATTTTTTAATGATAAAAATGACCAAATTGAATGTTTCACTTGTAAAAACTTTAGAGCCTGGAGTTCCCAATGACCAATATCATACTATTCGAGCCAGCCAATGCTAATAATCCGAGTTCAAATGTTGATGAATTTATTGAATTTTGTAAGAGTAATATTTTCAGCTCGAAGTTAGCGATTTCATGGAAAAGCAATGTATGGAAGAGATATTATAGATTCAATAAATTTGACATGAACAATAATCGAAATAGCAAAGATAAATTAGATGGTAGTTTCATTGATTTCGCTAAAGCTTATATGTTTCATATTCACTCGTTTAACAAGTCAAAGTCAAACCAGAATACTTTGTCAATGTTGAAAATCATTGAGTTTGTTTTATTGAAATTATACGGAGAAGCTAATATTATTAAGTGCAATAATATCATATTTGATGAATGTGCAAGGTTGGCATCTGCCAAATATTCAAAACTACAAGCAGTTGGAATTGGTAAAGAACTTGAGAAACTATGTTCATTCTTAACAGGAAACAGAATGACGACCTCATCATACTTTTTCTGGGTAAATCCATTAAGACATAAAATAACTCAGAGCTGGAAAGGTTATGAACCTTCACTCGAAGGACACTCAAAACTACCAGACATAAAATGCGTAATAGCTATTGCTGAGATTTTCTCAAAAGATGAAAGCCAATTGTCAACAAGGGACATTTTCACTACTTCTGTTCTTGCACTACTCATGTGTGCTCCAGGAAGAATTTCAGAAATTTTAAGTCTTCCAGCGGATTGTGAGATTACTGAAAAAGATGACAAAGGCATTGAACGATATGGTTTAAGATTTTTTTCAGCAAAGGGTTATGCTGGGGATATCAAATGGATTCCTACAGTAATGGTCCCTATAGCTCAAAAGGCGATAGCCCGATTAAAAAAACTGTCCAACCATGCAAGGTTTGCCTCAAGAACAATGGAAGGCCAAGGCACTGAGTCATCCAAATATGCACTCGTTACCACAAAGCCTCAGAATTTTCCTTGGTATGATGAAGAAAAAAGAATTAAATATTCAAATGCTTTATGTCTTTTATTTGACAGGCAACTGTGTCAGAAAACAAGAAAAGATTTTACATCCTTTTTCAGACCCACGCCTGGGTTTTTTAGAATGGATATTAATGCTATTGCAAGTATTAAAGGCACAACAAACCTGTTCAAAAGACACGGCTATATAAATGAGGATGGTATTCCTTATTCTATTAGAACTCATCAATTAAGGCATCTGTTGAATACTTTTTCTCAAATTAATGGCATGGATGAGTTTAGCATCGCTCGATGGTCCGGGCGTAAGCTTATTTCTCAAAATGTTTCTTATGATCACCGATCACACTTACAAATGACTAAGCTCATAAGAGAAAAAACGACAATCGAGGCAAGTAACAGCCATAGGAAAAAAGAAATAGCTATCATGGACATAACTGATTTCGATTCATTGAATGATGGAGCTGTGCTCGTTACTAAGCATGGTTACTGCAAGCACTCATATGCTTTTGACGTATGCGGTTATTATCCAATACAAGACTCTGGAAAGGATGATGATCGACTATTGGTAATTCATAATAAAATTATTGAAAAAACGT
Organism: Enterobacter sp. BIDMC 27; assembly: GCF_000534415.1. Taxonomy (NCBI): domain Bacteria; kingdom Pseudomonadati; phylum Pseudomonadota; class Gammaproteobacteria; order Enterobacterales; family Enterobacteriaceae; genus Enterobacter; species Enterobacter sp. BIDMC 27. Next base: position 1,819,232 of record NZ_KI973178.1, read on the forward strand.
ATCATGATAAAAATGATGGGAATGTCAATGCTGAAAAATGGTATGAGTTTCAAACTAAAATTATAAAAGGAGAGTAAATGGCTAAACATATTACTGTTTATGATGAAAAAAGCATAACAAATGTTATAAATAACTGGAATAGAGATGAGAAGCTAACTTGGGATGCTTTATGCGACAAGTTAGTAAAGATCATTGGTAAGAGACCTTCAAGACAATCTTTAAGTAGTCATGTCAAAGTTTCGGATTGTTTTAATTCAAAAAAGAAGATTCTCAAGCTTGGTATTAAAAAAACATGTTCTATTAAGCCTGCCAATTTAGAAATCGCTTGTCAGAGAATAAAAAGGCTCGAAACTGAAAACGAAGCTTTGATAGCATTAAACAACAGATATTTAGAGCAGTTTAAGATATGGCTTTATAATTCTCATTTGAAACAAATAACAGTTGAAGAGCTTAATAGGCCCTTACCTGTAAAAGATAATTAAATGTAATTTGATAGGTTTTAACTATTGACATGATTAATAATTATGGTATTTCTTTAATTGTTAGGATGACAAAAATAAATTGCAAGGATGCATATTATGAAAAAAATAAATATTAATCTCATGGAGAGGTATCTTCTTTTACTTGATCGATTCGTTGATAAACTCTCTGAATCAGGCTTCTCGGGGCAACAAATTATCGAACAATCATACCTGTTTTGTGCCGGGTTTTACATTAAATACCAGCCTGAAATAGAAAAGCTAACGTTTTCAAACAGGGAGGTTGTATTGAGTTTTTTGCTTTTCTCTTATTATTGCAATATCAACAAAATTGAAAATGACATGATCGATAAAGAACGAATGAAAAACTTATGCTCTTCACTTATCGATTTCATTGTGAGCAATGGCAGTAGAACCGAAAAAGTCTACATTAATGAGAGAAAGAAACATGAGGCTTCTACCCTAAAAAGAGCTTTATCCATCAAAGAGAAGAAAAGAAAATATGGATTGTGATTATTTTAAAAGCCCGTAGTAGGAATCTACGGGCTAAATCTTTGTTGCTTATAATTTTTAACTTTTTAGTAAGTCGATAAGATTTCTGAGTTCATGATCAAACCTCTCGCTTCTTCTTTTAATCCATTTAATACAAACGAAACTTCCGATCCTTGAGAGGAAATATGTGAACCACATATACTTGTGCTCATCCCACACATATCCATCTTTAAAGCCCCAAGGCAATGTTAGAAATGAAATAAGTGCAGCAGCACAAAGTAAAATGAAAATAATAGAGAATAGTTTCGAAACAGGCATTGCTCTGTAATACGATGCTGTAGAAGCATTATGGAACAGCATTGTCAGAAAGGCTGGAATAATGACGGTTTTTTTGTTTAAGTTTAATTTATATTCACCAGTGTTTAAATTAACAATGAGCGCATCGGCATATACGACACACAAGTTATCGTTACTATACTTTCGAAGCTCATATAGACGAATCCTGTGTGAGTTTCTGAACGCGATTCCATACGCTGAAATCTGCTTTTCATCGCCATCATCTGTTTTTACCCAGATCTGGTTTTTGCTTGGGTTGGAATCAATGACAGTGCCAGAGAAAGTCTCAACAAACGTGTAAGTTTCACCAAACAGGTCAAACTTGGGGGCTGTAATCTCTGCTTTCCGACGTTCAGAGAGACCAACGTTGACTTCTTCATTGCGGCGTTTCGTGGTGGAGATACTCATACAAGTTCCTTTGTGTTAGATGTGAAATTCATATTCGATGTATGAAGAAATCAGGGACTACAGATAAGATGGTATCTGCCATTTCAAAACCTGCATGTTAGTTAAATACGTAAATAGGCTAGTTAAATCAGTCTGTTATATTCTTTGGTGTGAAATCACATTTTGACTGGGTTTACAGGAAAGGCAAATCACTTGTACCGATCGATTAAAGATTAACGATAGTTGGCGACTATCAACTCTAGACTATCGATCGGTATAAACGATCAATTTATTGGCCTGTATCTATCAAAAAAGGCTTGCCAGCCCTACATTGAAAGCGAAGCTCTATGCGATTTATGTGGTGTTTTAATGGCAGTTTTGGGGGGTGATGATGTTATCTCTATCATTCTCACGCCAGTGATGGTTTTGTGTTTTCGAGGGCGTTTGAGGGGGGGGATTTTGAGGTTTTTCAACATACGATAAATTACATCGAGGTAGGGGATGTATTCCAACCACCTAAACGCTGACACTGCATAGCTTCGCTTGGGCGCTACTTTTAACGATTCTTTAGCACCAGCACCATCTTCTAAGTGAAACTGCTTTACAGAAGCGTTAGTGTATTCGTCCTGACCAGCAGCTCGTTTATCGAGGATAAGCGATTCGACAGGACTGTTAACGTCTTCTGTTGTGATTTCATGGGGATGTGTTGCTATGGCACTATCAGGCGCTTCGCTAACCGATGCCTTACTGACTGAGGGCATTTTCAATGCAAACAGGAAAGCATTGTCGCGTTCCGGCTGGTAATCTAGCCTGTTTTGTAAGGCAGACCAGGAATAACCTTTACCTAACTGCGAAGCTTTGAAAGCGATCCCCTGATATTCGAATGAAAACCCATTCATTTTCCCTGTTGAGGCAATATTCGGAAGCGCTTTGATATTGTTGGCGGCAAGCTGCATCACGAAATCAGTGGTGGATGGTTTATCGACAAGTAATGCTTCCAGAGCTTCCTGGATAACCGATTTGGGTGATAGCTCTCCTTTATACTTCTCCATCATCGCTTCGTTACGCGATAGCTTTTTAGGCTTCGGTATTGCGATTATCGGTTTTTGGGGCAGGGATTTTCTGGATAGCGAAGCTGGAGATGGTGATGCTACCAATTCTGGCCCTTTGGTTTTGGTCAGTTGGTGATCTATTTCTAACTGTTGGATGATACGGGTGCTGATGAGGTTTTCATTTTTGCCCAAGTAAAGGCTTCTATTGGATAGATCTATACGACTGGCAATAATGTGGATGTGCTGGCCGGCCGCATCATCATGAAGGACATAGCATCTGAGGTGCGTTTCAGAGAAGCCCATCCGGGACATGTAATCATCAGCAATCCCTGACCACTGAGCATCTGTCAGCGCTTCGTTTTTCGGCAAGCGAAGCGAATTGTGCCAGACGGGTTTAGCAACATCCGGGCGAAGCGTTTTTGTAGCATCAAATTCAGCTATTAGATCTCCAGCATCACTTCCATCCATATTCCCACCAATGACATAAGGTGTGCATTTATGGTGAGAGCCTGGCTTTAATGCGTAGAGAACGACACCAGAGAAGTTTTTACCCCTGCTGATTTTTTGCATTCCCTTCATCAGAAGGTGATCTCCATAGGTTGGCTGTGATCAGCTTCATGCGAAGCTCAGATATCTGGCGCTTCACTGCGAATAGTTCTGTGTGCGTCAGAGAGCTACCCTGGCTTTTATTATCCAGATGAGCGACAAGCTTGTTCAGCTTCTGTGAAATTTCGCTCAGCGATTTCCATGCTTCGAGATTAATCGATGGAATAACAAAGGGGAGGTTATGCAGAAACGCCATACGAAGCCATTCGCCTTTACGATGACGGCCACGTCTCTCATTGAGAAGCGTTAGCTCTTCATCATTTAATCTGACACTGACGCAATGAGAACGAATCTTGTTGTGCGAGAACTTCGCTTCGTTAACGCTTCCATTATGAGAATGCTTACTCACAACGATCTTATTAAAAGTATTACTTGCGACCATATGAACTCCTTTTCATATAATTAAATAAAAGCATATTCCTTATGCTTAATTTATTTATATGATAGGAACTAATAATGTCAATGCAGTGTGTTGATTTTGCTTTTAATTTTTTTCAACCAAAGGGCGAAAAAACAAGGGAGAACTCGAAGAAGCAGCGTAGCGCTTCGTAGAGTTAGCCCTTGCTTGTGTCTTGACTTTAATTTAAAAAGATTTATTTTTTATAAAATAGGAGGTGTTATGAAAAGAATTAAAAACTATTGTGAAGATGATTTTTGTTCGATTATTGTTGACTTTAATTCAAACGGTTCTTCTCATTTCTTGGAAAAAGTATTCCCAACCTTTACTTTGGATGACTACTTGGATTTTATTTTCTACCTTTTTAAGACGGATAAGAGTCATCCTTTGCTCAGGATTATTTCTCCCAAAAAAATAATTCTAGATGATACGGATGATCTTCAATTTGGGTTTACTATAAAAGAGTTCAAGGCCAAGCATGTTAGCTTACATGAATTATCTTTAATGTTGGCGGAGAGAAATGCTATTTCTTTTGCTCTTAAGAATAATAAAGAATTACAGGCGGCCAGGGAAATTAAAAGACTCTAAAGATTTGTACTGGATTTCATTAAGTTATTGAACTAGGATTGACAGTTAACTTTGAGGTTGAGGATACCCAAATGAACTTATGTCAAAAACAGATCGATGATTTAATTGATGTTTTTTCTCATGAAAAATTCACTTTGGTGAAAAAAGGATTTAAGCGTATTTACCGCCTTTCTTGGTCTGTTGTCGAAAAATTCCCTAATGGTGTTTGGTTCACAACGAACATAGAATACGCAAAAAAATATAAGGCTATACATTCTGCTGTGGCTTCATCAAACCAAAAGAATGAAAGACCATTTTTATATGAAGCTGAATCTATTAACGATTTAAATTTATTAAACTATAATGGGGATGGTTTCTTTAATGATATGAAAGATCTTTACTCTTCAGTAGGTCTAAGTATCACACAAGGAAGAGTAATTAGAGATTTATCTTCTTTTATAGCACGAAATAAATTCCATATTGATGGTTTCTATATGAAAAAAGACGGCCTTATTGAAGCCATGCCAGTAGATGAAATTTTAATTCCTAATGCGGAAAATTCCCTACGTCTGATAAAAACAACAGATATGTCGTAATAAATGGGGCATCCGATTTACGCCCTGTTCCATCGGTTTTCTGAAGATTTTTGTTGATAAGGTTAACTATCTATAATACAGTTATTTGAAAATTCTATTAAGAAATGTCTTTTTTCAATAAATAAGGATATCTAAAGTGAAGTCCCATGTGTTTTGGCAGAATTTTGAGTTGGGCATTGAACTTGATATAGCTGGTACCTTTATTTATGATGGGCTGAACGCCCTTCATGAAATGGAAAACTTTCACTATGAATCCGAAATATTTAATTTATTATATAATATATCAGTTGGCGTAGAGCGGTTTTTAAAAGTTGCAATAATTTTGATTGAGTTTAACGAAAAGACTGATATTGAAGGTTTTGAAGTGTTTGAGGGAAAACTAAAAACACATAATCATTCAAGCTTATTGGCGAGAATAAAAAATAGTGAGAGGATTAACCTATCCCAAGTTCATCATGATTTCATCTCTCTTTTAAATGAATTTTACGATCTATACAGATATGACAGATATAGTTTAAATACTATTCAGCAGTTATCTAAAGAAAAAGAAGCCCTTCTATCATTTTTATTAAAATATGAAGCATTAGATACAAACAAAAGATATCTTGATCAGAGTATTTATTCTAATACGGAGAAGACGAAGAAAATTGTAGGTAAGACAATATCGAAAATTATACTGCAAATTTATGACATAATTAAAAGGGCGGCGACAAGGAAGGGGATCTATACTGATGAGGTTAGGTATGACTCAAAAGTTGGATATTTATTAATGAGGAAAAAGTTTGATTTCATAGATAGAGATATAATGTGGAAAGAAGTATTAGTGTTTATATTGAATACAGATAAAAACTCTAAATTCTATGAGCATATCAAAAATATTTCCCCGCTTGATTTGGATATTGCATTGCTTGGTGATTATCTTCAGGTTTTCAATAAAAGGACAAAGGATAATGTTGTTTTGGATGAAATTGAACACTGGTACGCAGAAGGTAATATTCCGTTCAAGGAGAGAATTGAAAACTTGAGTGTTATTGGCGATGGAGATGCTTGGTCTTATTTTTATGAAGATGAAGATGAAGATGAAGATGAAGATGAAGATGAAGATGAAGATGAAGATGATGCTATTTTTTAAATAGCATCTTATGCTGTGCCTTAATGGGGGTAGTACATATATAATGTATAACCTTTTATTGTTTTTATAATAATCATTGATATAAATTTTTATCCATCCTATTTATTTCATTTTTAATCGAAGGGCTGTAATATTGATTTGTGGTAAGGATTTCAGCCCTTCGATTTAGATATGACATTACTCTCTTGATATATTTATATTAAACCAGACCTCAATGATTTCTATCAATAGAATGCATATGTTATGAGTAATTTCATCTAAACGCTCTATATTAACTTCTTCTTCAATGTGAAACCCAAAGTGTATTGTAATGGACGTAAGGTTAATTTTATAATTGTGTTTTTTATCGTCAATAAGTTCGTTTAGTAAGCCAGTAGCTTTTCTTGTTTTAAGATAAGATTCTATTTTTTCCTTAGCATCTACTTTGAAATCTAAGTGATCATCAAAAAGTGCGTTGAAGAGTCTCTTCTTGTTAAGTGTTTCTATCAATTCCTTTTGTTCGCTTGTATTTTCTTTTAAATAAGAATAAAAATCACGCTCTTTGTTAAGTGTGTTGTTGTTTTTCGCATTTATTATCGCCAGCTTATAATTATATAGGCCTATAAAAAATACAAAAATAGGTATGAGTATTAATGATTGCTTCAGAAGAGATATTGGAGTTTTAAAAATTTTCTGAGCATTTAATACGCAATTTTCAGAGAAGCAAAGATGTAAATCTCTTGTCCTAACTATATCTACGCAGACAATTATCGCAGCGGTAATCATTGAGATGAAACACAATGTTACAATTATGATGATGGTATAGGAAATTATATCAGTTAAAGGCTTTTTAATTCTCATTCTTAGTTGGACCTATTTGTCTTAACCGTGCTCTAAACTCATTTGCTTCAACTGGATATAGTTTTTTTAATATATCTAAACGAAAAACAACTTGAAAATACCTACTTTTGTATCTTTCCGTATGACCAATGCTAACATGATCTTTCGACAAGTTTGATATAACACGATTAATTCTTTTTATTTCTTTATGCTCAGGAAGAGGATCGCAATGTTTTTTTAGAAGATTTTTAAGAACTGGATAATCAGGGCAATCTACACGCTTAAGTTTCGTTATTTTACCTTTCACAGAGAAATATTTCTTGTGAAAACTTGGTTGCATTCGGATTTGATCTCGCCCATAAGCGGTCCTTACAACTTGATGTACTTGCGTTTTTATGTTAGTTCTTTCAGTTTTACTAAATCGTGGCGCTTCATCCTCAATACATAATCCGTGAACTTTAAATGATTGTGGCGATTTAGCAGATAGAAGTTTTGTTTTCTCATTATTTACAGTCAATTCTTTTTGTTTAATAAAGTTAGAAATAACAGACTCAACAAACTTCCAATCTTCCTCTTTATTTAAACGGGATATTGTTATGTCATCAATCAAACGAGTATATCTGAATCCAAGTTTACGAAGATAACTGACTTTGCTTGGCTCACAATCATAAAAATATAAGTTGGCTAAATAAGTACTCGTTGGTGCGCCTTGAGGAACGAAACCCTCATATGTTGTTAAAGTTGTTAATATATTGGAAACTTCATCTGAAAATCTGAATAATTCTTTAAAAATTTGATATACAAATTTTGACTTCATCGTTGGGAAAAAATTTTCGATATCCATTTTCACAAGGATTTTAGATTTGCAATGCTGTTGGGCACACAAGATATAATCGCGAGGATTTTCTTTGTCAGGAATGGAGCCGTAAAGGTAATCTGGAAAATTAATTTGGCTGAAAATTTTATTGTTTATTTTTCTTAGAATCGATTTCAGCATTCGGTTTGGTGCGTAGACAATTCTATGACCACCGTTCTTTTTTTCAATTGGTGGCTTTATGTAGTAAGCTTTTTCTACACCATCGGAAATCAGCTTTTCAAATTTATCGATATCACTTATACCCAATAAGGCAAGTAAGCTTTCTTTCTTCTGAATGGGGGTGAAAGTGTTTTTGAAAGAGAAATCCTTTGCCATGTGATCCTTCTTAGATAAAAGTTAGCGTCCTCACGGCCAGGAAGGGCAGTTGAATCCGAGGGAAGCAACGCAAGAGTATAAAGTCCACCCCACCTTCACTAACTTTTTCCAACTGTGTACTGTACTCCGTGGTCTAGCTTTCGCATGGCTCGCCAGAGTGCACCCAGAAAGACCTCTCGGTCGTCCTAGACTTAAGGACAGATCTTCTTGCTTTAACGCTTCCATTTTCATCAAGTGAGGTATTCGTCCCACAGCTAATTTTTACCAGAAATCGGATTGATCTTAAAGTATTTTTTTACACATTATAAAATGTATGCCATATGTATGCTGAATTTTGATTAATTTTAAAATTAACATAAAATACAATGAGTTAATCATTTAATTGCATACTGCTGCATCATTAGCTTGTAGTTTCTGATTTAAGCTGTGCCTTGGCAGAAATTGCTCCCATACTCGTCCTCCCAAAAGAAGCCGCTTCTACATGTTCACCCCACCAGCTCATCATATCCCTACGCTGTTCCAGATACTGTGGTCTGTTGTAGGCTCTTCTGACTTCGTTAGTATCGATATGTGCTAACGCAGCTTCAATCACGTCAGGTGGAAAGCCTTTCTCATTCAGAACCGTTGAGGCAATAGATCTCATGCCATGAGCTACCAGCAGATCTTTGAAGCCCATACGTTTTAACGCCATATTTGCTGTCTAACTGTTAATCGGTTCAAGTGGATTACGATAGCCAGGAGGAAAAACGTATTCTCTGTGCTTAGTGATGGGGTTCATTCTTTCCAGAATCACCAGAGCCTGTTCAGAAAGCAGAACGACGTACTCACGCTTCATCTTCATACGGCAAGTCGGGAGACGCCATTCCTTTGCCTCTTTATCTATCTCATCCCAGCCAGTCATTCAAGCTTCTGCTGGACGAGTCATGGTAAGCAGTTGCCATTCAGATGCTAACATCCTGTAACATATTAATTAAATGGTGTATCCTTATTTCCATAGGAAAAATCCGCTTTAAAGCGGTTGCTGATTGTGATTATTAGTTTTGTGAGGCAATGGCAATGTGCGAAAGGATGTTCAAAAAAGATGTTTATTCTGAATGGGTTATACGCAATAGCCTGTATTGGATGACTTCTCTTACTCAATGGAAGCTTTGTGAAGATATATCCTCCTGGACAATCTCTTTTGAAAACGATAGTCCCGAATGCCTCTATGAATTCGAGAGGCTGCTGAATGATTACACTTTGCGTGAAAAACTACAGCATAAAACAGGGGCGTTGAGAGATTCTATTGTCCATAAAGTGCTTCGCAGTGTCGATGAAAGGCTTTCGTAATGGAATTGATGCCATTCAATTTTGACAGATTGCCTAATGGACAGGTGTTTATAAGCAATCTCGCTGGTTTTCATCACTTCATTGATGAGCAAGAGCTGCTTGATCTTTCTGATGAGCAAATCAATGCGGAACATTCAAACGCACTCGAAAGCAAGCTATTTATAACTAACGAAATCTCATCGGGTATAACTCCCTATGCTTTAAGTTCTGCTTTTGCAAAACGATTGATGAATGAACTGGCGGTCAGGCCAATTTTCATGATTGTGCCCACATTACGTTGCGACCATACCTGCAAGTATTGTCAGGTCAGTAGAGCTTCCGTGAACGCCTCTGGTTATGATCTAGATCCCGCTCTCATCCCTGATATCATTTCAACTATCAAAAAACTATCGACACCACCTTACAAGATAGAGATACAGGGTGGAGAGCCACTCTTGCGGTTCGATTTAATTCAATCTATCTATGAGCAATGTGCTGAAACGCTGGGAAGCACCGATTTTGAGATGGTTGTAGCATCAAGCCTGTCTGTCTTGAATGAGGATATGCTTGAATGGACGAGAGATAGGAACATAACGTTCTCTGTTTCGCTTGATGGTGAGGAAGTTGTTCACAACAGTAATCGAATTCTTGGTCATGGGCTTGCTTACAGTAGAACAGTGTCAGGGGTAGAGGCTATCAAACGGTCTTTAGGCGCTGGTCGCGTTGCAACGGTTACTACAGTTACTAAAGATCTCATTAGGCATCCTGAATCGATTGTCCAGGCTCACTTGTCTCTTGGCCTCAAGGACATGTTTATCCGACCTGTTAGTCCCTATGGGTTTGCACAAAATGCATCGTTCACATTTTCTATGGAGGAATACTTCAGTTTCTATGCCTCGTTGATAGATGAAATCCTTAAGATGAATAATGAAGGGATAAGGGTTGTGGAACATTCGGCCTCCATTCATCTGAAAAGGATCTTCAATCCCGGCTTTAGTGGTTATGCGGATTTAAAGTCGCCAAGCGGGGTCGTGCTTAACAGTATTCTTTTCAATTATGACGGTCGAGTATATGGTAGCGATGAGAGCCGTATGTTGCAGAAGGTGAACCCTGAAACGGAGTTCAGTGCGGGTGAGGTTAAAACGCTATCATTTTCTAAGAGTCCTTACTATAACGCAGTGTTGAGTTCATCGTTCAATTTTGCTCTGCCGGGTTGTGATACATGTGCATATCAACCATTTTGCGGTGCAGATCCATGCCAGAACATAAGTGTACAGGGTGAGCCTGTTGGTGATAGGAGTCGTTCAACGTTTTGTCAGTATCACAAGGGGATGTTCAGGTATCTGATGAACTGCATCTCAGAAGGTGGTCCGAAGGCTGAGATGCTAAAAGGATGGGCATATGTCTGAGGTTATTAGGAACGATATCTTTCATTTTGCTTCAAAAAAGAATGTGCCCACGGGGTTCTATCGGTTATGCAAACAAAAACCAATGAACCCTTTATTCTTTTTGCCCAATTTACTGGTAGTTGCTGAAGGCAATAATGATGCCATTCAACCATGCTTTGATTTCTCTGTTATTAGCACTGAATTATATGAGTCAATTGAAGATGGAGATATTGGGATAATCAACAATGGCAATATGATACGCGTAATTCTGTCCCGCAGAGCCAATCATAATACTGTCTTAGTAACGGAACGCTGCAATAACTTGTGTCTGTTTTGTTCGCAGCCACCAAAGAAATCAAATGATGACTGGCTACTTACCCAATCAGCTCTTGCTATAGCTTCATTTGGTTTGGATGGAGTTGTTGGGGTCAGCGGTGGAGAACCTTTGCTGTATGGAGATGATTTCCTTCACTTCATTGATTTTATCATCGAGAATTCACCAGATACTGCTTTGCATGTTTTAACAAACGGACGCAAATTTTCTGATATCAACTTTACTCAGGAAATGGCAAAGCGAAGCAAAAAGATAAAAATCACCTTTGGTATCCCGCTCTACTCATCAAGACCACTTGTGCATGATCATCTGGTAGGGAATGATGGCGCATTTAATGAAACGGTTAAGGGGTTAATTAATGCAGGAAACTCAGGGATTAATATCGAACTTAGAGTTATTCCGACACTGGCTAACTATACAGAATTGGATGATATTGTAGAGTTCGTTGGCCGTGTGTTCTCCAACATCAATCAGATTTCCCTTATGGGGCTGGAATCTATCGGTTGGGCACGAAAGAACTGGTCAACAATCTTCATTGAGCACAGCAGTTATAGTGAGAAAATAATCTCCGCCATAGACGCTGCACACAGGTCAGGCATACCTCTAACAATTTTTAATTATCCTTTGTGTCATCTTCCTGAAAGAGCTTGGGAGCTTGCTGCTCAGTCGATCTCTGATTGGAAAAATTACTATCCGAAAGAATGTGATGAATGCACTCAGAAGTCTTCCTGTGCTGGTTATTTCAGTTCCTCAACAGGCCGTTTTCATCAACCACCGAGACCAATTTTATGAAAAAATTTAATTTTGCTGCTCTACTTCCGGGATTTTTAGCACTCAATAATTCTGTATGGGCAAGTGATTCATCTACCGGAGCAAGTGATTTGCCTGGTATGGCTCTTAATGAACATGATTTAGTGATCGCACCACTTAACACCGAAGTTCCATTCTACATTGCAGGGCATCGCAGTCATAGCTCCCATCGGAGCCATAGTTCTCACCGTTCATCATCAGGTGGCGGGTACTATGGTGGCAGCACTCCTTATTATCCAAAAACATACAGCTCACCAAGTTCATCTGGGTCTTCAAGTTCAGGAACAAGTTCCTCATCGTCCTCTTCCTCTGTGCGTTCGCTTCGTTCTAACGACAATATTAACTCTACTACTACGAATTCAGTTGGAACTACAGAAGCTAACCGTGCAAGTAATGGGCTTACTTCTGGTACAGAGAAGCGTAAGCGCTTAATCATGCGGGTTCAATTCGCTTTGCTGGACAACGGTTATTACAACGGGAATATTGACGGCATAATGGGGCCCTCCACAAGGCAGTCTATAAAAAATTACCGAATTGCGAAGGGACTACCAACGCCTGCAACTGAAACACTGGATACTCAATTATTGAACTCGTTAAATATTCTGGCCCGCTAAAGATTTCAGGATGGAATGAAATGAAGATTAAACTCTCAATATATAAAGCAAAAAGATTCAATGATGATATTGAAAAAGTTTTGAATTTGGAGAGAGTGAGAAATCCGATTGAGTTCAACATAGATGAGGCTAGGGTGTATTTGTATGCAAAACAATTCTTAGATCCCAAGCCTCCTGAGTGGACAACTTTATTTACAAGCCAAAAGCCAGAATTGGATCATAATTTCTTCGGGAAAAATAGTAGCACTGGTGCAGTCTTGGTTGTTGAAATGAATAACTCAAGATATCTAATTCCTTTCGGGACAGGGCATCACTTAATTAATGATAATAGTATTGTCAAAGGTTTTGGTCTTAAAACTACACTTAATTGTATTGAACATAACAAAATTCGTAGTTTGGATAAAGGCAGCCATAATGAAACAAATCTATTAACTCGTAGTCAAAGTAGTAAAGAGGTTGATATTTTTAACCTTAAAATTGATTCCGAGATGGATATACTTACCACTCTGACAGGGACTTCCACTGAAGATGTTTTAGGTAATAAAATAACGGGTAAAGATGCATTTGTAATTATGCCTGATATTGACCTGAAATCCATCCCGGAGTTGTTAAATAAAATAGACTCCATTTATTCTCAGCCTCTCCCTGAAGAGTTTGAATGGGTTAATAATATAAAAGAGGCAGATGAAGCAGAAGTTGAGATACTTGATTCAATTCTGGTCGATTTAATAAAAGCAAAAGATTTTAATGACATATGGCTGGGTGAACCTGAAATTGTAGATTGGGAGAATCAGATAGGCTATTGTTTTGAGAAGCGGCAAAGAAGCATGATTTATGAAAGTTTGTCGGTTAGTCATATTTGTGAGTATTTTGAAAGCAAAAAGATTGAAATTACTTTAAATGATCTCAAAGGAAGCAGTTTGCATGTTTTAGATGCAGATTATCAGTCTTTAAAAAAATGGTCTCTTTATAGATGTCTGTATGCTGAGATAAAGGAAGGTGATCAAAACTATATCCTGAGAGATTCGATTTGGTACGTGGCTGATAGAAAGTTTGTTTCCACCATTGATAATGAAATTAAACGAATTAAGCTGTATGAGGAAGCCGACAAATTCCCGATTTATTCTTATAAAAGAGAAGAGCAATACAATAAAGAAACTTGTCTTGCTGATCAAAGCTTTACTCATATGGATCAAAAGTTCATATATCATGGTGGTGGGCGAAGTAAAATTGAATTTTGCGATATTATTAGAGGTGCAACTGATTTTATTCATGTGAAATATTATAGCGGTGCGCAAAGCATGAGCCATCTATTTTCACAAGGATTTATAAGCTCTGAACTTTTCATAAGCGATTCTGAATTTCGATGGAAGCTTAATGAAAAATTGCCAGCGCATATAAAATTAGCTGACCATACATTAAGGCCAGAGGCTCAGAAATACAAAATAGTTTTCGCGATTGCCACAAGTAAAAACCTCCCAGATGACTTGCCTTTGTTTTCTAAGATAAATTTGAAGAATTTTAATAAAACTATTTCTAATTTCGGATACGAAGTTAGGATCTGCAAGATAGATGTAGACCCCACAATTTATAAAAAGAAAATTTGTAAACCCAAAAAAAAATAAGATTCAATTTAATTTATCAATGTCAGAGATTTTAGTCAGTTCATTAAGGTATTCATTTTTGTTCCTAAGGAGCCAGTGAAATATTTTAGGGTTCTCAAGAAGTTTTTTAATGTGAGAAATGAGAATTGTCAGTTTCAAGCTATTTGAGCCATAACTCTCTTGTATTGATTGCGTGTCAAAATGAACCTGAGCCATTTCTTTCTCAAGTCGTTCAATAGCTTTTCTATTACCAGTTTTTGTATCTATATTATTTTTAGTTTTGTCAATTAACAACTCAGGGGAGGAACTATGATATAGAGACTCAGCAAAAAGTTTTGAGTAATTATCAAACCTTATCATTAAATTAGCACATTCTATTTGTCTGAAAGGAACCATTCTTTTTAATACTCTAAAAGTATTTATGGGAATATCTTTATCATTAAATAAATCAACTACTTGAGGGCATATCCCTTTCAATACGGACATGTTGGTTCTTAGAGAATCTATACTTATATTTAATGATGTACATAGCATTTCTTCAGGCACTCCCACTCTTACAGCTTCTTTCAGCATTCTCTGTATTTGTATAATTGTTATACGGTTAACTTTTTTGTTCGGTGTATAAGTATCATATGTAGTTGAAATTAGGCAGTTTGCTTTATCTTCCCCAATATCTTTTAGTGCTTCGACTCTAAGGTGTCCATCGATTATTTTAGCAGTTTTATCACTTTGATCGATGTAAATTAATATCGGTTCAACAAGTCCCAACGCTGATATGGTGCTTTTGATCTGGGAATATTTTTTACTATTTTTGAAGTTAGTAGGCAGCTTTTTAGTATGAACAAGATCAGATAATTTGAAAGTGATTGTTTTTTCACTAAAGCAATATTTAATCATTTTGCACCTCAATTGGTCGTGTTTTTAACTATAATATTTACTACTTCATTTAGGCTTTCTTCATCTAATATCCGTAAAAACTCTTCATCATTGACAAGTTCTTTAAAGATTTGATTTGCTATCAACAAATTCATCTCAACGTATTCTGCTTTGTTTTTAATCTTTCTGTGCTGAGAAATGTTATCTTGATAGATTTTTTTTAATTCATCTGTAGTCATTTTTTTCTTTTTCTTTGTTATCCCAAAGTTATTATTTAGGTATCCTTTCAAGCCTTCATCTCGTGAGTCAAGTATCTCACGTATTTTTCCTACATCTTTGTGTTTTATTAGACCTTTATCAAATGCTTTAATTAACAATTCCTGACCACCTTCAAAATCGACTCTTGCAATCTCAACAGCAAGCGAGATAGGTATGCTTCCTGATTCTACAGCGGATAATAATTTATTTTCACCTTTACTGATAAGCATTGTCAGACTTGTTATCCAGTGTAATGATAATCCAGTTGAGTTAGATATTTCCTTATTGGTTAATCCTTGCTCTGTCATTTCCTTTATACGTTGGAACTGTTCACCAGCACGAGGAACTACTCTTGCCATATTTTCAACCAGACTCATTATGTAGGCTTTGTTTTCATCTATATCAAGTACGATTGCTGGTGTTAATTCTTCTCCTAAAGCTGTCAATGATTCGAGCCTTCCTTGACCACAAATTAAAGCGAATTGATACTTTTTGTCCACGATTCGACGTACGGTTATTGGCTTTCTCAGTCCACTTGTGTCGATACTTTCAGTAATTTCCGAATGTCGAAGTTTATTTCGTGAACGTGGGATGACTACTTTTATGTCGGATATCTTAATCATGTGGATTTGATCATCTTTCATTTAAGCTACTTCCTTTTTATTGGTCGAAAGCATTTTAAAAAATATGTTGATATCGTCGAATCGATACATCTCAAAGAGAAGACTGTTATTTTCTTTTAGGTTTAATTCATTTTCAAATGAATCAATAGAAGGGAGGATATAGTAATCAAAGGGGACGCTATTAAGGCTATTCATCCTTACAATTATGTTGATGTCAGAATTAATGCTTCTGTCTAATCTCACAATCCATCTGCATTTATCTGTAGAGGTTTTTCTACAGCGTGCAAGTATTATGGTAAAGGTTAAGCTTTTATTGATCGTAATGAGTTTGTTTTCAGATATTGTTACTTCACTATTTGTAATTTCCTTGCATATTGTCTTAATAGTGTCGGCATGTCTAACCCTTAAGGCTGAGTTTATTTCTATAAATCGATAATCTCTTTCTGGTGTGTAATTGATGAGTTTATAGGCATTCAAAAGCCCACCAAAACGACTTGCTACGACACTACTCGACGGACCATTATCATCTTCATCGATAATAAAACCTGAAATTTTACCATGTTTAATGAGAACATTTTTCAAAAAATTAAGTATTTCTTCATTGGTCATTTTTTTTGAACGATTATCAATGATTTCTTTAGCTAATCTAAATTTCTCTGGTGAAATTATAGGCTTGAAAAATGAATCATATTCGATCCATTCTTCTTGTGGATTCTGAATTCTTTGGGCGTTCAATTTCTGTGAAGTACGATTATAAGTGTATTTCCCTGTGTAGCGAATATTAATTAGAATTGAATGTATTCTGCTTCTGTTCCATTCTGTTTTATCAGTATATGTATACCCCTCTCTGTTTAGTTTTGTTGCGATAAGATATTCATTTAATCCATCAAAAATAAACATATTAAATATCTTTTTTACCAGCTTTATTTCTTTTTTTGTACCAGGGGTAAGAACTACTCGGTCAGTTTGCAAGCTCTTTCTTTCACCAGGACAAAGTATCATTTTTGGTCTATTGTTATTATCAATTAACTTTCTTCTTAATCCATATCCTGGTATTCCTCCCTGATAGTATCCCCTTTTAACAAGGTTTACGTGTCCCGCAAAAACTTTTACTGAAAGATTCCTACTGTAAGCTCCAGCAGCATATCTAAGAGCAGGAAGTGTAAGCATTTGGATTTCAGGCGATTCATCTGGTAAGTTCTCAGCACAATAAATAATCCTAACCCCATGATATTTAAGTAGATAACTATAATGCCCTGCCTCATCATTATCTTGCCATCGACCAAACCGACTGACATCATAAACAAGAACAGCTTCTATTTTTACTCTTCCTGTAACGACATCTTCTATTAGTCTGTTGAAGTTTTTTCTACCTGAAGCGGAGACTCCGCTTTTACCTTCATCATCATAAGTTTCTACAATCACCATATTGTGATCTTCTGCATATTTTTTTAGATAAAGAGCCTGATTGTCGATTGAGAATTGTTGATGGTCTGTGGACATCCTCAAATACTGAGCGACTCTAATTTTATGATTTTTCTGACTTTCATCACCCATTACACTTTCTCCGACCAGTCAAAAGCGAACAAACCCCAACAAAATTGATCATTTTTTAATCGATTTCAACCTCTTTATCCCTTTTGAAGCTATAAGGTTCTTACCTTCATTAAATCATCAAGGTAATGGCAAAAAGCTTTTGCAGGGGATTTTGAGTGCTCGCTTTTGAGTTGCCAGAAAACTATTGAAGTATCTTGCCTCGGCAATCAGAGGACATACGTACATAGAGTGATATCGCAAGAAGAATCTATAGGACTTGAAGAGCGCTGGCGTATTTCATCTTCTTTGAAGTGTAGAGGTATAGCTATAGCTTGAAGTGCTTCAATTCTAAACGGACCAGATGCTTCTACTAAATGGCATACCATTAGCTACAAGCTCGCCCAAAACCAGATTCGGGATGATAGGGGCACTGGTGCATATGTTATGCGTGTTTTTGAGCTTCGGTGATAGTGGGGGCATTATTGGGGGCATGTGATTATTAGAAACTTGAAATATTCATCTTTATCAGTAATTTGTGAGTTAGGTTACATTCCTATTATCGCACCATCTAAATCAAATAGTTGCCCTACATTCCAGTAAATCTCATTCTCAGATCATGGCAGCAAATGTTGCTGATGGCTGCACATTTTCGCGTCATCGTTTTGTACCTCAAAGAAGTTGATCGGCGGCATAACCCTAAAGGCTATACCGCCAGCGCCATATTATCGCGCCATTAACGCAAACACCCCCCAGCCAAAGTACTCCCGCGTGTACGTCACATGACGTTCAGGCGCTATCGTCAGCTCCGCCCGAACCTCCTGCGCGAAGTCATCGTCTGGGTTTTCCTCCAGCCAGCGCCGCATGGTCATCCATTTTGCGGCTTCGTACCTGTCCCAGCCTTCCTGATCAGCCAGCACCATTTCAACCAGGTCATAGCCCTGTTGATCGAAAGACGCAACCAGACTGGGCAGAGTGAGAAAGTCTGCGATCGACGAGACGCCGCAGGCCTGGGCTGTCTCCTCCGTCGCAGGTACCTGACGCCAGTACGGTTCGCCGATGAGCATTATTCCCCCGGGCTTGAGGCTTTTTGCCAGCAGATCCATTGTCCCGGCTACGCCCCCCGCAATCCAGGTTGCGCCAACGCAGGCCGCCACGTCACATTTTTCATTCGCGACGTAGCCGGCCGCGTCGTTATGAATGAAATGGACGCGTTCGCTGACGCCGAGTTCCTCTGCGCGCCGCGTGGCCTGCGCGGTGAAGAGCGGGCTCATGTCGATGCCGGTACCGGTAATACCGTAATCACGTGCCCAGGTACAAAGCATCTCTCCCGAGCCGCTGCCGAGATCGAGAATGCGAGTGCCTGGCTTCATGCGTAACACGCGGCCCAGCGTCGCGTACTTCTCTGGTGTAAAGGGGTTATGAATGCGGTGTTCGCTTTCGCTAACAGTAAAAATACGTGGGATATCCATCATCCTCTCCTCAACGATTATCAGGCTGAGCGCGAACATTGTTCAGCCCCGTAGTGTTAATGCGGTAGGGCTGACCGTTAACGGATTTGATCAGCTTTTTGGTTTTGAGCTTTTTGAAAACGGCGAGCGTGCAGTCAGCCAGCAGTAGCCCTTCGCGGCTATAGCATTCAACGGCGGTGACGCGGCCAGAGTTATCGCGGACGTGCACAATACGGCCACCTTTGGCGAGAACGTGTAAGGTACGTTGTTCCTGACGGGATAAATTCATACTGGAAAACCTGTTTAATCATCATGTGCAAAACGTGCAAACACACAGCGGTGTCCGCATACGATTTCGGCGCATTGATAATCAGTCCGGCCTGGAAAGGTCGGGAAGCTGATTATCGGATGATTACATTCTCCAGCATCAAAGCCTCGGTTTGAGTTGATAGGTATTTACGGGGTGAATGATAACACCTGGTTATTGTCAGTGAATACCCAGGGGTGAAAAATGTGATCCCGGTTGGTATCGGGCTGAGGAGAGGGGATCATTCCTGGCCGCTCTTAATTTTGCTGTCGACCTGAGGCTGTGGTTTGCTGAAAAGATATCCCTGCACAAGCTCGCAACCCAGAGCCTGAAGCCGCTCAAGCTGCTCTTCGGTCTCAACGCCCTCGGCAATGACGCCCATATTAAGGCTTTTAGCCATACCGGTAATCAGCTTCACAATATTAAGCGCATCTTCCTGCGTAGATATCGGATTGACAAAAGATTTATCGATCTTGATTTTATCAAAATTCAGTTCGCTGAGTCTGGAGAGCGACGAATAACCCGTGCCAAAATCATCAATAGAAATTCTTACGCCCAGTGCGCGGAGTTTTTTGAGGATCGTAATGGGGTTATTTCTGTCACTGAAGAGGGATGACTCTGTGACCTCTAACTCAAGACGATTAGCCGGTAGCCCGGTCTCAGCCAGAACGGACTGCACCGTATTAATAAATGATTTGCTGCCCAATTGAACAGGCGAGACGTTGACGGAGATCCTGGCCGGAACAGCCCAGGAGACCGCTTCCCTACAGGCCAGTTTAAGTACGGTTTTACCTATCTCGTTGATCATGCCTGTTTTTTCAGCGGCGAAAATAAAGCTATCCGGAGAGAGCATTCCCTTTACAGGATGCATCCAGCGAATAAGCGCTTCATAGCCGTAAATTTCCTTGCTGACGGAATTCACAATAGGCTGGTAATAAACAACAAACTCATCATTCTCTATTGCTCTTGCCATATCATTTTCAAGGGTTCTGCTCTCCTGCAACTTCTGTAGCATTCGCTGGCGGAAGACTTTGATCTGCTGAGAACCTTCTTTCTTGGCTTCATAGAGCGCCAGATCGGCAAATTTATAAAGGTAATCCGAACGTCGTTCGTTATCCGATAAAACAATACCCACACAGGTGGCTATTTTGATGAGTTGATTATTAATTGTATAGGGCTTGCTGATGCTATCACTGATTTCTCGCGCGCGTGAAACAGCTGCGGCTTCGGTTAAGCCACTGGAGAGAAAAGCAAATTCGTCGCCGCCCAAACGATAAAATGTCTCTGAAAAGCGGCTCAAAGCGTTAAGGCGCGTGGATACCTCACGTAACAGTAAATCGCCAGCATCATGACCGTAGGTATCATTCACCTCTTTGAACCGGTCTAAATCGAATAACATCACCGTGACCGAAATATGTTTTTCCTCAGCCTGTAGATTAAGTTTATTGAGATCATCCCAGAAGAAAAGACGGTTTTTCATGCCGGTAAGGGAGTCATGATAAACATCGTATTCCAGTTTTGTATTCTGGATTTGCAGGGTTTCTTTGGACAGCTGAAGTTCTTCAGCCAGAGTTTTAACCTGTGTATGTGCTTTGAGAATGTTTTTATTTTGATAGATAATCAAAAAGCCCAGTATGAAGCTTAAAATAACCAGTAACAGCGAAAGTGCTGAATAAATATAATACAGAACCTGTATTTTTAGGTTAGTTTCATTGATTGTATTAACATCTTTTGTTAAAGCCGTTGATGAAAGCTGGCTTAGCGGTGCATCCAGTGAATGCATATTTTTCAGATAGAGCTTTAACTCTGAACGGCTCATTTTCTCAAGATGACCATCCAGATAGTTCAGTATATTTTCCAGGCGTAAGGCGAGCACCTGATGCGCTTTCGCGCTGTTTATATAACGACCCAGGCCGCCCTCTTTCAATAAATCATTCTGGCTCAGCATGATTTCCAGGCGCATGCGAACCTGGTCTACCGTAACGTCATCAGTCTCGGTTGCGTACAGTCCAATCCATGATTCAAATCGGTAATATTCAGATACCAGTTGGGCTACAGACCAGGACTCAGTGTAGTGAGTCAATTTTTGCAACTCCTGCTGACGGTCGTAGACAAGAAAGGCTATATATCCCGTAGTGATAAAAAGAGAAAAAATGATTCCAACCAGTATCCTGTTCATTATGTTCTCCTGAACTACTATTCAATCTTCATTTTGCTGACCTGCCAGGCCGATCGCGAGTAATAAATCTGATTATTGAGTTCAGGAAGACTGTCATAAGGGTAGACGATGAATGACGGACCTTTATCGCGGATGCGCATATATTCGCCATTGACCTTTAAAGCCAGGATGGCGTTGTATTTCTGGAAGTCGCTGAGAGGGATGACGGTAGTATAATCATTGAGTGCAACCACATTCAGAACAGAACCCTTAGCACCCACATACTCCATGAGTTTGCGCATCGGGATACCCTCAAACTTCGTGCGGCCA
The DNA here is from genome assembly GCF_000534415.1 of Enterobacter sp. BIDMC 27. Taxonomy (NCBI): domain Bacteria; kingdom Pseudomonadati; phylum Pseudomonadota; class Gammaproteobacteria; order Enterobacterales; family Enterobacteriaceae; genus Enterobacter; species Enterobacter sp. BIDMC 27. The sequence continues at coordinate 1,840,881 of NZ_KI973178.1, forward strand.
TTATACCAGGGAGAGGTCGTCTGGAAACTCACCATCCCCAGTTTTTCCAGGCTGGCAATATCAAAAACGGCTTTTCCATTTTCGTTCGTATTTTCTATATTACCGGTAATTGTTAAGATGGGTTTGCCCACAGGCTTTGGCAGTTCGCCAGCCCAGCTTAAACTTTGTACCAAAAAGCAGCACAGCATTAGGATTATTCGCATATTGGCCTCCTCTTTTTAACAGAAGTATAAGAATTATAAGTTAATTATCCTATAAGTTTGTCTATTTTGTTGAACGCCACGGCTTTTTGCAAACGATACTTCATTAAATGTATTAAAATCAAATGGATAATCGTTGTTTGCCCCGTGATTGCAGACCTCTGGCTGGAGCTTACGTTTTTTAAAACATTAAAACTCAGTGTAATTAGCCACCCGGGTTTAAAAAATGATCGCTTTGATTTATTGATATATTTACGCACCCCCATTTTTTATCAATGGTGGCATCGTTAAGATGAATTTATTTGTACAAAGAATGATAACGCACCCTCAATGTGAGGGAATAAGAGAGTGCGCGTACCTCTGACGTCATTTGCACTGAGTTTCGGTTAACCCGTCTCCAGCATACTGAAACTGACGATCCGCGAGCGCCCCAGCTCTTTCGCCCGGTAAAGCGCCACGTCTGCCGCGCGCAGCAGGTCGTCGCTTTGGGCGTGCTGCGGGTAACTGGCGATCCCGATCGACACATCCACTGGGCCAATCTCAGCAAGCCCATAGCGCAGCGACAGCGTATGGACGCCGTTATAAATCTCAGTTGCGCAGGCGTGAGCCGCTTCCTCATCCGCACCCGTTAGCAGCACCAGAAACTCTTCGCCACCAAAGCGGAAGGCCAGGCCGGCATCGTGCACGGCACGCTGAACAATTGTCGCCACGCTCTTTATCACATGATCGCCAGCCTCATGGCCGAAGCGATCGTTAATGCTTTTAAAGTGATCGATGTCGATCATCATGCAGCTCACCGGCTCATCATTGCGCATTGCCTGAGCTATCTGAGTGCGCAGGGTATCTTCCAGGTGGTGGCGGTTACGCAAGCCGGTGAGCGGGTCGAATAGCGCTTTTTCCAGCAGGGCATCGCGCAGACGCTGGTTGGCCAGCGCCAGACCCAGGGCTTCCGCCATTAATTCGAGATATGCGCGGGACGGCGCTGTTTCAGGCGTGATGTTCTGAAACGACAGCAAACCAATGGCTTCCCCCTGCGCAATGAGCGGCACGCACAGTGAGCTGTCTTTTTGTGATTCAGGCAGATGCTGGCAACCGATATCCGGCTCGCCGTTGACCAGTGGGTGGCTCTGACCACGGCGTATGGCCCAGCATTGATCGGGGTGGAAAGCATTTTTTTCTCCATGTGGAGATAACCATTCCGCCGCACAGCGCATCTCCCACGGGTTTCGATCCATGATATACAGACGTCCGGCGATACCCGGCGCAATGTTGGGAGCAAACAGCTCTGCCACCTCAATCACGTCGCTGACGTTCTCGCACCCCTGCAAGCGCTGGGTCATTCGTGCGAGCAGCTCGCGGATGGCCCAGTCTGCGTCGCGTTCTTTTTCAAGCCGCTGCCTTGCCAGCCCGTTCTCGCGGAAAATGCGAATGGCCTGCGCCATATCGCCTATCTCATCGACCTGGTTGAAATTGGGCGTTTCGACGGCGTAATCCTGTGAGGCCAGGCGGTGAACCACATCGCTGAGGCGCACCACCGGGCGCAGCACGCGGTGCTTGAGAATAAAGCCCATCACGAATAAGAAGAGCAGGGCGGTCAGGCCGACCATCACCTCTGAGGCGGTACGCAGCGTTTTCGACGTGTTGGTCGCCGCCTGGACATCGGCAATAATGCGCTTATCCAGCAGCATACGAAAATGGTCAATCTTGCTCTGGGCGCGTTCCGTTTCAAGTTCGTAGATTTTGCCGAAGAGTAACGCAATGGCCTGTTGTTCCTCACCCCGGGCGACGCTGGCAATTGCTGCCTGCTGTTCATCCTGTAGGCCATCAACAATCTTCAGCCCTTCATACAGCAGCGCCAGCTCTTCGCCCGTTGCGCCCGTATCTTTTAACTGTCCCACTTTGTGTTCAATATTCTTCAGTTCACCTTCTTTCGCCTGGTACGCTTTCAGCACATCGGGCTCTTTTTTGATGGCGTAAAGGCGCGCTAAATCGGAGAGCATCCAGGTTTCTGCTTCAATCTCTTCCGTAAGCTGGTCAAAAATTTGTCGTTGCTTAACAGCCTGACGCTCTACGTTGTCGGCATGGGAAGCCATCAGCATGACGATACCGGAGGCAATGGTCAGGCACACCGTGACACCATAGGCCCAGTTTGTGATCGTGGCGATTCGCACCTGTTGGATCCTTCTACGACAAATGTGGAAGAGCGTTCATTTCAGATTATAGAAAACCCCTGATTTATCGCGAAAAAAAAGGCGGCACAGGGCCGCCTGACAAAACGCGTTTCGTTAGAGATCCGGAGGGTTTTTTCCCTCTTCGATAAAGTCTGCGTCCAGCTCCTCGGCGTTGCCTGCGTGGTCGCGGCCGGAGAAGAGGTTCCAGCAGGCGATAAACAGGGCGGCAATCAGCGGCCCAATCACAAAACCATTAATGCCGTACAGCTCCATACCGCCGAGTGTGGTGATCAGTATCAGGTAGTCCGGCATTTTGGTGTCTTTGCCCACCAGCAGCGGACGTAAAAGGTTGTCCACCAGCCCGACGATAATGACAAAAAAGCCCACAATGAACAGACCCTGCCAAAGCTGGTGAGTGGCAAACAGGAAGATCGCGGCGGGAACCCAGACGATAGCCGAGCCGACGGCGGGCACCAGGGAGAGGAACGCCATCAGCGCTCCCCAAAGTACGCTACCGTCAATACCGACGATGGCAAAGGCGATACCGCCAAGCGTACCCTGAACCACTGCCACGACCGCCGTACCTTTTACAGTGGCTCGCGAGACGCCGACAAACTTAGCGAACAGGTGCTGTTTGGCGAAGTCAGACAGCGGCAGCGAGTCGAGGATCTGGCGCACCAGATAGGGCCCGTCTTTGAGCAGGAAAAACAGCAGGTACAGCATAATACCGAAGCTAATAGCAAAGCCGAACGTCCCTTTACCAATCAGGAACGCGCTTCCCGCCAGATACTGTCCACCCTGTAACGCGACATCGGAAAGCTTTTTCTGAATCTGCGCGGCGTTGGTCAGGTTGTGATCCGCCAGGAAGCCGCTGGCCCAGTCCGGCAGGCGATTGAAGATACCGGCGATGACTTCCGGGAACTGCGTGTTGTTCTGTTGCAGCTTGGTGTAAACCATGTTCAGTTCCACCGCGAGCGAGGAAAGGATCACCATCAACGGAATAAACACGATCAGGCAGATAATGCCGAGTGTAAGGAGGGAAGCCAGCCCGTTGCGATCGCCCAGCGCGGTACGCAGTTTGTTTTTCACCGGGTTGAAAATGATGGTCAGGATAGCGGCCCACAGAATCGCCGAGAAATAGGGAGACAGCACGTCAAAGAAAGCCCAGGTAACAAGGGCCAGGATGAGAATAAAGAAACCTTTGGTCAGTCCGTTAAATCGCATAGTGAGTCCTGGTGAAGAAGAAACTGTGTCGACTATAGAACTGATTTAAGGATTTACCAATAATTGCGCCGAAGTCATGCCGGGTGGCTTTTTGTTAACAATCGCGGTATAACACCCTTCTTTGGATGTTTAGATGTCCATACGTTTAGAAGGTAATATGCAAACAGAACAACAAAACGGGCAGCTTAAGCGCACCATGAAAACCCGTCACCTGATTATGCTCTCGCTGGGTGGCGTTATTGGCACAGGGTTATTCTTCAATACCGGATACATCATTTCGACAACTGGCGCGGCGGGCACGCTGCTGGCGTATCTTATTGGTGCGCTGGTGGTCTGGCTGGTTATGCAATGCCTGGGGGAACTTTCCGTGGCGATGCCGGAAACCGGCGCGTTCCACGTCTACGCCGCTCGTTATCTCGGCCCGGCGACAGGGTATACCGTGGCGTGGCTCTACTGGCTAACGTGGACAGTGGCGCTGGGATCGAGCTTTACCGCAGCCGGGTTCTGTATGCAGTACTGGTTCCCGCAGGTTCCTGTCTGGACGTGGTGCGTCGTCTTTTGTGTGGTGATTTTTGCTCTTAACGTCATTTCCACGCGCTTCTTCGCCGAAGGGGAATTCTGGTTCTCGCTGGTGAAAGTCATCACCATCATCGCCTTCATTATTCTCGGCGGGGCGGCGATCTTCGGTTTTATCCCGATGCAGGACGGTTCACCGGCGCCGGGCTTAAGCAACCTTACTGCCGAAGGCTGGTTCCCGCACGGCGGTCTGCCGATCCTGATGACCATGGTGGCGGTCAACTTTGCCTTCTCCGGAACGGAGCTTATCGGCATCGCGGCAGGAGAAACGGAAAACCCACACAAGGTTATTCCGGTTGCTATTCGCACCACCATCGCCCGGCTCATCATCTTCTTTATTGGCACCGTATTTGTGCTGGCGGCGCTGATCCCGATGCAGCAGGCTGGCGTGGAGAAAAGCCCGTTCGTGCTGGTGTTTGAAAAGGTCGGCATTCCGTATGCGGCGGATATCTTTAACTTCGTGATCCTGACGGCGATCCTCTCGGCGGCGAACTCGGGTCTGTACGCCTCTGGCCGTATGCTGTGGTCTCTGTCTAACGAGAAAACGCTGCCGCGCTGCTTTGCCCGCGTCAACAAAAACGGCGTGCCGCTGACGGCGCTCTCCGTTTCCATGCTGGGTGGCGTGCTGGCGCTGTTCTCCAGCGTGGTCGCGCCGGATACGGTGTTTGTGGCCCTGTCAGCCATTTCCGGTTTTGCGGTGGTGGCGGTGTGGATCAGCATCTGCGCGTCACACTTCGTGTTTCGTCGCCGTCACGTGCAGTCCGGGCAGCCACTTTCGGCGTTGCAGTATCGCGCGCCATGGTATCCGCTGGTGCCCGTGCTTGGCTTTATCCTCTGTCTGGTGGCCTGCGTCGGCCTGTGGTTTGACCCCAGCCAGCGTATTGCCCTTTATTGCGGGCTTCCGTTTGTCGCCCTGTGTTATGGTGCGTACTACCTGACCCGAAACATGACCACGCAGGAGCCTGAACATGTCGCAGAATAATCCGCTTACCGCCCTCCTTGAAAACCAGCCGTTTGTCGTGCTGGATGGGGCGATGGCAACGGAGCTGGAAGCGCGCGGTTGTAACCTTGCCGACAGCCTCTGGTCGGCCAAAGTGCTGATGGAAAACCCGGAGCTGATCCGGGACGTGCACCTCGACTATTACCGCGCGGGGGCACAGGTGGCGATCACCGCCAGCTATCAGGCCACGCCTGCGGGCTTTGCCGCACGCGGGCTCGACGAGGCGCAATCCCGGGCGTTGATTGGCAAAAGCGTAGAGCTGGCACGCAAAGCGCGGGAAGCGTACCTGGCAGAGAATGCGCAGGCGGGCACGCTGCTGGTGGCGGGGTCGGTAGGGCCGTACGGCGCGTACCTTGCCGATGGATCTGAATATCGCGGCGATTATGTGCGTCGCGCTGAAGAGTTCACCGCGTTCCACCGTCCCCGCGTGGAGGCGCTGCTGGATGCGGGCGCGGATCTGCTGGCCTGCGAAACGCTGCCTTCTTTCCCGGAGATTAAGGTGCTGGCGGCGATGCTGACGGCGTATCCTCGCGCCCGGGCATGGTTCTCATTTACCCTGCGTGACAGCGAGCATCTGAGTGACGGGACGCCGCTGCGGGATGTCGTTTCTGCGCTCGAAAGCTATCCACAGGTTGTCGCGCTGGGGATCAACTGTATCGCGCTGGAAAACACCACCGCGGCGCTGACGCATCTGCACAGCCTGACGTCGCTGCCGCTGGTGGTCTATCCGAATTCCGGCGAGCATTATGATGCGGTGAGCAAAACCTGGCATCACCATGGTGACGCCTGCGAGACGCTGGCGGGGTATTTACCGCAGTGGCTGGATGCCGGTGCGAAGCTGATTGGCGGCTGCTGTCGCACCACGCCGCAGGATATTGCTGCGCTGACGGTTCAGCGCTGAGGTCTTTGCCGGGTGGCGGCTGCGCCTTACCCGGCCTACAAATTGCACGAACCGTAGGCCGGGTAAGCGCAGCGCCACCCGGAGAAACAACCGCACAAAATTCACTATCCTTTCCCGCTTTTTTTCTAAAAACGAATCGTCATTAGCGATTCTTTTTTATTCCTTTATCAAAATTCTCGCGCCGGAAATACTGCCCTCATAACAACAAGGGGAGCAGGCACTATGGCAATTTCATCGCGAATCACACTTCTCGGCGCACTGGCGCTGTGGGCATTTCAGGCGCAGGCGGTGGACGTCACCGTCGCGTATCAGACTTCCGCTGAGCCGGCGAAAGTCGCGCAGGCGGACAACACCTTCGCCAAAGCGAGCGGGGCGAACGTCGACTGGCGCAAGTTCGACAGCGGCGCGGCGATTGTGCGGGCGTTAGCCTCGGGCGATGTGCAGATTGGCAACCTGGGCTCCAGCCCGCTGGCGGTGGCCGCCAGCCAGCAGGTGCCGATTGAAGTTTTCCTGCTGGCGTCGCAGCTCGGAAATTCCGAAGCGCTGGTAGTGAAGAAAACTATAACGAAACCCGAAGATTTGATCGGCAAACGCATCGCGGTGCCGTTTATCTCCACCACGCATTACAGCCTGCTGGCAGCGCTGAAACACTGGGGCATTAAGCCGGGCCAGGTGCAGATCATTAACCTGCAACCTCCGGCGATTATTGCCGCCTGGCAGCGTGGCGACATCGACGGAGCATACGTCTGGGCCCCCGCCGTCAACGAGCTGGAAAAAGAGGGCACCGTGCTGACCGACTCCGAAAAAGTGGGGCAGTGGGGCGCGCCAACCCTTGACGTCTGGGTCGTACGTAAGGACTTTGCCGAGAAACACCCTGAAGTGGTGAAAGCCTTCGCCAAAAGCGCCATCGACGCACAGCAGCCATACATCAGCAACCCGGATGAATGGCTGAAACAGCCCGCCAACCTGGAGAAACTCTCACGTCTGAGCGGCGTGCCGGAAGCTGACGTGCCGGGGCTGGTAAAAGGCAACACCTATCTGACGCCTGCGCAGCAGGTCCAGCAGTTGAACGGGCCGGTGAGCAAAGCGATTGTTGACACTGCGACGTTCCTGAAAGAGCAGGGCAAAGTGCCTGCGGTGGCGGCGGATTACAGCCAGTTCGTGACCGATCGCTTTGTGAAATAAGGGGGCTGCAATGCTGAACATTACAAACCTGTCTGCCGATTACGGCGGCAAACCCGCCCTGGAAGAGATCAACCTGACGCTGGACAGCGGTGAACTGCTGGTGGTGCTGGGGCCGTCCGGCTGCGGGAAAACGACGCTGCTGAACCTGATCGCCGGGTTTGTACCGTATCAGCACGGCACGATCCAGCTGGAAGGAAAACGGGTAACGGGGCCGGGCGCAGAGCGCGGCGTGGTCTTCCAGAATGAAGGATTACTCCCGTGGCGAAACGTTCAGGAAAACGTTGCGTTTGGTCTGCAACTGGCCGGTGTAGCGCGTGAACAGCGCCTGAGTACGGCGCGCGATATGCTGAAAAAGGTCGGGCTGGAGGGGGCTGAAAAACGCTTTATCTGGCAGCTTTCAGGCGGGCAGCGTCAGCGCGTCGGGATCGCCCGCGCGCTGGCGGCTAACCCACAGCTGCTGTTGCTGGACGAACCTTTCGGGGCGCTGGATGCCTTCACCCGCGAGCAGATGCAAACCCTGCTGCTGCGCCTGTGGCACGAAACCGGCAAGCAGGTGCTGTTAATCACCCACGATATCGAAGAGGCCGTGTTTATGGCGACGGAGCTGGTGCTGCTCTCACCGGGGCCGGGACGCGTGCTGGAGCGCCTGCCGCTTGAGTTTGCCCGCCGCTATGTGGCGGGAGAGCCGGTACGCAGCATCAAATCCGATCCGCTGTTTATTGAACAGCGTGAATACGTCTTAAGCCGCGTGTTTGAGCAACGGGAGGCGTTCTCATGAGCATTGTTTTCAGTGAAAAAACGCGGCGGACGCGCCTTGCCTTACGCTGGCCGTTCTCTCGCCAGCTCACCTTAAGCCTCAGCACGCTGGTGGTGGTGCTGGCGGTATGGTGGGCGGTTGCCGCGCAGCAGTGGGTCAGCCCGCTGTTTCTGCCCCCGCCAGGCCAGGTTCTGGAAAAACTGATTACTATCGCCGGGCCGCAGGGCTTTATGGATGCCACGCTCTGGCAGCATTTAGGCGCCAGTCTGATGCGTATTCTGGTGGCGCTGCTGGCGGCGGTCATTATTGGCGTTCCGGTGGGGATCGCGATGGGACTGAGCCCGACGGTACGCGGCATTCTCGACCCGCTGATAGAGCTTTACCGTCCCGTCCCGCCGCTGGCTTACCTGCCCCTGATGGTGATCTGGTTTGGCATCGGCGAGACGTCAAAGATCTTACTGATATACCTGGCGATATTTGCGCCGGTAGCCATGTCGGCCCTGGCTGGCGTAAAGAGTGCGCAGCAGGTACGCATACGTGCGGCGCAGTCGCTCGGCGCCAGCCGCGCGCAGATACTGCTGTTCATCATTTTACCAGGCGCGCTGCCGGAGATACTGACCGGGCTGCGCATCGGCCTTGGGGTGGGCTGGTCTACGCTGGTGGCGGCAGAGCTGATAGCCGCCACGCGCGGCCTTGGGTTTATGGTGCAGTCGGCGGGAGAGTTCCTGGCGACTGACGTGGTACTGGCAGGGATCGCGGTGATCGCCGCGATTGCCTTTGGATTAGAACTGGGACTGCGCGCGCTACAGCGTCGCCTGACGCCCTGGCATGGAGAAATACAATGAGTGAACGACTGACCATTACCCCGCTGGGGCCATATATTGGCGCGCAGGTGTCGGGCCTGGACGTAACCCGTCCGCTGAGCGATAACCAGTTTGAGCAGCTGTACCACGCGGTGCTGCGTCATCAGGTGGTGTTCCTGCGCGAACAGGCCATTACCCCACAGCAGCAGCGCGCGCTGGCCCTGCGTTTTGGCGACCTGCATATCCACCCGGTCTACCCGCATGCGGAAGGGGTGGAGGAAATTATCGTGCTGGACACCCATAACGATAACCCGCCCGATAATGACAACTGGCACACGGACGTTACCTTTATCGACACACCGCCAGCCGGGGCGATTCTGGCAGCAAAACAGCTGCCGGAGACGGGTGGGGATACGCTGTGGGCCAGCGGGATTGCCGCGTTTGAGGCGCTCTCCGCGCCGCTCCAGACTCTGCTGAGCGGCCTGCGGGCGGAGCATGACTTCAAAAAATCGTTCCCGGAGTACAAGTACCGCAAAAGCGAAGAGGAGCACCAGCGCTGGCAGGAAGCTGTGGCGAAACATCCCCCGCTGCTGCACCCGGTGGTGCGTACCCATCCGGTGACGGGCAAACAGGCGCTGTTTGTGAATGAAGGGTTCACCACGCGCATCGTGGACGTAGCGGAAAAAGAGAGTGAGGCGCTGCTCGGCTTCCTGTTCGCGCACATCACCAAACCGGAGTTTCAGGTGCGCTGGCGCTGGCAGGAGAACGATCTGGCGATCTGGGATAACCGCGTCACGCAGCATTACGCCAATGCGGATTACCTGCCGCAGCGAAGGATTATGCAGCGGGCGACGATCCTGGGGGATAAACCGTTTTACCGTGCGCCTTGATTGCCGGGTGGCGGCGTTGCCTTACCCGGCCTTCGTTTAATTGTAGGCCCGGTAAGCGCAGCGCCACCGGGCAACGGAGCTAAAGGTGTGCTTCTATATACCGCTGATAGCGGTTCGCCTTCAGATAACACAGATCCACCAGCACCAGCCCGTCGATACAGTTATTGAACGCCGGATCGCTGCCGAAATCGATAAACTGCACGCCGCCTGGCTCGCATAGCTCGGAATACTGTTTATAGAGCGGCGGGATGCCGCAACCCAGGTTGCCGAGCAGGGATTTCAGCTTTGTCAGATCATCTACGTAATCCACCCCGCCAAACTGTGCCAGCACGTCCGGAAGTGAGGCCGGGTAGGGTTGACGCGAGGCGGCTAGCGGATGGCTGGCCGGAAACCAGAGACGATAAAACGCCACCAGCAGATCCCGTGCGGCTGGCGGTAAGCCGCCGGAGATGGACACCGGACCAAACAGGTAACGGTAATGGGGATAGCGTGCCAGATAGGCGCCAATGCCTGACCACAGATAGTCCAGACCGCGACGCCCCCAGTAGCGCGGCTGTATAAAGCTGCGCCCCAGCTCAATACCGTGCTCAAGTATGTTCTGCATTTTTTCGTCGTAGTGGAACAGGCTGTAGCTGTACAACCCCTCGACGCCGCGCTTTTCCACCTGCATGGCCGTTGGCATAAAGCGGTACGCGCCGACAATCTCCAGGTCATCGTCATCCCACAGAATAAGGTGCAGATAGTCATCATCGTAGCTGTCGGTATCCCGGCGCTTCCCGCTGCCTTCCTCCACGGCACGAAAGGCAATCTCGCGCAGCCGCCCCAGCTCGCGCAGCAGAGGCGCCTCTTCCTGCCCGTTGCGCTGCCAAAGATAGATGGCCTTACCATCGCTGGTTTTGCCCAGACACTCGGCCTGCGCCAGTTCGCGCTTGAGCGTCGCCCTGTCTTCCGGGCGGGCAATGGCGCACTGGGTTTTAAAGACGCCAGGCAATCCCTTGCCAAGACGTATCACGTGCTGACGACACTGCTCGGCCATCTCACGCGATGAAAGGGTAGAACTAAACCGGTCATTCCAGGCAATCTGCTGGCCGATTTTGATCGGCAGCTGACTGTGACGGCGGCGAAACATCTGTTGCATCAGCAGCAGCATGGATACCGTTGGCGAGACCAGGGTACTGGCATAAAACAGCAGGCTGTTGTGCGCCTGGATATGTACCGGGAGTAGCGGCACCCGTAGTTTGCCGGCCAGCTTGATAAAGCCCGGATGCCATTTTTTATCGCGGATGCCTTTGCGCGTTGGGCGGGAAACTTCGCCCGCCGGAAAGAAGATCAGCACGCCGGCGTTTTGCAGGTGCTGCTCCATCTGTATCAGCGAAGCTTTTGCGGTTCTGCCGCCCATATTATCTACGGGAATAAATAATGAACTGAGGGGCTCAAGGTGGGACAGCATCCTGTTGGTAACAACCCTGACGTCGCGGCGCACGCGGGAAACGGCATACAGCAGCGCCAGCCCATCCAGGGTGCCGGTGGGGTGGTTCGCTATCACAATGAGTGGGCCGTGTTCGGGGATTTGTTCGAGGTCGCGGGCGGAAACGGAGCAGTGAATATCAAGGTGTTCCAGTACCTGCTCCACCATATCCAGCCCTTTCAGGTGACGGTGGCTGGCGGCAAACTGCTGAAATTCGTCTTCGTGAAGCAGTCTTTTTAACAGACTTTTTTGCCAGGGTGCGGGCCTCGCCTGAGGCCAAAGGTCATCAAGAACGCTGTCGAGACTAAACATTGATCACTCCTCCTGCCGTCTTGCCCAGACAGTAGAAGGAGGAGATGTCGTTTGTATTGCAGTTTGGTGAAGATTAGCGCAGAGAGCAGGCCGGGTAAGGCGAAGTCATTACCCGGCGCTAAAGCGGATTAACGCAGAATTTTCTTCTCAGCCAGATCCAGCGCGAAATAGCTGAAGATCAGATCCGCGCCCGCGCGTTTGATCGCCCCCAGGCTTTCGAGGATCACTTTCTCTTCGTCGATGGCACCCGCCTGCGCGGCGAATTTGATCATCGCGTACTCGCCGCTCACCTGGTAGGCGCCCAGCGGCAGTTCGGTGCGTTCGCGAATGTCGCGCAGGATATCCAGGTATGCGCCAGCAGGTTTCACCATCAGGCAGTCAGCGCCCTGGGCTTCATCCAGCAGAGACTCACGAATCGCTTCGCGGCGGTTCAGCGGGTTCATCTGATAGGTTTTACGATCGCCTTTCAGCGCCGTGCCGGCTGCTTCACGGAACGGGCCGTAGAAAGAGGAGGCAAATTTGGTGGAATAGGACATGATGGCGGTGTCGGTGAAGCCCGCAGCGTCCAGCGCCTGACGGATCGCCTGTACCTGCCCATCCATTGCCGCAGAAGGCGCAATGAAATCCGCACCCGCAGCAGCGGCAACCACCGCCTGCTTGCCCAGATTCAGCAGGGTCGCATCGTTGTCCACGCCGTGATCGCACAGCACACCACAGTGGCCATGAGAGGTGTATTCGCAGAAGCAGGTATCGGACATGACGATCATCTCCGGCACACTCTCTTTGCAGATGCGCGACATGCGGGCGACGAGGCCGTCTTCTTTCCAGGCATCACTGCCGGTCGCGTCAGTGTGGTGGGAGATACCGAACGTCATTACCGAGCGGATGCCCGCATTCGCGATGCGTTCGATCTCGCGGGCCAGATGCTTTTCAGGAATGCGCATCACGCCCGGCATCGCGTCGATGGCTTTGTAGTCATCGATCTCTTCTTCAACAAAAATCGGCAACACCAGATCGTTTAAGGTCAGTGTTGTCTCTTCAAACATGGCGCGCAGTGCGGGAGACTTGCGCAGGCGACGGGGACGTGCAATTAAATCGGTCATGGTATGCCTGATGTTTGTGGAACAAAGAGGTATAGTGTACCTGAAAGCAGGGAGCGGTGTTTTACTAAAGTTGTCTTTTAGATTTTCGAAATCGACTAATATTCGCTGTATGTATTTTGTCTATATTATAAAACTTATTCTGGTGTTCAGCGTGGTGTTTAATATTGGTGAGGTTTCTATATTGGTTCGGGATTATAAATATAAATGATTTATTGCTTTTTATTATATGTGCCGAAGCAACTAAAGTAGTTTGCAATCAGTTGAATTTATAATATTTATTCATAATGATTGATATTGCCCTGGGTTTACAAGCTTATTTGTCTGAATACGGACTTAATGGAATCATTCATTGAACCTTTTCGAAGTGAAACTGCATAATTCCTTCCGCAATTTAATGTTGCTAAATGATTTGATGGACAAACTTGCTTACGTCCCTGAGGAGGGATGACCCAATGCAAACATGGAAAAAGAAACTGGTTGTATCACAACTTGCATTAGCCTGCACACTGGCTATCGCTTCTCAGGCCAATGCGAAAGATATATCCGGCACAACATATAATACTTTTGGCTATGACAATACCGCGTCCACGCCCTGGTATTATGGTTATGCTGACTGGGATTATTCAGATGCCACACATGATGGTGACATTTATCCAGTCATCAATAAATCAACCGTAAACGGAGTTATTTCGACATACTATCTGGATGATGGTGTCAATGGCCGTGCGAACGCGTTGAGTATTTCTAACAGCACCATTAACGGCATGATCACGTCAGAGTGTATGACCACGACGTGTGCAGATGGCGTGGATACTGACGGTACCACTCATACCCAGTATGATCGTTTTAGCCTGACTGTTGATAACTCCACCATCAACGATACCTACGAGCATTACGCCTACGATGTCGTCAATGGTGAAACCACTGAAACGCATTATCTGGACACCTATGGTCTGGGTAACGCGATCACGCTGGACGTTGAATCTGACATCGTTATTCAGAACAACTCCCATATCGCGGGCATCACGCTGACGCAGGGTTATCAGGAGCTGGATAACACGCCATACGACGGTGTTGAAGGCGTTGCTAACAGCAGCAATATCTTTACCGATACGCTGGTGGTGAAAGATTCTGTGCTGACCTCTGGTGCGTACAGCGATCTGGGTACCAGTGGCTTCTACGGTCAAACGGCGAAGCCGAGCGACTACGGTGAAACCAACGCCACGGCTGCGGATGATGCGGCGCTGATCGTTGTTGCTGGCGCGTCTGATAACGCTATGCAGACCACCGCTACCTTCGATCACTCTACCATTACCGGCGACATCCTTTTCGCCAGCACCTTTGATAACAACTTCTACGAGAATGGCGATCCGGCAACGGATACCACCGATGACGGCGTCTATAACCCAACTACCAACGGCTGGGATGATACCGACAAGCTGGATGTCACGCTGACCAACGGCAGTAAATGGGTGGGTGCCGCGCAGTCCAGCGTTGAAGCCATCGGCACGGCGCAGATGTATGGTGAAGGCTACAGCGATGTAGACTGGCACACGCTTTCTCCAAACAGCATCTGGCCTGATTCTACCTTTGACAGCAACGGTCATGTTGCAGGTGAAGAAGTTTATCAGAGCGGCCTGTTCAACGTGGCGCTGGATAACGGTTCCGAGTGGGATACCCGTAAGATCTCCAACATCGACGCGCTGACGGTGAACAACCAGTCTCAGGTCAATGTTGAAAACTCCGGCCTGCTGGCAGATTCCATCACCCTGACCAATGCGTCTAGCCTGAATATTGGCGACAGCGGTGGTGTGGCTACCGACAGCCTGTATCTGGATAGCTACAGCCGTGCTGCACTCACTGAAGAGACAGCTGAGCTGTATGCCAACACCATTACCGTGGACAACGGTGCAGAGCTGGCGCTGGGTCTGGGTCAGGTTGATACGCATAATATGGTGCTGACCGATGGCGGTGTGCTTAACGTTGCCAGCCGTGATTATGTGCTGAACAGCGACCTGAACAACGCACGCTATATCACCAACGATCGCTCTAAAGCGGACTACGACTATGGTGTTGTCGCGCTGAACTCTGACGGCCATCTGGCGGTGAACGGTGACGTTGCCGGTAACTATAAAGTGCGCATCGACGATGCGACCGGCGCAGGCTCCGTAGCTGACTACGAAAACAAAGAGATCGTTCGCGTCTATGACAATAACGCGGATACCGCAGCCAGCTTTACTGCCGCAAACAAAGCCGATTTAGGTGCTTATACCTATCAGGCGCAGCAGAAGGGCGACACCGTTGTTCTCCAGCAGGAAGAGCTGACTGACTACGCCAACATGGCGCTGAGCATTCCTTCTGCTAATACCAACATCTGGAATCTGCAACAGGATACCGTGGGTACCCGTCTGACCAACAGCCGTCATGGCCTGGCAGATAACGGCGGCGCATGGGTGAGCTATTTCGGCGGCAACTTTGACGCGGATAATGGCACCGTTAGCTACGATCAGGACGTAAGCGGCATTATGGTAGGTCTGGATACTCAGATCGACGGTAATAACGCGAAGTGGATTGTCGGTGGTGCGGCTGGTTTCGCGAAGGGTGATATCAGCGATCGTACTGGTCAGGTCGATCAGGACAGCCAGACTGCGATGATCTACGCGTCGGCGAAGTTCATGAACGACATCTTCCTCTACAGCTCCCTGAGCTACACCCGCTTCAACAACGACCTCTCTGCTACCATGAGCAACGGTCAGTATGTTGACGGTAATACCACGACTGACGCCGTTGGTTTCGGGATGAAACTGGGCTATGACTGGAAACCAAACCTGTCTGGCTACGTCACGCCTTACGCGGCGATCTCTGGCCTGTTCCAGTCCGGTGATGACTACCAGCTAAGCAACGACATGCGTATCGATGGTCAGTCTTACGACAGTATGCGTTATGAGCTCGGCGTGGATGCAGGTTATACCTTCAACTACGGCGGCGAGCAGGCATTAACGCCTTACTTCAAACTGGCTTACGTGTATGACGATGCCGACAACAATGCTGATATCAACAATGACAGCATTGATAACGGCGTGGAAGGCTCTGCGGTTCGCGTGGGACTGGGCACTCAGTTCAGCTTCACGAAAAACTTCAGTGCTTACACTGATGCGACTTATCTGGGCGGCGGCGACGTTGACCAGAACTGGGGAGCAAACCTGGGTGTGAAATACACCTGGTAATATAGAAAGCGCGGGGGATTTTTCCCCCGCTTTTTTATGTGTTTTAAAAATTATAAAGAACCGACATATACAGATGACTTGAGGTATGCATGAACGTTAATGCGAAGCCACTTTCTGAATTAAGCCGGCTCATAAAGTGTCTGGAAGTCGCCGGTACCCCATTTAAGATCGAACCACAACAATTAATAACTACCGGCAATAATGATGATGAACCATTGACCGTTGTCATACAATCCGGCCTGACGGCCGTCCACCGTAAATCAGACGAATTACTTATGGGTATTGCGCGGGCACCGTATATCCACGGTTTAAGCGCATGGATAAATGAAAACTATCTTGAATATTCTTTGATGGCACAGACGCCTTGTACCGGATTTTATTTACCGGCATCTGACGCGTACCAGCTTATTCAGGACGCGCAACTTTGGCAAGAGGCTTTCTGCTGGCTGTCATGGCTTAACCATTTATTGGGAAAACGTGACATGCAATTGGTCGGAAATAATTCCTATAGCCAAATCCGGGCGATGCTGATCAATATGGCCGAGTGGGATGACACGCTACGTTCAAAAATTGGTGTTATGAATCATATTCAGCGTAGCACTCGTATTTCTCGTTCGGTCGTTGCTGAGGTTCTGGCGGCGCTGCGACAGGGGAACTACATCAATATGAGCCGGGGCAAACTGATCAGTATCAACCGTTTGCCCACGGACTATTGAGATCAGTTAGAGGCCGTAAGCACCTGCGCTTTATTGGCACTCAGCTCGGCCACCAGATTATTTACGCCATCACTCATATTCACGAAGCGTGTATTTGGCGACCGGGTGACCACCACAAAAGCGCCTACGTTTGATTGCGGAATCATCGCCATGTAGGTGATGAACCCGCCACCTCCACCGGTTTTTTGAATAATCCCCGGTCGGCCATCTTTTGGCGCCATATACACCCAGCCCATGCCGAGGGCATCGGCTTTACCTGGAACATCCATGCCAATGACGCGTCGTAGCTGAGCACGCTGGTAGATGAGCGTCTGCATTCGGTCGGCCTGATTGCTACGCGCGTAAAAATCCGATGAGAGGAACTGTTGCATCCAGCGCATCATGTCGCCAGGCGTAGAGTAAACGCCACCGCTGCCAATGGCGGCCAGCGTGTTATTGCACGGGCTGGCCCCTTTTTCCGCCACCATCAGACGCTTGCACTGGTCCGGGGAAGGGGTGTACGTGGTATCTTTCATCCCGAGCGGACGCGTGATCTGCTCTTCAAACAGTTGAGGGTAAGGTTTACCCGACGCCGTCGCTAAAGCGTCGGCCAGCAGATCAAACGCCAGGTTAGAATAGCCGGCCTGCGAGCCCGGGGCCGATTTCAGGGTTGCTGTGCTCAGGTAGTTCCAGCGTTGCTCGCGGGTTGGCCAGACAAAGACAGGGCGATGCGCAGCGCCACCGGGCTGTTCTCGCGGCAGGGCGCTGGTATGGGTCGCAAGATTCACCAGTCTGATCGGCGTTCCCTGATATGTCGGAACGCGAGCGCCGGGCGGTGCATATTTGCTGAGCGGATCGTCGAGTTTCACCACGCCCTGATCGAGCAGTTTCACCAGCATTTCGCTGGTCATCAGCTTGGTTATCGATGCGACACGGATAACGGAATCCAGCTGCGGACGAACGTTATTTCCCGGTCGTGTTTCACCGAAGCTGCGAAACACCCGCTGGTTACCGTCGATCACGACCAGCGCCATTCCCGTCGCACCGCTGCCGTAATAAATAAGGTTCGCGTAGCGATCGGCAATGTCAGAGGCCAGAACCGGGGCCGTCAGAGGCTGTGCTGCCTGGGCGGTGGACAGGCTCACCGCACACAGCGCGGCGATAGAGAGCAGACAACGTTTCAACGAAAAGCATCCATCAAGTGAATAAGGAAAGTTACGGGTAGTTATACTACTAATCGGCGTCGGGCAATGGCCCGATTTGCATAACGATAGCGAGAAAAACGTAACCGTGGGTAAATTTGAACAATTTACTTGCGGCGTGGCTCCCATTTTGTGACATCGACCGTATGATAGACGCTACGATCGCTGTTGCGAATGAAACGCACCGAAACAATTCCTGAAAACTGTGAAGCGAACTAATAATTCACCCGCAGGTCTCACTTTTTTGCCTGAGCCGGGAGGCTGGCACAGGCAAGGTTTCGTGTGGCGATATGTTGAACACAGCAACAGCCATAACAACAAGAAGGAAGCACAATGTTTAAGTCTTTTTTCCCAAAGCCGGGGCCCTTTTTCCTGTCGGCATTTATTTGGGCACTGCTGGCTGTCATTTTCTGGCAGGCCGGTGGCGGCGCGTGGCTGACCCGTCTTACGGGGGCAACGGGCGATATTCCCATTAGCGCAGCGCGCTTCTGGTCCATGAGCTATCTGCTTTTCTACGCTTATTACGTGCTCTGCGTAGGGCTTTTTGCCATGTTCTGGTTTGTCTATTCTCCTCACCGCTGGCAATACTGGTCGATTCTCGGCACGTCGTTAATCATCTTTGTCACCTGGTTCCTGGTGGAAGTGGGCGTAGCGGTCAACGCCTGGTATGCGCCATTTTACGATCTGATCCAGACGGCGCTGAGTTCGCCGCATAAAGTGACCATTAACCAGTTCTACCATGAGGTGGGGATCTTCCTCGGCATCGCCCTTATCGCCGTGGTGATTGGCGTGATGAATAACTTTTTCGTCAGCCACTATGTGTTCCGCTGGCGTACCGCGATGAACGAACACTATATGGCACACTGGCAGCACCTGCGGCATATCGAAGGTGCCGCACAGCGTGTGCAGGAAGACACCATGCGTTTTGCCTCTACTCTGGAAGATATGGGCGTGAGCTTTATCAACGCCATCATGACGCTGATCGCCTTCCTGCCGGTGCTGGTGACGCTCTCGTCGCACGTTCCGGAGCTGCCGATTGTCGGCCATCTGCCATACGGCCTGGTGATTGCTGCGATTGTCTGGTCGCTGATGGGAACGGGGCTGCTGGCGGTGGTGGGGATCAAGCTGCCGGGGCTGGAGTTTAAAAACCAGCGCGTGGAAGCGGCCTACCGTAAAGAACTGGTGTATGGCGAAGACGATGCCAACCGTGCGTCACCGCCTACCGTGCGTGAGCTGTTTGGCGCCGTACGTCGTAACTATTTCCGCCTCTATTTCCATTACATGTATTTCAATATCGCGCGCATTCTTTATCTTCAGGTTGATAACGTTTTCGGGCTGTTCCTGCTGTTCCCGTCCATCGTTGCGGGTACGATTACGCTCGGTCTGATGACCCAAATCACCAACGTCTTTGGTCAGGTTCGCGGTTCGTTCCAGTATCTGATCAGCTCCTGGACTACGCTGGTGGAGCTGATGTCCATCTACAAACGTTTACGCAGTTTCGAGCGTGAGCTGGACGATAAGGACGTGCAGGAAGTCACCCATACATTAGGTTAAAAAGGAATTGCTATGCCATTTGCCGTACCACGTGCATTACCGCTGACGTTACTCGCCGCTTTTGTGCTGGCGGGCTGTGCCGAAAAAGGGGCTGCCCCGCTCAAAGAAGGGGAGAAGCCCGTTGATGTGGCGAGCGTGGTGCGGCAAAAGATGCCCGCCAGCGTGAAGGATCGCAGTGAGTGGGCTGATGCGCTGGCAGCGACCTTCAAAAGCCAGAAGATCGCGCCTACCGAGGAGAATATCTGCTCGGTGCTCGCGGTGGCGCAGCAGGAATCGATGTATCAGTCAGATCCTGTAGTGCCTGGCCTGAACAAAATCGCCTGGAAGGAGATCGACCGCCGGGCCGAATCGATGCATATCCCGGTTTTCCTGGTGCATACCGCCCTTAAAATCACCTCGCCAAACGGTAAAAGCTACAGTGAACGGCTGGATACGGTGAAAACCGAGAAACAGCTTAGCGCCATTTTCGATGATTTCATCAATATGGTGCCGATGGGGCAGAAGCTGTTTGGCTCGCTAAATCCGGTGCATACCGGCGGTCCGATGCAGGTCAGTATCGCATTTGCGGAAAAGCATACCGACGGCTATCCGTGGGATATCGACGGTACGGTACGTCAGGAGGTCTTCTCCCTGCGCGGTGGGCTGTGGTTTGGGACGTATCACCTGCTGAATTATCCGGCCAACTACGATAAACCGCTGTATCGCTTTGCCGACTTTAACGCGGGCTGGTATGCCAGCCGAAATGCAGCCTTCCAGAATGCGGTAAGCCGCGCCAGCGGTGTGAAGCTCGCTTTGGACGGCGATCTCATTGCTTACGGCAGCAGTGAGGCCGGGACCACCGAACGTGCGGTGCGAAAACTCTCGACGAAGCTGGAGATGAGCAACAGCGACATTCGCCGACAGCTGGAGAAGGGCGACAGCCTGGCGTTTGAGAAAACGGATCTGTATAAGCAGGTCTTTGCGCTGGCCGAGAAGAAAAGTGGAAAGGCTTTACCCAGAGCCATTCTGCCAGGCATTCAGCTGGAAAGCCCGAAGATCACGCGTAACCTGACGACCGCCTGGTTCGCGAAACGCGTTGACGATCGTCGGGCACGCTGTATGGGACTGTAATCAGTGGCGGTTGCGCCAGCGCAGGACAAGGGCAATCACGCCCAGAACCATGCTGCCCGCAAGGAAGGGAATGAGTCCAAATACGGTGCTCACGCCTAAACCGATTTCAACGCGCGGGCGGCCTGTATCCTGCACCTGCATCAGATGCTCATACACGCCAGGGGCATGCACCAGCATATTCAGCAGTTGGGTTCCTGCCCAGAAACAAAACAGAACAAACAGGGCATAGGCAATATTCCCCGCCGTGGAGGTTTTTGGTTGTTTTCCGCCAAAAATCGGTTTCGACAATGTAAAGTCTGCCATAAGACCTCCCGATAATATCACTCTGTTTTAATACGCGTCGTACAGGGTGAGTGTGACAGGTCATAGCATTTGTCAATATCAGAATCGTGGGAAATTCGGCTCAGGATTTCTCCTGGATTGTCGATTTCTGCATCACGTCACAAATTGATAACATAAGTGAAACTGCGCTGCATTTCAGAATTTACGTATCCGCCACAGACGCCTTTATCAAACTGTGAGAGGATAGTTTTTTTTCTGCCGGAGTTGTCATGAAGCTCACTTCCAAATTACGCCGTGACTGGCATTACTACGCCTTTGCGATCGGGCTGATCTTTATTCTCAACGGTGTTGTCGGGCTGCTGGGATTTGAAGCGAAAGGCTGGCAAACCTATGCGGTTGGGCTGGTAACCTGGGTAATCAGTTTCTGGCTGGCGGGATTTATTATCCGCCGTCGTCCCGATGAGACGACGACGGCAGAGAAAGCTGACTAACCGTTAGTTAACGGAACTTTTCAGGGCGCTGTCAGCGGCGTGACGTTCCAGCGCCAGTTCAATCAGGCGGGTGATCAGTTCCGGATAGCTTATCCCGCTGGCCTGCCACAGCTTCGGGTACATGCTGATATTGGTAAAGCCCGGCAGAGTGTTGATTTCGTTAATCACCACCTCGTTATCCGGCGTCAGAAACACGTCGACGCGCGCCATCCCACAGCATCCCAGCGCCTGATAGGCTTCAACGGCGATCGCCCGGATCTTGTCGTTAACGTCAGGATCGAGCGCGGCGGGAACCACAACCTGGGCACCTTTGTCGTCAATATATTTGGTGTCGTAGGAATAGAAGTCGCTGTTCAACACGACTTCACCGCAGGTACTCGCCTGCGGGAAGTCGTTGCCCAGAACGGCGCACTCAATTTCGCGTCCGTTAATTCCCTGCTCAACCACCACCTTATGGTCAAACTCAAAGGCCAGACGAACGGCATCGTTAAACTGCGCTTCGCTGGTGACTTTGCTGACGCCGACGGACGAGCCCTGATTCGCCGGTTTCACAAACAGCGGCAGGCCGAGTTGCGCCTGGATCTGCGCGAAGCTGTGTTTATCGCGGTTGGCGCGAGTGAGCGTCACGAACGGCGCAATATTCAGACCAGCGTCGCGCAGGAGACGTTTTGTGACGTCTTTATCCATGCAGGCGGCAGAGCCCAGCACATCGGAACCGACAAACGGCAGGTTCGCCATCCGCAACATGCCTTGCAGGGAGCCGTCTTCGCCCAGCGTGCCGTGAACGATAGGGAATACCACGTCAATCTGTGCCAGCGCCTGCGCGTTCCCGGCATCGATAAGCTGTCCCTGTTCCACGCCCGGAACCGTTGCGACGCTGATATCAGAAGGATTAAGGGCAATGTGCGCCGGATCGTCAGCGTGTAACAGATACTGGCTGGCATCGTTAACATGCCACTGGCCCTGTTTATCAATGCCCAGCAGCACCACGTCAAAACGGCTTTTATCAATCGCATCAACGATATTTTTAGCCGATTGCAATGACACCTCGTGCTCTGCCGATTTTCCCCCAAAGACAATACCTACGCGCTGCTTTGCCATCTCACTCTCTTCCAGTCTGACGAAAAGCCCATAACATACCACGATGCCCGGCGGGTTTCGCGGCCTTCTGCCATAATGTTTTGGGGATGCTGAAGGGGGGCGCGTGAAAGGAAAAGGTCTGCTTATTCTTATTGTTATTGCCGGGATCGCCACGGTGGGCTACCGCTGGTTGCCGCCGTATTACAATCCTTTCGTGCCGCTTACGCTTGACGATCCGCCCGGAAAAATAACCCAGTTTAAACTTCGACGTTTAACACCGAAGGCATGCGAAAGCCTGTTAGCGCAGGCGAATCAACGCCAGCTTATCCGTACCCAGGCTGTCGCTGACAGCGCCGGTGAGTGTCCGCTGAGTAACGTGGTGCGCGTGCGCGATTTTGGCCCGGTGAGCCTGAACAGCAGCTTTCTGGCCAGTTGTCCGCTGGCGTTAAGTTCGGCGCTGTTTGTCAGCCAGCAGGCCCGACCGCTCACCAAAACCTGGACCGGAAGCGAGCTTACTCGTATTGAACATCTGGGCAGCTTCGCTTGCCGCAATATCTACAGCCGCCCGGATGCGCGGCGCAGCGAACATGCCACGGCGGATGCGCTGGATATCAGCGCTTTCAGGCTGGCAAATGGACAGCGCGTTACCGTCCTGAACGGCTGGAAAGCGGAAAAGACGCAGCCCTGGCTACAGGCCCTGCTCTCGGCAAGCTGTGGCTATTACGGTAACGGTCTGGGGCCGGACTATAATGCCGCCCATGCCAACCATTTCCATCTGGGGATGCGCGGCTATGGATTATGTCGATGAAGCATAATCTTCCGCCAAAAATTGGATAAATTGTGACTTATTTCACAAATATGATGACTGGGAAGATAAAACACCAAAGTCTGCAAGGCCGCATCTCTGGCGCTATGTCATTGCGCGTAACTTGCTAATCTGTCGGCGAATTCGCCTAAAAATGAAGACTATTTCTGTTATGGAATCCTGGAAAGTTAATCTCATTTCAGTCTGGTTCGGCTGCTTCTTCACCGGACTGGCTATCAGCCAGATATTGCCCTTCCTGCCGCTGTATGTATCGCAGCTGGGAGTGACTTCCCATGAAGCGCTCTCGATGTGGTCCGGCCTGACGTTCAGCGTGACGTTTCTGGTCTCCGCCATTGTGTCGCCGATGTGGGGCAGCCTGGCGGATCGCAAGGGGCGCAAGTTGATGCTGCTCCGCGCCTCGCTGGGGATGGCGATAGCCATTTTGCTCCAGGCCTTCGCCACCAACGTCTGGCAGCTGTTTATTCTGCGGGCGATAATGGGGCTGACCTCCGGTTACATTCCGAATGCCATGGCGCTGGTGGCCTCACAGGTACCGCGTGAGCGAAGCGGCTGGGCGCTCAGCACGCTTTCCACGGCCCAGATCAGCGGGGTCATTGGCGGCCCGCTGCTCGGCGGCTTCCTGGCGGACCATGTCGGGCTGCGTGCGGTCTTTATCATTACCGCGATCCTGCTAACGATCAGCTTTCTGGTCACCCTTTTTCTGATTAAAGAGGGCGGGCGGCCTGTTGTCAGTAAATCCGAACGCCTGAGCGGAAAAGCGGTTTTCGCCTCGCTGCCTTATCCTGGCCTGATGATTAGCCTCTTTGTGACGACGATGGTGATCCAGCTCTGTAACGGTTCGGTAGGGCCGATTCTGGCGCTGTTTATCAAGTCGATGGCGCCGGACAGCAGCAACATTGCTTTTCTGAGCGGGATGATTGCCGCGGTGCCGGGCGTGTCGGCGCTGATGTCTGCTCCGCGTCTGGGGAAACTGGGCGACAGGATCGGTACGGCACGTATTCTGATGGCAACGCTCATCATTGCGGTGATCCTTTTCTTTGCCATGTCATTCGTCACCACACCTCTTCAGCTCGGCATCCTGCGCTTCCTGCTTGGCTTCGCAGATGGCGCCATGCTGCCCGCTGTTCAGACGCTGCTGGTGAAATATTCCAGTGACCAGGTAACCGGCCGCATTTTTGGCTACAACCAGTCGTTCATGTATTTAGGCAACGTAGCGGGCCCGCTTATCGGCGCCTCGGTCTCGGCGATGGCGGGTTTCCGCTGGGTATTTGCCGCGACGGCGGTGGTGGTCCTGCTGAATATTATTCAACTGGCCTTTGCCTTGCGACGCCGCAGGCGAATCGCTGAGGCAAAGTCGGCCCGGTAAACACGATAATATATTATTTATTCTTATGAACGCCGCATTTTTATATAACGAAATGCGGCGCCTTTCTTTCAGGAAAACGTTTCGCTTTCGCGCTGAAATATCTTTTTTGGCAGCGATGTCACTTTTGCATAAGATAAAGCTAATCCATGCTTTTCATTATTCAGAGAGGGTGTTAATTTCAGGGGAAATCACATAAGGAAATAGCACCATGAAAAATCTCATTGCTGAGTTGTTGGTTAAGCTTGCCCAAAAGGAAGAAGAGTCGAAAGAGCTGGTTGCCCAGGTCGAGGCGCTGGAAATCGTTGTGACGGCGCTGCTGCGACAGATGGCAAAACCGGAGCAGGAGGCGTTGATCGACAACGTTGAAGGCGCGCTGGAAAAAGCGCGTCCTGATTCCCAGGTGCCTGCGGAAGATGCGGAGCTGCTTCAGCAATACGTAAAGAAGCTTTTAAGGCATCCTCGCAGCTAACCTGCCTGAGGTGAAATGACGTGTCACAGAATTGTCATGCAGGATGCCTGGCGTCGCTCTGTTTTTATTTTTACACATTTATGCAGGGAAAATTTAATTGAGACAGAGCACACCTTTCACCGCATAATTTCTGTTATTAATTACCGCCTCCCACCCGGCGAAATCGGTTAATGAATATTGTTCCGATACAGGGCTGAAATAACCGCAGAGCCCGGCGAAAATCAGAGTCGCAGGGTGGTTTTTTTCCCGTAACGAGCCAGACTTAACGTGGAACTTCACATAAAGGATGGTGCAATGAAAACAACAATACTGGTTACCCTGCTCTCTGGCCTGTGTCTGATCGCCTCAGCACACGCGGAAGAGAAAACGTTAACGCCCCAGCAGCAGCGCATGACGACCTGTAACCAACAGGCGACATCGCAAAGCCTGAAAGGGGATGCCCGTAAAACGTACATGAGCGACTGCCTTAAAAATGGTGCGGCTAAACCCGGTGTAAAAAGCCTGACCCCACAGCAGCAAAAAATGCGTGAGTGCAACGCCCAGGCGACACAGCAGATGCTGAAAGGCGACGATCGCAGCAAGTTTATGAGCGCGTGCCTGAAAAAACAGGCGTAGTGCTAACGGGTGAGTCACGGCTGTGGCTCACCCAAAATTTCATACTTTCCCCGCTATCCCCCTCTCTATAATTTGGGAAAATGTTTCAGAATATTCCCAAAAATGATGAATGATGAGTTTTATGACAATCACGAGAACATTCGGGAAGCGTGGCACCAGCAGCTTTCTCAGGATGATTCATACCGTTCCGGTCTGCGATTTGCCCGGCGAATACGGCTGGCACGCATCGTTGGTCTGGCGGCGCTATTTGTTCCGCTTGCCAGCGTTCTGGTGAGCCAGTTTCTTTCCGGCGTCTGGTGGTTATTGCTGGTGGGCTGGGTCTTTGTCTGGCCCCATCTGGCCTGGCAGCTGGCTTTTCGTTCGGCTGAACCCCACAGCAGTGAAATTGTTAATCTGAAAATCGATGCCATTATTGCCGGTGTCTGGATGGGGCTAACAGGGTTCAGTGCGCTACCAACGGCGGCGCTGATCGTGATGATCGGCATGAATATGATGGGATCGGGGGGATGTCGGTTATTTCTGACAGGACTGGCGCTGCTTGCTCTGTCTGCTCTGCTCACCGTGCAATCCACGGGTAGTCCTGTGGTATTGACCTCTGAACCGCTGGCGTTGTGGCTGACGCTCCCCGTGCTGGTGGTCTACCCCATACTGTTTGCCTGGCTCAGCCACCGCACGGCGATCCGTCTGGCAGAGCATAAGCGTCGGCTTGAGCTGATGAGTACCCGCGACGGAATGACCGGCGTATTCAATCGCCGTCACTGGGAAACGCTGCTGCGTAACGAATTTGAGGCCTGCCGTCGAAGCCATCGACAGGCGACGATACTGCTCATCGATATCGATCACTTCAAGACGATCAACGACACCTGGGGGCATGACGTGGGGGATGAAGCGATTGTCGCCATCACGCGCCAGCTTCAGCTGACCCTGCGCTCAGGCGATTATATTGGCCGTTTTGGCGGGGATGAGTTCGCGGTGATCATGTCCGGCACGCCTGCCGACAGCGCGATTGCAGCGATGTCGCGCGTCCACGAACGGCTGGTCAACATGCCGCTGCACGGAGCACCTATGGCGAGGTTGTGTATCAGCGTTGGGGTTGCCCCCTGGGGGGCGCAGTTCACCCACTATCGTGAATGGCTAAAGGCGGCGGACGTGGCCCTCTATAAAGCCAAAAATGCCGGACGGGGCCGCACCGAAGTGGCCGCCTGACGCCCGGCGTAACGCATCAGGACTTACTGAGCTTCTCTGATTTTTCCATGCATTTTTCCATCGCCTCGATCACGGCGGAGCGGAACCCGCGATCTTCCAGCACGCGCACGGCTTCAATGGTTGTGCCCCCCGGTGAGCACACCATATCTTTCAGTTCGCCCGGATGTTTACCCGTTTCCAGCACCATTTTGGCCGAACCCATCACCGCCTGCGCTGCAAATTTGTAGGCCTGCGCGCGCGGCATTCCACCCAGTACGGCGGCATCGGCCATGGCTTCGATAAACATAAAGACATACGCCGGGGCAGAGCCGCTCACGCCGACTACCGGGTGGATCATCGGTTCGGCAATCACTTCCGCTTCGCCGAAGCAGCGGAAAATATTCAGTACATCCGCCACGTCTTCAGATGTGACCAGCGCGTTCGGGGTAACGGATGTCATACCGGCATTCACCAGCGACGGGGTGTTTGGCATGGCGCGAACAATCTTACGGTCGTGGCCCAGCGCGCGGGCGAGCTGATCGAGGGTCACGCCTGCGGCAATCGATACCACCAGGGTCTCTTTGTTAAGGCTGGAGGTGATCTCGCTCAGGACTTTAATCATGATATTCGGCTTAACGGCGCCAAAGACAATATCCGCCACCTGAGCCACGTCCTGTGCGCTTTCGGCAGCGTTGACACCATACTCATCACGCAGCGCCGCGACTTTATCCGGGGATGGGGTATAGACCCAAATCTGCCCCGGCAACACCTGCCCGCTGGCAATCAGTCCGCCGAGGATAGCTTTGCCCATATTTCCGCAGCCGATAAACCCGATTTTCTTATCCATCACGTCTCTCCGTTATTATGCGTTGTTATCTCTCATTGATAGCTTAACAACGAAATGCAGGCGACAATAGTCACCAGAATCATAATGGGGAGAGACTATGGCGATTTGGGTTGATGCGGACGCGTGTCCGAATGTCATCAAAGAGATTTTATTTCGCGCTGCCGAGCGCGTGCAGATGCCGCTGACGCTGGTGGCGAACCAGAATATCCGCGTGCCGCCCTCCAGATACATCCGTTCTCTGCGCGTTCCGGCCGGGTTTGACGTGGCGGATAACGAGATAGTACGCCTGTGTGACGCAGGAGATCTGGTGATCACCGCGGATATCCCGCTGGCTGCCGATGTACTGGCGAAAGGGGCGGCGGCGCTGAACCCGCGCGGAGAACGCTATTCGCCGGCAACGATCCGCGAGAAGCTCACCATGCGTGATTTTATGGATACGCTTCGTTCCAGCGGCGTGCAAACCGGTGGGCCGGACAGCCTGTCGCAGCGCGATCGCCAGCAGTTTGCCGCCGAGCTGGATAAATGGCTGCTGGAAGTGAAGCGCCGCCCGGCGTAGCCCACCTCCGGGCGGTTTTGTGGTACAGTGTGGCTTCCACAGGCTTGTCATTCCGTACCGCTTTGCAGTAAAGTTAGCGCAACATCTACTGCAATCATTTCTTTACAGCCTTCAGTTATCCGGCAGCAAGGGGAACACCTGGTTATGAACCCACCCATCTTTTTAGTTGGCCCTCGCGGCTGTGGGAAAACCACCGTTGGTCTGGAGCTGGCGCGTCTGTGCCAGAGTCAGTTTGTCGATACTGACCACTGGCTCCAGGAGAATGCCGGTAAGACCATCGCCGATATCGTTGAAGATGAGGGTTGGGAGAGCTTTCGTGCGCGTGAAACGGCCACGCTGGAAGCGGTGACCGCGCCGTCAACCGTGATCGCGACCGGTGGGGGCATTATTCTGGCACCGTATAACCGCCAGTTTATGCGCGAAAAGGGTGTCGTGATCTACCTCTGTGCCCCGGTCTCTACGCTGGTGGGGCGGCTGGAGGCGTTTCCGGAAGAGGGACAGCGCCCGGCGCTGACCGCGAAACCGCTGAGTGAAGAGGTCAGCGACGTCCTCGCCGAACGCGATGCACTGTACCGCGAGGCGGCACACCACGTTGTGGATGCGTCAGCGTCACCCGAGAAAGTTGCGATTCAGATTATTACCGCCCTGCGTTTGGCTTGCGCCAGCTAACAGCCGTCTATACTCATAGCTCAGACATAAAAAAAGGATGAGCTATGCCAACCAGACCTCCCTATCCACGAGAAGCCCGCATCGTTACCGTTGAAAAAGGTAACGGCGATCAGACCGTAACCTGGTACCAGCTGCGTGCCGATCACCCTAAACCTGATTCGCTGATCAGCGAACATGAAACCGAACAGGAAGCGCTGGATGCGAAACGGCGCTATGAGGATCCTGAGAAGTCCTGACAGGAATCCGAATTCGTTACAACCGTGCCTGAATCACACTTTTAACATATCGCTGATGTTAAGCAGCAGTTAATATTTAGTTATTACAGGTGGATTCGGAAAGGCCAGTCGATCTTTACATTACGGTGTAGAGATCCCCTGCTACCCTTGGTGCTGTTTTGTTGAAAAAATGAACAGTGCAGCGTAGTGAGCCTGTACTTATGTGGCAGTTGTGGTAGTAACGGAAGGCGATCAAAATGAAGGCGACGTTGGCGATCCTCACGATTGGTGTGGTGCCTGTAAGCGAAGTATTACCGCTCTTAACCGAGCATGTCTCTGAACAACAAATTACGCATCTCAGTCTGTTAGGGAAGCTCAGTCGGGAAGAGGTCATGGAAGACTACGCGGTCGGAGAGGGGGAAGATCCCCTGGCAACGTTACTCAGTGACGGTAAACTGGCGCATGTGTCACGCCAGAAAATCGAGCGCGCGCTACAGGGCGTGATCGAAGTGCTCGACAATCAGGACTATGACGTTATTTTGCTGATGAGCACGGCACCCGTTAAAGGGCTCAGCGCGCGTAATGCCATTCTGCTCGAACCGATGCGGATTATCCCCCCGCTGGTGGCCTCAATTGTTGATGGTCATCAGGTTGGGGTCATCGTTCCCGTTGAGGAACTGCTGGATAACCAGACGGTGAAGTGGGCCGCGCTGGAGCACACCCCGCTGTACGCGCTGGCAAACCCGTTCTGGGACAGCGAAGCGAAGCTGATTGCGGCCGGGCAGGAGTTGATCGACAGAGGGGCGGATGTCCTGATGCTCGACTGCCTGGGCTTCCATCAGCGGCATCGTGATTTACTGCAAAAGGCGCTGGATGTTCCGGTGCTGCTCTCTAACGTCCTGATGGCGCGCCTGGCGTCAGAATTACTGGTGTAATGATTTTGCGTGACAGGTCATGAGCATGGCCCCTATAGTGGATTTTTCTCTATAAATATAAGGGCCAGTTCATGCTTCAAAGTAACGAATACTTTTCCGGTAAAGTGAAATCCATTGGTTTTACCAGCAGCAGCACTGGCCGCGCCAGTGTCGGCGTCATGGCGGAAGGGGAATACACCTTTGGCACCGCAGAAGCGGAAGAGATGACGGTGATCAGCGGCGCGCTGAACGTCCTGCTGCCGGGTGAAACGGAGTGGAAAGTCTATAGTGCCGGGCAGGTCTTCAACGTGCCGGGCCACAGCGAGTTCCATTTGCAGGTTGCAGAGCCAACCTCTTATCTGTGCCGCTATCTGAAATAAAAGCATGCCGGGTGGCGCATTCGCTTACCCGGCCTGCGTTTTGCCTGTCAGCGCTGCGCTTCGCCGCCGAGACCTTCCACCAGGTTCTGAATTAACGCCGCCAGCTCGCCGGTCATCAGGATAAAGTCTGCGTCAAAGCGCTGAGCATAATCTTCGCGGTCGATATCTTCGTTCTGATCGCGCAGTTCATCGCAGAACTTAAGGCGCTTCACGGAGCCGTCATCACACATCACAAACTGAATGCGCTGCTGCCAGTCGAGTGCCAGTTTGGTCACCACTTTGCCCGCTTCAATGTGCACGGCGATTTCGTCGCTCACCAGATCCTGTTTCTTCGCGCGGATCACGCCGCCATCTTCCAGCAGCGCTTTCAGCTCTGCTTCATCAAGGATCTGGAAGCCCTGCGCGGCAGTCCCGCTGCGCACCCACTCGGTCAGGGTCAGCTCAATCGGCGTTTCCAGCGCCAGCGGTACCACCGGTAATGAGCCAAGGCTCTTACGCAGCAGCGCCAGCGTATCTTCCGCTTTTTTGGCGCTGGCGCAGTCCACCATGATCAGCCCGTTAACAGTGTCGATCCACATCATGGTCTGGCTAAAGCGGCTAAAAGCGCGCGGCAGCAGCGAGTGCAGCACTTCATCCTTAAGCGAATCTTTTTCGGTTTTTTTAAGCTTACGGCCCTGTTCAGCTTCCAGCTTGAAGATCTTCGCTTCGAGCGCCTGCTTAACCACGGGCGTCGGCAGGATCTTCTCTTCTTTACGGGCGCAAACGATGATTTGCCCCGTGCTGCTGGCGTGGGTCAGCGCATCGCTTTGAGAACCCATTGGCGGAACCCAGCCAGTTTTTGCCATATCCTGGCTACCGCAAGGGGTAAAGGAGTAAGCGGCTAACTGTTTTTCCATCTCTTCTGCACGCAGCGAAACGTCGCGGCTGAGACGGTAAACCATCAAATTTTTGAACCACAGCATGATAATTTCCACGGCCTTGTCGTTAAATCAGCGGGCATGATAACGAATTGTCGCATCGCTTGCATTGCTAATCGGGAAGTGGGCTTCTACTCTGTTGATAATCAAAATAATGAGGAGTGTCTTGTGCGTATTGGGATTGATTTGGGCGGCACCAAAACAGAAGTTATTGCGCTGAGCGAGCAGGGGGAGCAACTGTTTCGCCACCGTCTGCCTACGCCGCGCGATGATTATCACCAGACCATAGAGACGATTGCCCGCCTGGTCGATATGGCAGAGCAGGCAACGGGCGAGACGGGCACGGTCGGGATGGGGATCCCCGGCTCCATTTCGCCGTATACCGGCGTGGTGAAAAACGCCAACTCCACCTGGCTCAACGGTCAGCCGTTTGATAAAGACTTAAGCCAACGCCTGAACCGGGAGGTGCGTCTGGCGAATGACGCTAACTGCCTTGCGGTGTCTGAGGCCGTGGATGGCGCAGCGGCTGGCGCGCAGACCGTATTTGCGGTCATTATCGGCACCGGCTGCGGGGCGGGCGTGGCCTTCGGTGGGCGCTCGCATATTGGCAGCAACGGCACCGCGGGCGAGTGGGGACACAATCCGTTGCCGTGGATGGACGAAGATGAACTCAAATACCGCGCCGAAGTACCGTGCTACTGTGGCAAGCAGGGCTGTATTGAGACCTTTATTTCCGGCACGGGGTTTGCCACCGATTATCATCGTCTGAGCGGTCAGCCGCTGAAAGGTAACGAGATTATGCGTCTGGTTGAGGAGCAGGATCCGGTGGCTGAACTGGCGCTCAGCCGCTACGAAATGCGGCTGGCTAAGTCACTGGCGCATGTGATCAATATTCTTGATCCCGACGTGATTGTACTGGGCGGCGGCATGAGCAACGTCGACCGGCTGTACGCCACGGTGCCAACGCTGGTGAAACAGTGGGTATTTGGCGGCGAGTGCGAAACGCCGATCCGCAAAGCCGTCCACGGAGATTCCAGCGGCGTACGCGGCGCGGCGTGGCTCTGGCCGGAATAAACGCAAACCGTTTTTGATGTTTGTGCCCTCTCCCCGTGGGAGAGGGCCAGGGTGAGGGCACCAGAGCGCATCATCCCCCCATTTACTGCACCGCAAACTCCCTGTCCAGCCTGCTATATCCCAGCCCGTTGATCTTCTTCACTTTGATCTGCACCGGAATGCGCTCTTTCATTGCCTCTACGTGGCTGATCACGCCAATGGTTTTCCCGGTGGCGTTCAGCGCGTCGAGCGCGTCCAGCGCGGTGTCCAGCGTTTCGCTGTCGAGCGTGCCGAATCCTTCATCCAGGAACAGCGAGTCAATGCGCGTTTTGTGACTGACCAGATCGGAAAGCGCTAAAGCCAGCGCCAGACTGACCAGGAAACTCTCCCCGCCGGAAAGGGTACGGGTATCGCGTACCGCATCGGCCTGCCAGGTATCGACCACTTCCAGCTCCAGCGCGTCGCTGGCTTTACGCTGAAGCAGATAGCGGCCATGCAGACGGTTGAGCTGCTGGTTGGCAAGCCACACCAGATTATCCAGCGTCAGCCCCTGGGCGAATTTACGGAATTTATCGCCGGTGCTGGAGCCTATCAGCGCGTTGAGATAGCCCCAGTCGTCGGCCTGACGCGCCGCCTCCTCAATCTGCTGCATAAGCGCCTGCTGGTGCAGACGGTTATCGGCGTCCTGTTTGAGCTGCTGGCGGATCTCCCCCTGATGCGTGGTGTTGTCCCGAAGCTGTTGCGCCAGCTGGTGTAACTGCGCCTGAAGCGTTGCGGCATCGGTTTCCAGCCCCTCGGGGCGCTGTGCCTGATGCGCCTGAAGCTGCATGCTTGCCTGCACCGAAAGCGCCGTGGCCTGCTGGAGCTGGTTTTCCAGCGTCTGCTTTTGTTGTTCAAGCTGGCGGATCGACGTTTCATCCAGCAGGGCGGAGAGAAATGCGTCCCGATCGGCAAAGCAGCTCGCGGTCAGCGCGGCGTTGAACTGAGCCTGTGATTGCTGGAGCCGTTCACGCTCAAGCGTCTCCTGTTGCTGTAGGGTGGTGAGCTGACTTTGCAGCGACACGCATTCGTCGTGGATGCCGCGCCAGTTCTCAGGGATAACCGCGTCGGCTTCTGCATCATTGGTAACCGGCAGCGTCTCCAGAATGGGCATCAGGGCGTTAATACCTTCCTGAATCGTACCGTGCTGGGCCTGTTTTTCCTGCCACAGGGTATATTCGCTTTCGCGCGCGCTCAGCCAGGCGCTTTCAGCCCCTTCATCGGGTACGCTAAGCGACAGCGATTGTAACGAGGCCGCCAGCGCCTGACGCGTCGCCGTCAGCTGCTGCTGGTACTGGCGCGCCTGACCTTCCTGTTCATTGAGCTGGTTTTGCAGCGTCAGACGCTGGCTGAGCTGATACAGCTGGCGTTCATACTGTTCCTGTTCGCTCATCCAGGGGGCTATATCATCCTGAATATTCAGCGCTATGTTCAGGGAGGCGCAGACCTCCAGCCACTCCTTAGTAAGTGCTTGCTCTTCCTCAGAGAGAGCCTGTGCTTCCTCTGTCTCGCGCTGGATCTGCTGGGTCAGCGCATTCACCTGCGCGAGCACCAGCAATCCTTCCTCTTTTAGCGCAGCAACCTCTTTCTCCAGCGCGTCGCGGCGGCGCTGATTGTCAGTCAGTTCAAGCGCCTGATACTGCACAACTGCCGGATGTTCGCGTGAACCGCAGAGCGGGCAAGGCTTACCCGCTTCGAGCTGTGCACGATAGTTCTCAAGATCCTTGATTGTCGCCTCACGCTCACAGAGCGCTTTCAGGTCGGCATAGTGCTGATTTTTCTCTTTGAACTGCTGACGCCGCAGGATCAGCGTTTCATTCAGCTTAGCCTGCTCAGCCTGCGCTTTCTGCACGCTTTCCGCATTCTGGCGCAGCCGTTTTTGCAGCGGCTGAAAGCGAGCGTGAAGCGCTGTCAGACGCTGGCGGAGCGCCCGCGACTGTGCCTGTTGCTCCATTGCCGTCGCGAGATCCTCAGCCGTCAGCGTCAACCTACTTTCAGGCATCTCAGCCAGCTTCTGACGAAGCTCAGTCATGCGCGCTGACTGGGCAACAAGCTGATTTTTATCGCGACCCAGTTGCGTAAAATGCGCCCGCCAGCCGGCAATTTCCTGCCCCCACTGACGGAAACGATCGTGTTCGGTCAGCCACTGCGTCAGTACCTTGTGCTCTGTCTGCAACTGTTCACGGTTGCGCAGCGCACCGTTGCGAATACGCGAGCGCTGCGCTGCTCTGTCGAGTAAGCGAGTATTTACTTCAACAATTCGCTCTGTTGTCTGCGCCAGGCGGGTGGTCTGCTCCTGCTGATACTCCCATAGGGGACGTAGCTGGGCGGCGGGCTGCGCCAGCTTGAGCTTCGCCAGTTGGGGCGCGGCGTCCGTCAGAGCCTGTTGCGCCTGCTGCTGCGAAGCAGCTGCACGCTGCTGCTCACGTATCAGTTCGTCGTTACGCGTAAGCCACTGAAAATCTTTCTGTTGGCTTTGCTGCTGTGCCAGCAGGACTTTTTCTTCGTCAGTAAGTGCCTGCAAACTTTGCTGCAAGTGCTGCTGCTGTTCCTCGCTCAGCAGCACAACCCCTGCGGCCTGCGCTTCGCACATCTCCAGCGCGTTACGTGCCGCTTTGTGTTTTTCGAAAACCATGGCGGAAATCTGGCCGTAAATTTCCGTGCCGGTCAGTTCTTCCAGCAGCTCAGCGCGATCGCTCGGTTTAGCATTCAGGAAGGCGGCAAACTGCCCCTGAGAGAGCAACATCGAACGGGTAAAGCGACCATAGTCCAGCCCGGTAAGCGCGGCGGTTTGTTCCAGCTTATCCGTGACTTTGTCGGCCAGAATTTTGCCGTCTTCGCAGCGGGCCAGCTCAACGCGCGGTGCCTGTAAGTTCCCGTCCGGCTGGTTGCGGGCGCGGTTCTGGCTCCAGAAAGCGCGATAAGCAACGCCTTTGACCTCAAATTCTACTTCCGCCAGGCATTCGGCGGTATCGCGCGTCATCAGGTCGTTTTGCGCCTGAGAGACCTTATTAAGACGCGGCGTTTCGTGGTAAAGCGCCAGGCAGATGGCATCCAGCAGCGTGGTTTTACCCGCGCCGGTTGCGCCGGTGATGGCAAACAGTCCGTTGCTGGCGAACGGCTCCGCGGTGAAATCAATTTTCCACTCACCCTTCAGCGAATTCAGATTTTTCAGGCGCAGGCTCAGAATTTTCATGCGTTTTCGTCCTCGTCATGGAGGGAATGCAGGGTCTGGGCAAACAGCTCGTTAAGCCTGGTGCGTCTGGCCTCGTCCACCTCTTCATGCGCAAGCCGCCGCGCGAACACCTCTTCAACCCGAAGTTCGCTAAGCGTTTCACGCTGGGCGTTGAGCAGTATTTTCTCGCGCTGCTCGCGGCTGCGGCGTACCAGCAGCACCTCCACGGGAAGGTCTTCCGTCAGCGTCTGTATTTTACGTTGCATATCGTACAGGTAGTCGTCGGTGGTGATTTCGATATCGAGCCAGACGGGGGGATTAAGCGCTGCGCCGCGCCACTGCTCAAGCTGAGCGGTAATGGCGGCCAGATCGCCTTTCAGCACCGCCAGCGGCTGGGTGACCGGCACCTCAAGCGTCTCAACGGCGCTGAGTTTGCCTCCGGTGAAGCTCACCAGATGCACGGATTTGGCTTTGCCCGTTTCGTCAAAACTGAGCGAAATGGGCGAGCCGCAGTAACGGATATGCTCGCAGCCGCCGATGATCTGCGCCCGGTGAATATGCCCGAGGGCAATGTAGTCGGCGGGGGGGAAGTTTTGCGCCGGAAACGCGTCCAGCGTACCGATATAGATCTCGCGCACCGCATCACTCTTACTGGCTCCGACGGTGGTGAGGTGCCCGGTGGCAATGATCGGAATGGCCTGATCGCCGCGCAGGGCGCAGGCTTCCGTATGTTGCTGGTGATAATAGCGGGTGATGGCCTGCAACAGATGCTGCTGTTTTTCGCTGCCGGACAGACCTGCCTGGCTTTGCACGATATCGCGCGGGCGTAAAAACGGAATTGGGCACAGCACTGCGCCCGGCGTGCCGTCGCGTTTTTTCAGGATCTGCGGCGCGTGTCCGGCGCTGGCCACCACGGTGGTATTGAGGAACGCCAGAATATCGCGGGATTCATTCAGCGTCGCCACCGAGTCATGGTTTCCGGCGACAATCACCAGGTGACAACCGGTTTGCTGGAGGTTGACCACAAAACGGTTGTACAGCTCACGCGCATAGCTCGGCGGCGATCCGGTATCAAAAATGTCGCCCGCCACAATAATCGCGTCCACCTCGTGAGCCTGAGCCGTCTCCAGCAGCCAGTTCAGGAACGCTTCATGTTCCGCGGCGCGGCTTTTGCTGTAAAAATTTTGACCCAGGTGCCAGTCTGAGGTGTGAAGTATGCGCATAAAAGATCCGTGGCAATAATAAGAAAGCAGGATTATAAACGTTCGGGGAACGGAAAATAACCGCTGTAATAAAACAACAGTTTGCTATTTATAGTGGTAATGTTTTTCATAAATCTGTCATAAATCTGACGCATAATGACGCCGCATTACAGACTTGTAACTTAAATACGATAAGACAGGGCAAAGTATGGCGAGACGTATTCTGGTCGTAGAAGATGAAGCTCCGATCCGTGAAATGGTGTGCTTCGTGCTTGAACAAAATGGCTTCCAGCCGGTTGAAGCGGAAGATTATGACAGCGCGGTGAACCAGCTGAATGAACCCTGGCCCGATCTGATCCTGCTGGACTGGATGCTGCCTGGCGGTTCCGGATTGCAGTTTATCAAGCATATCAAACGCGAGGCGATGACCCGCGATATCCCGGTGGTAATGCTGACGGCGCGCGGCGAGGAAGAGGATCGCGTGCGCGGTCTGGAAACCGGCGCGGACGATTACATCACTAAACCGTTCTCCCCGAAAGAGCTGGTGGCGCGTATCAAAGCCGTGATGCGCCGTATTTCACCGATGGCGGTGGAAGAGGTGATTGAGATGCAGGGGCTGAGCCTGGATCCTACCTCACACCGGGTCATGACCGGTGAAAATCCCCTCGATATGGGACCGACCGAATTTAAACTCCTGCACTTCTTTATGACCCACCCGGAGCGCGTTTACAGCCGCGAACAGTTGCTGAATAACGTCTGGGGAACTAACGTCTATGTCGAAGACCGAACGGTTGACGTCCATATTCGCCGCCTGCGTAAAGCACTGGAACTGAGCGGCCACGATCGCATGGTACAGACGGTCCGCGGCACGGGTTATCGTTTCTCGACCCGTTTCTGAACAATGACAGGAGTGTGACGCGTGCTGGAACGTCTGTCATGGAAAAGGCTCGTCTTTGAACTGATCTTATGTTGTATTCCGGCCCTCATTCTGGGGGCTATCTTTGGCTATCTGCCGTGGTTTTTACTGGTGGCCGTGACGGGATTGCTCGTCTGGCATTTCTGGAATTTACTGCGTCTCTCCTGGTGGCTGTGGGTCGACAGAAGTATGACACCCCCGCCGGGAAGCGGGAGCTGGGAACCGCTACTCTACGGCCTGCACCAGATGCAGATGCGTAACAAAAAGCGCCGTCGTGAGCTGGGAAGCCTGATCAAACGCTTTCGTAGCGGTGCGGAGTCGCTGCCGGACGCGGTGATCCTGACGACAGAAGAAGGGACAATCTTCTGGTGTAATGGCCTCGCGCAACAGCTGCTGGGCCTGCGCTGGCCGGATGATAATGGTCAGAACATCCTGAACCTTCTGCGTTATCCCGAGTTCACGCTGTATCTGAAAAAGCGGGATTTTTCGCGCCCGCACAATCTGAAGCTCAATAACGGTCGCCATCTGGAAATCCGCGTGATGCCCTACAGCGATCGGCAGTGGCTGATGGTGGCGCGGGACGTTACCCAGATGCACCAGCTTGAGGGCGCGAGACGTAACTTCTTTGCCAACGTCAGCCACGAGCTGCGTACGCCCTTGACGGTGCTTCAGGGCTACCTGGAGATGATGCAGGAGCAAACGCTTGAGGGGGCGCCGCGTGAGAAAGCACTGCATACCATGCGGGAGCAGACGTTCCGCATGGAAGGGCTGGTCAAACAGCTGCTGACGCTTTCAAAGATTGAGGCTGCCCCGTCGTTGGCGCTAAACGACATCATTGATGTGCCGATGATGTTGCGGGTGGTGGAGCGCGAAGCCCAAACGCTGAGTCATAATCAGCACACCCTGAGTTTTGACGTTGATAACACGCTGAAAGTGCTCGGCAGTGAAGATGAGCTGCGAAGCGCTATCTCAAACCTGGTCTATAACGCCGTGAATCATACCCCGAAAGGGACGCATATCGCGGTGTGCTGGCAGCATACCCCGGCGGGCGCTGAGTTTAGCGTCGAGGACAACGGGCCGGGGATTGGGCCCGAGCACCTCCCGCGTCTCACCGAACGATTCTACCGGGTGGATAAGGCGCGCTCGCGGCAGACCGGCGGGAGCGGACTGGGACTGGCAATTGTGAAGCATGCCGTCAGCCACCACGAAAGCCGGCTCAATATCGAAAGCACCTTGGGTAAGGGCACGCGCTTTAGCTTCGTGATTCCGGAACGATTAATTGCCAAAAAAAGCGCCTGACGGCAGATGTGTCAGGCTACCTTTCCACGGGCCAGCGATTGCTGGCCCGTTTGCTTTGCAGTCAAGCGAAACGCGGATGAATATTATACGGCTGGTGCTTTTTTGTTCGCATGATTAGCCATGAGTTTTTCTTATACATGGCATATTATTTTGGTCTGAATTTTCATGCTGGCATATTGTTCTGGTTTTACGATCCCTTCTTGCCTTTAAACGTTATAAGCGTTTAAATTGCCCCCCATATACTGTCAGACCGACTGTATTTGCGTGGTAAATCGAAAAACTATTCTTCGCCACGCCAGGACGGGAGCATATCCCGCTGAAATTGAGCAAATTTTCCGCTGTATCGTCCCGTGAGGGATGGCGAAAATCTCAACGTATTCAACACCACATCCACAGGCAGTAAGGTTTTATGACCCATCACTTGAAATCGCGTGACATTATCGCGCTGGGCTTTATGACATTTGCGCTGTTCGTTGGCGCAGGTAACATCATTTTTCCTCCAATGGTTGGCTTACAGGCGGGTGAACACGTCTGGACGGCTGCGTTTGGCTTCCTGCTTACTGCCGTGGGCCTGCCGGTACTGACCGTTATCGCGCTGGCGAAAGTCGGTGGCGGTGTGGACAGCCTCAGCACCCCGATTGGCAAAGTGGCTGGCGTTCTGCTGGCAACCGTCTGCTATCTGGCCGTTGGCCCGCTGTTCGCGACCCCACGTACGGCGACCGTCTCCTTTGAAGTGGGTATCGCCCCGCTGACCGGTGACGGCGCCATGCCGCTGTTTATTTACAGCCTCATTTACTTCGCCATCGTGATTCTGGTTTCTCTCTATCCCGGCAAACTGCTGGATACCGTGGGTAACTTCCTGGCTCCGCTGAAAATTGTGGCGCTGATCGTGCTGGCGGTTGCGGCCATCGTCTGGCCTGCGGGGCCCATCAGCTCCGCGATGGACGCTTATCAGAACGCGGCGTTCTCAAACGGTTTCGTGAACGGCTATCTGACAATGGATACGCTCGGTGCGATGGTGTTTGGTATCGTTATCGTTAACGCCGCGCGTTCCCGCGGGGTGACCGAAGCGCGTCTGCTGACTCGCTACACCATCTGGGCTGGCCTGATGGCCGGTGTCGGCCTGACGCTGCTGTATCTGGCGCTGTTCCGTCTGGGCTCAGATAGCGCAACGCTGGTCGATCAGAACGCAAACGGCGCGGCGATCCTGCATGCTTACGTGCAGCATACCTTTGGTGGTGCAGGCAGCATGCTGCTGGCGGCGCTGATTTTCCTGGCCTGTCTGGTGACGGCGGTGGGTCTGACCTGCGCCTGCGCGGAGTTCTTCGCCCAGTATCTGCCGCTCTCTTACCGCACGCTGGTGTTTATCCTCGGCATCTTCTCCATGGCGGTGTCAAACCTCGGTCTGAGCCACCTGATTCAGGTGTCAATTCCGGTGCTGACGGCGATCTATCCGCCATGTATCGTGCTGGTGGTGCTGAGCTTCACCCGCCCGTGGTGGCATAACTCGACGCGAATTATTGCGCCGGCCATGTTTATCAGCCTGATTTTTGGTATCCTTGACGGGATCAAAGCATCAGCATTTGCAGAAATCCTGCCAGCCTGGACACAGCGTCTGCCGCTGTCCGAGCAGGGCCTGGCCTGGCTGATGCCTTCCGTTGTAGCGCTGGTTCTGGCGATTATCTGGGACCGTGCGGCAGGGCGTCAGGTGACATCCAACGCCCATTAATCAACGGCAACAAATTGTTTAACCACGGGGCTTAAGGCCCCGTGGTTTTTTGTTTTTTTCGTGTTGAATGGCAAGATTTTAATGGAAAGCACTAACAAACTTAAACGTGGATTGAGCACCCGCCACATCCGCTTTATGGCGCTGGGCTCGGCTATCGGCACCGGTCTTTTTTATGGCTCGGCAGATGCCATCAAAATGGCCGGTCCAAGCGTTCTGCTGGCCTACATCATCGGCGGCGTGGCGGCCTATATCATCATGCGTGCGCTGGGGGAGATGTCGGTTCACAACCCGTCTGCCAGTTCCTTCTCCCGCTACGCACAAGAAAACTTAGGCCCGCTGGCCGGGTTTATCACCGGCTGGACTTACTGCTTCGAAATCCTGATTGTCGCCATTGCCGATGTGACGGCGTTTGGCATCTATATGGGGGTCTGGTTCCCCGCCGTGCCGCACTGGATCTGGGTACTGAGCGTGGTGCTGATCATCTGCGCCGTCAACCTGATGAGCGTGAAGGTGTTTGGCGAGCTGGAGTTCTGGTTCTCCTTCTTCAAGGTCGCGACCATTATTATCATGATCCTCGCCGGTTTCGGCATCATCATCTGGGGTATCGGCAACGGTGGGCAGCCAACCGGCATCCATAACCTGTGGAGCAACGGCGGCTTCTTCAGCAACGGCTGGCTCGGGATGGTCATGTCGCTCCAGATGGTCATGTTCGCCTATGGCGGTATTGAGATTATCGGCATCACCGCCGGGGAAGCGAAAGATCCGGAGAAGTCCATTCCGCGCGCCATCAACTCGGTGCCGATGCGTATCCTGGTGTTCTACGTGGGCACGTTGTTTGTGATTATGTCCATCTACCCGTGGAACCAGGTGGGCACCAACGGCAGCCCGTTTGTCCTGACTTTCCAGCATATGGGCATTGCGTTTGCCGCCAGCATTCTCAACTTTGTGGTACTGACCGCCTCGCTGTCGGCCATCAACAGTGACGTGTTCGGCGTGGGTCGTATGCTGCACGGCATGGCGGAGCAGGGCAGTGCGCCGAAGGTGTTTGCCAAAACGTCGCGTCGCGGCACCCCGTGGGTAACGGTGCTGGTCATGACCGTGGCGCTGCTGTTCTCGGTTTACCTGAATTACATCATGCCGGAGAACGTCTTCCTGGTGATTGCGTCACTGGCGACCTTTGCGACGGTGTGGGTGTGGATCATGATCCTGCTGTCGCAGATTGCGTTCCGTCGCCGCCTGTCGCCAGAAGAGGCCAAAGCGCTGAAGTTTAAAGTGCCGGGCGGCGTGCCAACGACCATTGTCGGTCTCATCTTCCTGGTCTTCATCATTGGCCTGATTGGTTATCACCCGGATACCCGTATTTCCCTGTACGTGGGCTTCGCGTGGATCGTCCTGCTGCTGGTGGGCTGGATGTTTAAATGTCGCCGCGATCGTCAGCTGGCGGAAGCACAGTAAGGTAAAAATGCCGGGTGGCGCTGCGCTTACCCGGCCTACACTCCCTTTTGCCCTGGAAAAAATCTCCTCCTCCGTTCTCCTCCCCCAATAATCCCGAACACGATGAGCTATCTTTAATCACCCTGTGGCAAGGTGACGTCAATTTCATCAAAGGGGATTCGTGATGTTAAACGCCTGGCACCTTCCGGTTGCCCCATTTGTTAAGCAAAACAAAGACAACCTTGTGATTACGCTCTGGCTGGCAGGGGACAATCAGCCTGAACGTGTGACCCTGCGCGCCGAAGTGGATAACGAAGAAACGTCGCTGAAAATGCACAAAGTGCGCAGCCAGCCGCAGCCGGGCGTCACGGCGTGGCGGGCAAATATCGATTTGCTCAGCGGGCAGCCGCGTCGCCGCTACGGCTTCAAGCTGCTGTGGAACAACCGGCAGCTGTGGTTTACCCCGCAGGGCTTCAGCCGTTTTCCTCCGGCCCGGCTGGAGCAGTTTGCCGTGGATCACCCGGATAACGGCCCGCAGTGGGTTAACGATCAGGTCTTTTACCAGATTTTCCCGGACCGCTTTGCGCGCAGCGAA
Source organism: Enterobacter sp. BIDMC 27 (assembly GCF_000534415.1). Classification (NCBI taxonomy): domain Bacteria; kingdom Pseudomonadati; phylum Pseudomonadota; class Gammaproteobacteria; order Enterobacterales; family Enterobacteriaceae; genus Enterobacter; species Enterobacter sp. BIDMC 27. The sequence goes on from NZ_KI973178.1 coordinate 1,883,513, forward strand.
AAGCGCAACGCCGATCAGGACAAGGTTTATTACCATCATGCGGTCGGTCACGACATCATTCTGAAAAAATGGGACGAGCCGCTGACCGCCCAGGCGGGGGGATCGACCTTTTACGGCGGCGATCTCGACGGTATCAGCGAAAAACTGCCGTACCTGAAAAAGCTCGGCGTCACGGCGCTGTACCTGAACCCGGTGTTTAAAGCGCCAAGCGTGCACAAATACGATACGCAGGATTATCGCCACGTTGACGAGCAGTTTGGCGGTGACGAGGCGCTGCTGCGGCTGCGGCACAACACGCAAAAAAAGGGTATGCGCCTGATCCTTGATGGCGTGTTCAATCACAGCGGTGATTCTCACGCGTGGTTTGACCGTCATAATCAGTCGATGAGCGGCGCATGCCATAATCCGGACTCACCGCAGCGTGACTGGTACAGTTTTGATGAGAATGGCCGTGCCCTGGACTGGCTGGGCTACCCGAGCCTGCCGAAGCTCGATTTCCAGTCGCCATCGCTGGTGAATGAGATCTACGGCGACGACGACAGCATCGTGCGCCACTGGCTGAAAGCGCCGTGGAACATGGACGGCTGGCGGCTGGACGTGGTGCATATGCTGGGTGAATCAGGCGGGGCGCGGAATAACCTTCAACATGTCGCCGCCATTACCCGGTCGGCAAAAGCGGCCCGGTCGGAAGCGTTCGTCTTCGGGGAGCACTTTGGCGATGCGCGTCAGTGGTTGCAGGCTGATGCAGAAGACGCGGCGATGAACTATCGCGGCTTCACCTTCCCGCTGTGGGGTTTCCTCGCTAACACCGATATCTCTTACGATCCGCAGCATATCGACGCCGAAACCTGCATGGCGTGGATGGAAAACTATCGCGCTGGCCTGTCGCATCAGCAGCAGCTGCGGATGTTTAACCAGCTCGACAGCCATGATACCGCGCGCTTTAAATCATTGCTGGGTAAAGATGTGGCGCGTCTGCCGCTGGCAGTGACCTGGCTCTTTACCTGGCCGGGCGTACCCTGCATCTACTATGGCGATGAAGTGGGGCTGGAGGGGAATAACGATCCGTTCTGCCGTAAAACCTTCCCGTGGGAGAGTGAAAAACAGGATCAGGATCTGCTCAGCCTGTACCAGCGTATGGCGACGCTGCGCAGGCAGAGTCAGGCCCTGCGCTACGGGGGCTGTCAGGTGATGTACGCCCACGATAACGTGGTGGTGTTTGTCCGCGTCTATAACCAGCAGCGTGTGCTGGTGGCGATCAACCGGGGCGAGGCGTGTGAAGTGGTGCTGGAAGATTCACCGCTGCTGGCCGGTAAAACGTGGAAGATCAAAGAGGGTAAAGCGACGTTCCAGGAGAGCGTGCTCACGCTGCCCGCGATTTCCGCTGTGGTCTGGTTCGGCAGCTAAGCGCAGGCAGAATGGTTTTCACCTTTTAAGATGGCGCAAATGCAACGATTTGTGTCAATCTTAGCGGATCGTTTACGGTGAAGGTGGAAACATGGACGAGCTTTACATCCTTGGCTGTTTGTTCCTGGTTTTTGCGCTGGTCGTGGCACCCGTGCTCGCGGTGATAGGTTTTAACCGAAGCACGGCGGCGCGGCAGGAGATTGCCCGGCTTCGCCAGCGCATTGAGGCGCTTGAGCAGCGCGGTGTCGCTGAGAAAGCGCCGGAGCCGGTGCAGACCGCCGCGCCGGTGGAGACGCCAGCGTCGGTGGCAGAAGCCGTTACCCCACCTGTCGATCCCTGGCGTCCCGAACCGCCCGTCACTGAAGCAGAACCAGCGCTTGTACCGGCGGCAAAACGGCCTTCCGCCTTTGGCGGCATCCTGTCCTCGCTGACGCGCTGGTTTATGCAGGGCAATCCGCTGGCAAAACTGGGGATTGTACTGCTCTTCCTCGGCCTCTCTTTCCTGCTGCGCTATACCGTTGAACATTCACTGTTTCCGATTGAGCTGCGTCTTGCCGCCACGGCGCTGTTTGCCATGGTTCTGCTGGCCGTTGGATGGCGGCTGCGGCACAGGCAGCGGATCTACGCGCTGATCCTCCAGGGCGGGGCGACCGGCGTGCTTTATCTGACCGTCTTTGGCGCATTCCGGCTGTGGCAAATGCTGCCGATGACGCTGGCGTTTGCGCTGCTGGTGGTGATTTGCGCGGCGAGCGTCGGGCTGGCCGTGCTGCAAAAGGCGCTGAGCCTTGCCATGCTGGCGAGCCTCGGCGGATACCTTGCGCCGCTGCTGTTGTCTACCGGAGGCGGCAGCGTTGTGGCGCTGTTCTCCTTCTATCTCATGCTTTCCATCGGCATTCTCGCCATCAGCATCTGGCAGCACTGGCGCGAGCTCAACCTGCTCGGGCTGCTCTTCACGTTTGGCGTTGGCGGGGTATGGGGGCTGAGCGACTACCAGCCTAAAGACTATGCTATCTGTCAGCTGTTCCTGATTGCCAATACGCTTATTTTTGGCGTGTTTAGCGTGGCGCTGTCGCTGCGGGCGCAGGAAAAAGGCAAACAGATTATTGACGGCGCACTGCTGTTTGCTCCGCCGCTGATTGGTTTTGGGATGCAGTATGGCATGACGTCTCACTGGACGTACGGCCCGGCGCTCAGCGCGCTGGGCTATGGTGCGTTTTATCTCTCACTGGCGTTTCTCGCACTGCGACGCTATCCGTCTGTCGGGCGGCCACTGGTTATGGCGGCGCTGGCGATCGGCGGCGGGTTTGCCACGCTTGCCATACCGCTGGCGCTTTCAGCGCGCTGGACGGCGATGGCCTGGGCGCTGGAAGGGTTGGGTATTCTCTGGCTGGGCGTGCAACAGCAGCAGCGGCGCATGAGCTATAGCGGGACGGCGCTGCTGGTGCTGGCGCTCGGCAGCGCGATATGGGCGCAAATGGACGGCGTCACCTCGTTGAGCCTGCTGCTTATTTTCGCAGTGCTCAGTCTTTGCTGGCTGGCTGCGGCCTGGCTGTGGCAGAAAATCGCACAGCCGGGCAGTTGGGCATTGCTGGCCGGTGGGCTGCTGTTCTGGTTAGTGGCGCAGCTGGGCGCGTCGCAGCTGTTCCTGAAGCAGGAGTTATCGGTTCTGGAAGGCGTAATGGCGCTGACGGCGGCGTCGGCCTGGGGATGGCGGCAGGCTGCCGCTCGTCTGGCGTGGCGGGAGCTGGATGCCAGCAAATGGCTGCTGTGGCCGGTGATGCTGCTGATGGTGCTGTATCAGATCTGGCAACAGCAAATCCTGGCGGCCGGCTGGGCAAATCTGGCCTGGGCTATTGCGCTGCCTGCCGCCCTGATGCTGCTGCGGCGCGACGAAGATAAACTTCTGCCGCGCATCTCAATGGGACTGCATCTGTCGCTGGTGTGGATGATTTTACTCGCCATAGCCGCCGAGCTTTACTGGTTTGCCCGCTCCCTGCCGTGGGGCATGGCGGCTTGGGGAAGCGGCATTGCGATGGCTGTTGGCGGTGGGGTGATTATGGCGCTCTCCGCGGCCGTACGGCGTCGCGGGTGGCCGTTCCGGGTATGGCCTGCGCTCTACGCCTGCCTTGCCGCGATCCCTGTGGTTGTGGCGCTGGTGGTATTACTGGTCGTGACCAATTTGCAGGACGGTGTGGTCTATCAACAGACCTGGCTGCCGCTGGTGAACCCGCTTGAGGAAGGGGCGGCGTTCGCGCTGCTGGGGCTGGTGGTGTTTTATCGGGAAGTGGATCGCTACTATCCGGCATCGCTTGCGCAGTCCCGTCCGTGGCCCGCCGTTGTGCTGATGGCCCTGGGTTTCTGGTGGCTTAACGGCGCATTGCTGCGCGCGCTGGCGTGGTACGGCGAGGTGGCCTGGAATATGGAGTCGTTGTGGCATTCGCGGCTTATCCAGACCACCTTTGCCCTGTTCTGGATGTTGTGCGCGCTGGTGGTCATGATCCGCGCCACCCGTCACGCCTCCCGTCAGCAGTGGCTTGGCGGTGCGGCGCTACTGGGGGTGGTCATGCTCAAACTGATGCTGGTGGACAGCGCGGGCGGTGGCGGCCTGGCGCGCGCCGTCGCGTTTATTGGCGTGGCGATCCTGGTCCTGATTGTGGGCTATTTCTCGCCGCTACCGCCTAAAGCAGGAGAAGAAAAATGAAATGGATGAACGCGGTTGTTTGTACGGCACTGCTGGCCGTGGCCGGTCCGGCATTCTGCGAGGGCGCGCCAGCGGAATCCCCGCGGGATTATGCCTATGGCCTGTCCCTTGATACCTCTGCCTCTTCGCCGTGGTATCGGGTCATGCTGCCGCTGGCGGTTTATCAGCAGAGCACATCGCCCGATCTGCGCGACGTGCGCGTGTTTAATCAGTCGGGCGAGCCGGTACCGTTCAGCCTGGTTGCCACGACGCGTCCGCAGCCGGCACCGACCACCACGGCGCTGCGCCTCTTTGCGCTTAACGCCTCGCCGGGCGGAGAAGAGGACAGCGGCGATAAAATTATGCTACGGGCCAGAAACGGCGTGGAAATTGTGCTGGAAGGGCAACACGCGGCGGCTGCCGGACAGCACTATCTGCTGACCCTGCCGGAAAACGCGACGGAGGTTCCGCTCTCTCAGCTCCAGCTTTTCTGGGACACGCCGCAGGGCTCGTGGCAGGGGACGGCATCGGTCTATTACAGCGAGGATCTGAAAAACTGGTATACCCTGCGCGAAGAGATGCCCCTGCTGGACGTGATGAGTGGACAGGATCGCCTGAAGCTCGACCGCATCGATACCGATCTGGTGTTATCGCCTGAGGCGAATCGTTATCTGCTGCTGGTGCTGAACACGGGGCGTTCTGCCCTGACGTTAACCGGCGTCAACGCGATTAACGCGACTGAACAGCCGGAATCTGAGCACATTAGCCTGGCGGGAGAGGGGGAGCGGTTATCCGAAAGCGAAGCCGTGTGGCGCTGGAAACATCCGCAGCCTCTGAGTGCGATCGGCTTCATGCTGAATGGCGACGGTGTTCTCCCGGCAGAAATAGCCTGGCGGGAGGCGGATAAGGATCGGTGGCATACGCTGAAAAAAGAGGTGATCTACCAGCTCGGCGGCAAAACGTCTGAACCTGTTCCGCTCCCTGGCGGGCTGGTCGAGGCGGTAAAAATCAAGACCCTCAATGCGCGTTTGCCTGAGAACCTGCCTGGCGTGACCGGGCAACGCGTGCGCTACGATCTGGTGTTTAACGCGCAGGGGAAGGGGCCGTACCTGCTCGCGTGGGGGAACGGGGCTGCGAAACCGGCGAGCGTGGAGACGGATATGCTGATCCCGACCGAACTGCGTAAAACCTACGATCTGGCAGCCCTGCCGATGGCGGATACGCTGGAACCTGTCCCGCTGGGTGGCGAGGCGCGTTTAACCGCGACGTCTGCGGCTGAGCAGGAAAGCAGAATGAAAACGCTGATGGTCTGGGGCGTACTGATTGCGGGGGTGATGGTGCTTGCGGGTATGGCATGGCGCATCTGGCGCGAGGTAAAAAAAGACGGCGCAGCATAAGCCATAAAAAAACCCGCGTATTCGCGGGTTTTTTGGTAAACCGTGCCGATTACAGGCTGGATACGTTCTCAGACAGGTATTTAGCTACGCCGTCTGGGGAAGCCGCCATACCTTCTTTACCTTTTTCCCACTGAGCCGGGCACACTTCACCGTGCTCTTCGTGGAACTGGAGCGCGTCAACCATGCGCAGCATTTCGTCGATGTTACGACCCAGCGGCAGATCGTTCACAACCTGGTGACGAACGATGCCGTTCGCGTCGATCAGGAAAGAACCACGCAGTGCAACGCCAGCGTCCGGATGTTCGATACCGTAAGCCTGCTGGATTTCGCGTTTGATGTCCGCAACCATCGCGTATTTCACTGCACCGATGCCGCCGTTTTCGACAGGGGTGTTACGCCATGCGTTGTGTACAAATTCAGAGTCGAAGGAGACGCCAACCACTTCCACGCCACGCTTCTGGAATTCTTCGTAACGTTTGTCGAACGCGATCAGCTCAGACGGGCAAACGAAAGTGAAGTCCATTGGCCAGAAGAACAGAACGGTCGCTTTACCGTTGGTGTGCTGTTTGAAGTTGAAGTTTTCAACGATTTCACCATTGCCCAGAACGGCGGCAGCTGTAAAATCCGGAGCCGGACGAGTTACCAGAACCATATGATTCTCCTGTAGATACTAAGGTTATTTGGAACGCAACGCGGGCCAGTATAGAGGCAGTACGGGAATAAGACAAAGAGGTGGTAACAATCGTTCCACCAGCTTTTACCTATCAATCGAACCGACTTCACAGTTCTTTATTTTTCGCCTGCGTCATCATACGCGGGTAGAACTGCCAGAAGCGGGTTTCCAGCGCATCATAATGTTCATCCAGGTCATGCCATGAGTCGCGCAGCGCGTCCAGACGCGGTCGACGGCTCGCCATGCCGTTCAGGACGTTCTGAATGAAATCCATCTCGCGGTATCGCTCCAGCCAGCGTTCAGACCAGAGATAGTTATTCAGATTCACAAAGCGCGGCGGGGAGTCCGGCAAAATGATCGACACCTGCGCGTGGGCGTAGCGCACAAACTCAGGCAGCGACATATCAGGCGACAGCCGGGACCAGTGGCGCGACAGGAAATGATCCCACATGACGTCGAGCGTGATCGGCGCCACGCGTCGGGTTTCGGGGCGGAACCAGGCTTTGGCTTCCGTCACTTCCGGCAGGTTATCGGTCAGCACGTCGATGCGGCGGTGCATAAAAATCCCGTCGACAACCTCAGGGGAGTACGCTTCCGCGGGGTTGCCGCGTACAAAATCGGCCAGCAAATTGCCGGAGAGGGAGCTGTCCGCGAGATGAGCGAGATGCAGGTGAGCGAGAAAATTCATGCGTTTTCGTTGTCCGGTGGCGGCTAGTTGTTGCAGCAAAAGGGTGTGAGCACTAGACTATGCCGCCTGTTTTTAAGTCACGAGTATACGTCATGCGCGTCGCCGATTTCTCCTTTGAACTACCTGAATCCCTGATTGCTCACTATCCCATGCCTGAGCGTAGCAGCTGTCGCTTGCTGTCACTGGACGGGCCAACGGGCGCGCTGACGCACGGTACTTTCACCGATCTTCTCGACAAGCTCAACCCTGGCGATCTGCTGGTCTTTAACAATACCCGCGTGATCCCGGCGCGTCTGTTTGGCCGTAAAGCCAGCGGCGGCAAGATCGAGGTGCTGGTCGAACGTATGCTCGATGATAAACGTATTCTGGCACATATTCGCGCCTCTAAAGCGCCGAAGCCGGGCGCTGAACTGCTGCTGGGGGATGACGAGAGCATCAAAGCGACCATGACCGCGCGTCACGACGCGCTATTTGAAGTGGAATTCAACGACGAGCGCACGGTGCTCGATATCCTCAACGCCATCGGCCACATGCCGCTGCCGCCGTATATTGAGCGCCCGGACGAAGAGGCCGACCGCGAGCTGTATCAGACCGTCTACAGCCAGAAGCCTGGCGCGGTGGCGGCGCCAACGGCGGGCCTGCACTTTGATGAGCCGCTGCTGGAGAAACTGCGCGCGAAGGGCGTAGAGATGGCGTTCGTGACGCTGCACGTTGGTGCAGGCACCTTCCAGCCGGTGCGCGTGGACAGCATCGAAGACCACATCATGCACTCTGAGTATGCCGAAGTGCCACAGGAGGTTGTGGATGCGGTGCTGGCGGCGAAAGCGCGCGGTAATCGCGTCGTGGCCGTCGGTACAACGTCGGTACGTTCCCTTGAGAGCGCTGCGCAGGCCGCGAAAAGCGAGCTGATTGAGCCGTTCTTTGGCGATACGCAGATCTTTATCTACCCGGGCTATCAGTACAAAGTCATTGATGCGCTGGTGACCAACTTCCATCTGCCTGAATCGACGTTGATTATGCTGGTTTCCGCGTTTGCGGGGTATCAGCATACGATGAACGCCTACAAGTCTGCGGTAGAACAAAAATATCGCTTTTTTAGCTACGGTGACGCGATGTTTATCACGTACAATCCGCAGGCTTTGAATGAGCGTGTCGGGGAATAAGTCCGCGGCACCGTATTACAACGTTGGACTGTTTTTCTGACGTCGGAGAAAAAATGAAATTTGAACTCGATACCACCGATGGCCGCGCGCGTCGCGGTCGTCTGGTGTTTGATCGCGGCGTGGTAGAAACCCCCGCGTTTATGCCTGTGGGCACGTACGGCACCGTAAAAGGAATGACGCCGGAAGAAGTTGAAGCCACTGGCGCACAGATTATCCTCGGCAACACCTTCCACCTGTGGCTGCGTCCGGGCCAGGAGATTATGAAGCTCCACGGCGACCTGCACGATTTCATGCAGTGGAAAGGCCCGATCCTCACCGACTCCGGCGGTTTCCAGGTCTTCAGCCTGGGCGATATCCGTAAGATCACTGAGCAGGGCGTACACTTCCGTAACCCGATCAACGGCGATCCAATCTTCCTCGATCCGGAAAAGTCTATGGAGATTCAGTACGATCTCGGCTCCGATATCGTAATGATCTTCGACGAATGTACGCCATACCCGGCGGACTGGGACTACGCCAAGCGTTCCATGGAGATGTCCCTGCGTTGGGCGAAGCGTAGCCGCGACCGTTTTGACGCCCTGCAAAACAAAAATGCGCTGTTCGGCATTATTCAGGGCAGCGTTTACGAAGATTTACGCGATATCTCGGTTAAAGGTCTGGTAGAGATAGGCTTTGATGGCTACGCTGTCGGCGGTTTGGCTGTGGGTGAGCCGAAGGAAGACATGCACCGCATTCTGGAGCATGTCTGCCCGCAAATCCCGGCGGATAAACCACGATACCTGATGGGTGTGGGTAAACCAGAAGATCTGGTGGAAGGCGTACGTCGCGGCATTGATATGTTCGACTGCGTTATGCCAACCCGAAACGCGCGTAACGGTCATCTGTTCGTTACCGATGGCGTGGTGAAAATCCGTAACGCGAAGCATAAGAGTGACACCAGCCCGCTCGATTCCGAGTGCGATTGCTATACCTGTCGCAATTATTCTCGCGCGTATCTGCATCATCTCGATCGTTGCAACGAGATTTTGGGGGCGCGTCTCAATACCATTCATAATCTTCGTTATTATCAGCGCTTAATGGCTGGTTTACGTAAGGCTATCGAAGAGGGTAAATTAGAGAGCTTCGTGACCGATTTCTACCAACGTCAGGGGCGGGATGTTCCACCGTTGAACGTTGATTAATTTTAATAATGAGGGAATTTGAATGAGCTTTTTTATTTCTGATGCGGTAGCAGCAACGGGTGCACCAGCGCAGGGCAGCCCGATGTCTCTGATTCTGATGCTGGTTGTGTTCGGTCTGATCTTCTACTTCATGATCCTGCGTCCACAGCAGAAGCGTACTAAAGAGCACAAAAACCTGATGAACTCCATCGCGAAGGGCGATGAAGTCCTGACCAATGGTGGCCTGGTGGGTCGCGTAACCAAAGTAGCGGAAAACGGCTACATTGCTATCGCCCTCAACGACACCACTGAAGTGGTTATCAAACGTGACTTCGTAGCTGCCGTTCTGCCGAAAGGCACCATGAAGGCGCTGTAATCCCAACTTTTCCCAAAGGGAACTGCCGTGTTAAACCGTTATCCTTTGTGGAAGTACATCATGCTGGTCGTCGTGATTATCGTCGGCCTGCTGTACGCGCTTCCCAACCTGTATGGTGAGGATCCGGCCGTTCAAATCACTGGCGCGCGCGGTGTCGCCGCCAGTGAGCAAACGCTGATCCAGGTCCAGAAAACGTTACAAGAAGAAAAAATTACCGCTAAGTCTGTGGCACTGGAAGAGGGCGCAATTCTTGCTCGCTTCGACACCACCGACACGCAGCTCCGCGCACGTGAAGCGCTGATGGGCGTGCTGGGTGATAAATATGTCGTGGCGCTTAACCTTGCTCCTGCAACCCCACGCTGGCTGGCTGCGCTGAACGCAGAGCCAATGAAACTGGGTCTTGACCTGCGTGGCGGCGTTCACTTCCTGATGGAAGTGGATATGGATACCGCGCTCGGCAAGCTACAGGAACAGAATATCGACAGCCTGCGCAGCGATCTGCGCGATAAGGGCATTCCGTACACCACCGTACGTAAAGAAGATAACTACGGCCTGAGCATCACGTTCCGCGACAGCGCGGCACGCGATCAGGCTGTGACGTATCTGTCTCAGCGTCACCGCGATCTGGTGATCACCTCTCAGGGCAGCAACCAGCTGCGTGCGGTAATGACCGACGCGCGTCTGAGTGAAGCACGTGAATACGCCGTTCAGCAGAACATTAACATTCTGCGTAACCGTGTAAACCAGCTGGGCGTGGCTGAGCCACTGGTACAGCGTCAGGGTGCTGACCGTATCGTGGTCGAACTGCCGGGTATCCAGGATACCGCCCGTGCGAAAGAGATTCTGGGCGCGACGGCGACCCTGGAGTTCCGTCTGGTTAACTCCAATGTCGACCAGGCTGCTGCGGCTTCAGGCCGTGTGCCGGGCGATTCTGAAGTGAAACAGACCCGCGAAGGCCAGCCTGTTGTGCTGTACAAACGCGTGATCCTGACCGGTGACCATATCACCGACTCCACTTCAAGCCAGGATGAGTACAACCAGCCGCAGGTTAACATCTCGCTGGATAGCGCAGGCGGCAACATCATGTCTAACTTCACCAAGGACAACATCGGCAAGCCGATGGCGACCCTGTTCGTGGAGTACAAAGACAGCGGTAAGAAAGACGCCAATGGCCGTGCCGTGCTGGTGAAAGAGGAAGAGGTGATTAACATCGCCAACATCCAGTCTCGTCTGGGTAACAGCTTCCGTATTACCGGTATCAGCAACCCGAACGAAGCGCGTCAGCTCTCTCTGCTGCTGCGTGCCGGTGCGCTGATTGCGCCAATCCAGATTGTTGAAGAACGTACCATTGGTCCAACCCTGGGTATGCAGAACATCAAACAGGGTCTGGAAGCGTGTCTGGCCGGTCTGGTGGTCTCTATTCTCTTCATGATCTTCTTCTACAAGAAGTTTGGTCTGATTGCGACCTCCGCGCTGGTGGCAAACCTGGTGCTGATCATCGGTATTATGTCTCTGCTGCCGGGGGCAACGCTGACCATGCCGGGGATTGCGGGTATCGTCTTAACCCTTGCGGTGGCGGTCGACGCCAACGTACTGATAAACGAACGTATCAAAGAAGAGCTGAGCAACGGTCGTTCTGTACAGCAGGCGATTGAAGAAGGCTACAAAGGAGCGTTCAGCTCCATCTTCGATGCGAACGTAACAACACTGATTAAGGTTCTTATCCTGTATGCAGTGGGTACTGGTGCGATCAAAGGCTTTGCGATTACTACCGGTATCGGTGTCGCAACGTCGATGTTTACCGCTATTGTCGGCACCCGTGCCATCGTGAACCTGCTGTACGGCGGCAAGCGCGTCAAAAAGCTGTCTATCTGAGGAGTGCGTTGTGGCACAGGAATATACTGTTGAACAATTGAACCACGGCCGTAAAGTCTGGGACTTTATGCGCTGGGACTACTGGGCCTTCGGCATTTCAGGTTTTCTGCTGATCTTGTCCATCGTCATTATGGGCGTGAAAGGCTTTAACTGGGGTCTGGATTTCACCGGTGGTACGGTGATCGAAATTACCCTGGAAAAACCGGTCGATATGGACCAGATGCGTGAGTCTCTGCAAAAAGCGGGCTTTGAAGAGCCGCTGCTACAGAACTTCGGCAGCAGCCGCGACATCATGGTGCGTATGCCGCCGGTACACGATGCCAACGGCAGCCAGGAGCTGGGCAGCAAGGTCGTCCAGGTTATTAACGAAACGACCAGCCAGGATGCAACGGTTAAGCGTATTGAGTTTGTCGGCCCGAGCGTTGGTGCTGACCTGGCGCAGACCGGTGCGATGGCGCTGCTGGTGGCGCTGATCTCGATCCTGATTTACGTCGGTTTCCGCTTTGAGTGGCGACTGGCGGCAGGCGTGGTTATCGCCCTGGCGCACGACGTGGTGATCACCATGGGCATACTGTCTCTGTTCCACATTGAGATTGACCTGACGATTGTGGCATCCCTGATGTCCGTTATCGGTTACTCACTGAACGACAGTATCGTGGTATCTGACCGTATTCGTGAAAACTTCCGTAAGATCCGTCGCGGCACGCCGTACGAAATCTTTAACGTGTCGTTGACCCAGACGTTGCACCGTACGTTGATCACCTCCGGCACCACCCTGATGGTGATCCTGATGCTGTTCCTGTTCGGTGGCCCAGTGCTGGAAGGCTTCTCGCTGACCATGCTGATCGGTGTGTCTATCGGTACGGCCTCGTCTATCTACGTCGCGTCCGCACTGGCGCTGAAGCTGGGCATGAAGCGCGAGCATCTGATCCAGCAGAAAGTCGAGAAAGAAGGGGCGGATCAGCCGTCCATTCTGCCGTAAGAGTCTTATGTAGTATCGAAATCCCGGCCTGTTGGCCGGGATTTTTTTTGTCTGCATCTCACAAACACTCCTGACAGTATGCTGTCAGGAGCCCTGTCGTAGACTCCTTCTGAACCCTAACAACAGGCAGGAGGACGTATGAAAAGTGTTATTAACTGGTTTGAAATTCCGGTCGCCGATATGGATCGCGCCATCAAATTTTATGAGTCGGTGATGCAGGTCGCGCTGCGGCGCGAGAAGATGGACGTGGCTGATCTGGCGATTTTCCCGCACGAGGATCCGGCCACCGGCGGCGCGCTGGCGAAATTTGACGGCGTTACACCGTCTTCGCAGGGCGCTATTATTTACCTGCATACTGACAATCTGGCGGCCACGCTCGATCGTATTGCTTCTGCGGGCGGTGAGTGCGTGTTTGGCCCGCTGGAACTGCCGCAAGGCATTGGCACTATAGCCCTGTTTACCGACAGCGAAGGTAATCGCGTCGGCCTCCATCAACCGGTATGAGAGTAAACCGATGACCCGACGCGCTGACCGTTTGTTCCAGATTGTGCAGATCCTTCGGGGCAGGCGTCTGACAACGGCAGCGCATCTGGCGGAAAGGCTTGGCGTGTCCGAGCGCACGGTGTACCGCGATATCCGCGACCTGTCGCTTTCCGGCGTGCCGGTGGAAGGCGAGGCGGGAAGCGGATATCGGCTGATGTCGGGTTTTGATTTACCCCCGCTGATGCTGACCAACAAAGAGTCCGAGGCGCTGATGGTGGCGATTCGCCTGCTCAAAACCTGGGGCGGGGAATCGCTGTCGCGCGAGCTGGAGTCGGCCCAGGAAAAAGTGCTGGCGATCCTGCCAGAAGAGAGCCGCCGCAAAGCTGAGCAGACGCGGATTTACGCGCCGGATATTGCGCTTCAGCCACACTCCCGTAGTGGTTTCGACGTGATCCATCAGGCCATTTCTGCCCTGCGTGTGCTGGGGTTGCACTATCGCGATGAAGCCGGGCAGTTAACCTGGCGTGAGGTTCAGCCGCTGGGCTTGTTCTTCTGGGGAGAGCGCTGGCTGCTGGCGGCGTGGTGTGAACGGCGCGATGACTATCGCTGTTTCCGGCTCGACCGATGCCTCAATATTGTGCAGACGGAGAGGCGGTTTAGCGAAAGTGCGGACAGGTCATTGGCAGATTTTTTGCGCAAGGTGAGGCAGTAAAAAGCCGGGGGGCGGCTACGCCTTACCCGGCCTACATTCGGATCGTAGGCCCGGTAAGCGTAGCGCCACCGGGCGGAATCCGCACTGTTTAGAAGTTGTAACCCACGACCAGGTAACCACCCCAACCGGTAGAGCGAACGCTGAAGTCGCCGTTGCCAAAGTTCAGGCTGGCGTCGTCGTTCCACTGGCCACCGTTGTGCCAGTAACGCGCAACAACAGAGTAGTGCCAGTGATCGTAGTTCAGCGCCAGGATGTGGCTGGACGCGATGGAGTCGTTAGTGCGCGCTTTTCTGCCGTTCAGGTCGCGGAAATCGTTATCGCCCAGGTCTGAACCCCAGTCAAAGTTGGTGAAGCCGATATAGCTCAGGTTGCCGCCCCACAGTTGGGTAATTGGCACGAAGTATTTCACTTTGAAACGGTAGCCGTCCCACTCGTTCTCGTTCGCGGCGCCGTAGTTCTGCCACTGGTATTTTGCGTAGACGTTCATGGACAGGCTCATCGGCAGGCCAGTCTCAATGTCTGTACCCAGACCCATGTACCAGGTGCTCTGGCGACCGGACTTGTTGCGACCCATGTCGTAGATGTAGTTGTTTGCGAAATACCACTCTTTGAACGGACCAAACGCCAGACTGGTACCGGTCAGTTTATCAATGGAGAAGCGGGGTTCGATCTCCATGAACAGTGGGGAACCGTGGTTCCAGATACCTTTCGCGTCGGTGTTACCGCCGAAGAATACCGGTGCGTCCATGTAGCCATAGAAATCAAACCAGTCTTTTTTAGCGAATGCTTCGTACTCGAGGTAGGTATCGTTACGGATCTGCGGTCCGAAACGGGTATGGTAGCTGCCTACAACGTTAACGCTCTGATGCCACCAGTCGGAAAGGTATTGTGGTTTGTCGTTTTCCGCTGCGTTAACAGTGAAAGAGGTGGAGAGTGCCAGAACTGCACCGGCTGCGAGTAATGTTTTTTTCATAATCATGCCACTGATTGAAATTCCCTTCCGGGAGTGAAAAATGCGCGAATTGCGTTTCTAAATATTTCGTATTTCTGCGGAGCCTATTATAGGAATCCTTGCTCACAAAAATATGTGTTGTTTCACATATCTCTCACATACGTAATCGATTGCGTTCACGTTTGCGTACTTTAGACGGGCGGGATTGTAGCGGCAATCATTTATGTTGCCAATCCATACGAAATGTAAATGTTAGCGGAGTGACATTTCACTCCGCTAGAAGGGCGGGTTATTGCGCGGCGGGTTGAATGTCGTGAATACGGATAAAGCCCAGCTGTTCTGGGGTCAGTCCGCTCAGCTGGAGCGGGATATCAACATCGCTCGGCGCCAGCGTGCTGGCGGGGGCGGTGAAGAGCTGATTCTTCACGTTCACTTCCTGATAGCTCTCCGTGGTGCCCTGAATCTGGCCCCACTCTACGGTGCCGCTGAACGCGGGAAGCGGATCGTTGGACTCACCCTGAATGCGTAATGTTGCGCGAGTACCATCGGCATTCGCTGCAACATTCACCAGAGACATCTTTAGGGTGCCAATCTGGCTGTTCAGACGCGCGGGCGTGTTTGCACCTGGCAATAAATAAACGCCATTGCTGGATTTGGCATTCAGGGCGTTCTGCTGGGTGATCTTCACGGTTTCTTTGTTAAGTTTGTCCATCGCCACGTTAAGCGTATTCACGCTTTGTTTCATTTCGCGGACTTCACTTTGCTGTGCGCAGGCGCTGAGCGTGAACAGGCTCCCCACCAGCACTATTTTCAGGTAACGTCTTGTCATTGCGTTTAATTCCTTGAAATCACAGATTGCTGCAATGGTAGACAGGATAGTGCCGTCAGGCATAGATCCTTTGTCTCAAAAAGCTCTTCCTTTGTTGTCGGGCCAGTTCAGGGTAAAATAGAAATCAGTTAACCAGATAACAGGGACATCGTATGCATTGCCCATTTTGCTCCGCTGTGGATACCAAAGTCATCGACTCACGTCTTGTAGGCGAAGGGTCTTCCGTGCGTCGTCGTCGGCAGTGTCTGGTGTGCAACGAGCGTTTTACCACCTTCGAGGTGGCAGAGCTGGTAATGCCGCGCGTGGTAAAAAGTAACGATGTGCGCGAACCGTTCAATGAAGAGAAACTGCGTAGCGGGATGCTCAAGGCGCTGGAGAAACGGCCCGTCAGCTCCGATGACGTCGAAATGGCGTTAAACCATATTAAATCTTATCTGCGGGGGTTAGGTGAGCGCGAAGTGCCGAGCAAAATGATCGGCAATCTGGTGATGGAACAGCTGAAAAAGCTCGATAAAGTCGCCTATATCCGCTTTGCCTCCGTTTACCGCAGCTTCGAAGACATCAAAGAATTTGGCGAAGAGATCGCCCGCTTACAGGATTAAGCCCATGCACGACGAGATGTACATGGCGCGAGCCATGAAGCTGGCGCAGCGCGGTCGGTTTA
Organism: Enterobacter sp. BIDMC 27; assembly: GCF_000534415.1. Taxonomy (NCBI): domain Bacteria; kingdom Pseudomonadati; phylum Pseudomonadota; class Gammaproteobacteria; order Enterobacterales; family Enterobacteriaceae; genus Enterobacter; species Enterobacter sp. BIDMC 27. The sequence goes on from NZ_KI973178.1 coordinate 1,899,554, forward strand.
CCACTCACCCTAACCCCAATGTCGGGTGCGTCATTGTTAAAGATGGCGAGATCGTGGGGGAAGGTTTTCACTACTGCGCAGGCGAGCCGCATGCTGAAGTGCATGCCCTGCGCATGGCGGGTGAGAAAGCGCGTGGCGCGACGGCCTATGTGACGCTGGAGCCATGCAGTCATCACGGACGTACGCCGCCGTGCTGTGAAGCGCTGATTGCGGCGGGCGTCTCGCGCGTTGTCGCCGCCATGCAGGATCCTAATCCGCAGGTGGCGGGCCGCGGGCTGTATCGTCTGCAACAGGAAGGCATCGACGTCAGCCACGGCCTGATGATGCAGGATGCCGAAAACATCAACAAAGGCTTCCTGAAGCGTATGCGCACCGGCTTCCCGTTTATCCAGCTTAAGCTTGGCGCGTCACTGGATGGCCGCACGGCGATGGCGAACGGCGAGAGCCAGTGGATCACCTCGCCGCAGGCAAGGCGCGATGTGCAACGTCTGCGCGCGCAAAGCCATGCTATTCTCACCAGCAGTGAAACGGTACTGGCTGACGATCCGGCCATGACCGTGCGCTGGGAAGAGCTGAATGCGGATACGCAGGCGCTCTATCCGCAGGAGAACCTGCGTCAGCCGCTGCGCATTATTGTTGATAGCCAGAACCGCGTGACGCCGGAGCACCGCATCGTGCAGCAGCCGGGTGAAACCTGGATTGCCCGCACCAAAGAAGATACGCGCGAGTGGCCGGCAGGCGTGCGCAGCATTATGGTGCCGGAACATAACGGGCATCTCGATCTCGTGGTGCTGATGATGTTGCTCGGCAAACAGCAGGTCAACAGCATCTGGGTTGAAGCCGGTCCGACGCTCGCCGGCGCACTGCTTCAGGCGGGGCTGGTGGATGAGCTTCTCGTCTACGTTGCGCCTAAACTGTTAGGTAATGACGCGCGCGGCCTGTTTGTGCTGCCCGGCCTTGAAAAACTGGCCGATGCGCCGCAACTCTCATTCAGCGAGATTCGTCCGGTAGGCCCGGATGTCTGCCTCCATTTAACGACAGCGTAATTGCTCCTGAAATAGGGAAGCAGTGCGCAAAGTATTATGATAAAATCCGCCCCCCTGCGGGGCCAAATGAACCCGTAAAGGAAGAGTATGAACATTATTGAAGCTGCTGTAGCTACCCCGGACGCTCGCGTCGCCATCACCATTGCGCGTTTCAACAACTTCATCAACGATAGCCTGCTGGAAGGTGCGGTTGACGCCCTGAAACGTATCGGCCAGGTTAAAGATGACAACATTACCGTCGTTTGGGTACCAGGTGCTTACGAACTGCCACTGGCAGCGGGCGCGCTGGCGAAAACCGGTAAATACGACGCGGTGATTGCGCTGGGTACCGTTATTCGTGGCGGCACTGCGCACTTCGAATACGTTGCGGGCGGTGCAAGCAACGGTCTGGCACACGTTGCACAGGATGCTGAAATCCCTGTCGCGTTCGGCGTGCTGACCACCGAAAGTATTGAACAAGCCATCGAACGTGCTGGCACTAAAGCCGGTAACAAAGGTGCAGAAGCTGCACTGACCGCGCTTGAAATGATCAATGTATTGAAAGCCATCAAGGCCTGATTTTTTTGTAAGGGGAATTCCGTGAAACCTGCTGCTCGTCGCCGCGCCCGTGAATGTGCCGTCCAGGCACTTTACTCCTGGCAGTTGTCCCAGAACGACATCGCTGATGTTGAATACCAGTTCCTGTCAGAACAGGACGTGAAAGACGTTGACGTTCTGTACTTCCGTGAACTGCTGTCGGGAGTGGCGACTAATAGCGCGTATCTCGATGGTCTGATGAAGCCATACCTGTCCCGTCTGCTCGAAGAGCTGGGCCAGGTCGAAAAAGCAGTGTTGCGTATCGCGCTGTTTGAGCTGTCTAAACGTGATGATGTGCCGTACAAAGTGGCCATCAACGAAGCGATCGAACTGGCGAAAACCTTCGGCGCTGAAGACAGCCACAAGTTTGTTAACGGCGTGCTGGATAAAGCCGCACCTGCGATCCGTCCCCACAAAAAGTGATCCGCAAACCGGAGTCTTGCATTGCCTTTTTGGCAGTGCGGCTCCGGTTTTTTTATTTAATTTGCTGAGGCATAACGTATGGCATGCGGCGAATTCTCCCTGATTGCCCGTTATTTCGACCGTGTCAGAACCTCTCGTCTTGATGTTGAAACCGGCATTGGCGATGACTGCGCACTTCTCAATATTCCCGAAAAACAGACGCTGGCAATCAGCACCGACACCTTAGTGTGTGGGCGTCATTTCCTGCCGGATATCGATCCTGCCGATCTGGCGTATAAAGCGCTGGCGGTGAACGTCAGCGATCTGGCGGCAATGGGCGCCGACCCGGCCTGGCTGACGCTGGCTCTGACCCTGCCGGAGGTGGATGAAGCCTGGCTTGAAGCCTTCAGCGATGCCCTGTTTGAACAGCTGAATTATTACGATATGCAGCTGATTGGCGGTGATACCACCGCCGGTCCGCTGTCCATGACCCTGGCAATCCACGGCTATGTGCCTGCCGGGCGCGCGCTGAAGCGCTCGGGTGCAAAACCAGGCGACTGGCTCTACGTGACCGGTACGCCGGGCGACAGCGCCGCGGGGTTAGCTATCCTTCAGAATCGCTTAACGGTTGAAGAGGCTGACGATGCGGCGTATCTGGTGAAGCGCCATCTGCGGCCAACGCCGCGTATTCTGCACGGTCAGGCGCTGCGCGAGCGGGCCAGTTCGGCTATCGATTTGTCTGACGGGCTGATCTCCGATCTCGGCCATATCCTGAAGGCCAGCGGCGTGGGCGCACGCGTTGACCTGGATCTGTTCCCGCTGTCGGAGCAACTGCTTCGCCATGTCGAACCTGAACAGGCGCTGCGCTGGGCGTTATCCGGTGGAGAAGATTATGAGCTGTGCTTCACCGTGCCTGAGTTGAATCGCGGGACGCTGGATGTGGCGCTAGCGCATCTCGGCGCGAAATTTACCTGCATCGGGCAGGTGATGCCGGAAAGTGAAGGGCTGAAGTTTGTGCAGAATGGCGCACTGCGAGAACTTGACGTGAAAGGGTTTGATCACTTTGCCTGACTCAGGATGCAGATTGCATCCTGAATTCTCGCGGATTATTTGAATAACGAATGTTCCGGGCATGCTCGCTCATTAACTTCCACCTTCTCTCTATCGGATTCAGGTTAGGGTTGTAAGGTGAAAGATAATGAAAGTTCTTTTTTATAAAACGGATCGCAAAATTTAATTAGGTTAATAGATTTATCAGTGCAATATTATTCATTGCGTGAATGTCATTTATATAATTTTGGCAATTACTTTATTTATAATGTTTTTATCTTGCCGTCTGGCGTATGATGACCCTGAAATGAGGATGTAAATTATAGGATTGTTAGTACGTGTACTATTAAGGGATGAATATGTACGAAATGAATTTTCCTTGCGAAATACTTTTTCAGACAAAACAAAGAATTAATGATACAAGTACAGATGATATGCGGTATAGCGATCTGTCTGCTGTAGAATTACAATCATTAGGGCTAAACGACGTTTCTTCTATGGTCAACCCCTATAATATGATCTTCAAAGATAACGCTGATAAATACTTCAAATTTCCATCTATTGCTGGGTATTCCCTTAAAGACGATCGGCCCGTTACCCCTGATGAATGCGCCAGTATTCTTTTTGATGAAATGAGAGAATTGTCAGGGGCGTTTGCTTCCGGGCAATATAAAAACTTAATTGGAGAGATGATTAACCATTTTCAGCATGGAGATGGCAGACCTTTTGGTTATAGTGCGTTACTCAACAGGTCATACTCTGATCTTCTCAGGGCAAAGCAATATGGAAATACTACGCTCGGTGTTATTAGAAAAGTCATTAATGATTATGTCAGTGACAGGCGTAAACACGTTGGTAGTCAGGGTTCTATTTGGGATGTAAAAACAGGAATATTGAATGCGGCATTGCCTAAGTTTAATGATTTTGAAGACAGATTTAACGGAATGGGGATCACCGTCCATGATATTTATTTCCAGCGGATTGTTATGCTTAATTTTAGACGATACCAGATAGGATGGGAAGCGGATATATTATTTGAAGCTCAGGATCATTTTGGACTGGGGCGAGAAGATATCATGAAAAAACTATACCAAAACTTCAGGTTTTTTCGGATATGGTTTGTTCTTCAGCGATATAACCGCTTTTCATTTAAACCTTTTGTGACAAATTTCAATGCTTCTGTAAAACTGACGGGGTAATAATGACATGAAAAAATCCTGGTTTATTTATATGGCGATTGCGTTGATTATGATTGTTTATAGTTTCTGGGACCATATCTATCCTGTGAAAATCATTGATGTCCATCGCAGTACGAATAGCCTGGGTTATGACTATATTATCGTTGACCATTTTCCGTTAACGGATCGAGGGCGCATTAACTGGTGGTTATCTCAGCGGGATATGCTCAAGAAAAAATACAACATCCCCTCCGGGCTGAGATTTGTTTTGACGGTCTGGGACGTGGGGGATGGGTATCTGCGGGATTCGCTGCACGAGGATTATTTTTGTTTTCCTGATATGACTTCAGAGAAAAATTGCATTGAGAAAAATAACCTTCTTGAGGTTGCTTTCAGATTTCCTGAAAGCAATAAAATCAAGTTTTATGTTGATGGTAATCTGTACATTATGGATAAAAAAGATGGTTCGATGACTAAAGAGCGTTACTGAAAACCGCAATTGGGAATTATCAAATTATCGGAGCGATAATGCTATGAAAAAATCCTGGTTTCTTTATCTGGCGATTGCGTTGGTTGTAATTTTTTTGCAGTCATTGGGGGTGATATTTATCCGGTGAAAATCATTGACGTCCATCGCAGTACCGATCGCCTTGGCTTTGATGATATTATCGTTGACCATTTCGCGTTAACGGACCGGGGAAGAATTAACTGGTGGCTATCTCAGCGGGATATGCTTAAGAAAAAATATAACATCCCCTCCGGGCAGGAGTTTGTTTTGACGGTCTGGGACGTGGGGGACGGGTATCTGCGGGACTCGCCGCGAGAGGATTATTTTTGTTTTACTGATATGACATCAGAGAAGAACTGTATTGAGAAAAAAAGCCTTCTTGAGGTTACTTTCAGATTTCCTGAAAGTAATAAGATCCGTTTTTATGTTGGTGATAGTATGTACGTTATGAATACCAAAGATGGATCGATGACGAAAGAGCGGTATTGAAAACTGTGGCAGGAGAATGAGCGTAGGCCGGGTAAGCGCAGCGCCACCCGGCAAGTGTTTACTTAAACCCTACCACCGGATGCTGCTGATACGGCGTCTCCAGCTCGGCAATCTGCTCCGGCGTCAACGATAAGTCCACCGCACTTAACAACTCATCCAGCTGTTCTTCCCGCGATGTGCCCACAATCGGCGCGGCGACACCGCGCTTGCTCAGCAGCCACGCCAGCGCCACCTGCGCGCGCGTTGCACCGATATCGTCGGCGATCCCGGCTAAGCGTTCGGCAATTAACGCATCGCTGGCTTCTGTATCGTCATACAGGTTTTTACCCACTTCATCCGATACCAGCCGGGCGGTAGTTTCCCCCCACGGACGGGTTAACCTTCCGCGCGCCAGCGGGCTCCACGGGATCACCGCCACGCCTTCCTGGTAGCAGAGCGGCAGCATCTCGCGCTCTTCTTCCCGGTAAATCAGGTTGTAGTGATCCTGCATGGTGACAAAGCGCGCCCAGCCGTGCTGCGCCTGGAGATCGAGCGCCTGGGCAAACTGTGAGGCATGCATGGACGATGCGCCGATGTAGCGCGCTTTACCGGCTTTCACAACGTCGTTTAACGCTTCAAGCGTCTCTTCGATCGGGGTGTTGTAATCCCAGCGGTGGATTTGCAGCAGGTCGACGTAATCCATGTTCAGGCGTCTGAGGCTGTCATCAATGGAACGCAGGATCTGCGCGCGAGAAAGGCCTTCCGCCAGATCGCCTGACGGGTAGTACACCTTAGTGGCGACCACAACGTCATCACGACGGGCAAAATCTCGCAGGGCGCGGCCCACAATCTCTTCGCTGCTGCCATCTGAGTAGCTGTTGGCGGTATCGAAGAAGTTAATGCCGCCGTCAATGGCGCGCTTGATGATAGGGCGGCTGCTCTCTTCCGGCAGCGTCCAGGCATGATTTCCCCGGTCAGGCTCGCCAAACGTCATGCATCCCAGGCAAAGCCGGGACACCTTAAGGTCCGTTTTTCCTAATGTCGTGTATTGCATGGTTCCGCTCCTGCTGTTTAAACAATACGTTTAAGCATAGCAGGAGCAGAAAAGGGGAGGGATCAGGCCAGCCAGGTGCGGATTTTAGCTTCGATACCGGCGGCGTCCAGACCAATGTCGGCGCGCGCCTCATCCTGGGTGCCTTGCGGGATGAAGTGGTCAGGGAGGCCGAGATTAAGCACCGGAACGGCTTTACGGTTCGCCATCAGCACTTCGTTCACGCCGCTACCCGCGCCACCCATGATGGCGTTCTCTTCCAGCGTGACCAGCACGTCATGGCTTTCCGCCATGCTCAGAATCAGAGATTCATCGAGCGGCTTCACGAAGCGCATATCGACCAGCGTCGCATTCAGGTTTTCAGCGACTTTTGCCGCTTCCGGCATCAACGTACCAAAGTTCAGGATCGCCACTTTTTCACCGCGGCGTTTCACCAGACCTTTACCGATGTCCAGTTTTTCCAGCGGCTGTAATTCAACGCCAAGGGCATTACCGCGCGGATAACGTACCGCGCAGGGGCCGTCCTGATAGTGGTAACCGGTATACAGCATCTGACGACACTCGTTTTCGTCGCTTGGCGTCATGATCACCATATCAGGGATGCAGCGCAGGAAGGAGAGATCAAACGCGCCCTGGTGCGTCTGGCCGTCAGCCCCCACAATGCCCGCGCGATCGATAGCAAACAGCACCGGCAGCTTCTGAATGGCAACGTCATGGATAACCTGATCGTAGGCGCGTTGCAGGAAGGTAGAGTAGATCGCTACCACCGGCTTGTAGCCGCCAATCGCCAGGCCCGCAGCAAAGGTTACCGCGTGCTGCTCGGCGATAGCCACGTCGAAATACTGGTCCGGGTATTTTTTGGAAAACTCCACCATGCCGGAGCCTTCACGCATGGCAGGCGTCACCGCCATCAGCATGTTGTCTTTCGCCGCCGTTTCGCACAGCCAGTCGCCAAAGATTTTTGAGTAGCTCGGCATCCCGCCGCTGCTTTTCGGCAGGCAGCCGCTGGTATGGTCGAACTTAGGCACCGCGTGGAAGGTGATCGGATCTTTTTCCGCCGGTTCGTAACCACGCCCTTTTTTGGTCATGATATGCAGGAACTGCGGGCCTTTCAGGTCGCGCATGTTTTTAAGCGTCGTCACCAGGCCCAGCACATCGTGGCCGTCCACCGGGCCAATATAGTTAAAGCCCAGCTCTTCGAACAGCGTACCCGGCACGACCATGCCTTTGATGTGTTCTTCGGTACGCTTAAGCAGCTCTTTAATCGGCGGTACGCCGGAGAAGACTTTTTTACCGCCTTCACGCAGTGAGGAGTAAAGCTTGCCGGACAGCAGCTGCGCCAGATGGTTATTCAGCGCGCCGACGTTCTCGGAGATCGACATTTCGTTATCGTTGAGGATCACCAGCATGTCCGGTTTGATATCGCCCGCGTGGTTCATGGCCTCAAAGGCCATCCCGGCGGTGATCGCCCCGTCGCCAATCACGCAGACGGTGCGGCGTTGTTTATTCTCTTTTTCGGCGGCAACGGCAATACCAATGCCCGCAGAAATGGAGGTGGAAGAGTGGCCGACGCTTAACACATCATATTCACTCTCGCCGCGCCACGGGAACGGGTGCAGGCCCCCTTTCTGGCGAATGGTGCCAATTTTATCGCGACGTCCGGTCAGAATTTTGTGCGGATAGGCCTGGTGGCCTACATCCCAGATCAGCTGATCGAACGGCGTGTTATAGACGTAATGCAACGCCACGGTCAGCTCAACCGTGCCAAGTCCGGAGGCGAAGTGGCCGCTGGAGCGGCTAACGCTGTCGAGCAGGTAGCGACGCAGCTCGTCACACAGCTTCGGCAGACTCTCTTTCGGCAACAGACGTAACTCCTGAGTGGAGTCAACTAACGCCAGTGTCGGGTATTTGGCAATATCAAAACTCATCAAAGGCTCATCGAGATTTATAGTTTATTTATCACGCTGGATTATGTAGTCCGCTAGCGCTTCCAGTGCCGAGGTATCCAGCGATTGCGCGGCCAGCTCATTCAGCGACCGGCGGGCATCGTCTATCAGATCCCGGGCTTTACGTTGGGCATGCTCAAGGCCCAACAGGGCGGGGTAGGTACTTTTGCCAAGCTGCTGATCCGCACCCTGACGTTTTCCCAATGTTGCAGTATCGCCCACCACATCCAGAATGTCATCCTGAACCTGGAATGCCAGACCGATACTTTCTGCGTATCTGTCCAGAACCGGCAGGGCTTTACGCCCGCGTTCACCCGCGCTCAGCGCGCCCAGGCGAACGGCTGCACGAATCAGTGCGCCCGTTTTGTGACGGTGGATGCGCTCCAGCTGTTCCAGAGTAACCTGACGCCCTTCAGCCTCTAAATCCAGTGCCTGGCCGCCGCACATCCCGGCGACGCCGCTGGCCATTGCCAGTTCGGACACCATTGCCAGACGATCGCGATCGCTCACCTCAACCATCGGCGCATCGCTCAGAATGGAGAAGGCCAGGGTTTGCAGCGCATCCCCCGCCAGAATGGCATTCGCTTCGCCAAATTTGATATGGCAGGTTGGCTGACCGCGACGCAGATCGTCATCGTCCATGGCCGGCAAATCATCGTGGATCAGCGAATAGGCGTGGATACACTCCACGGCGGCTGCCGGGGCGTCCAGCGTGTTATCGCTGATACCGAACATATTGCCCGTGGCATACACCAGGAACGGACGCAGGCGTTTACCCCCCAAGAGTGCGCCATAGTGCATGGCTTCAACCAGTGGAGTGTTCTGAAAAGGCTGCGGCTCAATGAATCGGCGCAGCGCATCGTTGGCGCGGATGACGCGCGCCTGAAGCGCGTTGGAAAAATCCATTTACTCGGCGTCCGGTGTGAATGGCGTGGTTTTAGCGTCTTCGCTGTCGGAAAGCAGGATCTGCACACGCTGCTCGGCCTGCTGGAGTTTTACCTGCCCCTGGCGCGCGAGCTGCACGCCGCGTTCAAATTCGTTGAGCGCGTCTTCCAGCGGGAGATCGCCGCTCTCAAGACGGATAACGATCTGCTCCAGTTCACTCAGCGCAGTTTCGAAACTGGCCGGTGCGTCGTTTTTCTTCGGCATAGTGAATTGACTCTTAAATTTTTCGCCCTGACATGGTAACGGACTCGGGGCAATTATCAAATAACGCGAGTGGCGCGATGGTGGTATACTTGCGCGCCTGGATGCAGCCACGGGTGTGGGCTGCTGTATCATTTTCCACTACAAGCCTTTATAAGCTTGCCTAAGAAACATTGCCGCCATGAAGTTTATCATTAAATTGTTCCCTGAAATCACCATCAAAAGCCAATCCGTGCGTTTGCGCTTTATTAAAATTCTCACCGGGAACATTCGTAACGTATTAAAACACTACGACGAAACGCTCGCCGTGGTGCGTCACTGGGACCACGTAGAAGTCCGCGCGAAAGACGAAAACAAACGTCTTGATATTCGCGACGCGCTGACCCGTATCCCGGGTATTCACCATATTCTGGAAGTGGAAGACGTTCCCTTCACCGATATGCACGATATCTTCGAAAAGGCGCTGGTGCAGTACCGCGACCAGATCGAAGGGAAAACGTTCTGCGTGCGCGTGAAGCGCCGGGGTAAGCATGAGTTTAGCTCTATTGAGGTTGAGCGCTACGTCGGTGGTGGTCTGAACCAGCACGTTGAAACGGCGCGCGTGCGCCTGACTAACCCGGACGTCACCGTTAACCTTGAGATCGAAAACGATCGCCTGCTGCTGGTCAAGGGTCGTTATGAAGGTATTGGCGGTTTCCCTATCGGCACTCAGGAAGATGTGCTGTCGCTGATCTCCGGCGGGTTCGACTCCGGCGTGTCCAGCTATATGCTGATGCGTCGTGGCTGCCGCGTGCACTACTGCTTCTTTAACCTGGGCGGCGCGGCGCATGAAATCGGCGTACGTCAGGTGGCGCATTACCTGTGGAACCGCTTCGGCAGCTCTCACCGCGTGCGTTTTGTGGCGATCAACTTTGAGCCGGTGGTCGGCGAAATCCTCGAAAAAGTGGACGACGGCCAGATGGGCGTGGTGCTGAAACGTATGATGGTGCGTGCGGCGTCCAAAGTGGCTGAGCGCTACGGCGTGCAGGCGCTGGTCACCGGTGAAGCGCTGGGGCAGGTCTCCAGCCAGACGCTGACTAACCTGCGTCTTATCGATAACGTGTCTGATACGCTGATCTTGCGTCCGCTGATCTCTCACGATAAAGAGCACATCATCGATCTGGCGCGTAAAATCGGTACTGAAGATTTTGCCCGCACCATGCCGGAATATTGCGGTGTGATCTCAAAAAGTCCAACCATCAAAGCGGTGAAGGCGAAGATCGAAGCGGAAGAAGAGAACTTCGATTTCAGCATCCTGGAAAAAGTGGTGGCGGAAGCGTCCAACATCGATATCCGTGAGATCGCTCAGCAGACCGAGCAGGAAGTGGTTGAGGTGGAGACGGTCAGCGGCTTCGGTGCTAACGATACGATTCTGGATATCCGTTCTGTTGATGAGCAGGATGACAAGCCGTTGCAGGTGGAAGGCGTCGAGGTGGTTTCGCTGCCGTTCTACAAGCTGAGCACCCAGTTTGGCGATCTCGACCAGAGCAAAACGTATCTGCTGTGGTGCGAACGTGGGGTCATGAGCCGTTTGCAGGCGCTGTATCTGCGTGAGCAGGGCTTCGCGAACGTGAAGGTGTATCGCCCGTAGTTTCTCGCCCGGTGGCGCGAGCGCTACCGGGCCTGCGATTCTATGCTCTTTTTGGCCGGGTAATCGACAATGGAAAAAAAACATAAGTACTGGGAAATCAAAGAGAGAATCAAAAAAGATATTCTCAATGAAGTCTACAAAAAGGGCGAAAGCATTCCGTCGGAGCGCGATCTTGCCGGTATTTATGACGTTACGCGCGTAACGGTTCAGAAAGCCATGGCGATGCTGGTACAGGAAGGGTATATCGAGCGTATCCACGGCAAGGGCATGTTTGTTTTAAAGAATACTGCCAGCAATATTTACATTCTGAATAATGAAAAGAGTGACAGTATTCTCGGGTTTTCCCGTGAATTTCAGGGGCGGGTCAACGTAACCAGCCGCTTGCTGACGTTGACGACCCTTCACGCCGACGCGGCGCTGGCACAGCACCTCGAAATTGCGCAGGGTGATGATGTCTGGTTTATTCGCCGTATCCGTTTACTGGACGGACAGCCGGTGTTAATTGAAGACAGCAATATTCCTCACAAGGTGGTTGCCACTGTTCCGCAGGCTATTCTCGAAGAGGGATCGCTGTATGGCTATATTGAAGACTTTACCGGTAAGAAAATCAGCGACGCCGATTCACTGATTGAAGCGGATCTTTTTGATGAGGAGCTGGCGGCCCATCTCAATATTCTGCCAGGCCAGCCGATGTTGAAAATTACCGAAGTCACGCGCCTCGATGACGGTAGAGCATTTAACTTCTCCATCAGCTACAACCGGGCAGATATTTTCCGCGTCAAGAATATGCATATCAAACGATAACAGGCGCATCAGCGCCTGTTTCTCTTTTACAGCTTAGCGGCTGCCGCTTTATCGACAATGATCCTTAACCGTGGGTGCGGCTTTAACAGCGTCGCGGGAACCGCCGGGTCCGGTGCGGAATTGACGGTTGTTGCGATGATGTCGGCTTTTTTCTCGCCGCTTGCCATCAAAATAATGGCCCGTGAGGCCAGGATAGTCTTCATCCCCAGCGAAATGCCCTGACGGATATGACGCTGCTGGCCGAAGTATTTAACCGAAACGGCCTGCGTCACCGCATCCAGGTCCACGATGTGGCAACCGGTATCGAGGGCGGCGCCCGGTTCATTGAAGCCGATATGGCCGTTCATACCGATCCCCAACACAATGATGTCAGGCCCACCGTGGGCCGTAATAAAGTTATCCACACGCTGACACTCTTCCTCGGGGGATTGCGTCAGGCCATCAAAGAAACAGATCTGATCGTCGCGCAGGGCCAGGTGGCTGAAGAAATGGCCCCATACCATCTCCCGGCAGCTGCCTTTATCGGCCTGACCGAGCCCCAGCCACTCATCCAGGCCAACAAATGCCGCACGGGAAAAATCGACCCTACCCTGTTTGCTGGCGTGCACAAGCGCGGCAAAAACGCCCAGCGGCGTATCTCCACCCGCGATGCAAATCAGCGCATCGGGTTTTTGCGTAACGGTTTCAATGACCGCTTTCGCCACGGCGTCACTCAGCGCCGCATAATCGTCTGTCTGTTCTACGTTCATTGTGCGTCCTTACGTTTAGCATACTGGGGTAAATAACGGTGGTTGACCTCAAGATATTCATTAAGGATCTGTTCTGCCGCGGCGGCAGAAGGCACAAGGGGATTTACGCTCAGCGCCAGCAGCGCCGTGTCGTAATTTCCAGTGACAGCGGCCTCAACGGTGAGCTCTTCATAGGCCTTCACGCTCTGGATCAGGCCGCGGATCTTCACGGGCAGCCTGCCATAGGCGAGGGGATGCGCGCCGTTTCGGTCGATCATGGCGTTGGTTTCCAGCGTAACGTGATCCGGCAGATCGGGTGTTGTGCCCCTGTTAGGAACATTTACGACGTGGATCTCTTTTTTATCGTTATAAATAGCGCTGATGATCGAGCATGCAGTATCGGAGTACCAGGCGCCTCCGCGCTGCTCCAGCTCTTTCGGCTTGTGCGCGAGATGGGGGTCCTGATAAAGCGTAAAAAGCCGTTGCTCAATTTCGCGCGTCTGCTCGCCGCGGGTTCCCTTAGTATTTGCATCGCGCAGCGCGGCGTCGGTCATCTCGCGGGTCAAAAAATAGTATTTGAGGTAGGAGATAGGGTACATGTGGAGTGCCCTGGCAAAGCGGGCACTAAACCCAATGTCCGGTATATTTTTCAGGGAGTTATTTGCGCTGCCCTCGGCCAGTTTTTCAATAAAGTCGTCGGTATAATCCTCTCCCTTGAGGAAAATTTGGTCGGCAAAAATAAGATGGTTCAGACCAATAATGCGTGCGTAAACGTCCGACTTCTGCACGCCGTAGGCTTTGGCGATGTCCATCATCATGCTGTTTGCGCCACTGCAAATGCCTATGGTCCGAATGGCCGAGTGGCGGGTGATTGCCTCGGTGACAATCCCGGCCGGGTTGGTGAAGTTAATCAGCCAGCCGTTCGGGCACCATCTTTCCATGTCCTTACAGATATCCAGCAGGACCGGGATCGTGCGTTGAGCTTTCATAAACCCGCCGGGACCTGTCGTCTCTTGCCCCAGAACGCCGTATTTTAGCGGGATTTTTTCATCGTTGATGCGGGCATCAAGAAAGCCGACACGCAGCTGCGTGGTGACAAAATCGGCATCTTTCAGCGCCTCTTCCCGATCGAGCGTCAGGTGGATATTCATTGGGAGCCCGGCTTCAGCTACCATGCGCTGGGCCAGCTTTCCGACAATCTCCAGCTTCTCTTTTCCCTCTTCAATATCCAGCAAATAATAATCGGTGACCGGCAGCTCTGCGTAGCGTTTGATAAAACCGTCGATCAATTCTGGCGTGTAGCTGGAGCCGCCGCCAATAGTGACAACCTTGAGCTTTTTCATCGTGGTTCCTTTTTACAAGATGGGGTCGGAAAGCGTGTCCGCGTTGCGGCGGGCATTCTCTTCGGCCGCTTCGGTTTCAAGTTGTTTGCGCTCGGCCAGTTTGAAAAACGGCAGCCAGACCAGGGCGGAAATAACCAGCGTGCAGACGGACCAGATCACGGCAGGGATATTGCCGCCGGTCACGAACCATGCGGCGAAAATCGGCGGCATGGTCCAGGGGATCTGTAAGACGGGGCGACCAATGATGTCGAAGTACATCAGCGACCAGGTTGAGATGCACAGGATCATCGGCGTCAGGGTAAACGGGATCATCAGCAGTGGGTTGAAGACTATCGGGCAACCGAAAATGACAGGTTCGTTAATACAAAATATCGCGGAGGGCAGGGAGAGCTTGCCCACTGATTTGTACAGCCGACTGCGGGAACGCAGCATGGCAATGACCAGCCCCATGGTCGCGCCCGTTCCGCCCAGGCACATAAAGACGATATAAAACCCGTCGGCGGTAATATGGGGAATGGGCTGATGATGCAGATAGGCCTGAGTATTTTCAGCGATGTATTTCAGGAAAATGGGACTGGTGATGCCGGAAAGCACGTTGTCGCCATGTATGCCGCAGCACCACAGCAGCGAAATCAGAAAAATAAGCACCAGCATGCCCGGCAGCGAACCGAGGCCGGAGACGAGCGGGCTGAGCAGCAGGGTGAAGAAGTGGTTGATATCAAAATTCAGGATGACCCGAATCAGCCAGATCAGAGTGATTGCTACCGCGGCGGGGATCAGGCTCGCAAAAGATTGCGCCACGGCAGGAGGCACGCCCTCCGGCAGGGTGATCACGACGTTGTGCCGGATAAAAAATCGCACGATGTGCACCGTCAAAATCGCCAGGATGATGGCAGAAAACAGCCCCGCCGCACCAAGATTGTCAACGTTGAGCTGATAGCTGTCGTTGAGTTGCGCCAGTAAGAACACCACCAGCGTGACTATGCAGCAGGTGATAGCGTTGAGGTTGTACTCCTTCGCGAGGTTGTAGCTGATACCCACCGCAGAAATCAGCCCTATCGCACCAAAGGTAACGCCCTCCGGGGCGCTGAGCTTTTCGGCAAACGGGCCAAGCCATTCACTCCAGCCGGGTATCGGTAGATTGGCGAGAATGAGAAACAGGCTACCGGTGATGGTGAAGGGTAAGGTCAGCGCAATACCGTTGCGCACGGCGACCAGTATTTTATTTTCGCCTACGCGAATCAGTACAGGAATGACTCTGTGCTCAAGAAATGTAATCACATTGCTTACTCCAGAAGAGATTTCTGCTCTCCCGCCGCTGTTGATGTTATCAGGCTTTGCTGGCGGATTTTTAAACTGGTATATACCAGTTGAATGCAGTTTTTCACGGTTCTTTTAGCCTGTCAAACAGGCATGCAATGCGGTGCAGATTTGATTATTTGCCTGAAAATAAAGGGTTTTTGAAATGGTAAAACGGTGGGGAGACGCTTCAGGGCAGGAAAATGAATCGCAGAACTGTGACGCTGGCTGCACTATTTCTGTAGGGCAGACGGGCCAGCGCGTTGCCAGCCCGGGAGGACATCAGGCTTCGTAGAAATTATAAATCCCCGCCGCCATCACCAGCGATGACGCCACTTCGTACGCTTTTTCGCGCCCGACCAGCAGGTCAATAATCTTCAGGCCAAAATCAATGGCGGTGCCCGGCCCCTGGCTGGTGAGCAGGTTAACGCGCGGATCCCAGACCACGCGTTTATCCACCCACTGGTCTTCCGGAATTGTGTCCTTCAGGCCAGGAAAGCCGGTCATATTCCCGATGGGGAAAATGTCGTGCGGAACCAGCACCGTACCTGCGGCCGCACAGATTGCCGCGACGATACGCCCGGAAAGATGAAACTGACGAACGGTTTCAACCAGCAGCGGGCTGTCGCGGAAACACTCTGCACCCTTCAGCCCACCCGGCAAAACGATAATGTCGTAATCACCGTCCGCCACCTGTACAAGCGGTGCATCCGCCAGGATCTTCACCCCACGCGAGCAGGTAATCGCCAGACTTCCGTCGCTGGCGACGCTGGCGGTAGTAACCTTAATACCACCACGCACCATCAAATCAATGGTGGTGACCGCTTCTGTCTCTTCGCTACCAGGGGCGAGGCATACCAGTGCCGATGCGCTCATACTCACTCTCCTTTCGTTTTACTAACTCAAACAGACGGCTGTTTTCCGCAACGGTAATACCGTGTGCCCGGGCGCGTTTTAACAGATAACCGGTAATGTAATCAATTTCGGTATGCCGCATAGCCCGGATATCCTGCAACATTGAGGAGATATTTTCTGCCGTACTCTCAATGACCTGGTCGACATAATAACGTAAATCGGACTCTGAGGTGTGGTAGCCTTCGCGTTCAATGACGGCGGCAACTTCCCGGCAAATCAGCGCTACCCGATCGGGATGCTTGCGCAGCTCACCGTTAGGGCAATCCAGCAGGGCGGTCAGCGGATTGATCGCGCAGTTGACCGCCAGTTTGCGCCACAGTTCCGCGCGAATGTTATTGTGCCAGGCGACGTCAGGCAGCGTGCTTTGCAGGGTATCCGCAAGATAGCTGTAATCGCCGGGCTGTTCACGCGCAGGACCGATATGGGTGATACCACTGGCAACATGGATAATGACGTTACCGTCGCGACGTGCCGCGTGGGTGGTTGTCCCCATCAGCAGCGGTTGCCGGACAGATTTTAGCTCTTCAATGGTACCCATACCGTTGTGAATCAGCAGGATTGGCGTGCTTTCAGGTAACTGGGCGGCCAGGCTTTTCACCGCATCGGAGACCTGCCAGGCCTTCAGCGTGACCAGCAGCAAATCGCTGGTGGCAAGAAATTCCGGATCGTTTGCCGTCAAAGACTCGTTGAAAATTGAACCGTCTGTACCAATTACGTTCACACTGCAATAGGGCTGGGGAATTCGCAGCCAGCCCTGAACGTCGTGTCCCTGTTTGCATAGCGCTGTAAGCCAGAGTTGGCCAAGGGCTCCGCATCCAAGCACTGTTACTTTCATCGTTCCTCCTCACCTGCAACGGCGCCAGGTGCTATGACGCTAAGTATAGCGCCATCAGCTAAGCTTCTCGTTATGCCTCGTTGCGGGTATTATGCAACGCAACAAAAATGAAGGGAGAAGAAAAGATGCCATCTTTCGATATTGTTTCTGAAGTTGATTTGCAGGAAGCGCGTAACGGCGTAGAAAATGCTGTCCGTGAGGTTGAGTCACGTTTCGATTTTCGTGGCGTTGAGGCGACCATTGAACTGAACGACGCGAACAAGACGATCAAAGTCCTGAGCGAGTCTGATTTCCAGGTCAACCAGTTGCTGGATATCCTGCGCGCCAAGCTGCTCAAGCGCGGCATTGAAGGGACCTCACTCGATGTACCGGAAGATTTTGTTCACAGCGGCAAAACCTGGTTTGTGGAAGCGAAGCTGAAGCAGGGGATTGAGAGCGCGGTACAGAAAAAAATCGTTAAGCTTATCAAAGACAGTAAGCTCAAAGTGCAGGCGCAGATCCAGGGTGAAGAGATCCGCGTGACCGGAAAATCCCGTGATGACCTGCAATCCGTGATGGCGCTGGTGCGTGGCGGCGATCTCGGTCAGCCATTCCAGTTTAAAAACTTCCGCGATTAAGACAATCATGCCCGGCTAAACCGGGCATTTTTTCAGGCCTTCAGCGCCTGCTCCACCTCAAAGCGGTTAGTCACTTTGCTGTCAATTTTGACATACGCACTGCGCTCTTCCGGGACAATCAGCACTTCGCTCACGCCCTCTGTCGCTTCCAGACGCTGTTTTAACGCGTCACCGATTGCCACGTCATCGGGAATTTCTACCCGCAGGCTACTTACATAGCGCGGCTCTTTCATGGTGCTGGCAACAAACAGCCAGAGCATCGCCAGCAGCGCACCGGCGAGGAAAACGGTCTGGGAGTCAAACAGACCGTCCACCCAGCCGCCGAGCGACCCGCCGATCGCCACGCCGAGAAACTGGCTGGTGGAGTAAATGCCCATCGCGGTGCCTTTGTATCCTGCCGGAGACTCTTTGCTGATAAGCGACGGCAGCAGGGCTTCCATCAGATTAAACGCCAGGAAGAACAGCTGTACGCCGGCGATCAGTTCCCAGAAATGCGGGCCAGCGCCCCACAGCACAATCTCGGCAATCAGCAATAACGCCACGCAGCCCACGAAGACGCGTTTCATTTTGCGCTTCACTTCGGCGTAAATAATGAAGGGCACAACGGAGATAAACGAGATCAGCATTGTGACCAGATAAATTTTCCAGTGCTCTGCCGCCGGGAAACCTGCTGCGGCAAGTTGACCGGGCAGGGCGACGAAGGTGGACATCAGCAGAATGTGCAGGCACATAATGCCGAAGTTCAGCTTAAGCAGGCGCGGCTCGGCGATGACTTTGCTGAAGCAGCCTTTCACCATCCCGGATTCACGGTTGAGGATGTGGTTTTTACTGTCAGGCACAACCCACAGCGTGAGTGCGATCCCGATGGTCGCCAGCACCGCGATCATCCAGAACAGGGCGTGCAGGCCGAGCGCATGAGTGATAACAGGCCCCAGCACCATGGCAATGGCAAACGTGACGCCGAAGCTGACGCCGATAAACGCCATGGCTTTGGTGCGGTTTTGCTCGCGGGTTAAGTCTGACAGCAGCGCCATTACGGCGGCGGCAATCGCCCCGGAACCTTGCAGGGCGCGCCCAAGAATAATTCCCCAGATGGAGTGGGAGAGGGCGGCGATGATGCTGCCAAGTACAAACACCAGCAGTCCGCCGACAATCAGCGGTTTACGACCCACGCGGTCGGAGAGCAGGCCAAAGGGGATCTGGAATATCGCCTGCGCCAGACCGTAGATACCAATCGCCAGACCAATCAGCGCTTCGCTGGCACCCTGTAACGCCATGCCATATGTGGTCAGAACGGGCAGGACCATAAACATGCCAAGCATCCGCAGCGAGAAAACAGTCCCTAAACCCCAGGTCGCACGCAGTTCGCCTGGCGTCATTTTATAATCGTTCATTACCACCTCTACCAAAAAGCAGGCCATAGTTTAGGCGGGGTGATAAGTGCGGTAAATAGGTGTTTGTTTAAGAGATATTACGAGGGTGTGATAAAAGCACCCCCGGATAAAAAAATTACGCCTCGACGCGCAATCCGTAGCTTTTGAATTTCTCAAGAACAATGGCAATTTCATCGTCACTGAGTACCGGAACGGGATCCACTATCGCCAGCGTGGTCAGGTAGAGTTTTGCCAGCACCTCTACCTCCTGCGCCAGCCACAGTGCCTTTTCAAGATTTTCTTCGCAGGTTATCAGGCCGTGGTGCTGTAAGAGCGTCGCTTTGCGATCGCGTAACGCGACCGCGACATGCTCTGACAGCGCGCGCGTCCCGAAGGTCGCGTAAGGGGCGCAGGGAATGGAGTTTCCCCCGGCGGCGGCAATCATATAGTGAATAGCAGGAATGGGGCGGTTGAGTATCGAGACGGCGGTACAGTTAACCGCATGGTTATGGACGACGGCGTTAGCATCCGGGCGGGTCTGATACACAACCTGATGAAAACGCCATTCGCTGGAGGGCAGTTTATCTTCTTCGTGTCGCCCCTGTGCATCTACATAGACGATACTCTCTTCGGTCAGATGCTCGTAGGGAATTCCGGTCGGCGTAATCAGCATGCCGTCGCGATAGCGAACGCTGATATTGCCGGCGGTGCCCTGATTTAACCCCATGCGGGTCATCTCAAGGCAGGTGTCGATAATGTCTCTGGCTAATCGGGCTCGTTCCATTTTTTATTCTCCGGGTACAGTTTTATTTTTACTGGCGGGAACGTTTGACCAGCTTCATATCGACTTTCGCCGTCTCGTTGACCGCTTCGCCGTCGATGGCTCGCTGCATCAGTTCAAACGCTTTTTCCGCCCAGGTATCTTCATCCTGTTGCATGGACCAGACGCTGTTTGGCAGGAACCCCAGCATGGGGTGCTCATCGAAGGTGCCGATATTGATGTGTTGGGGCACGGTGCCGGTACGCGTCCGCAGGGCTTCGATTGCCCCTTCCAGAACGGGTAACGATGAGGCGATAAACGCCTGCGGAACACCCTGGCTGTCGATAAGCGAATCCATCAGGGCATATCCGCCCTCCGGCGTATTGTCCGGTCCTTCGATGACCCACTCGCGATGGTGAATACCGGCTGTTTTCAGGGCCTGTAAGTAGCCGTTCAGACGGTCCGTAATACTGGGCAGTGCGGTATCGCCCACAAGGAACCAGAGCGGCATTTTTCTCTCTGCCAGCATGTTGCGGGCCAGTTCATCCCCCCCGGCCTCGTTATGACTCTCAACCAGCGCGTTGTCAGTAAAACCAAAATCCCGGTCGAGTAGCACCAGTGGTTTTTGGATCTGCCGCAAATGATGCTGCTGGTTTTCCAGCGTCGAGGGAACGATAAACAAGCCGTCCACGTTGCGCGCTATCAGGGCTTTGACCAGCTTATTTTCGTAATCCACATCGTTGTAAGTACAGCTGATCATCAGCTGGTAGCCCGAACGGCGGCAGCGCAGTTCGAGTTTCTCGGCGAGCGTTGCAAAGAACACGTTCGAGATGTTGGGCACGATGAGTCCCAGCGTCTCGGTTTTGTTTAGCTTAAGACTGCGCGCCGAATGGTTGAGGGTATAGCCGAAGCGCTCGACGTGTTCATTAATTCGGGACTGTGTTTTCACGCTGATCCGATACTGTTCGGCTTTCCCGCTCAGTACCAGCCGCACGGTGGTGACGGATAAATTCAGATCCTTCGCTATCTGTTCAACTGTTTTGGCCATCGCTACGCCTCAATCCTTAACGTACGTAAAAAACTGCTGATAAAGCATACGCATCCTGCCATTACATTTCCTGCTGCATCAGGAGATTAAGCGCCTGCTGCTGGGTCCACAGCATCAGGTACGCCTCATATTTTTGCCTGTGGAAAGCCGCGGTTTCCGGCCGACGGGTGATGATGTCGCCGGCTTTGACCATTTCCCGGGTGGCATCGGTGAGCGTTGCCCATGCACCGCTCGCCACAGCGCCGCAAATGGCCGCGCCGAGAGTGACGGCATCTTCTTCGGCTAAGAGATGAATATCGCAGCCCGTGGCATCGGCATACTCCCGCAGCCAGAGCCGGTTATGGGTGGCTCCTCCACAAATGACAATGCGCGACAAGGTGTGCCCGTGATGTTTCAGGGTATCCATAATATGTCGTGTGCCATAGGCTATGGCCTGTAGCGTGGCCAGATAGAGCCTCGCCAGCGCACGTTCACCGGTTTCTAATGTCAGACCGACCACGCTGCCCCGCGCATCCGGACGCGAACGCGGCGAGCGGTTGCCGTGGTGATCGGCCAGAATGTGCAGGTTGCGGGTGGGATATTTTTCTTCCTGTTCAAGCGCGGCTACCCAGTCGTTGAGCAGCGCCACCGGATGGCGTTGCGCCGCTTCTGCTTTTGCAAACAGGTCTGCGCTGGCTCCGTGCTCGCGCAACGTCCAGTCGACCAGCGCCCCGGCAGCACTTTGCCCGCCTTCCGTCAGCCAGTAGCCCGGCAGCATGGCGCTCCAGTAAGGCCCCCAGACGCCGGGCGTATGGATCTCCGTCTGACTGGCAAGCATATGGCAGTTCGAGGTTCCGCTGATGAGCGCCAGCGTGCCCTCCGGGTGTGAGCCCGTCAGCGCCACGCCACCCGCGTGGGCATCGATCATGCCGCTTGCCACAACCACCTCTTCGGGCAACCCCAGAGCTTGCGCTGCCTGTGGGCTGAGTTTCCCGACGCATTCAGCGACGTCCAGAATAGTATCGGGAATTTTTGTCAGTAAGGTCTCCAGCCCCACCTCCCTGAGCAGCGATTCGCTGAACTGCGCCTCATGCGCAAGGTAGTTCCATTTGCAGGTGAGGGTGCACAGGCTGGCGGCGTCCTGGCCCGTCGCTTTCCAGACCAGAAAATCGGCAAGGTCGAAAAAGCGCCAGGCCTGATTCCAGGTTTCAGGATGATGTCGCTGCAACCACAGCAGTTTTGGCAGTTCCATTTCAATACTCACCTCGCCGCCCACGTAGCACAGGGCAGGATCGCGTGTGGCATTGATGCGAACAGTTTCTTCGTGAGCACGATGATCCATCCACATAATGATGTCCTGCGATGCCGGACTGTCGGGGGACACGCTCAGGCCGTTACCCTCAGCATCCAGCGCGACCAGCGAGCACGTGGCGTCGAAGCCAATCGAACGAATGGCGTCGGGTGAGATCCCAGAGGAGTCGACGGCTTCCCGCACCACCGCGCAAACCTGCTGCCAGATCTCCGCGGAGGACTGTTCCACGCGCGCGTTGCTGGCGTGAAACTGTGAAATCGGACGGGTCGCGAAGCTCAAACGCTCGCCTTGCGCAGAGTAAAGCCCAGCACGAACGCTGGCTGAACCCACATCGACCCCGAGGAAATAGCCGTCACTCATCATAAACTTCCTTATTTTTTACCAAACGGATGTAACAGTTTATCAATTTCAGGGGTGTTGATATTCTGCGCATTGACATATTTCACTGGAATATCAATTTCCTTAGCCACCGTCTGTCCGGAAATTACCGCGTTCAGCGCCTTTATGCCCTGATAACCAATCTGGTACGCGTCCTGCACCACGAAGCCCTGAATCACGCCGTTTTTGAGGAAGTTAATGATGGCTTCGGTGCTGTCAAAACCGATGACTTTCACTTTGCCCTTCAGATTCTGGCTGTCGATAGCGTTCGCAACGCCCAGGGTTGATCCTTCGTTGGTGGCATAAATACCGGCGATATCCGGGTTGGCCTGAACCATATCAATGGTTTTATCCATCGCCTTTTGCGGGTCGCCATCGCTATATTGCACCGGCAGTACCTGAATATTCGGGTACTTCTCTTTCATTCGCTCGCTGAATCCTTCAGAGCGCTCAATGGCGGACGTCGTTCCGGCTACGTGGGCGATAATACCCACTTTCCCCTTCTGACCTACCTGCTCCGCCAGCGCATCCGCAGCCTGTGCGCCCGCCTTACGGTTATTGGTGGCGACAAAGCTGGCCGGGATATCGGAGTTCACGCCCGAGTCGAAGGTCACCACTTTGATCCCCCGGCTGTTGGCGGTTTCGACCAGCGGGGCAAGGGCGTTTGCATCAAGCGCGGCCAGCAACAGGCCGTTTGGCTTTTGTGCCATGGTGTTTTCGACTAACTGGATCTGCTCGGCGATTTGCGTTTCATCGGCAGGGCCAACGTAGCTGGTTTTGTCACCCAACTCTTTTGCGGCAGCTTCCGTCCCCATTTTGACCGTCTGCCAGAATTCGTGCTGGTAACCTTTACTGACTACCGGCAGGTTTAAATCTTTTGCCAGCGCGCTGCTGGACAGGATGGCAACGAGCGACAGGGCGCTCAGGATATGGCTGGTTTTCATTATTTTGCTCCGTTGTAGGGGTTGGCAGGGCTTGTTGTATCGAGAACCTAACGCATTCTTTTACGTAACGTGTCCAGGTAGACGGCGGCAACGACGACCACGCCCATCGCCACCATCTGCCAGAACTGGGACACGCCCATGAGATTGAGGCCGTTTTTCAGCACGCTCATAATGAACGCGCCTATGATGGTGCCGCCAATCGTGCCCACGCCGCCCATCAGACTGGTACCGCCGATCACTACCGCCGCAATGGCTTCCAGCTCATAACCCACGCCTACGGTTGGCTGGCCTGAATTGAGACGAGAGGCGAGGATCACCCCGGCCACGCCGGTTAACAGGCCGCATAAGGCGTAAACGAAAATTTTCACTCGCTGGACTTTGATCCCGGAAAGATGTGCCGCCGTTTCATTGCTGCCGACAGCGTAGATATAGCGGCCCATCACCGTTTTCTTCAGGATCCACATGGCGATCAGTGCCACGATGACCAGGTAGAACACCGGGTAAGGCAGGACGTCGAACAGGCGACCCTGCGCTAGCAGCTTGAACTGCGGATAGTCAGAAAAATAAATCGCGCGGCCATCGGTCATCACCATATTGATGCCGCGTACCGACATCATTAAGCCGAGGGTGGCAATAAACGGGGGTATGGTCATTTTGGTGACCAGAAACGCGTTCACATAGCCGCAAAGCCCGCCGGCGAGCACGCCTGCCAGAATACAGACCGGCAGCGGCATACCAAACCCGGCGGCGATGCCCACCGCAACCCCTGAGAACGCCACCACCGATCCGAGCGACAGGTCGATCCCGGCGGTAATAATCACAAAGGTTACGCCAATGGCCATGATGCCAATCACCGCCGTTTGCAGGGCGATAGTCATGATATTTTCAGTATTAAAGAAGAACGGTGAGCTGAAGCTGAAAAACAGAACCAGCAATACCAGGCTAAAAAGAGGCGCCAGACGCATCAGGAGCGCTTTATTTATTTTCATCGTATGACTTCCGCTTTGCGGCGATGGAACGGTAACGGACATGATTAATCCTCCAGCGTGGCGTATTGCATGATTTTTTCCTGGGTGGCGTGCTCAGCCTCTATTTCGCCGGCAATGTGGCCGCTGCGCATCACAAGTATGCGGTCGCACATTCCTAATACTTCCGGCAGTTCGGATGAAATCATGATGATCGATTTACCTTTAGCGACAAGGCGGTTCATTAGTTCATAAATTTCCAGCTTGGCGCCAACATCAATTCCCCGGGTTGGCTCATCAAAAATTAAAATATCGGTATCTTTACAGACCCAGCGGGCAATAATGATCTTCTGTTGATTACCGCCGCTTAAATTCAGTGCCGCCTGTTCCAGATGCGGCGTTTTTATTCGCAGCGCATCCACCAGTTTCTGGCTGGACTCCCGGCAGCGCTTTTCATCGACATTACCCGCGGCGCCGGCGTAGTCCGGGTAATTGCCGAGCATAATGTTCATCTCAACGGAAAGGCCGAGGGCGAGTCCCTCTTTTTTGCGGTCTTCTGTTAAATAGCTGATGCCTTTCTCAATGGCGTCAGCCACGTCTTTAATCCGTGTGGGGGTGCCGTTCAGCGTCAGGGTACCGGCGTCGATCGCATCGGCGCCAAACAGGGCCCGGCCCAGTTCCGTTCGGCCTGCGCCCATTAAGCCAGCGAGGCCGAGGATCTCACCGCGCCAGAGGGTAAAGTTGATGTCGTGCAGTACACCATTTCGCGTCAGGCCATTCACCTCCAGCACTTTTTCTCTGCGCTGATGCGGCGGGCGTTTTGGGTAGATGTTATCGAGATTGCGGCCAACCATCATGGCGATAAGCTCGCCGATCTGAACCGTTTCATAATCTACGGTGGCGATGTATTGTCCGTCGCGCATGACGGTCGCGCGATCGGCGATCAGCGCCAATTCTTCCAGACGGTGCGAGATGTAGACTATCCCCGTGCCCTGAGCCTTGAGCATCCGCGTGACGTCAAATAAACTCTCGATTTCACTTTCGGTCAGCGCGGCGGTGGGTTCATCCATGATTAGCACTTTGGCATTGACCGAAATCGCTTTGGCAATTTCCACCATCTGCTGCTGGGCTACGGTTAATTCACTGACGCGGGCGTCCGGGGCGATTTTTAAATTCAGCGTGTGCAGTATTTTCTCAACCGCCTGTCGCTGGGCGCGTTTATCTAACTGCCAGCGACTATTTTTGCAGAATTCACGGCCAATAAAGATATTCTCTTCCACGGTTAAATCGGGAAAGAGATTAAATTCCTGATGGATAATCGTAATACCTGCGTGCTGAGCACTTAGCGGATCGCTGAATGATACGGATTGCCCTTCAAAGCGAATTTCACCGGAATCGGGTTGGTAAACACCGGATAATATTTTCATCAGCGTCGATTTGCCGGCACCGTTTTCACCTAACAGGGCATGAACTTCGCCGCGGCGTAAATCGAAATCAACCTGATTCAGCGCCAGCACGCCGGGAAAGCGTTTGGTGATGCGCGTCATCTGAATAAGAGTCTCTGACATTGCAAAATTCCTGTGTTGGAAAGGCAATGAATCACAAGCCACAGTGATTTAGTTATTAAGCTAACTCGACTTAGCTTTCGTCCTTAAAAGCTATTTTAGGGTCATAATTTAGCCAAATCATTTGTATTCAAATTGTGACGTCGTGCAAAGGTATTTTGTTATTTAATTGAATTCAAACGATATGTTTAGATTTTGCTGAATCGTAATACCTGACACTGATCGAATTTTGACCTCTCATCGTGAAACTGCTCACAGATCCTGCACATTTATCTTGTCTCATTTTTAGTGAGAACCCTAAGCTAATTCGAGTTAGCAAATTTCACCGCTTTCCGTTCACGGTGCTGCCCGGGCGCTTTTTCACGGCTATGCTCCTGAGACGGATAGGTTAACCAACGTGAGGAAGGGCTATGAAAACGATAAAAGCGTTACCCCGGATTGGCATTCGACCTGTTATTGACGGCCGCCGAATGGGCGTACGCGAGTCTCTGGAAGAGCAGACCATGAACATGGCGAAAGCCACGGCGGCGCTACTCAGTGAAAAATTACGCCACCCCTGCGGTACGCCCGTAGAGTGCGTAATTGCCGACAGCTGCATTGCCGGAATGGCGGAATCCGCCGCTTGCGAAGAGAAGTTCAGCACGTGCCACGTTGGTCTGACGATCACCATCACCCCCTGCTGGTGTTACGGGAGTGAAACCATTGATATGGATCCGCTGCGCCCGAAAGCGATCTGGGGCTTTAATGGCACCGAGCGTCCGGGGGCGGTATACCTCGCAGCGGCGCTGGCAGCGCATAACCAGAAAGGGATCCCGGCGTTTTCCATCTACGGCCACGATGTACAGGATGCGGGCGACGAGACCATCCCGGCAGACGTTGAGGAAAAATTGTTGCGCTTCGCCCGGGCGGGCCTGGCGGTCGCCAGCATGAAGGGGAAAAGTTATCTGTCGGTGGGCGGTGTCTCAATGGGGATCGCGGGCTCGATTGTCGATCACAACTTCTTTGAATCCTGGCTGGGGATGAAGGTGCAGGCGGTGGATATGACCGAACTGCGTCGCCGCATCGATCATAAGATTTACGACGAACAAGAACTTGAGCTGGCCCTGAGCTGGGCGAAGGCACATTTCCGTTTCGGCGAGGATAAAAACGCAGAGCAGTATCGTCGCAATGAACAGGAAAATGCCGCGATCCTGCGGGAGAGCCTGCTAATGGCGATGTGCATCCGCGACATGATGCAGGGCAACCCTAAACTCGCTGCGATGGGCCGCGTGGAGGAATCGCTGGGCTATAACGCCATTGCGTCCGGTTTCCAGGGGCAGCGCCACTGGACGGATCAGTATCCAAATGGCGATACCGCAGAGGCGCTGCTGAACAGCTCTTTCGACTGGAACGGTATTCGCCAGCCGTTGGTAGTGGCGACGGAAAATGACAGCCTTAACGGGGTAGCGATGCTGTTTGGGCATCTGATGACCGGCACCGCGCAGATTTTTGCTGATGTACGCACCTACTGGTCGCCGGAGTCGGTTGAGCGTGTTACCGGCCAGAAGCTCACTGGACGGGCTGAGCACGGCATTATTCATCTGATCAACTCCGGCTCGGCGGCGCTGGACGGTACAGCGGAGCAGAAAGACGCCGAGGGGAAACCGACCCTGAAACCACACTGGGACATTACTGAGCAGGAAGCCAACGCGTGCCTGGCCGCAACCCACTGGTGTCCGGCGGTGCATGAATACTTCCGCGGGGGCGGTTTCTCATCAAACTTCCTCACCCGGGGTGGCGTGCCATTTACCATGACCCGCGTAAACCTCATCAAGGGTGTGGGTCCGGTATTACAGATAGCGGAAGGCTGGAGTGTTGAGCTGCCGGAACACGTACATGACATTCTGAATAAGCGCACCGATTCAACCTGGCCCACCACCTGGTTTGCCCCACGCCTGACCGGTAAAGGCCCGTTCAGCGACGTCTATTCAGTGATGGCGAATTGGGGCGCTAACCACGGGGTATTAACCGTCGGGCACGTCGGCGCTGATTTCATCACCCTGGCGTCCATGCTGCGCATCCCTGTATGCATGCATAACGTACCGGAGGCGCTGATTTATCGGCCGACGGCCTGGGGCGCTCACGGTATGGATCCGGAAGGGCAGGATTACCGCGCCTGTGAAAATTACGGACCGTTATACAAACATTAATCCGGCCTGCCAGCCTGCTCCGGCGGGCTGGCAGCCTGTGGGGACCGCGATGAAAAAATGTTTTCTGGTTCTCGATTGTGGCGCGACGAACGTGCGCGCCATTGCGCTGGATCCCGAAGGGAATATTGTGGCGCGCGCCGCGGTGGCGAACGAAAGCGAAAGCGCCGCTGAAAATCCGGCCTGGCACCAGTGGTCGCTCGACGCCATCATGCAACGGTTTGCCGTCTGTTGTCAGAAAATCAGCGCAGCGCTGAGCGAGCATCACCTGTGCGGAATGAGTGTGACGACCTTTGGCGTGGATGGCGCACTGGTAGATGAGCGGGGAGAACTGCTTTACCCGATCATCAGCTGGAAGTGCCCGCGGACCGTGCCGGTGATGGAAGCGGTTGCCCGTTCATGCTCCCCGGCAGAACTACAGCAGATCACCGGCGTTGGGCAGTTTAGTTTTAACACGTTGTATAAGCTAGGCTGGCTTCAGGACAACCATCCCGATCTGTTACAGCGTGCTCACGCCTGGCTTTTTATCTCCTCGCTAATCAACCATCGCCTGACCGGAAAGATGACGACCGATCTCACGATGGCCGGTACCAGTCAGATGTTCGATCTGCATCAGCAGCGCTTCAGTGAAACGATCTTAAGCAAGATCGGCGTGCCTCATTCCCTTTTCCCGCCGCTGGTTTCCCCCGGAGAAAGGATTGGTGAATTGCGGCCCGACGCTGCATCCAGGCTCGGATTGCCTTGCGGTGTGCCGGTGATCTCCGCCGGGCACGACACGCAGTTTGCCCTTTTTGGCGCCGGGGCGGGAATTAATGAGCCAGTTCTCTCTTCGGGTACCTGGGAGATTTTAATGGCGCGCACCTCGCAGGTTGATACCGCTTTACTGGGGCAATACCCGGGTGCGACCTGCGAACTGGATAGCCGGACGGGGCTTTATAATCCGGGAATGCAATATCTGGCGTCTGGCGTACTGGAGTGGATCCGCGCGCTGTTCTGGTCGCCTGGTACCGACTGGGAAACTATTCTGGCTCAGGCGGCGGCAATTCCGAACGGCGCGGATGGCGTCACGATGAATACCCAACTGCTCGATTCTCCACTCGCCGGCTGGCAGGGCGTTACGCTCACCACAACGCCAGCCCATTTTTACCGCGCAGCCCTGGAAGGACTCACGGTGCATCTGCAAGAAAAATGCCTGGCGCTGGAGGCGATCGCGCAATTTAAGGCGCGTGAACTCCTGCTGGTGGGGGGAGGTAGCCACAATATGCTGTGGAATCAGCTCAAGTCCAATGCGCTTGGGATCCCGGTGAAGGTTCTTGAAGAGGCTGATACGACCGTACTGGGGGCGTCTTTGTACGGATGGTGGGGCGTCGGAGAAACGGCCAGCGCTGAGGCTGCTCGCGATCGGGTCCACTATCGTTACCGTTATTTCTATCCTGAGGAGCAACCTTGTGCTTAAAACGATATCCCCTCTGATTTCACCCGAGCTGCTGAAAACGCTGGCAGAAATGGGTCATGGTGACGAGATTATTTTTGCAGATGCTCACTTTCCCGCGCACAGCCTGGGGCCAAAGACGATCCGCGCAGATGGCCTGCTCATCAGCGATTTGCTGGCCGCGGTGATACCGCTGTTTGAACTGGACAGCTATGCGCCACCGCTGGTGATGATGGCCCCTGTCGACGGGGATACGCTCGATATACAGGTAGAAGCGCGCTATCGCAACGCACTCTTTGGTGAGGCGAAAGGGGAGGGGGTTACGCGTATTGACCGTTATGCGTTTTATGCGCGGGCACAGAAAGCGTACGCCATCGTGGTGACGGGCGAGACCGCGAAATACGGCAATATACTGTTAAAGAAAGGGGTTACGCCGTACCAATAAAAAACGCCGGGCTAAACCCGGCGTTTTTACATCAGTCTTCTTACCAGACGTAAGTCAGCAGGTGTTGTGAATCTGGCACCATGAAGTCTACGGACATCATCACGGACAGGGAGGTGATGGCGACAATCGAGAACACAAACAGCTTGCGTGCCCAGACCTTGTCATCTTCCACTTTGTAACCGCGCAGGGCCATGCCGAGCCACCATACGCTCACCGCAGCTGCTACCACCAGATATTTATATCCGGCGTAACCGCCCAGAGAGAGCATCAGCGTTGCCACGGCAAAAGCGATGATGTAGAGCGTGATGTGGTTCTTGGCAACTGAAATGCCTTTCACGACCGGCAGAACCGGAATGTTCGCCGCCTGATAATCCTTAAAGCGGAAAATCGCGATGGCGTAGGAGTGCGGCATCTGCCACAAGCTAAAGATAGCCAGCAGGATGAGCGCACCGCTGTCGAACTCGTTCGTGACGGCGCAGTAGCCAATCACCGGCGGCGCCGCGCCGGAGAGAGAACCAATCAGCGTGCCGTAGACGGAGTGACGTTTCATATACAGGCTGTAGACGCCCACATACACCACGAACCCCATCACCCCCAGCCAGCAGGCCAGCGGGTTAGCACCAAACCACAGCAGCATAAAGCCAGCAATACCCAGCAAGGTGGCGTACACCAGCGAGACGGAAGGAGCAATCAGGCCTTTAACCAGCACCCGATTTTTGGTCCTTTCCATCTTCTTGTCGATATCCATGTCGATGTAGTTGTTAAATACACAACCGGACGCAACCACCAGTGACACACCGACCAGCGTGTAAATAAAGAGGGTGTAATCAATGCTGCCTTTAGAGGCCAGCAGGAACCCTCCGATTACGGAGATCAGGTTGCCAAAGATGATGCCTGGTTTCGTGACTTGCAGGTATTGCTTAAACATACTCGCCGCTCTTAGTGAACCATCATGTTGTAGTTAAGGTTCCACATAATCCAGATGGAACCGACTACCAGGATAGCGATGATAATCACGGTAAAGATAAAGGCCGTCATGTTCCAGCCTTCATCGGACTTGGTGTTCATGTGCAGGAAGCAAACCAGATGCACCAGAATCTGAATCACCGCGGTCACCAGGATTGCGCCCAGGATAACCGGCTTAGATGCAGAACCGTTCATCACCATCCAGAACGGGATCACCGTCAGAATGATCGACAGGATGAAACCTGTCATGTAGGTTTTTACGCTGCCGTGGGAAGCGCCATGATCGTTAGAATGACTCATTACATCGCCCCCATCAGATAGACAACAGAGAACACACAGATCCATACCACGTCCAGGAAGTGCCAGAACAGGCTCAGGCACATAATACGGGTACGGTTAGTACTGGTCAGGCCGCGACGGGAGATCTGGAACATCAGCACCGCCATCCAGATCAGACCCGAGGTCACGTGCAGACCGTGGGTGCCTACCAGCGCGAAGAACGCTGACAGGAAGCCGCTACGATCCGGGCCGAAACCTTCCATGATCAGGTGATGGAATTCATAGATTTCCATCCCGATAAAGCCAGCACCAAACAGCCAGGTCAACGCCAGCCAGGAGACAACCTGGCTCTTGTTGTTTTTGTACATGGCGATAGCCGCCATGCCGTAGGTGATGGAGCTGAATAACAGCAGTGCGGTTTCAACCAGAACGAACGGCAGTTCAAAGATGTCCTTACCGGTCGGGCCGCCCGCTGTGCCGTTCACCAGAACGGCATAGGTTGCGAACAGACAGCAGAACAGGATGCAGTCGCTCATCAGGTAGATCCAGAAACCGAAGACTTTCGTCGGTCCTGTATCATGGTGCGCATGTTCATGCGCGTGGGCAGTTGAGTGCGCCAGAGTATCAGTTGCCATTTTTCAGCCCCGCTTTAGAAATCTCGTCAAAATGCTGGTTTTCCAGCTTTTCAACTTCACGGACTGGTACGTAGTAGTCCACGTCCTCGTCAAAGCTCTTCACAATCCAGCTGATTACGATGCCAGCGAAGCCAACAATCGCCATCCACCAGATGTGCCAGATCATTGCGAAACCAAATACCGTTGCGAAAGCGGCAATGACCATGCCCGCGGCGCTGTTTTTCGGCATATGGATCTCTTCGTAATGCTCAGGTTGCTTGTACGCTTCACCTTTTTCTTTCATTTCCCAGAATGCATCACGCTCGTGAATGTGCGGCACTACGGCAAAGTTATAGAACGGAGGCGGAGAAGAGGTCGCCCACTCCAGCGTACGGCCACCCCATGGGTCACCGGTCAGGTCGCGGTTCAGGTTACGGTCACGGATAGACACGTAGTACTGAATCAGCTGGCACAGAATACCGCAGGCAATCAGCGCTGCGCCGCCCGCTGCAACCATCAGCATTGGGTGGAACTGCGGATCGATCTGCTGGCTCAGACGACGGGTCATCCCCATGAAGCCCAGCACGTACAGCGGCATAAACGCCACGAAGAAGCCGATGATCCAGAACCAGAACGCGCGTTTACCCCATTTTTCGTTCAGGGTGAAACCGAACGCTTTTGGCCACCAGTAGGTCACACCAGCGAAGCAGCCGAAGACCACGCCACCGATGATAACGTTATGGAAGTGCGCAATCAGGAACAGACTGTTGTGCAGAACGAAGTCAGCACCTGGTACCGCCAGCAGTACGCCGGTCATCCCACCTACGGAGAAGGTCACGATGAAGCCGATGGTCCACAGCATAGCTGAGTGGAACACGATACGACCCTGGTACATGGTGAACAGCCAGTTGAAGATCTTAACCCCGGTCGGGATCGCGATAATCATGGTGGTAATACCGAAGAAGGCGTTTACGTTGGCACCCGCACCCATGGTGAAGAAGTGGTGCAGCCAGACGATGAACGACAGGACGGTAATACATACGGTTGCCCACACCAGAGAGGTGTAACCAAACAGGCGTTTACGCGAGAAGGTTGCCGCGATTTCGGAGAACACACCGAACACCGGCAGAACCAGGATGTACACTTCCGGGTGACCCCAGGCCCAAATCAGGTTGATGTACATCATCATGTTGCCACCCATATCATTCGTGAAGAAATGGGTACCCAGATAGCGATCCAGGGTCAGCAGCGCGATGGTGACGGTCAGAATTGGGAACGACGCGATAATCAGGACGTTGGCGCACAGAGATGCCCAGGTAAATACTGGCATCTTGAACATCGTCATACCTGGTGCACGCATCTTCAGGATGGTCACGAAGAAGTTAATACCGGTCAGGGTGGTACCGACACCGGAGAGCTGAAGCGCCCAAATCCAGTAGTCAACGCCCACGCCCGGACTGTACTCAATTCCCGACAGCGGCGGGTAGGCCAGCCAGCCAGTCTGAGCAAATTCGCCCACACCCAGTGACAGGTTAACCAGGATAACGCCGACAACCGTGAACCAGAAGCTCAGGTTGTTCAGGAACGGGAACGCAACGTCGCGCGCGCCGATTTGCAGCGGAACGACCACGTTCATCAGACCGATTACCAGCGGCATCGCCACGAAGAAGATCATGATAACGCCGTGGGCGGTAAAGATCTGATCGTAATGGTGCGGTGGCAGGAAGCCGGCTTCGCCCGCAGACGCAAGCGCCTGCTGGCTACGCATCATGATTGCATCCGCAAAGCCACGAATTAACATGACGATACCGACGATGCAGTACATGATACCGAGTTTTTTGTGGTCAACCGAAGTCAGCCACTCATTCCACAGGTAGCTCCACTTACCGAAGTAAGTGATCAGGCCAACTAAGGCCGCGCCACCAATGATAATTGCAGCCACCGTAACCATAATAATCGGTTCATGGTAGGGCACTGCATCCAGTGTCAATTTTCCGAACATTTTCTTCCTCGGCCCCTTAGTGAGCGGTTTCCGCGTGGCTCATGTCCATGCCTTCCATACCCTGGTGCGTGTTGTGCTCGCCTTCAGGCTGGGTCATGTCCATGCTCATGCCGTGATCCATAAATTTGCCAATAACGTCTTTGAACAGATTCGGTTTCACGTTAGAGAAGTACTCCACCTTGTTGTATTCGCTAGGTGCAGCCACTTTTTCGAACGCCGCCATGTCAGACATGGTGTTTGGAGACTGCTTCGCTTTTGCAACCCACTGGTCGAAAGTCGCGCGGTCTGGCGTAGCGATAGCTTTGAACTTCATACCCGAGAAGCCCGGGCCACTATAGCTGGCGGAGATACCGTCGTAGGTGCCTGCTTCATTCGCGATCAGGTGCAGGTTAGTCTGCATACCGGCCATCGCGTAAATCTGGCTGCCCAGACGTGGGATGAAGAAGGAGTTCATTACGGAGTTGGAGGTCACTTTGAACTGAACCGGAGTGTTCGCCGGGAAGGCGATTTCATTCACGGTAGCAATGCCCTGTTCTGGATAGATGAAGAACCATTTCCAGTCCATGGAGACCACTTCAATGGTAATAGGTTTTTCATCGTGAACCAGCGGTTTGCTCGGCTCAAGTGCGTGAGTGGTTTTCCAGGTCAGTACAGCAAGGAACAGGATGATCAGAATAGGTACCGTCCAGACCACAGCTTCCACTTTATTGGAGTGTGACCAGTTAGGGCTATACTTCGCATCTTTATTGCTCGCACGATACTTCCAGGCGAAACCAACAGCCATCAAGATGGCAGGAATAACCACAATCAACATCAGGCCAAAAGCCGTCAGTATCAATGAACGTTGTTCCAGTCCAATCTGTCCTTTGGGGTCTAGTAGTGCAGAATCGCAGCCACTGAGTAATACAGTGCCTGCGAATAATGACAACCATCCCAAACTTTTATTGTATTTCCTGAGTCTCATTTAACGACCTCAATTCCACGGGAGTCTGGTGGCGTTTAAAGTGTGGGGGCATTTTACGGGAAGGTTACATTACTGTAAACATCATTAGCCCTGTGTCAGGAAGGTGTTACCGGGTTCTGCCGCACATGTCACAAGTGTTGCAAATTATGTCGCGTTTTCCGGGGGAAGCCGCACGGAGCGGGCGTTATAACGAAAGGGTGCCCCAGCATACCGCAAAAGGGACAATTGGTATAACCATTGTGAAAAATACACAAATAATTAACAATTAATTATCAATAAAAAGACAACTAAAAAACGAAAATTCAATCTTTCGAATGCTGAATCGTTTAACGGAAAATAGCGTAGCGAAATAAGCTCCAATAATTTCCGAATGCTATCCCGCACAAAACAACAAATATTTTTTTTTGCCGATGGCGGTTATTTCGCCGTTATAATTTCGTGTCGTTATTACAACGGGAAATAACCTTTCGCTTTTTACTTCATGTCATCTGCGTTTTCCGCAATGACATGAAATCCAGCATCCCACCGGTCAGGATACCCACGATGGCGAGTAACACCCCTGCATCAAGCAGCTGGGTTTCAAACGGAAGCGACAAGGTGGTCGTCGCATTCAAGATGAGTACCGCGAGCCACACTACCAGCGCAAGACAACCAGCCATCAGCAGACGCAGGGCAAACCGATAGGCAGCCTGATATTCCGTGCGCGGCATGAAGTGTTCCGTCCGCTGGGTATATTCCAGCGTCTGGCGACAGACCAGCAGCAATAAAATCCCCGGCACCGCCGCCACCACCGAGAAGAGATAAAACGTCGGCCAGCCGTGAGCTTCAACAAACCAGCCCGCGACGGGGCCAACGTATACGCGCCCGACGGCAGAAAGGGCAGACAGTAGCGCAAATTGGGTGGCGGAAAATGACTTATTGCACAGCGTCATCAGCAGGGCGACAAATGCCGCAGTGCCCATACCGCCACACAGGTTTTCAAAGAATACCGCCGTCGCCATGCTGATCATATGCTTGTCGGTGATCGACAGCAGCCAGTAACCGGCATTCGATGCGCCCTGAAGGATGCCGAAGATCAGCAGAGCGCGGAACAGCGTCAGGCGCTGCATCAATACACCGCCGTACAGCGCGCCGACGATCGTGGCAAACAGCCCCAGGGTTTTGTTCACCACGCCGACTTCGCCCGCATCAAACCCGACGCCGCGGATCAGGAAGGTGGTGGTCAGACTCATGGCGAAAGCGTCGCCAAGCTTATAAAGGACAATCAGCAGCAGGATCAGCCAGGCATTATTGCGACCAAAGAAATCGCGGAGCGGTGCGGCGACGGCCTGCTCCAGCGAGCGGGGGACCGGAATCACATCGCTCGGTTCAGGCGCGAATAGCGTGGCAATAATGCAGGGGATCAGCAGAGCGGCCATCAGCCAGTACATTCCCTGCCAGCCGAGATAGCGGTCGGCAAGCCAGAGGGCCAGCCCGCCGGAAACCAGCATACCCAGGCGGTAGCCAAGCACGCTGATTGCCGCACCGGCGCCACGCTCTTCTGCTGGCAGGACGTCCGTCTTCCAGGCGTCAAAAACAATGTCCTGCGAAGCGGAGCAGAAGGCGATCACCACCGCAAGCGCGGCCATCCAGCGCAGCTGTGTTGACGGCTCAAGGAAACCCATTGCGGCAATGGCCAGCAACAGCAGCACCTGCGTCATCACTAACCAGCCGCGACGGCGCCCGAGGAACGGTGGGGTATAGCGATCCATCACCGGCGACCACAGGAACTTAAAGACGTAAGCCTGGCCGACGAGCGAGAAGAAACCAATGGTTTTAAGATCGATGTTCTCAACCGTCATCCACGCCTGTAACGTGCCGGAGGTGAGCGCAAGGGGTAAACCGGAGGCGAAACCAAGGATCAGCAGAATAGCTGATTTCGGTTGCTGGAAAATACGTAAGTAGTGACTGGACATGTTCTTATGAACTGACCCGGTGAAGCACCGGGTCAGTCAGCAGGATTAACGGGCGTTCTGCTTGATGAAGTCGTGAATGCTGGTGTCCTGTGCCATGTCGGCAATGGTGTCAGTCAGCACACTGTTAACCGCGTCAGCGATATTTTTGTTGGAGGCCTGGAATGCGCCTTCAACGGAATAGCTTGCACGGTAGTTTTTGTTCATTTTATTGCCGTTCTTCGCGGTAGCAATGATGGCGATATCGGCTTTGGTCGCAATGTTGTAGCGAACGTTACCCTGGGAGACGTCAGCGTACAGGTTGTTCACGATGATTTGCAGATCAACCGCGCCGCTTGGGCCAATCATGTAGCCACGGGAGGTCATCTGTTTTTCCAGCACTTCCTGCAACAGGAAGCGCAGGTCGCGGGAGGCGGTCAGCGTGACCTGCTGGTTGTCGCGAGTCACTTTCGCCAGCGCCTGGTCCTGACGCTGATCGGCGCCATTAATGCTGACTGTGACGCCCATCAGGCTTGGATCCTGCTGAGGCAGGGTAATTTTTGGTGAAACGTCAATGGTCGTCGGCGGAGTCGCGCAGCCGGCGAGCATAAAGAGTGCTACCAACGGAAAGAAGAGTTTTTTTAACATTTTCGGGTTCTCAACGAATCGTAAGCAAAGAGAGAAAAATTGCCGCCATCATAACATCGCTAACGGCCAGGGGAAGTGGTCAACGCATGTAAATTCATCGCCTTGTCCGAAAACTGACCACCTTTCCGCTTTTCTCTGCCTGTAAGTGACAAAACGTATGAACCTCATAGTGAACTTCATTCGTTTGGATGAGAAAATCAGACGAAAGCTAAATATTTGTTGTCAAGGTGTAATGGAACCGGTAAAAGCGGCTAATATTTAAAGGGATGGGTGACACCTTAGCGTTGTCGGAGGAGTGATTTCATGATGATACGTGAACAGATAGAAGAAAAATTAAGGGCAGCGTTCAACCCTGTGTTTCTCGAAGTTGTCGACGAAAGCTATCGTCATAACGTGCCGGCAGGTTCTGAAAGCCACTTTAAAGTGGTTCTGGTCAGCGATCGCTTCACGGGAGAACGTTTCCTGAACCGACACCGCTTGATCTACAGCACCTTGACGGAAGAACTCTCCACAACCGTACATGCGCTGGCGCTGCATACCTACACCATTAAGGAATGGGAAGGGCTACAGGATACGGTATTCGCATCACCGCCTTGTCGGGGTGCAGGCACCATCGCCTGATAAATCGGATTTGCAACCGCCGGAGTTTTTCCAGTATGTTGCTTACAGATTTCGTCAAAACGGCCTTCGGGCCGTTTTGTTTTGTCTGAGTTTTGAGCGGATGGCGCGTTTTTAAGGCTAAAAATAGCCTTAAAGTGTGAAAAAAGCCGCAGCAACATGCTCCAACCGTTCTCGACTCACCTAAGTGATGCCGCTATAATGCCGCGTCTTATTGAATGTCTTCGGGATGATTCTGGCGACAGGGAATGTGAATCTGCACATAAGAGAGCATCCCGGTATAACAGACAGATTCAGAGTTGACCGAGCACTGTGATTTTTTTGAGGTAACAAGATGCAAGTTTCAGTTGAAACCACTCAAGGCCTTGGCCGCCGTGTAACGATTACTATCGCTGCTGACAGCATCGAAACTGCTGTGAAAAGCGAGCTGGTCAACGTAGCAAAAAAAGTACGTATTGACGGCTTCCGCAAGGGCAAAGTACCAATGAATGTTGTTGCTCAGCGTTATGGCGCTTCCGTGCGTCAGGATGTGCTGGGTGAACTGATGAGCCGCAACTTTATCGACGCGATCATCAAAGAAAAAATCAATCCAGCCGGCGCGCCGAACTACGTTCCAGGTGAATACAAGCAGGGCGAAGACTTCACCTACTCCGTAGAGTTCGAAGTGTACCCGGAAGTTGAGCTGAAAGGTCTGGAATCTATCGAAGTTGAAAAACCGATCGTTTCCGTGACTGACGAAGACGTTGACGGCATGCTGGATACCCTGCGTAAGCAGCAGGCGAACTGGAAAGAGAAAGAAGGCGCTGTTGACGCGGAAGACCGCGTAACCATCGACTTCACCGGTTCTGTAGACGGCGAAGAGTTCGAAGGCGGTAAAGCGTCTGACTTCGTACTGGCGATGGGCCAGGGTCGTATGATCCCAGGCTTCGAAGACGGTATCAAAGGCCACAAAGCGGGCGAAGAGTTCACCATTGACGTGACCTTCCCTGAAGAATACCACGCTGAAAACCTGAAAGGTAAAGCAGCGAAGTTCGTTATCAACCTGAAGAAAGTGGAAGAGCGCGAACTGCCAGAACTGACTGAAGAATTCATCAAGCGTTTCGGCGTGGAAGATGGTTCTGTTGCGGGCCTGCGTACCGAAGTGCGTAAAAACATGGAGCGCGAGCTGAACGGCGCTGTACGTAACCGCGTGAAGTCTCAGGCGATTGAAGGTCTGGTGAAAGCGAACGACATCGACGTTCCTGCTGCCCTGATCGACAGCGAAATCGACGTTCTGCGCCGTCAGGCTGCACAGCGCTTCGGTGGCAACCAGCAGCAAGCGATGGAACTGCCACGCGAGCTGTTCGAAGAGCAAGCGAAACGTCGCGTTGTTGTCGGCCTGCTGCTGGGCGAAGTGATTCGTACCCACGAGCTGAAAGCTGACGAAGAGCGTGTGAAAGGCCTGATCGAAGAGATGGCTTCTGCATACGAAGATCCATCAGAAGTGATCGAGTTCTACGGTAAGAACAAAGAGCTGATGGACAACATGCGCAACGTCGCACTGGAAGAGCAGGCTGTTGAAGCGGTACTGGCGAAAGCGAAAGTGACCGAAAAAGAGACCTCTTTCACCGAACTGATGAACCAGCAGGCGTAATTTCGCCCCGACGGTTTAAAGTTTGAACAAAAAACCCGTTGCCCTCCGGCGACGGGTTTTTTTTATCACAGCTTTAGTCCTGGAAGGGTGCTAAA
Organism: Enterobacter sp. BIDMC 27; assembly: GCF_000534415.1. Classification (NCBI taxonomy): domain Bacteria; kingdom Pseudomonadati; phylum Pseudomonadota; class Gammaproteobacteria; order Enterobacterales; family Enterobacteriaceae; genus Enterobacter; species Enterobacter sp. BIDMC 27. The sequence goes on from NZ_KI973178.1 coordinate 1,939,233, forward strand.
ACGCCCTTTCAGTGTTAGCGTTACAACAAAACGTTGTTATGCTTGAAATAGGGCATGACGACCCCCATTAGTATGTAATCACGATGATTGAGACTGGCTGATAATCCGTCCATAAGGTTACAATCAGTACAGCAGGTGTTTTCAATTTTGAACCAGGAGACGGAAATGTCATACAGTGGCGAACGAGATAACTTTGCACCCCATATGGCGCTGGTGCCAATGGTTATTGAACAGACCTCACGCGGTGAGCGTTCTTTCGATATCTATTCCCGTCTGCTCAAGGAACGCGTTATCTTTCTGACCGGCCAGGTGGAAGACCATATGGCTAACCTGATCGTGGCGCAGATGCTGTTCCTGGAAGCGGAAAACCCGGAAAAAGACATTTACCTGTACATCAACTCGCCAGGCGGTGTGATTACGGCGGGCATGTCAATTTATGACACCATGCAATTCATCAAGCCGGATGTCAGTACCATCTGTATGGGGCAGGCGGCATCCATGGGGGCTTTCCTGTTAACCGCAGGGGCGAAAGGTAAGCGTTTCTGCCTGCCTAACTCCCGCGTGATGATTCACCAGCCGCTGGGTGGTTACCAGGGCCAGGCGACGGATATTGAAATCCACGCCCGAGAAATTCTGAAAGTAAAAGCGCGCATGAATGAACTTATGGCGCAGCATACGGGTCAACCTCTCGAGCAGATCGAGCGCGATACCGAGCGCGATCGCTTCCTCTCTGCACCAGAGGCAGTTGAGTACGGCTTAGTCGACTCCATTTTGACCCATCGTAATTGATGCCCGCGACGCGAGTGTGCCGCTATACTAAGGTAGGGCGGAACGTTGCCTGTAAGCAGCTTGCGTCTGAGAATGGCATTTGCGTCGTCATGTGCGGCACATAGAACTTAAAAAGAGGTTTGGACTCATGACAGATAAACGCAAAGATGGTTCGGGCAAACTGCTGTACTGCTCTTTTTGCGGCAAAAGCCAGCATGAAGTGCGTAAACTGATTGCCGGGCCGTCCGTGTATATCTGCGACGAATGCGTCGATTTATGTAACGACATCATTCGCGAAGAGATTAAAGAAGTCGCGCCGCACCGTGAGCGCAGCGCGTTACCAACGCCACACGAGATTCGCCACCACCTGGACGACTATGTCATTGGTCAGGAGCAGGCGAAAAAAGTGCTGGCGGTGGCGGTATACAACCACTACAAACGTCTGCGTAACGGCGATACCAGCAATGGCGTAGAGCTGGGCAAAAGTAACATTCTGCTGATCGGGCCTACGGGTTCTGGTAAAACCCTGCTGGCGGAAACGCTGGCGCGCCTGCTGGATGTTCCGTTCACCATGGCGGATGCCACCACCCTGACCGAAGCCGGTTATGTGGGTGAAGACGTTGAAAATATTATCCAGAAGCTGCTCCAGAAGTGCGATTACGACGTACAGAAAGCCCAGCGCGGGATCGTCTATATCGATGAGATCGACAAAATCTCCCGTAAATCAGACAACCCGTCGATCACCCGTGACGTCTCGGGCGAGGGCGTGCAGCAGGCGCTGCTGAAGCTGATTGAAGGTACGGTTGCGGCTGTTCCACCGCAGGGTGGGCGTAAACATCCGCAGCAGGAATTCTTGCAGGTTGATACCTCCAAGATCCTGTTTATCTGTGGTGGTGCGTTTGCAGGCCTGGATAAAGTGATCTCTCACCGTGTGGAAACCGGCTCCGGCATTGGTTTTGGCGCAACGGTGAAAGCCACGTCTGAAAAACCAAACGAAGGCCAGCTGCTGGCGCAGGTTGAACCGGAAGATCTGATCAAATTCGGTTTGATTCCGGAATTTATCGGCCGTCTGCCGGTTGTGGCGACCCTGAACGAACTGAGCGAAGACGCGCTGATTCAGATCCTGAAAGAGCCGAAAAACGCGCTGACCAAGCAGTATCAGGCGCTGTTTAATCTGGAAGGCGTTGAGCTGGAATTCCGTGACGAAGCACTGGACGCGATTGCTAAGAAAGCGATGGCGCGTAAAACCGGTGCCCGTGGCCTGCGTTCTATCGTAGAAGCAGCATTGCTCGACACGATGTACGATCTTCCTTCTATGGAAGACGTTGAAAAAGTCGTGATCGACGAGTCCGTCATTGGTGGCCAGTCCAAGCCGTTACTGATTTACGGTAAACCGGAAGCGCAGCAGGCATCTGGCGAATAATTCACCATTTCATACAATCAGTTAATCAAAAAGGGGGGATTTTATCTCCCCTTTACTTTTTCCGTATTCATGGCGTTGAATGTATGGGAAACATCCCCATATACTGGATTACATGTTAATGGTTGTGTGAAGCACAGTTACATGACCAGTTTACCTGGCGGACACTAAACTAAGAGAGAGCTCTATGAATCCTGAGCGTTCTGAACGCATTGAAATCCCCGTATTGCCGTTGCGCGATGTGGTGGTTTATCCGCACATGGTCATACCCTTATTTGTAGGGCGGGAAAAATCTATCCGTTGCCTCGAAGCCGCCATGGATCATGATAAAAAAATCATGTTGGTCGCGCAGAAGGAAGCATCAACGGATGAGCCGGGTGTAAACGATCTTTTCACCGTCGGGACCGTGGCCTCTATTTTGCAGATGCTGAAGCTGCCAGACGGCACCGTGAAGGTGCTGGTGGAAGGCTTACAGCGTGCGCGTATTACCACTCTGTCAGACGATGGCGAGCACTTCTCTGCGAAGGCGGAGTACCTTGATTCACCGGAACTTGATGAGCGCGAACAGGAAGTGCTGGTACGCACCGCGATCAGCCAGTTCGAAGGCTACATCAAGCTGAATAAGAAAATCCCACCTGAAGTGCTGACGTCGCTGAACAGCATCGACGATCCTGCACGTCTGGCGGATACCATCGCTGCGCACATGCCGCTGAAGCTTGCTGACAAACAGTCCGTGCTGGAAATGTCCGACGTTAACGAACGTCTGGAATACCTGATGGCGATGATGGAGTCTGAGATCGATCTGCTCCAGGTTGAGAAGCGCATTCGCAACCGCGTCAAAAAGCAGATGGAAAAATCGCAGCGTGAGTACTATCTGAACGAGCAAATGAAAGCCATTCAGAAAGAGCTCGGCGAGATGGACGATGCGCCGGATGAAAACGAAGCGCTGAAGCGTAAGATCGACGCGGCGAAGATGCCGAAAGAGGCGAAAGAGAAAGCCGAAGCTGAGTTGCAGAAGCTGAAAATGATGTCTCCGATGTCGGCAGAGGCGACCGTCGTGCGCGGCTATATTGAGTGGATGGTGCAGGTTCCGTGGAATGCCCGCAGCAAGGTCAAAAAAGACCTGCGTCAGGCGCAGGAAATCCTCGATACCGACCACTACGGCCTGGAACGCGTGAAAGACCGCATTCTTGAGTACCTCGCGGTACAGAGCCGTGTGAACAAAATCAAAGGCCCAATTCTGTGCCTGGTAGGGCCTCCAGGCGTGGGTAAAACCTCTCTGGGCCAGTCCATCGCCAAAGCGACCGGACGTAAGTATATCCGTATGGCGCTGGGCGGCGTACGCGATGAAGCGGAAATCCGCGGTCACCGCCGTACCTACATCGGTTCTATGCCGGGCAAGCTGATCCAGAAGATGGCGAAAGTGGGGGTTAAAAACCCGCTGTTCCTGCTCGATGAGATCGACAAAATGTCTTCGGACATGCGTGGCGACCCTGCGTCGGCGCTGCTGGAAGTGCTTGATCCAGAACAGAACGTGGCGTTCAGCGATCACTACCTGGAAGTGGACTACGACCTGAGCGATGTGATGTTCGTGGCGACCTCCAACTCCATGAACATTCCGGCCCCGCTGCTGGACCGTATGGAAGTGATCCGTCTCTCCGGTTATACCGAAGATGAGAAGCTGAACATTGCTAAGCAGCACCTGCTGCCGAAACAGATTGAGCGTAACGCGCTGAAAGCCAACGAGCTGACCGTCGAGGACAGCGCGATTATTGGCATCATTCGCTATTACACCCGTGAAGCGGGCGTGCGTAGCCTCGAGCGTGAGATCTCTAAGCTGTGCCGTAAGGCGGTGAAACAGCTGCTGCTGGATAAGAGCCTGAAGCACATTGTGATTAACGGCGACAATCTGCATGCTTACCTTGGCGTTCAGCGCTTCGACTACGGTCGTGCGGACAACGAAAACCGCGTTGGTCAGGTGACCGGTCTGGCATGGACGGAAGTGGGCGGCGATCTGCTGACCATCGAAACCGCCTGTGTCCCGGGCAAAGGCAAGCTGACCTACACCGGTTCACTGGGTGAAGTGATGCAGGAGTCCATCCAGGCGGCGCTGACCGTGGTGCGCGCGCGCGCGGAAAAACTGGGTATCAACCCGGATTTCTACGAAAAACGCGACATTCACGTTCACGTTCCGGAAGGGGCGACGCCGAAAGATGGCCCAAGCGCGGGTATTGCCATGTGTACGGCGCTGGTTTCCTGCCTGACAGGGAACCCGGTTCGTGCTGATGTGGCAATGACCGGTGAAATTACGCTGCGTGGTCAGGTACTGCCTATCGGCGGGTTAAAAGAAAAACTGCTGGCGGCACACCGCGGTGGGATCAAAACCGTATTGATCCCTTACGAAAATAAACGCGATCTGGAAGAGATTCCGGACAACGTTATTGCCGATTTGCAGATCCATCCGGTGAAACGCATTGAGGAAGTTCTGACTCTCGCACTGCAAAATGAACCGTCCGGAATGCAGGTTGTAACCGCAAAATAGTGACCTCGCGCAAAGAGCGCCAATAAAAACAAGGCTGGTAAGTCATTTCGTACTTGCCAGCCTTTTTTTGTATAGCTAATTTAGATTGCTGATTGGGTTAGCCATCAACAACGGGTGTTGTAAGGTCATAGCAGGACTGATATAACTGCTGCGCGGTCGCGCTGTGAAGGATTCAGGTGCGATATAAATTATAAAGAGAGGAAGAGAACAGTGAATAAATCTCAACTGATTGACAAAATTGCTGCGGGTGCTGATATTTCTAAAGCTGCAGCGGGACGTGCTTTAGATGCTTTAATTGCTTCTGTTACTGAATCTCTGCAAGCTGGGGACGACGTTGCACTGGTAGGCTTCGGTACTTTTGCGGTTAAAGAGCGTGCAGCCCGTACTGGCCGCAACCCTCAGACCGGTAAAGAGATCACCATTGCTGCCGCTAAAGTGCCGGGTTTCCGTGCAGGTAAAGCGCTGAAAGACGCAGTAAACTGATTGCTTTCCCGCTCCAGGGAAGCTGAAAAGTACAAGGGCGCATCGTTTGATGTGCCTTTTTTGTTTGTCCAGACCTGATTTGTGCGAGTTTATGCGAGTTGTGGGCTGACAATTGCCCTGTTTTCTTGTCACAATACGCCTTTACGCGCGACGGTCAGGATTTTCCGTCAGCGTCAGGTAACCAGTCACCTACAGCGGAGTGTTGTTACACCATGATGGACAGCTTACGCACGGCTGCTAACAGTCTCGTGCTCAAGATTATTTTCGGTATCATTATCGTGTCGTTCATATTGACCGGTGTGAGTAGTTACCTCATCGGCGGTGGCGCGAACTACGCCGCAAAAGTGAATGGCCAGGAAATTAGCCGTGGGCAGTTCGAGAACGCTTTTGCTGGTGAACGTAACCGCATGCAGCAGCAACTGGGCGACCAATACTCTGAACTTGCAGCCAACGAAGGCTATATGAAAAACCTGCGTCAGCAGACGCTGAACCGCCTTATCGACGAAGCGCTGCTGGATCAGTACGCGAAAAGCCTGGGTCTGGGCATCAGCGATGAGCAGGTTAAAAAAGCCATCTTCTCGACGCAGGCTTTCCAGTCTAATGGGAAGTTCGACAACGCGCGTTACAACAGCATTGTTAACCAGATGGGTATGACGGCTGACCAGTACGCTCAGGCGCTGCGTAACCAGTTGACCACGCAACAGCTGATCAACGCGGTGGTGGGCACCGATTTCATGCTGAAAGGCGAAACTGAAGAGCTGGCGGCACTGGTGGCGCAGCAACGCGTGGTGCGTGAAGCGACGATTGATGTCAACGCACTGGCAGCGAAACAGCAGGTTAGCGACGCTGAAGTTAATGCTTACTACGAGCAAAACAAGAACAACTTCATCTCTCCGGAACAGTTCCGCGTAAGCTATATCAAGCTGGATGCAGCTGCGATGCAGGAAAACGCGACTGACGCCGAGATCCAGTCTTATTACGACCAGCATCAGGATCAGTTCACTCAGCCGCAGCGTAACCGTTACAGCGTGATCCAGACCAAAACGGAAGCAGAAGCGAAAGCCGTGCTGGACGAGCTGAACAAAGGCGCTGATTTCGCCACCTTAGCGAAAGCAAAATCCACCGACATTATTTCTGCCAAAAACGGCGGTGATATGGGCTGGCTGGAAGAGTCCACTACCCCGGACGAGCTGAAAAATGCAGGCCTGAAAGAGAAAGGCCAACTGTCTGGTGTAATCAAATCCTCCGTTGGTTTCCTGGTGGCGCGTCTGGACGATGTTGTGGCGGCGAAAACCAAGCCGCTGGCTGACGTTCGTGATGATATCGCTGCGAAAGTGAAGCAGGAGAAAGCGCTGGACGCCTTCTATGCTCTGCAACAGAAAGTGAGCGATGCCGCAAGCAACGACAACGAATCACTGGCGGGTGCTGAGCAGGCTGCTGGCGTTAAAGCGGTTGAGACGGGCTGGTTCAGCCACGAAAACCTGCCGGAAGAACTGAACTTCAAACCAGTTTCAGATGCCATTTTCAATGGTGGTCTGGTCGGTGAGAACGGTACGCCGGGCAGCAACTCAGACATCATTACCGTTGACGGTGACCGTGCGTTCGTACTGCGCGTCAGCGAGCACAAAGCCGAGGCAGTGAAGCCCCTGGCGGAAGTGAAAGATCAGGTGGTGGCGCTGGTCAAACACAACAAAGCGGCACAGCAGGCAAAACTGGATGCAGAGAAAATTCTGGCCGATCTGAAAGCCGGTAAGAACGATGCGCTGAAAGCGGCTGGCCTGAGCTTTGGCGAAGCAAAAACGCTGAGCCGTACCGGTCAGGATCCTGTCAGCCAGGCGGCGTTTGGCCTGAGCCTGCCGGCGAAAGACAAACCTGTCTTTGGCACCACGACCGATATGCAGGGTAACGTGGTGCTTCTGGCGCTGGATGAAGTAAAAGCCGGTACGCTGCCAGACGCGCAGAAGAAGGCCATGGTTCAGGGAATTACCCAGAACAATGCCCAGATTGCTTTCGAAGCGATGATGAGCAACCTGCGTAAAGAAGCCAAAATCAAACTGGGTGATGTGGTCACTCAGGAGCAATAATTACGTATCTGCTCGCAGATTTTAGTAACGCTCTGCAAAAACTAAAGGCCGCTTTCGCGGCCTTTTCCATTTCTGCAATCTGTTGTTTGTCCCTGTTTTCCCGTGCGGTTATCGTGGCGTGGCTGTCAACAAACAAGGAGAAAACAGCATGAAATGTGGAATCAAAGCACTGTTAATTACACTGGCTATTGCCACTTCCGGGATGAGTGCGGGCGCGCTGGCGGCGTCCCCCTCGGCTAAAGCGCAGGCTGCACAAAACCAGGCCGATGCAACGTCACAAGGTCATGTTAAAGCCAACGCGACGGCCAGCACGAAAGCCATTGAGGACGAGGGTACGCGGGTCAGTATCAATACTGCCTCTGCGGACGATCTTGCCCGCGTTATGAATGGCGTGGGTCTAAAAAAAGCACAGGCCATCGTCAGCTATCGTGAAGAGTATGGCCCTTTCAAAACCCTTGACGATCTCAAGCAGGTGCCGGGTATGGGCAGCGCGCTGGTTGAGCGCAATCTCGCACACCTGACGCTGTAATCGCGTAATCACTTGCACTGCGGCAAATATTTGCCAGGATAAAGAGGTCATACCAGTTATGACCTCTGAACCTATAACAACGAAAGGCTATTGCGCTATGCAGACACAAATCAAAGTCCGTGGTTATCACCTCGATGTTTACCAGCACGTCAATAACGCCCGCTACCTTGAATTTCTTGAAGAGGCGCGCTGGGACGGCCTGGAGAACAGCGAAAGCTTCCAGTGGCTGACCGCACACAACATCGCGTTTGTGGTCGTCAATATCAACATTAACTACCGCCGCCCGGCTGTGCTGGGGGATGTGCTCACCGTGACCAGTGAGGTCCAACAACTGAATGGCAAAAGTGGTGTATTGAGCCAGGTCGTTACGCTGGAGCCAGAAGGGCAGGTGGTGGCCGATGCGCTGATCACCTTTGTCTGTATCGATCTCAAAACCCAGAAAGCGTTGCCGCTGGAAGGGGAGTTGCGCGAAAAGCTGGAGCTGATGATCGCGTAAGAAATGTTCAGGAATAACTGTGCTGTCGACACTTACCGTTCGACAGCACGGTCAGGTAGCCCTTATTTCAGCCCGGTCTTTTTCTGCATCGCGGCCATCACGCCCGCTTTATCCGCAAAATAATGATTCAGACCGTTCGCGCGCAGGTTACAGGCGGCACACTGCCCGCAGCCGTCCCCTTTAATGCCGTTGTAGCAGGTCAGGGTCTCGTTGCGAACAACATCCAGCTTGCCCCAGTAGTCGGCCAGGGCCCAGGTTTCAGCCTTATCCAGCCACATCAGCGGCGTTTCGAAGCGGGTCTCTTTTGCCATTCCCAGATCGACAGCGTGATTGAGTGCTTTCACGAATTCATCCCGGCAGTCCGGGTAGCCAGAGAAGTCGGTCTCACACACGCCCGTGATCACCGCTTCGGCTTTCACCTGGTAGGCATAGATCGCCGTCAGGGTCAGGAAGAGAATGTTGCGGCCCGGTACGAAGGTGTTCGGAATGCCGCTGGCATCCGGTTCGTAATCAGGCACCGGAATGCTGTCGCGGGTGAGGCTGCTGACGGCCAGTTCATTTAACAGCGTCACGTCCAGCACTTTATGAGCGCGGGCGCCCAGTTTGAGGGCCAGTTCACGAGCGACATCGATTTCAGCGCGATGACGCTGACCATAATCAAAAGTGACGCAGTGCACTTCATCATACTGGTGAAGCGCCTGAATCAGGCAGGTGGTGGAATCTTGTCCTCCGCTGAACACGACGACGGCACGTTTCATAGATCATCTCGACAGTTACAGTAAAAGCGTCATGTTAACGCCTGGCTAAAGCGGCGACCAGCTTCTTCACGCGTTTGGGGGAGGAAGCCAGGCTTCGGTGAAGTCAAACCAGCCGCGAGTGTTAAGGCGTATGCCGTTGACGCCCGGAGGCGCGCTGATTTGATACTGGTAGTTAAAGAGCGGCGTCAGGACGGCTGTCTCCATTAACCGGCTGAAGATAGCCTGAAGTCCTGCGTGTCGGTCACGTTCGTCGGCCTGCGTCTGCACCGCATCCAGCGTGGCCTGCAAATGGGCGTATGCCGGTGCGCTCAGCAGATGCGGCCAGAGCGCATCGCAGCGGAGCCACTGCTCAAGCGTGTACGCTGGCGCTTCGCCAATCAGTCTGTCTCCCATCATGATGTCTGCATCGGCAAGCTGCTGGCACCCGTCCCACGTTTTGGCGTCGTGAAAGATGACGGTCAGTTCACAACCCTGCCGCGCAAGGTATGCTTTTAACTGGCTGGCCATGGTGTGAAGCTCAACCGGCAGGTGGTAGACGAGCGTCAATGCCTCTGGCAGCGCAACGTCGGTTAAATCAGGCCATTGGGGGATCGCCCAGCCGGGAAGCAGTTCCTCGGTAGGGGTGATGAGCCCTTCGTTCAGGGGAAGCGTGTGCAGCAGCGTTGAGAGATGAATGATATTAATCAGCCGCTTTGCCTGAAGTTCGCTCAGACGTGGGCTCTGTTTCAGCGTGAGGTAGCAGAAACCCAGACTGGTGCTGTTACTCACCAGCCGCAGGCTGGCCAGCTCGTCGGCCTCGCCAATGGCGATTTGCACCGGGTGGCGACAGCTGGTGCCCAGACTGTAGTCAAAAAGCTGGGGCGTGATCCAGTACTCGATAGCCTTAAGCAACGGATGGCCAAGGTGATACTGCTCGTGGCTTTCCAGACGCACCAGTTCAGGCTCAAAAACGCTCAGTCGAAAGGGACCGCTGCCCACCACGGGGTAATCGGGATGCGCCAGACGGCTACAGTAGGTTGCCAGCCTGTGCGCCAGCCAGTAGTCAGGTTGATGGAGAATAAACGTCAGGCACTGCGGATGCGTGGTTTCGATACGTAAGACGCTGCGGAAAAGCGTGCCCAAGCCGGGCTGCGATAACAGCGCCGTCAGGCTTTGCCGGAGCTGTGCCGTCTCTATTTTATCGCCGTTATGCCAGTGCAGGGTGGAGCGAATGTAGAAATGCCAGCGCAGGCCGTCAGCGGAGATTTCCCAGTGATGCGCCAGATCGCCCGTGGGTTCACTGCTGGTACCATTAAAACGCGTCAAACCAGAGAATACCTGTCCCGCCAGATGCTGCTCCGCCCGGCCAGGGAGAAACCCCGGCTGAAGCGGCTCCAGCGAGCGATAGTAGGGAATACGCAGCGTCGGCGTATCGTTCTGCCACTGCCCGCCCATAAACGGATGCAGCAGCGATCGCAAATCTTCAGGCGCGAGCTGGGCCAGCTCCAGCGCGTTGTGCTGCTGTCCACTTTTCAGGGCCTCTTCCATCATCGTATTACGCAACGAGTCCGGGGTGACGTGAAAGCGTAATTCCCCACGCTTACCTCGTCCGGAGCGGGCGTGCCAGCTTAGCCAGCCCGCCTCCTGCGCCTGGCGCAGCAGGGTGCGAACATGTCGCTCGCTGCAAAAGCAGCGGCTGGCAAGTTCACTGATGGTAACCTGCTGCGGTGCGCCGGCGGAGGGGTGCCACAGACGCTGATACTGGTTAAGACGATTAAGCTGGCGCATGAAAAACCCGGAACAATAATTATCATCTATTCACTATTACTTCCGTATATCTCACGTAATACTGATGCACAAGTTAACCGCATCACATTTCGGGAGTAATTATGGCTCGGCTCGCTGCATTTGATATGGACGGCACGCTGTTAATGCCGGATCACCGTTTAGGGGAGAAAACCCTGAACACACTTAAGCGCCTGCGCGAGCGTGAAGTCACCCTGACGTTTGCCACTGGTCGTCATGTTCTCGAGATGCGCCATCTGCTGGGAACATTTGCCCTCGATGCGTTCCTGATCACCGGCAACGGGACGCGCATTCACTCCGTCGACGGCAATATGCTGCACCGTCAGGATCTGAATCCGGAAGTGGCGGACATTGTCCTGCACAGCACCTGGGATACGCAGGCCAGCGTGCATGTTTTTAATGATGAAGGCTGGTTTACCGGGCGTGAGATCCCGGCCTTGCTGCACGCTCACGTTTACAGCGGCTTTAAATATCAGCTTATCGATTTGCGCCGCATTCCGGCACACAAGGTGACCAAGATCTGCTTCTGTGGGGATCACGACGATCTCTGCCGCCTGCGTATTCAGCTTAACGAGGCGCTGGGCGACCGGGCGCACCTGACCTTCTCGGCGGTGGACTGCCTTGAAGTGCTGCCGGTGGGCTGTAACAAAGGATCTGCGCTGGCGGTGCTGAGCGATCATCTGGGGCTGACGATGCAGGACTGTATGGCCTTTGGTGACGCCATGAACGACCACGAGATGCTGAGCAGCGTGGGTCGTGGACTGATTATGGGGAACGCGATGCCGCAACTTATCGCCGCGCTCCCGCATTTACCGGTTATCGGACACTGTCGTAACGAAGCGGTGTCCCATTTTTTGACGCATTGGCTGGACAAAAATAACCTCCCATATTCCCCCGAATAGTGAGACCCTTCCAGCAAGCCAGGCTAAAGCCTGGCTTTTTTTTATTTCACCAGCTGCGAAATCTGCGCTTTCCACGGTTCTACATCGCCAATAGTTGCCTGCACCCATTCTGCGTTGTAATAGGTGTCCAGGTAGCGCTCCCCGCTGTCACACAGCAGCGTGACGACAGAGCCGGTACGGCCTTCTTCGCGCATCCTCGCGGCCAGCTGTAGCGCGCCCCACATATTGGTGCCGGTGGAAGCCCCGACTTTACGGCCAAGCTGTGTCTCCAGCCAGTGCGCCGTCGCGACGCTGGCGGCGTCCGGCACGCGGAGCATCTCATCCACAACGTCCGGAATGAACGAGGGTTCGACGCGCGGGCGACCAATCCCTTCGATCTTGCTCCCCACGGGGCTGCGCAGGCTGGCATCGCGGGATTGCCAGTAATCGAGGAACACCGAGTTTTGCGGGTCAACCACCATCAGCTGCGTATCATAACCCTGACAGCGGATATAACGTCCGATGGTGGCGGAGGTTCCGCCCGTGCCCGCGCTCATGACAATGTAAGAGGGAACAGGATGCGGCTCGTGGGTCATCTGGCGGAAAATGCTGTCCGCAATGTTATTATTGCCGCGCCAGTCGGTGGCGCGCTCGGCGAAGGTGAACTGGTCCATATAGTGACCATTCAGTTCGCGGGCCAGCATTTCGGAGGCCGCATAGATTTCGCAGGCGCTTTCCACAAAGTGGCAGCGTCCGCCGTAAAATTCGATCTGTTCGACTTTACGTTTCGCCGTGCAGGAGGGCATCACGGCGATAAACGGGAGGCCCAGCAGGCGGGCAAAGTAGGCTTCGGAGACGGCAGTTGATCCGGACGACGATTCAATAATCGTGGTGCCTTCTTTAATCCAGCCGTTACATAAACCGTATAAAAAGAGTGAACGCGCCAGGCGATGCTTCAGGCTGCCGGTAGGATGGGTGCTTTCATCCTTCAGGTAAAGCTGAATGCCGGGAAATCCAGGCAGAGACAGGCGGATCAAGTGGGTGTCTGCCGAGCGCTGATAGTCGGCATTTATTTCGCTGATGGCATGTTTAACCCAGGTGCTATTCATCGTAGTTATCCGTTTGTCATTTTGTGCCCAGCATAGCGAAAAGCACAGAAAAAATTGTTGCTATCTGACCTTTAAAATAGAATGTAAGGAGAATAATTTTCTCTTCGAGGTGGCTATGTTAGATAAAATTGATCGTAAGCTGCTTTCTTTGCTGCAAAGCGACTGCACCCTCTCTTTGCAGGCGCTGGCAGATGCCGTTAATCTGACCACCACACCGTGCTGGAAGCGCCTCAAGAAGCTGGAAGATGATGGCATTCTGCTGGGACGCGTGGCGTTGCTGGATCCCGAAAAACTGGGGCTTGGACTGACCGCCTTCGTCCTGATAAAAACGCAGCATCACAGTAGCGAATGGTACTGCCGCTTCGTCACCCAGGTTTCCGACATGCCCGAAGTGCTCGGCTTCTGGCGCATGGCGGGGGAATACGACTATCTGATGCGCGTTCAGGTGGCAGACATGAAGCGCTACGATGATTTCTACAAGCGGCTGGTCAATAGCGTACCAGGCTTGTCCGATGTCACCTCCAGTTTCGCCATGGAACAGATTAAATACACCACAGCGTTACCCATTGAATAACTTCTTAAAATACCTTCAGGAAAAGACCGCGTGCGATTATTTGCCCAATTAAGCTGGTACTTTCGTCGGGAGTGGCAACGCTACCTCGGCGCGGTGGCCCTGCTTATTATCATTGCCATTCTGCAACTGATCCCGCCCAAAGTGGTGGGTTACGTCGTGGATGGCGTTACGGAACAACATTACACCGCCGCACGGGTGATGATGTGGGGCGGTACGCTGGTGCTGACGGCCGTGGTGGTTTACCTGCTGCGTTATGTCTGGCGCGTGCTGCTGTTCGGCGCGTCCTATCAGCTTGCCGTTGAGCTGCGCGAGGACTTTTACCGCCAGCTGAGCCGCCAGCACCCTGAGTTTTATCTGCGTCACCGTACCGGGGATCTCATCGCCCGCGCCACTAACGATGTAGACCGCGTGGTGTTTGCCGCCGGTGAAGGGGTGCTAACGCTGGTGGATTCCCTGGTGATGGGCTGTGCGGTACTGATTGTGATGTCTACGCAAATTAGCTGGGAGCTCACGCTGCTGGCGCTGCTGCCGATGCCGCTGATGGCGCTGGCAATTAACCGCTACGGCGAGCAGCTCCATGAACGCTTTAAGCTGGCGCAGGCGGCGTTCTCGTCGCTGAACGATCGCACCCAGGAGAGCATGACCAGCATCCGCATGATTAAAGCGTTTGGTCTGGAAGACCGCCAGTCCGCGCTGTTTGCCGCCGACGCTGCCGATACCGGCGCGAAAAACATGCGCGTGGCGCGTATTGATGCCCGTTTCGATCCGACAATTTATATTGCGATTGGCATGGCGAACCTGCTGGCAGTGGGCGGCGGCAGCTGGATGGTGGTGCAAGGCACGATGACCCTCGGGCAGTTAACCAGCTTTGCGATGTACCTTGGGCTGATGATCTGGCCGATGCTGGCGCTGGCCTGGATGTTTAATATCGTTGAACGCGGGAGCGCCGCTTACAGCCGTATCCGCGCCATGCTGGCGGAAGTGCCGGTCGTGAACGATGGCAGCGAGCCGGTATCGGAAGGTCCGGGTATTCTCAAGGCTGATATCCGCGCCTTTATCTACCCGCAAACGGAACATCCGGTGCTTGAGAACGTCAGTTTCACGCTGCGTCCTGGTCAGATGCTGGGCATCTGTGGCCCGACGGGTTCCGGTAAAAGCACCATTCTGTCACTGATTCAGCGCCATTTTGACGTGAGCGAAGGCGATATCCGTTTCCACGACGTCCCTCTGCCACGTCTGCTGCTGGATGACTGGCGCAGCCGCCTGGCGGTCGTCAGCCAGACGCCGTTTTTGTTTTCAGACACCATTGCCAACAATATCGCGCTCGGGTGTCCGACGGCGACACAGGACCAGATCGAGCACGTGGCGCGTCTGGCCAGCGTCCACGAGGATATTCTGCGCCTGCCGCAGGGCTACGATACGGAAGTGGGTGAGCGGGGCGTTATGCTCTCCGGCGGACAAAAACAGCGTATCTCTATTGCCCGCGCGCTGCTGCTGGATGCTGAGATCCTGATACTGGATGATGCGCTGTCCGCAGTTGACGGGCGTACTGAACATCAAATTTTGCATAACCTTCGCCAGTGGGGAGAGGGGCGCACGGTCATCATCAGCGCGCACCGTCTGTCGGCCCTTACCGAAGCCAGTGAAATTCTGGTGCTTCAGCACGGGCATATTGCTCAGCGTGGTCAGCATGAGCAGCTCGCCGCGCAGACCGGATGGTATCGGGATATGTACCGCTATCAACAGCTTGAAGCCGCGCTGGATGAGGAGGTCGCCGATGCGTAAGTTTGGACAGATGTGGCCGACGTTAAAACGGCTGCTGGCCTATGGCTCGCCGTGGCGCAAACCGCTTTCCATCGCCGTGCTGTTGCTGTGGATCGCCGCGATTGCGGAGGTGACCGGTCCGCTGCTTATCAGCTATTTCATCGACAATATGGTGGCGAAAAACTATCTGCCGCTGGGGCTGGTGGCGGGGCTGGGCGTGGCGTATGTCGGCCTACAGCTGACGGCGGCGGGGCTGCACTATGCGCAGTCGCTGCTGTTTAACCGGGCCGCCGTGGGCGTGGTCCAGCAGCTACGCACGGATGTGATGGATGCCGCGCTGCGCCAGCCGCTGAGCGAGTTTGATACCCAGCCGGTCGGACAGGTTATTTCGCGCGTCACCAATGACACCGAGGTGATCCGCGACCTCTATGTAACCGTTGTCGCAACGGTTCTGCGCAGTGCCGCGTTAATTGGCGCGATGCTGGTGGCGATGTTCAGCCTGGACTGGCGTATGGCGCTGGTGGCGATCGCTATTTTCCCGGCGGTGCTGATTGTGATGGTAATTTACCAGCGCTACAGCACGCCGATTGTTCGTCGCGTGCGCGCTTACCTCGCAGATATCAATGATGGCTTCAACGAAGTGATCAACGGCATGAGCGTTATCCAGCAGTTTCGCCAGCAGGCGCGTTTTGGCGAGCGAATGGGAGAAGCCAGCCGCTCGCACTATATGGCGCGGATGCAGACGTTACGGCTGGATGGCTTCCTGTTACGCCCGCTGCTGAGCCTCTTCTCTGCGCTGGTGCTGTGCGGGCTGTTGATGCTGTTTGGCCTGACGACGCGCGGAACCATCGAGGTGGGGGTACTGTACGCATTTATCAGCTACCTTGGACGCCTTAACGAACCGCTGATTGAACTCACCACGCAGCAATCGATGCTGCAACAGGCAGTGGTCGCGGGCGAACGTGTATTCGAGCTGATGGACAGGCCGCGTCAGACCTATGGCGATGACGAACGCCCGCTGGAAAGTGGATCCATAGCGTTTGATCATGTCTCGTTTGCCTACCGCGACGACCAGCTTGTCTTGCAGGATATCAACCTCGAGGTACCGTCGCGCGGTTTTGTCGCCCTGGTTGGGCATACCGGTAGCGGCAAAAGCACGCTCGCCAGTTTGCTGATGGGCTACTATCCGTTGACGCAGGGGGAGATCCGTCTGGACGGACGGCCGCTTGCCGCGCTTAGCCACAACGCGTTACGTAAGGGCGTCGCGATGGTGCAGCAGGATCCGGTGGTACTGGCGGATACCTTTTATGCCAACGTGACGCTGGGACGACCTTTCACGCCTGAGCAGGTATGGGAGGTGCTGGAAACGGTGCAGCTTGCGGATCTGGCGCGCGGGTTAAGCGAGGGGATCCATACCCGGCTGGGTGAGCAGGGCAATAATCTCTCGGTCGGGCAAAAGCAACTTCTTGCGCTGGCGCGCGTGCTGATTGAGACGCCACAGGTGTTAATTCTGGATGAAGCGACCGCAAGCATTGACTCCGGTACCGAGCAGGCGATCCAGCAGGCGCTGGCTGCCGTGCGGGATCGCACTACGCTGGTGGTGATCGCCCACCGCCTCTCAACCATCGTCGATGCCGATACCATTCTGGTGCTGCACCGTGGCCAGGCCGTTGAACGGGGGACGCACAGAGCGCTGCTTGAGGCAAAAGGACGCTACTGGCAGATGTATCAGTTGCAGCTGGCAGGCGACGAACTGGCCGCCAGCGAGCGCGAGGAAGAGTCACTCAGCGCCTGATGCACCATAACAAGGCAATGCGCTAACAGACTTAACCGTTGGTGCAAAACTGAAACGCACCCTGCACTGCCATGGTGCGTTTTTTTTCATCCCTACCCGGCGCATGCGCGCCGCGGCGCTTTCCTCCTCACCTTTCACTTCTGGCACACCCTTTGCAATATCCCTTTCGTGTTAGCTGCGGCCATTACCGAATTCTGACTGGAGGGGATATATGAAGCTGGTTACGGTGGTAATCAAACCATTCAAACTCGAAGACGTGCGTGAAGCGCTGTCTTCCATGGGTATTCAGGGACTGACTGTCACCGAAGTGAAAGGCTTTGGGCGTCAGAAAGGTCATGCCGAGCTTTATCGCGGGGCGGAATACAGCGTTAACTTCCTGCCAAAAGTGAAGATTGATGTGGCGATTGCCGACGATCAGCTTGATGAGGTGATTGATGTCGTCAGCAAAGCAGCCTACACCGGAAAAATTGGCGACGGCAAAATTTTCGTTGCCGAACTACAGCGCGTCATTCGCATCCGTACCGGCGAATCTGACGAAGCGGCGTTGTAAGTAACTCCTGGCACACAGTGATAGGGATCGAGAAAATGAAGAAAGCAACAATGAAAACAGGTCTGGGTTCGCTGGCACTGCTGCCGGGCCTGGCAATGGCTGCACCTGCTGTGGCAGACAAAGCCGATAACGCCTTTATGATGATTTGCACCGCGCTGGTGCTGTTCATGACGATTCCGGGGATCGCGCTGTTTTACGGCGGCCTGATCCGCGGCAAGAACGTACTCTCCATGCTGACGCAGGTTGCCGTCACGTTCGCGCTGGTGTGTGTGCTGTGGGTGGTTTACGGTTACTCGCTGGCCTTCGGGGAGGGCAACGCCTTCTTCGGCAATGTTAACTGGGCGATGCTGAAAAATATCGAACTGACCGCGGTGATGGGCAGTTTTTATCAGTATATTCATGTCGCGTTCCAGGGCTCATTCGCCTGCATCACCGTGGGGCTGATTGTGGGCGCGCTGGCTGAGCGTATCCGCTTCTCTGCGGTACTGATTTTCGTGGTGGTCTGGCTGACGCTCTCCTATATCCCGATTGCGCATATGGTCTGGGGAGGTGGTCTGTTGGCTTCCCATGGCGCGCTGGACTTTGCGGGCGGTACCGTTGTGCACATCAACGCCGCGGTAGCAGGTCTGGTAGGCGCATACCTGATTGGTAAGCGCGTGGGCTTCGGGAAGGAAGCATTTAAGCCGCACAATCTGCCGATGGTCTTTACCGGCACCGCCATCCTCTATTTTGGCTGGTTCGGCTTCAACGCAGGTTCAGCCAGCGCCGCTAACGAAATCGCCGCGCTGGCCTTCGTGAATACCGTTGTGGCAACCGCCGGCGCTATCCTCTCATGGGTATTTGGCGAGTGGGCCGTTCGCGGCAAGCCATCGCTGCTGGGTGCCTGTTCCGGGGCGATTGCCGGTCTGGTAGGTATTACGCCAGCGTGCGGTTACGTGGGCGTGGGCGGTGCGCTGCTGATCGGTATCGTCGCAGGACTGGCGGGGCTGTGGGGCGTTACCGCACTGAAACGTGTTCTGCGCGTTGACGATCCGTGTGATGTATTCGGCGTACACGGTGTGTGCGGCATCGTCGGCTGTATCATGACCGGTATCTTTGCTGCCCAATCTCTGGGCGGTGTGGGTTACGCAGAAGGCGTGACCATGATGCATCAGGTGCTGGTACAGCTGGAAAGCATCGCGATCACCGTTGTCTGGTCCGGTGTTGTGGCCTTTATCGGTTACAAGCTGGCTGATATGACCGTTGGGCTGCGCGTGCCGGAAGAGCAGGAGCGCGAAGGCCTGGACGTCAACAGCCACGGCGAGAATGCGTACAACGCATAGTTTGAGTGCTTTTGCCGGGCGGCGGCTTCGCCTTACCCGGCCTGAAAAAGCACAATTCGCAGGCCCGGTGAGCGCAGCGCCACCGGGCTTTTTCTTTTTACATCACCCGCGATTACGCATCACACCTTCCTGCACGGTAGAAGCCACCAGCACGCCATCCTGAGTGTAAAACTCCCCGCGTACAAAGCCGCGCGCGCTGGACGCAGAGGTACTTTCCACGCTGTAAAGCAGCCATTCATTCATATCGAATGGACGGTGGAACCACATGGAATGGTCAATTGTGGCTACCTGCATCCCTTTTTCGAGGAAGCCCACACCGTGCGGCTGTAGCGCAACCGGCAGGAAGTTGAAATCCGACGCATACCCCAGCAGGTACTGATGCACGCGTAAATCTGCGGGTACGCTGCCGTTGGCGCGGATCCACACCTGACGGGCGGGCTCAGCGGTATGCCCCTTCATTGGGTTATGAAATTCGACCGGGCGGATCTCCAGCGGTTTATCGCACAGAAACTTCTCTTTTACCTGCGGCGGCAGCAGATGCGCGAGAGCGCGGGCAATTTCGGTTTCCGATTTCAGATCGTCCGGCGACGGGGCAGACGGCATCTTTTTTTGATGCTCATAGCCCGGCTCTGGCGCCTGGAACGAGGCGGTCATGTAGAAGATGGGTTTGCCATGCTGGATGGCCGCCACGCGACGGGCGCTGAAGCTTTGACCGTCACGCAGAACTTCCACGTCGTAAACAATCGGTTTAGCACTGTCACCGGGGCGTAAAAAGTAGCTGTGAAACGAGTGCACCAGACGGTCTGCCGGGACGGTCTCCTTGGCGGCATACAGCGCTTGCCCCACGACCTGGCCGCCAAAAACCTGGCGTAAGCCTAAATCTTCGCTCTGTCCGCGAAATAGCCCTTCTTCTATTTTTTCCAGGTTCAGTAATGTCAGCAGATTGTTCAGTGCCTGACTCATAGTGGTCCTCAATAAACGCCGTGGCGAAAGATACGCTGAGTATAACCCAGAAATGAAAGTGGTCCGATGGGTAGAATAATCTTAATATCCGGACGAAATTAGGCATAAATCCGTGATTTGTGCCACACTTGTATTCGTTATGTGAATAAAACGACATCAGATGGGATCGATCCCGCTGGTGCATTGATGATAAGGAGACTTCAATGAAACTCGT
The DNA here is from genome assembly GCF_000534415.1 of Enterobacter sp. BIDMC 27. Lineage (NCBI taxonomy): Bacteria > Pseudomonadati > Pseudomonadota > Gammaproteobacteria > Enterobacterales > Enterobacteriaceae > Enterobacter > Enterobacter sp. BIDMC 27. The sequence goes on from NZ_KI973178.1 coordinate 1,959,270, forward strand.
GCCTATGCTCAGTGGTGTAGCAATTGCGGTAGCGTTGTCCGCCTGTGCTGGTAAGAGTGCCGATGTACCGGTGCCAACAGCAAGCGCAAACGGGATTAACACCCTTTCACAGCAAGCTATTCAGCAGCCAAATGTTTCCGGTACGATCTGGATCAAACAGAAGGTTGCGCTGCCGCCGGATGCGGTTTTAACGGTCACGCTGTCTGATGCTTCCCTGGCGGATGCGCCGTCCAAAGTGCTTGCGCAGCGCGCGGTTCGTACAGAGGGTAAACAGGCGCCGTTCAGCTTTGTGCTGCCGTACAACCCGTCTGACGTGCAACCCAATGCGCGTATCCTCCTGAGCGCGGCGGTAACGATCAACGATAAGCTGGTCTTTATCACCGATACCGTGCAGGAAGCGGTCAACAAAGGCGGCACCAAAATCGACCTGACCCTGGTACCGGTGCAGCAAACTGAAGTACCTGTTGCAACGCAGACCAATCAGCCGACTCTGCCTACACCGCCAACACAGCTGTAATTCTCTTTCGCCCTCTCCATGTTGACGGGAGAGGGCGTCAGTACTCCCAGCGATACTTCTGCATATCAATCTGTCCTGCCCCGGACACCTGCACCCCTTCTGAGAGTAATGCCTGACGCTGGCGCTGCAAGTCTGGCCCGGTGAGGGAAATGGCGCCATGGCGATTGACGACCCGGTGCCACGGTAACGAGCTTCCTTCCGGTAGCCTCCTCAGCACGCCGCCTACCTGACGCGCCGCGCGCGGAGAACCCGCCAGCCGGGCGACTTCCCCATAGGTCGTGACACAGCCTTCCGGGATCGAGGCTACGATTTGCCACACTCGCTGTGGGAAAGTGTCATGTTCGTCCATTGTTACTCCTGCGGGAAATCAGCGAAGGGTAATGTTATACGAAGATAAAGAAGATTGTCGGGGCAGTTTGCGCAATAATCCAGCATCCGGTTGCCAGCGGCTTGCAATTGAGGTGCTCCACAGGGATAATGCGCCAGCGCGTTGGTTATCAACGCTCTCAATGGGGGCTCTGTTGGTTCTCCCGCAACGCTACTCTGTTCACCAGGTCAGGTCCGGAAGGAAGCAGCCAGGGCAGACGACGTGGGTGCCGGGATGTAGCTGGCAGGGCCCCCACCCATTTGAGCTTACGCTAAGCCGTATAGCTTAAAACCTCATCTCTTTGCCAACAATCATTCTGATATAGAGCCGATTATATCCGGCTCCCTTAATCGAAGATGACGTTTTCGGTTTAAATATGGGGTCCAAGGAATCGATCGCCGTTCAGGTGGATCATATGGGTTGGAGCATCAGCTACCCAGACCTCTGTTTCCCAGGATAATTCCATCAGATATTTTGCCATCACTTTCCGGTCGGGGAAGGCTGTAACGTAAACCAATCCGGGTTTAGCAGAAGCAAATAATTTTGCTAACTCACCGTGACGCTTTCCATCGACGGGCCCGTGGGAAGTAACTGATTCAATTAAAAGTAGCCAGTTGCGTTTTTGCCAATAAAGAACAACATCGGGCAGTTTACCTTTTCGATCAACACTTACTCCCAGTTCTGCAAGTCGGTCTTTTCTAAAATGATCTTCCTTCGCGCCAGTATCTCCGATGTAAATAACTTCTGCTTCAGGAGCGAAACGAGGACCAAACTCAACGATGATATCCTTGATGAGCTGGCTATGCGCACCGGGGCTTAATTCTAATTCAGTACCGTCATTCAGCTTTAATGGCACCATTTCCATTTTTCGCGCCATGGCATACTGCTCAACTAAGGTCGGTACGTTGCCCATATGTTCTTCAAGCGCTGTTTCCCATTTGGCAGAACCATAGTTTAATAACACGGTATGCAGTTCAGGCGCTATCTGATAGCAAGCTTTAGGGGAGTTAACGGGGCGTTCGGGTTTATCCGGATTGTATATAGCTATTCCGCCATCACAAAACTGATGGAGCGTTTGTCGACGGAAGGTTTCACGCGTGTTTGGGGCGTACTCTTTTCCGTAAACGTCTCTACACCAATCCATGATCGGTGTCACACCCAACATTGGGCGTTCAATTTTCTCCCACTCGCCATCAGGATGAAGATCAAGCAATGCGAGCATAGTTAAAGCCGAACGCTCGTTTATTTGAGCACGAGGCATTCCAAGTTGACGCAACACATCAAGAGCTTGCTCTATTTTTTCCTGCGCTTTCAACGGGTCAGCGATTTTTCCTTTCGTCATAAGATCTAACTCCCTGTTAATAATTTCGTCAATTTGGTTCTGTTTAAGCACTTCATCATCGAACTCAGTACCCATTTTTCGCAATACTTGCATTGATGGATAATGAATTGATCTTAAATCAGAGGCATTTACCTGAGTATGCCCACCAAACTGACGGTAATACTTATCCAGCAAAGTGCAATTCAGATAGACATAAAGCCCTCGGGCGAGATCCGCATCCATACCCTTCTTCTGAATATGGAAGACATTGGTTTTATTATCGAAACCGATCAACTCGCCAGGAAGTGAGGAGTCATATAATGTTGCGACAATGCGACGCTTTTCCTCTTTGCTGCTAAATCTTTTTAAAATCAGGAAGTAGCCCTGGTTTTTCCATAACCAGGGACGTGATGATTCGGAAACCCTAATTGCATTAGGTTTTTTCCCATCAAGGGGCCAATTCACTTTGCCGTTCAAATGCTGAGGAAAAAGTAGCGGCACTGACCCGGAGTCCATTCTTTCTCTGAGGTCATTTTTAAGGCGAAAGTCAACTACCGGCCCAGTACTAACCTGAACATTAAGCTCGTCCAGAGTTGTTGTAAAAGGGGATAATCTCTCGATTATGTCCTGTTCTCTGGGACTTGCAGCGATATGAATGAACTTTTGTTTGTCTGCTGGGTTAACTATTTTGTCTATCGACACCTTGCGCTGCGTCATATCGGTGGCCGTGATTTGCCCGGATTCTTCATCAAGATGAAAATCTGACGTTGGGCTGGAGGTGATAATAACCTGCCCCTGCGGAACGCCTTTAACACAGTGAATGATGATATTTTCTTGAAGCACTTCATCCTCAGCAAAAGCCGCATTACGGGAGTCGAAAATGTGGATGTGCTTGATGGACGTTTCAGAGAGTAAAAGCTCGCGGAAAGGCTGATAGTAAGGGCCATTACAGAAAGAGCGTGGAATAATCGCCACTAATTCTCCTCCCTTTTTCAGCTGTTTCAAAGCTAACGCCACAAACCCAGAGTATAGGTTGACCGTTTCTATGCCTGCATTGCGTAAAGAGGCCCGGTGAGCGCTCGACGAGAGAATTTTTTTATAAGGGGGATTCATAATCACATGGCTATAAGTCCCTGGCTCTTCACTGGTCGAAATATTTTTAGCCAGACTTGCCTCAAGTATGTAATCTACCTTACTAATTTTATGGGTTAATTTTCCATTTGCAGCCTCATCACAGGCTTTCAGTGTCTTGCTAAGATACGGAAGCATCACTTCTGCAATGTCGATGGCGTCGAGCTCCATCTTGTCGACATCAAGGCGCAACGCTCGTTCTACGAACGCCGCAGAGAGCGACCCCACTCCGCAGCCTGGATCGAGTAGCTTGATGTCACCTTTTATGTCGTCAAACAGGCTTGCCATGAACAGACAAATCGGAGCCGGGGTCATAAACTGACCGAGTGCAGATTTTGTCTTTGGATTTAACAGCTTATTCGCTTCTTTTCTATGCTGATCAGCCAGTTCCAACAAGCGCATCATATTTCCACTAGGTAACAAAAAAGTTCAAATTGCATACTGCTCCTGTGTCATCCGGAACAATATTAAGAGTCAGAATGCGTCACATGCCGACAATGTTACTACAAACAGAGCAGCGATCAGGATATCTTTAGTCCGTCAAAGGCCGCTTTGCCGATCGCCAGCCTAGCCTGCGCCACCGCTAATGGTAAACCCAGCGTCAACAGTCCGTAGCTGTTCAACGGTTGCTTTACCGATTCTGCTATCCTGGCGTGTAATACAGACTTCATTTAACTGAAATAATAATGTCATAAACCTGTAATAATAGACTGTCATTTTATTTTCCGATGCCTTTATTCTGTCATAAGCTAAAAAATATATATCTGGATAACAAACTTATCTTCGTGTATTAAATTAAACACGTGTTCCGAAAGGATGTGACAATCATGGTTACTGCGGTTTTAAACGTTAAAATTGATGAAGCGCTAAAAGAAAGACTTCGCCACTATGCGGAAGACAATAATGAGAATTTAAGCGTGACCACAGAGAAACTGCTGCTGCTGGCATTTGAAGCAGTAGAAGAGGCGGGAGTATCGGAAGAGGATGTTGATAATCAGCATACGGAAGAAGAGAGCGTAACTCCATTTACTCCTAAAGAAATCAAAGCACTACGTAAACTTCTGAAGAAGAGAAAATGAAACAACAACTATCGACTGCCAGTGACTACAACGAGGCCTGCAATCTGTTACGTTCCGGCTACGTGAAACATGTTCGTCTTGGCTGGAATGTAGGAAGTGATGAGTTCTTTCGTATTGCGTCTGACTGGTGTGATACCGGTGCAAAAATAAAGAAAGAAGGGGATAATTTCATTATTTCGCTGAAAGGCTTCCCGATTCCACCTCAACATTAAGTTGTTCTTCATGAAAACTGCTGACTGCATGCGATACAGTCAGCAGTTTTTATTGTTTCTGGCGAATAATTTACACCAGGCTCCGTTTTACTGGCGCTACACTTTTATTTAATGCACGCCACAGCGGTTTGATCCGCAATAATGCCTCTTCAAGTTCTGGTGAACTGAGTGAGAAGGGCATACGCAGGTAGCGGTCAAACGCGCCTGATAGTCCAAAACGCGTGCCGGTGCCCATAATGATGCCTGTCGTTTCGGCGCGTGCCGCCAGCTGTGTCGCCAGCATGCCGGGTAATTCAATCCAGTATGAAAGCCCTCCCTCCGCTTCCTGAAACCGCCATTCGGGGAAATGTTCCCGCAGCATCTGGCCGCAGCGGTCGCGCCGTTCTGCCAGCATTTGCCGCCGGGCAGGCAGGAAGGTTGCACTGTTTTCGATAAGCCACAGCGTGGCCAGCTGTTCCAGCACCGGCGAGCCCAGATCCAGCGTGTCGCGCGTTTGCGCGAGGGTGGCGATAGTGCGTGACGAGGCGCGGATCCAGCCGAGACGCAGCCCACCCCAGAAGCTTTTACCTGCGGAACCCAGCGTCATCACCGTGGCCTCCGGGTTAAAGGCGGCCAGCGGCGGCGGCGGGGGAACATCGAACCAGAGATCGACCATGGTTTCATCCACCACCAGCGTGGTGCGGGTCTGCGCGGCGATGTCGGTTATGGTCTGGCGCGTCACGGCATCCATGCAACGTCCGGTCGGATTATGAAAATCCGGCATCAGATAGGCCAGACGCGGGGCTGTCTGGGCAAGCGTTGCGGCAAAACCGTCGGTATCCCAGCCCGTTTCAGGCAGCGAGACGCCCACGGGCCGGCATAGCGCCCCCTGAATAGCGGCTATCGCCAGCGGGTAGGTGGGATGATCCACCACCACGCGATCCCCGGGACCGGTCATCATTCTTAAGATCAGGGCGAAGCCGCTGACGGCGCCGTTCACCACCATCACTTCGTCTGCCCGGGTGGGCAGACCGCGTGCGGTGTAGCGGGCGGCGATAGCTTCACGCAGCGCCGGAAGCCCAAGCTGATCGTACCCGGTCAGCGCCAGATTCGGCGTGATGGCCGTCAGCGCGTGGGCGTAGGCCTGGTGGATCTCTGGTTCCGCGTTGAGTGCGGCGGTTGAGAGATCCAGCGCCGCGCTGGCAGTAGAAAGCGTGGGCACGGCGCGGCGGTCTGGCAGGATCGCCCGCGAACCGCTGCCGTGACGGCTCTCCAGATAACCCTCTTCCCGCAGATGCGCCAGCGCGCTGCTGATGGTGGTGCGGCTTACGCTCAGAGCGGCGGCCAGTTCCCGCTCTCCGGGCAGGCGCGTGTTTAACGCCAGCCTGCCATCCAGAATTAACAGGCGTAACGCGTCAGCCAGCTGGCGCCACAGCGGGGTGCGGGAAGAGGCTTGCTGCCAGTGCCCTAACAGGCGTACCAGAGACTGGCTTCCAAAACGACGTGATGACATATGCAGTCCACTATTTGAAAACTGGACATTAATCATAGTGCCATTTTCACCGAAGATGGAACCTGGTTCTTCGGAGAAGAGAAAATGGTACGTCGTCTGGTACAACTTTATGTCGGTTTAGGCCTGTACGGGCTTTCAACCGCGATGTTTATTCGTTCGGATCTGGGTGTCGACCCGTGGGATGTCTTTCACCTTGGCGTCGCCATCCAGACCGGGATGAGCATCGGCACGGTGATTATTTTAACCGGGGCCGCGGTGCTGCTGCTGTGGATCCCGCTGCGTCAGCTGCCGGGACTGGGTACTATCAGTAATGTGATTTGTATTGGTCTGGCGGCCGATGCGTCAATGGCGCTGATCCCTGAGCTCACCTCGCTGCCCGTGCGCATCACCCTGCTGGTTTCCGGCATTGTGGTTAACGCCCTTGCCACCGGGATGTATATCGGCGCGGGTTTTGGCGCAGGCCCGCGCGACGGTCTGATGACCGGCATACATGCCCGGCTGGGCTGGTCGATCCGCAGCGTGCGTACCGCGATCGAGGTGACCGTGTTGATCGTCGGCTACCTCCTCGGGGGAGCGTTTGGCGTTGGAACCGTACTGTATGCATTAACCATCGGCCCGCTGATCCAGCTCTGTTTGCCGTGGTTTCGTCAGGGACCGCGCATTCAGAAAGCCGCGCGGCCGGAGCGGATTGTTTAATTTTGCGAAGCGCTCACAGGCTATGATGGCGTAACTGTGTCAGAATAGAGACTTCTCTTTTTACGACGCCAGAATGTATGAAAGCGATCACTCTTTATGACGTTGCCCGCGTGGCGGGCGTTTCCTATCAGACCGTTTCCCGGGTGATTAACGACGCAGAACACGTTTCTGCCCGTACGCGGGAAAAGGTCCGGCAGGCCATGGCGGCGCTACACTATGTGCCTAACCGTGGCGCGCAGCAGCTGGCCGGGAAACGTACCCGCACGCTGGGGCTAATGACCAGCGATCTGGCGCTGCATGCGCCGTCGCAAATCGCCTCAGCTGTAAAATCCCGGGCAGTGGAGCAGGGGGCTAGCGTACTCATCTCCATGGTGGAGCAACCCGCGCAGTGTCAGGCTGCTTTGCAGGAATTACTGGCGCAGCGCGTGGAGGCGCTGCTGGTGAACGTTCCGCTGGAAGATGCACAGGCAGAAATGCTTCAGGAAATGGCCTCGCCGACCCCGGTTCTTTTTCTCGATGTTTCCCCCACAGCTCGGGTTAACAGCCTTGTTTTCAATGCCGAACAGGGCGCTGGCCTGGGGGCAGAGCATCTGCTTTCGCTGGGGCACCAGCGAATTGCGCTGCTCGCCGGGCCGGAAAGTTCTGTCTCTGCCCGGGCTCGTCTGGCGGGATGGAAAACCACGCTGGCCCGGGCCGGCGTGGAGGCGTTTGCGGTGGCGCAGGGCGACTGGAGCGCGGCCTCGGGCTATGAGAAAGGGCATCAGCTCCTGGCGGGCGCGCAGCTGCCGGAGGCGATCCTCGTCGCTAACGATCAGATGGCGCTTGGCGTTTTACGCGCCTGTGCGGAAAAAGGCGTTGCGGTACCGGGGCAGATCTCGGTTGTCGGGTTTGATGATACGGCTGACAGCGCGTGGTTTTCACCTCCGCTCACCACCGTTCGGCAGGCGTTCCGCGAGGCCGGTGAGCGCAGCGTGGAGTGGCTGATGGCACCTGACCATCACGACGAATGCTGGCAGGAACAACTTCCCGTTACGTTGATAGTACGTCATTCCACCGCGCCGCGCGCCGCACAGCAGGCCGATCGTGAAGATCTGGCGCAACAGCTCAGAACGCTGGCGCTGCTGGCGGAGAAACTGGCGCGCAGCTAGCACTTTTGTGATCGTGCTCGCCTGGTGACGATCAAAGTCTTTACCGCCACCGTTTACCAGGGCATGTTGGCTGAAATTGTGAGCGCTTCGCGAAGAGGTTGATATGTCTTCTACATTACCGCTGACCCTCAGCGCACTTCTGGCGCGTCGTGACTGGGAAAACCCGGGCGTGACGCAGTGGAATCGTCTGGCTACACACGCGCCTTTTCATAGCTGGCGCGATGAAACCTTCGCCCGCGAGGATAAACTTTCGCTAAGCAAGTGTCTGCTTAACGGCGTCTGGCGATTCAGCTTTTTCCCGGCGCCAGAGCAGGTTCCCGAGGCATGGATAACGGACGATCTGGCTGACGCCGTTGAGATGCCCGTGCCGTCGAACTGGCAGATGGAGGGATTTGACACTCCCATCTATACCAACGTCACCTATCCGATAAATGTGAACCCGCCGTATGTTCCGGCTGAAAACCCAACTGGTTGTTACTCGCTCACATTTGAGATGAATGACGCCTGGCTGTGCAGCGGGCAAACCCGCATTATTTTTGACGGGGTGAATTCAGCTTTTCATCTGTGGTGTAACGGCCAGTGGGTGGGCTATTCGCAGGACAGCCGTCTGCCTGCGGAGTTCGATCTTAGCGCGGTGCTGCGACCGGGGCAGAACCGTCTGGCGGTGATGGTGTTACGCTGGTGCGACGGAAGCTACCTGGAAGATCAGGACATGTGGCGGATGAGCGGCATTTTCCGTGACGTCTCGCTGCTGCACAAGCCGGAAACGCGAATTGCCGATTATCAGATCGTGACCGATCTGAATGCCGAATGCGATCGGGCGATACTCCGGGTTGACGTTGCGCTGGAAGGCTCACGCTACGCCGAATGCGAGGTGGCGTTTACCCTGTGGCGTAACGGCGAAGCCTGCGCGCAAACCACGCAGCAGCCCGGATCGGCCATCGTGGACGAACGTGGCAGTTGGGCAGAACGGCTCACGGTGGCGATCCCCGTGAACGCTCCCGCGCTGTGGAGCGCTGAAACACCGGAATGCTATCGGCTGACAATGTCGCTTCGGGATGCGCAGGGTAACGTGCTGGAGACTGAAGCCTGCGATGTCGGTTTCAGACGCGTCGAAATCAGCAACGGCCTGCTGAAGCTTAACGGCAAACCGCTGCTGATCCGCGGCGTGAACCGTCACGAACATCATCCTGAGAAGGGGCAGGTGATGGATGAGGCGACCATGCGCCGCGACATCGAACTGATGAAGCAGCATAACTTCAACGCCGTGCGCTGCTCGCATTATCCGAACCATCCTCTGTGGTACACGCTTTGCGATCGCTACGGCCTGTACGTGGTCGATGAGGCGAATATTGAAACCCACGGCATGGTGCCGATGAGCCGCCTGGCGGACGATCCGCGCTGGTTGCCTGCCATGAGCGAACGCGTAACGCGTATGGTGCAGCGGGACCGGAATCATCCGTCCATCATCATCTGGTCCCTGGGGAATGAGTCCGGGCATGGGGCGAACCACGATGCGCTGTACCGCTGGCTGAAAACCACCGATCCCACGCGGCCGGTGCAGTACGAAGGCGGCGGCGCGAGTACAGCCGCTACCGATATTGTCTGCCCGATGTATGCCCGCGTCGATCAGGATCAGCCGTTCCCGGCGGTGCCAAAGTGGTCGATTAAAAAGTGGATCGGCATGCCGGACGAAACCCGTCCGCTGATCCTCTGCGAGTATGCCCACGCGATGGGCAACAGCTTTGGCGGCTTTGCCAGCTACTGGCAGGCATTCCGCAGCCATCCCCGTTTGCAGGGCGGGTTTGTCTGGGACTGGGTCGATCAGGCGCTGACGAAAAAAGCGGAAGACGGCACGGCATTCTGGGCCTACGGCGGCGATTTTGGCGATAAGCCCAACGACCGTCAGTTCTGCCTCAACGGACTGGTGTTTCCCGATCGCACTCCGCATCCCGCCCTTTACGAGGCGCAGCGTGCCCAGCAGTTCTTTACCTTTATGCTGGTGAGCACCGCTCCGCTGGTCGTCGAGATCCAGAGCGAATATCTGTTCCGTCATACTGACAACGAATATCTGCGATGGTCGGTGGCGCGTGACGGTGCGGTATTGGCCTCCGGCGAAATACCCCTTTCTGTTGCGCCTCAGGAGACGCAGCGCGTTGAGATCCCGCTGCCTGAGCTTGACGCTGAGCCGGGCGAGGTCTGGCTCAACGTGGAGATCGTTCAGCCGCAGGCCACGCCGTGGTCGCCGCCCGGCCACCGTTGTGCCTGGGATCAGTGGCCGCTCCCGGCTCCGCTGTACCTTGCGCCACCGAAAGCAGGCGGAACCCCTCCGCAGCTAACGGTGCAGGACGAGGCGCTGGACATTACTCATCAGCAGCAGCGCTGGCAGTTTAGCCGTCTCACCGGAAACCTGGCCCAGTGGTGGAACGAGGGCGCTGAAACGCTCCGTTCCCCGCTAACGGATAACTTCACCCGCGCGCCGCTGGACAATGACATTGGCGTCAGCGAGGCGACCCGCATCGATCCGAACGCGTGGGTGGAACGCTGGAAAGCGGCAGGGATGTATGGGATGTCCGCGCGCCTCCTCCAGTGTGAAGCGGAGCAGCATGCCCGTGAGGTGGTGGTGACCACGCAGCACGTGTGGGAGCATCAGGGTAAAGCGCTGTTTATCAGCTGCAAGCTCTGGCGGATTGATGACCACGGGGTGCTGCACGGTGATGTGCAGGTGACGGTGGCGTCTGACATTCCTGAGCCCGCTCGCGTGGGCCTGAGCGTTATGCTGGCGGATATCCCGGAAACGGTGCGCTGGCTGGGGCTAGGCCCGCTGGAGAACTATCCGGACAGAAAACTGGCGGCGCAGCAGGGGCGTTGGGCGTTACCGCTGGAAGAGATGCAGACGCCGTATATCTTCCCGACGGAGAACGGTTTGCGCTGCGACACCCGCGAGCTGACGTTTGGCTCCCATCAGTTGCAGGGACAGTTCCATTTCTCCCTGAGCCGTTATAGCCAGCGGCAGCTGCATGAGACAACGCATCAGCACTTGCTGCGGGAAGAGGCTGGCTGCTGGTTGAATCTTGATGCGTTTCACATGGGCGTAGGGGGGGACGACTCATGGAGCCCGAGCGTAGCCCCGGCCTTCATTCTGCAAAACCGCCGGCTGCGCTACACGTTTAGCTGGCAGCAGAACGGCTGAGCCGACACGTGCGGCCACTGCCGTGGCCGCAATGCTTATCTCAGGATCCCGCTTGCGCCGTGAATGCTCATATAAATCCCGACTACCGCGATCAGTGCCGCTGAGATCCACGGCGCCTTGCGCGAAAAGGCGCTAAAGCCGGGCCAGCGCTTCGCCGCATGTTTCATGCTTAATGCGGCAATTGCGCCAGAGGCGACGAGAGTGAGCGCCAGTCCGATACTGAAACTGAACACCAGCGTGGCGCCGAGCGCGAAATGTTTCAGTTGCAGGCAGATCAGCAGCACCGTAATGGAGGCCGGACAGGGGATAAGCCCACCGGTCAGGCCGAATAGCGCGATTTGCCCGGTGGTGACCTCTTTACCGTTGAAGCGTCGGTTAATGTCCTGGGCGTGTGCGCGCTGGTGGGCATCCTGCCACTCCTCTTCAACCAGAGGAGACGTGTGGTCGTGATGATGCGCGTGGTCGTGATGATCATGATGGTGATGATGATCATCATGGTGGTGATGCGGCTGGCTCTCATGCCAGGTTCGCCACGCCATCCACAGGGCGATCAACACGATCAGAACCCCGGAAATCAACTGAAACCAGGGCTCAGAAGTATCTGCATCCCATCCCCGACCAAACCATAATCCCGCCATCGCAATGATCCAGACGACCGCCGTATGAGACAGCGTTGCGGACAACCCAAGCAACACAGCCTGTTTCAGCGTACCGCGGATCGCCACAATGAAAGCCGCCATCATTGTTTTTGAATGGCCTGGCTCAAGGCCATGGAGCGCGCCAAGCAGGATGGCGCTGGGGACAAACAGCCAGGCGTTACCCTGCTGTAGAAGAGAAGAAAAATCGTTCATTGAACATTCCGGGGTGGAAAACATGCCGAGAATACTACTCCCCCCCAGTAGTATAATACTACCCCCCAGTAGAAAAATACCCAGGGGGAGTAGAGCGTGATATGCTTTTTACGCCACCAAAGAGGAGCTAAGCGATGTCACACACAGTTCGTGATAAAAAGAAGTTATTGACCCGCCTGAAAAAAATTCAGGGGCAAAGCGCTGCGCTGGAAAAAATGCTTAACAGCGATCATGAATGCGCCGAGGTGTTACAGCAGCTGGCGGCGATCAGGGGCGCGGTAAACGGTATGATGATGCAAGTGATTGAGGGGCATTTAACCGATCACGTGGTGAAAGAGCCAGAGGAAGCGCAGCGCGAGGCCGATCTCGGGGTCGTGATGCAGGTGATCAAATCGTACCTTAAGTAATGTGCTTCTCCAGGTTGTGCCCGGCCCAGAGAATGAAATCCTCTTTATGCAGCGCCTTGCTGAAATACCAGCCCTGGCCGTACTGCACGCCGTGGCGATGCAACCATTCGATCTGCCCTTCAGTTTCAATGCCTTCTGCGACCATCGCCAGTTTAAGCGATTTGGCCATTTCGATGATGTGGGGAGTCACGTTCTTGTACTCCAGCGCATCCACAAAGGATTTATCAATCTTCAGGGTATCGACATCCAGATCCTGCAAATAGCTCAGGCTGGAGTAACCCGTGCCAAAATCATCAATGTAGATAGCGTGTCCGGCGCGGCGAAACGCAGCGATGGCAGGCACGCTGACGGCGGGATCGGCAAAGCCGCGCTCGGTTAATTCAAGGGCGATCTGGCGCGGGTGGACGCCCCATTTGTTGAGCAACTGACTCAGCTGGCGAGGCAGCTCGGGGGACGTTAAATCCGATGGCGCAAGGTTGACAGAAATGTGCAGTTCCGGGTGATGATGCAGCCAGGCGCCTAAATCCTCAAACACCTTATTCACCACCAGCTGCGTCAGCGTTGAAATAAGCCCCGTCTGCTCAGCCAGCGGCACAAAGAGATTGGGCGACAGGTGACTGCCATCTGGCTGCGGCCAGCGCATCAGCGCTTCAGCACCCACCAGTTTTCCACTGCACAGCGCTACGATGGGCTGATAGTAAACCTCGATCTCCCGGTTGTTGATTGCGTCGATCAGGCGGTTACGCGGTGACAGCAAACGGCGGAGGATGCGCAGGACAATAAGGGCACCAGCCAGGCTTAGCAAGATGCCAGCCGGTAGCCAGATGATCAGCTGCTGGTGCCACGATTCCGCCAGCGGTTTTAACGACGCCCACGCGATCACCGTAAAACCCAGTTCGGGTACAGGTTTCAACACGTACATCGAGCCGTTGTATTGTACGCGCGTAACGTCCTGCTGCTCCTTAACGACAGAAAGAATATACGGGTCGACAATATTGCTTCTGGCAAATATCCGATGGGTTTCACTGCCCACCAGGGCGGCATCCATCGAAATTTCACCAAACGGGACAACATCCACAAGCGAGGCAGGATCAACCATCACCAGATAATGTCCTTTCCCCAGAACGGCCATATAGCGGTGAATGCCGAGGTCGTTTTGCGAGGTGAGCCACGCGCTATACCCGTCTGCGGTGATCCGCATCGGGGGCGGTAAGATCGCCGTATTACTGGATTGTTCAAGGGATGAGCAGAGCGGCTTCAGGTTATCGATATACATCACTTCCTGAATATAGCGCCATGAGAATTCAACCCGACGCATTTCGCGTAAATGCGGGGGAGTGCAGGGTGGGGCGTGGAATGTCTGTAGATGCGTGAGCGCCTGTTTTGCCTGCGCAACGACTCTGTCGGTACGGATCAGGACGCGCGAGGCATAGCTGTCCAGAGCGTCCACAAATTTATCCTCTGCCTGACGATGCGCCAGCCAGATACTGAGGCACACAGGGACCAGCACAGAGAAGATCAGTATGCCTGTTACCAGGCTGACCAGATGTCGGGTTCGCATGCTGCTTTATCCTTTCCATATGCCCACCTTGGGCCTGGAGTTTGCGCGCCAGAAGAAAAAGTTTTTTATCGCTAAATGATATAGTTATAGCATGTGACAGTCTCAGGCAGGTATCTGAATCAACCTTTCAAAAACAGGCTGTGCGTCACAGAGGTTGTTTTTGCAGTAAAGCTCAGATAGTATTTTGTTATGTTATAACAATACATGAAGGCCAGAGATGAAACCGAATATCCATCCAACCTATCGCACCGTTGTGTTTCACGACACCACGGCTAATGAATACTTTAAAGTCGGCTCAACAATTAAGACAGACCGTGAAATTGAGCTGGAGGGGAAAACGTATCCCTACGTTACCCTTGATGTCTCCTCTAAATCACATCCGTTTTATACCGGGAAGCAGAAGACCTTCTCGACGGATGGCAGCGCGGCACGCTTCCGCAAGCGTTTTGGTGGCTTTCTTGATGCGAAGCGAGGCTAATCATGCAGGTGCTGAACTCATTACGCAGTGCAAAACAGCGTCACCCGGATTGCCAGATAGTCAAACGCAAGGGACGCTTATACGTGATCTGCAAATCTAACCCGCGCTTTAAGGCGGTGCAGGGACGTAAAAAAAGACGCTAAACGCGCGTCTCTCGCCAGCTTTCCAGGGAGCTTTTCTGTTTGCCATCGGCGGTAAAATTGTCGGTGGCAAGCCAGCTTTCAAACGCGCTCGCCAGCGCTGGCCACTCTTTGTCGAGAATTGAAAACCAGTCGGTGTCCCGGTTTCGGCCTTTAATGACCAGCGCCTGGCGAAAACGCCCTTCAAACTGAAAGCCCAGACGCAGAGCCGCTTTGCGGGATGGTTCGTTCAGGCTGTTGCACTTCCATTCATAACGCCGGTAGCCCAGGGTATCGAACACGTACCGCATCAGCAGATACTGCGCTTCTGTCGACATGGGCGTGCGACTTAACAGTGACGAGAAGTGAACATGTCCCACTTCCACAACGCCGTTTTTAGGATCGATCCGCATCAGGGACAGCGTCCCGACAGGAGACTGGGTCTGGTTATCGATAACGGTAAAGTGGATGGGATCGGCTAATTCGCTTACGCTTGCCACCCATTCGGCAAACTCCTCTGCGGTGGCATCGGGTTCACGCAGCAGCCACGTCCAGCTTCGGGTATCTCCGGCCAGGGAATACGCAGAGAACAACGCCGGGGCATGCTCCACGCGCAGCGGCTCAAGCCGACAATAGCGACCCTGAAGTATCACCCGGGACGGGTGCGGGCGAGGCTGCCAGTCGAAAAGGCTTTCCCCTACAGCTTGTCCAAACTCATTGAATGTATTCATCTTTATTCCCGTCACATTGAAAAGATCTCCAGATTAATGAATTGCTGGTTCCTTAAAAAGAACCACCAGGCTATGTTTTTCTGGTACCACGAGGAGGAAAGATGAATATACCGGGTGATGAGCTTTACACCTTGATCCATGCTGCGCTGAAAAAACGTGGGGGAGAGACGCTCCAGCGTGCGCTCTATCTTGCTTTGCGGGAGGCCATACTGTGCGGAAGGCTCCGGTCCGGCAGCCATTTGCCCGGCTCGCGAACGCTGGCACAGCAGATCTCAGTGTCCCGAAACACCGTCAATGCCGCGCTGGACCAGCTCACGCTCGAAGGTTATTTGCTGCGTAGCCGCCAGGGTACGCGGGTGGGGCAATTCGCTCCTCGGACGATTACCCGGACATTACCGGACCCGGACGTCAGGCTGACAAAACGTGTCGCCCTGCTGCCCGCGCCTGTGCCGCGCGACACTCCGGTGATGGCGTTTACGCCGGGAACGCCTGCCATCAACTATTTCCCCTTGCCGCTGTGGCGGCGGTTGTACGATCGCGTCCTGCGCGAGGAGGGAAGCGCCCTGTTAGGGTATGGCGACCCGGCCGGCGAGCCGACGCTGCGGGCCGCCATTGCCCGCCATCTTGCGCTCTCCCGCGGCATTGACTGCGATGCCAGCCAGATAGTGATAACCGAAGGGGCGCTGGAGGGCGTCAATCTCTGCACGATGCTGTTAAGCGAGCCGGGGGATGTCGCCTGGGTGGAAAATCCCGGCTATAGCGGCGCCAAAAGCGCTTTTGTCAAAACCGGCCTGGCGATGACAGGCATACCGGTGGATGACGAGGGGATGTGCTGGGAAGGGCTGTCTGCGCCTTCACCCACGCTGATTTTTACCTCGCCATCGCATCAGTTCCCTTGCGGAAGCGTGCTCAGCGCGCGGCGGCGTCTGGCGCTGCTGGAACTGGCCCGGCAGCACAGCGCGTGGATCATTGAGGATGATTACGACAGCGAATTTCGTTATACCGGTGAGCCCGTCCCGGCGATGCTGGGAATGGTCAACAATGCGCCCGTTGTGTATCTGGGGACGTTCAGCAAAACGCTGTTTCCATCGCTCCGGATGGGGTTCATGGTGTTACCGCCAGCGCTGGCGAAGGCGGCGCGTCCGGCCATCGGCTCGCTGCTGCGCGGCGGGCATCGCGCTGAACAGCGCACCCTGGCGCTGTTTATTGAGGAAGGCCACTATGCACGACATCTTGCCGCCATGCGCCGCCTTTATCGTAAGCGTTACCGCCAGCTGCGGGAGGTGCTGAGCGCAGAGCTTCATACGCCGCACCGTGTTCTTGCCGGGGAAGGGGGAATACACCTGACGCTGGCGATTGACGGTATCGACGACCAGCGGCTGGTGGAGCAGGCGAGAGCGTTTCAGCTGGCACCCGCTGCGCTGAGCGGGTATTACCTTGAGACGAAGCAGGGGCAAACCGGTCTGGTTTTAGGTTACGGTAATACCTCTGCTTCGCAGTTTGCGCCGGGCATCCGACGTCTTCAGGCGCTCATTACACAGCAGTGGGGCGGGAAAGGGTAAAGACATCATAAAAAGAGAGCTGGCCCTTAGTGATGACCATTTTCTGCAACTTCTCTTTTTGCCCGGCTTCGACGGCCGGCGAGAGCAGGATATTGTCGATCAGCTCCTTCGGCACGTAGCGCGTGTTGTACCACTCCCCGTTGTAGCACACGCGGAAATCGAGTACGTCGATATCTTCATACCGGTAACGCGGATTGACGTCGAAAAAGAAAAACGCGTTAAACACCACGAACAGCACAACCAGTAGCCAGACGGAATCGACCAGTGTTTCAGACTTCAGCATGACGATAAGCGTTGCCAGCCAGGCGGCGTACATGGCGACGAACAATCCGGGGTGTTTGCGAATAAAGCTGATGCTAAAGCGCGGGCGATTGTCGCGCTTTTCGCGGGTATTGAGATCGTCGATGGTGGCGGTAAGCAGGCGCTGTATCTCTGTCATTTTTTGCCTTTATGATTGTTAAAAATACAGGTGATCTGCCTATTTTATGAGAGGGGTTTATGCGATGAAAGTAACAGTTATGCCAGGAAAAAGCATAACAGTTACTCAGGATGCACTTAGATCATTTTAATGATTTTCGCCGGATTCCCGCCCACTACCGCATTGGCCGGCACGTCTTTGGTCACTACCGCGCCGGAAGCGATAACCGCATTATCGCCAATGGTCACGCCTGGATTAATCACCGCGCGTCCGCCGATCCAGACATTATCACCAATGGTGACCGGTTTACCGTACTCCAGCCCGCTGTTACGTTCGGTCGCATCCAGAGGATGCGTGGCCGTATAAATGTGCACTCCCGGCGCAAGCATACAGTTATCGCCAATGCGGACAGGGCAGACGTCCAGCATGACGCAATCGAAGTTAGCGTAAAAATTGTTGCCCAGATAGATGTTATACCCGTAGTCGCAGCGGAAGCTTGGCTCTATATAGGCACCTTCGCTTTGACCCAGCAGGTCAGCTAATAAGGCGCGACGTTCGGCCTTCTCATCGGGTGCGGTATGGTTATAGCGGTGAACAAGATGACGCGCGCGTAAACGGTCAGCCCTCAGCGTGTCATCGCCAGGGCGGTAATATTCACCTGCAATCATCTTCTGTTTTTCTTCACTCATGGGAACCTCTCTGGAATCGTTTTACGCAGCGTAAAGAGGATTAACCAGAAAGGGAACGTTCCCTAAAAGTGGCTGTGACGGGAGTCACAACATTCTTGCGCATAAATACGTTTTATACGGGAACCTGGCGTTTGCATTTGAAGCGTAATTCGAAAGGTAAATTCAGCTTAACAACGGGCGTAATGCCTTTACAGTCTATCTTCAACGATTAACGAACAAATTTCCACACCGAAGAGGGGATCTTGTCATACAGTTTATTCATGGTCAGCTCAGCAAGACGATGGTCGGCAGCTGAATAAAATACCGCCAGTTCATTATCAGACAGCTCGTATTTATTTTTCTCAATAACTCGTTCAAGGGTGTCAATTGACTGGCAGCGTCGCAGGCGCATCAAATAATCGACTTTTGTTAATGGTTTATCAGACATAAATTCACCTTAGTAATTGTAATAATTTTAACAGGAAAGACTAACCGGATTAGCTCTGCTGACATTAGTGAAGCAGCGAAATAGACGGTTTCCTGATTTACGCCATTTCTGCAAATCCTGTGCGTTAATGCCGTAGCTGCTGAACAACATAAAGGTGTCGTCCAGGTATTCATCAATTTGCTCTATCAACTTATTATCTTCATTGTACTTAATTTTATAATTAAGTGCGAAGGTGGCGATATGCTCGATCAGCTCGTTAAGCTGTAAATTGATAGCAGACGTTGGATCGTTCACCCAGCCATGGTTACTTTCTTCAAGATTGGCAAGGCAGTCATGGTACAAGGATTCGCAGAGAAATTTCAACTGCGCGATATCATGCCTTTTTGGCGAGTACTCGTCCATAGCGCATCCCCTTCTGAGTGATTTTTTACTCACCGAACATCATGTCGGGATGGATACAACTTGCTTAGCCACACGGGAGCTGTGTTCCTGATAACTCTAACTATAAGCCACTCTGATCAAGATTTCACCGCGCTATTACGAAAAATTACAATTAAATCGTTACTGTTCGAGCCTTTACGCAAATCTACCTTTTGCAGCGAACGCGTTAATCAATAAAAAAGACGATTTTTATCGGTTCCTTAGAATTCATTGAGTTAGCGCAAAGTTTCATGTGAAGTCCGAAACCAGATATCTTCAGATATTTTCCATTGCTTAGGAATAGTCCGAATAATTTACGTCACGAAATGATAATAAAAGAATGCTGAGTTCCTGGTGTAAGTTATCGGCCTATTATGATAGGCCTTATTAAAAAAGAGGAAAATAAATAGAAAGGCAATAGGTCTATTTTATGATTTTTTCTGAAAAAGAAAAAGGCCGCAAATGCGGCCTTTTTATCATGTGAAACCGGTATCAGTGATGTTCTACCGAATGATTGTGCTCAACGTCTTCATTCTTACGGCTGAAGCGGCGGCGAACCACCACGAAGAACACCGGTACGAAGAAGATCGCAAGAACGGTCGCGGTTACCATCCCACCCATTACGCCGGTACCTACTGCGTTCTGTGCGCCGGAGCCCGCGCCGGAGCTGATAACCAGCGGCATAACGCCGAGGATAAATGCCAGGGACGTCATCAGGATTGGACGCAAACGCATACGAACGGCTTCCAGCGTTGCTTCAATCAGGCCTTTTCCTTCTTTCTCCATCAGATCTTTGGCGAATTCGACGATTAGTATCGCGTTCTTCGCCGACAAGCCAATGGTTGTCAGCAGGCCCACCTGGAAGTAAACGTCGTTGGTCAGCCCACGGAACGTTGCGGCAAGCAGCGCACCGATAACCCCCAGCGGAACCACCAGCATAACGGAGAATGGAATCGACCAGCTCTCATACAATGCCGCCAGACACAGGAACACCACAATCAGTGAAATGGCGTACAGGGCAGGGGCCTGGTTACCGGACAGACGTTCCTGATAGGACATGCCGGTCCAGTCGTAGCCGACACCCGCAGGCAGTTTGCTAGCCAGTTCTTCCATCAGGTTCATGGCTTCACCGGTGCTTCGGCCCGGCGCTGCCTGACCGAGGATTTCCATCGATGGCAAGCCGTTATAACGCTCCAGACGCGGTGAACCGTATTCCCAGCGCGAGGTTGAGAAGGCGGAGAATGGCACCATCTGGCCATCGCTGCCGCGAA
The DNA here is from genome assembly GCF_000534415.1 of Enterobacter sp. BIDMC 27. Classification (NCBI taxonomy): domain Bacteria; kingdom Pseudomonadati; phylum Pseudomonadota; class Gammaproteobacteria; order Enterobacterales; family Enterobacteriaceae; genus Enterobacter; species Enterobacter sp. BIDMC 27. Next base: position 1,979,360 of record NZ_KI973178.1, read on the forward strand.
CATACCAGTTGTTGATATCGTTCGGCAGCATACGGTATTGCGCTTCGGACATCACGTAGACTTTCTTCACGCGACCACGGTCGATGAAGTCGTTGACGTAGCTGCCACCCCAGGCTGCACCCAGCGTGGTATTAATGTCGCTGATGGAAACACCCAGCGCCTGCGCTTTTTCCTGGTCGATATCGATCTTGTACTGCGGCGTATCTTCCAGACCGTTAGGGCGAACGCCCACCAGCAGGTCAGGGTGTTTTGCCACCTCGCCAAACAGCTGGTTACGCGCCTGAGTCAGTTTTTCGTGGCCCAGACCGCCCTGGTCAATCAGCTGGAAGTCGAAGCCGGTCGCCGTACCCAGTTCAACAATCGCTGGCAGGTTAAAGGCGAAGACCATCGCATCTTTAATCTGTGAGAAGGTGCCCATCGCGCGGCCGGTAATGGCTTCTACCTTGTTCTCTGCGCCCGGACGTTCAGACCAGTCTTTCAGAGAAACGAAGGCGATACCGGTGTTCTGACCACGACCCGCGAAGCCAAAGCCGTTAACCGCAAACACGGATTCGACGTTGTCTTTCTCTTTGGTCAGGAAGTAGTCGGTCATCTCATCCAGCACCTTTTGCGTACGCTCTTGCGTCGCACCGGCCGGAAGCTGCGCCATACTCAGGAACACGCCCTGATCTTCATCTGGCAGGAACGAGCTTGGCAGACGAACGAACAGGAAAGCCATGCCCACCACGATGATGATATAGAGCAGCAGGTAACGACCGGTGCTGCGCAGGATATTACCCACGCTGTCGGTGTAGTGGTGCGTACTCTTATCAAACATGCGGTTGAACCAGCCGAAGAAGCCTTTATGCTCGCCGTGACCGCCTTTCTGAATCGGCTTCAGCATCGTCGCGCACAGGGCTGGCGTCAGGATCAGTGCAACCAGTACCGACAGCGCCATCGCCGAAACAATGGTGATGGAGAACTGACGGTAAATCGCACCGGTAGAGCCACCAAAGAAGGCCATCGGGATAAATACCGCAGACAGTACCATCGCGATACCGACCAGCGCGCCCTGGATCTGGCCCATTGATTTACGGGTTGCTTCCTTCGGCGGCAGGCCTTCTTCCGCCATGACACGCTCGACGTTTTCGACCACCACGATGGCGTCATCCACCAGCAGGCCGATGGCGAGCACCATCCCGAACATCGTCAGGGTGTTTATCGAGTAGCCAAATATCGCCAGCACCGCGAAGGTCCCGAGCAGTACAACCGGCACGGCGATGGTTGGGATCAGCGTTGCGCGGAAGTTTTGCAGGAACAAGTACATCACCAGGAAGACGAGAATGATCGCCTCAACCAGGGTTTTCACCACTTCGTGAATCGAAATTTTAACGAATGGCGTGGTGTCATACGGATAAACGATTTTCAGACCTGACGGGAAGAACGGTTCCATCTTCTTCAGTTCTGCACGGATAGCCGTCGCGGTGTCCAGGGCGTTCGCGCCCGTCGCCAGTTTGATACCCAGACCGGAAGCCGGTTTACCGTTGAACTTCGCAATGATGTCGTAGTTCTCACCGCCCAGCTCAACCTTCGCCACGTCACGCAGGCGAACCTGCGAACCGTCCTGATTCACCTTCAGCAGAATTTTGCTGAACTCATCGGCGGAGGTCAGACGCGTTTGCGCGATGATCGACGCGTTAAGCTGCTGGCCTTTCACCGGCGGTGTACCACCCAACTGACCGGCGGCAACCTGGGCGTTCTGCGCTTTAATTGCGCTGATAACGTCAACCGGCGTCAGCTGGAAGTTGTTCAGTTTATTCGGATCCATCCAGATACGCATCGCGTACTGGGAACCGAACAGCTGAACGTCACCCACACCAGACGTACGGCTGATGGCGTCCTTCATGTTGGCGCCCACGTAGTCGGAAATATCCTCCTGCGTCATGGTGCCGTTGGTGTTGATCACGCCGACAACCATCAGGAAGCTACTGGACGATTTCTCGACGCTCACGCCCTGCTGTTGTACTTCCTGCGGCAGCAGAGGCATCGCCAGCTGCAATTTGTTCTGCACCTGAACCTGTGCAATGTCCGCATCCGTACCGGATTCAAAGGTCAGGGTGATCTGAACCGTACCGGTTGAGTCACTGTTTGAGGACATGTACATCAGGTTATCGATACCGTTCATGTTCTGTTCGATAACCTGCGTAACCGTATCCTGCACCGTTTTGGCATCAGCGCCCGGATAGGTTGCGGAGATCGTCACTGCCGGCGGCGCAATCGTTGGATATTGCGCGACAGGCAGCTTCAGGATCGCAAGTCCCCCGGCCAGCATGATGATTATGGCGATCACCCACGCAAATATGGGGCGATCGATAAAGAAATTAGGCATGTCTTAACGGCTCCTGTTTAAGTTAAGACTTGGTTTGTTCTGACTGGCCAGCGGCCGACGCTTGTTGTTTGTCGTCAGATTTCACTTCCTGAGCTTTGACCTGCGCACCAGGACGAACTTTTTGCAAACCAGTAATAATTACGCGATCGCCATCTTTCAGACCTTCCGTTACCAGCCACTTGTCGCCAATCGCCTGCGTTGCAGTGATATTGCGTGTTTCGACTTTGTTATCGGCACCCACAACCAGTGCGCTCGCATCACCGCGTGGCGTACGGGTCACACCTTGCTGAGGAACCAGAATGGCGCTTGGGTTAGTCCCTTCCTCAAGACGGGCGCGTACGAACATACCGGGCAGCAGGGTTTTATCCGGATTGGGGAAAATGGCCCGGATGGTGATAGAGCCGGTGGTCTGATCGACGGTCACATCAGAAAATTCCAGTGTGCCAGTCTGTGAGAACTTGATACCGTCGTTGGTAACCAGTTCCACTTTGGCTTTACCGTTTTCCTGTTTCAGGGTGCCGTTAGCCAGCTCCTGTTTGAGACGCAGGAAATCGTTGCTGGACTGGGTGACGTCAACGTAGATCGGGTCGAGCTGCTGCACGGTGGCCAGCGCGTTGGTTTGACCGTTCTGCACCAGCGCACCTTCGGTGACGGCTGATTTACCAATGCGACCGCTGATAGGGGAGGTCACTTTGGTGTAGGCCAGGTTAATACGCGCGGTTTCTACCGCCGCTTTCGCCGCCACAACGGCTGCGTTGGCTTGCTGTGCATCGGCCAGGGCAGAATCGTAATCCTGTTGGCTGATGTACTGCGTGCCGAGCAGTTTCTTGTAACGATTCAACGTCAGCTGCGAGATTTTGGCTGCCGCTTCGGCTTTAGCCAGATCGCCCTTAGCGCTCTCATAAGACGCCTGATAGGTTGCTGGATCAATCTGATACAGAGACTCGCCTGCCTTGACATCACCGCCTTCGGTGAAGTTACGTTTCAGGATGATACCGCTCACCTGCGGACGCACTTCCGCAATGCGGTAGGCACTGGTGCGGCCCGGTAGTTCTGTTGTCATCTGGAGAGGTTCGGATTTGAGCGTCACGACGCCAACTTCTGGCACCTGCTGAGCTCCTTGTTGAGCCTGTTTGTCGTCACATCCTGTAAGCGCTAAGCTGCCTGAGAGCATCAGAACGACCGCCAGAGGCGTTAACCCTCTGTTTTTGTTCATATGTAAACCTCGAGTGTCCGATTTCAAATTGATCAAGGGTCCTGAGTCTAAAAACCCATTGCTGCGTTTATATTATCGTCATGCTATGGTACATACATTCATAAATGTATGTAAATCTGACTCCTGTAAATTCATCAACGTATGGCACGAAAAACCAAACAACAAGCGCTGGAAACCCGACAACACATTCTGGATGTGGCAATGCGTTTGTTCTCACAGCAGGGTGTTTCGGCAACCTCGCTGGCACAGATTGCTCAGGCCGCGGGCGTCACGCGGGGAGCGATTTACTGGCATTTCAAAGACAAGTCCGATCTGTTTGGTGAAATCTGGGAGCTTTCAGAGTCCAGCATTAGCGATCTTGAGAGTGAGTATCGGGCAAAATTCCCTCACGATCCACTCTCAGTGTTAAGAGAAATTCTAGTATATATCCTTGAAGCGACGGTTGTTGAAGAGCGTCGTCGTCTGATGATGGAAATCATCTTCCATAAATGTGAGTTCGTTGGTGAAATGGCGGTGGTTCAGCAGGCGCAGCGCGACCTGTGTCTGGAAAGCTACGATCGCATCGAACAGGTCCTCACGGAGTGCATGCAGGCCAAAATGCTTCCTGCCACATTACTCACCCGCCGGGCGGCGATCCTGATGCGCAGCTATATTTCCGGCCTGATGGAAAACTGGCTTTTTGCTCCGGAGTCGTTCGATCTCAGGTCAGAGGCGCGCAGCTACGTCGAAATTTTTCTTGAGATGTGCCAGCTCTGTCCGACCCTTCAAAGTAAACTTAGCCCGCGCTCTGCCTGATCGGGCATGGGAAAAATCGTAGACCCTTTCCGTCGTACTATTCTGCTTCAGCCGGGCGTGATATCCTTCATGCCCGACTATTTCCGGTCATTTCTCACATCACATTCACAACTATGCTGCACATCAATCGCTCGCAACATCCTGTTCTGGCCCTGTTTTTGATCCTGCTGTTTTACTTTGCAGCCGCGCCGCTTTCATGGGCACGTGCAGACAACGGCAGTGACATTCCCACGCGTGCTGATGTTCAGTCGCAACTCGACACCCTGAATAAGCAAAAAGATCTCTCCGCCCAGGAAAAGCTCGTTCAGCAGGATCTGACGGAAACCCTGGAAACGCTGGACAAGATCGATCGCATCAAAGCCGAAACGGCCCAGCTACGGCAGAAGGTCGCTCAGGCGCCGGAGAACATGCGTAAGGCAACGGAGGCGCTGAGTGCGCTCAGCGACGTCGATAACGACGATGAAACCCGAAAAACGCTTGCCACGCTGTCGTTGCGCCAGCTTGAGTCGCGCGTGGCGCAGCTGCTGGACGATCTGCAAACGGCGCAATCCGATCTCTCAACCTACAACAGCCAGCTGGTTTCGCTGCAAACCCAGCCTGAGCGCGTGCAGAACGCCATGTACTCGGCGTCGCAACAGCTACAGCAGATACGTAACCGTCTGAATGGCATCACCGTGGGGGAAGGGGCGCTTCGTCCCACCCAGCAAACGCTGCTGAACATCCAGCAGACGCTGCTAAACGCGGAGATTGAACAGCAGCGTAAGAGCCTGGAAGGCAACACGGTGCTACAGGATGCGCTGCAAAAACAGCGTGACTACGTGACCGCGAATATCAACCGGCTTGAGCATCAGCTTCAGCTGTTGCAGGAAGCGGTGAACAGCAAGCGCCTGACGCTGACTGAAAAAACGGCGCAGGAAGCGGTTTCGCCAGACGAGACGGCCCGTATTCAGGCCAACCCGCTGGTGAAGCAGGAGCTGGAGATTAACCACCAACTGAGCGAGCGTCTGATTCAGGCGACTGAAAGCGGCAGCGCGCTGGTGCAGCAGAATATTAAGGTCAAAAACTGGCTGGATCGCGCTTTGCAGGCCGAGCGCAACGTCAAGGAGCAGATTGCCGTCCTGAAGGGCAGCCTGCTGCTGTCGCGCATTCTCTACCAGCAACAGCAGACGCTGCCGTCCGCCGACGAGCTGGAAGACATGACCAACCGCATTGCGGATTTGCGTCTTGAACAGTTTGACGTTAACCAGCAGCGCGATGCGCTATTCCAGAGCGATACCTTCGTTGCCAAAGTGGAAGAGGGCCATTCAGGTGAAGTGAACGCTGAAGTTCACGACGCGCTGTTGCAGGTGGTGGACATGCGCCGCGAATTGCTCGATCAGCTTAACAAGCAGCTGGGCAACCAGCTGATGATGGCGATTAACCTGCAAATCAACCAGCAGCAGCTGGTGAGCGTTTCTAAAAGCCTCCAGGAGATCCTGACCCAGCAGATTTTCTGGGTGAACAGCAATAAACCCATGGACTGGGACTGGTTTAAATCTTTCCCGGAAACGCTGAAATCCCAGATCAAAAGCATGAAAATTACCGTGAACTGGGAGAAAGCCTGGCCTGCGGTGATGATTGCCTTCCTGACGGGGCTGCCTTTGCTGCTCATCGCTGGCGTCATACGCTGGCGTTTGAAATGGCTGAAACAGTACCAGGCGAAGCTGGCCTCGGAAGTGGGGCAACTGCGTAACGACAGCCAACTGCACACCCCGAAAGCGATCCTGATCGATCTGATCCGTGCTCTGCCGGTCTGCCTGTTGATACTCGCCGTGGGCCTGATCCTGCTGACCATGCAGCTGAATATCAGCGATCTGCTGTGGGCGTTCAGCAAGAAGCTGGCGCTGTTCTGGCTGGTGTTTGGTCTGTGCTGGAAAGTGCTGGAAAAAGATGGCGTCGCCGTCCGCCACTTCAACATGCCGGAAAAACTCACCAGCCACTGGCGTCGCCAGATTGTGCGCATCAGCCTCGCGCTGCTGCCGCTGCACTTCTGGTCAGTTGTGGCGGAGCTTTCCCCGCTGCACCTGATGGATGACGTGCTGGGGCAACTGGTGATTATGCTGAACCTGCTGCTGATTGCCGTTCTGATGTGGCCAATGTGCCGCGACAGCTGGCGGGATAAAGAGTCCCACAATCTTCGTCTGGCTACCGTAACGGTACTGGCGATCATTCCTCTGGCGCTGATGGTGCTGACGGCGACGGGTTACTTCTATACCACGCTGCGTCTGTCCGGTCGCTGGATCGAAACGGTTTATCTGGTGATTGTATGGAACCTGCTGTTCCAGACCGTGCTGCGTGGTTTGAGCGTGGCGGCGCGCCGCATTGCGTATCGTCGTGCTGTTGCCCGTCGGCAGCATCAGGTGAAAGAGGGGGCTGAAGGGGCAGAGCCGCAGGAAGAGCCGACCATTGCTCTGGAGCAGGTTAACCAGCAAACGATGCGTATTACCATGCTGGTGATGATCGCCCTGTTTGCGGTGATGTTCTGGGCCATCTGGTCTGATTTAATTACCGTCTTCGCCTACCTCGACAGTATCACGCTCTGGCAATACAACGGTACCGAAGCGGGCGCTGCGGTAATGAAAAGCGTCACCATGGGCAGCCTGCTCTTTGCGCTGGTGTCGTCAGTGGTTGCCTGGGCGTTGATCCGCAACCTGCCGGGTCTGCTGGAAGTGCTGGTGCTCTCAAGGCTGAACCTGCGTCAGGGGGCGTCGTACGCTATTACCACCATCCTGAACTATGTCATTATTATTGTCGGGGCGATGACGGTATTCGGCTCGCTGGGCGTCTCGTGGGATAAACTCCAGTGGCTGGCGGCGGCGTTGTCGGTGGGTCTGGGCTTCGGCTTGCAGGAGATCTTCGGTAACTTTGTCTCTGGCCTGATTATCCTGTTCGAACGTCCGGTGCGTATCGGCGATACCGTCACCATCGGTACTTTCTCCGGGACCGTCAGCAAGATCCGCATTCGTGCGACCACCATTACCGACTTCGATCGTAAAGAGGTGATCATCCCGAACAAAGCGTTTGTGACCGAGCGTCTGATCAACTGGTCGCTCTCGGATACCACCACTCGCGTGGTGATCCGACTCGGGGTGGCCTATGGCTCGGATCTGGACAAGGTGAAAGAGGTACTGCTGAAGGCGGCAGCCGACCATCCAAAAGTGATGCACGATCCTGCGCCAGCGGTATTCTTCACCACCTTCGGGCCGAGCACTTTGGATCATGAGCTGCGCCTGTACGTACGCGAACTGCGCGATCGCAGCTACACCGTCGATGAGCTGAACCGCACCATTGACCGTCTGTGTCGTGAAAACGATATTAATATCGCCTTTAACCAGCTTGAGGTTCATCTGCGCAACGAGAAAGGCGATGAGCATACGGAAGTGAAGCGCGAGATTAAGGGGGACGACCCTACTCCCGCCTAATCTATTTCCCTCTCCCCTCTGGGGAGAGGGTAGGGTGAGGGGGAAGTTTCCCCTCAAAATCTCGTCGCACAATCTCCAGCGCTTTCAGCACCGTCTCCGCCGGGATCTCGTGATTTTCCAGCAGCATAATTAAATCGACGGCCAGCTTGACCTCGTCGGGGGCATTTTCCAGTGACATCAGTGGCTCCTGTTAACGGGTCAGGCGTTCAATGACGCGTTCAATCTCATCCAGCGCCTGACGGCAGCGGACGATGCGGCCTTCCAGCGCGCTGATTTCACGCATTAATAACTGCTGCTCTTCCAGCGTTTCGCTGGTGTTCAGGCGGGCTTCGCGCTCGCGCTTCATCTCAAACAGACGGCGCTCAAACTCCTGGTTCTCCAGCCGCTTGCGCTGCCATTTTCCGAGTCCCGGCGAGGCGCTGTCCCACGCCCGTAACGGCCAGGCGGCGATTTCCCGGTGCAGGGCGGTGATCTGCTCGGTAAGATGCTCCGCAAGCCACGCGACCTGTTCCTGCTGTTCACTCTCAACCGCGTGACGAAGCTCGTCGAGATTGGTCTGCGCTTCAGCAAGATAATCCTCAATGACGGTGCTGCGGGTGCGGAAGAGCTGTCGGTCAAAGCGCGGTTTCAGCGTGGCGTGGCCCATCAACGGCGTGGCCTGCGCCCGCAGCGCGATCAGCTGATTTTGCAGCCTCTCAAGAAGCAGTGCTGTTTTCAAGGCGCTCTCCAGTGGTAAAGTAGCCGTTCAGTTTGATAACGATTCGCATTATGCAGCGTACTATTTTAATCATCATTGGCTGGTTCGCGGTAGTGCTGGGCACGCTGGGTGTGGTTTTACCCTTGCTGCCGACCACCCCGTTTATCCTGTTGGCCGCCTGGTGCTTCGCCCGCTCGTCGCCGCGTTTTCACCACTGGCTTCTGTACCGCTCGTGGTTTGGCGGCTACCTGCGGCACTGGCAAAAACACCGGGCCATGCCGCCCGGGGCCAAGCCGCGCGCCATTGCCTTCATCCTGATCACCTTCGCCGTCTCGTTATGGCTGGTGAAAATGATGTGGGTGCGCATTCTGCTGCTGGCGATCCTGGTTTGCCTGCTGATCTTTATGTGGCGGATCCCCGTGGTTGATGAAAAGCAACAAAAGCACTGAAGCCTCATCATGGCGGTTGCAATTATGGCGCACAGCCAGTAAATTCGACCGTTTTCGAGCACAGGTGCGCCTGGTCAAAGGTTAAACAACTGTTACTTTGACCGACTCGTCGCGCGCCGTGAGTAACACTGTTTCATTTAGGCACAAACCGATGACCGCAACTGCACAGCAGCTTGAATATCTGAAAAATAGCATCAAAAGTATCCAGGACTATCCAAAACCTGGCATTCTTTTCCGCGATGTCACCAGCTTGCTGGAAGACCCGAAAGCGTACGCCCTCAGCATTGAACTGCTGGTTGAGCGTTATAAAAACGCCGGGATCACCAAAGTAGTAGGTACTGAAGCCCGTGGCTTCCTGTTTGGCGCACCGGTTGCGCTGGCGATGGGCGTGGGTTTTGTGCCGGTGCGTAAACCGCGCAAACTGCCGCGTGAAACCATTGCTGAGAGCTATGAACTGGAATACGGCACCGATCAGCTGGAAATTCACGTTGATGCCATCAAGCCAGGCGACAAAGTGCTGGTGGTGGACGATCTGCTGGCAACCGGCGGCACCATCGAAGCGACCGTGAAGCTGATCCGTCGTCTGGGCGGGGAAGTGACCGACGCGGCATTCATCATCAACCTGTTCGATCTCGGCGGCGAGCAGCGCCTGGAAAAACAGGGTATTACCAGCTACAGCCTGGTGCCATTCCCGGGACATTAATCCCGTATCTCACAACCTCGCTCAATGGGTGAGGTTGTGATAGCATTCCCCTCCATTAATTCACCTTCCAGCGTTGCAGAGCCTGCCCATGAGTTATCAGGTGTTAGCCCGTAAATGGCGACCACAAACCTTTGCTGACGTTGTCGGTCAGGAACATGTGCTGACGGCCCTGGCGAACGGCTTGTCGCTAGGTCGCATCCATCACGCCTATCTTTTTTCCGGCACCCGCGGCGTCGGTAAAACCTCTATTGCCCGTCTGCTGGCAAAAGGTCTGAACTGCGAAACCGGGATCACCGCCACCCCGTGCGGCGTGTGCGACAACTGTCGTGAGATCGAGCAGGGGCGTTTTGTCGATCTGATTGAGATCGACGCCGCCTCGCGCACCAAAGTGGAAGATACCCGCGATCTGCTCGACAACGTGCAGTACGCCCCGGCGCGCGGCCGCTTCAAGGTCTATCTGATCGATGAAGTGCACATGCTGTCGCGCCACAGCTTCAACGCCCTGCTGAAAACGCTGGAAGAGCCGCCTGCGCATGTCAAATTCCTGCTGGCGACCACCGATCCGCAAAAGCTGCCGGTCACGATCCTCTCGCGCTGCCTGCAATTCCATCTGAAGGCGCTCGACGTTGAGCAGATCCGCGCTCAGCTTGAGCATATCCTCGATGAAGAGAACATTGTCCACGAGCCGCGTGCGCTGCAACTGCTGGCCCGTGCCGCGGACGGCAGCCTGCGCGATGCGTTGAGCCTGACCGATCAGGCGATTGCCAGCGGTGACGGTAAACTCTCCACCGACGCGGTCAGTACCATGCTCGGCACGCTGGATGACGATCAGGCGCTGTCGCTTATTGAAGCGATGATTGCCGCCAACGGTGAGCGAGTGATGGCGCTCGTCAACGACGCCGCTGCCCGTGGCATTGAGTGGGAAGCGCTGCTTGTCGAGATGCTCAGCCTGCTGCACCGCGTGGCGATGCTGCAACTGTCTCCGTCGGCCATTGGCGCGGACATGGCGACCATTGAACAGCGGATGCGTGAACTTGCGCGCACCGTGCCGCCGGCTGACGTTCAGCTTTATTATCAGACGCTGCTGATTGGCCGCAAAGAGCTGCCTTTTGCACCGGATCGCCGGATGGGCGTTGAAATGACGCTGCTGCGCGCGCTGGCCTTCCATCCGCGCAAGCCATTGCCGGAGCCGGAAACGCCCCGGCAGTCCTTTGCGCCGGTAGCGCCGACCGCGGTAATGTCACCGCAGCAGGTGCCACCGCAACCGGCATCGCCGCCGCCGCAAAACGTGCCGCTGTCGGATGCCACCAGTTCGGTGCTTGCCGCACGAAGCCAGTTGCAACGTGCGCAGGGAGCAACCAAACCAAAAAAGAGTGAACCGGCAGCGCCTGCAAGAGCGCGGCCGGTGAACAACGCCGCGCTTGAACGACTGGCCTCGGTAACGGAGCGCGTGCAGTCGCGTCCGGCACCGTCCGCGCTCGAGCAAAAAGCCCCGGCGAAAGAAGAGGCATACCGCTGGAAGGCGACCACCGTTGTTGAAACGGTCAAGGAAGTGGTCGCCACGCCAAAAGCGTTGAAAAAGGCGCTGGAGCATGAAAAAACGCCGGAGCTGTCCGCGAAGCTCGCGGAAGAATCCATTGAGCGCGATGCCTGGGCCGCCGAGGTCAGCAAACTGCAACTGCCGAAGCTGGTGGAGCAGGTCGCGCTGAACGCCTGGAAAGAGCAGGACGGTAATCAGGTGCGTCTGCACCTGCGCCCTGGCCAGCGGCACCTCAACTCCCCTGGCGCGCAAAAGGCGCTGGCCGAGGCGCTTACCGCATTACAGGGTGTACCGGTTGAATTGACTATCATTGAAGATGATAATCCGGCGGTGAAAACGCCGCTCGAGTGGCGTCAGGCCATTTATGAAGAGAAGCTCGCGCAGGCGCGCGAGGCGATAATTGCGGATAACAACATCCAGACCCTGCGTCGGTTCTTCGACGCCGATCTGGATGAAGAGAGTATTCGCCCCATTTGATCGTGAGTCTGACTTACGGTTGTAATCCTTAACGTGAAAGAAGAGAGAAGCCTATGTTTGGTGGAAAAGGCGGTCTGGGTGGTCTGATGAAGCAGGCTCAGCAGATGCAGGAAAAAATGCAGAAGATGCAGGAAGAGATCGCTCAGCTGGAAGTCACGGGTGAATCCGGTGCCGGTCTGGTCAAGGTGACCATCAACGGTGCGCATAACTGCCGTCGCGTTGAAATCGACCCGAGCCTGCTCGAAGACGACAAAGAGATGCTGGAAGATCTGGTTGCAGCCGCGTTTAACGATGCCGCTCGCCGTATCGACGAAACCCAGAAAGAGAAAATGGCCTCTGTTTCCAGCGGTATGCAACTGCCGCCGGGCTTTAAGATGCCATTCTGATGCAAACCAGTCCGCTGCTCACGCAGTTAATGGAAGCACTGCGCTGCCTGCCGGGCGTTGGCCCGAAGTCGGCGCAGCGTATGGCGTTTACGCTATTGCAGCGCGACCGCAGCGGCGGGATGCGCCTGGCGCAGGCTCTGACCCGCGCCATGTCAGAAATTGGCCACTGTGCGGATTGCCGGACCTTTACCGAGCAGGACGTATGTAACATTTGCACGAACCCGCGTCGTCAGGAAAACGGTCAGATTTGCGTGGTGGAGAGTCCGGCGGACATCTACGCCATCGAACAAACCGGGCAGTTTTCCGGCCGCTATTTCGTGCTGATGGGGCATCTCTCCCCGCTGGATGGCATCGGCCCGGACGATATCGGTCTCGATCGCCTGGAGCAGCGCCTGGAGTCGGAAACCATCAAAGAGGTGATCCTCGCCACCAACCCGACGGTGGAAGGGGAGGCAACCGCCAACTACATCGCCGAACTGTGCGCGCAGTACGGCGTTGACGCCAGCCGCATCGCCCACGGCGTGCCGGTCGGCGGTGAGCTGGAGATGGTCGACGGCACCACGCTGTCACACTCGCTGGCCGGACGTCACAAGATTATTTTCTGACCAAACGGAGGCTGCGCGCGCGGCCTCCGCTTGAAAATTCCTCCCCTTATCCCCATCTCTCACTCAACGTTTTACAACCCCATTAAATGGCATTGTTGAGGTCGACTTAGATGAAAGGACAAGAAACCCGTGGTTTCCAGTCAGAAGTAAAACAGCTTCTGCACCTGATGATCCATTCCCTGTATTCCAACAAAGAAATCTTCCTGCGTGAGCTGATTTCCAACGCCTCGGATGCGGCGGACAAGCTACGCTTCCGCGCGCTGTCTAACCCGGAACTGTATGAAGGCGACGGCGAGCTGCGCGTGCGCGTCTCGTTTAATAAAGAGAACCGCACCCTGACCATCGCCGATAACGGCATCGGGATGAACCGCGACGAGGTGATTGACCACCTCGGAACCATCGCCAAATCCGGCACCAAAGCGTTCCTTGAGTCCATGGGCTCTGACCAGGCGAAAGACAGCCAGCTGATCGGTCAGTTCGGCGTAGGCTTCTACTCGGCGTTCGTCGTGGCGGACAAAGTCACCGTGCGCACCCGCGCCGCGGGCGACAGCGCCGAGAACGGCGTGCTGTGGGAGTCTAAAGGTGAAGGCGAGTACACCGTTGATGACATCACCAAAGCGGATCGCGGCACCGAAATCACCCTGCACCTGCGTGAAGGCGAAGACGATTTCCTGAACGACTGGCGCGTACGCTCCATTATTAGCAAATATTCCGACCATATTGCGCTGCCGGTTGAGATTGAAAAACAGGAAGAGAAAGACGGCGAAACCGTGGTTTCCTGGGAAAAAATCAACAAGGCGCAGGCGCTGTGGACGCGTAATAAAGCTGAAATTAAAGACGACGAGTACAACGAGTTTTACAAGCACATCGCCCACGACTTCACCGATCCGCTGACCTGGAGCCACAACCGTGTGGAAGGGAAACAGGAGTACACCAGCCTGCTGTACATTCCGGCGCAGGCGCCGTGGGACATGTGGAACCGCGATCACAAGCACGGCCTGAAGCTGTACGTGCAGCGCGTGTTCATTATGGACGACGCCGAGCAGTTCATGCCGAACTACCTGCGCTTTGTGCGTGGCCTGATAGACTCCAACGATCTGCCGCTGAACGTCTCCCGTGAAATTCTTCAGGACAGCACCGTCACCCGTAACCTGCGCAACGCCCTGACCAAACGTGCGTTGCAGATGCTGGAAAAACTGGCGAAGGACGATGCGGAAAAATACCAGACCTTCTGGAAACAGTTTGGCCTGGTGCTGAAAGAAGGTCCGGCGGAAGATACTGCGAACGTGGAAGCTATCGCTAAACTGCTGCGCTTCGCCTCTACGCACAACGACTCCTCCGCCCAGACCGTGTCGCTGGAAGAGTACGTCTCCCGCATGAAAGAAGGGCAGGAGAAGATCTACTACATCACCGCCGACAGCTATGCGGCAGCGAAGAGCAGCCCGCATCTGGAACTGCTGCGTAAGAAAGGCATCGAAGTGCTGCTGCTGTCTGACCGCATCGACGAGTGGATGATGAACTACCTGACCGAGTTCGACGGTAAATCCTTCCAGTCCGTTGCCAAAGCCGACGAGTCTATCGATAAGCTGGCGGATGAAGTGGACGACAGCGCGAAAGAAGCCGAGAAGGCGCTGGAGCCGTTCGTTGAGCGCGTTAAAACGCTGCTGGGCGACCGCGTGAAAGAGGTGCGCTTCACGCACCGTCTGACCGATACGCCAGCCATTGTCACCACCGATGCGGACGAAATGAGCACCCAGATGGCGAAACTGTTCGCTGCGGCGGGCCAGGCCGTGCCGGAAGTGAAATATATCTTTGAGCTTAATCCGGATCACCCGCTGGTGAAACGCGCGGCGGATACCCAGGACGACGCCCGCTTTGCGGAGTGGGTTGAACTGCTGCTGGATCAGTCCCTGCTGGCCGAGCGCGGTACGCTGGAAGATCCTAACCTGTTCATTAAACGTGTGAATGCGCTGCTGCTGGCGTAATCTTCCCTCACCCCGGCCCTCTTCCACAGGGAGAGGGTTAGGGTGAGGGCACCTGACCGCACGAAGCCAAATTATCTCCCCCCGTTAACCGTTTCAGCCTTCCCACCTTCCTTGAGCCATACCCGTTCTGGTGGTATTGTTTAGCGCTTTTTGAAAAATTGAATCGACTTTTGAGGGGATTTTCGCAATGCGTATTATTCTGCTTGGCGCTCCGGGCGCGGGTAAAGGAACTCAGGCTCAGTTCATCATGGAGAAATACGGTATTCCGCAAATCTCCACCGGTGACATGCTGCGCGCCGCTGTTAAATCTGGCTCCGAGCTGGGTAAACAAGCGAAAGACATCATGGACGCAGGCAAACTGGTGACCGACGAACTGGTTATCGCGCTGGTTAAAGAGCGCATTGCTCAGGAAGACTGCCGTAACGGTTTCCTGCTGGACGGCTTCCCGCGCACCATTCCTCAGGCTGACGCCATGAAAGAAGCGGGCATCAACGTGGATTACGTGCTGGAGTTCGACGTACCAGACGAGCTGATCGTTGACCGTATCGTTGGCCGTCGCGTACACGCTGCTTCTGGCCGCGTTTACCACATCAAATTCAACCCACCTAAGGTTGAAGGCAAAGACGACGTGACCGGCGAAGAGCTGACCACCCGTAAAGACGATCAGGAAGAAACCGTGCGTAAACGCCTGGTGGAATACCATCAGATGACCGCACCGCTGATCGGCTACTACACCAAAGAAGCGCAGGCGGGTAACACCAAATACGCGAAAGTGGACGGCACTAAAGCCGTGGCTGACGTACGTGCAGAGCTGGAAAAAATCCTCGGCTAAGCGCACCTCTCTCACCCGGAGCCCCGGGTGAGAAAAATTCTCATCTTACCTATTACAGCAATGGGTTTCGTTTAAACGCATTTCCGCTACAATTGACAGCCTATCAAATGGTTAAGAGGCGTGAATGAGTCAGGCGAAAACCGGCATCCTGCTTGCCAATCTGGGCACCCCAGAAGCACCTACTCCAGCGGCGGTCAAACGCTACCTGCGACAATTTTTAAGCGACACGCGCGTCGTGGATACCCCAAGACTGCTGTGGTGGCCACTGCTGCGCGGCGTCATTCTGCCGATTCGTTCCCCGCGTGTGGCAAAGCTCTATCAGTCCGTGTGGATGGAAGAGGGCTCGCCACTGATGGTCTACAGCCGTCGTCAGGAGAAGGCGCTGGCCGCCCGCCTGCCGGACATGCCCGTTGCGCTCGGCATGAGCTACGGTAAGCCGTCCCTGGAAAGCGCCGTCGACTCTCTGCTGGCGCAGGGCGTTGAACACATTGTAGTGCTGGCCCTTTATCCGCAGTATTCGTGCTCCACGGTAGCTGCCGTCTGGGACGAACTGGCGCGCATTCTGGCGACCCGCCGCCGTATACCGGGTATCACCTTTATCCGCGACTACGCCGATAACGAGCTGTACATTCAGGCGCTTGCCAGCAGCGCGCGCGCGTCGTTTGAAAAACACGGCGAGCCGGATCTGCTGCTGCTCTCCTATCACGGTATTCCGCAGCGTTTCGCGAACGAAGGGGATGATTACCCCCAGCGTTGCCGCGATACCACCCGCGAGCTGGTCTCCGCCCTCGGCCTGCCGCCTGAGAAGGTGATGATGACCTTCCAGTCGCGCTTCGGCCGTGAACCGTGGCTCACCCCGTATACTGATGAAACGCTTAAGATGCTGGGCGAGAAGGGCGTGAAGCACATTCAGGTGATGTCGCCGGGCTTCTCGGCGGACTGTCTGGAAACGCTGGAAGAGATTGCTGTCCAGAACAAAGAGTTCTTTATGGAGGCGGGCGGAACGAAATACGAATACATTCCTGCGCTTAACGACTCCCCTGAACACATCGACATGATGGTGTCACTGGTCACCACCCGCCGCTGATCGCGTTACGGGCCGGGTTTGTGCTACCATTCCCGGCCCGTATTCTTTGCACAGTTCAGACCATGAAATTTCCCGGTAAACGTAAGTCCAAACACTATTTCCCCGTCGATGCCCGCGATCCGCTGTTACAGCAAATTCAGCAGGAAAGCGAAACCAGCGCTGCCTGGGTGGTCGGTATCGATCAGACGCTGGTGGACATTGAAGCCAAAGTGGATGATGCGTTTGTCGCACGTTACGGTCTGAGCGCCGGGCACTCGCTGGTGATTGAGGATGACGTTGCCGAAGCGCTGTATCAGGAGCTGGTGCGCGAAAATCTTATCACCCACCAGTTTGCCGGCGGCACCATCGGCAACACTATGCACAACTACTCCGTACTGGCAGACGACCGCTCGGTACTGCTTGGCGTGATGTGCAGCAATATCGAAATCGGAGGCTACGCCTACCGCTACCTGTGCAATACCTCCAGCCGCACCGATCTGAATTATTTGCAGGGCGTTGACGGGCCGATTGGCCGCTGCTTTACGCTGATAAGCGATTCCGGCGAGCGTACCTTTGCCATCAGCCCCGGCCATATGAACAAGCTGCGCGCTGAAAGTATCCCGGAAGAGGTGATCGCGGGCGCGTCTGCGCTGGTACTGACCTCCTATCTGGTGCGCTGCAAGCCGGGCGAACCAATGCCGGACGCAACCATGAAGGCAATTGAGTACGCGAAGAAATACAACGTGCCTGTGGTTCTGACGCTGGGCACCAAATTCGTCATTGCCGACAACCCGGAGTGGTGGCAGGCCTTCCTGAAAGAACACGTCTCGATTCTGGCGATGAATGAAGAAGAAGCCGAAGCGCTGACCGGCGAAAGCGATCCGCTGCTGGCGTCTGATAAGGCGCTGGACTGGGTAGATCTGGTGCTCTGCACCGCCGGGCCGGTCGGGCTGTATATGGCGGGCTTCACGGAAGAAGAGAGCAAGCGGAAAACCCAGCACCCGCTGCTGCCGGGCGCAATCGCCGAATTTAACCAGTACGAGTTCAGCCGCGCCATGCGTCATAAAGACTGCATCAACCCGCTGCGTATCTTCTCCCACATCGCACCGTATATGGGTGGCCCCGAGAAGATCATGAACACCAACGGCGCGGGCGACGGCGCGCTGGCCGCGCTGCTGCACGACATCACCGCCAACGCCTACCACAAAACCAATGTGCCGAATTCCAGCAAGCACACCTTCAACTGGCTGACCTACTCCTCGCTGGCGCAGGTGTGCAAGTACGCGAACCGCGTGAGTTATCAGGTGCTGAACCAGCATTCACCGCGCTTAACGCGGGGGCTGCCGGAACGGGAAGACAGCCTCGAAGAGGCGTATTGGGACAGGTAAAAGCAAAACGGCAACCTGTGGTTGCCGTTTTTAGTGTTTGTTCCCTCTCCCTGTGGGAGAGGGCCAGGGTGAGGGCATCAGGCCGCACAAAACTTAACCCGTCACCGCCTCTTCAACTGGCGGTTTTGTCAGCATTGTCAGCATTGTATTCGCAATCTCACGCTCACCCATCACCACCTGATTCGCGCCGCGCTCGGTGATGTACTCCACTTCGTCATCATAATGGGCGCGGGCAATGATTTCGATATGTGGGCATTTTTCACGGGCTGTGGCGACAATCTCGCCAGCCTCGTAACCGTTCGGGATAGTGAGCAGCAGCCAGCGAGCGCAGTCCAGATGGGCCAGATTCATAATCTCTTCGTTAGCCGCGTTGCCCAGCACCGCGCGGATGCCGCGCTCGCGAAGCTCGTCGACGCGAGTGCGGGAGGTTTCAATCACTACCAGGGGGATCCCCTGGGCCATCAGCTTCTCACCGAGCAGGCTGCCGACGCGGCCAAAACCGACCAGCAGCGCGTGGTTGCAGATATCTACGGGGATCTGTTTCTCCTCCTCAATCGCTTCTTCCAGGGTTTGCTCTTCGAGGGTTTCGGTCTTCTCGAGATATTTCTCCAGCAGGGCAAACAATACCGGGTTTAGCATGATGGAGAGGATCGCCCCCGCCAGCACCAGATTTTGCCCCGCCTGTGGCAGCAGGTTCAGGGCCATCCCCAGACCAGCAAGAATAAAGGCGAACTCGCCAATCTGCGCCAGGCTGGCGGCGATGGTCAGCGCCGTGCGCGGCGAGTGACCGAACATCCGTACCAGGAAGAAGGCGGCAACGGACTTACCAAAGATGATGATTGCCAGCGTACCCAGCACGGCCAGCGGCTGCTGAATGAGGATCAGCGGGTCGAACAGCATCCCGACGGAGACAAAGAACAGCACCGCGAATGCATCACGTAGCGGCAGGGTATCGTGCGCGGCACGGTGGCTCAGCTCGGACTCGTTCAGCACCATCCCGGCGAAGAACGCGCCCAGCGCAAAGGAGACGTCAAACAGCTCGACGGCGCCAAAGGCAATGCCCAGCGCCAGCGCAAGGACCGAAAGCGTGAACAGTTCACGCGAGCCCGTGGCGGCGCTGCGGGACATGATCCACGGCACCAGGCGGCGGCCCACCAGCATCATGATGGCGATAAACGCCACGACTTTACCGATGGTAATGCTCATATCCAGCGCCAGCGAGGCGAAGCCGATATTCTCTTTTTCCATCATCCCGGCAACGGCAGGCAGCAGAACCAGCGTCAACACCATTACCAGATCTTCAACAATCAGCCAGCCTATCGCGATTTGTCCGCGCTGGCTGTCTATCAGCTGTCTCTCTTCAAGCGCGCGCAGCAGCACCACGGTACTGGCGGTTGAAAGACACAGCCCAAATACGATACCGGTCATGATTGACCAGCCCAGCACCGCCGAAAGCGCCATGCCCAGCAGCGTCGCCACCCCTATCTGGGCGATCGCTCCCGGTATGGCGATCGACTTTACCGCCATCAGATCCTTCAGGGAAAAATGCAGTCCGACGCCAAACATCAGCAGGATTACGCCCAATTCCGCCAGCTCAGGCGCCAGTTTGGTATCTGCGACAAAACCCGGCGTAAAGGGCCCTGCCAGCACGCCCGCCAGCAAATAGCCTACAAGGGGCGAAATACGCAGTTTATTGGCAATCATGCCGAGAATAAAAGCGAGCACAAGTCCACCAACAATGGTGGTGATAAGCGGTGTGGCGTGGTGCATTCCGTCTCCTTTCGCGATGGGTGATCCATTTTTGGTGCAAATACCAAAAAGCCGATTAATAGTTTATGACAATTTTTACGCTTATGTTTATGAATAATTGTTGAAATCACAATAAAAAGGCAATAAGCATGAAAAAAGGCAGATTTTGATAAATTTGCTGAGGGGAGGGAGAGGAAAGCCTTATGGCATCAGGTTATCCGGCTGCCAAAGTTTAACTTTGGCAGCCGTGAAGTCACGCTTTATGACGATTGTCAGGCAGGAATATGGTCAACATCCCCAGAAGTGGCAGGAAAGCGCAGATTTTATAGACCAGGAAGATGCTGGTGTGGTCTGCAACCATCCCCAACACGGCTGCGCCAAGGCCGCCCATGCCAAAGGCAAAACCGAAAAAGAGACCGGAAACCATACCGATACGTCCCGGCAGCAGCTCCTGCGCGTAGACCAGGATGGCTGAAAATGCCGATGCGAGAATAAAACCAATAATCACCGTCAATATTCCGGTCCATTCCAGCGTTGCGTACGGTAAAACAAGCGTAAACGGCGCGACGCCGAGGATAGAGCCCCAAATGACATATTTACGTCCAATTTTATCCCCCACAGGGCCGCCTATCACCGTGCCTGCCGCCACCGCAAACAGGAAGGCAAAGAGGTGGAACTGGGCGTTTTGTACTGATAATCCGAATTTTTGCATCAGATAGAAGGTGTAATAGCTGCTAATGCTCGCCATATAGAAATATTTCGAGAAAATCAGCACCAGCAGCACGCTGACGGCAAGGATCACCTTATTGCGCGGAAGGGGATTGGTTATCTTCGCGGCAGGTTTTCCCTTATTTACGCGATGCTGCGCGGCATACCAGCGGCTGATTTGCGCCAGGACGACAATCGCCAGCAGCGCGGCCAGCACAAACCACGCCACGTTGCCTTTGCCGTAAGGCGCGATAATTACCGCCGCCAGCAGAGGACCGAGGGAGCTACCAAAGTTACCCCCCACCTGGAACAGAGACTGCGCCAGCCCGTGACGTCCGCCTGAGGCCATACGTGCCACGCGGGACGATTCCGGATGGAACACCGATGAACCGGTTCCCACCAGCGCCGCGGCAACCAGTACCGCCTCAAAGCTGCCCGCCATGGCCAGCAGCACCAGCCCGCTCAGGGTGAAGCACATGCCAATGGGCAGCGACCATGGCATCGGGTATTTGTCCGTCCAGTAGCCCACTACCGGCTGTAGCAGCGAAGAGGCCAGCTGGAAGGTCAGGGTGATCATCCCGATCTGCACGAAGGTTAATGAGAACTCAGATTGCAACAGCGGGTAGATCGCCAGAATCAGCGACTGGATCATGTCGTTGAGCAGATGAGAGAGACTGATTGCGCCTAATACTTTAAAGGAAGTGCGCGATTTCGGCGGCGACGCCGGAGCGCCCTGGACGGGCTGGGTTGATTCACTGATTGCCATAAATACCACGTCGATTTGTTATTAGAGATGCAGGGAGTAATTATTATCCGACTAACATACCCGTCCGTGACATTTGAAGAAAGTCGCAATTCTGAAAACTTATTTGTCTATTCTTGTGAGTCACTGTAATTTTTGCGTTTGTCTATGGGTCAGGGAGAGAGAAGATGAAGTTAATGAAGCGTGGCGTCGCGCTGGCGCTCATCGCCGCATGGGGGCTGACAAGCCTGCCCGCGCAGGCGTATGAAAAAGATAAAACCTATAAAATTACCATTCTGCATACTAACGATCATCACGGCCATTTCTGGCGCAGCGAATACGGTGAATATGGCCTGGCGGCGCAAAAAACGCTGGTTGACGGCATTCGTAAAGAGGTCGCGGCCCAGGGCGGCAGCGTCCTGCTGCTGTCGGGCGGGGATATTAATACCGGGGTGCCGGAATCTGATTTACAGGATGCCGAGCCTGATTTCCGCGGCATGAATTTAATTGGTTACGACGCGATGGCGGTCGGAAACCACGAGTTTGATAATCCGCTGAGCGTGTTGCGCCAGCAGGAGAAGTGGTCCAAATTCCCGTTCCTTTCCGCCAATATTTATCAGAAAAGCACCGGCGAGCGCCTGTTTAAACCGTGGGCGCTGTTTAAGCGTCAGGATCTGAAGATCGCGGTCATCGGCTTAACCACCGACGATACGGCCAAAATTGGCAACCCTGAATTTTTCACCGACATCGAATTTCGTAAACCGGCGGACGAAGCGAAGCTGGTGATCCAGGAGTTGCAGCAGAATGAAAAACCGGATGTGATTATCGCGACCACCCACATGGGGCATTACGATAACGGTCAGCACGGCTCTAACGCGCCGGGCGACGTGGAGATGGCGCGCAGCCTTCCTGCGGGCTCGCTGGCGATGATTGTGGGCGGTCACTCACAGGATCCGGTCTGCATGGCTTCTGAGAATAAAAAGCAGGCAGATTATGTGCCCGGCACGCCGTGCGCGCCTGATCGTCAGAACGGGATCTGGATTGTACAGGCCCACGAGTGGGGTAAATACGTTGGCCGCGCGGATTTCGAATTCCGTAACGGCGAAATGAAGCTGGTGCACTATCAGCTCATCCCGGTCAACCTGAAGAAGAAAGTGACCTACCCGGATGGCAAAAGCGAGCGCGTACTCTACACGCCAGAGATCGCTGAAAACCAGCAGATGCTCTCTCTGCTGACGCCGTTCCAGAGCAAAGGGAAAGCGCAGCTGGACGTGAAGATTGGCACGCTTAACGGACGACTGGAAGGGGACCGCAGCAAAGTCCGCTTTGTACAGACCAACATGGGGCGTCTGGTGCTGGCCGCGCAGATGGCGCGCACGAATGCGGATTTCGGCGTGATGAGCGGCGGCGGTATTCGTGATTCCATTGAAGGCGGAGACATCACCTATAAAGACGTGCTCAAAGTGCAGCCGTTTGGCAACGTGGTGGTCTATGCGGACATGAGCGGGAAGGAGGTGATTGACTACCTGACCGCCGTGGCGCAGATGAAGCCGGATTCCGGGGCGTATCCGCAGTTTGCTAACGTCAGCTTCGTCGCGAAGGACGGCAAGCTCAACGATCTCAAAATCAAAGGCGAACCGGTTGATCCGGCGAAAACCTACCGCCTGGCAACGTTAAGCTTTAACGCCACCGGCGGCGACGGCTATCCGCATATCGATAACAAACCGGGTTATGTAAATACCGGGTTTATTGATGCGGAAGTGTTGAAGCAGTTTATCCAGCAAAATTCACCGATTGACGTGAACATGTATGAGCCGAAAGGCGAGGTGAGCTGGCAGTAGTGCGTTTTTTTTTGCCGGGTGGCGGCTTCGCCTTACCCGGCCTACATTCGAATCGTAGGCCCGGTAAGCGCAGCGCCACCGGGCAATTTTCTCAATCCCGGCGCGCAATATCCGCAAATTTCGCGTCCAGCATTTTCGCCAGATCGCCTGCGGCCAGTTCGATATCCAGCCCGCGTTTGCCGCCAGAAATATAGATCGTCTCAAACTCCTGCGAAGGCGCATCGATCAGCGTCGGCAGACGCTTTTTCTGGCCGAGCGGGCTGATCCCGCCGACCAGATAACCCGTTGTGCGTTGCGCAACCATCGGGTCAGCCATATCGACCTTTTTCGCTCCCAGCGCTTTGGCCACTTTCTTCAGATCAAGCTGTCCGGCGACGGGCGTCACTGCCACGGCGAGGTGCTTCATATCGCCGTTCACCGCGACCAGCAGCGTTTTGTAGACCTGGTCCGCGTTCAGCCCCAGCTTGCGCACCACTTCATCACCAAAGTTGGTTTCGTTCGGATCGTGATCGTAGGTGTGGATCCGGAAAGAAATTTTGTTTTTTTCGAGTAATTTAACGGCGGGAGTCATGGCTATCCTTCTTACGACAGACGATTCATACCAGCAGCATACGCCTGACGTTTGTCTAAAAAATAGCACCATCTTGCGCAATAGTATTGGCAGTGATGGTTACTTTGAGCGACAATCGGCGTAGCCGAAGGTCACTTCGGTATAATAAAAACGATGAAATTCCTCTTTGACGGGCCAATAGAGATATTGGCCATTTTTTTATTTCAGCAGCGACGGCAAATTCCCTTCTCCGTACAAATGCAACGCGCCAACCGCGACAACATAACGACCGGCAGGCAGGGCATATAGTGTCTCCCGCCACGCCTGGTTGCGCGCGTTCATCAGCACATCATACAACGATTCACTTAACGTCGACGGTAACGCCAGCTTACCGTCTGCGGGCGGCGCATCCAGCCACCAGCCAATCATCGTTTGCAGCAGACGCGCGTTGGTGTGCCAGTGGGTCAGGGTATCATCCAGCAGCATCAGGCCGTCATCGGGAAGCTGGCGAAGAAGCGCAATCTGGCTGTCCGTGCCTTCCAGTTCAATGACGGACAGGTTGCGCGCCCTTGCCGCATTCAGCAGTTGATAATCGATACCGTAATCGCCGCGCAGCCCCAGGCGCTGCGCCTGGGTGGCCTGTAGCACCATGGCAATTTGCCACAGGGGCAGAGTGTCGAGCATTGAGAGCGAGACGCCGGTCTCATCCGCAAGACGGGTAAGCTCAGCCAGCTGCGTCCCGTTAAGACGTTCCGCCAGGGGGCGATCGCTTTCCAGCCCGGCAAACGGCGATTCATGGCCGGAGATGTCGGCTTCGACGATCAGCGCGTCGGCGCGCTTCAGCAGTTTAATCAGGCCGGAGGGCAGGGGGGACATGTCCTGCGTGCCCATATGAATGCTTCCCACCAGGTGCAGATGCTGCCCGCCCGGAAGCGAAATATCCATACCGGGCCAGGCATAACGGCGGGGAAAAAGGGCGCGAAACGATGTTTTTAGACGATTAAACAGACCCATACGCGCTCCATGATCGGAAAGGTTCATGCTAGCGCGTACGGGTACAAGGTTCAATCCTTCGGTTTAAACCGCAGCAGACGGTTAGCGTTGCTCACCACGGTAATTGACGAGAGCGCCATCGCCGCACCCGCAACAACCGGGTTCAGCAGGGTACCGGTCAGCGGCCACAAAATCCCGGCGGCAATCGGAATGCCGAGCGAGTTATAGACGAAGGCCCCCAGCAGGTTCTGCTTCATGTTGCGCAACGTGGCTTTCGAAATCGCCAGCGCATCCGCCACCCCCATCAGGCTGTGGCGCATCAGGGTGATCGCCGCGGTTTCAATGGCGACATCGCTCCCGCCGCCCATCGCAATGCCTACGTCAGCCTGCGCCAGCGCCGGGGCGTCGTTGATGCCGTCGCCCACCATCGCCACCTGGCGACCCTGACTTTGCAGGTTCTTGATGGCGTCCGCTTTGCCGTCCGGCAGCACGCCCGCGATCACCTCATCAATACCGGCTTCTTTCGCAATGGCGTTGGCGGTGGTCGGGTTGTCCCCGGTCAGCATCACCAGACGATAGCCCGCGCGGTGCAGGCGCTGTAAGGCATCTACGCTGTCCTGGCGTAACGGATCGCGCACGGCCAGCAGCGCCGCCACCTGACCATCCCTCGCCAGCAGAACCGGCGTCGCGCCCTGAGAGGCCTGCGCGTTTAGCTCTGCGTCCAGCGCGGACGTATCAACGCCGTGTTCAGTCAGCAGTGCCTGGTTGCCCAGCAGCAGCGTATGGCCTTCGGCTTCACCGCTGACCCCTAAACCGCGCAGGGTGCGGAAGTTGCTGACCTGCGGCAGACGGCCATCACCGGCTTTCTCCAGGATGGCGCGCGCCAGCGGGTGGCTGGAACCTTGTTCCAGCGCGGCGGCAAGGCGCAGGGCGTCCGTCTCCGTACAGCCAACGGTACTGACGGCCACCACCTGCGGTTTGCCCTCGGTGAGCGTGCCGGTTTTATCAAAGACAAGGGTGTCCAGCGTGCTTGCCCGTTGCAGGGCGTCAGCATCACGGACCAGTACGCCAAATTCGGCGGCGCGTCCGACGCCAGAGATAATCGACATCGGCGTGGCCAGGCCAAGGGCACAAGGGCAGGCGATGATCAGCACCGTGGTGGCGATCACCAGGGTGTAGACAATCTGCGGCGCCGGGCCGAAGAAATACCAGATCGCCGCGCTCAGCAGGGCAATACCGACGACCACCGGCACAAAAATGGCGGAGATTTTATCGGCAAGCTGACCAATCTCCGGCTTACTGCTCTGCGCCTGGCGGACCATGCGAATGATGCGTGACAGCGTGGTATGGCTCCCGACCGCGCTGGCGCGGAACAGTACGCTGCCGTCCTGTACCACCGTACCCGCATGCACCGCATCGCCCTGAGATTTCTGCTGGGGTATCGGCTCGCCGGTCAGCATCGCTTCATCCAGCCAGGCATCGCCCTGGGTGATTTCACCGTCGACGGGCACGCGGTCGCCGGTGGTCAGGCGCAGCGTCATTCCCGGCTGTACCTCTGAGAGCGGAACGCTTTTTTCCCCGTCGTCCGTGACCACGCGGGCCGTCGGCGGGGTTAAATCGAGTAATCTTTCCAGCGCTTTCGACGAGCGCTGACGCGCGCGGGCTTCGAGCATATGGCCTAAGTTAATCAGACCGATAATCATCGCACTCGCTTCATAATAGAGATGGCGCGCCTCCATCGGGAACCACTGCGGCCAGACGTTCACGCTCATCGAATACAGCCACGCCGCGCCGGTACCGAGCGCGACCAGCGTGTCCATCGTCGCGGTGCGGTTTTTCAGGCTCTTCCAGGCGCTGGTATAGAAATGTCCGCCAGCAAACACCATCACCGCAAGGGTAATCAGACCAATCACCAGCCACAGGGTGCGGTTGTCAGCGGTGACCATCATGTTGTCACCCATCATGCCCCACACCATCACCGGAATACCGACCAGCAGGGCGACAATCGCCTGCCAGCGGAAACGCTTCATAGTGGCGACAGCCGTTTCCTGCTGGCGCTCGCGGCGCTCGGCATCATCTTCGATGGCCTCCGCCCCGTAGCCCGCTTTCTCCACGGCCTGCACTAACTCTGCGGCAGAGGCGCTGCCCATCACCAGCGCAGTACGCTCCGCCAGGTTTACCCGTGCCTGTGCGACGCCCGGTACCGCCTGTAAGGCGTTTTGTACCCGGGAGACGCAGCTGGCGCAGCTCATGCCGTTGATCAGCAGCTGTTGGCTGTCATCAATATCATCAGCTACCGGAAGCTCAGGAGTGGCCGCTGTCAGTGCTTCCGACGGGGATGATGACTCTGCCAGCGGTTTAGCCTTTGGGTGGCTTAACTCCGCCCCGTAACCGGCCTGTTTAATGGTATCAATCAGCGCGTCGGCGCTGGCGCTGCCGGTCACGGCGGCATGATCGATAGTCACCTCAGCGCTTTCCACGTCAGGACGCTGCTCCAGGCTTTCTTTAACGCGTTTGACACAGTGGCCGCAGGAGAGGCCGTCCAGTGTCAGGTCAATAGTGTGAGACATAACAAAACTCCCGTATAATGTTCTGGTCAATTGTTGACCTTCACTTTGCTTTTCGCTAACTGTTATGAAGGTTAAACCTTCCATCAAGGGGAAGGTCAAGGGGGAAATGTGAATATCAGCGATGTTGCGAAAAAAACCGGCTTAACCAGCAAAGCGATTCGCTTTTATGAGGAAAAAGGGCTGGTGACGCCACCGTTGCGCAGTGAGAACGGCTACCGCAGCTATACGCAGCTGCATCTTGATGAACTGACGTTACTGCGTCAGGCAAGACAGGTAGGATTTAACCTTGAAGAGTGCGGCGAGCTGGTTAACCTGTTTAACGATCCGAAACGCCACAGTGCCGACGTGAAAAAACGTACGCTGGAAAAAGTGGCGGAGATCGAACGCCATATCATCGAATTACAGGCGATGCGTGAGCAACTGTTACAGCTGGCAGAATCCTGCCCGGGAGATGACAGCGCCGAGTGCCCGATTATCGACAATCTTTCCGGCTGCTGCCACCGTAAAACCCACGCCTAACAGGCTTTAACCCGCAGGGTAATGCCTTCCACCGCAATGACCTCAACCCGCGTGCCGGCGCTGAGGTCATCGTCGGCCACCACCGGCCACGAACTGTCCCCCACGCGCATATGACCGCGTCCGTTGATCAGCGCGTTATCAAGCGTAAAGCGTCTACCCACGATCTGCTGCCCACGCTGGTTGAGGTGCGCGTCGACCGGCTTCTGCGCCTTCACCCGTTTGTTCAGCCAGCGCCACCACAGCCAGGCGGCCAGCAGCGTCAGCACGGCAAACAGCGCGCCCTGCCACTCCCAGCCGACAGGCAGCAGCCAGACGACCAGCCCGGTAATCACCGCGGCAACCCCGCTCCACAGCAGATAACCGTTGCCGCCAAGCATCTCGGCGGCCAGCAGTAAACCGCCAAGGCTTAGCCAGAACGCATGAGGATGTGCAACGATGAGCTCAATCATTTTTTACGCTCGTTTCCGCCGTCTTTGATCAACTCGGCAATTCCGGCGATAGATCCCATCAGACTGCTGGCATCCAGCGGCATCATTACCACCTTGCTGTTGTTCGCGGAGCCGATCTCCTTCAGCGCATCGGTATATTTTTGCGCGACGAAGTAGTTCACGGCCTGGATATCCCCGGCGGCAATCGCCTCGGAGACCATTTGCGTCGCACGGGCTTCTGCTTCTGCCGAACGTTCACGCGCTTCCGCCTGGAGGAAGGCAGACTGACGGTCGCCCTCGGCTTTCAGGATCTGCGACTGTTTTTCCCCTTCCGCTTTCAGGATTTCAGCCTGACGCACCCCTTCGGCTTCAAGAATATAGGCGCGCTTGGTACGCTCGGCCTTCATCTGCGCGTTCATGGAAGCAATCAGCTCTGCCGGTGGGCGCACGTCGCGGATCTCAATGCGGGTCACTTTGATCCCCCACGGATTGGTGGCTTCATCCACAATGTGCAGCAGGCGGGTATTAATGCTGTCGCGCTGGGAGAGCATTTCGTCCAGCTCCATTGAGCCAAGCACGGTACGGATGTTGGTCATGGTCAGGTTGACGATCGCCAGCTCCAGGTTGCTCACCTCATAGGCCGCTTTCGGCGCATCAATCACCTGAATAAAGCACACCGCATCGATGGTGACGTTGGCGTTATCCTTGGAGATGACTTCCTGGGAAGGGATATCCAGCACCTGCTCCATCATATTGATCTTACGCCCAATTCTGTCCATGAACGGGACGATCAGGCTTAAACCCGGCTGAAGAGTATTGGTGTAGCGACCGAAGCGTTCGACGGTCCACTGGTAACCCTGCGGGACAATTTTGACGCCTGCGCCCACGATAACCAGCGCAACGAATATAAGGACAGGAACAACGATGAGCATAAAAACCTCCTGTTTTGCATGCCGTAACGAGAAAAACTGCGTATTTGTTGAACGTAAGTATATCGGCTAACGAACAGGATTTCGCCCCTGTAAAGAGGTGGGAACCGGACTGGCAGAAATAAAACGCCCCGTTCGGAATGCGGGGCGCAAAACGTTACTTTTCAGACCAGGTATAGCTGAAGTCGGTGATAAACCCATCCCCGGCGTCAGCGATGGCTTTTGATAAGCCCTGATAGTATTTTTCCAGGCCGATGGCCTCTATCTGCTGGATCTGCTCGCGAACGGGAGCGCAGAACAATACCGCATTGCCCGCCCCGACACGTTTGTTGTTCGGCGGCAGATCGCCGGTAATCGCTTTAAACCAGGTTCTGATCCCTTGCTTTAAGCTGTGCGGCGCTTTTGTAAGATCCTCCTGGCCGGTCAGCACCTGTAGGGTAGGGAATTCATTAGCATTGACGGCGGTTTTCATACGCGCAAAGAACGCGGTAAAAAGCTCAAAAGAGCCGAGATCCGTGACGCGAGGCTTGGTGGTTTTTCCGTTTTTATTGCCCATTTTTCCGGCAGGGGCTGTAGGCGCAGGAACCACATTGACCTTATGCAGATCCAGACCAAACAGCAGATTGCAGTGCGCCCGGCGCTCTTTAAGCGGGTAGGACATCAGCACGTCAATAAACGCCGTCGCCTTCACATCGGCCAGATCATGGTTAATCAGCCATTGCGAGCGGGCAAATTCCGCGGGGGAAACGAACCAGTCCGGCACCTCAGTAAAGCGTCTGGATTTACCCTTGCCGTCAAACTCGAGAAAGTAAGCTCCATCATCGAAAGCAAAATAGCAGTTTTTAAAGCTACCGATTGTGGTGTTAACGATGAGCGCCTTCTTAACAAAATCGACCACCTCTGCACCCATGACAAAACGCGTGAGTTCAGAAGAATTGATGACTTCCATTAATGTTTCCACATCAGGAACACCAGGCTTCAGGGAAGAGAACTCATAAAAGATATGTGTCATGTTGCTGACTTCCTGTAGTTATAGAGGTGACAATTAGCGAGCAAAAAGTTTAACACTTGCTATAGGTTAAGGCTATTCGCGCTGCGTAGCGGAAAGGATTATGCTAAAGGCTGTTCTTATTACAGCGGTTAATGGAATCGGAATGAATAATAAAAAAAATCTTCTGGATATCAGGGATGTTGGCTTTCGTGTGGGTGATAACACCATCCTTCAGCACGTCGATTTTTGTCTCTCTCCGGGCGAATTTAAACTGATAACTGGCCCCTCCGGCTGCGGCAAAAGCACCCTCCTGAAAATCGTGGCTTCGCTACTGAGCCCAACGGAGGGAACCATCCTGTTTGCAGGAAAAGATATCGCCACGCTTTCACCGGAAAGCTATCGCCAGCAGGTGTCATACTGCGTGCAAACGCCGTCCCTGTTTGGCGACACGGTATACGACAATCTGGTTTTCCCCTGGCACATCCGCAACCAAACGCCTGATCCGAAAAAGTTTACCGACGATCTGACCCGGTTCGGGCTTTCGCCGGAGACGCTGACCAAATCGATCGCCGAACTGTCGGGAGGGGAAAAGCAGCGCGTCTCGCTGATCCGTAACCTGCAATTCTTGCCGAAGGCGCTGTTGCTGGACGAAATCACCAGCGCGCTGGATGACGCTAACAAGCGCAACGTCAATGACATTATCCATCGCTACGCCCGGGAGCAGAATATTGCCGTGCTGTGGGTGACGCATGATTCAAATGAAATTACCCATGCGGATGATGTCATCACGCTCAGGCCGCAGGGCGGGAAAATGGAGGAGGCTCATCGTGGGTGAACATAACATAACCAACGAATCGCTGGCGCTGTCGATGGTCCTGGTGCTGGTGGCGATTGTGGTCAGCTACCGGGAAAAGCTGGGGCTGGAAAAAGATATTCTTTGGAGTATCGCCCGCGCGGTCATTCAGCTCATCATCGTCGGCTATGTGCTGAAATACATCTTCAACGTCAATCATGCCGTGCTGACCCTGTTGATGGTGCTGTTTATCTGCTTTAACGCGGCATGGAACGCGCAGAAACGCAGTAAATACATCGATAAAGCGTTCATTTCGTCGTTGATCGCCATCACTACCGGGACCGCGTTAACGCTGGCGGTACTGGTACTCTCCGGCTCGATAGAATTTACGCCGATGCAGGTGATCCCCATTTCCGGGATGATTGCGGGCAATGCGATGGTGGCGGTCGGGTTGTGCTACAACAATCTGGGGCAACGGTTCAGCAGTGAACAGCAGCAGCTTCAGGAGAAGCTAAGCCTGGGCGCGACACCGAAGGTGGCCTCGGCGCGGTTGATCCGCGACAGCATTCGCTCTTCGCTGATCCCAACGGTGGATTCCGCTAAAACGGTGGGTCTGGTGAGCCTGCCGGGAATGATGTCGGGGCTGATTTTTGCCGGTATCGATCCGGTAAAAGCGATTAATTACCAGATTATGGTGACGTTTATGCTGCTCTCTACGGCGAGCCTGTCCACCATCATTGCCTGCTACCTGACCTATCGGAAGTTTTACAACGCGCGCCACCAGCTGGTGGTGACGCAGTTGAAAAAGACGGGGTAATATCGGCTTTTGTAGGCCCGGTAAGCGTTAGCGCCACCGGGCATTTTTTTACTAGTAGAGCAACGCGTACAGCTGACGACGATATTTCGACGCCAGCGCGTCACCGGTACCCAGCGCGGCCAGGATCTCCTGGAACATCTTCCGCGCCTGTCCGTCTGCGGCGCCCAGGTCCTTCTGAAGATGGCTAAACAGCAGCTCCAGCGCCTCTTCGTTACGCCCCACCTGATGAAGCTGAAGCGCCAGCTGGCTTGCCAGCGCGGCATCCTGCGGGTTGTCCGCAACCTGCTGCTGAAGCTGTTGAATTTCAGGGGTATCGGCCGCCTGTTTCAGCAGGTCAATCTGCGCCACCAGACCCTGATAACGGGTATCCTGATCCTGCATCGGCACCGTTTTCAGCACGGCTTCCGCGTCTTCAGGGCGGTGCAGCGCAATCTGGGTCTCTGCCAGCAGCAGACCAATCTGGCTGTTCTGGTTCGACAGTTGCCACGCGTCTTTTAACAGCGGCAGCGCCTCGTCGTACTTACCTTCCTGCATCAGCGCCATGGCTTCCTGCGCTTTCAGCTCTTCTTCGCGCGGCAGAACTTTATCCAGCAGGGCGCGGATCGCCTCTTCCGGCTGCGGCCCCTGGAAGCCATCCACCGGCTGACCGTTCTGGAACAGGTAGACGGTTGGGATCGCGCGCAGGCCAAACTGGGAAGCCACCATCGGTTCGGCGTCACAATCCAGCTTCGCCAGAATGAACTGACCGTTGTACTGCGCGGCAAGGCTTTCCAGGACCGGCGTCAGTTGCAGGCAGTGTTGGCTGCGTTCAGACCAGAAGTAGAACAGCACCGGTTTAATCATTGACTGTTCGAGCGTCTGTTGCAGGTTAGCTTCAGTTATGTTGACGATATTCTGTACGGACATGCGGCATTCTCTTTTATCGGTTTACTCTTTACATGGGGGTAAGCGTCGTCGCTTCAACTCAACCCTGCAAAATTTTGTCCATCATCCGCCCCGGCAGCAGGCGTTTCAACCAGCCGACGGCATGGGTTACCAGCGTGACCGGATAGCGCATTTTAGGGGTATCGCTCTCAAACGCGTGGCGCACTTTGGCAACGACGGCTTCTGGCCCAAGCGTAAAACGCGCCGCGATGCCGGGGTTTTCGACCGGTTTGTCCGCCTGCGTCTGGTTAACGTTTTCCGTAAAGCGGGTGCGGATCGGGCCCGGTTCAATCAGGCTGACCTTAATACCGCTGTGGCGCAGCTCCATGCGCAACGCATCGGACCAGGCTTCAAGCGCATATTTGCTGGCGGCGTAAGCCCCGCGGCCCGGCGTGGAGATCAGGCCCATGACCGAGGAGGTCATCACGATGCGCCCTTCGCCGTGCGGCAGCATGGCGGGGAGAAGGCGCATGGTAAGCTGATGCGCCCCGAAAAAGTTTGCGGAGAACTGCTGCTCCAGCTGTTCCCGTGAGAGAGTCTGTAGCGGGCCGTACACGCCGTAGCCCGCATTGTTGAACAGACCGTAAAGACAGTTGTTGGTCAGGGCGATAACCTCATCGGCGGCCTGCTCTACGCTCTCTGGCGAATCGAGATCCAGCAGAATGCCGGTAAATCCCAGCCCTCGCATGCGTTCGACATCCTCGGGTTTGCGGCAGGCTGCCAGTACCCAAAACCCCTGACGTTTCAGTTCAAGGGCGCTTTCAAGGCCAATTCCGCTGGAACATCCTGTTATTAAGACCGATTTTTGCATAACTTTACCTGTCAGGTTCTCAGCTGTTTGACGAGTCATGTTTTACTAAAGGAGCCAGCCGGGTTGCCATCCAGTCGGCAATGAACGGCTGGGCATCGCGATTGGGGTGAATGCCATCATCCTGCATCCACTGGGGTTTCAGATAGACCTCTTCCATGAAAAATGGCAGCAGCGGAATATCAAACTCTTTGGCAAGCTTAGGATAGATCGCGCTAAACGCCTCATTATACCGACGGCCGTAGTTGGCGGGCAGGCGAATTTGCATCAGCAGCGGCTGGGCATTGGCGGCCTTAATGGTCTGCAAAATGGTCCGCAGCGTTTGCTCCGTTTGCTGAGGCTGGAAGCCGCGCAAACCATCATTACCGCCCAGTTCAACCAGCACCCAACGCGGTTGATGCTGCTTAAGCAGGGCAGGCAGGCGCGATAAGCCTTGCTGCGACGTATCGCCGCTGATGCTGCCGTTCACGACAGACGCCCGGGACTGCCATTTATCATTGAGCAGGGCGGGCCAGGCCGCACTGGCGGCCATACGATAGCCCGCACTCAGGCTGTCGCCCAGAATCAATAACGTGTCCGCAGCCGCCGCGCGGAAGGTCATCAGCATCAAAAACAGGAAGGGCAAATGCCAGCGGAAAACATTGTTGAAGTTCATCGTCTTAAGAAGTCCGTCGGTCAGGGAGAACACGAGCTTTCCATCCTCACCGGAGTTGAACTCGTTGTCAAACGTGCCGAAACCATCGCCCTGATTGGTGAATCCGGTTCCGGTAAGTCCACGCTGCTGGCCATTCTCGCCGGTCTGGACGATGGCAGCAGTGGGGAAGTGAACCTGGTCGGCCAGCCCCTCCACGCGCTTGATGAAGAGGCCCGCGCCGCGCTGCGTGCCCGGCATATCGGGTTTGTCTTTCAGTCATTCATGCTGATCCCGACGCTGAACGCGCTGGAAAACGTTGAGCTGCCCGGCCTGCTGCGCGGTGACAATACTCGTGAAAGCCGCGATCACGCGAAGGCGTTGCTGGAACAGCTGGGGCTGGGCAAACGTCTCGACCACCTTCCGGCACAGCTTTCCGGCGGTGAGCAGCAGCGCGTGGCGCTGGCCCGGGCGTTTAACGGCCGCCCGGAAGTGCTGTTTGCCGATGAGCCAACGGGCAATCTCGACCGTAAAACCGGGGACAAAATTGCCGATCTGCTGTTTTCCCTCAACCGCGAGCACGGCACCACGCTGATTCTGGTTACCCACGATCCGCAGCTGGCCGCCCGCTGCGACCGCCGCCTGCGGCTGGTGAACGGTATTCTTCAGGAGGAAGCATGATTGCCCGCTGGTTCTGGCGCGAGTGGCGCTCGCCCTCGCTGCTGATTGTCTGGCTGGCGTTGAGCCTGGCGGTGGCCTGCGTGCTGGCGCTCGGTAGCGTCAGCGATCGTATGGAGAAAGGGCTTAGCCAGCAGAGTCGGGAATTTATGGCCGGGGACCGGGCTCTGCAAAGTTCTCGCCCCGTGCCGCCGGGCTGGATTGAGGAAGCGCGCAAAGAGGGGCTGAAGGTAGGGGAGCAGATCACCTTTCAGACTATGACCTTTGCGGGCGACACGCCGCAGCTTGCAAGCGTAAAAGCCGTGGATGACATCTACCCGATGTACGGTGACTTACAAACCAGCCCGCCGGGGCTAAAACCGACGGCCGGTACGGTCCTGCTGGCATCGCGACTGATGGCGCTGCTGAACCTGAAACCCGGCGACAGTATCGACGTCGGCGACGCGACACTCAAAATTGCCGGGGAAGTGGTGCAGGAGCCCGACTCTGGATTTAATCCGTTCCAGCTTGCGCCGC
Source organism: Enterobacter sp. BIDMC 27 (assembly GCF_000534415.1). Taxonomy (NCBI): domain Bacteria; kingdom Pseudomonadati; phylum Pseudomonadota; class Gammaproteobacteria; order Enterobacterales; family Enterobacteriaceae; genus Enterobacter; species Enterobacter sp. BIDMC 27. Next base: position 2,014,515 of record NZ_KI973178.1, read on the forward strand.
GCCTGCTGATGAACAGCGCTGATGTGGCGAAAACCAACGCCGTCCAGCCGGGAAGCCGTGTCACCTGGCGGTATAAGTTTGGCGGGACGCCTGCGCAGCTGGAGGCGTACGAAAAATGGCTCCTGCCGCAGCTCAAGCCGGAACACCGCTGGTACGGGCTGGAGCAGGATGACGGGGCGCTCGGCAAATCCCTCGAACGTTCCCAGCAGTTCCTGCTGCTGTCGGCGCTGTTAACTCTGCTGCTTGCCATTGCGGCGGTTGCCGTGGCGATGGGGCACTACTGCCGCAGCCGTTACGATCTGGCGGCGATCCTCAAAACCCTCGGCGCGGGCCGCGCGCAGCTGCGCAAGCTGATTGTCGGCCAGTGGCTGATGGTGCTGGCGTTGTCGGCTCTGACCGGCGGGGCGATAGGGCTGCTGTTTGAAAAGCTGCTGATGGTGCTGCTCAAACCGGTACTCCCCGCCGCATTACCGCCTGCCAGCCTCTGGCCGTGGCTGTGGGCCATCGGCGCGATGACGACGATCTCCCTGCTGGTAGGGTTACGCCCGTACCGGCTGCTGCTCGCCACCCAGCCGCTGCGCGTGCTGCGCCGCGATGTGGTGGCCAGCGTCTGGCCGCTGAAGTTCTACCTGCCGGTGATTATTGCGGTGGCGGTCGGGCTGTTGGCCTGGCTGATGGGCGGCAGTACGTTGCTGTGGGCGGTGCTGGCGGGCGCGGTGGTGCTGGCGCTGCTGTGCGGCGTAGTGGGCTGGATACTGCTTAATGTCCTGAGAAAGCTGACAGTTAAATCACTCCCCATACGGTTAGCGGTTAACCGACTGCTGCACCAGCCGTGGTCTACCCTCAGCCAGCTCTCGGCATTTTCGCTGTCGTTTATGCTGCTGGCGCTTCTGCTGGTGCTGCGCGGGGATCTGCTGGATCGCTGGCAGCAACAGCTTCCGCCGGAAAGCCCGAACTATTTCCTGATCAACATTGCTCCCGAACAGGTGACGCCGCTGAAGGGTTTCCTGTCTGAGCATCACATTATTCCGGAATCGTTCTATCCGATCGTGCGCGCCCGCCTGACGCAGATCAACGGCCAGTCGACGGAGGGAAATAAGGATGAATCGCTCAATCGCGAACTCAACCTGACCTGGCAGGCGAAACGTCCGGACCATAACCCGATCGTTGCCGGCACCTGGCCGCCGAAAGCGGGGGAAGTGTCGATGGAAGAGGGGCTGGCGACACGCCTGAACGTGAAGCTCGGAGACAGCGTGACCTTCACCGGCGATACCCAGGATTTCACCGCCAAAGTCACCAGCCTGCGCAAAGTGGACTGGGAAAGCCTGCGACCAAACTTCTTCTTCATCTTCCCGCCGGGTGCGCTGGACGGACAGCCGCAGAGCTGGCTCACCAGCTTCCGCTGGGAAAACGGCAACGGCATGCTGACGCAGCTTAACCGGGAATTTCCGACGGTGAGCCTGCTGGATATCGGCGCGATCCTCAAACAGGTCGGGCAGGTGCTGGAGCAGGTGAGCCGCGCGCTGGAGGTGATGGTAGTGCTGGTGACCGTCTGCGGTGTGCTGTTGCTGCTGGCGCAGGTGCAGGTGGGCATGCGTCAGCGTCATCAGGAGCTGGTGGTCTACCGCACGCTGGGAGCCAGTAAACGGCTGCTGCGCGCCACGCTGTGGAGCGAATTTGCCCTGCTCGGTCTGGTGGCGGGCCTGGTGGCGGCCATCGGGGCGGAAACCGCGCTGGCGGTACTCCAGAGCAAAGTCTTCGACTTCCCGTGGGAGCCCGACTGGCGGCTGTGGCTCACGCTGCCCGTCTGCGGCGCCGTGCTGCTGTCCCTGTGCGGCGGCTGGCTCGGAACCCGGCTGTTGAAAGGTAAAGCGCTATTCCGCCAGTTTGTCAGCTAGTTTACTGACGTGATGATGACGCACCGGCATTTCTGCTGGTGCGTCATCGCTTAACGGCACAAATCGTTAATGCCCCTGCATTTAGTAGCACAAAACATTAAAAACCCGCCCACACAGCCCGAATTTTTCCGGTTAATATTCACCAGCTAAATATTTAGCAGCGTGTCTATCAAGGAAAAAGAATGACTATAAGAAAAACAGCGCTGGCGACAACGATCGGCGCAGCAGTGGCATTGGCTTCTTTCGCATCTCAGGCGGAAATCACCCTTCTGAAACAGGATCCGCAGGCGGGTAACCCGCTGAGCCGCCTGAACTTCACCGTTGGCGGCAGTATTCGTCCTCAGTTCCAGAATATGACCGGTGATGACGGCAAAAACAGCTACAAGCGCAACGGCTTTGACGGCGGCACCCGCTTCCGTTTCGCTGCGGATTACTACCTGTTCGATGACATCAGCTGGATCAGCTACTACGAGCTGGGTGTGAACATTCCGGCGCAGTTCAACTGGGATCATCACTACGCCGACGGCGCGCACGACACCTCTCGTCGTATGCTCTACACCGGTCTGAAGAGCGACACCTGGGGTACGCTGACCTTCGGCCAGCAGAACAGCGTGTACTATGACGTAGTGGGCGCAAAAACCGATATCTGGGACTACGACATGATTGGTCAGGCGCCAGGTAACGGGATCAACGGCGACTATGACGGCTCTTACCGTTCACGCCAGATGCTGAAGTACAAGAAAACCGTGGGCGATGCTGACATCTACGCCTCTTACCTGTTTGAAGACAGCGAATACCTGCCGGGCAACGGCCTGCGTTACAAACGTAAAGGCGGCGGTTCACTGGGTATCGATTATCACCTGACTACCGATCTGACCTGGGGCGCAGCGTGGAACTACACCCGCGCGGACATGCGTAACCCGGACAACGGCGACAGCAAATCCTACGACCAGAATATCCTTGGTACCGCCCTGAGTTGGACGCCGGATAACTGGACCTTCTCCGCAGGCGGCGGCTGGTATCAGAACTTCCTGACCACCAAAAAAGTGTCCGTTAACGACTACTTCGCCGGTGATGCATGGGGTATTGAATACTTTGCGGGTTACAAGTTCCCGGTTGGTCAGTATGCGGTGAAATCCATCCAGCCGTACTTCATGGGCGACCGTATTGAGTACGTGAATGGCCGTAACTACCAGCGCATCGACAACGGTGTGGGTATCAGCTTCCAGCTGGATTACGGTTTCCGCGTGGATTACGAACACGTGTTCACCTCCAGCACCGACAACCTGGGCGATATGAACCTGGTGCGTCTGCGTTACGACTTCTAAGTTGTCATGTAGGGTGCGGCCTGATGCCCTCACCCTGACCCTCTCCCACGGGGAGAGGGAAAAAACATTAAAAACGGCAACCCAGGTTGCCGTTTTGCTTTTACCTCGCCACCCGGCTTTATTTTTCAGCGATCGAGCCACTCAGCAATTTCTTCGTACGTCCCGCGATACACAATCTTCTCCGCCTTTTTCTCCAGCTGATAGCCGTACATCGGGTCGTAATAGTCCTTCAGCAACGGCACAAGCCAGCTGAAGTGCGCGTCAGTGCTGCCAGTACGCTGTTGCTCGACAAGCGCGGCATCCAGCAGGGCGGTAAATTCCGCAAAGCGTTGCAGCCCCAGACGGCGACGAATGGCGTACAGGCCGTGATGCAGATATTCGCTGTACGCTTTCCAGCCCGCCTCTTCACCGCAGGCGGCAGAAAAGTCGGCCCACATGTGGACGAAATACTCTTCGCGCAGGCGCTCAAGACGGATCTCAAACGGATCCTCGACCACCACGACAGGCGCTTCAGCCATGCGGTCGCGCAGGCACTCCGGCAGGTGATTGGAGCCAATCATCCGGCCCTCGTCTTCCAGCACCCAGCGCGTGGCGTCTTTTTTCAATAGCTCAACCGCAAGGTGATTCTCGAAGCTCGCCTGAGAAAGCTGCGGGGTGAGCGTGCGACCAAACGACGAGCCGCGATGGTGCGCCAGCCCTTCCAGATCGATGCCCTGTGCATGCTGCTTCACCAGCAGCGTTTTACCGTTACCGGTACAGCCGCCGATAAGCACCATCGGCTTTTGTGACTGCTCAATGGTCACCTGAATCGCCGTCTGACGCAGAGCCTTATAGCCGCCGCGTATCAACGGATAGTCGACGCCCGCCTCTTTCAGCCAGGCCTGTGAGATATGCGAGCGCTGGCCGCCGCGCGCGCAGCAAAGGTAGCCCTCAGGATGGGCAAGGCTGGCTTCCCGCCAGGCGCTGATGCGCGCCTCGCGCGTCTCGCCGTTGACCAGGCTATGGCCGAGCGCCAGCGCGGCGTCCGGACCCTGGCGTTTATAGCAGGTGCCGACGGCGGCACGCTCATCGTCGTTCATTAAGGGCAGGTTGAGTGCGGCGGGCATCGCACCCTGGGCAAATTCGATCGGCGCGCGAACGTCGATTAAAGGGGTATCGGACGCGAGGATCGCGCGATAGTCCGTTCCATCGTTCATGGTGGTTCCAGAAGAAAACTGAGCAGCAATGGGCGGGGATTGTACGCCGGGGAAGGGGAAGGTCAACTCCCCGGCGAGGGATACTTACTTCAGTTTTGACTGCGCCCAGACAATACCGCTCGCATATTCTGGCGGCAGCAGGGGAACAATCGCTTCCAGCGTGGCGCTCAGGCGGTCCGTGTCGGTATCGTTCAGGTTCAGATGGCCGACCTTACGCCCCGGACGCACCTCTTTGTCGTACCAGTGCAGGTGCACCAGCGGCAGCTTCAGCCAGTTGTAGTTCAGATCGGTGCCGATCAGGTTGATCATCACCGACGGGCTGGTCACCACCGGCTGCGGCAGCGGCAGATCGGTGATGGCGCGCAGGTGCAGCTCGAACTGGCTGATGGAGGCGCCGTTTTGCGTCCAGTGGCCGCTGTTGTGCACGCGCGGCGCAAGTTCGTTGATCAGCAGACCCGACGGCGTGATGAAACACTCCATCGCCATCACGCCCACATAGCCCAGCTCATGCATAATGGCAGAGAGCATCTCTTCCGCCTGCGCCTGCTGGTCAGCATTGGCCTGCGGGAAGGCGACGCTGGTGCGCAGAATCCCGTCCTGATGCAGGTTATGCGTTAGCGGGTAAAAAACGGTGTGCCCGTCATGCCCGCGCGCGCCAACCAGCGACACTTCACCGCTAAAGTTTATGCCCTGCTCAACAATGCACTCGCCGTAGCAGTCGTCCGGCAGCTCGGCGGTGTCGTTCGCGCGCAGGCGCCACTGCCCGCGGCCGTCGTAGCCGCCGACGCGACGCTTCACAATAGCCAGGTCTCCCAGCATCGCAAACACGTCATCCCACTCGCGCTTATCGGAAAGCAGCTGCCACGGCGCGGTCGCGAGGCCGAGCTTGTCGAAAAGCTGTTTTTGCGTGAGACGGTCGGCAATGATCGGGAAGACGTCGCGGTTCACAAAGGCGTTATGGCGCGCCAGCTCGCGGGTCAGGGCGGTTTCCGGCCAGCGTTCAATTTCGGCGGTGATCACGCTCTGATGGAACGGCACGGCTTCCGGCTCGGCATCCAGCCCGACGGGCCAGACGGCAATACCCAGCGGCTCACCGGCCTGACGTAGCATCCGGCCAAGCTGACCATTACCAAGAACGCAAACCTGCTTCATGCTGCACCCCGCGGATCCGGGTTATCCAGCACCTCATCGGTCTGGGCTTTACGCCACTCCGCCAGACGCTGATGTAACTCTTTATCATGCGTCGCCAGGATCTGCGCGGCCAGCAGGGCGGCATTTGCCGCACCTGTTTTACCAATCGCCAGCGTACCGACAGGAATACCGCGCGGCATCTGGACGATAGAGTAAAGGCTATCCACCCCGCTTAACGCGGCGCTTTGCACGGGAACACCCAGTACCGGCACCAGCGTTTTGGCGGCAATCATGCCCGGCAGATGTGCTGCGCCGCCCGCACCGGCAATGATCACCTCGTAACCGTTCTCTTCGGCGCTTTCGGCGAAGCTGAACAGTTTATCCGGCGTACGGTGCGCGGAAACCACTTCGACGTGGTGCGGAACATTCAGGATTTCAAAGATTTCGGCGGCGAACTGCATGGTAGCCCAGTCGCTTTTGGACCCCATCACGATGGCGACACGCGCCGGATTATTGCGGGAAGACATGCGTCTTAAAACTCCTGTGGTGCGGAACACACTGCTTTCGAGGGCACAGAGAATAGCATGTAATACCGGCAAGGAAAACGGTTGCGTGGTCGGGAAATGAGCGAAAAGACGGGGAGGCGTTAAAACGGGAAGGCGATCAGTTCGACACCTTCCGGCGTAACTTTGACCATCGATCCTTCGCTGTGCCAGGCGCCTAAAACCACGCGATGGGCGGGCTCGCCGTTGGCGATAAGGGAATGCACATCGGGACGATGGGTATGGCCGTGGATCAACCACTGAACGCGATGCTTCTCCATCACCTTCACCACCGCCTGCGGATTGACGTCCATGATGGTCATCGATTTGCTGCTGTTGGCGGCCTTGCTGCCCGCGCGCATTCTGGCGGCGATGCGGTTGCGGATAAACAGCGGCAGGGCGAGGAACACTTTCTGGATCCACGGGGTGTGAACTTTGGCGCGAAACGCCAGGTAGCCGGTATCGTCAGTGCAGAGCGTGTCGCCGTGCATGATCAGAATATTGCGGCCATAGAGGTTGAGCACCTGCTCTTCCGGCAGCAGCGTCATACCGCTCTCGCGGGCGTAGCGCTGGCCGATCAGGAAATCACGGTTGCCGTGAATGAAATAGCAGGGGACGCCGGAATCCACCAGCACTTTAATGGCCGCAGCTATCTCACGGTGCAGCGGGTTCGGATCGTCGTCGCCTATCCAGGCCTCAAACAGGTCGCCCAGAATGTACAGCGCGTCGGCGCTTTTCGCTTCACCGCGTAAAAAACGCAGAAAACCGGCGGTTATCGCCGGTTCTTCTGTTTGCAGATGCAGATCCGCAATAAAGAGTGTCGCCACGAATTACTCGCTGACGGTCACGCTTGTGATCACAACGTCTTCTTTAGGAACGTCCTGGTGCATACCGCTGCGGCCAGTAGAAACGGCTTTGATCTTGTCGACCACGTCCATTCCTTCAACCACTTCTGCGAATACGCAGTAGCCCCAGCCTTGCAGACTTTCGCCAGAGAAGTTCAGGAAGTCGTTGTCCGCTACGTTGATGAAGAACTGTGCGGTCGCAGAGTGTGGCGCCTGAGTACGGGCCATTGCCAGCGTACCACGGGTGTTTTTCAGGCCGTTGTTCGCTTCGTTTTTGATCGCTTCTTTCGTCTCTTTCTGGCGCATGCCAGGCTCGAAACCGCCGCCCTGGATCATAAAGCCGTTGATCACACGGTGGAAAATAGTGTTGTTGTAGAAACCTTCGCGGCAGTAGTCCAGGAAGTTTTTAACTGTTTCAGGCGCTTTGTCATCAAAGGTTTTGATTACGATATCGCCATGATTAGTGTGGAAAGTAACCATTTTTGCATCCTGTTCCGTTATTGTGGTGCGTCGACCCGTGCTCGGGTCACATATAGGGGCTTGTTATAGCATAACCACAGGACACGATCACCTTGCATTGTGTGCTGACCGTACTCCGAATTATGGGTATTATAAGGAACAAACAATCCACACACGTGTTTACATGGAATCTTCGATGTTAAAAATCTTTAATACAATGACGCGCCAAAAAGAGGAATTTAAACCTATCCATGCCGGGGAAGTCGGCATGTACGTGTGTGGTATTACGGTTTACGATCTCTGTCATATCGGCCATGGCCGTACCTTTGTCGCGTTCGACGTGGTGTCACGCTACCTGCGCTTCCTGGGCTATAACCTGAAGTACGTGCGCAATATCACCGACATCGACGACAAAATCATTAAACGTGCTAATGAAAATGGCGAAAGCTTTGTCGCGCTGGTGGATCGCATGATCGCCGAAATGCACAAGGATTTTGATGCCTTAAATATTCTGCGCCCGGACAGTGAGCCGCGTGCGACCCACCATATCCATGAAATCATTGATATCACCCAAAAGCTGATCGAGCGTGGTCACGCCTATGTGGCGGACAACGGCGACGTGATGTTCTCGGTGCCGACGGACCCAACCTACGGTGCGCTTTCCCGCCAGGATCTGGACCAGCTCCAGGCCGGTGCGCGCGTGGACGTGGTTGACGTGAAGCGCAATCCGATGGACTTCGTGCTGTGGAAGATGTCCAAAGCGGGCGAACCGAGCTGGCCATCCCCGTGGGGCGAAGGGCGTCCGGGCTGGCACATTGAATGTTCCGCGATGAACTGCAAACAGCTGGGCAACCATTTCGACATCCACGGCGGCGGTTCGGATCTGATGTTCCCGCACCACGAAAACGAAATCGCGCAGTCCACCTGTGCTCACGGCGGCGAGTACGTGAACTACTGGATGCACTCCGGGATGGTGATGGTTGACCGCGAGAAGATGTCGAAATCGCTGGGCAACTTCTTTACCGTGCGCGACGTGCTGAAGTATTACGACGCGGAAACCGTGCGCTACTTCCTGATGTCTGGCCACTATCGCAGCCAGCTGAACTACAGCGAAGAGAACCTGAAGCAGGCGCGCGCTGCGCTGGAGCGTCTGTATACCGCACTGCGCGGCACCGACAAGTCTGTTCCGGCCGCAGGCGGCGATGCGTTCGAAGCCCGCTTTGTTGAGGTGATGAACGACGACTTCAACACCCCGGAAGCCTACTCCGTGCTGTTCGACATGGCGCGTGAGGTGAACCGCCTGAAGTCAGAAGATATGGCGGCGGCCAATGCGCTGGCATCTCACCTGCGTAAGCTCTCTTCCGTGCTCGGCCTGCTGGAGCAGGAGCCGGACCTGTTCCTGCAAAGCGGCGCGCAGGCTGACGACGGTGAAGTGGCGGAAATTGAAGCACTGATTAAAGCACGTTTCGAAGCGCGTCAGGCGAAAGACTGGGCGGCGGCGGATGCGGCGCGTAACCGTCTGACCGAGATGGGCATTATTCTGGAAGATGGCCCGCAGGGAACCACCTGGCGTCGTAAGTAAGTCCGTAACGCCCGGTGGCGCTAACGCTTACCGGGCCTACAGATGAAAGTAGGCCGGGTCAGGCGCAGCCGCCACCCGGCTTTTTTACCTCCGTCGCCACCACAGCAACCCCATCAGCACCATCCCCGGCAGCCACACCCACAGCAGTTCTGAAATGATTACCTGATGCCCGTACGGCGTGGTATAGCGCGACAGCGCAAACGGCGCGACCTTAATCACCTGCCACGGCGCAAAGAAGCGCTCATCTGACCACGGCCACAGCCAGCCGACGCCTTTCCCGCCGGTGGTGATCGAATCCAGCAGGCTGTGCGACAGCAATGACACGGTTAAAAACAGCCAGCAGCGCATCACGCTGGCCCTGAACCATCGTCGGCCTGCCAGCACGCAGAGTATCGGCACCACCAGGGCAAACAGTAGCGAATGAGTGAAACCGCGATGGCCGAAAATATTCCCGTAGGCGACACCGAATTTAAACGCCAGTACGTCGGCATCGGGCAGCATGGCGAGGACGATCCCGGCAAACAGCAGGCGGGGTGGGACGACTTTAGTTCCGAGCCCTAAGCCCAGACACAGAGGTACGGCAGCGTGGGTGATAACGGTAGGCATTGCATTTATCCATGGCAAATCATGGGAATATAGCAGCAGATCCGCCGCAGCAAACCTGTGCTAAATTCTGATTTTACGCCGATTCCCGCGCGATAAGCTGCCCGGAGAGGGTAATGCGCTGCGTTTGCAGATCCGGCTCTTTCAGCCTGCGGATCATCAGCCCTGCCGCCTGGCGGCCGGTCTCTTCGCTGGCAGACGAAACGTAAGTCAGCGACGGCGACGTGAGATTAACGTGGAGCATATCTTCAAAACCGATCAGCGCCACCTGCTGGGTTAAAAACACGTCTTTACCCACCGTGCGCCCCACCTGGTGAATACCGGAGATCGAACCGATCATCGCGTCCGGTGAATGGCAGAGCAGGGCGGTAATCGTGTTGTTCTTCTCCAGCAGCTGACGAGTCGCCATGGCCGCCGCCTGCGTGTCATCGGTGCAGGCGGGTGAATATTCCTCACGCCAGACCAGGCCGTTCTGCGTCATCGCGCTGCGAAAACCGAGCAGGCGCTGCTCGCGGATACGGCACCCGTCGCGCCCGCCGATGTAGGCGATGTTGCGGTGCCCGCGCTCGATAAGATAACGCGCGGCCAGGTTCGCCGCCTGGCGGTTATCGCGCATTACCAGGTTGCATTTCTCTTCCAGCAACGACTGCGAAACCGCCACAAGCGGCAGCGGGCAGTGACGAATGTGCTCCGGAAGAGAGGCGGCGCGGGTGTCCGACGCCAGGTAGATGACGCCCGCCACGCCCTGCTGCTTAAACGAGAGCAGGGTCCGTTCAAGATGTTCGCCGTCGTTCAGCGGCTGACCGAGAAAAACCATATAACCCTGCTTCTCCAGCTCCTGAACGATGCTCGCCATCACCTTGATGGAAAAGCTGTCGCTGAAGTCGCGCAGGATCAGGCCGATTAGGTTGGAGGTGTTGGCGCGAAGGTTGGCAGCGGCGACGTTATGAACATAGCCCAGCGTTGTGATGGCGGCATTGACCTTCCCGATCGTCGCCTCTGAGATCTTCCCTTTCTGGCGCAGCACCAGCGAAACGGTAGAAACCGACACGCCCGCATGCTTTGCGACATCAATAATGCTGACTTTCTTCAAAACCGCTCCCTGAAATTTCCCGATTATCAGCCAGATAAGAGGCGTTCCCCAGCGTACAGGAGACGCCTCCTTCAGGCATCTTATTATTTGCCAATCATGGTGGACATGGTCTGGGCGATAAACTGTGCTCTGGCCCCGAAAATCACCTGTATCCCGTTGTCGCCCACGAACACCACGCCGCGCGCGCCAAGCCCGTTCAGCCCGTCCCGGTCCACCGCTTCGCTCTTCGCCACTTCCAGACGCAGACGCGTGATGCAGGAGCCGACGGAATCAATGTTCTGCGCACCGCCCAGCAGGCCGATGATTTCGGTGGCAAGTTCGGAATCGGACTTGTCATTCGCGCTGGCGGTCACTTCGGTGCGGCCCGGCGTTTTCACGTCGAAGCGACGGATCACGAAGCGGAAGGTGAAGTAGTAGATCAATGCCATCGGAATGCCGATGATAATGGCGCTCAGGAAGTTGGTCTGATAGCCGTTAAACGACGGCAGGATCCCGAACGACAGGTAGTCGATAAAGCCCGCCGAGAACGATTTGGCGATGTGCGCATGCAGCAGGTACATGGTCATGTACGCCAGCCCCGCCATGATGGCGTTGAAAACGTAAAGGATTGGCGCCACGAAGATAAAGGTAAACTCCACCGGCTCGGTGATCCCCGTCAGGAAACAGGTGAGCGCCGCAGAGAACAGAATACCGGCCGCGATTTTCTTATTCTTCGTGTGCGCTTCGTGGTACATCGCCAGGCACGCCGCAGGCAGCGCGAACAGCATCAGCGGGAACTCGCCCTGCATGAATTTCCCGGCGTTCTGGTAGGTGTCGCTGCTGAAGGATTTCACCCCTTCTTCCAGCATCTTGAACCAGATGGTCTGGTCGCCGTGGATCACCTGCCCCGCCTGTGTAGTGTAATCCCCGAACGAATACCAGAAGGAGGGATACCAGATGTGATGCAGGCCGAGCGGGATCAGCGCGCGCTCCACCAGCCCGAAGATAAAGGTCGAGGCCGCCTGGTTATCGCCATTCACCACCACGGACAGGGCGTCGATGCCGGACTGAATGTGCTGCCAGACGTACGGCAGCAGCAGGCCGAGCAGGAACGACAGAAACGCCGTCGCAATCGCCACAAAACGCTTGCCGGAGAAGAAGCCGAGGAACTCCGGCAGCTGCATGGTGTGGAAGCGGTTGTAGCACCAGGCCGCAAGAATACCGCAGATCAGGCCGCCAAAGACGCCCATCTGCAACGTCGGAATGCCGACGACCATGGCGTATTTACCGCCCTGAGAGGCCATTTCCGGCGTAATGCTCAGCACGGTGCTGATGGTGATGTTAGTGACAAACACGGAGACCGCCGCAGAGAGTGCGGCAATGCCGGATTCCGAAGCCAGTCCGACGGCAGAGCCGATGGCGAACAGCATCGGCAGGTTATCAAAGATAACCCCGCCGGCGTTCATCATCAGCGGCAGATGGAACTTATCGCCGAAGGCCAGCAGCAGGCCCGCAGCGGGTAGCAGTGAAATTGGCAGCATTAAGGCGCGACCAATCATCGATAACTTAGACAGCGATTTAACAAACCCTGATATCAGGCTCATGCTGATTTCCCCCGAGTAGCGCTTTTTCGCGCTGTTATTGTAAGTAGAACGTTTTAGTAGAACGTTCTACTTATCGTGGGGAAAGTCTGAAAATCGCGCAACTTAATTTTCACATTTCGCCAGAGGGAATAGTGATTATTTGAAGTTGATCGATAATTAACCGTGATGGGTGTGAGGGGATTGTGAGAGAAATTGCCGGGTGGCGGCTTCGCCTTACCCGGCCTACAAACGGAAACAGTACGTAGGCCCGGTAAGCGCAGCGCCACCGGGCATCAGACAGCTTACGCCGTCACGGTCACGCTCTGTCCTGCAAAGCTCACGGTCTGACCCGCGACAATTTTGCAGCGCTTGCGGGTTTCCACCGCGCCGTCTACTTTTACCTGCCCGTCGGCTATGACGATCTTCGCCTGCGCGCCGCTTTCGCTCCAGCCTTCCAGCTTCAGCAGATCGCACAGCTCAACGTGCGGGTGTTTACCTAAAGAAAAAGTTGCCATGATTACGCGTCCTCTACGTCGTGATACTCCTCGCACGCCTGCAAGGTATTCTGAATCAGTGTTGCTACCGTCATCGGGCCTACGCCGCCCGGGACCGGAGTGATATAGGATGCACGCGCTGCGGCATCTTCATACACCACGTCGCCGACCACTTTGCCGTTTTCCAGACGGTTAATACCCACGTCCACGACGATTGCGCCCTCTTTGATCCACTCGCCCGGAATAAAGCCCGGCTTGCCGACCGCAACGATCAGCAGATCGGCGTTTTCGACGTGGTGACGCAGGTTTTTGGTGAAGCGGTGGGTGACGGTGGTGGTGCAGCCCGCCAGCAGCAGCTCCATGCTCATCGGACGGCCCACGATGTTGGAGGCGCCAATTACCACGGCGTTGAGGCCGTAGGTATCGATGTTATAACGCTCCAGCAGCGTCACGATGCCGCGCGGGGTACACGGACGCAGGCGCGGCGCGCGCTGGCACAGGCGGCCCACGTTATACGGATGGAAACCGTCAACGTCTTTGTCCGGCGCGATGCGCTCCAGCACCTTCACGTTGTCGATGCCCGCAGGCAGCGGCAGCTGAACCAGGATACCGTCGATCTCTTTATCGGCATTCAGGGTGTCGATCAGTTCCAGCAGTTCCGCTTCGCTGGTGGTTTCCGGCAGATCGTAAGAGCGGGAGACGAACCCCACCTCTTCACACGCTTTGCGTTTGCTGCCGACATAAATTTGCGAAGCCGGGTTGCTGCCAACCAGCACAACGGCCAGCCCGGGGGCGCGAAATCCGGCGGCTTTACGCGCCTTCACTTTTTCCGCAACCTCAGAGCGCACCTGCTGCGCAATCGTTTTACCGTCAATAATCTTTGCTGCCATCAGAGAGAAGATTCCGTCTGTAACGTTAGAAAGGAGGGATTGCCTGTATTTTGTCAGAAGCGAGCGCCGCTGTCAGTCACCCTTTACGAGATTTCATCGATGTCCCGCAAAATCCCTTCTCAGGGCATGGTCAATTTCTTAGAGGTGATTAGGATGTGACCTGGCAAAATGGCAGCGTTTTGACATATTACAAAATAAATTCCTGAGCTACTTTGTCCTCTCCGAAATAAGCCTTCAATTTTTTAATTGATCGTATTTCTTATTCCCGAATATGCGCGGGAAGGGTTATTTACATTTTAAAGGAATAGACATGAAACTCAGCAACATTGCTTCTACTGTTATTGCAACTCTGGCCCTGGTCGCGGGTGCCGCTCACGCAGAAGATCCGGTAGCGCCTGTATCTGTAAACGGTGGTACGGTGCATTTTAAAGGTGAATTAGTGAATGCCGCGTGTTCAGTGAATACTGACTCTTCAGAGCAGACGGTTAATCTTGGCCAGTACCGTACCGCGAAATTCACTAAAGTGGGTGACACCACCTCCAATATTCCGTTCACCATCGAACTGAACGACTGCGATCCTGCGGTAGCGAAAACCGCTGCTGTCGCGTTTACCGGCCAGATCGACGCCACCGACAAAACGCTGCTGGCGGTAAGCTCCGGTAACAACGACAACTCCGCGAAGGGCGTAGGTATTGAGATCCTCGACAGCAAATCCTCCACGCTGACCCCGGACGGCGCCACCTTCTCTGCGGCGCAGAACCTGATTGAAGGGACTAACACCCTGAACTTCACCGCGCGCTATAAAGCCACGGCGGCGACCACCGAGCCAGGCCAGGCAAACGCGGACGCAACATTCGTAATGAAATACGAGTAATGCCTGAGTACAGGGATGTGGCTGGCCTCAGGGAAGAGGTCTTTTGATCGCCTATACCGGGAGCGAAGGATGACAAGGACTGGGATACTGCTGTGTGCCCTTGCGATTGCCTCAGCGGTAAACGCACATACCGTGGTCATAGACGGCGGCAAAGTACACCTCAGGGGAGAGCTGGTTAACGGCGGCTGCGCCGTGGCCCCGGACAGCCAGAATATGCGCGTGGATATGGGGCAATACCGCACAAACGCCTTTTCCGGCGTCGGCAGCTTTTCCACGGTTAATGTGCCTTTCACCGTACGTCTGCTGGATTGCAGCGTGGACGTCTCCCGCACCGTGGGGATCCAGTTCCAGGGAGTGACACCGGCAGAAGACCCGCAGGTTTTCCTGGCGACATCGCGGCCGGGGGAAAATGCGGTCAGCAGTGGTGTCGGGCTGGCGCTTTTTGACGAACAGCAACGTCAGATCATCCCGAACGCGACGGCGGTGAGCTGGTTACCCATTGACACCCGCGAGCTGGTATTTCATTTCAGCGCCCGCTACCGGGCAATTTCCGAACACCTTGTACCAGGCACTATTCAGTCGAATGTCTGGTTTACGTTGATTTATCCCTGACGCCTGCGAACTAATTATTAAAGGTACGGTTGTGATGAACACCCTGATTAAACCTGGACTGTTTTTATCTTTTATTTTGATGATGGTTTCTGCCAGCGCGAATGCGTCCGGCGGAATTGCGCTGGGCGCGACGCGCGTTATTTATCCGGCCGATGCCAAACAAACGTCGCTGGCGATCACCAACAGCAATAAACAAGAGCGCTATTTAATTAACGCGTGGATAGAAAATGCCAACGGGCAAAAGGAAAAAACCTTTGCCGTCACGCCGCCGCTGTTTGTCAGCGAGCCGGCCAGCGAAAACACCCTGCGCATTATCTACGCAGGCCCGGCGCTGCCTGCCGATCGCGAATCGCTCTTTTACATGAACGTCAAAGCGATTCCCTCCGTCAGCAAAAAACATCAGGACGGCAACAACGTCCTGCAACTGGCTATTCTGTCACGTATCAAGCTGTTTGTTCGCCCGGCTAACCTGGCGATGCCGCCGGAAGAGGCGCTCTCACAGCTGCGCTTTGAGCGCGTCGGCAACCATCTTAAGGTGAGCAATGCCTCGCCGTATTACGTCACGCTGGTCAATCTGAAGCTCGGCGGTCAGACGCTGGATAACCTGATGGTTGCTCCTAAAAGCTCGGCGCAGCAGGTGCTGCCTGCCGCTGCGAGCGGCACGCTCTCCTGGCAGAGTGTGAATGACTATGGCGCCATTACGCCGGCGCGTAGCGTCAGCCTGTGAGCAGAGACAGGGCGATGAACACTCAATGGCGTTACTGCCCGGTTGCGCTGGCACTGATGGCAACGCTCTGGCCACTCGCTGGCTGGGGCGAAAGCTACTTTAACCCGGCGTTTCTCTCCGATGACACGGCGAACGTGGCGGATTTGTCGCGTTTTGAAAAAGGCCACCAGCAAGCACCGGGCGTCTATCGCGTCGATATCTGGCGTAACGATGAGTTTATCGGCACGCAGGACGTGCGGTTTGAGCAAGCTGACAACACGCCGCCGGTCGCGGGCGGTTTGTCGCCGTGCATTACGCGCGCGATGCTCGATCGCTTTGGCGTCAATATCGCCGCCTTCCCGGAACTGAGCAACGTGCAGGGCGATACCTGCGTTCCGCTCACCACGGCTATTCCGGGCAGCGAAACGGCGTTCAACTTCGCCTCGTTGCGCCTGAACGTCAGCCTGCCTCAGGTGGCGATGCAAAACAGCGCCCGCGGGTATATTCCACCTGAACAGTGGGATGAAGGCATCCCCGCCGCGCTGCTGAACTACAGCTTTACCGGCAACCGGGGCAGCGACGACGACAGCTACTATCTGAACCTGCAAAGCGGGTTGAACTATGGCGCCTGGCGATTACGCAATAACGGCGCGTGGCGTTATACCGAAAGCAACGGCCAGCGGCACAGCAGCTGGCAAAATATTGGTACCTGGGCGCAGCGTACGATCATCCCGCTGAAAAGCGAGCTGGTGCTTGGCGACAGCAACACCGGTAACGATGTCTTCGACAGCGTTGGTTTTCGCGGTGGTCGCCTCTATTCGTCCGACAGTATGTACCCGGACAGCCTGCAAGGTTACGCGCCTACCGTGCGCGGAATCGCCCGCACCCCTGCCAAAGTGGTGATCCGCCAGAACGGATACGTGATTTACCAGAGCTATGTGCAGCCGGGGGCTTTTGCGATAACTGATCTTAACCCGACCTCCTCAAGCGGTGACCTGGAGGTGACGGTGGAAGAGAGGGACGGCAGCCAGCAGCGCTACACCGTCCCGTATTCCACCGTTCCGCTGCTCCAGCGTGAAGGACGCTGGAAATACGATCTGGTGGCAGGGGACTATCGCAGCGGCAACAGCGAGCAGGACACGCCGTTCTTTACTCAGGGTACGATGATTGCGGGTCTTGCCGACGGCTATACGCTGTACGGCGGAACGCAGCTGGCCTCGCGCTATACCGCCATCGCCATTGGCGCGGGTAAAAACCTCGGTGACTGGGGGGCGGTTTCACTTGATCTCACCCATGCCCGCAGCCAGCTTGCCGATGACAGCCGCCATGAAGGGCAGTCCCTGCGGTTCCTGTACGCAAAATCTCTTAACGGATTCGGCACCAACTTCCAGCTGCTGGGCTATCGCTACTCGACCAAAGGCTTCTACACCCTCGACGATGTGGCCTGGCGCACAATGGAAGGCTACCAGTATGGCGACGATCAGGACGATGACGGCGTGCCGGACGTGCAGAGCTATCACAACCTGACGCTGAATAAAAAAGGGCGTTTCCAGCTCAATATCTCCCAGTCTCTCGGCGATTACGGCTCGGTGTACGTGTCGGGCAGCCAGCAGAGTTACTGGGGCACCAGCGAATCCAACGTCTGGTATCAGCTTGGCTACGCGGGCGGGGTGAAAGGGGTCAGCTACGCCTTATCCTGGTCGTGGAACAAGGCCGTCGGCATTGACGGAACCGACCGGATCGCCTCGTTCAACGTCTCCGTCCCGTTCAGCCTGTTCACCCGTCACGGCTACCGTCGCGATAACGCGATCGACCGGGCCTATGCCACAGCCTCTGCCAGCCGTAACAGCGACGGTGATACCAGCTGGCAGACCGGGATCAGCGGAACGCTGCTCCAGGATCGTAACCTGAACTACAGCGTCACGCAGGGTCACACCAGCAATAACGGTGCCAGCGGCAGCGCCAGCGCTAACTGGCAGGCGACGTACGGCACGCTGGGCGTGGGCTACAACTACGCCCGGGATCAGCACGACCTCAACTGGCAGCTCTCCGGCGGCGTGGTAGGGCATTCAGACGGCATCACATTCAGTCAGCCGCTGGGCGATACCAACGTCTTGATCAAAGCGCCGGGCGCGTCAGGCGTGAGCGTCGAAAACCAGACCGGCGTCAAAACAGACTGGCGTGGCTATGCGGTGATGCCGTACGCCACGGTGTACCGATACAACCGCGTGGCGCTGGACACCAACACCATGAGCAACAACACCGACATTGAAAATAACGTTTCCAGCGTCGTGCCGACGAACGGTGCGCTGGTGCGCGCCAGTTTTGACACCCGCATCGGCGTGCGTGCGCTGCTCACCGTGAAGCGTGATAACCAGCCTGTACCGTTTGGGGCGGTGGTGCGTGAGACGCAGAGCGGCGTAACCAGCATGGTGGGAGATGACGGTCAGATTTACCTGAGCGGGCTGCCGCTGAGCGGAGAACTGCTGATTCAGTGGGGAGACGGGAAACAGTCCCAGTGTCGTGCGCCCTACAGCCTGCCAGAACAAAGCCTGCAACAGGCGATCACACTTAAGGGGATCCGCTGTGAATAAAATCCATTATCTGGGGCTATCCCTGCTGGCGTTTTTTCCGCTATCTGAGGCCTTCGCCACGGTCTGCGTCAATGAAAATGGCGTGCCGACGGAGGTGTATTACGACCTGACGGATAAATTTAACAGCTCCAATAACCAGGTGGGGCAGATTGTCACGCTCAGCGAGAAGTCCCAGTGGGTGGGCGTCAACGCCGTCTGCCCTAAGGGAACGTCCGGGAACACCACCAAGCGCAGCTATGTTACCGATTTCCCTGTTACGGGCACCAGCGATGGCTACCAGTATCTGAAGCTAAACGACTATCTGGACGGGGCGATGAAAATTACCGACAGCTACGCTGGCACGTTTTATCCGCCCAAAAGCTACATTCAGATGGGGAGCCACCCGAATGTGTCTAAAAACAAACCGTTTGGCGTACAGGATTCCAGCCTCGTCTTCCGGCTTAAAGTGACCCGACGCTTTATCAATATGGTGGTGATCCCCCGGGCGACCATGTTCCGGGTTTACGTCACCACGACCTCCTCGGATCCGCTCACCACGCCGGTTTATACCATCAGCTACAGCGGGACTATTCAGGTACCTCAGAGCTGTGAAATTAATGCCGGGAATGTGGTGGAGTTCGATTTCGGAGACATCGGCGCCTCCCTGTTCAGTAAAGCAGGCATCGGGAATAAGCCGGAGGGGATCTCAGCGCAAAGCAAAACCATCGGCATCAAATGCACCAACGTCGAGGCGAACGCCATGCTCACGATGCGTGTTGAAGCGGAGAAGGTTTCAGGCAGTACGCTGGTTTCCGATAACGCGGATGTGGGTTTTGTGATTGCCAACAGTAATGGCGTGCCGCTGACGCCCAACAACCTGACCAGCAAAATCCCGTTCCGTCTGGACGACAGCGCTCAGGCGCAGGTGGGGATCCGCGCGTGGCCCGTCAGCGTAACCGGTAAAAAACCTGCCGAGGGGCGTTTTACCTCTCGCGGCTATTTACGCGTCGACTACGACTAAGGAGCAGGTATGCGAAACGGAATGCGGTATTTAGCCGTCGCGCTCTTTGCGCTTTGCTCCCCTGCACACGCAGAGACGGCGCTTGGGGAAATTAACATTCAGCTCTACGGCAATATCGTGGATTTTACCTGCGTGGCGGAGGGGGACGACAGCAATAAAACCGTCACGCTCGGCACCTGGCCCACGAAACAGCTTCGCACAACGGGGAGCCGGACGCAGCCTGTACCGTTCACCCTGAAGCTGACCGGATGTCCGCCGGGGGCGGCTTCGGTCACATTTACGGGGAAGATGGACGGGCATGATAATAGCCTGCTGGCGCTGAATGATGCCAGCGCGGCCAGCAACGTGGCCGTGGAGATCCTCGACCGGGATAAAACGCGCCTCGCGTTGCAGCAGGCCAGCCAGACGGTGGCGGTAGATGCGCAGGGAAATGCCGAACTGTCGTTTTATGCCAATTATATCGCCACGGCGGATAACCCGCAGCCGGGACGGGCTGACGCCGATGCAACTTTCATGATTAATTATAATTAATCGTATCCACTCTCCCTGTAACGGTTATATGTTGCAGGGAGAGGGTAGGATTACAGTAATTCGTGCGCTTTCGCGTAATCAATTAATTCAACGATACTTTGCACGCCCAGCTTGGAAAAGATATTAGACTTATGGGCGCTAATTGTTTTGTTGCTAAGTAATAATTGATCCGCAATCTCCTTATTAGATAATCCGTTCGCCAGATATCGCAGAACCGTCACTTCACGATTTGATAATGGCATATCCACAGCGGCGCCCGTCCGCGAGCCCAGATGGTTTATAAAACTCAATGTTTCTGAGGGGAAGAAGGAATAGCCCGTCAGGATCATTTCCACCGCGTTATAAATTTCCCCCAGATCTTTTCGCTTACTGACAAAACCATTTGCCCCGGCGCGGATGGCGCGTCCTGCGTAGAAGGCTTCAGATTTCGAAGAGAGGAAAAGAACCTTAATGTCTTTATTTAAGTTCCTGATTCTTTTCAGTAATACGAACCCATCCGTGCCCGTCATTTCAATATCGAGAATGACCAGGTCAATGGGGTGGTTGCGTATACAGTCAAGCACCTCGTGGCTGTCGCCTGACTTCAGTTTGACCTGGATGTTTTTATTTTTCTGTAGCAGGACTTCTATCGACATTCTGACGATAGGGTGTTCGTCCATAATGATAACGGATGCCGGTTTCATTTTTTATGCCTCAGATTGTTAAAAGCGTTATGCTGAGTTTTGTTAAAACTCTCGAAAAGCCGGAAGGATAATTGCGCAGATCCTTGTACGGTAAATGTCCCTGGGAAGAGCGAAAGCATCCTTGTTTACGTAGTGGTGATATCAATGCCTCAGCGCAGTTATCTCATAAGGCTGGTTATGGCAAAATGATTTTTCTTATTCGCGTGTCAAACACGTCTTATTATACCGTTTAAGTATTGTCCGAAAAGCCTGTAAATTAATATCCATATATTGCTGATTATTATGTTCTGGATCTGAATCACTAACTTTTTAAAATTAGCAAAAATGTCCTGATATTGCATTTACCACACACTTTCATCTTTATGTAATAACAAAAAATAAACGATTTTACTGTATGTTAAATGAATGTTAACAGCGAGCAGGCTGTGACAACCAGCATCCCGCCTGCCTGCCATCCCTGAAATCCGCCATTTCGTGCGTCATCTCTCCGTTTCAAACGCCTCCTGGCAAATTGCCGTTCCCAACAACAGAACAGTACTATCTGCTGTTTTCTTCACCTCTCATCGCATTCTTTTACAGGTGAATCGCTTGTTTTTACACCATTATCATCCTGTTAACTGAAGCGCCAGAACCTTAACGCATGGATAAAATCACTCTCGTTGAGCGTACCGGCAGCATTTCGCATGGTTTAAGACCTGGAATTAGGAATAGTTATAAAATCGAAAGTTTTGTTAAAAAACACAAAAATTTAACATACATCCTAAGTAATTTCCTAAAGGTCTTTAGGAATTAAGAAGTTACTGAATACGTTAATACGTGAAATCTGAGAGGTTGTTGAGAAGATGTAGCAACTCATGACGATGATTCAGCCCAAGTTTCGCCAGGATGCAGCTGAGACGGTAAATAATGCGGCTGTAGGGGCGGTTCTGTAACTGCGCGATCTGCCGCAAGGAGCTCCCCTGCGACAGCGCCTGTAAAATCGGCCATTCATCCCGTGAAAACCACTCTTTGCGGTTGCCGGCCGGTGACGGTGCTTCCAGCAAGGTTTGTTGCATAGCCAGCGCCGTTAGCTGGCGTTCAAGCACATGAAAAGGGCCAGCCGCTTTACAAAACAGGCGAGCATCATAATCATCGGCGCGGACGAGCAGGTAGGGTGTCAGGTAGGGGGCGAACAGGCTGTGGCGGCGTAATCGGTCCAGCAGGTCGATGAGCGGCGAGGCGCGGCTCTCAATGTCTATTACCAGACGCGATGAAGGCCAGTGATTTAAATCACTGAGGGCGGCTTCCAGCGTGGAATAGTCGCAGCAATTGCTCAGGGGCGACTGCCCGCTCAGTAAACCGGAACGGAAAAAATTATCCTGTGTGACCAGAATGATAAAGGGAGCATCGGTTTTGCGGGTCTGGTTGATTGACTGGCTCAAATATTCGAGACGATCAAAAAATGGGAGAGCAAAAGGCGAGTGCGTAGAACCCAGTGAATCACTTCCTGTCCGACGACGCCGGTAACGGCGCACTGTCATTCGCATAGCTTCCCTCTTGGCGATGACCGTTCAGTCCTCCTGCCATCTCCAGGATGGCCAATAATATCCCTGACCGAAGCGCGCGCCAGCATGAAGCGCGCAAGTACGGTCCCGTTCTGTTTCAATGCCTTCAATAAGCACATTCGCAGCGATTTTTGAACAAAGGGTGACCAGCTGTGTCAGCGCCGGCGTTTCACGTAAACGCCAGAAAGCGATCTTATCGATTTTTATTCCGCTTAATGGCAGGCGGCAGGATAAAAATGCGTGCCCTGACGCTTCATCAATATCATCCAGCCAGATCCGGTGTCCTCGCGCGGTCAACTGCTGAAGCGCACAACTCACCCTCAGACGCGCCGGGTCTGAGAGTGTAAAGAACGAGGCAGGCTCCACGAGTTCAATGTTCAGCGGTGGGCTGTTAAGTTGCAGTAAACGCTGGAACATTTCCGGTATGGTCAGAACGGTTATCGGCAAATTTATGAAAAGGTTGTCACAGGGGAAGGGGTTTTTTAACGCGGCGATCTGTGCTTCCAGCAGCATAAGCGCCCGGGCGGCGGACCAGTCCTGGAAAAAGCTTTCGTTTTGCTGATGCGGCGACAGCACGCTGAGCACTTCGGCCCCCACCGTGCGCGAAGATGAGAGGGCGACAATGGGTTCAAGCTTAATGCCTGTAATATCGTGTGAGATGTGCTGCACGCACGAGGGAAAACCTGTCTGGTCTGGCGCTGTCACTCCGTCGTCCTGTTCACTTCCAGCCTCCAGGCGGCCGGGTTACCGCTGGACAGTGTGAAGGTGAAGTAAACAGGAAAACAGCAGGCGTTACTTAAAAGCGGCTAAGCCTTTTCGCAGCCCGTAAAAGAGGGATAAATGTTGAAAAAACAGCCGTATTTACAATCAGCTAGTCATTATCGCCAGAGAAGGCGGAAAAGGCATTGACTCACTACGCATTGACCGTATAATTCCAGGCGTTTCACCACCGCGAAGTACACTCTTCTCCGTGCGCCCTTAGCTCAGTTGGATAGAGCAACGGCCTTCTAAGCCGTAGGTCGTAGGTTCGAATCCTACAGGGCGTGCCATTAAATTTCACAGATTGCCGCCTGCGCGACGTCCTGCTGATTTTCTCCATGAAACACCCCTCGCGAAAGTAGCGTTAACGCACATTTTTCACAGCACAATTGACTGTTATAACAGTATTTTTCTTACCCTATGGCAATTTTGCTATTCCTCTACCATGCTCATATCACCTCACTCTTACTCGTGGGGCTTTTCGTAGTTGCTGATTAATCTCAAGGAAAAAGGTTATGAAAAAAACGACTGCTATTTTGATGGGCACTGCATTTCTGTTTACCACCAATACCTTTGCGGCTGAACTGCTGACGAAAAACGAGTTTGAGAAAGTGGAATCACAGTATGAAAAAATCGGTACGGTTAGCACTTCCAATGAAGTCTCGGTAGACGACGCGAAAAAAGAGCTGATCGAGAAAGCCGATAAAGAAGGTGCTGATGTTCTGGTGCTGACTTCCGGTAATACCAACAACAAAATTCACGGTACCGCCGATATTTTCAAGAAAAAATAATGCCTTAGCAACCACCCCTGTTTCGGGGTGGTTGCGCGCCATACCTCCCGCCAGCCTTGTTTCTTGTCTCTTCTCGCTCAGAGATGTCCGTTGACACTTGATTACGCATTCATAATGCGTATAGTTCTCATTTGCATTTCTTTTAATAACTTTTAAGGCCCGACAACGGGTCATTTTTGCGCGCACGTTAAGAGCTCATTATGAACAACACCACAATGCACAAAACGCTGCTGGCGATTGCCATCGGCGCGGTTACACACTCCGCTTTTGCGGCGGATGAGAAAAAAGAGGACACCATCGTGGTCCAGTCCACGGCGGGGAGTGATTTCAAACCCGGTGGTGACCAGCTGCTTCCAGCCTTCCTCGACGGCCAGGTGGCGAACGGCGGGCGCATGGGTATGCTCGGTCAGCAGAACGCCATGGACGTGCCGTTCAACATCATCAGCTACACCTCGAAGCTGGTGGAAGATCAGCAGGCAAAAACCATTGCTGACGTGGTTGCCAACGACGCGGGCGTGCAATTTGTTCAGGGTTACGGCAACAGCGCGGAAACCTTCCGCATTCGCGGCCTGAAGTTTGACGGCGACGATATGACCTTTGGCGGATTGTCCGGGGTGCTGCCGCGTCAGGTGGTGGATGCCCAGATGGTTGACCGTATCGAGATTTTCAAAGGGGCCAACTCCCTGATGAACGGCGCCGCAAGCTCCGGCGTGGGCGGGATGATCAACCTTGAGCCAAAACACGCGGGCGACACCCCGCAGGCGAAAGTGGGCGTTGACTACACCTCGGATTCCCAGATTGGCACCACGCTGGATGCGGGTCGTCGCTTTGGCGATAACGACCAGTTTGGCGCGCGCGTGAACCTCGTGCATCGCGAAGGGGAAACCGGCGTGCCGAACGACCGCCGCCGCACCACGCTGCTCTCCACCGGCCTGGATTACAAAGGCGACCGCTTCCGCACCTCGCTGGACCTGGGCTACCAGAAAAAAACCTTCCACGGCAGCCCAACCAGCGTCAACATCTCGGCGGTGGACTTTGTGCCTGAGCCGCCGAAGAACGATCGCAACTTCTCGCAGAAGTGGGCCTACAGCGATATCGAAAACGAGTTCGGGATGTGGCGCAGCGAGTATGACATCACCGATAGCTGGACGGCATATACCGGTCTCGGCGCGCAGCACGCGCACGAAGAAGGGATCTACAGCGCGCCGAAGCTCCTCGATAAGAGCGGTAATGCGACGGTCAGCCGCCTTGATACCAACCGCATCAGCGATTCCGTCAGCGGCATGGCGGGCATTCGCGGTAACTTCACTACCGGCTTCGTCTCGCACAAGGTGAACGTCGGGTATTCGGCGATGACCAAAAACGAAAAAATCGCGTGGAAAATGTCGGCCGCGGCGGATAATCCGACCACCAACATCTACCACAACACCGGCGTTGATATGCCGGACAGCAGTAACTTCAGCGGCTCAGGCGGTAAATACAGCGATCCGCTGACCAGCGGGCGCACCCGCACGCAGGGCTGGCTGCTGAGTGATACCCTGGGCGTGCTGGATGACAAGCTGCTGTTCACCGCAGGCGCACGTCATCAGAAAGTTGTCATCCGCGGGTACAACAAAATCACCGGCGCGGAAAACGACGCGGACGGTTTCGACGGCAGCCGCTGGATGCCAACCTACGGCGTAGTCTATAAACCGTGGGAGGAAATTTCCCTCTACGCCAACCACACCGAGGCGTTACAGCCCGGTGAAACTGCGCCGAACACTGCTACTAACTACGGCCAGAGCACCGGTATCGTGCACTCTAAGCAGAACGAAGTGGGCGTAAAGGCGGACTTTGGCCGCGTGGGCGGCTCCCTGGCGCTGTTTGAGATCAAAATGCCGTCGGCGATCCTTGACGACAGCGGTCACTACGGCCTGGATGCAGAACAGCGTAACCGCGGCGTGGAGCTGAACGTCTTCGGCGAGCCAATGCTTGGGATGCGTCTGAATGCCAGCGCCACCTGGTTGCAGGCCGAGCTGACCAAAACCAAAAACGGCGTCAATCAGGGCAACGATGCGATCGGTATTCCGAGCTTCTACGCCGTGCTGGGCGCAGAGTACGATATCAAGCCGATTGAAGGCCTGACGGCGACCGCACGCGTTAACCACTCCGGCACGCAGTATGCCGATCTTGCGAACACCAAAAAGCTGGACAGCTACACCACGCTGGATCTGGGCATGCGCTATCGCTTCGCGGTGAACCACAATGAAAACCAGATGACCGTGCGGGCAGGCATCGACAACGTGACCAACGAGAACTACTGGTCAAGCGTGGATGATTCCGGTACTTACATCACTCAGGGCGAGCCGCGTACCTTTAAGGTCTCGGTTGGCTACGAGTTCTAAGCGTTCCACCTCGTTATCCGGGGCAGGGACGCCCCAATCCCTTCGTTGTCGTGTTATAAAATTGTAATAAAAGCTTCTTACACTGGTCGCCACATCCTTACCTCTTGGCCAATGACAGGAAGCCGCTATGGGCAGACCCCTCAAATCCGTATTTAAAAAAGAACATCGCGACGATATCAGTAACCGCAGCGCTAACCCGGTATTCTCCGAGGTTGCAGAGGTGTTCCTCTCCCGCCGCCGTTTTCTCCAGATGGGGGCCGTAGCGGGGGCCGCCGTATCATTCCCGTATCTGATCACACCCGAAAATGCCATTGCCGCGGTATCGAAGTCTTCCGCGCTGGCAAAAGCGGTTTCCCTGGGCTTTACCAGCATCGACGTCTCCACGGAAGACACGGTCAGGGTGCCAGAAGGTTATATTGCCCGCCCGTTCTATCGCTGGGGTGATCCGACGGGAATCAAAGACAACATGCCGGCATTTAAGCCGGACGCCAGCAATACCACAGACGAACAGGCTGTGCAGGCGGGTATGCACCACGATGGCATGGCGTGGTTTAGCCTGCCGCAGGGGGCGCAAAACCCGGAACATGGCCTGCTGGCGCTGAACCATGAATACATCGATAACGGGATGCTGTTTACCGACGGTACGGCGAACTGGAGCCTCGATAAAGCCCGCAAGGGGCAGAACGCGATGGGCGTGTCGGTGGTGGAAGTGAAAAAAACGGGCAGCGGCTGGGAGGTGGTGCGTCCGTCTTCCTTCGCCCGGCGTATTACCGTCAATACGCCGATGCAGCTTACCGGCCCGGCGCGGCATCAGGATTTAATGAAAACCGCCGCCGATCCGCAGGGGGAACGCGTTCTGGGCACCATGCAGAACTGCGCCAACGGCCACACGCCTTGGGGCACCTATCTCACCTGCGAGGAGAACTGGTCGGACATTTTTGTGAAAAAAGCCGATCTCAATCCGCTGGAAAAACGCTACGGCATTAGCGACAGCGATGAGTCCTATCGCTGGAACGAGGTGGATGAGCGGTTCAGCGTCGATAAAACCCCTAACGAACCCAACCGTTTCGGCTGGGTGGTGGAGATCGATCCCTACAACCCGACCTCCACCCCGCGCAAGCACACCGCGCTGGGCCGCTTCAAGCATGAGGGGGCCGCCGTCACGCTCGCCGCCGATAATCGCGTGGTGGTCTACATGGGCGACGACCAGAAGTTTGAGTACATCTATAAGTTTGTCTCCGACAAAAAATACGATCCCGCGAACCGGGAAGCCAATATGCAGCTGCTGACGTCCGGCACGCTGTACGTCGCCAGGTTCAACCAGGACGGAAGCGGCGACTGGCTGCCGCTGATCTTCGGGCAAAATGGCCTGGATAAAAGCAACGGGTTTGAAAGCCAGGGCGATCTGCTGATCAAAACCCGCCTGGCGGCCGACGCGGTGGGGGCAACGAAAATGGATCGTCCCGAGTGGATTGCCGTCGATCCGCACGCCAGCGGCAGCGTCTACTGTACGCTCACCAACAACAGCGATCGCGGTAAAGAGGGGAAGGCACCGGTCGATGCCGCTAACCCGCGCGCCAACAACGTGTTTGGTCACATCATGCACTGGCACGAAGAGGGTGCCGATCCTGCCGCCGCACGCTTTAAGTGGGATATTCTGGTTATGGCCGGGCGTACCGACGGCGACGATCCGAAGGCCAAAGGCTCCATGCAGGGCGCGGCATTCGGCAGCCCTGATGGGTTGTCGTTCGATCACCAGGGCGTCCTGTGGATCCAGACCGACGTCTCCTCCAGCACCATCAATAAGAAAGCGTACGAGGGGATGGGCAATAACCAGATGGTCGCCACCATTCCGGGCACCAACGAGTATCGCCGTTTTCTGACCGGGCCGCGCGGATGTGAAATCACCGGCATTGCGTTTACGCCGGACAACCGCACGCTGTTTATCAACATTCAGCATCCGGGGGAGAGCGGGGATGATATTACCGACCCGGCCAATCCGCGCGCTGTTTCCAACTGGCCAGACGCCAGCCCGAACGGGCGTCCGCGATCGTCAACGGTGGTGATTACCAAAGCGGACGGCGGGATCATCGGGTCGTGACGTTTATCCGCCGGGCGCATGCGCTGGCCCGGCGTTAAGCTTGCTACCACCAGCATGAAGTGTTAAAACGTGCCCCTTCTAAAAAAGAGACAGGGGTAGGGCGTGAAAGACGCGTCATCCGCTTCAGGCCATGGTAGCGCTGAAGCTTCGTCGGATCAGAGTCCGACGCTGCAACGTGGTTTGCAAAATCGACATATTCAGTTAATTGCCCTTGGCGGCGCGATCGGTACCGGGCTGTTTCTCGGCATCGGCCCCGCCATTCAAATGGCTGGCCCGGCGGTTCTGCTGGGTTACGCTCTCGCCGGGATTATCGCCTTCCTGATCATGCGCCAGCTCGGCGAGATGGTCGTTGAAGAGCCGGTGTCCGGCTCCTTCGCACACTTTGCCTATAAATACTGGGGGCCGTTCGCAGGCTTCCTCTCCGGCTGGAACTACTGGGTGATGTTCGTGCTGGTGGGCATGGCAGAGCTGACCGCCGCCGGCATCTATATGCAGTACTGGCTCCCGGACGTGCCGACGTGGATTTGGGCCGCGGCCTTCTTCATCATCATTAACGCCGTTAACCTTGTGAACGTGCGCCTGTATGGCGAGACCGAGTTCTGGTTTGCGCTGATCAAGGTGCTGGCGATTATTGGCATGATCGGCTTTGGCCTGTGGCTGCTGTTCTCCGGCCACGGCGGCGAGCGCGCGAGCATCGACAACCTGTGGCAGCACGGCGGCTTTCTGGCGACCGGCTGGAAAGGGCTGATCCTCTCGCTGGCGGTCATTATGTTCTCCTTCGGCGGGCTGGAGCTGATTGGCATCACCGCAGCTGAAGCGCGCGATCCGCACAAAAGCATTCCGAAAGCGGTCAACCAGGTGGTGTACCGTATCCTGCTGTTCTATATCGGCTCGCTGGTGGTGCTGCTGGCGCTCTATCCGTGGGTAGAAGTGAAATCTGACAGTAGCCCGTTCGTAATGATTTTCCACGATTTAAACAGCAACGTGGTGGCTTCGGCGCTGAACTTCGTCATTCTTGTGGCGTCATTGTCGGTCTACAACAGCGGGGTTTACTCCAACAGCCGCATGCTGTTTGGCCTCTCCGTACAGGGCAACGCGCCGAAGTTCCTCACCCGCGTCAGCCGTCGCGGCGTGCCGATCAATTCGTTGTTCCTGTCTGGCGCTATCACCTCGCTGGTGGTGCTGATTAACTATCTGCTGCCGAAAGAGGCGTTTGGCCTGCTGATGGCGCTGGTTGTCGCCACGCTGCTGCTGAACTGGATCATGATCTGCCTGGCGCACCTTCGCTTCCGCGCGGCGATGCGACGCAAGGGGCGCGAGACGCAGTTTAAAGCGCTGCTCTATCCGGCGGGGAACTACCTCTGTATCGCCTTCCTCGGCCTGATTCTGGTGCTGATGTGCACCATGGATGAGATGCGCCTGTCAGCGATGCTGCTGCCGGTGTGGGTGGTGTTCCTGTTTATCGCGTTTAAGCTTTCACGCAAAAAGTAGCGCGGTTTTCTCCCTCTCCCTGTGGGAGAGGGCCGGGGTGAGGGCACCAGACCGCACCAAACCAGACCGCACCCGCCTTCACGCCCGGTGGCGCTGCGCTTACCGGGCCTACATGTTCGGGGACGTTATTTAGTAGGCCGGGTAAGGCGCAGCCGTCACCCGGCACCTCCCCTTCACCTTTATCGTGACTCCCCTCCCAATTCTGTTTTGATCCACAGGATCTTTGTTTTGTAATCGATTACTTTTCATTTGAACGAATTTGTAATCGATTACTTTTTCCGGGTGAGGCTTATCATGGTGTCAACTGAGAGTAGTGAAAAGGCGATAACGCAGCACCGGCTGCTGGTGCCGCGTCTGTCGCTGATGATGTTTCTGCAATTTTTTATCTGGGGTAGCTGGTCGGTCACGCTTGGCCTGGTGATGACCCGGCACAACATGTCTTTGCTGATTGGCGACGCGTTCTCTGCCGGACCCATCGCTTCCATTCTTTCGCCGTTCGTGCTCGGGATGCTGGTGGACCGCTTCTTTGCCTCGCAGAAGGTGATGGCGGTGATGCACCTCACGGGCGCGGCGATCCTCTGGTTCGTGCCGGGGGCGCTGATTGCTGAGAACGGCGCGCTGCTGATTGGCCTGCTGTTTGGCTACACGCTCTGCTATATGCCGACGCTGGCGCTGACCAACAACATTGCGTTTCACAGTCTGGCGAACGTGGATAAAACCTTCCCGGTAGTGCGCGTGTTCGGCACCATCGGCTGGATCGCGGCGGGCATTTTCATCGGCGTCACCGGCGTGGCGTCCAGCGTCACCATCTTCCAGGTGGCGGCGGTCAGCTCCGTGTTGCTGGCGATCTACAGCCTGACGCTGCCGCACACGCCCGCCCCGGCGAAAGGCCTGCCGGTAAAGGTGCGGGATCTCTTCTGCGCGGACGCCTTCGCGCTGCTTAAAACCCGCCACTTCTTCGTCTTCTCCGTCTGCGCGATGCTGATCTCCGTCCCGCTCGGCACCTACTACGCCTACACCGCCTCGTATCTGGCGGATGCCGGGATTGCCGACGTCAGCACCGCCATGTCCTTCGGGCAGATGTCTGAGATCGTCTTCATGTTGGTCATCCCTCTGCTGTTCCGCCGCCTGGGCGTGAAATATATGCTGCTGATCGGCATGCTGGCGTGGTTCGTGCGTTATGCCATGTTCGCGCTGGGCGTCAGCGAGGAGGGGCGCATTCTGCTGTATCTCGGCATTCTGCTCCACGGCGTCTGCTACGATTTCTTCTTTGTCGTCGGCTTTATCTACACCGACCGCGTGGCGGGCGAAAAGGTGAAAGGTCAGGCGCAGAGCATGATCGTGATGTTCACCTACGGCATCGGCATGCTGCTCGGCTCGCAGATTTCCGGCGCGCTCTACAACCGTCTGGTGGCAGGGCAGACCGTGCCGCAGGCGTGGGTCACATTCTGGTGGATCCCGGCGGTGGCTGCCGCGGCGATCGCGCTGATTTTCCTTCTCACGTTTAAGTATGACGATGACAAGGCGTAATGTTCAGGAGGTGGTATGAGGACAATGAAAGGACCTGGCATTTTTCTGTCGCAGTTTATTGGCGGGGAAGCGCCCTTCAACACGCTCGACGGGCTGGCAGGATGGGCGGCGGGGAAGGGTTACAAAGCGGTGCAGATCCCCTGCAACCATCCGCATATCTTTGATGTGGAGAAAGCCGCAGAGAGTCAGGCCTACTGCGATGAAATCGCGGGCAAGCTGGCCGCGCACGGGCTGGTCATCAGCGAGCTGTCGACCCATCTGGAAGGGCAGCTTGTGGCGGTAAACCCGGTTTACAGCGAGGCGTTTGACCACTTCGCCCCTGCTTCCGTGCGCGGTAACGAGGCGGCGCGTCAGGCGTGGGCGACGGAAAAGCTGAAGCAGGCGGCGGTCGCCTCGGCCCGATTAGGCCTGAAAGCGCACGCCACCTTCTCCGGATCGCTGGCCTGGCCGTTTTTCTATCCGTGGCCGCCGCACAACGAGCAGCGCTTTCAGCAGGCGTTCCAGGCGCTGGCAACCCGCTGGCGGCCGATTCTGGATACCTTCGACGAGCAGGGCGTGGACGTCTGCTTTGAGCTGCATCCGGGGGAAGATCTGCACGACGGCGTCACCTTCGAGCGTTTTCTGGCGCTGGTCGACAACCATCCGCGCTGTAATATTCTCTACGATCCAAGCCATATGCTGCTCCAGCAGATGGACTATCTGACCTTTATCGATATCTACCATGCGCGCATTAAAGCGTTCCACGTGAAGGACGCCGAGTTCCGCCCCAGCGGGCGCAGCGGCGTCTACGGCGGCTACCAGCCGTGGATCAACCGCGCCGGACGCTTCCGCTCGCCCGGCGACGGACAGATCGACTTTAAGGGCATTTTCAGCAAGCTGACCCAGTACGACTACGACGGCTGGGCGGTGCTGGAGTGGGAGTGCTGCCTGAAGGATGGCGATACCGGCGCGAGTGAGGGCAGCGAATTTATCCGCCGTCATATCATCCCGGTTTCCGGACGGGCGTTTGATGATTTCGCCGCAGGGGGCAGCCATGATTAACGTCGGGATTATCGGCAGCGGGTTTATTGGCCCGGCGCATATCGAGGCGCTCAGGCGTCTCGGGTTTGTGCAGGTGGTCGCGCTCTGTGACGGCTCGCTCGTTAAGGCGCAGGAAAAGGCGCACCAGCTCAATGTGCCGCACGCCTGTGCCAGCGTGGAGGAACTGCTCGCGCTCCCTAATCTGCACGCGGTGCACAACTGCACGCCGAACCACCTGCACGCGGAGATTAACCGCCAGCTCCTGCGTGCGGGCAAGCACGTGTTTTCCGAAAAGCCGCTGTGCATGACGCCGGACGAGGCGCGCGAGCTGGTGGCGCTGGCGGAGCAGGCAGGCGTGGTGCATGGCGTGAGTTTTGTCTATCGCCAGTTTGCGATGGTGCGCCAGGCGGCGAGCATGATGCGTGCGGGCAGCCTCGGGCGGCTGTTTGCTTCGCACGGCAGCTATTTACAGGACTGGATGCTGCTGGAAACCGACTACAACTGGCGGGTGGATGCCGCGCTCGGCGGCGCGTCGCGGGCGGTGGCGGACATCGGCTCCCACTGGTGCGATACGGTACAGTATGTGACCGGCAGGCGTATTACCGGGGTGATGGCTGATTTATCCACCGTCTGGCCGACGCGCAAGGCCAGCGCGGGCGGTCATCAGACCTTCTCCCATGACGAGCAGGCGGAGTATGAAGACAAACCGGTCACCACCGAAGACTTTGGCTCGGTGCTGTTCCGCTTTGACGACGGCAGCAAGGGCAGCTTTAGCGTCTCGCAGGTGAGCGCGGGGCGAAAAAATCGCCTGACCTTTGAAATTAACGGCAGCGAGCAGTCGGTGGCGTGGGATCAGGAAATCCCGCAGCAGCTGTGGGTCGGCCATCGCGCCAGGGCAAACCAGATACTCTGCGACGATCCGGGCCTTATGAACCGTGACGTGGCCGACAGCGCCCACTTCCCCGGCGGGCACATTGAAGGCTGGCCGGATGCCTTTAAAAATATGATGGCGCAGTTTTACCGTGCCGTGCAGGCGGGCGCGATGCCGGATAATCCGCAGTTTGCCACCTTCCACGATGGCGCCTGTGTGATGTATATCATTGATGCGATTATGAAAAGTCATCAGCAGCAGCGCTGGGTGCGCGTGGAATACTGACGCATTGCCCGGTTCGCCGGGCAATCAATTTATGGTAGCCTGCACAAAACGCTAACCGCAGGATGTATCGTCGCTATGTCA
Source organism: Enterobacter sp. BIDMC 27 (assembly GCF_000534415.1). NCBI lineage: Bacteria > Pseudomonadati > Pseudomonadota > Gammaproteobacteria > Enterobacterales > Enterobacteriaceae > Enterobacter > Enterobacter sp. BIDMC 27. Next base: position 2,047,995 of record NZ_KI973178.1, read on the forward strand.
ATTCAGAAAATCGCTCAACTGGCCGGGGTATCCGTAGCAACGGTCTCCCGCGTACTGAATAACAGCGATACCGTGAAGGCGAAAAACCGCGAGCGCGTTTTGCAGGCGATCCAGGAGAGTAACTATCAGCCCAATCTGCTGGCGCGTCAGCTGCGCACTGCCCGCAGCTATATGATCCTGGTGATGGTCTCGAACATCGCCAACCCGTTCTGCGCCGAAGTGGTGAAGGGCATTGAAGCCGAGGCAGAAAAGAACGGCTATCGCATTCTGCTTTGCAACTCCGGCTCGGATATTGAGCGCTCCCGCTCGGGCTTAAGCCTGCTCTCCGGCAAAATCGTCGACGGCATTATCACCATGGATGCATTCTCGAAACTGCCGGAGCTGGCCGCGCTGATTGGCAACGCGCCGTGGGTGCAGTGCGCTGAATACGCCGATGCGGGCGCGGTCTCCTGCGTGGGGATTAATGATGTTGATGCCTCCCAGCACGTTGTCAGCCAGCTTGCCGACGGGGGACGCAAACGCATTGCGCTCATCAACCACGACCTCAGCTACAAATATGCCCGTCTGCGCGAGCGCGGCTATAAGAGCGTCATACACCTGCGGGATCTGGATTATCAGGCGGTGGAGTACGCCAGTGAGCTCAGCTCTGGTGCGGGCATGGCGGCGATGCAAAATCTGTTAAAAGCAAACCCGCCGGATGCGGTGTTTGCCGTTTCCGATACGCTGGCGGCGGGGGCGCTGCGCGCCATTCAGCAGGCAGGGCTGCGGGTGCCAGAAGATATCGCGGTGGTCGGCTTTGACGGCACTGAGCTGGCGGAGATGATTTCACTCACCACTATTGAACAGCCGTCACGGGATATCGGGCGCAAGGCGGTCAATCTGCTGTTAAATAAGATCGACAACCCGGATGCGCCCACGGAAAGGGTCATGATGGACTGGCGCTTTATTTCCCGCGCCAGCTCCTGATTATCTGGCGATGACGCCAGCCAGCGAGCGAATATCGTTTCCGGTTGGCGACTGGTGAATACGCAGGCCAAATTCATCTACCACCGCGAAAATATGATCGAAGATGTCGGCCTGAATATCTTCGTATTCCGCCCAGATCACCGTGTTGGTAAAGGCATATATTTCAATCGGCAGCCCGTTGGCATCCGGCGCGAGCTGGCGCACCATCAGCGTCATATCTTTGCGAATGCGCGGGTGGTTACGCAGATATTCATTCAGGTAGGCACGGAAGGTGCCGATATTGGTCATCTTGCGCAGGTTTAATACCGATTCCCCTTCGCCGTTCTGCTGATTCCACAGGTTAATTTCCTCATGACGCGCCGCCAGATACGGCTTCAGCAGTTTCGCCTGAATCAGTTTCTGCTGCTCCTGCTCGTCGAGGAAATGAATGCTGGTGGTATCGATATTCAGGCTACGCTTGATGCGGCGACCACCGGAGGCGGACATGCCGCTCCAGTTGATGAACGCATCGGACACCAGCGCCCAGGTCGGGATGGTGGTGATGGTGTTATCGAAGTTGCGCACTTTAACGGTGGTCAGGCCGATGTCGGTCACCGTGCCGTTGGCGCCGTACTTCGGCATCTCCAGCCAGTCGCCGAGCTTGAGCATGTCGTTGGCGGAGAGCTGAATGCCCGCCACTAAGCCCAGTATCGGGTCTTTAAAGACCAGCATCAGAACGGCAGCCATCGCACCCAGGCCGCTTATCAGAATGGCGGGTGACTGACCGATCAGCAGGGAGATAATCAGTATCCCCACCAGAATGGCACTCACCAGCTTAACGCCCTGGAATATCCCCTTCAGCGGCAGCTGCGAGGCGGTGGCCATTTTCTGCGACAGATTGAAAATCACGTCCAGCAACGAGAAGAAGGAGAGCAGGGCATAAACCATCACCCACAATTTCGCGCAGGTGGTGAGTAATTCCGCCGCTTCGCTGCCTTTTTGCAGCCACAGAACCGCCTGAACGTTGACGATTATCCCCTGGAGGGTAAACGCCAGACGGTGAAATAATTTGTTCTGCGTAATGATCTGCAACCATAAATGGCTGCTGGCCTGGGCGCGTTTCTCGAATGCGCGCAGCACCACTTTGTGCAGAATAAAATGAACGATAATGGCCGTAAGAAAAATAATACCAAAGATAATCACTAAAGAGGTGGTGTGATTAATTTCAATCCCTAACTCTTCAACCTGAGCAATTAATTCCTGCATAACGTCTCCTGTATTGATGCAGCCCCATAATGGCGGCTGCGGATCTATTATGCAAATTCAGGCAGTTTTATTTTGTCGCCGGACAGGCCTTGACGACCGGTAAACACAGACGATGACGCATACGCAGCGTGACCAGCGCCAGCACCACCATCATGGCCGTTTCCACCATCAGGAAGACGTTGACCGCCTGGGTATAATCTCCGTGATGATTTTGCAGCCCGTGCAGCAAAATCGCGCCGAAAATGGCCGGGCCAAGCCCCAGCGCAGCCTGTTGCAGCGTGCTTAAAATCGCGCTCGCGGCCCCCGCGTCGTCAGGCTGAATATCGCGCATCCCGATACGGTAGAAGCTGTTTACAATCAGCGCCTGCCCGTAACCCACCAGCCCGGTGGCCGGGGCCAGCGTCAGCGCGGTATTCTGCATTCCCCAGTGACGGAACGTGGCGATCAGCGCCACCAGGCCGACAAGCTGAATCGCAAGCCCGGTCAGCAGGATGGCGCTGGTGCTGTAGCGGGCAATCAGGCGTGGGGCGAACCAGGCAGAAATAAAATAGGTGACGCCAAGCGCGATAAAGCTGTTCCCGGACTGCCACGGCGCCATCCCCAGACCGCTTTGCATGGTCAGCGCCATACAGAACATGAACCCGGACCAGACGCTGAAAAAGAGTATCCCGATCAGCACGCCAAAGCGGATGCTGCGCAGCTGTAACAGGCGTGGCGCGATGAGCGGGTGGGCATTCTCACGCTCTTTTTTGCGCGCGTTCAGCACCATCAAACAGCCCAGCGGCACAATCGCCAGCAGTGCGGCCTTCAGCGGCCACGACCAGTGCCACTGCGGGCCGAGCGCCATCGGGAACAGCAGACAGCACAGTATTGCCGTCAGCAGGACAGTCCCGGTCCAGTCAATGCGCGACGGCGTGTCGCGGCGGGTTTCCGGCACGTAGCGACGGCTCAGCGCCAGCACCACCAGACAAATCGGCACGTTGATAAAGAAGGCGTTGCGCCAGCCCAGCCCGGCGATGTCCGCCGACACCAGCCAGCCGCCACCCATCTGGCCGACGATAAACGCAATTCCGCCGATACCTCCAAACAGGCTGATCGCTCTGGCGTGTGCCGATCCTTTTAACGTCACATGCAACGTCGCGAGAATTTGCGGCATGATCAGCGCGGCGCCCGCGCCCTGAAGAATGCGCGCGCCAAGCAACTGTTCGATATTGCCCGCCATGCCGCACAGCAGCGAGGCCAGGCCAAAACACGCCACGCCCCACATAAACAGGCGACGGCGGCCAAGGTTATCGCCCAGCTTGCTGCCGGGGGCCAGGCAGACGGCAAAGGCCACGCCGTAGAGGGCGACGATCAGCTCCAGTTCGGTGGCGGTGGCGTGTAATGAATGGGTGATGGAATCCAGCGCCACGTTGGTGATTGAGGTATCAATCAGCGGCAGCATCTGGCCGGTTAACAGCAGTATCAGGCCCGCACGACCCGGTGAAACAACTGACGTATTCATGGTGACTCCATTGCGTCAAACAGCGTAGAGTCGTAGCATCAACCATCTGATAAACGGGTACCAGTTCTTGCTTATACTGGTACTGACACTACCATGCAGGAGATGTTATGACGCTGATGTCTGAACCTGTCACCTCTCTCCAGGATGACACCCGCAAGCAGCTGGGCGCGTTTTTGCGAGCCCGGCGCGAAAGCCTCGATCCGCAGCGCCTCGGCTTACCGCGCAGCGGCCGCCGCCGCACGCCGGGCCTGCGTCGGGAGGAGGTGGCGATGCTCGCGGATGTCGGCGTGACCTGGTACACCTGGCTGGAGCAGGGCCGGGACGTCAATCCGTCCAGCGCGGTGATGGCCGCCATCGCAAAAGCGCTGCAATGCACCCCGACCGAAGCCCGGCATCTTTTTGTGCTCGCCGGTTTGCCGCCGGGCGAAGCCCCGCAGGCGGTGTGCTGCGAGGGGATCAGCGAAGGCACGCGTCGCCTGCTGGATACCCTGATGCCGAAACCTGCCAGTATTCAGAAACCGAATTTCGATATCGTGGCGTGGAACGACAGCTTCGGCCACCTGATGGGCGTCGATTTCAACGCCATCCCGCCGGAAGATCGCAACTGTATTTACCTGTTCCTCACCCATCCGGCGTGGCGCGCGCGGCTCGGCAAACGTGACGACGTGCTGCCGATTTTCGTCTCCTACTTCCGCGCGGCCATGGCTGAGCACCGTGGCGACCCGCTCTGGGAAGCGAAGCTGGCGCGTTTTTTTGCGGTGTCCGAAGAGTTCAAAACCCTGTGGCACCAGCGTAACGACGTGCGCGGCGTGGAGAACCAGCTCAAGCTGTTCACCCATCCCGAGCTGGGGGATTTTCATCTCCAGCAGATGTACTGGTACTCCGCGCCGCGAAACGGATCGCGGCTGCTGGTCTATTTACCCGTGGATGAGGCAGGGGAGAGGGCGATGGCGTGGCTGGCGGAGCAGGGGAAATAAGTTTTTTGCGAGGGGCTTTCAGGGAATCAACGCGGATCCGGTCCTGCCTGGAATAAGCTGGTAAGGTGAATCACGAAAGGCAAAATTAGCCTTTAATGCAAATTGCCTTACATGCTAATATTATCAGGGATGAAATACAGTGTTCAGACTTATCGTTCATGCGGCAGTCAGGGAGGAGATCCTCTCATTGCCTGCGGGAGTACAGGCGAAGCTGATTCGCCAGCTTGATAAATTACGCAACAACCCGACAGTATTGCGTGAACCTGACAGCAAACCCTTACCCAATGGTTTGTTCGAAATCCGAACCGTCGGGCTGATCCATACTCGTGGGATCTACGTTTATCAGCGGGAAAGAACCATTTTTCTGCTGCGGGTGTTTATCAAGAAGACGCAAAAAACGCCCTCTGCTGAACTCCGTCTGGCACTGAAACGACAACAGGAGATGTTGGATGAGCAAAAAGATTATTGACTGGGACGAACTCAGAGCTGAACTGTTAAGCGATTCAGAAGTTCAGGCTTCCTTTGATGCAGAAGAGCGCAAGGAACGCCTGCGGGAGATGCTGGCGCAATGGCGCAATCATGCTGGTCTGACGCGCGCCCAGGTGGCGGAGCGGATGGGCGTCAGCGCACCGACGGTATCACGAATGGAAGCAAATATTACCCGGGCGAGTCTCGATACATTAACGCGTTATGCGCTGGTGTGCGGGGTAAAGCATCCGCAGATAACGCTTTACTGAAAACGGGCACGCCGATAGCCGGCGTGCCAGAAGCGCTTAGCATTCAGTCACAATCGTGCTCAGCGGCAGGCGAGATTTCGGCAGCGTGGCGTTGAAATCTTCCACGCTGTGATGCCCGACCGGGACCACCACCAGGCTGGTGAAGCCTTTCTCTTTCAGGCCAAACTCTTCGTCGAGGATCGCGGCGTCAAACCCTTCGATGGGTACCGCATCCAGGCCCATCGCGGCCACGCCCAGCAGGAAGTTGCCGACGTTCAGGTAAACCTGCTTCGCCATCCACTGGTCGTCATCTTTCAGATCCACGCGGTGCATGTCGGCAAAATAGCAGCGGCCTTTGTGGTTCGCGGCTTTTGCTTCTGGTGTGGCGAAACGGCCGTCAGCCTCTTCCTGATCGACAACGCGCTCAAGCCAGGCATCGTCCATCGCGGTTTTCGCGCAGAACACCACCACGTGAGAGGCATCCAGCATTTTGCGTTCGTTAAACACATAGGTGCCCGCCGCGGATTTTGCCACGCGCGCTTTACCCTCTTCAGTGCTGGCAACAATAAAGTGCCACGGCTGGGAGTTGGTGCTGGACGGGCTGTATTGCAGCAGCGTTTTGATTTTTTCCGCTTCTTCTGCGGTCAGTTTTTTGGCTGGGTCGAACGCCTTGGTAGAGTGGCGTTTCAGGGCGACAGAAATAATATCCATAACAACTCCTGGTGATGAAATTCGCCCGCGGGCGGGCGTGAAAGGAAAGCAGATTACCGCGCGAAGCGGGAAAAGATAAGTGCGATTCGAGCGCTTATTCTGTTCGTCTCAGACGAACAATCAGGCTGGCCGAATCCACTTCTGATCTTTTTTCGGCAGTTTATCAACGACCAGATTCCACGAATCCGTAATCAGGTCGGTGACCAGTTCAGGCGTGATGTCGTCCGTGCCATAAAGTGAGATCCAGTGTTTTTTATTCAGATGGTAACCGGGCTCCACGCCACGGTAGATCTGCTGATTGAGCAGCGATTTTTCCGGATCGGATTTCAGGCTGACGTGGGCCCGACCGTGTGCGGTCGCCATCAGCATAAAAATTTTCCCGCCCACCTTAAACACGTCATACTCCGGGCCAAACGGCCAGCAATGTTCGGTAAAAGGCATCTCCAGCGCGACGCGTCTGGCATGTTCCTGCAAGGATTTACTGTCCATGGTTATCTTCCTCAGCAAGCCCGCGCCACATGGCTTCAAAGCCCAGCGCTTTAAAATCGACGGCACGGGACGGATCGCGGGCGGCAAACTCCATGGTGGTTTCAGCCAGCGATAAGAACATTGCATCACCGAAGGTCTTAAACTCGTCAGACATAAACACCGGGCGGATCGAACGACGACACAGTTCATGCAGTTCCGGGAACATGTCTTTCACCGCCTGCTCGGTTTCGGCGTTCAGCTTTTCACTGACGCCAATCTGGCGGATAGCCGCATGCGCCAGGGGGTTACGAATGCCCCAGTCTACATAGCTGTTCCAGATATTGCGGGTATGCTCTTTTGGCTCGGTGATGGTGCGATCGAGATTCGCCAGCATGGTCTGGCAGAGATCCTGCTTCAGATGCAGGTAGAGGGCATTCAGCAGATCGTCTTTGGTAGCAAAGTAGCGAAACAGTGTCCCTTCAGCGACGCCCGCATTACGGGCAATTAACGCCGTTGAGGCGGCAATACCTGACTGCGCAAACGCAGCCGTTGCTGCTTCCAGTAAGGCCTGTTTTTTATCTTCACTCTTCGGACGTGCCACTAAATTTTTCCTCCCGTCAATTGTAAAAGCCCTGATTGAAACACGAGCCTTGATACGCTGCAACGCGGAATGTCAAAGAACGAAAACCTTCTTGACGGCGTAATCATCCTATCTATAATGAGTGCTTACTCACTCATAATCAAGTGTCACCCGCGCAAACCATCGGATGGGGCGCGTAGGCGGGTCAGGAAATGAAAAAGCCTCTATTCATCTGCGTGGTGTTAGTCATGATTATTGCTTCAGCTGCCAGTTTACCGTTTGTACTGAATGCCGGATTTGGCCAGCCACCGCAGGGTGCGCAGCTCTCTGAAGTGGAAGCCTCTCCGCACTATCGCGACGGGCAATTCCATAACACGCTCCCTACGCCGGGCTTTACCGGGCAACAAAATATGCTGGTGGCGTGGTGGCAGTTCCTTACCCGTAAAACCGAAAACGCCCGTCCTGCGCAGCCGCTGCCGCTGGTGAAAACCGATCTGGCGAGCCTGTCGCCTGAACAGGACACGCTGGTGTGGCTCGGCCACTCCTCCTGGTATATGCAGCTGGCGGGGAAACGCATCCTGATCGATCCGGTTCTGAGTAGCTACGCCGCACCGTTCTCCTTCCTCAATAAAGCGTTTGCGGGGGAGTACCCGTGGCGTGCGGAGAGCATGCCGGAGATCGACCTGCTGATTATCTCCCACGATCACTATGACCATCTGGATTACGCCACCATCAAGGCGCTGCTGCCGAAGGTTAAGCGCGTGGTCACCCCGCTGGGCGTGGGGTCGCATCTGCGCTACTGGGGGATGAACCCTGAGATTATCGACGAGCGGGACTGGAACCAGTCGGTGCATATCAGCGATACGCTGACCGTACACGTTCTGCCGGCGCGCCATTTTTCCGGGCGCGGCATTAAGCGTAACCAGACCCTGTGGGGCAGCTTTATGTTTGTCACCCCAGAGCGAAAGGTCTACTACAGCGGAGACTCCGGTTACGGCCCGCACTTCAAAGCGATTGGCGAGCAGTTTGGCGGAGTTGACTTAGCCATCATGGAAAACGGCCAGTACGACCAGGACTGGAAGTACATCCATATGCACCCGGCAAAAACGGCGCAGGCCTCGGCAGATCTCAATGCCAAAGCGGTCGTGCCGGGACATAACGGGCGTTTTGTGCTGGCGAAACATACCTGGAACGATCCACTGATCCAGCTGGCGAAAGCCAGTAAGGATAAAAACTACCGGCTGCTGACGCCGGAGCTGGGCGAGCCCGTGCGGGTGAGTGATACCACGCAACAATTTCGCGAGTGGTGGGAATAATGTTTAAGCGAGAAGCAGAGGGGGAGAGCAGTATGACGATTTCCGCTCAGGTCATTGATACGATTGTCGAATGGATTGATGACAATCTACACCAGCCGTTACGCATCGAAGAGATTGCCCGCCATGCGGGTTACTCAAAATGGCATTTACAGCGGCTGTTTATGCAGTACAAAGGCGAAAGTCTGGGGCGCTACATCCGCGAACGCAAGCTGCTGATGGCGGCGCGCGATCTGCGTGAGTCAGACGAGCGCGTGTACGATATCTGCCTGCGCTACGGGTTTGACTCGCAGCAGACGTTTACCCGCATCTTTACCCGCACCTTCAACCAGCCGCCCGGGGCGTATCGCAAAGAAAACCACGGTCGGGCGCACTGAAAAACATCCCCTCACCCCGGCCCTCTCCCCTTTAGGGAGAGGGCCGGGGTGAGGGGATCAGACAGCACCATGCTTACCAGCTGTAATTCACCGTCGCCGTCACCGTCCGGCCAATCCCGTAGAAGCACGCCGTATCGCTTGCGCATGACGCCACATACTTCGTGTCTGCCACGTTATTGACGTTGAACTGCACGCTTGCCCCTTTCAGGCTGCGGTTCATCTCGCCCAGATCGTAGCGCAGCATCGCGTCATACAGATCCACCGATGGCACCTTGAAGGTGTTCTTCGCATCGCCGTAGCTGGTGCCGATGTAGCGCATCCCCACGCCAGCGGTCAGGCTCTTCAGCGCTCCGCCCGGAACGGTATAGCTGGCGAACGCCGATGCCATATGCGCTGGAATGCGCGCAGGCGTTTTGCCTTCAGTTCCCGCCACCGTGGTGCTTTCGGTTTTTGCATCGGTGTAAGTGTAGGAGCCAATCAGGTTGATGTTATCCATCAGCGTGGCGTGGATTTCCGCTTCAGCGCCTTTCGAACGCACCTTGCCCGCATTTTCGAACCAGCCTTCAGCGCTGTTATAGGTCGCGACGTTGTCTTGAGTCAAATCGTACAGCGCCAGGGTCATCAGCGTGGTGTCGACCGGCTGATATTTCACGCCAATCTCGGTCTGCTCCCCGGTAGTAGGCCTGAATGGCGCAACGCCCGGCGCACGGTTGGTTTGCAGGTTCGGTTCAAACGAGGTGCTGTAGCTGATGTACGGCGACAGGCCAGAATCAAACGCGTACAGCAGGCCAGTGCGCCAGGTAAATTTGTTGTCGTTCTGCTGGGTTAAGCTGTTGTCGGTGAAGTCGCTGGTACGCACTTCGCTCCAGTCGTAGCGCCCGGAAACCAGCCACTCCCAGTTGTTCCAGCTCATCTGATCCTGAAGATACAGGCCCATCTGGTCGAGATTTTGCTGCTCGTCGGTGGCCGTTTTGAAGGTACTTTCATCCACGTTCACGCCGTAAACCGGGTTTGTCCAGTCGAGGTCATACTGTGAGCCGCTCCCGCGCGCCAGCAGCTGTTTATCCTTACTGGTCTTGTAATCAAACCCGCCGAGCAGGGTGTGGTTGACGCTTCCGGTCTCCAGTAGATATTCCAGCTGGTTATCAAGGCCAAATTCGTTGGTCGTGCGCTCTTCACGCTGGGCGCGACGGGTCAACACCGTGCTGTTGGCCGCGCTGTTGGCGTAAACCAGATAACGATATTTCTGCTTGATGGTGGCGTAACGGGCGTTCTGGCGGAAGGTGAGGTTGTCGGCGAACTGGTGTTCCAGCTCGTAGCCAATCATCGTCTGCTCGCGCCAGGATTGATTGTAATTCGGATCGCTGACGTTAAAGTCGCGCGGGATGTACTTCCCGTCGGCACTTTTCACCGTGCCATACGCGGGCAGGAAGTTGCGGTATCCGGCATCCGGATCTTTCTGGTAGCTGGTCAGCAGCGTAAAGCGGGTCTGATCGTTCGGGTACCAGGTGATCGCCGGGGCGATCGCCATCCGCGTCTCTTTATAATCGTCCACCTGATTATGCTGCGTACGGGCGATACCGTTCACGCGATACAGCACGCGGCCGTCGTCGCTCAGCTTGCCGCCGAAATCAAACGCACCTTCGGCGAGATCGTTATTGCCGGTGCGGAACTGCACGTTGTGAATGGCCTCCGCCGTCGGGCGCTTGCTGGTCATACTGATTAACCCGCCCGGATTCACCTGTCCAAACAGCACCGACGCCGGGCCGCGCACCAGCTCCACGCGCTCCAGCAGCCACGGGTCAACTGTGCCCGTCTGTGAGGAAGCCGTTGCGCCAAAGCTTAAGCCGTCGAGGAATTTCGGCACGTAGCTAAAGCCGCGCACAAACACCTCGTCGTTACGGTTAGACGAGCCCCGGTACTCGGTAAACACGCCCGCCGAGTAGCGCAGCGCCTGCGAAACGGAGGTGACGTCCTGCATGTTCATCTGATCGCGGGTGATCACCGATACCGACTGCGGCGTCTTCACGATCTCCGCGCTGGTCTTGGTGGCGGAGAGCGTTTTCGTCGCCACAATGCCTTTTACGGGCGCAGTGGGCTCTTCACTCACGCCCTGCGTCACCGTAATCGTTTCTTCTTTCGTTTCTGCCTGAGCCGCGACGCTGGTCGTCGCCAGACTCAGCAGCCAGAGCTGCATTATCTTATTATTTTTAAACATTTTTATTGAACGTCCTTGGTTGCTATCGCCATAAAAACACCGGTAAAACGCCGTTGATGATATTGCAAATTATTACCATTTGCATTAGCGTTGTTAACAAATTTCGTTGGGGAACAAGCGGTAATGAAGAGGGTATGGAGTGGGTTGCTGCTGGGGATCGGCGCGCTGCCCGCCGTGGCGGCAACGTGCGAGCAGTCGTCCCGGCAGGGCGATGTTCAGGGAAAGTTTGATGCCAGCGGCGAAGTCTGCTTCTCCCTGCCCGAGCTGGATGAAAATTACGTTTCCGCCACGCTGCATGGCGTGACGGATGCGCGCCTGCTGGATGGGCAAAACCGTCGCATCCGCACGCTGATCGAAAACGGTCCTGCGGACGGGGAACACACGCTGCTGTTTGCCCTGCCGGTGAAACAGAACACCTCGCTGGTGCTACACGGCGAAGCTGGCAAGCCGTGGCGTTTTCAGTGGCGGATGAAAGAGACCTCTCCGTTACCACGCGTGCAGATGCTGGCGCCAGAAAGCCCGACGCTGAAGGCGCTGGCAAACGTCATTTCTGCCGGTGGAAGTACCGAGGCGTTCTGGCAGGCGCAGCGTCGACAGGGAACGCCGATGGTGGAGCCGGTAGATGCGAGCCATAAGCGGGTGACCTTTCTGTGGCGCGGCGCGCGGGATAACGTCTTCATTCTCGGCTCTCCGGCGGGGGATCACGATCCGCTGTTCCGTCTGGGCAACAGCGACGTCTGGTTCCGCAGCTACGTGGTCCCCGCTGATACGGTGATGCAGTACAAGCTCGCCCCCGATGTGCCGATCGTTGAAGGCTCTGCCCGCGATCAACGCCGCGCCATCCTGGTAAGCGCGCAGGCCGATCCGCTTAACCCGAATAGCTTTGGGGAGCAGAAGACCGATCGCTGGAATCGCTATTCTCTGCTCGATCTCAGCCCGGCGCGCTACTGCTCCGTTCGGGCTACGGCACAGCCGCTGTTACACGGGACGTTGAGCCGCCAGAGGCTGAGCAGCAACATCCTCGGCAATGCCCGCGACGTGATGATCTACCAACCGCGCGGCGCACAGCCTGCACGCTGGACGCTCATCCTTTTCGACGGACAGGTTTATCAGGACGAATACCATTTTGCCAACGTGCTGGACGGTCTGATTGCCCGACATCACCTGCCTCCGATTAACGTGGTGTTTATCGACAGCCTCGATCACGCCCGTCGCGGCAACGAGCTGCCGCCGAACCCGGATTTTGCTGACTTTATGGCGCACGAGCTGCTGCCGTGGCTGCGGGGGAAGGGCATCGGCATGCAGCGGCAGAAAACCGTACTGGCAGGATCAAGCTACGGGGGAATTGCCTCTTCATGGGTGGCGCTGCGCTATCCGCGCCTGTTTGGCAACGTGCTGAGCCTTTCCGGTTCTTACTGGTGGGCGCCGGAAGGTGACGCTCCCGGCTGGCTGACGCGCCAGTACCAACAGTCTCGACCGTATCCGGTGCGTTTCTGGTTACAGGCCGGGAAGTTTGAAACCACGGGGCCGGGCGGCGGCATCTATCGCACCACGCAGGATTTTGAACAGATGCTGAGGAATAAAGGCTACCGCGTCAGCTTCCACCCCTCATCCAGCGGCCACGACTACGCGGCCTGGTGTGAAGCGCTGATCCACGGGATGCGCGATCTCACTGGCTTACGACGCCAGTGAAAACCAGCGGCGCCAGATGAAACGCAGGACAAAGAATTCGATGGCGCCGAGCACCAAAAACCACAGACAGAACAGAATGGTGTACAGCTGATTCAGATCGACCATATGAAAGGTCTGAACCAGCTTCTGCGCCAGCACCAGACCCAGCGACGGCGCGGGTAACAGCAGGCAGGAGAGCAGGGCCATCAGCAAAATGCCCCCTGCGGTGAGCAGCGATTCTAACGGGTGTTTCATCGTAATGTTAATCGTCAGTTAAAAATGTCATTGTCCGGCATCCTGAAACGTAAAGCAATATCATCCCCGCTGGCAAAATTGGGTAAAAGGCCACCGTTATTCTGCGAATTAATAACAGAAAATAGATAATATTTTCGGGGCGATTAAATTAATATCGCGTTATGTAAATAAACGTCTTTCTCACGAAAATATTTTTACAAAGCTATAGGTGCTATATCCAATTAACGTCGCAATAACAATGGCTGCGACAATGTATAACGCCAGACGCCGTCCGCGATAAATACCAAACATGCTTCCTCCTCGTTTAGTGTTGGTTTAGAAATATTTTGTAAAAATCAACGCGTCGAAATAATTTTAATCAGTTTTGAATAACCGGGTAGTCAATATATTGCGGTAGATCAATTTAACCCGCAAGACTTAAAAATGAATTATTTAAAGCCAGAAAGGAATTCCGGCTTCCGTCCACCGGATATTGAAGGAAAAATACCATGACCAAAAAAAATTTCTCGCAGAATATGCCACCCGCAGGCGGGCAGGCGTACCAGCAGACCGTAGAGCAGGTGCTTGCTCAGGCGCAGAGCCAGGCTAATGGCCTGGACCGTGCCGAGGCGCAGGCGCGTTTACAGAAGCATGGCCCGAACGCGCTGCCGGAGAAAAAAGGCAAGCCGGGCTGGCTGCGTTTTCTCGCGCATTTTAACGATGTCCTGATTTACGTCCTGCTGGCAGCCGCCGTATTAACGGCAGTAATGGGACACTGGGTTGATACGCTGGTTATTCTGGGCGTGGCGGTAATCAATGCCTTAATTGGCCACATTCAGGAAAGTAACGCGGAAAAATCCCTGAAGAGTATTCGCAATATGCTCTCCAGCGAGGCGCGCGTTATTCGTAACGGCAACCATGAAACTATCCCGACGACGGAAATCGTCCCGGGCGATATTATTGTGTTGCGTGCAGGAGATCGTATACCGGCGGATATGCGCTTAATCGAAGCGCATAATTTACGCGTGGAAGAGGCAATTCTGACCGGTGAATCCACCGTGGTGGATAAACACACGAGCCCGCTGAACGGCGAATTACCGCTGGGCGACCGCACGAACCTGGTCTTTTCCGGTACGACGGTAAGCGCGGGCGGCGGCGTTGGCGTGGTCATTGCCACGGGCCAGGAGACCGAACTCGGCCACATCAACCAGATGATGGCGGGCATTGAAAAACACCGCACCCCGCTGCTGGTGCAGATGGACAAGCTGGGTAAAGCGATCTTCGCCATCATTCTGGCGATGATGGCCGCGCTGTTTGTCTTCAGCCTGGTGTTCCGCGAGATCCCGATGGGCGAGCTGCTGCTCTCCCTGATTAGCCTGGCGGTAGCCTCCGTACCGGAAGGTCTGCCAGCGATTATCTCCATCATCCTCTCGCTGGGCGTACAGGCGATGGCGCGCAAGCGGGCCATCATCCGCAAGCTGCCGACGGTTGAAACCCTGGGCGCGATGACCGTGGTCTGCTCGGATAAAACCGGCACCCTGACCATGAACGAGATGACGGTGAAAGCCATCATCACCGCCGACACCTGCTATCGCGTGGACGGCAACAGCTACGAGCCGGTGGGCAACATCTACCTCGAAGGCAGCGACGAGCCGGTGCAGATCCAGCCGGGCACCGTGCTGGAGCAGTACCTGCGCACCATCGACCTGTGTAACGACAGCCAGCTGATTCAGGACGAGCGTGGCCTGTGGGGCATCACCGGCGGGCCAACCGAGGGCGCGCTGAAGGTGCTGGCGGCCAAGGCCCACCTCGAGCCGGTCGTGACCACGCTGGTTAACAAGATCCCGTTCGACTCTCAGTACAAGTACATGAGCACCCACTACCAGATTGGCAGTGAGGAGCAGATTTTGATTACCGGCGCGCCGGACGTGATTTTCGCCCTGTGTGAGCAGCAGCAGACCCGCAACGGTGCGCAAGCCTTTGACCGCGCGTACTGGGAAACGGAGATGGAGCGCTATGCGCGTCAGGGGCTGCGCATGGTCGCCGCGGCGTTCAAGCCAGCGAACGGCGAGCAGGCATTAACTCACGACGACCTGAGTCACGGCCTGATTTTCCTCGGCATTGCCGGGATGATGGATCCGCCGCGTCCGGAAGCGATTGAGGCGATTAACGCCTGCCAGCAGGCGGGGATCCGCGTGAAGATGATCACCGGGGATCACCCGCAGACGGCGATGAGCATCGGCCAGATGCTGGGGATCACCAACAGCGAGCAGGCGGTTACCGGCTACCAGCTGGAGAAGATGGACGACGCCGAGCTGGCGGAAGCGGCGGTGAAGTATGACATCTTCGCCCGTACCAGCCCGGAGCATAAGCTGCGCCTGGTGAAAGCGTTGCAGGACAAAGGCGAAATCGTCGGCATGACCGGTGACGGCGTGAACGATGCCCCGGCGCTGCGCCAGGCGGACGTGGGTATCGCGATGGGCATCAAAGGCACGGAAGTGACCAAAGAGGCGGCGGACATGGTCCTGACGGACGATAACTTCGCCACCATCGCCAGCGCGGTAAAAGAGGGGCGTCGCGTTTACGACAACCTGAAGAAGACCATTCTGTTCATCATGCCGACCAACCTGGCGCAGGGGCTATTGATTGTGATTGCGCTGCTGGCGGGGAACATCATTCCGCTGACGCCAGTGCTGATCCTGTGGATGAACATGGCGACCTCCGCCACGCTCTCCTTCGGCCTGGCCTTCGAGGCCGCCGAGCGCAACATTATGCGCCGCCCGCCGCGTCAGACCGGGCAGCACGTGATGGACGCCTACGCCGTCTGGCGCGTGGCCTTCGTCGGCACCATGATTGCCATCGCCGCCTTTGCGCTGGAAGCCTGGCTGGCCCCGCGCGGCCACAGCGCGGAGTTCATCCGCACCGTGCTGTTGCAGATGCTGGTCTGCGCCCAGTGGGTTTACATGATTAACTGCCGCAACACCGACGGGTTCTCCCTGAACCGCGGCCTGCTGGCGAACAAAGGGATCTGGCTGGTAACGGGCGTACTGTTCCTGCTCCAGGCGGCGATCATCTACCTGCCGTTTATGCAGATGCTGTTCGGCACCGAAGCGCTGCCGCTGCGCTACTGGTTCGTGACGCTGGCGGTGGCGGGCGTGATGTTCTTCGTCGTCGAAATCGAGAAGCGACTGACTCGCAGGTTCCGTAAGGCTGCATAACCTTTTGCCCTCACCCTAACCCTCTCCCACAGGGAGAGGGAACTCTGACCTCCCTCTCCCTGTGGGAGAGGGCCGGGGTGAGGGAAAACAACGCCGAGGTACTCCCATGAAATTCCCACTCCTGTTCGCGCTCCTCGCCTGCACCCTGCCACCCGCATTCGCCGCGGCCATTCCCGTGCGTGTCGCCACCGTGGAGCAGACCGCCCACGCCGCCGAGCGTCAGATCCCGGGTCGCATTGAAGCTATCCACACCGTTGAACTGCGCGCCCGCACGGAAGGCGTCATCACCAGAATCCACTTCCGCGACGGGCAGTACGTGAAAAAAGGCGACGTGTTGTTCGAACTGGACGACGCCGAGCCGCGCGCCGCCCTGCGTCTGGCGCAGGCCGAAGTGAGAAGCGCCGAAGCCACGCTGCGTCAGGCGCAGCAGCAGCTGTCACGCTTCGAAAGCCTGGGCAGCAGCAACGCCATCAGCCGCCACGACGTGGACAACGCCCGCATGCAGCGCGACGTAGCGAGCGCCGCGCTGGAGCAGGCGAAAGCCCGTCTCGACACCCGCAGCGTCACCCTCAACTACACGCGCATTACCTCACCGATTGACGGGCGCGTGGGGCACAGCAACTTTCACGTCGGCAGCCTGGTGAATCCTGCCAGCGGTGTGCTGGTGGAGGTGGTGCAGCTCGATCCCATCCGCATCGCCTTTGCGCTGGAAGAGGGCTCGTTTGCCACTAAAGCCGGACAGCATGCGGATATCAGCGCCATGAAGCAGGCCTGGCAGGCGCTGATTGACAGCAACGGCCAGCGCATCAGCGGGGAACTCACCTCCGTGGACAACCGCATCGACCCGCGAACCGCCAGCGTGATGCTGCGCGCCGAGTTCGCCAACCCGCGCCATCAGCTGCTGCCCGGCGGCAACGTGAACGTCTACCTGCGTCCGTCAAGTGAGCAACCAGTGCTGACTCTGCCCGCCGCTGCCGTACAGCAGAATGGCCACGGATTCTTCGCATGGGTGGTTAACGCCGAGGATAAAGCCGAAATGCGTCCGCTGAAGGTCGCCGGACAGATCGGCCAGCAGTTCCAGATTGCCTCCGGCCTGAAGCCCGGTGAGCGAGCGATTACTGACGGTGCGCAGCGCGTGCAGCCAGGCGTTGCCGTCCAGATACTGAATTAAGGAGCCATCATGCTGACGTTTTTCATCAAACGCCCGCGCTTTGCGATGGTGATTGCGCTGGTCATCACTCTGCTGGGAGCCATTGCGCTGAGGATTATTCCGGTGGAGCAGTACCCGCAGATCACCCCGCCGGTCGTGAATGTGTCAGCGTCATGGCCGGGCGCCAGCTCGGCTGACGTGGCGGAGGCCATCGCCACGCCGCTGGAAACCCAGCTGAACGGGGTGGATCATATGCTCTATATGGAGTCCACCAGTTCGGACGAGGGTAGCTATAGCCTGAACATTACCTTTGCGGCAGGCACCGACCCGGATCTCGCCGCCATCGACGTGCAGAACCGCGTGGCGCAGGCCGTGGCGCAACTGCCGACCGAGGCGCAGCAAAACGGCGTGCAGGTGCGCAAGCGCGCCACCAACCTGATGATGGGGGTAAGCCTTTACTCACCGAACAACACCCACACGCCGCTGTTCGTCAGCAACTACGCCAGCACCCAGGTGCGCGAGGCGCTGTCGCGTCTGCCGGGCGTCGGGCAGGTACAGATGTTTGGCGCACGGGACTACAGCATGCGCATCTGGCTGCGCCCGGACCGCATGAACGCCCTGAACGTGACCAGCGATGACGTGGCGCAGGCGCTGCGCGAGCAGAACGTGCAGGGGGCGGCAGGCCAGGTCGGCACGCCGCCGGTGTTTAACGGCCAGCAGCAGACCCTGACCATTAACGGGCTGGGGCGCTTAAATCAGGCCGACGACTTTGCCAACATCATTATCCGCGCCGGGGAGATGGGGCAGCTAGTGCGCCTGAAGGACGTCGCCACCATCGAGCTTGGCTCGCGCAGCTACAGCTCTGGCGCGCAGCTGAACGGGCACGACTCCGCCTACCTCGGCATCTACCCGACGCCGTCCGCTAACGCCCTGCGCGTGGCCGATGCGGTGCGCGCGGAGCTGGAACGGTTATCCACACGCTTCCCGGACGATCTGGTCTATGAAGTCAAATTCGACACCACCTCGTTTGTGGCCGCCACCATCAAAGAGATTGGCGTCTCGCTGGCGCTGACGATGCTGGCGGTGGTGGTCGTGGTGTCCCTGTTCCTGCAAAGCTGGCGCGCGACGCTGATTGTTGCCCTTGCCATTCCGGTGTCGCTGGTGGGCACCTTCGCGGTGCTCTATACGCTCGGCTACTCCGCCAATACGCTGAGCCTGTTCGCCATCATTCTGGCGCTGACCATGGTGGTGGATGACGCCATCGTGGTGGTGGAGAGCGTCGAAACGCTGATGGCGGAAGGGCAGAGCCGGACGGCGGCGACCGCGCTGGCGCTGCGCCAGATTGCCGGGCCAGTGATTGCCACCACGCTGGTGCTGCTGGCGGTGTTTGTGCCGGTGGCGCTCTTGCCGGGGATTGTGGGCGAGCTGTACCGCCAGTTCGCGGTGACGCTCTCGACTGCCGTCACGCTCTCAAGCCTGGTGGCGTTGACTCTTACGCCCGCCCTGTGCGCGCTGTTGCTGCGCCCGCGACCGGAGAAACCTGCGGCACTCTATCGCGCCTTTAACCACGGGCTGGACGCCACGCGCGGTTTCTACACCCGCATCGTGAACGTTTTAAACCTGCGCCCGTGGCTGGCGCTGCTGGCCACCGCGGGTGCGGCGGCGGTGGTGGTATTCAGCTTTATGTCGATGCCAAAGGGCTTCCTGCCGCAGGAGGATCAGGGCTACTTCTTCGCCAGCGTCCAGTTGCCGGAGGCAGCCTCGCTGGAGCGCACCGAAGCGGTGATGACCACCGCGCGCGAGCTGATCGCTAACAACCCGGCGGTAGAAGACGTGATTCAGGTCTCCGGGTTTAACATCCTCAACGGCACCAGCGCATCGAACGGCGGGTTTATCTCCATCATGCTCAAAGACTGGAGCGAGCGTCCGCCGCTGGATGAGGTGATGGGCACCCTTCAGCACCAGCTGCTGGCCCTGCCGGAAGCCACCATCATGACCTTTGCGCCGCCGACGCTGCCGGGGCTGGGCAACGCCTCCGGCTTCGACCTGCGCATTCAGGCGCAGGCGGGGCAAAGTCCGGCGGAGCTGGAGCGCGTGACGCGTGAGGTGCTGGCGAAAGCCAACCAGAACCCGCGGCTGAGCCGCGTGTTCACCACCTGGAGCAGCAACGTGCCGCAGATGACGCTCACCGTTGACCGCGAGCGCGCGGCCCGCCTCGACGTGCCGGTGTCACGCATCTTCAGCAGCCTGCAAACCGCCTTTGGCGGCACGCGCGCCGGGGATTTCAGCGTCAACAACCGCGTCTACCACGTAGTGATGCAGAACGAGATGCAGTGGCGCGAGCGCGCGGAGCAAATCAGCGAGCTGTTCGTGCGCAGCAACAGCGGCGAGCGGGTGCGTCTGAGCAACCTCATCACCATCACGCCGACCGTCGGCGCGCCATTTATTCAGCAGTACAACCAGTTCCCGTCGGTATCGGTGAGCGGCTCGGCAGCGGAAGGGGTGAGCAGCAGCACCGCAATGGCGGCGATGGGCGAGATTCTGGCGGAAAACCTGCCAGCCGGGTACGACTACGCCTGGAGCGGCATGTCGTATCAGGAGCAGCAGACCGGCAATCAGGCGATATGGATCGTGCTGGCGGCGGTGGTGATGGCGTGGCTGTTCCTCGTCGCCCAGTACGAGAGCTGGACGCTGCCGGCGAGCGTGATGCTCTCAGTGCTGTTCGCCATCGGCGGGGCGCTGGTCTGGCTGTGGCTGGCGGGCTATGCCAACGACGTATACGTGCAGATAGGTCTGGTGCTACTGATAGCCCTCGCCGCCAAGAACGCAATTCTTATCGTGGAGTTTGCCCGCGCCCGGCGCATGGATGGAATGGCGATTGTCGATGCCGCACGGGAGGGGGCATCGCGCCGCTTCCGCGCGGTAATGATGACCGCCGTGTCGTTCATTATCGGCGTCCTGCCGATGATGCTGGCGACCGGGGCGGGTGCCCAGAGCCGCCGCATCATCGGCACTACGGTGTTCAGCGGCATGCTGGTGGCGACCGTGGTGGGGATAGTGTTCATCCCGGCGCTGTTCGTGCTGTTCCAGCGCCTGCGCGAGTGGGGCCACGGCCTTACGGACTCGTCGCCCACAGCTCACAGTGCTTCTGCACCAGAGAAATCAGCGAGCCGCCATCGGCGATAAAGTCCCGCATGCGCTGCGCCTCGCTCTTGCCCTGCTTTAACAGCAGGGCAATCTCATTGATTGTGCTTGTCGCGCCGAGTTTCTCGGCCGACGGCGCAACCTGCTCGAGCAGCCAGGCGATATCTTCCGCCACGGTTTTGTGCTCGCCGGTATGTACGTCCGTCAGAATGCCTTCCAGCCCGTAGCGACAGGCCTGAAAACGGTTAAAGCGGTACAGCAGAAAATCCCGTTCCTGATGCTTATAGGGCCGCGCGGTCAGCAGCCAGTGCGACGTTGCCTGAATCAGCCCGGCGATATTAATGGCGTGGCTGAGCGTCAGCGGCGTATCCATCACCCGCACCTCGACGGTGCCGAAGTGCGGGCTGGGGCGGATGTCCCAGTGCAGATCCTTAATGCTGTCGATCATGCTGGTGGAGCTCAGGCGGCGGAACAGCCCCTCGAACTCCTGCCAGCTGTTGACCCACGGCATCTGACCGTTATCCGGGAAGCCCGAGAAGATGTTGAGACGCGATGAGGCGAACTTCGTGTCCGTGCCCTGCATATACGGTGATGCGGCGGCCAGGGCGATAAAGTGCGGCACAAAGCGCGACAGGCCGTGCAGCAGGTAAATGGCGTCGTCCCCGGTCCGACAGCCGACGTGTACGTGCTGGCCGAACACCGTCGCCTGCAAAATCAGATAGCCAAAGCGCTCCAGCGTGACGTTATAGCGCTCGTCGTCGCACACTTCCTGCCGCTGCCATTTCTGGAACGGATGCGTCCCACCGCCGCAGATCTGGATATGCTGATCTTCCGCCGCGCGCAGGATGCTCTGCTGCATCACTGAAAACTGCGCCGCTGCCTGGTCGATGGTCTGGCACACGCCGGTGGCGATTTCGAGCATGCTTTCGGTGATGTCGTGTTTGACTTCCCCCCCTTTGATGTCGTCTTTGACGGCGGCGATGAGGGCAGAGGAGTCCTGGCTCAGATCGTAACCCGGCGGGTTAACCACCTGGAGTTCGAGCTCAATGCCGAGGGTATAAGGTTCAGAGGATTTGAAGTCGGGTAAAGGCATGGCGCACTCCGTTGTCTGTTATGAGTTGAGTATAGACAATGGGCGTGGCGCGCTCGTCTCAGGGTGGTATAACTGATAGCAGGCTTAGCAAAAGGGGAGTGACCCATGTCTGACTATCCAACCATTGCGCTGACAGGACCCGGTGCGATTGGGACCACCATCGCCGCGGTGCTGCATGAAGCGGGCCGCACGCCGCTGCTGTGTGGGCGCACCGCGCATCCGGAACTGCGCCTGCGTCATGATGAGGGTGAAATTGTGGTGCCCGGTCCGGTACTCACCGATCCCAGCGTCATTACGCGCCCCGTTGACCTCGTTTTTTTGGCGGTCAAAACGACGCAAAATGCCGACAGCGCCGGGTGGCTGCGCGCTCTGTGCGATGAAAACACCGTGGTCTGCGCGCTGCAAAACGGCGTGGAGCAGAAAGCCCAGCTTGCGCCTTTGGTCAATGGCGCAACGGTGCTGCCCTCGGTGGTCTGGTTCCCTGCCCAGCGCGAGCCGGATGCCTCCGTCTGGCTGCGCGCCAAACCGCGCCTTACGCTGCCGGACGTGCCGCAGGCGCAGCGGGTGGTGGAGGCGCTTCGCGGCACGCGCTGTGACGTTGAGCTCTCGACAGATTTCACTACCGTCGCCTGGCGCAAGCTGCTGCAAAACGCGGTCGCCGGGCTGATGGTGCTGGCCAATCGCCGCGCCGGGATGTTCAGGCGCGAGGATATCAGCGAGCTGGCGCTGGCCTACCTGCGCGAGGGGCTTACCGTCGCCCGCGCCGAAGGGGCGAAGCTGGACGATGCGGTGGCCCAGGAGATCCTGGCGAACTTCCAGCGTGCGCCAGTGGATTTAGGCACGTCGATCCTTGCCGACCGTCAGGCGGATCGCCCGATGGAGTGGGATATCCGTAATGGCGTCATCCAGCGCTACGGCCGCAGGCACGGGATTGCGGTGCCCGTCAGCGATGTGGTGGTGCCGCTGCTGGCGGCGGGGAGCGAGGGGCCGGGGTGAGCCAGGGTCTGGCGAGAAGGAAGACCCGGCCGTTGTGCGCCGGGTAACTCTTACTTACCCTGACGGGCTTTCTCAGCGTTTAGCTCTTCCATTGTTGCTTCCAGGATCCAGAGGCACTGAGCACCCTCAACCGTATCCAGCAGCGCCCGGCGGGTGCGCTGATAGAACGCGTCGACTTCGGCGGGGGATTTCTCTAGAGGCGGCGTGCAGACGATATCGCTGCCAACCACGTGCGGCCACTTTCCCGCGTCAATGGTCTGGAGCGCTTTCAGTGTGGCGCTGGTGTTTGTTGTGAGCGCTGCGGCCAAAGCATCCTCCAGCAGTTGCGCCTGCCTGGCGTCAGCCGTGGCAGCCAGCGTTGGGGCTTGCTCAATCCAGTGTGTGTCACCTGAGGCGATTCCATGAAGTGCTGATGGCCAGTCAGTGCTGGCTGCAATGGCTGGGACAGTGAGCGCACAAAGCAGCAGGACGATTGGGTATTTCATCGCACTACCTCAAGCTCACCGCCGTCACGAAGGATTTTACGTCGCGTTGACAGTGAGAGAATGATGCACCCCTCCGAAGCAAATCCGGCTGGACCGTACTTATGGTCACCATGAATGCGGAACTCTGAACGACCAAAACTCTCTCCCGAAGTTTGCTCAAGGATAATGGTAATGGGTCCTTTAGAATTCGAATGTCCCGCAATTTTATATGTTCCGCGCGGCAATGGACCCAGACCCTTCACATGCTGACGGTCCGGATTATTTTTATTGGTAAGGGCACCGGAATATCCTGTCTCAATTAATTTGCCGTCTTTATACATCTTGCCAGTTGATTGCTCATACTTCCATCCCATAACGTTCTCCTTATGCCGTCTTACGGTCATTCCAGCTATCTGAATGCATGATGTTACCGTCCACGTAGCGCCAGGTAATTTTTTCATAGAGCAGCTCTACCAGCTCAAGATGGTTATGCTTCTCATAGTCAGGATCTTTGATATCAAGCATCATTGGACAGACGCTGGCGATCTTCACGCCTTCCAGAAGGGTGGAAAAATATTCCACTTCCTGACCAGCATCGTTGATACGGTAAAACTTTATCTCTGCGGATTTTAGCTTCTGGCCCGTGCTAACAGCCTTGTACAAATAGGGGCTGGAAGCGTCGATCTCTTTATCGAAAGAATAGGGGGAATGGATGCGAAGACTTGTCGCCTTGCCGTTATGCTTGTCCGTGGGCTGCATTATGCCGTGATTTAAGGCGATAATCTCGATGCTACCTTCACGTCCATATATATCGACAGAGCCTTTTATATCGGCGCCGCCGTCATCTTTAAGCCATAAATAAGCGGGAATAGCCATTTGTTTAAAACTCCATTTAAGGAAATCCTGAAAAGACCTTATGGTTTAGCTTGTTACGTAACTAGTGCAACGCTAGCGCGTACAAAATTGGCCGTCAATTTTGTACAGGGTGGATATAAAACGATCTGCGGTTTCGTTGATGCAAATTAAGAAAGTATGGGGGCTTATGGTTTGGATCTGGATAAATTGTTAATGATTAATACGGTGGTTTTGCTTAAATAATAATTAAGTGAATATTAATTGAAGATGTAATAAATACTTGAATGTTTATTGGGTATTCTGTCTATTTGACTCTTTATTAATTGTTCAAAAACGCATAACGGCTCGTCTGAATATCCACCTATCCGTAGCGACACACCTGAAAACGGTAAAGAGGTACCGCAGAAAATCCCGTTCCTGATGCTTATAAGGCCGCGTGGTCAGCAGCCAGTGTGACGTGGCCTGGATCAGCCAGGCGATATTAATCGCGTTGTTGAGCGTCAGCGGCTTATCCGTCGACCGCACCTGCACGGTGCTAATGTGCGGGCTGGGGCGAATGTCCCAGTGCAGATCTTTAATGCTGTCGATCCTGTCCGACCGTCAGGCGGATCGCCTGATGGAGTGGGACATACGCAACGGCGTGATCCAGCGCTATGGCCGCAGGCACGGGATTGCGGTGCCCGTCAGCGATGTGGTGGTGCCGCTGCTGGCGGCGGGGAGTGAGGGGCAGGGGTGAGAGAGATAGTGGTATTAACGTCTGGGGAATTGGTCTGGGTGAAAACCTCGCATCAGTTCCCCACAAATGCGCTCACCGGCAAACCAAAACGCTTCGCCAGCGCGCATATGATCCAGCGTTAACGTGCCTGATCTATCTTGGCCTGAAATATTTGTTTAATTTGCGTAGCGTATTCAGGAATTGCTTGCTGAGAAGAAGTGCAGCGGAGATAGTTTTGCTAACCAGGTTATATAGAAACGTGTGAAAGATGCGTCCGCTATGTGTCAATAACAGGCATTGCGGGATATGTATGAGACTGGCCGCCATTCCCGATAGCACAGCTCTGATGCTACACTGTTTTCAGTCCTCATTACCTCAACAAATAAATTTATGACTACCGCTGATTTCAAACGCCCTAAACTAGAACTCCCAAACGGGGCAGATAAACTGCTGCTGCACTCCTGTTGCGCTCCGTGTTCTGGTGAGGTAATGGAGGCGATCCAGGCCTCAGGGATCGACTACACCATCTTCTTCTACAATCCGAACATTCATCCGCAGAAAGAGTATCTGATTCGTAAGGATGAGAATATTCGCTTTGCCGAACAGCACGGCGTACCGTTTATCGATGCGGATTACGATACAGATAACTGGTTTGAGCGCGCCAAAGGCATGGAATGGGAACCCGAGCGCGGCATTCGCTGCACCATGTGTTTTGACATGCGCTTTGAGCGGACTGCGCTTTACGCCGCTGAAAATGGCTTCAACGTGATTAGCAGCTCACTGGGCATCTCTCGCTGGAAAAATATGCAGCAAATCAACGACTGCGGTCAGCGAGCCGCCGCCCACTATCCGGGTATGGTCTATTGGGACTATAACTGGCGGAAACAGGGCGGTTCGTCGCGCATGATTGAAATCAGCAAGCGCGAGCAGTTCTACCAGCAGGAATACTGCGGCTGTGTTTATTCACTGCGTGACAGCAACCTGCACCGCAAATCCCAGGGCCGTCCTCTCATTCAGATCGGTAAGCTTTACTACGGTAAAGAAGACGACCAGGCCTGATTTTATGTCACGCCCTCTGTGGCGTGACCGCCTTCCTGTGCATTCCTCTAACAATTGCATGCCCCACCCGGCACGAACAGTAATTTTTAGTCATGAGATGGCTGAAAGTCGATCTGGCATCGAAGCCTGCTGAACGCTCTTAACAGTCATTCATCAAACAACGTTGTCCTTTGTATAAGGCCGACTCAGTGAGCCGTTATATAAGGCTCCTTCACAAACTCCGCTAACAACCCAGCAGTTGCTTACAGAGCGTGGCAAATGTCACCGCATCGTCCGTTTCCACCAGTACGCTCACGTATGCCGCACAGGTGCCAGACAGTTCAAAGAGATCCGCAGAATCGGGAAGTTGCAGGTGAAGAAGGGATGAAAAGGGATGCCCCTGAATTACATAAGGTTGCTTAAAAGTTTGCGAGGCGGCTTCCAAAGGGCATTGCCGGGTGGCGGCTGCGCCTTACCCGGCCTACAAAACCGCCAACAAGCCAACCAACCCGCGACACGAAGCGTAGGCCCGCGCAAGCGCAGCGCCGCCGGGCACAGCCACACCGTAGCTACTCCTCGCTCATCATCGCCAGAAACCGCTTCACCGTCCGCGAACGCTCAAAGCGCCGCCAGCAGAGCGCGATATCGGTATAAAGCTCCGGCGAGCGCAGCGCATGGTAGGTGACATTCGGCGGAGAAATAGCGGCCATGGATTTCGGCACCAGCGCGAACCCGCCGCCAGCGGAGACCATGCTCAGGGAAGAGGAAAGTTGTGAAGATTGCAGCGTGTGTTGCATATCGATCCCGGCCCGCTCGCAGCTGCCGTAAACGCGGTCATACAGCCCCGGTGCTACCTCCTGGGGGAACAGCACCACCGGCGTATCCCGCAGCTCATCCAGCGCCAGATCGCCACATGCCGCCAGAGGATGATCGCGATGCAGCGCCACCACCATCGGCTCCCGATCGAGGATTTTTAATTCGAACACCTTACTGCTTTCGCACGGCAGGCGCACAAAGGCGATATCCAGCTCACCCTCCGCCAGCATCGTCGTCAGCGACGACATATTGGCTTCCACCTGGTGAACCTGCACAGCCATGTTCTGCACCTGAAACTGGCGAATCAGGGCGAAGATTTTGGGATGAAAAGCATCTGAACTGGTGATGCCAATCGACAGGCTGCCGTTCAGCCCGCGCGCGATGCCCCGGGCTTTCTCCAGCGCGGCATCGCTCAGCGCCAGGATCTTACAGGCGTCCTCATAGAAGGCCTCTCCCGCTTCGGTCAGCTCCACGCCCCGCGTCAGGCGCCTGAACAGCGGCGTGCCCACTTCCTCTTCGAGCCGTTTGATCTGCTGACTCAGAGGAGGCTGTGAAATACCCAGCGCTTTGGCCGCCCTGGTGAAGTGTCGCTCGCGTGCTACCGCGACAAAATAGCGCAGATAACGAAGTTCCATATCAAAAACGTCTCAAACCAGCATGGATTCTATATTGGAACTCTCTGCTGAATCGGGTCAACATTTATTTAACCTTTATAAATAAAGTTGAAGAGGACGGGCATGATGATGCATTCATCTGCATGCGACTGTGAGGCGAGTTTATGCGAGACCCTGCGTGGGTTCTCGGCTCAGCATCCTGACAGCGTGATCTATCAGACATCGCTAATGAGCGCCCTGCTAAGCGGCGTCTACGAAGGGGAGACGACCATCGCCGACCTGCTGGCACACGGTGATTTTGGTCTCGGTACCTTTAACGAGCTGGACGGTGAAATGATTGCCTTCAGCAGCCAGGTGTACCAGCTGCGCGCCGACGGCAGCGCCCGCGCCGCGAAGCCGGAGCAAAAAACGCCGTTCGCGGTGATGACCTGGTTCCAGCCGCAGTACCGCAAGGCCTTCGACGGGCCGGTCAGCCGTCAGCAGATCCACGACGTGATCGACAAGCAAATCCCCTCCGATAACCTGTTCTGCGCGCTGCGCATCGACGGCAATTTCCGCCACGCGCACACCCGCACCGTACCGCGCCAGACACCGCCGTACCGGGCGATGACCGACGTGCTGGATGACCAGCCGGTGTTCCGCTTTAACCAGCGCGAGGGCGTACTGGTCGGGTTCCGCACCCCGCAGCATATGCAGGGCATTAACGTGGCGGGCTATCACGAACACTTTATCACCGACGACCGTCAGGGCGGGGGCCACCTGCTCGACTATCAGCTGGAGAACGGCGTGCTCACCTTCGGCGAAATCCACAAGCTGATGATTGACCTGCCCGCCGACAGCGCGTTTTTACAGGCCAACCTGCACCCCAGCAACCTTGATGCGGCTATCCGCGCCGTCGAAAACTAACAGGAGAACTACCGTGAACAGTGAGAAACAGTCACGTCAGTGGGCGCACGGCGCCGATATGGTTGTCGGCCAGCTGGAAGCGCAGGGTGTGAAGCAGGTGTTCGGCATACCGGGCGCAAAAATCGACAAGGTCTTTGACTCCCTGCTGGACTCCTCCATCGAGATTATCCCGGTGCGTCACGAGGCGAACGCGGCGTTTATGGCGGCAGCGGTAGGGCGGCTAACCGGTAAGGCCGGGGTCGCGCTGGTCACCTCCGGGCCGGGCTGCTCCAACCTGATCACCGGCATCGCCACCGCCAACAGCGAAGGTGACCCGGTGGTGGCGCTGGGCGGGGCGGTGAAGCGGGCAGATAAAGCGAAACTGGTGCACCAGAGCATGGATACCGTCGCCATGTTCAGCCCGGTCACCAAATACGCCGTCGAAGTTAATTCACCGGACGCGATTGCCGAGGTGGTGTCGAACGCGTTTCGCGCTGCCGAGCAGGGCAGGCCGGGCGGGGCGTTTGTCAGCCTGCCGCAGGATATTGTCGACCAGCCCACCACGGGGGCTATTTTACCCGCCAGCACCGCGGCGCTGATGGGCCCGGCGCCGGAGTCAGCCATCAACGACGTGGCGAAGCTTATCGCGAAGGCCAAAAACCCGGTCATCTTACTCGGCCTGATGGCCAGCCAGCCCGCCAACAGCGCCGCGCTGCATAAGCTGCTGGAGAGAAGCCGTATTCCGGTCACCAGCACCTATCAGGCCGCCGGGGCGGTGAATCAGGAACACTTCACCCGCTTCGCCGGACGCGTCGGCCTCTTTAACAACCAGGCGGGCGACCGGCTGCTGCATCTGGCGGACCTGATTATCTGCATCGGCTACAGCCCGGTGGAATACGAGCCGTCCATGTGGAACAGCGGCGACGCGACGCTGGTGCACATTGACGTGCTGCCCGCCTATGAGGAGCGCAAGTATGTTCCCGATCTGGAACTGGTCGGGGATATTGCCGCCACGCTGAATCTGCTTGCCAGTCGAATCGAGCACAAACTTGAACTCAGCCAGCGCGCCTCGGAAATTCTTGTCGATCGCCAGCATCAGCGGGACCTCCTCGACCGTCGCGGCGCATCGCTCAACCAGTTTGCGCTGCATCCGCTGCGCATCGTCCGGGCCATGCAGGACATCGTGAATAACGACGTAACGCTCACCGTCGACATGGGCAGCTTCCACATCTGGATCGCCCGCTACCTCTACAGCTTCCGGGCGCGTCAGGTGATGATCTCCAACGGTCAGCAGACCATGGGCGTGGCGCTGCCGTGGGCGATTGGCGCGTGGTTGGTCAACCCGGGGCGCAAGGTGGTCTCGGTCTCCGGGGACGGCGGCTTTTTGCAGTCGAGCATGGAGCTGGAAACCGCCGTACGCCTCAACGCCAATGTGCTGCACATCATCTGGGTGGATAACGCCTACAACATGGTGGCCATCCAGGAAGAGAAAAAATACCAGAGGCTTTCCGGCGTCGAGTTCGGCCCGGTCGATTTCAAAGTCTATGCCGACGCGTTCGGTGCGAAAGGCTTTGCCGTCGAGAGCGCGGATGCGCTCGAACCGACGCTGCGTGCGGCAATGGATGTCGATGGCCCGGCCGTGGTGGCCATTCCCGTCGACTACAGCGATAACCCGCTGCTGATGGGCCAGCTCCATCTCAGCCAGATTTTGTGAATCAATATAAGGACAGAGAAATGCAAAAAGTGGCTCTCGTAACCGGCTCCGGCCAGGGGATTGGCAAAGCGATCGCGCTTCGCCTGGTGAAGGATGGTTTTGCCGTTGCTATTGCGGATTACAACGAAGAGACGGCGAAAGCGGTCGCGGATGAGATCACCCGTAACGGCGGGAAGGCCGTCGCCGTGAAGGTGGACGTCTCTGACCGCGAGCAGGTGTTCGCGGCGGTGGAAAAAGCCCGCACCGCGCTGGGCGGTTTTAACGTCATCGTCAATAACGCCGGGGTGGCGCCGTCCACGCCCATCGAATCCATCACGCCGGAGATTGTCGACAAGGTCTACAACATCAACGTGAAAGGGGTGATCTGGGGCATTCAGGCCGCAATTGACGCGTTTCGTAAAGAGGGGCACGGCGGCAAGATCATCAACGCCTGCTCCCAGGCGGGCCACACCGGTAACCCGGAGCTGGCCGTCTACAGTTCCAGTAAATTCGCGGTGCGCGGCTTAACCCAGACCGCCGCGCGGGATCTCGCGCCGCTGGGGATCACCGTTAACGCCTACTGCCCGGGGATCGTCAAAACGCCGATGTGGGCGGAAATCGACCGTCAGGTCTCCGAGGCGGCGGGTAAACCGCTTGGCTACGGGACGGAAACCTTTGCCAAACGCATCACGCTTGGCCGTTTGTCCGAGCCGGAAGACGTGGCCGCCTGCGTCTCTTACCTCGCCGGGCCGGATTCCGACTACATGACCGGTCAGTCGCTGCTGATTGATGGTGGGATGGTGTTCAACTAAATACACAATACTAAAAAGCTCTGACATGAACTTTCCCCTGCTCCCGTGCAGGGGCTTTTTTTTGTCTCGTCAGCCATTGTGCATTACACTGCGCGCTGCAAAACTTTAGTCTTAAGATCTGACAGGCGGTAACAGCGATGAACGGTACAATCACAACGTGGTTTAAAGATAAAGGCTTTGGATTTATCAAAGATGAAAACGGCGACAACCGCTATTTTCATGTGATTAAGGTCGCCAACCCTGATCTGATTAAAAAAGATGCGGCGGTGACCTTCGAGCCAACCACCAACAGCAAAGGCCTTTCCGCGTATGCGGTGAAGGTGATCCCGGAGAGTAAGCATCTTTATATTGCGGGCGAGCGCGTGAAGCTCACCTCAATTAAATCCTTCGTGGTGTTCAGCGAGGAAGAGCCCGTTGAGACCAAAATCGACAAAGAGAATGCGGTGCTGTCGGTGGGGCTGCTGATGAACAGCATCAAACCCAAAACCGAGAAAAAGCCGGGCGAAATGCGCACGGTGAAGAAGCTG
Source organism: Enterobacter sp. BIDMC 27 (assembly GCF_000534415.1). Taxonomy (NCBI): domain Bacteria; kingdom Pseudomonadati; phylum Pseudomonadota; class Gammaproteobacteria; order Enterobacterales; family Enterobacteriaceae; genus Enterobacter; species Enterobacter sp. BIDMC 27. The sequence goes on from NZ_KI973178.1 coordinate 2,078,995, forward strand.
GCGATCACCACCTTCCAGAACACGACGATGATCTTCACTGAAGATGAGATCGACATTGATGCCACGGTGAAGCTGCTGAAGTAACGTTTTGCCGGGTGGCGGCTACGCCTTACCCGGCTTACGAAAAACCATCAACGCGGCACGAAACGTAGGCCCGGTAAGCGCAGCGCCACCGGGCACCGCCGCGCGCACTTACCCCATCCTGTGCTCGCCCCGCAACATTGCTTCACGGTCAAATACCCGCTGGATCTCCCCGTGCGCCATAAATGCCGCCCGGTCGGACATATGCGCAATCACGTCCGCATCGTGGCTCACCAGCAGGTAGGTCATGCCGTGCTGCGCCTTCAGGCGGTTGAGCAGGTTCAGGATCTCCGCCTGTACCGACATATCCAGCGCCGAGGTCGGTTCATCCAGCAGCAGAAGCTGCGGGCGCAGCAGCAGCGCGCGGGCAATGGCCACGCGCTGACGCTGTCCGCCGGAAAGCTGATGCGGGTAACGCCTGCCGGCGTCGGCAGCCAGACCCACCTGTTGCAGCGCATCCGCCACCTTTTCGGCAACCTGTGTTTCGCCGTGGATGTTTAACGGCTCCGACAGGGTGCGGGCAATGGTGTGGTTCGGGTGCAAAGACGCCCACGGATCCTGGAACACCATCTGCACGTTACGGCGAAGCGCGCCTTCAAAACGTCGTCCTGGCCGTAAATTTTCCCCGAGGACGGAAATGTGGCCATTCCACTCGCGCAGCAGCCCCGCCAGCACGCGCAGAAGAGTCGATTTGCCGCAGCCGGATTCACCGATCAGGCTGAAGGTTTCGCCTTTTTCGATGGCAAAACTGGCGGCGGAAACCGCCGTTTTTTCACCAAAACTCACCCGGAGCTGGTTAACCTCAACGAGTGCCATTGTCGGCCTCCTTCCACGGTTGCGAACGGTCGAGCGTCGGCAGCATCTGGCCGAACGTCCCGGCGTTCGGGCGGCAGGTCCAGAGCGTGCGCGTGTAAGGATGGGTTGCCTGCGGCAACTGGCTCGCCGCCATTTCATCAACTTTCTCACCCTGATACATCACCAGCACGCGGTCACAGTGTTCCGCGACGAGCGGCAAGTCGTGGCTGATTAACAGCATCGCCATCTGCCGCGCCTCGCACTGCTGTACCAGCAGCTCCAGGATCTGGTTGCGCAGGCGTGCGTCCAGCGCGGAAGTCGGTTCGTCGGCGATCAGCACCTGCGGGTTGTTGACGAGCGCAATGGCGATCATCACGCGCTGGCCCATGCCGCCGGAGAGTTCGCCGGGATAGCGCTGGAGCACGTGCTCGTTCAGCCCCACGGCGCGGATGATATCGTGAATGCGCGCCAGGCGTTCGGCGCGGGGCAGGCGCTGATGGAGGGTCAGCGCCTCATCAAGCTGGGCGGCGACGGTTTTCACCGGGTTTAGCGCGTAGCGCGGGTCCTGTAGAACCATCGCAATGCCGTTGCCGCGCAGCGCCTGCCAGCGGCGGCTGTTCAGGGTCAGCAGGTCGTTGCCAAGCACGTTAAGCCGCTTAGCGCTCACGATGCCGGGCTTGCGCACCAGCCCCATCAGGGCGCGGGCAGACATGGACTTGCCGGAGCCGGATTCTCCCACCAGCGCCAGCCGCTCGTTGCCTAACGTAAAGCTCAGGTTGTTGACCACGCGCGCGGCGGGGTAGTCGATATTTAGCGCATCGACGATGACGCGGTGTTCAGTCATGCTGTGGCTCCAGTACGTCGCGCAGGCCATCGCCCAGCAGGTTAAAGGCCAGGCTGGCAAACAGAATCGCCCCGCCTGGAATGGCGGCAATCCACCACTGGTCAAAAATGACCTGCATGCCGTCGGCTATCATCGCGCCCCATTCCGCCATCGGTGGACGTGCGCCCAGGCCAAGGAAACCCAGCCCGGCGGCGGCCAGAATGATCCCGGCCAGATCCAGCGTCAGCCGTACAATCGCGGAGGGCAGGCACAGGGGCAGAATATGGCCGACCTGCAGGCGCGGGCCGCGAATGCCCATCATCTCCGCGGCGGCCAGATAATCGCTGTGGCGCAGACGCTGGATTTCACTGCGCGCCTGGCGCGCATAGGCAGGCCAGGTCGTTAAGGCCAGCGCCAGCGCGCCGTTCACCAGACCGGGGCCGAGCATCGCGACAAACGCGAAGGCGAGGATCAGGCGCGGCATCGACATCACCACGTCGGTAAAGCGCATCAGGATGCGCTCCATCCAGCCGCCGTAGTAGCCTGACAAAATCCCCACCAGCAGACCGGCGGGGAGGGTAATAACGGTGACTAAGGCCACCAGCCCCAGTGCCGGACGGGTGCCGTAGATTAATCGGGAGAGCAGATCCCGCCCATAGCTATCGGTACCCAGCCAGTGCTGCGCGTTGGGCGGTTGCAGACGCGCGGCGGCGTCCTGCCAGTTGGGATCATGCGGCGCAAGCCACGGCGCGAACAGGGCAATAAGCACCAGCAGCGCGATGGCGATCAGCCCGCAAAACGCGGCAGGGGAGCGGCGCAGGCGGCGTAAGAAGAGATAAAACGGCATTAGCGCACCCTGGGATCGGTCGCCCGCACAAGCAGGTCGGTAAGGTTATTGATCAGAACAAAGCAGACGCCAATCAGCAGCGTGCCGTCCATCACGGCGGTGGTGTCACCGGCGAACAGGGCCGTGGTGAGGTAGCGCCCGATGCCCGGCCACGAGAAGACGGTTTCGGTTAATACCGCGCCCTCCAGCATGCTGGTGTAGGCCAGCGCAATTACCGTCAGCAGGGTGCTGCGAATGTTCGGCAGCACGTGACGCAGCAGGATGGTCATCTCTCCGGCGCCTTTGGCGCGGGCGAGCAATATGTACTCTTTGTTCATCTCGCTCAGACAGGCGGAGCGCGTCAGGCGGGTGATACTTGCCAGCGAGTAGTAGGCCAGCAGCAGCACCGGCAGCACCAGGTGGCTGATGGCGTTGCGGAACGCCTCGCGGTCGCCGGAAAGCCAGGTATCAACCAGCGCAAATCCGGTTCGTGGCTCGACGGTGAATTGCCAGATGTCGTCCAGCCTGCCGGGGCCAGCGCTCCACTGTAGTTTCGCGTAGAACAGAGCCAGCATCAGCAGTCCGAGCCAGAATATTGGCACCGAATTGCCGAGCAGGGTGAGCGTTCTGATCGCTAAGTCCAGTGGCGAACCGGCGTAGCGGGCGCACAGTACACCCGCAATCACGCCGAGTACCGTGCCGATAATTAGCGCCAGCGTTGCCAGTTCCAGCGTGGCGGGAAAGGCGTGCAGCAGGTCCTGCAATACCGGCTGACCGGTAGCGCTGGCGGTGCCTAAATCCCCGTGAGCGAGGTTTTGCAGGTAGTGCAAGAACTGCACCGGCAGGGGCCGATCCAGCCCAAGCTGGTGGCGAACCTGATCGTAAGTGGACTGGCTGGCGTGATCGCCGACGATCTGCAATACGCGATCGACCGGGGAAAAGGCAGAGAGCGCAAACGTGACCAGCAGTAGCCCGAACAGCGTGAGCAGGAGAGTCAGCAGACCCTGAAGCACGCGGGTGGAAAGATGTGGCATGGGAAATCTCTTTATGCCGGGTGGCGGCTTCGCCTTACCCGGCCTGCAAAAACCAGGAACGTAGGCCGGGTAAGCGCAGCGCCACCCGGCAACAAGGGCTACTTCGTAACGCGATCGTACCAGACCATATCCGCGTTCAGCCCCTGCTGATACCCCTTCACGTTATCGCGCACCACGATCTGGGTTTTGCCCTGGTCAACGAACACATACGGCGAGTTATGCTGTAACTGTTCCTGCATCTTCTTATACAGATCCAGACGTTTTGCCGGATCCGGCTCGGCAACCGCCGCCAGCGTAGCGTTGTTCAGCTCCGGAATTTTCCAGCCGTTAAGCCCGGCCACGGTGCTGGATTTCCCGTCATTCCATGCGAAGGCGCTGGCGTTGGAGTGTGCATCGAAGTAGTCCGGGATCCACAGACGTATGGCCGCCTGATGCTGTTTCGCACGCACGCGGGCGTACACCTGGCTACCCGCCGCGGGCAGCAGATCCACCTTCACGCCGCCCTGAGCGAAGCTCGCCTGCATGGATTGCGCGATGGTGATGAACGGCGGTTTATTCTCTACGTCCAGCGTGAAATGCGCGTCTTTGATGCCCGCCCTGGCGAGGATCGCTTTTGCTTTTGCCGGGTCAAACGTGAACGGATTGTCCTCCAGCGCGCCCGGCAGGCCGACCGGCAGGAAGCTCTGATGAACAAAATACTGGCCTTTCAGCAGGTCCTTGGTGATGCCTTCATAATCCACCAGCCAGCGCGAGGCTTCCCAGAACGCTGGATTATTCAGCAGCGGGTTAGCGCTGTTGCCGGTGTTAAACACCAGATAGTTTTGCTCGGCAGAAGGGATGCTAAGCACCTTCACGCCCGGCTTGCCGCTGAGGGCGATTATCTGGTCTGCACCCAGATCGCGCGCCACGTCCGCATCACCCTGCTGGATCAGCAGGCGGCGGGAAGCGGGATCGGGGACGTTTTTAATGATGATGCTTTTAAGCTTCGGCGCGCCGCCGGGCGCGGATTCGTTGGCTTCCAGCACGATGGCCTGATGCGGCTGGTAAACGCGCATTTTGAACGCGCCGCTGCCCGCAGAGTGCATTTTTAACCACGCGTTGCCGAAGTCGTTATCCTTCACGTTCGCCGCAACCTGCTTTTCATCGACGATGGAGGCAATCGGCGTGGAGAGTATATTCAGCGCTACCGACGGGCTGACGTCCGCCGTCCAGCGAAGCGTGAGGGTATGGTCGTCCACTTTCTTCAGCTGGCTGGCGATGTTGCTGGCGTCCCAGCCCAGTACGTTGAGGATAAACGCCGGGGATTTGTTCAGCGTCACGGCGCGGGTATATGAGAAGATCACATCTTCCGGGCGCAGCGGGTTGCCGGAGGCGAATTTTGCATCGGGCTTAAGTTTGATGGTCAGGGTTTTTGCTGCCGCGTCCGCTTCCCAGCTTTCGGCCAGAACCGGGGTGATTTTTTCCGGGTTATCGCGGTCCGGCTGTACCAGACGCTGATACAAACTCGGTACGGTCTGGATGCTGGAAAGTTCGTTGGCTTCGGCCGGGTCAAGGCTCACGATATCATCCAGACCCTGGGCGACAACCAGCGTGTTGGGCGGGGTAGCGGCGTGAGCAGCGCTTGAGAGCGCAGCCAGCACCAGTAACGGCAGCAGTTTTTTATTCATAGCGATCCCTGAAGAAAATATATTGTGATTGTTTTATGCACCGTTACGGTAGGCTGGCTGAGGATTTCCTCAAAGTCGAAATTCTGCTTTGCTTATGCCCTCCGGGAATAACGCATTCGGTCTGGTTATGAGTCACCTCTCTTTTCGTTCGCTTTTTAACCTGATATAACAAACTCCTTACCTTTCAGGGAGTCACCGCCGTGCCCGAAATCAATCAACATGGTCAAACCGTTAACGATATTGTCCCGGACTGGAAATGCGCCCGCGCGTTAACCCGTACCCTGCTCACCGGGCAGTATTGCCGCCTGGAGCCGCTGGATGCTGACCGCCATTCGGCTGATTTGTTTGAAGCCTATGCGCTGGGTGACGACAGCGACTGGACGTGGCTTGCCAGCACCCAGCCTGTGAGCGTTGAGGCCACTGCGCACTGGGTGCTGGGAAAGGTGCTGGATGACGACCTGGTGCCCTTTGCCGTTATCGATCTGCGCACCGAAAAGGCGGTAGGGCTGGTCAGCTATATGGCGATAGAACGCTTTCAGGGCTCGGTTGAGATCGGCCACGTCACCTGGTCGCGCAGAATGAAGGGCACCCGCGTGGGTACCGAAGCGGTGTGGCTGCTGCTGAAAAATGCCTTTGAGCATCAATATCGCCGGCTGGAGTGGAAGTGCGATTCGATGAACATCGCCTCACGCAACGCGGCGGAGCGGCTGGGGTTTGTCTGGGAAGGGCGCCTGCGCCAGAAGCTGGTGCGTAAAGGACGCAACCGCGACAGCGATATGCTTTCGATTATTGACGGCGAATGGCCGCAGCGCGATGCAGAGCTGCGCGCCTGGCTGGCGGCGGAGAATTTTGACGGGGAAGGACGGCAGGTTAAGCGGCTTGAAGCATTTCGGCAATAATTTCCCCTCACCCTAACCCTCTCCCAGAGGGAGAGGGGACGATGACACCCTCTCCCTCTGGGAGAGGGTCGGGGTGAGGGGAGACGTTCGCACTCAGCGGCGAACCGGCGCCCCATCCGCCACATAATACGCCGCCGTGCTCTTCGCCAGCGGCTCGCGCCCGCGAATGGCGTCGGCAATCTTTTCGCCAATCATGATGGTGGTGGCGTTCAGGTTGCCGGTGATAATCTGCGGCATAATCGACGCATCCACTACGCGTAACCCTTCCAGCCCGTGAACGCGGCCTTCGCCGTCGACCACCGCCATTTCGTCGTAGCCCATTTTGCAGGTGCCGCACGGGTGGAAGGCGGTTTCGGCGTGGTTGCGTACGAACTCGTCCAGCTGTTCGTCGGTCTGGCATTCGACGCCCGGGCTGATTTCACGACCGCGATACTTGTCCAGCGCTGGCTGGTGCATGATCTCGCGGGTGATGCGGATCGCGTCGCGGAACTCCTGCCAGTCCTGCTCGTGGGACATGTAGTTGAACAGGATCGCCGGATGCTGGTGCGGATCGCGCGACTTGATGCGCACGTGGCCGCGGCTCGGCGAGCGCATGGAGCCAACGTGGCACTGGAAGCCATGTTCTTTCACCGCGTTCGAGCCGTTGTAGTTAATCGCCACCGGCAGGAAGTGATACTGAATGTTCGGCCACTCGAACTCCTCGCGGCTGCGGATAAATCCGCCCGCTTCGAAGTGGTTGCTCGCGCCCACGCCTGTGCCGCCAAACAGCCACTCCGCGCCAATCTTCGGCTGGTTCCACCATTGCAGGGCAGGGTAGAGGGAGACCGGCTCCTTACATTCATACTGAAGGTACATCTCCAGGTGATCCTGCAAGTTTTCACCCACCCCGGGTAAATCATGTACCAGCGGGATATCAAACTGCTTCAGCAGTTCAGCGTTGCCCACGCCGGAGCGCTGGAGGATCTGCGGAGACGCGATGGCGCCCGCGCACAGCAGCACCTCTTTCTTCGCCGTCGCTTTTGACGGAATGGTGCTTTCGCCTTCCAGCCACTCGACGCCCACCGCGCGCTTGCCGTCAAAGATAATGTGATCGGTCATGGCGTGGGTGCGGATGGTCAGATTCGGGCGCGGTTTGGCCTGGTCCAGATAGCCGCGCGCGGTGCTGGCGCGTCGGCCCTGCGGCGTGACCGTGCGGTCCATCGGGCCAAAGCCTTCCTGCTGATAGCCGTTAAGGTCGTCGGTGCGCGGGTAGCCCGCCTGCACGCCCGCCTCTACCATCGCTTCAAACAGCGGGTTCACGCCCGGCTTAGAGGTGGTGACGCTCACCGGACCGTCGCCGCCGTGGTAGTCGTTCGGCCCCACGTCGCGGGTCTCTGCCTTGCGGTAATAGGGCAGGCAGTTGAGGTAGCTCCAGTGCTCCAGACCCGGTTCTTTCGCCCAGTTATCCAGATCCATTGCGTTGCCGCGCACGTAGCACATGCCGTTGATCAGCGACGAGCCGCCCAGCCCTTTACCCCGTCCGCACTCCATGCGGCGATTGTTCATGAAAGGCTCTGGCTCGGTTTCATACGCCCAGTTGTAGCGCTTGCCCTGCAACGGGAAGGCCAGCGCGGCAGGCATCTGGGTGCGGAAGTCAAAGCGGTAGTCCGGCCCGCCCGCCTCAAGCAGCAGGACGGTGGTGTTCGGATCTTCAGTCAGTCGTGTTGCCAGTACGTTGCCGGCAGAGCCGGCTCCGATAATGATGTAGTCAAATTGCAAATAAACCTCCCGGTTAAAATATGGACTGGAATTTACCCATCTCAACCTGGATGGACTTCACCTGGGTGTAACTCTGAAGCGTCATGACGCCGTTCTCACGGCCAATGCCGGAGTGTTTGTAGCCACCGACCGGCATCTCTGCGGCGGATTCGCCCCAGGTGTTGATCCAGCAGATGCCCGCTTCGAGCTGATGAATAGCGCCGTGGGCGCGGTTCAGATCGGCGGTGACGATGCCCGCCGCCAGACCGTAGTCGGTATCATTGGCGCGGCGAATGGCCTCTTCGTCAGTGTCATAGGTAAGAATGGACATCACCGGGCCGAAGATCTCTTCGCGCACGATGGTCATTTCGTCGGTGCAGTCGGTGAACACGGTCGGGGCCACCCACGCGCCGTTGTCAAAGCCGTCACCCTTCAGCACGTCGCCGCCGCACAGCACGCGCGCGCCTTCCTCTTTGCCTTTGGCGATGTAGCGCAGCACGCTGTCGCGGTGCGGGAAGCTGACCATCGGGCCAAAGTTGGTGTTTTCATCGAACAGGTCGCCCGCGCGGATGCGGCCCACGCGCTCAACGATTTTTTGCTCAAACGCGGCTTTGACCTTCGCGGGTACGAACACGCGGGTGCCGTTGGTGCACACCTGGCCGGAGCTGAAGAAGTTCGCCATCATGGCGATATCTGCCGCGAGATCCAGATCCGCATCGTCAAACACTATCAGCGGCGATTTGCCGCCCAACTCCATTGTCACTTCTTTCAGGGACGAGGCCGCCGAGTTCGCCATCACCTTTTTGCCGCTGGCCACGCCACCGGTGAAGGAGACTTTGGCGATGCCCGGATGCTCGGTCAGGAACTGGCCGGTCTCTGCGCCCACGCCCGGCAGGACGTTAAACACGCCGTCCGGCACGCCTGCTTCGGTGTAGATCTCCGCCAGTTTCAGGGCGGTAAGCGGCGTCACTTCGCTCGGCTTGAAGATCATCGCGTTGCCCGCCGCCAGCGCCGGGGCAGATTTCCACAGGGCGATCTGGATCGGGTAGTTCCACGCGCCGATGCCCGCCACCACGCCCAGCGGCTCGCGGCGGGTGTAGACGAACGAGGTGTCGCGCAGCGGGATCTGACTGCCTTCCAGCGCCGGGATCAGTCCCGCGTAGTACTCCAGCACGTCCGCGCCGGTAACGATGTCGACGGTCGAGGTTTCGTAATACGCTTTACCGGTGTCGAGGGTTTCCAGCGTTGCCAGCTCGTCGTTTCGCTCGCGCAGGATATCGACGGCGCGGCGCAGGATGCGCGAGCGCTCCATGGCGGTCATCGCCGCCCAGATCTTCTGCCCGCGCTGTGCGCTTTCCACGGCGCGGTCCACGTCTTCGCGCCCGGCGGCCTGCACGGTTGCCAGAACTTCACCGTTCGCCGGGTTGATGGTCTCGAAGGTGCGACCGCTGGTGGCCGATGTGTAACCACCATTGATATAAAGCTGCTGTTCTGCCATTCGGGACATAAATTCTCCTCGGTTAATCGGTCGGTAAATGCTGGCTGATAAAGTGGCTGGTGAGCGACTGGGCCAGGGTTTTATCCAGCGGTTTGCCGCTGAGCGCAGCGCGCAGCCATAGCCCGTCAATCAGTGCGGCAAGCCCGTAGCCCGCCTCTTCAGCCTGTTCACGCGGCAGCTCGCGGCGGAACTCGTACACCAGGTTAGAGAGCAATCGGCGGCTACTGACCTGCTGCAAACGGTAGAGCATCGGCTGATGCATGCTGCTGGCCCAGAAGGCCAGCCAGGCCTTCATCGCCGCGCCGCTGATCTGGGTTTCATCAAAATTGCCGCCGACAATCGCCTGCAATCGCTGCTCTGCGCTGCCGTCCGGCAGGGCGCGTAAACGGCTTAATACCGCGTCGCGCAGCTGACCCGTGATGTCACGCATGGTCGCTTCCAGCAGACCGTTTTTATCTTTGAAATAGTGGCTGATGATCCCCGTGGATACGCCCGCCCGACGGGCGATTTGCGCGATGGTTGCGTCATGCATTCCCACTTCATTAATTGCTTCCAGCGTGGCATCGATTAGCTGCCTGCGCCGGATCGGCTGCATCCCCACTTTGGGCATTTTTGCCACTCCATTCATCAGCGTTGGTTAACTATTAAAGCGGTTTTTGATTGGACGTTCAATATAAAATGTGTCTTAATTGTTGCGGATTTGGATTTCAATAGTTACAAAAACAGTGGGGATACTGGATGACAGACCTTTCACAGGACAGAGAAAAAGACAAAATCAACCCGGTCGTTTTTTATACTTCCGCCGGGCTGATTTTGTTGTTTTCCCTGACGACCATTTTCTTTCGTGATTTTTCTGCCGAGTGGATTGGGCGCACCCTGAACTGGGTGTCGAAGACCTTCGGCTGGTACTATCTGCTGGCGGCGACGCTCTATATTGTCTTCGTGGTCTGCATTGCCTGCTCGCGCTTCGGTTCGGTGAAGCTCGGGCCAGAGCAGTCTAAGCCCGAATTCAGCCTGCTGAGCTGGGCCGCAATGCTGTTTGCCGCAGGCATCGGCATCGACCTGATGTTCTTCTCCGTGGCGGAACCGGTCACGCAGTATATGCAGCCGCCGGAAGGGGCAGGGCAGACGATGGAGGCCGCGCGCCAGGCGATGGTCTGGACGCTGTTCCACTACGGCCTGACGGGCTGGTCGATGTACGCCCTGATGGGCATGGCGCTCGGATACTTTAGCTATCGTTATAATTTGCCCCTCACCATCCGCTCCGCGCTTTATCCGATCTTCGGTAAAAAGATCAACGGCCCGATTGGCCACAGCGTCGACATTGCGGCGGTGATCGGCACCATCTTCGGTATCGCGACAACGCTCGGGATTGGCGTGGTACAGCTCAACTACGGGCTGAGCGTGCTGTTTGATATCCCGGATTCGATGGCCGCCAAAGCGGCGCTGATTGCGCTCTCTGTCATTATCGCCACCATTTCGGTGACGTCTGGCGTTGATAAGGGCATCCGCGTGCTGTCCGAGCTGAACGTGGCGCTGGCGCTAGGGCTGATCCTGTTCGTGCTGTTTATGGGCGACACCTCGTTCCTGCTCAATGCCTTAGTGCTGAACGTGGGCGACTACGTGAACCGCTTTATGGGCATGACGCTGAACAGCTTTGCCTTCGACCGCCCGGTGGAGTGGATGAACAACTGGACGCTGTTCTTCTGGGCGTGGTGGGTGGCGTGGTCACCGTTTGTCGGCCTGTTCCTGGCGCGTATTTCGCGCGGGCGCACCATCCGTCAGTTCGTGATGGGCACGCTGATTATCCCGTTCACCTTCACCCTGCTGTGGCTGTCGATTTTCGGCAACAGCGCGCTGCACGAAATTATCCACGGCAATGCGACCTTCGCGCAGGAGGCTATGGCGCACCCGGAGCGCGGCTTCTACAGCCTGCTGGCCCAGTACCCGGCGTTCACCTTTAGCGCCTCCGTGGCGACCATCACCGGCCTGCTGTTCTACGTCACCTCGGCGGACTCCGGCGCGCTGGTGCTGGGGAACTTCACCTCGAAGCTCAAGGACATTAACAGCGACGCGCCGAACTGGCTGCGCATCTTCTGGTCCGTCGCCATCGGCCTGCTGACGCTCGGCATGCTGATGACCAACGGTATCTCGGCGTTGCAGAACACCACGGTGATCATGGGCCTGCCGTTCAGCTTCGTGATCTTCTTCGTGATGGCCGGGCTGTATAAATCGCTTAAGGTGGAAGACTACCGCCGCGTCAGCGCCAGCCGCGACACCGCCCCGCGTCCGCTGGGCGCGCAGGACAGGCTGAGCTGGAAGAAACGCCTCTCGCGCCTGATGAACTACCCCGGCACGCGCTACACCAGCCAGATGATGGAGACGGTCTGTTTCCCGGCGATGGAAGAGGTGGCCCAGGAGCTGAAGCTGCGTGGCGCCTACGTTGAACTGAAAAACCTGCCGCCAGAGGAGGGCGAAAATCTGGGGCACCTGGATCTGCTGGTGCACATGGGCGACGAGCAGAACTTTGTCTATCAGATCTGGCCGCAGCAGTATTCGGTTCCCGGCTTTACCTACCGGGCGCGCAGCGGGAAGTCGACCTACTACCGGCTGGAGACCTTCCTGCTGGAAGGGAGCCAGGGGAATGATTTGATGGATTACAGCAAGGAGCAGGTGATCACGGACATTCTGGACCAGTATGAACGGCACCTGAACTTTATCCATCTGCACAGGGAAGCGCCGGGGAATAGCGTGATGTTCCCGGATGTTTGAGGCTTGATCTGAAGAACCTACAAAGGCAGCGCCGCTGCCCTCATGCCGGGTGGCGGCGATGCCTTACCCGGCCTACAAAACCGGTTTATCGTAGGCCTGATAAGCGAAGCGCCATCAGGCGTTTAATGAGCATTGGATCTGAAGGGCAATATTTCCTTTCTTTATATTCACCATTTTATTTTTCTTTATTTACTCGAGCCGCCTCGCATTTCCCTAATATTCGACCCCTGTACATTTATCCATGGCAGTATAATAGCGCCAGTTAAGCCAGCACTGAGATCTTGAAAGAATAGGTAAAAAGGTAAGAAAAGGAATCGCGGTACAAAGGTGTGCGACCACCTCCATACCGCTAACCACAAACAACTAACACGGAGTTGATTATGGCTGCGAAGAATTCTATGCCAGAGCGGGCTATTGCCCAAACACAAAATGCAGATTTAGAGATTCAGCAAGAAAATCGCGAGAAGCTACGCAAAAAACGCATCCGGGCATTGCATGACGAGCCGGTTCACTCTGCGTATCTTCATGAAAGAGGAGAGGCGGGTTCCGCCTGTGTGGAACTTTATACTCGAATGGAGCGCAACTATCTGCCGTTAACCGGCGCGTGGTTAACCCGCGCAGGGTTTAAAGCAGGAATAGCCGTGAAGATCCGCGTGATGCCGGATTGTATTGTGATTACGCCGCAAAATTCCCGTGAGCTGTGGGGCTGTCTGGAAGGCGTCAGTGCAACGTATACCAACAAACTGAAGATGATGAAGTGGCTGGAGACGTTTCCGGGAGCGTTAATTGATACGGGGGATTTGCCCGTGAACGAAAGTGGAAAAGGGTAGCGCTTAAGATTAACCAGGCGATCCAGGGAATGCCAGGATCGCCGTTTCTGAGCGGCAGCATGCATTGATCTTTATGAGCCAGGTAAATTATGCGTTACTCTTCTCTTTCTGAGCTGGTTTCATCCATGCATCGGCATAAAGAATATTACCTTTCACATAATTCCACTGAATGCCCCGGAATCGAAGCCCAACAACTTCATGCATATTCGGGGCTGAGCTGCCTGGGTAATAAACATGCGTGAAATCCAGAGATGAGATCACTACGCTATCAAGCGTAATGGTGTAGATCTCCCTTTCTGCTCCCGCTTCAACAATTTCATAATATTTGATAATGGCTTTTTGCAGCCGTCTGCCCTCGCAGGCGGCAACGGCAAGATAAGGGCTCACTTTATCCAATTGCTTATGCAGAGTAACAGGGCCATGCTGCCGTGTTCCGGTCATATTCCCGGTATGGCTGTCCACTGCCTGTTTTATGCCGTAACTGCTGTTCATAATTTCGATAGCACCTTTCCGGCCTGGCATCATACAGTCGCCCTGAACCTGCATTCCGTTCTCATCGTAGAGAAATAGGTAAGCGGGTAATGACATTATAATTCTCCTAAATTAGTAAGCTGTCCGTCATTATCAATAAAGAATTCGTGATGATAATTTTTATTATTTAAACCATAGCTAATAACATATGTATAGCCATACTCCCAATTAACATCTATGCAACTGTTAGGATAAGACCAACTGATTTTATTCCTTCCCGAACTTGTGATGGTAGTAATGTCGGGGCCTTTGCTGGAATCAATGGTGTAATAGTTCACGACATCTTTTTTATTAATACTAAAGCAAACATGGTTACCCTCAATAAAAGTAGCTCTGGGATGAGACAACGGCGGGCAACCAGGGCACCCCGTCAGGAGAATACATAATGGTGAGATGAGCGTTATAGTTTTCATCCTGGGAATCCTTTCAGAATATTTTTATATTTTTGCAGCAGAGAATAAACGGGTTCATTCGAATTAATATCTCGATATTTTGGCAGGAATGTATATTTTTCAAACCCATAAAACTGTAATAACCAGTAGTCACTTACGATCGATGCTTGCTGTTCTAATCCGTAATGCAACAGATCTGCTTTATCAAAGCTATAGGTGTAGTCAGCAATACCAGAGAATAATCCCCTTGTTCTGACAAACATCCCTTTTTGGGCTTGCCAGACATGCATCATTTCATGCATGAATAGGTGTTTTTTATCTAACAATTTTTCTAATGAAAAATCCGGAGAATATGTGTCTTCTCTAAACCACATTTCCCCGTTGGGAGTCATAGCAACATTTACAGGTTGTAAATTAAAAGGAAGATAACTTTCCCTGTGTATCCACACCAGATGATAACGGATGCTGTAACCGTAAAGCGTCTTAGCAAGGGCGATTTCACCGATCGTGAGCTGTCGGACCCCGCCTGGATTAATTGGGGTTCCCGAAGTGGGGTGGATCCTTTCATTAACAGGCATAACAATTCCATGTTTTTTATGTGGGTATTGGTCTTCAATCATACGCCTGAACGGCAGAGGAAAAAGAACGCACTTTTCCTAAAACTTCCCCGTCACGCCCTTCATTGACACAACTTTAATGATAACTATTTTCATTTAAACATAGCCTATGCTATACCTTATAGCACAGGCTAATTTTGCTTTGAATTTAATCACCTCAGGAGACTTCTGCGATGCATCCACGGCAAGGATTGAAGCGTTTGTTGCTCGGCGCGCTGCTCATGACCGCGACCACGACCGGCGCGCTGGCGGCTGAAAAGTTCCAGGTCATCACCACTTTTACCGTTATCGCTGATATGGCGAAAAACGTGGCGGGGGATGCCGCAGAGGTCACCTCCATCACCAAACCGGGCGCGGAAATTCACGAATACCAGCCCACCCCGGGCGATATCAAACGCGCGCAGAAGGCACAGCTGATCCTGGCGAACGGCATGAATCTGGAGCTGTGGTTCCAGCGCTTTTATCAGCATCTGAACGGCGTGCCGGAGGTGATTGTCACCAAAGGCATCACCCCGATGGGCATCAGCGAAGGGCCCTATAACGGCAAGCCCAATCCGCACGCGTGGATGTCGCCGGACAACGCCCTGATTTACGTCGATAACATCCGCGACGCGCTGGTGAAGAACGATCCGGCCAACGCACAGACCTATCAGCGCAATGCGGAAGCCTACAAGCAGAAGATCACCGCCACTCTCGAACCGCTGCGCAAGCAGGTCGCGGAGATACCTGAAGACAAACGCTGGATGGTAACCAGCGAAGGGGCGTTCTCCTATCTGGCGCGGGATTTGGGCCTGAAGGAGCTTTACCTGTGGCCGATCAACGCCGATCAGCAGGGCACGCCCCAGCAGGTGCGCAAGGTTATCGACATGGTGAAAAAACATCACATTCCGGCGGTGTTTAGCGAAAGTACGGTCTCGGATAAGCCCGCCCGTCAGGTGGCGCGTGAAACCGGCGCCCACTATGGCGGCGTGCTGTACGTCGACTCTCTGAGCGCGGAAAACGGCCCGGTGCCGACCTATATCGATCTGCTGAACGTCACCACCCGCACGCTGGTGCAGGGCATCCGTGACGGCATGAAGGAGTAACCATGCACGAGGGGATTGTTGTAACCGACGTGACCGTGACCTACCGCAACGGCCACACGGCGCTGCGCGACGCATCGTTCAGCGTGCCGGGCGGATCGATTGCCGCCCTGGTGGGGGTGAACGGTTCCGGCAAGTCCACGCTGTTTAAGGCGGTGATGGGGTTTGTGCGGGCGGCGAGCGGCACTATCTCCATTCTGGGGCTGCCGCCTCACCGGGCGCTGCGTCAGAACCTGGTCGCCTACGTGCCGCAGTCGGAAGAGGTCGACTGGTCGTTTCCGGTGCTCGTCGAGGACGTGGTGATGATGGGCCGCTACGGGCATATGGGGTTTCTGCGTCGTCCCAAAGAATGCGATAAGCAGATCGTCACCGACGCCCTGAAGCGTGTAGATATGCTCGAGCTGCGCCATCGGCAGATTGGCGAGCTGTCCGGCGGGCAGAAGAAGCGCGTGTTTCTGGCCCGTGCGATTGCCCAGCAGGGCGAGGTGATCCTGCTCGACGAGCCGTTTACCGGCGTGGACGTCAAAACCGAAGCCAGGATCATCAGCCTGCTGCGGGAGTTGCGCGACGAGGGTAAAACGATGCTGGTCTCGACCCACAATCTGGGCTCGGTCACGGAATTCTGCGATTACACGGTGATGGTCAAAGGCACCGTGCTGGCGAGCGGCCCGACGGATATCACCTTTACCGCCGAGAATCTCGAGCGCGCCTTTAGCGGCGTGCTGCGCCACGTGGTGCTCAGCGGCTCGGAAGATCGCATTATTACCGATGACGAACGCCCCTTCGTCACGCACCGTCAGGAGGCCAAATGAACGTGCTTCTCGAACCCTTCGGCTACGAGTACATGCTCAACGCGATGTGGGTCTCGGCGATGGTGGGCGGGCTGTGCGCGTTTCTCTCCTGCTATCTGATGCTCAAAGGCTGGTCGCTGATCGGCGATGCGCTGTCGCACTCCATCGTGCCGGGCGTAGCGGGGGCCTACATGCTCGGGCTGCCGTTCTCGCTGGGGGCGTTTTTATCGGGCGGGCTGGCGGCGGGCAGCATGCTGTTTCTCAACCAGCGCAGCCGCCTGAAGGAGGACGCCATTATCGGGCTGATCTTCTCCTCGTTTTTCGGGCTGGGGCTGTTTATGGTCTCGCTCAACCCGACCTCGGTGAACATTCAGACCATCGTCCTCGGCAATATTCTGGCTATCGCCCCGGAAGATATCGTCCAGCTGGCGATTATCGGCGTGGTGTCGATAGTTATCCTGCTGTTCAAATGGAAAGATCTGATGGTGACCTTTTTTGATGAGAACCACGCCCGCGCCATCGGCCTGCGTCCTGAACGCCTGAAAATTCTCTTCTTCACGCTGCTGGCGGTCTCTACCGTGGCGGCGCTGCAAACCGTCGGCGCATTTCTGGTGATCTGTCTGGTGGTCACGCCCGGCGCGACCGCGTGGCTGCTGACCGACCGCTTCCCGCGCCTGCTGATGATTGCGGTCGCCATTGGCAGCATCACCAGCTTCCTCGGCGCGTGGGCCAGCTATTACCTGGACGGCGCCACCGGCGGCATTATCGTGGTCGCCCAGACGCTGCTGTTCCTGATGGCGTTCGTCTTTGCGCCGAAGCACGGACTGCTTGCCAGCCGCCGTCGGGCGCGGGAGGCACACCCATGTTGACGCTGCTTCTCGAACCGTTCCAGTTTGCGTTTATGAACAACGCGCTGCTGATTTCACTCATGGTGGCCGTGCCCTGCGCGCTGCTGTCGGTTTTTCTGGTGCTGAAAGGCTGGGCGCTGATGGGCGACGCCATGAGCCACGCGGTGTTTCCCGGCGTCGTGCTGGCCTGGATGATGGGCCTGCCGCTGGCGCTGGGTGCATTCGTGGCCGGTCTTTTCTGCGCGGTCGCCACCGGATATCTGAAGGATAACAGCCGCATCAAACAGGATACGGTCATGGGGATCGTCTTTTCCGGCATGTTCGGCGCCGGGCTGATCCTCTATATCGCCGTCAAACCTGAGGTGCATCTCGACCACATTCTGTTCGGCGATATGTTGGGTATTAACGGGATGGACATTCTGCAAAGCGGTCTCGTCGCGGGGCTGATTGCGCTGGTGATTGGCCTGAAGTGGCGCGATTTTCTGCTGTTCTGCTTTGACTATCAGCAGGCGCAGGCGAGTGGCCTGCGCACCCGCTGGCTGCACTACGGCTTACTGTGCATGGTTTCGCTGACCATCGTTGCGACGCTGAAAGCGGTGGGGATTATTCTGTCGATTTCCCTGCTGATTGCGCCCGGCGCCGTGGCGGTGCTGATTACCCGACGCTTTCACATGGCACTGCTGGTGGCGGTCGCCGTTTCAGCGCTGGTGTCGGTAAGCGGCGTTTATGCCTCGTTTTATCTCGACAGCGCGCCTGCGCCGACCATTGTGGTCCTGTTCGCGATGGTGTTTATCGTGACGTTTGTGGTGACCAGCGTGAAGGCTCGTCGCCAGGAGCGTGTGACAGCAGGGTGATGACCTGTTCGCCGTGCTGCTGCCAGTGCAGGCGGAAGGCGGTGCCTTCTTCAAAGCCTGCCAGTTGACGGGTCAACGCCAGCGTGAGCGTCTTGTCGTCGAGCTTGGTAACGCGGGCGCAGTCAAAACCCATCCAGGCCTGTACCTGCGGAAAGAGGGCCTTAAACAGGCTCTCTTTGGCGCTGAAGACCAGCGTCAGGGCGAGGGCGAACGGGTATCCCAGGCGGGAAAGCACAGGTTCTTCCTGCGTATCAATAATGCCGTCTTTGATTTCCCTGGCTTCGTTTTCGGAGAGGATCGTTTCACAGTCGATGCCGATAAGCGCCGGGTATTGCGTGACGACGGCTATCGCCTGCGTGCCGCTGTGGGTGATGCTGCCGGAAATACCTTGCGGCCAGAGCGGTTCCCCGCTGGGGCCGATGGCGGGCATGGTGTGGTCAGGTAAGGCGTGCGCGGCGGCGATGCGGCCTGCCAGGTGGTCGGCCTTGCGTTTGCGTCCGGCGTCAGCGAGCTGGGCGTGGTGGGGGAGCCAGAGGAGATCGGCGTCGGTAAAGGTGGCGGGGTCGAAAGTGATGCGGTGGAGGGTGTGGCCGGCGAGAGAAAATGTGCTGTGGGTGGTGTGCATGGTTTTTCCCCTCACCCTGACCCTCTCCCCGGAGGGGAGAGGGAAGGATTGACTTCAGTGCCTTAAAAACGCGTATTCACGCTCATATACCAGGTACGGCCCGGTTCATTATACGTATACGCGCCCGCACCGTACATATACGCGCCGGTGGTGGTATTACCCGTGGTCTGGGCGTTACCCGCACGCCACTGGCGCTTGTCGAAGACGTTGTCCACGCCGCCGGTCAGGCTGACGTTTTTGGTCACGTCCCAGGTCGCGCTCAGGCCAACGATGCTGTACGGGCTGACTTCGTCTTTCTCAGACCCGGTCACCGGCTGACCTTTGTAGTTGTACTTCTTCGGCTGCTGCTTGCCATACCAGGTGAAGGTCGACTGCAATGAGACATCCTGACGTACCTGCCAGCTCAGGGTAGAGTTCAGCGTATACTCCGGGATGATCGACAGACGATCGCCGGTCTCCTTGTTCTTGCTTTGCAGCATGTAGGTGATGTTGTTGGTCCAGTTGATGGTGTCGCTGACCGGCACGTTCAGGGAGCCTTCCAGACCTTCTACTACCGCCTTCGGCACGTTTTCCCACTGGTAGATATCGGTGGTGACTTTGCCGGTGGACGTCTGGCCAATCGGCGCGTAGCCCGCTTCAATCTTGTTGCGGTAGTCGTTGCGGAACCAGGTCACACCCGCCAGCCAGCCATCGCGTTTCCACTCCAGACCAATCTCTTTGTTGATGCTGGTCTCCGCTTTCAGATCGTCGTTACCCATCATGTAGCAGCCCACGCCGTCGGAACTGGCGTAGCAGCCCTGGCCTTTACTGTACAGCAGGTAGTTCGGGTTGGTCTGATACAGGCTTGGCGCTTTATAGGCGCGCGCGATGCCCATCTTCAGGGTGAAGTCATCCCCCAGACCCTGCGACAGGTTCAGGGACGGGCTCCAGTTATTACCCACAATGGTGTGGTGGTCGAAGCGCAGGGCAGGGGTCAGCATGGTGCTGTCGGTCAGCTCCATGTTGTTTTCGGCAAACAGGGAGAAGATCTCCGCTGAAGTGTACGGGCTACGGTCTTCGCTCATGCCCGGAATAGTGCCGCCCTGCTGGGTTTGCGTGAAGGAGGTCGAGTCCTTCATGCGCTGCTGGTTCCACTCGGTGCCGAGCGTCAGGTTTTGATTCACAATGAAATCAATCGGCAGGTTGATTTCGCTGTGCAGCATCACGTCGGCCAGGTCGGTATCGGTGAATTTATTGCTGTTGAACAGGCCTTCCAGACCGCCCGCCAGGCCTTCGCCCAGACGTGAGTTGCGGGTGTGCTCGTACTGCGCCCAGTTGCTGGTGGTAATGCCGTTATCCCAGCCGCCGTTCCAGGTCACGGCGAAGTTCTGACGATAGATACGGTTAGTCTCTTTACCGTAGTTCTTCTTCACCAGCCCGCTGGAGCTGTTGTCGTTGTTGGTATTCTGGGTATCGCCCGCGTAAAGGTTGTTCTGGCGGCTGTATCCCGCCTCAAACTCCAGGGACTGCATAGGCGCAAAGTCCCAGCGCACCACGCCGTTGATGTCTTTATTCTCGACCCCTTCACGGCCTGCCGGCAGCGTGTCGGCATATGTGCCGGTACGGTCAGACTGATGGCCCTGGTTAATGTCCCAGGCGTCGGCCTGAGTTTTATCCAGGTTACCGTACATGCGGAAGCTGAAATCCCCGCCCAGCGGGCCGCTCAGGCTGAAGTTAGTGCGTTTGGTGGAACCTTCGTCTTTATGCTCTGGCGCATTCAGGTAGGTGTTCCAGGAGCCGTGCCACTGGTCGTCAAATTTTTTGGTGATGATGTTCACCACGCCGCCCGCCGCGCCGTTACCGTAGCGGGCAGCAGCCGGGCCACGGATCACTTCGATGCGCTCGATCATCTCCGGCGGGACCCAGCCGGTATCGCCGCGGGTATCACGCTCGCCGCGCCAGCCCAGACGGATGGAGTTGCGGCTGGTGACCGGCTTGCCGTCGATCAGGATCAGGGTGTTTTCCGGGCCCATGCCGCGAATGTCAATCTGACGGTTATTCCCGCGCTGGCCGCTGGTGGAGTTGCCGGTCAGGTTAACGCCCGGCATGGTGCGGATGATTTCCGCCACGTCCCGCGCGGGCGGGTTTTTGCGGATCTCGTCGGCGGTGATTGTCGACACGCCCGGCGCCTGCAAATTCTGCTCGGCGGCGGTGATCACCATGGTGTCTTCATGCTGCGCGGAGGCGGTGTTGTCGTCTGCCATGACGGGCAGCGCGACACCATAAATCCCTAAATTGACCAGCAAGGCCAGAGAGTGAATCTTCTTATTCATTGTACGTCCCGCTTTTATGGTTATTTAATGAGCGCGCTTCCCACAGCGCGGGCATTACGCTATTGCAAATGCAAATAGTTATCAATAATATTATCAATAAAATTTGCTCTGAAACAAAAAAGACTGTTAAACATGGGGTTATAAGGGTGACGGCGTTAACAACCGGAAGTGAAGCGTGGTGGCAGGCGAAAGACGGGCCGGAACGGGAACGTCATCAGGAAAACTATCGCGTGACATTCTGGTGGCGGGACCCGGCGGGAACGCAGAAAACGTCGACGGTTAAACGCGTCTGGCTCTACGTCACCGGTGTGACCGATCACCATCAAAATGCCCGTCCGCAGTCCCTTGAACGTATCCCGGATACCGACGTCTGGCAGTGGCAGGGCGAGTTCAGCCCCGAATGGCGCGGCAGCTACTGTTTTATCCCCTCCGACAATGAAAACGATTTTGCCAGCGCAGTGTTTGAAGGCGATCAGCCGGACCGCATGGCGCTGCGCGAAGGCTGGCGCAAACTATTGCCGCACGCGGTGTCCGACCCGCTGAATGCCCAGAGCTGGCGCGGCGGGCGCGGGCACGCCGTCTCGGCGCTGGAGATGCCGGAGGCGCCCGTACAGCCCGGCTGGAACCATCCCGATACCCCTTACAAAAAGCCTGTCTGCATTGAGTGGCACAGCGCGCGTCTGAAGAACCGTCGCCGCGTGTGGGTTTTTACCACCGGGGATGAAAGCCCCGAGCGCCCGCTGGCGGTGCTGCTCGACGGGCAGTTCTGGGCCGAAAGCATGCCCGTCTGGCCTGCGCTGGCGTCGCTCACCCATGAAGGCAAACTGCCGCCTGCGGTCTATGTCTTAATCGACGTGATTGACACCGCACACCGCAGCCGCGAGCTGCCGTGTAACCCTGATTTCTGGCTGGCGGTGCAGGACGAACTTCTCCCGCAGGTGAAAAACATGGCCCCGTTCAGCGACCGCGCCGACCATACCGTGGTGGCGGGTCAGAGCTTCGGCGGGCTCTCTTCCCTCTATGCGGGCCTCAACTGGCCGCAGCGTTTTGGCTGCATCCTCAGCCAGTCCGGATCCTACTGGTGGCCGCACCGCGGCGCGCAGCAGGACGGGCTGCTCATCGAACAACTCAAAGCGGGTGACAAAACCGCTGGCGGGCTGCGCATCGTCCTTGAGGCCGGGCGCAACGAGCCGCTTATTTTGCGCGCAAACCAGGCGATCCTCGCCGAACTACACACTCAGCAACCGGTTTTCTGGCGTCAGGTTGACGGCGGACACGATGCGCTTTGCTGGCGCGGTGGGCTGACGCAGGGGCTGATGACCCTCTGGCAGCCGCTTATTCAATAACGGAGTCTGTATGGAATTCAGCAATCCTTTCGATAATCCGCAGGGACAGTTCGCCATTTTGCAAAATGACCAGGGGCAGTACAGCCTGTGGCCGCAGCAGTGCGAGTTGCCCGCGGGCTGGCGCGTGGTCTGCGAACCGCAATCTCAGGAGGCGTGCCAGCAGTGGCTGGCGGAACAGTGGCAGACGCCTGAGCCGTCATGTTTTGCGGGGGAGCGCGCATGAACCGTCTCCCTCTTGTCGCCGCCCAGCCCGGGATCTGGATGGCAGAGCAGCTTTCCTCCCTGCCAAACGCCTGGAGCGTCGCGCACTACACCGAGCTGAAAGGCGCTATCGATGCGCCATTGCTGGCAAAAGCCATCGCTGAAGGCATGATGCAGGCCGACACCCTGCGGATGCGTTTTGCCGAAGATAACGGTGAGGTGTGGCAGTGGATCGATGAGGCCATGCTCCTGCCGGAGCCGTCCATCGTGCGCGTTGACTCCCACGACGCCGCCGTGGCGCTGATGGAGGCCGATCTCAACCAGAACCTGCGCGTCGACAGCGGTCAGCCGCTGGCGTTTCACCAGCTGATTCAGGTGG
The DNA here is from genome assembly GCF_000534415.1 of Enterobacter sp. BIDMC 27. NCBI lineage: Bacteria > Pseudomonadati > Pseudomonadota > Gammaproteobacteria > Enterobacterales > Enterobacteriaceae > Enterobacter > Enterobacter sp. BIDMC 27. Next base: position 2,101,935 of record NZ_KI973178.1, read on the forward strand.
GAGAAAGCCACTGGTACTGGTATCAGCGGTATCATCATCTGGTGGTAGATGGCTTCAGCTTCCCTGCTATTACCCGTCAGATCACCGCCATTTACGCTGCGTGGCAGAAAGGTGAATCCACGCCGGCCTCGCCGTTCACCCCGTTCGCCGAGGTGGTGGAGGAGTATCAGCGCTATCGCGACAGCGAGGCGTATCAGCGCGACGGTGCTTTCTGGGCCGAACAACGCAAACAGCTTCCTTCTCCGGTCTCGCTCTCTTCCGCGCCGCTGCCGGGACGCGCCGCCACCACCGATATCCTGCGCCTGAAAATTGCGATGGACGGCCGTGCGTTCAGCCAGCTTGCACAGATGGCAGGCCAGGCGCAGCGTACCGATCTGGCCCTTGCGCTGGTGGCGCTGTGGCTGGGCCGCCTGACCGGACGGCTGGACTACGCCGCCGGGTTTATCTTTATGCGCCGCATGGGCTCCGCCGCGCTGACCGCGACCGGACCGGTGCTCAACGTCCTGCCGCTGGCGGTGAATATTCGCCCGCAGGAGAGCCTGCCGGAACTGGCGCTGCGCCTGGCGAACCAGCTGAAAAAGATGCGCCGCCATCAGCGTTACGACGCCGAGCAGATCGTGCGCGACAGCGGACGTGCCGCAGGCGACGAAGCCCTTTTTGGTCCGGTGCTGAACGTTAAGGTGTTCGATTATCAGCTGGATATCGATGGCGTGGAAGCCATCACCCATACGCTGGCAACCGGCCCGGTGAACGATCTGGAGCTGGCGCTGTTCCCGGACGAGCAGGGTGGACTGAACATTGAGATCCTCGCCAACGGGCAGCGTTACGACGAGGCGACGCTGAAGGGACACGCGGCGCGCCTGAACGCAATGCTGACGCAGTTTGCCGCCAATCCGGACCTGAGCTGTGGCGACGTGGAAACCGTATCAGAGCAGGAATACGCCCGGCTGGCGCGCATCAACGATACCGGGCTGGCGCTGCCGTCCACCACGCTGGCAGATCTGGTCGCGGAGCAGGCGAGCAAAACGCCGGACGCCCCCGCGCTGGCGGATGCCCATACTGAACTGAACTACCGCCAGATGCGCGAGCAGGTGGTCGCGCTGGCAAACCTGCTGCGCGCGCACGGCGTGAAGCCGGGCGACAGCGTGGCGGTGGCGCTCCCGCGCTCGGTGTTCCTGACCCTGGCGCTGCACGGGATTGTTGAAGCTGGCGCCGCCTGGCTGCCGCTGGATACCGGTTACCCGGATGACCGTCTGCGGATGATGCTGGAGGACGCGAAGCCGTCGCTGCTCATTACCACCGACGAGCAGCTTCCGCGCTTTAACGATCTGCCGATCGCCACTTTTAGTTACAACACACTATTACCGGCCACCGATGCTGAACCTCTGCGCCTGGCGAAGCCGGAGCAGACCGCGTACATCATCTTTACTTCCGGTTCGACGGGGCGTCCAAAAGGGGTGATGGTCGGCCATACCGCCATCGTTAACCGCCTGAAATGGATGCAGGATCATTATCCACTGGCGGCGCATGACGTGGTGGCGCAGAAAACGCCGTGCAGCTTTGACGTGTCGGTGTGGGAGTTCTGGTGGCCGTTTATCGCCGGGGCGAAGCTGGTGATGGCGGAGCCGGACGCGCACCGCGATCCGCAGGCGATGCAGAGCTTCTTCGCAGAATATGGCGTAACCACCACCCACTTCGTGCCGTCGATGCTGGCGGCGTTCGTCGCCTCGCTGACGCCGGAAAACGTCGACTGTTGCAGGACGCTGAAGCAGGTGTTCTGTAGCGGCGAAGCGCTGCCGACTGCGCTATGTCGCGAGTGGGAACAGCTCACCCATGCGCCGCTGCACAACCTCTATGGCCCAACCGAAGCGGCGGTGGATGTGAGCTGGTATCCGGCGTTTGGCCCCGAGCTGGCGGCGGTGGAAGGCAACAGCGTGCCGATCGGCTTCCCGGTGTGGAATACGGGGCTGCGCATTCTGGACGCGATGATGCGCCCGGTGCCGTTCGGCGTGGCGGGGGATCTGTATCTCACCGGCATTCAGCTGGCGCAGGGGTATCTGGGACGCCCCGACCTTACCGCCAGCCGCTTTATCGCCGATCCGTTTGCCCCCGGCGAGCGAATGTACCGCACCGGGGACGTTGCCCGCTGGCTGGACAACGGCGCGGTGGAATATCTGGGCCGCAGCGACGATCAGCTGAAAATCCGCGGCCAGCGCATCGAGCTGGGCGAAATCGACCGGGCGATGCTCGCGCTGCCGGATGTGGCCCAGGCGGTGGCGCACGCCTGCGTGTTCAACCAGGCGGCTGCCATGGGCGGCGATGCCCGCCAGCTGGTGGGCTACGTCGTCTCTGAATCCGGCTTACCGCTGGATCGCGACGCGTTGCTTGCCTCACTCAAAGCCCAGCTGCCGCCGCATATGGTGCCGGTGGTGCTGCTGCAAATCAGCGCGCTGCCGCTCAGCGCCAATGGCAAGCTGGATCGCAAGGCGCTGCCGCTGCCGGAACTGACCAGTAAAACCACCGGCCGCGCGCCGGAGACGCAAACCGAAGCCGTCGTCGCGCAGGCGTTTTCTGCCCTGCTGGGCTGCGCGGTGAACGATATCGAAGCCGATTTTTTTGCCCTCGGCGGCCACTCGCTGCTGGCGATGCGCCTCGCGGCTCAGCTTAGCCGCGCGTTTAACCGCAAGGTCACGCCGGGGCAGGTTATGGTCGCCTCGACGGTGAGTAAGCTTAGCGGCCTGCTGGACTCGCAGATGAGCGACGAGCAGGCGCAGCGTCTGGGGTATGAAACCGTTCTCCCGCTGCGTGAAAGCAACGGCCCGACGCTGTTCTGCTTCCATCCGGCGTCCGGCTTTGCCTGGCAGTTTAGCGTCCTGGCGCGCTACCTCAGCCCGCGCTGGTCAATCGTCGGCATTCAGTCTCCCCGGCCTGAGGGGCCGATGCAGCAGTGTGCGGATCTCGATGCGGTGATCGAACATCATCTGAACACGTTGCGTAAGCAACAGCCGCAGGGGCCGTATTATCTGTTCGGCTATTCCCTCGGCGGCACGCTGGCGCAGGGCATTGCGGCGCGTCTGCGCGAGCAGGGTGAAGACGTAGCGTTCCTCGGCCTGCTGGATACCTGGCCGCCGGAAACCCAGAACTGGGCGGAGAAAGAGGCCAACGGCCTCGATCCGGAGGTGCTGGCGGAAATTGAGCGCGAACGCCAGGCGTTTATCGCTGCCCAGCAGGGGCAGGGCTCCAGCGAGTTGTTTAACGCCATTGAAGGCAACTATGCGGACGCGGTGCGGCTGCTCACCACGGCGCACAGCGCGCGGTTTGACGGTAAAGCGACGCTGTTTGTCGCCGAGCGAACGCGAACCCTGGATCCGCAGGCCGCGTGGGCGCCGTGGGTGGATGAGCTGGAGGTGTACAGCCAGGACTGCGCCCACGTGGATATCATTTCACCGCAGGCGTTTGAAAAGATTGGGCCGGTACTGAAGGAAATTTTTGGATAGTGCAAATGCCCGGTGGCGCTGCGCTTACCGGGCCTACGGGAGCGAAATGTAGGCCGGGTAAGGCGTAGCCGCCACCCGGCAATTACCGCCGACCCAACGGCACCACCAACGGCGTACCCGCCACCGGATCCTCAATAATCATGCAGCGCATGCCGTAGATCCGCGCGATCAGATCCGGCGTCACAATCTCTTTCGGCGCGCCCTGCGCCACAATCTCGCCGTCGCGCAACGCAATCAGATGCGTCGCGTAGCGGCACGCCTGGTTTAAGTCGTGCAGCACTGCCGCCAGGGTGTACCCCTGCGTACGGTTCAGCTCTCTCAGCAGCTCCAGCAGGTCAATCTGATGGCTGATATCCAGCCAGGTCGTCGGCTCGTCCAGCAGCATGATGGAGGTCTCCTGCGCCAGCACCATCGCGATCCACGCGCGCTGGCGCTGTCCGCCGGAGAGGGTATCGACGCTTTGCTGGGCCAGATCGGTGATGCCCGTCGCCTGCATCGCGCGCTTCACGGCCTCGTCGTCCTCCTTGCGCCAGCGGGTAAACAGCGGCTGGTGCGGATAGCGCCCGCGGGAGACCAGCTCCTGCACGGTAATATCCCCCGGCGTGGTGGCGTTTTGCGCCAGCAGCCCAATTCGGCGCGCCACCTCTTTGCTGGCGAAGCGCTGGATCTGCTCCCCGTCGAGGAACACGCTGCCCTCAACCGGCGACATCAGGCGGCTCAGCGTGCGCAGCAATGTCGATTTGCCGCAGCCGTTTGGCCCGATGATGGCGGTGAAGTGGCCGTCCGGAATGGCAACGGATAAGTCCCGGGCAATGATTTTTTTACCGTAGCCGAGGGTCAAGTTTTCGCCGCGCAAGCGGGGTGTTGAATCTGTCATTTCTTGCGTGACTCCTGAACGAGCAAGACGATGAGGTAAATCCCGCCGAGGCTGACGGTCACCACGCCCACCGGCAGTTGATAAGGCGTAAACAGCTGCTGAGCGCAGAGATCGGCGGCCAGCAGTAATACTGCGCCGCACAGCGCTGCCTGGGTTAATCCCCAGCGCGCGGTGCCGCTAAGTCGCCGCGCGATATGCGGCGCGACAAGGGCAATAAACGAGATCGGCCCGGCGATGGCGGTAGACGCTGCGGTCAGCAAGACCGCCACCAGCATCAGCATCAGGCGCGAGCGCTCTACGCTCACGCCCAGCGCGCAGGCGCTGTCGTCGCCCATCTCCAGCAGGCGCATGCGCCTGACCAGCAGCAACGCGCCAATAAACATCAGGATAATCAGCGGCGCGGCGGGCCAGGTTTTTCCCCACGTCAGACCGTTGAGGGAACCGGCGTACCACAGCCCGGCGGAGAGTGCGGTTTCCAGCGACGCCTGTAGCAGAAGCCAGGTGTTAAACGCCATCAGCATCGCGCGGATGCCGATCCCGATGATGATCAGGCGGAAGGTGTCGATGCCGTTGCGCCAGGCCAGGGCCCAGATAAGCAGGGAGGTGAGAATGCCGCCCGCCATCGCCGTAAAGGTAATGGCCATGAGATGCTGCCCGAACAGCACCATCGCCACCAGCACGCCGCTCCACGCGCCGGTATTCAGGCCCATCACGTCCGGGCTGCCGAGGGGGTTACGCATCAGCGACTGGAATATTGCGCCGCTGACGCCGAGCGCCGCGCCAACCAGGATCGCCATCGCCACGCGCGGCAGTCGCCATTCGGTGACCACCATGGTGATGTTACGCGGCGCGCTGCCGGTGAGAGCATGAAAGACCTGCGCGAAATCAAGCGTTACGGCACCGCTTTGCAGGCTCCAGACCGCCAGCAGCAGACTGGCGACGACCAGCAGGGCGACGCTGGTGAGTAATCGACGGGACGGGGCCATCATGCGCCACCCCCGCGTCTGCGTCGTACCAGGAAGATCAGCACCGGCGCGCCGATAAAGGCGCTGACCACCGAGACGCGCAATTCACCCGGCACCAGCAGGCGGCCCAGTACGTCGGCAAACAGCAGCAGGGCAGGGGTCGCCAGCAGCGTGACCGGCAGTGACCAGCGGTGATCCGCCCCCACCAGCCAGCGCGCCATGTGCGGCATCATCAGGCCGATAAAGGCAATCGGCCCGACGACGGCGGTCGCGCTGCCGCACAGCACGGTGATGACAAGCAGGCCCGTCAGCTGCGTGCGCGCCACGCGGTTGCCGAGGGCGGTCGCGGTGTCGCTGCCGAGGCTCAGGCTGTTGAGCGCCCGGCTTAAACACAGCGCTACGGCGGCAGAGATAAACACCGGGAATGCCACCACTTTCAGGGTATCAAGGGTACGGATATCCAGCGAACCGGCCTGCCAGAAGCGCAGCTGGTCATACACGTCCGGGTTGAGCAGGGCGATGCCGTTCGATAAGCCTTCCAGCACCGCCGCGAGCGCCACGCCCGCCAGTGTCAGACGTACCGGGCTGAGCTGTCCGCCGCCCTGGCTGCCGGTAAAGGCCACCACCAGCGAGGCGGCCAGCGCGCCGCAGAAGGCCATCACCAGCTGTTCAGACGGAGAGGTGAAACCAAACAGCGCCGCGCCGAGCACAATGGCGAAACTGGCACCAGAGTTCACGCCGAGAATGCCAGGGTCCGCCAGCGGGTTGCGGGTGAGGGTTTGCATCAGGGCACCGGCAAGCCCGAGTGCGCCACCGGCCAGCAGGCCGGCAAGGGTGCGGGGCAGGCGGGCGTCGAGCACGATAATGCAGTCGGCGCTCTGGCAGGTACCGGAGAGCGCATCGACAATAACGGACGCGGGCAGCGGCTTCGCGCCAACCAGCAAACTGAGTGCAATCGCAAGGATCAACAGCAGCAATAAAACGGGCACGGCTACGGCGCGCACCGCGGAAGAGGAAAACGACATAGCAACGTCCATGATGTGATAATGATAGTAATTATCGTTATCTATCTTATTTGGCTATGTTAGCATGTGCGCCCATGGAAATGGTAGACCGATACCTCAAGGCCTTGTCATGAATCAAAAATCCTGGCTGCTCAACCTCAGCCTGCTGAAAACGCACCCGGCGTTTCGAGCGGTTTTTATCGCCCGCTTTATCTCCATTTTATCCCTCGGCCTGCTCGGGGTCGCCGTGCCGGTACAGATCCAGACCATGACCCACTCCAGCTGGCTGGTGGGGTTATCCGTCACCTTAACCGGCGGGGCGATGTTTATCGGCCTGATGGTGGGCGGCGTGCTGGCGGACCGCTACGAGCGTAAAAAACTGATCCTGCTGGCGCGCGGCACCTGCGGGGTGGGCTTTGTCGGGCTGTGTCTGAACGCAATGCTGCCGGAGCCGTCGCTGATGGCGATTTATGCCCTGGGCCTGTGGGACGGCTTTTTTGCCTCGTTAGGCGTGACGGCGCTGCTGGCGGCCACGCCCGCGCTGGTCGGGCGCGAGAACCTGATGCAGGCGGGGGCGATCACCATGCTCACCGTGCGTCTGGGATCGGTGATTTCGCCGATGGTCGGCGGCCTGCTGCTGGCGACCGGCAACGTGGCGTGGAACTACGGCCTTGCCGCGGCGGGAACCTTTATCACCACCCTGACGCTGCTGCGTCTGCCGCTCCTGCCACCGCCGCCGCAGCCGCGCGAGCATCCGCTGAAGTCCCTGATGGCCGCGATTCGTTTTCTGTTCAGCAACCCGCTGATTGGCGGCATTGCGCTGCTCGGCGGCCTGCTGACGATGGCGAGCGCCGTGCGCGTGTTGTACCCGGCGCTGGCGGGCGAGTGGCAGATGAGCGCCTCAGAGATTGGGGTGCTGTACGCCGCCATTCCGCTCGGCGCCGCGTGCGGGGCGCTGACCAGCGGAAATCTGGCGCAGAGCGCGAGACCGGGGTTAATCATGCTGGTGGCGACGCTGGCCTCGTTTATCGCGATTGGTTTCTTCAGCCTGATGCCGGTGTGGGCGCTGGGGGTGATGTGTCTGGTGATTTTTGGCTGGCTGAGCGCGGTCAGCTCTCTTTTACAGTACACCCTGATCCAGACCCAGACGCCGGAAGGGATGCTCGGGCGCATTAACGGCCTGTGGACGGCGCAGAACGTCACGGGCGATGCGATTGGCGCAGCGATCCTCGGCGGGCTGGGGGCGATAATGACCCCGGTGGCGTCGGCGAGCAGCAGCGGGTTTGTGTTAGCCGTGGTTGGCGTAATTTTATTGGCGGTTTTGGTGGAGTTGCGTCGGTTCAGGCAGAACCTGTAGGTCGGGTAAGGCGTAGCCGCCACCCGACAAAACGCCCGGTGGCGCTGCGCTTACCGGGCCTACGGGAAACGTGCCACTTATTTAAAAATTGAATTCAAACGCTGCAACACCAACAACGCGCTGTAATAATCCAGGCGGAACGTCTCCGTTCCCAGCGCCCAGACGCGCTTGTTCTTGACCGACGGCAGATGCGCCAGCAGCGGATTGGCGTAAATCGCGTCCACGTCTTTCTGGTCGCCGGCAAACACGAACAGCCCTTCGCCGTTCAGCCCCGTCGCCAGGTTTTCCCCGCCCAGCTGAATAATGTCGTGACGCTTGCCCTGGCTTTGCGAGGTGTGCAATCCATCAGGTAACGCCGCCAGCGTGAAGCCCAGCTGGTGCAGCAGCTTGCCCTGAGCCGAGTCTGTCGTCCACAGGTTCGCCGTGTGCGCCGCGGCGGTGTAGACGATGGCGTTCACCGGCTGCGGCGGCAGCTTCATCTGCTGCTTCACCTGGGCGAGCTGTTTATCGAAGGCAGCGATGCGCTCTGCGGCCTGTGTTTCCTGCCCGGTGATCGTCCCCAGCTGGGTCAGCAGTTCCTGCCAGCTTTTGTCGTCGTAGTTAATGATAAGCGTCGGGGCGATGGCGGAAAGCTGATCGTAGAGCGCCAGCGCGGAATCCCCGCCGGTGGCGCTGATCAAAATCAGGTCCGGCATCTGGGCCGCGACCGCTTCGGCGCTCGGCTCGCCGATGTACAGCCGGGCAACCTTACGCTGTTTCGCGATATCGCCCCACTGACGTAAAAAGCCCTGTGCATCCGCCACGCGGTTGTTTGGCGTGGTGGCTCCGCTGGCAATAACCGGGGCGTCAATGGCCAGCAGGGAGCCGGTTAGGGTCACGCTGGTGGAGACAATGCGCGTCGGTTTGCTCTCAAGCGTATGTACGCCGCGGCTGTCTGTGACCTGACGCGGCCAGTCGGCGGCCGTCGCTGAGGTTAGTCCTAAAACAAAAAGTCCTGTTAAAAGAAAGGCATTACGGCAAACGGCAGGGAGTTTCACAGAGCGGCATCCTGTTTTTGTTGAAGTTAATGCTTCTCATTTTCATGATTGCGGGGAAGGTATGCAAGCGTTAGTCGCACAAGTTGTTTGCTCTGCGGTTGACACCAGGGCGATGTGGGATTAGGTTAGCCGACGAAAATATAAATGATAATCATTATTACTGCTTTTATCATTTTAGGAGGATGATATGGATACGTCATTGGCTGAGGACCTTCAGCACACCGCGACCACGCTGCAATCAGACAGCTTTTTCTTTATGTCGCCCTATCGCAGTTTTACCACGTCAGGCTGTTTTGCCCGTTTTTCTGAACCCGCCGTCGGCGGTGACGATCCGGCGGGCCCCTTTCAGCAGAAATTAGCTCAGGCTTTCCAGAATGCGAAAAACAGCGGCATTGCCCATCCGGTGATGGTAGGGGCGATCCCCTTCGATACCCGCAAACCGTCATCGCTGTTTATTCCGCAACGCTGGCAAACCTTCTCTCGCCCGGCGCGTCAGCAGTCCGCACGCTACGCCTCCGGCGCGCAGACGCTGAATGTGCAACAACGCACCGAGATCCCGCCGCAGCCGGTTTTCGAGGAGATGGTCGCCCGCGCCGCGTCGCTCACCGCCACGCCGCAGGTGAATAAGGTGGTGCTGTCGCGCCTGATTGATATCGCCACCGACAAACAGATTGATAGCAGCGCGCTGATGGAGCGTCTTATCGCCCAGAACCCGGCGAGCTTTAACTTCCACGTACCGCTGGAAGACGGCGGCGTGCTGCTGGGCGCCAGCCCGGAACTGCTGCTGCGTAAAGAGGGCGCGCACTTTAGCTCGCTGCCGCTGGCGGGCTCTGCGCGCCGTCAGCCGGACGATGTGCTGGATCGCGAAGCGGGCACTAAGCTGCTGGCCTCCGAAAAAGACCGTCACGAGCACGACCTGGTAACGCAGGCGATGAAAACCATTCTGGAACCGCGCAGCCATCATCTGACCATGCCGGCTTCCCCGCAGCTCATCACCACCCCGACGCTGTGGCATCTGGCGACGCCGGTAGAAGGTGACGCGCGTGAAAACGAGAACGCCCTGACGCTGGCCTGTCTGCTGCACCCGACGCCAGCGCTGAGCGGCTTCCCGCATCAGGCGGCAAAAGAGCTGATTGCCGAGCTGGAGCCGTTCGATCGTGAGCTGTTCGGCGGCATCGTCGGCTGGTGCGACAGCGAAGGTAACGGCGAGTGGGTGGTAACTATCCGCTGCGCGCGGCTGCATCAAAATACCGTTCGCCTGTTTGCCGGCGCGGGTATTGTGCCTGCTTCCTCCCCGGTGGGCGAGTGGCGCGAGACGGGCGTGAAGCTCTCCACCATGCTCAACGTGTTTGGTTTGCACTAAGGAATACTCATGACCATCCCTTTTACCCGCTGGCCTGAGGATTTTGCCCGCCGCTACCGTGAAAAATGCTACTGGCAGGATCTGCCGCTGACCCACATCCTGACGGACCATGCGGACAACGATGCGGTCGCGATAATTGACGGCGATCGCCGCATCACCTACCGCGCGTTTAATCAGGCGGTGACGAATCTGGCGTCTGTCCTTCAGGCGCAGGGGCTGCATCGCGGCGAGACCGCGCTGGTGCAGCTCGGCAACGTGGCCGAGTTCTACATCACCTTCTTCGCGCTGCTGCAAATCGGCGTCGCACCGGTCAACGCGCTCTTTAGCCATCAGCGCAGCGAACTCAACGCCTACGCGGAGCAGATCAAACCCGCCGTGCTGATTGCCGACCGCGACCACACGCTGTTCGCGGGTGATGATTTTCTCAATACCTTTGTGGATGCGCATCGCTCGGTACGCGTTGTGCTGCTACGCGGCGATAAGGGCGAACACGCGCTGGAGGCGGCGATTGCACGCCCGGCGGACAATTTCATCCCGAACCCGACGCCCGCCGACGAAGTGGCGTTCTTCCAGCTCTCCGGCGGCAGCACCGGCACGCCGAAGCTGATCCCGCGTACGCACAACGACTACGACTACAGCATCCGTCGCAGCAACGAAATCTGCGGTATCACTGCGCACACCCGCTATCTGAACGCGCTTCCCGCGGCGCATAACTACGCCATGAGCTCGCCGGGATCGTTAGGCGTCTTCACCGCGGGCGGCTGCGTGGTGCTGGCGAACGATCCGAGCGCCACGCTCTGCTTCCCGCTGATTGAGCAGCATCAGATAAACGTCACCTCACTGGTGCCGCCCGCGGTCAGCCTGTGGTTGCAGGCGATTGCCGACGGCGCGGGGAACGCCCAGCTGAAATCCCTTGAACTGCTCCAGGTAGGCGGCGCACGTCTCTCCGCCACGCTTGCGGCACGTATTCCGGCGGAAATTGGCTGCCAGCTTCAGCAGGTGTTTGGCATGGCGGAAGGGCTGGTGAACTACACCGCCCTCGACGATGCGCCGGAGCGCATCATCAATACCCAGGGCCGCCCGATGTGCCCGGACGATGAAGTGTGGGTGGCGGACGAGGACGGCAACCCGCTGCCGCGCGGGGAAGTCGGGCGTCTGATGACGCGCGGCCCTTACACCTTCCGCGGCTATTTCAATAGCCCGGAACACAACGCCAGCGCCTTTGATGCCAACGGTTTCTACTGCTCGGGCGATCTGATCGCCATCGATGAGCAGGGTTACATCACCGTGCAGGGGCGCGAGAAAGATCAGATCAACCGCGGTGGCGAGAAGATCGCCGCCGAAGAGATCGAAAACCTGCTGCTGCGCCACGACGCGGTGATCCACGCCGCGCTGGTGAGCATGGAAGACAGCCTGCTGGGCGAAAAAAGCTGCGCGTACCTGGTGATGAAACAGCCCCTGCGCGCGGTGGAGGTGCGCCGCTTCCTGCGCGAGCAGGGCGTCGCCGAATTTAAGCTGCCGGACCGCGTGGAGAGCGTGGATGCGCTTCCGCTCACGCCGGTCGGCAAAGTTGATAAGAAACAGTTGCGCCTGTGGCTTGCTGAACGCGCCCGGGGCTGAGGAACAGAGAATGGCCATTCCAAAATTAACCGCATACGCGCTGCCAACCGCCGCCGAACTGCCGACCAGTAAAGTGAACTGGGCGTTTGAACCGGAGCGCGCCGCGCTGCTGATCCACGATATGCAGGAGTACTTCCTGAACTTCTGGGGCGAAAATAGCGACATGATGCAGCAGGTAGTGGCGAACATCGCTAAACTGCGCGCGTACTGCAAAGAGCACAATATTCCGGTGTACTACACCGCGCAGCCGAAAGATCAGAGCGATGAAGACCGCGCCCTGCTGAACGATATGTGGGGGCCGGGCCTGACTCGCTCGCCGGAGCAGCAGCGCATCGTCGCTGAGCTGACCCCGGACGAAGCGGACACCGTGCTGGTGAAGTGGCGCTACAGCGCGTTTCACCGCTCGCCGCTGGAGCAGATGCTTAAAGAGACCGGGCGCAACCAGCTTTTGATCACCGGCGTGTACGCCCACATCGGCTGCATGACCACCGCCACCGACGCCTTTATGCGCGACATCAAACCGTTCTTTATCGCCGACGCGCTGGCGGATTTCACCCGCGACGAGCACCTGATGTCGCTGAAATACGTGGCAGGACGTTCGGGCCGCGTGGTGATGACCGACGAGCTGCTGCCGTCCGTTCCGACAACGAAAGCCGCGCTGCGTGAGCTGATCCTGCCGCTGCTGGACGAGTCCGACGAGCCGATGGATGACGAAAACCTGATCGACTACGGTCTGGATTCAGTGAGGATGATGGCGCTGGCCGCCCGCTGGCGCAAAGTGCACGGCGACATTGATTTCGTGATGCTGGCAAAAAATCCGACCCTCGATGCCTGGTGGGCGCTGCTCTCCCGCGAGGTGAAGTGATGGCTTTTGATTTCACCGGTAAAACGGTCTGGGTGACGGGCGCGGGTAAGGGCATTGGTTATGCGACCGCGCTGGCATTTGTGGAGGCCGGGGCGCAGGTGACCGGGTTCGATCTGGCTTTCCCTCACGGCGAATATCCGTTTGCCACCGAAACGCTGGACGTGGCGGATGCGGCGCAGGCGAGTGACGTCTGCGGGCGTTTGCTCAGCAGCCTTGAGCGGCTCGATGTGCTGGTTAACGCGGCGGGCATTCTGCGTATGGGCGCGACGGATCAGCTCTCGCAGGAGGACTGGCAGCAGACCTTTGCGGTCAACGTCGGCGGCGCGTTCAACCTGTTCCAGCAGACGATGGGCCAGTTCCGTCATCAGCAGGGGGGGGCGATTGTGACGGTGGCCTCTGACGCGGCGCATACGCCGCGCATCGGCATGAGCGCCTACGGCGCGTCGAAAGCGGCGCTGAAAAGCCTGGCGCTGACCGTCGGGCTGGAACTGGCGGGCAGCGGCGTACGCTGTAACCTGGTGTCGCCGGGTTCAACGGATACCGACATGCAGCGCACCCTGTGGACCAGCGATGATGCGGAACAGCGGCGCATTCGCGGCTTTGGCGAGCAGTTCAAGCTCGGCATTCCGCTCGGTAAAATTGCCCGTCCACAGGAGATTGCTGCGACCGTGCTGTTCCTGGCATCCGATGCCGCCAGCCATATCACCTTGCAGGATATCGTGGTGGACGGCGGCTCCACGCTGGGGGCGTAATGATCTGGAAACGTCATTTAACGCTCGAGGAGCTGAACGCCACCAGCCTGAATACGATGGTGGGGCACCTTGGCATCGTCTATACCCGCCTCGGGGACGATACGCTGGAAGCAGAGATGCCGGTGGATGCCCGCACCCACCAGCCGTTTGGCCTGCTGCATGGCGGCGCCTCGGCGGCGCTGGCGGAAACGCTGGGCTCAATGGCCGGTTTTCTGATGACCCGTGACGGGCAGAACGTGGTGGGCACGGAACTGAATGCCACGCACCACCGCGCGGTCTCTCACGGTAAGGTACGCGGCGTGTGTCAGCCGCTGCATCTGGGCCGTTCCAGCCAGAGCTGGGAGATCGTGGTGTTCGACGAGCAGGGGCGGCGGTGCTGTACCTGTCGGTTGAGTACGATGGTGTTGGGGTAAGTCATTCAGCTGAAAGTGATCGGCTTAACACTGTGGTGTAAATCTCTGGTTTGACCACGCATTATTGCGTTTCAAAGTTGTTAAATTTTATCCGTTGTTCTAGAAACAAAATGTAACATCTCACTGTTTCACAACAACGGACAACAACTATGAACAACTCAGGGAAATACCTTACGTGGGCGGTGCTCTCCGTGGTGGGAGCCTTTGCCCTGGGCTATATCGCCCTCAACCGGGGGGAGCAGATCAACGCGCTGTGGATCGTCGTCGCCTCCGTCTGCATTTATCTAATCGCATACCGTTTTTATGGCCGCTATATCGCTAAGACGGTACTGGGCGTAGACGGCACGCGCATGACGCCGGCCGTGCGTCATAACGACGGGCTGGACTACGTGCCGACCGATAAAAAAGTGCTGTTCGGTCACCATTTCGCGGCGATTGCCGGGGCAGGCCCGCTGGTGGGGCCGGTACTGGCCGCGCAGATGGGCTACCTGCCAGGGATGATCTGGATCCTCGCGGGGGTGGTGCTGGCGGGCGCGGTGCAGGACTTCATGGTGCTGTTCGTCTCCACCCGCCGCGACGGTCGTTCGCTGGGTGAGCTGGTGAAAGAGGAGATGGGCGCAACCGCCGGGGTTATTGCGCTGGTGGCGACCTTTATGATCATGGTGATCATCCTCGCGGTGCTGGCGATGATCGTGGTGAAAGCCTTGACCCACAGCCCGTGGGGAACCTATACCGTCGCCTTCACCATTCCGCTGGCGCTGTTTATGGGGATCTATATCCGCTATCTGCGTCCGGGGCGCATTGGTGAAGTTTCAGTTATTGGCCTGGTGTTCCTGGTGTTTGCCATTATCTCCGGCGGCTGGGTAGCGGAAAGCCCGACCTGGGCGCCGTTCTTCGACTTCACCGGCGTGCAACTGACCTGGATGCTGGTGGGCTACGGCTTTGTGGCGGCGGTGCTGCCGGTGTGGCTGCTGCTGGCCCCGCGTGACTACCTCTCCACCTTCCTGAAAATCGGCACCATCGTCGGGCTGGCGATCGGCATTCTGATTATGCGCCCGACCCTGACCATGCCTGCGCTGACCAAATTTATTGACGGCACCGGCCCGGTCTGGACCGGCAACCTGTTCCCGTTCCTGTTTATCACCATCGCCTGCGGCGCGGTGTCGGGCTTCCACGCGCTGATCGCCTCCGGAACCACGCCGAAGATGCTGGCGAATGAAAATCAGGCCTGCCTGATTGGCTACGGCGGCATGCTGATGGAATCCTTCGTGGCGATTATGGCGCTGGTTTCGGCCTGTATTATTGACCCGGGCGTTTACTTTGCGATGAACAGCCCAATGGCGGTACTGGCCCCGGCCGGCACCGTTGACGTGGTTGCCTCTGCCGCGCAGGTGGTCAGCGGCTGGGGCTTTGCGATTACCCCTGAAACGTTGACGCATATCGCTAATGAGGTCGGCGAGCAGTCAATTATCTCCCGCGCAGGCGGGGCGCCAACGCTGGCGGTGGGCATGGCCTACATTCTGCACGGCGCGCTGGGCGGGCTGATGGATGTCTCGTTCTGGTATCACTTCGCCATTCTGTTCGAGGCGCTGTTTATTCTGACGGCGGTGGATGCCGGTACGCGTGCGGCGCGCTTTATGTTGCAGGATCTGCTGGGGGTGATCTCCCCGAACCTGAAGCGTACCGATTCACTCCCGGCTAACCTGCTGGCGACGGCGCTGTGCGTGCTGGCGTGGGGCTACTTCCTGCATCAGGGCGTGGTCGATCCGCTCGGCGGGATTAACACCCTGTGGCCGCTGTTCGGTATCGCCAACCAGATGCTGGCGGGCATGGCCCTGATGCTCTGTGCCGTAGTTCTGTTCAAGATGAAGCGCCAGCGTTACGCATGGGTGGCGCTGGTGCCAACGGCGTGGCTGCTGATCTGTACCCTGACCGCGGGCTGGCAGAAAGCCTTCAGCCCGGACAATAAGGTGGGCTTCCTGGCGATCGCCAACAAGTTCCAGGCGATGATCGACAGCGGTAAGATCCCGGCACAGTACACCGAATCTCAACTGTCGCAGCTGGTGTTTAATAACCGTCTGGACGCCGGGCTGACCATCTTCTTTATGGTGGTGGTTGTGGTGCTGGCGTTGTATTCTCTGAAAACCGCGCTGGCGGCGTTGAAAGTCGACAAACCGACGGCGAAAGAGACGCCGTATGAGCCAATGCCTGAGAACCTGGACGAGATTGTCACCCAGGCGAAAGGGGCGCATTAACCCGTGTGCCGGGTGGCGGCTTCGCCTTACCCGGCCTACATTTCCTGTGAGATCAGAACTATGTTCGACACCCTTTCCAAAGCAGGTAAATACCTGGGCCAGGCCGCTAAAATGATGATTGGCGTGCCGGATTACGACAACTACGTCGAGCATATGCGCGTCAACCACCCGGACCAGACGCCCATGACCTACGAAGAATTTTTCCGCGACCGTCAGGACGCCCGCTACGGCGGCAAGGGCGGGGCGAAGTGCTGTTAACCCTCTTTTGGTAAATAGAGGCTGATCTGCTCCTGTTTACAGCCGTAAATTGCCGCCAGCTTTTCGCGGGTGCGCTTTTGCGGTCGGGAGTCCAGCGCTTCCAGCTGTGACACGGCGGACTGGCTGATGCCAAGCTTCTCCGCCACCTCCTGCTGGGACATGCCGCGTAAAATGCGCCAGGCGGCCTGTAGGCTGACGTTCTCGTTATGCATGACGTCGCACACTTCCCCCGGTAAACCTACGTTATCGTAGATATCTGATTCATAAGGGATGTCTTCCCAGTCGCTTTCATCCTCATCGTCATACTCAAGCGTGGCTAAACGCATGCGAAAATATTCACTATAAGGAATGACAACATACTGTTTTTTCCCTTCTTTATCCTTTATGAACTGAACAGTCATATTCCGTATGCTCCTCATGAAGGTAGGTGGTTGTTGTCCGGCGTTTAACCGCCACTACGTAGCAGATATCACCCGGCGGATCCCCGAAGGTGTAAATTACCCTGTAATCACCTAATCGCAGCCTGTAGTGGTTTTCGGGAGATGATAATTTCTTGATATCCGCGACAGGTGATGTTTTATCATCCATCTTCTCCAGCCTGAATTTAATGCGGTTCTGATATCGCGTATCGATTTTAGAAAATTGCTTCTCAGCGGTCTTTGACCAGACAATCTTCATCCGTACCTCCACTGTACGCCCACACAAAAAATAAGGAAATAATAAGACTATTAGATAAATTCCGAATTTCTTATGGGTTACTGTAGAGCGGAGAAAAACCGCGAGAAAGCGGCAAAACGCGAATCGTCGAGGCGCCTCGAACAGGCCTCTGCCGGGCGACAGAGGCTTGCAGAAAAAGATGCGATCAGGCGTTCAAACCGCCGTCCACGTCCACGTCCAGACCGGTGCCGGAAATTTGCCCCGCAGCCCCAGCCCACGACTGGCGCCAGTAACCAGCGCCTTTTTACCTGTTAAATCGATCTGCATGATGACCTCGTTGCAAGAGTGGAGAGAATCATCATTAGGTATAGCCCGTCGGCGCGATTAACGGCTGAAGGATTCCACCTTCTCAAACGCGGCGCGCAGCACCTCAGGCGTTAACGTCACCGGCAGATAGTGAATCGACTCCACCGGGCGCAGGGTGTGGGCAATGACCTTATCCAGCTCGTCGCGGTTGTGAATATCGACGTCCAGCTCGCGAAGCGTGGTCGGCAGATTGAAGCGCTGGTACGCCGCCACCAGCTGCGCCAGCACGTCGTCCTGACCGAGCAGGGCGCTCTGCACCAGAATGCCGTAGGCCACCTTGGTGCCGTGCAGGTATTTTTCCGTCTGCGGCAGCACGGTTAAGCCGTTGTGCACCGCGTGCGCCGCCGCCACGCGGGTGTAGCGCTCACCCAGACCGCCGACCATTCCGCCTCCGGCAATAATCGCATCCACCACGTCCCGGAACGCCTGCGTCTGTTCGCCGCGCTGCTGATCCGCAAGCGCCTCTTCGCTGCGTGCCAGCAGTACGTCGCGGATCGCCAGCGCACCGTTCAGGCCAAGACGCACGGTCAGCGGCAGACTCTCAGGATGAGGGGCGAGCACCGCCGCTTC
This sequence comes from Enterobacter sp. BIDMC 27, assembly GCF_000534415.1. Taxonomy (NCBI): domain Bacteria; kingdom Pseudomonadati; phylum Pseudomonadota; class Gammaproteobacteria; order Enterobacterales; family Enterobacteriaceae; genus Enterobacter; species Enterobacter sp. BIDMC 27. The sequence continues at coordinate 2,119,791 of NZ_KI973178.1, forward strand.
GTACCACTTCGCCAGCGTATCGCCTATGCCCGCCAGCAGATATTCCGCCGGGGAGTTAAGGATGATCTGCGGCTCCACCAGTACCAGAAAGTTGGCGTCGTCAAAAATCTCAAACTGTAGCGCCTGCCCGGCATCGTTGTACCACACGGAGAGGGGTGTCCACGCCGCGCAGGTGGCGGCGATAGTGGGAATACCCACGAACGGCACGCCCAGACGACGCGCCACGGCCTTGACCGTATCCATCACCGCGCCGCCGCCCACGCCAATCACCACGCTGGCTTCACTTCCCGATTCGTTCACCAGATTAGTGACGTCACGCTCGCTGCAATGGCCCTTAAACAACAGATGTTTTGCCCCCGTCGCGTTAAAACTCTGCGGCAGATAAGGGCGTGCGCCCTCGATTGCCCGCTCGCCGTAGATCCACACCGCGCGGGAAAGCTGTTCCGGAGTAAAGAAATCATCCAGGTGCGCAAGGCTTCCCGGATGAGAGAAGTAGTTCGCCGGGCCAGGCACGACGCGGATATCGGTGTTGCTCATGAAGTTGTCCTTTTTTAGCAAGCGCTAACCCGATGTTATGTCTGGACATCCGGATGGCTAATAATATTTTGCTTTATCTTATGCCTTTTACGTCGTTGTCAGTCAACAGGAGCTGTGAAAAATTCGCTAAATCAGAAGAGTAATGAAGGATTTACGCGGATGGTTTCCAGTCGCCTTGAGATGCGCGGTATCAGCCTGGCCTTTTCCGGCTTTCAGGCCCTGTCGCGCGTGGATTTCACCCTGAACGGCGGGTCGGTGCATGCGCTGACCGGCGCCAACGGCGCGGGGAAATCGACGCTGATGGCGGTGCTGTGCGGGACGCACGATCGTTATGAAGGCGAAATCTGCATTAACAACCAGCCGGTAAGTATCCGCGAGCCGCTGGACGCCAAACGGCTGGGTATCCACCTTGTGCAGCAGGAGGTGGATGTGGCGCTCATCCCCGGGTTAAGCATTGCCGAAAACATCATGCTCGACCAGCTGGCGCATCCGGGGCACCGCTACAGCTGGCGCGCGGTTCGTCAGCAGGCGCGGCAGGCGCTGGCGCAGCTGGATGTTTCGCTCGACGTACGCCGCTCCATCGACAGTTGCACGCTGGCTGAAAAACAGCAGATTTTGCTGGCGCGGGCGCTCTCGCACCACTGCCGTTTTCTCATTCTTGATGAGCCCACCGCGCCGCTGGACGCGCACGAGAGTGAGCGTCTGTTTGCGGTAGTAAGACGTCTGCAACAGCAGGGTATCGGCGTGGTGTTTATCTCTCACCGCATTCACGAGCTGAAGGCCATCTGCGACACCCTGACGGTGCTGCGCGACGGCAGGCTGATTGAGTCCGGCCCGATGGCGGATCTGAGCGGCGAAGCGATTGTTGAGAAGATGCTCGGCCACGAGCTGAGCGATATCTATCCGCCCCCGCGCCCGCCGCACGGTGAGGAGACGCTGCTGCGGGTGGAAGGGCTGCACGACGATGCGCTGCTGAAAGATATCTCCCTGCACCTGCGCAAAGGTGAAATCCTCGGCATTGCCGGGCTGGCGGGGGCGGGGAAAACGGAACTCTGCAAGGCGCTGTTTGGCGCCAGCAAAAGCCGCGTAGCGCGCGGCGAGCTGAACCATCAGGCCTGGAAACCGCGCGATCCGGCAGACTCGGTACTGCGCGGTCTGGCGCTGGTGCCCGAGGAGCGGCGCAAAGAGGGCATTTTTATCGACGAGCCGGTGAGCATGAACCTTGCCGTGTGCGCCGATAACAGCTTCTCGCGCTGGAGCCTGTTTGGTCATCGTCAGGCGTGGCGCTGGGCAGAAGAGGTGATTGCCCGCGTCGGCGTGCGCACGCGCGGGCCGGGGCAGGTGCTGCGTCGGCTTTCCGGCGGTAACCAGCAGAAGGTCGCCATCGGCAAATGGCTGCGCAATGACGCCAGCGTGCTGATATTCGACGAGCCGACCAAAGGCGTGGACGTGAAGGCCAAAACCGATCTGTTTCAGCTGATCGACGGCCTGGCGCGCGAGGGCAAAGGGGTCATTTACGCCTCGGGCGAGTTCGCCGAGCTGGTCGGGCTGTGCGACCGCATCTGCGTACTGTGGGACGGGCGCATCGTGGCGGAAATCGCCGGGGCCGAGGCCCGGGAAGAGACACTACTTTATTATTCAACCGGAGGAACGGCGTCGTGAGCAAGGCCCTTTCAGTGAACGCGGCGGCGTCTGGCCGTCAGCAGATTTTCGATTTTCTCTACAGGTGGGGCATGCTGTTGACCGTCGTCGCGCTGGTGGCGGTGTTTGGCCTGGCGTCGGACAGCTTCCTCGATCCGAACAACATCATCAACATTCTGCGCTCGATTGCCATCGTGACGGTGATTGCCATCGGCGTCTCGATTTCCCTGACCGTCGGCGGGTTCGATCTCTCGGTGGGGTCAACCGCGTCGCTGGCGAACGCGCTGGTGATTTCGCTTTTCGTCTGGCACGGCTTCGGCACCACCGAGTCGATTCTGCTGACCCTTGCGCTCTGCACGCTGGTCGGCCTGTTTAACGCCTTTCTGATCGTCATCCTGCGCATTCCGGACATGCTCGCGACCCTTGCCAGCCTGTTTGTCATCCAGGGCGTGGCGATGACCTACAGCTACGGCGGGTCGATTACCGAGAACATGGTGCTGCCGAGCGGCGACATGGCGGAAGGGACCATTCCGGCGGCGTTCAGCCTGCTGGGGCAGGTGCCGACCATTGTGATCGTCATGCTGGTGGTGACGATTCTGGCGCAGCTTGGCCTGTCGCTGACCACCCACGGACGCCGGATGTACGCCATTGGCGGCAACCCGGAAGCCGCGCGCCTTTCCGGCATTCGCACCACGCGCTACAAGGTGGCGGCCTACGTGATCGCCTCGCTGCTGGCGGGACTGGGTGGAATTTTGCTGGCTTCGCGTATCGGTTCATCGCAGGTGAATGCGGGGGGCGGCTACCTGATGGATGCGGTGGCGGCGGCGTGGATCGGGTTCTCGCTGGCCGGGTCCGGCAAGCCGAACGCGCTGGGCACGCTGGTGGGGGCGGTGATCCTCGGCGTGCTGTCGAACGGGCTGGTGATGCTCTCCGTGCCGTATTACGCCATGGACATTATAAAAGGGCTGGTGCTCGCGATGGCACTGGCGATTACTTACATACAAAAACGCTGACAACACAACGGGATAATAAATGAAAAAGATTGCGCTCTCTTTGGTAGCTCTTGGATTACTCACTTCTTTGCCGGGCCTGGCGGCTACCCCCGCGCCGGTTCCGGCCGCCATTGCCAGCCATGACGGCCCCATTCGCATTGCGGTGATCCGCAACCTGGGCTCGGACGACAACACCACGCAGTTTGTTGCCGGGGCGATTCAGGAAGGGAAAAAGCTCGGCTTTAAGGTCAGCACGTTTTTAAGTAACGGGGACGACGCCAGATTCCAGGATTTCGTGAACCAGGCCATCAGCCAGAAATACGACGGGATTATTCTCTCTCAGGGGCGCGATCCGTACTCCACCGCGCTGGTAAAGAAGGCGGTGGATGCCGGGATTAAAGTTTCGGTGTTTGATACCGCCGTGAACGGCGAGATCCCGGGCGTAACCGTTACCCAGCAGGACGATGCCTCCCTGACCAACCTCTCTTTTGGTCAACTGGCGAAAGATTTCAACGGCAAGGCCAATATCGTCAAGCTGTGGGTCGCGGGCTTCCCGCCGATGGAGCGCCGTCAGGCGGCGTATAAAGAACTGCAAAAGCAGTATCCGGAGATTAAAGAGCTGGAGTCCATCGGCGCGGTCTCCTCTGACGTGCAGGGCGACACCGCCAACAAGGTGGGGGCGATCCTCGCGAAATACCCGAAAGGTAAAATCGACGCCATCTGGGGGACCTGGGATGCCTTCAGTCAGGGCGCGTATAAGGCGCTGAAAGAGAACGGCCGCACCGAGATCAAGCTCTACAGCATCGACATCTCCAACCAGGATCTCCAGCTGATGCGCGAGCCGGGTAGCCCGTGGAAGGTGAGCGTGGCGGTAGATCCGAAGCTGATTGGCGCGACCAACGTACGCCTGATCGCCAATAAGATTGCCGGAGAAGCGACGCCTGCCACCTACGATTTCAAGGCGGCGGCTATTCCGCAGGCGCTGCTGACCGCCCAGCCGGGTGCGGTGAACGTGGCGTCTCTGGGGAAAATCATTCCGGGCTGGGGCCAGACGGAAGATTTTATCGCGCCGTGGTTTGCGACGCTGGAAGCCAGGTCAAAATAATGCCCGGTGGCGCTTCGCTTACCGGGCCTACGGTGTTGTAGGCCGGATAAGGCGCAGCCGCCATCCGGCGAAAGGACTTATACATGTCTGCATTACCTCAACCCGAATACAGCCGCAATATGCGGCTGATTGGCCATAGCGACCAGGGCGGTCGTCCGGACGGTGTACAGCTGATGGTGCACCGTGGTTTCGCCTATATCGGTCATATGGTGTCGCAGGGCTTTTCCATTGTTGACGTGCGCGATCCGAAAAAACCAAAAGCCGCAGGTTACGTGCCCGCGCCGCCGGGTACCTGGAACGTACACCTCCAGGCGCACGACGATTTGCTGCTGGTGATCAACGCCCGGGATCTGTTTGCCGATGCGCGTTTTGCCGATGAGAAGGTCTACTACACCCGCCAGGTGGGGGAGACCGTCAGCGACGTGCAGGATAAAGGCTGGAGCGCCGGGCTTCGCGTCTTTGATATCTCCACGCCGGACAGGCCACGCGAAATCGGCTTTCTGTCGCTGAGCGGCATCGGCATTCACCGCATCTGGTACGTCGGTGGCCGCTGGGCCTACGTTTCAGCGCTGATCGACGGCTTTACCGATTACATTTTCCTGACTATCGATCTGGCGGACCCGCGTAAGCCTGAAGTCGCGGGGCGCTGGTGGCTGCCCGGAATGAACCAGGCCGAAGGCGAACAGCCGGACTGGCCGGAAGGAAAACGCTACGCGCTGCACCATGCGATTGTTGCCGGCGACACCGCGTATGGCAGCTGGCGCGACGGCGGCCTGACGCTGCTGGACGTGAAGGATCGCACCCGGCCTAAGCTCATTAGCCACCGTAACTGGAGCCCGCCGTTTGGCGGTGGGACGCACACTGCGCTGTCGCTGCCGGATCGCGACCTGCTGGTGGTGCTGGACGAGGCGGTGCTGGATAACCAGCAGGACGGCGAGAAGCTGATCTGGCTGTTTGATATCCGCGAGCCGTCGAACCCGGTAAGTATCTCTACCTTCCCGCAGCCGGATGAAACCGACTACGTGGCGAAAGGGGCGCATTTTGGGCCGCACAACCTGCATGAGAACCGGCCGGGAAGCTTTGTCAGCTCAACGCTAATTTTTGCGACGTATCAGAACGCGGGCGTGCGCGCGTATGACATTTCCAATCCGTATCGCCCGGTAGAAACGGGAGCGCTGGTGCCCGCGGCGCCGGAGAGGATGATGGATACGCGGCCCAACCGCCCGCAGGTGATCCAGTCGTGCGACGTGTTTGTGGATGCGCAGGGGATTATTTACAGCACGGACTATAACGGCGGGATGTCGGTGATTGAGTATCTGGGGTGAGTGCGGTTTGATGCCCTCACCCCGGCCCTCTCCCACAGGGAGAGGGAGAAAATCAGCTGTACTGCCGCACCCGCGCCACCAGCTCTTCCGCGCTGTCGATGCGGTCGGCAATGACAATCAGCGCTTTACCGAGGGATATTGCATGGCGGAGGCATTCGTGGCGCATGGCTTCATCCTGGATGGTATCGATATCCGCCACGTGTGAAAGCCCGACGCTGCGGCGAATCAACTCGGTGCCGCAAAACCCGATGGCGTCATGCCAGACCTTTTTCAGGAACGCGGAGGCATAGCCCGGCGCGCTGAGTGCGGCGTCGCGGGCTTTCTCGTTTGCCAGCGCCTGGAAGCGCTCCGCGAAGGTGTTCCACAGTTCCTGAATATCGTTCAGGCGCTGCTCGCGCGCGGCGGCGGCATCGCGAATGCCGAGGTGCCCAGGCAGGCCGCAGAAGTTCAGCAGCAGGTTGCCGATGGCGGTGCCAACGTCAAAGCCAATCGGCCCAAAATAGCCGAACTCAGCGTCGATGGCCTTCAGGCTGCCGTCGGCCACAAAAATCGAACCGCTGTGAATGTCTCCATGCAGCAGGGCTTCGGCGTGCGAGAAAAAGCGGTGCTTGAGGGAGGCCACGGCGATTTTAAGCTGGGCGTCGTCGCGCAGGGCGGCAACATCGTTTTCCAGCTCGGCCGGGTAGCTGTTGCGCGCGTGGATCTGGTACGGATCGTTAAAGAACAGATCTTCGGTGATCTCGCACATCTCCGGGTTGATGAATTTCGCTACCTGCGCTTTTTTATCGTGCGGATGCAGATAAAAATCGCTGGTGTGGAACAGGGTGTGAGCCAGATATTCCCCCAGCTGACGCGCCGCCTGGGGGTAGTAAATGTTGTTAATCAGCTCGCCGCGCCAGATGCGATGGCTGGAGAGATCTTCCATCACCATCACCGCCAGTTCCGGGTCAAAGTGGTGGATTTTCACCGTGTGCTGCGGGCTGTGCTGGTAATGCTCGACCAGGGTTTGCGCTTCAAGACGGGCACGATCCAGCGTCAGCGGCCAGGATTCGCCGACGCAGCGTACATAGGGCAGCGCCTGCTTAACGACGATGCGGCTCACGCCCGCGCGGTCGAAAATTTTAAAGACCAGGTTGAGGTTGCCGTCGCCGATTTCCTGCGCCTCTACCAGCGATGAAGGATCGTCAAGTCCGCCAAACTGCCTGGCATACTCCACGGCGTCCTGAGCGGTAAAGGTACGGTATTGCGACATGGCCTGCTCCTCAGTTTTGCTAATTAAGACATGTAGACGTCTATACATCTGGATTTCATCCTGACACAATGTGCTACAACAACGCAACAGGGAATTAACGACATGCAGACATTACAGACGACCAGCCTGCGGGTGGCGGATAATCAGCTCTTTATTCTCGACCAGCAGGCGCTTCCACAGGAGAAACGCTGGCTGGATGCCTCGACGGTCGAGGCGCTGGTCGGGCACATCCACGCCCTGCGGGTGCGCGGCGCGCCGCTGATTGGTCTCTCTGCAAGCCTGCTGCTGGCGCTGTTAGCGGAAAGCGGCAAAAGCCGCGACGAGCTGGCGATGGCGCTGGAAACCCTGCGCGCCTCCCGCCCGACGGCGGTGAACCTGATGAACAATCTCGACCGCATGAAGCTGGCGCTGTGGCAGGAAGATTATATTCCGGCGCTGGTGGCTGAAGCGCTGCGGCTGATTGACGAAGACAAACGGCTCTGTGACGCTATTGCCAGTGCGGGCAGCGCGCTGGTGAAGCCCGGCAGCCGTCTGCTGACCCACTGCAACACCGGCGGGCTGGCGACGGCGGGCGTCGGTACCGCGCTGGGGGTGATTGCCCGCGCGCATCAGGAAGGCAAGGTAAGCAACGTCTGGGTGGATGAAACCCGTCCGCTATTGCAGGGCGGCAGGCTGACCGCGTGGGAACTCGGCGAGCTGGGCGTACCGTATCAGCTGATTACCGACTCCATGGCCGCCAGCCTGATGGCAAAAGGGCAGGTGGACGCCGTGTGGGTGGGTGCAGACCGCATTGCCGCCAACGGCGACGTGGCGAACAAAATCGGCACCTATTCCCTGGCGGTGCTGGCGAAGTTTCACGGCATTCCGTTCTACGTCGCTGCCCCGCAAACGACCCTCGACCCGGACTGCCCGAACGGTGACGCAATCCCGATTGAGCAGCGCGCGGCCAGTGAAGTGACGGGCGTGGCGGGGAGCTTTGGCGCGGTGCAGTGGGCGCCGCAAGAGGCGCAGGTCTATAACCCGGCGTTTGACGTCACGCCTGCCTCGCTGATTAGCGGCTGGGTGCTGGATACTGGCGTGGTCACGCCGGACGAGGTAGCGAAAGGGAAATTTGCCTGAGTCCGGCTATCCTTTAAGGGGGGCCCTGAGAGGACAACATCGTGACGCTCGATCCTGACACAGACTTAAAACTGGAGCGCGTGGTGGATGCACCGCGCGACCTCAGCGATTGCGCGTCATCCGACGAAGGAGATCCGCGAGCAGCATGAGCAGATGGGCTTCCATGAAGGGTGGGGCGTGGTGCTGGATCATCTGGTGGGGTATGTTAAGGGGCTTAACGCGTAGTGCGCGCGAGTGCCCTCACCCCAACCCTCTCCCACAGGGAGAGGGGGCTGACCGTGCCTGTTCAGACTATGCCAGGCGTGGATACGCATCCGCAATCGCATCCCCGGTAAACTGTGCGACCCAACCCTCCGGGTTATCGAAAATACGAATCGCCGTAAAGTTCGGCTCTGAGCCCATATCAAACCAGTGCGGCGTGCCCGCGGGTACGGAAATCAGGTCGTTTTTCTCGCACAGCACCTGGTACACCTCATCGCCAATGTGCAGGCAGAATAATCCCGCTCCTTCCACGAAAAAGCGCACTTCGTCTTCGCCGTGGGTGTGTTCGTTCAGGAACTTCGCGCGCAGCGCCTCTTTCTGCGGATTGTCGGCGCGCAGGCTGATCACATCCCAGCTCTGGTAACCTTTCTCTGCCACCAGCTTGTCGATCGCATGCTGATAGGCCGCGATCACGGCTTCAGGCGCGGGATCGTGCCCTAAATCGCGATCCGCCGCCCAGCGTTCAAACCGCACGCCTTTGGCGTTGAGCTGTTGGGCAATCTCGGCGGCGTCGGCGCTGTGCCACTGGTGTTGACTGGCGTCTTTATCGGAATAAATGGTCAATGCGCTCATGAAGGGATTTGCTCCGGATTAATCTCGTCAAACTGGTGGATCTGATGATGATGGCTTGCGCCGTCATCTTCACCGCGAATCAGTTGCAGGGTGCGAAAACCCGCCTGCTCAGCTGCGTCCAGCTCCTGATGAATATCCGACAGAAACAGGATCTGCGACGGGGCAATGCCCGTTTGCGCCGCAATATTTTGATAAGACTGCATCTCGCGCTTGGCGCCAATGTGGGTATCAAAATAGCCGCTGAACAGATGAGTAATATCACCTTCGTCGCTGTAGCCAAATAACAGTTTCTGCGCGGTGACGGAGCCAGAGGAATAAACATAGAGATCAATCCCTTGCGCCTTCCATTTTTCCAGCGCGGGCAGTACGTCAGGATAGAGGTGTCCGGTAAAGTCACCGTTGACGTAACCGTCCTGCCAGATGATGCCTTGCAGGGCTTTGAGCGCCGTCGATTTGCGGTCTTCATCCATAAAGGTAAACAGTACGTTGATGAGATCGCTGACGCTGGCATGCGGAGCGCTGATTTCATCGCGCAGGTTGTCCAGAATCGATTTGACCGGCTCGGCGTACTGCTGCGCGGTCACGAAGGCCGCCAGCCGCTCACGCGCGTAGGGGAACAAAACATCATGGACAAAACGGATATCGCTGGTGGTCCCTTCAATATCCGTCACAATCGCGCGAATCATACTCTCTCCCATTGTCGTAAACGCATTTCGCATTCAAATAAGAATTCTAACCCTTCCAGATGACGGCGGGCTTCGGCCACGTCGCGTCCCCAGCAGGTTAAGCCATGACCGCGCAGAAGAAAACCATAATTAAGCGGGCGTTCCTGCGCGTAATGGGCGATGCGCGAGGCGAGGGCGTCGATGTCCTGGTCGTTATCAAACACCGGGATGGCCACCGTATCCTGGTGCGTGGTCTGCCCGGTAAGGGATTTTTGCATCTCGAAACCGGTGATCTTCAGCTCGGCCTCGTTGACCAGACGCGACAGCACCGTGGCATTGACGGTGTGAACGTGCAGGACGGCGTTAGCCTCGGGAAACAGGCGATAGATGAGGGTATGCAGCCCGGTCTCTGCCGACGGTTTACGGCCAGACGGCGCACGGTTGGTGGCGATTTCAACCTGTAGAAAATCGGCGGTGGTCAGGCTGCCTTTATCTTTTCCGGATTCGCTCAGCCAGCACAGGTGTTCATCCTGACGCACGGACATATTGCCGCCGGTAGCGGGCGCCCAGCCTTTAGCGCCAATCCAGCGGCAGGCCTCGACCAGGTGTGTGAGTTGCAGGTTGTCTGTCATTTCCTTTTACCCTCTCGGTCAGGAATATTTATATCGTTTAGACGTCTAAGCGTCTTGATTGCCAAAGACTAACATCGTGTTATAGTGTCAGCAACATAAGTATTACAGGCAGGCACACTACAATGAGCAATAACCCGTTGATCCCGCAGAGTAAACTTCCAAATCTCGGCACGACGATTTTTACCCGGATGAGCGCTCTGGCGCAGCAGCATAACGCCATTAACCTCTCGCAGGGGTTCCCGGATTTTGACGGCCCGCGCTATTTGCAGGAGCGTCTGGCGTACCACGTGGCGCAGGGGGCAAACCAGTACGCGCCGATGACCGGCGTGCAGGCGTTGCGTGAAGCCATTGCGGATAAAACGGCTGAGCTGTATGGCTATAAACCTGATGCGAACAGCGATATCACGGTAACCGCAGGGGCGACCGAAGCGCTGTATGCGGCGATAACCGCCCTGGTGCGTACGGGCGATGAGGTGATTTGTTTTGACCCGAGCTACGATAGCTACGCCCCGGCGATTGAACTGGCTGGCGGCGTGGTGAAACGTGTGGCGCTCCAGCCGCCGCATTTTCGTCCGGACTGGCAGGCGTTTACCGCGCTGCTGAGCGATAATACCCGGCTGGTGATCCTGAATACGCCGCACAACCCATCGGCGACAGTGTGGCAGAAGAGCGATTTTGCCGCCCTGTGGCAGGCCATCGCCGAACGTGAAATCTATGTTCTGAGCGACGAGGTGTATGAGCATATCTGCTTCGCCGAAGAGGGGCATGCCAGCGTGCTGGCGCATCCGCAGCTTCGCGAGCGTGCAATCGCGGTATCGTCATTTGGCAAAACCTACCATATGACCGGCTGGAAGGTCGGGTACTGCGTGGCGCCCGCCGCCATCAGCGCTGAGCTGCGTAAAGTGCACCAGTATCTGACGTTTGCGGTGAACACACCCGCTCAGCTGGCGCTGGCGGACATGTTGCGCAGCGAACCCGGACACTACCGTGAGCTACCGGATTTCTACCGTGCGCGTCGGGATCGGTTTGTGGCTGCGTTGAGCCAGAGTCGGCTGGAGATTTTACCCTGTGAAGGTACTTACTTCCTGCTGGCCGACTACAGCGCGATTTCCGATCTGGACGACGTGAGTTTCTGCCAGTGGCTGACGAAAGAGGTGGGTGTGGCGGCCATCCCGCTGTCGGTGTTCTGCGCCGATCCCTTCCCGCATAAGCTGATCCGGCTTTGCTTTGCGAAGCAGGAATCGACGCTGCTGGCAGCGGCTGCGCGGTTAAACGCGCTCTGACTATTTCACCGTCCAGGCTTCAGAAAAACGACGGTCTGCGAAGAGTTCGAGCAGACCGTTGATCTGCTTCAGACGCAGCACTTCATCGCTGTCCATACCCAATTCCTGACCAATTTTCTGCTCACTCCAGCCCATAAGCACCAGCTCGCGCACGATTTCTGACATGGCGTTGATCTGGTGGCGTCCGCGCGCGCGGTTATGGCGAATGGTCGCAGCCATGCGGTCGAACTTTTCCTGCCGCGCTTTACGCAGGCAGGTGACAGGAAGGTAACCCTTAAGCTGGCGCTTCAGGGTCGCCCGGTTACTGCCGATATCATGGCGGTGAAAACCATCGACAATTTCGTAGTGCTGTGGCGCATTTTCCGTCACCACGATAGGCTGTGTGAATCCATCCAGCTCCAGTGACTTGCTGAGCAGCCGCTTTTCCGGTGGCGCGACGTTATTTGGGTTGTAATCGTTAGCGCTGATGTTTGTCTTTTTTATCCACAATACGCAATCGACGGGCTGATCGCGAAAAGGGCTGATTTCATGTAATGCCTGACGAAACGCATTAATAGCGGCTATTCGCTCTTCCTCAGAAAGTGCCTGAAGGTACGTTTCCATTTCGGTGATTATTCGTTGTTGCATAAAATCCCCCATTCCTTGCGTTTTGCTTTCACTCTGTCGCTGTAGCGCTGATAGTGTTTGGGCTTATTTGGGCTAAACGAAAGTGCCCGGCACCAATAGTCATTGTTGAGTAAAACCTTACAAATGCGTCGCCAGGAGGGGATATCTTTTGCACCAATGTCACCCTCCTGCGTATCGGGAATATCGTTCATGCCTCGCTTTTGATACCAGTGGAGATAAACCGCGATTTTATTGCGGTAATGTTCCGCCGTATTTTGCGGCATGCTGTCGAGTAGCAGCATGGCGTATTCGCGCCAGCCAAGATGGTCTGGTTTCAGGATCTTCCGGTGGCCATAAAAATGGTTATCGTGCCCGGCATAAATACCGCCGCTGCGCACCCCGCAGGCACGCTCACACATCGCCGCCCAGCGTTCGGGTTCAATGACATGATAGAGCCACAAGCCCTGACGCTGTTCCGGGCCAAACGGTTCGCAGATGCGCATATAACGCGGCGGCACCCCCGCCTTGTACATCAGGTCGTATAACGGGTTATAGCAACATTTCGATTTCGCGAACCACGTCCAGATGTCGGCGGTTTTCCAGTCGTACAAAGGGTAGATATACCAGGTGTGCCCGCCCGGTGCGACGGTCGTCCAGGGTTTATCGTCAGAAAAGCGCTGCTTACGTGCCGACGCGATAGCCAGAAAGCGGTTGTAGGATTCATCGGCGCGGATCCCCACCATGACGGCGGCAGGACGTTTTTGCGCATACCATTCGGCAAACTCTCGCACGAAGACTTCAAACGTCATTCCCTGCTGATAAAAATCGAAATAGTGATAATCGGTAATGGCATCTTCCGGTGGCTGGCGAACCCAGTTTGTCCCGGGTTCCCAGCACTGCCATTCAGGTTGAAACTGTGACAGGGCGTTCTGGGTCGTGAGCGGAAGCGCTACCCACCAGAACTGATGGATAACATCCCGATACTGCGTTCTCATCGTGTCAACATGCTGAATGGTTGAGGAGAATTGCGCTTCCCAGTCCAGAAAGATGACATCTATTTTTCGCTTTAATTGCCGTGCTTGCTGGGCAACGAGATGCAGCATCACGGTAGAATCTTTTCCACCGGAAAAGGAAACGCATACCCTGGAGAAATTGTTTAGCGTCCAGTCTATGCGTTCCGCTGAAGCGTCTAAAACATTTTCCTGTAAAGGGATTTTATAGATCGACATGGTTAATCGCATCCTGCGTGCTAAATGTCTGGAAAAAATTAAGACGATATTATGAAATCTTTTTTCATTATTTTCACGGGATCATTTTTTCAGTTTGCGATTTTTATATTCATCATATAAATGATTTTACGCAGATGGAGCGGAAAGACAGAGTTTATGCATTTTCTCAATGAACGTTGAAAAAACGCTGCTGTTCAGCGATGAACGGCTGTAAAGCATATAGACATGTATTTCGGGCAATTCAAATGGGGCGGCGATCCGTTTTATTTTTAACGTCTCTTTATAGGCTTCATAGATTGATACGGGTATAAAGCCTAACAGATCAGATGAACTGACCATGGAGATAAGCGAAATGATGGAGTCCGTGCGAAAAGCAATATCTCTTTCCGGGAAAAGGTCATTGGCACGATTCTGGAACTCTTTAACGCCCGGGTGCGCACTCTGGTAAAAGGTGAATTTTTCCCGGTATAACGCTTCAAGACTGACCGTATCGGCGAGTCTTGGGTGGTTTTCTCGGCAGATTAACGCTATTGGCACCGTGGCAAAGTGAGAACACACCACAGAGCGATTCTTAATTGGGGCAATAGTAAAGATCAGGTCGGCTTTACGGTAGGCGAGCAGGTCCTCTGCGGATTCCGGGGAGATAAGCATATCTCGTTGTTCTATCTCGTAATTTTCCTCTGACATTAGCAGCTTCATTGGTTCGAGCATATAGCCGGGCGACATCATTTGAGAGCAATAGATAACGAACTTTTTCTTGATGTCCGAGTGATGCATCATGTTGATCGTCTGCTCAATTTGGTTGAGATTCTGTTCAAGATGATGATGCAGGTTGGTGCCCACCGTGGTCGGCGTAATTCCCTTACCTGAGCGGATGAACAGGGGGTCATTGAGCTGGCCACGCAGACGTTGCAGCGACTGGCTCACGGCGGATGGCGTGATATAAAGTGTCTCGGCAGCCTTACTGATACTGAGATGTTGGTAAATGCATTCGAAGATGACTAACAGATTGAGATCGAATTTTTTTAGGTCGTAGAGGTTGGCCATGTTTCGTCCTGAGTGTGCTGTGTTTGCTGTCGTTATCACATCATGGAGTACGACAGAGGGAAGTTACCTTTAACAATCCGTGGGGGTAACTCGCTTAATTTAAAAATTAAGTGATCTTAATATATCACGGCTTTGGATTATTGAAACACAACTTCAAGATTTATTAAGATAATTTTATCTTTAAAGTGTGATTGAATTATTTGAATGACAACTGGCATTTATATATAGCGCGAAATTTATAATGAAATTAAATTTATAACGTTTCTGAGACCTGTTCGATTCTGCCTATCACAACCATAGGCAGGACTATCCCTCTTATGCATTGCTCAATGCGCGCACGGATGCTGTAATCAAACCGCTGTTACGGCCTTGATACAAGGTATGTAGAGCGCAACGCAACGCCAGCTTCGGCTGGCACTGAATGTACCTGCGGGGAATTCAGGTATCAGGGCCGCCCGTTGAGGCGGCCTTTTTACTTTCAGGCTTTCCTGTAAAAGGTTCACCTTGCTGTCTTGTTGCTGTTGTAAGGTTTGGCTGATTGATTTGATAAAGCATACGCATTAGCCCCGATGAACAAAGTTGGTTACCTTACATCTCAACGAAAACACGGAGGAAGTACAGATGTCCTTGATTAACACCAAAATTAAACCTTTCAAAAACCAGGCGTTCAAAAACGGTGAGTTCATCGAAGTAACTGAGAAAGATACCGAAGGCCGCTGGAGCGTGTTCTTCTTCTATCCGGCTGACTTCACCTTCGTTTGCCCGACCGAACTGGGCGACGTGGCAGACCACTACGAAGAACTGCAAAAGCTGGGCGTAGACGTTTACTCTGTTTCTACCGATACCCACTTCACCCACAAAGCGTGGCACAGCAGCTCTGAAACTATCGCGAAAATCAAATACGCGATGATCGGCGACCCGACTGGCGCCCTGACCCGTAACTTCGACAACATGCGTGAAGATGAAGGCCTGGCAGACCGCGCGACCTTCGTTGTTGACCCGCAGGGCATTATCCAGGCTATCGAAGTTACCGCTGAAGGTATCGGCCGTGATGCATCTGACCTGCTGCGCAAAGTGAAAGCGGCTCAGTACGTTGCTTCTCACCCAGGCGAAGTGTGCCCGGCGAAATGGAAAGAAGGCGAAGCGACGCTGGCTCCATCTCTGGACCTGGTCGGCAAGATCTAAGTCTGTAAAGCCTGGCGGCGCTACGCTTGCACAGGCCTACAGTATCGTAGGCCGGGTAAACGAAGTGCCACCCGGCAATCAATGGGCGCTCCCCGCGCCCATTTCATTCCAGCACCATGATGCAAGTTGCATTCAGGCAGCCCGTATAAGGCGGCTTGCATGATGACGTTTTAAGAGAGGGAAGAATAATGCTCGACGCTAACATGAAAACCCAGCTCAAGGCCTACCTTGAGAAACTGACCAAACCTGTTGAGCTGATTGCCACGCTGGACGACAGCGCGAAATCGGCAGAAATCAAAGCGCTGCTGACAGAGATTGCTGATCTGTCGCCGAAGGTGACCTTCAAAGAAGACAACACGCTGGCAGTCCGTAAGCCTTCTTTCCTGATCGCCAACCCAGGGTCTGACCAGGGGCCGCGTTTCGCGGGCTCTCCGCTGGGGCACGAATTTACGTCCCTGGTGCTGGCGCTGCTGTGGACCGGTGGTCATCCGTCAAAAGAAGCGCAGGCGCTGCTGGAGCAGATCCGCGATATCGACGGTGATTTTGAGTTTGAAACCTATTACTCACTCTCCTGCCATAACTGTCCGGACGTGGTGCAGGCGCTGAACCTGATGTCAGTCCTCAACCCACGCATTAAGCACACGGCGATTGACGGCGGTACGTTCCAGAACGAAATCACCGAGCGCAACGTGATGGGCGTTCCGGCGGTTTACCTGAATGGTCAGGAGTTCGGCCAGGGGCGTATGACCTTGACCGAAATCGTCGCCAAAGTGGATACCGGCGCAGAAAAACGTGCGGCGGAAGAGTTGAACCAACGCGATGCGTACGACGTACTGATTGTTGGCTCTGGCCCGGCGGGCGCAGCGGCGGCGGTGTACTCCGCACGTAAAGGGATCCGTACCGGTCTGATGGGCGAGCGTTTCGGTGGTCAGGTTCTGGATACCGTTGACATTGAAAACTACATTTCCGTGCCGAAAACCGAAGGCCAGAAGCTGGCCGGGGCGTTGAAAGCGCACGTCAGCGACTACGACGTGGATGTCATTGACAGCCAGAGCGCCAGCAAACTGGTTCCGGCGGCGGTCGAGGGTGGTTTGCACCAGATTGAAACAGCGTCCGGCGCGGTGCTGAAGGCGCGCAGCGTGATCATTGCCACCGGCGCGAAATGGCGCAACATGAACGTCCCGGGCGAAGATCAGTATCGCACCAAAGGCGTGACCTATTGCCCGCACTGTGACGGCCCGCTGTTCAAAGGTAAACGCGTCGCGGTGATCGGCGGCGGTAACTCCGGCGTGGAAGCGGCTATCGATCTGGCGGGAATTGTTGAACACGTTACCCTGCTGGAGTTCGCCCCTGAGATGAAAGCGGACCAGGTGTTGCAGGATAAGGTGCGTAGCCTGAATAACGTCGATATTGTGCTCAATGCCCAGACGACAGAAGTGATAGGCGACGGCAGCAAAGTGACCGGTCTGGAATACCGTGACCGCGTGAGTGGCGATATCCACAGCGTGGCGCTGGCAGGGATCTTTGTTCAGATTGGCCTGCTGCCAAACACCACCTGGCTGGAAGGCGCGATTGAGCGCAACCGCATGGGCGAGATCATCATTGATGCGAAATGCGAAACCAGCGTGAAGGGCGTATTTGCGGCGGGCGACTGCACCACCGTGCCGTACAAACAGATCATCATCGCCACTGGCGAAGGTGCGAAAGCGTCGCTGAGCTCGTTTGATTATCTGATCCGCACCAAAACCGCATAATAAAAGAAAGCAAGACGACACCTGCAATGCCAGAGGCCACCAAAAGGTGGCCTCTTTTTTTATCTCACGACCATCACCGGAATGTGGGTGTGGCGGATCACGCTGGAGGCGTTCGACCCCAGCAGGTGAGTGGTGATGGAAGGGTTACGTGAACCAATCACTACCACGTCGGCATTTAATTCCCCCGCCAGCTCATTAACGGCGTCGCGCACGCTACCGAACCGGACGTGGGTTTTGATGCGGGAAGGATCGATGCTGAAGTGCCCGACCATGGTTTGCAGGCGTGTCTCGGCTTCATGCTGTAAATGCTCTTCAAAACGACGCACATCAGCAGCGAAACGATGCAGGCTCAGGCTGGCAGAGCCCGGTAAAACATGCAGAAGATGAATAACTCCGTCCTGCTGCGCGAGAAATTCCGCGTGACGTACAGCCTTATCACTCAGTTCCATTTCGAAAACATCAACCGGCATAATGATTGTTTGATACATAACCGTTTCTCCTTGTTTATAAACGCTGAAATCATTCAACCACAAAATATAAAAGGTTTCTGTAATCCCGACAGCACTTTTTTATCTCGCCAGGATAAATCTCAAAACAGCCGGATTCCGGGGCAGATCCCGAGAGGTAGCTACCCTTTTATAAGCTTACCCACACCCTTTCGGAGGTTGCATGAAAGCTCTCACCTATCACGGTCCACATCATGTTCGGGTCGATAATGTCCCCGATCCGGGCATCGAACAACCTGACGATATCATCCTGCGCGTAACGGCCACGGCGATCTGTGGTTCTGATTTGCATCTTTATCGCGGAAAAATTCCCAAGGTCCAGCACGGCGATATCTTTGGTCATGAATTTATGGGCGAGGTGGTGGAGTGCGGGAGCGAAGTGAAAAACGTGCAGAAAGGTGACCGGGTGGTGATCCCGTTTGTGATTGCCTGCGGTGACTGCTTCTTTTGCCAGATGCAACAGTACGCGGCCTGCGAAAACACGAACCGCGGGCAGGGCGCGGCGCTGAACAAAAAGCAAATTCCCGCCCCTGCCGCGCTGTTTGGCTACAGCCATCTTTACGGCGGCGTGCCGGGCGGACAGGCGGAGTATGTGCGCGTCCCGAAAGGCAACGTGGGGCCGTTTAAAGTGCCCCAGCTGCTGTCTGACGACAAAGCGCTTTTCCTGTCAGATATTCTGCCTACCGCCTGGCAGGCGGCAAAAAATGCGCAGATCCAGAAAGGCTCCAGCGTCGCCGTATTCGGGGCCGGGCCGGTGGGGTTACTGACCATTGCCTGCGCGCGGCTTCTCGGCGCAGAGCAGATTTTCGTGGTTGACCATCATCCCTATCGACTGCGGTTTGCCCAGGAGCGCTACGGCGCGATCCCGATTAACTTTGATGACGATAACGACGCGGCGGAGAAAATCATTGAGCAAACGGCCGGACAGCGCGGAGTGGATGCGGTGATTGATGCCGTCGGGTTTGAGGCCAAAGGCAGCACCACGGAAACGATCCTCAGTAACCTGAAAATTGAAGGCAGCAGCGGCAAAGCCCTGCGCCAGTGCATTGCTGCGGTGCGGCGCGGCGGCGTGGTCAGCGTGCCGGGCGTGTACGCCGGTTTTATTCACGGCTTCCTGTTTGGCGATGCCTTCGATAAAGGGCTGAGCTTTAAGATGGGGCAGACCCACGTCCATGCCTGGCTGGGAGAGCTGCTGCCGCTCATCGAAAAAGGGCTGCTTACCCCAGAAGATATTGTGACCCACTATCTTCCGCTGGCTGATGCGGAACGCGCCTATAAGATCTTCGAAAAACGGGAGGAGGAGTGCCGCAAGGTGATCCTGGTGCCTGGCGCAGACACCCCGGAGGCAGCGCAGCAGAAAGTGAAGGGACTGGTGAATGCCTTCCCCGGCGGCGTTGTGTGAGGTTCCTCACTCACCAGTGGCGCTCAAGATACAGCACCGCCACGACGAGGATCGCCAGGATGATGAGAAAAACCAGTGTGATAACAAGTATCTCACCCATGACCGTCCCCACGGCACTACAACAGACTAAGCGTGGATTAAGCGGTTTTTGTCCGGTATAGCACAATAGGGTGAATTTGCGGAAAGAGGATGCGGGTGCATCCTCTGTGCAAAGCGGGGTCGCTTGTTCAGAAGGGATTAACGCAGGTAATCGCCAGCGGCTTCGGGCTGGTAGAGCAGCTCAAGCACTTCCAGGTGAGCTGAGGCACCGCCCGGGAGTTCCCAGTGGATGGTATCGCCCGTGCGCAGTCCAAGCAGCGCCGCGCCCACGGGTGCCAGCACCGACAGTTGCGTGCTGCTGTCGGTCATCTGCGCCGGATAGACCAGCGTACGGGTGAGCTCCTCGCCGGTGGTCAGGTTGCGGAACTTCACCTGGCTGTTCATGGTGACCACATCATGCGGCATGGTCTCAGGCGTACACATCTGCGCCCGGTCGAGCTCTTCGTTCAGCGCATCGGCTACCGGCAGCGAGGCGAATTCTGGTTTCTCCAACAGTCGGTCAATACGTTCTGCGTCGAGTTCATTGATGATAATCGTAGGTCTGGACATTTTTACTCCATGTCGTTAATGCTGCGTGTAACGCAGAAACCAATCCAAAAGAAAACCCTCGCCGTCTGGCAGCGAGGGTTTAACTTATCTGATGATACTGTCTGAAACCGTAAGTTTGAAGTGATGAAGGTCACAATCATGCGCCATATGAATTTTTGGCAATAAACCCGGCATCCCGATTCACGCTGAACGGAAATTTCGTTACGCTGGAAAGACTGAACCCGGGCAATGCGCGTTGCAGCCCCAGCGTAGAGAGAGCGATATGTACTTTTACCAACCGTCTCAGGGGCACGGCCTGCCGCACGACCCGCTGAACGCCATTATCGGTCCACGTCCGATTGGCTGGATCTCATCCTGTGATAAGGCCGGTCAACTGAACCTTGCCCCGTACAGCTTCTTTAACTGCTTTAACTATCGCCCACCGATCATTGGTTTTTCCAGCAACGGCTGGAAGGATAGCGTGCGGAATATTACCGAAACGGGGGAGTTTGTCTGGAACCTCGCAACGCGCGATCTGGCCGAGGCGATGAATGAAACCTCCGCCACGCTCCCTCATGGCGAGGATGAATTTACCTTTGCAGGCCTGACGCCCGTAGCCAGCCAGCTTGTGAGCTCGCCGCGCGTGGCGGAAAGCCCGGTTAATTTCGAGTGTCGATTGTCACAGTGCATTCAGCTTACCGGCGCGGATGGGACACCGATTGATACCTGGCTGGTGCTCGGCGAAGTCGTGGGCGTCCATATCGCCGAGAGTTTGCTGGAAGAGGGGATTTACCAGACCGCGAAAGCGCAGCCCATTCTGCGTGCGGGTGGACCTACAGCCTACTACGCCATCAGTGACAGCCATCGCTTCGACCTGGTACGCCCGGATGCGCGCAGGGGGTGATATGCGCGCAACCCTGTTGCCCGCCGATCAGCAGTTTTTTGCCGATCTGTTGAGCGGCCTGGTGCTCAACCCACAGCAGCTGGGGCGAGTCTGGTTTGCTCAACGTGGCGCGTCTGACGCTGTCGGAAGCGTGAGCCGCGACTGGCCACGGCTTGATGTCGTTCTTCGCGGGGAATATGGCAACAGACTGGTTACCGGGCAGCAGACTCTCTGCCAGGGGGAAATGCTGTTTCTTCCCGCCCAGGCCGCCAGCGTCCCGGTGTTTGAACGACCGGTCATGCTGCTGAGCATTCTTTTTGCGCCGTCGTGGCTGGGGCTGGTGTTTCATGATACCCGTCACGGGCGCTCCGTGCCTGCGCAGCGACACGTTGAGCTTCCTCACCCTGAACGAGGCGAATGTGCTGCGATGCTGATGGCCCTGACGCACCTGAGCGCTTCCCCGCAGGATCAGGCCATTATTCAACCGCTGGTGCTGAGCCTGCTGCACTGGTGCCGGAAAGTGGTGTCGTCGCTGCCTGAACCGGGACTGTCGCGCGGGGATTTCCTCTATCAGAGCATTTGTAACTGGGTGCAGGAAAACTATGCTGAATCCCTGTCGCGGGACAGCGTCGCCGCGCTTTTTAATATTTCGGCTAATCATCTGTCACGCCTGTTCTCCCAACAGGGGACGATGAGTTTTGTGGATTACGTTCGTTGGGTGCGTATGGCGAAGGCGAGAACCATCCTGCAAAAATACCACCTGCCGGTGGGGGAAGTGGCGAAGCGCTGCGGCTATGCCGATAGCGACTATTTTAGCCGTCTGTTCCGGCGCCAGTTTGGCCTGACGCCGGGGGAGTATCGCGCACGCTTTCAGTGACAGTCAGAACGTGATTTCAGCGTTCAGCAGATCCAGGATACTTTGCGGCGTCGTTGCTGCAAACAGCGACTCGCGAAACGTTTTATTGACCAGCTTTCGCGCCAGCTGGGAAAAGACCTTCACGTGATTAATCCCTTCCTGAGCGCCGAGCGTCAGCATGATCACCAGCTCGACGTCGCCCAAATCCGACTCCCAGTCAATCGCCTTGTCCAGGCGGGCAATGCTGATGCTGGAGTGGCGTATCCATTGCGATTTGGTGTGAGGGATCGCCACGCCAAACCCGACGGCGGTGGTGACAATCTCTTCGCGTTGCCAGAGATCTTCTTCAAGCTCCAGCGGGTTTTCGGTCCTGCCATGAATCGCAAGATTTCCGCATAAGAACTGAAACACCTGCTCTTTTGAGGTCAGCGGCTCATTGACCACGATAGTCTCCAGCGCCAGCAATGGACGCGGCGGCGCTTCCGGTGTGAAATCCACCAGCAGGGCTTCAATCTCCTCTGCGCTGCGGCTGTCGCAGGCCTTTTCCGCCAGCGCCCGGCAGGTTGCCATGTCCAGCTGACGCAGCTGGGTTTTTACCGCAGGGATGCGCGGCCCGCTCATGCTGAACTCATCTAAGCCCAGACCAAGCAGAAGAGGGAGGTAGCGCTGCTCTCCGCCAAGTTCCCCGCAAATGCCGACCCATTTCCCGTGACGATGCGCTGCGGCGACAATCTGGCGAACCATGCGTAAAAAAGACGGTGTGATGGGGTTATACAGCGCCGAAACGCGCGGGTTGTTGCGATCGACAGCGTAGAGATACTGAGTCATATCGTTCGAGCCGATACTGAAGAAATCCACCTCTTCGCAGAAGTGATCGATGATAAAGCAGACTGAAGGCACTTCAACCATGATCCCCAGCGGCAGGTGCGCGGTGTGACGTAACCCCTGTGAGGCCAGGGCGTCACGAACGTTTTGCAGCTCCTGTTTGATCCATAAAATCTGATCGAGACTGTGCACCATCGGGATCATCAACAGCGCATTGCCGCTGGCACCTGCGCGTAAGATCGCGCGCAGTTGGGTGCGGAAGAGATCGGCAAATTCGGGATAAATACGAACGGCACGATAGCCGAGGAACGGGTTTTCTTCCTGGGGTATGTTCAGGTAAGGGATCTGCTTATCGCCGCCGATGTCCATTGTGCGAAAGATGACCGGCTTGCCCTGCGCGGAGAGCAGCACCTGCTGATAGGCTTCGAATTGCTCCTGCTCGTCCGGCGCGGAGTCTCTGTCCATATACAGCATTTCAGTGCGAAACAGCCCGATACCCTGCGCGCCGCAGGTAAACGCCCCGGGCGCTTCCAGCGCGCTGCCGATGTTGGCGGCAATCTCTACCGGTACGTTGTCGCGGGTGAGTGCTGGAAGACCCGCATCTTTGATCTGCTGCTGGTGGCGTCGGTTGGCAAGGCGCTGCGCCACGCTGTAGTAATCATTCACCGCGTCGTTGGGTTCAACGACCAGCACGCTACAGATGCCGTCCAGAATGACCTCTTTTCCCATCAACGGTGCCAGCGAGGCGACCGTTAAACCACTCAGCACAGGCACGGAGGCCGCGCGTGCCAGGATCAGCGTATGCGACGTCCGGCCTGTTTTTTCAAGCACCATGCCTTTCAGGTACTGCGTGTCGAGGCTGAGAAACTGGCTGGGCGTCAGATCTTCCGCCACCAGAATAGTGGGAGCGCTGAGGGTGAATGCGGAGGTTTGCTGCAACTCCGGCCAGGTAATGTTAAGAAGCTGCTCGCTGATGTCGCGAATATCGCTGACGCGTTCACGCAGGTAGTCGCTGGCGGAGAGCGACAGCTTGTCGCAGATCAGCTCCATGTTACGAATGATCGCCTCCGCAAGGCTTAGCCGCTCCTCGGCGATCAGTCGGCGTATGGTGCCGCCAAACTCCTCATCCTGGATCAGCGAAAGATGCGCGCTGAGAATGGTTTTACTCTCGCCGTCCAGCCCGCGCAGGCGGTGGTTGAGCTGTTCAGCCAGCGTCGCCAGGCTGTGTTCCAGGCGGGTAATATCTTCCGGCGAGGCGGGGATCTGACAATAACGTTTGAGGTTATCGCTCTGCCAGCCTCGCAGAGTGCCAGCCCCGATGCCACTGGCGAGCGTAATGCCGTGCTGAAGGTGGGGAGCAAGCCTTACAAGCGAACGGGGCAGGGGATGCGCAACGTGCGGCGCGTCGCCGGAGGGAATACTGTCGCTGTCGATAAACGCGCCGGTGAGATACGCCTCCAGCACGCGTCGGGCCTGCTCCTCGTCGCTGCCGTTAATTTCCAGCACGCAGCTGTCATTAAACAGCGTACCGGTACTGATCAGCGCCAGCGAGCTTTTGGCATCCGCGTGAGTGTTAAGCCGTCTGTTGATAAAACGGATGTCGCTGCGCCATGCGCTGCACTGCTCTTTTAACGCCCAGGCCGGACGCGCATGCAGGCCGTTGGGCAGTGGGCAGAAAAATTCAATTGAAAGCATACTTCCTCCTGACCGCGTGAGGTCAGCATCTGAAGTCCGTCAGATGATCCACGGTCTCACGGTTCATGCATGCCACAAGCGCGACAAGCAGTTGTTGGGTGTGATGAATGTCTTTTTCGTCGGCAATGGATGCCGCGCAGTGCCCGTGTCGGGTCGGGGGACCAAGCACAAGAGTCGGCACGCCAGTGCCGGAGAGATGGATCGCCCCGCCGTCCGTTCCGCCGTTGCTGAACATGTCTTTTTGCAGCGGGATCCCTTGCGAGCGCGCGATCGTCTCAGCCAGCGCAATCAGTTTGGCTGGGGCGATGAGCGTTTTGTCGTACAGCACCAGCATCGGGCCCGCACCGATCTGGCGATGGTTGGCGCTGCCATAATCGAAATTTTTTGACCAGCAGGCGGTATCCAGCACCAGCGCGATATCAGGATGAATGGCGCGCGTGGCGGTCTGGCCGCCGCGCAGGCCGACCTCTTCACTTGAGCTGGCCACCAGCCAAAGCTCGCAGTCGAGCGGCGTCTGGTGCAGCTCGTGCAGCAGCGCAATCAGCAGGTAACAGCCGAGACGATCGTCGAAGGCTTTACCCATCACCCGATTGTGGGGAAGGGTCTGAAAGGGTGTATCGAACGTCACGCGGTCGCCTGCGTCGATACCGGCGGCGAACACCTCCTCCGCCGACGTCGCGCCAATGTCGACACGCAAATTGTCAACGTTTTCTCCTTTCAGATCTCCATCCAGCAGGCCCGGTATTTTTTCCCCGTTACGCGTGGTGATGCGCACCGGCTGAAGGGTACGGGCCATCATGCGCACGTTGCCGATGGGCAGGACATCAATGGCCCCTTCGCGCGAGACGCTACGCACCATAAAACCGACTTCATCCATATGGGCGCAGACCATCACCTTCGGGCCCCGGCTCTGGTTGACGCGGATAAGCACGGAACCCAGCCCATCAAACTGAACCTCTTTATGGTATTTTTGCGCCTCACTGAGCAGGATGTCGCGCACCTCTTGCTCTGAGGCCGCAATGGCGTCTGCTTCGCTCAGGGCGCGCAGTAAATCTCTGTCCACTCTTGTTCTCCCGTCAGCAATAGCCGTTTGTCGAGGGTATAAAGCACCTCGGCGCCCGTTTCCGTCACCAGCACCACATCTTCAATTCGTACCCCGCCCTGGTGTTCAAGGTAGATCCCCGGTTCAACGGTCAGCACCATGCCGGGCTGCAACGGGGTGCGGTCGGTAGGGGAAAAACGTGGATTTTCATGGACATCAATACCAATGGCATGACCGGTGTTATGCCCGAACTGCGGGCCGTAACCTGCACGTTCAATCACGGAACGTGCGGCGCTATCGATCTGATGACAGGAAACGCCGGGGCGGATGGCATCAATGGCCGCCTGTTGTGCCGCCAGAACGATCTGGTACACCGCATAGAGAGGGTGCTCCTCCGGCGGCGTGTTTTGCCCGGCGACAAGAAAGGTCCTTGTCATATCCGAGCAATACCCCTGGTGTTGGGCGCCGAAATCAAGGGTGATCATCTCGCCAGGCATAATCACTTTGTCAGAGGCTTTGCCGTGGGGCAGCGCACCGCGCGGCCCGCTGGCGACAATGGTGTCGAAAGAGGGCTTGTCCGCACCCTCCTGCTTCATAAACCACTCCAGCTCGGCAGCGACTTCACGCTCGCGCATACCGGGCTGAATGAAACGCCGGATGTGTCGTGCGGCGCGGTCGGCAATGCCGCATGCTGCACGGATACGGTCGATTTCGTCAGCGGTTTTTATCTGCCGCAGCGCGTCTAGCGAGGTGCTGCAAAGGGTGGTATTCAGCGTATCGCGCCACAGCACGCCTGTTTGCCAGCTCACGTATTCACCCTCAAAGCCAAGACGGGTAAGATCTTCCTTCGCAATAATCTGATTCACCGCCTGCGCAAACGGGTTCTCCGTGTTAAGCAGGTGCATTTCATAGCCCGCCGCTCGTGAAGCGATATCGCTGTAGTAACGGAAATCCACCAGGATATGTGCCGCGGTTTGTGACACCAGCACATATCCCGAACCGGTTGAAATGCCCAGGTGCGGCTGTTTATTCTGGCGCGAAGAGATGAGCACGCCGTCCAGTTTTTCCGCAGCCAGCCAGGCACGAAGCCTTCTCAGTAATTCCATGGTTCACCCCGTTACAGCGTGTCGATAGCGAGTTTTCCGCGCTTGTGCAGACTGTTACGAATAATCACGACCAACAGCGCGGTGATCGCCGCCCCGACCACAATACTGAGCATGTACGCCCCCAGATTGGTGACCAGCGGCCACGCCCAGATCGCCGATTCAGGGAACCACTGCACGGCACCGAGCGCGGTGGCGGTCATCGCACCCGCGATCGCACCCGCCATATACGCCGGCAGCGTCGCAAGCGGATTTTCCAGCAGGAACGGGATGGCCCCTTCACTGATGCCCATAAAGGCGAGGAACATGGCCGTTTTGCCTTGCGGATAAAGCTGCGGACTAAACAGGCGTTTGCCGGTCAGACGATGGTCAATCAGCGTGGCCAGCCCCAGACCAATGGGCGGAATAACAATCGCCACGGCGCGGGAGGTGATGGGCAGGACATGATCGGTTGTCAGCCCCAGGCCAACAAATCCCGCCGCTTTGTTAATGGGGCCGCCAAGATCAATCGCCGTGGCCGCCGCCATCCCGATGGCATACATCATGGAGCCCGCCTGACCCGCCGCCAGCAGTACGGTCCGCATACCTGCATTCAGCCAGCCGCCAATCGGCGTGATGATGTAATACATCGCCAGCATCACAAACAGCGCCGAGAGGATTGGGATCAGAAAGGTGCTTTTAAAGGCCAGCAGATACTGCGGTACGTTAATACGGCTATTCAGCCATTTGACCAGATAGCCTGCGGCTATGGCGATAATCAGCGCGCCAATAAACGTGGAGGGCACGGGTTTGGTGGCAAGCCAGGTCAGTTTTTCCGCATCAAAGTTCAGCACCAGCGTCGGCTGCGTGGCGACAAGGCCACCGATAAACCCGGCCGGAAAGGCCAGCTTTCCGCCGATAGAGTTGGCGACAAAGGCGGCAAACATCGGGATGGCGAAGCTGAACAGCAGCCCGCCGAACGATTCGGTCAGATAGGCAAATTTCAATACCGAGAGATTGAAACCGGTGAATTTGCCAGAGTTAAGCGCGTCGAGAATACCGGTGTCAGGCGGGATCTCCAGCCAGACGTAGGCGATGAGCTGTGAAATGGCGAGGATAACCCCGCCCATGATAAGCGTTGGCACCATGCGGGATATCCCCGACATAATGTGCTGTGGAAGCTCTTTCCAGAAAGACGCACCGGCGGCAACCGGTGCGGATTTGATGGCAAGTGTGTCACCCTCGTGACTGTCCGGGCGAACCGCGCTGCGTTTTTTAATAGCCATGACGAAAACCCCTGGGTGTGAGGATTATTATTGTTCTGCTGCAATCATCTCTTCGATCTCTTTCAGGGTGCCTGCCGCGTTTTTAATAGCGTCCTGAAGCGTAATCTCATACACGTCGCGCGTTTCGAAGCGCTCATTGTCTTCCGGGGTGATCGCGATGGCGTGGATAATAATGTCAGCGTCGGCAATATCCTGCGGGGTCAGGCGATTCTGGATCCCGTCCGCGCCCTGGGTTTCAATTTTTACCTCATAACCGGCTTCCGTCGCCGCGTCTTCCAGCGCCTGGGCTGCCATGAAGGTATGTGCCAGGCCCATCGGGCAGGCGCACAGTGCAATCAGTTTTTTAGCCATGTGAAATTCCTCCTGTAGTTAACGCCATGATTATGGCGGGGAGGTTTCAGTGATGTTTACCGGATTAATAATGCTTTAGCTGGAAAAATGATGCGTGTGAGCGGAAGTGTGAGGTTAATCGTCATATCACGGAAATCAATGAAAAACCGGGCAAAAAGGTGCCCGGCGCAGCATCAGTAACCGGCTTTATCAATGACAAACTGTTTGCCGCAGTTGCCCGGATGCGGCTGTGGCGCAAAGGAGCCGGCAGAGAGCGGGTTGTTGATGGTGCTGGCGTTCAGCGAGATCTGCATCTCGGTCAGATAAGCCGGATTGCCGTGGCAGGTAAGCTTGAACGCTTTTACGCTCTGTTTCCCCCAGCTTTTGGCCACGGCTGCATCGAAGTCGCTGCGGCGGACGGTTTTGCCATAATTTTCCGCCAGAAATTTTCCTGCCGCGCTGTGCTTCACTTCCTGGTTCATGCGCACCATGGTGCCGAAGTAAGCGTCGGGATCAAAACCAAAGCAGACGCCGTGTTTCGCGTATTCATAACGTT
Source organism: Enterobacter sp. BIDMC 27 (assembly GCF_000534415.1). Taxonomy (NCBI): domain Bacteria; kingdom Pseudomonadati; phylum Pseudomonadota; class Gammaproteobacteria; order Enterobacterales; family Enterobacteriaceae; genus Enterobacter; species Enterobacter sp. BIDMC 27. The sequence goes on from NZ_KI973178.1 coordinate 2,148,087, forward strand.
CAAGGCAGGAGTTGCCGCCCGCGCCGGGCATCACGCTGTTCAGCTTCGCCGCGCCGGTTAGCGATAGTCCGGTCTCTGCGGCGTCACATTTGCGGCTGGCTTTTGCTTCCGGCATATTCGGAACCGGACGAGTGGCACAGCCGAAGCGCATCCAGCGGCGTTCATCCACTCCGCGAGCGGCAATAGATTTCGGCAGCGCGGGCCATAAGCCGTGGACGGTCAGAAAATCGATTTTGTTGCTGCTCTCTTTTTGCAGGCGACACTCTTCCGGTTCGTCACGGTTACGTTCGACCATGCTCTGGCAAAATCCGGTTTGCCAGGAAAGGGCCAGAACGTAGCGATCGAAATCGCCGTACTGGGTTGGCTTAAGCGGATCTGCCTGAATTGAGAAGACACAGAGTGCAAGCGCTACTGCGCCAGACGGGATAACGATATCCTTCCTGAACATTTGCTTTCCTGATTGGTTGGGCGCGATTAATTTCTGGGGGTTATTAAAGCACAAAAAGCGCCCGCAGGCGCTTTTTGGAAATCAGGAATTTCGCTTAGGCAGCGCCGGGAACCAGCACTTCGGTGGCGATAATAACGATAATCAGGCCAACCAGCACCGGCACTGACGTGCGTTTTACCACTTCAAACGGAGAGATTTTCGCCATCCCCGCAACCGCAACCACCACGCCCGATACCGGAGAAATGGTACGGCCCAGGTTGGAGGCCTGAAGCATCGGAATGGACAGGTAAGCCGGGTTGATGCCGGAGGAGTGCGCCAGCTTAGGGATCATCTCAACAAAGGCGTAGAACGGCGCGTTACCGGAGCCGGTGGTCATCGCCGCCAGCATGGTCAGCACCACCAGCACCAGCATCAGGATAATGCTGGCCGAGCCGAACGAGGTGGCGATAGAGATCAGGCTCTGAATAAAGCCGATGGTGCTCAGCCCCTGGGCAAACACCCCCGCGGCAACCAGCAGCATCACCACGCCCGCGAAGGCATCCGCCATACCGCGGAAGGCAACTTCCAGACCCGTGAACACTTTCTGGGTGTTAAAACCACGAACGAATTCCAGGATGGCCGCCAGCAGCATACAGATCACCAGGATAGTGATGATGTGCAGCTGCGGGCCCCATTTGCCGTCGAAAATAAGCACGCCAATAATCGGCGTGAAGGGCAGGATGGAATAAAACGCCGGGGCGGTAGTGGTGATTTCGCTGACGTCCATCATTTCGTGGCTGACGTTCTCTTTCTTATCGAGATAGCGCTGCCAGAAGAAATGCGCCACGCCCATGCCGAGAATAGCGGTGATGGAGATCGGCAGTGTGGTTTTGAAGGCGAAGTCAATCAACGACATTTCCGCGGCTTTTGCGGCCAGCACTACGTCACCGGAAGTAGGGGAGAGAATAATCGCCGCCGGAGAGGCGCAAATAGCCGCCGCTGCGCCACGGCTGATCCCGACGTTAACCATTACCGGGAACAACGTTGCCATTAACAGCACGCCAAGGCCCGTTGCTGAGGAAACGGCTAATGACATCAGACAGGCCAGGAAATAGGCCGCGACCATCAGCAGATAGGGGGAATTAATATATTGCAGCGGCTTAGAAGCCAGCTTTACCACCATATCATTCGCGCCGATATGGGTCATATAGGCAGCAAATCCGCAGAGCATCATGATCATCATGCCCAGATCGCCGCCGCGGCTCATCAGCAGAATTTTTATATATTCCACAATATCGGTAGCGGTATATCCGGTGCTGGCTTCGCTGGCGGGTAAAACCTGATGACCCATTAGCGCGCTAATGATCAGCAGCGTCAGGCCGCCGACAAATAGCACGCCGGTGGCTGAGTAACCTTTAATGATGTAGCGTGCTACACCAACAATGACCACGACTCCAATGAGGAGTTCGAGAAAAGTAAGCATGATTTCCCCTGTATCCTTGCTGCCCGAGAGACAAATAATCAATAAAAAAGAAGCTGAAATGTGCCGAATAAATGTCCAGTCCTTGCTGATTAAAATCAAGAAAGAGACTACTAAAGGCACTGATGACGATATTTTTGCTAACCCTGCGTCATTTATATTAAGACGTTATTGACCTGATGAATAGATATTATATGTCATTAAAATGATGGTGAAGTGTTAAGGTTTTGAGTATTACTTGCCGACAATCGATTTAAAACGTAAATCTCTTTAAAACCACTTCTCTTTCATTCTTTTGCCTGCTTATACTCGGTTCACTTTTACCCTATCCGACGATCTGAATATGCACGCCAGCTGGACATATCGCCTGCGCTTTATCAAAAAACATCTGCTGATGTTTTTGCTGGCGTTTGGCTGGCTGTTGATCCAGAGTCAGGTGGCCGTCGCCTCCCATCAATGTTCAATGGATTTGCGCGGCGAGGTGGCCACCATCCAGCATATGGAGATGATGGCGCAACCGGGGCCGCATTATGCTGCCGGTGCTTCACCGCTGTGTGAAAAACATTGTGTGCCGGATCAGGTACAAAAAGATCCTGCCCAGCCGCATCTGGTGGCGCTGCCTGCCGCCATGACCCTGACCTTAACGACCCCAGAGTGCTCGTCTGCAAGCCATTCTGCGTGGTCCGTTACCCCTCCTGCTGTGGGGCCGCCGGCAACGATCCGCTACTGCCGGTTTCAGGAGTAAAAACCTGTTAATTCGTTGATTTTCATTTACTTAACGTTTAACAGGAGTTTTTTCATGCGTACTATATTCCTTTCCGCGCTGGTTGGCGCGTCCGTCTCTTTCGCTTCTTATACCGTTCAGGCAAACCAGACCTGGCAGGGCCACGGCGTGGTTCAGTCGATCTCTGACAGCGCCGTCATGCTCCGGCACGAGGCCATACCGGAACTAAAATGGCCAGCAATGACCATGCCGTTTACTTTATCTGCCGGCGCCACGCTGAATGACGCCAAACCAGGGGATGAAGTGACCTTCACGCTTGAGCGTGCGGGTGACGGTTTCCAGATTATCTCGCTGACGCCAGCACGCTAAGCGAGGTCACCATGAAACAACACACACTGAGCCTGTGGCTCGGTGGGGTGTTGTTCGGCCTGTTAACCTCCGCCGCGCAGGCGGAGCCGTGGACGCTCGAACACACCCTGACCGAAGCCCAGCGCTACTCGGCAGAACTCTCTGCCAGCCGTAACGAAGCGCAGGCGCTGGATGCGATGGCGGATTCCGCCACGCAATTACCTGACCCAAAACTGAAATTCGGTATCGAAAACGTGCCGGTACAGGGCAGCAACGATCGGCGGCTGACGCGCGAAGGGATGACCATGCAGAAGGTTGGCATCATGCAAAGCTACGTCAGCTCAGAGAAGCGGGAACGTAAAGCGCAGACCTTTCAGGCGCAGGCGCGAAGCGTGCTGGCAAAATCCGAGGCCGTCCGCGCCGCGCTTCAGCGTGATACCGCCCAGGCCTGGCTGGATCTGGCGCTGGCCCAGCAGGCGCTGAACACGGCCAGAACGCTGGTCCGCGAAACGGAACGCCAGCGGGGCGTGCAGAAGGCGAGCGTCGGGGCGGGAAGCGCCACGCCGGACAGCGTACTGGCCCTGCAAATGATCCTCAGCGCCATGCGCGACAAAGAGACGCTGGCGCAGCGGGATGTGCAGCTGGCGCAAAGCCGTCTGCTGGAGCTTACGGGGCACGCGATTACGGCGGTTCGCGGTCCGCTGCCGCGCTATCAGCGTCTTCCTGCCGATGAAAAAACGTTGCTGGAGGGGATCGTCAGGCACCCGGAAGTGGAGGCCGCACGACGTGAAGCCGAGACCGCGAAAGCGCGTTCAGCGCAATCTGCCGTGGCGGCGATACCCGATGTGGATGTGGAGGTCTATTACGCCCACCGCGCCGAAGGCTATGACGATATGGCTGGCGTGATGTTCAGCGTGGATCTGCCTTTGTTCCAGTCAAAACGTCAGGACAAGGATTACGCCGCCGATGTTTCCCGCTCAATGCAGGCGGTGGATCAACTGACGCTGCTCAAACGCGAACACATTGCCCAGGTGCAAACGCTGGTGGCGCAGTATCAGGCTGCGCAAACGGTGTGGCAGCGACAGCGGGACGAGGTACTACCGTTGCAGCGTCAACGGCTGGCGGTACTGACGGCGCAATATCGCTCTGGACAGTCGGCGCTTCCGGCCCTGCTGGAGGCGCGTCGTGGCGTACTGGATACGGAACTGGCGGTGAACCAGGCGGAGCGCGAAATGGCGCGAACCTGGGCTGCCGTGAACTGGCTGATCCCGCAGGAGCTGGCGCAATGAAAAAAACAACGTTAATGGCGATTGCCATCGCGATAGCTGCCGCTGGCGGCTATTTTGTCGGAAAGAAGCAGACGCATCAGCCGGCTGCGGCTGCACAACCCTCTGAACGTAAGGTGCTTTACTGGTACGACCCTATGGTGCCCGGTCAGCGCTTCGATAAGCCGGGTAAATCCCCCTTTATGGATATGGATCTGGTCCCGCGCTACGCCGATGAAGCACAGGCGGCGTCAGGCGTGGTCATCAGCACTCAACAGCAGCAAAACCTGGGGATGAAAACCGCCAACGTTGAGATGCGCCAGCTGGTTTCGCCGTTCTCGGCCTTTGCCACGGTTGCAACGGATGAACGTAACGTCTCGGTGGTGTCAGCCCCGGCCAATGGCGTGGTGTCAAAATTGTTTGTTAATGCGCCACAGCAGCAGGTGAAAGCCGGAGAGGCGCTGGCGCAACTGTGGATCCCGCAATGGACCACCGCCCAGCAGGAGTATCTCGCGGTTCGTCAGCTTGGCGATGCCGCATTGACCCGCGCCGCACGCGAGCGGCTGGCGTTGCAGTTTATGCCGGAAGAGGTCATTCGTTTGCTGGAGCGTAGCGGTAAGCCGCAGACCACGCTCACCCTGCGCGCTGACCGGGCGGGCTATGTGGTGAAGCTGGACGTGCGGGAAGGGGCGCAAATCACCGCAACGGCGCCGCTGTTTGAGATCGCCAGCCTCGATCCTGTCTGGCTGGTGGTCGACTACCCGCAAACGCAGGCGCAGTCTCTGGCAGTGGGCAGCAACGTGGTAGCAACGTCAGAAAGCTGGCCGGGGGAGCAATTCCACGGCACGGTCAGCGAATTGCTGCCGCAGATGGAGGCGACCACGCGAACCCTGAAAGCCCGTATCGTGCTGGAAAATACCGCACATAAGCTGAAGCCAGGCATGTACCTCTCCGTCAGGCGTGCGGAAGAGATGAAAGGCCCGCCGGTTCTGGCGGTGCCGGAAGAGGCGGTGATTAACAGCGGAGAGTCTGCGCGTCTGCTGCTGGCCACCGGGGACGGTTATTTCCAGCCTGTGACGGTGACAACCGGCCTGACGGCGCAGGGCTGGACGGCGATCCTGTCCGGGGTCAAAGAGGGCGATAAGGTGGTGACGTCCGGGCAATTCCTCATTGATTCCGAAGCCAGCCTGCGTAGCGTGATGCCGGAGGTGACGCCATGATTGCCGCTGTGATTCGCGCCTCGTTGCGTAACCGCCTGCTGGTGATCCTGGCCGCGCTGATGATGGCCGGCTGGGGCTGGTGGGCGGTGCAGCGCGCGCCGCTGGACGCGTTGCCCGATCTGTCTGATGTGCAGGTCATTATCAAAGCGAGTTACCCCGGAAAAGCGCCGCAGGTGATTGAAGATCAGGTGACCTGGCCCCTGACAACCTCCATGTTGTCTGTGCCGGGAGCTAAAACCGTGCGTGGTTTTTCAATGTTTGGTGACGCTTATGTGTATGTGCTGTTTGAGGATGGCACCGATCTCTACTGGGCGCGATCCCGGGTGCTGGAATATTTAAGCCAGGTACAGGCGCAGTTTCCGCCAGGCGTGAAGGTGTCGCTGGGGCCAGATGCGACGGGCGTGGGCTGGATCTACGAATATGCGCTGATCGACCGTAGTGGAAAACACAGCCTGGCAGATCTGCGGGCCCTTCAGGACTGGACGCTTAAGTTCGAGCTTAAGACGGTACCGAATGTATCTGAAGTGGCAAGTATTGGCGGAATGGTGCGTCAGTATCAGATCGTGGCGGACCCGGCGAAGATGCGCGCGCTGAATATTACCCACAGCCAGCTATCCGGCGCGGTGCAGGCCGCCAATAAAGAGAGCGGCGGCGCCCTGCTGGAGATGGGCGAAGCGGAGTATATGGTGCGGACAACGGGCTATTTGCGCTCGCTGGAGGATTTTCGCAATGTGGTGATCGCCACCCGCGATGGCGTACCTGTCCTGCTGAAAGATGTCGCCACCATTGGCATTGGCCCGGAGATCCGCCGGGGCGTGGCGGAGCTTAACGGTGAAGGGGAGGTCGCTGGCGGCGTGATCGTGATGCGCTACGGGCAGAACGCGCTGGAAACGCTTCGTGCGGTAAAAGCGAAACTGAGCGAGCTGCAAAAAACGCTGCCGCAGGGCGTCGAGATTGTTCCGGTCTACGATCGTTCCACGCTGATTGAGGAATCGGTCAAAACGCTGACGCACAAGCTGCTCGAAGAGTTTGCCGTGGTGGTACTGGTGTGCGCGCTGTTCCTGTTCCACCTGCGCTCCGCGCTGGTGGCGATGGTCTCTCTGCCGCTGGGGATCCTCGGTGCTTTTGTGGTGATGCACTATCAGGGCATTAACGCGAATATGATGTCGCTCGGCGGGATCGCCATTGCCATCGGGGCGATGGTGGATGCGGCAATTGTGATGATTGAAAACATGCACAAGGTGCTGGAGCAGTGGCGGCATGATAATCCGGGCAAGGAGCCCGCGCCGGGGGAATACTGGCGTCTGGCGGAAAAGGCGGCGGTTGAAGTGGGACCAGCGCTGTTTTGCAGCCTGTTAATCATCACGCTGTCATTTATACCGGTTTTTTCGCTGGAAGCGCAGGAGGGGCGAATGTTCTCGCCGCTGGCGTTCACCAAAACCTGGTCGATGGCCGTGGCCGCCGGGCTTGGGATCACCCTGGTGCCGGTGCTAATGGGCTTTTTCATTCGCGGGAAAATCCCGGATGAGAAGGCAAACCCGATCAACCGCCTCCTGTTCCGCCTGTATGAGCCGCTGCTGGACAAGGTACTGACCTTCCCGAAAATGACGCTGGCACTGGCATGTCTGCTGCTGATCGCCACGCTCTGGCCGCTGAGCCGCCTGGGAAGCGAATTTATGCCGCCGCTGGATGAAGGGGATTTACTCTATATGCCCTCCACGCTGCCGGGGATCTCTGCTCGCGAGGCATCGCGGCTGCTTCAGCAGACGGACCGCTTGATCAAAAGCGTACCGGAGGTCGCGAGCGTGTTTGGCAAAGCCGGTCGCGCGGAGTCGGCAACCGATCCCGCGCCATTAACCATGCTGGAAACAACCATTCACTTTAAGCCCCGCGAGCAGTGGCGGCCAGGAATGACGCCGCAAAAGCTGGTGGAGGAGCTTGATAAAACCGTGTCGCTGCCGGGTATTGCCAATGTGTGGGTGCCGCCTGTCCGTAACCGCCTGGACATGCTGGCAACCGGGATCAAAAGCCCGGTCGGCATTAAGGTGAACGGCAATAATATTGCCGACATTGAGCGCGTGTCCCGGCAGATTGAGCAGGTGGTGAAGGACGTTCCTGGCGTCTCCTCTGCGCTGGCGGAGCGTCTGGAAGGCGGACGCTACGTGGATATTCGTATCGACCGGCAAAAAGCCGCGCGCTACGGCGTTTCCGTCGATGAACTGCAAAGCCTGGTCTCCACGCTGGTCGGGGGTGAAAACATTGGCGAGGTGATCCAGGGACGCGAGCGGTATCCCATCAACCTGCGTTATCCCCGCGATTTGCGTGATAACGTCGACACGTTGCGGGTGTTGCCGGTAGTGACCGCCAGCGGTAACCAGGTGGCGCTGGGGGAATTGGCCGATATCGTCGTGACGGAAGGCCCACCGATGCTCAAAAGTGAAAACGCGCGCCTTTCCAGCTGGATCTACGTGGACTTGCGCGGGCGCGATCTGAAGTCCGCCGTGGATGAAATGCAAAAACGGGTGGAGGAGAAGGTGGTATTGCCGCAGGGCGTGTCTCTCTCCTGGTCCGGGCAGTTTGAATATCTGGAACGGGCGATCGCGACGCTCAAAATAGTTTTACCTGTCACGCTGATGATTATATTCGTCCTTTTATGGTTAACCTTCAGGCGGATATCAAATGTCCTGATAATAATGGGGACATTGCCGTTCGCGCTTATTGGGGGCGTGTGGTTACTGTGGCTGCTTGAATATAATTTGTCAGTGGCGGGGGCCGTTGGCTTTATCGCCCTTTCCGGAGTGGCGGCAGAATTCGGCGTAATTATGGTTCTTTATTTGAATCATGCGCTCGATAAATATCACAGGCTGGAGCCAGAAGGGGGAAATACGGTGCTGATGCGGGCGATCCACGAAGGTGCCGTGCTGCGCGTGCGTCCGAAGGTGATGACGGTCGCCACTATTATGGCAGGACTGCTGCCCATCATGTGGGGGAGTGGGAGTGGCTCGGAGGTGATGCAACGTATTGCCGCGCCGATGATTGGTGGCATGGTAACGGCACCGTTATTGTCGATGTTAGTTATTCCCGCACTCTACAAATTGTTACATCAACGTTAAATATGTCAACTGCATGTGCTTATTGAGGCATGCAGTTTATGTATCCTCAGATTATTCCCAGGAACGGGATGGTAATTAGGAATAACACCCATGCTGTTAAGCGTTCATTCAAGTATTCTGTGTTAAGGTCTGCACCGAATACTAAATATGGTAATGGCATTGTGATTGTACGAATTAAATTTCCCCTGATTTTATTGTTTATTATTGGGCAGTTATCGTTTGCGTCTGCGGTTAATGCAGACAGCAATACAGCGGATAAAGGCTGGTTCACCACCTTCACGGATAACGTCGCGCAAACATGGAATGAGCCTGAGCATTACGATCTCTATATTCCGGCCATTACGTGGCATGCACGTTTTGCCTACGATAAAGAAAAAACTGACCGTTATAACGAGCGTCCGTGGGGGGCCGGCTTCGGTCAGTCTCGCTGGGATGAAAAAGGTAACTGGCATGGCCTGTACCTGATGGCGTTTAAGGACTCCTACAATAAATGGGAGCCTATTGGTGGCTACGGCTGGGAAAAAACCTGGCGTCCGTTATCAGACGACAACTTCCGTCTGGGGCTGGGCTATACGGCAGGGTTCACGGCGCGTGATAACTGGAAATACATTCCTGTTCCGGTACTGCTGCCGCTTGCCTCCATCGGCTATGGTCCGGCAACGTTTCAGATGACCTACATACCGGGTACCTATAACAACGGTAACGTTTACTTTGCCTGGATGCGGTTTCAGTTTTAACTGAATTTTTCTGCTAAATCGGCCAAAAAACGCACAGGCATTGAAATGTAAAGGATAAAAATCGAACAGCGAAAATTAACGCGACTTTTGTCACTTTTTATCAAAGATCCGCTGGACAAAACGCCTCACAATTGTTGTACTGATACCCGACACAGCATTTGTGTCGTTTTTTAATGTAAAGGTAATTTTGATGTCTAAGATTAAAGGTAACGTTAAGTGGTTTAATGAGTCCAAAGGATTCGGTTTCATTACTCCTGAAGATGGCAGCAAAGACGTGTTCGTACACTTCTCTGCAATCCAGTCTAATGGTTTCAAAACTCTGGCTGAAGGTCAGCGCGTAGAGTTCGAAATCACTAACGGTGCCAAAGGCCCTTCTGCTGCTAACGTAATCGCTCTGTAATTCAGACGCGTCAGCAAGAATTTCAAAACCCGCTCAATGAGCGGGTTTTTTTCGTTCTGAATCAACCAATAAGATAGATCTTCAGGAAGCTGGCGACGATCGCGACGCTTAGCAATACCATACCCACGCCTGACAGAGTTTCTTTCATGCTATCACCCTCGTTCAATATTGAGCCAAGAGTGACAGAGAAAAATTAAGCCAACATTAAGGTTGCCGTGCTTACTGTCCGCTGGCGGAGGAAAATAACCAGAATGCGATCGCAGTCATCGCAAACGAGCCAAGCATGTTAACGGCAATGTTCGTCAGCGCCCAGCCCATCCGGCCTTCCTGAAACAGAAACACCACCTCCGCAGAGAAGGTAGAAAACGTTGTTAAGCCGCCGCAGAAACCAGTTGTAATCAGAACCTTCCACATAGGGTCGATGTTGGTCATGCGATTAAACCAGGCCAGCCCCATCCCAATAATAAACGCCCCGATCAGATTTGCCGCCAGTGTCCCCATCGGAATAGCCTGATGCAGAGGGTTAAACCGCATGCTTAAGAGCCACCGCGCAACGCTACCCGTGCCTCCACCAATAAAAACGGCTATAAGTAGTTGTAACACTGTCAATACCTGCTATTTGCTGTGTAAGTGCGTCGAGTGTAACGCTGTTTTTAACCGGGAGACAATTATGTATGTTGCAGTAGGGCAGTTCGCGGTGACGCCGGACTGGAATGAAAACGCGGAAAAATGCGTCTCCCTGATGCATCAGGCGAAGCAAAAGGGGGCGTCGTTGCTGGTACTTCCCGAGGCGTTACTGGCCCGTGATGATGGCGATCCAGACCTGTCGGTAAAGTCTGCGCAAACGCTGGAAGGGGCGTTTCTGAAACGACTGCTGGCCGAAAGCGTTGGCAACACGCTCACCACCATCTTGACGGTCCATATTCCGTCCTCGCCGGGGCGCGCGGTAAACACGCTGGTGGCGATACGTGAGGGTGCCATCGTCGCGAGCTACGCCAAACTTCATCTGTATGATGCGTTCAGCGTTCAGGAGTCGCGCCTGGTCGATCCGGGGAGTGTAATTCCGCCGCTGATTGAGGTCGAGGGTTTTAAGATTGGCCTGATGACCTGCTACGATATCCGTTTTCCCGAGCTGGCGCTGAACCTGGCATTGCAGGGGGCCGAGGTGCTGGTTCTGCCTGCCGCGTGGGTCAAAGGACCGCTTAAGGAGCATCACTGGGCGACGCTGCTGGCAGCACGTGCGCTGGATACCACCTGTTACGTGGTAGCCGCGGGTGAATGTGGTAACAAAAATATCGGGCAGAGCAGGGTTGTCGATCCGCTGGGGGTGACGGTTGCGGCAGCAGCGGAGACGCCTGCGTTATTGCTGACGGAGATAATTTCCGCCCGAATAGCGCTTGCGCGTCAGCAATTACCTGTTCTGCGCAACCGCAGGTTTGCGCCACCGCAATTAATGTGATGTTTTTTTCAACAATGCTTGATTCACCTTGTTACAGATTGCTATTGTGTGCACGCGCCAAATGACCGTTAATACGTTCAGGTTTTTTGGCGGAATGCAGCCTGTTTCATGTAAAGAAGGTATTTATGGGTGAGATTAGTATTACCAAACTGCTGGTGGTTGCCGCACTGGTCGTCCTGCTGTTCGGTACCAAGAAGTTACGCACGCTGGGTGGAGACCTGGGTGCTGCCATTAAGGGCTTTAAGAAAGCAATGAACGATGACGACGCGGCAGCAAAGAAAAGCGCCGAAGATGACATCACTGCACAGAAGCTTTCACACAAAGAGTAATGGCAATGCTGCAAGGCTTGCATAAAAAAACCGGCTCACGAGGCCGGTTTTTTGTTTTACTGTAAATAAATTTTACAGCTTTATTTCACTTCTTCGCCCTTCGCCTGCATATCGGCGTGATAAGAGGAGCGAACAAACGGACCGCACGCGGCATGGGTAAAGCCCATCGCCATCGCTTCGGCTTTCATTTCATCGAACTCATCCGGGCTCACGTAACGCTGTACAGGCAGGTGGTGACGGCTTGGCTGGAGGTACTGGCCCAGCGTCAGCATGGTGACGCCGTGGCGGCGCAGATCGCGCATCACTTCAATGATCTCAGCGTTGGTTTCACCCAGGCCGACCATCAGGCCGGACTTGGTTGGAATATGCGGATGGGCTTCTTTAAAGCGCTCCAGCAGCTTCAGCGACCAGTTGTAGTCTGCACCGGGACGTACCTGACGGTAGATACGCGGTACATTCTCCAGGTTGTGGTTGAACACATCTGGTGGCGTCGCGGTCAGGATATCGAGCGCGCGATCCATACGGCCACGGAAGTCTGGCACCAGCGTCTCAATCTTAATGTTCGGGCTTTTTTCGCGGATGGCGGTAATACAGTCAGCAAAATGCTGAGCACCGCCATCGCGCAGATCGTCACGGTCAACGGAGGTGATAACAACATAACGCAGCGCCATATCGGCAATCGTCTGCGCCAGTTTTTGCGGTTCGTTTGCGTCAGGCGCAACAGGACGGCCATGGGCAACGTCACAGAACGGACAGCGGCGGGTGCAGATGGCACCCAGAATCATAAATGTCGCGGTACCGTGATTGAAACATTCAGCAAGGTTAGGGCAGGAGGCCTCTTCACAGACAGAGTGAAGGCCATTTTTGCGCATCGCCGCTTTGATCCCCTGGATACGCGAAGAGTCGGCCGGAAGTTTGATTTTCATCCATTCCGGTTTTCTTAACAGCGCCTCGCGCTCTGTAGCCACGTTTTTAACCGGGATAAGGGCCATTTTATCGGCATCGCGGTATTTAACACCGCGTTCCATCACAATGGGTTTACTCATAGCGTGCGTGTTCCAGTTGCGAATATCGAAGGAAAGCGTTTCAATTCAAGGGAATGTTGTAATTATCAACTATTTTTGAACGAACGACAGGCAGTATATCATTTAAAGGGGCGATAAAGCAGCCTGCCATGTCGCCAATTTGTAAAATAGTTGTTGTTTTGTGCCTTTTGCCCCGCTTGCGGCAGGGGCTTGTGCTGAAAGGCGGGATCAGAACGCCTGGCGGATCACGTTAATGACGTTTTCCAGCACCGGATCGCGCAGGCTTAGCTTGTTGTAATGCAGTGAGATTTCAACAGATTCCGTCGTAAGTTGACTCAATGGAATGCTCTCCAGCGGCCAGCACTTTTGAAGCAGAGTGAAGAGACGCACAGGCATAATACAGAGCAAATCGCTGCTGCCAATCAGGGCCGCAAGGGTAAACATATTGTAACTGCTGAAGCTGATCAGACGGTCCGGGAACAGTTCGTCAATACGCTGGCGCAGCGGATCCGGACCCTGTCCCTCGGACATAAAGGTTGCATGTTCGTAATGACGCAAATTTTCAGGCGTCAAAGCTGCGCCCAATGCAGGATGATTCTGACGACACACGAGCGCCAGAGAGTCGGTATAGAGAACGTTATGCCCTAATGCCCTGGCCGCGAAGCTGTTGCTGTCGATGATCAGGTCCGTCTGGAATTGTGCCAGCTGAGTTTCCGGATCGTTAACGGGCACGTTGCGGATCAGCAGCTGTGGCGCATGCTGTTTAACAGCCTGGTAAATAGCGGGCATGACCAGAACGCCCACAGAGGGAGAGGTGCCTATGGTGATGGTTCGTTGCTTATCGTAACTGCCGGTGAGATCCAGCGCGCCCAGAATCGATTCCAGACCCTGGCTGATGTACTCATGCAGATGGGTGGCGTACGCGGTGGGGGTTACGCCCTGGCCTTTACGAATAAATAAGGGATCGGGAAATATCGCGCGCAATTTTTGAATTGACTGGCTAATAGCGGAGGGCGTGAGATTAAGAATTTTCGCAGCATTAACGATACCTTTGTGGACATATACCGCCTCAAAAATAGTCAATAAATTGAGATCAATATTACGTAAAGTCCGGAAAATTTGCGGCTTATCTTCGCCGCTGGTTTCATTCAGGCGTTTGGCTGGTAAATTAGTAGGCACCACGCTCTTACTCCGTATCCATTCACAATATGAATGATAGTTGAATTTATTTATTATGCTTGCAGAGATTCGTAAAGTGTTTCGCAAGTTTCCCTTGTTTATCGAAAACAAGCAGTTGGGTGATTATCACGCACGTTACACGATACCCGGTGATGGTACTATTAAGGTTCTAATTAATATGGGACGCTAATATATGGGCGACTCGAAAATATAGAATATGCGGTTTATTGTAAAGCGTAAATGCGGCAATTAAGCAGTGGCTGGTCAAATAACCGAACCACTGCCGGAAGTGTGTTAAGCAGCAATATATTCGTAGTCAGGATTGTTAAGCAGCGCTAAAAACTTCTTCAGAAGCACGGGGCGGATATTCTCAGGGGTGGCGGTATCGACCCACTGGCGCATTTGCGTCATTTCCATACCGGCATACCCGCATGGGTTGATGCGCTGGAAAGGGGTCAGATCCATATTGATATTCAGCGCCAGCCCGTGGAACGAGCAGCCTTTACGGATACGCAGCCCCAGCGAACAGATCTTCATCTCTCCAACATAGACGCCCGGGGCATCGGCGCGAGGGTGAGCATCGATACCGTACTCAGCGAGCGTGTTCACCACGGTTTGTTCCAGTAAGGTCACGAGCTCACGCACGCCCAGCTTTCTGCGTTTCAGGTTAAGCAGGACATACATTACCTGCTGGCCCGGGCCGTGGTAGGTTACCTGTCCACCGCGATCGCTCTGGATCACCGGGATATCACCCGTCATCAATAAATGTTCGGCTTTTCCTGCCTGGCCTTGAGTAAACACCGGCAAGTGTTCAACCAGCCAGATTTCATCAGGGGTGGTGTCATCGCGCATATCGGTAAATTCATGCATAGCCTGAGAGACTGGCTCGTAAGGCTGTAGCCCAAGATGGCGGACAAGAATTTTATCCTGGTACAAAAGGACGTCTCCGAAGACAAGGGAGAATAGGTAACGGGGAGTATATCACAGCGGGGAAGTGGGTTACCCGGCAAACCGGGTAACCGCAGGGGGACTACAGCACCATACGAACAATTTCGATATTGCCGAGCTCTTCGTACAGCGTCTCAACCTGCTCAATGTGTGTCGCAGTGATGGTGATTGAGACCGAGTGGTAGTTACCTTTGCTGCTCGGTTTGACTGATGGAGAGTAGTCACCCGGCGCATGGCGCTGTACCACTTCAACCACCTGATCAACCAGCTCAGGTTTCGCCAGACCCATTACTTTGTAAGTAAAAGGGGTAGGGAATTCAAGCAGTTCGTTAAGTTTGGTTTTCATGTCAGCTCCGGCGTGTGTATAAAAAATAATAACTCCCGCCACGGCGCGGGAGTTTTACTGATACGTAGTATATGGGGATCAAAATCACACTTTCAAGTGTTCAATTTTTAACCAAACCAGTGATGGAACATCAGCTTAATGTAATCAATGATTTTGCCGAAGAAATTGCCTTCAGGAATTTCCTCCAGCACCACCAGCGGGCGCTGATCGATGGTTTTGCCATCCAGCTGGAAGTTAATCGTACCCACGACCTGATTCTTTTGCAGCGGGGCGTGCAGCTCGGTGGTATTCAGCACGTAGCTGGCTTTCAGATCTTTCATACGACCGCGTGGGATCGTCAGATAGAGATCTTTGTCCACGCCCAGGGAAGCGCGATCGTTATCGCCAAACCAGACAGGTTCAGAGGCAAATTCTTTACCAGCTTTCAGCGGGTTCACGGTTTCGAAGAAGCGGAAGCCCCAGGTCAGCAGCTTTTTGCTTTCCGTTTCGCGGCCTTTAAACGTACGCCCCCCCATCACGGCAGAGATCAGACGCATCTGGCCTTCAGTGGCGGAGGCCACCAGGTTATAGCCGGCTTTATCGGTGTGGCCAGTTTTGATGCCGTCGACGTTCAGGCTGTTGTCCCACAGCAGGCCGTTACGGTTGGTCTGACGAATGCCGTTGAAGGTGAACTCTTTCTCTTTGTAGATAGAGTACTCGTTTGGCACATCGCGGATCAGCGCCTGACCGATCAGCGCCATGTCACGCGCGGAGCTGTACTGACCCTCGGCGTCCAGGCCGTGAACGGTCTGGAAGTGGCTGTTTTTCAGGCCCAGGGCGGAGACGTAGCTGTTCATCAGGCCCACAAACGCGTCCTGGCTGCCCGCTGCAAAATCGGCCATGGCCACGCAGGCGTCGTTACCGGACTGCAAGTTGATGCCACGGATAAGCTGAGAGACCGGAACCTGCATGCCTGGCTTCAGGAACATCAGCGATGAACCTTTGAACACCGGGTTGCCGGTTGCCCACGCATCGTTACCGATGGTCACCAGGTCGGTTTCTTTGAATTTGCCTGCTTTCATGGCCTGGCCGATAACATAGCTGGTCATCATTTTGGTCAGGCTGGCCGGATCGCGGCGGGCATCGGCGTTCTGTTCTGCCAGAACTTTGCCGGAGTTGTAATCAATCAGGATGTAGGATTCCGCGTCGATCTGCGGAACGCCAGGGATCATGGTCTTGATGTTCAGGTCGTCCGCGTGAGCTGTGGAGAACGCAGCAGCGCAAAGGGCCGTGGTCAGCGCCATGCGCTGCACAAAACGAGCAGAAAAAGTGGTCTTCATGGTCAGAACTACGACATCCGTGATGGAATTAAAAAAAGTGCCTTACTATAGCAAATGCTATACGGGCAGGCATCCGACTTTCATCATGAGAGTGTTAACGTGCTTTACACAAACTGACATTTCGGATACCACCGAATAATTATTTTGCAACAGCGATAAACGACTGGAGCTGCGCCTCGCTCTGCAAACGCTGTTGCAGGGACGCTGCCTGCGATTTGCTGGCAAACGGACCCATCTGGATACGCCATACCGCACCGTTTTGCTCAACGCGGCCTGGCACGCCAAACTGCTTGCTTAAACGCTGCTGATATTGCTCTGCACGGGTCCGATCGCTGACGGCGCCAACCTGAACCACGTAGCTGCCGCTCGCCGTCGCAGGCGCCGCAGTCTGCGTAGCAGCAGGCGCGGCCACCGGGGCGGGTTGTGTAGCGGGTGCAGCAGCGACGGGCGCAGGCGCTGGGGCAGGTTCATTTGATTCAATCACGCCCGGCGCTAACGTGGTGGGTGCGCCAAGGAAACCACTGCTTTTCACCGGGGCGCCGGTCGCGTCTTCACTTTGCAGCGTATCGTTGCTGATAGCACGCACTTCACCCTGCGGCTGTGCGGGCTCTGCCGGCGTTGAAGCGCCCCCCATACCACCGCTCAGATCCGGGCGAGCGGGCAGGGCATAGGTCTGTTTCGCGACCGTGGTACAGGCCGTGCCCGGGCCAGACAGTGAACCATCCTGCGCCACGATAATCGGGTCGATACGCACTTTAGTATTGTTTGAGGTGTTCAGACGGTCGGCCGCCGCGCGGGACAGGGAGATCACGCGATCGGTGCCGTAAGGACCGCGATCGTTGATACGCACCACGATCATTCGGCCATTCGCCAGGTTAGTGATGCGTGCATAGCTCGGGACAGGCAACGTCGGGTGTGCCGCCGTGATCTGCATCGGATCGAAGGTTTCACCCGACGCGGTCAGATTGCTGCCGGGCTCAGCATCATAGATGGCAGCAAAGCCAGCCTGGCTGAAACGGGAAGGATCCTGAACGATTTTATAGCTTTTACCGTCGCGCTGATAATCCTGATTCACGCTGGCGTTCAGCGGTTCATAAACGGGATCGGCACCGCTAATCTCAACAATCGGGCCATTACAGACCGCAGGCTGCGGCGGCGCGACGGTTGCCTGTTGCTGACCATCATCACTTGTACAGGCGGCAAGTAAACTTGCTGCGATGCAGATCCCCAGCCACTGCTTACGCATTGCGATCCCCTTATTTTTATACGCTTTTGGACAACATTTTCCTGTGGGTATGGATCGACATGACGATACCAAACCCGGCCATCAACACGATCAGTGCCGAGCCCCCGTAACTCACCAGCGGCAGCGGTACGCCAACAACCGGCAGAATACCACTCACCATACCAATATTTACGAAGACATAAACGAACAAAATCAACATTAATCCGCCTGCCATCACGCGACCAAAGGTGGTTTGCGCGCGCGCGGCAATCCACAAACCTCGCATGATCAGCAGCACGTAGAGTGCAAGCAGCACCAGGATGCCAACCAGCCCTAACTCCTCAGCCAGAACGGCAAAGATAAAGTCGGTGTGGCGTTCCGGTAAAAATTCGAGCTGCGACTGCGTACCGTGCAGCCAGCCTTTACCACGCAGGCCTCCGGAGCCAATCGCAATCTTCGACTGAATAATATGATAGCCTGCGCCCAGCGGATCGGTCTCGGGATCGAGCAGCATCATAACGCGCTGACGCTGGTAATCATGCATCAGGAAGAACCAGAGGATGGGGATAAACGCGGCAACCAGCACCACGGCGATACCAATCAGACGCCAGCTCAGGCCGGACAGGAACAGGACGAACAGGCCGGAGAGGGCGATAAGAATTGAAGTACCGAGGTCCGGCTGTGCGGCCACGAGCAGCGTCGGCAGGAAAATCAGCACCAGCGCAATGGCGGTATTTTTCAACGACGGCGGGCAGACGTCGCGGTTAATAAAGCGCGCCACCATCAGCGGGACGGCGATTTTGGCGATTTCCGACGGCTGGAAGCGGACAATCCCCAGATCCAGCCAGCGTTGCGCCCCTTTCGAGATGGCGCCGAAAGCATCTACTGCCACCAACAAAATGATACAGAAAATATAGAGATAGGGCGCCCAGCCCTCGTACACGCGCGGCGGTATTTGCGCCATCACCACCATAATGACCAGACCCATGGCGATCTGGCCGATTTTACGCTCCATCATGCCGATATCCTGGCCGCTGGCGCTCCAGATAACGAGGGCGCTGTAGACCAGCAGAGCCAGCAGGATCAGCAGCATGGCAGGGTCGATGTGGATCTTGTCCCACAGCGATTTTTTATTCGGATTATCCGTCATGATTATTGGTCCTCCGCCGCAGCGGCTGCCGGGTTTTCAGCTGGCAGTTCGGTGTTGTTGTCACCCAGCATGATGTGGTCGAGGATTTGACGCATGATGGTACCCACCGCCGGGCCTGCGCCGCCGTTCTCCAGAATCATCGCCACCGCAACCTGCGGGTTATCATAAGGGGCAAACGCCGTCATGAGCTTGTGGTCACGCAGACGTTCGGCAATTTTATGTGCGTTATAAGTTTCATTCGCTTTCAGACCGAAGACCTGAGCCGTACCTGATTTCGCGGCAACCTTATACGGTGCGCCGGCGAAATATTTGTGCGCCGTCCCGTTAGGACGGTTGGCTACACCGTACATGCCGTCTTTCGCGATTTCCCAGTAGCCGGAATGAATGTCACCCACCGGCGGCTCGTGCGGCTGTATCCACGGCACTTTTTTGCCGTCTTCAACGGTGCTTTGCAGCAGGTGCGGCACTTTCACAACGCCATCGTTAATGAGGATCATCATCGCCTTGTTCATTTGCAGCGGCGTTGCCGTCCAGTAGCCCTGGCCGATCCCTACCGGAATGGTGTCACCCTGATACCAGGGTTTTTTAAAGCGCTTCAGCTTCCATTCGCGGGTTGGCATGTTGCCGGAACGCTCTTCAGCCAAATCTATACCGGTGTAATGCCCGTAGCCGAATTTGCTCATCCATTCAGACAGACGGTCAATACCCATGTCGTAGGCGACCTGATAGAAGAAGGTATCCGCCGACTCCTCCAGTGATTTGGTCACGTTCAGATGGCCGTGGCCCCATTTTTTCCAGTCGCGGTAGCGTTTCTCAGAGCCAGGTAACTGCCACCAGCCGGGGTCAAACAGACTGGTATTGCGGGTGATGACGCCCGCGCTTAGCGCAGACACGGCGACATACGGTTTAACCGTTGAAGCTGGAGGATAAACCCCCTGCGTCGCGCGATTCACCAGCGGCGTGTTTGGATCGTTGAGCAGGCCGGAGTAATCCTTGCTGGAGATGCCATCCACGAACAGGTTCGGATCGTAGCTTGGCATGGAAACCATCGCCAGAATGCCGCCGGTACGCGGGTCGGTCACAATAACCGCAGCACGGCTACCCGCCAGCAGCGTCTCGATATACTGCTGTAGCTTCAGGTCGAGCGTCAGATAGACGTCATGCCCCGCCTGCGGGGGAACCTCTTTCAGCTGACGGATCACGCGGCCACGGTTGTTAACTTCAACCTCTTCATACCCGGTCTGACCGTGCAGCACGTCTTCGTAATAACGTTCGATCCCCAGCTTGCCAATATCATGGGTTGCGGCGTAGTTAGCCAGCTTGCCGTCTTTATCAAGGCGTTCGACGTCTTTATCGTTGATTTTGGAGACGTAACCAATGACGTGCGTCAGCGCGGAGCCGTAAGGATAGTAGCGGCGTTTATAGCCTTTGACTTCCACACCGGGGAAACGGTACTGGTTAACGGCAAAACGGGCGACCTGCACTTCCGTCAGGTTGGTTTTTACCGGAATGGAGGTGAAGCGGTGAGAACGTGCGCGCTCTTTTTTGAACGCAGCGATATCGTCATCAGTCAGGTCGACAACGCTTCTCAGCGCGTTCAGCGTATCCTGCACGTTATCCACTTTCTCGGGCATCATCTCTATCTGGTAGATGGTGCGATTAAGCGCCAGCGGCGTGCCGTTACGATCGTAGATAATGCCGCGGCTGGGCGCGATGGGCACCAGCTTGATACGGTTTTCGTTTGAGCGGGTCTGGTAATCGGTATAGCGGACAATTTGCAGATTATAGAGGTTGGCGATCAGCACGCCGGTAAGCAGCAAAATCCCCGTAAAGGCGACCAGCGCCCGGCGCACAAACAGCGCGGACTCAGCCGTATAGTCGCGAAAAGAATTCTGTAGTTTCATCCGCTGCTTAAATTACCCTGGTCAGTCATTACTCGCGGTGATAAGGGTGGTTGGTAGTGATGCTCCATGCGCGATACAAACTTTCTGCCACTAGAACCCGTACAAGCGGGTGGGGCAGCGTCAGCGCCGAGAGTGACCAACTTTGTTCTGCTGCCGCTTTGCAGGCGGGAGATAACCCCTCTGGTCCGCCAATCAACAGACTGACGTCCCGACCATCCTGCTTCCAGCGCTCCAGTTCGTGCGCCAGCTGCGGCGTATCCCAGGGTTTGCCCGGAATATCGAGGGTCACGATGCGGTTTTTGCCTGCGGCAGCCAGCATCAGTTCTCCCTCTTTATCGAGAATACGTTTGATATCTGCGTTCTTGCCGCGCTTTCCTGCTGGGATCTCCACCAGTTCGAACGGCATATCTTTTGGGAAACGACGCAGATACTCAGTAAAACCGGTTTGTACCCAGTCCGGCATTTTGGTGCCGACGGCGACCAGTTGCAACTTCACGCATTAACCCCAGAGTTTTTCCAGCTCATACAGGCGACGGCTCTCTTCCTGCATGACGTGGACAATCACATCGCCGAGATCGACAACCACCCAGTCAGCGGTCGCTTCACCTTCAACGCCCAGCGGAAGCAGCCCTGCCGCGCGCGATTCCTGAACAACATGGTCAGCAATCGAAACAACGTGACGAGTTGAGGTCCCGGTGCAGATGATCATGCAGTCGGTGATGCTGGATTTACCCTTAACGTCGATAGCGATGATGTCCTGACCTTTCAGGTCATCAATTTTGTCGATAACAAAATCCTGGAGTGCTTTACCCTGCAAGTTTTCCCCCTGGGTGAATGAGATTGTACAACTATGAATTCGTGGTCAGTCAGTATACCTGAACTGACGCCAGTCGCGGGACAAATGTCACCGCCCGGCTTTTGAAGGCGGGTATCATCCCACCCTCCGCCTGATATTGCATCGCCATTTTTGTAAAACAATTTCTGTAAAGCAGCGATCGGCGGGAAAGTCTGGCAGCGGAGGATATCAGTATGGCTTAGCCTGTCAAGGCAGGATAATCATTAACGAACAATTTCGCCGGCGATGCTCAGGCATCTGTACTTTTCTGATACAGACCGTGCGCATGGATATAGGCCAGCACGGACGAGGGGAGGAGATCGTCACAGTCTAAACCCTGCTGGAGACGTTCGCGGATGAGGGTCGCGGAAATATCAAACCACGGCGTTTCAGCGAGGTAAATTTTCCCGGCGGGGAGACTGTGCAGGTCTTCTATATTGTCCGTCAGATGCGCGTCAAGCCACTGCTGATGCTGTGCGTCGCGCATGGTCAGCGGGTAGCCCGGACGGCGGCAGACCAGCAGATGACTGTTTTCCAGAATGGTTTCGTACTGGTACCAGCTGGGAAAGTTGAGCAAGGAATCCTGGCCGATGATAAACGCCAGCGGTTTCATGGGCCCTTGCTCAGCGCGCCACTCCCGCAGCGTTTGCGATGTCCAGGAAGGGGTATCCCTGCGCAGTTCACGCTCATCCAGCGTGAAGAGAGGCTTATCGGCGATAGCCAGCGCGAGCATCGCTTTACGCTGCTCGCTGGTTGCTTCTGGCTGAGGACGGTGCGGCGGAACATTGTTGGGCATGATGATTACCCGCTGCAACCCAATCAAATTCGCGAGGATTTCTACCGGCTTAAGATGCCCATAGTGTACCGGGTCGAAGGTCCCGCCATACATTGCCTGTAAAGAATGCATATCACCCATCGATAAATACGTCTGCCAGCGCCTTATGGCAGAGCAGCAAAGAGAGGCTCTCCAGCTCCGCCCAGACAGACTGGCCGTAATCCTGTTTTAACGTCAGTTCGGCGCGCATCAGAAGTTGTACTGCCTGACGCAACTGCTCCTGGCTCAGGCGGTTTATCGCCTCCGTGGTCATCGCCCGACGGTTTTGCCAGACGCGATGTTTGTCGAATAAGGCGCGCAGGGGCGTGTGTGCTGACTGGCGTTTAAGGTTGTTCAGCAGCAGTAATTCGCGCTGGAGCGTACGGAGCAGGATGACCGGCTCACTCCCTTCCAGGCGCAGCTGTTGCAGGATGTGCAGAGCACGCTTACTTTTCGCCGACAGCAGCGCATCAACCCAGTGGAAGGGGGTAAAGTGCGCGGCATCATTCACCGCCTGTTCCACGCGCGGCAGCGTCAGCTTACCATCGGGCCACAGCAGGGCGAGCCTGTCCAGCGCCTGCGCCAGTGCCAGAAGGTTGCCTTCGTAGCAGTAGCACAGGAGCTGACTGGCGGCCTCATCCAGCTGCAAATTGTGCTGCTTTGCTCGCGCGGCAACCCATTTTGGCAGATGCGCCTGCTCTGGCGTCTGGCAGGTGACCAGCACCGCACTGGGGGCTAGCCGGGTAAACCAGGCCGCGTTTTCCTGCGCTTTTGTGAGTTTGTTGCCGCGTACGATAAGCAGCAGATCGTCGTGTAACAAACTTACCAGCATGGCCAGCTGTTCATTGATGGCAGCGTTAGGACCATTCTCCGGCAGCAGGATCTGGATTGTCTGACGAGAGGCAAACAGGCTCATGGCCTGACAAAGCGAGAAGATAGCGTTCCAGTCGGTACTGTTATCGATCTGGAACGTATGATGCTCATCGAAACCCTGTGCGGCTGCCGCATGGCGAACC
The DNA here is from genome assembly GCF_000534415.1 of Enterobacter sp. BIDMC 27. NCBI lineage: Bacteria > Pseudomonadati > Pseudomonadota > Gammaproteobacteria > Enterobacterales > Enterobacteriaceae > Enterobacter > Enterobacter sp. BIDMC 27. Next base: position 2,171,350 of record NZ_KI973178.1, read on the forward strand.
GCATCAAGGCTTTCCTGAAGTAACAGGGGGTCATTGCCGAGTAGCAGATAGGCCGCGCGCAGCCCTTCGTTGAGCTGCGCGCGGAGTTGTTCAGGATACAACCTGATCATCAGTTACCCAAAGACGTTGGCATATCCGGCGTGCTGGCATCCGGTGTTTCGATGACGTCAGCGCCTTTTTTCGTCGACGCGGCAATGGCAGGCAGTCTGCGGATCAGCTGTTCCGCGGCCTTATCGTACATCTCTTTGATGATAATCTGCTGTTCGGCGTCTTTTGCCAGCGCCGTCTGCGGGTTATCGAAGAACGAGCGGTAGACTTTGGTATTGATAGGGTAAATATCTTTACCTGGCATCAAGACGGCCGCATCAACGGTAAGCACCATCTGATATTCCGCCGTCCGCCCATCTTGGAAGATCGAGGCCGTATCTTGTGACAGCGTTGATTTCAGGACGCGAAGCGAAGGAACATCCTGACGCAGGGTTCCCTTCTCGATCAGCTCAACATCGTTCAAACGCAGCTGGTTACGAATGGCCCGGCTCAGCGGTCCGTTCGGATCGGATGAGTCGAAGATCATTGTTTTCATCTGAGCAGGCACTGCCGTGGTGTTGCGCAGGTGCCAGCCACAGCCAGCGGTGACCAGCACCGCCAGAGATAAGAGTATTGTTGCCAGTTGTCGCACGTTTCCTCCCGCGCTTAGCCAACGACCAGATTCAGCAGTTTACCAGGTACGTAGATCACTTTACGTACGGTAACGCCCTCAAGGTATTTCGCGACCAGATGCTCCTGGCCTGCGCGCTCGCGAACCTGTTCTTCGGTTGCGTCGACCGCGACGGTAATTTTACCGCGCACTTTACCGTTAACCTGCACCACCACCAGCGTGGTGTTTTCCACCATAGCGGATTCATCCGCCACTGGCCACGGCGCGTTGTCGATATCGCCTTCGCCTTTCAGCTCCTGCCACAGGGTGAAGCTAACGTGCGGCGTGAACGGGTTAAGCATGCGAACGACCGCCAGCAGCGCTTCACGCATTAAGGCGCGATCCTGCTCGCCGTCCTGCGGGGCTTTCGCCAGCTTGTTCATCAGTTCCATAATAGCCGCAATTGCGGTATTGAAGGTCTGACGACGACCAATATCATCGGTGACTTTCGCAATGGTTTTATGAACATCACGACGCAGCGCCTGCTGATCTTCGCTCAGTGCAGCCACGTTCAGCGCTGGCGCATCACCCTGAGAGGTGTGCTCGTACACCAGTTTCCAGACGCGTTTCAGGAAGCGGTTTGCCCCTTCAACGCCGGATTCCTGCCATTCCAGCGTCATATCTGCCGGGGAGGCGAACATCATGAACAGACGCACGGTGTCAGCGCCGTAACGCTCAACCATTACCTGCGGGTCGATACCGTTATTTTTCGACTTGGACATCTTGCTCATGCCGGTATACACCAGTTCATGACCTTCGGCGTCTTTCGCCTTCACGATACGGCCTTTCTCGTCGCGCTCCACAATCGCATCAACCGGAGAAACCCAGTTACGCTCGCCGTTCGCGCCAACGTAGTAGAACGCATCTGCCAGCACCATACCCTGACACAGCAGCTGTTTTGCCGGCTCGTCGGAGTTGACGAGGCCTGCGTCACGCATCAGTTTGTGGAAGAAGCGGAAGTAGAGCAGGTGCATGATGGCGTGTTCAATGCCACCGATGTAGATGTCTACCGGCAGCCAGTAGTTTGCTGCATCGGAATCCAGCATGCCTTCTTTGTACTGCGGGCAGGTGTAGCGCGCATAGTACCAGGAGGATTCCATAAAGGTGTCGAAGGTGTCGGTTTCACGCAGCGCTGGCTGACCGTTGACGGTGGTTTTCGCCCACTCAGGATCGGCTTTGATCGGGCTGGTGATGCCGTCCATGACCACGTCTTCCGGCAGGATCACCGGCAGCTGATCTTCCGGCGTTGGCATCACGGTGCCATCTTCCAGAGTCACCATTGGGATTGGCGCACCCCAGTAACGCTGACGGGAAACGCCCCAGTCGCGCAGACGGTAGTTCACTTTACGCTCGCCCACGCCCAGGGAGGCCAGCTTGTCGGCGATTGCGTTGAAGCCTTCTTCGAAGCTAAGGCCGCTGAACTCACCGGAGTTAAACAGGGTGCCTTTTTCAGTCAGCGCTTGCTCAGAGAGATCGGGCTCAGAGCCGTCAGCGGCAAGAATAACAGGCTTGATGGTCAGGCCGTATTTGGTGGCAAATTCGTAGTCGCGCTGGTCGTGACCCGGCACGGCCATCACTGCGCCTGTGCCGTATTCCATCAGTACGAAGTTGGCTGCCCAGACAGGGATCGCTTCGCCCGTCAGCGGGTGAATGGCTTTAAAGCCGGTATCAACGCCTTTTTTCTCCATCGTCGCCATGTCGGCTTCGGCCACTTTAGTATTGCGGCATTCGTCGATGAAGGTCGCCAGTTCCGGATTGTTTTCTGCCGCTTTCTGCGCCAGCGGGTGACCTGCGGCCACGGCCAGGTAGGTCGCGCCCATGAAGGTGTCCGGACGGGTGGTATAGACGGTCAGGGTCTGGTCGTAGTTCTCAACGTTGAAGGTAATTTCCACACCTTCGGAACGGCCGATCCAGTTGCGCTGCATGGTCTTAACGGTATCTGGCCAGTGGTCCAGATTATCCAGATCGTTCAGCAGTTCGTCAGCGTAGGCGGTGATTTTGATAAACCACTGTGGGATCTCTTTACGCTCTACTTTGGTGTCGCAGCGCCAGCAGCAGCCGTCGATAACCTGCTCGTTCGCGAGAACGGTCTGGTCATTCGGACACCAGTTAACGGCAGAGGTCTTCTTGTACACCAGGCCTTTTTTATACAGCTCGGTGAAGAATTTCTGCTCCCAGCGGTAGTATTCCGGGGTACAGGTTGCCAGCTCGCGGCTCCAGTCATAGCCAAAGCCCAGCATTTTCAGCTGGTTTTTCATGTACGCAATGTTGTCGTACGTCCACGGAGCCGGTGCCGTGTTGTTTTTCACCGCCGCGCCTTCAGCAGGCAGGCCGAACGCATCCCAGCCGATAGGCTGAAGAACGTTTTTGCCCAGCATACGCTGGTAGCGCGCAATCACGTCACCGATGGTGTAGTTACGCACGTGGCCCATGTGTAGTCGACCAGAAGGATAGGGAAGCATCGACAGGCAGTAATACTTCTCTTTGCTCTCGTCTTCGGTTACTTCAAAGGTGCGCTTCTCGTCCCAGTGTTGCTGGACTTTTGATTCTATCTCTTCCGGGCGGTATTGCTCTTGCATGGCAGCCAGTGGTCCTGTGTTCAATACAGCTACAAATGTAGCCAATGGATGTGGTAATTCAGATCCGCATAGCATAGCCCAAACGCCCGCGTCAAAACAGCCTTTCACGCAAATGCACTTTGCAGGAATTTACCGGGTCTGTGCTTCACCTGACAAAGCGGCGGCGAAATAAGGTCTATTATTAGAGACAGTTACTTACCCGGGAGGCAAAATGATGAACAAGGTTGCTCAATTTTACCGTGAACTGGTAGCGACTCTGACGGAACGGCTGCGTAACGGCGAGCGTGATATCGACGCGCTGGTCGAACAGGCACGCGCACGCGTGACGCAAACGGGTGAGTTAACGCGAACCGAAGTGGAAGAGGTGACGCGCGCCGTGCGCCGTGACCTGGAGGAGTTCGCGCGAAGCTATGAAGAGAGCCAGGACGAGATCGCCGACAGCGTTTTTATGCGGGTCATCAAAGAGAGCCTGTGGCAGGAGCTGGCGGATATTACCGATAAAACTCAGCTGGAATGGCGTGAGGTGTTTCAGGATTTAAACCACCACGGTGTCTATCACAGCGGCGAAGTAGTGGGGTTGGGGAACCTGGTGTGTGAGAAGTGCCACCACCATATCGCCGTTTATACGCCGGAGGTGCTGTCGCTGTGTCCGAAGTGCGGGCACGACCAGTTCCAGCGTCGGCCATTTGAGCCGTAGGTAAAAGCAAAACTGTTTGCACCCTCTCCCTGTGGGAGAGGGGCGGGGTGAGGGCATCAGGCCGCAGAATAATAAGGCAGCCGCTCCGCCAGCAAATCCACAAACGCTTCCCGATCGATATCCACCATTACCGTGGTATTCGGCTTGTTTCCCGTCAGCGAGTAATAGTCCACCACCGTCATTCCCTGGGTATATTTCCCCTGTGTTTCCACACCAACCCAACGCTCGACCGTGGTAAACATTTCCGGCTTCAGCAGCCAGGCGATGGTGCATGGGTCATGCAGCGGGGCGCCGTGGAAGCCCCACTTCTCGGCTTTGTGATACTCCATAAAGAAGTCGAGCAGCTCGGCCACGGTCGTTGCAACCGGGTTGCCCACGGCGCGGAAGCGTTCAATATCGTCTGTCATAATCTGTGCCCGATGCGTCACGTCCAGCCCCGCCATCACAATCGGCAGGCCCGACTGGAAGACGATTTCCGCGGCTTCCGGGTCAACGAAGATGTTGAACTCTGCTGCTGGCGTCCAGTTCCCCAGCCCCATTGCCCCGCCCATGATGACGATACGGGCGATGTTGCTGTGCAGTTCAGGATGGCTGTTCAGCAGCAGCGCAACGTTGGTCTGCGGGCCGGTCGCCACCAGCGTCACGGGCTCTGCGCTCTCACGCAGCACCTTCGCCATGAGCTCGACGGCAGTGCAGTTTTGCGGTGCGAAATTCGGCTCCGGTAGCGCCGGGCCATCCAGCCCACTCTCACCGTGAACATTATCCGCAATGATCAGCTCGCGCATCAGTGGCTTAACGGCGCCACCTGCGACCGGAATATCGGTGCGTTTCAGCAGCGTCAACATGCGCAACACGTTTCGCAAGGTTTTATCCGGCGTCTGGTTCCCGGCGGAGGAGGTGACAGCTTTTACGTCCAGTTCAGGGGAAGCAAGAGCAAGGACGAGTGCGATCGCGTCATCATGACCCGGATCGCAGTCGAGAATAATTGGCTGTGCCATAGCGTTCTCCATTCTCAGCATTATTTGTGACAAGGTTAACGCTGCGATGTGACGCCGAATAGAAAAAGAGATCTAAAGCGTGAAGCAGTGCGCAATCCGCAGATTGCGCACTAAAAAGATTAATGCAGGATTTTGGCGAGGAAGTCTTTTGCACGTTCAGATTTAGGATTTGCGAAGAACTCTTCTTTTGGTGAGTCTTCAACAATTTTCCCTTCATCCATGAAGATCACGCGGTTGGCCACTTTACGGGCGAAGCCCATTTCGTGCGTCACCACCATCATGGTCATCCCTTCGTGCGCCAGCTCCACCATGACGTCCAGCACTTCGTTGATCATCTCAGGGTCGAGCGCGGACGTCGGCTCATCAAACAGCATTGCCACCGGATCCATGCACAGCGCACGCGCGATTGCCACACGCTGCTGTTGGCCGCCCGAAAGCTGGGCCGGGAACTTATTCGCATGCGCAGACAGCCCGACGCGTTCCAGCAGCTTCAGCCCCTTTTCGCGCGCCGCTTTTTTGTCGCGCTTCAGCACTTTGACCTGCGCCAGCGTCAGGTTCTCAATGATGGACAGGTGAGGGAACAGCTCAAAATGCTGGAACACCATCCCTACGTGAGAGCGAAGCTGGGCAAGGTTGGTTTTGCGGTCATTTACTTTGGTACCGTTAACGACAATCTCGCCCTGCTGGACAGGTTCCAGCCCATTAACGGTTTTGATAAGCGTCGACTTACCGGAACCGGACGGGCCGCATACCACCACCACATCGCCTTTTTTCACTTCCGTTGAGCAGTCGGTCAGCACCTGAAAGTGCCCATACCATTTAGAAACATTTTTCAGGGAAATCATTATACCGTCCTTTTCTTCAGCCAGCTGACCAACAGCGATGCGCTTAAACTAATCACAAAATAGACCCCGCCCGCGAAGAGGATCATCTCAACCTGCGTTCCGTCACGTTCGCCAATGGTGGAGGCGGTACGGAAGAAGTCTGCCAGACTCAGCACGTAGACCAGGGAGGTATCCTGGAACAGGACGATGCCCTGCGTCAGCAGCAGCGGAACCATGGCGCGAAACGCCTGCGGCAAAATAATGAGCTTCATGGACTGCCAGTGCGTCATACCGAGCGCCAGCGCAGCGCTGGACTGCCCGCGTGAGATACTCTGAATACCTGCGCGGATGATCTCTGAGTAGTAGGCGGCTTCAAACATGGAAAACGCCACCATGGCAGAGATCAGGCGGATATCGGTCTTTGGCGACAGTCCCAGTACGTTCTGTAAAAAGCCGGGAACAATCAGATAAAACCACAGCAGCACCATGACCAGTGGAATGGAGCGGAATACGTTAACGTAGGCCGTGGCAAACCAGGCGAGCGGCTTAAAGCTCGACAGGCGCATCACTGCCAGCAGGGTGCCCCAGATAATACCGACGATAATGGCGATAACGGTGATCTTTAAGGTGATTGCCAGTCCATCCAGCAGATAGGGCATGGAGGGAACAATGGAACTCCAGTCAAAATCGTACATTTATTTGCCCCCCAGATTGCCCGGCAGGCGTACTTTGCGTTCAACCAAGTTCATCACCAGCATGATGAAAGCGTTAATCAGAACATAGGCGAGCGTGATCGCCGTGAAGGATTCCCAGGCGTGAGCGGAGTAATCCAGCAGTTTGCCCGCCTGTGCCGCCATATCCACCAGACCGATGGTTGAGGCGATAGCCGAGTTTTTTACCAGGTTCATCATCTCGGACGTCATCGGCGGAACGATGACGCGGTAAGCGTTAGGCAGCAGTACGTAACGGTAGGCCTGGGGCAGAGTCAGGCCCATTGCCAGTGCCGCATTCTTTTGCCCGCGCGGCAGTGACTGTATGGCGGCACGTACCTGCTCGCAGACGCGCGCAGCGGTGAACAGCCCCAGACACAGCATAGAGGAGACAAAAAATTGTACGTTAGGATCCAGCTCGGCCTTAAACCACATGCCGAGATCTTCCGGCAGCAGTTCCGGGATCACCAGATACCAGGTAAAGAACTGCACGATCAGCGGAACGTTACGGAACAGTTCCACATAGAGCGTGCCAATCGAAGAGAGAAAACGGTTAGGGACGGTACGCAGAATACCGAACAGCGAACCGACAAGAAACGCGATAATCCACGCCGTTATCGATAACGCAACGGTAACCTGAAAGCCGCTCCACAGCCAGCCGAGATAGGTGGTGTTGCCGAACGGGGCTTGTTGCAGAAAGATGCCCCAGTTCCAGTCAATTGACATAGTAAACTCCAGAAAAAAAAGGGTAGCAGCGCTACCCTCGAAGATTGGTGAGAAGCTCAATTCTTGCGCTGAGTGGGGAACGACCACTCAACGTATAGTCTGTCCATGCTTCCCGACAATCGAGAGGGCAGGAGATCCCGCCCCTGTCGTTCTAATTAGTTAAGAGCTTTGTCGTTTGGTGATTTGAACAGCGCTTTCATGTCGTCAGACAGTTCAAAGTTCATGTTCAGGTTTTTTGGTGGAATTGGGTTCTTGAACCATTTGTCGAACCATTTTGCCGCTTCGCCGGAGGTTTGCGCCTGAGCGATGGTGTCATCGATCAGTTTCTTGAAGTCCTCGTCACCTTTACGCAGCATACAGCCGTAGGCTTCTTTCGACTGGGCGGTACCGACGATTTCCCAGTTGTCTGGTTTCTTCGCTTTCGCGCGTTCGCCCGCCAGCAGGGCGTCATCCATCATAAACGCGACAGCACGGCCGCTTTCCAGGGTACGGAAGGAGTCGCCATGGTCTTTCGCGCTGATGATGCGCATGTCCATTTTCTTCTCGTCGTTCAGCTTGTGCAGCAGCACTTCGGACGTGGTACCGGAGGTCACGACAACCGCTTTGCCTTTCAGGTCAGCAAAATCTTTGATGTCGCCGCCTTTCTTCGTCAGCAGGCGGGTGCCCACAACGAAGATGGTGTCCGAGAAAGCGGCCTGTTTCTGACGCTCAAGGTTGTTGGTGGTTGAGCCACATTCAAAATCAAATGTGCCGTTTTGCAGCAGAGGAATACGGTTTTGTGAAGTGATGGGGATCAGCTTCACTTGCAGGTCAGGTTTGTTCAGCTTTTTCTTCACGGCTTCAACGATGGCGTTGGAGTAATCCTGTGAATAGCCCACGACTTTTTGCGTGTTGTCGTAGTAAGAGAACGGGACAGAAGATTCACGGTGGCCGACCACGATCACGCCGTTTTTGGCAATCTTGTCGAGAGTGCTTCCTGCTGCCGGAGCGTCTTCAGCGTGGACAACCCCCGCAGATATTCCCATAACCAGCATTGCTGTGGCCAGTTTACGTAATTGCATACCCAACTCCTTTCTTATCAGCGCCAGTGACGCATAGATACCCATTGTGATGTTGTTATATCTCTCGCAATGCGAGTGCAGTGTTATGCAAGCTTGTTAACATTTAGTCTGGCTTAATGTAAAGATTTTGCTGCGTTATTGTTTATTTTTGCGAAGCGCGCCGCACCATTCAGAGGCAATAATCCCTCGTTGCACCGTTTCGGTGCTACCGATGATCTACGCTGGTGCGACAAGGTTGCACGTTAAGCCAGACAGCGTTTGCGTGAATAAACAAAGCAACAGGCGTGCCAGAATTGAAGTTTGGGAGGAAAATGTCGGGTGGCGGCGCTGGAGAGTAGGCCGGGTAAGGCGTAGCCGCCACCCGGCAACAGAAGGTAAGGTTATTTACGACGCTGACGCAGGCTCATCAGTACTGCGCCTAAGCCGAACAGCAAGGTCAAAATCCACAGCGGCCAGTTCCCGGTGCGCGCGTAAGGCGTAAGCCCGGTAGTTGGCGTGACGTTAGTAGTCAGCACCTCACGGGTAAACTGCGGGATCATGGCCTGGATTTCACCTTGCGGACCAATCACGGCGGTAATGCCGTTATTGGTGCTGCGCAGCAACGGACGTGCCAGCTCCAGAGAACGCATTCGCGCCATCTGGAAGTGCTGCCACGGGCCAATCGATTTACCGAACCACGCATCGTTTGAGATGGTCAGCAGATAGTCGGTGTCCGGGCGGAAATTATCGCGCACCTGCTCGCCGAGGATAATCTCGTAGCAAATGGCGGCCGTCAGGGCAAAACCGTGCGCATGCAGCTGCGGCTGAACGTAAGGGCCCCGGCTGAATGAGGACATCGGCAAATCAAAGAACGGTGCCAGTGGGCGCAGAATAGACTCCAGCGGAACAAATTCGCCAAACGGTACAAGGTGGTTTTTGTTGTAGCGATTGGTGGAGGTATAGCTATATTCGCTGTCCTTACCGAGCGTAATGATCGTGTTGTACGTGTCATAGCGGTTCTGCTGATTGAGACGCGCATCCACAATTCCGGTGATCAGCGTACTGCCGCGCGCGCGCAGCAGATCGTCCATCATCTTCAGGAAGGGCTGCTGATTGATCTCCAGGTCCGGGATCGCAGACTCAGGCCAGATGATGAGCTGCGATTTGCCCATCACCTTTTCAGTGGCGTTGGCGTAGATTTTCAGCGTGTTCAGCAGCTGATTCTCATCCCATTTCAGGGACTGCGGGATATCGCCCTGTACCAGAGAAACCTGCGTGGCGCGCGCGGGCTCCAGCGTAAACCACTGGATATAACGCAGCGGGAAGGGCAAGGCAAACAGGATCAACGCGGCAACCAGCGGCTTCCAGTTACGAGTCACCAGGGCCAGCACCAGCAGGCCGCTGACGATCATCAACAGGAAATTGATGGCTTCCACGCCCATGACCGGGGCCAGGCCTTTCAGCGGGCCGTCTACCTGGCTATAGCCGAACTGCAACCACGGGAAGCCGGTCAGTACCCAGCCGCGCAGAAATTCGGTGATTTGCCAGACAACGGGTGCCGCTATCGCCACGCGCAGCCAGGTCGTTTTTGGCCACAGGCGAGACAAGATGCCCGCGAACAGGCCGGTGTAGAGCGAGAGATAGGCGGCGAGCAGCACAACCAGGAAGACGTTAACCGGCCCCGGCATTCCGCCAAATTGCGCGATACTGACGTAGACCCAGTTGATACCAGAGCCAAACAGCCCCAGCCCCCAGAAGTAGCCAATGGCCGCGGCCTGTACCGGACGGCGGTTCAGGGTAAGACCCTGTAGCCCCATCAGGGAGAGAATAGCGGCTGGCCAGATATCGTAAGGAGAAAAAGCCAGCGTACCGCTGGCTCCGAGTAACAGCGCCAGCAGCAAACGGACGCGCTGGCGTTCAAAGAGTGGGGCAAATGCCATTTACATTAATCTTCCAGTTTTGGCACCGGTGAGTCGTCCGGCATTCTGACGTGAACCTGAATAATACGTCGGCTGTCAGCCATTGCGACCTTGAACTGGTAACCATCGATGTCAACGGTTTCACCGCGGGCCGGAAGATGGCCGAAGGCCTGCATCACCAGACCACCAATGGTGTCCACTTCTTCATCGCTGAAGCTGGTGCCAAAGGTATCGTTGAAGTCTTCAATGGAGGCCAGCGCGCGCACGGTCCAGGTGTGGCGGCTCAGCTGACGGAAGTCGATATCCTCTTCTTCGTCATACTCATCTTCGATTTCGCCCACGATCAGCTCAAGGATGTCTTCGATTGTGACCAGACCGGAAACGCCACCAAATTCATCAATAACAATCGCCATGTGATAGCGCTGGGAGCGAAACTCCTTCAGCATCCGATCCACACGTTTACTTTCCGGCACAACCACGGCCGGGCGTAACACCTTTTCCATACTGAAGGCTTCGGCATCGCTGCGCATAAACGGCAGCAGATCTTTCGCCATCAAAATCCCTTCAATGTGATCTTTGTCTTCGCTGATGACCGGGAAACGTGAGTGAGCCGATTCGATAATCACATCGAGGCACTCGTCCAGCGTCTGGTTGCGTTTCAGGGTAATCATCTGCGAGCGGGGGATCATGATGTCGCGGACGCGCTGGTCGGCGATGTCCATCACCCCTTCGAGCATTTCGCGCGTATCTTCGTCGATAAGGTCGTTCTGCCCGGAATCACGAATCAGCTCCAGCAGTTCATCACGGTTTTTCGGTTCGCCGTGGAAAAGCTGGTTCAGAATGAGGGAGAAAAATCCCTTTTTAGTGGTTGTCGTGTCGCTACTGTGTGAATTGTCGTCGCTCATGGCGTTTGTTAAGGGTTCTCTTGTTAGTTCAATGTTAACCGCCGCGCTATGTCCCTGCGCGGCGGCATGGTAGTCAGTGACTGACTATTCTTTCTCGGCAATGTACGGATCCTCATAGCCCAGAGCAAGCATTATCTCTGTCTCGAGGGATTCCATCTCTTCCGCTTCGTCATCTTCAATATGGTCGTAACCCAGAAGATGCAGGCTACCGTGCACCACCATGTGTGCCCAGTGCGCTTCCAGCGGCTTTTGCTGCTCTTTGGCTTCCTGCTCAACCACCTGACGGCAGATGATCAGATCGCCCAGCAGCGGCATCTCAATGCCCGGAGGGGCTTCGAACGGGAAAGAGAGCACGTTGGTCGGCTTATCTTTCCCGCGGTAGGTCAGGTTGAGCTCATGGCTTTCTGCTTCATCCACCAGGCGAATCGTGACCTCTGATTCTTCCTGAAACTGGGGGATAACGGCATCCAGCCATTTCTGAAACTGTGCCTCTTCTGGCATGTCGGAATTATCTTCACAGGCCAGCTGTAAATCGAGGATCACCTGACTCATTTCTGTTCATGCTCCTGCGCTTCGCGCTTACGTTCTGCGGCCAGTTCGGCCCTGCGCTTCTGATCTGCCTCTTCCCAGGCCTCATAAGCGTTAACGATACGCGCGACGACCGGATGGCGTACCACGTCTTCACTGTGGAAGAAGTTAAAGCTGATTTCCTCTACCTCGGCCAGGACTTCGATGGCGTGACGCAGACCCGATTTGGTGTTACGCGGCAGGTCAATCTGGGTGACGTCACCGGTGATAACCGCTTTCGAGTTAAAGCCAATACGCGTCAGGAACATCTTCATCTGTTCGATGGTGGTGTTCTGGCTCTCATCCAGAATGATGAACGCGTCGTTAAGCGTACGGCCACGCATGTAGGCCAGCGGAGCAACTTCAATCACGTTACGCTCGATGAGCTTTTCAACTTTCTCGAAGCCGAGCATTTCGAACAGCGCGTCATACAGCGGACGCAGGTAGGGATCTACTTTCTGACTCAAATCACCCGGCAAGAAGCCCAGTTTTTCACCGGCTTCAACAGCAGGGCGGGTCAGCAGGATACGGCGGATCTCCTGACGCTCGAGCGCATCAACCGCAGCGGCAACCGCCAGATAGGTTTTACCCGTACCCGCCGGGCCTACACCGAAGGTGATGTCGTGGTCGAGAATGTTGGCGATGTACTGCGCCTGGTTCGGGGTACGAGGCTTAATCACGCCGCGTTTAGTTTTGATGTTGATGGCTTTGCCATAGTCCGGCACGCTCTCCGCGCTCTGCTCAAGCACGCGCGCCTCTTTAATGGCCAGGTGGATCTGTTCAGGTTCAATATCCTGGATCTCACCGCGCATCGGGGCGGTATCAACATACAGGCTGCGGAGAATATCCGCCGCGGCGTTGACGCAGATTGGGCGTCCGGTGAGTTTGAAATGGTTATCGCGACGATTGATTTCGATACCCAGACGTCGCTCAAGTTGTTTGATGTTGTCATCAAACGGCCCGCACAGGCTCAGCAGGCGAGCGTTGTCTGCTGGCTCAAGGCTAATTTCACGCGTATCTATGTTCAAACTGTTCCTCTTTGAGTAGTTAACTGACTCGCCGCCACACGGCGTAATAAAACGGTCATTACCGAAATTATTCACGCCACACAATAAAGGCGCAAGCGTTGCGGTAGATATTGGGGGTGATGAGAGGAAATACAAGGCCTGCCGGACAGGCAGGCCAGAAGGATCAAGGCTGGTAAATACCCACGCCAGAGTCGTTGACTTTGCGGGTGCGAGAGATAACGGATTCCGGAGTCTGTGCAATTCGCAGACCCATTTCGTCCTCAGTGCGTACCACCTTCCCGCGCAGCGAGTTCGTGAGTACTTCGACAATTTCGACGTCCACAAACTTACCGATCATGTCCGGGGTGCCTTCAAAATTCACCACGCGGTTATTTTCGGTTCGACCAGACAGTTCCATGACGCTCTTACGGGAGGTGCCTTCCACCAGAATACGCTGGACAGTACCGAGCATACGACGACTCCAGGCGTTGGCCTGCTGGTTGATACGCTCCTGTAGAATATACAGACGCTGCTTTTTCTCTTCTTCCGGCACATCGTCAACCATATCGGCCGCAGGGGTGCCCGGGCGCGCAGAGAAGATAAAGCTGTAGCTGACGTCGAAATTCACCTCGCCGATGAGCTTCATGGTGCGCTCAAAGTCATCAGCGGTTTCGCCAGGGAAGCCGACGATAAAGTCGGAGCTAATCTGGATATCCGGGCGCGCTTCACGCAGCTTGCGGATGGTGGACTTATACTCGAGCACCGTATGTGGACGACCCATCAGGTTCAGCACGCGATCAGAACCGCACTGGATCGGCAGGTGCAGGAAGCTCACCAGCTCTGGCGTATCGCGATAGACGTCAATAATGTCGTCGGTAAATTCCATCGGATGGCTGGTGGTAAAGCGAATGCGGTCGATGCCGTCAATCGCCGCCACCAGACGTAGCAGTTCAGCAAAGCTGCCGGTGGTACCGTCGTAGTTTTCCCCGCGCCAGGCGTTCACGTTCTGACCCAGCAGGTTCACTTCACGAACGCCCTGCGCGGCAAGCTGCGCGATTTCAAACAGGATATCGTCTGCCGGGCGGCTCACTTCTTCACCGCGGGTGTAAGGCACCACGCAGTAAGTACAGTATTTGTTGCAGCCTTCCATGATGGAGACGAAGGCGGTCGGGCCATCAGCGCGCGGCTCTGGCAGACGGTCAAATTTCTCGATCTCCGGGAAGCTCACGTCAACCACCGGGCTACGGCTGCCGCGAACCTGATTAATCATCTCTGGCAGGCGGTGCAGGGTCTGAGGGCCAAAAACGATATCCACATAGGGGGCTCTCTGGCGGATCAGCTTACCTTCCTGCGATGCGACGCAGCCACCCACGCCAATAATCAGGTCCGGATTTTTCCGTTTGAGAAGCTTCCAGCGGCCTAACACATGAAAAACTTTTTCCTGTGCTTTTTCACGAATTGAACAGGTGTTCAGCAGCAGCACATCGGCTTCTTTCGCATTTTCAGTCAGCTGGTATCCGTGGGTGGTATCCAGCAGATCGGCCATCTTCGATGAATCGTATTCGTTCATCTGACAGCCCCAGGTTTTTATATGGAGTTTTTTAGTCATCGACTTGCTCAGCTCAGGATTGCAAGCCGCGTATTGTAATGCTTTGGTGCGGTTGTGACCAGTATGAAGGTTGTCAACCTCAGGGCCGCAAAAATCCGGTAAACTTAAGGTATTCTCCAATAAGGAATAGTGACCATGACACTCCTGAACACCGAAGTTGCCGTTGTTGGCGGCGGTATGGTCGGCGGCGCACTGGCGCTGGGGCTGGCGCAGCAGGGATTTGACGTAACCGTTATTGAACAGGCGGCTCCGCCGGCATTCGATCCTGCCAGCCAACCGGACGTGCGTATTTCCGCCATCAGCGCGGCCTCTGTTGATCTGCTTCGCGGGCTGGGCGTCTGGGAGGCGGTGCTGGCGATGCGCGCGCACCCATACAGCCGTCTTGAAACCTGGGAGTGGGAAAATGCTCACGTGTCGTTTGATGCCGCCGAGCTGAAACTGCCGCGCCTGGGCTATATGGTGGAAAACAACGTGCTCCAGCAGGCACTCTGGCAGGCGCTAGAGGCGCACCCGAAGGTGACGCTGCGCGTTCCGGACTCGCTGAAAGGCCTGCATCGTCATGAGGGCGGGTATCTCCTGACGCTGGACAACGACGATGAGCTGGCCGTGAAGCTGGTGGTGGGGGCGGATGGCGCGAACTCGCAGGTCAGGCAGATGGCAGGCATTGGGATCCATGCCTGGCAGTACCAGCAGTCCTGCATGCTGATCACCGTTCAGTCAGAAAACGCGCCGGGCGAAAGCACCTGGCAGCATTTTACGCCGAACGGCCCGCATGCATTCTTACCGCTGTTTGATAACTGGGCCTCGCTGGTGTGGTACGACAAACCGGCGCGCATTCGACAGTTGCAGGGGCTGTCCATGGATCAGTTGCAGCGCGAAATTCGCCAGCACTTCCCGAGTCGTCTGGGTAACGTGACCCCGGTTGCCGCCGGCGCATTCCCGCTGATGCGACGCCATGCGTTACAGTATGCCCGTGAAGGACTGGTGCTGGTGGGAGATGCGGCGCACACCATTCATCCGCTGGCGGGGCAGGGGGTGAATCTGGGATACCGTGACGTCGATGCGTTACTGGATGTGCTGGGTAACGCTCGCGCCCACGCGGAAGCCTGGGCCAGCCATCAGGTACTGAAGCGCTACCAGACGCGCCGTATGGCGGATAACTTCATTATGCAGTCGGGGATGGATCTGTTCTATGCCGGGTTCAGCAATGATGTTGGTCCGGTGCGTATAGTGCGCAATATTGGATTGATGGCGGCGGAGCGTGCCGGTGGGCTGAAGCGTCAGGCCCTGAAATACGCCCTCGGACTCTGATCTTTATTCCCTCTCCCCGTGGGAGAGGGTTAGGGTGAGGGCATCAGGCCGCACTATTCTGAACAACAAAAACAAAAAAGCCCGCAGAGCGGGCTTGTTTGTTTTAAGTGGCTGGGGTGCAGGGATTCGAACCCCGGAATGCTGGTATCAGAAACCAGAGCCTTACCGCTTGGCGACACCCCAATTGCGTTAAACAAACTGCTTAACGACTTTAAAGTGGCTGGGGTACGAGGATTCGAACCTCGGAATGCCGGAATCAGAATCCGGTGCCTTACCGCTTGGCGATACCCCAACAATGTTCAGTTTACCGAATCGTATTCGATAACATAAATATGGTGGCTACGACGGGATTCGAACCTGTGACCCCATCATTATGAGTGATGTGCTCTAACCAACTGAGCTACGTAGCCAGTACTGCAATCTTCGATGGCTGGGGTACCTGGATTCGAACCAGGGAATGCCGGTATCAAAAACCGGTGCCTTACCGCTTGGCGATACCCCATCCGTGCAACGCTTACCTGGGAATGGTGCGGGAGGCGAGACTTGAACTCGCACACCTTGCGGCGCCAGAACCTAAATCTGGTGCGTCTACCAATTTCGCCACTCCCGCAAAAAAGATGGTGGCTACGACGGGATTCGAACCTGTGACCCCATCATTATGAGTGATGTGCTCTAACCAACTGAGCTACGTAGCCATCTTTTTTTCGCGTTACCTTATCGGCGTTGCGGGGCGCATTATGCGTATAGACCCTTGCAGCGTCAACACCTTTTTCAATGAAAATAGCCGGAATGTGACTGTTTGGTTAGGTTGCGAACAGCGAGGCCGAATATTCGACAATTATTGGTTATTAATCGATTTTATGCGGAGAAAAGAGAGGCAAAAAAATCAGGCCCCGGAGGGCCTGATGATACTCTGAACATTATTTATAGGCAGACTGGTGAACGCCCACCGCGCGTCCTGACGGATCGTTCATCGCTTTGAATGATTCATCCCATTCAATGGCTTTAGCAGAAGAGCAGGCGACCGATGGGCCACCCGGTACGCACTCTGCTGCGCTTGGAACCGGGAACAGCTCCTCAAAGATCTCACGGTACAAATACGCTTCTTTCGAGGCTGGCGTGTTGTACGGGAAACGGAAGCTCGCAGTTTCCAGTTGTTGATCAGAAACCTGTTTCGCCGCCACCTCTTTCAGGGTGTCGATCCAGCTGTAACCCACGCCATCCGAGAACTGCTCTTTCTGACGCCACGCCACGCTCGCCGGCAGGTAGGATTCAAAACATTCACGCAGGATATGTTTCTCCATTTTGCCGTTGCCGCACATTTTGTCCTGCGGGTTGATGCGCATCGCCACATCAAGGAATTTCTTATCGAGGAACGGCACGCGGGCTTCCACACCCCAGGCGGACATCGCTTTGTTGGCGCGCGCGCAGTCAAACATGTGCAGCGCCTGTAGCTTACGCACCGTTTCTTCATGCAGCTCTTTGGCGTTTGGCGCTTTGTGGAAATAGAGGTAACCGCCAAACACTTCGTCAGAACCCTCGCCGGAGAGCACCATCTTGATGCCCATCGCTTTGATCTTCCGCGACATCAAATACATCGGCGTGGAGGCGCGAATGGTGGTCACATCATAGGTTTCAATGTGATAGATCACATCGCGGATCGCATCCAGACCTTCCTGTACGGTGAAGTGAATTTCATGGTGCACCGTGCCGAGATGATTTGCCACTTCCTGGGCGGCTTTCAGGTCAGGTGCCCCTTCCAGACCCACGGCAAAGGAGTGCAGCTGCGGCCACCAGGCTTCAGAGCGCTCCTGATCTTCCACGCGACGTGCGGCGAATTTCTTGGTGATCGCGGAGATCACGGAGGAGTCCAGACCGCCGGAGAGCAGTACGCCGTAAGGTACGTCTGACATCAGGTGGCTTTTCACTGACTCTTCCAGGGCCTGACGCAGTTCGGCTTTGTCCGTCACGTTGTCTTTCACCGCCTCATAATCAAACCAGTCGCGCTGGTAGTACGGGCGGATCTCGCCGTCTTTACTCCACAGGTAGCTACCTGCCGGGAACTCTTTGATGGTGCGGCACACCGGTACCAGGGCTTTCATCTCTGAGGCAACGTAGAAGTTGCCGTGCTCATCGTGTCCCATGTACAGCGGGATAATACCGATATGGTCGCGGCCAATCAGGTAAGCGTCTTTTTCGCTGTCGTACAGCGCGAAGGCGAACATACCTTGCAGATCGTCGAGGAACTCCGGGCCTTTCTCCTGATACAGCGCCAGGATCACTTCGCAGTCTGAGCCGGTCTGAAACGCGTAGCGATCGCCGTACTCGGCGCGCAGCGCCTGATGGTTGTAAATTTCACCGTTAACAGCCAGCGCGTGCGTTTTTTTCTCATTATACAGCGGCTGTGCGCCAGCGTTGACATCAACAATGGAGAGACGTTCGTGAGCCAGAATCGCTTTATCGCTGGCGTATACGCCTGACCAGTCCGGACCGCGATGGCGCATCAGGCGGGACAATTCGAGTGCTTTTTTACGCAGTTCGCCCGCGTCAGTTTTAATATCCAGTACGCCAAAAATAGAACACATAACCTTCTCCGTTAACCCTGTTGCGTTGTGATGTTGCTTGCTTATGAAAATGCCGCAAAAGGGGGAGGGGGCGCAAGCGTTTTACCGATGAAAACGTAAAAAGTGCAATGGCGATTGCCGAATCTTAAAAAAAGAGTATGTCTTAAGCAATTCTATTGATGATTTCTCAATGAAGGGCTGATTTCGTTAGATGAAGTGATGTTTTCAGACGGCAGAAATGAAAAACCACGCCCTTAGGCGTGGTTCTGAATCAAATAACGTCGATTTCGTCGACAGAAGGGTAAATCCAGCTTGGCCGGAACGGCATCGTATCAATGTCATCAAGCTGTGAAACGCCAGAAAGCACCAGGATGGTTTCAAGCCCCGCCTGGAAGCCAGCCAGAATATCGGTACGCAGGTTGTCGCCCACAATGACAGTTTCTTCTGAGTGTGCCTGCATCGTATTCAGTGCGGCGCGGATGATCCACGGGCTCGGTTTACCGACAACAAACGGCTTACGACCCGAGATTTTTTCGATACCGGCGCAAAGCGCACCGCAGGCGGGATAAAAACCACGACCGTGCGTGTCCGGGTTGGTGGCGATAAAACGCGCACCGTTGGCGACAAAGTAGGCTGCCTTATGCATCATCTCCCAGTTAAAGGAGCGCGTTTCGCCCACGATGACAAAGTCCGGGTTCACGTCGGTGATGGTGAAGCCCGCTTTATACAGCTCGTGGATCAGCGCACCTTCACCAACGACATAGGCTTTTTTGCCTTCCTGACGCTTCAGGAAATCCGCGGTCGCCATCGCAGAGGTATAGAACACGCTGTCCGGGACGTTGACGCCTGCGGTAGCAAAGCGGTTTGCCAGATCCTGACCAGTCTGTGAAGGGTAGTTCGTGAGAAGAACCAGTGGCATTCCTTTGTCGATGATGCGGTGAAGAAACTCCGCAGCACCCGGCACGGCAACGTTGTCGTGCATCAGCACGCCGTCGATATCACAAATTACATTCTTAATGGTCATGGACAATCCGACATCAAAAAAAGAAGGCGTTACTATAAGGTCCGATCAGGATTCCAGCAAATGTTGCAGCAGGATCCCGTTGAGCATGGCACGTTTTACCAGGGCGAATGCGCCAATTGCCGAGCGGTGATCGAGCGTAGATCGCACCACCGGCAAATTCTGGCGAAATGCCTTCAGCGCCTGGGTATTGATGCAGCCTTCAATGGCGGGCAGTAACACTTTTTCGGCTTCAACGATCTCGCCGGCAATCACCACTTTCTGCGGATTAAACAGGTTGATGGCAATGGCGATGGTCTTACCCAGGTGGCGTCCTACCTGTTCGATCACTTCGCAGGCCAGCGCATCGCCTTTGTTTGCCGCTTTGCAGATGGCGCCGATCTTACAATCGTCCAGCGTGACGCGGCTCTGGTAACCCTGCTCCAGCAGATGGCGAACGCGATGTTCAATGGCGGCATTGGCGGCAACGGTTTCAAGACAGCCAAAGTTACCGCAGTGGCAGCGCTCGCCAAGCGGTTCCACCTGGATATGACCAATCTCGCCTACGTTACCGTTACGGCCAATAAAAATACGGCCATTCGAGATGATGCCCGCACCTGTACCACGGTGAACGCGCACCAGAATAGAGTCTTCGCAGTCCTGGCTCGCACCAAAGTAGTGCTCCGCCAGCGCCAGCGAGCGAATATCGTGACCAACAAAGCAGGTCAGCTTGAAGCGCTTTTCCAGCGCCTCAACCAGCCCCCAGTTCTCTACCTTAATATGCGGCATGTAGCGAATAACGCCGCTTTCCGGGTCAACCAGGCCGGGCAAAATCACCGAGATGGCGATGAGTTCACGGATCTTGCGCTGACAGCTTTCGATGAAATGCGCAATGGTATTCAGCAACGCGTGTTCAAGCGTCTCCTGCGTGCGCTCAGGAAGGGGGTAGTGTTCTTCGGCAATGGCCTTGCTGCTCAGATCGTAGAGCGTAAGCGTGGTGTCATGACGTCCTAAGCGAACGCCAATGGCCTGAAAATTGCGGGTTTCCGTGACGATGGAAATCGCGCGGCGGCCCCCGGTGGAGGCCTGCTGATCGACTTCTTTGATCAGGCCGCGCTCAATAAGCTGACGTGTAATTTTTGTCACGCTGGCGGGAGCAAGCTGGCTTTGTTCGGCTATCTGAATGCGTGAGATTGGCCCGTGCTGGTCAATCAGGCGATAAACCGCCGCGCTGTTAAGTTGTTTAACGAGATCGACATTACCGATTTGAGCTTGTCCGCCTGGTGTCATACTTTTACTTACTCAGTGACGACCTCGTTACCATTAACGATGGTCTTAATAATTTTATAATCGTGTGTGAACGCCGTCAGGTTTGCAACCATACCTGGCGCAATACCGCCGAGCTGTTTATCGACGCCAATGGCGCGCGCCGGATAAAGCGTGGCCATGCGCAGCACTTCCTCAAGCGCGATGCCGCAATGTTCAACGAGGTTACGTACCCCTTCGATCATCGTCAGAGAAGAACCGCTCAGCGTGCCGTTCTCATCAACACACAGTCCATTCCGGTAGTATATTGTTTTACCAGCAAAAATGAACTGCTCAATATTCGCTCCTGCCGGAGCGGTAGCATCCGTTACCAGGCAGAGCTTGTCGCCTTTCAGACGCTTGGCGTTGCGGATGTTGGTGTAATCGACATGCAAGCCGTCGGCGATAATGCCGCAGTAGACGTCTGGTTCATCCAGAATGGCGCCAACCAGTCCCGGTTCGCGGCCAGTAATATAGGGCATCGCGTTATAAAGGTGTGTGGCAAACGTAATGCCTGCGCGGAAACCGGCCTTCGCCTCTTTCAGCGTCGCGTTCGAATGGCCCGCAGACACCACAATCCCGGCGGCGGCCAGTTTGCTGATGACCTCCGTGCCGGTCATTTCCGGGGCCAGCGTTACTTTGGCGATCACATCGGCATTGGCGCACATGTAATCCACCAGCTCGGCATCCGGTTTGCGCACGTAGTTTGGGTTATGGGTGCCTTTCTTGACCATGTTCAGCCAGGGTCCTTCCAGGTGCAGGCCCAGCGCCTGATTCGGATGTTTTGTCAGGTATTCGCGCATGACGCGGATACCCTGTTTCATCAGGTCATCGCTGCTGGTGATCAGCGTTGGCAGATAGCTGGTGCAGCCCGATTTCTCGTTGGCTTTTTGCATGATTTCCAGCGTTTCAACCGATACCGCCTCTGCGGTATCGTTAAACTGGACACCGCCGCAGCCGTTGAGCTGTACGTCGATGAAACCGGGGGAGATTACTGCTCCATTGAGGGAACGCTGTTCGATCTCCGGCGGCAGTTCCGCCAGCGGGCAAACACGTTCAATCAGGCCATTAGCGATTACAATCGCATGGTCATCCAGAATTTCATGGCCGGTATAAATCCGACCGTGGGTTAAAGCGTACATATCGACCCCCGGTTAAAAAAAGCGACCGCCCCGGATATAAAGAGGCGGTTATTCAATTACAGACCTTTGATGTTCTCAGCTTCCAGCTCGTTGAAGTATTTCAGCGTTTTCACTTTCAGCTCCATGGTGGACGGTTCGTCACACACGACAACCGCTTTTGGATGCAGCTGTAAGCAGCTGATCGTCCACATATGGTTCACGTTGCCTTCAACGGCAGCCTGAAGCGCTTGCGCTTTCACCGCGCCCAGCACCAGAATCATCACTTCTTCGGCATCCAGCAGCGTGCCCACGCCCACGGTCAGCGCGTATTTAGGCACCTGATTGACGTCGCCGTCAAAGAAGCGGGAGTTAGCCACGCGCGTATCATGGGTCAGCGTTTTAATACGGGTACGGGAAGCCAGTGAAGATGCCGGTTCGTTGAACGCGATATGACCATCGTTGCCTACGCCGCCCATAAACAGGTGGATTTTACCGTAGGAACGGATTTTTTCTTCATACTGACGGCATTCTGCGTCAATATCAGGCGCGTTTCCATTCAGCAGGTTAATGTTTTCAGCCGGAATATCAACGTGATCGAAGAAATTACGGTGCATAAAGCTGTGGTAACTTTCCGGATGTTCCTTCGGCAGGCCGACATATTCGTCCATGTTGAAGGTCACAACGTGTTTAAAGCTAACCTGGCCCGCTTTGTGCATTTCAACCAGAGCTTTATACGCGGTCAGGGGCGTGCCGCCGGTTGGAAGACCGAGAACGAAAGGACGATCGGCTGTTGGTTTGAATGCGTTGATGCGGTTAACGATATGACGAGCAGCCCATTTTCCGACTTGTTCAGCTGTTGCCAGGGGAATCAGTCTCATTATTCACCTCTAAAGTTTAAGTAAAAGTGGGCGGATGATTAGTGCAACCTGAACTAAGCGTAACCTGGAACCTTTCAGGCCGGATCAATCCGTCTTGATTTTTTGAATGATAAAATAAGTTTTCGTCGTTAGCCAGTGAAAGGGAGGGTTTAATACGATATTTGGTGACAATAATCACAAAAAATAGGTGTTTAATTTGCGATACGAATTAATTTTTCACACACTCACACTGCCAGTGAATCATCAACTGTATCTATCGTTCGTGACACAATAAAAACATAGTTTATGCGCGAGTCTTAACAAAGGGTCTCGTAGGGGGAATAGGATGAATATTTTAGGTTTTTTCCAGCGCCTCGGTAGGGCTTTGCAGCTCCCTATCGCCGTGCTACCGGTTGCAGCGTTGCTGCTGCGATTCGGGCAACCCGATCTTCTTAACGTGCCGTTTATTGCCCAGGCAGGCGGTGCAATTTTTGACAACCTGGCGCTGATTTTCGCCATCGGTGTGGCGTCAAGCTGGTCAAAAGACAGCGCTGGTGCCGCGGCACTGGCAGGGGCTGTCGGTTACTTCATCCTCACGAAAGCGATGGTAACCATCAACCCTGAAATCAATATGGGTGTGCTGGCAGGTATCATTACCGGCCTGGTGGGTGGCGCCGTGTACAACCGTTGGGCAGGTATCAAACTTCCTGACTTCCTGAGCTTCTTCGGCGGTAAACGTTTTGTGCCGATTGCGACGGGCTTTTTCTGTCTGATCCTCGCCGCCATCTTTGGCTACGTTTGGCCACCGGTGCAGCATGCTATCCATGCGGGTGGCGAGTGGATCGTGTCTGCGGGCGCAATGGGCGCGGGCATCTTCGGTTTCATTAACCGTCTGCTGATCCCAACCGGTCTGCATCAGGTACTGAACACCATCGCCTGGTTCCAGATTGGTGAGTTCACCAACGCGGCCGGCGCGGTATTCCACGGTGATATCAACCGCTTCTACGCAGGCGACGGCACCGCGGGCATGTTCATGTCTGGCTTCTTCCCAATCATGATGTTTGGTCTGCCTGGCGCGGCGCTGGCAATGTACCTGGCTGCGCCGAAAGCGCGTCGCCCAATGGTTGGCGGGATGCTGCTGTCCGTTGCGATCACCGCCTTCCTGACCGGCGTGACCGAGCCACTGGAATTCCTGTTCATGTTCCTGGCTCCGCTGCTGTATCTGATGCACGCGATCCTGACCGGTATCAGCCTGTTCGTCGCCACCCTTCTGGGTATCCATGCTGGCTTCTCCTTCTCCGCAGGCGCCATCGACTATGTGTTGATGTACAACCTGCCGGCGGCAAGCAGCAACGTCTGGATCCTGATGGTGATGGGCCTGATCTTCTTCGTTATCTACTTCGTTCTGTTCAGCGCGGTTATTCGTATGTTTAACCTGAAGACGCCGGGCCGCGAAGATACGAAAGATGATGTTGTGACCAGTGAAGCCAACAGCAATACCGAAGAGGGTTTAACCCAGCTGGCAACCAACTACATTGCCGCTGTGGGTGGCACCGACAACCTGAAAGCGATCGATGCCTGTATTACCCGTCTGCGTCTGACCGTAGGTGACTCCGCGCGCGTGAGCGATGCAATGTGCAAACGCCTGGGTGCGTCTGGTGTGGTGAAACTGAACAAACAAACCATCCAGGTTATCGTGGGTGCGAAAGCCGAATCTATCGGCGATGAAATGAAAAAAGTGGTTGCCCGTGGGCCGGTCGCTGCCGCCTCAACGGATAACGCGCCAGTGGCTGACGCGCCGGTTGCAAAACCGCAGGCTGTGCCAAACGCGGTGACCATCGCTGCGCTGGTTTCTCCGGTGACAGGTGACGTTGTTGCGCTTGAGCAGGTGCCTGACGAAGCGTTCGCCAGCAAAGCGGTCGGTGACGGCGTGGCGGTGAAACCAACGGACAAAACCGTGGTCTCTCCGGCTGCCGGTACTATTGTGAAAATCTTCAACACCAACCACGCGTTCTGCCTGGAAACGGAAAAAGGCGCGGAGATCGTTGTCCATATGGGTATCGATACCGTTGCGCTGAACGGTCAGGGCTTTACTCGTCTGGTGGAAGAGGGTGCTGAAGTGGCGGCAGGTCAGCCGATTCTGGAAATGGATCTGGACTTCCTGAACGCCAACGCGCGCTCCATGATAAGCCCGGTCGTGTGCAGCAACATCGACGACTTCAGCGGTCTGGTGATCCAGGCGCAGGGGCAGGTGGTTGCAGGCCAGACGCCACTGTATGAGATTAAAGGCAAGTAATCGCTCCTGAGTAGAGTTATGCCTTTAGCGGCGGGGGATATCCTCCGCCGCTTTTTTTTGCAGCAATTGCCCCCATTATTTTCTTCCGGGACGTTTTAAGGGTTGTCACTACGTCCGGCTTATAAGATCATATGCCGTTATACGTTGTTTACGCTTTGAGGAATCCACGATGAGTGAGGCAGAAGCCCGCCCGAGTAACTTTATTCGTCAGATCATCGATGAAGATCTGGCCAGTGGTAAGCACACCACAGTCCACACGCGTTTCCCGCCGGAGCCAAATGGCTACCTGCACATTGGTCACGCCAAATCGATCTGCCTGAACTTTGGTATTGCGCAAGATTACCAGGGGCAGTGCAACCTGCGTTTCGATGACACCAACCCAGTAAAAGAAGACATCGAATACGTTGAGTCGATTAAAAACGACGTGCAATGGCTGGGCTTCAACTGGTCTGGCGATATCTGCTACTCCTCAGACTATTTCGATCAGCTGTATGCCTATGCGGTTGAACTGATTAACAAAGGTCTGGCATACGTTGACGAGCTGTCTGCTGACGAAATCCGTGAATACCGCGGTACGCTGACTCAGCCGGGCAAAAACAGCCCGTTCCGCGATCGTAGCGTGGAAGAGAACCTGGCGCTGTTTGAAAAAATGCGTGCCGGTGGCTTCGAAGAAGGTAAAGCGTGTCTGCGTGCCAAAATCGATATGGCGTCTCCGTTCATCGTGATGCGCGATCCGGTGCTGTACCGCATTAAGTTCGCTGAACACCACCAGACCGGTAACAAGTGGTGCATCTACCCGATGTACGACTTCACCCACTGCATCAGCGATGCGCTGGAAGGCATTACGCACTCTCTGTGCACGCTGGAATTCCAGGACAACCGTCGTCTGTACGACTGGGTGCTGGATAACATCACCATTCCTGTGCATCCGCGTCAGTACGAGTTCTCTCGTCTGAACCTGGAATACACCGTGATGTCCAAGCGTAAGCTGAACCTGCTGGTCACCGACAAGCACGTTGAAGGCTGGGATGACCCGCGTATGCCGACCATCTCTGGCCTGCGTCGTCGTGGCTACACCTCGGCGTCCATTCGTGAGTTCTGCAAACGTATTGGCGTTACCAAGCAGGACAACACCATCGAAATGGCGTCTCTGGAATCCTGCATTCGCGAAGACCTGAACGAAAACGCGCCGCGCGCGATGGCAGTGATCGATCCAGTGAAACTGGTCATCGAAAACTATCCGCAGGGTGGAAGCGAACTGGTCTCGATGCCTAACCATCCGAACAAACCGGAAATGGGCACCCGCGACGTGCCGTTCAGCGGTGAAATCTGGATCGATCGCGCCGACTTCCGCGAAGAAGCGAACAAGCAGTACAAGCGTCTGGTGCTGGGCAAAGAAGTGCGTCTGCGTAACGCCTATGTGATCAAAGCCGAGCGCGTAGAGAAAGATGCGGAAGGTAACATCACGACCATCTTCTGTACGTACGACGCAGAGACGCTGAGTAAAGATCCGGCGGATGGCCGTAAAGTGAAAGGTGTGATCCACTGGGTGAGCGCGCAGCATGCGCTGCCGGTTGAGATCCGTCTCTACGATCGTCTGTTCAGCGTACCTAACCCAGGCGCTGCGGAGGACTTCCTGGCGGTTATCAACCCTGAGTCGCTGATTATCAAGCAGGGGTATGCCGAGCCGTCTCTGAAAGCCGCTGAAGCCGGTAAAGCGTTCCAGTTTGAACGTGAGGGTTACTTCTGCCTGGACAGCCGTTACAGCACGGCGGAAAAACCGGTATTTAACCGTACCGTCGGTCTGCGTGATACCTGGACTAAGATCGGCGAATAATCACGCTGGCATGGTCAATGAGAAACAAACGCCGCATAATGCGGCGTTTTTTTATTTAACGATCATGTCGTTAAGCATCGGGATGATGAATTAAAGCCAACATTCCAGGTCAATGTGGTGCTACTTATTTTATTTAAAAAAGTTTGTTGTTTTCCAAAAACAGAAACGCTGAAAAATATATTCACAATATCAATGTTACTTACTGAAAATTAGCGTATTCCCCCGCCAGTACTTGCTTCCCGGTAAATGTTACAAAGCACTACGAAATATGTGCTCTTCGTCATAATCCTGACTTTTGCCTGATTAAAAGCATTGATAATTCGCGTCGCGAAAAATAACCTAAAGACGGTAGTTAATTCGAGGGTATTTCTGACTACCCCTGACCACTTGGTCTTTTCTGTTTTTCGCCGTTTAAGGCGTTTTAATTCGTCAAAGAGGAATAATCTATGCGTACGTTCAGTGGCAAACGTAGTGCGCTGGCGCTGGCTATCGCCGGTGTGACAGCAATGTCGGGCCTGGTGGTTGCGCCAGAGGCAAAAGCAGCAGGTTTCATTGAAGATTCCACCCTCACGGGCGGTATTTATTACTGGCAGCGTGAGCGTGACCGTAAAGACGTCACTGAAGATAAATACAAAACCAACCTTTCTCACTCGACCTGGAACGCCAACCTGGATTTTCAGTCGGGATATGCCGCCGATATGTTCGGGATCGATATTGCAGCGTTCACCGCAATTGAAATGGCCGAAAATGGCGACAGCGGCCATCCGAACGAAATTGCGTTCTCCTCCAGCAATAAAGCCTACGACGAAGACTGGTCCGGCGATAAAAGCGGAATCAGCCTGTATAAAGCGGCTGCAAAATTCAAATATGGTCCGGTCTGGGCGCGTGGAGGTTATATCCAGCCAACCGGCCAGACGCTGTTAGCACCGCACTGGAGCTTTATGCCAGGTACCTATCAGGGTGCGGAAGCCGGTGCTAATTTTGACTACGGCGATGCGGGGGCGTTGAGCTTCTCCTATATGTGGACCAACGAGTACAAAGCGCCGTGGCACATTGAGATGGACAAGTTCTATCAGAACGATAAAAAAACCAAAGTTGATTATCTCCACTCGCTGGGGGCGAAGTACGACTTCAAAAACGATCTGGTGCTGGAAGCTGCTTTTGGTCAGGCTGAAGGCTATATCGATCAGTACTTTGCTAAAGCCAGCTACAAATTTGATATCGCGGGTAGCCCGCTGAGCACCAGCTATCAGTTCTACGGTACGCGCGACAAAGTCAGTGATGGCAGCGTAAATGATATCTATGACGGCACCGCGTGGTTACAGGCGCTGACCTTCGGTTACAAGGTAGGTCAGGTTGATTTACGTCTGGAGGGAACATGGGTCAAGGCAGAAGGGCAGCAGGGCTACTTCCTGCAACGTATGACGCCAACCTACGCCTCTTCCAATGGTCGTCTGGATATCTGGTGGGATAACCGCTCTGACTTTAACGCCGACGGCGAAAAGGCGGTCTTCTTCGGCGCAATGTATGACCTGAAGAACTGGAACCTGCCTGGCTGGGCGGTGGGTGCGTCCTACGCGTACGCCTGGGACGCGAAGCCAGCAGATATGGCTACGCCAGACGCCTACTACGATCCGAACTACCGTCTGAAAGAGTCTTCATACAGCCTGGATGCGATTTACACCCTTCAGGAGGGCCGTGCGAAAGGCACGATGTTCAAACTGCACTTCACCCAGTATGACAACCACTCCGATATCCCGAGCTACGCGGGCGGTTACGGCAACATCTTCCAGGATGAACGTGACGTGAAATTCATGGTCATTGCGCCATTCACAATCTTCTGATGAACACGCTGGCGGGCGAGATCCCGCCAGCATGGAGACTGCATATGATGAAAAAAATGGTAATCGTTGCGCTGCTGGCATCGGGGCTGGTGGCGTGTGCGCAGGATCAGGCGCAGAAAGAAGACTCCCGTCTGAAGGAGGCGTATAGCGCCTGCATCAATACAGCACAAGGATCGCCAGAGAAAATTGAAGCCTGCCAGAGCGTGCTGAATGTGCTGAAAAAAGAGAAAGCGCATGAGCAGTTTGCGACGCAGGAAAATGTTCGCGTGATGGATTACCAGGCCTGTATCCAGGCGCGGAAAAGCGGTAACGATCAGGAAGTGGCGAAGCGTTGCGATAAGATCTGGGACGAGATTCGCAATAACAATAAATAAGTTGCTTTACGCCCGGTGGCGCTGCGCTTACCGGGCCTACAACGGTGTCACAGCCCGTAGGCCCGGTAAGCGCAGCGCCACCGGACTTTTTTCAGGCAAAAAAAAGCCAACCTTACGGCTGGCTCAGAGTATAAACACGATATTATTTCGCGTCGTGCGCGTGGTCGTCTTCGCGGCAATCGCCTTCAGCGCAGTGACCGTACAGGTACAGGCTGTGGTTGGTCAGGCGGATGCCATGACGGGCGGCGATTTCACGCTGGCGTGATTCAATGGAATCATCGCTAAATTCAATGACCTTGCCACAGTCGAGGCAGATCAGGTGATCGTGGTGATGCTGCTGAGTCAGCTCGAACACGGATTTACCGCCTTCGAAATTATGACGAGTAACAATGCCCGCGTCATCAAACTGGTTCAGCACACGATAGACGGTTGCCAGCCCAATCTCTTCACCCATATCGATAAGACGCTTATAAAGGTCTTCCGCACTGACATGGTGATTGTCTGGCCCCTGAAGCACTTCAAGGATTTTTAACCGAGGAAGCGTTACTTTCAGGCCAGCTTTCTTTAATGCGGTATTGTTGTCAGTCATGCGGAATCTGTCCTGTTGCTAAACGATTCACTTCAAAAGAAGAAGTGACAGAAAATGCACTTGGGATAATGCGTCTCATTATAGAACTGCCATGGCTAAATGAAAACTGCAAGTCTCAAGCAAAGTATGCTTATAAAAACGTGGTATCACCAACAAACTTGTTCGATGGCACCCACTTTTTACCAGGGGGATATTGTACAGGTCTGGGCGAAAAAGTTAAAAGTTTGTAGCAATTAATTTAATCGGTTTTACCTGGAAAACGGGCGCAACCGGAGTTGCGCCGCAGGGATATCAGGCGTTAAGGATATCGTCCAGGTTCAGCTCTTCACGAACCTGCTTAACCCATTTTTCTACACGCTCAGCGGTCAGCTCTGGCTGACGGTCTTCATCAATGGCTAGGCCAACGAAGTGATCGTCATCTGCCAGACCTTTGGACGCTTCGAAATGGTAACCCGCCGTTGGCCAGTGACCGACGATCGCCGCACCGCGTGGCTCAATGATGTCGCGAATAGTGCCCAGCGCATCACAGAAATACTCAGCATAGTCTTCCTGATCGCCACAGCCAAACAGGGCAACCAGCTTGCCGTTGAAGTCTACTTCTTCCAGCGTCGGGAAGAAATCGTCCCAGTCACACTGTGCTTCACCGTAGTACCAGGTCGGGATGCCCAGCAGCAGGATGTCATAGCCCTCGAGATCTTCTTTGCTGCTCTTGGCGATGTCATGCACATCAGCAACGTCTTTACCGAGCTGTTTTTGAATGTTTTTTGCGATATTTTCAGTATTGCCGGTATCACTGCCAAAGAAAATGCCGATGATTGCCATGAGTAAAATAACCTCTTGAAACTTAATGGTATGGTGGCGCAAATTGTCCACGGATAAGGGCAATAATAGCAGAATAGGCAACCCTGCGGAAACAGCTATCACGCAGGACTGCACTCTGTGCTACATGAAAAAGGTAATATTGGGGATTTTCTGACTCACGCCTTGCCGCGTAACGTCTCAAGCTGGGCGATCAGCATCTCTTCGATCAGTTCGCTGCGGCTGATGTTGCGCGCGTCAGCTAACTCGTTAAGCGCATCGACGGCATCGGCATTCAGCTTCAGTTCGACACGCTTAAGCCCACGATTTTTATCGCGTTTAAGCTGGTTGCGTTTATTGATACGCAGCTGTTCATCGCGCGAAAGCGGATTCGTTTTCGGTCGTCCCGGTCGACGCTCATTCGCGAACAGATCTAGTGTCGTACGGTCCGTTTGTTCTTTGGCCATGATTCTGAGACTTCGGGGGAAACACGCCGCCCTGCTAATGCCCGGGCGATAAGCGCGCCATCATACATCACCCAAATCCACACGCCAACGACTGGAAGCCCGTCGTCTTCCGGTCGCTGGCTTTTTAATCAATTCGCTGTATCAGTAAGATAGCGGCGAATGGCGCGCAGGACGGCATCCGGTTTTTCCGCGTGTACCCAGTGTCCGGCACCGGCAATGACGTGAGCGCGAGCCTGCGGGAATTGCGCCAGCAGCGTGTCACGGTACGCATCAGTGACGTAAGGGGAGTTGCCGCCGCGAATAAAAAGGGTAGGGTGCGGCCAGGCGGGGACGGTTTCCCAGCCCACAATATGCGAATACTGATCCCACAATACCGGGACGTTAAAGCGCCATTGTCCGTCAACAAACGATTTCAGCAGGAACTGAACTACTCCTTCCTCATCAAGATGCTCACGCATAACGGCAGCCGCCTGTTGGCGGGTTGCGACACCCGCTTCGGTGACCGCATTGATGGCGGCAAAAATCTCATCGTGACGGCGAACGTCGTAATTGACGGGCGCAACGTCGATGACCACCAGCCCGGAAATTCGCTCAGGGGCCAGCGCAGTGAGCGCCATCACCGCTTTGCCGCCCATTGAATGCCCGATAAGCGTCGCTTTTTGGATATTATTCGCATCGAGGGTGTCCCGCAGATCCTGCGCCATGGCTGCGTAGGTCATCTCCTCCGAGCGCCCAGAAAGACCGTGATTGCGCATATCAACCTGGAGGATCGCGTGATCGGTCACTAAATCGCGCGCCAGCACACCCAGATTATCCAGGCTACCAAACAGGCCGTGAACCAGTACGATGGGAGAATTATTGTTCGGCGATTGTGCAGTTTGCGCTCGGGTATTCAATTTCATGGCAAAGTTCTTTTTTTAGGTTTGTCAGGTTAGGGTATCATGTTGACCATTCTGCCGCCCGGGGGCAAGGATCCAGTTTAATCTGACTTTTGCCGCCAACCTGGTTTGACGCTATCCGCTGTTGGGATTTGACCTTATAATCTCAACGACTTGTATTCAGATAAGATATCGCACTGGATTAAGATGAAAACAATCGAAGTTGATGACGAACTCTATCAGTATATTGCCAGCCAGACGCGGCATATTGGGGAGAGCGCGTCCGACATTTTACGGCGCATGCTTAAAATTTCCGCCGCCTCACAGCCCACTCCTGTCACTAAAGATGTCGTGTCTCAGCCGAGCGTTGTTGCACAAGTAAAACCTGCCGTCATGCCGGCAAAAGACAAAGTGCGCGCGATGCGCGAGCTGCTGCTGTCCGATGAATATGCCGAGCAGAAAAAGGCGGTTAACCGCTTTATGCTGGTGCTGTCTACACTTTACTCACTGGATAACAACGCATTTGCAGAAGCGACAGAGTCGCTGCACGGTCGCACGCGCGTTTACTTCGCAGGCGACGAGCAGACCCTGCTGCAAAATGGCAACCAAACCAAGCCCAAACACGTTCCCGGTACACCATACTGGGTGATCACCAACACCAATACGGGCCGTAAGTGCAGCATGATCGAACATATCATGCAGTCCATGCAGTTCCCGGCGGAATTGATCGAAAAGGTTTGCGGTACAATTTAACCCTTGCATCAGAAGGACCAGGCAATGGCAAATCACAGCCGTGCAGGACAACCTGCAAAACAAAGCGATTTGATTAACGTCGCTCAACTGACCGCGCAGTACTACGTGCTGAAGCCGGTGGTGGGCAACGCAGAACACGCAGTGAAGTTTGGTACATCTGGCCACCGCGGTAGTGCGGCGCGCCACAGCTTTAACGAACCGCACATTCTGGCCATTGCTCAGGCCATCGCGGAAGAGCGCGCCAAAAATGGCGTCACCGGTCCGTGCTATGTAGGGAAAGATACCCACGCCCTGTCTGAACCTGCTTTTATCTCCGTGCTGGAAGTGCTGGCGGCGAACGGCGTAGACGTGATTGTTCAGGAGAACAACGGTTTTACGCCAACGCCAGCGGTTTCTAACGCTATTCTGGTACACAACAAAAAAGGTGGCGCGCAGGCTGACGGCATTGTGATCACCCCGTCCCACAACCCACCGGAAGATGGCGGCATCAAGTACAACCCACCTAACGGTGGCCCGGCGGATACCAACGTCACGAAAGTGGTGGAAGATCGTGCCAACGCGTTACTGGCTAACGGTCTGAACGGTGTGAAACGCATCTCGCTGGATGAAGCCATGGCCTCCGGCCACGTGAAAGAGCAGGATCTGGTGCAGCCGTTCGTGGAAGGGCTGGCGGATATCGTCGATATGGCCGCTATCCAGAAAGCCGGTCTGAAGCTGGGCGTGGATCCACTGGGCGGCTCCGGTATTGAATACTGGAAACGCATTGCCGAGCACTACAAGCTGGATCTGACCATCGTGAACGATCACGTCGATCAGACCTTCCGCTTTATGCACCTGGACAAAGACGGCGCGATCCGTATGGACTGCTCCTCCGAATGCGCAATGGCTGGCCTGCTGGCGCTGCGCGACAAGTTCGATCTGGCGTTTGCCAACGACCCGGACTACGACCGTCACGGTATCGTCACCCCTGCTGGGCTGATGAACCCGAACCACTACCTGGCTGTTGCAATCAATTATCTCTTCCAGCACCGTCCGCAGTGGGGCAAAGAGGTCGCGGTGGGTAAAACGCTGGTCTCTTCCGCTATGATTGACCGTGTGGTCGATGCGCTGGGTCGCAAGCTGGTGGAAGTGCCGGTGGGCTTCAAGTGGTTTGTTGACGGTCTGCACGACGGCAGCTTCGGCTTTGGCGGTGAAGAGAGCGCGGGGGCATCCTTCCTGCGCTTCGACGGCACCCCATGGTCAACCGATAAAGACGGCATCATCATGTGCCTGCTGGCGGCGGAAATCACCGCGGTCACCGGTAAGAACCCGCAGGAACATTACAACGAGCTGGCGGAACGTTTTGGTGCGCCAAGCTATAACCGTATTCAGGCTAGCGCCACGTCTGCGCAAAAAGCAGCTCTGTCAAAACTCTCTCCGGAGATGGTCAGTGCCAGTACCCTGGCAGGTGACCCGATCACCGCGCGTCTGACGGCGGCGCCGGGTAACGGCGCATCCATCGGCGGCCTGAAAGTGATGACCGAAAACGGCTGGTTCGCCGCGCGTCCATCCGGTACGGAAGATGCGTACAAAATCTATTGCGAAAGTTTCCTCGGCGCTGAGCACCGTCAGCAGATTGAGAAAGAAGCGGTAGAGATTGTCAGCGAAGTGCTGAAAAACGCGTAAGTCGTGATCTGGTGCGGGCTGATGCCCTCACCCCGGCCCTCTCCCACTGGGAGAGGGAGAAAACATAAAAAACGGCAACCTCAGGGTTGCCGTTTTGCATTGACCTCGTAGGCCCGGTAAGCGCCAGTGCCACCGGGCTTCTTTTTTAACTATGTTTATTCTTCAGTTCAAACCGTGGTGAGACCAGACCGTACAGCGTCCAGCCCATGAATGTCACCATCGCCCCATACAGCATCGCCTCCTGACCGGACGAGTAGAGCGCATAGAAGCTGTAAATCGCCCCAATCAGCGCCACGATATTGGCCGCCCGGGCTTTGCGCGGATCCACCTTCGCCACCTTCTGAATAATCACCAGCGCCGCCATCGACAGAATGTACGGAATGATGTTCGTCACCACCGCCAGGTTGACCAGCACGTTAAACTGGCTGTTCAGTGACGGGCTGATGGTCATCAGCGACAAACCGCTCTGGAAAACCACAATCGCCAGCATACCCTGCACCGGTGCATCCGCTTTGGTGACGCGGGAGAAGATTTTCGGGAAATAACCTTCGTCAGCGGAAGATTTGAATACCTGGGCGATGGTGAACTGCCAGCCCAGCAGCGAGCCGCAGCAGGACATCACCATCAGTCCCATGATCACTTTCCCTACCTCCGGCGTAAACATCTGCGCAAACGCCAGTCCGAACGGCGCCGTGGAGTTAGCCAGATCCATGTTGGGCACAATTCCCGCAATCACGTTGGTTGAGACGATATAGATCACCGCCGCCCCCAGCGTCCCGCCGAGTACCGCGATCGGCACATTTTTCTCCGGGTTTTCCACCACTTCCGCATTCGCACAGGCCGACTCCAGCCCGAGGAAGGCCCACAGCGTCATGGCGATGGACGATCCCACGGCGGTGAAGAACGGTACGTGATGCGGATTCCAGGAATTGGCGTACAGCGTCGGGCTGAACCAGAACCAGCCGATGATGCACAGGCCGACAACCGGGATGATGACGCCCCAGACGGTGATGCTGCTGAGCTGTCCGGTGATGCGCGCGCCGCCAAAGTTAGCGACGGTGCAGATCCAGAGCACGCCGATGGTCGCCAGCCCAATTTGCACCGGGGTCAGCGTCGCGCCAAACAGCTCTGTGCCGTAACCGACAGCGGAAATGGCAATCGCCACATTGGCGATCAGCAGCGACACGCCATAGGTATAGTTCGCCATAAAGTTACCGGACTTACCAAACGCATATTCGGCATAGCCGCCCATGCCGCCGGACTTGCGGCTGAACATACCGCACTTGGCAAACGCCCACGCCAGCGCCATCGAACCCACGGCGGTAACAAGCCAGGAGATAATCGAAATCGTCCCCACTTCAGCGAGCTTGGTGGGGAGCATGATGATCCCCGAACCCATCATATTCACCATGGTGAGAATAGTGAGTTGCACCACGCCCATCTTGTTGGCCTTACTCATAATTTTTCTCCTTTCAGCAGCGATGGCTGAGCGGCAGGTTGTTTGATGACGTAGCAGCGCACCTGTTTGCGACCGTCACACTCCTCGACGTAAACCCCCTGTAACTCCGGCGCAAAACCCGGCAGCAGATTGATCCCGTCTTCCAGCGCGGCGAAATAGCGCAGCACGGAACCGCCCCAGACTTCTCCCGGCACCACGCACAACACCCCCGGTGGGTAAGGCAGCGCGCCTTCCGCGGCGATACGGCCTTCCGCGTCGCGCAGGGACACCAGCTCGACCTCACCGCGCAGATAGGCATAGTTCGCCTCCTGCGGGTTCATCATGACGCGTGGGAAGTGAGACTTGCGGAACATCTCTTTTTGCAGTTGCTTCACGTTATGGCGGGCGTAGAGGTCATGCATCTCCTGACAAATCTGACGCAGGGTATAATCCGCATAACGTTCCGGATGTTGCTTATAAAGAGAGGGCAGAACCTCTTTCAGCGGCACATCGCTCTGGAGCAGTTTTTCGAAGCGCACCAGCTGGGCGACGAGCTGCTGCAATTTGCCCATGTCCTCCGCCGGGGTGAGCAGGAACAGAATGGAATTGAGGTCGCATTTTTCCGGCACGATGCCGTTTTCACGCAGGAAGTTGGCGAGGATGGTCGCGGGCACGCCGAAATCATCGTACTCACCGGTGCGGGCGTTGATGCCCGGCGTAGTCAGCAGCAGTTTGCAGGGATCGATAAAATACTGATGCTCGGCATATCCCTCAAAGGCGTGCCAGCGTTCGCCCGGAACGAAATGGAAGAAGCGCAGATCGGTCGCAATCTCTGCCGTATCCCAGCTTTCCCATGGACGGCCATCCACCGTCTCCGGCACGAACGGACGAATAAACTGACAGTTCTGAAGGATCAGTTTCCGCGCTTCAATACCCGTCACCACGCAGTCCATCCACATGTTGCGCCCACTTTGCCCCTCGTGCATGCGGGCGTTGATATCCAGGGCGGCAAACAGCGGATAAAACGGGCTGGTGGAGGCGTGCATCATAAAGGCGTTGTTGAGGCGTTTATGCGGGACATAGCGCGGCTGGCCTTTTATGTGGCTGTCCTTCTTATGGATTTGCGAGGTTTGCGAGAAGCCCGCCTGCTGCTTATGCACCGACTGGGTCACCAGAATGCCCGGATCGTTTTCGTTCAGCTCCAGCAGCAGCGGCGAGCAGTCGGCCATCATCGGGATAAACTGCTCGTAACCCACCCAGGCGGAGTCAAACAGAATGTAATCGCACAGGTGACCAATCTTATCCACCACCTGACGGGCGTTATAAATGGTACCGTCGTAGGTGCCCAGCTGGATCACCGCCAGACGGAACGGACGTTCATCCCGCGCACGGCCAGGCGCGACCTCTGACACCAGCTCCCGCAGGTAGCTCTCGTCGAAACAGTGTGCGTCGATACCGCCGATAAACCCGTACGGGTTGCGCGCCGTTTCCAGATACACCGGCGTCGCGCCCGCCTGTAACAGCGCCCCGTGGTGATTAGATTTATGGTTATTGCGATCGAACAGCACCAGATCGCCTGGCGTGAGCAGGGCATTGAGCACCACCTTGTTGGAAGAGGAGGTGCCGTTCAGCACGAAGTAGGTTTTATCCGCATTAAAGACTTTTGCCGCATGCTGCTGGGCGATGCATGGCGCGCCTTCGTGGATCAGCAGATCGCCCATTGCCACGTCGGCATTGCACAGATCGGCGCGGAAAAGCGTTTCGCCAAAGAAATCGACAAACTGGTTTCCGGCCGGATGGCGGCGGAAGAACTGGCCTCCCTGATGTCCGGGGCAGTCAAACGCGCTGTTCCCCTGCTGGACGTAATCGACCAGCGCGCGGAAGAACGGCGGGCGGAGCTGGGTTTCGTACTTCTGCGCAGCCGCTTCAAGCTGGCGTCCGTAGTACGCATTGCTGGTGTCGGAGTACTCAAAAACGCCGTGAATACGCGACAGAAATTCAGCCGGAACCCTTTCTTCTTTATGCGTGGCAATAAACACCGGGATGCCGAATCCCGTGGCTTCTATTTCTTCTATGGCGCCATTGAAAATATCGCTGACGGCCAGAACCACGGCTGCCACATCAATATAATCTGATGCGGTGATATCCACGATGTCGCGCGAAGTGGTAAAGCATTCAGGGCAGGCACGGCTGACGGCAATTTTTAACGTTTTCATCTTTATCTCTTTATTTCAGGCAATATGGGGCCCTCGACTTCTTGCGGTAAAGAAATCGATTATTTCCGGAAAAAAAAGCAAAGCGTGTCCGCTGATACGAAATCAGTTAATTGCTTTTTTGCTGAGTAGAATTCAGTCCGCCCGGTTGCGGAGAATCTGAATCACAAGGAATGAGCGCAGGTGTTCACAGGCAACAGCCTGTAAAATAGCGTTTTTCAGGATAACCTGTAAGCAGATGCGCCAGAAGTCGAAGGACTACCGGGCGTTAAAGAGATGAAAGTCAAAACAGTTACGGTGGGCAAACATCATGATATGTGTTGTCCGCCTTATATGGGGCATTAAAC
Organism: Enterobacter sp. BIDMC 27; assembly: GCF_000534415.1. Lineage (NCBI taxonomy): Bacteria > Pseudomonadati > Pseudomonadota > Gammaproteobacteria > Enterobacterales > Enterobacteriaceae > Enterobacter > Enterobacter sp. BIDMC 27. Next base: position 2,209,285 of record NZ_KI973178.1, read on the forward strand.
GATTATTGTTTTCCATGTTCAGTTTCCTTTCAGTAATTGAAAGCATGGTCATTTTATCCAGGAAAAAGGGATTAACTGTGAAACAGATCACCAATAACCGATCATTTCAGAAATAATTAGTCGTTTTGAGTGAATAACGCAGATCAAAATGCTGTTTTGTTGGTTCGGTGTTAAATTGATGTTTTAATTGTGTTTAAAGAGGGCGGATATAGCTATGAAAATAAACTCATCGTTATTTTCATGGCTATATTAAGGCTGGTATGTTTTTTATTTAAAATTAAAGTGAATACTTATTCAGATCATAAACCGATATCCGATACCGGTTTCTGTTAATAAATGACGAGGACGCGCGGGATCGGCTTCAAGTTTCTGGCGAAGGTGTCCCATATAAATGCGTAAATAGTGACTATGCTCGACAGCATTCGGTCCCCAGACCTGGCTTAACAGCTGTCGCTGCGTTAACACTTTTCCGTGGTTATTGAGCAGCACGGCCAGCAGACGAAATTCGATAGGCGTAAGGTGGATCTCTTCTTCCCCACGCACGATGCGGCGGGCGGCAAGATCGACGCGGATATCGCCAAAGGCGTACACCGGATCGGAAGGGGACGTGGCACTGTGTCGACGCAGCGCCACACGAAGCCGGGCCTGTAACTCGCCAATGCCAAACGGTTTGATCAGATAATCATCCGCTCCGGCATCCAGCGCGGCGATTTTATCCGTCTCTTCGGTGCGGGCAGAGAGCACCAGAATGGGCATCTGGCTCCACTGACGCACCTCACGAATAAAATCGATGCCGTCGCCATCCGGAAGTCCCAGATCCAGGATCACCAGATCTGGCTTGCGGGTGGCGGCTTCAATTAACCCCCGTTGAAGCGTACCGGCTTCATGCACGCGCAAGCCGTCGCCTTCCAGCGCGGTACGCAGAAATCGGCTGATAGCGAGCTCATCTTCAACAATCAGAACGTTAATCACAAATCCTCTGGTAATTCATCAAGTTCTGGTGGGGTTTCAAGAGGAAGTGTAACACAAAAGCGTGCCCCACCTTCCGGGCGGTTCTCTGCGGAAATGGTGCCACCATGCACGTCGACAATCGCCTGGCAGATCGCCAGACCCAGCCCAACGCCCGGAATGGCGGATTCCTTATTACCGCGCGCAAATTTTTCGAATATGGCGCGCTCCTGACCGGCCGGAATACCCGGCCCGTTATCCCAGACGTCGAGCCGCAGCACACGTTTATCCACCCTGGCAGCAATCCCCAGCCGGGCCTTTGTCCCGGCGTATTTAGCCGCGTTTTCCAGCAGATTAATCAGCACGCGCTCAAACAGCGGGCCATCCACATGGATTAACGTCAGGGGTTCCGGCATGTCCAGCTCAATATGGCGCCCGCCGAGACCCGGCTCCAGCATCTTCAGCGCACTGCCGACAACCTCCTCAAGGGTGAGCCACTCTTTTTTGAGGTTAAACCCGCCGGACTGAATGCGCGCCATGTCCAGCAGGTTGTTCACCAGGCGCGTGGTATTCAGCACGTGCTGGCGAATTTCGCTGGCCTGCATCGCGTGCTTTGATCCTTCCGCCGCCAGATCCAGCGTCAGAATTTCGGACTGGCCAAACAGTACGGTAAGCGGGGTCCGCAAATCGTGAGACAGCGCTGCCAGCAGCGAATTGCGAATACTTTCGCGCTCGCTTGCCAGCCGCGCCTGCTCTTCGCTGGCGGTGAGCGCCAGCCGTTCAAGGGCGCTGGCGACCAGCAGGGTGAAGGTTTCCAGCAGGCGCTGCTGCTCTGGGATCATCAGCTGACGCAGGTTAGACGGCTCGACGATGACCAGCCCGTGATTCTTATCCGCGCTGCGCAGCGGCAGGATCTGGTAAGGCACGCCGGGCAGCGTGTCGGTGCCGGCGCCGGCAGGTAACCCCTTATCGAAACTCCAGCGGGCAATCGCTTCATCCCAGGGCGTCATCCCCGTAGGGGAGGTCAGCGGGCGAAGGCGCCCCTGTTCGTCGGGGAGCAAAATCAGGTTACTGGCATGAAAGGTCGAACGAATAAACTGCTCGCTGGTCTGCACGATATCTCGCTGCGTGCGGCCAACCGCCAGCGATTTTGACATTTCATACAGATGGCGCGTGCGCTGCTCGCGATAGCGGGCAATGCGTGCCTGGTAGCGTACGCCTGCCGTCAGATTCCCGATCACCAGCCCGACGGTAAGCATCACGGCAAAAGTCAGAATGTACTGCACGTCCGAGACAGCAAGCGTCCCGCGCGGAGCGATAAAAAAAAGGTCGAAGCTGATGACGTTGATCACCGTTGCCAGCACCGACGGCCAGCGGCCATAAAAGAGCGCGACCACAACGACGCCGAGCAGATAAATCATGACCAGATTGGCGGCGTCGAAGGCGATGAGCCACTGGCTGGCAATCACCGTAATCAGGGCGCAAAGGACCACAGCCACCAGGCAGCCCCGGATCTGAATGCGCCATTTATCGCCAAAGGTGCGAGCGTCCGGCGTACGGTTGGGCAGGGAGGCGGGCTTGTCATCCAGCGCGACGATGACTAAATCAAGATCCGGCGCGCGGCGGGCCAGCCTGTCGGCAAAGGATTCGCGGCTAAACCAGCGGCGATGCTGGCGACGTCCAATCACAATCTTGCCCAGGTTGTGCTCGCGCGCGTAGCGCAGAATGGCTTTATCTTCCTGTGGATCGGAAAGGGTTGCGGTTTCGGCGCCCAGCTCCTGCGCCAGCCGCAGCGCGCTCAAAATGGCGCGACGCTGATTTTCCGGCAGGCCATGCAGCTGCGGCGTTTCGACGTAGACCGCATGCCAGACGCTGCCAAACTTCGCTGCAAGCCGGGCGGCGGTGCGAACCAGTTTTTCGTTGCCGCTGCCGTGACCAATGCATAACAGAATGGCGTCCCGCGTGTGCCAGACGCGCTCCTGCCCCTGAAGGTCCCGCCAGGCGCGCATCTGGTCATCAACGCGATCGGCGGTGCGGCGCAGGGCCAGCTCGCGCAGGGCAATCAGGTTTCCTTTGCGGAAAAAATGTTCGATGGCGCGTTCGGCCTGGCCGGCAATATACACTTTGCCTTCGTGCAGGCGCTGGCGCAGATCGTCCGGCGGCAGGTCAACCAGTACGACTTCATCGGCAGAATCAAAAAACGGATCGGGAACGGTTTCCCGCACCTGAATACCGGTTACGCCGCTCACCACGTCGTTCAGGCTTTCCAGATGCTGAACATTCACCGTGGTGAAGACGTCGATGCCAGCCTCAAGCAGCTCCTCAACATCCTGCCAGCGCTTCGGATGGCGCGAGCCTGGCGCGTTGCTGTGCGCCAGTTCGTCCATCAGGATCAGGGCAGGGCGGCGGGCGAGGGCGGCATCAAGATCAAACTCCGTGACCAGCCGCCCGCGATGGCTGATACGCTGGGGCGGCTGCGTCGCCAGCCCCGTCAGCAGCGCAGCCGTCTCTTTGCGACCGTGGGTTTCCACCACGCCGATGAGAATATCAAGCCCCTGCGCCCGAAGCCGCTGGGCTTCCGTCAGCATGGCGAAGGTTTTCCCGACGCCCGCGCAGGCGCCGAAGAAAATTTTCAGCTTGCCGCGGTGGGCTTCAGCCGTCTGTTCAAGCAGCCTGTCCGGATCCGGGCGCATGGGCTCGTCGGTCATTTAGTTCTTCCTTAGCGCGTCCAGCGCCAGATTCAGCTCAACAATGTTCACTACCGGCATGCCGATGAAGCTGACCAGCGGCTTTTGCGTATGTTCTGCAACCAGGTGGCTCACCTGCTCGACGGTCAGCTGACGGGCGGCTGCCACGCGTGGGATCTGCCACACCACCGCATCCGGCGTCAGGCTGTAATCCAGCCCGCTCGCGGAAGCGGTGATCAGCTCAACCGGCACCTCACGGCTGGCCTGCGGATTCGCGGCGCGCAGGGCGGCAACGCGTTCAGCAACGGCTTTGTCCAGGTCAGGATTACTGCCAGCCAGATTGCTGCCGCCGGAGGCCATTGGATTATACGGGCTTTCCGCAGTGGCGGAAGGGCGTCCCTGGAAGTAGCGCGGGTCCGTAAAGTTCTGCCCAATCAGACGCGAGCCGCGGTTTTCACCGTTCTGGATAATCAGGGAGCCGTTGGCCTGATCTTTAAACCACCACTGGCCCAGCGCGGTAGTCATCAGCGGGTAAAGCCCGCCGGTAATCAGAGACAGCAGAATAAACAACAGTATAGCGGGACGTAACATCGTCATTGGATCCACCTTTTAAACCAGCCCGAACAGCGTTAACAGCATGTCGATAACCTTGATCCCAATAAAGGGCACCACCAGCCCACCCAGACCGTAAATCCACAGGTTACGGCGCAGCATGGCGGCGGCCGTCAGCGGCTTATAGCTCACCCCTTTCAGCGCCAGCGGAATAAGAAAGACAATAATCAGCGCGTTGAAGATCACCGCGCTCAAAATGGCCGAGGCCGGAGAGTGCAGGTGCATCACGTTCAGGGCATTCAGCTGCGGGTAGGTTGCCGCAAAAGCCGCCGGAATGATGGCGAAATACTTCGCCACGTCGTTGGCGATACTGAACGTGGTCAGCGAGCCGCGCGTCATCAGCATCTGCTTCCCGATATGTACCACTTCGATCAGCTTGGTCGGGTTCGAGTCGAGATCCACCATGTTGCCCGCCTCTTTTGCCGCCTGGGTACCGGAGTTCATCGCCACCGCCACGTCGGCCTGCGCCAGCGCCGGGGCGTCGTTGGTGCCGTCGCCGGTCATCGCCACCAGACGGCCTTCCGCCTGATACTGGCGAATGAGTGCCAGCTTCGCTTCCGGCGTCGCTTCGGAAAGGAAATCATCCACGCCCGCTTCGGCGGCAATGGCCGCCGCAGTCAGACGGTTATCCCCGGTGATCATCACTGTTTTAATGCCCATCTTACGCATCTGGGCGAAACGCTCTTTAATACCGCCTTTAACGATATCCTTCAGGGCGATAACCCCCAGAACGCTTGCACCTTCCGCCACCACCAGCGGGGTTGCTCCCTGACGCGCCACGCTTTCCACCAGGTGGTCGACTTCCGGGGGGAAGTGTCCATTATTGGCTTCAATATGACGGCGAATGGCATCAACGGACCCTTTACGGATCATCCGGTCCTGAATGTTAATTCCGCTCATTCGGGTTTGCGCCGTAAAGGGCACGAACGTGGCGTGCAGGCTCTGAACGTCGCGCTGGCGCAGGTTAAAGCGCTGCTTGGCGAGGATCACGATACTGCGGCCTTCCGGCGTTTCATCGGCCAGCGAGGAAAGCTGCGCCGCGTCAGCCAGCGTTTTTTCATCCACGCCGGGAGCAGGTAGAAAGTCAGAGGCCTGACGATTGCCCAGGGTGATGGTCCCGGTTTTATCCAGCAGCAGCACGTCTACGTCACCCGCCGCTTCAACGGCGCGTCCGCTGGTGGCGATGACGTTCGCGCCCAGCATCCGGCTCATCCCCGCCACGCCAATCGCGGAAAGCAGGCCGCCGATAGTGGTGGGGATCAGACAGACGAGCAGGGCGATCAGTACGGTGATGCTAACCGCTGTACCGCCGTAGGCGGAGAAAGGCCACAGGGTCGCCGTTGCCAGCAGGAAAACAATGGTGAGCGCCACCAGCAGAATGGTCAGGGCGATCTCGTTCGGCGTTTTACGACGCTGTGCGCCTTCCACCATGGCGATCATCCGGTCGAGAAAGGTTTCGCCCGGGTTAACGCTGCACTGGATCACCAGCCAGTCGGAAAGAATGCGCGTTCCGCCGGTAACTGAGGCGAAATCTCCGCCCGACTCACGGATCACCGGTGCGGATTCCCCGGTAATGGCGCTTTCGTCTACCGACGCGCCGCCCTCAATCACCTCACCGTCGCAGGGGATGATGTCGCCAGCTTCCACCAGCACCACGTCACCTTTGCGCAGTTCATCCGCCGGAACGTGGTCCATCTGCGCGCCGTATTTAGGTTCGCGTAATTTGCGCGCAAAGGCGGTCTTTTTTACCCCTTTCAGGCTGTTGGCCTGTGCCTTACTGCGGCCTTCCGCTAACGCTTCGGCGAAGTTGGCGAACAGCACGGTAAACCACAGCCACAGGCTGATGGCGGCGGTAAAGGTTGCATTCCCTGAAAGGTGTCCCGTTCCCATGGCAATCGCCAGTGCGGTGGTGAGTAAACTTCCAGTCCAGACAATAAACATCACCGGGTTGTGCCACTGCACGCGCGGGCTCAGTTTTTTTACCGCATCCATGAGGGCCTGACGAACTAACGTCGGTTCGAGCAGGGCCAGTTGTTTACGACTCATGACAAATTCTCCGCAAAATCAGCGTAAAGAGAGATATTCCGCAACCGGGCCTAACGCGAGGGCGGGGATAAAGGTCAGGGCACCCACCAGCAAAACGGTGCCAATCAGCAGGCCGACGAACAGCGCGCCGTGAGTCGGTAACGTACCGGTGGTGGTCGGCTGGATCTTCTTATTCACCAGTGTTCCAGCGATCGCCATGACGGGAATAATCACGCCGAAACGTCCGATGAACATGCAGAACGCCAGCAAACAGTTCCAGAACGGCGAGTTGGCGCTTAATCCTGCAAAGGCGCTGCCGTTGTTGTTGGCGGCAGACGAAACGGCGTAAAGCACTTCGCTAAAGCCGTGAATGCCCGGGTTAAAGATGCCGTTGCGCCCGGCGTCGGTCATCAGCGCCAGCGCGGTACCGAGCAGCACAAGGGTGGGGGTGACCAGAATTGCCAGCGCGGTTAATTTCATTTCGCGGACGTCGATTTTTTTGCCGAGATACTCCGGCGTGCGACCGATCATTAGCCCGGCGATAAACACGGCGAGCAGAACGAACAACAGCATGCCGTACAGCCCCGAACCGACCCCACCGAAAACTACCTCGCCAATCTGCATCAGCCACATCGGGATCATGCCGCCGAGCGCGGTAAAAGAGTCGTGCATGGCGTTCACTGCCCCGCAGGAGGCCGCCGTGGTGACCACCGCATAGAGGCTGCTGGCAAGAATGCCGAAGCGGCTCTCTTTGCCTTCCAGGTTGATATTGCTGTTAGCCCCCAGCAGCATGAAGTGGCTGTTGCCGTTCCATTCGGCCCACATCACCAGTGCTACACAGACCACGAAGATCAACGACATCGCCCACAGCAGCGTACGTCCCTGGCGGCGATCGTTAACCACATCGCCAAAGGCGAAGCAGAGCGCGGCGGGGATCAGGAAGATCGCCAGCATCTGTACAAAATTGGTTAATGCCGTTGGGTTTTCAAACGGATGCGATGAGTTGGCGTTGAAGAAGCCGCCGCCGTTGGTGCCCAGCATCTTGATCGCTTCCTGCGACGCCACCGGCCCCATAGGAAGGAGTTCCCTGACCCCTTCAAGCGAGGTGTAAGGGGTATAAGGCAGCAGGTTTTGCAGAGTGCCTTGCTGAATAAAAAACAGGGCAATAATCAGCGCAACAGGCACCAGGATCCAAAGAGTGATGCGCGTGACATCAACCCAGGCGTTGCCGAGAGTGCTGACATTCTGACGGGCAAACGCGCGCGTCAGGGCGAAGATCACCGCGATACCGCTGGCCGCAGAAAGAAAGTTTTGCACGGTTAACCCGGCCATCTGGCTGAAGTAGCTGAGCGTGGTTTCACCGGCGTAAGACTGCCAGTTGGTGTTGGTGACAAAGCTGACCGCCGTGTTCAGCGCCAGATGCCAGGATAAACCCGGTAACTGCTGCGGGTTCAACGGCAGACTGCCCTGGAGCATCAGCAGCGTAAAGAGGGCAATAAGTCCCAGGATATTCAGAAGCAGTATCGCCATCAGGTACTGGCGCCAGTTCATTTCCCGGTCGCTGATACCTGAAATGCGCCAGAGCACGTTTTCAATATTTCGCGTGCCAGGCAATGGCACGTTGTTTATCAGCCGCGCCAGCGCTGTTCCCAGCGGCCTGGCGAGCACAAACAGTACCAGTAAAAAGCTGGCAATAAGCAAAAACGCCTGAGCAGCCATCAGAATGCCTCCGCATTAATCAGGGCATAAATCAGATAACCCAATAACAGGAACACCAGCACGATGCCGGCAATCAGACCTGCACTCACAATCCACCTCCGGGTGACTTTTGTTGTTGTACAAACGGTAGGATTTATGGCGCAAAGATTTCGCAAAAATCAGAAGGGCAGGTGTAAAAAAAGTATAAAAAGGGAAAGACCACAATTTAACTATTGTTAAGTAAATCGTTAACTTTTTTGTAACTTAATTACAGGCGGGAATGTAAATATTCACGAAATGAATGAAAATAAGTGGTCGGATGAGTAGTAAAATTACAAACAAAGCGGTATTATTTTAACCAGGTCACAGATTTCACATTTTCCGGAGACGGTTTCCGGCCAACTACAGGGGAGAAAATTATGGATCTTTATAAAGAGTTTCCGGCTCATATCATTTTCATGCGTCGCACTTTCGCCGTAGTGGCTGGCGTGCTGGCCCTGCCGGTGATGCTGTTCTGGAAAGATCGCGCACGTTTCTACAGTTACCTGCACCGCGTCTGGGCGAAAACCAGCGAGAAGCCGGTGTGGATGGATCAGGCCGAGAAAGCGACCTGCGATTTCTACTGATACGGTGTGACATCGTAGCCATAAAAAAACCGCCTACAGCAATGTGGCGGTTTTTTTGTCCCTCGGGATTCGCGGTCCGTTGGGTAATCTTGCAGCCCCTACCCGGGATTTTTATCATACCCTTCTTTAAAAAGTTCACAATCCACTTCACCTTTATAAATTCCTAATTTTACTGAAATAACTTACTTTTGGTGTTGGTGCTAATTATTATGCCACGTCCCTTTCCGCCATCTCGCAAATGGGCATCGGTCCTGGGAAAGGTGTATCCATAGCCGTAAAGCAGCCCACCTACCCGGGCTTGTGTCCACCGATTTATCACCGGTGGTGATAGGTGGAGCGGTTAGCAGCAGGGACCGCATAGTGAAACGCTATTTATGCATCGCGTTCATTGTCGCCAGCGCACTCGTTGTAAAGAGTGATAAACCGGATGTGTTTATTGCCTTTACCCTGATAGCGCAGGACAAGTAGCGTTAAGGCCGCCTTGGGCGGCCTTTTTTATTTCATCCCGTCTACACTTCATGGCAAAGTAGTTCAAAGCGTGCCTTTTTCCTTTTACGGCATGCCCTTACGGACATAATGGACAATTGCCAGGAGTTTTATGCCCACCCATCTGGTTTGGTTTCGCGCGGATTTACGCATTCACGACAACTTCGCTCTCGCGGCGGCCTGCCGCGCTAAAGACGCGAATGTGCTGGCACTGTTTATCGCCACGCCTGAACAGTGGCGGCAGCATGACATGGCGCCCCGGCAAGTGGCACTACTCAGCGCGTATCTGAATGACCTGCAACATTCACTGGCTGAAAAAGGCATTCCGCTGATCTATAAAGAGGCCCATGATTTCGCCGCGCAGCGCCAGACGGTGCAGGCAATCTGCCAGCAGCACGCAGTAACGCATCTTTATTACAACTATCAGTATGAATTCAACGAGCAACAGCGGGATCGTCAGCTGGAGAAAACCCTTGCGGGCGTGGTCTGTGAAGGCTTTGATGACAGCGTGATGCTCGCGCCGGGCAGCGTAATGACCGGTAACCACGAGATGTATAAAGTTTTCACGCCGTTTAAAAATGCCTTTATCAAACGCCTGAAAGAGGGACTACCTGAGTGCGTTACCGCCCCGACCGTGAGAGGGGAAACGATAACGGATCTGCCGGCGATCAGGCTGAATTATCCCCAGCAGTCGTTCGATGAAACACTATTCCCCGCCAGTGAGAAAGCAGCTATTGCCCGGTTGCGTCAGTTCTGCACGCAGGGGGCGGCGGAGTACGAGGCGCGACGGGATTTTCCAGCGACTGAAGGCACCAGCCGCTTGTCGGCCTGTTTAGCGCTGGGCGCGCTCTCTCCGCGCCAGTGTTTACATCGCCTGCTGGCGGAACAGCCTCAGGCCTTAGACGGGGGGGCGGGCGCAGTGTGGCTGAACGAACTGATCTGGCGTGAGTTTTATCGCCATCTGATGACGTATCATCCTGATTTGTGTAAACATCGGCCCTTTATTCGCTGGACCGAACAGGTACAGTGGCAGTCGAATGAGAAGCTGCTTAAAGCATGGCAGCGTGGGCTCACCGGCTTCCCGATTGTTGATGCGGCTATGCGGCAGCTCAATGAAACCGGGTGGATGCATAACCGTCTGCGTATGATTACCGCCAGCTTCCTGGTGAAGGATCTGCTTATCGACTGGCGAACCGGAGAGCGTTATTTTATCTCTCAGCTGATCGATGGCGATCTGGCGGCGAATAACGGCGGCTGGCAGTGGGCGGCCTCCACCGGAACGGATGCGGCTCCCTATTTTCGGATCTTCAATCCGACCACGCAGGGACAACGATTTGACGCCGACGGCGAGTTTATCCGTCGCTGGCTGCCGGAGCTTAAGGATGTCCCGGCCAAAGCCATTCATGAACCCTGGGTATGGGCGGATAAACAGCGTGTTACCCTGAACTATCCCCGTCCCATTGTCGACCATAAACAGGCGCGCGTCGCCACGCTGGCGGCGTACGAAGCCGCCCGAAAAGTTTGAGAGAATGATGATGAAAAACAGTGAACTGGAACGCCTGATTAACGAAAAACTCAACACGGCTTCGTTTAGCGACTACGGCCCGAATGGCTTGCAGGTGGAGGGGCGCGAGGCGGTGCAAAAAATCATCACCGGCGTAACGGCAAGCCAGGCGCTGCTGGATGAGGCGGTGCGTCAGGAAGCCGATGCGGTGATTGTCCACCACGGTTATTTCTGGAAAAACGAATCACCGATTATTCGCGGCATGAAGCGCAACCGACTCAAAACGCTGCTGGCGAATGACATCAACCTGTACGGCTATCACCTGCCGCTCGATGCGCATCCTGAACTGGGAAATAACGTTCAGCTTGCGCAGCTGCTGGGGATTACCGTGATGGGCGAAATTGAACCCCTGGTGCCGTGGGGCGAACTGTCGATGCCGGTTCCGGGTCTGGAGCTGGCTTCGTGGATCGAAGCGCGCCTGGGGCGTCGTCCGCTGTGGTGCGGCGACACCGGGCCGGATACCGTGAAGCGCGTGGCATGGTGCACCGGCGGCGGTCAGGGCTTTATTGACAGCGCGGCGCGTTTTGGTGTCGACGCCTTCATTACCGGCGAAGTCTCCGAGCAGACCATTCACTCAGCCCGTGAACAAGGCCTGCATTTTTACGCGGCGGGCCATCACGCCACCGAGCGTGGCGGCATCCGCGCCCTCAGCGAGTGGCTGACGGAAAATACCGATCTGGATGTGACGTTTATTGATATCCCTAATCCGGCCTGATGAGAGGTAGTTAAGTGCAGCGAGCGCGTTGTTATCTTCTGGGTGAAACCGCGGTAGTTCTGGAGCTTGAGCCTCCGGTGACGCTTGCTACGCAAAAGCGTATCTGGCGTCTGGCTCAGCGACTGCCCGAGCTACCCGGCGTGGTTGAAGCTATTCCGGGTATGAATAATATCACCGTGGTGCTGCGTGATCCGCACACGGGGGCGCTGGATGCCATTGAGCGTCTGCAACGCTGGTGGGAGGAGAGCGAGGCGCTGGAGCCGGAATCGCGGACGATTGAGATCCCGGTTGTCTATGGCGGCAAGGGAGGTCCCGACCTTGGCGTGGTGGCCGAACACTGTGGATTAACGGAGAAGCAGGTTGTGGAGCTGCATAGCTCAGTCGACTATGTTGTCTGGTTTTTGGGATTTCAGCCGGGTTTCCCCTATCTGGGCGGGTTATCGCCCCAGCTGCATACGCCGCGCCGGGCTGAGCCGCGCCTGAGCGTACCGGCGGGCAGCGTGGCGATTGGTGGCGAGCAAACGGGAATTTATCCGCTCGCCTCACCGGGAGGCTGGCAGCTGATTGGGCATACGTCCACGCCGTTATTTGAACCAGGCCAGGACGCGCCCATACTCCTGCGTCCGGGGGATACCCTGCGCTTTATCCCGCAGAAGGAGGGGGTATGTTAACGCTTATTCGCGCAGGGCTTTACACCTCGGTACAGGATGCCGGGCGTTTTGGGTTGCGTCAGTCGGGCGTAAGCTACTGCGGTGCGCTCGATCGCCCTTCGCTGGAGATTGCCAACCTGCTGGTAGGTAACGCAGGCAGCACGGCGGCGTTAGAAATTACGCTGGGTCAGTGCGTGATTGAGTTTGGTCAGGAAACCTGGTTTGCCTTAACCGGCGCGGGCTGTGACGCGATGCTGGACGGCAAAGCGTTGTGGACCGGCTGGCGCCTGCGGGCGAAGGCCGGGCAGCGTCTGACGCTCAAGCGTCCTCTGCACGGCGTGCGCAGCTATCTTGCGGTGGCGGGGGGGATCGACGTGCCGGAGGTGTTGGGCTCATCCAGCACCGACCAGAAAGCGGGAATGGGCGGCCATGAAGGACGGCTGCTGCGTGACGGCGATCGTCTGCGGATAAAGACCTCAAAGCGCCATTTCACCACCACGCAGGGCGTGAAACAGCTGCTGTGGGGGAACGTGATCCGCGCCTTACCAGGACCGGAATACCATGAGTTTGATGAAGCCGCGAAAGAGTCTTTCTGGCGCTCGCCGTGGAAGATCAGCCCGCAGAGTAACCGCATGGGTTACCGGCTTCAGGGGCAGCCGCTGACCCGCACGACTGACCGGGAACTGCTTTCCCATGGTCTGTTGCCCGGGGTGATTCAGGTGCCGGGCAACGGGCAGCCCATCGTACTGATGAACGATGCGCAAACCACGGGGGGATATCCGCGTATTGCCTGCATTATCGAAGCGGATCGCTACCATCTGGCGCAAATTCCTCTCGGTCAGCCCATTCATTTTGTGCAGTGTTCGCTGGAGGAGGCGCTGAAAGCCCGGCAGGATCAGCAGCGTTATCTCGAACAGCTGGCGTGGAGGCTCGATGGTAAAGATTGATTTAAACGCCGATCTGGGGGAGGGCAGCAACGCCGATGCGGTGCTGATGACGCTGGTCTCCTCGGTGAATATCGCCTGCGGGTTTCATGCCGGCGATGCGCAGACCATGCTGGCAAGCGTGCGCAATGCCATGAAAAACGGCGTGGCGATTGGCGCTCACCCCAGCTTTCCCGACCGGGAAAACTTTGGTCGCACAGCGATGGATCTGCCGCCTGAGACGGTTTACGCGCAAATGCTCTACCAGATCGGCGCGCTGGAGGCGATAGTGCGCGCTGAGAATGGCGTGTTGCGCCACGTCAAGCCGCACGGCATGCTCTATAACCAGGCGGCGAAAGATCCGGTGTTGGCGGATGCCATTGCCCGTGCGGTGCGGGACTGTAATCCGCAACTGATTCTGGTAGGCCTGGCGGGCAGCGAGCTTATTCGTGCCGGAGAACGGCTGGGGCTGACTACGCGGCAGGAAGTGTTTGCCGATCGGGGATACCTGCCGGACGGTAGCCTTGTTCCGCGTACGCAGGCCGGTGCGCTGATCACCGACGAAGGTAAAGCACTGGCGCAGACGCTGGAGATGGTGCGCTTCGGGCGAGTAACCTCAACGGAGGGGACAACGGCAAACGTTCAGGCTGATACGGTGTGCTTACACGGTGACGGCGAGCATGCGCTCCAGTTTGCGCGACGCCTGCGGGCGGCGTTCTCGGAAGAGGGCATTGTTGTCAGCGCAGAATAATCATGAAAGGACAATAACATGCCAGAAGGTCCGGAGATCCGCCGCGCGGCGGATAGCCTGGAGGCGGCAATAAAGGGCAAACCTCTGACACACGTCTGGTTTGCCTTTCCTCAACTCAAGCCGTTTGAATCGCAGCTGGTGGGGCAGACGGTGACCCACATTGAAACGCGCGGCAAGGCGTTACTCACCCACTTTTCCCATAACCTGACGTTATACAGCCATAATCAGCTTTACGGTGTCTGGCGGGTGGTGGAGGCGGACGAGCAGCCGCAAACGACCCGCGTGCTGCGCGTGCGGCTACAAACGGCGGATAAGGCGATCCTGCTTTACAGCGCCTCTGATATCGAAATGTTAACGCCGGAGCAGCTGCTGACGCATCCGTTCTTACAGCGGGTCGGGCCGGACGTGCTCGACATGCGTCTGACGGCAAGCGATGTGAAAGCCCGGTTGTTATCCCCCACATTCCGCAACCGGCAGTTTTCCGGGCTATTGCTCGATCAGGCATTTCTGGCGGGGCTGGGAAACTACCTGCGGGTGGAGATCCTCTGGGAAGTGGGGCTGGCGCCGCGTCACAAAGCGTCGCAGCTGAGCGATGAACAGCTGGAGGCGCTGTCGCACGCGTTACTGGATATTCCACGGCTGTCGTACAACACGCGCGGCGTGGTGGATGAGAACAAGCATCACGGGGCGCTGTTCCGCTTCAAGGTGTTTCATCGGGCAGGTAAAAAGTGTGAGCGGTGCGGCGGGGTGATTGAGAAGGCGACGATCTCTTCCAGGCCGTTTTACTGGTGTCCGAACTGTCAGAGATGACGTCATGGTGTAGCGTAGGTTTTGCGATACTGTAGGGGCGTTTTCCCCATATTTTTACGAAAGCAGGTAATAAACCAGGCGTATTCGGAGAAGCCAACCTGTGCGGCAATCTCCCGTACCGTAGCGTTGCTGTGCAGTAATAATTCGCACGCCTGGCGGATGCGCCTCATCGTCAAATATTCCTGAATCGTCCCGCCGGTTTCATCGTGGAACCGGCGGGATGCATGTCCTCGGGAACAACCCATGGCTCTGGCGATCTCTTCCAGCGTACAGCGCTGATGAAAGCGGGTTTCGAGCCAGCGGATAATATTCGCCGAAAAGGTATTCTGCCCGGTGGCCTGCTCCTGCCAGGGTAACAGGCTGATCAACTGCATCACCAGAAATGCGCTGTCACTGATGCTGAATGTTTCACTTTTCATCAGGGCTTCAAAGCGATCCAGTACGTTCTCAATGACGGGTTGTACATCGTGCACATCAAAGACCCGGGCTTTTTCTCCGCGACCACACAACTGGCGAAGCAGTTTTCGCTGACGGGGGAAATCACGCAGATAGTGGTCAATCACTGAGCCGTTAAAGTGCAGCGTCGTGCGGTGGTAGATATTGCGTGCGTCCTGCTCGACGTAAACTTTGTGAAGTTTCCCCGGTGGGAAAATAAAGATCCGCCCGGGTTTAACGGTATATTGCTGATGCTCCATCAACGCGATCCCAACCCCCTGGGACACCGATAAAATTTCCACACATTGATGCCAATGATAGTAATTCGCTGGCATATCTTTCATGCGGTTAAAGTAGATCGACCTGTCTGTGAGATTGATATGTTCCAGATAACTGTTGTCTTCGGAACGCTGCATGGTAGCCCCTGGCTGCCTCGGAGAGGATGTGAACAAACTTAAACTTTTATCATCTTAACCAAATTTTACCGCCAAAATTCCAGCCAATATTGCTCTCAATAAACTGCGCTGTTTGAAAATACGACAATTATCACATTTGTCTGCGTCTCTGACTCCTTATGATGCCCCGAAATCATCAAATGAAACGAGGTTTCATTATGCAGGTAAGGAACGATTATTGCCAACTCGCAGAGGGTTGGATTGCCGCTGCTGTGCCCCATCTGACCCGGGAAAATACCCGTTTGCACATTGGGGAAACGGCAGCTCACTATACAGACGATATCGCGGGTATTGAGGGCTTTGCACGCCTGATGTGGGCGCTTGCGCCGCTGTTGAGCGGCGGCGAAGCGGAAGGGTATAGGGAAATATTTTTACAGGGCATCCGTAGTGGTTGCGACCCTCAGCATCCAGACTACTGGGGCGATCTGTCTGACAACGACCAACGCTGTGTCGAAATGGCGGCGTTTGGCCTGGCGCTGGCGCTACCTGACACCGGGATCTGGCAGGCGCTTTCGGCTACTGAACAGGACAATCTGGAACGCTGGCTGCGCCAGAGTGCCGAAATAACCATCCCCGATAATAACTGGCATTTTTTCCCGGTCCTGGTTCAGGTTGGACTGAAACGGGTAGGGCGCCATTACGATATGATGGTGATTGATAAGCATCTGAACGCGGTTGAACCCTTCTGGCTGGGTAACGGATGGTATTCCGACGGCGCCGGAAAGCCACGCGATTACTACATTTCCAGCGGTTTTCATTTTTACAGCCTGTTGTATAGCCACTTTATGCAGGATGTCGATCCGTCGCGTTGTCTCTGTTATCGCCAGCGGGCGCATCAGTTCGCGGGCGACTACCTCCACTATTTCACCTGCGACGGCAATGCCATCCCCTTTGGCCGTAGCTTGACCTACCGCTTTGTGCAGGCCGCATTCTGGAGCGCAGTGGCCTATACCGGGCTGGATGTTTTCTCGCCAGGGGTCGTCAAAGGCCTGATCCTTCGCCATCTTGACTGGTGGATGGCGCAGCCCTTTATGGATAATGACGGCTTATTTACCCTGGGTTATACCTATCCGAACCTGGTGATGACGGAAGATTACAATAGCCCGTGCTCACCCTGGTGGGCATGCAAAACATTATTGATTCTTGCATTACCGGATGATAGCCCGTTCTGGCAGGCTGAGGCCGCACCGCTGCCAGCGCGGGAAAATATTCATCAGATAAAAGAGGCCGGGCAAATCATCGTACATGCCGACGAAAACCGGCACGCATGGATGCTGATGTCGGGTCAGTACGATCGTAATAACTTCGTCAATTTCGAGGCGAAATACAGCAAGTTTGCCTATTCCAGCCATTTTGGATTCACGCTTACGCGGGGAAATGACGCCCTGAATCATGCGGCATGCGATTCGATGCTGATATTCAGTGAGCAGGACAACTACTGGCGCGGACGTCGCGAGTGCACCTCTGTCGACATGACTGACGCCTGGCTCCGCAGCACCTGGCAACCCTGGCCGGATGTATTTGTCACGACCTGGCTTATCCCGCATCAACAGGGGCACATCCGACTCCACCGGGTTGAAACCCAGCGCGCGCTCGACAGCGTCGAGGGTGGATTCGCCATCAATCGTCATTTACTCGCGGAAACAAGTAAAGCTTCTCATGAGGTAGCCCTGAACACCTTGTCCGGGTGTAGCCAGATTGTGGATCTGCTCTGCGAGCGTCACGCGCTGACCGTCACGACGGCTCCCAACAGCCACATTCTCCATGCTGCACCGGGCGAGATCCCCTGCCTGGGCGCCGTGCTTGAACCCGGTACGCACTGGCTGGCGTGTGCCGTAACGGCCACGATGGCCTCTGTCCTGCCGCCACCGATGACGCTGGCCTTCGATCGCCTGAGCCAGGTTCTCACGCTGAACACGAAAACCCTACACATACAATAGCTGGCGCACCTGGCGTGCGTGCGGAGAAAGATAACCATGAACCCTGTTCAATCAACACGTTCGGCTTATATCAAACTAAGCCTCTTCGTTTTTCTGTTTACCTTTACCTGGGCTGCAAGTTTTGGGCTTTATGCCATCTGGCTGGGGGATAAAGCCGGACTTGATGGCATAGAAATTGGCACCGTGTTCGCCGTTAACGGCGTTTTTGCTGTCATTTTTAAGCCTATTTATGGCTATATCATGGACAAAATGGGCATGAAAAAACATCTGCTTTACTTTGTCTGCGCCGTTTCAGCATTGATGGCTCCCTTTTTTATCTGGTGCTATCTGCCGCTGCTGGAGACTCATTTTGTCAGCGGCATGATCGTCGGCGCCTTGTTTTTCAGTCTTGGATGGTACGCAGGCGTTGCGGCCGAAGAGTCTTATGTCGATCGTTTCAGCCGTTTATACGATATGGAGTTTGGCCGTATCCGCATGTGGGCCGCACTGGGATGGGCGTCGGCCTCCTCATTTTCCGGTTACCTCTATAACATCTCGCCAAAAATTAACTTTGTTATCAGTAGCGCTTCCGCACTGTGCATGCTTGCGGTGCTGCTGACGCTCAAAGTCGATCATTTCGGTCAGGAAGAGAATAACGTTCTGTCGAAAGAAAAAATTGTGATTGGCGATGTATATAACCTGCTACGTAACAAAAAATTCTGGACCTTTGCGCTCTACATCGCCGGCGTGGCATGGATGATGTTTATCGCTGAACAACAGTTTTCACGCTACTTCGTCACCTTCTTCAGCACAAAAGAAGAGGGGAATGCCATGTTTGGTTATATGAGTACAACGCAATCTGCGACGGAGTTTTTCGGCATGATGTTAGTGCCTGCCCTCATAAATCGCATTGGAGCAAAACAGGGGTTATTGCTCACCGGACTGGTGATCAGCCTGCGATTAATTGTTTCCGGGCTGACAAACGATCCGGTCATTATCTGCCTTATCAAACCCCTGTACGGGATCGAAATCGCCCTGATTCTGGTCTCGGTCTTTAAGTACATTGCCGAACATTTTGATAAGCGTGTCAACGCCACGATGTATCTGCTGGGGTATCAGGCGATGATCTATGTGGGATCAATCGTTGTTGCGCCTCCGGCCGGCTATGCCTACCAGACAATTGGGTTTGAACACACCTATCTGGTTATGGGGCTGATAGCACTGGTGTTTACGGGGATTTCTGCTTTTACCCTCTCCGCGTGTTACCAGCATAAAAAGGTCCCGGACCTTCCGTCACCGGGTCAGGAAGCCCTTCACTGAAGCAACGAGAACGAGAGAATGATGTCTGAGAATATACGTAAGGAACCGATTGTCCCTGTTATGCTTCGCCATGGTGAGCGCGCGGCGATTGCAACGAAAATCCGTGATGCCATGCCGCTTATCGCCAGCGCGGTTGAACGGAACATGACCTGGTTCGGACAGCGCTTTCCCGATGCGGCCTGCCGTAACGGTCAGTATCCGGTGATTGATAATCAGGAATGGACGACCGGTTTCTGGACCGGGCAGCTGTGGCTCGCCTGGGAGTGGACCGGGGAAGCGAGCTATCGCACATTAGCCGAACAGCACGTCCGCTCATTTGGCGAGCGGATTGCCAAACGAGATTGTACTAACCACCACGATCTGGGGTTCTTATACAGTCTTTCCTGTATCGCAGGCAGCAAACTAACGGGCGATAGAGAGGCAAAATACATCGCCCTACAGGCTGCTGAATTGTTAATGGAGCGCTACCATCACCGCTGCGGCATTATTCAGGCGTGGGGAGAGCTGGATAACCCTGAGCAGCAGGGAAGAATGATCATCGACTGCAATATGAATTTGCCGCTGTTATATCAGGCCAGCCTTGCCACCGGGGAGCCACGCTATGCTGAAGCGGCGAAAAGGCATATTGAACAGGCCCGACGCTATATCGTTCGTGAAGATGGTTCTACATTCCATACGTACTATATGGATGTCAGAACCGGTGAGCCACGGTTTGGCAATACCCATCAGGGGTTCTCTGATGATTCCTGCTGGTCGCGCGGGCAGGCCTGGGGCGTGTATGGTTTTCTGCTTAATTATCTCTACACCGGTGATAAAAAGCTGCTGGCGCTGAGCCAGACCCTGGCAAACTACTTTATCAACCGGCTGCCGGACGATCTTATTTGCTATTGGGATTTGGCGTTAACCGACCCGAATAGTGAGCGAGACAGTTCTGCCAGCGCCATTCTCGCTTGTGCACTGCTGGAGCTGGTGAAACAGCTACCGGTGACCCATCCTGATCGTGAAAGCTATGAGGCGCTAGGGTTAAAAATCATTGAAAGCATGATCGATCGCTATTTCAATCTGACGCATCAGCAGGGGGAAGGACTTCTCAACCATTCTGTTTATCATTTTAAAGGTAACGTTGGCGTAAATGAATGCTGTGCCTGGGGAGATTATTTCCTGATGGAAGCCATCGCGCGGGCAACGTCGTCATGGAATAGTTACTGGTAATATCTCGCTCTCCCTGTTCTCTAAATTATGTCTTTAATCAGGCAGGGGAGCGCTTATCTCTGTAATGGCAAGGATAATATAATGAAAAGAAAAAGCGTAATTATATTCGCTGCAATAACGTTTTCTTCACTGGGTGTGTGTGCAGAAAATAATAATACTATTACTGCTGCGCAGGTAAAAGCGACACCGTATACTACGGTGTTCTTTGCCCCGCGTACGCAATACCGCACCGCCAGTGAAAGTTTTTTACAACGGTTGATGTTAACAGGCGTTGTTCAGGATCCTGACAGCATCCTGAAAAGCATGTACTGGAGTTTTGAAACCGATGCCGATTTAGGTAAGCACATGGATCAGTGGAAAAGCAGTTACCAGGAAGCGGAGTTCAATAAGCCCTTCTCGCTAGGTGCCAGCCAGTTCTGGCTGGAACCAGGAACCGTTTTTCATTGGGAATCGGCAGGGTCACGCATCGATCCCTACATTGGCATTGGTTACCATTTTGATCCAACGTTGGGGGCGGTACTGCGCTATCGCTACAATCATCAGAATCATGACAGTGAAACACGTCAGGGTGAGTGGGATGATTCGTCGGAGCATCGCGTGGATATTTATCTGACAAAATATTTTACTCCAGACTTTTGGGTGCAATATAACCCAACGTATTACAGTAAAACGCACTCTGATAAATTCGTGTATGCCAATGGTAAAAACCACACCTTACAGCACAACGTTGTTTTTAATTTCCATACTACGCCACGGTTTTATCCCTTCTTTGAACTTGGCTATCTTGATGAATATAAAGATGGCGATGATACAAAAAGTGAATATCAGCTGCGAGTGGGGTTCAAATACAATTTAAAATAAAAAAACGCGCCCTTGGGCGCGTTTTTGCAGATGTAACGAATTAACGTTTAATATCTGATTTGAAATCACGCTGCTCGTAGCCGGTATACAGCTGACGAGGACGCGCGATTTTCATGCCTTCGCTGTGCATTTCGTTCCAGTGCGCAATCCAGCCCACGGTACGCGCCATGGCGAAGATTACGGTGAACATGGAAGACGGAATGCCCATCGCTTTCAGAATAATGCCAGAGTAGAAATCGACGTTCGGGTAGAGTTTCTTCTCGATGAAGTACGGGTCGTTCAGCGCGATGTGTTCCAGCTCCATCGCCACTTCCAGCAAATCATCTTTGGTGCCCAGCTCTTTCAGCACTTCGTGGCAGGTCTCACGCATGACGGTCGCGCGCGGGTCGTAGTTTTTGTAAACACGGTGACCGAAGCCCATCAGACGGAAGGAGTCATTCTTGTCTTTCGCGCGGCGCACGAACTCAGGAATGTGCTCAACGGAGCTGATTTCTTCCAGCATCTTCAGTGCCGCTTCGTTCGCGCCGCCGTGCGCCGGTCCCCACAGGGAGGCGATGCCCGCAGCGATACAGGCGAATGGGTTCGCGCCGGAAGAGCCCGCGGTACGGACGGTAGAGGTCGAGGCGTTCTGTTCGTGGTCAGCGTGCAGGATCAGAATACGGTCCATCGCGCGTTCCAGCACCGGGTTCACTTCGTACTCTTCGCACGGCGTGGAGAACATCATGCGCAGGAAGTTACCCGCGTAGGAGAGGTCGTTGCGTGGGTATACAAACGGCTGACCGATAGAGTATTTGTAACACATCGCCGCCATGGTAGGCATTTTAGACAGCAGACGGAACGCCGCGATATCACGGTGACGTGGGTTATTCACGTCCAGAGAATCGTGGTAGAACGCCGCCAACGCACCGGTAATACCGCACATGACCGCCATCGGGTGAGAGTCACGACGGAACGCATGGAACAGACGGGTAATCTGCTCATGGATCATGGTGTGACGGGTCACGGTGGTTTTAAATTCATCGTACTGGGCCTGCGTCGGTTTTTCGCCGTTCAGCAGGATGTAGCACACTTCCAGATAGTTGGATTCGGTGGCTAACTGATCGATGGGGAAGCCGCGATGGAGCAGGATACCTTCGTCACCGTCAATGTAGGTGATTTTGGATTCGCAAGATGCGGTGGAGGTGAATCCAGGGTCAAAGGTGAATACCCCTTTGGAACCCAGCGTACGGATATCAATAACATCCTGACCGAGCGTGCCTTTTAGCACATCCAGTTCAATAGCATCATCACCATTTAGGGTGAGTTTTGCCTTTGTATCAGCCATTTACGGTCTCCTTAGCGCCTTATGCTTAAGACTGCGCTTTACCGGATTTGCTTTCAGCTGTTAATCATCGTTACCAGATTGTTATTTGGCTTACCGCTCAGCTCACGAGGAGAAACCAGGGTACAGAGCTATGGCGCCTTGCAGGTAAACGAATGAAATATCAGTGAAACAACAGCAAATCAGCGTTTTTGCAGTCCGAATTATTCAAACCTGTATATCACTAATAACTGTCCTGATAACTTCGGTCAATACCATCACACTGTTACATAACTATTTGTCAGGTGAAAGAGAGACCTCATAACTTTTGCGCATTATATGCCTTTTCTGCTGACGTTTGTAACAATATTGTTTAACATTTGTCAAATCAGATGATTAAAAATTAAAAAGATGTTGTTATCGTGACCCCGATCACTGTTCCAGAGAAAACCCAACAAACTGTATGTAGGTTAATTGTAATGATTTTGTGAACGGCCTATACTGCCGCCAGGTCTCCGGAACACCCTGCAATCCCGAGCCACCCAGCGTTGTAACGTGTCGTTTTAGCATTTGGAAGCAATGTTTTGCATGACGCGCAGTTATAGAAAAGGAACGCTGTCTGACCCGCATCGCAGTCCGGAGGAAGGAAACAATAAGAACAGCATGTGGGCGTTATTCATGATAAGAAATGTGAAAAAACAAAGACCTGTCAATCTGGATCTCAAAACGATCCGATTCCCTGTAACAGCAATAGCGTCCATTCTGCACCGTGTTTCTGGTGTGATTACGTTTGTGGCGGTCGGTATCTTGCTGTGGTTACTGGGAACCAGCCTCTCATCCCCTGAAGGATTCCTCCAGGCCTCAGCCATCATGAACAGCTTCTTCGTGAAATTTATCATGTGGGGCATTCTGACCGCGCTGGCCTATCACGTGGTTGGCGGCGTTCGCCATATGCTGATGGACTTTGGCTACCTGGAAGAGACGTTCGAGGCCGGTAAACGTACCGCTAACATTTCATTTGTGATCACTGTCGTGCTTTCACTTCTCGCAGGAGTTCTCGTATGGTAAGCAACGCCTCCGCATTAGGACGCAACGGCGTACATGACTTCATCCTGGTCCGTGCTACCGCCATCGTTCTCACCCTTTACATCATCTATATGATCGGTTTCTTCGCGACCAGCGGGACGCTGACGTGGGAAATCTGGAGTGGTTTCTTCGGATCGGCCTTCACCAAAGTGTTCACCCTGCTGGCCCTGTTCTCCATCCTTATTCATGCCTGGATTGGCATGTGGCAGGTGTTGACCGATTACGTTAAACCGCTGGCGATTCGCCTTCCGCTGCAACTGATTATTGTTGTTGCTCTGCTGGTTTACGTCATTTATGGATTTGTTGTGGTGTGGGGTGTGTAATGAAACTGCCAGTCAGAGAATTTGATGCTGTTGTGATTGGTGCGGGTGGCGCAGGTATGCGCGCCGCACTGCAAATTTCCCAGAGCGGCCAGACCTGTGCGCTGCTCTCTAAAGTATTCCCGACCCGTTCCCACACTGTGTCTGCGCAGGGCGGTATCACCGTTGCGCTGGGTAATTCCCATGAAGATAACTGGGAATGGCACATGTACGATACGGTAAAAGGTTCCGATTACATCGGTGACCAGGATGCCATCGAATATATGTGTAAAACCGGCCCGGAAGCGATTCTGGAGCTGGACCACATGGGTCTGCCGTTCTCCCGTCTGGAAAATGGCACCATCTATCAGCGTCCGTTTGGCGGCCAGTCGAAAAACTTCGGCGGCGAGCAGGCGGCACGTACCGCAGCGGCAGCTGACCGTACCGGCCACGCGCTGCTGCACACGCTGTATCAGCAGAACCTGAAAAACCACACCACCATCTTCTCCGAGTGGTATGCGCTGGATCTGGTGAAAAACGCCGATGGCGCCGTGGTGGGTTGTACCGCCCTGTGCATCGAAACCGGTGAGGTGGTCTACTTCAAAGCCCGCGCAACCGTGCTGGCGACCGGCGGCGCAGGCCGTATCTATCAGTCCACTACCAATGCCCATATCAACACCGGTGACGGCGTTGGGATGGCGATCCGCGCTGGCGTGCCGGTGCAGGACATGGAGATGTGGCAGTTCCACCCAACCGGTATCGCGGGTGCGGGCGTACTGGTGACAGAAGGCTGCCGTGGTGAAGGTGGTTACCTGCTGAACAAACATGGCGAGCGCTTCATGGAGCGTTATGCGCCAAACGCGAAAGACCTGGCGGGCCGTGATGTGGTGGCGCGTTCCATCATGATCGAAATCCGTGAAGGCCGCGGCTGTGACGGCCCTTGGGGTCCACACGCGAAGCTGAAACTCGACCATCTGGGTAAAGAAGTGCTGGAATCCCGTCTGCCGGGCATTCTGGAGCTGTCCCGCACCTTCGCGCACGTCGACCCGGTGAAAGAGCCAATTCCGGTTATCCCAACCTGTCACTACATGATGGGCGGTATTCCGACCAAAGTGACCGGTCAGGCGCTGACCGTGAACGAGCAGGGCGAAGACGTGGTCATCCCTGGCCTGTTCGCGGTAGGCGAAATTGCCTGCGTATCCGTGCACGGCGCAAACCGTCTGGGCGGCAACTCCCTGCTGGACCTGGTGGTATTTGGTCGTGCGGTGGGGCTGCATCTCCAGGAATCTATTGCCGAGCAGGGCGCGCTGCGTGATGCGACCGACGACGAAATAGATGCCTCTCTTGAGCGCCTCAATCGCTGGAACGGTAATCGTAACGGCGAAGATCCGGTGGAGATCCGTAAGGCGTTGCAGGAGTGTATGCAGCACAACTTCTCGGTATTCCGTGAAGGTGACGCGATGGCCAAAGGGCTTGAGCAGCTGAAAGCGATCCGCGAGCGTCTGAAGAATGCCCGTCTGGATGATACCTCCAGCGAGTTCAACACCCAGCGCGTTGAGTGCCTGGAGCTGGATAACCTGATGGAAACCGCGTTCGCCACTGCGATGTCGGCAAACTTCCGTACCGAAAGCCGTGGCGCCCATAGCCGCTTCGACTTCCCGGATCGTGATGACGAAAACTGGCTGTGCCATTCCCTGTATCTGCCAGAGTCGGAAACCATGACGCGTCGTAGCGTTAACATGGAACCGAAACTGCGTCCGGCGTTCCCGCCGAAGATTCGTACTTACTAATGCGGAGACAGGATAATGAAACTCGAATTCTCAGTTTATCGTTATAACCCGGATGTAGACGATGCTCCGCGTATGCAGGATTACACCCTCGAAGCGGAAGAAGGTCGTGACATGATGCTGCTGGATGCCTTAATCCAGCTGAAAGAGAAAGATCCTACGCTGTCGTTCCGCCGCTCTTGCCGTGAAGGGGTGTGTGGCTCTGACGGTGTAAACATGAACGGCAAAAACGGTCTGGCCTGTATCACGCCAATTTCAGCGCTACAGCGTCCTGGCCAGAAAATTGTGATCCGTCCTCTGCCTGGCCTGCCGGTCGTGCGTGATTTGGTGGTGGACATGGGGCAATTCTATGCACAATATGAGAAGATTAAGCCTTACTTATTGAATAATGGGCAAAATCCACCCGCTCGCGAGCACTTACAGTCTCCTGAGCAGCGTGAAAAACTCGATGGGTTGTACGAGTGTATTCTCTGTGCATGCTGTTCAACGTCATGCCCGTCATTCTGGTGGAACCCGGATAAATTTATCGGCCCTGCGGGTCTGCTGGCTGCCTATCGCTTCCTGATCGACAGCCGCGATACCGAAACCGAGAATCGTCTGGAAGGGCTAAGTGACGCTTTCAGCGTATTCCGCTGCCATAGCATCATGAACTGCGTCAGTGTGTGTCCTAAGGGGCTGAACCCGACGCGCGCCATCGGCCATATTAAGTCGATGTTGTTGCAGCGCAGTGCGTAAGTAACAACGCCGGATGGCGCTGCGCTTATCCGGCCTACGTAACAGTAGGCCCGGTAAGCGTAGCGCCACCGGGCAAATTGCAGAAACCTTTAAAAACTGCCAGATAAGTAAATAATCGAGACGTTCAGCGCGAGACAAGGCGCGGTTGAACGAATCCCCTGGAGCATAGTTGACTATGTGACTGGGGTGAGTGAAAGCCGCAACGCAGTCGCAGCCGGAACGACGAAGATTATTTAGACAGTTTCTAAAGGTTCCTTCGCGGGCCAAATGAAAAGAGCTCGCAGGTGAACCCCGGCACGTACACGTGGTGTGCGTGGTAGTTTCTACGGCGAAAGTAAGCATAAAAATGCTTAAGGGATCACGATGCAGAACGGCGCAATGAAAGCCTGGCTGGACTCTTCTTACCTCTCTGGTTCAAACCAGAGCTGGATAGAACAGCTCTATGAAGACTTCTTAACCGATCCTGACTCAGTGGACGCAAACTGGCGTTCCATGTTCCAGCAGTTGCCTGGTACAGGGGTCAAACCGGATCAATTCCATTCAAAAACACGTGATTATTTCCGTCGTCTGGCGAAGGATGCCTCACGTTACTCTTCTGCGATTTCCGACCCTGACACCAATGCGAAGCAGGTTAAAGTCCTGCAACTTATCAACGCTTATCGCTTCCGTGGTCACCAGCATGCGAATCTCGATCCGCTGGGACTGTGGCAGCAGGAACGTGTAGCGGATCTCGATCCGGCTTATCACGATCTGACCGAGGCCGATTTCCAGGAAAGCTTTAACGTAGGTTCCTTTGCCATCGGCAAAGACACGATGAAGCTGGGCGATCTGATTGACGCGCTCAAGCAAACCTACTGCGGCTCCATCGGCGCGGAATATATGCACATTACCTCCACCGAAGAGAAACGCTGGATCCAGCAGCGTATCGAATCCGTGGCAGGCCACGCGAATTTCTCAGCAGAAGAGAAAAAACGTTTCCTCAGCGAACTGACCGCCGCGGAAGGCCTTGAGCGCTATCTGGGCGCGAAATTCCCTGGCGCAAAACGCTTCTCACTGGAGGGCGGCGATGCGTTAGTCCCGATGCTGAAAGAGCTGATTCGTCATGCCGGTAAGAGCGGCACGCGCGAAGTGGTGCTGGGCATGGCGCACCGTGGTCGCCTGAACGTGCTGGTTAACGTGCTGGGTAAAAAGCCGCAGGATCTGTTCGACGAATTTGCGGGTAAACATAAAGAGCACCTCGGCACCGGTGACGTGAAGTACCACATGGGCTTCTCGTCCGATATCGAAACCGAGGGCGGTCAGGTTCACCTGGCGCTGGCGTTTAACCCGTCACACCTGGAAATCGTCAGCCCGGTGGTTATCGGTTCCGTGCGTGCGCGTCTGGATCGTCTGGACGAGCCGAGCAGCAATAAAGTACTGCCAATCACTATTCACGGTGATGCGGCGGTCACAGGGCAGGGCGTGGTTCAGGAAACCCTGAACATGTCGAAAGCGCGTGGTTATGAAGTGGGCGGTACCGTTCGCATCGTAATCAACAACCAGGTGGGCTTCACCACCTCTAACCCGCTGGATGCGCGTTCCACCCCGTACTGCACCGACATCGGTAAAATGGTTCAGGCGCCAATTTTCCACGTTAACGCGGATGACCCTGAAGCCGTTGCTTTCGTTACCCGTCTGGCGCTGGACTTCCGTAACACCTTCAAGCGCGATGTGTTCATTGACCTCTTCTGCTACCGCCGTCACGGCCACAACGAAGCGGATGAGCCAAGTGCAACCCAGCCGCTGATGTACCAGAAAATCAAAAAACACCCGACGCCGCGTAAAATCTACGCTGACAAGCTGGAAAGCGAAAAAGTGGCGACGCTGGAAGATGCGACCGAGATGGTCAACCTCTACCGCGACGCGCTGGACGCGGGTGAATGCGTGGTCAAAGAGCTGCGCCCAATGAACATGCACTCCTTTACCTGGTCGCCGTACCTCAACCACGAGTGGGACGAGAGCTACCCGAACAAGGTTGAGATGAAGCGTTTGCAGGAACTGGCTAAACGCATCAGCACCGTGCCGGAAGCGATCGAGATGCAGTCCCGCGTGGCCAAGATCTATGGCGATCGCCAGGCAATGGCGGCGGGTGAGAAGCTGTTCGACTGGGGCGGCGCGGAAACGCTGGCCTATGCGACGCTGGTTGACGAAGGTATTCCGGTTCGTCTGTCCGGTGAAGATGCGGGTCGTGGCACCTTCTTCCACCGTCATGCGGTTGTACACAACCAGTCTAACGGTTCAACGTACACTCCGCTTCAGCACGTGCATAACGGTCAGGGCCAGTTCAAGGTCTGGGACTCCGTGCTGTCAGAAGAAGCGGTTCTGGCCTTCGAATACGGCTACGCCACCGCAGAACCCCGCACCCTGACCATCTGGGAAGCGCAGTTCGGTGACTTCGCCAACGGTGCGCAGGTCGTCATCGACCAGTTCATCTCCTCCGGTGAGCAGAAGTGGGGCCGTATGTGCGGTCTGGTGATGCTGCTGCCGCACGGCTATGAAGGACAAGGTCCGGAGCACTCCTCCGCGCGTCTGGAGCGTTATCTGCAACTCTGCGCCGAGCAGAATATGCAGGTTTGCGTGCCGTCCACTCCGGCTCAGGTTTACCACATGCTGCGTCGTCAGGCGCTGCGCGGTATGCGCCGTCCGCTGGTAGTCATGTCACCAAAATCCCTGCTGCGCCATCCACTGGCGGTCTCCAGCCTGGAAGAGCTGGCAAACGGCACCTTCCTGCCGGCCATCGGTGAAATTGACGAGCTGGATCCGCAGGCCGTTAAGCGTGTCGTAATGTGTTCTGGTAAGGTTTATTACGACCTGCTGGAACAGCGCCGTAAGAACGATCAGAAAGATGTCGCCATCGTGCGTATCGAACAGCTTTATCCGTTCCCGCATCAGGCGATGCAGGAAGTGCTGAAACAGTACGCTCACGTTCATGATTTTGTCTGGTGCCAGGAAGAGCCGCTCAACCAGGGCGCATGGTATTGCAGCCAGCATCATTTCCGTGAAGTGATTCCATTTGGGTCTGCCCTGCGTTATGCAGGTCGCCCGGCCTCCGCCTCTCCGGCGGTAGGGTATATGTCCGTTCACCAGAAGCAGCAACAAGATCTGGTCAATGACGCGCTGAACGTCGATTAATTAAAGGATACATAATGAGTAGCGTAGATATTCTTGTTCCCGACCTGCCTGAGTCCGTAGCAGATGCAACCGTCGCCACCTGGCACAAAAAACCAGGCGACGCGGTAACCCGTGACGAAGTGCTGGTAGAAATCGAAACTGACAAAGTGGTACTGGAAGTACCGGCTTCAGCGGATGGCATTCTGGATGCAGTCCTGGAAGATGAAGGTACGACCGTCACTTCTCGCCAGATCCTGGGTCGCCTGCGTGAAGGCAATAGCGCGGGCAAAGAGTCCAGCGCCAAATCTGAAGAGAAAGCGTCTACTCCGGCCCAGCGCCAGCA
Source organism: Enterobacter sp. BIDMC 27 (assembly GCF_000534415.1). Taxonomy (NCBI): domain Bacteria; kingdom Pseudomonadati; phylum Pseudomonadota; class Gammaproteobacteria; order Enterobacterales; family Enterobacteriaceae; genus Enterobacter; species Enterobacter sp. BIDMC 27. The sequence continues at coordinate 2,238,682 of NZ_KI973178.1, forward strand.
GGCGTCTCTGTCCGATCAGACCAATGACGCGCTCAGCCCGGCGATCCGTCGCCTGCTGGCTGAGCACAGCCTCGATCCGGCAGCCATCAAAGGCACCGGCGTGGGTGGCCGTCTGACGCGCGAAGACATCGACAAGCATCTGGCAAAAGCGCCTTCTGAGGCGAAAGCGGAAGCGAAAGCCCCTGCGGCAGCACCAGCGGCACAGCCAGCTCTGGGCGCACGTAGCGAAAAACGCGTGCCGATGACCCGCCTGCGTAAGCGCGTGGCCGAGCGTCTGCTGGAAGCGAAAAACTCCACCGCGATGCTGACCACCTTTAACGAAGTCAACATGAAGCCAATCATGGATCTGCGCAAGCAGTACGGTGACGCGTTTGAAAAACGTCACGGTATCCGTCTGGGTTTCATGTCCTTCTACGTGAAAGCGGTAGTTGAAGCGCTGAAACGCTACCCGGAAGTGAACGCGTCTATCGATGGCGATGACGTGGTTTACCACAACTACTTCGACGTCAGCATGGCGGTTTCTACCCCACGCGGCCTGGTTACCCCAGTTCTGCGTGACGTAGACACCCTGGGTATGGCTGACATTGAGAAGAAAATCAAAGAGCTGGCCGTGAAAGGCCGCGACGGCAAGCTGACCGTTGAGGATCTGACCGGCGGTAACTTCACCATTACCAACGGTGGTGTGTTCGGCTCGCTGATGTCTACCCCGATCATCAACCCGCCGCAGAGCGCGATCCTGGGTATGCACGCCATTAAAGATCGTCCAATGGCGGTAGACGGTAAAGTGGAGATCCTGCCGATGATGTACCTGGCGCTCTCTTACGATCACCGCCTGATCGACGGCCGCGAGTCCGTAGGCTTCCTGGTTGCCATTAAAGAGCTGCTGGAAGATCCAACGCGTCTGCTGCTGGACGTCTAGTTTTTGCAGTCTTGCCCGGCGGCGCGTTGCTTGCCGGGCCTACAAAGCACTACCTAACGATTACCTGAAGGATGGATAGAACACATGAACTTACATGAATATCAGGCCAAACAGCTGTTTGCCCGGTATGGCTTACCGGCTCCGGTGGGTTATGCCTGTACTACCCCGCGTGAAGCAGAAGAAGCCGCGTCTAAAATCGGTTCCGGCCCGTGGGTAGTTAAATGTCAGGTTCACGCTGGTGGCCGTGGTAAAGCGGGCGGTGTGAAGGTTGTTAAGAGCAAAGAAGAGATCCGTGCGTTTGCTGAACATTGGCTCGGCAAGCGTCTGGTAACCTACCAGACAGATGCGAACGGCCAGCCGGTTAACCAGATCCTGGTTGAAGCGGCAACCGACATCGCGAAAGAACTGTACCTCGGCGCAGTCGTAGACCGTAGCTCCCGTCGCGTGGTGTTCATGGCGTCTACCGAAGGCGGCGTGGAAATCGAAAAAGTGGCGGAAGAGACCCCGCACCTGATCCACAAAGTGGCTATCGATCCGCTGGCGGGCCCAATGCCTTACCAGGGTCGTGAGCTGGCGTTCAAACTGGGTCTGGAAGGCAAGCTGGTTCAGCAGTTCACCAAGATCTTCATGGGTCTGGCGACCATCTTCCTGGAGCGCGATCTGGCGCTGATCGAGATCAACCCGCTGGTGATCACCACCCAGGGCGACCTGATCTGCCTCGACGGCAAGCTGGGCGCTGACGGCAACGCGCTGTTCCGCCAGTCCGATCTGCGCGAAATGCGCGACCAGTCTCAGGAAGATCCGCGTGAAGCGCAGGCTGCACAGTGGGAACTGAACTACGTGGCGCTGGATGGCAACATCGGCTGCATGGTTAACGGTGCGGGCCTGGCAATGGGCACCATGGACATCGTTAAGCTGCACGGCGGTGAGCCAGCGAACTTCCTCGACGTGGGCGGTGGCGCAACCAAAGAGCGCGTAACCGAAGCGTTCAAAATCATTCTCTCTGACAGCAACGTGAAAGCGGTTCTGGTGAACATCTTCGGCGGTATCGTACGTTGCGACCTGATCGCCGACGGTATCATCGGCGCGGTAGAAGAAGTGGGCGTTAACGTTCCGGTTGTTGTACGTCTGGAAGGGAACAACGCTGAACTCGGCGCGAAAAAACTGGCTGACAGCGGCCTGAATATTATTGCAGCGAAAAGTCTGACGGATGCAGCTCAGCAGGTTGTTGCCGCAGTGGAGGGGAAATAATGTCCGTTTTAATTAATAAAGATACCAAGGTTATCTGCCAGGGCTTCACCGGTAGCCAGGGGACTTTCCACTCCGAACAGGCGATTGCCTACGGTACGCAGATGGTTGGCGGCGTAACGCCAGGTAAAGGCGGCACCACGCATCTGGGCCTGCCGGTGTTCAACACCGTGCGTGAAGCGGTAGAAGCGACGGGCGCAACCGCGACCGTGATCTACGTTCCGGCGCCGTTCTGCAAAGACTCTATTCTGGAAGCGATCGACGCAGGCATTAAGCTGATCATCACCATCACCGAAGGTATCCCGACGCTGGATATGCTGACCGTGAAGGTGAAGCTGGACGAAGTAGGCGTGCGCATGATCGGCCCGAACTGCCCAGGCGTTATCACTCCGGGCGAATGCAAAATCGGCATCATGCCGGGGCACATTCACAAGCCGGGTAAAGTGGGCATCGTTTCCCGTTCCGGCACCCTGACCTATGAAGCGGTTAAGCAGACCACCGATTACGGTTTCGGCCAGTCCACCTGCGTGGGCATCGGCGGTGACCCGATCCCGGGCTCTAACTTCATCGACATCCTGAAGCTGTTCCAGGAAGATCCACAGACCGAAGCGATCGTGATGATCGGTGAGATCGGTGGTAGCGCGGAAGAAGAAGCGGCTGCTTACATCAAAGATCATGTGACCAAGCCAGTGGTGGGTTACATCGCAGGTGTGACCGCGCCGAAAGGCAAACGTATGGGTCACGCGGGCGCGATTATCGCTGGCGGTAAAGGTACGGCTGATGAGAAATTCGCAGCACTGGAAGCCGCAGGCGTGAAAACCGTTCGCAGCCTGGCGGATATCGGTGAAGCACTGAAATCCATCATTAAGTAAGTCCTCTCTGCTCCCCGAATGGGGCGCGTTGAAGTATAAAAAAATGTCCGTTTCGACATGGTTGGCCGCTGTAAAGCGGCCTTTTTTTATTGTCTGCGTTTAGCCACCAGAGTGAATTTATAGTCGTCGGTGTTAAACACGTTGCGACTGTATTCAAATACCCGGCCGTCTTTCAGAAAGCCGCGGGAGACTTTTTCCAGAATCGGTTTTGCCGGATCGAGCGCCAGGGCGGCAATCGCCTCATCCGATGGCATGACTGGCACCAGCTCCTGCTCGCTGCGATCGATAACCATCTTTTTGATCTGCTCAATGTAATGGTATTTCGACTGTTCCATCACTTCCCAGGTGAGGTCGGGGAACATCGCCAGCGGCATCCATGTCTCTTCCAGATTCACCGGCTTTTCCCTGATGAAGCGTACGCGCTTGACGTGCCAGACTTTATCATCCGGATTGAGCGCCAGTTTTGCCGCGAGCCGCTCATCGGCTTTCACCACTTCGAAGACGCTGACGTCGCTGTGCGTATCGACGTTGCGATCCGCCAGCTTTTCGTAAAAGCCGGTGAGCTGATAAATATCGTAATTCACCCGCTCCTCTTTTACATACGAGCCGCTGCCCTGAATACTTTCGATGATCTGCTCGTCGGCGAGCAGCTTCAAAGCCTGCCGCACGGTGACCCGGCTGACGCTAAACGCCTCCTGAAGGCTGGATTCTGTCGGCAGCGCGTCGCCAGGTTTTAACTCACCGGCATTAATTTTTTCGCGGAACGCATCGGCGATCTGCCGGTACATCGGTTTATTACCCATTGTGTCGCGCCTTTTTAATACCTTTTCAGGGAATTATGCCTTCAGCTGTAAATTTGTAAATAATACAAATAAAATACAAATATCGATGTTAGTGAAAATGATCACATAAATGTATTATCTGGTCTGCCACAATCCTCCCCAGACAATAACTTTGGATAGGTGAGGATCTTATGAACCTGACGACTCTGACCGACCCCCGTGCTGTCTGCGTGCAGGCGCAGTTTACCAGCCGTGATGAGGCAATCCGTCAGCTTGCGACGCGGCTGGTGGCGTTGGGCAAAATAGCCGACGCCGATACGTTTCTGGCAGACGTTTTCCATCGGGAATCGCTTGGCCCGACGGCGCTGGGCGAGGGGCTGGCCGTACCCCATGGTAAATCAGTGGCGGTAAAGGAAGCGGCTTTTGCCGTGGCCACACTGCGCGAGCCGCTGGCCTGGGAAGGCGTGGACGGGCCGGAGGAGGTCGAGCTGATTTTTCTGCTCGCCATTCCTCCCGCTCAAGCGGGGTCAACGCATATTCAGGTCCTGACGGAACTGACGTCTCGCCTGGCGGATGACGAGCTCAGGGCGCGCGTGATGACGGCGACCAGCGCGGAAGCGGTGCTTGCGGCGCTGGAGACGGCGCCTGACGCACAAGAAACCGCCGTTGCGGAGAATGCCCCGACGATCGTCTGCGTAACCGCCTGTCCGGCCGGGATCGCCCATACCTACATGGCAGCGGAATATCTCGAAAAAGCGGGACGTAAGCTCGGCGTCAATGTGGTGGTCGAAAAGCAGGGGGCGAATGGTATTGAGGGGCGCATCACCGCGCAGCAGTTGCAGGAGGCAAAAGCGTGTATCTTCGCGGCGGAAGTGGCGATCAAAGAGCGTGAGCGTTTTCAGGGGATCCCCGCCATTTCCGTGCCCGTCGCGGAACCCTTACGCCATGCTGAAGCGCTCATTGAGCGTGCGCTGGCGCTACAGCCTGTATCCGATGCGCGTCCTGCGCACGTCGACACGGACGCGAAAAAGTGCGTTAAAACCGAACTCAAGCAGGCGCTGCTCAGCGGTATCTCTTTTGCGGTGCCGCTGATTGTCGCTGGCGGCACGGTGCTGGCCGTGTCGGTACTACTGGCGCAAATCCTGGGCTTGCAGCATCTGTTCGATCAGGAAAACTCGTGGCTGTGGATGTACCGCAAACTGGGCGGCGGGATGCTCGGTATTCTGATGGTGCCTGTTCTGGCGGCCTATACCGCTTACTCGCTGGCGGATAAACCTGCGCTTACGCCCGGCTTTGCGGCGGGTCTTGCCGCCAATATGATCGGCTCTGGTTTTCTCGGGGCCATCGTCGGCGGGCTGATTGCGGGCTACCTGATGAGCTGGGTGAAAAACCACATCCGGCTGAGTAGCCGCTACAACGGCTTTCTGACCTTTTATCTCTATCCGGTGATTGGCGTGCTGGGCGCAGGCAGCCTGATGCTGTTTGTGATCGGCGAACCGGTGGCCTGGATCAATAACGCCCTGACCGCCTGGCTTAACGGTCTGTCCGGCGCGAACGCGCTGCTGCTGGGGGCGATCCTGGGCTTTATGTGCTCGTTCGATCTGGGCGGTCCGGTCAACAAAGCCTCTTACGCGTTCTGTCTGGGAGCGATGGCCAATGGCGTATACGGGCCTTATGCGATTTTTGCCTCCGTCAAAATGGTATCGGCCTTTACCGTGACGGCATCAACGATGCTGGCTCCGAACCTGTTCAAACAGTTCGAAATTGAAACCGGCAAGTCCACATGGCTGCTGGGGCTGGCGGGCATCACCGAAGGGGCAATTCCGATGGCTATCGAAGATCCGCTGCGGGTCATCGGCTCATTTGTTCTGGGGTCAATGGCGACCGGAGCGATTGTCGGGGCGATGGGGATTGGGCTATCCACCCCCGGCGCGGGCATTTTCTCGCTCTTCTTACTGCATGATGCCGGGTTGGGCGGCGTGATGGCCGCTGTTGGCTGGTTTGGCGCCGCGCTGATTGGCGCCGCAATCTCTACGCTCATTTTACTGCTCTGGCGACGCCAGGCCGTGAAGAGCGGCACCTACGTGACTGAAGACGTACCCTCCTAAACACGCACTGACAGGAAACGAAGATGAAAGCTGTATCTCGCGTTCATATCACGCCACATATGCACTGGGACCGGGAGTGGTACTTCACCACCGAAGCGTCACGTATTCTTCTGGTCAATAATATGGAAGAGATCCTTACCCGTCTTGAGCAGGACGCAGAGTATAAATACTACGTTCTCGACGGCCAGACGGCGGTGCTGGAAGATTATTTTGCCGTGAAACCGGAAAACAGGCCACGCGTGAAGGCGCTGGTGGCGGCCGGGAAACTGATTATCGGGCCGTGGTATACCCAGACGGATACCACCCTTGTCTCCGGCGAGTCGATTGTCCGAAATCTGATGTACGGCATTCGCGACTGTCTGGCCTTTGGCGAGCCGATGAAAATTGGCTATCTGCCGGACTCCTTCGGCATGTCTTCCCAGCTGCCGCACATTTACAACGGTTTTGGCATCACGCGCACCATGTTCTGGCGCGGGTGTTCCGAGCGGCACGGTACCGATAAAACCGAATTTCTCTGGCAAAGTCAGGACGGCAGCGAAGTGACGGCACAGGTGCTACCGCTGGGCTACGCGATTGGTAAGTACTTACCGGAGGATGAGGCCGGGCTGCGCAAACGGCTCGACACGTACTTCGAGGTGCTGGAAAAAGCCTCCGTGACGAAAGAAATTTTACTGCCTAACGGCCATGATCAGATGCCGCTCCAGCAGAACATCTTTGCGGTGATGGATAAGCTGCGCGAAATCTATCCGCAGCGTCAGTTTGTGATGAGCCGCTTCGAGAAGGTGTTTGACCACATTGACGTGCACCGCGATGAACTGGCGACGCTGAAAGGGGAGTTTATTGACGGTAAATATATGCGGGTGCACCGGACGATAGGCTCCACGCGGATGGACATTAAAATCGCCCACGCCCGGATAGAGAATAAAATCGTCAACGTCCTTGAGCCGCTGGCCACGCTTGCCTGGACGCTGGGCTTTGAGTATCACCACGGTTTGCTGGAAAAAATGTGGAAAGAGATCCTCAAGAATCACGCCCATGACAGTATCGGCTGCTGCTGTAGTGACAAAGTGCATCGTGAGGTGATGTCACGCTTCGAGCTGGCGGAAGACATGGCCGATAACCTGACATGCTTCTATATGCGCAAGATTGTCGACAACATGCCACAGAGCGAGGAAGACAAACTGGTGATGTTTAACCTCACGCCCTGGCCGCGTGAGGAAGTGATTAACACCACGATACGTCTGCGCGCCAGCCAGTTCCGCCTGCTGGACGATAGGGGGAATGAAATCCCTTACTGCCTGCGCAGCGCGCGTGAAATCGACCCCGGCTTGATTGACCGGCAGATTGTGCATTACGGTAACTACGATCCCTTTATGGAGTTTGATATCCAGCTCAATCAGATCCTGCCATCAATGGGTTACCGCACGCTCTATATCGAGCCGCACGTGGCCGGCAAGCTGCTGGCGGCAGAAAAATCGTCGGAGGCGTTGCTGGAAAATGCTTTCTGGGAAATAACGTTAAACGACGACGGCACCCTGCGTCTGCTCGATAAAGCGTCCGGGCTTATCTATGACCGCGTGCTGGAAATAGAAGAGAGCTCGGATGATGGCGATGAGTACGACTACTCGCCTTCACGGGAAGAGTGGAGACTCACTTCCGCTCAGGGCGAGCATGAGGTTGAGGTGATCCACGAGGCCTGGCAGAGCAGGGCGGTGATCCGCCATCGCATGGCGGTGCCGGCGGATCTCGCCGAACGTTCTGCGCGTCAGCAGACGGGAACGCTTGAGGCAGAACTCACGGTCACGCTCAGCCATAACAGCCGACGTATCGACGTTGAGGCGCGTCTCGGAAATCACGCGGATGACCACCGTGTGCGGGTGCTGATCCCGACGCCATTTACCACAGACACGGTGTTAGCCGATACCCAGTTCGGTTCGCTGACGCGACCTGTACAGGATGAAGCGATGGCGAACTGGCAGGAGGAGGGCTGGAAGGAAGCGCCGCTGCCGGTGTGGAATCTGCTCAACTACGCGGTGCTCCAGGAACGGCGTAACGGAATGGCGCTGTTTACCGAAGGGTTGCGCGAATTTGAAGTGACTGGCGAGCGTCAAAAAACGTTTGCCCTGACGTTGCTTCGCGGCGTGGGGGTGCTTGGGAAGGAAGATTTACTGCTGCGCCCCGGCAGACCGTCCGGGATCAAAATGCCGGTGCCGGATTCGCAGATGCGGGGCCAGTTAACCTGTCGCTTTAGCCTGTTCAGTTTTAATGGTACGCCAGTCAGTGCTGGCGTTGCGCAGCAGGCGAAGTCGTGGTTAACGCCAGTGCACTGTTATAACAAAATCCCGTGGGATGCGATGAAGCTTAACCGCGCCTCTTTCACCACTCCCTGTAGCTATAGCCTGCTAACGCTGGCGCCTAACGGATGCGTACTCAGTGCGCTGAAAAAAGCGGAGGATCGTGACGAGATGATTCTTCGTCTGTACAACCCTTCGGAGACCCGCTCCTGTGACGTGGCTTTGTCTGTGAACCGTGAGGTCCAGGCCTGTTGCGAAACGGACATGAATGAGGTGTGCAAGGCGCAAGGGGAGGAGGGTTCAGCCATTACGGGACCGTTCCGGCCAGGCCAGTCACGCACCTTTAGCATAAAAATTGAAAGGTAATCCTCCGAACAAAATAAAGGCCGCAGGAATGCGGCCTTTATTTCATCAAATAGTCACGAAAGGGTGTTAATTTTAAGATTATTAAAGGTGAATGAAATGTAATCGCTTCGGCGGGTAGCAAAGCGAAAGAAAAATACTGTGAAGCAGATAACATTATATGTTTATCTTCCGGCAAAATGCGTTTTTTCTTGCGCGTTAATAAAAATCACAACTGTTTATATTATCTTCTGGCTTTTATAACCAATAACGCCTTTAAATATACATATTGTTAACAAGGTTTTTACTATCCGCACCACAAAGAAACATCATTAACAGCTCTGACTGTTTTTGATTTAAATCAATGTTTAATACTTGGAAAAAGGCTCCGAAAGGCGTTAAATTGTTCCCGATCAAAATGGCCGAAAAGTGGTAATTTTGCTATAAATTGATCGCCGTCGAAAAACGTAAATCTGTTCGAATAAAAACCTGTTTATTGTAAGGGTTTTGCAGCGTATTATATTTACGGGATCAATTTGGTTTTTTCTTAACGTATTTGTAACCTTTCATCATTGCTTTTTCCTCATGTAGAGAATAAGCAACGAAGAAGGGAAGCAGATTACTTTGTATTGGGGCATGCGTGTGGATCCTTATCTAACGGGGTTCACTCTCGGAGTCTTCATGCGATGAGCAAGGAGTCATAATGTTAGACGTAGTCGAACTGTCGCGCTTACAGTTTGCCTTGACCGCGATGTACCACTTCCTGTTTGTGCCGCTGACGCTCGGTATGGCGTTCCTGCTGGCCATCATGGAAACGGTTTACGTCCTCTCCGGCAAACAGATTTATAAAGATATGACCAAGTTCTGGGGCAAGTTGTTTGGTATCAACTTTGCGCTGGGCGTGGCAACCGGTCTGACCATGGAGTTCCAGTTCGGGACAAACTGGTCTTACTATTCCCATTATGTGGGGGATATTTTCGGTGCGCCGCTGGCCATTGAAGGTCTGATGGCCTTCTTCCTCGAATCCACCTTTGTAGGTCTGTTCTTCTTCGGTTGGGACCGTCTGGGTAAAGTCCAGCATATGGCGGTAACCTGGCTGGTGGCATTAGGCTCCAACTTGTCCGCACTGTGGATCCTGGTGGCGAACGGCTGGATGCAAAACCCAATCGCATCTGATTTCAACTTCGAAACCATGCGTATGGAGATGGTCAGCTTCGCTGAGCTGGTCCTGAACCCGGTTGCTCAGGTTAAATTCGTTCACACCGTGGCGTCTGGCTATGTGTGCGGCGCGATGTTCGTGCTGGGCATTAGCTCCTACTATATGCTGCGCGGCCGCGACTTCGCCTTTGCCAAGCGTTCTTTCGCTATCGCAGCAAGCTTCGGTATGGCCGCGATTCTTTCCGTTATTGTTCTGGGTGATGAATCCGGTTACGAAATGGGCGACGTGCAGAAAACCAAACTCGCCGCAATTGAAGCTGAATGGGAAACCCAGCCGGCACCGGCAGCGTTTACCCTGTTCGGCGTGCCTGACCAGGAAGCGCAGGAAAACCGCTTCGCCATTCAAATTCCTTACGCTCTGGGTATTATCGCCACGCGCTCCGTCGACAAACAGGTGACTGGCCTGAAAGATCTGATGGTGCAGCATGAAGAGCGTATCCGTAACGGGATGAAAGCCTACTCGCTGCTGGAACAGCTGCGCGCCGGCTCTACCGACCAGGCCGTTCGCGATCAATTTAACGACGTGAAGAAAGACCTCGGTTACGGTCTGCTGCTGAAACGCTATACCCCGAACGTCTCCGACGCGACGGAAGCGCAGATTCAGATGGCAACCAAAGACTCTATTCCACGCGTTGCGCCGCTGTACTTCGCGTTCCGCATCATGGTGGGTTGCGGCATTATCATGCTGCTGATCATCGCGGCCTCGTTCTGGTCAGTCATTCGTAACCGTATCGGTGAGAAAAAATGGCTGCTGCGCACCGCGCTGTACGGTATCCCACTGCCATGGATTGCTATCGAGTCCGGCTGGTTTGTTGCGGAATATGGCCGTCAGCCGTGGGCGATCGGTGAGGTGCTGCCAACAGCGGTAGCGAACTCCTCCCTGACCGCAGGCGACCTGATCTTCTCCATGCTGCTCATTTGCGGTCTGTACACCCTGTTCCTGGTGGCTGAACTGTTCCTGATGTTCAAGTTCGCGCGCCTTGGCCCAAGCAGCCTGAAAACCGGTCGCTACCACTACGAGCAGTCTGTTGCGACTACTCAGCCGGCACGCTAAGACAGGAGTCATCAAATGATCGATTATGAAGTATTGCGTTTTATCTGGTGGCTGCTGATCGGTGTTCTGCTGATTGGTTTCGCGGTCACCGATGGTTTCGACATGGGCGTGGGCATGCTCACCCGTTTCCTCGGTCGTAATGACACCGAGCGTCGAATCATGATCAACTCCATCGCCCCGCACTGGGACGGTAACCAGGTGTGGCTGATCACCGCAGGCGGCGCGCTGTTCGCTGCCTGGCCGATGGTCTACGCGGCTGCGTTCTCCGGCTTCTATGTGGCGATGATTCTGGTGCTGGCTTCTTTATTCTTCCGTCCGGTGGGTTTCGACTACCGTTCCAAGATTGAAGACACCCGCTGGCGTAACATGTGGGACTGGGGCATCTTCATCGGTAGCTTCGTTCCACCGCTGGTCATTGGTGTGGCGTTCGGTAACCTGTTGCAGGGCGTACCGTTCCACGTCGACGAATATATGCGTCTGTTCTACACCGGTAACTTCTTCCAGCTGCTGAATCCGTTTGGTCTGCTGGCGGGCGTGGTGAGCGTGGCGATGATCATCACCCAGGGGGCAACCTATCTCCAGATGCGTACCGTAGGTGAACTGCATCTGCGTTCCCGCGCTACCGCTCAGGTGGCGGCGCTGGTGACGCTGGTCTGCTTCGCGCTGGCAGGCGTGTGGGTGGTGTATGGTATTGATGGATACGTGGTGACGTCTGCTATCAACCATGCTGCGCCGTCTAACCCGCTGACCAAAGAGGTGGCGCGTCAGGCCGGTGCATGGCTGGTGAACTTCACCAATACCCCTGTGCTGTGGGCTATCCCGGCTCTGGGTGTGCTGCTGCCGCTGCTGACCGTGCTGACGTCTCGTCTGGAGAAAGGCGCTCTGGCGTTCGTATTCTCTTCCCTGACGCTGGCGTGCATCATCCTGACGGCCGGTATTGCGATGTTCCCGTTCGTGATGCCATCCAGCACCATGATGAATGCCAGTCTGACCATGTGGGATGCAACGTCCAGCCATATGACGCTGAACTTAATGACCTATGTGGCTTGCGTGTTCGTTCCGATTGTTCTGGCTTACACCATCTGGTGTTACTGGAAAATGTTCGGTCGTATCACTAAAGAACATATCGAAAGCAACACCCACTCTATGTACTAAGTAAGGAGCTGAATATGTGGTATTTCGCATGGATTTTAGGGACGCTTCTTGCCTGTGCGTTTGGTGTCATCACTGCCCTGGCGCTTGAGCATGTAGAAGCGACCAAAGCAGGTGAAGAAAAGCACTAATGAATATTATCGCAACGTTATATGCGGTAATGGATAAGCGCCCCTTGAGGGCGCTTTCCCTCATTATGGCATTACTGCTGGCAGGCTGTATCTTCTGGGACCCGTCGCGCTTCGCGGCGAAAACCAGCGAGCTTGAAATCTGGCACGGCTTCCTGATTATGTGGGCGGTGTGCGCAGGCGTGATTCACGGTGTCGGCTTTCGTCCGAAAGCGCTTCACTGGCAGGGCATCTTCTGCCCACTGATTGCCGATCTGGTTCTCCTCGCCGGTTTGATTTTCTTCTTCTTCTGAATAAGAAATGTCCGTTAACGTTATGGGCTTACCCTGGCCCATAAAAATTTACTCTCCGTTTACTTTCCCCCATTCCAAACCATCATTCCCGCGCGTATAGTAGCGAAGTTTGAAAGCTCCAACTTTTCTTGTATTACCGGGATGTAAAGTGAATACAACGCTGTTTCGATGGCCGGTACGTGTCTATTACGAAGATACTGATGCCGGTGGTGTGGTCTACCACGCCAGCTACGTTGCTTTTTATGAACGGGCACGCACAGAGATGCTGCGCCATCATCACTTTAGTCAACAGGTGCTGTTGGCTGAGCGAGTTGCCTTCGTGGTACGCAAGATGACGCTTGAGTATTTTGCGCCTGCCAGACTCGACGATATGCTCGAAGTTCAAACAGAAATTACATCAATGCGCGGAACTTCACTGGTTTTCACGCAGCGGATAGTCAATGCAGAGAATACGGTACTGAACTCAGCTGAAGTCCTGATTGTCTGTGTTGATCCAACCATAATGAAGCCTCGTGCGCTTCCTAAGTCTATTGTCGCGGAGTTTAAGCAGTGACTGACATGAATATCCTTGATTTGTTCCTGAAGGCAAGCCTTCTGGTTAAACTTATCATGTTGATTTTGATTGGTTTTTCAATCGCATCCTGGGCCATCATCATCCAGAGAACGCGTATCCTCAATGCCGCCGGCCGCGAAGCCGAAGCGTTTGAAGATAAGTTCTGGTCGGGTATTGAGCTTTCTCGTCTGTACCAGGAAAGCCAGGGACGCCGTGATAACCTTTCAGGCTCCGAACAAATTTTCTATAGCGGTTTCAAAGAGTTCGCTCGCTTACATCGCGCTAACAGCCATGCGCCGGAAGCCGTGGTAGAAGGAGCGTCGCGTGCGATGCGCATCTCCATGAACCGCGAACTGGAAAATCTTGAAACGCATATTCCTTTCCTCGGAACCGTTGGCTCCATCAGCCCGTATATCGGCCTGTTTGGAACGGTGTGGGGGATCATGCACGCCTTTATCGCCCTGGGGGCGGTGAAGCAGGCAACGTTGCAGATGGTTGCACCGGGTATCGCCGAAGCACTGATCGCGACCGCAATCGGTCTGTTCGCCGCAATTCCGGCGGTAATGGCGTACAACCGTCTGAACCAGCGCGTGAACAAACTGGAACTGAACTACGACAACTTTATGGAAGAGTTCACCGCGATTCTGCATCGTCAGGCGTTTACCAGCACCGAGAGCAACAAGGGGTAAACCATGGCCAGATCGCGTGGACGAGGTCGTCGCGAGCTCAAGTCCGAAATCAATATCGTTCCGTTACTGGACGTGCTGCTGGTGCTGCTGCTGATCTTTATGGCGACGGCGCCCATCATCACCCAGAGCGTGGAAGTTGATCTGCCGGATGCGACAGAATCACAGGCGGTAAGCACCAATGACGATCCTCCGGTCATCATTGAGGTTTCCGGCGTAGGGCAGTACAGCGTGGTGGTAGAGAAAGATCGTATGGATCAGCTTCCGCCAGAGCAGGTTATTGCTGAAGCGCAACGACGCCTGGAGTCAAATCCGAAGACGGTCTTCTTAATCGGTGGTGCGAAAGACGTACCATATGATGAAATTATCAAAGCGCTGAACTTGCTACATAGCGCGGGCGTTAAGTCAGTTGGCTTAATGACTCAGCCTATTTGATCATCTGCGTAGTTTTTGGGAACCGATAGTGTCAAAGGCAACCGAACAGAACGACAAGCTTAAGCGAGCGATAATCGTCTCCGCAGTGCTGCACGTAATTCTTTTTGCAGCGCTGATCTGGAGTTCGTTCGATGAGCACCTTGATGCATCAGGCGGCGGTGGGGGCTCGTCCATCGACGCCGTCATGGTGGATCCCGGTGCGGTAGTGCAGAACTATAATCGCCAGCAACAGCAGCAGGCGAGCGCAAAACGCGCGGAAGAACAGCGTGAAAAACAGGCGCAACAGCAGGCGGAAGAGCTGCGTGAAAAGCAGGCCGCCGAGCAGGAACGTCTGAAGCAGCTTGAGAAAGAGCGTTTGCAGGCGCAGGAAGCCGCTAAAGAGCAGGCGGAGCAGCAGAAACAGGCTGAAGCCGCAGCGAAGAAAGCTCAGGAACAGCAGAAGCAGGCGGAAGAGGCGGCAGCCAAAGCCGCAGCAGACGCGAAGGCGCAGGCAGATGCTCAGGCTAAGTTAGCCGCAGACGCGGCGAAGAAAGCGGCTGCTGACGCGCAGAAGAAAGCGGAAGCCGAAGCAGCGAAGAAAGCCGCTGCTGATGCGAAGAAGAAAGCAGAAGCCGAAGCGGCGAAAAAAGCGGCCGCTGACGCACAGAAGAAAGCCGAAGCGGAAGCCGCCAAAAAAGCTGCGCAGGAAGCAGAGAAGAAAGCGGCTGCCGATGCTGCGAAAAAAGCGGCCGCCGCCGAGAAAGCTGCGGCAGAAAAAGCCGCCGCTGCGGAAAAAGCCGCTGCTGATAAAAAAGCGGCAGCTGAGAAAGCCGCTGCTGATAAGAAAGCGGCTGCCGAAAAAGCCGCAGCTAAAAAGGCCGCTGCTGCGGAAAAAGCCGCTGCCGCAGGGGTTGACGATCTGCTGGGCGACCTGAGCTCCGGTAAGAATGCACCGAAAACGGGCGGTGGGGCGAAAGGAAGTAACGCAGCACCGGCAGGAAGTGGTAACACTAAGAACAACGGTGCCTCTGGTGCTGAGATCAACGACTATAAGAATCAGATTGCTGCGGCTATTGCCAGCAGACTTAACGATAAATCGCTCTATACCGGGAAAACCTGCCGACTGCATATTAAACTGGCTACGGATGGTATGGTGCTGAGCGTTGAGTCAGAAGGGGGAGATGAAGCGTTATGCCAGGCTGCACTTGTGGCAGTGAATCAGGCAAAACTGCCAAAACCTCCGTCACAGGCTGTCTATGAAGTGTTCAAAGACGCTTCGCTGAACTTTAAGCCATAAGCAGAGCTGCGGTTATCGGGTTCTGATAGTTTTGTGTATTTGAGTTTGTTAACCTTCTGCTAAATTATCCAGGACTTATTGTTCGGATAAGGGAGATATGATGAAGCAGGCATTACGATTAGCTTTTGGTTTTTTAGTACTGTTGACGTCAGCAGTGCATGCCACAGTAAGCATCGACATTACCGACTGGAACGACTCAGCGCGTCCAATCGGTGTCGTTCCGTTCCAGTGGGCAGGCCCGGGCGCTGCGCCTGAAGACATTGGCGGCATTGTTGCAGCTGACCTGCGTAACAGCGGTAAATTTAACCCCTTAGATCGTTCTCGTCTGCCGCAGCAGCCGGGTACCGCTCAGGAAGTTCAACCTGCTGCATGGTCTGCACTGGGTATTGATGCCGTGGTTGTCGGACAGGTTACTCCTGCGCCAGACGGCGGCTATAACGTCGCTTATCAGCTGGTGGATACCGGCGGTGCGCCGGGTACCGTTCTGGCTCAAAACACGTATAAGGTGAACAAGCAGTGGCTGCGTTACGCAGGCCATACGGCGAGTGACGAAGTGTTTGAGAAGCTGACCGGTATTAAAGGTGCGTTCCGTACTCGTATCGCGTACGTAGTACAGACCAACGGCGGCCAGTTCCCTTATGAGCTGCGCGTCTCTGATTACGATGGCTACAACCAGTTCACCGTACACCGTTCACCACAGCCGCTGATGTCTCCGGCATGGTCTCCGGACGGCTCTAAGCTGGCGTACGTGACCTTCGAAAGCGGCCGTTCCGCGCTGGTTATCCAGACGCTCTCTAACGGTGCTGTGCGTCAGGTTGCGTCATTCCCGCGTCACAACGGTGCGCCTGCGTTCTCTCCGGACGGTACCAAACTGGCGTTTGCCCTGTCTAAAACCGGTAGCCTGAACCTGTACGTGATGGATATTGGTTCTGGTCAGATCCGTCAGGTCACGGATGGTCGTAGCAACAACACTGAGCCAACCTGGTTCCCGGACAGCCAGAATCTGGCCTTTACGTCTGACCAGGCAGGTCGTCCACAAGTTTATAAAGTGAATATCAACGGCGGAGCAGCGCAGCGTATTACCTGGGAAGGTTCTCAGAACCAGGATGCTGACGTCAGTGCCGATGGTAAAACAATGGTAATGGTCAGTACTGCGGGTGGTCAGCAGCACATTGCCAAACAAGATCTGGTAACGGGGGGCGTACAAGTACTGTCGTCAACGTTCCTGGATGAAACGCCAAGTCTGGCACCTAACGGCACCATGGTAATCTACAGCTCTTCTCAGGGGATGGGATCCGTGCTGAATCTGGTTTCTACAGATGGGCGTTTCAAAGCGCGTCTTCCGGCAACTGATGGACAGGTAAAATCACCTGCCTGGTCGCCGTATCTGTAATAATAATTAATTGATTACTAAAGGAATCTTAGAAATGCAACTGAACAAAGTGCTGAAGGGGCTGATGATCGCTCTGCCTGTTATGGCAATCGCAGCGTGTTCTTCTAACAAGAACGCAAGCAATGACCAGAGCGGCGAAGGCATGATGGGTGCCGGCACCGGTATGGACGCTAACGGCAATGGCAATATGTCTTCTGAAGAGCAAGCGCGTCTTCAGATGCAGCAGTTACAGCAGAACAACATCGTTTACTTCGATCTGGATAAATACGACATCCGTTCTGACTTCGCTGCAATGCTGGATGCGCACGCAAACTTCCTGCGTAGCAACCCGTCTTACAAAGTCACCGTAGAAGGTCATGCGGACGAACGTGGTACTCCGGAGTACAACATCTCCCTGGGTGAACGTCGTGCAAACGCTGTTAAAATGTACCTCCAGGGTAAAGGCGTTTCTGCTGACCAGATCTCCATCGTTTCTTACGGTAAAGAAAAACCAGCAGTACTGGGTCACGACGAAGCGGCTTACTCCAAAAACCGTCGTGCCGTACTCGTTTACTAAGAGAATTGCATGAGCAGTAACTTCAGACATCATCTGATGAGTCTGTCGTTACTGGTTGGAATAGCGGCCCCCTGGGCCGCTTTTGCTCAGGCACCAATCAGTAGTGTCGGCTCAGGCTCGGTAGAAGACCGGGTCACTCAACTCGAGCGTATTTCTAACGCTCACAGCCAGCTTTTAACTCAACTCCAGCAGCAGCTTTCCGATAACCAGAATGATATTGATTCCCTTCGTGGTCAGATCCAGGAGAGTCAGTATCAGC
The DNA here is from genome assembly GCF_000534415.1 of Enterobacter sp. BIDMC 27. NCBI lineage: Bacteria > Pseudomonadati > Pseudomonadota > Gammaproteobacteria > Enterobacterales > Enterobacteriaceae > Enterobacter > Enterobacter sp. BIDMC 27. The sequence goes on from NZ_KI973178.1 coordinate 2,256,250, forward strand.
TTAATCAGGTTGTGGAGCGCCAGAAGCAAATTTTGTTGCAGATGGATAGCCTGAACAGCGGCGGAGCAGCAGCACAGCCAGCAGCAGGCGATCAAAGCGGTGCGGCAACGCCTGCACCTGCGGCTGATGCCTCCGCGTCGTCTGGTGCGCCTGTACAGAGCGGTGACGCGAATACGGACTACAACGCGGCCATTGCCCTGGTGCAGGACAAATCGCGGCAGGACGATGCTATCGTTGCGTTTCAGAACTTCATTAAGAAGTACCCTGATTCCACTTACCAGCCAAATGCGAACTACTGGCTGGGTCAGTTGAATTACAACAAGGGTAAAAAGGATGATGCGGCGTTTTATTTTGCCTCTGTGGTGAAAAATTACCCGAAATCACCGAAAGCGCCTGATGCGATGTATAAAGTCGGCGTGATCATGCAGGACAAAGGCGACACTGCAAAAGCCAAAGCGGTTTATCAGCAGGTGGTTGCGAAATTCCCGGGTACAGACGGCGCCAAACAAGCGCAAAAACGTTTGAGTTCGATGGGTTGATTATCGCATGACCAGAAATCGCGTCATTTCTGGTCGTGCAGCATGATTCCTAAGCAGTTAAGTGATCTTCATCGAAATTTTTGTTGCGCAGAATTCTTAAATCAGTAATATATGCCGCCGTTGCCACGGGATATCAAACAACGTGAAAGCAGCGCAAAAGTGGGTCGTTAGCTCAGTTGGTAGAGCAGTTGACTTTTAATCAATTGGTCGCAGGTTCGAATCCTGCACGACCCACCACTTAAAGCAGTTCCGGCAGTACAGAGTGGGTGATTAGCTCAGTTGGTAGAGCATCTCCTTTACACGGAGGGGGTCGGCGGTTCGAGCCCGTCATCACCCACCACTCGGGTCGTTAGCTCAGTTGGTAGAGCAGTTGACTTTTAATCAATTGGTCGCAGGTTCGAATCCTGCACGACCCACCAATTTTATTGGTGCCGAGTG